>NZ_JAGSYI010000001.1 GCF_025685625.1 Acidicapsa acidisoli
TGCCAAGCTTCGCCAACTGGTCGGGCTTCACCCACAGCCTCATGGCGTACTGGCCGGAGCCGAAGATCTGGGTTTGGCCAACGCCGTACAAGCGCGCGACTGGATCGTTGAGGTTGATGTAGGCGTAGTTCGCCAGATAGGTTGCATCGTGCGTGGCGTGTGGCGAATACAGGGCAATCAGCATCAGCGGAGCCGTGGTCGACTTCTTGAGAGTGACTCCGTAGCTGTTCACCGAGGGCGGGAGCTGACCGGTTGCCAGTTGTTCGCGCGATTGCGTAAGCAGCAGGTCCGTGTTGGGATCGGTTTTGAGATCGAAATCGACCAGCAACGACGTTTGCTGGTTGGCCGTCGCATTCAGAGAGTACATGTAGGTCATGTCGTCCACGCCGTTCACTTGCTGCTCGATAGGCGTTGCGACCGCATCCTCGAGTGTCTTGGCATCAGCGCCCGGGTAATTGGCTTGCAACCTGATTTCGGGTGGCGCAATGTTCGGAAACTGAGCCACCGGCAGAGTCGCAATAGTAACTGCGCCGACAATCACCATCAGGATCGCGATGACCATCGCTACAATGGGTCGTTCGATAAAGAATTTGGACATGGTTCTTTTCCTTTGCGCGTTGACGCCTCAGCAGTCAGCGTTCACTCGACGTTGCCCTTGAACGGTTTCGTTTGCACCGACATTCCAGGCCGGAGGTTCTGCTGACCTTCGACAACCACGCGTTCACCGGGATTCAATCCACTCTGGATGACCCACATCGCGTCAGTGCGCTGTCCGACTTGCACCGGACGCATGCTGACGCGGTTGTCCTTATCCACAACAGCAACGAGATAGCTGCCCTGCTGCTCATTGACAGCAGCCTGGGGAATGAGCGTGGCGTTCTGCTGCTTCTGGATCATGGCTCGAATTTTGCCGTACTGCCCGGGACGCAGAACGTTGCCGGGATTTGGAAACAGGGCAGCGAGCTGAATGGCTCCGGTGTTCTGATTTACCTGGCGATCGGCGAAATAGAATTCGCCTTCCTGTGGGTACGTGGTTCCATCGGCGAGTATCAGTCGCAGCTTCCAGTGATCTTTGTCTGAGTTTGAGAACCGCCTCTGAAGCGAGAGGTATTCCTGCTCGCTAACGGTGAAGTAGTCTCGGATGGGATCGAGCGTAGAGACTGTAGTCAATGGGCCACTGCTGGTACTGACCAGGTCGCCGACCTGCGCCTGTGCGATGCCGGCGATGCCGTCGATTGGCGAAACCACTCGGGTAAAACTGAGATTGATCGCAGCGCTTTCAACCGCGGCCTGGTTGGTCTTAATTTGAGCCTTCGCAGAAGCGATTGCTGCTTCTGCGGCCCGCACCTGAGCCTTGTTTGCAAGATTCGTCTGCGACGCATTATCGAAATCCTGCGTGCTTACGGCATCGACTTTGGCCAGCGGTCCGTACTTCTCTACATCCAACTGGCTCTTGAGCTGATTTGCGTCCGAAGTAGCGCGCTGCGCCTCAGCATGAATCAGCTGTGCCTGCGCCTGATCTAACTGGCCCTTTGACTGGTCGAGTGCCGCTTGGAATGTGCGAGGGTCGATCTCAAAGAGAACTTGTCCCTTGTGGACGAACGATCCTTCCTTATAGTTCCGAGCAAGCAGGTACCCCGTAACTTGCGCTTTAACATCGGCATTGACTTGCCCGGCGAGAGTTCCGATCCATTCTCCATAAACGGGAACGTCCTTCTGTTCGACGGTGGCGACCTCTACGAGAGGTGATGACGGCGGTTTCACTGAGTGTAGTTTTTCACAATAAATGTCGTATTTTTATCGCGCTAAATGTCGTATTCTCCGCTTGTGAGCGATAACTCCTCCGTGAATCCGAACCCGCTCGACCCAGCGATGGAGAGGTATCGCTTGATCGAGCCTTATCTGGAAGGTGCTCAGACTCTCGCTTCAGTAGCCCTGGAAGCTGATATCACCCTCAGAACGGCACAGCGATGGGTGGAGAGGTACCGAAGAGACGGCCTTGCCTCTCTCAACCGCAAAGAGAGAATCGACCAGGGCAGTAGGCGCGTCATTTCGAATCGAATGCTAGAGACGATTGAGGGCCTCGCACTGGAGAGGCCACGAGTACCGATCACTGCGATCTATCGTGAATTGAAGGAGTTTGCCACTAAGACCGGAGAGCCACTTCCCAGCTATCCAGCGGTTTATCGAGTTGTCCGAGCGATACCCGCCAGTTTGTTGACGTTGGCTCACCAAGGCAGCAGAGTATATAGCGAGAGCTTCGATTTGGTGCACCGACGAGAGGCTTCGAAACCGAACGCGATCTGGCAGGCCGATCACGCACAACTCAGAATCAAGCTCGTTCGAGAAGATGGAACGACTGCCAGGCCTTGGCTCACCGCGGTGATCGACGACTACAGCCGTACGATTGCCGGCTATTATCTGGGCTTTGAGCCGCCTTGCGTGCTCCGCACCTCGCTAGCGTTGCGACAAGGCATCTGGCGCAAAGGCGATCCGCGCTGGCCCGTATGCGGCATCCCAGCCGTTCTTTATACGGACAACGGCTCGGATTTCACATCTCGGCACATGGAACAGGTTGCAGCGGATTTGAAGATCCAGCTAATCTTCTCAACGCCCGGACACCCGCGCGGCCGCGGTCGGATCGAGCGATTCTTCCGCACGGTAAACGATATGTTTCTGTGTACCCAAGATGGCTACCTTGGCAAAGTCCTCAGAAAACCGAGCCTAACTCTGGAGCAGCTAGACGCTCGATTCCGCTTGTTTCTGCTGGAGGAGTATCACACTCACTCCACCTCAGACCTTGGGTTTGTACCCATCACGCGGTGGGAGGGTGACGGTTTTCTGCCACGGATGCCGGATTCTCTTGAACAGCTGGACCTTCTCTTGGTCCACGAGATCAGGGAACGCAAGGTTCGACCTGACGGCATCCATTTTCATCGCCTGCGCTATCTCTCACCGACGCTGGCAGCTTACGTCGGTGAGTCCATCACGATCCGCTACGATCCACGAGATATGGGTGAAGTTCGGATCTTCTACAAGGACCGTTTCTTGTGCCGCGCTATCTCGGCCGACCTAGCCGGCGAGGCGGTACCCTTGCGCGATATCGTCCAGGCACGCACCAAACGACGCTACGAATTGCTTACTACTCTCAAGAATCGACAGAAAGCTGTCGACACCTTGCTCAGTCTGAAACGTGGTCTCAACCCGGAGGAAGTCCATGCAAGCAGCCCCGTTTCAGAAAAGCCCTTTACCCCAAAGCTCAAGCGCTACCACAACGAGTAGTGACGAGAGCTTCGTCGAAACACTGGAATACAAGCGGTTCGTTGAGTTCTGCGATGCCTGCCGTCAGTACCGATACATCGGCCTTTGCTTTGGGCCGCCGGGGGTCGGCAAGACACTCTCTGCGATCCGCTACAGCCGGAAGGAGATCATCGACAAGGTCGATCCCTGGACCGCAGAATTATCCATCGAGCCTCTACTTGACACAGTTCTTTACACGCCTTCAGTCATTAACTCGCCCTCGAGGATCGATCATGACATCCGACGTCAACGCGAGATGCTCGCCGGCTTTGCTAGACGTCCTCTCCGTCGGGAGGCTCAGGCCGCCCTTTCAGTTCTACGAGCACGGGACGAATCTCATCGGAAAGCTAATCTCGACAAACCATTACAGAAGCGGATTGAAATTTCTTTGCTGAAGCCGACATATCTGGAAGTTTTCGCCGACTTCGCAGCACGCGAGAAGGCAATGGCCGATCCGACAACCCTTTTGCTGATCGACGAGGCAGACCGTCTTCGGATGACGAGCCTAGAGCAGATTCGCGCCATCTTCGATGAGGGCAGCGCGGGCTTGGTGCTCATCGGCATGCCGGGTATCGAGAAACGGATGGCGCGCTTTCCTCAGTTCTACTCAAGAATTGGCTTCGTGCATGAGTTCCGACCGCTGGGCACGCCGGAGATGCAGGTTTTACTCGATCGCCACTGGACACCTAGCGGCGTTCACCTGCCTCAAAGCCCTTTACTGCCCGAAGTCACCGCCGCGATCATTCGGATGACAGGCGGAAATTTCCGGCTGCTAAATCGGTTGCTAGCGCAGATCGAACGCGTTCTCGTCGTCAACGGTCTCCAGGAGATCACCGCCGACGTCGTCCTCGCAGCGCGAGAAAGTCTCGTTATCGGTCAAGCCTGAATTCACAAGCCAATATTGTCATTGACCGCGATTGCGATCTCTTGCTCAGAGCCAAGGTAGCGCTCTGTCGTCTGAATCGAAGAATGACCAAGCAGAAACTTAATCTGCTCAAGATCGCCACCCGATTTACGGCAGAGTTTCGCGCATGTGCGCCGAAGATCGTGAGCCCCGAATCGTTCGATGCCGATTTGCTCCGCTGACTGTTGCACAACCGACCAGACTGCCCAATCGCTCAGGCTACTGCGGGCGACATTGCCGCCCTTCGTCACCGACCGGAAGAGCTTCCCTTCCAGTAGCTCGGCTGAATCGAGCCAAGCATTGATCGCGTTCTTGACCCAGAGGGGCACGGCGACGGTGCGGATTCGGTTGCCTTTTCCGCAAAGATCCGCAATCACCCAACGCCCTTCACGTTCTTGAAGATCCGACATCTTAAGTGTAGCTAGCTCACGCCGGCGAAGAGCACACCCAACCAGTAATGCCAGGATTGCGTAGTCGCGCTTCCCTTTCAGGGTTGAGCGATCCGGGACCTGCAACAGCTCCTTCGCTTGCTCTCGTGTAAGCCAGTTTCCCAGCCGGTTGCCACGCTGTCTCACATTCGGAATGTCTGACAAGTTCGCCGCATCCTCTGCTGAGATCAAGCCGTTGCGGCGGGCCTCTCCGACGAGTCGTCGGACAGCTGAAAGCTTGACATTGACAGTCGAGGGTGCCAGCGCATCCATCGAGGCTTTCCACTCCTGTAGCAACGCACGACTCAACGGCCGACCAGCAGAGAAAGCGAAGAGTTCATTCAGCGCCAGGGAGTAGCTCCGTCGTGTATTCGATGACGTGACAGAGTCCAGGACCATCTGCTTCAGCAGAACCTGCGCCTCAGTCAGTTCACCGTGTCCCGCAGCACTCTGTGCGGACTCTGGCGCAGCTAGAAGAAGATTATCCATCTCACCTCACGCTAGATATACGACATTTAGCGTGAAAAGAATACGACGAAGATTTCAAAAAAGAACAAGCAGCCTCGAGCAGCTGCGCTCCGTTTTCGATAAGAGCGGACTTGGCATGGTGCTGATCGGAATGCCGGGAATCGAAAAGCGCGTCGCTCGTTACCCTCAATTGTTCTCAAGAATTGGATTCGTTCACGAGTTCCGCCCACTCAGTGATGCCAACATCCAGGTTCTGCTGGAGGAACGATGGGCGCCTGTAGGAATTCACCTCCCTCTCTTGCCCCCTGATCCGGAGGTAATCGCAGCCGTCATTCGGCTCACTCGCGGCAACTTTCGCCTGCTTGTTCGCTTGCTGACACAGATGGAACGGGTCCTTGTAATCAACAAGCTTCAAACCCTATCGGTGGATGTTGTCCAAACAGCCCGCGAGAATCTGGTCATCGGGCAGGCCTGACAAGCAGCTCCAGACCTGACTGGTGTGCCAAATAATTAGGACAGAAGTTAGCCAAATAATTTGAAAAACAACAGGGCGCCGAGGCCGTTTCTTGGCAATCGGAGGGGTCGGAACCCACCTTTGGCCACCCTTTTATTTGAGTGCCATGTGTAATCGCCCGTGAGGTTGACGTGCTCCCAGCCGAGAGGAGATACGTGCTGAAGCAAGGACGGGTCCAACTGGTGGGACTTTGCCAGAAGGCTGGCAGCCCTTTCGAGATAGACCGTGGTTCAGAGCGTGATTGCCGCGACAATCAGGTTCAACCCGCTGGCTCTATGGCGCTGGTTCTCGAAGGAGCGATCGCGGATTTCGCCGAGTCTGTTGAAACAGACGGCCCGAGCCATGGCGTTGTGTGCTTCGCCCTTGTTGAGGCCAGCGGTCACACGGCGTCTTAGTGTGGGGTCTCTGAGCCACTCCAACATAAACAGGGTACGCTCGATTCTGCCAACTTCGCGAAGAGCAATGGCCAGACTGTTTTGACGGGGATAGGAGCCGAGCTTGCGAAGGATCAGGGAGGCAGTCACCATTCCCTGCTGGATCGACACGATTACGACTATTAGTTTGGCGAACCGTTCGCAGCGAATCCGTCGTGCAGGTCTCTATCTCTTTTCGTCATTCGTTTGTGGTGGTTTTGCGATCGGCGGTTGCGTCTTACTTGCAATCGATTCCGAAGGAGACGGAGTGACATCTGATTTCGTGGGAGTACCTAAGCTGCCTTTCGGATTCCAAGTGGCCACGATGCACTGCCCCGGAAGCAGCGCAACAGGGATCTCCCATTCGTCACCCCAAACTGTCGGCTCTGGTAAGAAGTTGCCGGTGGTACCGGTTGATACCTGAATCTCAAGCAGGTCCTTTGGGTATCGAATCCTGACTGTCGATTTGACAACCGTCGTAGCAGTAAAAAGCGGGATGATGGAAGAGATGGGACGGTACTCAAGAGCTTCTAGGACCGTCTTGAACCGTGACCCTGGAGGCATAAGAACAGACTTCTGAAAGAGCTTGGTGCCGTCAGCCTGAACCAGCTTTGAATTGTCCGGAGGGAATTCGTCGAAGCCACCGGAGCCTGATTCTGGTCTCACACTGACCCGCGTGATAAGCGCCTCATGCGAAGCTAGTTTAGTGGGGGCGGGATCAAGCGCCCCAATGAGAGTGTAGTACTCGCTTGAAGACCCACAGTTTTGAACAATTCCTTGAATGCGACTCGAGATTTTGAGAAGCTCTGGGAACTTATCGATGGTCGTAATCTCATACTCGATTTCCCAATCAGGCCGGATGAAAATTATTTTGAAGTAGTTCAGGAGAGATTCACGAATCGGTTCCGGCAAGTGTTGGCCAATTAGTTTAGGGGAGGCAGCTCTGACAACTTCTTGTATAAATTTTGTCTTCAACCCCTCGTCGATAATTATTCCAATTAGGCCCGCAATAATTGCGGCATCGCCAATCTTATCGCCCAACTCGAATAGTTTTTGGAAAATCACACGGACAAGGGGGTGTTGTGTCGGATCACATTGAGGCTGTATGAGGACCACTTGCTCAAAGAGCAATCGAATACAGATCAGTGCCAGACCGACCCATATGGCACGGTAGGCCAGTGCTTTATCTGCTCCACGTTTTCTTGATGAGGATGCTGGGGAGGCGTGATCCGTCCCGGAACCGACAGGGACCACCTCTGCGGGCGGAACGCTTCCTTGATCCTTCCCGGACTTTCCAGTATTCGTTGCCATGCGGCGCTTACGAAGTCTTGATTCTCATAATGCTCCTTATTTTCCTCCTGTTTGATGCGTTTGGCAAGATGTAGTCGCGATAATCTCGATAGCTCTACGATCTTGTCCCTCGGTTGTTCCATTATCATCAACCGTTTGGAAGCCGTTTGGACGCTCGCACTTAAAATCTGATATGCGCGGCGGATCGATGTACTGTGCAATGCCGTACGACATCGGTATGATGCGCATTCATGTAAATACCTGAAAATAAATAACAACCTGCGACAAGGATAGCGATCTCCAGTGCGGGCGATCTAATTGATACGTTGTTCATTTTGTTAAACTTACGATGGACAGATGACCATGACTAGGAATCAACAGGGCGGTGTGGCGAGCGCGCCATCCGGATTACTTTGCAGGTAGCCGGATTCAGGCGCGGAATGGTGCTTGAACGTCGGGCAGTCTCGGTTCGGGCCTCAAGTAGCTGATTGTCTTTGGGTTTTGAGCGAAGAACGAAGGACATATCGGTGCTGCGGACCTTCGGAGCCGATGCGCGTTGGGCTGGCACTAATCGCCGACTCGTTCGCAAGACGGCTGCCTGAGCGTTGCATCAAGATTGCACCCGCAAAAGCAGCAAATCTTTCCTGCCAGCCGCATTCGGGTTGTTTGGATCGTTCGCCGCCCATACTCAGCAAAAAGCGAATAAAAGGCGATGCATCCGCAAATTCCACACTATTCATAACAAAGTACCTAAGTCCGATAAGAAAGCTCCTGTAAAGTTGATTTCGGACGGACGACTGGAACAGCGATTAAACCCTGCCCTGAAGTTCTTGGACCCTAAGGGGGTTTTCTTCGAATAACGGCAGAGTCTCAGCAGGCACTTCCCTAACCGTGAAGTCGATCATGACCTGTTCGTGACCCTCCGGATGCTGTTCCCGCCAAAGAGTCAGCAGGAGGGGTGGCATCTCTGAAACTACGCACTTGGTCCGCCCGACCTTCGCATGTCAACGCAGGCACAGCGAGATCATTAGGTGCAAGAGCGACTTGCCGGCTACGCGATGATGGACGACGATCGGGGACACTTCACGAAACGGAACGCAACGTACGCTAAGGCGAAGTCAGTTTACTTAAGTCTTTCGTAATCAGCAAGATCTAAGTAGAGATGCACCGTTCTTGGACAGGGCGCAATTCGTTGTCGCTGTCCGGCTAAACAATTGAGAACATTAAATCGACTCTCTGCAAACGTACATAAATTTCCGTTTCGTGAGGTGTCCCCTAGTGCTCAGTCATAAGCTTTGTTCACATGACGCCGCATGGATTCATCCTTCTTAGGAGTAGGCCAAGCGCGGCGGTGTTGGTATCGCCAGCCCCATAGGGCGAGCCCGCCAAAAACCGTTGTCAGAGTAACCCAAGCGTAGGTTCGCATTATCAGGGCACCATCTCCTAATTTTCACTTCGGCTAGGTAAAGGCTGTTGATCTTGGTCTTCTAGATCGTTCAAGTTCGAGAGCCGGGCGCGATCCCGTTCAAGTTCTTTTCTCAATTCTTCTTCCGAAGGCAGTACGAGTTTGTATCTGCTGGCAAACAACTGTTCGTTCTCGTGAAGAACGGAGTAGCGCACAACAGAAGCATCCTTTTGAGTACAGAGAATGATGCCGACCGTCGGATTGTCGTCAGAGGTTCTCTTGAGATCGTCCATCATGCGGACGTACATATCCATCTGTCCGATGTCTTGGTGGTTCAACTCACCAGACTTGAGATCAAACAGCACGAAGCACTTAAGCAGATAGTTGTAAAAAACCAGGTCGATGTAGAAATCTTTGGATTCGGAGCTGATCCGATACTGTCTCGCGACAAACGCGAATCCCCTACCCAGTTCGAGTAGAAAGGCCTGTAGATTGTCGAGCAGGGCCCTCTCAAGGTCCGCCTCAAGCAATTTGCCAACCCCCGGTAGTCCTAAGAACTCAAGAATTACGGGATCGCGAACGAAATCACGCGGGGTTTGAGTCGGTACTAAGTTGGCCTTGGCTTCGTCCTGGACAGCGGCGCGGTCGGACGTTGACAGGAGCCGTTCGTAGTAAAGCGAGCTGATTTGCCGCTCAAGCGAGCGCGTCGTCCAGCCCTGGCCTGCGGCTTCCGTCATGTACCAGTGCCGCGCGGAGTCGCTTTCTACTCGCAGAAGCGTTCGGTAGTGGGTCCAGCTCAATTCATGACGCAATGCGTCACGAATTGGAAAGGCGTTGTAAAACAGCCGCATATACCGGAGGTTCGAGACGTCAAACCCCTTCCCGAACTCCGAGGTCAGGGACGAAGCCAAGGTCTGCAGGAGCCGGGCTCCATATTCCGCCCGTGCCGAGCCCCCTTGTTCGAACTCGACGATATGCCGGCCTATCTCCCACGAGGTCTGCACCTGAACGGCATCGACCGCTCGTAATGCCCTTTGCCGGGCATTTTGGATCAGATCACGAAGACTGCGAAGGAGCTGGGATGCACCTTCGTCTGCTTCGGCCGCTTTGCGCAAATCCTTCGCCATCTCACCATCCCGTCTTATCGTACCCGCTCGTCAAGTTGAGGTGTGGCCGACCTCTCATGAGGAATCGACGTACCAACTACAGTCCTAGGTTGTCGTTTACTATGTCGCTCAACCCTGTAAGCGATTCGCTTATAGGATTGAATCGCTCAAAGACCTAGATTATCGTTCACCGCGATTTCGATCTCCTGCTCAGATCCGAGGTAGCGTTCGGTGGTCTGGATGGAGGAGTGGCCGAGCAGGAACTTGATCTGTTCGATATTTCCGCCGTTCTTGCGGCAGAGCTTGGCACAGGTGCGGCGCAGGTCGTGTGCCCCGAAGCGCTCGATCCCGATCTCTTTGGCTGACTGCTCGACCACCGACCAGACGGCCCATCCGCTCATGCTCTCCTTGACCTTGCCGTGTTTCGACACGGCGCGAAGCAGCCTGCCGTCTTCGACGCCCGCGGCGGTCATCCAGGTGTTGATTCCCTGCTTGACCCAGGCCGGAATCGCTACGGTGTGCACCCGGCGCCCTTTTCCTTCGAGGTCGGCGAGCACCCAGCGCCCTTCCCGCAACTGAATGGTATCAACATCGAGCGCCGCGAGCTCCTCCCGGCGCAGGGCGCAGCCAACCAGCATGGCCAGGAGGACGTAATCCCGCTTCCCCTTGAGCGTCGACCGATCGGGAACCGCCAGCAGTTCCCTCGCCTGCTCCCGTGTCAGCCAGTTGCCCAGGCGGGTTCCCTTCTGCGGGATGTTCGGAACCTCCGAGAGCCTCGCCGCATCCTCAATCCCGATGAGTCCGTTTTTTCTGGCTTCCGCGACGAGCTTCCGGATTGCCGAGAGGCGGACGTTGACCGTAGACGGCGCCAGGGCCTCCATCGACGCCCGGTACTCCATCAATAAGGCGCGGGTGAGCGGCCGGCCGGCTGAGAGCGTAAAGAGGTCATCGAGGGCCTTGGCGTAGTTTCGGCGGGAATTTGGGCTTGGTACGGAGTCCAGCACCATCCGGCGAAGCCTCTGCTGGGCCTCTACGAGGCCGTTTTCCGGCGCTTGAGTACCTCCAGCGTCCGCAGGCCCGGAAATGACCGAAATCTCCACGCGGCGATTATACCTATGACAACCGACATTGTCGTGGGCAATCCAAACCCCTAAAGAAAGCATCAACTCAAATCAAATCTCGGCCCGAACATGGATCCAGGGTGCGGGGAAATCCTTTCCTCTCGCTGAGAAAATAAGTCTTCAGAACTGACAAATGATTCACGTCCCCCGTTACTTCAAATCCCTAGTCCAATCTCAAATCCCATGCTGATCTCCTGGGCCGGGATTTCAAGCTCACTCTTTGGGGTTAGATCCTGAGTCATGGAATGTTCAACTGAAGCTGATGGCATCGGTTCCCTGGCAAGCTCGATTGCAGAAGTCCGTGCTGAGGAAATACCCAGGGATTCTTGCAGCTGTTCCCTATCGCTGGTCATGATGGCAATTTCAGAGCGCCCGCGCGAAGCGGCGACATAGAAAAGTTCCTGCTGCATTGCGTCCGCAGATACGATAACCCCGTCCACAGTTTTACCTTGGCTCCGATGCGCAGTGATAGCGTAACCATGATCGAAAGAGTGATAGTTCGTCGGAATGGCACGGCCATCCTCTAGCTGAATGCGTCCGCCTTCGACACCATGGACTTTGACCAGTTCTCCATTGGTGGCTCGGAACTCGGCATCCCGGCGATTGCCGGTCAGCAGCAGCAGGTCGCCGGGAGCAACTTTGATTGGCCTTTGTTCGTGAACGGAAAACGCCCGCGTTTGGACTGGAGTGAAGGTCTTCTCTTCCCCCTGAGCGTTCCGGGCAACGAGGAAGCCGGCTTCAGCACGGTCAACGATCAGCGCCTCATGCTTCTCCATGCCACGTCCAGTACGATGCATCAGCAGCACCTGCCCTTCGCGAAAATTCGAGAGATCACGCTTCTGTGCTTCGGTCCATTGCAGAGGCACGTAACGATCGATCGTTATACTGGCGCCGAGCTGGCCGCGCTCGATGAGGTCCTCGCGAATCGCACGTGTCACCCTGCCTATCTCTTCATGCGTTGGAGCCACGACCAGAATTCGTCGAGAGGAATCGAGGGTCATTTCCCGGTAGAGGTCGGCAACCTGATGAGCCCGGTCGAGGAATGGAACTTCACGCACGGCACCCATGCGCTCCAGCTTCGCAAATCCCTCTTCCGGCGATTGGCGCAGCGTTTGAATGGCGTCTTTGTATTGCGCGTGCGTCTGACGCTGTACGCCCGTAAGAGAAAAACTCTTCATCTGCGACTCGCGTTCGAGAATCCTGAGTGCGTCGGAAGCCTCGACACTCTGAATCTGCCGGGTATCGCCGGAGAAGAGGACACGCGCCTGCTGTTGATCCGCAAGACGAAGAAGTCCCTCCATTTGCCTGCCTGAGATCATGCCCGCCTCATCGACAATCAAAACACGCTGACGAAGAGCCGATTGCGCGGTCTCATCTTCGAGCAGGCGGGAAACTGTCATGGCATCACGGAACCCAACTTTCTGCAGTTCCTCGACTGCGCTGCGAGTCGGGGCAACAGCGGTGATCCCGTGCCCCGCCTCCCGCAATCCCCGATCGATCTCCTGTAGGGTGGCCGTCTTGCCCGTTCCCGCCGCGCCCCGAAGATTGATGGCGAAGTCATGCGAGTCCAGGATCTGCTGTACAGCTCGCTTCTGTTCGTCGCGTAATTGATCCTGGGGCTGAAAGTGATGTGGTCCCCCCAATCGCCCGTATGGTCCGATTCCTTGGTTGACCGTCGCAATCATGCGCTGCTCGCGCTCAAGGCTCTCGCGAGTAGCCACGCGGTCTCCGCGATAAATGATGTCGCCTCTAGACTTGTCTATCTCGAGAGTGCCGCGAAGTTGGCTCGGATCGATTTGGCCTCGGCCGTGCCGTAGAGACTCGGTCAGCAACTCGTAATCATGGACAACGGAACGGCGCTCAAAGAGATGATCCTTGGCATATTGCAGGGAGTTGGGCGCCGAAGAGAATTGTTGCGTCACTTCTCTACTCTGCTCCAGAGAATTCGAGCGGAGTTGCTTCAGGCTCTTTAACTCTTCTGGGGAGATGCGCGCCTGCTGCTGTTGTCGCAGCTCCTCGGTCGTTATTTCCGTAAGTTTGTTCGTGCGTGATTCCCGGACAAGTACGGCGATCTCGTTGTCCGTAGGTCTACGGCCGTGCTCTCGTGTGAAGTCGTCAATTGCGGCATCGCGTTGCACACTTCGTTGGCTATAACGCTCCAGCAATCCGTTAGGAACTCCCCGAATCTCGAAGCCAAGATCCCGGCCACGTGGATCGCGACGAGACTCGATCTCATAGCCAAGTCCGCGCACCTCTCGGGCCAACGCATTTCGGTAGACTTCCGTCAAGTAGGCACGGCGCTCGTATAGGCCAGACGCCTGTAAGGCCTTCCACCGGCCCTCTGCGCCATCGTAGGTGAGGTTGGCCGCCACAGCATGGGTGTGCAGTTGAGGATCAAGCTCGCGGCTTGTGTCGTGCCGGTATGTGGCCACGATCCAATTCGAGGTTGTGCGGTTGTCATTGCTATGCGCCAGGCGTACCCGCGTAGCTGCGTATCGCTCCCCCTCTCCGAGAGCGGCTTGGACAGACTTATCATGAGCAGCAATCAGCCGCTCGTCGCCCCCAACGACGGCCTGGATCGAAATCGACTTCGGTGCGGAGAAGGTTAGGTCATAGAGTGACCGCGCCTTGGTCTGCGTATTTCCTTGGTCATCCAGCCGATCGGAGCTGTGGCGCGGACGCAGGTAGTCGCCCGTTAGCGGATGCATTCCCTCACGTATGGCTTCGAACTGTGCGGACTTGACTTCACCATGCAAGCCGACTAAACGCGCGCCTTGCCCATGCCAAGCTCCAGCTACTCTGTGATTTTCGTCATAGTAGTCGCTATGCTGCAGATGCCTTTCCGCATATCCCGCGCCGCCTGTCATCGCCCGAATCGTCAACATGGGACGACACTAACGCTGTTCGAAATCGCAGATCAACCTCGGTACGACAAAGTCCTTCTTATTGAGTTTTAAGGGTTTAAGTGAGGCCGATAACTGGGAGCGATCGGGTGATAAATAAGAAGTATTGGACGACTTTGGCGTACTCGGGCAGCCTGAGGAATGAGGTGATGACCATGTCCGTCAGTTCCTTTTCTCACATTTCCGAGGAAGAACGCAATCCTTCTTCTGTGCGCTACGATCAACGTCCAGCCCCAGCCGAACCGCTGCTCGACAGCCTCCAAGCTTCAGCCATTCTTCTGATCCACCCGAAGACACTGCAGCGTATGGCGAGGAGAGGACAGATGCCGGCAGTTCGCGTTGGAAAACTCTGGCGATTTCGGCGTACAGATATCGATCACTGGATTGCCAAGCAAGTGCCGGCTGCCTAGAGAGCCTCGAATCCGTTTCGACCTATCCGGCCATCTAGCGGATCAGTTACGTTGCCTTGATCTCTTCGCTGTCTGCCGCTACAGCGATGCTATAGGCTTTGCCGCGGCGAGGATGGAAGACACTCAGGGTGGAAGCAGGCAATCCCCTCGCCTGGGATGCCCAACGCCGGAGCAGGCGGTTCTATTTGATCTGATACAAAGAGCAAATCTGCTAGTGCCTACGATGCCCCATAGCACTGCGAAACCCGCTCGGGTCGAAGAAGCTACTCTTTTTCGTTCTTGTCCAAAACATGAAACTGGCCTGAGAAATTAGCCAGCAAACCCGGAACTCAGTCGTTCGCTAATACGTGCATCTTTTAAGAAGCGACGTTAGCGGTGACCACTTCTCGTACCTAAGTCTCAAGCTTTATGCCCCCGTACCAGGCACCGCGAAGAGAATCATGAAAACGTCCTCGATACAGGCCAGGGTGCACAATCGCGCCATTTACGGTCTGCGCTTCGGGAACTCCATAGAACAACACCCTAGTGCCCATCGTTTGATTTGCTGCTCGCTCAGCAACTTACGCTCATTGGTGGCAGCATCGAGTCGATGAACCGAAACTAACTACGACTCTTATTTCTTCGACTTCGCGTGTTTGCCTGTCTTTTTAGCGGATTTCCTTTTTGGAGGACGGCCCAACTTGGGCATCGAAACGAAAGCTTCCACTTCTGAGCGTAAAACTAGCTTCCTGCCGCCGACGGAAACCGCGGTCAACCGTCCCCGCCTGATCAAATCGCCGATCGCTTGTTTCGACACACCGCGAATACGAGCGGCCTCAGCTTGAGAAATGTAATCTTCAAGCGAATGCTCATTTGTGCTTGTCATAGTCAAGTACTTCTGTTATTGTTCTTCTTGAGTGTGGCTTCGAGTACTACTCGAAGTGGTTTAGTCATCGGCAACGCAATTCTGCCGCGAAATTTCTGCGCGTCCAAAATGCACACGACATCACCTTCTCACGAAAGGCGACTATATGGCTGTCTTTAAACATAGCCGTGCTAGCGGCTGTGAAACAAATCCTTTCTTTTTAGAGCTTTTCCGCGACCGATCCGAATCCGATGAACGAGAACGGATGTGGCAAACTGCCATGCTGCATGCCGGCGAAGGTACGCAGCCCTTGCGGTTTCCGGTCTATGAGACGCTTTACCTGATCAATCTTTATTGCCAAAAGCTCATCGATTTGCTTGAAGACGCGAGCAAACGCTTCGGAATCGATCGAGAATCGCATGACTACCGTCAGTCTTTGATTCAGATGGTCCGTTCCGAGACTTCTCAAGGCATCACGGAATACATGAACGAAGTCGAAATGACGGATGAATGGCTCTTTGAACGGCTGTGGAGGAAGGAACAGCTGAAGCTTCGGGATCCAGAGGATGCGTATCTCGAAGTGCGAAGGCAAGAAGCCGACCGTGTCGATCAGGGCCTTCCGCCCCGGGTGCAATTTCTCAGCGAGTCTCCAGTCGATGCTTCATCAAACGCTGATCGGGTCTCGTAGAACCCTGCAACGAATCCTCGCAGAAGAGGTGCCAGTGAATAGATTGAGGCCAAAGGCTGCCATCGGGTAGCTTGAAATGGGGGAGCATCGCTGATTTAAAGCACTGAAATCTGATTCTGAGCATCAGGCCCGACCGAAGTTGGAGCCACTCTACTGCAGCCAGGCGTATCGATGACCAATTATTCAGACGAATCTGCGTCTTCTACTCTGCGGTATCCCACCGAAGATTCCGAGACTGCAGTCGACAAGTCCCCATACGATGGGAAGACCTCGAAGTTACCGGCTATAAGCATTGCGCAAACGTAGCGTTGAACTCCGGTGATAGAAATTCTTTCGTCTGCGATTTGCGCTCTAGGCCGAAGTACCTTCTCGCTACGCATGTTCCAGAGAGAGTGTGTGCTGGACAGAGCTAGAGAGAGAGAGAGAGAGAGAGACACCATCCCTAAGCCTCGCGGCTTAGGAAAACAACGCTGCAGTTACCGATCTGAACATAAATCGAACAATTTCGAACGGAATCCGGAAGTGTTCGGCTGATATTCGAGATGCGTTTGAATACAAGGGCCCGAGAGATGATCTCATGCGGAAATTACATGCAATTAATGATCCTCAATCTGCTCTGACGATTTCGAACAATCTGGGAACATCGCTCGCCAGGGAGAGTGGGCGTGGCGGCATTTTGGCCCTCTAACCAGAAAACCTTGTGAACCCCGGCACGACGGCAATTGTCAACATCCCAATGGTTTAAACGATTTGACATCGTGTTCACCGAACCATGACAACTGCCCGTCGGAAGGAGATGTAGAACGGACGCATGATGAGTCCAATCCGTTCCATCGCATCCCTCGCGGTACTCTCCCTGATGCCGCTTGTCGCCAATGCAGGTCAAATTCATGACGAGCAAGACAGGAACGAACGCACGACTACTCTGCCCGTTGGTAACTACAACGATCGCTCTCTTCTACCGACGGGTCAGTTCATCACCCCCACGGCTGCAATCGGCGCAACCATTCAAGTTCTGGCTACGGGGCTCCGCGCGGACGGAAACGCCGATGCCTCAGAAGCTGTAAACACCGCACTCAGTCCGGATGGCAAGACTCTGCTGGTTCTAACCAGCGGCTGGAACAGGAATAACGACCAGCCTGACGACACGCCCATTACCTTTCCAACCCTCAACCCTGTCACGGGGATGGCAGCAGGCACAACCGGAAATGATGAGTGGGTCTTCGTCTTCCATCTTAACAATCACGGAATCGCCACCAAGCAGCAACAAATCAGCCTGCCTAATACGTTCAGTGGTCTAACCTGGGCCCCTGATGGCTCGCGTTTCTATGTTTCCGCAGGAGACGACGATCGGATCTATGTCTACAAGCTAACCGGCGGCCAGTATGTGCCCGATGCGCCGTTCATCCTTCTAGGCCACAACTCGAATCAGACTGCGCCAATTCCCAATTACGATGGCAGCCTGCTCAAGGGAACCCGGGCTGCTGCAGCGGCGCCGGCCCTGGTGAGAGGCGCAGTGGTCGCTGGCATTGCCGTTAGCCGTGACGGGAAAACGCTTGCTGCCGCTAACTTCGAGAACGATTCCTTGTCGATCGTGGACACACCCAGCCGGACTCCTATTCGGGAAGTCCACTTCTTCAACCCAGGAGATACTATCGCTCAGGGAGAATATCCCTACGATGTAGCGATATTGAGCGACCATGACGGCGCCGCTCGGACAGCCTATGTGACCAGCCTGCGCGACGACCAAGTGATGGCCGTCGACGTCAAGACTGGCAAGTTCTCTTCGATTGCTGTGGGCAGTCAGCCAAACCGCATGGTGCTTTCCGGCGATCAGAGCAGACTCTATGTTGTGAACGGGAACAGTGACACGATTTCGGTGGTCGACACTGCAACCAATCGAGTCGAGAGAACGTTGGAGCTCTCACGGCCGGGAGACCGATACAAGGGACTGAATGCCAATTCCGCCACAATCAGTCCTGATGGCAACACGTTGTACGTCACGCTCGCAACAGAGAACTCGGTCGCGGTTGTGAACCTGTGGAGTGGTGAACTGGAGGGACGTATTCCAACGGGCTGGTACCCGACATCGGTTTCGGTGGGTGCGAGCGGTTCCACGCTCTACGTGTCCACGTTCAAGAGCAACTCCGGCCCCAATCCGGGCAACGCCGCTGCCAATCCTCAATTTCTTACGCAGCGCTCCTATCCTCTGGAAAAAGCGCAACTCAACACCATTCCCGTACCGAACCGCGGCCAACTCGGGGAACTCACAGAGCAGGTAAACCGCAACAACGGCTTGGCCAATCGCCGCAATGACCCCACCATGGCCTACCTGCAGCACAAGATCAACCACATCATCTACATCATTAAAGAGAACAAGACCTACGACCAGATGCTCGGTGATCTGGAACACGGGAACGGCGACCCTACGCTTAACCAGTGGCCGCAACCTGTATCGCCCAACCACCACAGCCTCGCTCTTACTTTTGGCCTTCTCGATAACTTCTATGCCACAGGCGAAGTGAGCGGAGTCGGCTGGGATTGGTCCACCTATGGTCACTCAACCGACTATAACGAGAAGACCGTTGCGGTAAATTACGGCAATGGCGGGGGCGGAGTCACGACCGACTCCGAGGGCACTAATCGCTTCATCGGTGTCGGCCTGCCGGAGTTCGCCAAGGACCCCTCGCCTTTGAATGAACGCCTGCTCACGCTTCTCGATCCTACCGGCAGCTCGAACATCCTTCCCGGGACCAAGAACGTGGACAGCCCGGAAGGCGCCAACGATGATGTCGATGCGGAGAAGGTCGGTGGCTATCTGTGGGATTCGGCATTGCGCGCTCACAAGACCGTGCGCAATTACGGCTTCTTCCTCGATCAGTCCTACTACATCAGCAGCGGCGGTGATCCGACCAAACTCGATCCCCACGTCCCGACCTACATCCCCATTTCGCCGACTCCTTTTGAGGCGAAAATTCCGCAGGCTATCGAAGAACAGCCAGCATTGCTAGGATTGACGGACATTTACTACCGAGGATTCGACCAGAACAATGCCGATACCTATCTGGTCAACGAGTGGCAAAGAGATATGGGTGTGAACGGCTTGCCCAACCTCACGTTGCTTCGTTTGCCTCACGACCACAACGGCAGCTTCGGCACGGCGATTGCAGGGCTGGGAAGCGCAGAGCTGCAGATTTCGGATAACGACTACGCCATCGGCCGAGTGGCAGACATCATCAGCCACTCTCAGTACTGGCAGGACACAGCCATCTTCATTCTTGAAGACGACGCCCAGAATGGTTCGGATCACGTCGACTCTCATCGCTCCTTCGCGTACGTTATCTCGCCCTACAGCAAGCGCGGCGTCACCATCTCAACGAACTACAACACGATTAATGTCCTGCGCACCATCGAAGACCTGATGGACATCCACCATCTCAATTTCCGGGATGCGGACGCCGCGCCCATGGCGGACTTGTTCACAAAAAAGCCGGATTTCACTCCCTACTCGGCAATCATCCCAGGGGATCTCTGCGCAGCGCCGGTCGATCCGAATTTGGTTCCGGCATGCGCCACACCGGGAGCCCAGATCAGCGCAGCTGTACTGCCGCTGCATGACGCTGCATGGTGGGCTGCCAATACCAAGGGCTTTGATTTCTCCGATGCGGACCGAGTCGATTCCGACGCATTCAACCGTGTCTTGTGGCAGGGAACGATGGGTGACAAGGTACCTTACCCGACTGTACGCAGCCGTCAAGATCTGCGAAAGAACCGCGCGGAGCTTATCAAACGCTGGCAGGAGAGCAAGGCTCAGTCAATGCAGGAACCGGTGGCGACACCTGGCGGTCAGTGAATGGAAGAGCTTCGCTGACTCTGGAAACCTTACATGATCGAAGAACGTGGATGGCGCAAGAGGAGGTTCCGACCTCTCCTTGCGCCATGCGTCTTTTCCCGGCGAAATTCTCACTACTTCACTTCGATTGACCTGGGGAGCAAACCAGCCCAATGATCCCCAACGATTCTAAAGCGGCGCTGTCTAACGTCTTTCGTATCAATCTGGTCTGCTGATTATAAGCCACTTAGGTCCATTGGTAGGGGGCCCTGAAAAGGCTGGCGTCGTGCTTTCTTGCATGAGTAGATTTCCCATGATAGCTAAGAGGCGTTGCAATTTTTATGGTCCAACCGATCTCAAAGATCCTGATTTAGTCGGCGGATTCAGTTTTCCATGATTGCTGACCGATGGATTTTTCGATTTAGGGACGGCATCAACCTGCGCAGCTACTGGTGGAGAAACAGATGCGTCACTGGACTGTGTATCTCGCCAGCTTTGGATACCTGCTCCGCATACCAAGCCAACGACCAAAGTCGCAGCGCAAATCATGGGAATCCAGGTGCGAAGAATGTCGTGTCTCACTTCAAGCAACAGGTCATCGATCTTCTTCGCCCATCTCTCAAGCGAATGGCCAAAGAGTCGGTTGGCGGACTCAACCTGCGCTAGCACCCCGTAGCGGTGGTCGCAGAGTTTATCGATGGCTGCCGACAGAATCTCCTGCGCTCCAACCATCATTTCCGTGCTCGCCTGAAGGGCTTCGGCTGTCTTCGGAAGACCCGTTTGCAAAAATTGCTGGCGGAGGCTTTCGCCGAGAAACCTGGCTAGCTCGGAGGGGTTGAGGGAACGTTCGACTTCTTTAGGCAGCAAAGCTATCCGTGCCTCCAAGCCATTTCGATGTGTGAGCATCTTTTCCTGAGTCTCCTGTGCGCAATGCTCGTAGTGCGCGAGCACCTTCTCCATACGCTCTCGCTCTTCCGCCATTGCCAACGGCGTTCCGCGCGTCAAGAGTGCAAGCACGCCCATCGCTTCCAGAATGCGCAACATCTCATCGTCCGGGCTGAGTTCACGAGTGTGAGCCAGCACGCGATAATAAGCAGCCTGCAGATCAACTGGGACAAGTCGGGCGAGTGAATCGAATAAGGTTGGCTCACTCGCCTCGGGTACGAAAGCCGGAGTCATGCTCATGGGAGAAAGACCTCCCGCGCGCGGTCGAATTCGGAAAAGAGTCGCCGCCGGTAACTTTGCGCACGCATGACAAGTGACGCACGCTTGAGTTCATCGACATGCACCTTCCGATCGGCTACATGACCCAGTTGCACACCATGCTGGCGAAGAGGATTCTCGAGTTCCGCTAGCCTAAACTCCATCCCGAGAATGGCCGGACAAAAGGCTTCGCGGAACCGCTGTGCTTGTTCGGTTGACTTCCAGTAGGTGAAGTCCGCCAGAGCACTCGTCGCATTCTCGACAACGACATAGGAGACCCGATCCTGCAAGCGACTGGCCCAGGCTAAGATGCTTTCCACGCTGGCCGGATCCGGGGTTACCACCCCCACCGCGGTGAACGCGACGCCAGCAGCGGCAATGTCCTCATACATCGAATCAAACCAATCAGCGGCCACTTGGCCCGCTCCCGCACCCATGTCGGCAAGGATGATCGGCGCGCCACCTTCGAGGTGATCGACGAAGGCATCGAGGCCCGCCGGCGTATGTATGTTGACTTTGGTGACGGAGCCATTAAAGAAATGCTTCAGGGATCCGCGAGCCTTGTTCTCCGTATCGAGATCAAGCAGTGTGACCGGAATCTCGTTCGCTTCAAACCACTCCGCCAAAGCAAGCATGAAGCCGGTCTTTCCAACTCCACCTTTGCCACCCATCGTGAAAACAACCCGCTTGCTGGCGGTCATCGTTCCCCTCCCTGCCCAGTGAGCTTGAGCGGCTCATTTTCCTGGAAGACAAAGCGCGTTTTCGGATTGGGCTCCGAACCCTTGGCCCGCAGTGCTGCAATCGAGTCGAACGCAACCGCGGGAGCGGAGGTAGCTATGGCGGGTGGCAGCTCAAACTGTTCGCGTTTGCGATGCTTGGCCCGAACCTTCACAAAGGAGTGCAAGGTGCTGGGTGCGACATACAGTCCCAACCGTTCATGGAAGAGCCGAGCAACTTCGCGATAGGTGCGCCCCTTGCGGCGCAGCTCTCGGATCAGTTCACGGTGGGGCTCAAGCTTCGAGCGGGGTGGCTTTTGCGCCAATGAGGCGAGGATCGTTTCGTGCGTCGGTTCCATGGTTCGTGGCTCCCGAGCACCACGCAGCATTGTTCCAATAGACGTCCGATAAGCGGCTCCGAGGGTGCCTGAAAGTGGCCTGGTGCGCTATCCGTGCCGCCTGTTTTCAATCACTTACCAGGCAGCCAGCCACTTTCACGGCGATAACACGGGTTCAAATCCCGTCGGGGACGCCAACAAATTAAACGACTTACAAGCAATTCCCCATTTTTATCACCGTCCGATAACGTCCAATAAGACGCCGGTCACTTTGGACTCTCACTTTCCTGTCCAAAAACCAGCCTTGCCACTTTGCTCTGCGCGCTGCGATTGATGTCCGTCACCGCTTGAGCATAGAGATTCAATGTCACGCTGCTGTTGGCGTGCCGCATCAATTCTTGCACCGTCTTCACATCCTCCCCGTGCGACTTGAGAATCGTCGCGTAGGAGTGGCGGAACGTGTGCCAACCGACCTTACCGGTAATCTCGGCCGCTTTGAGTGCCGGTCGAACGTACACGCGGAAAAGCGAGAAGGACCAGTACGGAAGCTGTCCCTTGCTCGCCGGACTGGCGAATAGCCAGTCGTCGTCCATCGGGTAAGGAGACTGCCTGCGCCACATCAGCAGAGCTCCGGCCAGCTCAGGATCGAGCGGGACGGGCTTTTGTGATGCTTCTGTCTTGCAAGGGCCAACGCGTTGAAGCGCGATCGAACGAGTGACGTTCAGTTCGAGTTTCTCGAAATTCACGTCCGACCATTTCAAAGCGAGCAACTCGCTGATGCGCAGCCCGGTGAGAATGTCTAGGAGCACGGCTGTCTTGCCCGGCTCCTTGAGGTATTCAAGCAGCGACTTGAGCTGCTCAATGTTCAACACGACAGGGATTCTCTGACGCTTGGCGCTTTGGCGCACTTGCGTAATGGGATTCCTATCGTGCCACTCCCAACGGACAGCGTGATTGAAAATTGCGTGCATCAGATTTCGAATTTTTGCCTTACTGCCATTTGCCAGAGGAAGAGATCGAAGCCACTCCTCAACGGCAACAGCCTTTACGTCCTTTAGACGATACGAAGCCCATCGTGGAAGTACCCACAGATTCAGGTAGCCCTCGTTCGTCCGAATCGTAGCGAACGTCTTTCCCGCGCCCTCGCACATCTCCTTTTCGCGGTAGTGCTGCGTCAGCGTGCTGAAGCTAATCGCGTCAATTTGTGTTCGTGGGGTTTCTGCGTTGATGTTTACCCTAAGAGCTGCAACCGCTTTCTGTGCAGCGGCCTCAGTCGGGTACTCTTGAAGAGACCCGATTAAGGAGCTGCGACGCCTGCGTGTACCGTCAAGTTGTGTTTCGTACCAACGGTACTCCCAAGCTCGATCGCCAGCCGCGCGCTCGTAGAGCCTCAATGAACCTTGCTGAAAACGAATCCGCTTCATGATGAATCTCCTGAAAGCGGAAACGGATGGCCCACTTCTAGCGTAGTCCATCCTGCCTCACGCCGACTAGCTAGCCATCTGTGAATTGAGCCATTCTTCAATGGTGGATTTTCGGAACCGCCAGAGCCTTCCGCATTTCACCGCCGGGATCAAACCCTTACGAGCCCAGCGGTGAAGACTCTTCTCTGATACCCTGCACTGGACTGCAACCTCATGGCTGTCATACAGGGGTTCAATATCAATCGCGCGTTCCGTTGTCGATCTTGTCGGTATCAAACTTCTCTTAGGCATACGGAACCTCACACTGGTGCTGTCGTGAGCCTGATTGATCCGAGTTGAACAGTCCAATACATCTTCCCTATGGTTCCATTCCCGGTAGTTACCGACGCGATCGCCGCGAAAGTCAAGCAGGAATTCGCAGCGAAGGACAAGGCGAAGGCTGCGAAGAAGGCCACGCCGAAGCCGCCAGCCAAGCAACAGGCAAAGACGGCGAAGAAGTCCACAGCGGCCTAATCCTCAATCAAAGGGAAACACTTGCGCGGGGCCTGCAAACACAGGCTCCGCATTTTTTGCGCCCGCCTGCCCGTCTTCCCACCCTTGTTCGATGCTCCTGCACGGGGCAGGAGCGCCCGTCTTGACCCACCCGACGGGCAAGGCCATCCTGACCCAAGGATGGCTTATCTTTTCCATGCACTTTCATAAAGCTCGAAGATTGAGAGCCATAGCTTGAGCGGTCTTCTCCCCTAATAGTCCAACAGCTTGTTGGACTATTAGGGGAGAAGCTTCTTCGGCCTTTTTGTCTTGCTCCTTTTGAGTTCTGCTTCCAGTTCTTTAATGGTAGGGAGATTCCCGCGCAGGTTTGTGGGTAGGCTTGTGGTCAGGCGATAAGCCGATACACCGATGGGTCTAGTCGCCTCACGAAGCGCGTATTCGGCGATGACCGCATTCTTTGATTTACACAGAATGATACCGATGCTGGGTTGGTCGTCCTTATGACGTAGAAGATCGTCGATTGCCGCCAAATAGAAATTCATTTTGCCAGCGTACTCAGGCTTGAACGGTCCCATCTTCAGGTCGATCACGACAAAGCAGCGCAGTCTAATGTGGTAGAAGAGGAGGTCTAGTTTGAAATCTTCTCCGCCCAACTCAAGTGGATATTGGCTGCCCACAAAGGCGAAACCGACGCCGAGTTCAAGGAGGAATTTGCGCAGGTGGTCCAGTAGGCCCGCTTCCAGTTCTTTCTCTCTCGCATCCTCAGTGAGAGTAAGAAAGTCGAAGTTGTATGGGTCCTTCAACGTTTGCTGTGCGAGTTCGGACTGCGGCGCTGGTAGGGTGGCTTGGAAGTTGGTCTGTGCTTTGCCTTGCCTGCGGTAAAGACCGCTCTCTATCTGATGGACAAGTACATTTCGGCTCCAGCCGTGCTCAATTGCACGACGAATGTACCACTGGCGCTCCACGGGCGTTTTCACGAGATCCAGAATGCGGAGGTTGTGTCCCCAGGGGATTTGTCCAACAACCTGTTGGACAAATAGCTCCTCCGGCCACGCTTCTGCCAATGCTCTCATGTAGAGCAGATTTGTTCTCGAAAAACCACTCATTCCCGGAAATTCGCGATGCAAATCAGCCGCAAGGTGTTCAACCACCTTTGCGCCCCACCCCGCCTCGCGTTGACGATAGAGGATTTCGCGGCCAATTTGCCAGTAAAGCAGAACGAGTTCACGGTTTACAGCGAAGACTGCTTTCACTTGAGCAGTTCGAATCCGCTGCTTCAAATTCTGGAGGAACTCGTCGTAGCCATCCGGCCGTGTGAGAAGGGAATGGGTCATCAATCCAATGGCTTCATCCTAGCATTCGGCACGATCCGCGATCCATTTCCTCCACAGTGCAGGAGCGTTCTCAGAGGCGAGGATCGACTTCAAATCTGCGACGCACCGGGTGTCGCTAACGAAGGAAGTGAAATTCAAAACGAGCTTGAAAAGAAGAGAACAAGCAAACCGTTGCCTGGCGTCAGGACCGAGGGATTGATCTGATTCTCGGATTCTGGCAATATTATCAATTAAGTAGCGGGTTGCTATGCGGATCGTCTCCCCTCCCTTCGCATCGCTTCCGGTTTGCTGTTGGCCGTCCTGTTGGGTGTCGTTGGGTGCCAAGTCCTCCGCTGGAGGAATCCTGCCTCTCCAGAGGCGCTCCTTGAGCGAGCCGACGAGATGTCGTGGCTAAATAGCTGGATAGGGGCGGAACCTCTCTACAAACAAGCTGAGGTTCAATTCATACAAAAACATCAGCTCTCGAAGGCACTCTACGCGCGTGTCAGCGAAATGCCGGCACACAGCGAATCGTCAACGAGTGTCCCAGCCCAAATTGCGCAGCTGATACATGACCTGGCGCTCCCAGAGGCTCAGGAACCTGAGACTCGACTTCGTATTCTGACAATCCTCGGGATGCTCGAAGTGAATTACGACTCGGGAATGGCGCAGAAGACCTGGACTGAGGTGGAGACTTTGGCACTCCGCCAACACCACTACTTGCTCGCATCCAGAGCATCCGGCGAACAGGGAATAGCAGCATTCTTACTTGGCGATATTGCAACCGCAAAAAAGAAAGTCGTTAGAGCCTGGATGATCGCAAAGGCCGCCGATCCTGGCGCCCATATCCGATACGCCAGCATGTACGGCACTGGCCTAGTCGAGCTGCACAAATACAAGGAGGCGCTTGGGCCGCTTGATGAGGCAATCAAGGTCGCCGCGAAGACCCGCGGCGCAGCGTATCCGACGATTGCTACCGCGGCCAAAATCGAAGCTCTTAGCGGTCTCGGAGAGAACAAAGAAGCGCTGGCATTGGCTGAAGAGGACTTGCGTCGAGTGAGCGATTATCATCTTGCCGGTCACCTCTACGAGCTTTACCAGGCCAGGGCCGGCGTCTACGAGAGGATGGGCCATTGGGAACAAGCAGTCTCCGACTATGAGCAGGCCGTTCACTATGCAAAACAGCTTTCATACTGGCGCGGCTTGACGCAGGTGGACGGTCTGTTGGCGCTGGCATACCTGCATGAAGCGGCTTTGCAGCCTGCGTTGACGGCGATAAACGATGCCATCGCAGCCAACGAACAAATTCCTGATGAGCTGTATTTCGTCCCCAGGGATCTCGCAATCAAAGCGCAGATAATGGCTCGCCTCGGCGACAACAAATCAGCAAACACTTTCTATGAAAAGAGCGAAGATATGCTGGACGCTCTGCTCAGCAGAGTGCCGACGCCGACCGTGGAACGCCTGCTCCTTGCCGATCTGAGCAAAGTTTACTCCGGGTACTTTGAATTCTTATCCGACGAAGGAAAGACATCGGACGCGTTCCGTGTGATCGAGCGAGCCCGCGGACGCGTTGAGGCACAATCCTTATCGCATCATGAGATCGTCACGCCACACGACTCTAATCCTGCCGAGCAGCAATTATCGAGATTGAACCTGGACTTGCTCAATACCGACGATTCGGCGGCCAGAGAGCGCATTCTTGATTCCATCTATGAGACAGAGCTACAGCTCGATTCAGATTCGGTAGCACGAAACAAACCTCCAGAGCCGATAAACCTTGGCCAGCTCCAGCGTGAACTCCTTCCATCGGAGCTTTTCGTTGAATACGTCTTGGACAACCCTCATTCCTACGCGCTCGCGCTCACGAATACGACTGTCCACCGATACACATTGCCGTCGAAGGACGCATTGGAGCAAGGAGCATCAGCCTACCGCACTGAGATTCTGCAACAGAAGACGGATTTGTCTCTGGCGCAGCAACTGTTCAACGAGCTCCTGGGAAGTATCCCTGAATTCAATGAAAAGAAGGCTTTGATCGTTGTGCCGGATGGAAATCTTCACCTCCTTCCTTTCTCTGCGCTGGCAGAGAAGGGCCGATACATTTTGAGCTCGCATCTGGTATCCGTGGTCCCGTCTGGAACTGTGCTTCACATTCTGGAGAATCGCATGCAGAATCAAAAAGAAAATCTACCCTATGTTGGAGTGGCTGCCTGGACTACCAATTCGCCTCCACACACATTGCTTTCGTCCGTTCGCCGCGCTATCTCCGGGCCTGAGAGGCGAGAGCTTGTTGCGCTACCGGAGAGCCGTCATGAAGTCGAGACGATTGCCGCAGATTTACCCAAACCAAGCGCCATTCTCCTGGGGGACAAGGCGACTAAGACCAACTTCGAGCAACTTCCGCTGGGCCAGACCAGCGTCATCCACCTGGCTCTTCATGGATATGTCGATCCAGAAATCCCAGATCGCTCCGCCCTCGTATTCGCTCCTCAACAGCAAGTAACAGATGATGGCCTGCTCCAGATTCGAGACATCAGGAATCTTCATCTCAATGCGAGTCTCGTCACGCTCTCTGCCTGCAACACGGGTGTGGGACCAGTTGGCGAAGAAGGTGTGGCAAACATCGTCAATGCGTTCATCGAGGCAGGATCTCAGAGCGTGGTATCAACCCTTTGGGAACTCGAAGACCACGCTACCGCTCACTTCATGACGGTCTTCTATGACCACCTCGGTCGCCACGAAGAAAAGGCAGAGGCTCTTCGGCAAGCGCAACTCGAAATGCTGAATTCAGGAGATCCGCCGTTCTACTGGGCAGGCTTTGTGCTCGACGGCGACTCCCGCGGCAACCTCTTCCAATCGCCAGAAAGCAATCTCCCTTTCAGGAGTTCGAGATGACCACGGATCATTCCAATCAGGCGACACCCCCACAGCTTTCCGCTCGCGATCGCCACGCTATTCTCGAAAAGGTGTTGGCTATTCTGGAGAAGCGATTTTATCGGCCGGAAAAGCTGGATGACGATTGGCGGGCCGCTGTGAACCGCCACCGGCCATTGATTGAAGCCGCCGACACGGCGGACGCCTTTGAACAATGCATGAGCGACCTGCTGGCCGAGTTGCATGTCTCGCATCTGGGCTTCTTTCACGGCAGCGCCCGCAGAGCTTCCAGCCGCGCTGCGTTAAGCGCAACGTACCTCGCCGACGAAACACCCTTCGGAAAGCGATGGATATTTCAAGATGTTCACTCGGGCGGCGCGGCATCCAACGCGGGAATCGAGCCTGGAGACATTCTTCTCAGCGTGGATGGCCGGGAGATCGCACCGCCCGAGCATCCGGTCTTCGCTATGGGAAAGCAAACTGGACTGGAGATTATCGGTAAAGACGATCAAATTCGCCTTGTTGCGGTCGATGTGGCGCGGCCCAAGGGGAAGAAGCTCCATTTTGTTGAGCCGACGCTGGTGGAGGTGCGCCATCTGGAAAACGGACTGGGCTATTTGAAGGTTGCGATGTTCCCTGGAATGGTCGGAGTCGAGGTGGCGAACGAAATCACGCGTGCCATCGAGAAGTTGGGGAAAATGGACAGTCTCATCATCGACCTCCGTGGGAACACTGGAGGAGGGATCGGCGCACTTCGTATCATGAGCCTGCTCACGCCCGACAGAGTTCCAGTAGGGTTTGCACTCGACAGAAATCGTGTTACGCCAAATCTGGATTCAGAGAAGCAACAATTTCGACGATTCCATGCAATCCCCGCTTCCAAGAAGGCGCTCTGGCCGCTTGCCTTGAAGTTTGCGCCAGCAATGCTAACCAATAAACCAGTCGTACTTGAAACAGAGGGGCTGGGCCGAAGAGATTTCCACGGAAACGTAATTCTCCTTGTGGATCGCCACACAGCGAGCGCCGCAGAAATGATCGTCGCGTTTGCGCGAGAGAACAACCTCGCCAGGATCGTCGGCGAGAACACCGCTGGCAGACTTCTTTCTGCCACCTCGGTAAAGGTTGGCCAAGGATTCCGCCTGGCGTTACCCACCGGGGCTTATTACACGTGGAGAGGTTCAGTTCTTGAAGGGACGCCTATCGAACCGGACGAACTGGTCGAATTTGATTGGCGAGGATCACGGGGAAACAAGGACAGGCAACTTGAGTATGCCATCGAATCTGTGAGCGCCGGACAAAGTCGTTGACCCGGCTAAATTCGTCGGTCGAGAATTCAAACGAGCGATCTGAGGCGGCCAGCTCCTCTCCAGTGAGCTGGCGTCCCTGGGACGATGCGGCTTCCCAACCGCAAAGAGAGAACTGGCGCACGGCCAGTCTAGGCCTACCGACCAATTCTCGTAGATAAAGATTCGGTAACGGTATTCGTCACCTTTGAGCGGACCAAGGGGGACAGCGATTTTCGTGCAGCGAGAATCCCCGCTATATCGGCGTTTTCCGTTACATACTGCAGGAAGCGAAGGGGTTATACGGATAGGAGGTGCGTGGCGCGATTTGAGACTCCCTCGTTTTCCAGCAGCTTGATCATCGAGTTTGCCACTCTATGTGTCACTTATACATCACCAGCTGCGGCTCTAGCTGTCGGTAGATGCCACCCTCGGAAGATGGCCATAAGTCGGAGGAACAAGCACAGGAATGCGCCCACGATCATGCCTGCGAAAGGCGGCACGTGGAGGGCGTGACCACCTACCACTGCCAGCCCCGCCGATAATGCAGCCACGGCGTACAGGTCGGCTCGAAGCACAGTTGGCGTTTCGTTTACAAGAATGTCGCGAACAATGCCGCCGCCGATACCGCTCAGCATTCCCATCACTGCCGCCATCGCCGGGTTCAGACCCGCGGCCAGGGCCTTCTGAGTCCCCGTCACCGCAAAGAGAGCCAGCCCAGCAGCGTCCAGAAGAAGAATGGGTTTGCGGTTCACGTCGATCCTTGGATACCACCAGAACATGGCCAGACCAGCGGCGAGACAAACAGCGAGATAAGGCCAGTCCTCTATCGCCGCCGGTGGAACCGCCCCGATCAGAAGATCGCGAGTGATGCCCCCCGCATTCCCCGTTGCAAAAGCGAGCACCGTCAAGCCGAACAAATCCAGCTTATTCTTCACACCGGCAGCCGCGCCACTGAGTGCGAACACGAACGTCCCGAGCAGGTCAAGCACCACCAGCGCAGGTCCCGCGAGTTGTCTTCCATGAATCAGCAGTTCATTCACGATGCCAGCCACGCGCCTGCAGCCGTTATGAGTGCTTCTACCCCGGTTTCAAGAGTCGGATGGATCACCGGGGCGAAGTGCGGATTGTGATTCGTGGGCAGTTCGCCGAGCTTGCCTTCGCTCTTCGCTTTGGCATAGGTCTCAGAATCAGTACCGCCGACAAACCAGAAAACAGAGAGCGCACCCCACTCAGCACCGAAAGAGCCGAAGTCCTCGCTGGCGCTGGTGGGCTCTGTGCTCTGCACGCGTTCTGAAGAGAAGTGCTGCCGGAATGCATCTCCCACACGCTTCACCGCCTCGGGATCATTCTTCACCAGGGAATAGCGATCAAGCACTGTAATCTCCGGCTTCTTCGGAGCGCCCGATGCCTCCGCCTCAGCATTCACGATCCTCTCAATGGCGGCCAGTACACGCGAGCGTACTCCCTCGTCAAAAGTGCGGACGTTCAATTTGATTACCGCTTCGTCGGGGATGACATTCTCCTTGGTGCCAGCCTGAAGCGACCCCACCGTGACCACAGCTGCTTCAGTCGGAGCAAGTTCGCGAGACACAATCGTCTGCAAACGAAGCACCGTGGACGCCGACATGACCACCGGATCGATACTGGCCTGCGGCATGGAGCCATGCGCCCCGCGGCCGAACATGCGGATTCGCAGACTGTCTCCCGCAGAGGTCACAACACCGGGCCGCGAACTCAGCACGCCGGCTGAGCCGACCATGACATGTTGCCCAAGCACCACGTCAGGCTTGGGAAAGCGCTTAAACAGCTTGTCGTCGATCATGGCCTGAGCGCCTGCTGCCGTTTCTTCTGCAGGCTGAAAGACAGGCATCAACGTGCCGCTCCAGGCATCACGATGGCGTGAAAGCAGAGTGGCTGCTCCGATCAGCCATGTGACGTGCATGTCATGACCACAGGCATGCATCACCGGAACCGTCTTTCCCTCTGCATCTGTCGCTGTCACGCTGCTCGCGTAGGGCAGCCCAGTGGCTTCCTTCACCGGCAATGCGTCCATATCCGCACGCAGCATGACCGTTGGTCCCTCTCCATTGCGCAGAAGACCAACCACGCCGGTCTTCCCGACTCCCGTGGCGACCTCGTATCCAGCGTTGCGCAAATGTTCTGCTGCGATTCCGGCTGTACGAGTCTCCCGCATGGACAACTCAGGATGGGAGTGGACGTCCTTGTATAGGGACTCCAACTCGGGCAGCAGTTCTCGAAGGTTCGCAAAGAGTTTCGAGGCTTGCTTCTCGCTAACTTCTGGCATGACTGGCACCTCTCATGCTGCAATTCTATGAGACGGGTCGCCGGGGCGCTAACCGCAATGCACTAGATCTGAAATTTAGAGGCCTCTCGTGATCCTATCCGTTTCACCACCCAATCTCACAAGTCCCGCGAAGTCGGCAAGTGTTCGCTGATTTACTTAAATATGATCCGCCTTTGGCGGTGACAGGCCGACGCGCGTATCCATGATGAGGCACGGCGAACTGCTATTTGATCTGGAGAGGGTAGTAGTACGACGCCTGGTCCTGCCCATGAGTTGTTGAGAGAAAATAGGCTCCCGGCTTTGAATTCCGCAAATCGAGATCGATGGATATTTCTTCGCGGTCTCCGTTGCCAGTTGCTGTAGCGATGCTCTGAGCCAGTAGATCACTGCCGGTCTGATCACGAGTGACAGCAACCGCGTATTGGCCTGGTTCGCTGTAGCGAGGAAGAATGATCGTCACCTTCACCAATGAGGCAGGTAAGGCCACGGACTGCAACGGACTCGGCTGGCCGTTCCGAAGTGTTCCGGCGTTCCAAAGATCTACAGTCTGTGGAATTACAGCCATATTGGCAGCTTGATGCGGGGTTTCCAATCCGCGGCGAGACAATACGACGAACGTAGCAACAATCAGACAACAACAAACAGCAGCGGCGGCGAGCACCAGCCTTCGCCGGCGAGCCAGATATTGAGGGCGGAGGGTAAGCAGCCGCTTCATGCAGATGGGACAGTTCGCCGCGTGATCCACTCTCGGGTCTGATAGGTCGATGTGCTTTGAATGTCGCGCAAGGCTGTGGAGGAAAGATTCATCAGGGCAGGGACCAACAGGCGTCGTCTTCCCTTCGAGTACACGTTTCTGATGCTGCTGCGTTACCCACGCGTCAAGGCGATCTTCAGTTCGTGAGAACCAGCGCGATCTTAACGACATTTGGACACTTCTCCAGGTTGAGAGAGATCATGGAGCAGTGACTCCACCTCCCGGAAATATGCCCGCCGAACGGCGGTGTGATCCATTTCGAGGTGGTCGGCGATCTTCCGCCATGAGAGTCCAAGCGCGCGCCATCTCACAATCGATTGGGCGAATGGAGAAAGGCATTCAAAGAGCTCGATTGCGTAGACCCTTTGCTCTGCCTCTGGTTCACCAATATACAACTTCTCCATGTCAATCAAAGAGCCATATTGAATCTCGCGGCTCCATTTTGCAGACTGCTGCTGCGCGCGTCGGCGAATGACACTCTTGAGGCGCAGTACCAATTTCTCTTTTGAGTACTCTGCGTGACGAGAGATATAGCTGGAGGCATTCTCAACGGCGTGGTCCATGATGTCGTTAGCAGCAGCGTGATCGTTGAGATATGTCCAAGCGCAGAGCTTCGCGTACGGCCAGGCTGTATGGGCAGCGGCGTCCAGTCTCTGATCCAAAGCCGGGTTCCCGGTCGAAGAGGCCCAACTCCATGTCAGCTCTTGCCAGATGCGACCGCGTGGTTTCATATGCAAACTTCAGCATTGGGGGGAAAACCACTACATGACCAAAAGTATAGGCCTCAATCGGATGGATTCGGAGGCCCATAAAATATTCTTTCGTACTGCCCCAAAAGCCCTCTGAGGGTGCCTTTAGTAGATGTAGGGATAAATTCGCGAGAGTGTCCCGCAGCAATCAAGATGATCCTTCGACGTTGAGCGGCGGTGAAGCGTGATCGAGATTCTGTCAGAAGGTGATGTCGGCGAGCCGGCGATGAATCGAAGTTTGCATTTATCGAGAGACTTGCCGAAACCTGAGGTAGATGGCACCGGGTACAGACCGGAGCGTATCGAGCTGCCAGAGAGCGGTTTGTGTCACCAAGCCGATAATGAATGGCCAGCCGAACTCACAATCAGTCTCCTCCAGGGGAAGTGGAAGTTGAAAATCCTGTCCCGGCTTCAGCTCGGACCAATGCGGCTGAGTCAGCTGCGCAAATTCTTCCCTGGCGCCTCGAAAAAGATGCTCACCCAACACTTGCGCGAGATGGTGGATGACGGCATCGTAGTTCGGTCCGATCTAAGTGCCCGCCGACGACATGTGGAGTATTCGCTGGAAGCTTCATTAGGCGTTGCGGTACTGCATTTGATTGGCACCCTCGCAGATTGGGGATCGCGACACGCACTCAGACTGTCTCGGCGACACCTAACGCGCGATTGGCCGGAAGAGTAGGCGAGTTCCGAAAATCGGAATACACGGGATTCTGTGGACTCCGCCGGCCTAATCGGACTTCGGCGAGTTGGGTTTGTGAATGCGCCTGTGTTCTGGCGCGGAGTGTGCCGTCGGCTGACGGAAAGTGACGCGGTTCGCAACGTCCCCAAATGGGGCAATGGGGTTCTTCCCTTCGATCAGGGCCGATCCGACATAGCTAAACAGCATGAGCGCAGCGAGGATTCCGAAACCAATAACCACGGGCTTCCACGGAACAAGTATTAGCATGAGTCGACCTCCGGGGGATTGAGAGCGACTTGCGACTCACTAATATTCTATCGCCAAATCTCAATTGAAGTAGCTAAGAGGTCGCCCTCAGTTGTGTAGCCTTAGCCAATGCTCACAGCTACCATCCTGGAAAGATCTACCTCCTCCGTATGGGTCACAGAACAAGTGGAAGATCTCGACAAATCGTCCATAGTGAGGGTTCTACGCGCGGTCCATTTCGAGCGAGATTTGACGCTGGATTTCCAGAACCTAAGAATTCTCGAAAAGGTACGAGCACTCGCTGATGCCTTCCAAGCTAAGGTAACGTTTCTCAACGTCGTAGACAGCCGAGAAGAACTAACAGTGAGACAAACACTTGACCCGCGAATGTCCTCTGGCATTCAGAAATGGTTAATACAAATGCGTCAACAGTTCGGAGATGAAGTGGAATTGCTAAGGCAGGAGGGTGATGTCGTTTCGACCATCGCAGACATTGCCAATCAGCTGAGTGCAGATCTGGTTGTCGTTGGACGCTCGCGACCGGGAAGCGTAGGTATCCCTGTTCAGCTCCGCATCTTGAATATTGATCATGCGGCACGTTGTCCTATCCTGAGCGTCTCGTAGATTCGACTTTCCAGTGTTAAGACCATACTTACGAGAACACCACGGGTTCGTCGCTGATAGCTCTGGCTCGTCTTCCATAGTAATGTCGACTTCGAGGCGGATGGTTGGCCTTTCAGAAGTTGCCACTAGGATTTGTAGTCGGCATTGCCGCTATGAACCGGCTTTTCCAGCGGGCGCAATGTTCACGGACTATTGCTGCCAGCCTCCGCCGAGTGCTCTATAAAGTTGCACGAGGTTCTGGAATTCGGTGCCGCGCGCCTGGGCGAGTGTGAGTTCAGCGGAAAAGAGTGACCGCTGGCCGTCCAAGACTTCGAGGTAAGTGGTGGTACCGCCTCGGTAGCGCATGATGGAGAGGCGGACCGACTCCGCCAGGTCTCCGACGGTCTGCTCCTGGCGAACTCGCACGTCATGAGATTTCTGATATCCGATCAGGGCATCGGACACATCTCCGAAGGCGTGCTGAATGGCCTCCTTGTAGGCAATCAAAGCCTGCTGGTGTTGCGATTCGGCAAGATGCAGGTTTCCCCGCAGCGCACCCCCGGTGAAGATGGGCTGGCTCACCTGGGCGCCGTAAGACCAGATTCCAATGTGCGAGCCCATCAGGCTGGAGAATGCGCTGCTCCGTCCGAAGGCGCCGCCGCCGGAGCCTGTCAGCGAGATTTGTGGAAAGAACTCAGCTTTGGCGACGCCAACTTCGGCATTCGCAGCAACCAGCGTTTGCTCGGCTTCGCGAATATCGGGCCGTCGCTCGAGCAGCGAGGAAGGCACACCTGGGGGCACCTCAGGAGGAAGCACCTGCCATTCGAGTGGCTGTCCACGCGGCACGCCTTGCGGGTAATTGCCGAGGAGTGTGCTGATGGCATCTTCCTCCTGGCCAATCTGCCTCTCGATGTCCGGGATCGTCGCATTTGCGGTGTCAAGCACTTGCTGAGCCTGAAGCACATCTAGCTTTGTGGCGACGCCGTGGTCAAGTCTGAACGAAGTCAGCTTGACGGAATCTTTCTGTGTCTTAACCGTGTCTCGCGTGATCTGGAGTTCGAGATCAAGCTGCAGGAGCGTGAAGTAGTCACTCGCCACGTCGCTTACCAGCGTGAGTATCACCGTATGCCGCGCATCCTCTGTTGCGAGGAGTTGGGCGCGTGACGCCGCGGTCGCGCTGCGCAGCCTTCCGAATAGGTCCAGTTGGAATGCTGCGTCGGTCGTGAGAGTCAGAAAATTGTAGTTAGTTTGGAAGGTACCTTCTTTTCCACCAGTGAAATTGCCGTTGCCCTGGATCTGCGGGAATAGACTGGAACGCGTGACGGCAAGTTGCGCGCGCGCGGCGATGATACGCTCCGTCGCAAGTTGCAAGTCATAGTTTTGCTTCAAAGCCGTGCGAATGAGTTCTTGCAGTTGCTGATCCTGGAAGACTTGCCACCAGCGGAGATCGGCGTAGGAGGCTGCCTGTGCTTGGGCCTGGGGGTTTTCGCTCAGATCGCGGTAGACGGTTGGCGTTTGAACAACGGGCCGATGGTACTTGGGGCCGACCATGCACCCGTTGATCAGACTCGGTGCAAGGATCACTGTAACCAATACCCACGGCCTTTTCATAAAATCGCTCCGTCGCTTGTCCATGAGTCGGTGGCGCATCTCAGTCTCCCGCCGATGGCTCTGGTGAGGCCGGCACTGGAGCAGGGACGTGGTCCTCGCCAGCACCCGACCATTTCTCGACGAGATAAAAGATCGCTGGGATAAGAAAAATTCCGATCGCGCTCGCGGCGAGCATGCCGCCGATCACAGCAGTCCCCATAATTTGGCGAGCCACCGAGCCGGCCCCGGTCGCAATCCATAGCGGCACGCACCCGAGAATGAACGCGAACGAGGTCATTAAGATCGGCCGCAGGCGAAGACGGGCGCCTTCCAGCGCTGCATCCGCCAGGGGCTTACCCTGTTGTTCATATTGTTCCTTGGCGAACTCGACGATCAGAATTGCGTTCTTGGCCGCCAGGCCGATGAGCATCACCAACCCAATTTGCGAGTACACATCGGTTTCGATCTGGACCATGTAGGCCGGATAGAAGGCACTGAGCACGACCCGGCGCAGCCACAACACCGCAAAGGCACCGAATACCGCGACCGGCGTACTCAACAACACGCTGAAAGGTAATGACCAGCTTTCGTACAGGGCTGCGAGGATCAGAAACACAAACAAAAGCGAGAAGCCGAAGATGACCGAGGCCGGAACACCTTCCCGTGCCTGCTGCTCTTGATAAGACATGCCCATATAATCAAAGCCCATTTCGCCGGCAGGCATCGTCTGCTTGAATACGTCCTCCATCGCCGCTGTCGCCTGATCGGAGCTATAGCCCGGCGCAGCGCTGCCGTTGATTTGGGCTGAGCGATACTCGTTGTAGCGCATCGTGAACTCCGGGCCGGAACGAGACTCAAACCTCGTCAGTGCAGTGAGCGGCACCATTTCCCCTGTATTGTTGCGTACGTAGAACTGGCCTATGTTGGTCAGATCCGCGCGGTAAGGCGCTTCCGCTTCCACATACACCTGCCAGGTACGACCGAAATTGTTGTAGTAGTTGATGAACAGCCCGCCCATGAAAGCCTGAATGGCCTGGTAAACATCGCTGATCGCCACACCCTGCTTCAGAACCTTTTCCCGATCCACCTGCACGAATTGTTGCGGCGCGCTCGGTATGAACGTCGTGTTGAGCGAGCCAATTTCGGGGCGCTTGCGAGCCGCTGTCATGAACTTCTGCAGATTGTCTGCAAGAAACTGGACGTCCCGTCCGGCACGATCTTCCAGCACGAACTGAAATCCGCCAGCAGTGCCGACTCCGGGGATGGCTGGTGGCGAGAAGCTGAAAACGGTCCCCTGCGGAAGCTTGCTCAACTGCTGGTTCACGCGGGCCTTGATTTCCTGAAATTGTTCCGCTCTGGTTTCGCGGGCACTCCATGGCTTCAGAGTGATGAAAAAGAAACCGTTGTAACTTGTCTGGACAAAGCTTAGCAAGCTGAAGCCAATAACACTGGTCGTGTATTGGACGCCTGGGGTCTCGGCGAGGATCTTCTCGACCTGTCTCGCCGCCTCGCCGGTACGCTCCAGCGAAGCTGCATTCGGAAGCTGCATGTTGATGAAGAAATAGCCCTGGTCTTCATCTGGCAGGAAGCTGGATGGTAGCCGGCTGCCAAAGAGAAATGCGGCAAGCCCAAAGCCCGCAAGCAACACCATCACCAGGACGCCTTTTCGGATAAGCACGCCGGACAGCCGGACGTAGCTGTGCGTGGCGCGTTCGAAGATGCGATTGAACCCGTCAAAGAACCTTTGCAGCAGCCTATGGCTCTCCTGCTTTCGCCGGAGCATCAGTGAGGCCAGCGCGGGGCTTAGCGTGAGCGCGTTAAACGCAGAGAGGATTACAGAGATCGCGATGGTCACGGCGAATTGCTGGTAGAGTCGCCCCGTGATGCCGGGGATAAAGGCGGTGGGTACGAATACTGCAGACAGCACCAGGGCGATTCCGACGACCGGGCCCGTGAGTTCGTCCATTGCTTTTCGCGCTGCATCCTTGGGAGCAAGACCCTCCTCGATGTGGCGTTGTACGCCTTCGACGATGACAATGGCATCGTCCACCACCAGTCCGACGGCCAGCACTAACCCGAACATGGAAAGAGTATTGAGGGAGAAGCCGAAGGCCGGGTAGAGCAAAAATGTTCCCACCAGCGAGACGGGTACGGCCACCATGGGGATCAGCGTAGCGCGCCAGTCTTGCAGGAATACGAAGACGACAAGGATGACCAGCACGATGGCGATCAAAAGAGTTTCGACAATCTCCTTCATGCCTTCTGTAACCGCTTTTGTCTGATCAAGCGATATGGCGTAATCCATGTCCTGCGGGAAGTGCTCCTTCATCTGGGCCATCAGCCTTCGGACGCCGGCGGCGGTTTGGACCGCATTGGAGCCGGGCAACTGGTAAACGGCGAGTACCGCGGCGGGCTTACCATTCAAGCGGCCAACTTCGTTATAAGCCTGCGCGCCCAGTTCGACCCGGGCGATGTCTTTCACTCGGACGATTCCGCCATCCGGAGTTTCACGGACGACGACGTTTCCAAATTGTTCCGGGGACGTCAACCGCCCTTGAGCGAGTACGGCGTACGTGAATTGTTGACCGGCGGGCGCCGGCTCGCCGCCCACCTGACCAGCCGGATTCACTGTGTTCTGTGTCTGGATGGCGTTGGCGATGTCCGTGACGGTGATTCCCAGTTTCGCCAATTGGTCGGGCTTTACCCAAAGCCTCATGGCATACTGCCCCGCGCCGAAGACCTGCGTCTGTCCGACACCATACAACCGTGCGACCGGATCATTGAGGTTGATGTTGGCATAGTTGGCCAGGAACGTCGCATCGTACGTGCCGTGCGGCGAAGATACGGCGATCAGCATAAGCGGCGAGGTCGTGGACTTTTTGATGGATATACCGTAGGCGTTAACTTCGGGTGGAAGCTGACCGACGGCTAGTTGCTCGCGTGACTGGGTGAGAAGCTGGTCTGTGTTCGGGTCCGTTTTGAGATCAAAATCAACAAAGATGGTCGTCTGCTGATTGGCCGTGGCGTTCAACGAATACATGTAAGTCATGTTGTCCACGCCGTTGATCTGCTCCTCGATCGGCGTGTCCACGGATTGCTCGAGAGCCAGCGCGTCTGCACCGGTGTACGTGGCCTGCAATCGGACCTCCGGCGGGGCGATGTTAGGAAACTGCGCCACCGGCAGGCTCGCAACGGTGACCGCGCCGACTATCACCATAAGAATCGCGATCACGATCGCCACGATCGGACGGTTGATGAAGAATTTTGACATCTGGGCTACCTCTCCTTCGCCTCGGCGGCCTGATCGACGAACGGCTTGGGATTCACCTGCATACCGGCGCGCACATGTTGTATGCCCTCGGCTACGACACGGTCGCCGGGTTTCAGTCCTTTTTGAATGATCCACAGGGAGCCAAAGCGTTCACCGACCTCCACCGGCTGAATGCTCACTTTGTTCTCGCTGTCGAGGAGGGCTACCTGATAGCTGCCTTGAAGTTCTGTAACCGCACGTTGGGGAATTAGGAGGGCATCCTTTTGGATTCGCGTCGCCGCACGCACTTTGCCGTATCCGCCTGGACGCAGAATATTCCCCGGATTGGGAAACAGCCCTGCGATCCGGATCGCGCCAGTGCTCTGATTCACTTCGCGGTCCGCGAAGTAGATTTCCCCCGCCCTTGGATAGGTTGTACCGTCAGCCAAGATTAGCGTGAGCGGCATCTGCCTCCTCTGCGCCATCCGGCTGGCTACGCTCGGGTATTGCCTGTTGAACTCAAGGTATTCCGGCTCGCTCACAGTAAAAAAAACCTTGATCGGTTCAACCGTCGAGACCGTAGTGACCGGTGGGCTGCTCGCGTCAACCAGGGCGCCGACCTGAAGCTGGGCTTGTCCGGCAATTCCACTTATGGGGGCGAGAAGCCGAGTAAACCCGAGATTGACCTTCGCCGTTTCGACCGCAGCCGCTGCTGTTTTGATTTGAGCCTTGGCAGTCTGCACGGTCGCTATCGCCGCAAGGTTGTTCTGAGTGGCATTGTCGAGATCCTGCTGGCTCGCTGCCTGCTCCTTCGCCAGCGGAGTGTACCGCTCCACATCGAGCCGGGTGCGGACTTGAACAGCTTCGGCGTTAGCAAGCTGCGCGGTGGCCTGTGCTAGCTGTCCTTCGGCTTGGTCGAGAGCCGCCTGAAAGGGTCGCGGATCGATCTCGAACAGGAGTTGACCCTTCTGGACCAACGCGCCTTCTTGGTAGGCTTGCCGGCGCAAGTAACCTGTGACTTGCGCCTTGACGGCGGCATTCTCGAATCCGTCCAACGTACCGATCCATTCGCTATAGGGGGTCACATCCTTCTGTTCGACCGGCGCCACCATCACATCCGGAGGCGCTCCCGTCGCGACACTGGATACGTGTTTCGAGGGGATCGCCACAACGATCAGGGCGATGACGACAATCAAACAAAGCGTTCCTCCTGTGACGAGCCAACGTTTTGAAAGAGTACTCATCTTCACCTACCATGATGGGTCCGCGGTGTGCGTTCCGACCCTAGAGAACTAGAAGCGCACACGGGACGCGATTCGGGCTGCTTTCCCATCCTGAACAACTCCGGCAGACTCGGAAGGTCCTCCCGTGGCGCTAAGCCCTGGTCCCCCGAACCATCCAAACAGTTTTTGTGTGCCGTGCGCTGCCAGAGTGAGCCCCACAGCCAGTCTCAGAAGCAGAAGCCCAATACTCATACCTCACCTCGTAAGAGAATTGTTTGTAGGACTATCCTTTTATGCACCTTGCTGTGGGAACGGTGTCGGCTTTTCATCCAAAGGAACGCGACCAGTCCTGATCACACGCGCAACCAACATATAGTTGCCGATTACAAATAGAATCTCGGTGAGCGCGCGATCGGAAAAGTACTGTTTCGCCCGATCGTAAGTAGCATCCGTGGCTTCCACCCTGAACACTACTTCGTCGGTAAAAGCAAAGGCTGCTTGTTGTGCTGGGGAGAAGGATTTCGCAACAGTGTCGCCACGTTCCAGGACGGAGATCTGCTCTTCCGTCATCCCGACGCTACGAGCCACGACCACATTATTCCGCCAGATATATAAGCACTCTTGCAACGTCGCGACCCTCAGGGCAATCATGCGCTCCAGTGCGGGATCGATTTCCAAAGGCCGGAAAAGTAACAAAAGAAAATCGATGTAGGCCGGATAGAGCGATTCTGCATTTGCCATAGCGCGTAACCCGTTGACCGCCGGAAGCTTCGCAAGTGCCTGCTTCACTGAAGGTGAAGCGGTTTCGGGATCGACCAAACCCAATCTTGCCGCACTGGTTTTTGACGACATCGTTTGTTTCCTTTCGATCCACGTTATGCGCGTGGCGTTCGTGTGTGTTTCCTAACCGCGTTTGACCTCTCGCGTCCCCTCTACAACGCGGGTCATCTCGTATGCGGAGAATCAACAAGTCATTCTCCGCACGACTGGGAATGAGCACGCGAAGTGCCAAGAAAGCAATGCCGTGGCATCTCTGAATCGAAAAGGGTTGTGAAGCGGCGGATTTCGCCGGCGTTCGTCGCGCGTCGAATTTATGACGTCAAGGCAAAAGCGGATTGACCTGCAGCGGGCGCAATCCCGTCACGCATTCTCCTGAGAGGTTCTGATGTGCACGCCCTTATACTCACAAGCGGACGGCTCTTTATTCCTCGGTTACCGCGCTCGTCCTACGCAGCGTGAAAACTCATGGTGTCGGTAAACTGTTGGTGGCCGGCAGAGAAGTAGCGACTAAGCGTCCCGCGCGAAGGACAGTTTTCAATTACGGTCCAAAGAGGATGTTGCCAAAGCACTGGCCGGACTGCCCGCCAAATCGAGATTCGGAATCGACCAGGCGACAACGGCGGCACACACGGAAAGCCCTCCTAATGCGAAAAATACCCATCGGTATGCCGCCATCAATGCCGGCGCTATCTGAGAAGGCTCGACACGGCTCGAAGCAATCGAGGAAAGTTCATGGCTAAGGATGGCCCGTGCGTTCGGATCGACAACTTGCAAAGCTCCAAGCAATACCGCGGAAGAGATCGCGGCCCCTGTTGCGCCCCCAATCGTGCGACTGAACGACACAGTCGCCGTAGCAACGCCCAGACGATCTTTCCCTGCCGCCCATTGCACCATGGTCTGCGCGGCGGGCATCGTCGATCCAAGGCCGGCCCCGATCAGAAGTGTTAGCAGCGCGGTGAACACGGTTCCCAATTTGATTCCAGCTGCGAGTACAAAAAAAACGGCCGCTACGATCGACAAACCAACAGCCATCGGCGTCCGAGGATGTCCGGTTGTTGAAATTCGCACACCTGTTGCGGTGGAAACAACCACCTGGGCCAGAGTGAGCGGGATCAGAAGGAGTCCGGAGGTAGTCGCGCTCGTTCGGAACACTGTTTGAAAGAAAACCGGCAATTGAACGATCAAGCCGAAAAGAACCGCCGCGAAAAGAAGAACCGTCAACGATGCGCGCCAGATGACGGGCTCTCCGATCAGTTGCGGAGAAATGAGCGGTTGCTGCGTCTTCTGCTCGATTGGGCGGAGAAGAACAAGTCCTGCTACTCCCAGGCTCGCGATCGTAAGCAGGACCGGGGACGTCCAGGCGATTTCATGACCGCCGATGCTCAAACTGAAAAGAACTGCTACGGTCGAAGCTGCGAAGACGGTTGTTCCGGCGTAATCCAATCGACAGATCCCTGTTCCCGGGGATGTTTTAATGCGCAAGGCTGCGCAAGCGGCGCCTAGCCCGAGCGGGATATTGAGCCAAAAGATGCTGCGCCAGCCGAGGTGTTGCGAGAGAACGCCGCCAATTACCGGGCCGAGTGTGCTGGCAAGGGCAAAATTGGCTCCCAGCCATCCCTGAATTCTTCCCCTCTCTTTTGGAGAAACGACTTCGCCGAGGAGTGCTTGCGCCAGGGTCATCAGACCGCCACCGCCAAGACCTTGCAGCGCGCGAGCACAAATCAGAATGAAAAGGGTGGGGGCAAGCGCGCACGCAACCGAGCCGGCGACAAATAGGCAGAGCGCCCACAATAGCATGCGCCTTCGCCCGTATGCGTCTCCCATGCGTCCATAGAGCGGAGCAGCCACAGTTGCTGCAATGAGGTACGCGGTAACTACCCAAGCGAGGTAGGAGAGTCCGCCGAGCGAACCCGTAATCGCTGGTAAGGCTGCGGCGATAATAGTTTGATCGAGCGCTCCCAGAAACATTGACGGAGCGACATGAAAGAACGCAGATCGAAACTGTTCTCTCTTTTCTGCAGACAGTGAAGAGAGAGAATTCTCACTCTTTGCGCTGGCCGGCCCGATCATGTCGCTCCCTTCAGTTCGACTTCATGACTTGTTTCCTCGCGGAAAGGTTGCAGAACGGCACAACTGGCTACGAGCAAAGCCGAAAGTCCGAGTAAGTTTAGAACCGAGTGGCACAGAACCAGAGCGCCCGCGACGGCTCCAAGAAACATCTCCCATTAAGGTGCTTCCTCAACATCAGTTCGGCTTACCGGTGATCGAGTGGATCTCTGCAATGTACCCGCCGGGGAATTGGACAACGGCTGAGGTTCGCTGGTCGGCAGTATAGGGAGGAACCAGTACCTGGACTCCCGCAGCCTTGGCCTTGGCGAGGGTAGCCGCGAGATCCGAAACCTCGTAGCCCGTCGTCTCGTGCCCGTATGGATACGGAAGATGGCCATCGGTTACGAGAACCGTCAGCTTGCCGAAGTTGGATTGAATACGGATTCGCCGATAAGTGTCACTCGGCCGTCCGATCTCGACACCGGGAGCGTGCGCGTCATCAGCGATCACATTCCCATGACTAAAGGCGAGAAAGCTGTCTACGAAGGCAGCCACGCGATCGGCGGACACATAGACACGGTTTTCCGGAATGGTTTGAAGAGCTTTATAGGACGGGGTGGTTGTGTGCCAATAGAGCTGCGTGTTCACGCCGCCCGGCCATTGGATAATGGCATCTCGTCCGATTGGGTCATTGAACGAAGTCACAAGAACGTCGGCGCCTGTCGTGCGAGCGGCCTGAATCGCCTCATCAAGATCGATTACGAGGTAGCCCGTTCGCTCTGCGCCAAACGGATACGGAACCGGCGTCTTGAACCCGAAAACCGACAGTGTTCCCACAGGGGTCAGCACCAACTGGGACATGGTGCTGCTCGGAGTTGGCGTCACGGTAAAGACGCCCTGTTTGGATGTGGTTCCGCCGAAGGTTGCTACAAGGCTAGCGACGAAGCGATCGAAGTCCTCGGGCGCGACGTAGACGTGGGTCGTATCGTATTGCGGCCCCACGGTCACGTTGGGCGTAACGGTAGCAGCATAGGCGACTTCCAGGGCGGTGCTCCGCGTCGGGAACAGACGAGCAATTCCCGTACTCAGAATGATCGCGACGGCAATTACGCCAAAGGATTTGGTGATACGCATTGAGTCTCCTTTCACGGGGGACAGCATTACACGATTAGTGTTGATCGTTCGGTAAAGTCGCGATGCGTCCTTACTGCGGCAACCTTCATTTGCAAGAGTTGCGATGTAGTTGTGCTGGGTGTCGGCGTTACCCTGGCAATGACCTGCTTCGTGCTCTTACCTCCGAAGGTTCCGAGAAAGCTCGCAACGAACGCATCGACGTCGGAGGGGGAGACATCGACATGGGTAGTGTCGTACTGAGCTCCCACGGCAGCGGTGGATGCGGGATCTGGGCCTTCAGTCGTCTGCGTCCAACTGAGGAGTAAGAACGTCGCCAAGCTGAAAACGAGTAAGATAAAAGCGAAAAGACGACGGTTGCAATTCATTGTGTAACTTCCTCCTTAGACTTCTGACTCTTATCGACTTCTGCTAAGCTATCGACCCTGAGAAACGTGTCAAAACGCGAATGCCTGCTTACCGTTCAAAGCAGCCGCAAAGCAGCTCGCAACAAATACGTAACGAATACGAAGACGATCAATGAGCTTACGTAGATTCCCGCGAACCACAGCAACCGCTTTTTCCGCTCACTCATATCCGTCCCATCCCTTCTCCGGGGTCTTGCCGCGAAATACCCAATAGGCGAAGAACGAATACCCGAGCACCACAGGTGTGACAACGATGGCTCCAGTGAGCAGAAAAATCTGGCTCAGGCGTGAGCTAGACGCGTCCCAAATGGAAATGCGGAACGGTACAATCGTTGGAAATACGAGGATTGCAAGACCTCCGATCCCAGCGGCGATCATCACCAAGCCTGCAATCAGGGGGCGAACATCTGGGCGCTTCCCGATACTTCCAAACAGAATGAAAGCCGCCAATAGTACGATACAGCTCAGAGTTCCGAGCAGAACCGGGTGGTTCTGCCATGCAGCCAAGATACCTGGCTGGACGAAAAGCGACATCCCTCCGACCGCAAAGAAGGAGACCATAAACAGCGGCAATGCAATGCGCAACGTTCGTCCCAAAAATCCGTGCAATTGCGCCGTGGCCTTGAATTGGAGCCAACAGCCGCCGAGTACGACGTATCCCGCGAGCACGCAGAGGGCGCAAAGCGCAGGGAATGGCCGAATACAATCAAGGACGCTCCCGCTAAACGTGACCCCCTGGACCGATACACCCTGAAGCAGCGCGCCCAGAATCAGACCTTGCATACATGCTGCCACGATCGACCCGACGGCGAAGATTACGTCCCACCTGCGACGGTAGGACTTCATCTGCGAACGAAACTCAAATGTGACACCGCGCAGACCCAATGACAGCAGCATCACGATAATCGGAATATAGAGTGCTGGCATGAGAATGCCATATGCGATCGGGAACGCGGCTAGCAGCGTCACCCCAGTCATGATCAACCAGGTCTCGTTTCCGTCCCACGTCGGCGTGATGGAATCGACCATATGGTCTCTCGATTTCTCGTGCGGTTGTAACAAGAGCAAAGCGCCCACTCCGAGGTCGAAGCCATCGAGCAACACATAAAACGTTACGGAGAGCGCAGCGAATACGGCACAAAGGAGAGGCATGTCCATCGGGCTACCTCCCCGCCGCGGCATTGGCGTTCGCGCGGTCCAGCACTTGCGGACGGAGCGCGTTCTTGAGAGATCCGGATGCCTCAGCATGGATCGAAGCCGATTCCGGCCCCCTCCGGATAATGCGTGCTACGAAAATGAGAAATGCAGTCATAAAGAACGCGTAAATACAAACAAAGGCGATCAGCGTCGCGAGCAGCGTCTGCGCTGGCACCGGCGAAACGGCATCGATGGTTCTCAACATGCCAAATATCACCCAGGGCTGGCGGCCAGTCTCGGCCAGATACCATCCGCCAAGCGTGGCAAGGATACCGGAGGGCGTCATCGTCACCAAGCAGCGAAGAAACCACTTCGTTGTAAAGAGTCGGCGTTTCCATCTGAGCCACAATGAGGCCGTTGCCACGGCGAACATCAGGATGGCAATGCCGTACATAATGCGAAACCCGTAAAAGACCATGCCCATGATCGGTTGCGCATCTCGTGGGGTGTTCTTCAGACCCTCCACTCGGCCATGAAGACTGTGCGTGAGCCAGATGCTGCCTAAATATGGAATTCCGAGAGCGAAACGATTCCGCTGTTCCTTCTGGTCGGGAGCGATCACCCAGTAGTAGGGAGCCGGCGATGCTGACTCCTTCTCCCAAAACCCCTCGGCTGCCTGCATCTTCGAGGGCTGGTGCTTAAGCATCGTGCCGTAGAGAATATCGCCGATAAAGACCTGACCCACAATGAGCACAGTCGCAAATGCTGTGCCCAGCGCCACGCTCTTTTTTGCGAAAGCAAGATGCTTGCCCTGCAGCAGGTACCATGCACCAACACCCGCCACAAGAAACGAGGAGGTCAGGTATGCCGCGCTAAGCATGTGCGGCAAGCGGACAAGCCAGGAGGGGTTGTTTACTACATGCCACCAATTGATGACGACCAGCCGGCCATCATGGACTGCTACACCGTCCGGCGTCTGCATCCAACTGTTGGCTGAGAGGATCCATGATGCTGACAGCATTGTGCCAAGCGCCACCATGCATGTAGCAAAAAAATGGAGCTTGGGCCCCACTCGATTCATTCCAAAGAGCATGATCCCGAGGAAACCCGCTTCAAGGAAAAAAGAAGTGAGTACTTCGAGGGCGATCATGGGCCCGATCGCCGGCCCGGCAAGCTGTGCAAACTTCGCAAAGCCCAGACCAAACTCAAAGGAGAGAACGATGCCGGTTACTACTCCGACTCCGAAGCCCATTGCAAAAATGCTCTGCCAGAAGCGATAGATTTCGAGGTAAAGTCCATCCCTAGTCTTGAGCCAGAGACCTTCTATCACAGCAAGGAACATGGCAAGCCCAATGGACATGGTAGGAAAGATAATGTGAAAGCTCACCGTGAACGCGAATTGCACGCGGGCGAGCGTAGCTGGATTCAGGCTCATCTTGCGTCTCCTTCTGCGGGAACCCGGCGCATGAGGACGACAGCGCCTATGACGGCCACCAGCAGTCCCGCGACTGCAATCCCAAGTCCGAACACTCCGATGATGGCGAAGAAGAACGTCACCCCCACGAGAGAGGGAACCAGAAAGCCCAAGATCTTCTCGAAAGTCAACGAAAGATTCTTCAACATCCCTATTCCTCCCGTTCAAATCACAACGACAATCAAATCTCAGTTACTCTTGAGCCCGGATAAGCGTCATCGATCCTGCCTACGACGGATGAGGAGCGCACATTGCTCATTTGAGCAGCACCGCGAATGCTTTCATTTATGTGACGCTGCCGTTAACTCCTGGATGGTGTCGCTGCGAAAACACTGGATGATCATTGCCGTCAAAGTGATAAATGCGGCCAAGCCAAACACAAGAGCAAGAGAATGTTGGAGAAGAAACGCGCCAACTGCTGCACCAAAGAACATCGAGAAGACGGCAGAAATGCGTCGTCCCCATCGCGGATTATTTCCTCCCGCCAAAGAGGATTCCGAGGCTAAAGCAGCTACAGTCAGCGTCAACACAGTAGTCGTGATATCCGGCACTCCTAGCCTCCGCACAGTGCCGTTTCGAATGCCCATGGCCAAAGCGGTGAGTGCAATGATCCCGTACAAACTACTGATCGGAAGGACCACAGACTCATGCTGCATCACCAACAACATGCAAGCCACAAACAGTAGAGCGGTCTCCATCGCAGCTGCCAATCCGAGCCAATGGCTCCTGCGCCATTTTGCAGTCCAATGCTCGAGTCGTCCCGATACAATGCCGCCCGCGAACGCGAAGATTAGAGCAGCTATCGACCGAAGCACCGAAAGTCCAGGTACATTCGCCACAGCCAGACCGAGCAGTACAATATTCCCGGTCATGTTTGCTGTGAAGATATGGCCCATTGAGAGATAACTGGCAGCATCAATCAGGCCTGTGACAAATGTCAGCAATGCGAACGAGAAATGTAACCACCTTTCCGCGCGAAGCGTGTCCTTCGTCATCTCCATTGGGCTCTCCCTCCGATCGTCGGGCTCTCAAGGTTCGATCTTGCGGCTTCGGGTGCAAAGAAGCACGATCATTTAAGGCAGTTCAACGTCTACCCTTTGGGTGGATGTCAAAAGTTCGCAAGAATGAACGGATAATCACCGCACAGGTCAATTGGAAAACTGCAGCCCGCGAGATGCTTCCTAAAATTTGTACCCGGCCCAAAACGCCCAGTAATTGAGATTGCGGCCGGGCTGAGTCTCCTTCAGGAACTTGCCGGCGTAGAAAATTCCGTAGTCAGCCTGAAACCATACATGCGGGTTGGCTTGCCAGCGAACCTCCGTGCCCGGCCTGTGGCCGACGAATCGTGCCTGACCATCATTCCCCGCTCTGATCAAGAACCCAGGCACCGCGTAGACGCCGTCCGTAAGGCTCTCTCGCCACTGAACTATCCAATCAACGGACAGAGACACATCATGCGGAAGCGACGTTTCGACGTGAGGATGAACGTCGATGAAGTTGATGGGGCCGGGCCCCGTTGTAGCCAGGACGCCAAAGTAGTTGCCTTTTGGAAATAGTGGATTGAACGTTCCCAAGGTGTTTGTAGTCGGGTGATCGCCACTGGAAATGTCAGCTTTGGCACTAAAGCGGGGCTTCAGGAGAATGGTTGGAATTCGGTACCCGGTCTCGGTTGCAATCGTCCATGCCTTGATATTCGCCGAACCAAATGTGCCAAACTGCCAGAGTGCGTCATCGTCAAAGTCCCATCCCGGCTTTTCGGTGGCGATGGGGCGTGAAACTCTAACCCCAAGGGAGTGACGTAACTCCTGGGCCGTTCCTCGCTGGAAAGCCGCATCCTTCCTTTCGAGGCCTAAGTAGTACAAGTCTAAAGACGATTGACGCGGTATGGGTCTGGTGGCATAGATGCCCCAGAAACCCACTGCGTGGTCCGGCGAATTGTCGAAAAAACCGGGGTTATCTTCGTCCGGCCGCATAGCAAATCCATCAATCTGCCATGAGTCGATTTTGCTCTTCAGCATGAAGCCGTCAAAACTCAGTCTGACATTTGGGCCCTCGCGCACATCGATCAACCGTCCGGACCCATACTCTAACTCTTGCCTGCCGACTCTGAGGTGGATCGACTTCTGGCCAGAGGATCCACCAACTTCAAGGAATGCGGCCTGAAAATCAAGCTTCTTTTCGTCGATGGGACGCGGGCCACCTCGACGGAATGAATTCAATCCACTCTTCAGTTCCACAAAGGTACGGAGGTGTCTTCCATAGTGCAGGTCAAAATACGGCATGTACCTTTCATTGAGATACCCATTCCAATAAGGCGACTGACCCCAGTTGTCGTTTCCTATCTGCTCCCAGACTTCGCGGGCTTCGCCACCTATGGTCATGTACCAATCATCGGCACTCCTCCGGAGAGGGATGTATTTGATCGGATCCCAAAAGTCTTCTCGGAGCTTAGGATCCTTCAGGAAGCTCCAATCCTCGTCCTCGCGAAGCAGCTTATAGTTGCGGTTGACCTCTGGAACTTGGTCGGGATTCGCGGCCTGAGCCAATAACTGTGGCCCGAGTAAAGCGAGAGTGAGTCCTGCCAACAGGCAGCTTATGATTCTCATGCGCATGATTCGCATTTACTGCTCCGTTGTGGCAAAGCCGATCAGGTTTCCGGTTGAGTGTCAGTTATACGATTCGCACCAATAAGGTGGGAAACGTCCTCGATCGCCTTCGCAGTTGAAACTCCGATAGTGCCACACAGCCGATGCGTAAGTACCCTGCGTTGGCGCTGGATCTTCCGTCGCAGCCATGCCGCAATGGCTGCGCCGAACATTGGGGCAAGCAAGTAAGCCCACAAAAACCGCGTCTGCCCAGAAATAACGACAGGCCCGAACTGGCGAGCTGGGTTGAGGCTCCCCCCGGTGGCAGTTCCTAGTAATGCAATTCCGAGACCTACCAGGCTTCCGACGATCCAAGGCACAAAGGACGTGAGTCGCGGAACCGCAAGAGAGAGCCCGACAACCAACGCAATCACAGTCATCCCAAGAGCTTCGACTACGAATACCTCCCAGGTCGACCACCCGGGTCTTGGCTGGAGCGCGGCATATACCACGGGTGGCTCCGCCACGATGTGGCCCCAAACCAAGCGTGCGGCGACGACCCCAACTACAGAACCGAGCAACTGGGCGATGGAGTAGGGGATGACCCCAACTCCAGGGAAGACTCCGAAGCGCCACATGGCCAGCGAGATTGCCGGGTTTGTGTGCCCACCCGAGGCTCTTCCCGGCGGGCTGAGAATCAGCCCCGCAAGAAGCATCGCAACTGCCGCGCCGACGATCCAGAGTTCAGCATGGATCCCAGGGATCGCACGTGAAATGGGTGAAGGGCCAATCACCCACCTCACGATAGTCACCACGCCGAAAAGCAGGATAGAGGTCAGGATCAATTCAATCGCACTATCCCGGGCCAGTCGAACGATTCCAAGGCGCTCCGCATTCTTCGGCAGTGCTGGAGATTCCTGCACTTTGCTCCTCCTATGGACCTAGGGTTAAAGGATCGAGCCCGGAGTCAAAAGGCGAAGCAATCGCAGCCCAATCCCCATAGAGACTCTCCGAGGCGTTCAGTGCCTCGGGATGCGGCCGAGGCATGGTGTCTGGAACATCCGTAGTGCATCGCTGCTCCAACGTGTGACACGGGGTTGTAATAACCTCCGTAATGGGCCGTCGGAGCCCAATCGAGCGCAGCGGGTAACGGGGGCGGCGCCAACTGGCCGAAGTCCTCCGACGCATAAACGACCTCTCCACCTACCACCGTGAGAACAGATTGCAGGTTCTTGATCTCCTGCTCCGGCACAGAAAAGAAGTCTGAGGTGAGAACAGCGAAGTCGGCGAGTTGACCTGGAGCCAGCGATCCCTTTACATCTTCTTCGGCTGAGAACCAACTGCTCCCCTGTGTATAAAGGCGCAGCGCCTCCTCGCGCGACATCCTGTTCTCCCCGCCATAGAGCGGCATCCCGCCTACCGTGCGACCGGAGACGAGCCAATAAAGTGATACGTAGGGATTGAAGCTTGCCACTCGTGTTGCGTCAGTACCCGCCCCGACATGCGCGCCAATCTCCAACATGCGTCGAATCGGTGGCGTCCTCTTCGCTGCTTCAGCGCCGTAGTGTTTGACGAAGTATTCCCCCTGGAAGGCCATACGATGCTGGACCGCGATGCCGCCTCCGAGTGCGACGGTTCGATCAATGTTTTGGTCAGAAATCGTCTCCGCATGATCGAAGCACCAGTGCAGCCCTTTGAAGGGGATGTCGCGGTCGACCTTCTCAAAGACATTCAGGAATCGCTCGATGGATTCGTTATAGGTGGCGTGCAGGCGGAATGGCCAGTGCTTTTCAGCGAGCAACCGAACCACAATCTCGAGTTGTGTTTCGAGGGTGTGGTCGAGGTCCGGTCGTGGCTGGAGGAAATCCTCGAAGTCCGCGCCTGCGAAGACGAGATTCTCGCCGGCGCCATTGAGACGCAAAGTATGATCGCCTTGGTAAAGAGATGCTGAAGACGTCCATTTGTTGAAGTCTTCGATCTCATGCTTTGGATGCTGCGTATACAGGTTGTACGCGACACGCAATGTCATCTGCCCACGCTTGTGTAATTCTTCGATAACCTTATAGTCGTCGGGATAGTTCTGGAATCCACCGCCAGCGTCGATTACGCTGGTGATACCGAGCCGGTTTAACTCGCGCATGAAGTGACGAGTTGATATGAGTTGGTCTTCATAACCAAGGACAGGACCTTTGGCAAGCGTCGAATAGAGGATACTTGCGTTAGGTGAGGCTATCAGCATACCTGTGGGCGTGCCGCGCTTGTCACGCTGGATTTCGCCTCCCGGTGGGTCGGGTGTGTCCTTGGTATAACCAACTGCTCGAAGAGCAGCCGCGTTCAACATTGCCCGGTCGTAGAGGTGCAGGACAAACACAGGAGTGTCAGGAGCGACTTTGTTTATCTCTTCAAGAGTCGGCATGCGCCGCTCTGCAAACTGAAACTCTGTCCAGCCGCCGACCACACGAACCCATTGCGGGGCCGGGGTGCGCAGAACTTGCTCTTTCAACATGCGCATTGCATCGGCAAGAAAGGGAACGCCATCCCAGCGAAGCTCCAGGTTATAGTGCAGCCCCCCCCGGATCACGTGCATATGGGAGTCGTTAAGCCCGGGAATCACTGTATGGCCGCCCAGGTCCACGAGTTTTGTGCCGGCCTCACGAGTCTGGAGCAAATTGGAGGAGGTGCCGGTCGCAAGCACCTTCCCATCCTCAACAGCCATCGCTTCGGCGAAGTATGGGGTCGAGTTGGTCGCGATCTTTCCGTTGTGATAGATCGTCTTCTGAGACATAGCGTCCTCCGAGGTTATCGAGCTGGTTTTGGAGAAAGTAAGGCGGGGAAGGCGGTCGCGCTTCCCCGGCTACTACTTACTTGTGGGCTAGCTCAAGCGGTGGCGTCCAATCGGGAAGTTCCGTTGGCGACGCACCATGCACCATCGTGTAGGCATATTCAACGCCCATACCGTATGCACCTGCGTGCGTCTTCACAATGTCCATTACTGCGTCATAGGTTTCCTTCAGGGCCCAGTCCCGCTGCCACTCGAGCATGACCTGGATCCAGGTCACCGGTTTGGCCCCCGCCTGTTCCACGCGGCGCATTGCGGCATCATGCGTCCTGACATCGAGGTCGCCACAGAGGTCTTCAACCACATACACTTCGTAGCCGTCCGTAATAGCCTGGATCGTGGGAAAAGCTACGCAAACCTCCGTCCAGAGTCCTGCGAGCACGATCTTCTTACGACCTGAGGCCTTGATGGCCGCAACGAACTTTGCATCGTCCCAAGAGTTCATGCTGCTGCGTTCGATGGGCGTGATGTCGGGGAACTGCGCTTTGAGTTGCGGCCAGATATAGCCGCTGAAAGATTTCGTCTCGACCGTGCTGAGGACCGTGGGTAGGCCGAACACTTTGGTCGCCTTTGCGAAACCCACGACGTTGTTGATGAGGGTTTGACGATCGATGCTGGTAATTCCGAAAAGCATCTGTGGTTGGTGATCGATAAGCGCCACGACGCAATTGTCTGGCGTGAGCAACCCCTTTTCACTTCGTTTTGCGAGTGACATAGCTTCATCTCCTTTGTTCGCGTTATCAGCGCATTAGTTTAGATTTCCTTGCAGCGCGTCTGTGCACGCAGACACTCCGCGCCCGTTGTCCTGTAGTTCTCAGAAGATCCAGCACTGCGATCGGTGAATACCAAATTCTCCGACTGGCTGCGACTCAAATCGCGGCGCCGACCGGATGAACCCTTCGCCTTCATGCAACGTTTGCTGTCGAAGCCTGACGTTCGGATTTGGTTTGCTTCGACTTCACAAGGTCCGCTGCAGACGCTCCTTCGAGCGACAGCCCGTAGCCGACTTCCCGCACAATGCGCTCTTTTAGGGGCTGAATGAAGTGGATCCGCGTATTACGCCGTGTTATCTCGGGGACCTTTAGGTAGAGCGCGGCCAATTCGTGTGCTCGGGCGAGAGCCTTACCGTTCGGCGTGACCTCAGCCACGACCCCCCATTCGTGTGCCGTACGTGCCGGCACCGGATGGGGGTTTATGAGAAACACCTCGGCTCGTCCCGCACCCGCGCGATAACTCCAAGTGGTAAAGATTCCGTCACCGGGTGTAACACCAGCGGCAAAATGGGCCACATCCTGGAAGGTCGCCCCCTCGGCAGCCACAATCACATTGGCGAGCAGCAGATAATCGGTGTGAACATGCGCGCGCCCCTCGACCGCCGCAATGACCGGCACACGTATGTTGGCTATGTTTTCCAAAACCTGAACACCTTCGTCATGAATCGGGCTCCAGATGCCAGGATCGCCAGGGTTGCCCCAAGATGACCAATCGACATCTGTGATGAAGTCTCCGCCTGCGCCCGTCAGGATTACGATCTTGTTGGCTCGATCCTGCGAAATTCGATAGAAGGCCTCGACAAACTCAGTGTGAGTTTGTGCGGTCATAAGGCACGGCCCTCCGTTGGTGTGAAGTGAAACCGTCAACACGCCGTTGGCGTCTCGACTCAGCTTTACGTACTGATAAGCAGTGAAGTAGTCGGGTTGAGCTGTTTGCATCGGAGTCTCCTCTGTGTTTGGGCGCTGAGCGTGAACCGTCTGCAACTGTTCGAAAGTCTCAGACGACTTGCACGTAAACGCCCGCGCTCTTTACCAGAGCATGCCGAATGCCAGGAATCAGAGTCGCAACATCGCCTGAATTCAAAAGGGTTGTGAAATAGCGGGTCTCGCCGGTATTCGTTGCGTGGCAAAACTCTGACGTCAAGGCGGAAAGCAGATTGACGTGACGCACGAGCCGCACTTCGCTCACGCGTTCAACTTGCCTTCAGAAAAAGCGGAATGTATGCTCGGCCGTCGTCTTGTAAGCGAAGAATGAGGACGTCCGTCGGGCCCGGGTTGTCGTTCGCGGCCGCGCTTCTGGAATGTATACGGCTAAAGCTTCGACCCACTATTCACCGGAATACTTGCCCCGGTGATCCACCGAGCACCATCGGAGGCGAGGAACGCGATCGCGTCGGCTACATCATCGGGTTTGCCGATTCTCTTGAGCGACCGCATGCTGGGTGCAAGAGTGCGGCCCGCTTCCGCTTTGCTAAGACTCGATATATCGGTTTCAATTATCCTTGGCGCAAAGGCGTTCACACGGATGCCAGGTGGGCCTAACGGCGAGGCCCAGTGTTTCACGAGGGATCGCTCAGTTGCAGCACTTCGAAACTGCTCCCGGGGGCGAACAGCGAAGGGTAGCTGCAGTTGTTATCACGCAGCCACTCGAACGGTTATGCGCTCCAGCCGCCGTCCACGGTTAAGTTCTCGCCGTTGATGAACGCCGATTCTGGATGAGCGAGAAATGCGACGGCAGAAGCAATTTCTTCGACTCGGCCGAACCGACCAACGCTAGTGAGCTTCTTCATGTCCTCCGCTTGACCGTTTGCAGGGCTCAGTTCAGTGTCGATGAATCCAGGCTGTACGGCGTTAACCGTAACTCCGGTAGCTCCCAGTTCACGCGAGAGTCCGCGTGTGAAGCCGTGGACCGCAAACTTAGTTGCGACATACATCGTCACGCCGGGAATAGGTGCAGACTCTCCGTGAATGGAGCCGATGTTGATAATCCGCCCCCACTTCTGCGGAAGCATCCGACGCGCAGCGTCTTTCGATAACGCGATGAGGGGCCGAACGTTAAGATTGAAATGCTTGTCGTAGGAATCTTCGGCACCCTCCATGAACGGCCCGAAGACCACCGTTCCTGCGTTGTTTACGAGAATGTCGAGACGTCCACCGAAGGAGGCACCGAAAACCTGGTCGATGGACGCGATCAACTTATTGATTCCCTGGACGGTGCTGAGATCAGCGCCTACGGCCTCTGCATTCCCGCCTGCATTGCGGATTTCCTTGACGACCTTTTCTGCACGCGCCGGACTTGCCGCGTAGTTGACAATGACGTAAGCACCATCGGCGGCCAAACGGATAGCGATAGCAGCTCCGATTCCGCGCGACGAACCTGTGACGAGTGCAAGTTTGTTCTCCAATGGCCTGGACATGTTCAATCTCCTATCTGGATAATGTTTTTGCTTGCGCTCAACCACCGCGACGCGTTTACCTTCTCCTGTGAGGGTCCACGAAGTTAAAGTTGATCCGGTGCCAGCCTCGATAATCACGAGATCACAGTCATGCAACCTTTGCTGTCGAAGCTGGACTTTCCGATTTGGTTTGCTTCGACTTCACAGCGTCGGCTGCAGACGCTCCTTCAAGCGGTAACCCGTAGCCGATTCCCGCGCAATGCGTAGTCATGGCTTGATTCTGGCGTCATGGCAGAAAGGAGATTGACGCGGCGGCCGAGCGCAATTCCATCTTCCGGTGTGCGTTTCACACGTAAAAGCCCACCGTCTTTAGCTGAGCATGCCGAGTGCCAGGAAGCGGCGCCGCAGCATCGCCTGAATTCAAAAGAGTTATGAAATTGGGAATCTCGCCGGTATTCGTTGCGTGGCGAGTCTTTGACGTCAAGGCGGAAAGCAGATTGACTCGGCGCCCGGACGCGATTCCACCGCGCATTCAACTGAGAGGTTGAGACGATTCCAAATTAATGTTACTTGAATCGTGTCGATGTGGCCGTTGATTCCGAGCGCCGCCAGCGGCTTGCGCGCAAGTAATGAAATCTCTTCGCGATCTCGATGCTCGCCGGAGCTTCTGACGGCAGTTGCGTCTATACCAGCACTCCTTTTTCGTGCCACGCTCATTTGGCTCGCTTACCGGATGAGATTCACCTTCGCGAGATCGATAATCTCGTCCCCATGCCCGTTGAGAACTGCCCTGAGAGCAAAAATGCCGAAGCCTTTTACCTGCTCGAAAGTGATGGTCGGAGGCATCGACAGTTCCTGCCTGCTTACAAGAATCTCGATCAGCGCCGGTCCGTCGTGTTGGAGAGCTTGCTCGATCATTGGCGGCACTTGATCTGGCGTTTCTGCCGTCAGGCCAAGGAGACCCGCAGCTTCGGCCAGCTTTGCGAAGTTCGGGTTCCGCAGATCGGTTCCAAAATCGACAATCCCAGCTGCCTTCATCTCCAGTTCGACAAAGGCCAATGACTCGTTCTTGAAAACAATGATCTTGACAGGCGCGCGCAATTGGCACAGTGAGAGCAGGTCGCCCATGAGCATGGCAAGACCGCCGTCGCCCGATAGGGAGATTACCTGGCACCCCGAATGGCTCACCTGGGCGCCTATAGCCTGGGGCAATGCATTTGCCATTGAGCCGTGGTTGAAAGAGCCGAGCAGGCGCCGTTTGCCGTTCATGGTTAAATAGCGTGCCGCCCAGATAGTCGGCGTGCCGACATCACAGGTGAAGATCGCATCTTCGGCAGCCAACGCGTCGAGTACTCGAACAACATAGTGCGGATGGATAGGTTTCTTACCAGATACCGCTGTCGCAAGTTCATCGAGATCCCTCCTCGCCTCCTGGTAATTTTCCCGGGAGGTCTTCAAATGCCAATCGTCCTGGTTTTGCGTCAGCTTTGGCAGAAGGGCCTGAAGAGTCGTTTTTGCATCTCCTACAAAGCCATAGTCGACCTTGGTGCGGCGGCCTAATTGTTCTCCCCGGATGTCGATCTGTACGACCGTCGCATCCTTCGGGAAGAACTGCTGATATGGAAAGTCCGTTCCGATCATGAGCAACAGATCGCAGGTCATCATCGCGCGATAACCCGACGAAAACCCAAGCAGGCCAGTCATACCCACATCGTATGGATTGTCGTACTCGATGAATTCTTTTCCACGCACAGCATGCACGATTGGGGCGTTCAGTCTGGCCGCAAGTTCAACCAACTCCGCGTGAGCTCCCGCGCAGCCCGCCCCGGCAAGGATCGTTGTCTTCGTGGATCCATTGAGTAGGGATGCCAATATCTCGATTTCATCACCGGTGGGAGATACAGTAGGTCTGGGCGGGGGGAAAATGTAGCCGTGGTCCCTCTTGTGTTGCATCACGTAGCGCTATGTCTCCGGGAATCGTAACCACTGCGACCCCACCACGCGAAACAGCAGTCTGGATGGCAATCTCGAGAACACGCGGCATCTGCTCCGGAAACGAGATCGATTGGCAGTAGTGACTGCATTGCGCGAAGAGGTGTTCTGGGTTAGTTTCTTGAAAATAGCCGCTGCCAATTTCGCTGCTGGGGATCTGAGCTGCGATCGCGAGCACTGGAACGCGACTGCGATGGCAATCATAAAGACCGTTGATCAAATGCAGATTGCCTGGGCCGCAACTCCCCGCGCATACCGCCAGTCTTCCCGTCAGATGTGCTTCCGCGCCGGCCGCGAAGGCGGCTGCCTCTTCGTGGCGCATGTGAATCTATTGAATCTGGCTCTGCCGTCGAATCGAGTCGGTAATTCCGTTGAGGGAATCGCCGGAAACCCCGTAGAGCCTTTTCACGCCGGCCGCCGCAAGAGTTTGCACAAGCAGATCGGCCACTGTTTTTGTTGCCACTGTATTCCCTCCCTCTTCATCCTGCAAAGCGGTTCGTTCACTTGCATCGCCATTGTCGGCGTCCTCGCGCTAGGTAAGGCAAGTTGTCTCTCTCCTTTGGTGGAGACAACTCGCCAATTACGCGGCGCGCTTGCCCGATGTATTTCAAGGTTGCAGGAAATCGAGCAACGCGGCGGTCACTTGTTCGGGCTGCTCTTCGTGTGGCAGATGGCCTGACAGCGGGATGGGTGCAACCTTAAGATCTGAAGCCATGTCGTCCCAGAGTTTCGCCATGTCCATAATTTTCGCTCCGGCGAATTCGGCTCCCCACAGCGCCATCGTGGGGCATGCGATCCTCTTGTCCGCATCGGCGTAATCCTGCTCCAGATCCTGACGCCAGGCGCTATAGTCGGAAAAAGCGCCATGCAGACCGCCCGGCTGAGCATAAGCCTGCGTGTATACGGCGATGTCCGCGTCGCTCAACGCTTCGGGATTGTAGGTCCAGTCTCCGAAGAGGTAGCGCAGCCACATCTCTTCGCGCCCCTGTACCAGCGCCTGGGGAAGATGGGGCACACCTTGGAAGAGGAAAAACCAACCGAACTGAGCGAATGCCGCATTCTTTGTGTCAAAGATAACTTTGGTCGGGATATTGTCCAGCGCCGCAAACCGTTCGACCACTTCGGGATGATCTTTTACAAACCGCGTTCCTACTCGAGCGCCTCGATCATGACCGATAATGGTGGCCTTCTGAATGCCCAGGTGTCGCATCAGCCTTCGAATGTCGTTGGCCATCGTGCGCTTGTCATAGCCGCTCGCTGGCTTATCAGTGGCGCCATAGCCGCGCAGATCCGGGACGATGAGTCGATAATGTTGCGCCAGCGAGGTGATCTGGTAACGCCAGGCATACCAGGTCTCCGGGAAGCCGTGGAGCAAGACCACAGCAGGGCCTTTCCCCGCTTCTACAAAGTGCATCCGTAGACCGTCTAAGTCTGCGCGATGGTGCTGGATCATCGATAAATTGGCGTTCATAATGAGCTCCCCCTGTCGAAAATGATGAAAAATCTCTTGGCGCTAAAAGGCGTTGCCCCTCTAACGATCCTCTTGCAGCTATCTTGCTGCGCCATCGAGACGAGTCGTCTCCTCGAGCGCGAAGATGAATGACTCGTAAGGCTTACCGGTCGCTTGCTGCAGGCCCATCTCACAAGTCCGATTTGCTGAAAGGTAGACGTCGGCGGGATGCGCGTCTAGATAGGCCTTCTCCTCGCGTGTAGCCGAGACAACGAGCTCTGGGTGCAGTAAGCCGCGATCGCCGGCGGTTCCGCAGCACGTTGTTCCGATTGGAACGATAACGTCGTCGGCAACAGCCCTGGCGATCTCGATGAATTTCTCCTCGAGACCGAGATGGATCATGGAGCACGTCGGATGCACCGCCGCACTACCCAGCTTTCGTTCGATCGGAAGGCTTGGGAGCAACCGGTGGACCCAAACAATCGCGTCGACGAGTTCGATCTTATTGAATCGCTCTTGTCGCTCGCGGTCTATGTGAGTTCGTACATCGTCCAATAGGCCGTGAGTGCATGAAACAGCGTCGATCACGACGGGCAGGGCGCCCGCGTTGCTCCAGTCCCACATTGCGTCGGCGATCGCCGTGGCCATCCATTCATGACCAAGCCGGTAACCCTTGGAACTCCAAGGCGTTGAACAGCAAAGGCCACGCACGTTATCGGGGATCCAGAGCGGTTGCCCGGCGCGGGCAGATAGCGCCACAAGCGCCTCGGGAAGGCTCGGTCGCCGCGCCATGCCTCGCGCGCGGCCAAAGATGCGGTTGATGCAGGCCGGAAAATAAACCGCCGCTGCACCCTGACGCGAAGTCTGCGGAAGCCTGCCTGGGGCCTTCTGCGGCATGGGTCCGGGGACTGAGGGAACGAGGTCTTTGCTGAGTGCCGCTCTCGCCACCGCAGTCAGACCCGTCAAGGCTCTCACGCCAACAGTTCTCGAGATGAAATCAGTCACGCCTACTGCCATGCGGGCGATGGTTTCGACGCTATTCCAGCGCTTGGCGATAGCAAGCGCAACCTTCTCGCGCCCATCTGTGTTTTCGCGCTGGCGGAATGACTTGACAAGCGTCCCCGTGTTGATTGATACCGGGCAAGGCTCCGCGCATGATCCGTCGGCCGCGCAAGTCTGTATACCGTCGTATTCGTAGTCCTTGAGCAATTGCGCAAACATCAGTGAGTCATTCGGCTGGCGAGCCATCTCGCGCCGGACAACGATACGTTGCCGAGGTGTCATAGTAACGTTGCGCGATGGGCAAACCGGCTCACACATGCCGCACTCGATGCAACGCGTGGCTTCGGAGCCGTCGATCGCTGGGGAAGACTTAAATCGCTGCAAATGGATTCCCTCATCACGAGTAAGAACGCAGTCCGGAGCGAGCACACCGTATGGGTCGGCCAACCTCTTGATCCGCCACATCATCTCTGTGGCCTTATCGCCCCATTCACGCCGTACAAACGGGGCCATATTACGCCCCGTTCCGTGCTCGGCCTTCAGCGAACCGTCGTATTTGTCAATCACGAGCTCGACCAGTTCGTCCATGAATGCGCTGTAGCGGGCCCGATCGGCGGGGTCCTCCAGCCTTGGGGTAAGAGTGAAATGCAAGTTGCCGAAGGCCGCGTGCCCGGCCACGCCTGGCAGAAATCCGTGCTTGGTGAGCAGCGCCTGCAAGTCTTGTGCGCCTTCGGCGATGCGGGCTGGAGGAAAGCAGACGTCTTCATTGACGAGCGCGGATCCGTCCGGTCGCCCTTTCCCAATGATCCCGATCAGGCCTTCGCGTACCCGCCAGTCAATCTCCATCGCCTTGGCGTCACGGGTGAAGTCCAGAGGTTGGAGCAGATTGGCGTTGGCAGTAAGCGCGTGTGCCGCAGCTTCGATATGGTCAAGTGCGGCGTCATCCGCTGCGGTGAATTCGACCAACAGTGCGGCGGCCTTCGGATCGAGTGTCATCCAGTAGTGAGGTGTTCCCGGAAACGCCTGGACAGCAGCCGTCAGTGCTGGCGCCATCATGAGCTCGACGGCCTCTGCGCCGAGAGAGACGAGGCCGGGCACCAGCGCGACGGCCTCATCCATTGAAGGTAACGGAATCCATGTAACGCAGGTAGCGCCGGGGGTCGGGAGCGTGTCGATCACCGCTTCGGCGATGAACGCAAGCGTCCCTTCGGAACCAACTACGAGTCGGCGGAAGATTTCGAGCGGCGTGTCGGCGTCGAGCAGAGCGTCGAGCCGGTAGCCGTTCGTATTTCGGATCATGAACTTATGTCGGATTCGGTCGGTGAGTGGACGGTCGGCGATCAACTCAGCCCGCAGCTTGAGCAGACCCTGTGCAAGCTCTGGTTCGCTGCGCATGAGCGCTGCCTCGGCATCGGGCTGTGCCGTGTCAATGACGGTTCCAGAAGCCAGCACGAGGGTCATCGAGCGGACCGTGTTGTACGCGTTGCGCTCAATCTTGCACCGCATCCCACCTGAGTTGTTGGCGATGACCCCGCCGATCGTGCACGCATTGATGCTCGCTGGGTCAGGTCCCAGGCGACGACCGTGTTTGCGTAGGAAGGTACTGGCGTGCCCGAGAATAACACCGGGCCGGGCACGAAGCAGACTGCCTCCGTCCGCGAGCGACATGCCATACCAATGTTTACGGACATCGATCAGGATGTCGTCCGATTGCGCCTGTCCGCAGAGGCTCGTCCCTGCTGCGCGGAAAGTTGCATGTCGTCCGTTCTCGCGGCAGTATTTCAGTAAAGCGACAACGTCTCGGGTTGTGCGCGGAGTTACTACGACCTGCGGAATGAGGCGATAGGGGCTGGCGTCGGAGGCGTAACGGATAAGGTCAATGGCACGATGCAGAACTTGATCTCCGCCGATCAGTTTACTCAGCGCTTCGCGCAACTCCCGCGGCGTCCCGAAAACGCGTTCATCGGGAACGCGATCTTCAGCTGGTTTTCCCGATGTGTGACCGATTCGAGCCGTGTCTGGTTGTAGTAGTGCCATTTTGGGCGCTTCTCCTCGTAGGGTCTGCTGATGGGTCAGCGTTGAACGATCCGGTTGGCTATGCGGCCAATTCGCTCGATTTCAACTTCGACCACGTCGCCGTCGTGCAGGAATATGGGTGGTTTCCTGGCGACCCCGACGCCTTCCGGTGTGCCGGTAGCGATAACGTCGCCAGGCTTGAGCGTCATTGCCCCTGAAGCATAGGCTCCGATTTCCGCGCCTGAAAAGATAAGGCCTGACGTGTTGCCGTCCTGGACGATCTTGCCGTTGACGCGGGTCTGGAGATGCAATCGACCGGGATCTGGGATTTCGTCGGCCGTAACGATCCACGGGCCGAAAGGTCCTGAGCTGTCGGCGTTCTTGCCAAGTGTCCAGCGCTCGCTGGCCATTTGAAACTTACGGGCGCTGAGGTCGTTGAAACATGCATAGCCGAGGATCCCAGCCTTTGCGACCTCAGGTGTGACGTCTCGGAGCTCTGTGCCGACGACCACCGCCAACTCACCTTCCCAGTCGAAATGGTCATCGCGCGGTGGAATGGGGACGGATTGGCCATCGACGGACAGGGTCGAGCGCCAACGCGCAAAGATGTCGGGCTGCTCCGGCACCTTAAGCTGTGTTTCCTGAGCATGGGCGAGATAGTTCATGCCCGCGCAGAGTATGCGGGCCGTGTCCGGCAGCGGCGGAACTTGAATCAGGTTTGCGAGCGGCTCTCCACCGGAGCGCATCTGGGCGGCTGCCAATAGATTCTGCTGGGGGTTCGCCCAGAAGTCCTCAAGTTTGGCGACTGGCAGCGCCGTCTGATCGAGAACTCTGGCCATGATTCGGTCGTCGCCTTTCAGATATGCAATGAGTTTCATTGCTGATCTCCTTGATCTCAGCTCGTGACACTTCATTCAAAAGCAAGTGTGAGCCAAACTCGCTCCGCAGTTTCCGCGACCCGCGTTCCTTCTTCAACAAATATCCACCCAGCTATGGTCGATCCTGTGCCGCCACCGAAAATCACTAAAACACATTCTTCCGACTGCGTCTGCCCAGGTAACTGGGCGCCGTGACGTGTTGTCGGTGCCCTTCATGCTTATTTTTGTTTCTGTGCGTCAGGCTCACTCTTGGCCTACTTTGTTTTCACGAAATCGGCGGCCGACGCTCCATCGAGGGAAGGCGCACAGCCGTCTTCTCGCACTACGCGTTCCTTCAACGCTATGTAAGCTGCACAGCCGAATTTCTTGCGCAGACCAATTTGAGTGCCTGGCCGCAGGAAATAGTGTCCAGCCTTTTAACGGAGCACGGCGAATGCCAGGAATCAGAGTCGCAACATCGCCTGAATTCAAAAGGGTTGTGAAATAGCGTGTCTCGCCGGTATTCGTTGCGTGGCAAATCTCTGACGTCAAGGCGGAAAGGAGATTGACGTGACGCACGAGTGCAGTTCGCTCACGCGTTCAACTTATCCAACCTGATGGAGGTGAAGGATCAGCGAAGCGCAAGGGCGACGCCGCGAGGCGGGGGTCTGAAGGAACCTAGTGCCACGAGGCGTGGCTTGATGCGCAGGAAAAATTTTGCATGAGAATTGTGGCTCGTTTTCGGCCTTGACGGGGAGATCCAGAGCCGCGAGAGAATGCTATAAGATCTGGGACACGGGGCGCTCAGAGGGGGGATAAGTGCGGCGTCATGCGGGACTGCTGGCTACGGTGTCTTCTATTGTACTGGCGTGGTGCGCTTGCGCATTTGCGTTGGATCCGTCGCACGACATCAGCCAGTACGCGCATACGGCATGGAAGGCAGGCGCCCGTCTTACAACGGGCAAGATCAACGCGGTCGCTCAGACGCCTGATGGTTATCTATGGCGGGGCACAGATTTCGGCTTGCTCCGGTTCGATGGCGTGCGCGCGATTCCATGGCGGCCACCTGCCGGTCAGCAGCTGCCGTCTAACAATGTCTCTAGTCTATTGGCCGCTCGTGACGGGACCTTATGGATTGGTACGCGGAAAGGGCCCGCCAGTTGGAAGGACGGCAGACTAAAGGAGTATCCAGAGCTGGCGGTTTCGTACGTCGTCAGAATCCTGGAGGATCGCGAAGGTACGATATGGATCAGCGGAGCTGACTCTCTGATCGGTAAGGTCTGCTGGTTGCGCAGTGGCATGGCCGATTGTCAGGGAGAGAATGCACGGCTTGGCTCTGGAGCCTTCGGCCTCTATGAAGACCGTCAGGGTAATATCTGGGTGGGCGCGGTGAGCGGGCTGTGGCTGTGGAAACCCGGTCCTCGAAAATTGTACCCGTTGACGGGCGAAATGTTCGGCGTCGAAGCCCTGGGGGAAGACAACGAGGGCGCGCTCCTCGTCGGCTGGAAGGGCGGAATCCACCGGTTCAATGACGGCAAAATCGAAACGTATCCACTCCGCGGCGTTGGGCAATTCACTGCCACATGCATTCTACGAGACCGCGATGGTGGGCTGTGGATTGGCACACGAACAGAAGGCCTTGTGCATGTCCATCAAGGCAGGACAGATGTATTCACTCCGTCCGATGGCCTTTCCGGTGCCACCGTGCAGAATATTTTTGAGGATCGTGAAGGCAGCCTTTGGGTAGCCACGGGGAGCGGTCTGGACCGATTCCGCGATTTCCCGGTGGCGACGTTTGCTGCGGGTCAGGGTTTGTCAAGGGATCTCGTGAGCTCGGTTCTGGCAGATCGAGATGGAAGTGTCTGGGTGGCAACCTATGGTGGTCTAGACAGATGGCGGGACGGAGGAATCAGACCATGGGCAATCGCGAAGGGAAACTCAACGGACTTAATCCGACTTCGCTGTTTCAGGATAGCCGTGGGCAAATTTGGGTGTCCACGAATCGTGACTTTGGCTATCTGGCACACGACCGATTTGTTCCAATAAGCGGTTTCCCTGGCGGTATCGTGGACGGCATCGCGGAGGACGGCCGGGGCGACCTATGGGTCGCAAACCAAAATGAGGGGCTCATCCACCTATCTGCCAACAGAGTCGTGGAGGAAATTCCATGGACCCGCCTGGGACATAAAGAGAACGCAAAGGCCCTGACGGCAGACGCCGTGCGGGGCGGCCTGTGGCTGGGATTTTACGATGGAGGCGTTGAGCATTTCGCCGACGGTAAAATCCAAGAGTCGTATACAGCCGCCGACGGATTGCGCAAAGGCAGTGTAAACAGCTTTCGCATCGAGCAAGACGGCACATTGTGGGCCGCGACTGAGGGTGGCCTCAGCCGCTTGAAAGACGGCCGCTTTCTCACACTCGGCAGCAAGAACGGTTTGCCTTGTGACGGAGTGCACTGGACAGTCGAGGGCGATGACCGTTCCTTATGGCTGTATATGCAGTGTGGGCTGATTCGCATTGCACGTCCCGACGTAGAGGGTTGGACTGTTGCACTGGATAAGGATGACAAGCGAAGCATCGCATTCACAGCCTTTGATGGTTCCGACGGAACACCGACCTTCGCGGCGGCCCTCTGGCGCTACACGCCCGCAGTGACCAAGTTGTTGGATGGAAGGATCTGGTTCAAAGCTTTCGAAGGGGTCAGTGTCATTGATCCGCATCACCTTCCGTTCAACAAACTCCCGCCGCCGGTGCACATCGAGCAAGTCACCGCCGATCGGAAGACCTACTGGCAGAACTGGTCGGGCGACGCATCATCCTCGCTCCTGAGGCTGCCGCCGCTGGTGCGCGATCTCACAATTGATTACACGGCGCTGAGCCTGGTTATGCCGGAAAAGGTTCACTTCCGCTTCAAGCTGGAGGGACAAGATCGGGACTGGAGGGAGGTGGTCAACGACCGTGAGGTGCAATATTCGAACCTTGTGCCGGGCAAGTACCGCTTCCGCGTGACCGCCTGCAATAACAGCGGTGTATGGAACGAGGCCGGCGCATTCCTGGATCTTTCAGTCGCCCCGACGTTCTACCAAACGAACTGGTTCCGTGCTCTTTGCGTGGCCGCTTTCCTGACTTTGGTTTGGGTGCTGTATCGACTGCGTATCCAACAAGTACGGCACCAAGAAAGGAAGCTTCGGGATGTCGTTGAAACGATGCCGACGTTTGCCTGGACCACTCTGCCCGACGGCTCCGTGGACTTCGTCAATCGCCACTGGCAGGAATATACGGGGTTGTCCACCGAGAGTACAGTCGGCTCAGGTTGGCAAGCCGCTGTTCACCCCCAAGACTTAAAGCGCCACGCTGAAAAGTGGCGCGCCTCGGTGGCGACCGATGCGCCCTTCGAAAATGAGGTGCGCTATCGGCGGGCGGCGGATGGGCAATATCGTTGGTTCTTGACTCGTGCCGTGCCGCTGCGAGATGCGCGAGGCAAGATCGTCAAATGGTACGGAGTCTCGACCGACATCGAAGATCGCAAGCGCGCCGAAGAGCTACAGGCGGACCTCGCGCATATCACGCGCGTGAATACCATGGTGGAACTGACCGCCTCGCTTGCGCACGACATCAAGCAGCCAATTGGGGCGGCAGTAACAAATGCTGAAGCGTGTGCGCGACTACTTGATCGCGATCAGCCGGATGTGTTGGAGGCACGAGAAGCCGCTCTGGAAATGGCCAGAGACGCTAGGCGTGCAGCCCAAATCATCGACCGTGTCCGTTCGCTGTACCGAAAGGATTCTTCACACTGGGACATGGTCGACGTAAACGAAATCGTCGGCGAAATGGTCATGTTGCTACGAGGCGAGTCCCAACGGTATGGAATTTCGGTGCGCACGGAACTTGCAGAGGAACTTCCCACAATCAAGGCCGATCGTGTGCAACTGCAGCAAGTATTCATGAACCTCATGCTCAACGCAATTGAGGCAATGAAGGAAACCGGGGGCGACCTTAGCATCAGGTCGCAGCAGAATGAAGATGGTGAACTGCTGGTCTCAGTAACGGACAATGGCGTGGGATTGCCTGCCGGAAGAGCAGATGAGATCTTCAATGCATTTTTTACTACCAAGTCTCAGGGCACGGGTTTGGGACTGGCAATCACCCGTTCCATTGTGGAATCGCACGGTGGTCGCATCTGGGCCACTGCAAACTCTGAACGAGGGACAACGTTTTACTTTACGCTCTCCAGTACAGTCGCATGACTGGATGAGCTTTCTCGCTGCGAGCGAATCCTACTTTGCACCTGATGAGTGTATGAGCGATTCTATTGTGTAATGTGGCGTGAGGGTGAATAGCGGAGATGTCATCTCTGACCAAACGCGGAACCGGCGAAGGCGTTTATTCTTCGCCTCAGGTCGCGGGGCGGCGCTATGAAGCGGTACTTCGCCTTAGTGAATCTCTTTCCCAATGTCGGGATCCCGAGGATCTCACTGCGATCCTCTCTGAAGAACTGCGTGAGTTCCTCCCGTTCTTACAGTTCTACATCGTCGTCTACAGGGAGAACTCCGACGAAGTCGAATGGGCTGTAGTAGGGCGAGAAAAGAGCCTCATCGCTGGATACGCGAATGTGCCAGTTCAGGAACGACCATCCTGGCAGGCGTACAAGACCCAGGAACCTTACTACATCCATGATTGGGACACCGACGAGAGAGTCCCCGCACAACTGAAAAGGGGAATTGCAGATCAAGGGCTAAACGTCGGCCCCCTGGTTTTTGTACCCCTGACCACGCCGGATCGCCGTTTGGGCGCGTTGGGCATGTCCGGACCTGCCGCAACCGTCTACACCAGTGAGGACGTCAGCTTTCTGCAACTGATTGGCCGTGTGGTCGCATTTAGGATTTCCGACAGCTTCAATCTCCGGCAAGCGGAGGCAGCACGCTTGGAGTTGGAGCGCCAGAATGATCGGTTGCAACGCACTGAACGAGAGCTGCGCGAAGTGATCGAAACGATCCCGTGTATGGCGTGGTCTGCCACGGCAGACGGGAACGCCGAATTCTTCAATCGGCGCTGGTTGGACTACGCCGGGCTCACGGCGAATCAGGCGCGGGGCACCGGCTGGACAGCTGCACTTCATCCGAACGACCTCAATGGGCTTGTTGATTACTGGCAGCGAATTTTAGCCTCTGGTCGGCCAGGTGAGTTCGAGGCACGGCTGCGCCGTTTCGACGGAGAATACCGTTGGTTTCTGTTCCGCACAACTCCAAGCTTCGACGAAAATGGAAAAGTCATCAAATGGTATGGCACAAACATCGATATAGAGGAGCGCAAACGGGCGGAGCAGGATCTCAGGCGCAGCGAAGCTTATCTCGCCGAAGCACAGAGGCTGACCCAAACGGGTAGTTGCGCCATTCACGGGACAAGCCGCGAGATCTTGTACTGGTCCGAGGAAATGTTCCGACTTTTCGGCTTCGATCCGCAACTGGGTCTACCAAGGTTTGAGCAATGGGTGCAGTGCATTCACCCCGAAGACCGCGACAAGTTCAAGCTGGCGAGCGATAGGACCCTGCTGAAGAATCTAGATTGCGACGTTGAATTTAGAATCGTGAAGCCCGATGGAACAGTTCGACACATTCATGGTATCGGCCATCCAGTTTTGAGTCCCGACGGTGAGCTTGTCCAGGCGGTTGGCACGATGGTCGACATCACGGAACGCATACGCGCTGAAGAAGGTTTAAAGCGGAGTGAAACATACCTGGCGCAAGCCCAACGAGTGGCCAACATGGGGAGCTGGGTTTTCGACACAATTCGAATGAAACCCGTGCATCTTTCAACGGAATGGCATCGCCTCCAAGACTTCGATCCTAAAGACGGTATGCCCACCTGGGAGCAAAGGCTGCAGCGGATTTATCCCGCGGATCGGGTCAGATATGAAGGGGCATTCAAGCGAGCAATAGCCGAGAAATCGGATTTGGACGAGGAGTTCCGAATTCTGCTTCCGAACTCGACCGTCAGATATATTCGTTCCCTCGGCCACCCTGTTTTGGACGCATTTGGCGAAGTAATACAAATGATTGGGGTGATAATGGACGTGACCGAAGGCAGGCGGGCTGAGCAAGAACACGAGAGATTACGGCAGGAACTCGCGCATCTGTCGCATCTGAACCGAGTCAGTACGATCGGGGAGTTGACGGCCTCATTGGCCCACGAAATCAAGCAACCAATTGGGGCGGCGGTTACAAATGCTCAAGCGTGCTTGCGATTTCTTGATGGGGACCAACTTAATCTAATCGAGGCACGCGAGGCTGCATTGGAGATGGCCAGCGACGCCATGCGTGCGGCCGAAATCATTGACCGTGTCCGTTCCCTCTACCGAAAGGATTCTTCACATCAGGAGATGGTTGACGTAAACGAACTGATTCAAGAGATGATTGTTATGCTGCGCGACGAGGCCAATCGGCATTCCATTACAACGCGCACCGATCTCGGCCAAGGGCTCCCCAATCTGATTGCCGATCGCGTGCAGTTGCAGCAGGCATTGATGAATCTCATGCTCAATGGGATTGAAGCGATGCGGGACACGACCGGCGAGCTGAGCGTCAAGTCGCGGCTGGCTGAGAATTGTCAAGTGTTGGTTTCCGTCACGGATGCCGGGGTAGGGCTGCCCACCGAAAAGACTGACCAGATCTTTAACGCGTTCTTTACCACCAAACCGCACGGCACCGGGCTGGGACTTGCGATCACACGTTCCATTATCGAGTCACATGGCGGCCGCGTGTGGGCCACCGCAAACTCGGTGCGAGGGACAACGTTTCACTTTATCCTGCCCTACGGAAGGCTGTGCACGCATGACCCCCGCAAATGATGTCACAGTATTCCTTATTGATGATGACGCTCGTATGCGTGCGGCACTGGAGCGGCTCTTGAAGTCAGTCGGATTGCGCTCCGAATCGTTTGCAACGCCGCAAGACTTCCTCCGTCACAAACTTCCAGATGTCGCCAGTTGCCTCGTTTTGGATGTGCGGCTCCCTGGAATGAGCGGACTGGAGGTCCAACGCAAATTAAACGAGAGGAGAGTCAGCCTCCCTATCATCTTCATCACCGGTCACGGAGACATCCCCATGACCGTCGAAGCCATGAAATCGGGGGCGGTGGAGTTTCTGACAAAGCCTTTTCGGGATCAAGATCTCATCGATGCGATACAGCAGGCCCTGAAGCGTGACGATGAGTTGCGGCAACAACAGGCCGAGATTGCTCAATTGCGGGAACGCTACGCGAAGCTGACCGCACGTGAGCGCGACGTAATGCGTCTTGTTGTTTCCGGCATGCTTACGAAACAGATTGCCTCAACGCTCGCGTTGAGCGAGGTCACCGCGACCGTCCATCGAGGGCATGTAATGCGCAAGATGCACGCCAATTCTCCGGCCGAGTTAGGACGAATAGCAGAAAAACTTAAACTTCCTACAACGACCTAGACCTCGAGCCGCAAAGGCGGCTGCGCTCCTGCACGATTAAAGCTCACCCTATAGATACCTATCATTGTCCTTATCACAAGTCACAATTGCATTTTGCAGTGGCCGCATTGACCATGTACCTGTATGCCCAGAGCGAGGGTCCCAAAAATGGTCGCGGTTGTCGAAGACGATGAATCGTACCGGCTCGCGATGCAACGGTTTCTGAAATCAGCTGGCTTCTCTGTACGGTCGTTCCAGTCCGCAGAAGACTTCCTGGACTCAGGCTGCCAGCAGGAGACGGGTTGTCTTATTGCCGATATCCGCATGCCCGGAATGTCGGGCTTGGATCTTCAGGCGAAGCTGAACGAAGATCATTGCCCGATCCCCATTATTTTTGTTACGGCACATGGAGACGAAAAAATGCGGTTGCAGGCGATGAGAGGGGGAGCAGTGAAATTCCTCGCCAAGCCATTTGACGGCGCAATCTTACTGGAGGGTGTTCGAGCGGCCTTGGGAAGCGAAAGCTAAGACGGAGTTCAGCAAGGTTCTGACGAAAGGGATACTGTGGCCAGCTTCAAATCAATTCGGTCCGGGGACCAGGAGGACAGATATCGCCAATTTGATCAAATCATCGGACGGAGTGCGGCTCTTGAAGCAGTTCTTGAGAAGGTTGAACTGGTCGCGCCTACCACCTCAACGGTATTGATTCAGGGCGAGACCGGCACCGGGAAGGAACTGATAGCGAAAGCGATCCACAATATCAGTCCGCGCTACGACCGTCCCTTTGTGAAGGTCAATTGTGCTGCCATTCCTTTAGATTTGCTGGAAAGCGAGCTCTTCGGTCATGAGCGAGGAGCGTTCACCGGGGCGATCTCGCAGAAAATCGGGCGCTTCGAACTGGCCGACAAGGGAACGCTTTTTCTGGACGAGGTTGGCGATATTCCGCTGTGCTTGCAACCCAAACTGCTGCGTGTTCTGCAAGAGCAAGAGTTTGAACGTCTGGGAAGTACTCGGACCCACCGTGTGGACGTGCGCGTGGTGTCCGCCACCCACAGAGATCTTGAGTGCATGGTTAGGCGCAGCGAATTTCGCGGCGATCTCTACTATCGTCTCAATGTGTTTCCGGTGCAACTGCCGCCATTGCGGGCACGCGTTGACGATATACCTGCTCTTGTCAGCTATTTCGTTGATTTCTATGGCCGCCAGATCGGGAAACGCGTTGAACAAATTCCTGAAGAAACCATGTTGGCATTGCGCTCATATGACTGGCCTGGCAATGTGCGCGAGTTGCAGAACCTGATTCAACGCGCGGTAATCCTTTCTTATGATGGCGTCCTACAGAATCCTCTACCGTCGAATCATCTCGAGACGGTAACTGTAACATCGAAGTCCGCAGCGCTAAGAGAGGTTGACCGAGCCCTGATTTTGCAGGCGCTAGAAGCGGCCGGCTGGATGATCGGCGGCCCGGAAGGGGCGGCAGCCAAACTAGGACTCAAGCGCACCACACTGTTTTACAAAATGAAAAAGCTTGGCATTTCTCGCCCCGCCCCTACCCGTCGGGTAGGAGGTGCGGCGACAGCGCTCGAACCCGCGGAGTCATCTTCCACACTGTAAGACCTTCCCATGCTCATATTGAAGTCTCAGATCGAAAAGACGCCCGCCTTCATGGGGAGCGTTTTGCGCCTGCCGTTCGATCAGAAGCTTCTGATCAGGAAGCAGGTTCAAACCGTGTGTCGATATATCGACGCGGAGTCTCCCCCGCGTCACCGATCCGTTCTGTCCCTTCCCGGCAGGATCGACGGGCATGCATGCGAGTTTAGTTCATCAGGATTGCGTACTTCCGTTGCGAACACTTTTATTCCGGCTAGCAATCGAGGAATACTCTTCATGTGCCGAGCGATCATCTTGTTGGTAGTCGTTTGCTTTGATTCCTCAGTCGGCATTGCCCTCGACCCCACAAGTCACATCTCACAATACGGTCACAGTGTTTGGCGGGCGCAGGACGGATATTTCGGAGGAGCGCCAACGGATATTACACAGACCACAGATGGGTACATCTGGGTCAGAACTTACAGCGGGCTCTTCCGGTTTGACGATGTGCAGTTTGTTCGCTGGAGCGCACAATCCGGAGAGGTATTGCCTTCAACCTCGGTTAATTCCATGCTGGGCGCGAGGGATGGCAGCCTCTGGGTCGGAACCGAAGCCGGCCTGGCTCACCTTGTCAACGGGCGACTGACTCTGTACGAAAAAGGATGGGTAACTGCGCCCCTCATTCAGGATAGAGATGGAACAATCTGGTTCCTCCACGTTCGACCCGGTGACCGGACACATCCTCTTTGTCAGGTTCTGCAGGGTGAAGTTCATTGCTACGGAAAAGAAGACGGACTTGATATACCCGGTTCCAGCGCCATGGCCCAAGATGCTTCCGGAGACCTCTGGGTAGGAAGTGAGAGAACTCTTGTCAGATGGCGCCCCAATTCCTCTGGGTCCTCGAAAGTGTACCGTCTGCAGACGCTGCAATCCCAGGCGGGAAATCTCGGCGTGGCAGGGATAACACGCGCCGCCGATGGCTCTGTTTGGGTCGGGATCGCGCGGCCCGGAAAGGGTGGCGGCTTGCAGCACCTGATCAACGGTACTTTGAAGCCGTTTCTCGCTCCCAAATTGAATGGCGAGACTCTAACGGTGACCGCTCTGCTCAGCGATCATCAGGAAAACCTGTGGGTCGGAACATTGCATGGTGTTTACAAGATTCGCGGTAAAAATGTCGATCTCTACGGCACTGCCGAGGGTTTATCGGGTGACGTTGTAACCAAAATATTTGAGGATCGCGAGGGCAACATCTGGGTCGCGACATCGGGGGGCCTCGATATGTTTCGTGATCTTCGCGTGAAAAGTATTTCTACACGCGAAGGGCTAAACGAAGACGCAGTAGAATCGGTTGCCGCCGCGCGAGACGGTAGGGTGTGGGTAGGAACGAGCCGGCTGCAGGTCATCGAGCCCGGGGGAGTATCGTTAAATACTGAAAAGGCCCCGCCAGGAAATCAAGTTACGGGTCTTTTTGTAGATCGCGCCGCCCACCTATGGATGGGAATGGACAACAAGCTGTTCGTTCGCGAGGGAGGAACATTTCATCAAATCACGAAGCCTAATGGGAGTCCCCTCGGGATGATCTTTGGGATCGCCGAAGATTCGGATCGTAACATTTGGGTTGAGGCCAAGGGACCACCAGGCACACTCGTTCGGATTCGGGGCCTGAAGATCCAGGAAATGTTCTCTCCGCCGAAAACGCCATTCACCGGAAGGATCGTGGCCGACCCTCAGCGCGGAATCTGGTTAGGTCTGTGGTCGGGCAATTTGGGGCGCTTTCGCGACGGAAAGGTCCAGACCTTTCGTTTTGGCGAGAACCCAAACTTTCATTTTATGGCAATCACTGCTGCCTCCGACGGTTCCATCCTGGGCGGAACGGCCTCTGGCGTGGTTGCCTGGAAAGATGGAAAGCAGCAAATCCTTTCAGAAAAAAACGGCTTGCCTTGCAATTATGTCAGCGGACTGATTACGGACGATGCAGGCAACTTGTGGCTCTTCGCGCAATGCGGCCTCATCGAGATTCCTCAACATCAGATGCGACAGTGGTGGGAGCATCCAGAGAGCAAATTGGATCTGAGGGTGTTCGATATCTTCGACGGGTTCCGATCCGGTTTAGGTCACTTCAATACTAGTGCCAAAACGCCCGATGGACGACTCTGGTTTGCCAACGGCAGCGTGCTGCAAGTGATCGATCCGGCGCATGTGTCCCAGAATATTGTTCCGCCACCCGTCAAGATTCACGCTCTTGTTGCCGACCACAAGGAGTACCCGATAGATTCGGGAATCAAGCTCCCGGCGCTAACGCGCGATCTCGAAATTGACTATACAGCCCTGAGCTATGCCGCGCCGCAAAAGGTCTTATTTCGTTACATGCTTGATGGTCGAGATTCCGGCTTTCAGGAGGCAGGCACAAGGCGGCAGGCTTTTTATAATGACCTCCGACCCGGCCATTATCGTTTCCACGTAATCGCTTGTAACAACGATGGCGTCTGGAATGAGGTAGGAGCCTCTTTGGGTTTTTCAGTTCTTCCCGCCTATTACCAGACGAATTGGTTCCGAGCACTGTGGGCTGCGGCTTTCCTGGCGCTGCTCTGGGCGGTTTACCAAGTGCGGATTCGGCAACTGAGGAGCGAAGAACAAAAGTTTCGAGAAGCGGTTGAGACCATGCCTGCCCTGGCGTTCATTGCTCGGCCGGACGGTCAACGCACATTCGTAAACAGCCGCTGGGTCGAATATACAGGGCTGACAGAGAAACAGGCCTTAGGCTGGGGTTGGCAGGTTGCAATTCATCCCAACGATCTCAGCCGTGCTCTAACAACATGGCAGGAGTCTCAGGCCTCCGGTAATACATTGGAGTATGAGGCGCGAATACTTCGTAGCGCGGATGGAGATTACCGTTGGTTCCAGACCCGTGCCGTACCTGTGCGCGACAAACGAGGAAAGATCGTTAAATGGTACGGAGTAATAAATGACATTGAAGATCGCAAACGTGTCGAGCAGCTACAAGCGAACCTCGCTCATGTAAATCGCGTGAGCACAATGGGTGAACTCACCGCCTCGCTAGCACACGAAATCAAGCAGCCAATTGGCGCGGCGGTAACGAATGCTGAAGCGTGCGCGCGATTCCTTGATCGAGATCAGCCGGATGTCCTCGAGGCGCGCGAAGCTGCCTTGGAAACTGTTAAGGACGCCGGGCGTGCAGCCCACATCATTGACCGTGTCCGCGCGCTGTACAGGAAGGGCTCTTCACAAATGGATTCCGTTGATGTAAACGAACTCATCGGAGAGATGTTGCTTATCTTGCGCAACGATGCGCATCGCCATTCCGTAAATATCGTTACGAACGTCGCCGACGGGCTCCCGAAGGTCATGGCAGATCGTGTGCAGCTCCAGCAAGTACTAATGAACCTTATGCTCAATGGCATCCAAGCGATGGAGGACGCAGGCGGAGCACTTACGATTAAGGCGCAACTTCGGCAGGACGTCCAAGTCCAGATTTCGGTCAGCGATACAGGTGTCGGATTGCCCGCCCATGAAGCAGACCACATTTTTGATGCATTCTTTACCACGAAACCAGAAGGCAGTGGCATGGGGCTGGCGATCAGTCGTTCGATTATTGCGTCGCACGGAGGACGTGTGTGGGCATCTGCCAACTCTGGGAAAGGAGCGACATTTCATTTCACTTTGCCGCTCGCACCAGACTCTCTGCCGCGTTGAAGGCGACAAGTTGCATTGCTTTGGAGAGGCCGATGGAGTTCCACGCGTTCTATATAGGTAAGCCTTGACGTTTTTTCCCGTAATGAGCCGACAACGCGAGCAGCCCTCCTGAAAGGGCTTCGCCTCCCGATGCGACGAAATGTGTCTCTGTTATGAGCCATAATCGGGGCCCTGCATTGGATCCAGAAATTCCGCGACCGTGTCGAGTAGGTAATGAATGGGCATGCTCTTGTCGATACACCGCGCAAAGAGGATGCAATCTTCGTGCGAAAGACCCGCCAGGCACCCCGTGAGCAACACAATTGGGAATCTGGCCCCCATCGCTCGAATACGTAGTAAGAGCTCTCGACCATTTAGTCCCGGCATCTCAAAATCCAGAATCGCGAGATTAAACGCAGAGAGATCGCAGCGTGTAACCTCGAGGGGAGAGTGAAAGACAGCAACTGAGAAACCGTGCTCCTCCAGAATCTCTGCGCGCATAGTCGTGCCCAATACGTCGTCATCTACGCACAGAATCCGCTGTTTGTGAATTTGCACAGGCGCAACATCGAGAGGCATTTTGTTAACAGTGACCTGATCGCTATCCATCAGATCGTTCGATAGACACAATCTCCGTCGGACGTTTTCCTGTTTCACTCTTGCCTCCCAAACGCCCCTCGCGAAATCGGGTGAGTGAGTCAGTTCTCTTAATGTTCTTTCCAGAAATTAAATTCGTTACTGATCCGGAATGAAATGCATCGAGATCAGGTTTGAGCAACACTTCTGTTGGCGCTATCTAGTCGTGAATCAGGTTCTCGATCGATGCATTGGATGAAGCTGACAGCAGAGTGTCTCTGCCGACGCTCGCCAAGAGTGATTGCAGGATGTCAATTGCAAAACGCTGATGGTCGGCGTTCCTGTAGAAAGTTGTTGACGTGCGCGATATAGACGAGACTTGGCAGCCGCTTCGGAGATGTTCAGAGCTTGGCTGATCTCCTTTACCGACCATTCGTGCTTCATCTGCATCCGAATTGCCGTTTGCAGTTTGGGGTTGAGACGGCGGATCGCGCGCAGGGTCCTGGTTTGACGCTGCCGCAAGTCGTAGGCCTCCTCAGGATTCGGAGCAGAGTCCTCAACTTCGAAGAAGATCGTCTCACAGCGACGATGATCCGGTTGGGGATCAAACAACACTTCGGGACGGGTACGCCGTTTGCGCAGGATCATAAGGGCACAGTTGATGGCGATCCGGCTCAACCAGGAATAGATACTAGATCTGCTTTCGAAAGCGTGGACCCTCAGATGCGCTCGCAAGAATGTCTCCTGTAGAGCGTCTTGGGCATCCTCTGGGTTCTTTGTAATCGCAGTGATCGTTCTGTACAGACGAGGAGAATATATCGCATAAAGTTGCGCGAAAGCCTCGGGCGCTCCCGCTTGGATCGCCGTTACGAGTGGGTCCTTATGTCTTGAGGCCAATTCGTCGGCATTTTCGATTTGCGCGTCTTGGTCTATCCAATTCATGCAACGCCTCCGAGTCGGAGTGTCCGCATCGTTTCGGACTCGATCTCTCAAGTAGCAACCCGGTTGCCAGGATGCACTCCGAAGAAGACGCTTGAATTTATGTGAGTTGTGAAATCGCGAATGTTCGGCCGCCTGGCCACGCGTCGATCCTGTGACGTCAGGACGGAACAAGGATTGACGTAGCGCAGACTCAGCCATGCCGAGCATGGAGTCAACTGCTTTTGAATGGAGATGTTGGTTCGACGCTGCGTCCCGGCACTCGAATTGCAAGGACATAAGGTGGAGGCGTTCGTTGGTGAGTAGCCAATAGCTCAGTCGGTACCAGGGACGAAATCGTGCTGAGGAATTGTGGCTGACGGCGTGCCTCGCTCGGCGTTAATTCGGAACATCTGGACTTACGGGTAGCAAGACAATTCTCTCGAGGGATCACTCTAATTTGAGTGCATCAGCAAAGCGCGACAATAACACGATCGATCAGGTCCGAGTAATCCTTCCAAGACAAATGTGAATCTGAAAACGTCGTGAGGAAACAATAACGGCTGTTGATTTGATGATGAACTGCGTCGCGGATCTGGTCGCGAACGCGCTGCTGAAACGCACTGGGGCTAGACACGAATTGGAGCGGCACGCCATCACGCCGGAGGATCTACCAAGGACGACCTGACAGAGTCAACTCTTCTGGACGGATTTCAATTTTGGTACTGACAAACATGTTCTGTGATTTTTAGTCATCTCACACTCGAAGTAGCCTTATGTCCAACATTTTGTCTGCCGGATCGCCGGCTCCGGATTTCAGTCTTCACGTCACGCCCGACCAAAGGCTCTCCCTGAACGAGTTGCGAGGTAAGCCTGTCATTCTCGCGTTCTACCCCGCTGACTGGAGTCCGGTTTGCGGCGACCAGATGGCACTCTATAACGAGATTCTGCCCGAGTTTCAGAAATTTGGAGCCATATTGGTGGGAGTGTCAGTAGATGGCGTCTGGTGTCACGAGGCGTTTGCCAAAGATCGGCATCTGCAATTCCCCTTAGCCGCAGACTTCGAACCGAAAGGCGAGGTTGCGAGGGCTTACGGGGCCTACCGAAGCGAAGTCGGTGTCTGTGAACGGGCACTGTTTCTCATTGACCAGAAGGGCGTTATCGACTGGAGCTACCTTTCGCCCATCGCAATCAATCCTGGAGCCGACGGCATCCTAGAAGCTCTTGAGAATCTACCGAAAAAGGAGAAGCCATGAGCAAGCTTTCAATTGCAGTCAACGAGGACGACCACATACAGGGAAATCCTACAGCGGAGTACAGCCTGGTCGAATATGGCGACTATGAATGCCCCTACTGCGGAGCGGCCTATCCAATCGTCAAGCGACTACAGAAGCACTTTGGAAAACGGCTCTCATTTGTCTTTCGCAATTTTCCTCTGGCCCAGATCCATCCGTGGGCAGAGCCGGCTGCCGAAGTAGCCGAATTTGCCGGGGCCCACGGAAAGTTCTGGGAGATGCACGATCTGCTCTTTGAGAATCAGTTGGGTCTGGACGAAGCTCTGTTCATGAATCTGGCTAACGATCTCGACCTATCAACTTCGCAGTTACAAACTGCCATTGCCAACCATACTTACCGCGCTCGAGTGTTGGCCGATTTCGCTGGAGGCGCCCGAAGTGGCGTCAACGGAACTCCCACGTTCTTCGTCAACGGTTGGCGTCACAACGGATCTTTCGATTTCGATTCCCTGAGTGAATCTATCCAATTAGCTCGTTCGCTGAGTCGATAGCGGAAGCTTGAGGCAGTGCGAACCACTGGTGCTTCATTCGTCCATGAATTAGATCCAATCTGATGGAACCCCAGCCACCGCCTCCGGGCGCGCGTACAGGTTCGTGCTTTATCGAGGTTAGCTAACAATTCGCGGTGGGCGACAGGTAATCGGCATGCACTTCTCAGAGATTGTCCTCTTCATCGGTCTCCGAACGGTTGTGGGGCTCGTCGGCGGCTTGTTCGCGATCGGTGGCGCCGTTCATGCATAGCATGTGTGAGTGCGAGCTATGTGGCTCGATCAGAATGGGTACCAGATGATCACACGAAGAAATTTTGCAATCGGAATGGGAGCTTCTGGACTAGCGTGGGGCCGCGGTCTCACGCGAATCAACAGCAATTTGGACAAAGGAGAAGGTGAAATGAGCGCAGACAAACCCGCCCAAAAATTTTGGCCGAACGGTGCACGGCTTGCAGTGAGCATCTCGATGATGTTTGAAGGCGGCGGACAACCGATCTCTGGCTCCGGCGGCCCGATTCCTGAGCCAATCAAGGATGGCCTGCCTGACCTGCCGACTAATGCGTTCTTTGCGTACGGCTATTACGAAGGCATCCCGCGTGCCTTGAATCTCTTCGACAAGCACGGGATTAAGGTATCCAGCTTCATGATCGGCGAGGCCGTCGAGAATGCTCCAGATCTCGCGCAAGAGATCGCGCGTCGCGGCCACGAGGTGGCGGCGCACGGACGTACCTGGCGGAACTCTTACTTCTTACCCCGTGATGAGGAGAAGAAGTTCATCGCCGACTCGGTCGAGATGATTCACAAGGTTACGGGTCAAAGGCCTGTCGGCTGGAATGCCTACTGGCTCCGCAACTCGGTACACATCCTCGAAACATTGCAGGAGCTGGGCTTCCTCTATCACATTGACGAGCCCAGCCACGACGAGCCCTTCATTATCCCGGTAAAGGGCAAAGACTTTGTCACGGTTCCATATACCTTCCACATGAATGACATCTCCTCCTTCCCGTTTGAAAGCTACAACCCTATGGCCTATGAACAGGCCCTCAAGGACGAGTTCGACCAGCTTTACGAAGAAGGGGCGACTCGGCGACGGATGATGCTTATCGGTTTCCACGATCGCATCAATGGGCACGCTAACCGGATCCGGATGCTGGATCGATTCCTCACCTACGCAAAGGGCCACGACAGCGTGTGGTTTGCGCGCAAAGATGAGATTGCGAAATGGGTGTTGGAGAACAGGCAGGATACCCCGATTCTTCAGCGGGGACCAGCCAACGTGTCAGGACTGCCGGGCGTCTAGCTGGCAGATTTCATTAAAGGAGAGCTCTATCTCATGCGAAGCGGGCATTGCGATTCAGTCCGTGCTTGTAGTCGGCGGGAGCTCCGGTATTGGACTCGCCACTGTCCAGCTTGCGCTTGAACGCGGAGCGCACGTAACGATCGCGTCTCGCGATCGAGAGAAGTTGCGCAAAGTTAGCGCGACGATTGGAACTGCTGTGGTCGTCTAAGACGTCGATACAGACGACGATGCGATCAAGACGATGTTTTCGAAGACCGGTGTGTTTAACTATGTGGTAATGTCTGCCGCTGCTGGCCTGTCCGAGGTTTTTGTATGAGTGGAATCAGTGTAGCGCAGATTTCACGGCGATAACACGGGTTCAAATCCCGTCGGGGACGCCAAATAGAATCTGTAACTTACGCTCAGTTTCGCCTAAACTTCGGGGGTGCAAAAAGCCACGTTTTTGTGTCTTTTTTGCACCCTCAATACCGGGACTACTTCCCCTACGCCAGCCCAATCATCTCGCAATCAACGTGCAAATCCGGTGGCGCGAAGAACAGCGAGAGTACTGCTGCTTGAGCAGCGCGCTTTGCTGGGCCGACGGCCTGCGTATACACGTCGAGCGTAGAGCGCAGCGAGGAGTGTCGCATCAATTCCTGCATGACTTTGAATTCGACTCCAAGACTTCTGAGCAACGTGCAGTAGGTGTGGCGAAACGTGTGCCACCCAATGCGCTTTTGAATACCCAGCTTTTCGGCAACCGGCTGGATGTAATGGCGCATAATTGCTGCTCCCCAATACGGCTTTCGCCCGTTGTGCAATCGACTGGCGAACACCCAATCGTCAACAGCCTTGAGCCTGCACTGTTTTTTCCACTCAATCAATGCCGCAGCGAGCTGCTGATGCATCGGAACGGGCTTCTGCGAGGATTCGGTCTTGCAGCGGCCTTCCACACCGCAGACAATCGATCGAATCACATTCAACTCCCCATGTTCGAAATCAATGTCCCTCCATTTCAGACCGAAGAGTTCTCCCTGTCTCAACCCGGTTGATGCCGCGAGCAGAACGAGTGTGTGCTCGCGCAATGGCAGATTCTCAACCAAAACCTTAATCTCGGGACCGGTTAGCACATCTGGAGCTCGACGGCGCTTGGCGCTTTGGCGAACGAAGCGTATTGGGTTGCGGTCATACAGTTCATGACGACAGGCATGATTAAACAGGACACAAAAGACGTTTCGGATCTTGGCTCGTGAACCGCGTGCAAGATTGAGTCCACCCAGCCATGCTTCCACTTCCACTGCCTTGATCTCGTCCAGAGTGCGAGCGCCCCAGCGTGGCCTGATCCAGCGACGAACGTAACCGCGGTAGGTCTTCTGGGTGGCGACGCTCCACGAGCTTGTGCCGGACCGCATTTCACTCTGTTCAAAGTGCTCGCACAGCTGATCGATGGTAATTGCGCCAACTCGATTCTTGTGTGATCGCAGGTTGACCTCCGAAATCAGAGCTGACGCCGCATGACGTACGGCAGTCGCATCAGCGTATTGCTCCACAGTTCCGATGACCCGCTTCCGATAAACACGTTGGCCATTCAAATCCTTTTCCGACCATCGAAACTGCCATACATTCGGGCCTTCTTTTCTGCCCGTTTGAATTACGCTTCCCTGTTGCATGGCTTACCTCCATGATCTGTCAGACGGAGGCAAGTCTTCCACGACTCCTCGGCAATGTGCGATAGCGCTAGGACTCTTCTTTTTGCGGGAAGTGAGGTAAGACGGCACGCTGTAATACGCGGATGAAAACCCGCTCTGAAATTGTTGTAGTCGACCGATCCTGGGAAGCAGGCAATTGGAAACTGCTTGGCAAATGCATTCCTATGGAATGGCCTCCACAAAACCTACTGCCGAACCGATTCATCGGTCCGGATCAGGTCTCGACGTGTGCTTTGGCGATAATGCCCATCGAGACAGTCGTAACGAGTCAATTAGCTGCGACCACTTGTCCGTGCAGCCGGTTATACGGCCTGGTGGATTGGATATGTAACACTAGGCCATTCAGGAACCCATCATCCAGGGCGGGTGATAGCCACGCCCTTCACATCAGACCTTAAGCGGTGGCGAGTCGCAAAACGTGTCTGAAAAGATCCGATGTGACCACACAAGCGGTAACGCCGGGAACGTTTTCTTCCGCGAGGTCCGTCAGAGTGTGGCCCGGCGGCATTTCAAGGAAGAGGTTACAGCCCAATTCCTCCGCGACTATCGTCGCATCATGCCACCGAACTCCGTGAGCGATGTTGTCCGCCAGATCCGTTGCTACGGCCGACGCGGAGCGCAGAGCTCGTGCATTCACATTTGCGATGTATGGACATTTCGGAACCTTTAGCTGCATAGAATTTAGCTGGAGCCGAAGTGAGTCAGCAACGGATGAAAGCAGAGGACAATGGGACGGCACGGAAACGTGCAGGAGCTCAGCCTTCCTGGCGCCGTTCCGGCTCGCCTCTTCTAAAGACTTCTGCATCCCTTCTATGGAACCTGCAATTACGATCTGCCTCGGTGCGTTGATATTTCCTACGAATACTGGAGTCGCGGTCGTATGTACTGAATCGACGATAGCCGTAACCTGACGCTCGTTCAGACCGACGATGGCAGCCAATCCGTATCCGACTGGATATAGCTGTTCCATTTTCTCTGCGCGGGAGCGAACCAGAATTACCGCATCCTTCAATGTGATCGCTTCGGCAACGACCGCTGCTGCAAAGGCGCCCACTGATAAACCTGCAACTGCACAACAAGTGACGCCGTATCTCTGCAAAGCTCTGGCCGTAGCTACTCCGGAAGCTAGAAGAGCGAGTTGAGCCGATACTGTGGAATTCAACGCCTCAGTCGAGTCCAACAGACGAACATCGGATTTCAAAACATCACTGATCTCGTCGAGCGTCAATTCGACAGCTGGATCATCCACGAGTTCATGAAGCATTCCAGGTTTCTGTGCTCCTTGTCCCGGGAACAGAAATGCAGTATTCACGCTAGCTATCCTCGTCATTCGAAGGGTTCCAGGGATCGGAGCCGAGAATGCGGCCCTCGCTTGTACGAAGCAGAATCCTACGCGGTGAGGCAGTCACGAATTCCTCTAAGGAAAAACCGCAGCACGGTGTCTCTACCAATACATCGACCTTTCCCGGAGCACCGCCGATCATGCGCCACAAATCCCGTGCTTCTGTAATGTCGAGCCTTCTGGGCGCGAAAAGTATGAAGTCCAAATCGCTGTCGGCGCGGACAGCAGGGATTCCCGCGGCTAGTTCATAACCTACGCTCCCGCCCGGGCCCCAGCTCATATCCAATCCTGCGAGATGGCTTTCGAGATAGGACAAGGTTCGAAATGCTTGTAGTGCTCGACGTGAATCCTCTGCGAGCCGCAGCCGCAATTGATCCGGGCGCCGAGACTCTATCGCTTCACTCAATCTTGTGAACCCTGCACAGCGTTCATGCCTTTGCGTCCCCCGCACTCCCACAGGGATCAATCCATCTAAGATGCGGCCTCTGCGCACAACCACCCACGGGCGCTGATTGAGATTGAGGTAAGGGTACGCTGATACTCCTTCAGTGGAGATGACCGCCGACTCTGTTCTCAGGAGGATGAGATCGTGGACATGTAGCGTGCCGACCATTGGATTTCCTCAAAAATACTTTGTGAGTACGAGCATCCAGCCAGCCAGGGAAAATGCGCCTACGCAATAGGAGGCAATCAGCGCTGAGCTGGCGGTTTCAGGAGTTGCATTGAAGCTCTTTCCGAAGACGAGACCGAAGAACCCCGCGGGTATCGCGCTGATAAGCGTGACATCGCGGATTTCAGCATGACTCATATGAAAAAGCTCAGTCATGCCAAGAGCAAACAGAGGCTGGATCAGCGCGATTGCGGCGGTTGTCCAAGCGACTTTGCTGTCAAAGCGAAATGTCTGAGAGGAGACAACGAGGCCGGTAAGAATCAAAGCCGATCCTGACGCCGCGCTCCCAAGAATCGTTAAGGACCTATCAACATAGGATGGCAAATGTAAACCGAAGTAGACACCTATCAAAGCCAAGATAGGGGCCCACACCACGGGGCGAGTGAAGGCCCGAAGAAATTTGATCGCAAACGCTTGAGTAGAGACACCCTGTCCATCGGACAGTTTGTCGGACTCGAGCAGCGCAACGGTGAAAGGGGAGATGGTGATCGCTCCTACTGCGATTGAAAGAGCAGCTGTGACGCGTGAACTGGGGCCATACGCGGTGGTCAGCAACGGCAAAGCTACGGCTGCGGAGTTTGGAAAGCCGATTGTCAGTGCAAGTACAGAAGCATCGGAGATGGACATTTTGAGGCTTTTTCTTGCCCAGATATAACTGGCGGCATACAGGGCCACAAATACCACAGCGATCATTGCTGCGGATTCCGATTGTTCCCGGAGCACAGGCCAGGATGTGTTGCTGATCGTGGAAAACATTGCACATGGGATGGCGATGTCCATCACGAGCACAATCAGATTGCGAACATTCAGGTTGTCCATGACTCCGCGCCGGCCCGCTATATATCCCAAGAGCAGACCGACGAAGATCGGGAGTAACGCATCAAGAAGAATCAGAGTCATTTCGACCTCTTACTCGTTGATCCACTGCGCTTCAAGAGCAGCTCGCACCGCAAGGGTACCTTTCCGCGTTGTTTTTGCGGCGTCTGACTCCCACCTGTTACTCAGATCGAGCTTGCCTTTACGTGCATCTGCAATCGCTTCCGTGATTGCGTTCCTCACTTCGGCAACCTCATTCGAGGCCGGGTGTTGCGGGTCGGCGGCGTGCAACAGCTTGAACAGGAGACCGAGCTTCGCGTAGTCACGGACGTCATACGACATCGGAGCGATCTCGTGTCCCAGCTTTTCGAGTTCCGCAACGGGCCTTCTCGTAATCCTCGCCGCCGCCTCTTTATGCATCGCATGGATCACAATCCCGGCATCGTCAAATGCCAGAATACGATTGGCCTGGTAACCGTGAGTGAGAAATCCGCCGCTGAATGCCTGGCCGGCTATCAAGGAAATAACGGGATGCCCCGCCATCCTTGCCGATGCGTATGCATCCGCTGACGCAGCCGCAGCGAAGAAGATACCGGCCGTCTCCTCACGGCGCCCGTAAGCCTGGCTCTTGACGTCAACGATTGCGATGATGGGCCGCTTCGCTTCCCGAGGTTTATCGCGATCTTCGGCGATAACTGCTCGAATGTGGGCTGCGAGAGCGAATGCTTCTTCGAGTCCAACCTGCCCGTCGCGGACGCAGGGAAAACGGCTGTCCTTGTCAGGTACCACGCAGAGGAACAGGGCTGATTCATTCCAGACTGGTGCGGTCGTGGCCAGCACGGAGTTCGGATCGCCATCGTTCGGAGTGTCGCTTCCGGTCAGAGCTTTGAACCATGCTCTGCCGCGCAATCCAACTTGTTCATTCATCGCACACCTCTCTTTGAGTCAGCCCACTGTTGCCGCAATGTTGCCGGTTCGATCTGGCTGGACGTATCAAGCGCCGCTATATGAGCGCGATAGAGTTCCACCTGCTCGGTCCGGTGTTTTTGGGGTACGCCTTTGTAGACACAATCACGCACTGCCGCCGCTATCTTGCCTGCATCATCATCGACCAGCAAATCAGCGAGTCCCATGCCGACGCGTTGTTCTCCGCCATGAATTGCCCAGATGAGCGCTCGATCGGATGAGTCAAACTCATCGATACCGGACTCCTGCTCGATCACCTCGGGGCCGTTCAATCCAAGCCGTGCTTCGCGCGTCATGATTGTGTAGCTGGAGAGGCCAGCTACAAGAGACATGCCTCCGAAGCAGCCGACAGTGCCTGCAACGATTGTGATCACGGGGGCATGCTGACGAAGGGCGAGCGCTGAAGAGATAATTTCGGCAACAGCTGCCAAACCAAGGTTCGCTTCCTGAAGGCGCACACCGCCGGTTTCGAGTAGAAGAACTGCAACTGTCGGTTTTCCGGCCTCGGAATCCCGCGTGGCGAGATCCAAAGCAGCGGTCATCTTGGCGCCTGATACCTCGCCAACGCTGCCACCCTGGAACGCTCCTTCGAAGGCAATGGCGACCGCAGGAGAGCCACCGATTTTCCCCTTGATCACGACGCAGCCATCATCCGATTGCGGAGCGATTCCTTGCTTGGCAAGCCACGGAGACTCGATGCGATCGAAGGGACCGACCAGCTCCCTCCATGTACCTTCATCGAAGAGGCTCTGCGCACGGGAACGGGCGTCCAGTTCTATGAAGCTCTTGCGCTTGACGAAAGCGGGTATGAAAGTTGGCGCGTTCATTGCTCAATCACCTCCACTGCCTGTTCGAGACGAAGCAGCACACTGCCGGGTGTTGCGCCGGCATCGTTAATGTAGATACGGACGGCCCCATCGAACTTTGAGAAGAAACGATCGAAGACCGCCTTCCACGCATTGCCGAAGCCGTTGACGCTGGTCGTGATGAAGACCCGGGCTCCGTCTTCGTTATTCGGTTCGAGAAGGACCTCCATGTCGCCTGACCCCACTACACCGACGTGCGCTCTCCTGGTGACGATGCGTTTTGCCTCTGGATAGTTGAACTCAATGTTCTCCATCGTTTTCCTCCACTAGACTGTTGTCCTTTTCCACTCGTTCGAGGCCGCGTTCGAGAGCGTCCAGAAAAAGTGTGGCCGCGAGAAGATCCGCGCTGCCGCCGGGAGAGATGCGCCGACTGACAAGCTCTTGCCCGAGTGCGATCAATGCTGCATTTCCCTCTGTGCTTCCCGGGCCGCCTACCTCGATGACACGAGTAGCGCCTTCGCGCACGATCCTTTGTCCATCAGGCCCTCCTCGATAGAGAACACAGGTGTCATCGAGATGCGACATGATCGCAAGCAGTGCGGTGAGCCGGCTCTCTCGCTCAGTTCGGCCGCTTTTGCGAGCCGCCTTCAGTGCAGGGAGCCCAATCTTGACGACGTGCGGAAAGTCTCTGTAGGCTTCACCGCGAGCGCCGGTGACTCCATAGCGTTCAAGAACGACATCGCCGTGAGATACCGTGCGCGGTCTTGCACGATCAGGCAAGCGGGCGAGACAGCCTGCAGCCTCGGTTACAAGCTCGGGATGGGAATCCTCACTCTGACTTGCAGCACAAACCAGAAGTCCCAGAATCCAGATTGCGCCTTTGTGCGCATTGCTGCCTGAGGTCGCGCGGAGCATCGCCGCTTCGGCTTCTCTTCCAATACTCGCAACTACGGCACGCAGACTGGTATCTATCTGAGATTCGGAGGATGCCAGGGCCATCCGCGTGAAGTACGGGGCAATCGCATTTGCAGATCTCCTCATCAGGTGGAGGGATAGATCCGAATGCGATCCCGATCCTCGGCCGTCGACCAGGCCCGGTTTCGGTGTCAGCTCTGCCTCAGCAATCAACGACTGCCAGGCGAGTTCTGAAAGCCACTCATACCGGGTCAGAGCGCTGAGCTGCTGAGACGATTTCGCAATTGCTGTTAACTGTGCCATTACCAGCTCCTGAACTTGGCCGGCGGCTGATAAAGGCCACCTGACCATGCAACTAGGTCTTCCATGCTCCTGGCAGCGAGTAAAGACCGGTTGGCCTGGAGGCGATGGACTCCAATATCTTCAGGAAAGGCCACGATGCCGCGACGACGGAGATCGGCTGTCTCACTGGCCTTTGCCTTAAGGCCGACAGGACTGATGCCTGCTACCGCAGCCAAAACCCGGCGGCGCTCTTCAATGCCTTCGGTTTTGTACAGATAAGCGATCCCTTCTTCCGTCACAACATGGCTAACGTCCCGGCCATAGATCATGATGGGGGTGATCGGCATGCCAGCCCTCTTGCCAACTTCAACGGCATCCAGAGTTTCGACGAAGGCCGGCTCGCCACCTTTGGCAAAGGTTTCAAGGGTCTGAACCACCAGCTTGCGGCCCGGGAGTGTGGGGTCAGCACTGGTCTTGAGGTCGAGCCAGGCCGGTGACGAATGGCGGCGTCCATGCGGGTCATGTCCCATATTCGGCGCGCCTCCGAAACCTGCAAGCCGTCCGGTCGTCACCGTAGAGGAATTGGCATCGCCATCCATCTGCAGCGTTGCTCCAATGAAAGCATCGACTGCGTACTGACCAGCAAGCTGACAGAGAACACGATTAGAGCGCAGGCTGCCATCCCGACCAGTGAAGAAGATGTCGGGACGAGCCCGGATGTATTCATCCATTCCGACTTCGCTTCCGAACGAGTGAACGCTCTCGACCCATCCGCTCTCGATTGCCGGAATTAGTGTGGGGTGCGGATTCAGCGCAAAGTGCCTGCAGATCTTTCCGCGAAGCCCGAGAGACTCTCCGTAGGTCGGGAGAAGAAGTTCAATGGCAGCCGTGTCGAAACCAATTCCGTGATTGAGAGACTGGACATGATGTCTCTCATAGATGCCACGGATGACCATCATCCCGGTCAAAATCTGTAGATCGCCGATGTGGCGGGGATCGCGAGTAAAGAGAGGTTCGACCGCGTATGGCTTGTCGGCCTCTACAACGATATCGATCCAGGAGCCGGGGATGTCGACTCTCGGCAATGTGTCGACAATCTTGTTGACCTGCACGATTACAATCGCATCGTGGAAAGCGGCAGCCTCAACAATCACCGGGGTATCCTCGGTGTTGGGGCCTGTGAACAGATTGCCTTCGTGATCCGCCTGCTCTGCGCAAACCAATACCACTTTTGGGATTAGGTCTACGAGTAAACGGGCATACAGTTCGACGTAAGTATGAATGGCGCCGATTTCAAGAATGCCATCTTCAAGAAGTTGAGCGACCCGCAGGCTTTGTGGGCCGGCAAATGCGAAATCCACTTTTTTCGCTATGCCCAGCTCAAAGAGAGTCAGATGTTCGGGGCGACTGATGCTTGAGATGATCAGGTGAAGATCGTGAATCTTCTTCGGATCCACCTTAAGGAGAGAACGCGAAAGAAAATCCGCCTGCTTTTGATTGTCGCCTTCCATGACAATCCGGTCGCCGCTCTGAATCACGGTTTCGAGAGTTTCGACCATCTTGTTTTGCTCCAAGAGCGGACCTTTCATCCATGGCTCGATCCGCTGCATGCGCCGGTGCTTCTCATCGCGCCGCGTAGTCCAGGAACGCGTTCCTTGTTTTTCAGTTTGTTGTGTCATCGATTCACTCCTGATCTCGACATTTCAATTACACGCTCCGCATTGTGATTTGTGAAATTGAATGTTTTGTGTTCTGTGATTTGACTTGCAAATATAATGGCGAGATGGAACTCCGCCACATCAAATCCTTTCTCTCCATCGCCGAGACTCTGCACTTCAGTCGCACTGCAGAGTTGATTCATCTCAGCCAGCCGGCTCTCTCGCTCCAAATCCAGGCGCTTGAGGAAGAGGTGGGCGTCAAGCTTTTCGAGCGGAACCGCCGTGAAACAAAGCTCACCGCAGCGGGATTCGCTTTTCGGGATCATGCTGCTGCCGCAGTCGTTCAACTGGAGCAGGCCGTCCGTCGGGCGCGTTTGGCAGCAAACGGAAAAGTTGGTTTGCTTCGGATTGGCTTTATCTCGACGGCTGGCAATGAGATCGTGCCCCAGCTCGTTCGCAAATTCAGGGAGTCGAATCCGGAAGTAGAATTTTCTCTGCATAACATCCTCACGCTCGATCAAATCCGTATGCTCGATACTGGTTCGCTCGACATCGGATTTCTACGGTTACCGATTGGCGAGCACCCTGAACTTGAAGTCGTCGGTATTCATCGCGAACCGTTTGTACTTGTGCTGCCATCCTCACATCGGCTGGCGCATAAGAAGAAGGTGCAGCTGCGCGATGTGGCCGACGAAGACTTCGTGTTGTACGAACGCGCCTTCGCTCCGGGCTTTTATGATCTGCTCTTCGGAATCTTCCGGGATGCAGGGATCATTCCAGCGGTGCGCCAAACGGCTGGACAGATGCCCACGCTGATCTCGCTCGTAGCCTCAGGCGTTGGCATTTCGGTACTGCCTGTGTCGGCTGTCAAACACAGTGCCGCTGCGGTTGTCGCGTGCGAGATTGCTTACGCACTTCCCCTTTCCGAGATAGGTCTCGCTGTACATAAGCGAAATCGACCAGCCATTGTCGATCACTTCCGATCCTTCGCAATGAAAGAGCTCGTTGGGAGTACACGACTGCGAAAAGAGAAGGAGAACCAGTCGAAGCGCACTGCGAAATAAGAACATCTCCTTCTCGTTATGCACCGACTCGATCTATGAGCCGAGGCACCCTTATTGAAATAGAATCTTGGCCATCATTCCCTTGTCTTCGTGTTTCAGAAGATGACAATGTAAGACTGAGATCCCACGGATAATCGGGTCGGTAAAATCCATAATCAGATCGACAGAACCCTCCGGCGCGATGTTCACCGTGTCCAGCCACTCGGGCCCTGCCGTCTTCTTGCCGCTTTCTTGGAAAACAAGGAAATGCACCTGATGGATATGAAACGGGTGGATTTCATGTGAGTTATTGACGACGCGCCAATGTGCGTAATGCCCAATCTTCACAGTGATCATTGGCCCATCGGTTGGGGAGTACTTCTTGTCGTTCACATAGAACCCGTGCAGGTCCTCAGTGAACTTTACGGTGAACTCCGGTTCGCCGCTTTCCAACGTCCGCACTAAGGAAGGCGAAAGCGTCTTATAGACAGCCTTTCTCGTGCTTGGACTAACGGACGGCACATGGCTTGTCGCCGGGTTCGTTGTCCTGAGATCAGCCACAACCATCGCAGGATTTGGATCACCATCCGCCCCTGTGTCGACGCAACGTGTCCGTAGCGCGGCATGCACGCCTGCATTCGGCCCGACAACAATCGTCTCAACGCGACCGGCCGGCGCGAGCAGAACATGCTGCAATGACTCGGTACGACGCCTAGGGTCGTGATAAGCGAGCGGCATTCCATCCAGCGCTAATACTGTCAATTGTTCGGTGTCGATCTCCAGATCTGCATAAAGATCGGGAGATGCATTGACGATTCGCCAGAACTGCTTCTCGCCTGGTGCAATGCCTATCTGCGGCCGGACGACACCGTTCACGGTGAAGATTCGTTGGGGCTCCCCGGTGGCTGCGCCACAGGCTGCCGGTGAGAGTTGCACCTGTTCCTTCAAGTAGGAAGACTCGGCATCGTGCTCGTGCAATTCCGCATCGCGAAGAGTCAGGATGCGCTCCTTCATCGAGCGAACTTCGGGAACATAGCGGTCGATCCCGTCGATGACAATGGCTCCTGACATTCCATCGAGATCCTGCCGGTAGCTTTCTCCGTGAGGATGGGTGTGGTACCAATACAATCCGGGCGGTTGATCCAGCGGGATGTCGACTACGTAGTGCAGCGATTGACCAGGCATCGCCATCATTAAAAGAACATCGTCTTGAGGCGCATTGGGCGAGACGTGAAGCCCATGGAAATGCAGGTTGGTCATGTTCGTGCAGGGTCCATCGACGCATAACTCCCTGGACTTCGATGACATGCGATTGACATACTCCACGCGGATTGTTCCGCCCGGCTGTGTGCGGATCACAGGCGGAACTTCGCGGCCTTCGAAGGAAAATGCGGCCTTCCCACTCGTCGGATCGCTCACTGCATCCAAAACAAAAGGCCTGCGTACCTCGGGTGGCTCAGGTAGATCACCGTTACTGGCCGCCTGATGCAGCTGTTGTGCGTGGAGATTCACATGAATGAAGAGGCAAAACATGGTAGCAATGTGAGTCTTCGTTTTTGACGTGTTGGACCTTCTTGCGTACATACGAGTTGATCTCTTTCGCATTTCGAAATCTCTTGCGTCTTCGTTATCGTCTTGATCCACGGCGTGGATTGCCGGGCAGTACCGGAGAAGGGCGTGCTCCGGTACCGCGTCCGCTCAGGAATCCGAAAGAGAGATGACTACTGAGCATGCGTCGCAGCGTCTTCGATGACAGCAGCGACTTCCTTTGGTCGGGAGGCATATACCGAGTGGCTCGCACCTGCGATCTCTGTGGTGTGGCTATTGGCTCGTACCGCGTACCAACGCTCCAGATCGGGATTGATCGTCCTGTCTTTGGTCGCTACGATCATCCAGCTCGGCTTACTGCGCCAGGCAGGTGTCGTGATAACTGCCTTGAAGTTGTCAGCAAAATTCAGGACCTGCGAATCTGCCATGAAAGCGGCCTGCTGAACAGGCAAATCAGCGGCAAAGTACTCATGAAATTGCGCGGGATCAAGATATGTGAAGCCGTCCGCAGCCCTCTTGATTGCGCTGGATTTGCTCAAGTCGCTCGGGAAGCGCTTCCCATCATCCGCTTCGTCTTCGCCAGCATCCGGCATGTGTGCAGCAACGTACACTAAACCAGCAACGGATGGTTCTGTGCCCGCCTCAGTAATGACAGCGCCTCCATAGCTGTGAGCGACAAGAATGCTCGGCCCATCCTGCAGCGCGAGGATACGTTTCGTGGCGTTCACATCGTCTTTGAAAGACGTCTCTGGCTCCTGAACGATGCTTACCTTGTAGCCATCCTTATTAAGGATGTCGTAGACGCCTTTCCAGCCAGAACCATCTGCCCATGCGCCGTGAACCAGGACAATATTTCGAACACGGTGCGTTTCGCGTTGTGCGCTTAAATAGGCAGGTGCGCTTACGAGGTAGCCTGCCAATACGACCAACGCGATTGATTTAGTAACGTTGTTCATTTGCTTAGAACCTTTCCGTGATGGGACTTGCATGACCTTTCTGATGATTCGATGTATCAGGCACCCCCGATGGTGTGTCCAAACCTCCGCCTTGTATCAGGCCAGAGACTCTGCAAGCAGCGACGGGATTGCTTGAATGCTTATGTCGTTCGTGTACGGTAAATCTGTGTAGCTGGATACGAGGGCTGATTGTTGAGCCTGTCGACGATACTCTGTGGGGGTCCTCATAGTGTGTCTTCGAAAGATGCGAGCGAAGTGCTGCTGAGTTTGAAAGCCACATTCCGCTGCTATATCGATCACTGGGGATTCCGATGCTTCCAGCAGCTTTTTCGCCTTGCAAACTCGGAGCTGCAGCAGATACTGGTGCGGCGAGATTCCGGTCGACGATTTGAAACGCTGGGAAAAGTAGGCGGCACTCAATCCTGCCTCGCGTGCCAAGTCGGAGAGAGTGACGGTTCGGGAAATGCGTTCGTTTATGAACGTGAGGACACGCCTAAATTGAAAGGGCGATAAACCGTCTTCTCGTGATGCGTCCAGCTGTATACATCCCGTTTCCTTCCGTGTGGGTGGGCTAAGAGGTACCTCACTCACCGGAGACGGCGACTCGAGGAGACTGATGGGAGTGCGTCTCCCATCCTGCTCAACCCAGGCCGGACCAGGAACCAGCTTGAGTGAAGCCGCTCGGTCAAGAGTTGCAAACTGAACTTTGAGACGGGCGCCCCCACGGTCCAGATTCACCGCGCCCATTGGTGCTTCATTTGGCGCCGAGATGCCTTCAAGAGTCTCATGATCATCTTTCTGTTTCTGAGTGGACCGGCAAGGCTTCAAACGCGCCGAAGCTATGTCAGTGTTCCGAATTGGTGACCCATCCTGTTGCAACACACCGCCATTACGGAATGCTCGCCAGTCACGCCTATGTGAAAGTGCCTCGTTTTCGCTGTTCATATCCAACCCCAAAATTAGTTTTCTTCGTCGGCAGCTTGCTCTCTGAATACCCACTCGCGGATATACGGCGAGCAATGCGCTAATTCGACGCCCTTCGCTTCACACAGTCCCAAGAAGCGAACCACCTCAGCATCAACGAGGGTTACCTCTTGCAGATCAAGAACGGTTCCCCTTGTTCGGCGGTTCATCTGCGCGCTTAAATCCTCGATATCTCTGGCCTGAATCCGGCCGCTCAGTTTGAGAACGGTACGCGCTCCGTCGGATATTTTCAATATTCGCAAAGTCATCGTGCTCTAGATAAGCACGCGACGGACCAGATGTAAGCTGATGGATATAGATAACTTAGCGAGATGGCTAAGTTCTGATTTTCGGCAATTTCTGATTTTCGGCAGAATCTCGCTGCCGTTTGAAAGTCTCACCCATAATTGGGCTTCATTGGGGAATCGCCGCCATGCACAGCTTCTTTGCAACGTCCTGCTGCGTCAGAGCAATTGGAAATTCAGATTGATCACTTAGATTTGAAGCGGCTTTTGTTGATTCCCAGTAAATCGATTCTCGAGTCAAGAGTTTGACGAGGAATTCCGAGCCTGGCAGCTGCTCCAGATAGACCGGCGATCCGCCCGCCCGTCTCAGCTAGGGCTGCTTCAATTATTTCTCTTTCTCGATCAGGATCCACTCGTCTCAGCGCTTTTTCGGTCGTATCCGACGATGGCGATTCAAAGGGATGCTTTGGTTCCAGCCAGCGCTGATCCACGCAGAAAGTATCGCCGTCGCTCAAAACAACGGCTCGTTCGACCACATTCTGCAACTCACGAATATTCCCCGGCCACGCGTAGGCCTGAAATTGCTCTAGAGTCTTCTTCTTTATATTTCTTATCCTTCTACCCACTTTCTTCGCATAGCGCTCAACCAGATACTCTACTAATACTGGAATGTCATCGATCCGTTCCCGAAGCGGCGGAATCTCAATTGGAAAGACATTTAGTCTGTAGAAGAGATCTTGCCTGAAGCTTCCCGAACCGACAGCAGCGTCCAGGTCGCGGTTAGTCGCTGCCAAGACCCGCACGTCCACTGAAATCGGCCGGGTTCCTCCTACGCGTTCGAATTCTCGTTCTTGGAGCACGCGCAAGAGAGTTATCTGAGTCTCGGCCGGAAGTTCTCCCACCTCGTCCAGGAAGATCGTTCCCTCATGCGCAAGTTCAAATCTTCCCAAACGTCGCTGTGTTGCACCGGTGAATGCACCCTTCTCGTGCCCAAAGAGTTCGGACGCGATCAAGGATTGTGGAATCGCAGCACAATTCACTCGGACAAATGCACGGGTTGAACGGTTCGATCGATTGTGGATAGCCCGCGCGATTAATTCCTTTCCTGTTCCAGTCTCACCAAGAATTAGAACCGTGGAATCGGTGGGCGCTACCTTCGCCACTTGCGATAAGACGCGTCGGAGTGCCGATGAGGAGCCGACGATCTCCTCGAACATGGATGCCTGATCAACTTCTTCGCGTAACGCAATGTTCTCGTCCCGAAGTCGCTGCTCAGCCCGCTTGCGATCGTCAATGTCGGTCGCTGCGGAATACCAACGTGTTAGACGTCCCTGTTCATCTCGTACCGGGTTTCGACGCCTAAGAAACCAGCGATATTTCCCGTCTTTTCCCCGAAGACGTACTTCGAATTCGTGCGGGAGTCCTCTCAACAATTTATCTTGAGTTTCGCGAGTCACGCGCTCCCAATCATCCGGATGGACATACTCGCGACGATCGGTGTTCCGCCACTCTTCAAGAGTGAACCCGAGATAATCGAGCGCAATTTGATTGGCATACAGACGAGTGCGATCGCGATCAGGAGCCAATACAGCGACGTACTGAGGTGCAAAATCCAAGATCTGTCGAAGGTCCGCTTCGCTTCGCCGGATATTGTCTTCCGCCTGCTTTCGATCTTCAACGTCCGTCATTAAGGTGTACCAGCGCATAATGCGGCCATCCGCGTCACGTTGTGGCAGGCGGCGCAGCAAAAACCAGCGATAGACACCATCAGCCCGGCGAAGACGGAGCTCAACATCAGTTGGTTGGCCCGTTTCGATCGAGGTTCTCAACGTGGCAATCACGTTAGGAAGATCGTCGGTGTAAACGGCATCGGAAACAGCCCAGTTCTTCAATTCGTCAAGGGGCTTACCAAGATATTCCAATGTCTGATTATTGACGAATTCAATTTCGCCGCTCATCGTCAAAGTAGAAACAAGGCCAGGAATACTGTTAACGATCTGACGAAAGTTTTGTTCACTGGTTCGGAGCCTGTCCTCAGCGCGTTTGCGGTCCTCAATATCGGTGAGGGTGCCGTACCATCGAACGACGTTTCCCTGGTCATCCATCAACGGCTCGGCACGGTACATATGCCGGCGATATTCTCCGTCAAACCTCCGAATGAGACGTTCGCCTTCGCGGGGCTTCTTTGAAGCTATGATGTCACGCCAATCATCTACGGCGTCTTGCGCATCATCAGGATGAATCGCAGTTCTCCAGCCCCATCCCCTCGCCTCCTCATCGGAGAGGCCGGTGTAGTCCAGCCAGCGCTGATTGTGGAACTCAGCAAAACCATCCGGCAGGGCGCACCAAGCCATCACCGGGATTGTGTCGATAATTGTTCTAAGGCGTATTTCTGAATTAGTGATCTCAGTTAATGCGCTCTCCAATGCCGCTTTCGCCCGATGCTGGTCGGTGACATCTATTGTGGTGCCAACGAACTGCACCACATCACCCTCTGAATTGACTGCTGGATGAGCCACGATTCGAATATTCTTTTTCGACCCGTCAGGAAAGAGTAGACGGGACTCGTATTCGATGTTGGTTTTCTCTCGCGTCGATTTTTCCGCCGCGGCCATCAAGCCAGCCCAGTCCTCGGTCGACTGGAGGGACCGGTCTTCTTCAAAAAGGGGAGGCCCCTGCGATGGATCACGTCTGTGGATCCGATACATCTCTGCCGACCAATAGGAGGGGCCCGGTCGATGAACATCCCATACGAAGCTACCCGAGTGGCTTAATCTCTCTGCCTCACTCAGATAAGCCTCGGTGCGCCGCAACTGCTCTTCTTTCAGGTGTCGCTCAATTGCTATACCTGTGATGTCGCTGGCATTCTCGATCAGTTGCAGATCGGCGGCACTGGGGTTACGTGGCTCACGACTATGGATAGAAAAAGCGCCAAGGGGTCTGCCTTCACGAGTGAACAAGGGGAGCGACCAGGCGGAGCGAATTCCATAAGGCAACACGCGTTCGCGATAGTTTTCCCAGATGGGATCGGTCAGGATGTCGGTTACATACACCGGCTCCCTGCGGTAGACAGCTGTGCCGCAGGACGCACCCTTCGCGCAAACTTCCGCGCGCCCTATTTGAGCGACAAATCCAGGAAGGCTTGGCGCCGCTGCGCAATGAAGATACTTTCCGTCTTCATCGAGAAGCCAGATTGTGCAGAATAAGCCATCGCCTTGAGATTCAACCAACCGAGCAATGATCGTCAGCACTTCAGGTAGTGGAGACCCAGCAAAAATCAACTTTAGAATGTTGAGTACCGACTCGGTTGAGAACAAGCCCGATTCGTTCTTCGAACGTTCAACTCCAGATTCGACATGCGGGAGAGATTTCGGATCTTCGAAGTGGTTTTTGTCAATTCCAGCAGATTCTGCGCTATCGGGTTTGGTCATCGCAAATCCAATCTGCTGTGTCGCCGCTCCATTAAAATGCGTCCCAGACTGGTAGTTCTTCTAATCACTCGTTGGAAACGGGCGGCCAACACTGCGGGAGGAGATTTTGTCAGGCTAATCGCCGTAGAGTGCAACTTGCAAGTGAACATTATTGGCAACAGCAAGCACCCGACAACGTCCAGCCCTTCAAAATGCCAAATTCGAAGCGGTCATCCAGCCTCTGGCTCTGCATCCGTTTCTTCATTTCTCAGGGGATCGAGAAATGTGTAAAGCGCCTCAATCTTGCCGCCTTTCGAGACAATCACGTCGAGGCCTGTGACGGCCGGCTTTTTCCCGGCGGGACCAAAACCCCATGCCAGCCTTCCTATTCCGTTATGGGAATCTGGTGCACCCAGCTCGCTGAAAATGAAATCCGGAAACTTGAGCAATAGGTGTTCGATAGCATCATCGATGGCTTCGGTTCCAATGTGCAGACCTTCAGGATCGAGGAAGACACCGTCAGGCTCCCATATTTTCGAAATGGCCGCGCGCCGCTTCTCTGCGTCGCGCTCGCCGAATGCTTCCAGGTTCGTTCTCAAGAGATCGTCTACGCTCTGCATCACGTTCTCCGTTCCGAGCAACCGCCAATCATATCTGGGCGAGCCCGCCATCGACGAACAGCTCGATGCCGGTTACGTAGCTGCTGTCGTCAGAGGCCAAGAACAAGACGGCCTTCGCGATTTCATCCGCAGTGCCAGGACGGCCCAGAGGGATATTGCCAATCGAGCTCTCAACATACTGATCGACCTGTTCCTGCGTCAACCCAAGCGAGGTATTATAGCCCGGCGTCGGAATTATGCCTGGACTGATTGCATTCACCCGGATCTTACGATCCTTGAGATCTACGGACCAGGTACGCGCAAATGAGCGGACAGCAGCCTTGGTCGCGCTGTAGACGCTGAAGGATGGACTGCCCGTGGAGGAAACGATCGATGCATTCAATACAATCGATCCGCCGGGTTGCAGCAACGGGAGCGCCTTCTGCACTGTGAACAGTAGTCCCCGCACGTTCACATCAAATTGCTTGTCAAAATGTTCTTCGCTGATTTGCCCGAGTGGAGCAAACTCACCGGTACCGGCGTTGGCAAAGACGATGTCCAGCTTGCCTCTCTGCTCCTTTACCATTGCATACAACTTGTCTAGGTCGGCCATTTTTGAGACGTCGCTCTGGACGCCCGTCACGTTTTGCCCGATCTGGCTGACAGCGGTTTCCAGTTCGCTTTGCCGGCGTCCGGTGATAAACACATAAGCGCCTTCATCGGCGAACCGTTTTGCTGTTGCGAGCCCGATCCCGCTGCTTCCACCGGTGATCACTGCTACTTTTCCTGCGAGTTTTTGTGGCATATTCATTTCTCCTGGCCGGGTCCCGGCCACAGTGATCAGATGGCATCGCGCGATCTCAAGATTCGCACTCCGAACAACGATACGTGCACAATCTTCCGATTACGTATCCATTCCTTTGCCTAAGATACGCACCCACTCAAAGCTGCCAGGAATTGAGTCGCACACAGGCCGGTCGTGTGTTAGCGTTTCGCAAGTGAGGGCTGGAGTTCGCAACAACACACCGTTAGTATGCGCAGTGGAGATACGGCTTTCACTTAAAGGAGATTGACATGTCAGACAAGATTACGCTTATTGTTCGCTTTCAAATGGACGAGTCTGCAAAGCAGGAGTTCGTCACAAAGTTGCAGGATGTCTTCACACACATTGCGAGGGAGGAGACGTTTGTCGAGGCGTCGTTGGTCCAGGATATGCGTGATCCAGAGAGCATTCTTATCTATGAGGTATGGAATGAGAGCCCGGAGTCTTTCATGAATATCCAGATGAGCAAGGCCTATCGCGCCGAATACGAGAAGATGATCGTCGATTTAAAGATCAATCGCACTCCGGCGTGGTATTCCACTATCGCCAATTGGATGAAGGACTGAATCTGAAGAGCGAGTGATAAACGACGGGACTAGAGGGTTGCGGAACGGCACCGTCCGCGCATTGCTGTTTCGGAGTAACGTGAGGCGGCAGGGTTCGCTGGATCTTCTGCGATAGTCCTCACTCCTTCGGACTACAACAAGTAACTGGAAGCGCATTGTTGTCTGGTAAGCCTCCTACTGAATATAGAGCGGAAGTTTGGACACACCATCGTGGATGCCTGATCAATCGAATCATCAGAAAGCCCATGCAAGGCCCGTCACAGAATGGTTTAAGCACATAACAACTGAGTAAAGGACTCGCATTGTCCGCGGTAATCCAGATGATGGCAACATACAACGATTCTCGTTACGAGAACAGGACTCCATTGGATGTTGCTGGAGTGGAGAAATTGAATGCGTGACAAAACGCTGACCCGGCAGCGGACCACATGACAACGAACAGGGACAGAAGCGCGGTTTGCCCCTGACCGGATTCAGTAATACAAGCTCAAATGCTGTGCGGAGGTAGAGTCCGCACTTGTTTGTCAGCGCCCAGAAAATCACTATTCTACAGAGAGTTTGTGAAGTTAACATTTGTAGTATTATTCATTGCTCTGACAGTCTCGTGCGGTGCGGTCGCGCTGGCGCAACAGAAGGAAATGGACTGGGGATCTGCGGGAGGCGGTTACCTCTCCCAACTCACGGAGGGTACCACCGGCGCTTGGACAAGTACGCACGGCTGGTAGGTGTTGCCCACCTTCAACATCAACAAACAAGTTGGCGTATTTGCCGACTTTGCGAACCTTTACGGCAAGGACGAAAATGTTCACGTAGAGTTCTACGGCGTCTTTCACGGATTCGGCAACAAAACGAGGTTGACGCCCTTCGTGTTTACTGGCCCTGGTTCCATCCGGGCCTCCAGCGCCGGAACCATAAGCCATTCGTTGGGGTGGTGCGTGGGCGGTGGCTTGACGATCCCGTTAACGCGACGGCTATCCTTTGAGGCCATACCGGTCGAGTATGTCATCGATACTGCCAACGGAGATGTTGGGAACAACATAGTCGCCAGAGCTGGATTCGCAATCACGTTTCCGAAACGACGAAACTCAGACAAACAGTTCCGTCCATCGATGCACTCATCGGATCAGAACCGGTAGCGGAGAAGCGTGCGTCCAGCCCGCTTGACATGCGGCGCTTAGCAGGGAAACGCTAGCGCAATTCTTCGCGCCTCATCGCGGACTTCGATGCCCACCTGCCCGACTGCCCCACTAGGCGACAGCGATAAAAGCCGCCCAGGTAGGAGAAAAGCCAATTGGTACAACCTGCCTGGTTATATGGACGTCGCCACCAGCACTGGCACTTCCTGTCTTGGGGATGTGGCCGGCGATGCGGTTCACACGCAAGTGAGTCATGGGCTTCGGACCAGCCAGCCTCTCTTGGTTTGACGAAGACACTTAGCGAAGGGATCGATCCAATAACAAAATTCTAGACACGCATTAGTCGTCTGCTCCCTGTAGAACAAGAAGGGTCGGACATACCGACCCATTGAAGTTGGCGCATGGCCTCTAACGGAAACAAGAAATGTGGCTCGTTGCTTATACGACATTGCTCGCAACCACAAAATGCATTTGGCCCCTTCTCAACAGGTCGGAATTGATTCTTGTACTTACAGTCTTTCCGATGACTTAGGCAGTAGGCCGCAGCAGAAAGGTATTGTGAACCGTGTGGATTATTAAACTGGCTCTGAATCGGCCGTACACTTTCATCATTCTGGCGTTGCTCATTCTGATCGTGAGCCCTCTTATGATCCTGCGCACGCCAACCGATATCTTCCCTAACATCAACATTCCGGTCGTCGCGGTTGCCTGGCAGTACACGGGTTTGAATCCTGAAGAGGTGGAAGGGCGGCTCACGACTCCATTCGAGAAGAACCTCACCGTCCTGGTCGACAACATCGAGCACATTGAGTCAACGACCTATAACGGCCAATCGGTCGTCAAGATTTTCCTGCAGCCGGATGCTAGCCTCGATACTGCCAATGCGCAGGTTACCGCGCTCTCGCAATTTGAATTGCGCCAACTCCCCCCGGGTACGCTTCCACCAGAAATTATCAACTACAGCGCGGGCAGCGTACCCATTCTTCAATTGGGCATCTCCGGCAAGGGACTGAACGAGCAACAATTGGCTGATCTGAGCACTAACGCCGTGCGCCCCCCGCTGGCGACTGTGCCGGGAGCCGTGCTGCCGTCTCCCTATGGAGGCCAGAGCCCGCAAATCACCGTCAGCATGGACCAGAACCGGATGCAGTCGAAAGGCGTTTCGCCAGGCGACCTGTTGACGGCCATGAACGATCAAAACGTGGTCGCGCCAGCCGGAACGGCGAAAATAGGCTCTGAGGAATATGACGTCCGCACTAACGCGGCTCCTCATACTATTGACGAGCTCGGCATGATGCCGATCAAGAAGGTCAACGGCGCGCTGGTCTATATCCGCGACGTTGCCACCGTCAGCAATGGTGCGGCATTTCAGACCAACATCGTACGGCAGGACGGTCACAGGGGTGTGCTGATCAGCGTACTCAAAGCCGGGAATGCCTCGACATTGAATATTGTGAAGGGAATACGGGCTTTGCTTCCCCGCGTGGCCCAGGTTGTTCCCCCAAACCTCAAGATCACGCCGTTAAGCGACCAGAGCGTATTTGTCCACGCGGCTGTCTCCGGCGTAATTCGAGAATGCGTTATAGCTGCCGCCCTTACCGCCCTCATGATCCTCTTGTTTCTGGGCAGTTGGCGGTCTACGCTCATCATCGCTATTTCGATTCCGCTCTCCATTCTCAGCTCGGTGATCGTCCTTGGTCTGCTCGGACAGACAATCAACACGATGACCCTCGGCGGCCTCGCTCTGGCGATCGGTATCCTGGTCGACAACGCAACCGTGACGATCGAGAACATTGAGAGATTTCTGGAAGAAGGCCATGGGCTGCGCGAAGCGATCCTGGATGGCGCCGCTCAGATTGCCGTGCCGACGCTTGTCTCCACCCTCTGCATCTGCATCGTTTTCTTTCCCATGTTCTTCCTTCAGGGCGTCTCCCGCTTTCTTTTTGCGCCGTTAGCTGAATCCGTAATGTTCGCTGTAATCGCCTCTTATTTTCTGTCGCTAACACTCGTGCCGACGCTCGCCATGTACCTGCTAAAGGCTAAGCAGAGTGGAACGAGTCGAAATCCCCTTGTTCGATTCCAGCGCGGTTTTGAAACTCTGTTTGACCGCTTGCGCACTGCGTATCAGCTCCTGCTGACGAAGCTCGTCTCGTTTCGCAATGTCTTTATTCCAGCTTTCCTCTGCGGTTGCCTCTGTGCTTTCCTGTTGCTACCGTTTCTCGGGCAAGATTTCTTCCCCAACTCAGACTCCGGCGAATTCATCCTGCACGTCCGTGCAAGAACAGGAACTCGAATCGAAGAGACCGCGCGTTTGGCTGACCAGGTCGAAGCATCGATTCGCAGCCAGATTCCGGGTAAGGAACTCAATAACATCCTCGACAATCTCGGCCTGCCCTACAGTCCGTATAACACGATGCATTCAACTTCAGGTCTTGTCGGAGCGGAAGATGGCGACATCATAGTCAGTCTGAATGAGGGGCATCGTCCAACGGCGGACTATCTGCGAAAGTTGCGTAGTGAGCTTCCTCGGGAGTTTCCGGGGACGCACTTTTATTTCTTACCCGCGGATATCACGACGCAGACGCTGAACTTCGGCCTGCCGGCTCCCATCGATATTCAATTCCAGAGCGACAACGTCGAGGCAAGCACTCAGCAAGCGACTTCAATGCTTGAGGAACTGCGACAAGTGCCGGGCCTGGCTGATGTTCGCATTCAGCAGCCAATGGACTATCCCACACTTGATGTAAACATGGATCGGACCAAGGCAGAGCAGGGTGGATATACGGCCCGCGATGTATCGCAGAGCATGCTGAATACTCTGAGCGGCAGCTTTCAGATCACGCCGATGTTCTTCCTTAACTACAAAAACGGCGTAACCTACAATCTCGTCGCGCAGACTCCGCAGTATCACATGGAATCCCTTCAGGATATTCAGAATATCCCCATCAATTCGTCCATAGCAGCGCCTCGCGCAACCCCGGAAGTGCTCGGAGATCTGGCATCGATTCAACGCGGCCACGAGATGGCCATCGTGTCTCACTACAACATCCGTCGCGTAATCGACATTTATGGCGCGGTGCAGGACCGTGATCTGGGCGCCGTTGCTAATGATGTGGAAGCCATCGTTCATCGGCACGAGAAGACTCTGCCGCGCGGCATGTTCGTTTCCTTGACCGGCCAGGTACAGACAATGCGAACGTCCTACACATGGCTGTTGGGCGGTCTGATATTCGCCATCGTCCTCGTTTACATGCTCATTGTGGTGAACTTCCAATCATGGTTGGATCCCTTCATCATCATTACCGCACTTCCGGCGGCACTGGCCGGCATCGTCATCTTTCTCTTCCTTACGCACACGACGCTTAGCGTTCCAGCGCTGATGGGCGCGATCATGTGCATGGGCGTGGCCACGGCAAACAGCATTCTAGTCGTGTCGTTCGCCAAGTCACGGTTTGCAGAGCATAGGGACGCGATCCTCGCAGCCATCGAATCCGGCACAGCTCGTTTTCGCCCAGTATGCATGACTGCACTCGCCATGATCATCGGCATGATCCCGATGGCCATGGGGATTGGCGATGGTGGGGAACAAAATGCGCCCCTCGGGCGCGCCGTGATTGGCGGCCTGCTCTGTGCAACGGTGGCCACGCTGATCTTTGTTCCGGCTGTCTTCGCCTTGCTGCACGGCGCAGCAAAGAAGCCAGCGGATTCTGTCGAACTCGAACACGCTTAACGATCACAGCACGCATAAGGGCACGGAAGACGTGCGCTTGAATCGCTGAAGGTCAAAACTGACAGCAACCAACGTGGAGTCAAAGTCGATGCAACAACAAAATGGACACGAAGATTCACTGAATCACATACAGGAGGGCTACGTGCCTGAACAAAATGACCCTCGCGGCCCCGCAACCGAGGACGCACACCCTTTCTCTGTCCATACTCAGCGGAGTCTCGGGCACGGCCCGATTATCGCCGGCGTTCTTGCTGCTCTGTTGCTAGGTGTCTTCGTCGTTACTGGCATTCGCACCCGAGTTCATGCCGAAGAGAAGTTGACGATATCGACCCACCAGGATGCGGTCCTCGCGGTCGCCGTCACAACGCCTACCCAGGGAGCGGCGGCGCAAGAGATCACACTACCCGCAAACACACAAGCCTTTATCGACACGCCGATATATGCCCGCACCACCGGATACTTGCGCAAGTGGTATGCAGACATTGGTACCCACGTCCATAGCGGTCAATTACTGGCCGAGATCGAAACACCAGAGCTTGATCAGCAAGTGCAGCAGGCGCAGTCGGATCTTGCGGCAGCACAGGCAAACCAACAGATCGCCCAGATTACAGCAGACCGCTGGACCAAACTGCTCACCAAGAGTGCGGTTTCCAAACAGGAGACCGATCAGGCCACTAGTGATCTCAGTGCCCGCCAGTCTGTGCTGTCGGCGGCTGAGGCGAATGTACGGCGATTGCAGCAACTGCAGGGGTTCGAAAAGGTATCTGCGCCATTCGACGGTGTGATCACCGCCCGCAACATCGATATCGGAGCGCTAATTCAGGCTGGAGACATCAACTCCCCAAAGTTAGAGCTATTTCATATGGCTTCGACGGACAAGTTGCGTCTCTTCGTTCCGGTTCCCGAGGTATACGCCAACGAGGTCCATAACGGCGACCACATCGCAATCACTTCGGACGCGATTCCGGGTGCGAAGTTAATCGGAACAATGGTGCGCAACTCGGATTCGATCGATATCTCAAGCCGGACCCTCAACGTCGAGGTTGATGTCGTCAATTCGGAGCACAAGCTGTTTCCGGGCCAGTATGCATTCGTCCATCTGCCGATTCCCCCCTCGAGTGCATCCATGACACTGCCGTCGAACACCCTGTTATTCCGCAAGGAGGGGTTGCGCGTTGGCGTTGTGCGTGCCAGCCGCGTGCAACTGGCTCCTGTACAAATCGGTCAGGACTATGGGGCCACGGTCGAGATTATTTCGGGCCTTGCTCCCTCAGATCATGTCATCCTGAACCCCCCTGACTCACTTGCTCAAGGAGAACATGTGATTGTCGAGAAGGGCGATGCGGAATGAGAAACGTATTCACATTGACGATTGCGGTTACGCTGCTGATTCTGTCGGGCTGCAACGTAGGGCCGAATTACAAGATGCCGGCCGCTATTGCGGCGCCAGCGTTCAAAGAGATGGCGCCCGCATCCTTCGCCGAGCAGGGCGGATGGAAGCCTGGCCAGCCTGGTGACGCCAAACTCAAGGGCGACTGGTGGACTTTGTTTCAAGATGTTCAATTGAATGAGCTCGAGGGAAAGGTTGACACCGCGAACCAGTCCCTCAAGTCGGCAGAAGCCAATTTTCGCGCGGCACGAGCGCAGATTGGCTACGCGCGTTCAAACGAGGCGCCCACTATTGGGGTTGCGCCATCAGTATCCACGGTTCGCGACTCGGCGAATCAGCCCTACTTCTCCAACAATCTCGCAAACAACGGCGGGGGAAGCTTCGCCCTACCTGTCGATCTGAATTATGAGATCGATCTGTGGGGCCGGGTGCGGCGCGGTGTGACATCGGCCCGAGAGCAGGCTCAAGCGAGCAGCGCCGATCTTGAAAGCGTCCGGCTCAGCCTGCATGCGGAGCTCGCGATGGACTACTTTGGGTTGCGATCCGCGGACGCGCAAACTAAGCTGCTCGACGATACGGTCAAGGCCTACCAGGATGCGGTGGAACTTACTCAGGATCGCTTCGAGGGAGGTGCAGCGCCTCAATCGGATCTGGCACAGGCCAAGACTCAACTCGATCAAGCGCGCGTTCAACTTACCGACACCGAAGTGCGCCGCACGCAATACGAGCACGCCATCGCTGTCCTGATCGGTAAGCCTCCTGCGGAACTAACACTGCCGCCGCTCCCTCTCAATCAGGATTCTCAGATCATGCCAGATATTCCCGGAGTAATGCCGGCTGCCTTGCTGGAGCGTCGACCCGATATCGCTGGGGATGAACGTAGAATGGCTTCTGCGAATGAACAGATCGGCATCGCCCAGGCGGCCTTCTACCCCACACTCTCGTTGAGCGGTGTCGCCGGTTTTCAGGGGACGTCAGCACTTAACTGGTTCAACTGGCCAAGCCGCTTTTGGGCTGTCGGACCAGCATTGTCTCAAACCGTTTTCGACGCTGGTCGCCGCCTCGCCACAAAGAACATCACCGTAGCTCAGTATGACGCCACGGTAGCAAATTATCGCCAGACAGTCCTGACCGCATTTCAGCAAGTGGAGGACAATCTGGCGGCGTTGCGTGTACTCGAGAATGAAGCGCAACAGCAACATGAGGCCACCGCATCCGCGGAACAATCCCTTGACCTCTTTCAGACTCGTTATGAAGGTGGCGTAGATACATATCTGCAGGTCGTTACATGGCAAACAGCCGCGCTCAACAATCAACGCAATGACATCGATATCCTTCAGCGCCGCCTGGACGCAAGCGTGCTTCTGATCAAAGCACTGGGAGGAGGATGGGATGTAACCAAACTGCCGGAGAATTGAGATTCCCAGCTTGCACTGCCCTGCAGAGCCGTCAGCCCATCACAGTCAAAGAAGACACTTAGTGAAGGGACCGATCCAACACCGAGATTTTGGACACACATTGGTCGTCTGCCCCCTGTAGAACAAGAATGTCGGACATACCGACGTCTGGGAGTTAAGTATGGTCGATAACTGCTCAGATCTCTGCGGATATGTATCGAGCATCTGTCACTACGAGATCTATCCATCAACAGTTTCGCCGCAACTCCAAGACCGTGTTGCAAGTTGTGGTTCGCATACTGCGTGCATTCCACGAATGACGAAAGGCTGTACCTGTCATGGCCTGTTTAAGGTTATGGCGATTCTGCCAGACACACCCGACATCACACAACTCGAACCAGACAAGGAGACATTTATGAGCACACAACGCAGGATTCTCTCTCTGATGGTGATCGCACTTATTTGCGCGACCGCATCTTTCGCGCAGGAGATCAAGACCGACTACGATCGCAGCATAGATTTTAACCAGTACAAAACGTATTCCTGGGAACGCGTGCAAACGCAAAACCCGCTCTGGTCGATCGAATCAAAGCGGACGTCAATTCAGCACTGGCAGCGAAAGGCTGGACTCAGGTTGAATCTGGCGGGAATGTTTCCATCATTGCGATGGGGATGACGCAGACTCACCAGACTCTCAACACCTACTACGACAGCTTCGGCGGTGGTTGGGGCTGGGGAAGAAGGTTTGGCGGATTCGGAGATAGTTTCGGAGAATCTACGACAGTCCCGGACACGTATCGAGTCGGATCACTGGTCATCGACTTGTTCGACTCGAGTACGAAGAATCTGATTTGGCGGGGAGCACTGAGTGACGCCCTATCGAACAAGTCGAACAAGAACATTAAGAGCCTAAATAAGGGCATAGTGAAGCTGTTCGAACATTTTCCGCCGAGCGCAAAGAACGGATGACCAGGAGTGCCCGCGAGGATGCGCACATCTCAACCGCAAACTCAACGACCGCAGCCTCAGCAGTCAGGGGCGATCTTGAGAACGTAAAGCACTTTGATGTACGCATGTTCAATTCGGGCAACCTCGTCATTGCAGCCATTCCGATTGACGCTCCATGGAACGCATCAGAGGAAATTTACGCATTGGCGGATTGAGCGTCGCGAGATTTCGCTTAACTCGAGACAAGTATCTTCCTGAACCAACGACGGTATTTGGCCGCTTATCCGAGATTGCTCGCAACAATGAAATGTATTTGGCGCGGAGATGAGGTGAATGATGCAGGATAAAGAACATCTGTCGCCGGCGGCGTTCTCACGCGCCACTAATGTTGATTCGACCTTCGCCTATATGGGAAGCCTGATGACCTTTTTAGCGAAAGGCTCGGAAACGAGCGGACGGTTCGCCCTTATGGTGTACCACACTAAGCCAGGGAATGAGCCTCCACCTCACGTCCATGAGCGGGAGCATGAATTGTACTTTGTGCTGGAAGGCGCAATGCGCTTCTACTGCGAGGACAAGACGCTAGACATTGGCTCTGGTGATGTCGTGTTCCTTCCCCAGGGTAAGGCCCATGCATTCACATGCATTTCTGATGTTGTGCGCACCCTGATCTTTGTACAGGCCGCTGACAACGATGCTGTGGGCCTGGACAGCTATTTCCTCGCGATGGGCCGACCGGCCGGAAGCATGGCGTTACCAGAATCCGCCATAACTTATGCAGTCGACGAACCGGAGCACGCGATTCGAGTCGGCGCTTCCACCGGCATACGTATTCTTTCACCATCGGAGGCCCAACAGGCACTTCCGCAATTTTCCGGTTTTGGCGTGCCTGTTCGCTGAACTCTTTCCACCGATCACGAATACCAAAGAGGTCCAGACAAGCGGTAATCGAATGGATGCTAGCGTAACAAATACCTTCAGTGAATCAGAAATTGAGCGCATGGAAGATCTGCGTTATACCGCGATGCTTAACAAAGATTTAGAAACGCTGAATCGTGTGCTGCATAACAAACTTCTGTACTTACACTCGAGCGGTGATAAGCATACAAAAGCATCCTATGTTGCTGGACTCACAGGTAACGAGTTTGGCTATCGGCGGATCGAGCGTTCCAACCAAACCATTACGCTGCAAGGCCCCGTGGCTTTGGTGTTCAACTTCTTGTCCATCAGCTTGAACTTGAACGGCAAGCCCATAGAACTACGTAGTCGAGCCATCGCGGTCTGGCTTCATGATAACGGTTCATGGCAACTGATTGCCGTGCAATCAAGTGCCGACCCATCATCCCTGAAGTGAATCATTCCTCGCAAACAACGGAAGTGCAAGGAGTCCGATTACTATGCCAACCCTCTTCGATCCCATTCGAGTAGGCGATCTCCAACTGCCGAACCGTATCTTAATGGCGCCTATGACACGGCTTCGTGCAAGCACAGATAACATTCCAACTCCTCTCATGGTGGAATACTATACGCAACGCGCTTCGGCGGGTCTAATCATTGCTGAAGCCACACCAGTCTCACCGGCAGCGATCGGCTATGCCCAGGTGGCGGGCATCTGGTCAGAGGCTCAGATCGCGGCCTGGAAGCTCGTCACTGCTTCCGTTCACGCCCGGGGTGGTCATATCTTTCTTCAGCTTTGGCACGTTGGGCGTATATCCGATCCTATGTTTCTGCGCGGTGAGCTTCCTGTTGCTCCTTCCGCTATTGCTGCCGCTGGCCACGTCTCACTCGTGCGACCAAAAAGGGCTTTCGTGACGCCTCGTGCTCTGGAGACGCGCGAGGTCTACGAGGTAGTCGAGCAGTTCCGGGCGGCAGCTCAGAATGCTCAACGAGCCGGCTTCGATGGTGTTGAGATTCACGGAGCCACCGGGTATCTCCTCGACCAGTTTCTTCAGTCCGGCACGAATCATCGCTCTGACGAGTTCGGTGGGCCAATCGAGAACCGAGCCCGTCTCCTGCTCGATGTGGCTGATGCCTGCGTCTCGGTGTGGGGAGCTGGCCGCGTCGGTATGCGTATCTCTCCCCGCGGCGACAGGCATGATGTGTCCGATGTAAACCCTGCGGAAACCTTCAGCTATGTGGCGCGTAAGGCTGGTCTTCGGCAACTAGCCTATCTTCACTCTCGCGAGTACCATGCAGACGGATGGCTTGGGCCGAAGCTCAAGCGTGAGTTCGGCGGCGTTTACATCGCCAATGAGAACTTCACTCTTGAGACCGCAAGTGAAAGCCTCGCGAAGGGCGAGGCAGATGCAGTGTCGTTTGCAAGGTTCTTCATAGCCAACCCCGATCTTCCACGCCGGTTTGCAGAAGGTGTCCCTCTAAATCAACCTGATCCGACAACCTTCTACGCTCATGGACCCAAGGGCTACGTCGATCCGCTCAGCTCATAACAGCAGCAGGTCACCAGGCGTCTGACGGAGATTCACAAGTACACGCCTTTCAGCTGCTTTGTTAACGCAATTTAATGCAATAGTAAGCCGGAACCAGCGCAGTTGTTCACGAGCGACAGTTTTATTTTCACGAAAGGCAAGTGATTGCTCGTCCCCCCTGCAGAAACCGTCACTGCTGCGACTGCACTGCAGTTACAACCTCCATCTATGTGCCGTCGCCCAGTGTTGGAACTCTGGGCGACGGCGTTTTCGCGTTCGGGGCCATGGCAGGTTGCTATGTCATTTCCTTCAGATACAGCTAGTAATAATTGCGATTGGTAAGTTTTCAGAGGTATTGATCCAATGGCAAATTTCTGGACACGCATCTATTGCCTGTTCTCGATAAAACAAGATAGGCACATGCCGCTCAGCAAGAAGCATTGAAGAAAAAGTCTCATGCTGCTATGCAGCGTATATCGGAGATAGCCCGAGCGAGCAACATCTATCTCACTCCTTATGTCGCAAATACCAGACCAGAGGTGAAGTAAATGACAAATACCGATAAGCAGCTAATTCCGGCTGCCTACTCCCGTGAAGTGAGCGTTGACTCAACCATCAAGTACATGGGCCAGGTGATTACGGTTCTTGCAAAGGGGACCGAAACTAATGGGCGCTTTGCATTTATGGAAGTCAGAGTACGGCCCGGGCTAGAGCCACCACCTCACATCCACGAGCGCGAACACGAGCTATTCTTCGTGCTTGAGGGAGCGATTCGATTCTATACACCAGAAAAGACGTTCGATGTCCAAGCTGGCGGCGTTGGATTTCTTCCTCAGGGTAAGCCCCACACATTCGCCTGTCTGACGGAGGAGATACGTGCATTGATTATGGTCGGAGCCACCGGCGATGAAACAGTTGGAATGGATGGCTACCTATTGGCAATGGGTGAACGGGCACACGACATGGTTCTGCCTGATGTGGCGACCGCTAACGCGGTTGAAGATCCCGAGCAAGCAATCAGCGTTGGCGCTTCGTGGGGCATTCGCTTCCTCACGCCGGAAGATACCAAGAAAGCTTTGCCGCTTTATCCCGGTTTCGGGGCTCGTATCTCTTAACAAAAGCTATAGGTCGATGATGGTAGGAAACTTTTTCATGTTCAGGTGAAAATAGCTCCCACTCCGTCTGGCGTCCGTGTGATGAACAAGGCGCCTTATTCTCATGGCACTCAAATTCAAGGCGCATCCCATTCGGGCGTGTCTGATCGACGCAATCCACTCTGATGGTCTGGCGCCAACTTGCCACAGGTGAATTGTTCCTCATTTCTCTAGCAAAGAAGCCTCCGGAGTTCAAAGGATGAAAGGTGTCGCTCTAGTTAACCGTCATGCCGCGGATCGAGCGTCGGCGACAGATGATGACGTCGTCTCGGCAGCTCGGGCAGGGTCGCCCGAAGCCTTCGCAGAACTTCACGCACTCTATTCCCGGCGCCTCTATCGAACCATCTTGGCCATTACCAAGAATCCTCAAGATGCAGACGATGCATTGCAGGACACATTTCTGCGTGCCTATGTGGCAATCCAAAACTTTGAGGGTAGATCCAAAATCTACTCCTGGCTGACACGGATCGCCATCAACTCTGCTCTATCGATCCTTCGCAAACAGCACACTCGTACCGAAGTATTGTTTGATGATCAGCTTGATCCTCAGCTTGAGACTCTCTCATTTGAAGTTAGGGACACTGCGCCGAATCCCGAGGAGGCCTACGATTTGAATCGGCGCCGACTTGAGACATTACGCGCTATTTGCAGCCTTGATCCCCAACTGCGTGCGCCAATTCGAATGAGAATGATGCTCGGATGCTCAGTGAGGGAGATCGGCCGCGCGCTGGATCTCTCCGAATCGGCCGTCAAGGCCCGCTTGTATAGAGCGCGTCGACGGCTTTCGGCTGCACATAACCTCAGCGAGTCCGAACTGCCGCTGACCTGGAGCGTCTGAAAGTTGCGGCCCCGAGACTTGTTATCACTTTGCGATCGGGCTCGTGAGCCAGATCGTGTTCACTGATCAGGAATTGAACGAGGAGGTTGTTATGAATCGTCGAGTTTTCACATCACGCGGATTAGCCGCCACGTTGGCTGCGATGATCCCTAGCGCGGCAAGTGCACAGTCTAAACCTGCCCCTAGCCCATCTGACCTTGCGCAAGAACTCCCGAGCGCGCATCCGGAGCCCGCACCATGTGCCAGTCTGAGGGAACTTCCCGAACCGCCCTCTGCCGTCACCTCGGAGAAACTCCTGCCTGGCTTCGAAGCTCGGAGGATTCGGACATCGGGCGCCGAAATCAACGTTCTCACCAAAGGAAATGGCAGGCCGCTACTGCTTATCCACGGCCATCCGGAAACACATCTGACATGGCATAAGATCGCGCCTGCACTCGCCGAGGAATACACTGTCGTGCTTCCAGACTTGCGCGGCTACGGTGATTCGAGCAAGCCGGGATACAGCGACGACCACGTCAACTATTCCTTTCATGCCATGGCTCTTGATCAGGTTGAAGTCATGCGACAACTTGGACACGAGCGCTTCCTCGTAGCCGGCCACGATCGCGGCGGACGGGTCGCCCATCGCCTTTGTTTGGACCACCCCAGCAGCGTCGAGAAGGTAGCCGTTCTCGATGTAGCGCCCACTCTGACAATGTACGAACAATCGACAAAAGAGTTTGCGACTAAGTATGTATGGTGGTTCCTTCAAATTCAATCAGCACCGATGCCCGAACACCTGATAGGCCTCGATCCTGCTTACTACCTGAGGGATCATCTTGCCGTTCAAGGCAAGACACCAGGTGCGATCTCGCCAGAGGTAATGGCGGAGTACATTCGCTGCTACTGCTGCCTTGGCACCATTCGCGCCGTATGCGAAGACTATCGCGCTGCAGCCGGACTGGACCTCGAGCACGATCGTGAGGATGAGAGTAGGAACAAGTACATTCAAGCTCCCCTTCTCGCTCTATGGGGGGCAAAAGGCACAGTCGGCCACCTTTGGGAGGTCCTCGCAACGTGGAGAGCCAAAAGCAACAAGACCGTCTCCGGCAAACCGCTCCCATGCGGTCATCTGCTCCCGGAGGAAGATCCAGAGGGTGTGCTCGCTGAGTTTCGGGAATTCTTCCGGTCATGAGGTGGTCCGGTTGTTGGGGGGGCTGTCTTTGCCTTGCAACTAATGGCTTCTACAGCCTTCGCAAACGCACCCTCCCCTTCGGGCGACACCGACCGTAGGCTATGGCTTAGCCAGGGCCAAACACTTCCGATCGCGCGTCCATCGAGTCAATGGCGTCCTGCGAGGGCAGGGTGAAGGAGTCATCGAAAAGGCATCATCGATTGCTTGTCCAAATGTCTGCTTCATATCCAGCCAGAGGCTCTTCAGACGGCCACGGGGTTTTAACCGGATCTGCGGCGTGAATCGAGCTAAACAGACCACACGGACGGATACATTCCCGCAGCTTTGTGCACGCGCATCGATGCGGCGATGTATGAAATAGATGAAGAAGATTTGGTTAGCCGTTCCAAAGACGCGGCACCCTGTTTCGTGGCGTCTTTATGTGAGTTCCGAAAGAGCAACGTTTATTGTTTCTACTTGTGCCTGGTTAACGAACAAGGAGTGGAGTTATGGAGACCGAACAAATAGAGAATGGCGCATGGCGGCCCCTTCGTGGTTGCTTGTAATTTGCGGCCCTGTCCATGCTTCGACAGTGTAAATACGTTGACACCGATTCGCTTGAACACAGGGCTGCACCTGCCGTGTAACAGGTGTCTTTTCAACCAAACAAACGGCGAGACGTTTGGCAGCCTGAATGCCTTAATAGTTGTCGTAACAATGGAAAACGTTGAGTGACCGCAGAGTATCGAGCAAAGGGAGAAACGATGAATGCAAGCAGTGCAGTGAAGAATCAGGAAGTGCGAAAGGAAACCGATAGTCTCGGCGAAGTGGAGGTGCCAAGCGGCGCACTCTGGGGAGCGCAAACGCAACGCTCGCTTGAGCATTTCAACATCGGGCAGGATCTGATACCGCGCGAAATGATCGCCGCGTATGCCACCCTGAAGAAAGCCGCAGCCAATGCTAACCATACCGGCAAGCGTCTTGACGACCAGCATCACGGGCTGATCGTCCAGGTCTGCGATGAGATCCTTGCGGGCAAGCATCAGGACATGTTCCCGCTACACGTCTGGATGACCGGAAGCGGCACGCAATTCAACATGAACGTAAATGAGGTGATTTCCAATCGATGCTGCCAGCTCGCGGGCACACAGCTTGGGAGTAAGACACCCGTTCATCCCAACGATCACGTTAACATGTCGCAGTCCTCAAACGATTCTTTTCCCACTGCGATGAATATAGCGGCGGCTGTGAATGTAAAGGAGAGACTGATACCTGCAGTGAGGGCATTGCGCGACGCGATCGCGGCTAAGGCCGACGAGTGGAAAGACATCGTTAAGATCGGACGCACCCATATGCAGGACGCCACCCCCCTCACACTTGGGCAGGAATGGTCGGGTTATGCCGGTATGCTTAGCGACAATCTTGAGCGCATCGAGGATGCGCTGAAGAGCGTGTACTGCCTCGCACTTGGCGGTACGGCTGTAGGAACGGGCATCAATGCTTCTCCTGAATTCGGCGATGCCGCTGCTGCAGAAATTGCAAAACTTACGAGCCTTCCCTTCGTTAGCGCGCAGAACAAATTTACCGTGCAGGGTGCTCATGATGCTCTCGTCCAGCTCTCCAGCACACTCCGCACTCTAGCAGTCTCGCTCTACAAAATTGCCAATGACATTCGTCTGATGTCGTGCGGGCCGCGCGCAGGCTTTGCCGAATTGTTGATCCCCGAAAACGAGCCCGGCTCTTCGATTATGCCCGGCAAAGTAAATCCGACTCAGGCCGAGGCGCTAACGATGATAGCCGTGCAGGTAATGGCCAATGACGTTGCGGTGGGCTTCGGCGGTGCCGGCGGCTACCTGGAGATGAATGTCTACAAGCCCTTGATCATCTTCAACATTACTCACTCCGTCACGATCCTGACTGACGGATGCACCAACTTTCGCAAGTTTCTGGTCGAGGGAACGAAACCGAATTTGAAGAAGATCGCGGAATACGTGGAGCGGTCTTTGATGCTCGTAACCGCACTCGCGCCTGTCATCGGTTATGACAAAGCGTCGAAGATTGCGCACTACGCCCTGGACAACGACCTCTCGCTCAGGCAAGCCGCACTCAAGCTGGGGTTTGTCACCGAGGAGGAGTTCGATCGGGTCGTCGACCCAGCGAAGATGGTCCATCCGTACGTTGCGAAAGCCAGCTAACGGAGCCTGCAGCTCTGAGTCGATGCACTCCCACTAATAAAGAAACCTATGCAGACCAAGGAGACAACATGACCGCAAATAAGCACGGAATCGAAGTGCTTCAAGATCCATCGCTCAACAAGACGACAGGCTTTACGGAGTCCGAAAAGCAATCGCTCGGCCTCACTGGCCTCGTACCCGACGTTACGGAGTCGATCGAAACTCAACTGAGTCGCGTTTTGCTGCAACTGAAGGAAAAGGCGACCGATCTTGACCGGTTCATCTACCTGATGAATCTGCTCGATACGAACGAGACGCTGTTCTATCGCACCCTGATGTCGGACCCGGCTCGCTTCCTCGAGATCGTGTACGACCCGACGATCGGTGAAGCCTGCCTGAAGTTCGACCACATCATGCGCCGCCCACACGGAATGTATCTATCGATCAAGCGGAAAGGGCACGTAAAGGAAGTGCTGCGGAACTGGCCAGTCAAAGATGTGCGCTTCATCTGCGTGACCAACGCTGGCCGCATCCTGGGCCTGGGCGATCTCGGAGCCAACGGTATGGGCATTCCGATCGGGAAGCTGCAACTCTACACAGCTGCGGCAGGTGTGCCGCCGCAGGGCCTGTTGCCGATGTATTTGGACGCCGGTACGAACAACGAAACATATCTCAGCGATCCGCTCTACGTCGGCCTGCGACAGCATCGCCCATCGAGTGATGAGTTGTACGCTTTCGTCGACGAGTTCGTAGAGGCGGTTCAGGAGGTCTTCCCGAACTGCTGCATCCATTTCGAAGACTGGACCGGGGTCGACGCGGTCGCTCTGCTTGCGCGCTACCGCAATAGGGTTTCCTGCTACAACGACGACCTCCAGGGCACGGCCGGCGTAACTCTCGCCGGACTGATTAATGCATTGAAGATCACAGGTGGCGAACTCAAGAATCAGCGAATCCTGTTTCTGGGAGCAGGCTCCGCGGCCATCGGCCTCGCAGATCTGGTCGTCTCTGCATTGGGACAGGAGGGTGTCGCGAAGGAAGTTGCCCGTCAGCAAATCCGATTTTTCGACACACAGGGACTTGTAGTTGCTGGAAGGCCGGGTTTAGCAGCACACAAGCTGCCATACGCACACAAGCTGCCGTCCAGCAAACCATTTAATCATCTCGACCTGGCGACCGAACAGCCACAGATCGTGACAGCCATCGAAGACTTCAAACCGACGATCCTCATCGGTGTCAGCACTGTGGGCAAACTATTCTCGCAGGAAGTCGTCGAGGCGATGTCCCGCCACAATGAGCGTCCCATCATCTTTGCCCTTTCCAATCCTACTCAGAAGCACGAATGCCTGCCCCAGGATGCCTATGCGTGGTCGAAGGGCAAGGCAGTCTACGCTGGCGGAGTGCAATTCCCACCAGTGCAGTTAGGCGGGCAGACGTACCTGCCGTCCCAGGCCAACAACCTGTATATCTTCCCTGCCGTCGGCATGGCCATTTACGCCACCAACGCGAAGCGAGTGACGGATGAAATGTTCATCGAGGCTGCACATGCTGTCGCCGACCAGGTAACTCCCGAGCAGTTGAAGCTGGGCATGCTCTTCCCGCCGCAGTCGAACATCCTTGAGGTCGAGATTCAGACCGCCGCGCGAGTCGCGAAGCTCGTGTTCGACAGCGGTCTGGCCAGGGTCGAGCGGCCATCCGACCTGGTCTCGTTTATTCGGGAGCATGTCTACAAGCCCGAATACCGCGAGGAAGTAACGTCGGCAACGAGGGCCGCCTAAACACAAACAGAGGCAAGGTTCGATGCAGGATGGATTCCTCGCCGCTCCCATGAGCGACAAAGGAATGCATCCTGCGGAGGACCACACTAAGTGACTGTCGGGCTCGTTTCAGAACAAGGAGTGGAATTATGGCACTGGTACAACAACAAGATGTCGAATCGCCAGGCGGTCGACGAACAAACATCGGGCAAGCAGTCGGCTCGGGCGCGATTCTCGCGGTGGCCTGCCTAATCAGCTATGTGGTAATTACTTCGATCCTGACTCGTGAGTACTCTGTTTCTCGAGATGACGATTTCCTCGGCGGAATGTGGGCTGCGGTCGCCACGATCTTCGTGTATCGCCAGAGTTACATCGAAAGCGCTCGTGCCGCGTTTTCGCGAACATTAGCAACCTTGGCTAGTTTCGTCCTCTGCCTGATATACCTTCTGATTTTCCCATTTCACGTTGTTGGTATGGCCGCGTTGATCGGGATCATCTCCATCCTCCTGGCCCTGATTCGCCGCTCAGAGGAAATCATCACAGCGGCTATTACGACCGCTGTAGTGATGGTCGTGGCCGGCATCAGCCCACAGCACGCATGGATACAGCCCATTCTGCGTCTAGTTGACTCGGCTGTTGGGATTCTGGTCGGCATGGCTGCCGCGTGGATCGCTCTGGGACTGGGGTTGAGTTCCAAGCCGCAACGCAGTGACGCTTAAGTCATACCGGAACCGAAAGGAGCAATAGAAATGACGACACAGACCGAAGCAACAAATCAGAGCACGATTTCGAAGGATACGAGAATTGCTCTCTTCATACCCTGCTACATCGACATGATGTTTCCAGAAGTTGGGATAGCTACGCTACAGCTCCTGGAGCGATTCGGGCTCAACGTGAGTTACCCACTCAATCAGACATGTTGCGGTCAACCCATGGCTAATAGCGGTGATGAAGCCAATGCGGCACCGGCCGAGCTTCTCTTTGTGGAGAACTTCAAGGAATTCGACTTCATCATCGGGCCGGCAGGAAGCTGCGTCAAACAGGTCCGGTGTCATTTTGATGTTATCGACCAAACCGACGATGTTAAACATGTTCGCCAACGCACCTATGAGTTAGTCGAATTTCTTCACGACATTTTGAATGTGGACTCCTTCCCCTGGGCGGAATTCCATCACTCGGTTGCGATTCACAATAGCTGCAGCTCCATCCGCGGGCTGGGCATTGCCAAGCCATCCGAGATCATGGGAGTTCCATTCGACAAAACAGCGGACCTGCTTTCGAAGGTGAAGGGCTTAGTGCTAACACCTGTAGATCGGCCTGATGACTGCTGCGGTTTCGGCGGCACCTTCTGCGTTACGGACGAAGCTGTTTCCGCCCGGATGGGACTGGAGAAGGCTCACGATCATCTTCGCCACGGTGTCGAATACGTAGTATCGCCCGACATGTCGTGCTTGATGCATCAGCAGGGTATCGCGCAGCGCTCCGGACTGGATTTGAAATACATCCATGTCGCGCAGGTGTTGAATGGCGGCCCATTCTGAGAGGAGTTTCCGATATGAGCAATGCAAAGCAGGTTGATCCGGCAAAGGCTGCCGAACTATTCATCATTCACGATCAAATCCACGAACCGATGCACGATCGTTTCTTGTGGGGAACGATGCAGCGGCGCGATGCAGAAGCGGCTGCTATTCCGGAATGGGAGGAGCTGCGCGAAATTGCCTCGAAGATCAAAGAGCATACGCTCACGCATCTCGATCACTACCTGGAAGAGTTCGAGGCGAATGCCACGAAACGCGGCGCGCATGTCCACTGGGCGTTGGATGCCGCCGAGCACAATGAGATCGTGCATTCCATCCTCAAAGATCACGGCGTTAAGGAGATGATCAAGAGCAAGTCCATGCTTCAGGAAGAGTGTCATATGACGCCCTTCCTTGAGAACCGTGGAATCAAGGTCATCGAATCGGATCTGGGTGAGCGAATCCAACAGCTCGATGGTCAACCGCCCAGCCACATTGTGTTCCCCGCTATCCACAAAACGCGGAAGGACGTGGCACAGCTGTTTGCGCGCACGGTTGGTACCGATCCAAACAACGATGATCCCCACTTATTGACTGAGGTTATTCGAAACAACGCTCGTCCGAGATTTCTGGCGACGGGAGCGGGCATGACGGGAGGCAATTTCGCGATCGCCGAAACCGGGACCTTCATGGTCTGCACCAATGAGGGAAATGCCGACATCGGTGCTTCTGTGCCGCCGCTCCATATTGCGAGCATCGGCATTGAGAAGTTGATCCCGCGTGTGGAGGACATGGGCGTGTTTCTGCGGCTGCTGGCCCGGAGCGCGGAGGGATCTCCTCTCACACAATATTCGTCTCATTTCAGCGGACCTAGAAAGGGTGGAGAGCTGCACATCGTGCTGGTGGATAACGGGCGAAGCCGACGGCTTGGCATGGCCGACTTCTGGCATTCACTGAAGTGCATCCGCTGCGGCGCTTGCATGAACACTTGCCCTGTCTATCGTCGAAGCGGTGGCTTGTCTTATGGCGCAACCTATTCGGGCCCCATCGGCGTCATCCTCGACCCTACGTTTGACGAGTTCAAGTACAGCGAACTGCCGTTCCACTCCACTTTGTGCGGGTCATGTTCCGATGTCTGCCCGGTGAAAATCGACATCAGCGATCAGATCCTCAAATGGCGCAGAGTAATGGCGGAAAGAGGATACCTGCCGTTGGTAAAGAGGATGTCATTTGCTGTTGCCGGTCACGTTCTCGGTCATCCCGAGGAGTACCACGCGATGGAGAAAGTTGCCGCGCCGGCGATGGACTACGCGCCGCACTTCCTCTTGTACAACCGTTCCTTGAATCCCTGGGGGCGTAGCCGCGAACTCCCGCAGATAGCGAAGCAAACATTCCGCGATTGGTATCTCGCAAACAGGAGTGAACATGCAGACGACGAACAGTAGCCGCGAGACAATTCTAGGGGCAATCCGCAACAGCCTTCCGAAGGATAAAGTGGAGCATCCTCGGATTCCGCACTTCCAACGGTCGGGCGAACGGCTCAAGACAGAGTTTGAACGGCATCTTCAAGAAGCCGGAGGAGTCGCACACGACGTCGCCACCGTGGCCGAGGCCGAAGCTAGGTTGATGACGCTTCATCCCGGAGCAAAAGTGATTTGCTCAGCTGTGCCCGAAATCGCAGGCACACGCAGAGCGGAGGATCGCGATCCACACGAATTTGCCGACGTAGACGTGGGCATCGTTCGTGCACTGTTTGGTGTTGCAGAGAGCGGCGCCGTTTGGCTGACGCAGGAGGACCTGGTCGTGGATGCTCTCGCATTCCTCTCGCAGCATCTCATCGTGTTACTCGATCCGGAACAGATCGTGTCTGACATGCACGAGGCTTATCGTCGCGTGCGCCTCGATGAAACAGCCTTCGGGTGTTTCATGATGGGCCCGTCGGCCACCGCTGACGTGGAAGCAACTCTGGTGCACGGAGCTCAGGGAGCTCGCTCTCTGAACCTATTCTTCCTGCCACCCGCACAAATGCCTGTTGTACCGGCCTCTACGAAAACCTCACGGCCTGAACCAGGAGCGTAGCGGAATGGACAACTTCATTGCAGCCCGATCCCAGATGGGGATGTCTTTAGCATTCCATATCATCTTCGCGACGATCGGAGTTTCGTTGCCCTTGATGATGACAATCTCCGAATGGCGGTGGAGGTCGACCGGCGATCCGGTCTACCTCTTACTGGCAAAGCGCTGGGCGAAGGGGACAACCATCCTTTTCGCCGTCGGCGCCGTCTCCGGCACCGTCCTGTCCTTTGAACTCGGCCTCTTGTGGCCACGGTTTATGCAGTATGCCGGTGCAGTCATTGGGATGCCGTTTTCATTGGAAGGTTTCGCCTTCTTTACCGAGGCAATTTTTCTCGGGATCTACCTGTACGGTTGGGACCGGGTGCCCGGATGGTTTCATCTCCTTTCGGGCATCATCGTCACGATCAGCGGTGTGCTCTCTGCCATATTCGTCACGCTTGTGAACGGGTGGATGAATACACCAACGGGCTTCGATATCGTAGCCGGCAAGTTCGAGAACATTCATCCGTTTGTTGCGATGCTCAATCCAGCCGGAATTCCGGAAGCCGTACACATGGTTCTGGCGGCGTATACGGCAGCCGGTTTTGCAACCGCCGGTATTCATGGCTGGCTTCTCCTGCGTGGCGGTAGAAATCGCTTCAATGAGGCTGGGCTTGGAATCGCGTTACTCATCGGTGGTTCAGCGGTTCTTCTTCAGAGTATGAGTGGCGATGCTCTCGCTCGCATGGTGGCGGCGAAGCAACCGATGAAGCTGGCCAGTCTTGAGGGTCAGTTCCAGACCGAAACCGGCGCACCGCTTCGCATCGGAGGGATCCCCTTTCCAGACAAACGCGAAACGAAATACGCAATCGAAATACCGCATGCTCTGAGTCTTCTCGGATTCCATGATCCCAACGCGCTGATCAAAGGACTCGATCAGGAACCGGAATCCGACTGGCCTGACGTGCGGGCGGTGCACATCTGTTTTCAGATCATGGTTGGCTGTGGCAGCCTATTGTCCCTCTTTGCTGTTGCGGCGGGCTGGCTCGCCTGGAAGAAACCTCCACTCATCGAACACAAGGTTTTTCTCAAAACGCTCGTTCTGGTCAGTCCTCTCGGTTTCGTCGCACTGGAGGCGGGATGGATGGTAACGGAGCTCGGCCGTCAGCCCTGGATCATTTACCACCTCATGCGTACCAAAGATGCGGTAACTTCCATGCCGAACGTTACGATCACCTTCCTCGTGATGACGGCGCTCTACGTGGTTCTTGGAATCATCGTTGTCTGGTTGCTGAGCAGGCATGTGATCGCAACGCCAAAAGGAAAAGAACTTGAACGATCGGAGGTTCTGGTATGAGTACAGATGTCATTCTTGCTGCGGTAATGCTCGTCGCGCTCGTGATCTATTCCTTGCTTGGCGGAGCCGACTACGGGGCTGGATTCTGGGATCTCATGTGCTCCGGGCCGCGTCAGCAAGACCAGCGTGACGTGATCTCAAGAGCAATCCAGCCAGTGTGGGAGACGAATCATATCTGGCTCATCCTGGTCGTCGTCCTAACGTTCGCCGGCTTTCCGGCTGCGTTCAGTGAGATCAGTCTGGGTCTCGCCGTTCCAATCTTTCTTATTCTCCTTGGCATTGTTTTGCGTGGTTCATCGTATGTCTTCCGCGCCTATTTCACGGGAAGCGTTGGAACACAGCTCTATTGGGGTAAGGTCTTCTCCATATCGAGCAGCATGACCCCGCTATTTCTTGGGATCGTGATCGGAGCGATATCCAGCAGCACCGTGCTGGTGAAGGACGGCATCAGTGAAAATGGCTTCCTGAGAACGTGGTTCCATCCCTTCCCGCTGATCGTCGGCGCGCTTTCGCTCTCACTCTTCGCTTATCTATCGGCCTGTTATCTCACTATCGAAACAGGCGATCCAGCGCTCCAGAACGATTTTAGGAACCGCGCTCTATTCTCAGGATTTGTTTCCCTGATGGCTGCCTTTGCAACCTACGTCGTCGCAGAGAATGCCGCGCAGGGAATCCGCGATGGCCTGTCTCGCGCACCCTATGTTTGGCTGATTGAGGCAGGCGGCGCTATCGCGGCGCTTGTTGCGTACCAGGCTCTCTGGACAAGGCGATATCAGCGCGCCAGAATAGCGGCTGCAGCGCAGGTTGCTCTCATCGTATTCGGCTGGGGCGTTACACAGTATCCCTATCTCGTCCGACCCGAACTCACGATTGTCAACAGCGCAGCACCCTCCAACATTGTGTCGGACCTGGTGATCGCTGTCGCAATAGGCGCCTTGGTTCTCATCCCGTCGCTCATCCTGCTGATGCTTGTCTTCAAAACGCATCGCGAATCAAGATCAGTTGACGCCGATACAACGCTTGTCTAGCCCGGTGGAGAATTCTATGCCTTTGCTTGTTCCAATTTCGAAGTCATTGCAGACCGCACTTGAAAAATTATCTAGAGAGACGGGAGAGCCCATCACTCACCTCATTTCGAACGCACTCTCCCACTGCTTTGATGTACCGCAGCACACGCTCTTCCAGGTCTCAACTTCGGGAGCTCTTGTTCAGGGGATTTACAAGCGAGCTGTGTCGAGCAGCTTCTTACTAAACTACGGCGACTTTGGGCTTGGAACCTTTGAGAACCTTGACGGCGAGATGGTTGTGCTTGACGGAGCAATCTATCAGGCGCGCAGTGATGGCAAAGTCTTGAACATTACCGATGATGCGGGGACCCCTTTCGCGGTCGTAACGCACTTTACCGCGGACCAGGATCAGTCCATTGTGAGTGCATCGAGCTTCGCGGAGATCACCAAAATCTGCGACCGGTATCGTGACTCGGACAATCTCTTTTACGCCTTCCGCATCGACGGTCACTTCACGCACATCCACACTCGGGCTATGAAGGCGACGCTCGATGGACTTCCACTAGCCAAAGCGGCGGCTATCCAACCGGAGTTTGAATTTGTGGATGTCGACGGAACTCTTGTGGGCCTTTGGGCGCCGCAGTTTTCGAGTGCCCTCAACATCGCAGGGTACCACTTCCACTTCCTGTCTGAAGACCGGACGAAGGGAGGTCATCTCCTTGAATGCAGTGGCAAGAACCTCCGAGTTCGCGTGGACAGGCTGAATGACTTCCATCTGTCTCTTCCGGAATCGGAAGAGTTCCTGCGAGCAGATCTCACCAAGGACGCGTCGGAAGACCTTGCCTATGCAGAACAACTTCACAAAAAGGAAAACGCCTAATGTCAACGGAAAAGAACCTAAGTGAGCAGCAAACAGGCGCAGATATCGTTGTCAAAACGCTCGAACAGCATGACGTGAAGTGGGTATTCGGAGTTCCGGGCGCGAAGATCGACAAGGTCTTCAATACGCTCGTCGACTCTCCGATCAAGACTGTCGTCTGCCGTCATGAGCAGAACGCAGCCTTCATTGCTGGAGGGATTGGACGCATGACCGGCAAAGCCGGCGTTGCGATTGCGACCTCCGGACCTGGAGTTTCGAATCTTGTTACGGCCTTGGCTACGGCCAACACTGAAGGCGACCCAGTGATCGCCTTGGGCGGCGCGGTAGCTCTCTCCGACAGATTGAAGAAGATTCATCAGACGATGGACTCCGTGAGTCTCTGCAAGCCTGTCACCAAGTACAGCGTTGAAGTGGACTCACCAGAGTCCGTCTCCGAGGTAATGACGAATGCGTTTCGCAGCGCCGAATCCGACCGCCCAGGAGCGGCCTTTGTAAGTCTGCCAATGGACATCATGCTGGCGCCCTCCAAGTGCGAGGTTCTTACCCCTCCAGCATACTCTGGCGCCGGTCCTGCCGATACGACCGCTATCCAAGAAGCTGCGCGGCTTATCAATCAAGCGAAGAGACCTGTGGTCCTGCTCGGCTTACTAGCAAGTAAACCGCAAAACGCAGCTGCCGTTCATGAATTCATCGAAAGCGGAAAGCTACCGGTGATCGGAACATTTCAGGCCGCCGGAGCGGTCGCCGCGAATCTCTTCGGTAACTTTGGCGGAAGAGTCGGCCAGATCAACAACCAACCCGCCGACACAATCCTTGCCGCAGGCGACCTGGTGATCACAATCGGATACGATCCCGTGGAATACTGGCCCTCCATTTGGAATCAAGGCAACAGGCGGCCCATCATACATTTGGATACTCTGCCAGCTGACATTGATAACTCATATAGTCCAGCGGTCGAACTGATTGGGGATATTGCCGCGACGCTTCGGCTGCTGACGCCTCAGGTTTCCGACTCCACTCCAGAACCGTCGATCAAACGGCTACTGGAACAAATTGCTCAAGAACGTGAGGGGCTTGCACGGTCATCTGCTGCGCTGAATGGCACTCCGGTTCATCCCCTACGGCTTGTTTCCGAATTGCAGAAGATTCTGACACCGGACACGACCCTTTGCTTAGACATGGGTTCCTTCCATCTCTGGATGGCCCGACATCTCTATAGCTTCCGAGCGCGACAGATTCTTATCAGCAACGGCCAACAGACATTGGGTGTAGCCCTTCCCTGGGCGATTGCAGCAACACTCGTTCGCCCTGCAGAAAAGGTCTTGTCGATCTCAGGCGATGGTGGTTTTCTCTTTTCCGCGATGGAGCTTGAAACAGCGGTACGACTCCAATCGAATCTCGTACACATGATCTGGATTGACGGAACATATGACATGGTCGCCACTCAGGAAAGGCAGAAGTACGGTCGCCCCTCCGGCATAGAATTTGGCCCCGTCGACCCAGTAAAGTATGCGGATGCCTTCGGAGCGCGTGGATTCATGATTCAGTCCCCGGACCAGATCAGCCCGGTACTGCAGAAGGCGTTCGATACACCTGGGCCTGTGCTTATTGGAGTTCATGTCGACTATCGCGACAATCACAAACTCTTTGAGCAGGTGAACGAGCGAAGTGTCCACTAGTCGTTCGTAGAGTTCTCCACAACACAAACAATCGCTGAGTGCGATGGTTCTCTGCTTGGCCAACCAATGTAGCGAGGAAAGGATGTGCTCAAAATGGAAGACCATTCTTCCTCCTCACTCTACCTCGCTTCTCCTGGTCTGACCGCCCTGATTACGGTGCCAAATGAGCATTTGGACTACAGTTTCGCTCTTACTTCTTCTTCTTACCGGAGATGTGTTTGCCCAGAGTGCTCCGGCCTCACCCGGGCAACCAGCCCATTTCGCCGGAGAGCGGGAAATCGAAGACTCTGCAAAGCAGTTTGTTGGATTCAGATTCAGCATTCAACAGGACCAAACATACACATTGGCGGAACTGGTTAACTTGGCCGAGGAACACAATCCGGCAACTCGTGTTGCTTGGCAGACGGCCCGTGCTCAAATGGCAGCTCTCGGCGTGGCACGCAGCGAACTGTACCCAACGGTCGCGGCTGTGGCACTCTCTCAGACAAATCGTTCGGAAGTCCTCTTCGGTAGTCAGTTTGATCGCCAGACTGTTCAGTCTTTTAGTGGAGCCTTAGATCTGAACTACACAATATTCGACTTTGGAGGGCGTGCCGGTCGCATCACGGCAGCACGATCAGATTTGCTCGCAGCCAACTTTGCGTTTAACGATACACATCGAAAAATCATCAATGAAGTGACTGAAGCTTATGATCGATTGCTCAACGCGGCTGGTCAGGTAGAGGCGGCTCGGGCAAGTCTCAGGAACGCCCAAACCGTTCAGCAAGCAGCCGAGGATCGTCTTAACAACGGTCTCGCGACTTTGCCGGATGTACTAGAAGCGCGAAGCGCGGCCGCTCAGGCGCAATACGATCTGCAAGCCGCTCTTGGGATTGAGAAGAACACTCGCGGGGATTTGGCAGCTGCATTGGGAACACGTCCCACCGACGCGATTCGAGTTCAGCCCATCGACCAACTTACTATTCCCGAAGCGCTTGACGATTCCGTTGGCCAGGCAATGGATCGGGCATTCGAACAACGGCCAGACCTTATGCAGCATGTGGCTGAAGTTCGAAAAGCAAACGCCGGCGTTAAAGAGGCGCGGGCTGCTTATTATCCGGCTTTTTCTATCACCGCTACTCCCAGTGCGCAATCGTTATATGGCTTGCAGCAGCAGCTTCCCTGGGCACACACGGCGGATCTGCATGGGGAACTGCAGTTGAGACTGAACTGGACCTTGTTTGACGGTGGCAAACGGAAAAATAATCTGGCGCAAGCGCAAGCCAAGCTACGCGCGGCTGAAGCAGGAGTGAACGTTACCCGAGACAACATTGCGGACGAAGTCTGGAAAGCTTATTCCAATTTGGAGACCGCGCTTGGCCAACGGCAAGCTGCTGCCGCTCTTCTCAGCGCGGCCGATCAATCATATTCCGCCGTGTTGGAGTCCTACAACGATGGTGTCCGCAACCTGCTGGACGTAACGGCCGCCCAGGCAACACTGGCAAATGCTCGCTCGGCTGATGTTTTGGCGCGTGCGCAAGTCCTCACGAGTTTGGCAGATCTGGTCTTCGAGACCGGAGACTCGCTGCAATCAAGCGCCAGGAGCCCTAAGCCATGATCTGCCGCCGAGGCCATCGCGTTACGAAGTACGGCTTCATGTCTACTTCGCTTCTGCTTGCGGGTTGCGAACGGGCTCCAACCTTTGACGTGGTAGGTTCGATTTTCCCGGCATGGTTATTTTGCCTGGCTATGTCGATCCTGCTTACAGTTCTCGCTCGGTGGATTTTCCAGCACCTACGTGTTGTGGTCGCTCCTCAGATTTTGATTTATCCAAGCCTGACCGCCGCTTTTGCATCCGCATTGTGGCTTATTTTCTTTTGCTAACGAGGCGTCATATGGAGATGGAATCAAATTCGTCGATTAGGGAGCGGCTCAGTCGACAGATCAGTCTTGGCATTGTGGTAGTCGCTATTGCTTTGGGTCTTGGAGTGCTGTGGAGGTTGACTTATCATCCACGAACAGATGATGCCGAGGTTTTTGCGAATTTTATTGGCATTGCGTCACAAGTAGAGGGCCCGATCACCCGCCTGAACGTGCGCGACAACCAGTTCGTTAAGAAAGGCGAGTTGCTCTTCGAAATCGATGACCGGCCATACAGGTACGCTCTCGAGAAAGCCCTGTCTGATCAAGCTGCACTCGAAGGACAAATTGAGGACGAGCAGCGAAAGATTGCAGCACTGGTGAGCGGCGTTTCTATTTCACGGGCTAATATCCATAGCTCGCAGGCTGACATCGAGCGGTGGGCAGCGGCAATCGATCAGGCCCGCGCAGATTTGGCAAACGCAGAGCAGGGCGTGAACAGGGCTAGAGCAGAGTGGACCTACACAAACAACAATCTGCACAGGATTGAGCCCTTGCTGGCAAAACAGTTTGTCACGGTAGACCAGGTCGATAGAGCGCGAGCATCCGAGGTTGCTCAGGCAGAAGCCCTGAAGCAAGCACAGTCGCAATTGCTGCTCTCACAGGCAGGATTGAAATCGACCTTAGCGCAGTACGAACACTCCAAGGCGGTCCTAGAAGAGAGCCATGCCCAGCATGAGCAATCGATACATGCCGTAACCACGCTCGAACCGCTCACCAATCAGCGTGGCGCCCGGACATCGGCAGTAGAAACTGCTCGCTACAATCTCAGTAATTGCCAGGTCTATGCGCCGTTCGATACGCGAGTGACCAACCTTACGATCTCGGAGGGCGCCTACGCGCGTGTTGGGCAGCAGGTTTTTACGCTCATCGATGCGCGTACATGGTGGGCGATCGGTAATTTTCGCGAAGGTACGCTACAGCATATCGAGCCTGGCATGCGGGCAGACGTTTTTCTGCCGTCGAGGCCGAACATTCGCCTTTCCGGAGTGGTGGACAGTATCGGTTTCGGCACAACTCCGGATCCTGATGTCTTTGGCCGTTTAGAACCAGGGCTTCCTGACGCGCAGCGAACACTCAATTGGGTGCATCTGGCATCGCGATTTCCTGTCCGTGTTCGTGTCGAAAATCCCCCTCCCGGATTGTTTCGAGTAGGTGAGTCGGCGGTTGTTGAGATTCGTGGGCATTGAAGATGGCAACGTTCACGCAAAGCGCATCGAACTCAACTCAGCAATCGGGTTGGATCTGGGAGTTTCTCAAAGAGGAACTTGTACCCTATACCGGAAGATATGCCTTGGTGGGCCGCATGGTCACGTCTGCGACTCTCGCCATGCTCATTAGTATGACGTTTCGACTTCCCTACGGTGCGTATTGTGCCATTTACGCACTCTCGATTTCCTGGGAAAGCGCTCAGACAACCTTGAGGACTGCAGCAACGAGAATCGTCTCCTATTCTCTAGGAGCTACTTGTGTACTGGTCGGCGCAATGATCTTTGTGGATGACCCACTGCTGCGGTTGTTGTGGGCGGTCGGTGCAATGTTCATGACGTTCTATGCGATTAGCGCCATGACAGATAGGGCCACCGCCACCGCAATTGGCTATCTGATTGTGATAACTGTTCCCCTCTGGGATGAACACATCTCTGGCGAACTCAAGCTGGAAGGGACACTCTGGGCGGTCTTTGCACTCTCGATTGGGAACGCAATTGCCGTCGTTGTCGAGTTGTTGTTTGAAGCGATGAGACCGGGGAATGACCTCTTGCGATCGATTGCCGATCGCCTGGCTTCCGTTGAAGCCGTGCTCGCCTGTTATGGAGAAGACGTTTCGGTAGATCCGGAGACGGCAAAGAAGGTTACGCGGCTAGCGATGCTTGGCACATCGAGGCTACGGCGCACGTTGCGCAGTTCCAACTATCCCCGACAATACCTGGAGCGGATGGGCGCCGTTGTAGCGCTGGCTGGGAGGCTCGTTGACATTACTGCAAGTCTGACGCAAATCGAAGTTCTCGTGAGCGTTGAATATCGCAGGAGGTTGCGGGACTTAGCTGGTAGCATATCCACAATTCGCGCCGATCTGCTGAGTAGGAAAATTCCTCGCGCAATTGATGTAGACAGTGGATACGAGTCTTTGGGCGGCATCCCGCTCCTCAGCGAGCTCGAGAAGACCGCAGTGCTCATCCCGGAGGTCTTCTCGGGTGCTGAATCTGTGAGCGAACTCGGGGTCACAAAATCCGATGAAAAGCTACCTTCACGAGTTCTCACTCCAGACGCCTTCACCAATCTAGACCATTTGAAGTTCGGACTGAAAGGCGGGGTCGCAGCGAGCCTTTGCTATATTATCTATAACTCCATCGCATGGCCTGGCATTAGCACAGCCGTTACTACGGTCTTGTTAACCGCGCTTACTACAGTTGGCTTTTCTCGTCAAAAACAGATTCTGCGATTCTCCGGCGCAGTCGTGGGCGGCTTCGGCTTCGGGATGGGAGCGCAAATATTCATTCTTCCTTACCTCGACTCGATCGCTGGATTTGCAGTTCTATTTGTGGCAGTTAGCATGATAGGTGCATGGTTCGCAACTTCAAGCCCCCGACTGGCATATTTCGGCGTGCAGATTATCGTCGCATTCTATCTCATCAACCTGCAAGAATTCAGGGAACAAATTTCACTCGGCATTGCGAGAGACCGTGTAATCGGCATCTTGTTGGGTCTCTTGATAATGTGGGTTGTCTTCGACAAGCTGTGGCCTACGCTCGCTGCGGTCGAGATGAAGCAGGCGTTCATTTCTAATCTCAGAGCTCTGGCTGAATTTGAGAGGCAGCCCCTCGCAGGAGAGAGAAAGGTCGCGATCGAGCGCAGCTATTCTCTTCGAGAGACGATCAACTCAAACTTTGATAAGGTCAAGAGCCTGGCAGACGGACTGCTCTTCGAATTCGGTCCCTCACGTCAAAAGGACCTTGCCCTGCGCGGACAAATCCGAGAGTGGCAGCCGCAACTACGGATGCTTTTCCTAACGCGTATTACTCTCTACAAATATCGCCTTCAACTCCCCGGATTCGAACTCCCGTCGGAGGTGGGCGCTTTGCAAAGGGAGTTTGACTGGAGGCTAGCTGCAATACTCGAGCGGATGGCAAATCGGCTGGAGAACACGGCACCGCAGGAAGATCATGACTTTAGAAGTGCATTTGAGCATTTGGAAAACACGGTCCGGGCCTGCTGTATTGAGGGATCTCATCAGTCGAAAGCCATCGACCTGGAACCCTTTCTCTCTCTTTCACGCACCGCTGAAGGTTTAGTAATCTCTCTGGCAAATAAGATCTAGAGGCCGAATTGCAGAACAACAAAATTCACCTGTCGCAGGCCTACTGTGTACAGCGTGATTCATTGGACAAGTTGTGCGAACGAAGAGTACTCCGAAGGAGGCGACGTGACGCAGGTTGCGCTCGCCCTATTTCACACATCCAGGCTAAAAGCGAAGGGTTGATGCCCGATTCCCAGTGGCGCAAGCGGACAGACTTTTCCGCCGCGCACTCGTAGTCAGGAGTAAGTGAGGCCGATCTAAAGATAGGGTTGTGTCTCGACTAGAAGAGACGAATCCACAAGCATCGGCGATATTCGCAGTAGATACACGGCGCTCACCTTCATTAATACCTCAAAAGTCCTGTTTCGATACAAGCTCATGGGACATGATCCCGATTGGCAAGATGCTGGCACGCGGCGGGAAGCTTTTTACACAAATCTTGGACCGGGTCATTACACGTTCCAGGTGGCTGCACGCAACAGCAGCGGAGTATGGAATGAGAAGGGTGCTTCAGTTCAGTTCGATATAGCGCCTGCCTGGTACCAGACTTTGTGGTTTCGATTAGCCGCAATAGCCCTGGTATTCGGTATCCTCGTGTCCGCATATCTCCTCCGCGTGCGGGAACTTGCGGCGAGAATTGAGCTACGGGTCAGCGAACGAATGTCAGAGCGGCTTCGCATTTCGAGAGAACTGCACGATACGGTCTTACAGGCGCTTCAGGGATTGGTTCTCAGCTTCTCCACCCTCACGACGCGTGTGGCGCCGGATGTACAGTCGGATATGGAGCGTTTTCTGGATGAAGCAGAATCGCTGACGGTCACGGGTCGCGATCGCATCAAGGAAATGAGGGGCTATTTCCCAGAGAACGCTGATATCGCAACTGAAATTCAAGCGATCGTGAGCGGCCTTTTTGGGGAACACCAGTGTCAAGTGACAATCAAGACCAACGGCGCTTCGGCGCCGTTGAGCACGATTGCTCACGACGATACTTTATGGATCGCGCGGGAAGCTCTCCGCAACGCATGTCAGCACGCTCACGCTAAGCACCTCAACATTGAAGTATCCTTCACTCCATCGGAATTTCAAATGCTGATTCAAGATGATGGAGTAGGGCTGGAACCGGATGCATTCCTTGCGCATCAAAGAGGACACTTCGGCCTTGCAAGCATGCGTGAAAGAGCGAACATGATTGGGGGCCGTCTCAATGTCTCAAGTGCTCGCGGAAGAGGAACCGCAATCTCTCTCATGCTGCCCGCTCGAATTGCCTATGCCACTCCTCAGAGCTGGTTCCGACGATTGTTCTCCCGGCGCGTCAACTAGCCCCCCGGAGTGGCTCTATTGCTCTGCTAGGTCTACCGATTCGTTCCACAATGCCCACACTCTGCCAGCATGGCTGTTGGTTATCTTCAGCGCGTCATTATTGGCGATGGTTATGAGTTGTGAATCGTGTCAGCCAAGGGCATTGCGATCAGGACGCACGCATCCAATACTTCGGGACGGACACTCTTCACTCGTCCATGCCGCCTTCCGGGAATACGTTCCGCTCGTACAAGCCGGCTTCGAACGCATCGCGCGCTAGCATGTCCAGGGCAGCAAGACGCTCCTTGTCGCGTTTCTTGGCGAAATCCATGACATCACGAAGATAAACGCGGCGCTGGTTGCCTATTCGATGGTGGGCCATCAGACCGCTCTCAAGCTGCTTGATGAAGAATGGACGCGATATCCCGAGAATGTCGGCAGCTCGCTGTGTCGTAATTGCCAGGTTATCCGGAATGAGCGTAACGGTCTGGCCGTGGCACATAAACCCAACTGCCGTTCTGAGGACCTCAACTACAGTGCCGGGAAGTTCGATCCGGTCCCTGCAGGGCTGATCAGTGCAGGCACACCTCGACGCAACAGTTTCTCCAAGTCCTGCACCTGTTGCTGCTCTGTCTTCGGGAGCGGGATCGGCTTCTTCGCTGCAATGGCCATAATGCCCCAGACTAGCAGGTAGTCGAAATACTCGCAATACGCGCAATAGTCAAGAGGACACTTAGCTGTCACGAGAGCCAGAAAGAGCGCGATGAGCCGAGAAAATCTTGCGGACAGTTGCGGAGCATTTAAGCTGTTCGTTAATGTTGTTAGGATTCTTACCGATGCATTCTGGTTCTCAGCAGTGCGTTAATGTTGCGAGTTGATTGGTTACTTTCACGGCGATAACACGGGTTCAAATCCCGTCGGGGACGCCAATAACATCAAGTACTTAGCGGTTTTTCCGGTTATTTCCGGGGAGCATTTAAGCGCTCCTTTCAGACGTAGATGGCGATACCGGCGTTCTAACCATCTCAACAACCTTCTGTTGCGCCGCCCGTTTTGCATCGAACCGCCATACTTGACGATGATGGGCGGCAGGCCAAACGGAACAAATCGAATCGTAAGGCCCGCAGTGAGAGTGGCAACCAATAGCTCAATCGAAAGTGCAATTGGGCGGGAACGTCGGATGGACTTTTCGCTCGCTGAATTGGCAATCTGTTGCATCAGGCTTGTTCTCGTTCGAGCGCTTGGATGGACTGCCTGCAAAGAAAGAGCGGCACACTTCCGAAAATTCCAAAACTGCAGTCGATAAGGCGCCATGGAAAAGGAATGCCACGGATGGCACCAGCGATAAGGGCAAGCGGGACGACTCCAGCGCAAGCGATCAGCCCGAACGTGATCACCCACTTGTTGCGGACTGGGTCGATGTAGGGACCAACGAATGCAATTGCGATCACTAGATGTGCGAATGCGAGCCAGTCGGTGCCGTAAGCGAGAAATGGATAGTAACCGTTTGTAACGCGGAGAGCGTTATTGACGCGTTCAATCCACGGAAGTAGCCCGGTGAATTCGGAGATCGGTCGTAACCAACCTCCATGAAGGACGGATACGAGCCAGCCCATCTCCATTTCGAGAGGAAAAGCCGTGATGCCACTGAGGACTAGGCCGATGATGAAGACGGCGAGCCAGAAGCGAACGCGACGAAGATGATCGGATTGCGTCATGAATATGAACAGAGTAGATAGTTAGGGCCAGAACGTCGACCCGGCTGCCGGGAGGGACGGCGATCAATCCTGCGTTCCTTAAAGGTGATCATGGGACACTGCCCATGAATTCGGATACTATCTGAGGTTGTAAGCCTGCAAGTGGTTTAAGCGCATTTGTCCGAGATGCCGGTTTTGCAGCCAAGTGGATTGGATTTGTAAACACTAACCAACATGTCGGTATCTATACGAACCCATGAGCGAATCGACGATTGAGAGCTCCTGGCGAACCAACTGACAAAAAGATCACTTGGCCAACAGGCCGGTGATGCATCGAGAACAAGTCCTGAGGCAATCCGCATGCTTCCGGCCCTGATTGCCGCGCCACAACGGAGCGCGGCTCGCGCTCCTGCGCACCTTGTGGTCGACACTCTCGTCGTCTTGGTCCAGAGATCAAGGGAACAAAATCAGAAATCGCAGAATTCTCCTTGACATCGACAGAACATCCACTACCATTCGGTTGTGGATAGATTGAGTACAACATTTGCGGCTTTGTCTGATCCAACCCGCCGGGCCATGATCGAGCGGCTCTCCCATGGGCCTGCCTCTGTGCATGGATTGACGGAACCGTTCGCCCTCTCGCAGCAGATGATTTCAAAACATATTGCCTACCTGGTGCGGGCGCGGATTGTGATCAAGACGAAGCGTGGACGAGAGAGTGTGTGCACGCTTAGGCCAGAGGCGATCAAGACAGTCAGCGACTGGGCGATTAGCTATCGCCGATTCTGGGAAGAGAGCTTCGACAAATTGGATGTAGTTGTCAATCAAATGAAGAAAGAGGAGGTCAGAGATGACAGAAAACACGGTTAGCGAAATTGAGCGGATGGTTGTCACAAGAGTTTTTGATGCCCCACGCGAGCTGGTTTGGAAGGCGTGGACAGACCCGAAGTACATCATGCAGTGGTGGGGACCGAATGGCTTTACTGCGCCCGTTTGTCAGATGGATTTTCGCGTTGGAGGAAAATTTCTCTGCTGCATGAAGGCTCCAGATGGGCAGGAGTTCTGGAATGCGGTTGAATACTACGAGATTGTTCCGTACGAGAAGATCGTTTCCTTGATGTACTTTTCCGACTCGAAGGGAAGCAGGGTTGACCCTGCGCAATTAGGAATCGAACATGAGGCCATAGACGGTGCGTTCGACGTGACCACCTTTGAGGATCTCGGAAACGGCCAGACGAAACTCACCTTCATTGGAAATGAACCCATGGAGAGCGCGAAAAATAGCGGCCAGATGGAGGGCTGGATTCAGATACTCGATAAAGTTGCCGCAGTTGTTGCGGGGCTAGTGCAGGCGAACTAAGAAGTCGAAGTTTTGAAGATCATTATGCGCGAGATACAGTCAAGTGCGGCAGCGAAGGCTTAGTTGAAACAGCCTTCCCGTCCCTTGGCTGTACCGTCGCGTTTCCGGACACAGGTTGGCTTTAGCCCGCCGCATTGATCCAACATAAACCTGGTCGATCTGCGTTCATTGGTGCCGAGAAACGCGCTTCTTGTCACTTGGCCGTAAATTCGGCTGTTCGTACAAATGAAGCCCGTAGACGACTGACTGATTTGCCTATTCCCTCGCCAACCAGCCCGAAAGCTAACGAGGGGGACGCTAGAGGACCTCTGCCGTTCGGTTTGTAGCCCTAATAAGAAGGAAGAAAATCGATTTGGAGGAACGAATCATAATCTGCTAATTAGATTCGCTGCCAATGAGCTTCTACTTCGCGCTTGCCGGCGGCACAATGCCGTTCATCCGCAGATATTCCACCATTTGGCCGTAGTGGTCATTCCCATGTGCGGCTGCAAAAGCGGCGATCGTCGTCCTTGTACTGAAGCCGTCAATCGGCTTAATGGCTACAAACGCATTTTCTGCCGTAATAGTCGCTATGGCCTTGTGCGCATAGACGAACGATGCTTCCAATGCAGCCACCGCTTCGTCTCTAGTCGTAATTGACCCGATCGCCTTTACGTCGCGGTCAGGTTTAATGCCGCTCCAGCCGAAGAAGAAGTAATTCGCCTGCGCCAGGTGCGTCACCTGTGCCACAAAGGTGCGTACGGTGTCGAATTGCGTAGTTTGGCCCGAGGCGAAGATGCCTTGCGCTGGTGCGAAACTGTATTTATCAGCGGGCATCGCCTTTGCCGCCCCCACTACCTGGACTTCCATCAAGGACAGCAATCCGTCCACCGCTTTCGCGGGATCTTCCTTTGTACCCACCGGCGGTGACGGCGGTGGTCCGCTCATCTGTGAGTGCATCTGCACTCCACTACTCGAGATCACAGCAGCTGCAAGAACCAGAGTGAGAATTCGCATTGTTTATCCTCGATCCAAGTTTGTTTAAAGGCGGCTCCAGCATAACAGCCCTTCCCAACTGTCGTCTGATGTGGTGCATCCTGGGTCACTCGGTATCTGACGTGACCCAGGATCTTCTGCATAACCTCGAGTCTTGGCTTTCACACAACATACGGTTGGAATTACATGGTGTCGGAACTCCGAAAAAGCCCACTTTATCTCCCGAATGGGCCGGGGCCGAATCTCTGCGAAGAGTGGCAGGCATTCGCGGGCACAGTGGAATGCGGGTGTGTACGTGCGAAATCTGCAACCGACTCGCCGATCTCCTCCCTTGCAGGGGTTAATAGAATGGCGTGGATCTTGCCCGTATCCGGCCCGGTGAGCACCGTTGCCATACCCGAGATTTGTCCGCGCTCGTTGATATTGCTGGCCGCGATGATGAAGAGGTTGGAATCCCTGTGAATGAGCGTGTTCAGGTCGGTCATCACATTGTCCTGCCAGATGAAGCCACGGGACCAGCCGACGGAGTTGAAGGTGCTTCCCACCACCTGGCCCCGGTTGTTGATGCCTGTAGCAAAAGCGGCGCCATCTCCCGGCAGAATGCCGAGGCTTGTGACTGCGCCGCGTGCGCCGTTCTGCCAAAGAGAGGCAACGATGGTTGTGCCGTCAGCGCTCGTGACATACCCAACAACTTGGCCGTGGTCATTAATGGCGTAGGCGTCATTTCCATCGTGTCCTAGGCCTGGAAGCTGGAAGGCTCTGTCGTTTTCCCACAATACGGCGTGGGTCGCTATGTTCGCGCAGGTTCCCGAGGAGCCTACGGCCTGGCCTTGATCGTTGATGCCTTGTACGAAACCGTCCGGGTCGCGATCCACCGTAGGAAGAGCTCGGACTTCGCCTCTTTCCCAAAATGCCGGCGATATGATCTTTCCGGGCTTGCTAGGCGGGCATCCGGAGTCCTGGACCGTCGTTTCCGAAATGCCTACTATTTGTCTGCGGTTATTGATCGCGCTGGCCTGCCCGTTATTTCCGCCCAGCGTCGGGAGAGCCATCATGTGGCCGTCTCGCCAAAGAAACGGACGACACGTGAGGTGTGTGCCGAAGGCGCAAAAGTCTTCACCGTCTGGATCTGGAACAGATGTTTCGGCCAGACCGACAGCTTCCCCGCGATCGTTGATCCCGCCGTAGTTGGTCCAACTGTTCTTTCCTCCAAGCGTGCCGAGGTCGATGTTGAGTCCGTAGATGCCTATTACCGCGCGGCCACTTGCAATGGTCGTGGAGGTCGAAGTGATGGGCGGGTTTACAACCCCATCCATGTTCTCTGCCCAGCCCTGATTATTGAGTCCCATGACCATGCTGAAGTTGTCCGTGCTCTTGTTAAGGCCCAAATCGGTAATCTTGTAGCTGGTTTGAGCGAATGCAGTGCTGGCGCAAGCCAGAACAATTGTCGTAATACACGGTATCCGGATATTGCACAACTGTCTTAGTGTGTTCATGTCTCCTCTTTTCTCCATATGAAAGTCGCCGTGGCGAGATGACTGGCGATTTACGTCACGTATCACCCCACGCTCCAGCAGTTCAGGGCAGAATTGGCGCACAACTCCACAACATCTCCGCCGAGTGACAGCTAAGGGAGCATGTGGCGCTCCACGTTCATAACAATTACGTGACACAACAGGCCCAACATTTCAGATATCGAAGCAGAGTGGCAGACTAACAACCTCTTGGGACGGGTCCAAAGCACCTGGAACGACCGTTTCTCCAACTTTCCATACACACACTGGCGAGAGATTACAAAATTCAAGAACACTGAGCCGCCAGAAGTCAGACAGATCATTTTTATTGACTATAGAAATGGTTAACATACATACTTGTCGGTATGTTAAGTGCCCACGAGAGGAAGCGAAGGGTCCGTGATCCGGAGCGAACACGGGAACGCCTGCTGCAGGCTGCCTTTCGAGAGGTTCACAGATCAGGCTTCCAGAGTGCCGGCATCGATACAATTCTCGCCGCCACCAATGTCACCAAGGGAGCGCTCTATCATCACTTCGATAGCAAAGAAGCTCTTGGATATGCCGTCGTCGACGAAGTCATCGCAAAGATTGTTCGCGACAGGTGGTTGAGCCCTCTGCTTGGCAGAGGACAGCCAATTGACATCTTGATTAGCATTGTCCGGCGTATGTCTGTTCGGCCCAAAGACATTCGAACCGGTTGTCCACTGCTCAATTTGGCGACGGAAATGTCTCCGGTGGACGAGCAATTCCGCAAGCGTTTGGAAAGGATTTTCCTTGCCTGGCAGGAAGGAGTAGCTGCGCTCTTGCGAAGAGGACAGTCCGAGGGAACAGTTCGCCGCGACCTGAATCCAGAGGAAAGTGCCAGTTTTCTGGTCGCCATGGTCGAGGGTTACGCCTCGTTGGCGAAGAATGCTCAAGATGCCAAGGTGTGGGAAGTGGGAATTAGAAACATCGTGGGGTGGTTGAGGTCTCTTCGCGCGCCGCGTCAATCTCCAAAAGGCGGACGACCGATGTCGAAGAAGCGTGCTGTCCGGCGAGGGCGGTGATTTCAGTTTAGGGAACGCCATGAATCGAAGGAGATCGGCGATGGTACATTGTCTGAGTTTCGCCCTAATCCCAGAGCTCAGTTGAGTTCATGTAGAAGCAGCGCACGCACCATCCTCAATCGCGTAACGGAAATCGAAACGAAAGAACAAGGGGTTTCATCATGAGCGCCCGCACAATTCAGGATCAGGCCGTTGCGTGTAAAACCTTTGTTCAGCAAGCTGCTCACGCAGATGCAATCGCTCCGGTTGGCGCACGGCGGGGGACCGCGATGTTCTCCACCAAAAGTAAAAGGGGCCACACTCCTGGAGCGACAGAGGACCAGTACTTCGAAGCTGTAGATACATCATTGCCTCCCGTCGTTCGAGTTGATGCGGCGAGCCTCATGCGAATCTCGCGGCAGTTGGAGACCATAGCGAAACGACAGGGGCCGCGAATCGCGTTCAAGGCAAAGGGCACCATTTTACTGTTGAATCTATTCGACATTGTGGCAGTGCAAGCAGAAGGCAATTACGTCTCGCTGCAACATCGACCTCATCCCTATCTGGTGCACGAATCCCTCTCGTCCATGGCCAATAAGCTCAAACCCTACGGTTTTATTCGCATCCACCGATCTGTCGTCGTGAATATCTCGGCCGTTGAGGAGATCCAACCTCTACCGACGGGGGAGTACAGACTGCTTGTAAGAGGCGGAAAGGAATACTTAGTAACGCGTACATACAAACACAACCTCAGAGATCTGGCTCAACTGTGGGTAGGAACAGAATGGCTTTGCGGATAACAGGAGGCTTAGGTTGCGTCAATAAACGGGCTCTGGTGCAAATAACTGCTACAGCCGAATGTCGAGGATAAAGTGATGTTGTGTTTTATGCGGCGAGCACGGCATTCCAGATCGCAAGCACAGCTTGGCCTTTAATTTTCAGCCGATTTCGAGCGAATTGATCTTTGTGAATGCGACGGAGTAGCTCCACGCCAGCGATCGTGATAACGGCAGATTCAAAGTTCGTGAAGCCAAGCATAGGTTGAGTCCTGAACTTGACCCCACGGTGATCTTGCTCGATCAAGTTGTTCAGATACTTTGAAGAGCGTAGCTTCGTGCCCTTGGGCAACAGACTGTCTGTACGCATTTCGCGAACGGCGCGATGCGAAGCCACATAGCCATCGAGGGTGATCGTAAGATGCGGCTGCCCCTCATGCCTGATTGCCTTCTTGAAGAAGGCCTTGGCCGCCGATGCTTTCAGACAGTTACAGGCATCAGTGCGAAATAGGGCTGGTTACTGAGGTTGGCATTGAGTACTGGATGCAACGTGGCTGTTTCCGCGGTCCGAAGCTCGAAGTAATACTGCAGTGGATAGGGAGAGCCAGTGTAGCTGCTGGGGATGGCGACGCTGCAGGTGTTGCCGGTTCTCTTCATGGGTATCGAAAGCCAGCGTTCGCCATGGTTGACGTGGCGATACCAGAGGACAGCGCTCGTCACCGATTCAGGTACTGAGACGGAAAGCGCCAGATCTACGCCAGGTTGGAAGGGAGCCGGAGGCATGTGCTCAACTGCGACCGATGGGCGCGCAGGGGTACCGGCCAGATGCGCGAGAGCGGTGGAAGCGGAACCAGTCTGTTCTGACTTGGCAGCGAAGTGCTGCTCAAGGGCAGTAAGATCCTGCTCGATAACTGGAAGGCGATCGATCCAATGGCCGCGACGGAATCTGGGCTCGCCGTAGCTGATGTCTAACGCATAAACTCTGGAAGCACGCTGAGCCATGGCAGCCCAACTGTCGTGCGCTTTGCGATAGGCATTGAGAGAAGCTTCCGATGCCTGCGGGTCACCGGTGCGTGCGTGGATGGAATAGCTGAGTGCGGCGCGGAAGAGGTTGGCGTAGTAGAGACCGAGGCCGTTAAGGATGAGAATGTCTTCTTCAGCCTGACGGAAGGCTGCAGACGTAGAGCGACGATTGTCTGCGGTGCGGGCTGCGCTAAGAGCCTGTGTAGAAGTCTCTGCCATCACCTCAAGCCAGGCGATGACTTCGCTGGGGCTGTATCGGGCGTTTGCTGTGCCGGCGAGCAGATCAGCCGCGTGCTGATCGATCGTGGAAAAGAGCTGCGGATCGAGTGGGCTGATGGCGCTGACATTATGGGGAGCGGGTGAATCCGCGTAGAGTGGCTCGCCGGTAGTTGGAAGGATCGAGATGGGCGAGTATAGCTCAGGCCAGAAGCTGTGATTGGAGGCTGAAGGCAGCCATGCTGTGGTGATGAGGGGCAGAATGCGGCTTGAGTGCGCAAGAGCAGATTGCAATTCTGGACCGGATGGACCAAATTGATGGCGGAACCAGCGCTGATGGACATCCGACCCGCTTTCAGGGTTGTAAAGAGCACGGCCCCAGACGCGGTAGGTGATAGCGAACTTATCCGTATCTGGATGGGAGGCGGCGAGGGCCGCATCCGCATAGGCATTGCGCCCGCCAGGGTGGCCTGATCCTTCGCGGCCTTTGAAGGTAAGTGGCTCGCAGAGCTCCATGCCTGCAGCTCCGCAGAAGTGAGCGGCGCTGCCATAGCCCGAGGCAAGAGCCGGATCTGCCCAGAGAAGATGGTGCTGCGTGCCGGGCCAGACTCGATACAGAAGCGTGATGTCGTCACGCTGGCCATAGAAGTCGCCGTATCCGTAGCGGGTGAAGTTGCGCGCACCACTCGAGACGGCGAAGGTCCCTGTGACGCCTTGGCGCGGGTATTCGGCTGCGCGAATGTCGGCCTGGTGGTAGCCGAGGCCCAGGTGTTCTGCCCAGAATTTGGCGCCGGCTTTTACGGGCATGCCGGTCTTGTGGGCCATGTCGATCATGGTCTGATTGAGACCCTTTGCATGCATATCGATCTCGATGGTGCGGCCGGCTATGGCAATGGCTTCAAAGAGCGTCTGCCAGAAGGGATAGCTACCCTCAGGGATGCCGCTTTCGCCGTGAATACGCAGGGTGAGGCCCGTGATCTGTGGGCATGCTTTGAGCAGCGCGGACAGCGCGTCACGGCAATAGGCTGCGTGCGTCTCTGGTGTGAGGCCGGTGATGCGGTGATCGGCGTGCGGACTGTCAGTCCACTCATAAGCGTGGGTCCAGATGCCGAGCTGGAATTCGAGGCCGCGGCGATCTGTTTCTGCAGCAATGAACTGCAGCGTTTCGAGATTGCGTTGACGCTCGCCGTGCGCGATCGGCGGCTCGATGGCGACGTGGGAGTATGCAGGCAGCTCGACGAGATAGGGATAGGGGAAATGAAAGTAGTCGCCGGTGACGCCGCGAGGAAAGTCGTAGCCGAAGCCGAGAGCAAAGTTGAAGCGATTGAAGCGTGCGTAGGCTAGCGTGTCGAGATAGTGGGTCCAGAAGGCGCGATCATAGAACCACGACTTGTCTTCGACCTCAGAGATAAAAGCGCGGGCGACGCTGCGCACTTTGTTTGGCGTGGTTTCAACGATCGGTGTGGTGAGATGGAGAACCTCTAAGGGATCATCACCGAGCTGTATGCGGTCGGCGAGCTCGAGAAGCCCATAGACGAGACCACGCGCATCGATGCCGGTGACAAGAATGGCCGGGACATTGCGATAGCTGCCCGGAAGCAGAGCCGCGGTCTCCGGCTGCGTGATTGCAGGCAGTCTTCCGAAGCCTGCTGCAAGCGAGCTCGATGACGGAGCGACGACAATGGCTAGTTTGCCTGAAGGTGTGGAAAGAGTCAGGCCTTTTTCCGCGCAGGCGCGGTGGAGCTCGGCAAGCGCCCAATGCACAGATTCGACTGAGAGAAGAGCGCTTTTATCGGTGATGAGAGCGATTGAATCGCTGGCCGGAATCGCGTAGGCGAGATCAGCGGCAGTGAGAGAGGTGGCTGCAGCAGTGAGTTTGAGAAAGGTGCGCCGGCTGGGCTGAGTAGGCATCGAGAGTAAGTCCTCTACAGGCTACGAACGATGCAGACGGGCATGCATGCGGCCGTAACGCTCAGGAAATGCAAATTTGGCGTGCATGCGACGGCAAGAGCGGCGCATACCGAATTGTACGGGTGCAAGCAGCACGCGTGCGCCCACGAAACCAAGAATCAATGTGCCATTGAAATAGATGTGCACCGCTAAGATCTATCAAGACTCTTGTGAAGCGGGAAAGGTCAAGATTGAGTCCGGCGAACTGGTCGGTCAATAGAAGTCGACTTCAGGAGAGTGATTATCTTATGTATTTTTCCTTGAAGGCATCGAAATAGTGGTTTCCCCCAACATCCTCGTATTCCTCTGTGACCGATATGCCTGCGGCTCCGAGTAGCTTCCGGTATTCGTCGGCCCCCAGGGAAATTGATTCGAGGCCCGTCATTGCGTCAGCCCAAGCATGAGGTTTGGCGGTTGCGGTGAATAACAAACGGCCACCCGGCACCAGGAGATCCGCGAATCGCCGGATCAGGCGGCGCTGCTCTTCAGCTCTGAGAAGGAACATCAGCCCAATTGACAACACGCCATCGAAGGTTCGATCAAAAAAGCTCGACTCTAGGACGGATTCGCAAACGATGGGTGTGCCCGGTAGGTTGCGTTTGAATGCCGCAACAAACGATGGTGCTGCATCGACCCCAAAGACTTGAAGTCCTTCTTCGATCAGAACCACCGTGATGGGAAAGCCGGGCCCACAACCCAGGTCAATAACGCTGCTGCCCCGCGGCAGTGTTTTCGCCCACTTCCGTACTTCCTTCGCACCGATCGCATCAGAGCGGTTCCTACCATTGCCACGACGCGCAAGAAATTCTTCAGAGACTGATTCGTATCCATTGGATAGATCCATCTGAAGATGGTAGCAAGACGCCACGCCGTTCTTGGCAATAAGTCTCTCGGTAACAAAAACGCCGTATTCGAGGTAATCGTCAATTCCAAATCTGCCGATAAATCTCTTCGATTTCCGTTTTCGTTGGAATGCGAGGATTATTCTGTGGTGAACCTGAGGCCAGGGCTTGTTCCGCCATTGTTGGAATCAGTGAGAAGTATCTCTGTTCGGGAATGCCAAATTGTTTCGGTGAAGGCACCCCGAGATCCTGATTCCGCGCGAACAGTGCATCGACGAGTTTCCCGCCTGCATGGGCGTCAGAATCTAACTGAGACGCTACTCCTATGATTCGAGCACATTCCGCGTAGCGGCCTTCCGCAGCCTGCACTGAAAATGCGGTAACGGCCGGTAATAGCATTGCGTTTGAAAGCCCATGCGGCACGTGGAAATGCGCTCCAATCGGCCGGCTCATACCATGGACCAAGGCCACGCTTGCATTCGAGAATGCCATCCCGGCCTGAGTCGCAGCCAACATCATCGACTCGCGTGCGCGACGATTGCCAGGTTCGTGAAACACAGTCAGCAACTCCGCCCAAATGGTTTTCATAGCCGCCATTGCAAAAGCATCGGCGAACGCGTTTGCTTTGCGGCTTACGTAAGCCTCGATTGCGTGAGTCAGTGAATCGGTGCCTGTATCCGCCGTGAGCCTCCCGGGCATGCTCAGCGTCAATTCAAAGTCAACGATCGCCGCATTTGGTACTAGTGACGCACCCGCGATGAGCATCTTCTCGTCGGTTTCTGAATCGGTGATGACGGTGAAGCGCGACACCTCGGACCCTGTTCCGGCAGTGGTGGGAATTGCAAGGTGCAGCGGGCTCACATGCGGAATCTTGTTAGGCACTTTGTAATCGCTCGCTCGACCGCCATTGCTCGCCAGGATGCCGATCGCCTTCGCCGAATCGATAGGGCTTCCGCCTCCTAAGCTCACCAGCCCGTCATGTTTGCCTTGAACAAAAGCTTGCAAGCCTGCTATTACCGCGTCGGTCGTAGGATCCGGTACGGTTTCCGAGAAAACGCCACAAGCGATGCCTGCTTTCTCGATTTGCTGGCGCAACGACCCGGCCAGCCCCATACGCACAAGTACGGGGTCGGTGACGATCAGAGGGTGCTTGACGCCGAGGTGCTTCAAGACGCTCGACGCTTCAGCAATTGCTCCGCCGCCAATTTTGATAATCGGAGGAAGAAGGACTTCTATCGCCATTCTCTTTCCCTCATTCCTTTCTCGGATGGTTAGCCTAACAACGTGTCCCCGCAAAATCTGAGACGAGTACGGATGTTCACCTGTTGAGTGTACTTGTTCAAGTGTGAATCAACTTGCATCTTTCGCGATAGTTCGACCTCTGCGCAATCTGACTCTCATTTCTGGTTCAGAGAATCGATTAGCCGGACATGATCTATTCGCCTTCCGTGGACTCGTGGCAATTGTAGAATGTCTCGCCGTGCTATCAACTGGTCGGAGCAAGACTGCGGGTCACGTTGGCACAAGATCAAGACTGGGAACTGGGCTCGGCTTTATCAATTCTCTGCACCCTTCTCGATGAGCCCATAATCGTTTGTGCCCTCATTGAGCGCGGTCTGAGCCGATCTTTAGGGATTAGCCCCGAAAAACGCAGCATGCTCCGGGAGGACCCCCTCATTTTCTCCGAAGGCCACATCAGACGGTGCCGATCGTGGAAACGGGCTTCGCCCTGCTACCGTCAATCCAGGATAATTCCCAGAAGGATCGCCGGACACAATCCGACTTAAACGATGCCGCAGCGGCGGTCTTATACAAAACGTAGCTTTCCGCCCGCTTTTATCTCGTCGTGTTGAATCACGCCGCCGAGCAACGGTTTGCCGTCGAGTGAGGTATGGACAGTGCTGCCGCTTTTGTATGCATTTTCTACGATGAGGGTTTTGGTGTTGGGCAGGTGCACTGTGGCTCGGGCGAAGAGTGGCGCTCCGAGGATGTACTCCGGCTTGCCGGGGCAGAGTGGGTAGAAGCCGAGCGAACTGAGGATGTACCAGGCGGCCATGGAGCCGGTGTCTTCATCCCCCGCAAAGAGGTCCGGGGTGTAGAGTTCGTCCATCACGCGCTTGGTCCAGTGAGCTGTACGGTCCTGCCGCCCTGCAACAGTGAAGACATACAGGATGTGATGTGAGGGCTGGTTGCTGTGTGCATACTGGCCAAAATTGATGGCCGCCATCTCTGACATCTCGTGGATTTCGCTGCCGTAGGACCCGGTTTCGAAGTCGGGGAAGATCGTGAGCATCTTCTCGAGCTCGGCGACGACTTTCTCTTTGCCACCCATGGCTTCGATCAGCGCCTGCATGGCGTGGGGTGCGTCGAAGCGATGCTGATAGGCAGCACCCTCGACATAGGGGTCGCCCCAGCGAATGGGGCTGAAGGGTTCGAGGAAGCTTCCATCCGAGTTTTTGCCGCGAAAGAAACCCGCCTTAGGATCGAAGATGTTGCGCCAGTTTTCAGAGCGCTTCATGAACATGGCGTAGTCGTCGGTATTGCCCAGAGCTTTCGCGACCTGAGCAATACAGAAGTCGCCATAGGCAGCGTCGACTGTCTCGGCGGCGGCCTGTTCGACTTTGTCGGCGGGGTCATAGTTGAATTTCAGATAGTCATCGATACCGCGGCGCCCATAGCCAGCGTCGGGATTGCCGGGCTGGGTTGCGTGCTTCCTGAGCCCGGCATAGGCTGCGGCCATATCGAAGCCCTTGATGCCTTTGGCGGCTGCCTCGCCGAAGAGCGAATCGATGAGGCTGCCTGTCATGCATGCGCGATAGCCCGGGCATGGAAACTGTGGAAGCCATCCGCCCTCCTGGTAAGCATTGACCCACGCCTGCAGAATCTCTGCAAGGCGATCGGGGAAGAGAATGGTCATCATGGGATACCAGGCGCGATAAACGTCCCAGTAACCGTGATCGGCATACATCACGCCTGGCACGACCTTGCCGTTGTAGGGACTGCGATGTTGCATTGCACCGCTCGCATCCGGCTCATGCCATATGCGAGGGAACAACAAGGTGCGATAGAGGCAGGAGTAGAAGGTGCGCTGTTGCAGCTCCGATGCACCCTCGATCTCAATGCACTTCAGGTGCTTGTTCCATACCTGTTCTGCCTCGGTGCGCAAAGTGGCTATGGGCTTCGCGCCGAGTTCGAGTTGAAGGTTGCGATCAGCCTGCTCAAAGGAAATGAAGGAAGTTGCAATACGGACGTCCAGGGAGCGGACGCTCTCTGCAAAGCTGAGATGGGTTGAGCGATGCATCGTCAGATCTTTGTGCTCGAGGGCTGTCCATCGCTCGGAGAATTGCAAAACGTAATAGCAGGCAAAGTCGTTTGGTACGCCGCCGGAGTTGGCCGTGGAGCGGAAGCGAATTGTGCGCTGCGCAGCGTCCGGCTCTGGCATGGGAGTCTTGTCGCCCGGGACATCGAAGACGAAGCCTGGTATCTGGTCCTTGGTGTAACTGGCATGGATCAGTGCACCGCGTTCGGTCGGAACCAGCTCGGCCTCGATGCCGTAACGCAAGAGTTTCATCGCGATCGTGTGCGGAGAGAGGCGTGAATCCTCCGGGCGATAAGAGGTGGCCCGTTCGCCGTAGTCCAGGTTCGGAGTGCCGCATATCGGCAGGAACGTGGCCTGCCCGTAGTCCCCGAGCCACGGACTCAGCTGATGAGTGGAGCGAAAGCCTTGGATCCGCCGTTGCCCGGGCTGAAACATCCACGGCGTGTTCGGCGTTGTCTGCAGCGTCCAGTGCGCCATCCCGAAGGGTCGCGCTGCAATGGGCAGCGTGTTTCCGCGCGAGAAATAAGGCGTAGAATCGGTTCCTTGCAGAATGCTGACGAGTGTGACGGGACTCGCCGCCTGCTCATCCTTCATCGATGCGTGCTGCGTAACCGTGGGCGTCTGGGCTTTCAGTTGCGTCGCAACAGGCGCCATGGCCGCGGCGGCGGCAAAGCCTGTGGACTTAAGAAAAGAACGACGGCTGATTTCCAGGGGACTCTTTGGCTCACTCATTACGCTGCTTCTCCTATGTTTTATTGCAGATGCTTCGAATTGTATCTGTCAAAGTCAGTTGCCATCCGTGAGCTATGTTTCCCAAACCTGGGCGGCAATGACCGCAAACGGCACGTCGCCTTACAGTAAATTCGAGAGATCGCGGGTTACCAGTAGTTCCCCAGGCCGGAATCAAGCTACCCAGATGTCACTCGATCTCTTCGGATGGCGCTTTGATCCCGCGAGCGATTATCTCAGGGCCTTCCGGATGGTCCGGAACCTGGCTTTGCGCCCCATATGTCAATGGTGGAAGAAACTCGGATGAAACCATCTAGGCAAATAAAAGGCGAACAGGCTAGAATTCGTCATGCAGATTCCTCCAGAACTCGCGTGGGCACACCCAGTCACAGCTGAGTGGTTCGTCCGCAAATTCGGTACGCCGACCGAGCCCCAGGTTCAGGGATGGCCGAGTATCCTCGCCGGGGAACCCACGCTCATTTCGGCACCGACAGGCTCGGGTAAAACGCTCGCAGCGTTTCTCGTATGCATCGACAGGCTCTTACGCCAGTCCATTGAGGGTTCCCTCGCTCCAGCAACTCAGGTCGCCTATGTCTCTCCGCTCAAGGCGCTGTCCAATGATGTGCAAAAGAACCTCGACGGTCCGCTGGCCGAGATTCAGCAGTTAGCGCTCGAACGAGGCTACCTGTCAATGGGGATTCGCACCGGGGTGCGGACAGGCGACACACTTACCAAAGAAAGATCGGCGATGCTAAGGAACCCGCCGCACATCCTGGTCACGACGCCGGAATCTCTCTACATCCTGCTCACCGCAGGAAAGAGCCGCGAACACCTTAGGAGCGTCAACACGGTCATCGTCGATGAGATTCATGCGATGGCGGACGATAAGCGCGGGGCACATTTATCTCTCTCCCTGGAACGGCTGGAAGCCCTGGTGTGTCGAGAGAACAAAGCGGCGGCCGCGCGATACCTCACTGGACTCATTACTCCGCCCCAACGGATAGGTCTGTCAGCTACTCAAAATCCCATTAACCTGGTTGCCCGCTTCCTGACCGGGGTCGATCCTTCCCGCAGGGCCGCCACAATCATCCAGGTCGGGCAGCGGCGTGAGCTCGACATCGCGATCGAGGTGCCCAGTGACGAGTTGAGCTCGGTCACTTCGAACGTAATGTGGGAAGAGATATTCGACAAGCTGGCGGCCCATGCTCAGAATCATCGATCAACCCTGGTGTTCGTGAACACCCGCAGGTTGGTGGAGAAAATTTCCTTCGCCCTTTCCGAGCGGCTTGGGATAGAACACGTTGCCGCCCACCACGGCTCCCTGTCCCGGACTCTGCGACTTGACGCCGAGCAACGCCTGAAGCGCGGCGAGATCAAGATTCTTGTCGCGACCGCCTCGCTCGAGCTCGGCATCGATATCGGCGACATTGATCTCGTTTGCCAGATTGCCAGCACCCGCGCCGTCGCCGTTGCCATGCAGCGCGTCGGTCGGGCGGGACACTGGCGAGGCGCTGTGCCCAAGGGCCGGCTGTTCGCCACGACCAGGGACGACTTGCTGGAGCAGGCGGCATTGATTCGCAAGATGCGTGCCGGTGAACTTGACCTGCTTGAAATTCCTCCGCAGCCTGCCGACGTTCTGATGCAACAGATCGTGGCGGCTTGCGGTGCGGAGTCGTGGGATGTCGATTGCCTCTACAACACATTCCGCCGTGCCTATTCCTATCGCGACCTGACCAGGGTGCAGTTCGATGAGCTGATAGCCATTCTGAGCAACGGCATTGAGTCGAGCCGAGGCCGGTATGGGGCTTACCTCATGCACGATCGCGTCCAGGGTCAGCTTCACCCACGACGCGGGGCGCGGATGATCTCGATCTCGAATGGTGGGGCCATCCCGGATACGGCGCTGTTCAGCGTTATCCTGCAACCGGAAGGTGTGCAGATCGCGACGCTTGACGAGCACTTTGCTGTGGACTCATCGCCGGGAGACGTCATTCTCTTGGGCAACACCAGTTGGCGGGTTCAGCGAATCGAAGCGGCAGGGCGAGTCTTAGTTGAAGACGCGAATGGCGCTCCCCCAAGTGTGCCGTTCTGGACTGGAGAAGCTCCCCAGCGAACGGGCGTGTTATGTGACGGCGTCAGTGAACTACGCGAGGCGATCTCTGGAAAGACATCGAATGTCGCACCGGGTTACATCTCCGCGGCACAGCCGGAGATTGCCGAGGCCGTGGGGTGGGTGATGGAGGAATGCGGAGTGTGCCCCTCCGGCGCACAGCAATTGATCGCTTACATCGTGGCAGGGCGCGCCGTGCTTGGTGCGGTTCCGTCGAAGACTACGATCATCGCGGAACGGTTCTTTGATGAGGGCGGCGGCATGCAACTCATCCTGCACGCCCCGTTCGGTGGCCGTATCAACAAGGCCTGGGGGCTCGCACTACGCAAGCGTTTCTGCCGTGGATTCAACTTCGAACTCCAGGCTGCGGCTACGGACAACGGAATCAACATCTCGCTCGCCGAGCAGCACAGCTTCCCCTTGTCTGACGTGTTCCAATTCCTGACCGAACAGACTGTGAAAGGTCTGCTGGAACAGGCGTCAATAGCCTCGCCCATCTTCAAGACAAGGTGGCGATGGGCGGCAGGCCGAAGTCTGCAACTACTTCGAACTTCCAAGGGAAAGCGGATAGCCCCGCAGGTACAGCGCACACGCTCTGACGACCTCATGGCAAGTGTGTTTCCTCAGGCGGCAGCCTGCTTTGAAACCATTGTCGGGGATATTCAGATACCGGGCCATCCACTGGTTCGGGAGGTGATGCAAGACGTCCTCCAGGAAGCAATGGACCTCGAAGGCCTGATTGGGGTGCTTCGTGGCATACAGGACGGAAGCATCCGATGCCTTGCCGTGGATACTCCCGTGCCGTCGCAGTTCGCACACGAGTTGTTAAATGCAAATCCCTACGCATTCCTGGATGAAGCGGGTCTGGAAGAACGCCGCGCCAGAGCGGTTTCGTTGCGGGGCACTATCCCGGCCAGTATGCTTCAGGAGGCAGGAAGACTTGATCCACGTGCTATCGATACGGTACGAAGCGAGTGCTGGCCGGACCTTCGTGATGAGCACGAGTTGCACGACCTGCTAATGAGTCTTGTCGCCTTTCCGGTATCTCTGCTGAATACGAATCCTACACGGAGCTGGCCCCGGTTGTACGAAGAGCTCACGCGCACTGGTCGCGCTCAAACTCTCGTTTGCACTGGCGTGCCCTGCTGGGTTGCGACAGAACAGCTTCCCCTCGCAGAGGCTCTTTGGCCATCGTCGACAATCACGATCAAGCCTTTCGACACAGAGGAAGCTCTGAAGAAATGTGCGCAGGGATGGCTTCAGCTTATGGGGCCGGTGACGGCCAACGATTTCGCAGGGCGTCTTTTGCTCAGCCCAGCTTCGGTCTATCAGACCTTCCTTGGAATGGAGATTCAGGGGCTGCTCATACGTGGAAGCTTCGAAAAATCCGCGACTGCCAAAGATCATGAAATCGAGTGGTGTGAACGGCGCATTCTTCAACGCATTCACCGTCTGACCTTGAGCATTCTTCGAAAGCAGGTTGAAGCGGTCACGCCTGCTGTCTACATGCGATGGGTGCTGGGATGGCAACACCTCGCACCTCAAACCCAGCTCACTGGAGAAGAGGGCCTGTTCGAAGTACTCTCGCAACTTGAAGGATTTGAGGCTCCGGCCATTGAGTGGGAACGGACGATCCTTCCCGCGAGGGTCGCCAACTATAATCCCCGCTGGCTGGATCAGCTCTGCCTCTCCGGCGCGGTAGGTTGGGGCCGGGTGTCACCGCATCCCGCATGGTCTGCTGGCGACGAGTCTGTACCCCGGCGGGTAATCCCTACCAACGCTGCACCGATCACATTCTTTGTTCGAGATTCGGCTCAGTGGCTCCCCTACGCGCTAGCAGAGCAATGTGTTGATGAGAAGAAGCTTCGACTAGCGCTTAGCACGGAGGCCCTGAGCGTGAGGGACCTCCTGAGGCAGCGAGGCGCGTGTTTCGCGGACGACATTCAGCGACTGTTGAACCTGACACGCCAGCAGACCCATCACGCGCTGTGGGAATTGGCAACCGCCGGCCTAGCGGCAGCGGATGGTTTCGACCAGCTCAGGTCGATGATTGACCCTGCCCGCAAATCCGCAACGACATCTGCGCCAAAGCGGTATGTGAGGAGCACAGCAGGACGCTGGTCCCTTTTCACGGCCGAGGTCCAGACACCTCCAACTGCCATCGAACGGGCTCGGCGTACTGATGCTGCTCTGGAGTCGGCGGCTCAGATCCTGCTCAAGCGGTATGGAGTGGTGTTCCGCGACCTCCTTCACCGCGAATCGAATGTTCCGAAATGGCGAGAACTTCTTGGGATATTACGTAGACTCGAAGAGAGAGGCGTAGTGCGTGGGGGACGCTTTGTGACGGGGTTCGGAGGAGAACAGTTCGCTCTCCCTGAAGCCGTTGATAGTCTGCGATCCTCAAGACATCGGGAAGCGAAAGAGGTCGTTGTCGTCGCCGGAGCAGATCCTATGAACCTGGTTGGAATCGTGCTGCCTGGGGATCGCGTAGCGGCAGTGCCGGGACGGTCCATAACTTACCGCAACGGAATCCTTCATCGGGCAGAGGGTCTACCACCCACCTCCAAATCAGAACGGCAGGCGGCGAGCTCGAACAGATACAGTTTCTTCTCGGACACGTCTCCATTGAAACCACCGAACGGTATCTCGGCTGCAAACAGTGCTTCCAAAATGCTGTGAACGATGCCATTGAACTCGAGCCGGACGGTCCGTGATTCGCGGTGATGACTACAGAAGCCAACTTCGCGTTTCCGATCGGCTCTCGATGAGTAAGTTGGCGATCACGAGCGCTCTACGACATCGGTTGGATTTATGGCTGGTTCTCTATCACAGCAGGCAGGATGAACTGAAAAGTCGCGCCGCGCCCCAAGAGGCTGACTGCCCATAAGCGCCCACCATGCGACTCAATGATTGACCGGCTGATGCGAAGCCCCATGCCGGTGCCATGAGGTTTCGTCGTAAAGAACGGGTCGAAAATCTTTTCCACGATTTGCGGCGGAAGCCCTATGCCGGTATCACGAAATGAAACAAGGATCTGCTCCTTCTCAGCCCGCTGCGATTGGATGATGATCTCACGTATCCCGTCGACGTCCTTCATTGCTTCGATGCTATTGAGGATCAGATTCATCATGACCTGCTGCAATTGCAGACGATCTCCAACGATCTGAGGCAGATCGGCTGCCAGTTCCGTCCGGACCAGGATGCTGTGTCGCACTGCTTCGTCGCGCAGAAGGGCAACAGTTTCCGGAATAATCTCGTTTAAATCAAGGGTCTGTTTATTCGCGGCGCCTTTCTCAAATTGCGCGCGGATCCTATCGATAATCTCAGCGGTACGTTGCACATCCCTACCAATTCTGGTAACGCCCGCGCGCACCTCATCCAGATTGGGTTCATCGCGATCGAGCTTTCGCAGGCATGTGCTGACGTTGGTGATAGCACCCGTGATTGGTTGTTTGATTTCATGAGCCAATGAGGCTGCCAGCTCTCCCATGGTTGTCACCCGGTTGATGCGTGCAAGATCGCCCTGCGCCTGGCGCAAAGCCTCTTCCGCCCGCTTCTGGTCGTCGATGTCGGTCGTCGTACCGACGAATTTGAAAACTCTTCCTTCTGCATCGCGCAAGACCACAGCTTGATTGAGGTGCCAGCGATATGTCCCGTCCTGAGCGCGGAGAGTCCTGGTTTCAAACGCAAATCCTGTTCCCGAGCGTACCCCCTCCCAAAAGCCCTTGGCTGTCGTCTTCCGATCCTCGGGATGGACCGCGGTCATCCAGGCTTCGGGATGCGACCGGACGAAGTCAAGGGTCTGACCTGCGAACTCCAGCCAGACCCGATTCACGAAATCAGGTGTCCCATCGGGCTTGAGCGTCCAGGCGGACACAGGAAGCTGCTGCAGCAGCGCAACTTGTAGTTGCAATTCTGCGTCGGCCTGCTGTAGCTCACAGTAAAGGCGGCTCGTCTCGGCCAACCGTTCTTCGCTGGCGCGCAGTTTCTCGCGTTCGAGTTGCGCCTCACTGCGGATCCGTTCTTCGCGTTCCGCAGTTTCGCGGCGAAGACTGGCCATTTTGACGTGTGCCGCTACACGCGCCAGCAGCTCCCGGGCAGCGAATGGCTTGATGAGATAGTCGTCGGCATCGGCCTCCAGTCCTTCCACGCGCGACTCTTCGCCTGCCCGTGCCGACAGTAGGACGACTGGCGTGCCGGCGAGGGCTGAATCATCGCGAATCGCCCGCAACAGGCCAAACCCATCGAGATGCGGCATCATGACATCCGCCAGCACAAGGACTGGGCGCAATTTCCGAGTGGCTTCCAGCGCCTGGAGGCCGTCAGCAGCCGCGTGCACCTCATATCGCTCGCTCAGCAGGCGTGTGAGGTATTGGCGCATGTCCGCATTGTCATCGGCCAAGACGATCAGTTCGCGTTTCCCCGAGGGTGAGGGTTCCAGGCTGGGGGCGAGCGAAGCTTGTTTGGGAAACGTTGCCGCATCGACCGCCAACCCCGGTTCATTTTCCAACCACTGATTCAGCTCTTCGACATAAGCTTGGACTCGAATCGTGGTCGAGGCGAGTGTTTGTGCGGCCTGAATGCGCTCCGCCGGCAGATGGCCCGTGCCGCTCGGAATCGTCACAGTGAATGTGCTGCCGACGCCAACGGAGCTCTCCACGCGCACAGTGCCGCTGTGCAATCTCACGAGTTCCTCAACCAGCGCCAGCCCGATCCCTGTGCCTTCGTAAGTCCTGGCCTGGGTGCTTTCGATGCGATGGAACCGCTCGAACACGTGCTCGCGATGCTCTTCGGGTATGCCCACGCCGGTGTCGCGGACCTGTAATTCCACTGCGCTGTCCACGGATTTCAATGTGAGAGCAACATCGCCCTCGAACGTGAACTTATAAGCATTGGAGATCAGATTCAAAACAATCTTCTCCCACATGTCGCGATCCACGTACACCAGGTCGGCGATTGGCAGGCACTCGACTGAGAAGCAGAGCCCGGCGTTCTTCATCGCCGAGTCAAACGCGCTCGCGATTTCTGCGGTGAAACTTGCCAGGTCTGTCGGCTGATAGGACGTCTGCGCGCGACCGGCTTCGATACGCGAGAAATCCAGAAGCGTGTTGACGAGCTTGAGCAATCTGAGGCCGTTGCGGCGCACCGTGGCCAGCAGCTCGTAACCTTCGGGACTCAGCCGCTCCCTTGCTTCCTTCTGAATTTCCTCAAGCGGACCGAGCATCAGCGTCAACGGCGTTCGGAACTCGTGGCTGACGTTGCTGAAAAACGTTGTTTTGGCGCGGTCGAGTGCGGCCAGAGACTCTTCCACCCGCTTTTGGTCATCGATGTCAGTGGTCGTTCCGACGAATTTGATGACGTTTCCTCGCACATCGTGCAGGGGCACGGCCTGCTGAAGGTGCCAGCGATAGGTCCCGTCGTGAGCACGCAGACCCCTGTTTTCAAACACAAACCCGCGTCCCGAACTCACGCCCTCCCAGAAGATCCTGATTACTCTGTCCCGATCTTCAGGGTGGACCGCGTTCATCCAGGCCTCAGGATTTGACCGGACGAAATCGAGAGTTTGACCGGAGAATTCAAGCCAAACTCGATTCACGAAATCGGGCGTCCCATCAGGATTAAGCGTCCAGGCAGCGACTGGAAGTTGCTGCAGCAGATCGACTTGGATTTGCAACTCTGTTGCGGCTCGCTGCTGCTCTCGGTAAAGGCGGCTGGTCTCCGCCAATCTCTGCTCGCTAGCGCGAAGTTTTTCGCGTTCCTGCTGGCGCTCCTGTTCAAATGCGCGTGCGCTGTCCAACACGATTCGCACGCCCGTTCGCAGGGCTTGCGGCCATTGTTCCACGGGGCCGAGCGGCGTAGTCGACCAGTCGAGCGCGCGCATACGCGTGGCCATCTCGCCGTCACCGGCAAACACTGACTCGATCAACTCTCTTTTGCTAGGCTCCATCTCTAGATCCTCCCGCTCAGCGGCAACGCGGAAAAGGCCTGCGGCCAATGGTAGATGAATCCAGGGAGCCACCCGGCAAGCCAGATCAAGCTGGCGTTGGAATGCGATCAATGAAAGAACGCGGGACCAACGGATCAGGAATATGGCGCTCAGAGGAATTCAGAGGAAACCTATGGGCCGACTCGCCTCGAACGTGCCTATTCAAGCGATGCCAAATTATATCGCGCGCCGAAGATCGAGGGTCGGGGGAGTCGGTAAAGAAATACCAATACCAAAGTATTAGTGGTAATTGCGAATCGCATCTGCCGTGATATGGTTGCTTCAACTGATCGCCTGGAAGAGACTCTATCAGTCGCGTTGTTGATGTGCGGCTCGGACAAAATCGTATTATGCAAGATCCGAGTGCATCGACTTCCTCAGACAACGCTAATCTTTCGGAGATGTTTTTCAGCGTTCTCCGTGAATTCTGCTTCATGTGTGGCGTGAGAGTTTCTTGATGAAAGCGCATTTGCTGATTTCGGTGGTCGACGATGACCAATCAGTTCGCGAGTCGCTGCCGGAACTGTTGAATGAGTTGGGACTTGACGCGTGGCCATTCTCATCGGCAGGAGAATTTCTGGCGTCCGATGCTCCGTTGCATTCGAGCTGCCTGGTCCTCGACGTATCAATGCCAGTAATTTCCGGACCCGGCCTCTTCCGCGAACTTCGTCGCCGCAACCTGAATATTCCGGTTATTTTCATTACTGCTCGCAAGGACGAAGTCGCACGAACGCGATTGCTTGATGATGGAGCAGTCGAATGTTTGTTCAAACCCTTCAGCGATACAGCTCTGTTGCAGGCATTGAGCAAGGCTGTTGGCGCCAAATAATGTTCTGACGCTCGTGGCATGTGGCAACAATGAACGCAACAAACGAATTGTGCTCTGAAAAGAAAACTTCACTCGTGCCAAACACCTCACCGACAGTATTCGTTGTAGATGACGATATCTCGGTCCGAGAATCGCTTCAATTCTTGATTCAGGACGAAGGCTGGCAAGTAGAAACCTTCGCGTCGGCTGAAGAATTCCTCAACCGCCGACGCGAATTCGCCCCAAGCTGCTTGACCCTCGATATCTCGATGCCTGGGTTGAACGGGCTCGATCTGCAGAAGAGACTAGCGGTGGAACGACCCGATATGCCTATTATCTTCCTCACCGGTTACGGCGACGTGCCGATGACCGTAGCGGTTATGAATGCTGGGGCAGTAGAGTTCTTAACGAAGCCCTTCAGTGACGGCACACTTCTGGCCGCCGTCAGCAAAGCCATTTCGCGGAGCTCGGCTCTGATCGCCCGTGATACTGAACTTAGAGCGCTCAGAGCGCGGTATACCCGTTTGACCTTTCGCGAACGAGAGGTGTTGGCTTTGGTTGTCGTTGGAAAGGCGAATAAGGAGGTCGCTAATGAGTTGGGCATAAGCGAGGTCACCGTGAAAGCGCATTGTGGAAGCATGATGCAGAAGATGGGAGCCGGTTCTTTGGCGGAACTGGTGAATCAAGCCGCAAGGCTCCGCCTGTTGCGATCTAATCGGAATCCCTAGAACACGATCGAATCCAAAGATTCACCTAAAGCCACTTTGTTCCGCCATCCCCCATGTTCGGAGTCCATAACGAAACTTTCTATAGGTCCTCATAAACGTGCCAGTGTTCCGGCAAGTCGCCGATATGCGCCCGCGCTTGGCAGTCCATCCCCCAATTTTGGGCAAGGGAAACCCTCAGGCAAACCACGGCGGCGAGTCAAGCCCACAACCCGGGATCGCCAGATGGTCTGCAAACGCCGCTGCCGCTAGCGAGACCCCACAGCGGCAAGTCTAAGCTCGATATTCGCGTGAGGTCACGATTCCCGGTTGCGGTACAGGATATCGGCCGTCGGCATCAGCAACCAGTGGCGCTGGAGAATCCATGGTGAACTTGTCTGTGTTCGGCGACATTTCGAAGTCGCAGTTGAGCATCTGGTCAAACGTCACTTCCCGGCCGGTGTGGGCGGCCATGCGGCCCATGCTCGAAACCAGGCTAACTTCCACACCACGCTGCACCTCGTTGTAGGGCTTATCGTCTCGAATGGCGTCCACCAAGTCATTCCATTCGTTTTGATAAGGGTCCTGCTCTTCCGGCTTTACCTTGGATTCCCAAAACATGTTGGCGGTCAAGTCCTGGCTTGCATATAGGCTTGACGGCTGCCCGCAATCGCCTGCCTTCGAGGCGATTCCCGACCCTTTGGTGCCTTGCAGGTAGCTAGAATAGATCTGCTCACATCCGGGGATGGTGCGCCCGTCGAAAAAGAACTTGGCGCCGTCGGAATACGTGTATTCCACTGAGTATGTGTCGAAATTCTGATCCACATACATGATTCCTTCAGGACTGGAGCGGTACTGTCGGCCGCCTAGCGCCTGCGCTTTCACGGGCCACTCGTTCTTCATCCACCCTAACTGATCGATCAAGTGGATATAGAAGTCGTTAAAGCAGCCGCCGCTAGCCCAGATGAAACTGTGGAAGCGCTGCACTTGGTAAAGGAGGTCGGTGATACCGGCCGGTTTCGGAAGCGAACTGAAATAACCGCCCGGCCCGTGCATCCGGTAACCCCGCTGCAGAATGATCTCGCCAATCTCGCCATCGTGGACGCGCTTGGCCAGTTCTTGCATCGCCCGGTTGTGACGTGACATCAACCCCACACCGACCTTCAGGTTCTTGGCCTGGGCCTCGCGCGCCAGGCTGAACATGCGTTTGCTGGTGGGCCCGTCAGCCGTTAGCGGCTTCTCCATGAAAACATTTAGACCCTTCTGGATCGCGTAAGAGAAATGCACCCAGCGAAACGCCGGCGGCGTAGCAAAAATCGCGACGTCGCCCGGTTTCAAACAATCCATCGCTTTCTGATAAGCGTCGAAGCCGATGAACTGACGTTCCGGCGGCACGTCCACCTGGCTGGCAAACTGCATCTGCAACTTGGTCAGGTCTTTCTGGAGGCGATCCGGGAAGATGTCGGCCATGGCCACCAGCTTGATAGGGCCGCGCTTGACGGAAAGTGCATTGGCTGCTGCGCCACCGCCGCGCCCACCACAGCCGATCAGGGCGACCTGGATCAGGTCGCCGCCAATAGCGTGGACAGCGGGAATGGCCACGTTGGCCAAAGCCGAAATCGCTGCAAATTTGCCCGTGCTTTTAATGAATTCACGGCGGGACGCCGAGGCTTGCATGGATGATTTCATGACTGTGCAATCCTCCTATACGTATGGTTGCCATTTCGAGGGCACGCAAAAAGCATCGAAGATGCGGTAGGACATCCTAACGCGTCTTCCCCAGTCGTCAAGAATAATCTCATCCCCCAAGAATAGCGGTCGAACGACTGAACAGGTCTTCCTAGGCGGTGAAATCCGAAGATGAGTTTATGGGTCGTCTCAATTAGGCACTTGCAGGAATATCAGCATTCCCGATCGAAATCCACATTGCCCATGACCTAAGCTGGAAAATGTATGAGAAATTCATGAGCGGGCTTAAGAACCAGATCGCGAATTGACTGGGGTCAAATGTTGTCCCGGGCATTCGCAGCCCTAATAGTCTGTGTTCGGGTTCACCAGACATCGTTTTCTCTTTTGCAATTGAATTGCGTGTTGGTGTGCCTGGCTGCAACGAGCCGAATGTGGGCAGTTGGGAGCCGGTCGCTGTCTGCCTTCCGCCCTCTGTGCGCGCTCCGAAGGGTCAACCTCCCTAGATTGACTACAACGCGATGTTCAGGATGTCTTCCTTGCTTACCTGCCAGTCGCGCGTGGTGGTGCCCGACTGCCTGACTACATGGAGCCTATACGAATAGTCGGCCGAGACCTCCCGGTTCAGCACAAAGTCGCTAATTCGCATGTCCACCCTACCCTTCCCGGTGAGTGCGTCGCGGGTCAGCGTGACTTCATTTCCGGGTTTGAACTCGACACGGACCGCGGTAACGTCCCCGGTAAACGCGATTGCCGGGGACCGCACGTCGATCGTCTGAGAAAAGTCCGCGCCAGCCTCTTCGAAGATACGATTCCAAAGCGCTTCCCGATCACCCTCGACGCGCCCCCGGAACTCCACTGTCTGCGCCCACTCGCCCATCTTCACTTCGATCTTTCCGGTAAAGAGCGTGGCGCTGCCGCCGAACATTGCGTCATAGATTCGCTTCAAGGCGAGTGGCCCAACCTCGAAGGAATCGGTGATCCGATGGTGCAGATCCTGACAGCTGTTGGGCCTCTGCCGGTCGCGCCACTGCAGGTCATCCTCATCTGGCAGGCGCAGCGTATAGGTCACCTTTGTATCGCCGATGGAGTCCGGTTGCAGGGGCAATAATTCTACGCTGGAAAATCTGTCGCCCGCGATCTCCAGGAGCTCCGTTCTTGCGTCTTTCAGCAACCGGCCTTGCTTGTCCACTCGCGGAAATGCCTGATATTCGATCTGAAACCGTCCAAAGCCTTGTGCAGCCCTGATCTTCAGAAACTTCGGTGAGCCGTTCTCGGCGACCAGATCGAAGTACTCGGGGAGATAGTAGAACTGGTTCAACTGGCTCGCCTTTTGGAAATAGATGCGTCCGGCCTTCGTCGTCTGTAAGATCAGGCCTTGCCACCTGGGACGCTCGAGTGCCAGGTCCGTGGACCGGAATCGCATGGGCTCCTGTGTGGGTAAGGTTACGGTTGCCACAAGCCATCGGTTCGTCCTTGCCAAGGCAGCGTAGTACCCATCCAGCCGCCCCCTACATTCCGCGATCTGACGCCGGAGGTTGGCAGGAGAATCCCCGTCGTAAATGATGGCCATCCGTTCGGGCCCCAGCCTGGAACCGCTTCGCGAGAGGCGCATTTCGAGCGAGGCTATCTCCCCATGGGTCCCCCGGATCAAGGCGTTGTACCTCTCGATCTCTCCCGGGTTTTCCATGGATGCGAGATCCAGTTTTCGCGTCAGAGCCAGCTCGAAGCGAATGCCCCCGGTGTCACGGATCAGTTCGTCCAATGCAATCTGTTCGTCGGTGGAAGAGACTGTGAGTGTCGCCCGAAGCCGGCCACCGCTGTCTTCGAGTCGTTGAAAATCGAATTGCTTCTCTAACCTGTCTCTGCTCAGAATCTGCAACTGCAGCACGCTTCTGGTCGCTATACCCGGCGCCGGCGCTGCCGTCCGTGCGGAGTCCCCAAGCTCCGGGGCGGGATACGGCACAAGCTCGGCGACGATGGTGTACTGCGCGGCCCGCCGGAGATGGATCTGCTGGCGGGTCACGCCGGCCTCGTCGCTGTAGGTGGCCAGACGGTATCGGGCAAGAAACAGCTTCTTTGACGAATCCTGAGCATCCTCAAGGACACTCTGGTCCTGCCTCTCGCGTGGCGGTACACCTGGGAACACAGGACACCTCAGCGACGATCGAGGGAAGGGTCCAGGATCAGGTGCGGAGAGCGAGCGAAGCTGGGGTTTTGGAAAAACTTCGATAGCATCCAGTGCCAGTTCGATTTGCGGATCTGTCATGATTGTTCCTCTGGCACCGCAACTTCCACATCGAAGGTCCAGCCCTCGCTCTGTTCGGCTATCTTCATCGAGGGTTGGGGCTTCTTCCACTTGATTTCCGCCTCCCACGAGCACTTGAAATCGGCGTGTCCTGGGGGCACGGGAAAGTCAAAGACCACCTCGCCCGCATCGACAGCCCTGACCAGTGGATCGCCACGAAGGATCTTCTGCTCCTTCCAGACATAATCGGTGGCGTTCACCGTCAGGCGCAACTCCTGAATGGCCGCGGGAGCGAGCGCGCCGACACCGAAACGCAGCGGGACCAACGAAGGCCCGCTGATCATTAACTGCGTAGAGCCGGGCTCCGAGAGCATCCATAGACTCACCAGCGACCGGGGACCATTCTTGTGGGTTACCCGGTATTCGTACGAGATGGGATCCTTGCTGTCGACACGCAGACGATAGAGCTGGAGTGTGCTGGCTTCTGTTACGGTGAAGGTCTTCGGCGGAACCGAGTCGGCTGGGGGAGCCGATCCTCCGGGCGGATAGCGCATCTCGACAGTTGCCGTCTTAAACCCGTTTCCCCAGTTATCCGGCCCGGGAGCGATCTCGCATTGAATGAACTGCAGTTCATTCAGCGATGCGTTGACCGTTCGTCCCGAGATATTGTCGAACTTATAGGAGTAACTTGTCTTCCCGCCTTTACTGAGCCATCCGGAGGTGAGGTTGTCCTGAAAGACGTATTCGACGTTGTACCCGAAGGTCGGGCCCTCAAGGTGAGGTTGCCAGATTGCCGAGGCTTCCACCGCTTTCGTAAAAGGAAACACCTTCGTCTGCTCGGTATCTTTCGGGCTAGAGCGCGGATAACGCAGTGTGACCGTGGCCGCCTTCATCGCCGCAGCCGGGTAGACGCCTTCTTCCGGTCCGTAGACCTTGATAGGGAAAGAATCGAAGAACGCGCTGTCGAAGACGACACGCTGCAAATACTCGTTGGTCTTCTTCTCCGGATCCTTCCAGACGGTCATCTCCGTGGCCAGCAGATTGGTGAGGAACTGCTGAGGGCAGAATGATCGCTGCTGGGCTTCGCGCTTATTGAGGTCGAAGGTGAACTGCCGCAGCTCCGTCTGCTGAATGGCCTTCAGTTCGAATGAGATCACCGCGCCACCAGCGACTTTGGGAATCAGACCATCGACGATCTTTCCGATCTCCGGGGTTGAGTTATCGGGAGTCTTGTCAGGCGTCGGATCCTCGGGTTCAGGATCTTCGGGATCGGGGTCGTCCGGATCACGATCTTCCGGGTCATCCTCTGGAGGAGGCGGGACGTCGTCATCGTCGGGCGGTGGCGGAGGAATTTCGTCGTCTGGAGGAGGTGGCGGCGGATCGTCATCTTCGTCGTGCTCTTCGTTATCTTCCTCGTCAGGCGGGTCGCCTACTCGCGGTGGAACGCGCAGGACGATCTTGTTCTCATCTCCTTTATCTTCCTTTCTCGCCTTATCCCGCCCGATTACCGTATCGAGTGACTCCGGGTCCTGCACCATGCCCTTGAGTTCTCCGGGGGTCAGCACAGGCTTCATCCATTCATTGATGATCTTCTCCTGGAGGATCGACATGATGGTGGCCTCAAGTGCCTTGTTCTCTCCCGGGAGAAAATCGTCGATATCGATTTTGATCACGTCCTGACGTTTCAACTCTTCGAGACCCGCTGTAATGCCCACCTTGATGAGCTTCTTCTGGCCCGCGGCTCTGAGGCTCAGATGCTTGTATACCTGGCTCATATTGGCTGTGATGTGGGCTTTATACGACGGTGTCATGCCGATGTACTTTAACTGGTAGATGATGCCGATGGGCATCGTGTCCATCGGGTTCTCCAGGGTAGCGCGCATGAGTTCGGCGCCCGCACGAGAGAGATGCAGGCCGAAGATCGCGGTGTTTTTTGCATCGAGAGAAGGTGTCACAGAGCCCTGAATCGATTGGGTGAAGCTGAAGGTCGCGGTCTTTGTCTCAGGCTTTTCGCTCTCAGAGGCGCCGGCGGCCGGTTCGACCCGTAGGCTGCTCTTGTCGAAGCTGACACACTCGACCGTTCCTCCCTTCCAAGGAGCAACGGAAAGCGTGACGTTGCTTGAGTCCGGTTCGCCGTTGCGGAGCTTCTTATTGTCGCGGCATTGATCGATCCATTCAGAGAAAACCACCCCAATGCGCGATTTGATCTTTCCCTCCACGAGTTTGGGTAATTCGAGGCGCACCTGGAAGTTTACGAAGGCACCTTTAGGTTCCCCCTCACCGCCCGTGTACTCGATCATCTGAAAGACAGGCTTCGGGTTGCTGCTCCCGGCGACGGTGTACGTGTCCAGTGAGACGTGATTGGGTAGATACCAGTAGGTATAGGGGTCCGAATGGTCGGCGAACACCGTCGTCCATTCAATGGTTCGTTCTTTGCCAAGATCAAGCATCCACTGTCTCCTTCGATTGTGTCGGTCTCTACCTGGGCGATGCCGGGATCTGCAATTCGAACTTGTCGCCTTCGACAAACGGAACCGTCTTCACCACCGCGCGGTCTTTGATGTATTCGACCTTGTAACGATAGGTGTCCGGTTTCAGAAAAAAGTACTCCCAGACCTGCGGGTCGCTGGAGGCGCGTGAGAAGACGGACTTCCCTTCTGCGTCGTCGAGCTTGTCATCCTGATCCGAGTGGCGAACGGTCACCTGAATTTTGTCGAAACGGCTGTCCCACTCACCTGCCAGGCCGATTCGAACCGCGCGCCGTCCCGCAAGGACCTGGGTACTGCCATCGACCCCGGGCCCTGTCAGAGACAGTTCATCTTCCCAAACAGAGCCGTTGACCGAGTATTCCTTGCCTTTGGCCGGCGTGATCTTCATTCCGTATGAGACCAATTTGTTCTCGCTGCTGTCGCAGAAATAGCTGAATGCGTCGGCGGTCTTCTTGGGTGTCAACTTTATCTGTTTCAATCCCGGAGCTAAGGGGTGCGTCCTGGTATATCGCAGGGCGAGGTCGATCTGCCGAACATTTGCCCAGTCCACCTCTGCTCCGCTGATGGCGAGCGTGCGCACGTACGGGCGTGGATCGGCTATCTCCAGAAGGTCGCGTCCCCACTCTTTCCACGGGGTCTCGAAGCCATCGCCGCCCTTCAGCGGGTCGCCTGTATATCGCACACGGAATTGGCTGGCGAACGTCTTCTCGATCGGGCTGAAGTTGCGAAATGTGCCAGAAGATTTCTCTTTGGTCAGCGTAATCGTGCTCTTCGGCGCGCTCTCGCCGCGTGAATCGGCCGGACGAAGGTCGACTTCTACCCGCGGATAGCGGTCCCAAGGAAAGCCGTACTCCGCACGAACGTCAACCGCTGTCAGATTGAAGAGATCCTGTTGCGGCGCCACATAGAGCACCTGGTCTGCGAAGGCGATTCCACGCATGGAAATCATTGGCGGACGGCCCGGGACACGCCTGGCCGGATCGTCCTTGAACCGCACGGTATAGTCGATCTTGATGGCGTCGGTTTCAGCATCGCGGGCCCAGCTCCAGTCGGCGGGCGCTGCATCCGAAGTGGTGAGAGACAACGTCTTAGGGGGGAAATCCAAATAAGTGGCATCGACATCGATGGACTGAATATCGTTGGTCGCGAAGTCGATGGAAGAACGTACCTTGAGGGTCCGGAACTGGAAGAATCTGTCTTTGCCGAAGACCACCGTTTCAACTGGCTGTTCCGGGAACTTCTTGGTATCGCGAAGCCCTTCAAGAAACGCGGAAGGAGAGATCATTCGTTTGACAGCCACCCGTTCCCTGACTTCAGCATTCAATTCGGAAATCGTGGTGGCATTGACGTCTTCCTCGTTGAATGTGTAACCGAGACTGCCAATCTTGGAGAAAAGTCCTCCGATCGAATCGGCGAGACTGTCTATTGACCCCCTTGTTCCCTTGTCCGCTTCAGGGCTGAGAACCGGTGTGAAAAACTTATTGGTCACCATATCGGTCAGGCGGTTGACTACCATCGTGACCCTGTCGTCCATACTGGCGTCGACACCGGCCTCAATCATTTTTGTGACGTCGATCTCAAACGTCTTTTCATCGGTCAGTTTGCTGACTTCTTTCTTGATGTCCTCGTGATAAACAAGATAGTTCTTCTTTGTCTGGCTCGCGAAGCGCTCGTAAACTTTCGTCCAGTTCGCCTTTACCTTTACGCTGTAGGCAGGCTGAAGGCCAACGAAGCTGAGCGTGTAGATCACACCTATCGGCGGATTGCGTCCGCCTTTGATTGCCTGATTGACCAGCTCCATACCATTCCTGGTCAGATTCACCGAAAAGATCGCGGTGTTGTCGCCATAAAGCGATGGAGTCTGCGAATAGCGAGTGGAGTCGACCAGCGAGGTCTTTGCCCCTTTTTCACCGGCATCGTACAGCATGAGCTGGACACTTCCGCTCGAGACCGGCAGCGGTACCAGATTCAAGCTGGAAGGCTCTACACTCTTCTTTCGCGTAATGCTTAGCCGTCTTGCGAGCTCTCGACGTACTTTGTCTTTGGCCTCATCCTCGACACCGAGATCGGTCTGAAAGGACAGATAACCGCCCTGCATGCTGCCAGCTTCGCTTCCTGTGTACTGCAGGGCGTGAAAGACTGCTTGCTTCGTGGCGGGGTCCACCGAAAGGCGCGGTCCGGATGGAAGGTAGTAGAAGAGATCGGGATTATGCGGTTCGTGGTCCGGAAAGAGCGTAATGCCCTCAATCATGTGAAACGGCGGCATGAGATAGAGCATTTAAACACTCCCTCCGCCCTTGATCTCAGGCGGATCGATGATGAGCACCCAGCCGGGACTCTTGGACTTCACCTTTTGGGGGGCGCGCTTTTTGTCTTTGAAGACAAAGGTGGCCTCCCAGCTAAATCCCTCGAAGGAATCAGGCCCTACTTCAATATCCCAACTGACCAGTTGCTCGGTATCCGCCGGAATATCTTTGATGACAGGCATCACAGAGTTATAAGAGGGATCGGCGGGATCTTCATATTTGATCTGAAAATTCCGTATCGAACGAACCACATCCCAAAGATCAGCGCCGGCCTCGACGACGATTGAGATCTCCTGCGTCTCGGTCACGGCCGCAGGGGGACGCTCCGCCGCAGCGGCAATGGTAAGCCGGCCATCGATGGGAAGGACACGGGAGAAAGACCGGACCTGGCCCGTGTCATAGATCACCCTGCCACTGGCTGACCACTCTCCCGCGGCATCGCCCGGCACACCCAGTGAAAACTCTTTGGACTGATCGTTCTGCTTGAGCTTGACGGCGGTATGCCGAAGATACTTTGATGCAGGGTCTTTGTATTCCACCTTGACTTCGACTTCCTTTACCGCCCGATGCATCGTCAGAGCCTCCACCAAGATGCTCACCCTGCGGAAAAATGGATAGTCGAGATTCAGGGACGAGCCACCTTCAATTTCAACGCTGTCTTTCCACACGTTGTGATCCTGGAAGCTATAGGACACGTTGCAAACGAAGGGCTTCGGCTCGCCGATGTAAACCGGTAGGGCGAGGGATTGCAGAAGCTGCAAGCCTGGCGTTGGCTTCTCGGCGTCGCTGGCATCGTCGTCATCGAAACGCTTCTTGCCACCCTTCGATTCCTCCTGCGATGACCCTCCCTTGCCGGTGTCTAGGACAAAGCGGTATTGCTTCGGAAGCTTGACGTTGGGGTGAGTGATCTCGACCTGTGCCGATGTGCAATCGCCCTTTCGAATCGCCAGCATGGTCGCATTGAGAGCAAGTGTCGCCACGCCCAGATTCGCGTCGGTGAGGATAACGTTGCTGTCTGCGGTGGTGAGCCTGGGAGACTGGAATGAGGCACTCCTGTTCTTGTAGAAGACCTCGTAACTATAGACAAGCTTCTCGTCTGTCTTCTCCTGATTGGCTTCGATGGTCCAGGCGCTGAGATTCTTCTCTTCAAAGGTCCGGTCATCGCTAAAGGAACCATAGTGCGCGCGCACTTCAATGTAAGAAATAGGTGAGTCAACCCCAAAGGAATGCTGCACCGAGATCTGGAAGTAGCGTTTTTCGTAGAAGCCACGATTCAGAGTAAGACTGGTGGAAAATCGCTTCCAGTCCAGCTTTTTTCCTCCGCGATCCTTCAACGAAGTGATGGCCGGCAACGTGCCCTGCGGAGCGATATTAAAGTCGATGACATAGTTCTCGTGTAACTCAACACTAAAATGCGAGGACTTCGCATACTCGTTCTTAAGTTGACTCTTACGCTCCTGAGGCTGATTTTTGTAGTAATAAAAAAACCAGCCGTAGGGAGAACGGACCGTGATCTGATGATCCGCGGCATCCTTGGCAGCGGCCTTGCTGAACTCGTCGCGCTCCTCCTTGCTGACACCCGATAGCTCCTGGAGTTCTTTCTCCATCTGCTTGCTCAGCGTGTCGAGCGCCCAATCCCGTACTTTCTTTCGGGTCGCTTCAATCGCGGCCTGCGTTGCCGCCGCATCTGGCCCCGTGCCGCTGGATTTAGGGTCGTAGGCGCCAAAGTCAATGTCGATTTTGCCAACACGGTCCGTCGAGAACTTCTCATTCACGCTTTGGGCGAAACCTTTGCCTGAGCCTGGGGTATTTGACGAAATCTCTTCGATAAACGAACGTATCTGATCCACGTCGTAGGCTATCTTCACGGTCAGTTGACCGCACCGCGCTGGAGTTCCGAGGTTGTAGATCACTTGGATTGCGCCCCCGCCGCCATCCACACCAGCTTTGAAGATCTCGGCCCACTGCGAAGACATCTCCATATTGAACGACGTGACATTACTGCCCACCAGGCTCGGCTTGCCAAGATTGGTGATGCGAATGGCGGGGTTGCCAGTGCCCCCCGGAAGCAGAAGCTGGGCCGAACCCCACAGGTATTGCGGTCTGTTCACCGATGCCTTTCGTCCTGTGATCTTTAACAGTTCGTCGGATACCCGCTTGATCTCCGCATCGGTGACGGTAAACTCAACGTCGAACAGACACAGTGCGCCCGCCAGTTTGTCTTTGGGCTCGCCCTTCACCGTCTGCGAAGGCTGCCGATATTCAACGTAGGAAAATACCGGAAGACCTTCGTCATCCAACCGGAAATTCGGCTGATTCGGAACGACATAAAATAATTCCTGACTTTGATCGTCCCGGTAAACGGTATAACCGAGGACTGTTCGTGGGCGGTCCAGAGTCAGCATGCCTAAGTATCCTTTTCAATCTGAATGGTTGAGTTACATTAAGCTCTTCGAATCACTTCAGCGTAACATCTGATTCGCCTGTACATTTCAAATTGATCTCGGCGGAGTGAGACAGACGGAAGACGGACCCATTACGGAACTGCGACAAACTGTTGCGGGGGCTGTTACGGAACTTTTCCGAAACTGATCGCGCATGGTTCGCGCAGCATCCATAATAGCTTTTTCAATCTGCCTCTAGCGGAGCGACTCAGTTGCAGGTGACCAGTAGAGTCCGCAACGGGTCGACCCACGAAGTTTGAATTACCGAAGGCCGTGCCGGGAAATAGAGGTGATATTGGGTTTCAGGCTGCCAGGTAAAGAAATAAAGGCCCCTGTTTCGACTCAATCAGGCAATTCCTTCATCGAGGAGCCCCTGCCTCTATAGTCAGATTTTCGTGCCAGCGATGTGGTGGCGACCATTGCTCTTCGAGCGCTCTGAGTTTTCCACGGACCACGATACTCTCCGTCCGATGGCAATAACCCGAATGAAAGAGTGACTGCGCAAACCATCGGAACGAGGCCTTTGTGTTTGCTGCATCGAACGAAAAAGACTGATGGAGGCTGGAATCATCGAGGCCATCTTCGGGCGCAAGCACGACTGTAGCTGCCTCGGCCCCGCCCGTGAAAGTGCACTCGATCTCAGCCTCGTGGCTACCGTATTCCTGAAAGGAATAGAGTCCAAGAACAAGAGACTCTTCGGCGGGAAATACGGCGGAGATACTGCCGGAGCCATCGGTCTCCTTCGCCTGGATGATCCAGCGGAGATCCTCGGCGCGGGGAATCATGAGAACACGCGACGCCGGCCCAGAGGGCGGCAATTCGAACTCCCTCGCTCGCACTTCGCCGTCTTGCCGCGATTCGCACCGGCCCGAGAGTGAAGCGTGAAGCAAGAGGTCTCGATCCGCCGAGATCAACAGAAGCCTTACCGGCAATAGGGCCGCGGAGACATTCAGGTGGACGCGTTCGCGCCCCTTTTCCACCCCGATAAACGGTGAGAGGCGCCCGTCTTCGAGCACCGATCCGTCGTTGAGGACGAGGCGGCAGCGATAGCGGTAGCGGCGGTCTTCCTTCGAGCTGAAGGGAAGCTGGATCTGATTCTTCCCTTCCTGCTGCTGACGGGCAGCCTCAGGCGTCCCCGGCGGCACGAGTTCCAATGTCCTAACGACCTCGCGCGGGCGGAAGGGAGGACAGGAGTTGAGAACGAACGTCAACTCCATGCGTGAGACGGTCGGTTCCACCTGGAAGTTACAGCGAGCGACAACGAGCGCGTTTCCCGGACTCAGCGGAGGCACGGTCACGTTCGGGCAGAAGTATGAGATGTCTTTCGTGATGCATGCCTGGCGGACTGTCGAGATCGGGTCGAGGGGAAGTGCCATCGGAAGTGCCGCTAGCAGAGGTTCGCGCAGATCCCAGAGATCCTGTCCCTCGCCCGCGATTTGGCCGGCTGGAAGTCGTACGAATGTTTCGCCAGCAGCCGTGGAGGGGTCAGGGGCCGGGGTAACTTCGAGATAACGCATGCGCGCCTGGTAGGCGAGACACATTGCCCAGGAATCCTGCGCGTCAAGAACAGGACGGCCCTCGTGGAATTCGAGCGGTAAGGAGCCAGACTTGCCCTCCACCGTGTTGCGCATGGCCTTCACCAAGGCACCCCAGGGGATTTCATCGCCACCTGTTCGCGCCGACAGCCCGGCAAGGCTTGCCGCGAAGGAACGTGGGTTCAACCGCACAACGCCCGGAACGCGTGGAACCCAACCTGCTATCTCCACTTCTGCGTACGCCACAATCGTAAGAGCACCAGCCTGCAGAAGGTTCAGAACGAATGCGGCTGCAGAGACCGGAAGGGTTAGCCGGAAGTCTCCTATTCTCCGGCCTTCGAAGGCGAAGCGCACAGGCTGCATAAGGGCCTGGACGTCAGCCGGTTCGAGACCCTGTATGGTCGTCACCGGCACTAGCCGCAGAAAGCCTCCGGTGAGTGGAGCAGGCATGAGCGTCGCATCCGGTCGAAGACCCCCCAGGGCGCGATGAGCTGAGTCCAATTGCGGGTAACGAGCCTCGACACGAAACATCAGCGAGCCGTGGTTGCCGCTCGATCCCCTTACGGATTCGAGAAGAAAATCAGGAAGTCCTTGTTCGTTCTGAGCAAGCGCAAGGCCATTCGGCAGGAGGAAGTATTCTGATCCGCGGGTCACTTCGGAGCCAGCAAGAAACTGGAATTCACCTGCATTCAGGATCGCGCCCAGGTCAGGGAAATGGTTCATGTATCCTTTGACGTAAACGACAGCTGACTTATCTAACTCGCAGTCCAGTTGTAGCCGGAACTTCCTTCGGGAGCCTTGTCCGACTTTTCACCCACCGCGTACACCGCCAGCGAGTCCCCTTCCCACTTGAATGCCACGCCGGTTCCGTTTCCTACATGAGCGTGAAGAACACCGGCACCCAGGCTCCGGGTCGGACCATGACCTTTGTAACCCTTACCTCTGTCATAGATCGCACAGATTTTGGTCTTATCGGCCGGTTCAAGGCGCCTTTCCAAACTGGCAACGGGAAAGCTCTTTCTTATGCTGGACCAACTCGAAGGCGTCGCAGACGGCTTGACCGCAGGCTCAAGCGCATCAAGCGCACTTGTCAGAACTTCATCAATCGTTTTGCAAAACGCGTCCCGCATTTGAGCTCCGGGAGGCCGGCCCTCAGTGTTGCCAAGCAAGCTCCATGCGGTCTCTTCCTGGGCCGTGCCGATTGAGTATTTCCGAAGGACACGCGCTCCAGCCTTCACTGCCTCCTGAAGGTAGACCTCCGTTTGCGTGCCCTGACCGGGAAACATGGATGGAAACACCTTGCGTACCGCCACAAGGTGGACAGCTACGGGCTTGTTCACGTCGATCCGGCTCGCTTTGAGACACTTTTCGAACAATGGCATGGTGTTTCACCTCTCCATATTGGTTGTACCAGAGCAGCCATGCGATGGTTTCATCCTTGGCCTGCCGGATGGTTTCGAAGCGTTGACCGTGAAGCCGCCCACATTCAGAGAAGCGAACAGGGTTTCGCTGGGTGCATTGTCCCAGAAGTTCCCCTTGCGGCTTTTCGAAGCTGTGACGTCGTAGTCCTCAAGAGCTCGGCTGAACTCATGATTGGCGTACACATATCACCTTTCATTGCTTATGGCACCATGACCTCGGTTGGGTCCGCTTAACGACTATTGCTCCGACGGTCCAAGTGGTTAGAACGGCAGGACGTTCGCAGGCCAACATGCGAGTCCGAAGGCCATCGTAGCCAACTCAGCTGCGATGCCTGTCATTCAGCGCGTCGCGGCATCTTCATTGGCATTGCTTTCTGTCGTCCTGCCCAACGTATCGTACAGCGGCTCGGCTGGGGCTACTTTGGGCTCTTCCTTCGCAACGGAGATTGCCAAGATCCGGATGCTGTCATTTGCCGGCAACGTCAGCGTCCTGGCATGAGCGGGCAAATCCATTGGGTAAACGAAGAGATAGCTGTAAGCATACGGCTGGTTCAGACCTTCCGGAGTGTGATGGTGTGAGGCATACCATGCCAGAGTTGCCGGCTTAACGTAGCCAGGACGCAGACCGAGATAATCCTCTGGATAGCGCGGGGACCAGGCTGGCGAGCCCTGATTGTGAAGATCCCATGTCGCGTGATTTGCCGACACAGCCCAATCCTTCCTGAGCGGAACCTGGTGCGCCGGAACCTGGCTGTTTGGCCCACCGCCTTGCGTGATCGAATCCGGCCTGGGCTTCCATTGGCGCGTATCCCATTGGCCGATAAACCCTCCCCAGTCTTCTACCGTCAGACTTACAGGACGATCCCCAACGCGGAATTGGGCCTGCTGATCGCCTTGCGCAGAAGCTGCGAGTACATACACCTTATTGAAGTCGCCTGCGGGTAGAGGAATGGCCTGCCCCTTTGTCACCAGCGCATCGGGCTTGCCTGTTCCGGCATGCGCCAGTTGAAAATCCACGCCATTGACACTGAGTTGGGTAGGCAGCATCTCTGCGGGAAGCGCGTCGCCTTGCTTGTCGAATCCGCCGATCGATTTCGTGTCGTCTTCGCTCGCGGCGGCTAGGTCGTACTTGAGCGCAACCGGCTTCGAGGTGACTGAGTTCAGATGCGCGGGAGACTCGCCCAGCCGAAGGGCAAAGGTACGCGGCTGATACGGCTTGAAAGAGGTCTCAAGTGCGCCGTCTACGACAGAAGCCGAGCCAATTGGCTGATCAATCGGCAATTCCTGTCCGTTGACTTCGCGCATTGAGGCGATAGGCCCGGCGAACTTCACACGAACCTGCGGGGCTGGCTTTCCGTCCAGTTCCACGAGCCGCACAATCACTTCATCGCTCAGTTCAGCCTTTTTGAGGGCGAGAATGCGGATGTCCGGGTTGTCGACGGTCAAAAGCGAGAAATCACGTCCTAGCTTACCGGCGTGTTTCTCCGTTTCAAAGGCGATCAGCGGAGTGCTGAGACGATAGGCTTGCCAATCTGTGCGGCCCTGGCGCCAGTCTCCGGCGTGCCCTGCGATCCCAAAGAGAATCTCGTGGTGGCCCCAGTCCTGGTTCAGTTGATCGGTATAGCCGCCTTTCATTTGCGAAGCAGCCCCTGGCGTGCGGAGCAGCGTCAGGCGGATGGTGCTGTCGTCGCGCTTGTCCGAGCCGTTCTTGACGTCGGTAAGGATGGTCGCGCCGTAAGAGCCGCTCTCGTCGGTCTGGTCAATCCAGTGATGCGAGGCTACCTCGAACTGCCGTTCTGTAGCCGCGGGCCGCTGAATCGTGCCAATCTCCCAGTTATAGGTGGCCATCTTGTTGGCGGCTGACAGCGGAAACACCGCCTTGAGATTTGCGGACAGCGTCCTCCAGTCGATTGAATCGCTGAATTCAACGCGATTGCCTGGGTCGCCGGCCGACAGTCGAACGGTCTGCACGAACTTCGAGCCTTCGCTCTCGCGAGTGACTTCCACCGCTATTCGTACGGGGCCGCTTTCCACTACGCGAATCTTTGCGGCTCCGCCGACGTAGGCGCGCGGCGCTGCCTGCTCCTGGTCAAAATCCATGTTCCAGGCAGGCCACTGTTTCGGCGCATCGTTAGAGATAGCCAGTCGCATCGGTCCTGCGAGTAAATCCTTGTTCAGCGACTTGTCGATGATGCTGGTTACGTCACCGCCCGGGCTGAGCGAGATGCGATAACGCCCGTTTTCCAGCGTAGACTGGCTCACCTTTAGTTCCGCCGAGGGCGCGGGCGACTGTACGCGGCGAATATCGTAAACAGCGTATCCGACAGACGGCACTTTGGCGAGGAACAGAACTTTGCCGTCTTCGACCTGCGCGGGTACCTCATGTCCGTCGGGACCAAAGACTCGCACTGCCTTCGGCGATTCGCCGGTAGATGGCAACGCAGCCTCGACCACGTCTTCACGCGCAATGTTCAGGGGGTTGTACACCACAACGGGCGTTCCGCTCACCTGCGTGTCCAGTGCGGACGCCACGGACTGCGTGGCGCTGGTGAGCACATCCGAGAACTGATTAAGCGCAATCACATCGTCGTTCTGCTGAAACTCATAGGCGCGCGGGGTCGCCGTTCCTGCTCCCGAGTCGTGAAACTGTCCACCCATCACCAGCATCCACGCATCGTTCAGGCGTTGCTGCGGGTAAGGACGGCCGCCCATCCACGAGGCTGCAATCGAGGCTTTCTCGGCGGCGTCAGCCAGGATTTCATTCCGGCGATTCCAGCGCTTGTGATAGGCCTCCGAGGTAAGCGAGCCAGCCGAGTGATTGATCAATTCCAGATCGCCCTTGTAGCTGGGCAACTTCGACTGCATCTCCGGTTTGATGTCGAGGAACATTTGATCAGCGGCTGCGGAGATCACGTGCACGGGTCCATCGCCCATTCGGACAGGTGTGCCCTGCGCCGGCGCGTCGGCAGCGTTACCTTCAGATGAGGGCAGAACGGCCTCGCCATGCGTCACCGTGGCTTCGAGCAGCTTTACGGACTCTTCATTGGTAGCGCCACCGATATCGCCAGTGCCGACGTAGTGGTAATCGGCATAAACGCCAGTCACGCTTCCGTCCAGATTGATGCGCTTTGGCCAGTCCGGCTCAGATGGCTGCCTCCGGCGCGGATTCGAGCCCGGTGCTGGAGGTACTTCCGGCGGCGGACTCTTACTCAGGTCGGTGTAAATCCGGCTTCCGTAGCCGCCGGGATTGAGCGCCGCGATCACTGTCTCTCCGTCGGGACCTTGCCATAGCCCGACATTGAAAGGAATGCCTTCAGGCGTCTTCTCCGGAGAATCGGGACCGCCAATCAGAGGAGCGGGCTGCCACACCGCGTTCAGCTTCTGCGTCGAGAACCCTTTTACGCCAGCATGCGCCAGAATGGTCGGCAGTGACGCCGGAAACCCGAAACAATCCGGCAGCATATATTCGGCGCTGGCCTTGCCAAACTCATTGCGGAAGTAGGTGTTGCCGTACAGTACCTGGCGAATGATCGACTCCGCGCTGGGGAGATTTACATCGCCCTCTTCGACGGAAGAACCGGCTGGATACCAGTTACCCTTGGCGACGTACTGCTTCAATCTTGCATAGTCGGCGGGATAATACTCCTTCATGAGCCGGTATCGATTGGAGCCCGTCCAATTAAAGACATAGTGCGGATATTTATCGATGTAATCGAAGTTTACTCGCATTGTTTTCAGCAGGTATTCGCTGATTACCTGCGGGTATTCCCAACGCCACTGCGTATCGAGGTGAGCGTAGGGAACCACATAAAGCGTCGGTTGCTTCGTGATATCCGGAGCCTCCATGGTCTGCGCCGGGGCGCGAAACGCGAACGCCATCAAGGCAGCAAGCAATAAACTCTTCGGGAAACGCGACATGGAACCTCCAGTGGGCTGGACCTCAAAGGTCGGAGTGGATGCCTTATATCGGGGAGCGGCCGAACGTGGAAGCTGAAATATAATGGTATCGTTTCCACGGCACCATAGTAGGCCGCTGGCTGCACAGTGTCAAGCGATACGAGGTATCTGTACGTCTAGTGAATGGAAATGGCCGCATCAGCGCCAAAAGGTCAAAGGTGCGAGCCCGTGACGGGGCCTGAACCTTTCGGCAAAGCAGCTTCGCTCACAGCACACTTAACTTTCCCGGCCAGGAGGCATAGACTCGTGATATCGAAATTCGCCTCAACTATCTTGAAAACCAAATGAAAAAGAAGAATGCGCATCCAACTCTCAGCCAGGTGGCCCGGAAAGCGGGCGTAGGGACGACCACTGTTTCCCGCGTCATCAATGGCGGAGACCGCGTGAGTCCCAAAACCCTGGCCCATGTTCTCCATGTGATTGAGACGCTCGGCTACATGCCCAATCAAGCGGCACGCACGCTGAAGGGGCAGCGCACCAAAGCGATTGGTCTTGTCATCCCCAGCATTGCGGATCCTTTCTTTTCCAGCTGTGCGGAGGCTGCTCAAGCCGTTGCTCGCACGCACGACTCGCTCCTTATCGTGACCGTAACAGGGAACGATCCGCACACAGAGATAGAAAACCTGAATGTCTTGATTCGCCACCGAGTGGATGGGCTGCTCATTGTGCCCTCGAACAGGCAAAGCCGGGCGCTACGCGACCTGCTCAATCGCGCAGCGTTGCCGGTTGTAACCATCGACCGCCCCATCGCCGATTCTTCTATCGTCTCTGTGGTATGCGACAACTTCAATGGTGCGATAACTGCCACGCAGCATCTGATCGATCACGGTTACAAGCGGATCGCATGTCTTACCGGAGAAAACACCTTGTACACGATCCGCGAACGAATCCGCGGCTATCGCAAGGCGATCGAATCCGCGCACTTACCCTGCATCTTCGGCGCCTCGGTCAAGGACTACAAGTCTGCCGAATATGCGATCAAGAGCCTGCTTGATGGGCCGAACCCGCCGGAAGCAATTTTTGCGACGAAGAACAGCACCACAATCTATGCCTTTGAGGTGCTGCAACGACTGAATGTATCCGTGCCGCAATCCATCGCATTGTTGGGCTTCGACGATTTTGAGCTTGCCTCAACAGTTCGTCCATCGATCAGCGTAATTCAGCAACCGGTCGAGGAGATCGGACGCCGCGCCGCGGAGATTCTCTTCGAACAATTGGCCGGTGAGCGCGAGACCGGATCGTCTACCCGGTCTAAGCATGCCCTGCAACTCAAGCTGCAGACGCACTTCATTCCGCGCAGTTCCTGCGGCTGTACCCCGTCAATGGCATGAATCAACGAACAACCGGTGTAAGTATCCTCACGACTGCGGACGCTGGATCATTAACGATTCCATTGTCACGCTTAGATTCGAATGAGTCCCCTCGAAGACAAATTGATATGCATTGATTCGTATTTAAAACAATTAATGAGGCCCCGCAGGGCTTGGGATAAATGGGTCGGGAGTTTCGGTAGAAGAATGCGTGCTGTTTAGTCTGGCACAGATCTGAAACTCCTGTTTAGCGAGGTCACGCAGTCCTTCTTTACGGTATAGGTTCGCCAGCTTGAAGTGAAGCCCGGATATCTTGGGCGCCATAGGGACAACTCGTTCCAGTTCCACTTGTGCCTCGGGCAGACTATTCTGACCCTCGTATGCGATGCCCAATTCCTCATGAATCTTGGGATTGCATGGAGACAACCCAACGGCTTTGGAGAGAAGTGGTACGGTGGCCTCAAAATTGTCCTGATCGACCAGTATGGCGCCAAGATTCAGGTAAGGTTGTGAATCGGAGGGAGCACTGCTCTGCCAATCGATCGCGCTTTGAAACGCCGCTTTCGCCTCATCCAGTCGATTCAACTCGCGCCAGCATAATCCGAGATTGCTTTCTGCTTCAACGTGCCTGGGATAGCGAATGAACACGTGCTGGAAGCTTGACACCGCTTCATCATAGATACCACGCTTCCTGATCTTTAGCATTGCGGTCGAGGAATTGGCGGAGAATCCGGGTGGCCTCTTCGTATTTCTTCAGTTTGATGAAGACATGCGCCAGCACCATCACGGCTTTATCGTCATTTGGGTTGGCTTACACGGCAGCCCGGATCAACGGCTCTGTCTTTTTCGTTTATACCAAGTTCGTAGTAACTCATGCCCAACATGGCAGATGCGGTGGACATGTTTGGATTGAGTTTAAGCCCGTGCTCCCGCGCCTCGGATGCATGCGTGTAATCATGCTGATCGAAATAGAGCATACCGAGGTTGTTGTAGGCGGGAGCAAGATGCGGCGCGAGCTTGATCATAGCGCGATACTTAGCGATGGCGGTCGCGGGATCATTCCGCTGCTGTGCTGCTTTGGCCTGCGCATAGAGTTGCTGGACCTCTGGCGTTACCTCGTCATCAGCTTGCTGCGCATAGACTCGGACGAATGGGGCAACGAAGAAGCACGCTGCCAGCCGATAAGTCGCACATGTGCGTATAAAGGTAATGCGGTCCATTTTCATGTAAAGAAATTATAGTGGAATCGCATGAATGCTACCGTCCCAATACATTGCACAACAATGGTAAGGAACTGCCGTTGAAGAAAGAAGAAGCCGGGCTGAACGTTGAAGAGCCCGGCTGCAGACTAGATAGGTTGTGCAGTGCGAAGACTATCTGGCCTTCGCACCGCTTTTTTAGAATTTAACCGTCAAACTAACCTGTCCTTGACGGTTCGCAGGAAAATTACCTGGAGTTCCTTGATTGATGACCTGACCAAACGTGCCGTCGCTTGCGTTGCCATCGGGACCATTGAATTGGGTTCGATTGAGTACGTTGAAGTAATCCACCTTGAGGTTAGCCTCAAATCGCTCTCCCATGTAGAAGCGCTTTATTGCATTCGCGTTTTCGACGTACAGGGGTGCGTTTCTGAGCCCTCCGTAATTCCTTTGTGCGTTGCCGAGAACATACTGGGATGCTGTCGTCGCAAATGCTGCGGGGTTGAACATCTGGGCCGTTGGAGTTTTGCCGGTGAAGTAATCGCGTACTCGGCTATAGGATGCTGTTCCGAGACTGACTCCGGGGACCCGGTTGGGACGATCAAAGCCATTTGGGAAGGGGACGCCGTTCTCGCTGGCTCCAAATGCTGTTCCAGCCTCATAGTCCAGGAACCAGCTCACTTGCCATCCGCCGAGCACCTGACCGGTGACCCCATGGTTGTTGAAGATTTTCTTCTTGGGACCGATCGGCAGTTCATAGGTTCCGCTCACCTTCAGAGTCTGTGGCTCATCAGCGCTTGAGACTGCCCATTCCGGCTTCTGGTTGTACTTATTGATGCCACCGTTAGCAAAGCTAGAGAAGCCGCTGCTCGTGTTGTCCATCTGGTGGGAAAGCGTGTAGCCGGCGAGGAACGATAGGCCATTCGTGAATCGTTTCTCAACTTCAATTTGGGCACTCTGGTAATAGGTGGTACCGGAGCCTTCGAGATTGTTGAAGATCTTGGAATACTGTGGATAGGGTACGAGCGACTGGGCTACCGTAGCCGACCCGCCAAAATCGTTGACGAAGTTGTCATACGGCATTTGGAAGCCCGCCGCCTGCGCTGCACCGTTGTTGAATGTCAATCCCAGTTGAGAACCGAGAGCCAGATACTTAGGATCGAGCTGGTCCGGGCTATTCAACTGGCTAGGCAGATGGATTACGCGATTGCCAACCCAGGCCGCCGTCACGAACATGTTATACGGCAGCTCACGCTGGACATTGACGTTCCACTGTTGACTGTACGGAGCGTATCCGTCATTGACACTGAATGCTTCAATCTGTTGTCCGCCGCCCAACCCGGTGCTGAATGGGGTGGCCCCAGGATTTGGCATTGGGATTGCGTCCCAGGTACCGCCGTAAGCAGAGGTGTTGGTGCCCGTGCTGTTGCGTTGGAAGGAGCCTACAAGGAGATTGCTATCGTTGACAGCAATCTTGCTCGTTCCATACTCGTAAGCGCCACCGTCGAGGAAGGCGATCGAAAAGCCTGCCTGAAGAACGGTTTTATCATTCAGCTTGTAGGCAAAGCCGAAACGTGGACCCAGATGTCCCCAATGGATATTGGCGCGATTGAAGCCTGCACAACCGTCGCAACCGCTGCCAAATTTACTTGCGGCTCCGGGGATGTTATTCGCAGCGGGGTCTGTTCCATTGGGATTGAAGAAGACGATCAGGTTGTTGTTTTCGGTGAACGGTACCTGCATGTCCCAACGAAGTCCGAGGTTCAGGGTCAACCTTGGCGTGAGCTTGATGTCGTCCTGAACGTATGGCGAGAGATCCACGTTGCGCAGTCGCAACTCCTGGGAGTTGCTTCTGTTTGCCGAGTCAGGAAGGCCAAGCAGGAAGCTGGCGAACGCGCTTCCGTAGTTACCGAAGTTGGGATCGCTCGGATTAGGCACCGAGGTAGATCGCTGGCTGAATTGGAAGCGTCCTCCCTGGGTCTGTTGTTCGTTGTCATCCTGATAAGTGCGACGGAACTCACCACCAATATTGAACGTATGACGTCCCTTGGTCCACAGCCAGTTATTCACGATGGCGATGCCCACTTTTCGATTGGTGGAACCACCCCACGAGCCCTGGGTGCCCCATGTGGTGGGAGCGTGATTGCCGTCGAACGTGATGTTGGCTGGAATCGAGCCATCCGCTACAGCCGGAAAGTTGAATTTCGTCTGGTTGAACTGGTCATTGATCTCGCCAATCCAACCAATTCCAGCGGTCATCGCCAGGTTCGGTGACCACACCTTGTTGTAGGTCAAGAGAAATCCGCTTCCGAGGGCAGGCTCATACTTCATGCTGTTGAGCGGGTTCGGCGCAACAACCAATGGATTGTAGTCGAAGGTATAGTTGCTGAAACTGTTACGCCATTGGCTGTAGTGAATGCTCTGAGTCTGAGACAGGTTTTGGTCGATCGTAAAGCCCCAAACGTGCTGAATGTGTGGATTCACGAATGGCGCAAAACTCTTGTTGCTATCCAATCCGCCGATGCCGCTTCCCGGACGATCGGGATTCGGAATATATGGGATGAGCAGAGCCGAATTTGCGCTGATTCGCCCCGGAGGAATGACGTTGAGTTTTCCGTTGTATTCAAACTGCTGGCCGGTAAGTGGATCATAGATGGGAATCAGCGCTCCAGTGCTACCATTCACGTAGTCGCTGAAGTCTCCGGTCTTTTCGAGCGCGGTCGGCACAGTTGAAACAGCCGTATTTTCGTTGTTCTGCTTGTACCACTCCTGGCTGTAGTGAAAGAAAGTCTTGTCGCGGCCGTTGTAAATGTGCGGGATACGGACCGGCCCTCCGATGGTGAAGCCGTAGTTATTTTCGTGATCGGTGGGTGGCGTACTCGAACCTCCCCATGCCGGGCCATTAAAGAAGCCAACCGAATCAAAGAAGCTATTGCGGTTGATTTCAAAGAGATCGCCGTGATACCGGTTGGTGCCGGATGCCATCTGATAGGTCAGTGCGCCCTGGCCCAATCCAAACTGGGCAGAAAAGGTGGAGCGCTCAACGCGAAACTCCTGCACCATTTCGAAAGGAGGATTGAAGTTCGTCGTGTATCCCTCGGTTTCGGGTTGCGGAGCAGGAATGCCGTTATAGAGAATCTCCTGTTCAAAGTCGACGCCGCCGCTCACGCGGTGCGAGAACGTGCTACCGGTTGTGCCCGGCGCCATAAACTGCAAACTGTCGATCTGTCGGCCGCGACCGGCGACTTCAACCGGCAGCGCTTCGACGACAACCGGCTCAATCGTGCTTCCAAGCTGTGGCTGAGTCGTGTTCAGCGCGATCTGCTCGGCAGTCACTTCCATTGTTTCGTCAACAGCTCCGGCAGCGACGGTAATGTCGATTGTGCCCGTGGTGCTGACTTCTACGTTGACACCCTTCTGCACTGCCTTCTTGAAGCCCTTGGCTTCAACTTCGACTGTATATTGGCCGGGATTCAAACCAAGAACGGTATAGGTTCCCGCGCTGCTGGTAACCGTATGGCTTGCTACGGACGTAGCCTCATTGGTTATCGTGACCGTCGCGTTGGCCACGACGGCTCCGCTCGTGTCGGTTACAGTGCCCGTAATACCGGCGTTAGCCTGGGCAGAAGCAGTTCTGGGTGCGAACAGCAGAAGACAAATAGTAGCGAATGCGATCAGGGCAACTCGAATCGACAGACGTGTCCTTATGCGCTCCTGGAGCGGGGGTATTGGTCTCACTGATCCTCCTCAAAATTATTCTGACTCTCTAGCTAGGCGCTCTCGCCGCAGAGATCCAGATGTTAATCATGTCTCGTCTGGTTATCTAAAAGTGGAATCGACACCATAATTTTATGGTAACGTTTCCATGACTCGCGAATATATGTGGGTCAGCAAACGACTGTCAAGGAGTTTTTGAAGGAAACGATCATTTTTGTCATACTTTCGGACGACCTGAGGCTCCCACCGAAAGTGTATCTCGGTGCTGAAAGAGCCATTATTAATTCGCCCGGACCAGAAAGAATTGGTCTCAATCTTATAAAGGAGGCGTCTGAGATCGATAGACCAGATTGCAGCGGATGCCCGCTCCCACGGAGAAATAGAGCTGCATCGTTACCTCGATGGACAAGACCGAATCCGCAGTTCGCACTATACTCACGGCAATTGAGACGCCGCTCTACGATGTCGGTGTCATGAGTGATCGCGGGATGCTTCCAGGCATCTACCGCATTCCAGCCTCGGCAGTACTCGCCCGGCTTTCGCTGCTCAAGTACCGCAATGCCCACGGGGTGCATATCCGCGTCCGGCCATTCAGTCCGAAGAGCTCGCCATGCCTCAAACCGGTTGATGCGGCTAAGAGAACCGAGGTCCTTTCACGCAGAGGCAGGCTCCAACCAACGTCCTGATCTCAGTTCCAGTCAGCACGTCCGGCGCGCTTCGCTGCTTTGCGCTCTGAAGACTCCGTCACGATCCGAGGTAAGACGGCCTGGGTTGCATCTACCACGGTTCGCAGTACGCATAAACAACGATCTGCTGTTTTGATAGAGCGTTTCTTACCCGTCCGCCTTGCGGCGCCGGTGGAATATAAGTGAACTCGATCGAAGGTTCGGAACTGGCATTCTGCGACTGGCAATTGTTCAGTGCAATGGAGCAGCAGCGATCGTTGCAAAAAAACTGGGACCGACGGTCGAAGTTGCATATGACCCCATTAGACTGCTGGATGCGCGCGGTGGAGGCACACCGCAGAGTGCTTGGACTGAATCTTACCGCACTGGTCCCTGGTATGCACCACTGACATTTCGAAGTGACATAATTAGCCTTGGTCACAACTGATTTCGCTCGTTAAGCGTCGTGGAACAGGCGCCTGGAAACACGAACCACAGAATCGTGAGGAGGCCCCCCATAAGAACACTGCAGTCTACATTTCGCCTTGGCGCGGCGGTGATTTTGATCTTCTGCGTTTCATCCGGTCTGACGGAAACGCCCTCTGCGAAAGCGACGCCCGTCGTCGCCGTCGGCCCGCAGTACGATACAATGCACGTCTATGTTGCTCCAGAAAATGTTGACGCCTTCGTGAAGGCCTTCTTGGTATGTTTGGAGGCACCAGCACAAAGCAAGAGGTGGTCACCGTCACGCCGACTCCGAGCAGTACAAGCTCCCAGCTTCTGCAGACTTCGGTAGGCACTGTTTCGCTGTTTGGATTCAAGACTCCCGTTCCGTATCCCTTCGGCGCGGAAAGGACTGGCTATCTCGTCACCGATCTCGATGGCGCCATCGTTTCTGCAAAGTCTGCGGGGGCGGATGTCCTCGTGGCGCCGTTTCCTGATCCGATTGGACGCGATGCAGTCATTCAGTGGCCAGGCGGAATCAATATGCAGCTTTACTGGCACACAACTAAACCCTCATACACGGCATTTCAGACAATTCCCGAGAACCGTATCTATGTTTCGCCTATTCGCGTTAACGACTTCCTTCGAAGCTTCGTTGCCTTCTCTCATGGCAAGATCGTTTCGGATGATCCTCATGCGCCCGGAATTGAGATTGGCCGACCGGATGCCACATTCCGCCGCGTCCGCGTCGAATCTCTATTCGGCAAGCTCACCGTCTTGGTTACGGATGGCCACTTCCCTTATCCTTATGGACGTCAACTGACTGGCTACGAGGTTCCGAGCCTTTCCGATACGCTTGCGAAAGCTCAGTCGTTGGGTGTAAACATTCTTGTTCAGCCATATTCCTCGAGTGCGCGGACTGCTGCCATTGTCGAATTCCCGGGCAGATATATTGCTGAGATTCACGAGATAAGTAAGTAGTACTCGTCGCCAAGAGGCTGCGTGGCAGTACGCGGCTATCCGCGTACTGGCTGAGACCTAAACAAAGGAGCGCCGGTCATATCGAAGCCAGCTTTCGGTACAACGTGTGCGGTCCAATAGCCCTTGCAATACCGCGAGCCGAGAGGTCTTTATAGGTGTTGAGGGGGGCAGCCTGTCCCGTTTAGGTTCAAAGAGTTACCTCAGTTGTGCCCGCTTTCACGGCGATAACACGGGTTCAAATCCCGTCGCGGACGCCAAATAAACGCTGCAATTTACGCTGACATCGTGCAATTGACGGGGACACGATGAGCAATGAGGTTAGTGCCTCAATCCCTATTAAGCCGCAAAACAGCCAATCTCTCGAAGCATCCTATCCGCTTCTTGCAGCGAGCTATAGTGAATTCGATAGGCAGGTGTGAAACAAACGAACTTCAGGAAGTTCTCGAAGCCGTCTCGCGCAATATGCCTCGCGAATAGCATTCCTCCGTTGTTGAGAAAACAAAGGGTGCGAAAGGGCGAGATGGATTCTACTTGCGCCCCAGAAGCCGCGCCGTAGTGCGGAAACACGATGTGAGTTATGGGGCGCGCCCGGGATGAATAGCGCTCTTCCGGTGGATGCGCCAGGCGGATCTTTGTCCCGTCAGAACGAATGTGAACGGGTGAGCCGGACAGGGCCGGCCAATGCTGTTGCAGAGTGGGCCAGCTTTCCTGCTTCAGACTGACAGGCAGATGAAGAGACCTGATGGACCACGTATCGAAATTCAAGAGGGCTGGCTCATCGGCTAGAAGATCAAATCCTTGTGTCACCAGATGAACGGCTAGGGTGCTCTTGCCGCATTCGCGCGGCGCGGAAAGCATGATCCCGAAATTGTCATGGGCTACCATCGCTGCGTGAAAAGCTACGTCGTAATCGCCTTGGGCATAGAGCAAACTTCGCGCAGCATGCAAGAGGCCCAATCCGAGCTGGCGCTCTTGAAGCGAAGGCAAGAATTCAACGCCGTTTACATAGATCGCCCAACCGTCCTCCGCTTGTTGGGCGGATAGGCAGCAACGTGGCGGCCTTTCCGTGATGACGCAGTTCCGGAAGTAGTCCTGGCACAAGCTGGCAAGTGGTCCTGGCGGATATTGAAGCGATACAGGAATGCCATCAATTTCGATGTTGGCGATTGCCGTATCGCTCCATTTGGAAGACTGAAAGGGTGGCCACTGCGCCGGTGCATTCTCGGCGGGAAAAATGCCCCGAGAGAGATCATAAACGGCCTTCAGCCCTTCGTAGGACGTGGAGGCGTCGCCGCCCACAACCCGAGGTCCATCCAAATCTTCCAACGCGGCGCCTGCGTCAAAGGCGCGAAACGCGGAGACTCCGGCGGCATCAAGACCGGCAAAGCGGTTATTCACCTCCGAATAAACTACGCCGTCGTCGCCAAGTAAGTAGAGCCACTGTTGCGGGTTACCACAGGCAACACGATGCAAGCCGCTCGCAGTAGTCGGAGATTCCTTCACAGTGTGCACCCCAAACCCGGGCGCCAGAAAAGGCACGGCTTGATCGTTTGTGACACGGCGAGCAAGCACGCCGTGCAGGCACAATTGCAAGCGCAATTCACAGTGTTAACTCCTGGGAAAGGCAATTCGCAATGCCTTCCGGAAGCCATACTTATGGAGCAGGCGAAAGGGCCTGACGACAACCATGAGCCCGGATTGAACCCGATGGCGACGCGCCCATTGATAGTCCGAATATGTCGGCATCAAGTATCTGAATCTATATCGCCATCGTCTGAGGACATGGGGCTCCGCCTGCAGATACAGGCCACGATAATCGTTGATGACAACCTGTCGGTTCTCTGAAAAGAGCCTCCAGGCAGCGGCGCGAGCGAGCGCAACGGCTTTGGGTGATGCGGAGGTCGCGATATCCAGCGCTTCCGGCAATAGTTGAGGAAACATTGCGCGCACAACCTCGCAACCGATGAGCAGATATGGCTGCAGACCCTCTCGTCGAGCTTGCTGCACCATTTCCTCATAGGCGTCAGGCTGCCAACCACGCAATGCCCGCGCAACGTCCATGATCCAGATAAGTCTCGAAAAACCATGCTTCAGGCCGTGGGAACAGAGATACAGAACCAAATCGGCATCGGACATGGCACGAACCGGCTGTCCGCGAAAATCATGGGGACGAGAACGGCTCCAGATGTGATCAATATCGAAGGGAAAGTCCCGAGGAGAAGCCAGTTCGAAATGCAGTTCTACCAGAAGTTCGTCTCGGATAAATCTGCGGTCATGCTCGCCAGCCGGTCCCAATCCGATAAATCCTCTGCCCAAGAGCAACGTTTCGCAACGAGGAAAATCATCGCGGCGCACAAGCAGATCCAGGTCGTTGGACGCTCGCAGCGCTACATCTCCATAGAGGGTCAATGCCAGCGAAGGCCCCTTCAACGGAAGGACCTCTATGCGCAGATCCCGAAAGTCTTGTAGTAATTCTTTCAGTTCCTCTGCGAGCCATTCTGCGAAGGCTTGGCACTCACGAGCGGCAATCCGGAAAAAGCCTGGCATATCCGCACCCATCGCAAACATCGACTGATGGACGAGGAGAAGGACGCCATTTTCTCTGGCGAGATCAAGCAGGACTTTCCAATCCACATCTTCCGGAACAAGGTATGGCAACCCGCGCAGACAGGTTATCAGCAGAGCGGTCTCGGGTGAAGGATCATCGGCGCATTGCCGAAGCGAGATTGCTGAACATGTCTGAGTCGCTGTTACGGGAGTTCTGAATGCTGCCATTTGTATCCCGGGAGTCTGAAGCGGCGAGCTGCCCAGATCGGCGAAAACTCGACGATTACGCTGCGCGGTCCAGGGGAGGCGTCGCTGCGTCGACGCGGGCCGCGCCATGATGGTCTGCTCGACACTAAGGCTTGCTGTGAACAGCGTGGGCCTTCGACGCAAACACCAGCAATGGGGCCGCTACAAGCGCATACTTGCCATAGCGTTCAATGAGTTCCCGTCGGGTTGAGGTCTCCACTGACTCTGAATGAGCAAGCGAAGACGATGATGTAGCATCCTGACCTTCCGGAGGGCGCGTCTCTTGCGGCTTTGCATTCATATCCAAACCTACCTCCCTTTGCTTTAGAAGCTTCAATGCTATTTTTTCCCTGAGCGCCTTGGCTCGTAGCTATCGAGCACTGGCCCCGGCATAATTACTTGATCCATCTTTGGCGTCACGATAGGACGGGTCGACGTTGTAAATCGTAACGCGATACTCAGATGCGAAATCGGCATAAATCACTGAGACTTGAATCCCTGAACGCAGCAATTCGCTGTTGTTGCTGATACGTTTGGGTCCTACGATATCGGGGTTCCGTCGACGGCAGTATCTTCCACTGCGACCGGGTACGGATCATCTCCTCCCCCTAAGTGAGCCGAGATCGGGTAGCTCCCCAGGTTCTTCACAACACTAGATCGAAGGTGCAAACAGTATAGGTTGAGACCCATAATTCCGCAATGCCGTTTCCGTTGAAGTTGCACAATCTCAGGTAGCAACGCTTTCTCGTTCGGTTTATGCGACTGACACTGCCATGCGCGGTGAGAGATAGCTGCGCCAGCCCAAGACGGAATTACGTGACGTAAGCTTTGTCCAATAAAAACTTAAAGCCTGAACTTGGGCCAAAGAAATCACCTGGAATGCTAGGAGCGCATCTTAGCCGAAGACCGAGCTTGTCGGTATCCAGCCGCTTCGATTATGCTGATCCCTCTCTATGCCCCACGGATTCGATGACTATCGTGTATTTATCTCCGCCCCCGGTGATCTGGAGTCGGATCGCCAGGCCTGTAACGACGTCATTGCAGATGTGAACGAAACGACGGCCATGCCAGCGAAGATTCTGCTGGTATCGATCGGCCTACGCGATAACGATCAGATCGTCAGCCATCGCAGCATCGTTTCGGATAATGTACGCTGGAGCACTTACTTCATTCAGATATTCCAAGACGACTGGGGTCCGCGCGATCTGTTCAGGAAACTGTTTCTTCTCGCCATGGAATGCCGGGATGATGAGAACATGCCGATGCGCGATGTGGTGATTTGTCTCAAGGATGCGCCCCATGAAACCGACGCGGAGATTCTGGCATTTCGCCACGAGTTGGAGGAACACCAGGATCTGCGTGTTTTCCGCTACACCAGCATGAGCGAGTTGAGAGCGCAACTTACCGAAGTCTGTGAAGGATGGTCGCAGAGCTTGATCGAGTCCTTGATTGAGACAAGGAGAGATTTGGGTATCGATTGAGACAAGGAGAGATTTGGGTATCGAGCCGGGAACTGAGCCGGGAACCGAGTCTATCGCTGGCTCTACGCCCAACACCTCTGCTGCAACCGAAGCATAGCCATTCTTTGCACCCCTACAGCAATGGAACGGGCCGCCATTCCATGTAGAAATGTGTCTGATCCTCGCGTACGATGCTGAAGCCCAGACGCTGGTGGAAACGCAGGGAGCCAGGATTAAAGCGGAAGACGCATGAGCGAATCGGTAGCCTGGCCTGCACGGCTTCCTGTTGTACCCGCTGAACCACAACAGTTCCGATTCCCTTCCCCTGAAGCCTGGGGTGAATGGCGATATCCACCAGCTTTAATTCACCGTCGCCCGGCGCTACCCACAACCGGCCTGCCAGCTCACTGTCGAGCAACACCACATGGCAACAGGAGTTAGGGTACATGTGCGTGTACGCCGCCATCTGCGCCCGAAACTGCGTCCGAATGAGTTGTTCCTTTAACGTTGCCGAGATCGGCGCAAGCGCAAACTCCGGCCCGCGTACCGCCGCATATAGGTCGTACAGAAATATCTCGTCCTGCACAAGCGCAGGGCGAACCGCGAGAGTAGGCATAGCTCAATAGTGCTGCAGACCGGCCTTTTAACCGGTTTCTGGCTGGAAAAGTCTGCTAACTGCGAGGCGGAAATACACCCTGCAAGGCAATGCAGAAGTTTAACGTGAGATACGGCATCATGTTGTTGTGCGGCTGACTGCCTCCCACGATCGCGACCATATTCGTGGCCATGGTTTGATTCTGCGAAACGCCGCTGGTGTAGGCATTCGCCGGGGTTCCCCCAGTCTTAACAAGAATTGCATTGCCCGGCTGGCCGGTCTGTCCTCCAACCCTGGCGCCGTCTACACAGTTAATGCTATGAGAGTGAGCGGGCATCTCGGAGCTGAGTATCGTGACACTATTCGAGCCGCCCGATTCGCCGAGATCGTGCAGAGACAGACCCGGACCCTGGCCCGGATGCATCGGAGCGCTCCCCTGAAGATTGGGAAGAGCAAAGTTGCTTCTCCCGTCCCCGCCGTAGGTGGTGCCCAGCAGGGAGAAGAGCGCCGTATTTTGGGAGAGGGATAACAGTTGGCCATTGCAAAAGGCCCACCCTCTTGGCGCGAAATTGAACGGAAATATCCTTATTTCTGCTACAAACGGATCGGCCATCTTGGATGCTCCTTGAGGTTAATTCTGAGAGGGGAATATTCCCGTTAAAGAGATGCAGAAGTTCAGCGTGAGATAGGGCTGCATATTCTGGTGCGGCTGGCTTCCCCCGACGGTCGCTAATGCGCCTGGGTACATACCCACGAGACTACTCCCGGAGTTGTTATATTCCGGCGCGCCACCCAACAGATTCGAGGTCGGACTTGCAGCGTTCGCAGCGACGTTCGTGGCGCCCCAGGGGTGGGTATGCGCGGGGATCTCGGCAATGGAGAGCGTGTGATTCTGCTCTCCCGCCATCTGCCCCAAAGTCTGCCCGTTGCCCATGTGTAGAGGAGTACGGCCCTGCAAATTGGGCAATCCGAAGTTCGTCCTTCCATCTCCGCCGTACGTGGTTCCGAGCAGCGAGAAGATGGCCTGGTTCTGATTGATGGGCAGCAGTTGCCCATTACACAGCGCCCAGCCTTTGGGTGCAAAACCGAAACTGAAGATTTTGATCTCGGATATGAATGGAGTACCCATCGGTCATTCTCCTTATCTTTTCGTTCAATGCCTTTGTCGGTTCGGCCCCTAAGACTGACTGGGAAACACACCGAAGAGCGAAAGGATGAAGCTGATGCACAAATACGGCTGAAAATTGTCGTGAGGCTGGCTTCCGCCTATCGATCCGATCGCTGCGGCCATCGTAGCATTACCGGGTCTGTTCAGGTCATAGATGTCGGGTCCCGAAGCAAGGAAGTTGCCGCCCGGGAGAGATGAGGTATTAGGATTCGTAGTGGCGAGGACCGTGTGGGTGTGCGCTGGCATTTGATTCGTTGTCAGAGTAACGCTTTCGGCGCCGCCATTCATGGCCAGAACGAATCCTGCCCCCGTATGGATCGGAAGCCGGCCCCTCAGGTCTGGCAGCGCGAAAGTGCTTTGGCCATCGCCCCCATAGGTAGTGCCGATGAGGTTGAAAAGGACCTCGTTTTCTGAGATGGGGAGCAACTGCCCCTCGCAGAACATCCACCCGGCTGGCGCGAAATTGCCGCCAAACATTCGAATCTCACCTACATAGGGCTGAGACATGGCTCATTTCCTCCAAGACTCAGGATTCCGCATGATCGCCTGCGGTTTCTTTGAGTCAGCGATTAAGGTGTCCGGTATAACAACGACAAACGGTACTAGGTGTTTCGCTGATTCGCAAGAGAAAAATCGAAAAAATAAATTACGGCGAACTAACTTGAAACTGCAGGCTGATCCACAGTTTCAGTTAGCGCTCGAGTCGCATATCTCCATTTTTCTTTCTTTGTTGCATTCCTTAAAGGTTGTGCTACACTTCGTCCGTCTCAGCCATGGTTGCACTGCACTCTCCCGTTTTCAGCCTGGTGATCCAACGTAGTTCGTCGCGGCGGTTCTGTTGCCGTTCCGAGCCTGGCTCTTAGCCGGTGAAGCGTGGTAGCAGCCGCGCTGCGGTGGAGGGCACATGCGGGCGATCAGAGCAGGGGTAGAGTTTCAGGCCATAGTTTTCCTAAGCCTGTTATTTGCGGCGTCGACAGGGATTTTGCAGGCGCAGACGTTCTCAAGCTCGGGGACTATAACAATCCCCCAGGGCTCTGGCACCACTGTACCTACCGCTTACCCAAGTACAGCAACTAGCTGCACTTCGACAACCCCTACGAATGCCGCATGCGTCTACGTCAACGGCCTGACTGGTAACTACACGTCGATGTCGATTACGCTCAACTACAGTTCTCTCAGCAGCCAGTCCTTTCCCGATCCTGCGATCCTGCTCGAATCCCCCAGCGGAAAGTTTCTCGATATATTGTCATTTGGATGTGCGTACGAACTCAGCCCGACGTCGGTCACTTTTACGCTCGTTGACAACGCGTCGAACGGTTTGTTCCCCCCTGCTTACGATCCAAATTCTCAAGACTGCCCAGCCTCGTTCGCAAATAGCAGCTATGAACCGGCAGCGTATGAAGTCTCGACCGACAACTTCCCCTCTCCAGGTCCTGGGAATTCCGGATATACCGTTGCAGGCAACGGCTCAAACCCCTGCGCGGGCGGTATCAATAACCCATGTACAAGCGGCGACGGAACCTTCGCTAACACCTTCTGCCCGTCTCCGTCATCGTGTGTCTCAGGCCTCAACGGAACCTGGAAATTGTACGCCGTGGACCAGGGTGACTTTCTGCCATCCCCCGCCACAGTACTTACCTGGAGCCTGACCTTCAATGTTACGGGCAGCAATGCCGCTACGACCACGACACTCCAGGCAGGGTCTCCGAACCCCGCGTTCACGTCGGGAACAGGAGACTCGGTTTCCTTTACCGCCCATGTGGAGAAATCCGACAACAGCGGGCCCGCGACCACCGGCACGGTGACACTTCACGACAACACCACGAACACAAATCTCGTCACCGCGAGTGTAGATTCGTCAGGAAATGCCACTCTCACCACGACCTTCACGACTGAAGGCACCCACAACGTAGACGCCGTTTATAACGGCGGAACGGGATTCGCTGCCAGCGCTGCCTCTAACTCGGAAAACCAGATCGCAGTAAACCACGCGACGAACCCGAGCAGTGGGACATTCTGTAATCCCGGCCCAATCACTCTTGGGTCGAACACCGGCGGGACCCCTTATCCTTCCAGGATCGTTCTAGGTCCCACGAATATTTCCGGCGACACCGAGCCGACGTTGAGCGGCACAATCGAGACTGTCACCGTGAGCCTCAATGGTTTTAACTTGCAGAGCGGTGTCGAACTGGACGACTTGGGTCTTCTGCTCCAGGCGCCCGGCACAAATACAACGGATTTATCAAGCTCCGGCAACGCATTCGAGTTTCTCTCGTGGGCGGGCAATCCCTTCACCAGCGGATCACTAACGATGTCGGACACAGGTGCGTCGGAGATCCCGGCATTCTCTGCTCCAACCTGCACTACCTGTCTGCCAACCGATGATCACGATGAGGTAGGCTCGAACAATTCAGACTCGTTCCCATCCCCGGCGCCGACGTCCTTCGTCACGGCCGCTCCGACCGGCTCAGGCACTTTCCTGACCGAGTTCGGAGGCGGAGGCGTGAGTGGCACGTGGAGCTTATATCTTGACAACCGGTTAACTACGGGCGGAACTCTAGGATCGCTCGGTTCCTGGTGTCTGAACTTCACAACACAGACCAACGCGCATCCTACCTCGACGACCGTCAGCGGATCGCCGAATCCGGTTTCCACCGCTGCCAGCACCACTCTCACCGCCAACGTTTCCGTTACCGACGGCTCAGGTTTGACTGTGAACGCAGGCACCGTAACGTTCGTCGACGGCAGCACCAACCTCGGTTCCTCTTCTGTTGTGAACGGCGTGGCCACGTTGAGCAAAACGCTCACCGAAGGCACACATCAAATCGTGGCCAGCTACAGCGGCACAAATACCGGAACCGAGTTCGGCATCAGCTCCGCAAACTTCAACCAGCGCGTCGACCACCCCACCGCAGAGTCGGGAACGGGGCCGTACACATACTGCAATGCCGGCCCGATCACAGCCCCCGGTCTGGGTGTAGATGCGGGCGCGGCTGCGCCGTATCCCTCGAACATATTTGTAACCAACCTGCCGGGCACAGTGGATGCTCTAACGGTCACATTGCACAACTTCAGTACCGATGATCAGGGCGATCTCCTCTCTCTATTAGTAGGTCCAGGAGGCAATAACCTTGACTTCTTTTCACTGACCGGCAGCAACGACTCCGGCATTTCACCAATCAACCTCACCTTCGCCGACTCAGGAAGCAGTATCGGCGGGAACATCACAGCCTCCGGCACCTACCGGCCGACGAGTGCCAACACCTCCATCACCTACCCGCAATGTCCGCCTAACGCAAGCAATTGCGCCAGCCCGGCCGTGGGACCGCCGCTACCTTCGAATCCATTTACACCAACCAACAAGGCCGAATCCGCCGGAACCGGCATCCTTGGCGACACCAGCACGGAAGGAGTCTTTGGCGGCACCAGCGCCAGCACCTATAACGGAAATGGGACTTGGAGTCTATACATGGACGATGGTGGCCCCACTGGCGGAGGAGAACTGACCAACGTTGCGGGGGGCTGGTGCGTCAACTTCACCGAAAATCTGCCGACCGTGACGGTTGCCAAATCGCACAGCGGCACGTTGACGCAGGGCCAGCAAGGAGTGCCGTTCACAATCGATATTACCAACAACGGCCGTGGCCCCACCGGCGACCCGACAGGCGGTAGCAATCCCTTGACTGTCACCGATACCCTGAACTCCGCCTATGCATATGCGGGCTTCTCGGGCACCGGCTGGAGTTGCTCAGCGACGGGACAGACAGTAACCTGCACCAACGACTCCACCGTGGCTCAGGAGAGCAGCTACGGAGCCCTGACCATCGACGTAAACGTGAGTGCGACAGCAAGCACTACCTCAAGCGTTACCAATCAGGTCCAGGTTTCCGGCGGCGGAGTCACTTCTACCAGTTCCAATGTCGACAGTGTGACTATTTTGCCGGCCGCTGTGCTGGCAGTTCAGAAAACCCACACCGGAACATTCATGCAGGGCCAAACCGCCCAATGGAACATCGCTGTCTCTAACACTGCGTCCGGGGGCTCGACCTACGGCACAATCTCGGTGTCGGACACACTGCCCACCGGCTACACACTTGCCTCGTATACGTCGACCGGCAGCGCATGGAGTTGCAGCGGCGCCAGTACGATCACTTGCACCACGACAGCGACAATATCCGGCGGGGCTGATTCGGTCATCACCCTCACCGTGAACGTCCCAGCCAATTCACCAGTCTCCGTAACGAATACCGCGAAAGCGTGGGGCGGCGGCGACCTGACCCATACCAGTTTGGCTTCGGCTGCATCGGGCGCTGACACTGCTGCCGTCGTGCAGGTGCCGGCCAGTGTGACAATCAACAATGGAGGAGGCACGCAGTCCACCACCATCGACGCCGCATTTGGCACCCCTCTTTCAGTGACGGTTGATGACGCTAACTCGGTTGTTATTCCGAGTTACTCGGTAGTCTTTACCTCCAACGCCGGAGTCAACGGACAGAGCGGAACCTTCTCCAACTCGACCGGCACCATTACGATTCCTACGAGCGCTTCCGGTATCGCCAACGCGGGCGCATTCACGGCCAATAGCAAGGCTGGCTCATATACCGTTACCGCGGTGGCAGGAAGCGTGTCTGCAACATTCAACCTGACCAACACGCCAGGCGCCCCGGCGAACATCGTACTGACAAGCGGCTCAGGCCAAAGCACGGCGATTCACACTTCTTTCACAAACCCGTTGATCGCCACATTGACCGACGTAGGCGGAAACCCGCTCTCCGGAGTGACAGTAACCTTCACCGCGCCTACGGGACTAACGCCAAGTCTGGCCTTCTCGAATGCTTCGAACACCATCAGCGAACCTACAAATGGCCTTGGCCAGGCGAGTTCCGGCTTGATGACTGCCAACGGCATCCCTGGCGGACCCTATAACGTCCAGGCCGCCGTCGGTTTGGTCACCAACAATTTCCAGTTGACGAATCTCGACAAATCATTGACGACCTTCGCGGCGCTCAGCGCTAACTCGGCCACCATCGACGTCTTCGGCTTCGGGTTAACACCGCCCAGCGGCCAGCTCGCTTTCACCGACCTCACCACAAGTAGCCCAATCACCTCTCCAGTGACGCTCAATACCTCCAGCGCTCTCACCTCGCTGCAGCCGCAGACGACCACCAGCACGGGCGCCAATTCGCTTCCTGACTGGACCGAGCTTGGCGACGTCAACGGCGACGGGAAGCTGGACCTCATCACCTCGGTCTTCCAGACCGACTCAATCAGCGTGCAGTTAGGGAATGGCGATGGAACCTTCGGGGCCGCTACAAACTACCTTATTTCCAGCGGATTCGGTCCGTCGGAGTCCCATCTGTTCAGCTTGCGCGGTAACGGAGTACTGGACATCGTCGTAGCCAGCTACAACTTGAACCAGATTGCCGTGCTGCTGGGCAATGGCAACGGTACCTTCCAGTCTCCTCAGTTCTATACCGTTGGCACAGCGGAGAATTACACGTTATCGATCGCTGCCGGCGACTTCAACCATGACGGCAACTTGGATCTGGCCATCGTCAACGGCAACGACAATACAGTCTCCATCGCTCTGGGGAATGGTACGGGGAGTCTTACCGTACAGTCGCCGGCCATCTCCGTTGGGGAAGCTCCGGTCGCCATTCGATCCGGCGACTTTAATAGCGACGGCTATTCGGATCTGGCCGTGGCCAATTTCTACAGCGGCACGGTCACCACCCTCTTGAACAACAAGAACGGGACATTTACCCCAACCACATTCTCCGCAGGCAGCGGCGTGCATTCAGGCCCGGAGGCGCTGGCCATCCAGGGTTCCGGAGACAGCCTGCAACTGGCGGTGGCCAATTACAACGACGACACCGTCAGCGTTTACAACAGCAATGGCAACGGCACTTTTGCAACTCCCAAGATCACCAGCGTCGGCAAGGGACCCGACGATCTTAACTTCGCCGACTTCAACGGCGTCGAGGAGCTTGTCGTCTCCAACTACACCGACGGGTCGGTCGATCTGCTCATCCCCAATGGGTCAGTCTATACACTTGCCGGCCCATTCAAGGTAGGCACTGGGCCTTACTCCGCCGCAGTGGGAGATATCGACCTCGATGGCACCCCCGACGTCGTGGTCTCCAATTGCTTCAGTAACAATACCGGAGCACTGCTGAGCGGGACTCAGATATCCGTCCCCTACAGTGGACTTTCGCTGGTTGCCGGTCATTCAATCCAGGCCGCATACACTCCGGATGGCAGCAGCAAATACGGAGCAAGCACTACTGCCGCCACCACCGCACCCTAGTGGGGTATTAAGCAAGGCTATGGTGTGAAGGTTCAAGAAACCGGGAACAAGAGGATCACGGCTCCATGCAGGTCCTCCTGTTTCCGGGTCTCATCCGATTGCGCGGAATTCCCCCTCGCTGACGCATACTGGAGGCAGAGCTGGAAGTAGCGGCCCTCCGGTTAGTGTCTGTACTCCCGGGATTCGCGTCCATTCGCAGTAAGAAAGTGCACAAATGCAGCGCAAAACCCCGGCTAATCGCACCTGAATTTTCCCACAAACCGCACATTCAGTTGAAGATAGATCACAAAATCAGTACCACCCCCGGGGGGTCTGCGACGCAGGCTTGTCTGCGTTGGCGATATCCTGAAACTATCAATTAGGGAACTGCGACCGATAAACTAGACTTCAGGCTGCAAATCAGTAAAAGACTGCTCAAATGATATGAAGATGAAGCTTGTTCTGGTTGCCTTGTTCCTCCTGTTCCACATTTCCGCGTCCTTCCCTCAGACGGGCATACAACCGGACCATGCTCAGTCGATCCCTCGTGCAAGAGTCATCGTTTTTGTGCATGGTCTTCACGGGAGCCGCGAGTCATGGCGGGCTTCGAACGGAGCCTATTGGCCGGATTTGGTTCGGACCGATCCGCACTTCGCTTATTCCGACGTGGAAGTTGCGGAGTATCCCACGCCCGCGTCAAACGGCAAAATGTCCAGTGTACAGTTGGCCGACATTCTATGGACGCACCTTAAGCAGGACCACGTCTGGGAGCATCGCGAGGTGGTTTTCGTCGCGCACAGCCTGGGGGGCATCCTCGTCGAGGAGATGCTGTTGAAACATCCCGCGGAGGCCGCGAAAGTCAAGTTCATCGTGTCGTATGGAACGCCGCACGAGGGCTCAACGATCGCCCGGATAGCTTCCATTTACGACAGAGACCCTCTGCTCAATGATCTCAGCGACGCAGGCGATAATACATTTCTGACTCAGCTTGAAAACAACTGGCGAGGACACAATTCCGTCAATGGAATTCATCGGTTCTGCGCTTTTGAATCGGAAGACACGACGCTCACAAACGGGTTTGGGCGCTATCTCAAGACCCATGCCCGCGTCGTCAGCTACTTCAGCGCGACCTACGGTTGCGATGTGACCACGCCGCCGCAGGAAATCCATGCCGATCATGTGCACATGATCCAACCTCTGGACCGCACATCGAGTGCCTATGATTTTTTCTACCGCGTATACCGCGACAACCCAATCCTGGAAGAACAGGTGGTCACCCGGGACAACGTGATCGCGGGCCTGGAAGCCAGTTGCGATCGGAGCAACGAGAATCTTGACTTACAGGTCCCGGTAGCTCTCGATAGCACAATGCACGAAAAAGTAGTTGCAGCTGACGCTTCTTTGTTCAATGCTGTGGACGTCCGAGACGTGAATCCAAACCCACCCGTCGTCACCAGGATCGATCCGGACGGCGTGGCCCACGTGTACTACGGATTCAGCGGGCCAGCCAAGAAGCTGTTCGTTTGTCTCGGCGCCGCCCACGCATCGTTGAAGGTTCAGTTTTCCATCGACAGGCAAGTACCGATTCGCGAGCCGCAGAATTGAACCCGAATCCGGGACAAAACATGCGACAAAGCAGTTGAAATCGCTCTAGTCCGCGCATCGATAGACTTCGTGGTTTGAATACTTCTTTGACTGGGCGCAGCAGCGTGGTTTTTCCTTCTGAATTACAGGAACACACCGCTTCGATTTGCTCCGCCCATGTGCGAATTCAAGCCTTCACGAACTGAAGATCCAGAGTAATGATGATGTCTTCTCCAACCAGAATGCCGCCCGATTCGAGAGCCGCATTCCAGCTCAGGCCGAAGTCTTTGCGGTTGATCTTTGTTGTGGCAGAAAGCCCGATACGGATGTTGCCCCAGGGATCCTTGGCAGGAACAGACGGCCCTTCCACGACGAACTCCACGTTCCGGGTTACATCCTTGATAGTTAGGTTGCCCGCGACCACCAGGTCGCCGTCGGCGTTGTGAGCTACGCGGGTCGTTTCCAGCGCCATCGTGGGGAACTGGTCCGCATGAAAAAAGTCAGGACTCTTCAGGTGACCGTCGCGTTGCGCATCGCGTGTATTGATGGAGGCAATTTCAATCGAAGCTTTAACGACGGAGTTGGTGATGTCTGCTTCGTCAAGGGTCAATGTGCCGCTCAGGCTGGTGAACTGCCCTTTTACGTTTGAGATCATCATGTGCTTTACCTTGAATTCGGCGACGGAGTGAACTGGGTCAAGATTCCAGGTGCTGATGGCGGGCGTGGTGAGTGTGGTCATGTTAGTTCTCCTTCAAACAATATGATTCGTTAAGACGATAATCGTTTCAACAAATATTTGGTTAAAAATTTTACTTTAAATTGCTGCGGCTTTCGCGCAGAAGCTCTATTAAAGCGTTGAGTCGCTTTGGGCCGAGGTGGCCGAGCACCTTGCGATGGGCTTCCCTCACCGGTTCATCCAACCGGGCAAGGCGATTGAGCCCCTCCTCGGCGATCCGGGCCATCACCAATCTGCGGTCTTTGTTCTCTCGCCACCTCAAAATCAGGTCTCGCTTTTCCATCCGGTCGAGCAAGCGCGTGATGTCCGGATCGCGCGTGATCATGCGATTACCGATTTCTCCGCAAGGCAATCCTTCAGGGGAGCCACGCAGGATGCGAAGAACGTTATATTGTGTCGAAGTTAAGTCCTCTACTTTGAGCACCGGAGACAAACGGCGGGAAAGCATATCCGTCGTACGCAGCAGTTCAAGAAATGCCGCTTCTTCCGGAAGGCCGGCATGCGGAGTCTTGCTCTCGGTGTGAACTGCGTCGATCATTTTGGCGATGTTATTCCTTATAACAAATATTGTCAAAACACACTTTAGCCAGAGCGCCATTTGCGCTGTCGGGAGAACTTATGGACGCTTTCGGCAAAGTGCGCGGATATTCGTGCAGTTTGTCCATCCGAGCTCAGCTTTCGTGGATTCAATACTGATGAGATCCAAGCCTGCAGCCTCCACAAGGCCAGTGATCGAGGAAGCGCAGTACACATTAATGTGCTCATGAACCATCAAACCGCGAGGAGTTGCAGTGGTCTTCAACTCTGCAAGCTCTGCGTCAGTGAGTTCCTGAGGTACTTCAATATAAAGATACCGGGACGCCTTCACGAAGGAAGAAACTCGCTTCAATAGAGCAAGGGGGTCAGGCACGTGCTCAAGAACGTGAGCTATCTGGACATAAGAGTAAGTTGCCAAATCTGCTTCGCTGGCAATTCGCGAGATGCCTTCCAACGGGCGGATGTCCGATATCTCGAATACATACTTTTTCCCTTGAAGTCGTGGGAGAAAACGACCGTCAGCGCCCCAAAGTCCAACATCGAAAAATCGTCTTCACTCTCAATTTTTCCCGCCAGCCATGACGTGAGCCCTCCCGCGCGAGTCTGAACCTCCTGGTCACAGGTACCTACGTCCGTCGCAATTGTTTCGTAGGTCGGCTCGTAGTGAATTCGCTCCCGGTTATAAGTGGCGGAGCGATAATCAGCGTACAAGCGACCGATTGCGTCATCGGAAAATGCATGCTTTGTCTGGACAAAGGAACAGTCGCGGCATATCTGCATTTCCAGATATGCGCCACAGCCATAGACTCTGGTAAACAGACGCTGCGGAAAGTCACACAAACGGCGCGCCAACAATTTCAGGGGATTTCGAGCTTCTGGCGTTCTCAACTCCAGGTTGAATACTCGCTTTAGAAAAAACGGAGCGACTTGTCCGGTGAATCCCAACTCTCTCAGATTTTGTGATCCGCAATTTCTACAGCCCTGCACAAGTCCTCCTTCTTGAGAGACATCCGCGCGAGAAGTGTAGCAGGCGGAGGGAGAAATCAGGTCAAAATCTGCTACGTCTTTGAGAAGATAAGGCACGTACCCGGAACGCATTTGCAGAAGCTCACGGCGTCGGCGAAAGATCTCCCATGCGGGATCAGACTGAGACCGGAATCGCCTCGTGGGTAGCGGCCATGACCATTTCGCGAATCGAGTCAATCACCAGGTCCGGCTCATCCAGATGAATCCAGTGCGCGCTGGCGGGGGCGATGACTTGCTGCACATTGTCGCCAATTTCTCCCAGGCGCCGTTCACAGAGCGGCGAGGCGCTGCCCGGCGTGAGCAGTGTGACCGGAATGCCCACGATTGGATCGGTAGCCACCATTTCACGAACCGTATCTGGCACAGACTCGACGTGGCTGCACATACCGGCGTAGTAGCTGGGGCGCGACCAGTGCGCGGCCACTATTGGCCATACTTCCTGCGGCATCTTGCCGACCTCATCCTTGATGCGCCCTAGCACATGCCGGCCACCATTTCCTGCCGCCCCGGCAAGAAAGCTCGAAATCTGGCCTGATCGACACAGCAGCGAGGTTACGGCGAGCCGGGCAAGTCCCAGATGAGCAATGGGGATTGCATAGCCTGTAAGTTTTGTCCCGCGATCGATCTGGGCCTGCTTGGTGGGATCGAGAGGCGGCCATTCCTCGCAGCGCATCGGATCGACCAATACAATTCCAGCGACATCTTCCGGATAAAGGACTGCATAGCGGCGCATTACCAGCCCGCCGAAGGAATGCCCGACAAGGACGTAGGGGGGCTTGATGCCCGCGCGTTCAAGCATGGCGTGCAACTCGATAGCAATATTGCCCGGTGTCCGAGCGGAGTTGGCCGGGCTGCTCCAGCCCAGTCCACCGCGGTCATACGAGGCCGTATGAGTAAATCGGGAGACCGTTTCCTGGATGCGGCACCAGTTCAGGTTTGTCGCGGCGATGCCGGATTCAAATAGGACGGTCGGACCGCCTGAGCCTTTTTCGAGCAGATAGAGTTTGCATCCTTGCCCGATGTTGATCCAGCGCCCAGAACCGGCATAGCGACGACGGTCCAGATGTGCGCCCAGACGTTGATACAGGAATCCCGCAGCGATAAGTGCTGCAATCGAAGCGAAGATCGTGGCAAAGATGTACATGACCCATCCTAGAAATGTGTGAGTTGCTCAGGACCGAAGTCCCTGAGGTCGAGTCTTGCCTTTGTGCTTCCGCGGTCGATTATCAGCAAAGTCGAACCGGCTTGGCCGCGAATCTTTCCTTCCACTTGGCTTGCGGACCAGACACCGCCGTTTTGGCGCAATCCGTAGTAAGTGAACTCCTTGACCGTTCCTGATGCCTTGAGTGATTTCTCTACATATACTGGAAAGCCGATACTTCGGTCCAGCCATGTGCGAACTTCGGCGTAATGAGTGTGGTCAGACGGGCCTGGTGTACTCTTCAACAGGTCGCAGTCGCGTGCGCCGAACTTCGTCTCTCCGGCCAAGACCTGTCCGGGCCAGAAATACTGGGATTCCAGGAAATCCTCGTAACTGAACCCAGCCCCAAGTGGCCCATCGCTCCATTTTTCAAACGGCAACGGAATGGGAGCCTTATCGCCAGGATGCGCGATGCGGATAGAATTCTGGCCATTTGGCCGCATTTCCAACAGGATGTGAATGCGCGTATCACCTGCGCTCCCAATCTCGCATAAGATGCGCAGTACCCCCGGAAACCAATGCACTTTCAGGGTGATCGGATAGCTTGTGCGGGCTCCGGCCGCGTCGACGTGAACGAGATGCCCGGTAGCGCGGTAATCCGCGGTCTGCAGACGCTGCTGCGGGCGAGCCAGTACGGCATGAACATCCGCCGCAGGAGCAGCAGGAGCAAGCACAGCGGGCGCAAACAACAGTGAAACTGCAAGTCCGGCGAGGTAGCATCTCACGGCTCGACCCTCCCGTCGCGGATGCGAATGTGCCGTGGAGCGGCGTTCGCGATTTCGTTCTCGTGTGTGACAACGATGAGCGTCATGCCTCGACACTCCTGAATTCCGATGAGCATCTCCATGATGCGGGCGGAATTCACGCTGTCGAGATTCCCGGTGGGCTCATCCGCCAGCAATATGGAAGGATTGTTGGCCAGCGCCCGGGCAATGGCCACGCGCTGGCGTTCTCCGCCGGAGAGCTCGTTGGGATACTGGCGCATCCGGCTTTCCAGCCCCATCTCGATCAGAAGAGATTCAGCTCTTGCCGCCCGCTCTTTGGCGTCGCTCTTGACGGCGAGCATGGGCACCTGGACGTTTTCGATGGCGCGCAAAGTGGGCATCAGGTAGAAACCCTGGAAAATGAATCCGACATGATGGGATCGATAGGTGTCAAGATCGACGTTCGTTCCCAACAGAGAGTCCTGGAAGAAAACCTGACCGCTCGTCGGGGAGTCCAGTCCTCCAATGAGCTGAAGCAGGGTGGATTTTCCGCTGCCGCTGGGCCCGCTGATAGCCACGAACTCTCCGGTATGAATCGAAAGGTCTACCCCGCGCAAGGCTTCGATGCGGCCCTCGTCATAGCTCTTGCGGAGAGCCCGCACGGCGAGGATCGGGGATCGCGGCAACGAATTAGTCATGCCTCAGCGCCTCGACGGGAGAGAGATGAGCGCCGCGCCAGGCCGGAAAAACTCCAGCCAGCAACCCGGCGAGAACGGCGACGCCGAGCGCTTCCAGCAGCAGAACGGGAGAAAATACTGCCGATACGATGCTGGCGGTCTGAGGCAGTTTGGACAAGATTTGAAGGGCCGCGCACCCGAAGAAGATGCCGAAGACACCTCCCGCGAAGCCCAGGACTGCGGCTTCGGTTTGAATCAGCAAAAGGACTTTCCAGCGCTTCCATCCAAGCGCACGCAGAATGCCGATCTCCCTGGTGCGTTCGAACACGGACATGGCCATCGTATTGGCAATTCCGAGGATGCCGATCAGAAGCGCGATGCCAGAGGTGCCCCACGCGGCCGCGTGCGCCATGACTACTAGCTGGTTATTGCTGGCGCGTTCCGCCGCAGGGACGGCGCGCAACTCAGGCAATGCGGACTCGATTTGAGCCTGCGCGCTCTCAAGATAATGCTGCGGCGATTCGCCTGCCGGAGCGGGACGCAGGCGAACATGGAATGCGGATACCTTCCCTTGCAGGCTTGCGATTTGCTGCAGCTGATCCAGTGGAAGAATAAGTGCGCTTCCTTCGAGCGCCGAGCCGCTGTGATAAACCCCGGTTACCGTCAATTTAGAGCCCTGAATATCGAGTGTGTCGCCAGCGGTCTTGTTGAGATTTGCGGCAAGCAGGTCACCGAGAATCACTTCCGGCTGGCCATCGCGAAAACGCCTGCCAGATTTGAATGCCAGCGAGTCGAGTTCGAAGGAGTCGGCCTTCCATCCGTAAGTCAACGCGGTGATCTCGGGCGTGATTTCCATCATATTTAGAATCATCGGCGTGGCACGCGCTATGTCGGGGAGAGACCTCAACTTCGCCGCAGCAGACTCATCGACCGAAGTATTGAAGAAAGTCTTCTGTATCACAGCTATATCGGTGCCGCCGCTCTGGTACACCTCCAGCCACTCGTGCTCAAAAGAGCGGGAAAAGCCGACCAGAGCTACGAATGCGCCGATTGCCATGCCGATTCCGCACAGGGTAAGGAGAGTCCTAAGACGCCTTCGCCATAGATTTCTCCATGCGAACCACGCAAAGGATAATTGGGGGGCCATATTTCGAAAAAATCCTTAGGGGTTCCGCATCGCGATCAATGTACGGGATAGCTAAGTTTATCGGGCGGTGCCCGTAGTGTCCATTTAAAGATTCTTTGTCTCGGACACTTGCAGCGCAGGACGGAACCTTAGTGCTTACTGTCTTCGTTTGAAACAGACCGGATCGCGGCTACTCATACAATTGCTTCACGCTCTTCCGGCTATCGACCATTAGCCATCGGCTCTCATATCCATTCTAGCGTGTTCTACCGGCAGTTCGGCGCATCGTGCAGCAATTCCGCGACGTCAAGGCCGGCCAGATAGCGCCGATTCTCATTCCCTCGGCGGCCGATCTATTGCACTTTGACGGACTTCACCAATAATTCCACCGAAGGCGCAACCATCAGCAGCAGCACCGCCTGCGGCTTTTCCGCGTTGGTCAAGGTCGCAAGATCCTGCTTCTGAGCTTCCATCGTCGACGCCTGGCCGCTATGCAGACTATCGAGAGCATGCAGCCCGATCTCCGCGACGTAACGCAGCGACTGCGAAACCGGAATTAGTTCCTCGGTAATATCCGACTTGGCAAGCAAAGGCTCAAGTTTCGCGTCGTTGTCACGCCACAGAACGAGCCAGTCATGCGCAGTTTGCCAGTCCTGGGAAGTGGCATTGCCCGCGACGATGCGCTTGCAGATATCCCGGAAGACACGGGCCGCATTGCTCTCTGGAGGAATCGCATCTACCAGGCGATTGAGCGGAGTGAAGCTGGTGTACTCGCGTAGTTCCTCCCGGGCATAGCCCCTGGGCGGCGCAACGACGGAAGCAAGAACGCGCAGCGCCTCCGGGTTAGGATCGCCGCTCATCCGCTCCAGCATGCGCTCCGATGCGGCCTCGTTTTCGATGCCGTAAGACTTGAGCTTCTCTGAAATAACCGCGAGGCGGCTGTACATGGAGTCCACATCGCGAACCTGCTGCGGAGACCAGAATCGCTCAGCAATCGCCGCTGTCCGGGGCCAGATGCGGCTGTCGATGTTCTCGTCGTTAACATACTCTGCCCACATCGTCGCTTCCCCGCCCAGAATGCTTGCGGTCTGTTCCGGTGTGAGCTTGTCAGCAATCCCCTCCAGCGGATCGACGAGATAGTGCTCTTCCGCGGGTTGGTTGAGGTCAATGTAATACCCGTGGGAGAGCAGTCCGCGATACCCGCGTTTAGCGGCGTCTAGCAATGAATCGCGCCCACGCCAGGACTGAATGACGACATTCTTGGGAGTATCCGGTTGCAGAACCTCATCCCATCCCTCAGCAATCTTGTGGTGACTGACCACAATCTTCTGTACCCGCCCGCTGAACCACGCCTGCAAAGCCGCGTTGTCCTTCAAGTTGTGGGTCCGCTTGAACTCCTGGATCTGCGGGTTGGCGTCCCATTCCTTGCCATTGCATTCGTCTCCGCCAATATGGAAGTAAGCATCGGGAAAGAGGCCTGCCATTTCGCCGATAAAGAGATTCAGGAACTGGTAGGTGCTCTCGCGCGTCGGGTCCATCGCCGGGTCGAAGATGCCCCACTTGCGCTCAATCTGATACGGTCCTTTGCCGCTGGCAAGCTGCGGATACCCGACAAACCACGCAGTCGCGTGCGCCGGCATATCAAATTCCGGAACTACACGAATACCGCGATCCCGAGCGTATTCAATGACATGACGGATCTGCTCCTGCGTGTAATACAGACCATCCGACCCCTTCTGTTGCAGCAAGGGAAAGACTTTACTCTCGACACGAACACCCTGGTCCTCGGAAAGATGCCAATGAAAAACATTCATCTTGACCGCTTCCATCGCGTCCAGATTGCGCTCGATCACTGGGATCGATGTGAAATGACGCCCTGAGTCGATCATCAGGCCCCGCCAGGGAAAACGCGGTTTATCGTCAATCGTCAGAGCCGGAACAGTGAAACCGTGCGGAGTAATCCGCACCAGTTGCAGAAAGGTCTGCATCCCGTGCATTACGCCCAGCGGATTTGCCGCTGTGAGCCGAACCCCATCCGGCGAAATCGCCAGTCGGTAAGACTCGTCTTCTCCAAGTTGCTGAATTACCGCGCTAGGTCCCGCTGTATGTATCTGGAAATGCGCGGCACCGTCAGACGCCGTTCCCTCTACCGACGTTCCCAAAGCCACCTCGCGGACAAACGGTATGCCCGTTTCGCTGAAAAGAGTGGCCAGGAAGCGTTCGCGAGCACGGAACAAACGCGGTTCCGTGAATCCATCAAAAGCCATGCGAAATTGCCCATCGACGATAAACTCTCCCTGACCTGGCGTGACGCTCGCCGGTAAAGGCATGATCGGCAATGGCTCCGGAGTCGAACTCTGAGCCTGGGAGAAAGTTGAAACTGCGCCAAGGAACACAACCAGGGAAAGCAGACGATGCGGCCAGCGGGCAGGGGTCAAGTCGGACTTCTCCACACGAAAAGAATATTCAGGTATAAGCCTAGGGTTTAGCTTCCACGATTCTGTCACCCCACCCCCTGAATGAGCAATCAGGATTTACCGGAGCGACTGCTTACACCGGCAATGTAAGAATTGTGCTTACGCCAGGTTTTTGATAGCATCTACCAACATATGGTTTGCGCTTCCCCAAGCCGCTCTTGTTGTCGCCTGTCGAACATCTTCGACGGGTGCTTATTCTAATCTCCGATTTCCGAGCGCAAATAATCGAGTGATCCAGAGGCCACACCCGTAGTTCTTGAGCCGGGTTAGCCTTTTGCGATTCCGGCGTTTAGCACACCAGGAAGTATCGAGGTTTGCATGCCGGCTATAGAAAACCAAGTCGATTCGCAATTCGCAGCCGCGAATCTGTTCGCTCCGACGCTCCCAAGCCATCTGCGGCTGCTTGAGGCGGAGAACATCCACATTCTGCGCGAGGTCGCCTCGAAATCAGGAGCAGTTTCATGACCACACAGTTCATTCCCACGCCTGAAGTCAAGACCGAAGGCAACCCGCCAGTCAAACCTGTCAAGGAAACCAAGGCGCAGCGCTCGGAACGGCTGAAGCGGGAGAAAAACCCCTGGGAAGCCTTCGAGGAAATCCGCCAGTTTGCGCGTGACGGCCGGGCCAGCGTGCTACCGGAATGGGCTGAGTTCTATTTCAAATGGTGGGGAATCTATACGCAGGGCGACGGCGCAGGCGTCACGGGGGGCACTGGTGGAACAGGGAAAGCCACCGAATACTTCATGATGCGTATTGGCATTCCCAACGGTATCGCTACCGCGGCGCAGCTTCGCGTCATCGGCACACTAGCGCGCGATCATGCCCGAAACCTGGCCGACATCACCACCCGACAAGCCATCCAATTGCATTGGCTGACAGTGGACTCTTTGCCCAAGGCGGTTGAGGCACTGGATTCCGTCGGCCTCTCGCCTCGTGGAGCTTGCGGCGACGTGGCGCGCAACGTTACCGGATGCCCGGTTGCAGGCCTCGACGGGCATGAGTTGATCGACGCATCCCACCTGGCGCGGGCCGTCGCGCGAGAGGTGAACGGAAACTCCGAATTCTACAATCTGCCGCGCAAGTTCAAAATCACGGTTACTGGCTGCCCCGTTTGGTGTTCCTACCCGGAAATCAACGACATCGCTGTCACTGCCGTTCGAAACGGCGACGAGATCGGCTTTTCCGTCCGGGTAGGCGGTGGACTTTCCGCCGATCCCCATCTGGCAGTGAAGCTGGACGCTTTCGTTCGCGAAGATCAGGCCGTCGCAGTCGTTCGCGGCATCACAGAGATCTTCCGCGAGCAGCAGGGGCTGCGGGAGAGCCGCGACCGCGCCCGCATGAAGCATCTTTTCCTCCGCGAAGGATGGACAGCCGAGCGTTTTCTTGAAGAATTGCAAACGAAGCTGCCCTTCCAATTGGCGCCCGGGGTGGACGACGCAGTTCCGGACGACGTCTTTCGCGATCACGTCGGAGTTCGCCCGCAGAAGCAGCCCGGGCTTTACTCGGTGGGCGCAACCGTGCTCAACGGGCGCATGAGCGGCGAACAGTTGCTGGCTATCGCAGATCTCTCGGAGAAGTATGCCGGCTCGGAGTTTCGCACTACGGTGATGCAGAACTTCATTCTTCCGCACGTCCCGCAGGCCAATCTCGAATCTATGCTGGGCGGACTCGCCGGATTAGGCCTGACCGTGGAAGCCACGAACTTCTGGCGCGGCACGGTAGCCTGCACAGGCACAGAGTTCTGCAAACTGGCCATTACTGAAACCAAAGGCTTTGCACGTTGGCTCGTGGAAGAACTGGAAGGCCGCTTGCCTGGTTTCGATCAACAAATCAAATTGCATGTAACCGGCTGCCCCAATAGCTGCGGACAACACTGGATCGCCGATGTGGGCCTCGAAGGCAAGAAGATCAAGCACGACGGCAAACTCGCCGACGCTTGGTCGTTTGCGCTCGGAGGCGCGTTGGGCGTCCACTCCGGAGTAGCACGACTGGTCAATTACAGATGCCTCTCAGCCGACGTTCCCGATGCATTGGAGCGCCTTTTCCGCAGCTATTTGGCCTCGCGCAGCGAAAAGCAGAATCTCCGTTCCTGGTTTGCGAACAGGTCCAACGAGGAGTTGCGCGACATTCTTGAAGCAAACGCGCCTTCGGTGGATTAGGGGCGGTCGAGTCCTAAACCGAATGCTTGGAGAAGAATGCTCTTGTCCATCTGGCGTCGCAGGGTGGAAAATAATCGGTTGCCGAAAATGTAATCCTTTTCATCCATCCGCAGAACCATCTCCCGTTCGGATGATCTGGATCGTGTGCCATCCATAATTGTGCATACGCCGATTCCCTGAATTGCCTTACGACCGACAGGAGTTTGGATCTCAATGCAAAGACGTGATTTTCTCAAGACGACCGGCACTCTGATTGCCGGCGCGACTGTAGTACGCCCCGGCCTAGCGTCGGACGCAAACTCTTCCCGCGCTCAGGGCCGGACCATTCTCCCCATCAATCGAAATTGGCGGTACAGCCGCACCTTCACCGACGCCGCTGTCGCTCCCGCCTTTGACGATTCGTCCTTCGAGCGCGTCGTCGTTCCACATACGAACGTGAAGCTCCCATGGCATAGCTTCGACGATAAAACCTACGAGTTCATCTCCGTCTACCGCCGACGCTTCAAACTCCCTGCTTCCGTGCGTGGCCAACGCGTCTTTGTCGACTTCGAAGGCGTGATGACCGCCTCAACCGTCTGGATCAACGGAACAAATCTGGGCGAATATAAAGGCGGATTCACTCCATTCTCCTTCGAACTCACCGACCATGTGAACTGGAATGGCGAGAATGTCCTGGCAGTCAAGGTCGACTCCACGGAACGCGCCGATATTCCTCCGTTTGGCTATCAGATCGACTATCTGACCTTCGGCGGCATCTATCGCGAAGTAGCCTTACGAATCGTTCCGCACACTTATATTGAGAACATATTCGCTCAGCCAAAGAACGTCCTTACCGACGCGCCAACTGTGGATGTAAAGTGTTTCTTGCAGAGCGCGGGCGGAGCTCAGGATAATCTTTCTCTTGAAGTAACACTCAAGAGTGGCGAAAGCGTTGTCGGAACAGCTTCCAAGCGAATCGACAGCCTGGACTCAAGCAGCGATCCGGCATCGACAACCGTTACCCTCAGCAACTTCGGCAAAGTCGATCTCTGGGATCTTTCCCATCCGCACTTATACACCGTTCAGGTGAAGCTACTACGTAGCGGTCATGTCGAGGACGAAGAAAGCCGCACCGTCGGCTTCCGCGAAGCGGAGTTTACTGACCATGGATTCGAACTAAACGGCAAAGCTATCAAGCTACGCGGACTCGACCGGCACCAGACCTTTCCATTTGTGGGTCAGGCCATGCCGGGCCGAGTACAGCGTCGCGACGCGATCATCCTAAGGCAAAAGCTGAAATGCAACATCGTCCGCACTTCACACTATCCCCAATCACGCCACTTTCTCGATGCCTGCGACGAAATCGGCCTTCTGGTTCTTGAAGAGATTCCCGGTTGGCAGCATATCGGCGATGTTCCATGGCAGGATATTTCGGTGGACAACGTCAGCCGCATGATTCGTCGCGACTGGAACCACCCGTCGATCATTCTCTGGGGAGTCAGGATCAACGAATCACGCGATAATCACGACTTCTACACCCGGACGAACGCGATGGCGCATAGTCTCGATTCCTCGCGCCAGACGGGCGGAATCCGATACTTCCAGGAATCTGAATTTCTCGAAGACGTCTTCACCATGAACGACTTCGGCTTCCCTCTGAAAGCGCCCAATCACCCCCGCTATTTGAATACTGAGTTCGTCGGACACACCTATCCCACGAAGACCATCGACAATGTCGAGAGGCTCACCGAGCACACACTGCGCCACGCTCGGATTCATGACCAACTAGCCTCAAATCCGCAATATGCCGGAGGCATTGGCTGGTGCGCCTTCGACTACAACACGCACAGTGATTTCGGATCGGGCGACCGCATCTGCTATCACGGAGTAACGGATATCTTCCGCGAACCCAAGCCAGCCGCCGGCTTCTACAAATCCCAATGCGACCCCGAAGAAGAAATCGTCCTCGAACCGTCGTTTCACTGGGCCAGAGGCGATCAATCCATCGGCTTTTCGAAGGCAGTTGTCTGCTCGAACTGCGATCATCTCAAGTTCTATGTCAAGGACAAACTCATCGCGGAAGTCGACCCCGACCGCGCTCAGTTCCCGAATCTTCGTTATGCGCCGTTTGTAGCGGATGTGGGCAAAGGAATCGATCCCTGGGGTGATCTCCGAATTGAGGGCTATATTCAGGGCAAGCAGGTCATCGCAAAGCGGTACTCCAGCAAAGGCATTGAACAGAAGTTCTCGCTTGTCGCTGACGATCTTTCCCTTCACGGAGACGGCGCCGACACAACCAGGGTCGTCCTCGCAGTGACGGATGAATTCGGCGCAATTTGTCCATTCGCGGACGATGCCATCAAGCTGGAAGTCGAAGGACCCGCAGAGATCATCGGAGACAACCCATTTGCATTGGTAGGGGGCACGGGGGCAATCTGGATTCGAGCGAAGGAACAGGCAGGAATCGTGCACCTGCGAGGCCATCATCCTGTTTTAGGTCAGCAGGAGATTCAGATCACTGTCTCGCCAAGCGCATCGGAATTGGCGTAACGAGCAGCCCGATCGATTGAGCGCGCCAGGAAGGGACGGGCTTTAGGAAATGGACCGACAGCAGATGTTGGATCGCATGTCCCGGCGAGAGACTCCGTGGGACATGGTCATCATCGGCGGCGGCGCCACTGGCGTAGGCGTCGCCATCGATGCAGCCTCGCGCGGCTTCGAGGTCCTTCTGCTGGAGGCTCGGGATTTCGGAAAGGGAACCTCAAGCCGCAGCACCAAGCTCATCCATGGCGGAGTACGTTATCTCGAACAGGGAAACATCTCCCTCGTGATGGAAGCACTCAAGGAGCGAGGTCTGTTGCGCCAGAACGCTCCGCATCTCGTTCACGACCTCGCATTCATCGTCCCCAATTACTCATGGTGGGAAGCGCCCTTCTACGGCATCGGCATGAAGGTCTATGACCTGCTCGCAGGTAAGTACGGATTCGGCAGATCACGCATTCTCTCCGCCGAAGAAACCATCGAGCAGCTCCCTAACCTGCAGACCGATGGCCTTCGCGGAGGCGTCATCTACTACGACGGTCAGTTCGACGACACCCGCCTGCTGATCCACATGGCTGCCACCTCTGCGGATCACGGAGCCACGCTGTTGAATTATGCTCCCGTCCTTGAAATCACCAAAGGGGAGGATGGCTTTGCCGACGGCGTCATTTTGAAAGACGAAGAGAACGGGCGGCAGTTCAAAGCCGCTGCTCGCGTGGTCATCAACGCCACGGGCATCTTCGCGGATCAAGTGCGCCGCATGACCGACCCCGATGCAAAGAAAATGATCGCTCCCAGCCAGGGAATTCATCTCGTCTTCGAGCGATCCTTCCTGCGCGCGGACGCAGCCATCATGGTCCCGAAAACCAGCGACGGGCGCGTCCTTTTTGCAATTCCCTGGCACGGCCATACAGTCGTCGGCACAACAGACACGCCGATTCAGGAGCCCAGTTACGAACCGCTCCCTTTTGAAGAAGAGATAGAATTCATCCTCGACACGGCGGCGCAGTTCCTCAGCCGCCCTCCCACTCGCGATGACATTTTGAGCGTCTACGTCGGTATTCGCCCGCTCGTAAAAGCAGAGGGAGATGGCGGCGAGAAGACATCCGCGCTTTCGCGCGATCATACGATTCATATCGACTCCGCCGGGCTGATCACCATCGTCGGCGGCAAGTGGACAACTTACCGGTACATGGCAGAGGATTGCGTCAACCACGCAATCACTCTAGGCAGACTTGAAGATATCCCGTGCATCACCAGATCTTTGAAACTCCACGGCTATCACGAAGCCTCGGAAGAACTGGGCAACCTATGGGTCTACGGCTCCGATGCGGAAGGTGTAAGAGCCATTGCGTCTGACGACACAAAGCTGCTCGAACCGATGCATCCCGATCTCACCTATTGCGAGGCCGAAGTCCTCTGGGCCATTCGCCACGAAATGGCTCGCACCGTGGAAGATGTGCTTTCCCGCAGAACCCGCGCGCTCTTATTGAATGCCAGAGCTGCAATTTTGCTCGCACCAAAAGTGGCTGAGATCATGGCGAAGGAGTTAGGCGAGGATGCCGCGTGGGCAGCAAATCAGGTGGCCGCGTTTCGCGCCCTCGCCCAGAATTATCTCGTCCAATAACTCTACTTCGTCAGTGCGTCCAGATCGAGATTGAGTTCCAGCACATTCACCCGTGGTTCGCCAAGAATACCTAGCGTGCGTGAAGTAATATGCGCAGCGACCAGCTTGTTCACAGCTTCGTCGCTCAGATGGCGGGCCTGTGCAATACGATGAACTTGATAGTAGGCCGAGTCGGGAGTGATATCCGGATCGAGTCCCGAGCCGGAAGTCGTGACCAGATCAATCGGTACAGGCTTGCCCGGATTTTGCGCTTGCAGTTTGTCGATATCGCCCTGAAGGCGTTGGACAAGCTTCTGGCTCGACTGGGCGAGGTTAGAGCCACCAGAGCTGGTGGCGTCATAGCCATTGCCCGCAGCCGACGGTCGCGGATGAAAATAGCGGTCGCTGATGAAGCTCTGGGCCAGCAAAGATGAGCCGATAACGTGGCCATCCTTGAGAATGAGGCTACCACTGGCTTGATGTGGAAAGAGCGCGCCGGCGATGCCTGTGAGAACAAGTGGATAAGCGAATCCCAGCAGCACAGTCGTTACCAGCGTGAAACGAATAGAAGTCTTCCAGACGGAATGCACAGCGATTCTCCTTAAGCCAAATGTAGGGCTACAAGCACCAGGTCAATGGCCTTGATACCGATAAAGGGCACGATAACGCCCCCGAGGCCATAAACCAGCAGGTTCTGGCGAAGCAGCACCGCTGCAGCTTTGGGTTCATACTTGACTCCCTTGAGAGCCAACGGAATAAGAGCAATGATGATGACGGCGTTGAATATGACCGCCGACAGAATCGCAGACTGCGGCGTAGCCAGGTGCATGATATTCAGCGCATTCAGCACCGGGAACACACCCGCAAACATCGCCGGAATGATGGCGAAATACTTGGCCACATCGTTCGCAATGGAGAAAGTAGTAAGCGCACCTCGGGTCATGAGCAACTGCTTGCCGATCTCAACAATCTCGATTAACTTTGTCGGGTTCGAATCGAGGTCAACCATGTTGCCCGCCTCTTTTGCTGCCTGCGTCCCCGAGTTCATCGCGACTCCCACATCGGCCTGTGCCAGCGCGGGAGCATCATTGGTGCCATCCCCGGTCATCGCAACAAGCTTCCCCTTAGCCTGCTCGCGCTTAATCAGGTCCATCTTATCCTTGGGTTTGGCCTCGGCAAGAAAGTCATCGACGCCAGCCTCACGGGCAATCACGGCCGCAGTGAGCGGATTGTCGCCAGTAATCATGATGGTGCGAATACCCATGGCGCGAAGCCGCGCGAGACGATCCTTCAATCCACCCTTGACGATGTCTTTCAGATAGATGACGCCCAGTGCGGTCGAATTCTCGGCAACCACCAAAGGCGTGCCGCCAGCGCGGGCAATTTCGTCCACTTGTTCCCGCACCTTGCGCGGCAGGCTTGAGCCCTGTTCCTCCAGGAAATGAGTAATCGCGTCAACCGACCCCTTGCGAATGCGCGAGCCGGGCAAGTCGACACCAGACATGCGTGTCTGCGCTGTAAAGGGCACAAACTCCGCATGGATGCTGGAAAGATCGCGACCGCGCAGACCGTATTTCTCCTTGGCCAACACTACGATGGAGCGACCCTCCGGCGTCTCGTCCGAGAGCGACGAAAGCTGCGCTGCGTCCGCCAACCGCTCGTTGCTTACATCCGGCGCGGGATAGAACTCCGTCGCCTGACGATTGCCAAGTGTGATCGTGCCGGTCTTATCCAGCAACAAGGTGCTCACGTCACCCGCGGCCTCAACAGCGCGTCCGCTCATCGCCAGTACGTTGTACTGCACCAGCCGGTCCATGCCCGCAATGCCAATCGCCGAAAGCAACCCGCCAATCGTCGTTGGAATCAGGCAGACTAGCAGTGAAACCAGCACAAAGATGGTCTGCGGCGCCTTGGAATAGATCGCAAACGGCTGCAGTGTGACTACCGCCAGCAGAAAGATAATTGTCAGGCCCGAAAGCAGAATGCTCAACGCAATTTCGTTTGGCGTCTTCTGCCGCGTAGCGCCCTCGACCAGGGCGATCATGCGATCCAGAAAAGTCTCGCCCGGATTGGAAGTAATTTTGACCTTGATGAAGTCCGAGAGCACTTTCGTGCCTCCGGTCACAGCCGAACGGTCGCCGCCTGCCTCTCGAATCACCGGAGCCGACTCTCCCGTAATGGCCGACTCGTCCACCGAAGCCACCCCCTCGACCACTTCACCATCGCCGGCGATGAAGTGCCCAGCCTCGACGTAAATCAAGTCACCGGCGCGCAACAAGCTGCTGGTCACGTCTTCGAGCACGCCATCGGCGTTGTACTTGCGTGCGATCGTCTCGCCTTTGGCCTTGCGCAGCGTATCGGCCTGAGCCTTACCCCGACCCTCGGCCATTGCCTCCGCAAAATTCGCAAAGAGCACGGTGAACCAGAGCCATAGCGTGATCTGAAGATTGAATCCAAGGCCAGCGCGATGATGGATCGCGTCGTCAATGAGCAATGCCGTCGTCAGCACGCTGCCCACTTCCACCACAAACATCACCGGATTCTTCACCATCAGCCGGGGATTGAGTTTGCGCAGTGCATCCACGGATGCCTGACGCAGAATATCGGTGCTCCAAAGACTCTTTTTGTCTGCCATATCTGCCTACTGCCTTAGAAAAGCTGCCCGGAGTGCAGCAAAAGATGTTCGAGGATCGGACCCAGGCTCAGAGCCGGGAAGAAGGTGAGCGCGCCCATGATGAGAATCACCGATATCAGCAGCACCGTGAAGAGCGGCGTATTCACCGGGAACGTGCCCGGCGAAGGCGGCACGCTCTTCTTTTGGGCCAGATTTCCGGCCAGGGCAAGCACCGGAATCGCCATCAGGAAGCGCCCACCGAGCATCGCTCCGCCCAGCGTCACGTTGTACCACCAGGAGGTGGTGACACCTAGTCCGGCGAATGCCGAGCCATTATTGCCCACTGCGGATGTGAAAGCGTAAAGAATCTCAGTAAGTCCGTGGGGGCCGTTATTGGTCAAAGCGGCAAGCCCAACACTCGGCCAGAGCGCGAAGATCGCCGTGAGCACCAGGATGATCAGCGGAAAGATGAGCACATACAGCATGGCCATCTTGACGTCGTAAGACTCGATCTTCTTGCCGAGATACTCTGGCGTCCGGCCGACCATCAGTCCGGCGATGAACACCGAAAGAACCACAAAAATCAAGATGCCATAGAGCCCGGCGCCGACGCCGCCGAAGACCACCTCGCCAAGCATGATATTGGTGAGCACCACCATTCCACCCAGCGGGGTAAAGGAGTCATGAACGCCATCAACGGCGCCGCAACTGGCGTCCGTTGTGATCGTGGCAAACAGCGAGCTCTGCGCGATGCCAAATCGCACCTCTTTGCCTTCCATATTGCCGCCCGGCGCCGTGGAACTCGCCGCCTGTGCTGCTCCGTGAATCAGCGGATGCGGTTGCGATTCAGCCCAATAAACTGCACTGAATCCCACAGCAAAGAGCACAAGCATCGTCGCAAGCACCGCCCACCCGTGACCGGGCGAACCCGTCAACCGACCCAGCGTCACTGTCAGCGCGCCCGGAATCACGAAGATCGCCAGGATCTGTAGCAGATTCGTAAATGGAGTCGGATTCTCAAACGGATGCGCGCTGTTGGCATTGAAGAAGCCGCCGCCATTTGTCCCAAGCATCTTGATCGCTTCCTGCGAAGCAACCGGCCCCTGCGCAATCGTCTGCGATTGCCCTTCGAGCGTGGTCACCTGGGTATAAGGATGCAGATTCTGCGGTACTCCGTGCCATACGAGGAGGAGCGCAAACACCACGCAACCCGGCACCAGCACGTATAGAATGCTGCGCGTCACGTCCACCCAGAAATTCCCAATGGTCGACGCGCTCGTCCGCTTGATGCCCCGCACCAGCGCAACCGCGACCGCAATGCCCACCGCCGCCGAGAGGAAATTGTGATACGCCAGAGCGCCCATCTGCGTTAGGTAGCTCATGGTCGTTTCAGGCGTATAGGACTGCCAATTCGTGTTGGTCGTGAACGACGCAGCCGTGTTCCACGCCAGTGCCTGCTCTACTCCCGGCAGTTTTTGCGGATTCAGCCAGCTTACCGCCAACATTCCCCAACCCTGCGTCCGTTCAAATACGTAGGTCAAAAGCATGCTGACTGCGGAGAACCCCAGCATCGCGCAGGCGTACTCACGCCAGTTCATCTCCTGGTCCGATTTCACTCCGCTCAGCTTGTAGATGAATTTCTCGATCGGCCGAAGGATTGGATCAAACCATGTGCGTTCTCCCTCGAGAACGCGGGCAAGATAAATACCGATTGGCCGAACCGACGCTAGTAACAGAACGGCATAAACTGCAAACTGCAACCAACCATTTCCAGTCATTTAGAACTTCTCCGGAAACAACAGCGTCGCAATCAGGTAACCCAAAAGCAACACTGATAAAACAAGAACCACTATCGTTACGATATTCATCCCGTTACCTCAACTTCTGGCATGCATGAACGTAACTGAAGGCCAACACGAAGAAGGCCACTGTAAACAACACCATCCAAAAGTCCTGCATTTTCGATCCCATTCTCCACAAACCAGGACTGGAAGCAGCCGGCTTGTGCCAGTAATATCGATCCCCCGAACAATCCTAGCCCACACGCGAAGCAAATAAACTCGCGCCGCAAGGATTGCGCCCTTCATTTATCTTGCGGACCTCTGGGTCAGGCTTGACTAATGCTTTCGTAAGGAAAACGTAAAGGGAACTCTCCTGATGTCGCAAAAATCAAATAACTCAAACATTTGAAGTGCGAAAGAGCTACCCGGGTGTGGCTCAAAACCGGCCCAAACATAACTGAGCCCTCGGATGATAAATTGATTTGGTAACCGATTCCGGCGCGGGCTGGTCGCCCTATCCGAGTGGCACTATAAGCATTAGAGGAAGAACCGTGACAATACCCAAGACAATCCAGCTCGACCCGCGTGACAACGTCCTCGTCGCCCTGGCGGATCTGCCTGGTGGCGAACGAGTGGTTCACTCCGGCGAAACCTATACGCTCAAAGCGTCGATTCCCGCAAAGCACAAATTCGCGATGAAGGATTTCCCAGTGGGGTCGGAAATTGTCATGTATGGGGTGATCGTCGGCCGCGCCCGAGAGCCCATTGCGATGGGCGGACTGCTCACAACCCAGAATGTCGCACACGATGCCGCCGGTTTTCAGGCTAGAAATGCAGCCTACGCATGGACTGCCCCGGATATCACGCCGTGGGCTGGCCGCACATTTAACGGTTATCATCGCCCCGACGGCCAGGTAGGAACGCGCAACTACTGGCTCGTCATCCCGCTCGTCTTCTGTGAAAACCGCAATGTCGACACACTGCGCGAGGCCTTTGAAGAGGAACTCGGCTATGGCAAGCCCAAGCTCTACCGCCAGCAGGTTCGCGAGCTACTGGAAGAGTACCGCGGCGCGGGATCAGAGGGGCAGTCGGCGCAAAAGGAAGCCAGCCAATCGCCTGCTCGCATTTTCCCGAATGTCGACGGAATCAAATTCCTGCTCCATCAAGGCGGATGCGGCGGCACACGCGATGATTCGCGGGCCCTCTGCGGCCTGCTCGCGGGCTATATCCACCACCCCAACGTGGCCGGGGCAACGGTTCTGAGCCTGGGATGCCAAAACGCGCAAGTCTCCGATCTTCTCGAAGAGCTCAAACTGAGAGAGCCGTCCCGGTCGAAGCCGGTATTGATCTTCGACCAGCAGAAGTCAGGCCTGGAATCGACCATGCTCTCGAACGCAATTCGGGAAACGTTTCAGGGACTGATTGAAGCAAACAAGATTGAGCGCAAACCAGCTCCGCTCTCCAAATTGACCATTGGGTTGAAATGCGGAGGGTCAGACGGATTCTCAGGCATCTCGGCCAACCCGGCGATCGGGCGCGTATCCGATATGATCGCCGCCCTTGGCGGAAAGTCGCTCCTGTCGGAGTTCCCCGAGCTATGCGGAGTCGAGCAGAGCCTCATCAATCGATGCGCTAACGACACCAGCTCAGATCGCTTCATCCAGCTCATGCGCAGCTACGCCGCGCGCGCCAAGGCAGTCCATTCCGGTTTTGAAATGAACCCCTCGCCCGGCAACATTCGCGATGGCCTGTTGACCGACGCAATGAAGTCTGCGGGCGCGGCCCGAAAGGGCGGTACATCCCCGGTCAACGATGTTCTCGATTATCCGGAATACGTCCGAACCCCCGGCCTGAGCCTGCAATGCACACCCGGTAATGATGTTGAGTGCGTAACCGCCCAGGTCGGCGCCGGAGCGAACATCGTCCTGTTCACCACCGGACTCGGCACCCCGACCGGCAATCCGATCACCCCAGTGCTCAAACTCGCGACTAACACCAAGCTAGCGCAGCGCATGTCGGATATCATTGACATCGATACAGGCCCAATCATCGAAGGCCAAAACACAATCGAATCAATGGCAGACGCGATTCTGGAACTCATCATCAGCGTTGCGGACGGGACCACACACACAAAGGCAGAATCACTCAGGCAAGACGATTTCATTCCCTGGAAGCGCGGTGTATCCCTATAACAAACGGCCGCATCGTAAGCGGCCCGCTAAATAGACGCCCGAGTTGGAGTCGGCATGATCAAAAGCGGAATTCTCAATCCGGCAATCAATTCTTTACTGAGCCGCGTGCGGCATACAAATACCCTTGTGATTGCCGACCGCGGATTTCCCTTCTGGCCGCATATCGAAACCGTGGATATTTCGCTCGTCGACGATGTGCCCCGCGTCATGGATGTTTTGGAAGCGATCAAGAATAACTACTCCATCGGCCGTGTATTCGCGGCAGAAGAGTTTCTCGCTGTTAACTCCCCACAAACAACAAGCAGCCTCGAAAACGCCCTGCTGGGGATTCCAATTACCTTCGAACCGCACGTCGAACTAAAAAGACGTGTGCCTCACGCCATCGGATTGATTCGCACTGGCGACACGACGCAATACTCCAATCTCATTCTCGAATCAGCGTAGAATGCGGCCCGCACCAGGCACCGCAATCAAATCCCCATCACGGAGTGCCCCAATGGAACAAACATGGCGCTGGTTCGGTCCCCGGGACACTGTTTCACTCTCAGACGCGCGGCAGGCCGGCGCCACCGGTATCGTGACGGCCCTCCACTACATTCCACCCGGAGAAGTGTGGCCCATCGATACCATCCTGGAGCGCCAGAGGACGATCAACTCCGCGGGACTCACCTGGTCCGTCGTCGAGAGCGTCAACGTCAGCGAAGACATCAAGCAGCGCGGCAAGAACTGGCAGCAGCATATCGACAACTACATCGCAACCCTGCGTAATCTCGCCTCCTGCGGCATTCGCACGGTCTGCTACAACTTCATGCCGGTCCTCGACTGGCTGCGCACCGACCTCGAGTGGGAACTCCCCGACGGTTCCATATCCATGCGCTTCGAAGCCGACGCCATTGCGGCTTTTGATCTGTTCATCCTCAGACGGCCCGGAGCCGAAAACGACTGGAGTGACGCGCAGCAGCGTAGCGCCCACACTCGTCTTCAGCAAATGAGCGAGGCCGAGCACGAACGGCTGATTCGCACCGTTGTCGCCGGTCTGCCTGGAACGACCGAGATCTACACCCTCGACTACGTGCGCAACGCGATCGCAAGCTATGCCGATATAGGCCGCGAAGGACTGCGAGCCAATCTCGGAGAGTTTCTCCACGCCGTCTGTCCGGCCGCAGAGGAATTCGGCGTGCGCCTCTGCATTCATCCCGACGACCCGCCGCGGTCCCTGCTCGGCCTGCCCCGCATTGCAAGCACAATGGAAGACCTTCAGTTCCTTCTCGATCAAGCCCCGGAGGCCGCCAACGGAATCACCTTCTGCTCCGGTTCACTAGGCGCCCGGCCGGACAACGATCTTGTCGCGATGATTCGGCAAGTGGCCAAACGCATTCGCTTCGTGCATCTGCGCTCCACCAAACGCGAGCCCGGCAACGATGCCTTTTACGAAGCTCCGCATCTTGCAGGCGACGTCGATATCGTCGCGCTGATGAAAGAACTCGTCCGCGAAGAACGGCGCAGAGCAGCCTCAGGCGACGACGCTCAGATTCCGTTCCGCTGCGATCACGGCAACAAGATCCTCACCGATATCGGAAGTCCATCCGTGCCCGGATATCCGGCAGTGGGCCGCCTTCGAGGACTCGCCGAGCTTCGCGGCGTATTGACAGCAGTAGAGGCACTTACTTAGATTTCACATTTGCTGCTCTAAATGCATATTTATTGCCCGGTACGAACCGGAGGAGGATTGGATGGCGTTTATCGACGAAAGGTTCCTGCTTGAAAGCGAGACAGCGATAAGGCTATACGAGGAATACGCCGCGCCCGAGCCAATCTTCGATTACCACTGCCATCTTTCCCCCCGGCAGATCGCAGAGAATCGCCGCTTTAACGACCTCTTCGAGATCTGGCTGGAAGGCGATCACTACAAATGGCGAGCCATGCGCGCCAACGGCGAACCCGAGCGCTATTGCAACGGCAACGCGCCGCCGTATGAAAAGTTCCTGGCGTGGGCCCGCACCGTTCCGCACACCCTGCGCAACCCGCTCTACCACTGGACGCACCTGGAGTTGCAGCGCTACTTCGGCATCACCGAACTTCTCGATGCCGACTCCGCCCCTCGCATCTGGGAACAGGCCAACAGCATCCTCCAAAATGATCTCGATGTGCGTGGAATTCTGCAAAAGTTCAACGTGCACACTGTCGGAACAACCGACGATCCAGCAGATACTCTCAACTATCACGCGCAGATCGCTGCATCTTCCCTGCCCACCAGAGTCCTCCCAACCTTCCGGCCCGATCCCGCGCTGCGCGTCGATGCTCCACCGTCCTTCAACGCCTGGGTAGACCGGCTATCCCGTGCCGCAAACACGCAGATCACCTCCTTCAAGTCCTTTCTCGACGCCCTCGAACAGCGCGTGCTGGATTTCCACGCCATCGGTTGCCGTGCTTCCGACCACGGCCTCGACATCTGCTTTGCCGAACCCTGCACCGACGCCCAGGCCGCGGCGATCTTCACCGATGCTCAAATCGGACACACGGCAACTCCAGAAGACCATCGCAGATTTGCCAGTTACATCCTTCACTTCGTCGGACGGCTCTACGCCAAACACAGTTGGACAATGCAACTGCATCTCGGCGCGTTGAGAAACGTGAACTCCCGCGCCAAGTCGATTCACGGCCCCGACACCGGCTTTGACGCCATGGGCGGCACAGCGCAACTTTCCGCCCTGGCTAAGTTCCTCGATAAGTTGGAGCAGGACGGATCACTTCCCCGGACCATCCTCTATAACTCAAATCCCGTAGAGAATTACGCCTTTGCCACCATTACGGGCAGCTTTTCCGCCGAGGGCATTCCGGGCAAAGTGCAGTTCGGGAGCGGTTGGTGGTTCATGGACCAGAAGGAAGGAATCGAGTGGCAATTGAACGCGCTTTCCAATGTGAACCTGCTCTCGCGCTTCGTCGGAATGATCACCGACTCACGGTCCTTCATGTCTTATCCACGGCACGAATACTTCCGCAGAGTCCTTTGCAATCTGCTCGGCGGCGAAATGGAAAAGGGGCTTCTGCCCAACGACGAAGCGCTCGTCGGCAATATGGTTCGTAACATATGCTTCGGCAATGCCGACCGCTATTTTGGCCTGCCTGAGCGGGCCGGTGCTACCATGGCTGGGACCGTTGATATAAATCAAGGATAAATATGACCGATGGTGTAACTCCATCAACCGAGGCAGTCCTCGTGGCAGCCTCAGACGAGAGCGAAATCCACGCTCCGCACCCGCTTAAAATCGGGAGCGTCCGATGGCGCATTTGCGCGCTCCTCTTCTTTGCCAACACGATCAATTACATGGACCGCCAGGTTCTTGGCGTTCTCGCTCCGTTGCTGCAAACAAAAATCGGCTGGACTGAAATTCAGTACGGTTATATCGTGGAGGCATTTCAGGCCGCCTATGCGCTGGGCCTGTTAGTCGCAGGCGGAATCATCGACGCCATCGGCGTGCGTCTCGGATACGCACTGGCAATTGGCCTGTGGAGCCTGGCTGCCATCAGCCACTCGCTCGCTCGAACTCCTCTTTCTTTCGGCGTATCCCGTTTCTTTCTTGGCCTCGGCGAGTCAGGAAACTTCCCTGCGGCGATCAAGACCGTAGCCGAATGGTTTCCCAAGAAAGAGCGCGCGCTTGCGACCGGTATCTTCAACTGTGGTACCAACGTTGGGGCAACCATTGTTCCTCTCATCGTGCCGTGGATAGCAGTCACCATCGGTTGGCAGTGGGCCTTCCTCTTTACGGGCTGCTTCAGCCTCACCTGGCTGCTCGTCTGGTGGACGACTTACAAGAGCCCCGAATCCGACCCAAAGCTCGGGGCACCCGAGCTAGCCTACATTCGCAGCGATCCGGCGGAGATATCGAAAAAGGTCCCCTGGATTCGCCTCCTGATCTATCCCCAAACCTGGGCTCTTCTCATCGGCAAAGGACTCACCGATCCCGTCTGGTGGTTCCTGCTGTTCTGGCTGCCCAAATACTTCTCATCAGAATTCGGCGTAAAACTGGAAGGCCTGGCCTTGCCGCTAGTTGTCATTTACAACGCCGCTGCGGTCGGAAGCATCGGCGGCGGATGGCTGCCAGCGCAGGGAGTCAAGCTTGGGCTAAGCATTAAGGCCGCGAGAAGGTCAGCCATGCTGCTGTGCGCGATTGCCGTCATGCCGATCATGCTTATCGGCAACATCCACAGCTTATGGACTGCAATCGGAATCATCAGTCTTGCTGTGGCAGCGCACCAAGGCTGGTCCGCAAATATCTTCACGCTCGCGTCCGATATCTTCCCGAAATCGGCCGTCGGTTCGGTAACCGGCGTGGCAGGCTTTGGCGGCGCCATGGGTGGCATATTGGCTGCCTACATCGTCAGCCACGTACTGGAGCGGTACCACACGTACTCCGGCTTGTTTATCGGCGCGGGCCTCGCCTATATCACGGCGTTACTCATCATCCAACTGCTGGTACCGAAGCAGGATCTCGTAAGACACGCTTAAGTAACTTGACTTATTACGCTTTCGCTTCTTCAACGACCAGTACATCCAGGAAACGCGGTCCATGGACGCCCTTGATACGAGTCATCTCGATATCCGCCGTCGCCGAGGGGCCCGATATGAACGTCGTCGGTAAATCAGAAGTAGCCTTCAGACGGTCGAAGGCTTCGGGAACAGTCGCGACGATCTGATCCGCGAAGACCACACACAGATGATAGTCAGGCACAAGGGACAGAATGCGCGGTCCCTGTCCCGGAGCATTCTGCAGGACGATTGTGCCCGTCTCCGCGATGGCGACAGTGCAGCCGCACAAGAGCCCTTCGGCCTTATCGAGCCGATACGCGTCGAAAGCATCTGCCTCTCCAAAAGCAAAATCCTTCGACAGCCAGTCAGCGGGAAGACCTGCGGGAATCACGAGGCTCTTCTTGCTGCGCGCGGTCAGAACCTCCGCAATGGCATCAGCAACAGACCCGGCAGACGAGTGGTAAACACCGGCATCATACTCCCGCAGACGATCTTCAAATAACTCCACGACAGCGATTGCGCTCGACATGCTCGATCGCGTGTAGGTACGCGCAATCGCCGCGTATTCCTGCGCGATTGCCGATAGCGATTCAGAAGCGCCGAGCGAACGGCGAATGCTACCGAGGATGGCAGCGCGATGATTCGACGAGTCAGCCATCGTGTCCCATCTCGTTTCGTTGCGAACTATTCGCTTGCGGAGCCTTCTCCTTCGCCCACCAATCGCGAAAGGACTGCGCAGGCATAGCTTTGAGATCGCGCGTCTGCGTCCATCCGTTGAGCATCAGCGGCAGCCATTCGATAAATCCATTCTTGGAAACCAGCGGCTTTTGTCCGATCTGTCCAATGCGTTCCGCCATAGCTAATCTGCTCGCATCCTTGAAAAGAAACGCAGCGGCCTGCATGCCGATATTCCAAAGGCTGAACTTGCCTGCAAACGTGGCCTGATCTTCGCGGACAACTTTCCCGCGAAGATGAATCAGCACTTCCGGAATATTGATCTTGACTGGACAAACCTGGTAACAAGCCCCGCACAGCGACGAGGCGTAAGGTAACGAACGCCCTTCTCCCATCGAATGCAACTGCGGCGTGAGAATAGCCCCGATCGGTCCTGCATACACCGATTCATACGCATGGCCTCCCGTCTGGTGGTAAACCGGGCAGGCATTGAGACACGCGGCACAGCGTATACATTGCAGCGTTTGACGTGCTTCCTTGTCAGCCAGAATAGGACTCCGTCCGTTATCCAGGAGCACAACATGAAACTCCTTCGGACCATCCCCCGGATGAACCCCGCACCAAGTCGAGTTATAGGGATTCATCCGTTCGCCAGTAGCCGAACGAGGAAGTGTTTGCAGAAAGACTTCAAGATCCCTAAAGCTGGGAATGACCTTTTCGATGCCCACGATTGAAATCAGAACATCGGGCAAAGTAAGGCACATGCGGCCATTCCCTTCCGACTCCGTGATGCATATGCCGCCCGAGTCCGCAATCAGAAAATTGCCGCCGGAGATAGCCACCTTGACACGCAAAAACTTCTCGCGAAGATAAGTGCGCGCAGCCGTCGCCAGGTCTTCCGGCCGATCGCCTAAGTCGGGAAGATTCATCTCCCGCTGAAACATTGCGCGCACCTGCTGCCGGTTCATATGGAGCGCAGGCACAACAAAATGCGAAGGGCGATCCTTGCCGAGTTGAATAATCAGCTCGGCGAGGTCCGTCTCGACAGGCCGCACACCATTCGCCTCAAGGTGCGCATTCAAGCCGATCTCTTCCGAGGTCATCGTCTTGATCTTGATGACCTCTTTGGCCTGATGTTGCTGTACCAATCCAAGGATGATGCGATTGGCCTCGACCGCATCGCTGGCCCAATGCACATGTCCGCCTGCGCGTGTGCAATTGGCCTCAAATTGGGTCAGATAGTAATCCAGATGACGCAGCGCATGAGCGCGCACCTGCGCCCCGGCCTCACGCAGATCTTCCCAATCCGGCATCTCCGCCGTGACTTTGTTCCGCTTGGCCTGGATAACGTTCGTCGCATGCTGCACATTCTTCCGCGTCTGCGAATTCTCAAGCATCTCGCGCGCCGCAGCTGGAAAATCCTGCCTATTCCAATGAGCCGTCTGTGCCGGAACCTCACTCATGCGCGCACTTCCTCGACCTTCGCGCCTGCATGACCGGAGGCAAGAATCTCCGCCAGATGCGCAGTCCGCACAAACGTCCTTTGCCGGTGCAGCGAGCCATAGAGATGCATCAGACAACTGTTATCGACCGCCGTGCACACCTCCGCGCCCGTATTCAGCACGTTGCGCACTTTGTCCGCCAGCATCGCTGACGAAACATCCGCATTCTTGATCGAAAAAGTCCCTCCAAAACCGCAGCACTCCTGCATGTTCTGGATCGGCTGCAAGTCGAGTCCGCGCACCTGCTTCAACAGCCGGATCGGAATATCGCCCAGATGCAAACTGCGCATCGAATGGCAACTCGCATGGTAAGTCACCTTGTGCGGATACGCCGCGCCGACGTCCTCAACTCCCAGCTTACGCACGAGGAACTCGGAGAACTCATAGATCCGCGGCAGCAGCGACTCAATCTCCGTGACAAGCCTGGCGTCGCCTTCCATCTCCGCCGCCTTAATGTAATGATCCCGCATCATGGAAACGCACGACGAAGACGGAATCACCACCATCTCCGCATCCCGATAAACCTGCACAAAATGTCGGATGATTGGAACAGCCTCGCGCAGATAACCTGTATTCCAGTGCATCTGTCCGCAGCACGTCTGCTCGGGACGAAACTCAATCTCGTGTCCCAGCCGCTCCAGGACACTGACGACCGCCTTGCCCGTCTCCGGAAAGAGAGCGTCGTTATAACAAGTGATAAATAGGGAGACGCGCACGAATTTACCTCGTCGACGGCAGACGTAAAGGTGAGACTCACCCAGTGTACGACGGTCCCATCCGCAAGCGACATCGCAATGGGGATTTTATTTCCCTAATGACAATTAGAGACCACATGCATTCTCAAAGTGTCTCCCCGAAATCTTGACTTACAGTTGACAACAAGCCAGTCATTGCAGAACCTGAACTGGGACGGCAACGGCCAAGCCGGCAATAAAGAGAGGGCAAAAAGAGAGACTGATGGAAACCTCACTGGAATCAGCATCTCAGATACAGATCGGGGATCAGCTAGCTGACCCCACAGAAATCCGGCAACTCCTCCAGGAGTTGATTGATCCGGATCGTATTCTGATACGTCCAATCGAACGCATCGCCTTTGCCTCGGACGCCAGCTGTTATCGCTTGATTCCCCGCGCCGTCATCCAGCCAAAGACCGCCGAAGAGATCAAGCATCTTTTCCTATTCAGCCATGAACACGAAATCCCACTGGTCTTTCGCGCCGGTGGCACCAGTCTCTCCGGTCAGGCAATCACCGACGGCATCCTCGTCGATATCGGCCGCTACTGGCGCAACGTCCGCGTAGAGAAGAACGGCCAGACCATCCGCGTTCAACCAGGACTGATCGGTCAGCAGGCCAACAACGAGCTACGCCTCTATGGCCGAAAAATAGGCCCCGACCCGGCATCCATCGCAAGTTGCCGCATGGGAGGAATTCTCTCCAACAACTCCAGCGGCATGTGCTGCGGAGTCGTGCAGAACGCCTATCACACCCTCAGTTCCCTCACCTTCATCCTGCCCTCGGGAACGCAGATCGATACCGCCGATCTCAATGCCGACAACATCTTCCATCTGCTTGAACCGCAACTCTGCAAAACACTCCTCAAGCTGAAAACAAAGATTGAAGGCAACACCGCGCTCGCCACACGAATCCGGTCGAAATACAAAACCAAGAACACCACGGGCTACTCGCTCAACGCGTTCCTGGACTTCGACCGTGCGATCGACATTTTCAGTCATCTGATCATCGGCTCGGAGGGCACGCTGGCCTTCATCGCCGAAGCGGTGCTGAAGACAGTCCCCGACTACCCTTTGAAGTCGACCAGCTTGCTTTTGTTTCCCGACCTCTACGCAGCCTGTTCCGCCATTGGTGCCTTCACCGCCGCGGGAGCAGCCGCCCTTGAGGTGATGGATCGCGCATCCCTGCGCTCAGTCGAATCGCAGCCAGGCATCATGCCGTATCTGAAAGAGCTACCTGACGCTGCAGCCGGTTTGCTGGTCGAGTTCCAGGCGCCGAACGAAGCGCAGCGCCGCGACTTCGAGATCAGTGCCACTGCCGTCGTCGCCACTCTGACCCTGCAGCGCCCCGCTGAATTCACCAGCGACCCGGTCGAGCAAGCCAAGCTGTGGAAGATTCGCAAAGGCATGTTTCCTTCCGTCGGAGCAGTGCGCGCCGCCGGCACCACAGCCTTGATGGAAGACATCGCAATTCCCGTAGACCGCCTCGCCGAAGCAGCCACCGACCTCCGAGCCCTCTTCAGCAAGCACGGATACGACAACGCCATCATCTTCGGCCACGCCAAGGACGGCAACCTGCACTTCGTCCTGACCCAGGGCTTCAACACAGAGTTCGAAATCGGCCGTTACCGCGAATTCATGGACGACGTGGTTGAAATGGTCGTCGGCAAGTACGACGGCGCGCTCAAAGCCGAACACGGCACCGGACGCAACATGGCTCCCTTCGTCGAAACCGAGTGGGGCCCGGACGCCTATCGCATCATGCAGGAGTTGAAGGCGGTCACCGATCCGCACAACCTGCTCAATCCCGGAGTTATCGTCAATGCCGATCCGCTGGCCCATGTCTCAGACCTGAAACAGATGCCGGTCGTCGAGCCCGAAGTGGACAAATGCATAGAATGCGGCTTCTGCGAACATAGCTGTCCCAGCCGCGACCTCACGCTCACTCCGCGTCAGCGCATCGTAGTCCGCCGCGAAATGCAACGGCTGAAAGACTCCGACGCGCCCGACGCAACCTATGCCGCTCTGGACTGCGATTTTCCCTACATGGCGCTCGATACCTGCGCTGCCGACGGACTCTGCGCCACCGATTGCCCGGTCCAGATTGACACCGGCAAGCTCACCAAGCGATTTCGCACCATGCGCCACTCCCCGATGGCGGCAAAAATCGCAGAAACCGCAGCGCGCAACTTCGCCCTTGCCGAATTTGGAGCGCGCTTTGCCCTTGCCGCCGGACACCTCATCGAAAGCACCTTTGGCCCCAATTCGATGACAGCCATCACCAGGCAGTTTGACCGCGTCTCCAGAAAACTCTTCGATGCCGCATTCTGGAAATGGAGCTATCCCATGCCAAAACCCCGGCGCGGCAAGCTCCCAGTTCAACCCCGCGAAGGCGCAGACGCAGTCTATTACCCTGCTTGCATCTCGCGAATCATGGGCGCATTACCCGGCGAATCAGAGGAACCCTCCAACATGCAGGCCCTGCTCAATATCGCCGGACGCGCCAAAATCCATCTCCACATCCCGCGCGATCTCGCCGGACATTGCTGCGGCGTTCCCTTTTCTTCTAAAGGCTTCGACGCCGCCAACAACATCGCCGTCAATCACACCATCGAGAGCTTCTACCGCTGGTCTGACTCCGGCCGTCTGCCCATCCTCATCGACACCAGCCCCTGCACCTACGGCCTCAAAACCTGCCGCCCGCAACTCACGCCCGAGAACCAGCAGAAGTTCGACAAGCTGCGCATCCTCGATTCGGTCGAATACGCGCAAAGCACGATCCTGCCTAAACTGCCGATCGTACGTAAGCTGCCTTCGGTCGCATTGCACCCGGTCTGCTCCGCCTCCAAGATGGGCATCGCAACCAAACTGACCGCGCTCGCCCAGTCCTGCAGCGAAGAGGTCGTAGTTCCGATGGAAGCCGGTTGCTGCGCCTTTGCAGGAGACCGCGGTTTCCTGCATCCCGAACTCACCGCCTCCGCCACGCAAAGCGAGGCCGCAGAGTTGGAATCCCGGCCCCAAGACGGCTATTTCTCCTCAAGCCGCACCTGCGAAATCGGCATGACCCGCGCCACCGGCAAACTCTACCGCTCCTATCTTCACTTACTAGACTTCGCATCGCGCCCATAATCGCTCACTACTTTCAAACATTCCAGCGACGAGACCGCTCCACCGCCTCTTTCCAGCGATTCCGTCGCGCAGCTACATCCGCTGCATTCTGGCTCGGCTCAAAGCGCACATCATTCTGCCGCTGCGCACAAAGCTCGCTTTCCCCACCCCAGAATCCAGCTGCCAACCCCGCCAGATACGCCGCACCCAGCGCCGTCGTCTCCGTAACCTGAGGCCGAATCACCGGAACCCGCAGCACATCCGCCTGAAACTGCATCATCAGATCGTTCACCGCCGCCCCGCCATCGACACGCAAAGCCGGCAGCTCGATTCCCGTCCCGGACGCTGAATCCTGCTGCATAGCCTCCAGCGCATCCGCAACTTGGAACGCGATGCTTTCAAGAGCCGCCCGCGCAATGTGCCCCGGCTGCGTGCTACGGCGAAGTCCGATCAACAATCCGCTTGCATGAGGGTCCCAGTGCGGAGCGCCCAGACCGACAAACGCCGGCACAAAAACCACCCCGTCGCTGTCCGGGACCGAAGCCGCCAGCAATTCCACCTCCGCCGAAGAGCCGATCAGCTTCAGATTGTCGCGCAGCCACTGCACAACCGCCCCACCAATAAAGATGCTGCCTTCCAGCGCATACTCCAGCCGCCGATTGGCGCTCGCCGCCAGCGTCGTAATCAGCCTGTTCTTCGATTGCAGAAAGCCCGTTCCGATGTTCTGCAACAGAAAACACCCGGTACCATACGTATTCTTCGCCTCGCCCGGATGAAAACAAAGCTGCCCAAACAGCGCTGCCTGCTGATCGCCTGCAATCCCTGCAATCGGAATCCCGCCCAGTCCGAGCGAAGTGTTCACCTCGCCAATCCGCTCGCTCGACCACCGCACCTCAGGCAAAACGCCCGCAGGAATTCCGAACAGGCGCAGCAACTCCTCATCCCAGCGCCCTTCGACGATGTTGTAAAGCAGTGTCCGCGAAGTATTCGTCTGGTCCGTAACATGGACGGGAGCCTTACCAACCCCATTCGTCAGATTCCAGATCAGCCAGCTATCCACAGTGCCCATCGCCAGCTTCCCCGCCTCGGCCTGCACCCGCGCACCCGGCACGTTCTCCAGAATCCACGCCACCTTGGTCGCCGAAAAATACGGGTCCAGCACCAGCCCCGTCTTCTCACGAACCATCGGCTCCGCGCCCTCCGCAATCAACCGTTCGCAATGCGCTGCGCCACGCCGGTCCTGCCAGACAATAGCGTTATAGATCGGCCTTCCTGTCTCGCGCTCCCACACCACCACGGTCTCGCGCTGATTGGTAATTCCCAGCGCCGCCACATCCCGCGGCTCCACTCCCGCGCGCACCATCGCCTGCACCGCGCAGCTCATCTGCGATGTCAAAATCTCGGTCGGATCATGCTCCACCCAGCCCGGCTTTGGATAAATCTGTTTGAATTCCTGCTGCGCCACAGCGGCAATCGCGCCCGAGTGGTCAAACAAAATCGCGCGCGAACTGGTCGTTCCCTGATCGAGTGAAAGAATGTATGCCATGCGGCCACTATGTAATCACGCGCCACGCAACGCGGGCAAGCCAGGCATCGGGCGCTACTTCTTCACCTTCTTCAACTGCGCCCAGTCCTTCTCTGTCTGATCCGCATACTTCCTGCCGAATTCGGCAATCGCCTCGGCAAATCCATCTCCGGCCCCCAGATACGCAGCAATCTGCCGCGCGTCACCCGAGCGCGCATGGCCCCGCGCCAATAGCTCTCCGCATAGCTGCGCGTATTCCAGCAGTCCATCGCCATTCAGATCCGTTAGCTCGATCGATGCCTTGTGGTCGTTCAGTCGCCGTACCAGATAATCTCGCCCATCGATCGTCGTATACCCAAGCAGAATATCTGTGCCGGTCTGGATCAATCGCTGCCCTTCAACAACTCGCTGCCCCTGATGCCGCGGCACATGCGGGTCCTGCAGATACGGTGCATACGCCGACGGAGCCTCTTCCTTGATCTGCAAGAAGAACGGATCGCCCGGCCCATTGCCTTCCATATACACGCAGTAATCCCGCAACCCCACCGACCCGGTCCCGACCACCTTGAACGCAACATCCAACGGCCGGTACTGAGACAAAAAGATTTGGCGCTGCGACTGCAGCGTCTGCCGGTAAGCCTCCAGCGAAGCCAGCACAGTCGCAGCCTTCGCGCCCGAAAGCCGCGTCAACACAGGCTTCTGCTCACGGAAACGCCGTGGCGCTTCCGGCTTCGCGGCGTCCGGCCCCGGCACCGGCTCCGTCAGCTGCTCAAGCGTATGCATTGGCGTGGCCCTCAAAGCCTTTCGCAGCGCCACATGCACGGGTGCAACTTCCTCGATACGGCTGATCTGATCCCGTACCATCTCCAGTACCGGCATAGGAGCGTAAGCCCGCATCCGTTCGCAGTAGCTGGCAATGCAGCGCACCACGGACTGCTCGCAGATGCTCTCCTTATTGCCTGCCTCGCGTCCAGCCACAACCAGTGACGCGGCCATCCGCTTCAGGTCCCATTCAAATGGGCCGCGAAAGGTTTCGTCAAAGTCGTTAATGTCAAAAATCAACCGGCCATCTTCGGCCGCATAAGCACCAAGGTTGCGCACATGCGCGTCACCGCAAAGCTGTACGATCAGACCCGTATTCGGAAGCGTGGCAAGATCCGCCGCCATCACCGGCACCGCACCGCGAAAATACCCAAACGGCGACAACGCCATGCGTTCATATTTGATCTTCACCAGCGCCGGCACGCGTCCGCGAACAGATCGCTGCAGCAAGGTCAGCGGAGGCGTGAGACGTGCTTTGGCTGAGAAATCCGAATGTTGCTGACGCGCCATTTGCTTGCGCCGCGCCTGGCCCAGGTTTTGTCGTTCTTCAGGAGTCGCCCAATGCATGTCGGGACCATACAACCGGTGGCGTCCGCCGCGCAAGCTCGGCTTGACCACTGGCAAAAAGCTATACTGAACGAAATTCCTTGCGTGCCTCGCAAAAGGCGCAAGACGCGATCGAAAGGAATCTGCGCTGAAGATACAAGAGCAAGAGGTGTCCAAATCAGCTTCAGCCGCCCCCGCTCAGGGAGTGCCGCTCTGCGTGGATCTGGACGGCACGCTCGTAAAGTCAGACACTTTCCTCGATTCGCTCTGCATTCTTCTGCGTACCCATCCAGCTAGCCTTTTACGCATCCCAGGATGGCTAATAAGCGGCGGCAAAGCACATGTAAAAGCTGAGGTCGCTGCGGTCTCACCTCTGGATGCGACCCATCTGCCTTACAATCAGGCAGTCCTCCACTTTCTGGAGGAACAACACCGCCTCGGACGCCCCATCTACCTCGTCACCGGCGCAGACACATCGCTCGCCAGCCGTGTTGCCGCGCATCTTGGCCTTTTTTCCGGCGTGATGGCCTCTAACGGCGAAACTGGTTCGTCCGGCCATACCGATTCGGTGAACCTGACCGGCAACCGTAAGCTGACTGCGCTTCAGCATCGCTTCCCGGCCTTCGACTACATCGGCAACTCCCGCCCCGACATTCCCGTGCTCAGTCACTCACGTCTGGCCTATATCGCCAACCCGACTCTCGGCCTGCGCATGGCCCTCAAATCCCGCACTCTTTCCGCCGCGCAGTGCTTCCGCGACCGGCGATCCCTGCTTTCGACCGTGTTCAAGGCCATCCGGACACATCAGTGGGCAAAAAACGTCCTCCTGTTCCTGCCCTTGCTGCTCTCGCACCAGGTCTCCATGAAGACAAGCGTCGCGGCAATCGCGGCATTCTTTTGCTTCAGCTTCATCGCATCCGCAAACTACCTGATCAACGACCTGCTGGATATCGAGAACGACCGGCGTCACCTCAAGAAGCGCCAGCGGCCATTCGCTGCTGGCGATCTTGCGGTTTCTTCCGGAGTGACCCTGGTTCTGCTGCTGATTGCCGCAAGCTGCGCCATTCTGCCGCACCTGCCGACAACCTTCGCCTTATGGCTGCTGGTCTACGCCACCACCACCTCGGCTTACTCCTTCTACCTCAAGCGCGTTCCACTGGTCGATGTGCTCGTACTTTCAGGCCTCTACGCCGTCAGAGTGCTAGCGGGCGGCGCCGCGACCAATACATTTATCTCGCCATGGCTCTCGGGCCTCGCCATTTTCCTCTTTCTTTCCCTCGCCATGGTTAAGCGATTCAGCGAACTGGCAAACCTGCGCGAGCGCGGTATCGCCAACTCCCAGGGTCGCGGTTACCTGGTCTCCGACCTGGAACAGATCCGCGCCTTTGGCACTGCGAGCGCATACGCCGCAGTTGTCGTCTTTTCCCTGTATATCTCGCGGCCCGACGTTTCCGCGCTGTATCGCCACTCGGGACGCCTGTGGCTGATCGTGCCCATCATGCTCTATTGGCTGAACCGAGTCTGGCTGCTCGCCTCCCGCGGAGAACTCGACGAGGATCCTGTAGTCTTTGCCATCAGCGATCCCGTAAGTCTCATGCTTGCAGCGGGTACCGCCGTCCTTGCCATCTTCGCGATGGTCTAGGGAGTCTCCTCCTACCTCGAACGGCTCCCCTGAGCCACGCAAGGTATTGATGCATCTTCAGATGGTCTTGCTCCGTCTTATGGGACACATGCCTTTTTCGAACATCTGTTAGCGGAAATTCCGCCATTCCGTTTCCAACCCTTAGACTGAATTCAACTGCAACATCTTTTTTGCGAGTCTCGGGAGCGACAAGAAATTCTATGTGGATTGTCCGGCTTGCGTTACGGCGCCCTTATACCTTCGCCGTATTTGCCATCCTACTTCTGTTGATAGGCGCGTTCAGCATCCTTTCGATGCCAACCGATATCTTTCCGAACATAAACATCCCCGTCGTCAGCGTCGTCTGGCAGTACACCGGCCTCTCCGCCGAAGAGATGGCTAATCGCATCATCTCCAACAGCGAACGCGCCATGACCACCACGGTCAACGACATCGAGCACATTGAGTCTCAGTCGCTCAACGGCATCGGCGTCATCAAGATCTTTTTCCAGCCCCATGTCGATATCGGCTCGGCCGTCGCTGAAGTCACCGCCATCAGCCAGGTTCAGCTCCGCTCCCTCCCACCCGGAACGACCCCGCCGTTCATCATCCAGTACAACGCCTCCAGTGTCCCGGTCCTGCAGCTCGGCCTTTCCGGCCAGGGCCTCAGCGAGCAGCAGTTGGGCGATCTAGGCACCAACCTCATCCGCACCCAGCTCGCCACCGTCGAGGGCGCGTCACTTCCCTATCCCTACGGCGGCAAGCAGCGCCAGATCCAGGTCGACCTCGACCTGCACGCGCTGCAATCCAGGGGCCTGTCGCCCAGCGACGTCGTTAACGCCATTAATGCGCAGAATCTGATCGTTCCCTCCGGCACTATGAAAGTAGGGACCTACGAGTACGCAGTCGAAACCAACTCCGCGCCTCCTATCGTCGATGAGCTGAACAACCTGCCCATCCGGGCCGTCAACGGCGCGGTCGTTTATATCCGCGATGTGGCTCACGTCCGCGACGGCTTCCCGCCGCAGACCAATATCGTGCGCGTCGACGGCCAGCGCGCCGCGCTCATGAACATCCTCAAGACCGGCTCCGCGTCCACGCTGGACATCATTAGCGGCATCAAGGAAAAGCTGCCTGTCATCAAAGAGCGGATGCCTCCCCAGCTGCGCATCAACGCGCTCAACGATCAGTCCATCTTCGTCAAGGGAGCCATCAACGGGGTGGTTCGCGAGGCGATCATCGCCGCATGCCTAACCGGCGTCATGATCCTCATCTTTCTCGGCAGTTGGCGCTCCACGCTGATCATCGCGGTTTCCATTCCGCTCTCCATCCTCAGCTCACTCATCTGCCTCTCTGCCTTGGGCGAGACCATCAACATCATGACCCTCGGCGGCTTGGCCCTGGCCGTCGGCATCCTGGTCGACGACGCCACCGTCGAAATCGAAAACATCAACCGCAATCTCGAATCCGGCAAGGAGATCGAGCAGGCCATCCTCGACGGCGCTGCGCAGATCGCCGTCCCCGCCTTCGTCTCCACGCTCTCTATCTGCATCGTCTTCGTACCGATGTTCTTCCTGAGCGGCGTCTCGCGCTATCTCTTCGTGCCCCTCGCCGAAGCGGTCGTCTTCGCCATGCTCGCCAGCTACCTGCTCTCGCGAACCGTCGTGCCCACGATGGCCAAGTTCCTCCTCAAGGAGCACAGCGACGAAGATGCCGAGAAGCGCCGCACCAGCCGCAATCCCTTCATCGCCTTCCAGCGTGGCTTCGAGCACTACTTCGAAAAAATCCGCGGTGGCTACATCCGTCTGCTCACCTTCTGCGTCGATCACGCCACGCCATTCATCGTCGTCTTCCTGCTGATCTGCGCCGCATCCGTCGCTCTCATCGCGCCCTGGCTCGGGCAGGACTTCTTTCCCTCAGTCGACGCCGGGGCCTTCCGCATTCACGTCCGCGCTCACACCGGCCTGCGCATCGAGGAGACCGCAAATCTCTGCGATCACATCGACAAAGCCATCCGCCGCGAGATTCCCTCCAAGGAAGTTGTCACCATCATCGACAACATCGGCCTTCCCTACTCCGGCCTGAATCTCTCCTACTCGACCTCCGCACCCGTCGGAACGGCCGACGCAGACATCACAGTCCAGTTAACCGAGGACCACCACCCCACTGGCGCTTATGTCAATGACCTGCGCAAGTCCCTGGCCCGCGAGTTCCCAGGCGTCACCTTCTACGTGCTGCCTGTCGATATCGTCACCCAGATCCTCAACTTCGGTTTGTCCTCGCCCATTGACATCCAGGTCATCGGCCCCGACCTGCAGCACAATCGCATCTACGCCGAAAAGCTGCTCAATGACGTCAAGTACGTCGCCGGCACCGCCGACACACGCATCCAGCAGCCCTTCAACCTGCCCAAGTTCACCGTCAACGTCGACCGCACTCGCTCCGAGGAAGTGGGCCTGACCCAGCGTGACATCGCCGGCAGCCTCCTGGTGGCGCTCAGCGGCAGCTTCCAGACGACGCCGAACTTCTACCTGGACCCCAGAAACGGCGTCTCCTACAACATCGCCGTTCAGTCCCCTCAGTACAACGTTCAGTCCGTGCCCGACCTGCAGAGCCTGCCCGTAACCCTCTCCTCGGGAGCTCCGCTGCCGCCTCCGATCTCCGGCGCCAGCGCGACCGCTGCCCCAGGCAGCCCGCAGACAGTACAAGTTCTTAGCAACCTGTCTTCCCTCGCTCCAGGCAACGAGCTCGGCACCGTCAGCCACTACGATATCCAGCCCGTCCTCGACATCTACGCCAACGTCGATGGCGCGGATCTCGGCTCCGTCACCCGTAAAATCGAGGCCATCGTGGCCAAGCACAAGAGCGAAGTTCCACGCGGAACCCAGGTCGTCCTTCGCGGCCAAAGTGAAACCATGGCCAAGTCTTATATCGGCCTCCTCGTCGGGCTGGCCTTCTCGATTCTGCTGGTCTACTTCCTCATCGTCATCAACTTCCAGTCCTGGCTGGACCCCTTCCTGATCATCTCCGCGCTGCCGGCGGCCATCACCGGCATTGTCTGGTTTCTCTTCATCACCAACACCCGGCTCAGCGTTCCTGCGCTCACCGGCACCATCATGTGCATGGGCGTAGCAACCGCGAACTCCATTCTGGTAGTCAGCTTCGCCCGCGAGCAGTTGGAGGCCCTGGTAGGCGACGCGCGCAAAGCAGCGCTCAATGCAGGCTTTACCCGCTTCCGCCCGGTGCTCATGACCGCGCTGGCCATGATCATTGGCATGGTCCCCATGGCCCTCGGCCTGGGCGATGGTGGCGAGCAGAACGCGCCTCTCGGCCGTGCCGTCATCGGCGGCCTATTGCTGGCCACCGTGGCCACGCTCTTCTTTGTCCCAACCTTCTTTTCGGCACTCCACGGACGCATTGAAAAGAACGCCCGCCGCAAACGGGCCTATACCCAGAGCACCGTCGTGGACGAGCAGTTTCCGGAGCAGATATGAGCACTCAAGAGACGAATAAGCAGCATTCTTCTAATCCGCCCAGCGGCGCTGTCACTTCGCATGACACTGAAACCGCTCCTGAGCAGAAACCCATCAAGGCCGGTCATGGATTGACGGCAGTCCTGGTGCTGATCGTGGTCCTCATCGTGCTGGGCGTGCTTGGCATCCTGCCGCGCCGCCATGCGCAGGAAGTCCTCGCTCAGCGCACCGACGAGCTCGCCGCGCCCTCCGTCATTACCCTCGCGCCCAAGCCGGGCAATCCTATCCAGGAACTCATCCTGCCCGGCAACGTCACTTCCTACACAGACGCGCCCATCTTTGCCCGCACCTCCGGCTACCTCACGCACTGGTACTTCGACATAGGCGCCAAGGTGAAGCAGGGCGCGCTGCTCGCCGAGATCGCCAGTCCCGAAGTCGACCAGCAGCTCTCCCAGGCCCAGGCCGACCTCAATACCGCCGAAGCCAACGCCAATAACGCCCGCATCCAGGCCGACCGTTACAAGGACCTCGTCACCTCCAACGCCGTCTCGCAGCAGGACACCGACACCTTCACCAACCAGGCCTCTTCCACCGCCGCCCAGGTCAAATCCGCCCAGGCCAATGTCCAACGCCTTAAAGAGCTAACCTCTTTCGAAAAGATCTACGCTCCCTTCGACGGCGTCATCACCGCCCGCCGTGTAGACATCGGCCAGCTCATCGACGCTGGCGCAGGCCAGAACTCCACCGCCGAGCTCTTTCACATGCAGGCCGTAAACACCCTCCGTGTCTACACCAATCTGCCCGGCGTCTTCTCCGCTTCCGTCCACCGCGGCGAAACCATCGATCTCACCTTCGCCGAGCACCCCGCCCAGGTCTTCCACGGTAAGCTCGTTCGGACCGCCGACGCCATCGACCCCACCAGCCGCACCCTGCTCGTTGAGGTCGACGTCGACAACCGCAAAGGCGACCTTCTTGCCGGAACCCTCGCCCAGGTACATTTCAAGGTCAATCCAGTCGGCAATGTCTTTGTCCTGCCGGTGTCGGCTCTTATCTTCCGCAGTGAAGGCCTGCGCGTCGCCACCATCAAAGACAGCGTCGCTCACATGAATCCGGTCACCATCGGCCAGGATGACGGCCGCACCGTCCAGATCATCACTGGTCTCGGCAAGGACGATCAAGTCGTCCAGGATCCGCCGGATTCGCTGATCGATGGCGAAAAAGTCCATGTCCTCACACCCCAGGAAGTTCAAACAGCTCAGGGGGGCAAGTAGGAAATGGGTATTCCCAACAAATCAGGGTCAAGCAAACAATCTTCTCCACAGATGTGGGTGCCCGACCCTTGGCGCAGTCTCGTCGCGCCAAGGGTCGGACTCGCACTCGCTGCCTTTACGACCCTCATCGTGACCGGCTGCAAGCCGGTCGGACCCAATTATCAGCGCCCTGTCTACGACACCCCTCCGATCTACAAGGAAACAGGCGCATCCAACGTAGTCGCTCCCCCACCTCCCGCTCCCGAAGGTGGGGGCTGGCAGCCGGCCTCGCCCTCCGATGGCATGTTGAAGGGCAAGTGGTGGGAGATCTACAACGATCCTCAACTCAACCAGTTCGAAGAACGCATCGCCGCTGTCAACCAGAGTCTGCACCAGGCGCTCGAAACCTATCTTGCCGCCCGCGAACAGGTACGAATCGCAAGATCGGCATACTCTCCTACGCTCTCCGCCGGGCCATCTCTTACTCACGACAAGGTCTCATCCCATCGACCGCTCATCACCGGGAGTCAATCCGCATCCATTACCAACTACAACGATCTTGTGCTCGCAGGCCAGGCTTCGTGGGAACCGGACTTCTGGGGTCAGATTCGCCGCACCGTGGAATCTGCCCGCGCCGCAGCCCAGGCCAGCAACGCCGACATGGCCAACATTGAGCTAAGCCTCGAATCCGAAATGGCCGAAGACTACTTCGATCTGCGCGGCCTCGACCTGCAAAAGCAATTGCTTGACAAGGATATTCAAGACCTCACAAATCAGCTCGACCTGACCAAACGCCGCCTCAAAGGGGGTATCGGAACCGAACAAGACGTCGCCTTCGCCCAAACGCAACTAGACACCACCCGCGCCCAGCTCATCGACGTCGGAATCGCCCGCGCCGAGTTCGAACACGCCATCGGCACCATTGCCGAATACAAGCTACCCAACTTCAGCATCGCTCCCAACCCGCTGCCGCTCGATTCCGATCACGAACTGCCCAAGGTCCCTCTGGGTGTGCCGTCCCAGCTCTTGCAGCGCCGTCCTGATATCGCAGGCGCAGAGCGCCGCGCCGCCCAGTCCAACGCCCAGATCGGAGTCGCAATCAGCGCCTTCTATCCCACCATTTCGCTCGGTGGAACCGGAGGCTTCGAAAGCACCCACGGCGGCACCTGGATTCAAGGCCCAAGCTCCCTCTGGTCCTTGGGCGCGCAAGCATCCGAGCTGCTCATCGATGGCGGCAAACGCAAAGCCGTCACCCGACAAGCCCGCGACACATTTGAAGCCAGCGCATCCTTCTACAAAAACGTTGTCTTTCTCGCCTTCAACGAAGTCGAAGACAAGCTCTCCGATCTGCGCATTCTGGAGCAGGAAGAGATTGCGGAGCGAGCCGCAGTGGCGGACGCCCAGCATTCTCTCGATGTCTCAAACAAGCGATACAAAGGCGGCGCAACCGACTATCTCGAAGTTCTGACCGCCGAAGCGACACTCATCCAGAACCAGCGAACACAAGCAACTCTGGTCAGCCGGCAATTTGCCTCCAGCGTCGAACTGATCCGCTCCCTGGGCGGCGGCTGGGATGCTTCGCAGCTTCCGAAATAGCAGGAAATTTGCTACCCACCAGCGCGATTTGCCATCCTACAAACCACAAAGTGACGGGGAAAGGTCCTAAATCCCCGTCTCCCACACATCGATCGTGACGAATCGGTGCGTTGTACCAAAACGCTCCACGAGTTGTCCCGCAGCGGCTACCGACGCAGAGCGATTCACTTCTAGCGTTCTATGGCTACCGTCGTGTAATACGATGTTGGTTGCATAACCCCGCTTCTGATTCCGCTCGACAAGCCCTGAAAGACGAGGCGTCACCTGTCCTGCCTCGGTCGCGTCCCAATCCGCTGTCATCGCGTTCCACAGGACCGGAATCAATCCCAGTTCGCGAGCAATCCGCAGCGTCACCGGCCGTCGTGATCCAAATGGTGGCCGAAAGAATCGAATTGGCGCTCCAATCGTCTGCTCGAGTTCGGATTTGGTCCGCGTCAGCTCTTCGCGCGTTTGCATCTTGCCCGTACGGGCCAGATGAGGGTGGGTCCAGGTGTGATTGCCAATCACGTGACCTGCGTCATGCATCTCGCGAACCAGCGAACGCTGGTCGATCGCATATTTTCCGAGCAGGAAGAATGTGGCGCGGACATTGTGCCGGGCAAGCGCCTCAAGCAAGATCGGCGTCCAGCGCGGATTCGGGCCGTCGTCGAAGGTAAGAGCAATCTCGCCGGGACCGTCTTCAGGATTGCGAGGGGCCGTAAGCGTGGCTCCGAAGATCCGCGAACTGGGCCAGTTCGCGGCGTAGGCCCACCCGCCCACGACAAGCCCTGCGACCACTGCAGAGCCAACTCTAGCCTCAACCAAATCGAGCGGGGCGACCACGGTCAATTTACCTTTGATTTCATATGGTTGTCTCAGTCCCTGAGACTATTGTCGTCCGTTCTCTTTGCATTCGCCAAGTCTCCGGGCGTACACTCTGATTGGTTCGGACCGTATCCTGAGTAAACGGAGCGGCACTGGAGATAAAATGAGCCTTACCAATTTCCCCGAAGAGGGCAGAACTGCTGCCGCTCCTACTTCCCAAATGACAACTAAGGTTACAATGCCAGCGCTGGCCGGAATGAAGCGCCAGGGCAAACCCATCACCGCGCTCACGGCGTACGACTATGCTACGTCGCGCCTCGTGGACGAGTCCGGAATCGACATGATTCTGGTCGGCGATTCGCTGGCCATGGTGGTGCTCGGACACGACAACACGCTGGCTGTCACCGTAGATGAGATGCTGCACCACACGCGGGCCGTCCGTCGTGCAGTGCGCCGCGCACTGGTTGTAGCGGATATGCCCTTCGGCAGCTATCACGGGAAGATCTCCGAGGGCGTTGGCAATGCGGTACGCTTCGTCAAGGAAGCAGGAGCCGAAGCGGTCAAGATCGAAGGGCCACGCACAGAGTTGGTGCGGGCGCTCACCGACGCCGAGATTCCCGTAGTCGGGCATCTTGGCCTCACTCCGCAAAGCGTGCATCGAATGGGCGGCTATCGCGTCCAGGCCAAGACCACCGAGACCGTTTCGCAGCTTCGTGCCGATGCCGTAGCGCTGGCGGAAGCGGGCGCAGGAGCGATTGTGCTGGAAGGAGTTCCGCGCGAAGTCGCCTCGGCGGTTACAGCAGATCTGGCGATTCCGACGATTGGCATCGGCGCCGGTCCGGAATGCGACGGACAGATTCTCGTCTTCCACGACATTTTGAACATGACCTTCGCGCCTCATGCGAAGTTTGTCCGTCAATACGCCGACGCCGCCGCACTGATTCGCGATGCGGTGGAGCGTTATCGCGAAGATGTCGAGCATCGCGCGTTTCCTACGGACGAAGAGAGCTACCACCTCCCTGCCGCAGTTCGCGAAGCCGTCCAGGCCGCTGAAGCCGCTGAGACATTGGAACTGCCTGCCGCCGCTGGAATTCATCGGGTCTAGCCGCGAATGCAAATAATCCAAACAGTAGCCGAACTGCGCGCGTGGTCGCGCGAATTTCATCGATCTGGAAAAACAGTCGGCCTCGTGCCGACCATGGGAGCTCTGCACGAAGGACATTTGTCTCTCGTGCGCACGGCGAAAGCTGCCTGCGATGGCGTGGCTGTAAGCATCTTCGTGAACCCAACCCAGTTTGGGCCGAATGAAGACTTCGCCCTGTATCCGCGCACCTTCGACGCAGATTGCACACTCCTCAAAGCAGAAGGTGTAAACGCGGTTTTCGCGCCGGCGCCCGAGGAGATTTACCAGTCCGGCGCCAGTACCTTTGTCGAGGTTGCCGGGCTCAGCGACCGTCTGGATGGAGCATCAAGGCCGGGCCATTTTCGCGGCGTGGCTACGGTCGTGGCCAAGCTGCTGATTGCCGCAGAGCCGGGTCGTGCCTTCTTCGGGCAAAAAGACGCTGCGCAAGTTGCCGTGTTGCGGCGGATGACAGCCGACCTCGGTCTGCCCGTGGAACTCGTCATCTGCCCGATTGTGCGGGAGCGCGACGGGCTGGCAATGAGCTCGCGGAACCGCTATTTGAGCGCTGCAGAGCGAAGACAAGCATTGGTTCTGCATCGCGCTCTGAATGCCGTTGATGCGCTGGTCGCCACGGGAGAGCGTTCCTCAGAAGCATTGATCGCCGCCGCCCATGCGAATTTTGCCACGGAGCCGTCAGTCCGGGTTGATTACATCGCCGCTGTCGATTGGGCCACGCTTGAGCCTGTCCAGGAAGCCCGACCCGGAACACTGATCGCTGTTGCCGCCTTTGTTGGGACGACACGGCTGATCGATAACCTCGTCGTCGAATAGTCAGGCCCTCCAGGTCTCTAAATCGAGACCTGGAGTCGAAACCTGACGCAGTCTGAGCCTTATCGCGAACCGGGTAACCGCTTAGTGCGGGCCTTCTTTTTCAGGCTTCGCGACGAACGGTTCGGGGCCTAGATGTCCGCGATGGCAGGTGCCACAAGTGACAGGATCGCCAGAACTGTCGATTTTCGCGATATAGCTGGCGTTGATCTCTTCCACCATCTTGTACATCTTGCGCGCGGTCTGCTTCTCTTCCTTCGAGTCGTCGGCAAAGTTGAGGCGCGGCTTGCCATTGGGGCCAAGGTTCTTCGGATCGACGGCATGGCAGGTCTTGCAGCCGGTACCCAGTTCGCCTTCCCACTTTTCCATGATCTCGTGGACCTGCGGCCCCGTGAGGTCTTTGGGCAGGACTTTGAGATTGGTAGGGGCGGGCATCTCATGCTTCGGCGCGGTGTCGGGCTGGTTCTGGGGTGGTGGCGGGATCGGATTCTGGGCTGCAAATACTTGGGATCGCCCAGCAAGCAGAGATACTGCGGCGACCGCAAACGTTAAGACAGCGGCCTGCATAAAGCGGGATGATTTCATGCCTGAAAATCCTTTCGGGATGAGGAACGGCGTGCAGTTTGGACGGAGAACTATGAGGACAAGTTTACACAGTCCATCAAACAGAACGAATACGAGAAACGCAGGAATTGTCGGCGAGCGCGAATCGCAGGGGCAAATCCGCGGCGTGACGGATGCCGATTCTGGGAGTGACCTCAATCGGGCCAGGAAGCCATTCATCCTGACGAAGCTGCAACGGAGACGCTGAATCAAGAAAATCGAGGCCATTGTGCTCCGGCCGAGTGATGCTAAGCGCCTGGCATAAGCGCCCCGGACCTCCGGTCAGTTTTGCCGGGGATGTGTTTGCGGAAAGCCCACGATTGATGGCCATCGCTTCGAGACCGAGCACCGGTTCCAGGGCACGGACAAGAATGGCGCCAGCCTTGCCTTCCGGCTCGCAAGTGACGTTGACGCAGTAGTACATGCCATAGATGAAATACACATAGACGTGGCCAGGCGGCCCGAACATCACCGAATTTCTTGGCGTCACGCCGCGGAAGCTATGCGCTGCCGGATCAGGCGTATCGGTAATGTGCGGGCCGAGGTAGGCCTCCACCTCGACAATGCGTCCGGCAAGCCAGCCTGCCGGAGTGCAGCGGGCCAGCAATTTGCCCAGCAGCATGGGGGCAACTGTCTCAGGCGGCTCGGCAAAGAACCTCCTTTGCATCCGTTTCCAGTTTCGCGGCAGCGATACGTTCGTCACAAAAAGGCCAGAATTACGCTTTGTGCGATTGAATGGCTGCCAGCACTTCTTCAGCGTGGCCTTCGGGTTTGACCTTGGGGAAGATCTGCAGCAGGGTCTGGTCAGGACCGATCACGAACGTCGTGCGTTCAATACCGATGACTTTCTTACCGTACATGTTCTTTTCTTTGAGCACCCCAAACTGATTGCACACGGTTTCGTCTACATCTGCGAGAAGTGGATACGGCAGGTCGTACTTCTCGCGGAATTTCCGCTGTGCTTTCGGCGTATCGCGGGAGATTCCGAGGACCACAGCGCCAGCTTTCTGGAGCTTTTCAAAGGTGTCGCGAAAGCCGCAGGCTTCTATGGTGCAGCCAGGAGTATCTGCCTTGGGATAAAAGAAGAGTACGACCGGCTTTCCGGCGAAGTCGGTAAGATGGACGGTCTGGTCCTGATCGTCCTGGAGGGTGAAGTTGGCAACTTTTTCGTTCAGTTCCATGAAGGATTCCTCATTGGGTAAGCAATCGTTGAGATTCTGTTTGGCCGATTCTGCGTTGTGGAAGCGCGGTACAAGGACATTGGGGAAATCTTTGTCGGAAATAGGCGACTCATACTTGGCTCAAATCGATTATTCCCGAGCAGGGCTCGGTGTGTCATTGTCGCGGATGAGAGTTGTGGCGAGTTGCTTTGCTTTTGCGAGCTTCGCGGCGGTGACGCTGGCGCAATACCCGGGGCGAATTACGAAGACAGACAAAAACACTCCCACCCTGCGATCCATCGCCGTTCTCGAGTGGACGGGCGACCCCGGTAAGCCATCGGCCAGCCGTCTGGTGCCGGTTACAGTCTACGACGGCGAACAACTGAACGATGGAACGATCTATTTGTCCCGGCCGGAGCCGCTTGCTCTTGCCGGCGGCGTCGAATATGAGCTGCAAAAGGCGGGAAACCCCGTGGGGCTCTTCGACGTTTTTGCCGCAGGCGAGGTTAACGGCGCGTGGCAGGGTTTCGGGGCGTGGAAACCGCTCACGGCTCCGGAGGCCGCGAAGGCCAAAGCGTCCTTCAACACCAGTTCCCTCTATGGAGGCGACGATGCCTCCGATAACGATCACCCGGTGCTGAAACGCAAGCACCCCAAGGGCACCGATTCCGACGACGGCGCCAGTTCTGGTTCGGCAAGCGGTTCGGATACAACGGCGAAGTCCCCTCCGGCCACCGGAAACAGTTCTGGGACCGTAGATCCGGATCGGCCAACATTGAAGCGAAAATCCAGCGACAATTCCGGGACGAGCAGCACTTCGAGCGCCGGTTCGGCCTCAGCGTCCAATGCTCCCGTCGATCCGGATCGGCCCACGCTGCACCGGAACCGGCATGTGGCAGATGCTGATACGGAAACCTCCTCGGCTCCGCCCGATCCCGATCGTCCGCGCCTCAAGCACGGCAAGCCAGCCGACCTCGCCGACGCCGAAATTCCGAAGCTCATGGGACTTCCCCCCACGATGCAGCAGGCCGTTGCGGTTTCGGACGCCAGCAATCACGCCGAGCATCCATGGAAGTACACCTGGGCCAACCTGGACGACGAATCCAAGATGAAGGCTGCGCTCGAAGATATTGCGCGAACTGCGTTAGGGCTCAACACTCCGCTTGCTCCTCCACCTGCCAAATCGGCGCGGAAGACAACGACCACTAAAAAGACTCCCCTGGTGCCGCCAACGCCTCCGCCACCAGTTGAGCTGGCAGACGAGGAATTCCGCGTCTTTGAGTTGGCTTATGGAGGCTCCGCGACGATGGTTTTGACGGCCAGTACTCCTCTGCCGCCGATGCCCAATGCGGCGGATGACTCGGAGCCTCCGCCGCCGGTGATCAAGCGCGGCAAGCCGACTGAGGGTTCGAGCGCGCCGCTTGCCCAGACTCCTATCCCGCCAAAGCCTGCTCCGCAGAAGTTTGTGACGCTCGTGGCGCAGCCGGATTTGTACGGCGGCGTCATGGTGCTCTTCAAGAGCGTGACCGACAACGCCCATCTGGACGACAAGCCGCGCATGAGACTGGTGGATGCTGTGGACGCGATGGCCGACAATCGCGGCGAGCTGCTGTTTGAGCTGCGGGGTAAGACGCAGCGGCAGTTTGCGCTGTTTCGCGTGATGCGCGGTTCGGCGGAACAGCTATTTGCGACGGTCGCGATTCCCTCGGTTACGGTCGCTCAATGAGCGAACAAAGAGGGAAGAAAACGCTACCCCTGGGGGGGAGGGGTATTGTTTTCCGCTTAACTGATTGACAGTGCTTGTTTTATTGACATAAAAGGGTGAGTTTTATGCCTGTTTTTGGCGCATTTTGATGCGTTTTTTGTACGAAAATTGAGAGGCGCAAACACCGCGTGAGCAACGAGTACGCTTCCTGATTGTGCATCAGGGGATGGAAATTCTACGCATCGCTTTTGTTTCCTCGGCTACACGACCGCAGTTACCGCTGCAAAGGCGCTCCGTGCTGCGGCAATCGTCGCATCAATCTCGGCTGGCCCATGCGCCGTTCCCAGGAACATTGCCTCAAACTGCGAGGGCGGCAGCCATACACCCGCGTCCAGCATGGCGCGATGGAAGCGCCCGAACGCCGTGGTGTCGCTGGTCGCAGCCTGCGTGTAATCCGAAATCGGTCCTCCAGAGAAGAACCAAGTCCACATCGAGCCGACGCGATTTAGCGTCAGTGCGACGCCAGCCTGGGAAGCCTCTGCTACGACACCCTCGGCAACTGCCTTTGAAGCTGCCTCCAACTGCGGGTAGACCGACGCAGCGTGCTCCCGCAGATAGCCAACCGTGGCCAATCCAGCCGCCATCGCCAAGGGATTACCGCTCAGCGTCCCGGCCTGATAGACCGGCCCGAGCGGGGCCAGCAGTTCCATGAATTTCCGCTTGCCGCCAAACGCACCGCAGGGCAGGCCGCCGCCGATGATCTTGCCCAGGGTCACCAAATCCGCATCTAGGCCATACAACTCCAGCGCGCCACCTAGAGACAGCCGGAAGCCGGTCATTACTTCGTCGACGATCAGCAAAGCGCCGTGCTCCTCGGTGATCGTCCTGAGGCCCGCGAGATAGCCCGCCGCCGGAGGAATGCACCCGGCGTTGCCGACAACCGGCTCCAGGATGACCGCCGCAATTTCGCCCTCATGCGTAGAAAAAGCCGCTTTAACCGCTTCCAGATCGTTGAATGGCAGTGCGAGCGTCAGTTGCGCAATCTCTTCGGGTACGCCCGCCGACCCGGGAATCCCGAGCGTCGCGACACCTGAACCGGCTTTCACCAGCAGCCCGTCTGAATGGCCGTGATAGCAGCCCTCGAACTTGATGATCCGCTTGCGCCCGGTTGCCGCGCGAGCCACGCGGATGGCAGACATCGTAGCCTCGGTTCCTGAGCTGACGAATCGCATTCTCTCGATCGCCGGGAAGCAGGCCATCACCAATTCGGCCAGATCGCCCTCGGCTTTTGTCGACGCACCAAAACTGGCCGAATCCCGCGCGGCCTTCGCGATTGCTTCGACGACCGGCGGAAAGGCGTGGCCGAGAATCATCGGCCCCCATGAGCCGAAGTAATCAATGTATCGGTTTCCGTCGGCGTCCAGGAGATAAGGACCCTCGGCCCGCGCAACAAACGGTGGCTCTCCACCGACCGAGCGAAAGCCGCGTACCGGCGAGTTCACCCCGCCGGGAAAAAGCCCTTCGGCCCGGTTTTGCAATGCCCGCGATTGTGTCCTGCTCGTTTCCGCCATCTGTCTATCACCTGAATCCAAGTATAAGAGGCCGCTGTATCTGCGCAATTCCGCAACAAGGACTAAGATCGCAGGTATGAAGGAAGGAATATGTGGGTGAGTTCCTCGAATTGAAGGACAAGCTGCTCGTTCTCTACGACGGCGAGTGCGGATTCTGCAATCGGTCGATCCGCTGGCTGTTGCGCCGCGATGGTCACGACCGCCTGCGCTTTGCTCCTTCGAACTCGCCCTCCGTTCAGGAGCTGCTCGCCCGGCACGGTTTTCAATCCTCAGGCGAGGAACAGGGTCCAGACACCATCCTTGTCTTCCGCAACCTTGGCACTCCGGTCGAGGAACTGCTTGTCCGATCCAACGCCTTTCTCGCCTGCCTTCGTGTTCTGCCGCAGCCATGGCCAACTTTCGCGGTGGGTCTTCGCATATTTCCCAGACCGCTCCGGGAAATGTGCTACCGCTTCATTTCTCGCCATCGCTATCGCATCTGGGGCCGATATGCGAGCTGTCCCATCCCCACAGCAGAAGAGCGCCTGCATTTTCTCTAGCGTCGCGCTACAAGGACTGCACGCCGCTCGTCCGGATGGCGTTAGCTGGTAGAATCAGTCTTTCCGGGCTGCTTTCGCAGACGGCAATCCATCCCCCTCTGAAGGCACACCTTGCCCAAAGCTGCTCCAACCGCCGACGCTCATCCGGACACAACTTCAACTGCCCCCAGCCAGACCGAGACGACGAAGGCCGTCACTTACGCCGACGCAGGCGTCGATATCTCCTCGGGAGATCGCGCCAAGGACCGCATCAAGTACCTGGCAAAACGGACCTTTAACCGCAGCGTTCTGGGCGGAATTGGCGGATTCGGTGGGCTTTTTCAGCTTGATCTGAAGAAGTGGGCTGAGCCGATCCTCGTCAGTTCTGCCGACGGCGTGGGAACCAAGCTGAAACTGGCCTTTGACCTCGGCATCCACAACACGGTCGGCGCGGATCTGGTAAACCACTGCGTCAACGACATCGCCGTGCAGGGCGCGGCGCCGCTCTTTTTCCTGGACTATCTTGCCACAGGCAAGCTTGACCCCGCCGTCACTGAGCAGATTGTGACCGGCCTCGCCGACGCCTGCAAGGCCAACGGCTGTGCCCTGATCGGCGGCGAAACCGCGCAGATGCCCGGCTTCTACCAGGATGGCGAATACGATCTGGCAGGATTTATTGTCGGCGCTGTCGATAAATCGAAGCTGATCACCGGCGCGACGATTGCGCCCGGCGACGTGCTCATCGGACTGCCCTCGACCGGGTTGCACACCAATGGATATTCGCTGGCGCGCAAGCTGTTTTTCGAGGTCGCCAAGTACAAACCGACGCAGTATATCGGCGCTATCGGGGACAAGGCCGGAACTGCCCTGATGAAGGTGCATCGCAGCTATCTCGCCATCATGCAGAAGCTCGCCAATGCGGGTCTGGCCGCGGGCATGGCCCACATCACCGGCGGCGGAATTACGGAGAATCTGCCCCGCATCCTGCCCAAAGGCACCTGCGCGCAGGTCGAACTCGGCTCATGGCCGGTGCTGCCGATCTTTGAACATCTGCAAGCGCTTGGACAGGTTCCGCAGGACGAGATGCTGCGCACATTCAACATGGGAATTGGCCTGATTGTCGTTGTTCCGGCAGACAAGTTCAGCAAGGTACGGGCGCTGCTGAACCGCGCAGAAGAGAAGTTTCACGTGATCGGCCGCATCGTCAAGGGAGACAGGTCAGGAGACAAGGCAGGCGACCGCAAGGTGCACTTTGTATGAAGCGGCTCGGCATTCTGCTCTCCGGCCGAGGCTCGAATTTTCTGGCAATCGCCAAATCCATCCGCGAAGGGCGGCTGCCGAACGCTGAGATTGCAATCGTTATCGCGAATGTGGCGGACGCTCCCGGTCTCAAAGCCGCGCAGGATTTGGGTTTGCCCACCGCGGTTTTCGTCTCCAAAGGACGGAAACGTGCCGAACACGACGCCGATGTTGCCGCATGTCTGCGGGAGCATGGCGTCGATCTGGTGATCCTTGCCGGATATATGCGGCTGCTCTCGCCGGAGTTCATCGCCGCATTTCCAAACCGCATTCTGAACATCCATCCTTCCTTGTTGCCCGCATTTCCCGGTCTGGATGCGCAGCAGCAGGCCTTCGACTACGGCTGCAAGGTCGCGGGGTGCACCGTCCATTTTGTCGACGAGCATCTGGACCACGGCGTCATCGTGCTCCAGCGGAGCATCGCGGTCCTCGAAACCGATGATGCGCATAGTCTTTCCAACCGTATCCTCGCGGAAGAGCATGTTGCTTACAGCGAAGCCATCGCCCGCGTCCTCTCCGGCGAATACCGGATCGAAGGCCGGCGTTATCTGCGCATCTCTGAGGCAGCGCCTACGCCTGTCAAGTAGGCTGCCACAAGTGCGGCAGTTAAGCATCACATTTATATAGACTTATTCCATATCAACGATTTGCCGAATAAATCTGCCGCGCGCCTAGTCTTGAATCTGGCTGGGAACAGGCCAGTTCCGGCTGCGAAGATCAGCTCTTCAGCCCTCCCCCCGATTGAACTGAAGCAACGGGAGCTGCATGATCGCAGCCGGCGCCGGACTGTTCCCTGACCAAATCGAAGCCTGAATCGCAACGTAGAGAGCGACTCAGGCGGAATGAGGACTAAATCGCGATGGCCAACATTCTGGTAAACGTAGAAAAGGGAATCGAAATCGCTGCCACAGACGCGCTGCAATGGCTGGGCAAGGCCCAGACCGCACTGAGCGCGGCCCCCGGCGTGGTCGCCGCGCTGGCTACCCTGGCGACCGCCGTGGACAAGCCTCTGGCCGACATCACGGGCGTTATTGCCAATCCGCTGAATATCCCTCTGGATGTTCAGACCGCAACCGACCTCAAGGCTGTCTGGCCCCAGGTCAAGAGCTTCCTTGGAACTCTGGGCGTTAAGTTCTAGGAGCCGGACACAGACCAGTTGGGCCGCTTCCGGCTGGAAGCGGCCCTGACTATCCATCCGGGATTAGTGTTTAGGTGTTCACTTCCCGCGCATCTCCCAAAATAAGCCGGGCAACCATCTTTCTGTGGCCCCGGTAGAAGGTCACGCTTACTTCGTCGCCGGGCTGATGTTTTTCCATGATGGTGGCGATGTCAGAGGTGTCTCCGATCTCGCGGCCATCAATGGCTACGATCAGATCGCCGCCCAGCATGATCAGCATGTTGCCGAGATACGCCTGCTCGTTGCCGCCGTGCAGGCCTGCGCGCTCCGCCGAGCCTCCGGGGACGACTTTCTGCACCAGGACACCGGAGGCTGCCGGCAGCCCCATCTGCTCGGCGATATCCGGACCGATGGCGAGGGAGACAATGCCCAGGGAGGGCCGGCGGACGCGGCCAAACTTGGTCAAATCGCCTAGAACGGCCTTGGCCGTGTTGATGGGAATCGCGAACCCAATGCCTGAGCTTTGTTCCGCTCCGCCGGTGGCGATGAGCGTATTGATGCCGATCACTTCGCCGCGCGAATTCAGCAGCGGACCGCCGGAATTGCCGGGATTGATGGCCGCGTCGGTCTGGATGGCGTCCTCAATCGGCGAACCCTCGGGGCCTTTGACTGTGCGGATCGAGCTGATGATGCCGCGAGTCATGGTTCCGTTCAGGCCAAAAGGGTTTCCTATGGCGTAGACCTTTTGCCCTACCACGAGGTCGCTGGAGTCCGACAGCGTCACCGGCTGCAGGTTGGGCGCGTTGATCTGCAACAGCGCCAGGTCATGAATCTTGTCCGAGCCGACAATCGTTGCCTTGTAGGTGTGCTTGTCGCTGGTTTTGACTTCGATCCGGTTGGCGTCGGCGATTACGTGGAAATTGGTCAGTACGTGTCCGGCGTGATCCAGAATGAAACCGGAACCTTGCCCCTCCTGCGGTACCTGCCCGTAGAAGAAATTGAAGGACACGGACTTCGACGTGATATTCACGACCGAGGGCAGCGCCTTCTTGTAGACGGCGATATTATTCAGCTCCTCAGAATCGTAGGCTGGCGCGGCATGGGCCTCGGTGAGCGCCAATGGCGACTTCGATCCGCTTGCATTCAGCAGATTCAGTCGGCTAACCGCTTCTGGAAGGTGAGCCGTAATATACCAGAAACCACCTACCAGCAGGACAATCAATACAATTCGACGCAATCGCATACCCGTCAAAGCCTTTCCGGAAAGACAAGAAAACCTACGGGAATTCGATGCTGCACGTTCCCGCTATTCTCTATTGTATTAACTCGGTTGAGGAAGAATTGTTGCTAATCTGCGATTGTCGGTTCTACCCCGGCGATCGCCGGCTTGTAGGAGGCGCCAAACTGCCGATCTCCGGTTGCAGGAAGAGAGGTGAAAACACCCACGATTGAGGGGAAAAAGCGCTCGCGAAGACGAAGTGCAGGGATCTCGATAAGTTTGGCGGCGACGATCCCGATCACAATTGAGCTAGTGAAGAAGACTGCGACGCGAACAGAGGCGGCGCTTGCTGGCAGCCACGCGGAAATCATGCCTGAACAAAATCCATGCCACAGATAAATGGAATAGGAGAATGTTCCGATATACGCGACGGCTGACAGGCCAATCAGGGCTGGCTTTGGAGCTTCATGAATTTTTACACTGAGAAAGCCTATCAGGAGGCATCCATACCCAAGATAAAGGGAAGTGAACCCAAATGTGTACATCCACCTTTCATACTGTCCCCAAATGAACATTGGCAAAAGACAAACTGCCGAGAGACAAAAAATCAGGGTGCGTCTTCGATACGCGAGATTCAAAAATCGCTCCTGGTGAAAGTGATACCAATAGGAGATGACCACGCCGAAGAATAGTGAATCCAGCCGGAGATGAGTTGGAAAATTGTGAGTCTGTAGCGAGTAAGGAATATACCTCGCTGTAAGCAGACGCACAAAAAGTACGATTAGAGCAACCACTACAAATATAACCGGGATAAATGAGAAAGGATTGTTCCGGTCCTTGACGGAGTTGCGAATAAGAAAGAACATAAGCAGGGGGAGCAGAATATAAAAGTGTTCTTCAACGGAAAGAGACCAAAAATGGCCCCACGTACCAATGAAATAACTCTGAATAAATAACATATCGTGAAGCAATTGGTACCAAATCTCATGGCGATGCTGCACTACTCGGATAGCTACGGTGATACCAACAACCGCGTAGAATCCAGGGTAAATCTTGAGAGCTCGTCGGATCGCAAAACGGCGGAAAAGAATTCGCCCGGTTCTTTTATATTCCGAAAAAAGCAAACCTGAAATCAGAAAACCACTTACCACAAAGAATAGGTCAACGCCGCTCCAACATGGGCGCCAAACACCAGCATCCCATGTTGGCGTCCGAAGGATTGCACTATGGCAAATCAGCACCATAAGTATGGCAACGCCTCTGAGAACATCCAGTTGCAAATTCCGCGCAGACGTGCTCAAGGAAGCGGCAAAGGTCATATGTCTATCCTCCATTAGTGGGTCCACTAGCAATCTCGTCGCATCTTGCGATTTCAGCGGCGAATGTTCCTAATCTCCAAGCAAATGGCCGAATGCCCAGCTAACTGCACGACTTGTCTTGCTTCTTACACAAAGGGGTATGGGGATACGGTCAGAAATTCAAATGACACGATGTGGAAAGCGGGATGTTTGGGGGAGTTCAGAATACAGCGAAGCGTTTTACAGATCAACCCAAATCCATCGCAATTTTTCACGAATTGCGTTAACTCAGCTGCCAGGAATCGCTAAATTAATTCGTTTGTCTATTGTAAGGACCTGTTTGCAGAGACTTGTTACCCAGTTCCACCAACTGCCGCCATACTGCCTCCACCTGGGCGCGCAGTTCGGTCAGATCGCCGGCATTTTCGAGGACAAAATCTGCCCGCGAGACCTTTACAGCATCGCTCAACTGCTTTGCCAGCCGCGACCGGGCATCGGCTGCGATGCGATCGTCCCAGCCGGACGGCGACAATCGGGCGACGTACCGGGCGATTTTCAGCTCATCCGGAGCGGTCACGGCGATAATCCGGTCAAACCGGCGACGCCAGTACGACAAAACCCCCTCGGACTCGCCGCGCAGCCGTGCGTCCCGCTCCACTTCGTAGATCAGTGCCGACTCGACGACTGCGATCGCCCTGGGATCGCGCAGGAAGACTTCCCGCATCCAGTCTCCCTGCACGGCAATCACCGCTGGATGGACGATTGCGTTCAGTTCATTGAGCCTGCCGCCGCGAAACGCTAATTCCGCCAGCCGCGCCCGGTCCAGCTTGCTATCCGGGGCTACGACGCCGGGCCCGAAGACTTCAACGATCTCGTCATACACGGGATGGCCCGGTTCCATGAGTGCTCGGGCGAGCTCATCCGCCTCGATCACCTCCGCGCCAAGTTCGCGCAGATGGCCCGATACGGTGCTTTTGCCGCTGCCTAATCCACCCGTAAGTCCTACACGCAGCATCTGCTTACAGCCCCCTGCGCATACGGGCCGCACGCACGGTGTTGGACATCAACATCGCAATCGTCAGCGGACCTACGCCGCCCGGCACCGGCGTATACGCTCCGGCGATTTCAAAGGCCTTCGGATGCACGTCGCCTACAATTGTCGAGCCGCGCTTCGAGAAGATCTCCGCCCGCTTGCCGTCCCCAGCGAAAAATTTCTCGAACTCCGCCAGATCGGTGATGCGGTTGATTCCGACGTCGATCACGGTAGCTCCGGGCTTCACCATCTCCGGTGTAACGAAGCCTGCCCGGCCGATGGCGGCGACCAGAATATCGGCCTGACGGGTAATTGCGCCCAGATCGCGTGTCTTCGAGTGGCAGATGGTTACGGTGGCGTTTTCATGTAGCAGCAGCATCGACGCCGGCTTGCCCACGATATCGCTTCGCCCGACCACCACCGCGTGTTGCCCTGAAATCGGGATGCCGCTACGCTTCAAAATCTGAACCACGCCCGCCGGTGTGCATGGCGCGAGCGCAGGGCGACCGGCTTGCAACCGTCCCGCGTTCACGGGATGAAAACCGTCCACATCCTTTTCCGGAACCACCGAATCCAGCAACAGCTTGGCGTTGACCTGTGGTGGCAGCGGAAGCTGAATCAGGATGCCGTCGATTTCTTCGCGGGCGTTCAAGTCCGCCACGAGCGCCAGCATTTCTTCGGTCGTGACCGTCTCGGGCGGCGTGATCATCTCGCTGAACAAACCGAGTTCGCCGCAGGTCTTGACCTTGCTGCGCACATAGATCTCCGAAGCCGGAACATGCCCAACCAAAACTGCCGCCAGACCGGGCCGAATGCCCTGCTCGGCGAGCAGTTTTACCTCTTGCGCCACTTCGCTTTTGATCTCCGCGGCAATCGCCGCACCGTCCAAAACTCTCGCCATCCGTCATCCATCTCCCAAACAGTTATCGTAGCAATTCGTGAGCGTGCCCACCTTCAATCTGCCCTAAGTCGAATCCCAGCCACACTCTTCCGCCATCAAACTCCCGTTGCGGGAGTATTCTGACCACATGTTCTTGCGCCCGTCGCGCCCATTCCGCCGGCAGGGACTGGCCCTGCTTATTCTCGCTTCGATCCTGGCGGCAGCGGCGACATCGAACGCTCAGTCGTCGGGAGGTTCATCCACGCGTCCCGCAATCCCTGACGGCAGGGAGCTCGACATCAAGGACATAGGCGTCGGCGCAGTCCCTATCGACGGGAACTGGCAATTCCGAACCGGCGACGATCCAGCCTGGGCCGCACCCGGATTGGATGATTCCGGCTGGGAGTCGATTCGCACCGAAAAGCCATGGGGGGTGCAGGGCTATCCCGCATACTCGGGATTCGCCTGGTATCGCCGCCATTTGCACATCGCCCTGAATCCCCCACCGGAGCCCGGGGCGAAGCCGGATCTTCTGCTGCTCATGCCGCCGGTGAATGACGCATACCAAGTCTACTGGAATGGCGCTCTCATTGGTCATATCGGCGAGTTGCCACCGCATGCGTCCTGGCCTGTTACAGCCGATCGGCATATTTTCGGCTTTCCAGCAGCGGGATCAGGAGTCCTGGTGATTCGCGTTTGGAAATCGCCTCCCGGTTCTAGCGACTCCGGCCGACTTGGCGGCCCGCGCGACCCCTTGTATATTGGCCGCCATGATGCCATCGCCGGCATCATGGTGGGTTGGGATTACGACTGGCTGCGCAGCAATCTCTATACCATTGGCCTCAATTGCCTCTACGGCGGCGTCGCCTGCCTGGCATTCCTCCTGTGGCTGCGCAGGCGCAACGAAAGTCTAATGCTTTGGTTCGCACTTTTCGCAGGCCTGCCGGTCGTGTGGGGAATTCTCTTTAGTCTCCGTCTTCCCTTCGATTCCACCATTGCGAGCGCAATCCTCCAACCGATCTACGCGCTGCGGAATGTTGCACTCTGGTTCGTGCTCATCGAGCTGTTGCAACTCAAGAGCAATCGAGCTCTTCTTCGATGGGCGCAGTTTCTCGCCGCAATATCGTTAACTACCGGTTCCATCGACGGACTTCTTGGCCTGGCTTACTTTGTGGTGGGATGGACGACCCATTCCTGGATACAGTGGACGGACGCCATCGTGACCGCCATTGGAACAACGATTGAAGTCTTCCCGCTGGTCATCATTGCGCTCGGCATCCGCCGACGGCTCGACGCGGCACGATGGGCCGTCGCTTCCACGGCCTTTCTGTCGCACATGATCATGGTCGTTACGTCGGCCAGCAAGCAAGGCGAACGCTTCACGCATTGGACCCTCTCAAACTTGTTGAGCACGCCGCTTTTTTTCATTCAGGGAATGTACTTCAATGCCGAGATCCTCGCTGACACCGCCTTATTCGTCTCTATTCTCTTCGCCGTCTATCGCTATGGCAAAGAGCAGACTACACGCCGGAGCGCGTTGGAGCTTGAGATCCAGCAGGCGCGTCAGATCCAGCAACTGCTCATCCCCGAGGCCATTCCGCCAGTTCAGGGCTATGCTCTTACCAGCGCCTACCAACCGGCACGGGAAGTAGGCGGAGATTTTTTCCAGGTCATCGCGCTGGAGGATGGCTCCACTCTGATCGCCCTCGGGGATGTCAGCGGCAAGGGACTCCACGCCGCTATGAGCGTCTCGATGATCCTCGGCGTCCTGCGCACTCTCGCGGATTCTTCTCTCAGCCCTGCCGCAATCCTGACCGGCATGAATCGCAGTCTCTATGGCCGCATGGGAGACGGTTTCGCCACTGCGGTTTTTCTGCGCATCACTGCCTCGGGCAGACTGACACTGGCCAGCGCCGGTCACCTTCCGCCCTTTCTCAATCATCGGGAACTGGACTTGCCCGGTTCGTTGCCTCTGGGCCTTACGCCAGCGAGCAGCTACGAGGAAACATCGATCGAATTCCGCCCAGGCGACCAGCTGAGTCTCTATACCGACGGCCTGCTGGAGGCGCGCAATCCCTCCGGCGAACTCTATGGATTCGAACGCCTCAACGCTCTTTTCGCCAGCCGGCCTACTGCCGAGGACGCGGCGCAGGCGGCCGTTGCCTTTGGCCAGGACGACGATATTACCGTGCTCACGCTGACACGGCTGGCTGCAACGGCCTGACGCCACAAGACGCCGGGCGATAGCCACCGCAGTTCATTCCCCAAACGTTGCATCCCGGAAACATCAATATCCGAATGAGTTGGACTCGGAATGGGTATAGTTGTGCCATGTATTCCTGATTGATCGGGGGAACGGGCTGTGCCACGAGGGCTGCGCATCGTCGTCCCCATATTGCTGGGGTTGTATCTTTCTTCCGCCTGCGTGAGCCAACCGGGCACTGCTGAGGCCGCGCCTGCGGCAAAACAGGCACAGACTAATAACTCTTCGATTCTCTCGCTGGGGCCGGGATACATTGCGCTGAATGGCCCGTGGCGCTTTGCGACTGGCGATTCGCCACATGCGGCGCAGGCTGCAACGCCGCTCTGGGCTCAGCCGGGCTTTGACGACCAGCGTTGGGAGACAGTCGACCTGACTCCGCAGCCGGGCAGCTCAGACCCATTCAACGGCGATCCGGCCTTTGTTCCGGGATGGACGACTTCGACGCATCCCGGGTACATAGGCTGGGCCTGGTATAGGCTCAAGGTGCCGCTGGCAGTGCTGCCAGGACAGGAACTCGCTCTGTTGGGCCCGCTGCGTATGACCGACGCATACCAGATGTATGTGAATAGCAAGCTGGTGGGCAGTTTCGGCGACTTTCTGGCGGACAGCGGAACGCCGGTGGCCTACTTTACCCATCCGGTGGAGTTTCCGCTGAAGGATGCTGCGACGCAGAGCGCAACTCCGGTGATGCAGACGATCGCCATCCGTGTATGGATGGGGCCAGTTGGATTTCTGCACTCGCCCTATGCAGGAGGGTTGAACTTTGCTCCCCTGCTGGGCGAGGCGCAAGCCATTCATGCACAGTACGAGTTGCAGTGGCAGGTCAAGCTGCGGGAACTGACCTATCCGCCGATTGAAGCTGTGTTACTGCTGGTATTGGCGCTGGTGCTGGCGAGCCTGACCTTCTTTGACCGTTCGGACCCGGTGTATTTGTGGGCTGCGGCAGTGCTGGTAATTGCGGCGTGCGCAGATATTGCGCTGGTGCTGGCGGCTCTGACCTTTGTTCTCAGCAGCCGGGCATACTTCACCATCTGGGAGGTCTTCATCATTCCGCTCTACCTCGCAGGATGGGTGATGGTCTGGTGGAGATGGTTCCACCTGCGGCGGCCGACCTGGGTTCCTGCGGCGATTGCGGCTCTGACCGTTGCTTATATGACCTCCGAAGCGCTGCGCGAGAATTTCCTTTTCTATGGGCATGTGCCGGCGACTCTTGGTTTTGTCTTTCGCTTCACCCCGGTGCTGGTGCGGCTGATCTTTCTGATCTTCACTATGCTGATCGTGACATCGGGAATTCGCAAGCAGGGGCGGGAAGGCTGGCTGGTGCTCACGGTCATCGTGCCGCTGGCGCTAGCGCTGTTTACGTCGGAGCTGATCGTGCTGCATCTGCCGGTGCTCTGGCATCCTTTCGGCTACGACATTTTTGTGGGGCAGATTGCCGATCTGCTGCTGGTAATGGCTCTGACAGTGCTGCTGCTGCGCAGACTGCTGATTTCGGTTCATCGCCAGCGGCTGCTGGCCCAGGAACTTATGCACGCCCAACAGATGCAGCGGGCGCAGATTCCTGAGACGCCTCCGCTGATTGCCGGTTATGCCGTAACCAGTTCCTATCGGCCTGCGCAGGAAGTAGGCGGAGACTTCTTCCAGATCATGCAGTTGGATGATGGCCAGACGCTGATCGTGCTGGGGGACGTGAGCGGCAAGGGATTGAAGGCTGCAATGGCGGTCTCCATGATCGTAGGTGCGATCCGGATGGCGGCAGAGACGACGACGCAACCTGCGGAGATACTGGCCGCGCTGAATCGCAGGCTCCTCGGCCGGCTGCAAGGGGCGTTTGCAACCTGCCTTGCGCTACGCCTCAACGCCGATGGCGGTTGCACGATGGCGAGTGCGGGCCATCCCCGGCCCTATCGCAACGGAAGCGAATTGGAGCTGCCCGGCGCATTTCCGCTGGGGCTTATCGCGGCTGTCGACTACGACGAGAGCAACTTAGTGCTTCGTCCGGGGGATCAGCTCAGCCTATACACCGACGGGCTGCTGGAGGCGCGCAATGGTGGCGGTGAGTTGTATGGCTTTGAGCGGCTCAAGGCGCTCTTTGCGGCGCGCCCAACCGCTGAAACAGCCGCACAGGCTGCCGTGGCATTCGGTCAGGACGACGATATCACAGTGCTGACCCTTACTCGCATCGAAGCAGGCGAGAGGATGGCCGCAGGCAGGCTTGACGCTGCATTCTCCCCAGTCTGATCCCTTTCGGTACAACAAACCGTTCTTAACTCGTTTCCTGCTTGTGGTTTCACCCGATAGCCGGGATATGCTGTCCTCATGCTTCAAGCTCTGTTACGCAGCTTTTGTTGCACTTTTTTCCTGATACTGATTGCCTGGTTTGCACCATTCTCTTCGGCGCAACAGCTCTCCGGTGGAGGCAAGCTGGAGTCTTCCACGCTTGTTCTCCAAAATCTCACCGACGGAGCCATACCGCTTGACGGCCCATGGCAGTTCCACCTCGGCGACAACCCCGCATGGGCCGCGCCGTCTTATGACGACTCCCACTGGGAGCAGCTAAGCGCAGACAAGCCCTGGGGCGAGCAGAATCACCCAAGCTACACGGGCTACGCCTGGTACCGGCGCCGCATCGCCGTTACTTCTTCCGGACCATCGTCCGACTTGGCGCTCATGGTTCGCCGGATCGACGACGCGTACGAGATTTACTGGAACGGACAATTGATTGGCCGTCATGGAGCGTTTCCGCCGCACGCCGTCTGGTATGCGCAGTCTCAACCGCCCCAGACCTTCGGCTGGCCATCGCCTCAGCAAGGCGTGATGGCCATTCGCGTATGGAAAGCGCCGCTCCTGTCCGAGGATTCCGGTCTCAGCGGCGGCTTTACTGCCGCGCCCCTGGCAGGCACCCCGGCGGCTATCGTCGCCGCGAAGAGCAGGCTGGACTACGAGTGGCTGCGGAGCCGCCAATTCGTCTTCGGCCAAGATCTGATTTACGCCCTCGTCGCACTCATCAGCCTGCTGGTATGGCTTCGCTATCGAAGCCAATGGACGCTCTTGTGGATGGCAACCTTCGCTTTGGCGTCCATCTCCAGGCAACTTGTGTTCATGATGTCTCTATCCTGGCCAATGGCCATCGTGGATGGTATCGCTGCGCCGATTTCCTCGGTTCGCGACATTTCTTTATGGTTCCTGCTGCTGGCTCTTCTGCAACTCCGCGACAAGCAATCCATCCGGACGCTTACTTTGGTCTTTTCTTTCATCAGCCTTGTCGCGACTATCACAGACGGCCTGATCTCCATCTTCTGGTGGACCTCCGATAAGCTGGTCGAAACTCAGATTGCGGATGCAGTGACAACCGCCTTCTATATCTTCACCGCAGCGCTTCCGCTGCTGCTGGTTCCCTTCGCTTTCTCGCGAAAGAGACGGCTTGACGCAGGGTCCAGACTGGTCGCCATTCTGGCCTTTCTGTCCGGAATGATTCAGGTGGTCTCCAACATCGCAGCACAGGGCAGCCGGTTCACCCACTGGACGCTGGCGGACAGAATCGCCGTCCCGCTCTTCGTTCTGGAAGGGAATTCCATCAGCATCGTGCCGCTGGCCGGGATGCTCCTGCTGATCTCTATCGTCTTCGGCGTCTACCGGAATTCCCTCGAAGCCCGCCGCCGGCAGATCGCCCTCGAGCAGGAGTTCCGTGATGCCCAGGAACTGCAACGGGCTCTCATCCCAGAGACGCTGCGAACCCTGGCCGGCTATGCACTCACCAGTTCCTACCTGCCTGCCGCAGAGGTTGGGGGCGATTTCTTCCAGCTTATTCCCGCTGCAAGTGGCGACTCCGGCACGACGCTGGTTGCTGTCGGAGATGTCAGCGGTAAGGGATTGAAAGCTGCCATGAGCGTGGCTCTCATCGTAGGCACCCTGCGCACGCTGGCCGAAACGACCTCCAGTCCGGCCGAGATTCTTGCGGGCATCAATCGGCGTATTTGCGGCCGCTTGCAGGATGGCTTTGTCACATGCCTTATCCTGCGCCTGGGCCCCGAGGGCGCATGCGTTCTGGCCAATGCCGGCCATCCTCCTCCATTTCTGAATGATCGCGAGATGGATGTGCCCGGCGCACTTCCGCTTGGCGTCATGCCCGACCTTAACTACCAGGAATTCCGAACCAGCCTGCGTCCGCACGATCACATGACGCTATACACCGACGGCCTGCTGGAAGCCCGCAACATCACTGGCGAGCTATACGGCTTTGAGCGTATATACAACCTCTTTGCCAAACGGCCCAGCGCCGCCGAAGCAGCTCAGGTTGCGGTAGATTTCGGTCAGGATGACGACATTACTATCCTCACCCTGACCCGTATGGAATAACATCGTTGAACTATCGGATCGTGTCCTTTAGTTCGTCCGCCTGCCCGGCGTATACCTCCTCCGTCGCGGTCCTGACTTCCTTCACAATCCTGGTCCAGACGGGATTAACCTTCGACGAATCCCACGTGCCCGCCGCCAAGGCCTCTTCATAAGCCTTCGACGCTTCCAATGTCTTCTTGTAGGCGGGCAGCTCCTTGACCAACTGAAACGCGGCAGCAATCGCTACGCCTACGTCATCCTTCAGACGCTCCGGAACATTCGCATAGACATCAGCCTTGTGCTCCTCAATCCATTGAAAGGCAATCGGTAAAACTACTTCACTCACCCATAAGTTATAGGCATTGAGAGCTTCTATGCCGGAAATCCAGGACGGATGCATCTCCCAATCCGGATGGACACCTTTCAGGCTGAATTTGGGGTATTCACGTGGAATGTATTCGCAGATCGTCTTAACTTGACCCATCAGGGGACTCTCCTAGCTTGCGCAGTTTGGGTTGAATGTTTTGAATCTCTGGGGGGAGAAACAGTTGAGGTTGGGGAAACACACGCTGAGCGTCTTGTTCCGATCGAGAGTGTATCGCGCTCTCGACACTGGCCAGACGTGCAGAGGTGATATTCAGCGTTTATAGCATTGATGTGCAGTCTCAATCATCTGCAAAATATCCGTTCTCTATATTCGCCCCACGCGCAGAATTGGCTTCCGATCCATGTTGATTTGCTGCTCTACGGCCTGACACTCGCGGTATGCGTCGTCTCGCTCACGCAGCCTCAGCCCATTCTTCTCTGAAACGGACCCCACAGAACCAAATTCAGGCCGGAAGAGTAGACAAGGACGAAGATAAAGCGAGGACTGGTAAACTCCGCCATTCCGGCAACGAATCCACAAGATTGGATCGAGCAGATGAAACCATGATTCCGCTGGAAGAGATGACAGACGAACAATTCGGGCAGCATGTTCTCGCTCTTCTTAAGAAAGAGCTCGGCCCGTACGGAATGGCGCGCTTCCTGAGCAAGTTTTGGATCGGAACCATCGACTAACCCCGTGACCGCAACCTCTGGCTCGATGGCGTCTCGGCAGACAAAGTCCTCAAGGAATCCGGATACGTTCCAGTCCGCGACCTGCTGAAAAAAAGAAGCATCCTAGCTAATCATCGCCACCTTTGCCCTTTTCCCCAACCGCACCACGATCCGCGCAGGCAGTTTTTCCAGCGGAATCGTCGCATTCCCCGCAACTTCTCCGTCCAGCTTCACCGCCTTCTCGGCAATTTTTCGGCTGGCCTCGGCTCCGCTCGCCGCCAGGCCAAGCTGCACAAGCAGCTTCGGCAGCCGGATCGCCAATCCTCCCGGCAGCCCCGACGGGCCAACCAGATCGGCATACGTAACCGCAACCTCTTCGAGATCCTCGCCAACTTCGCGCTGCTGGAACATCCGCGCCCAGTTCTCATCCGCCCGCGCTGCTTCTTCCGCCGAATGAAAATCGGCCACAATCGTCCGTGCCAGCCGCTTTTTGGCTTCCATCGGATGCAGCGCGCCAGAAGCGACCTCGGCCTGCAATCCGTCTACTTCCGACTGCCGCAGGTCGGTCAGAAGCGCCCAGAACTTCCACATCAGCTCGTCGGAGATCGACATGAGCTTGCCGTACATCTCCGCCGGCGGCTCGTGAATGCCAATCGCATTCCCGAGCGACTTGGACATCTTCTGCACTCCGTCCAAACCTTCGAGGATCGGCGTCATCAGCACGATCTGCGGTTTCTGCCCAAACTGCCGTTGCAATTCGCGCCCGCCTAGCAGATTGAATTTCTGATCTGTACCGCCTAGCTCCACATCGCACTCCAGCGCGACCGAGTCATAACCCTGCATCATCGGATACAAAAACTCATGCAGACCGATTGGCTGCTCCGCTTCAAACCGCTTGTGGAACTCATCTCGCTCCAACATCTGCGAGACGGTAAAGTGCGACGCCAGCCGAATCGTCCCCTCAAATCCCAGCTTGTCCAGCCACTCGGAGTTGAAGCGGACCTCAGTCTGGTCTCGGTCCAGAATCTTGAAGACTTGTTCCTGGTAGGTTTTGGCGTTTTCGTTGATCTGCTCCCGCGTCAGAGGCTTCCGCGTCACATTCCGGCCTGTCGGATCGCCGATCAGCGAAGTGAAGTCACCCACGAGAAAGATCACCTGATGACCAAGCTGCTGAAAGTGACGGAGTTTGCGCATCAGGACGGTATGCCCCAGGTGCAAATCCGGAGCTGTTGGGTCAAAACCGGCCTTCACGCGCAATGGCCGCCCTGTCTTGCGCGACTCCTCAAGCCGCTCCCGCAGATCAGAAACACGAATAATCTCCGCCGCACCCTTCTGCAGCAGATCCAACTGCTCATCCACACTCAGGAATTCATGCATATTCCTATAAGTATAGATTTACCGCCAGCCCGCTCTATCCAATCCGCTTTCTCCATAAGGACGGATTCCTCCATAGGCCGGAGGCTAAGTCCTCCCGCGAGCGCCAACTCAATTGAGCAAATTGAAACAGCCGCGATCGCTCTTTCATGAGACGCTTTTCACACTTGTCGAATGCAGCTTGGCGGGACCGTGCAATAAAATCGTTCCGGCTGGAGTTTCCGCCGGTTCAGGCACCTGCCCGATTAAACGTCCTCGGCCGCGATTGCATCCAAGGATGCAATGTCTCCAATTCCCAAGAGCGCTGCACGATGAAAGTGGAGAAAGTAGACCAATGAAACTGACTGAGCTATCCCCCAAACTATCCCCAAATCTTCGAGCCCCGGTGCTTCCGATGCTCGCGCTCGCCTTTCTTGTTGGCGTAGCAGGTTGCAAGAGCAACTCCGACCAGACCGCCCAACCCGACCAAACCGCGCAGGATCAAACCACCTCAGCCGATCAGGGCCAAAACCCCTCGGACCCGGGTGACCCGGCCAACACCAACCTGGCCCCAATTCCAGCGTCATACACCTCGTCGGGCACGAGTTCCAGCGCGAGTTCTGGCTCAAGCGCAGCCGCTCCGTCCGGTGCCAGTGGAACATCGGACTCAGGAAATGCCGCCTCTGGAGGCGGAGACTATAGCGAAGCCAGCTACAACGACACCCCAGAGGATTACGCTCCTCAGCCGCCGCCCGCGCTACCCGAATACCAGCAACCTCCCATCCCGCAGCCTGGCTATCTATGGACCCCAGGCTACTGGGCCTGGGCGCCGCAAGGCTATTACTGGGTTCCCGGTGCATGGACCGAGCCTCCTTATGAAGGCGCTCTGTGGACTCCCGGCTACTGGGGATTCAATGGCGGCCGCTACGGCTTCCATCGCGGCTATTGGGGCCGATACATCGGCTTCTATGGCGGCGTGAACTATGGTTTCGGCTACGTCGGCATCGGATACCAGGGAGGCTACTGGCATGGCAATCAGTTCGCTTATAACCGCGTGGTCAACAACTTCGGCAGTGTGCACATCACGAACGTCTACGAGCGCAATGTCGTAATCAACCGGACCATCGTGAACAATCGCGTCAGCTTCAACGGCGGCCCGCAAGGCATCCAGTTACACCCGAGCCCAGCCGAAGTGGCAGCCTTCCGCGCGCCGCACGCTCCCCCGATGAGGGCCCAGCTCGAACTGAGACAAACCTCCGCCAATAACCGCGCCCAATTTGCCGCAGTCAACCACGGCAGACCGGCAGTGTTTGTAGCAGAACATCCTCTGGCAGCCGACAAGGGAATCCGCCCCGCGCCGCCAATTCGTCCCGTTGTAGCGCTAAGAAACCGGCCCGAGGAAGCCCGGCCGGAGGTGAGGCCAGAGGCAAGGCCGGAAGCAAGACCAGAGGCAAGGCCGGAAGCAAGACCAGAGGCAAGGCCCGAGGCGAAACCGAAAGCAAGACCGGAAGCCCGTCCTGGGGCGGCAAGGCCCGAAGCCAGACCCGAAGCCAGACCGGAAGCGCGGCCGGAGGCAAGACCGCAAGCACGCCCCGAACCGACGCGACCCGCTCCTCAGGCGCACCAGGAGGCAAGACCGGCTGCAAGGCCCGCGCCAGAATCCAGACCCGCTCCACAAGCTCATCCTGAAGCCCGGCCCGCACCCAGGCCCGAATCCCATCCCGCTCCGCAGCCACATCATGAGGCGGCGAAACCTGCACCCGAAAAGCGCAACGAGCATCCCAAGCCCGAATAGTTCCAGAATCTAGCTCAGGGTTAAAACTCGAGCGGCGTAGCCACCGGCAATTTACTCAGCCGAAGGATGCGCCGCTCAACTCTTATGTCGACCTGGAAGCCGCCATGACTGCAAGAGATTTTCATCGGGGCAAGAATCGCAACCGGGCAAAAATCGAAGAGCCCGCCCTAGTCTGAGGTCGCAGACAGCAGCTTTTCTCCGCCCTCCGACCGCAAATCCTGGCGCAGCGCCTTTGCCGTCAACTCATCCGCGTCTCGAAGCTGCGGAAACAAGACGGCCCACAGCCCTGTAACCATCAGCGCCCCGACCCCACCGGCGACGGTAGCGCGCACGGCGCCCAGCCACTGCGCCGTAACTCCGCTCTCAAATTCCCCAAGTTCATTCGAGGCGCCCAGAAACATCGAATTCACCGCGCTTACCCGGCCTCGCATCTCCGGCGGCGTAGCCAATTGCAGGACGGAGCTGCGGATCACAACGCTGACCATGTCGGCCGCTCCGGCAATCGCCAAAGCCATCAGACTCAGCGACAGGTTACGCGCAAGCCCAAAGCCGATCGTGGCCAGCCCAAACAGCCCCACGCCGATAAACAGCCGCAAGCCGGCCTTATTGCGGAGTGGAAACCGCGCCAAAGTGAGCGAGACGGCCAGCGCGCCCATCGCCGGAGCCGCGCGCAGCATCCCCAGTCCCTTTGGCCCCGTATGCAGTATTTCCTGCGCAAAGATTGGCATCAGCGCCGTCGCCCCACCCAGCAACACCACGAACAAGTCCAGCGAAAACGAACCGAGCAGAATCGGTGACCGGCGCACATACTGGAAGCCGGCAAAGACCACTTTCAGAGAAATGTCCCGGTGCTCCATCCGCCCCAGGCGAACGGAAAGCGAGCCAATGAGCACAAGAAAAGTCACCAGCGAACAGAGCGTCGCGATATACACAACCCCCGCACCCGCCAGCACTCCGCCCATCCAGTGCGAGAGAGGCAGTGTAAAAAGAATTCCGCCAAGGGCCGGCCCGCCGATATTGGCTAACTGAAAGATCGCAGCGCCCCAGGTCACGGCGTTGACGAAATGCCCCTCCGGCACCAAGTGCGGAATGAGAGCCGAGCTCGCCGGGCCGGAAAAGGATCTCCCCGTCCCTATGAGGAACAGGACGCTGTAGATCAGCCGGACATCCCGCAGTCCCAGGACAGCAATGGCCAGCAGGGCGGAAGTGCAAACGATCTGCAACGAGTAACAAAGTAAAATGATCTGCCTGCGGTCGTAGCGATCCGCTACATGCCCCGCAGGCAGCAGAAAAAAAAGACCCGGCAGGAACAGCGCCAGCCCGGTGTAGCCCAGATCCAACGCTCGATGGGTGATCGAATAAACCTGCCACGCGACGGCCACTGTCTGCGCCTCAGCGCCGATAATCACAGCCATTCGAGCCGTCTGGTATCGTCGAAAGTCGCGCGAGGCGAAGGCCGCAAGGCCCCTTGCTGGAGAAGCGCCAGGCGATCTTCCAGATTTCGAGTCCATATTGAGATCAGTTCCTGATTACGGGCACTTTCGGCAATACGGTGATCCCGACTCGGTGCCGAAGAGTGGCCGTTCCTTGATAGAACGCCCACGGGAACCGCTGTTTGGTTCACACCCTTACCAAAAATGCCCTGGGGCCTGTTTGACTGCGCTTTACTGCTTCGGCGAGAAGTACCCCTTACGTGCACGAACCTGGTACCGTCGATCGTTTGCAAACAGATAGATCGTTCGAAACGCGCCGTCTGCCTTGAAATCGGCGGGGGTGTACGTCAGAGCATACTGGCTGCGCAACTCTTCCTGAATGCTCGAGAATCCGAGCGCCATCTCATCCACGGAAGGCGGGAAAAATGCCCGGCCGCCGGTTGCCTCAGCCATTTTTTGCAGGACATCGTCCCCCTTGCCGCGGCTTGGAGTCCAGTTGGTGCTGATGGCGTAGATAATCGTCTCGGACCGCTGGCACATCTTGATCGCATCATCGACGTAGGCCCGGCTCTGGTTGTCATTTCCGTCGGAAACCAGCACCATCGCCCGGCGGACTGGTTCCTGGCCGCGCGAGACATCCAAAAGCTTGTCGCGACACGCCGTATACACCGCATCGAAGAGCGCAGTTCCACCGCCCGGTCGCAACTTGTTCACACCTGTCTGAAGGGCATCCAGGTTGTTGGTCCAGTCCTGCGTAACGTCCGGCGTCGAATCGAACCCCATCACGAACGCTCGATCGCTCCTGGACTTGACCACTCCGAGCAGAAACTCCGTCGCAGACTGCTGCTCGAACTGGAAGCGCGAACGGATCGAGGTACTGGCGTCGATCACAATTCCCACCCGCAACGGCAGATTGGTCTGCTGCGTAAACGAAGAAATTCTCGCCGGAGCTTTCTGATCGTCGAGCAGGGCGAAGTCGCTCTGTTTCAGATTTGGAATAAATCGCCCGTGTTTATCTGTAACCGTAAAGATCAAATTGACTTCGTTGACCGAAGTCACAATCTTGAATGCAGAATCGTCCGAGCTTCCGGTCTGGGATGCGGGCGCCTGTCCCTGACCCTGGGTTTGACTCTGACCCGTCTGACCGCCCGTCGCCGGAGTTTTTGGCGTCGCGCTCGGCGGCGGTGTGGTGGCAGGCTGCTGCGCGACCATCCAATTGGGGAAGGAAAAACCAAGGGTGCATGCCAATACGGCTGCGGAAATCCATTGTCTGCTCATGGCTAAGTCCATTCTATCAATCCTCGGCGCGTCCGCTTCCTACAGGCCGTTCCTCTGTGACCGGGGTGCGCAACCTTGCCAGAAACTCGTCCAGCTCCCTGGGCAGCGGCGACGTCAGTCGAATCTCTTTCCCGGTGATCGGGTGCGAAAACTCAAGCTCTGAGGAATGCAGGAAGTTCCGCTCCAGCTTCAGCACCTCTCGCGCAGCCTTCCGTGTCGTGCTCAACGGTAGCGCGATAATCTTCGCCGGAGCTCCGTAGAGCGTATCTCCCACCACCGGATGCGAGATCGACGCCATGTGCACTCGAATCTGGTGCGTACGCCCGGTTTCGATTCGCACCCGTGTCAGCGTGAAGGCCCCGAAACGCGTCTCCAGCCTCTCGACCACCCGGTAGTGCGAAACCGCGTGCCGCGTGCCGTCCAGCCTGCGCGTCGTCATCCTCGTCCGGCGGACCGAATCGCGGCTGATCGGAGCTTGAATGGTTGCTCCATCCTCGGGCAGAACCCCCTGCACCAGAGCCACATAGGTTTTCGTGATCTTCCGCGAAGCGAACATCTCGGCCAGCGCCTCATGCGCGGCGTCGTTCTTCGCAATGATGATCAGCCCGCTGGTTTCCTTGTCCAACCGGTGCACAATTCCCGGCCGGAGTTCGCCGCCGACGGTCGAGAGCGTGGCGAAGCGATGCAGCAGCGCATTGACAAGCGTTCCGCCGCTGCGCGCCTCATCAGTCGCGCCAGACCCGGCGTGGACCATCATCCCGGCAGGTTTGTTCACGACCGCCAGATCGTCGTCTTCGTAGACGATCTCCAGCGGAATGTCTTCCGCCCGCGCCTCCAGCGGAGTCACCTGTTGCTGGCCGGTCACCACCACGTGCTCGCCGCCGCGCAGTTTCAGCGAGGCCTTCTCGCGCTTGCCTTCTACCAGCACGTCGCCCTGCTCCACCAGTTGCTGCACTCGCGACCGGCTCACGCCGCTCAACTGCCCGGCCAGGAACTGGTCCAAACGCCAACCCGCAGCCTCGATCGGCACCAAAAGCGACTCCATTTCAGACATTACGAACCTTCCCTGCCGCTGGAATGAGCGATCGCCAGTCAATCAGCACCACTCCGCCCAACAGCACCATCCCCAAGCCTACCAGTTGAGGGATATCAGCCAGCCCCGCAAAAACAACACCGCGCCCCTCCCAGTCCCGAAATATCTCGGTCACAAACAGGATCAATCCGGCACCCACAAACCAGACACCCGTCGCATCTCCCTTGCGTCGCGACAAAAACAGCCAGCAACACGCGATTGCTGCCAGGAGCAAAGCTCCAATGGCCGCGTACGCCTGCACGGGGTACAGCGGAACGCCCAGCGGAGTTCCACTCCATCGCGCTGCAAGCTCGTTCGAATAGGTAATAGCGGCGAACACAGAAGAAGACGCACTATCGCGCCCAAAGTCACTACCGGCCAGAAGCGCGCCAACCTGTTCCGCCGCCATTCCGACGGAAAGCGGAGCAACCAGGCAATCCGTCACGGCCCGCAGAGGCAATTTTGCCCAGCGCACATACCCCCACACAGCCGCCGTGCCTCCGCCGATCCCGACCGCGGCCAGCAGAGGATGATGCACCATCGCAACCGCCAGCAACCACGACGGATGCTTCCTCAGATCGCTCAGATTCATCGCGATCAGCACCAGCCGCGAGACCGCAAGCGACGCAAAGACTGCAAGGACGACTATGTTCCAGGCATGTCGAGGGTTCAATCCAGCTCTCTGCGCCGTGAACTGCGCCAGCCACAACGCCAGCAATACTCCCAGTGCCGCGCAAGCCCCATAGCTGGGAACCACGAGCGGACCGATTTGAAACAACACGGGATGCATCAGGAGGTGTTGGCGAGAGCACACGGCGACGACTGCGATGTGCCTTCCTCGTCTAGAACCGGATAATCAAGAGCCAAAAGGCAAGTAAAGACCGACCCACTGGGCCGTGAGCCAATGCGCTGGTGAACCCGTCCTAAGACGGCGGGACTCTCCGCGGTTCATTAGGCATCCCGGACTGGCGGGCACTGCACACAGAACCGATTTTTCGAGTCGAGTCCCTGTTCAATGAATGTTGGTTCAACCAGCGTTAACCAACTCACCTGCTTTGCAGGCCGGTCTCTAAGCTGGATGCTAGGGCATTCGGCTCAGATTGGCAAGCGCCAAGGCCAGAAGCACCATTTACATCGACTGCGCGTCAAAGCCCCGCTCAGCCGCGCCGATTTGTCAAGCCGGTCAAACTGGCCAAGCCGACCCTGGCGCCGCCTCCCGCATCGGTCTCAACGTGAACTTATCTATCTATGCCCGCCTCCACGATGCGCCTGCATCAGCTGCGACTGTTCCAACTCCTTCACATCCAGTACACCGTCGTGATTGACATCCAGCCGATCGAACTCGGCGCTCATGAAATCCATGAATTCCTTCTTCGACACCGTGCCGCTCTTGTCCGCATCGATCAACACCAGAAGCCTTTTCGCTTCAAACTCGCCTGCTGCAACTGGTTGCGACTGCGGCGTAAAGGCCGGCGCACTCTGACTTCCCGCTTGCGCCGCCGCACCCGCTGTTTTCACCAGAGCGCCGACTGCAAATACCGCGGCCAGAGCGGCGGCCAGCCCCAACGTCTGTGTCCTCGTAAGCATCTCACCCTCCAGCCTTTGGCGCGGTTCGCTAACTCGCCGCCCAGCCAAAAACGTTACGACGCCGAGGAGTATACACCTTGGAAAATCATCGAGTCTGTGGCGATAGAAAATTCCGAAATAAAGGCCCTGTTCTCACTTGTGAGCGCCCACAAGAGAAAAGCCAGCCCTCATTTGCGTGAGCTGGCTCAAACTCATTCGGCTGTGACTCTCGGCTTACGCGACCTTCCCGGCGATGCTTTGCGCAATTCCCGCCGCAATCGGCACCTCGAATCGCCTGCCCTGGTATGCCATAACCATCAGCACAATCCAGGCGGCGAGCGTGATCAACGAGAGCGCCAGCGAAATCAAGCCCTCAACCGCGAAGAAACCGTAGTGATAGCTGCCAATAAACGCAAATCCAAGCACGACCCGAAGCACGAACAGCGTGCCAAAGACCACAATGGATTGCGCCGCGTGAAAGCGCACAAACGGCCGCTTGTCGACCAGCAGCATGATGATTCCGGTCAGCCAGCCAAGCACGTAACACAACAGGCCTGCTACGTTTTCCTGCAATCCGCTTGTGGCCGGTTGAGTGGGGTATGGAGGGTATTGCGGAGGGTACGGTGGCGGAGGAGCGGCCGCGCCTACGGGAGCACCACATTGAGGACAGAAGGCAACTCCATCATTGACTTGCGATCCACATTTGCTGCAAAAAGCCACAACTTGCCTGCTTTCCGGCATCCTCAATACCCAAACCGAATCTGCCAGAGACGGCTCTTGCGATATCGGCTGCCGAAGGTTTTTTGAAATGCTGGCCAAACGCTACCGCAAGGGTTCAATTCAGTCAATCAAAAAGAAAATTCGATCTATAAATGCGGCATCGTCTTGCGCCTGTATCCGATTCTTCGGGATTCATCTCTCCCCAGCATGCGATTTGCCTCAAGGTTCTCACCACTTCAACGCCCATTGGATATCTCAAATTAAAGAATTCTAGTCACCTGCCGATAAGTGATGCGCGGGCTCAGTCGTTGCACCGCACCAGCAACGCCTGACCGGATGCGCTGCTTTCTCTCAAACTAAATCTGTAGAATCGGAAACTTTCAATGATCGCTTCCTATCACCTGAATCTGGTCGCACTTTCACTCGTTGTTGCCATTCTCGCCTCGCACACGGCGCTCGATGTTTCACGGCGGGTCAGCGCAATCCGGCAAGCAGGGCGGCCGCATCATCTCTGGCTCATCGGTGGTTCGACTGCAATGGGTATCGGCATCTGGTCGATGCACTTTATTGGCATGCTCGCCGTTTCGATGTCAATGCAAGTCGGATACGACCCTGGAGTTACGGCCTATTCTCTGTTGATCGCAATCGTAGTCTCCTGCCTGGCGTTGTATGTTGTGGTAAACCACAACAGGCTCTCGCGAACCGCGTTCCTGGGCGGCGGAATCCTGATGGGTCTCGGCATCGCCTGCATGCACTATACCGGCATGGCCGCGATGCAAATGCGTCCAGCCATCCGATATGATCCGTGGCTCTTCGCCGCATCGGTTTTGATTGCGATCCTGGCGTCCTGGGCCGCTTTGTGGATCGCGTTTTCGCTGCGTAACCCCGATCAGAGCCATTTCCTTCTCAAGCGGATCATGGCTGCTGTGGTTATGGGGTTCGCCATCGCCGGCATGCACTACACCGGCATGAGCGCCATGGCGCTTTCCAGCGGAACAATCTGCCTTGCCGCTCATGGCATCGACCAGGAGCACCTAGCGCTGGCAGTCGCAGCAGGCACGCTCACCGCATTCGGACTTGCATTTTTGTTCTTCCTGCTCGAGATGCGGTTTTCTCTGGTTGCGCTTGATCCGCTGACTGGACTGCATAATCGCGCAACTTTCATGAAACGCATGGAATGCGCGATCAGGTCTTCCCGCCATACCGGCCGGCCAGTCGCCCTGATGTTCCTGGACCTCGACGGATTCAAGTTAGTGAATGATTCGTTCGGGCACATGGTGGGCGACATGGTGCTCAAAGCATTCTCGCAACACTTGAGAAGGTGCACCCGCAGCAGCGACATCCTGGCGCGGATCGGCGGCGATGAATTCGTGATGTTGATTCCAGATCTGCACGAGGCAGGTAACGTAGCCTCCGTAGCTGCAAACATTACGTCCCGGCTGCAAGACTGCGTCCTCAAAGGGGGCGCTTCCGTGAGGGTGACCACTTCGATTGGCATTGCAATATTTCCGCAGGATGGCGAATCGGCCGAACTCCTTCTCAAACATGCCGACATTGCAATGTATGCTGCAAAGGATAAGGGCCGGAACGGCTATTGTCTTTTCAAGCCCGACATGAGCGAGGCCGCGGATCGCGTCCTAAGTATTCAGCGCGGTCTCGATGAGGCAATCGAAAGGAAGCAGTTATCTCTGCACTTTCAGGCGCTATTCGATAGCTCGACGCGAGCCATTGCCAGCGCCGAAGCGCTTCTGCGCTGGAAACATCCCGATATGGGCGATATCTCTCCGGCCGAATTTATCCCGATCGCAGAACGCTCCGGCCAGATCATTCCAATCGGCAAATGGGTCATACGCGAGGCGTGCGATCACTTGCGGCGATGGACCCGCGCAGGATTACCGAGCGTAAAGCTTGCCATTAACCTGTCTCCACACCAGTTGAGTCAGCCGAACTTCGTGGAGATGGTTCACGCCATCTTTGTCGAAAGCGCAGTCTCTCCCCATCAGGCTATCTTTGAGATCACCGAAACCGTCGCTATGCAAGACGCGGAAAAGACCACAGGAATCATCCACCACTTTCAATCGCTGGGCTTCGATATAGCGATTGACGATTTCGGCACCGGCTATTCCAGTCTTGCGTATCTTCAGCAATTTCGTTCAAAGCAGCTCAAGATGGATCGATTCTTTACCCACGGCCTCGATAGTCATGGGGACGAAGGAGTAGCTCTGGTGTCTGCAATTATCGCGCTCGCGCATTCGTTGAAGATAAATGTCGTTGCCGAAGGCGTAGAAACCAGGACACAGTTAGCTCGACTGCAGAGTCTCGCATGTGATCAGTTGCAGGGTTTTCTCCTCGCCAGACCTCTGAATGCAGCCGACTTCGAAGACCTTCTCCGCTGCCGGACAGCCGATCATCATGTGATCGAGTTTCACGCCAGGCCGTCCGATCAGAACGGGATGAAAGACAAGACCGCCTGATTTCCCGCAAGGTCGGCCATAATCAATCCGTAATCGATCCTAAAAAGCCAGCACTTCGCGCGGAACAGCAATCTGCCCCGCGCGAGAGCTGCGCTCACTTTCTATAAAACTTTCTAGTGCTGATTAAACATAGCCTTTACGTCGGAATGTAACTGTTCGCGGCTCGCCGGACGGGTGTAGAACATATGCCCGCCGGGATACTCGCGCACCGCTACGCGCGCAGGATCGCCCATCACCGGCATCTGATCCACCGTAAGCACCGATCCCATAAACGGGCAGGAAAGATCGTTCCAGCCGTGTACGATCAACACCCGCAGCTTTGGATCGGCAGCCACTGCCTCGCGCAGGTCAGGCACCGAACCCTTGCGTAGATCGTCGCCACGATCCCATTGACGGTTGACGTCATACGAGAGCGCGTTGTAGCGAGCATCTATCTTCCAACCAACGGTTCGAGTTACAAAATCCACCATGGCCGTTGTAGTTGGTGCAATGATGCTGGCAAGAATCGGATCATTCGCCCGTTGGTCCGGAGCAAACGGAAAAGGATCGAAGGAGGTTACATTTGAGTCGTATACCGAACTAAGTTTGCCTTCTTCGCGATGGGCCTCTCGCAGATAAGCTCCCGTCTCGAGGCGTCCGCCGGAATACTTTACAAAAGCGGGGTCCAGCCCGGTAAGGTCCGTGACTTTCTTGATCAGCCGCGGAGTCGCCTCCGGGTCGCTGTGTCCCTTTAAGAGATCCGTCGCATATTCCCCCTGCGTATAGGCGATAACATCCGCCATCGCCGCTGGCGTCAGCTTGCCTTCCCGCTCCAGGTGCGCAGCCGTAATTGAAGGCAAGGTTACCATCCAGGGAATCGGAGACAGGTCGCCGTTATCATCCTGCGCCGGGTTCAGATATGGCGAAACCAGCACAACGCCATTCATCGCAACCCCTAACTGAGATTGCAGAAAATGAGTAATCCTTGGCCCGCGAAATCCGCCATAACTCTCGCCAACCAGGTACTTCCGAGAGGCGAGGCGGTCGTTCTTAACCAGCCAGTCGTAGATAACTCGCGAAAGATACTCGATATCTGGAGTTGTCGAGTAGAACTGCTTCTTGGTCTCCTCGGGCGAGACAAGCGAACGGCTGAAACCCGTTCCAACAGGGTCAATAAACACCAGGTCGGTGAAATCCAGCCAGGTGCCGGGATTGTCATTCAGCGTTGCCGGATCGGACGGGCTGTCGCCTTCGTTGCCGACTTTGAGTGTCTTGGGACCGATGGCGCCAAAGTTCAGATACACCGACGACGCGCCCGGTCCGCCATTCAGAGCAAATGTCACAGGACGGTTGCTGCCTTCCGCGACGTATGAGGTGAAGACAACCTCACCGCTCGTCTTGCCGTCCTTATCGCGCACCGGCAGCGTACCCACAGTCACGGTGTATTTCAGCGGCTTGCCATCGAAATCAATGCTTTGCTGCACATGAGCGTCAGCCGGCAACGGCGGCAAGGCATTCTTGTCACTTGCTCCCGAAGCGCCCTTGTCCTTGTCGGTGGCGGGTGCCTTGTCTTTGTCCGCCTGCGCGGATGCGGAGGTTGAAAGGAATGGAAAGCCGAGGCCTGCGACGAGAATCAAGGCGCTCAAGACTGGCATTTTGCGGTTCCGAAAGCGGGAAATCTTCATAGAAATACGATATATTGCTGCCCCCGAGAGACGGTGCTCAGACCTCGATCGAGCTGAAACTGGATCGAGGCCTGGAACCGGAATGCGTGCTGGCCGGGTTGCATCAGGCAGCGCGGCGGCGGCGGCCGCTCAGCAGGTAGATCGCCGCTCGAAGTTCAAGCAGCGGGTCGTCGGAGGGTTCGATTCCGTCGACGCGCGGGATCGGATCAAAGATGATGTGCTTCTGCTCTGCCGCGTCGTCGCCGACCTTCTCTGTCAGCTCAAGCGATCCAATCTCAAGGATCTCGCGGTCTGCCGGCCAATGAATCGTAGCGTTGTTCACTTCATCGCCTTCGTTGGCCAGTTGAACCGCAATCCTGAACCGGATTGGAGCTTTGGCAACCCGTTCGTCGAGTTCGGCGAAGAGGTAATTCGCAGACTTCGCCGCGGCAGCTTCCGCGCTCACGTGGTCGTTTCCGGCTTCTGGAATGATCCTGTAACGCCCATGGCGGCTGGCCCCATTTGTATTGAGAAAGCGCATCGCCGTAACCCCGTAGTAGGTTTCGCGGGCAAAGCTTGAGGGAGCCGGCTTGGGCGTCTGAACAAAGGCCAGTGCCGTGGGGTGGCCGCCGAGGTATACCTCGATGGGGTTCGGGTGCGGAGAGTCGGGCTTGGTGGACGCGAGTGCGCGAAGAAATTCGAGAAATTCGGCGCCAGTGTGGGTCGGAAATCCATCGGTTGAGTGGCTGACGATATCGGTGTGAACCCGTTCGGCGAGATGAAATCGAACAGCAAGTCCGCGCGGATCGGCATTGGGATCGTTGTCAGGAATCAGCAGAACTCCCGTGGAGTTTGAGAACCGCACCGATACAGGCGTAGATTCCCGCGTGAAATGCGGCGCCCGTGAAAGAGATGCGGCAGCCGGCGCGGGATGAAAGATCCCTTTGAGCATCATGCCTTTGGCGTGAGCGGGCCGTAAACCCGGATTGAGGCCAAAGATCTGGTCGAATTGTTGGAGAAGGTCATTGGCAAGGGCTAGCAGCTTTTCATCGTTGGGAAGTGGCATACCGAAACGTCTCCTGATGTTGGGTGGAGTATTGGGTAAGTGCGTGGAAGGGTATCTGCCGTCTTGACAGTATCTAAGAGGCACAAGTCTGACTTGTCAATACGGGGCACTGGCCTGGGCGGTGGTTCGGGCACCGAATCGAGAAATCGTAGTCCGACACCCCTGTCAATGGGGTTCTCGGCGAATTTGATTGCAGACTCGAATGCGAACCGTCAGACTGGATTCGGTTTCGGAGTTCCGGGAACGATCAGGGGGCTGCGACGATTCCGTAATGCAAGTGAGCATACCCAGTGACAAACGCGGCAATCATCGATGCGGATGCAGATCAGGCGCCACACAAAGCACACTCACCCAGTTATTTTCTGGAAGCGCTTGAGGACGCCGAGCGATTACTGAAATATGCCGCTGAAATGGGTGTAGATGTCATCCCGGAAACCCGGTCCGCGATTCTGCGCGCCAGAGTCACCCATTCCAGCGGATGGACGGAAGAAGTCGCAGCGGATCTTCTGCTCGCGCTCACAAGCTTGGCCGCCAGGCTCAAGCCTGTGACTGCATCCAGCCTGGAAGCATGCCATTCCGAGACCCGCCCAACCATGCGGACCTATCTGGTTTGGGCCTTTATCCTGTCTGCGATCATCATTCCCGCTTCGATCCTGATGTTTGTCACAGCGAGTATCTCCGACGCGATCCGCACCGACATCACAACCGCCAACGCTCTGACCGTCAAACTCACCTCAGAACTGGGTCCTCCGCCGCGAAGTGACGTCGGGGCCAGCACAGAGATTGCAGAGCTTCAAGAATACGCCGCGACAGTCCGGTCGATTTACGCTCGTGCCCGAAGGCTGAACCGGATCGTCTTCCCTCACGTTGCGGTTCCCCCGCCGCTAGTACCTCCCGCAGGAAACGAGGCTGAACGCGCCGACTACCTGAAGAAAAAATTCGAGCTCAGCATCCCCCTCACGGACCTGCCAGCCGAACGGGACAACATTGCCGTCACTTACCAGGATGTCCGCTTTTTCGCGCAAAACATCATGAGCGACACCTCGACCTTCTATGGTGCGTTGAACTCCTGCATTCTTCCGATCCTCTACGCATTGCTGGGAACCTGCGCCTACCTGCTTCGAACTTTCGAAGATCAGATGAGCAACCGAACTTTTATTCCGTCCTCCGCAAATTCCGCCCGCTTTGTGATCGCGGCAATTGGCGGAACGGTGATCGGCCTGTTCAGTGGGTTCACGGCGCAGGCCAACGCATCTCCCTTAGCATTAGCCTTCCTCGTCGGATACGCTGTGGAGGTTTTCTTCACGTTTCTCGAAAGCCTGATCAAATCATTTACGAGAACCACCTCGCCCCCGGCCACTCCAAATCCCTAGAGGCTGGTTGGATCCCTCCGTTGTCGGCGCAATGCACTTTTCGCGAGTTGTTGCTGGCGGAGCCGATACAATTGGGCTGTTCCCTAAGCTGTCGCAGTTCCTAAATTCGCTGGAGGACCGTCTTGATCGGTACAAACTATAAATGTGAAATTTGTGGCGAAGAGAGTTCGGCGCCGATGCGCTGGTTCGTGATTCACTGCAGCGATTCCAACCTGGGAATCTTCAAGTGGGATCACGTCGAGGCCGAGAAACCGCAGTCCCTGCACTTTTGCGGCGAGGGCCACGCGCAGGTCTACATCAGCCGCTGGTTCGAGTCGTTTTGCAGCTCTTCGGTGAGGCTAGGCGGTAGGTGACGTCCACAGCGACTCACCCTGCGGGAAATACCCGCATGGGCAAGAAATAACAAAGAGATCAGGAGCCTGGATCAAGAACCGGTCTTGCGCTCCTCGTCCAGAACCGTGTCCAGCAAACCCCGCAGGTTAATGGCGCGGATATGCAGGCTGGCGGACTCGGCCGCGTCGAGCGAGCCCTCCAGCTTGAGCAGCCGGTCTTCAGCGCGCGCCAACTCGTCCGCCAGATTGAGCGCGGCAAGCACAGCGACCCGGAGCGAATCGGCGGTACGCCCCGTCGAGGCGACCGCACGCATTCGAGCATCGACCCGCGCAGCAAGACGCTGCACCTGTACGTTATCCGGACCGGAGAGGTGGTAAGTCTGGTCATAGATTTCGACGGTCACGTATGACTGCTCCGACTTGGCCGCTGGATGGCTGGGTGCTTTGCCGAAAGGCTTGTTGCGTTGGACCATAACTTCTCCCTAGAGTTCCAGGGCGTCAAGTTGACTCAGCAGGCGCTCGACGCGCTGGCGAACCTGTTCGCGTTCGATTCGCAGCGAGTCCACTTCCTGCTGCAATCGCTCGACCGCAGGATGTTCAACCGCTAACTGAGCTTCAAGAGCGACAGCACGCTCTTCTGCGGCAGCGCGAGCCTGGCGCTCGTTGCGAACTAGATTGACCGCGCGAAAGACCCGCTCCTCCAGAGCCGCAAAATCGTCGACAGAGAGCACCGACAGCGGTTGAGAATCTGCTTCGGCAGCCGTATTGGACTGCGAAACAGGCTGCGCCTGCTGGGTGGCTGGCTCAAGGGCCGGTTGAATCACCGGATCAGTGGCCGGATGAACGGCCGGCTCACTGGCGCCCGACGCCACGACCGTGCCGAGCTCACTGGAAAACGGCCCCTGCACTGGTTCATGCCCGAGCTCTTCGGATGCAGTTTCAAGCGCCTCAGCCGAGAAATCCTCATCCGCCTCGTAAGGCGGCTCATCGGAAACTTCCTCCAACACATCCTCGGAGGCCAAATAGGCCATTTCCTCGGGATCAGGACCGGGAAAACCAATCGGTTCTTCAAACATAGATTCCTGGGTTGCCGACGGATGCTCCGTCGCTTGGCCCATGGGCAGTAATGCCATAAATTCCTCCGCACAGCTCAGCGGCTCGACCTAGAAAAGCCGCACCGCCTTGCCGCGAGTATATTCCTGTTGGACGTGGAAAACAGCCTACGAGCGCAACCGCGCCCCTACTTGAGAAACAGCTTCAATCAACTGCTGACTGAAGCCTTGCAGCTCTTCATCCCGAAGCGTACGGTCGGCCGCCTGGAAGGTCGCGCCGAGAAGCAGAGAATACTCGCCGGAGACAGTCTTTTCCTGCTTCGTTTCACCGCCCGGCTTCGTGTCCGGTCTGGTATCTGGCAGCACTTCCCGGACCCTCCAGTCGACCAGTTCCCGAACGCCGGAGCCAGCCAGGGAATGCAGCGTGGCATCGATTTCGGCCCAACGGACAGAACTGGGCACGAGCAGCGAAAAATCCCGGCGGACAGGCTGAAAGCGCGAGAGTTCCCGAACTGCGGGTTTCTGCACCGGCAGTTGGAACAGGCGATCTAGGTAGAGTTCTCCGACGAGCACAGCCTCTTTCAGCTTCCGAGCCGCCGCAACACGCGGGTGCAGTTGGCCAAACCAGCCGGCTGTGATGCCCTCAACGACAACGCGAGAGGCACGGTAAGGATGAAGCCACGGAGGCGTAATCCCAGCCTCCGCCGGAAAATTGTCGAAGTAGACGGACTTAGTCTTGAACCGCGTCAAAAGCTGCTCGATCACTCCCTTGAGATCGTAAAAGTCGAGGCCGCGCGGCTGCTGGTGAGGCCCGGACTGTGGCGCCTGACCAGCCGCCCCGATGCTCAGAGCGGGCCGCTCGTCGACCCGGTCGGTCGTGCCAGAGAAGACCGCTCCAATCTCGAAAAGGCGAACATCTGCCACGTCGCGATGCAGATTACCCGCGATCATCGTAACCATGCCGGGAACCAGCGAGGGACGCATGACTCCCGCTTCTTCGCTGAGAGGATTGCCGAGCGGAACGACAAGCCCCGGCTGAGGAGCCGTCTCCGCGGCGTCCTGCGCCGAGGCAAACGTACTCGATATAGCCTCATGGAAGCCCGCCGAACGTAGCGTCTGGCGCAGTGAGTCTTCGACGGACGCATTGGGAAGTTCACGCACAGCTCCGGCAAAGGCCGGAAGAGTATTCGCAAAACGGTTATAGCCGTAGACGCGCGCGACCTCTTCGATCAGATCGATCTCCCGGTCAAGGTCGAGACGCCAACTCGGCAGCGTCACCCGCCAGTTCACGCCTGCCTCAGTTGCGAGTTCGCAGCCGAGCGCCTTCAGGATGCTTTCCGTAGACGCAGCGTCAATCCCTTCCGGATCGATCGTCGCGCCCAGAAGCCGATGGACTTCGCTCAAAGCGAGAGCCATGGGTTTTCGCTTTGCCGTGCGCCGCTCAACTGCAGGAACCGTCACATCCACGAGATCGCCCTCGATATGTCCGCCGCTTTCGAGGATAATGCTGCTCACCAGCGCCGATGCGAGCGGCGCCGCCTTGAAATCCGCGCCACGCTCGAAGCGATGGGATGCATCGGTGTGCAAGCCATGGCGCCGTGCCGTTCGGCGAACCGCAACCTGATCGAACCATGCAGCCTCGACGAGCACATTGGTCGTCGCAGTCGTAATCATCGAATCCCAACCACCCATAACGCCAGCGAGAGCGAGCGGCTTAGCGTGATCGGCGACGATCAGGTCTTCCGGATCGAGGATGCGCTCAACTCCATCGAGCGTCTTCAGCGTTTCGCCCTTACGCGCGCGCCGAACGACAATGCCGCCCACAATCTTGTCCAGATCGAAGGCATGCGTTGGCTGTCCCATCGCCAGCCACGCAAAATTGGTAGCGTCCACGGCGTTGAGAATCTGCTTCTGCTCCAGCAGCGAAAAGTAGCGGACGACTTCGGCGGAAATCGGCCCGTCGGCTGCCCCGCTCTTGATCGTCACATTGCGAAGAACACGAGCCGTGAAGCGTCCGCATGCATCTTCCGCCTCAATCTGAACCGAAAGCGCGGACTCCGCAGGTCGCGCCGCAGGCAACTGCGCCAGAATCGGCTTGAGTGCCAGTCCATAGATGGCCGCGGCTTCCCGCGCCACACCGTAGTGGTTCATCGCGTCCACACGGTTGGTGGTGATGTCCATCTCGAAAAGAGACCCGTTACCGGAACCCAGGTCATGGATGCCTTCGACAGCAATTCCGCGCAGGGTAAGATCTTCGGCGAGCTGCCGGTCGTCGACGGGAAGTTGTGGGAGAAAGCTGCGGAGCCAGGTCGTCAATATCCTCATACAAACTGCTCCAGGAAGCGCATGTCGCCCGAGTAGAACTGCCCAATGTCGCTAACGCCGTACTTCATCATCGCGATCCGCTCAACACCCATGCCAAACGCGAAGCCGGAGATCTTTTTCGGGTCATAAGCAGGCTGTTTTTCCGCTGCAAAAGCGAAAACCGCTGGGTCGACCATGCCGCATCCCAGCAGTTCGATCCAGCCGGAGTGCTTGCACTTCCGGCAGCCCTTGCCGGCGCAGAAGATGCAGCTGATCTGCACATCGGCCGATGGCTCCGTAAACGGAAAAAACGATGGGAAGAAGCGCGTCTTGACGCTCGATCCAAAGAGCGCCTTCATCGCGTAATCGAGGGTTCCCTTGAGGTCGCTGAAGGTGATGTTGGTATCGACGCAAAGCCCCTCGACCTGGTGGAAGACAGGCGAATGCGTGGCGTCGGCAGCGTCATTCCGGTGCACCTTACCCGGAATCACAATCCGGATGGGCGGCGGCTGCTGCTCCATCGTGCGCATCTGCACCGGCGAAGTGTGCGTGCGCAGAAGCAACCGGTCACGCAAGCTGCGGCGCTCCTGATTGGCGATCACCAGTGTGTCCTGCGTATCGCGCGCCGGGTGGCCTGGCGGAAAATTCATGCTTTCGAAGTTGTAATAGTCCGTCTCAACCTCGGGACCGACGCCAACCGAGTAGCCAAGCGCCGCAAAAATGGCGATTAGCTCATTCATCGTGCGCGTGATCGGATGCTCGGCGCCCATCAGCCGCCGCGTGCCCGGCAGAGTCACATCCAGCGCCTCTGCGGCGAGCGCGGCATCGCTCGGTCCCGCGCCGGCAGCCTCTTCGAGCAGAGACTCCACCAGCGTCTTGAGCGCGTTGAAACGCTGCCCAATCTCCCGCCGCGCTTCGACCGGCGCTGATTTCAACCATTGGTCGGAGAGCTGCTTCAGTCGGCCCTGCTTGCGGCCGACCCAATCAAGGCGAAAGTTCTCCACCGCCTCGGAGGAACTAAGCCCTGCGGCTGCCTGGCGGACTTCCAGCTCCAGTTGGGCGAATAAATTGTCCAGATTCTGCGGTTCGTCGGTCGTCATGCGTAAAAGTCAGGATAAATCACAGCGTTGGCTCAAAGGGAAAGGCCCGGAGGGTTGCTCCGGGCCTTGGGCGTTTTCGGAAAGAGAACCTACTTCGCGGTCTTCTCGGCTTCCAGAGCGGCCTTGGCTTGCTCCACGAGGCGCGTAAAGCCAGGCGCATCCTTCACGGCGATATCGGCGAGAATTTTGCGATCCAGCTCGATGCCAGCCTTCTTGAGGCCGTTGATCAACTGTGAGTAGCTGAAATTGTTAAGCTTGGCTGCGGCCGAGATACGAACGATCCAGAGCGAACGGAACTGGCGCTTCTTCTGGCGGCGGCCGGTGTAGGCAAACTTGAGTCCGCGCTCGACGGCTTCCTGGGCTGCCTGATACAGCTTGGATTTCGTAAGGAAGTAGCCACTTGCGCGCTTGAGAATCTTTTTGCGGCGGTCAGACCGCTTTGTGCCACGTTTTACGCGAGGCATAGTGATTTGCTCCTTTTTGCGTTACGTTTTGGCGGCTGGAGGCAGGAGGCGTCAACCTTTGAGGGAGACGCTTTGGAACCTCTTCACTCGCACTGTCGTGCCTGAATTTCGGGAATCCGCTCTTGGCATCTTCCGGGGCTGCACAACGCATTTGCGCTAACCCAGCTCACATTGCCTAATGTCGGGCAAGATCACTTTTCAGGCTGAATAGATCCGGCGTATCGCGAGATACGATCAGGATCAGGCGTACGGGATCATGCGGGCGACCTTTTCGTGGTCAGCGTCCGAGACGATCAGGCTCTTGCCGAGCTTGCGCTTCGTCTTGGGGAGCTTCGACGTAAGGATGTGGCGCATCTTGGTCTGGTGCCGCTTGATCTTGCCGGAACCAGTCTTGGAGAAGCGCTTGGCCGCGCCCGTATGGGTCTTCAGTTTGGGCATTGTTTTCTCTTATTTTCGAGGAGTTTATCTCTTGCAGCACTCTTCGAAGATTTCAGAACCACTTTGGGAACAGGGATAGCCCTGCCCAATGCGGACCAAATCAGTATATCGCAGACAGGAATTTACCGCCATGGATCTTGCCGAAACAGGAGACCGCGCGTAGGTTAAGGCCCATGCCCGTCCTTTCTGTCGATCTCGCCTGCCGCAGTTGGTCCGATCTAGGAGTCGTCCTTTTGGAGCAAAAAGGACCACAAACCGATCCACGAATCGTCTGTGAGATCTTCCGATGGCAGGATGCCGGATCGCCATCAGTCGTCGAACTGGCCATCCGCCTGAACACGCTCTGTCTGGAGCGCGGGGTGAACATATTAATGCTGGATGGCCCGCAGGCCTGGAAGTCGGAAGACAACGGCTACCCTTTCTGCCGCGCGTCAGAACGGGAGTTGAACACCTCCGCAAAGACCGGATTGCCGGGAACGGTGCTCCCGGGAACTTATGAACGATTTGTCGGCTTCTGCCTTGCGTTGTATGACGCGCTCGGACGGCTCGGCTGGCAGAGGCTGGCGACACGGGAGCGCCTTGCGGATCATACAGACGGTCCGCCGCGCAGGATTCTGGTCGAGAGCTATCCACATGCGGCATGGAAATCCCTCGGAATTCCCTCCCTGCCTGCCAAGCGCAAATGCCGCGTCAGTGATCTTGCGGACGCTTACACCGCGCTCACCGCTTTGTTGCCGATCACCACCAGTCAGCCTCCCAATCACGATCAGTTGCAAGCCATCGTCGGAGGATTGCCCGGTCTTGCGATCGAACAACGCAACGAGACGGCGGCCAGAATTGTAGGCCAGCCACCGCGCCGGGAGGGCGGCCATTGGCGCGAAGGCTTCATCGCTGTGCCCCTCGCATCAACATCGGGATCAACCAAGGGCTGATCGCTGGGCGTCGAGGGTAACCGACGAGGTTAGTGAGTTGGATAATAACTCTTATTCGCCATAGACTTAGCCCGGCAAGCGGTATGTTATATAACTAATGCTTCAGTCAATGAACTGGGCTGATAGCCTTTGATGCATAGAAGCGAAATAAGCAATACAGTCCTTGATCTCAAAGCCTGCAAGGCGCCTGATTTCGATAACAGATTCCTGTTTTCGGCTTCCGCCATAGAACCAATGGCTGGCAAAGCGAATTCGCATTGCACACAATCAGTGTAATTAGCCTGCACTTTGGATTGCGTCAAGCAGTTAGGATAGAGGCAGGATTCCCTTTCTCCGTCTGTGATGCTTCATGCTCTGAATCGCAGGGTCTACTTCACCCCCAAGAGGACGACCACGCTCCATGCGGCAGTTTTTGCAATGCTCCCCGTGCAGGACGATAACGATACGGCGCGTTGCCGGACTGCGGCCAGTCCTTCTTACGATGCTTTGGATTGGTGTCAGTACAGGTCTAGTCACCAATCTGGCCTGCCAGGCGGCTTCGGCGCAGGAGCCCTCTTCCCAACCGCAGCTGACCGGACTTCCGACCGTTCATGCACGCATGGCCACCGGGCCGATCAACATCGACGGCAAGCTGACCGAGCCGGACTGGCAGACAGCGGAACCCATGATGCTGACCCAGCAATCTCCACACCCAGGACAAGCCACGCCCTACATAACGGATGTCCGGGTGCTGATCTACCACGACGCGCTCATCTTTGGATTCAAATGCCACGACCCAAACCCAAAGGCAATTCAGGTGCATACCCTCGCTCAGGATGGGGATCAGTTCGGCGACGACACGGTTTCGGTTGTTCTCGATTCGTTTGGAGATAAGCGAACCGGGTATTACTTCCAAATCAACGAGGCAGGCGGCCGGCTGGATGGTCTGATCGGAGGGCCAGGCAACTTTTCAACTGACTGGGACGGCATCTGGAATGCGCGAACAGCGCGCACCCCGGACGGATGGTCCGCGGAAATCTGGATTCCCGCACAAACGCTCAATTTTGTCGGCGGCAACGGCCACTGGGGACTACAACTAGATCGTTCCATTGTGCGCGACCAGACGGAACTGCGCTGGGCATCGCCTACCCTTGACGCCGACCTGTACGACATGCGGAGAGCAGGCGATTTGGAAATCATGGCGCCTCTGAAGCAGGGCCACGGAGTGGAATTCGCTCCGTATTCCAGCGGTACTATGTTGCGCGACTTCGCTCCCACTGATAGGAATTGGATGGGCGCCAGCGGCGGAGAGATCACTTGGAGGATCACTCCGGAACTCGCTGCGATTGTAACCATAAACACTGACTTTGCCGAAACGGAAGTGGATTCACGCCAGATTGACATCACACCGTGGCCGCTCTATTTCCCGGAAAAGCGCGCTTTCTTTCTGGAAGGCGCAAATCAATACCTCTTCGGCCTCGGACTTAATTCGACTTTCGTTCCCTTTTTCAGCCGAAACGTCGGCCTGCTCGACGGCTACAACATTCCGCTGAATGGGGGATTCAAGCTGAATGGCCATGTCGGCCCATGGAGCCTTGCGCTGCTCGACGCACAGACCCGGACCGCCTATGTCCCTGAAACTGTGGTGCAATACCTGGGCCTGCCCTCTGCGAAAGTAGACGGCACCAATCTGCTGGCCAGCCGGGTCGCCTACGATGTGGACAAGCACCTGCGCGTCGGCGCGATCGTGACCCATGGCGACCCCGAAGCGCTGGTTTCAAACACCGTCGCCGGCGCCGACGCAGTATGGAATACCTCCGAATTCCTCGGCAAGCACAGCCTGCAATTCGGAGGATGGGGCGCGACTGCGCAGGGAGATGTTCCGAACGGCAATCGAGAAGCATGGGGATTACGTGTTGTCTATCCCAATGATCTGGTGAACTGCACTGCGGGCACCAACCATTACGGAGAAGGATTCGATCCGCTCCTGAGTTTTCTGCCGCGCCCTCAGACCCACCAGACCGACGCTTCCTGCGCCTATCGTCCGCGCCCTTCACCAACTGGCCCCTTCAGCGCGATTCGCCAAGCATCCTACGAACTCTATTACAAACGCATTACCGACACCTCAGGAAACCTCCAGTCTCAATTGTTTTCGTTCCGGCCATTGAATGTCACGACAAACTCCGGGGATAACTTTGCGATCCTGGCATTCGCCGATCACGAAACTCTCACCACGCCCTTTGCAATTGTTCCCTCGGTCACGTATCCAGTGGGATCGTATGACTTTGAGCGCTACGGAGCTGTGCTCAATACAAGCCCACAACGGAAAATTCAGTTCTCTAACGTCTCAACCGTCGGCGGATACTACAACGGGCACTTATACCACCAGACGAACTCACTGAACTGGACACCTTTCCACGGAAAGGTCGAGGCCGGCGTGACTGCCGACAATTACTTTGCCCACACGCCGCAAGGAAGCTTTGTCGAAAAGCTATGGCAATTCAAGGGCGCTTTGTCGTGGAGCCCCGATCTCTCTCTAAGCACCTTCGTGCAATACGACAATGTCTCGTTCGACCTGAGCAGCAACACCCGGCTGCGCTGGACGTTCCGCCCCGGAGACGATTTTTACGTCATCTGGGATCGAACCTGGGTACGCAACACCTTGCAGCCCGGAACCAGCTTCGATCCCGATGCGGAATCGGTCACAGCTAAGATTCGCTGGACATTCCGGCCATAGTATCCACAATGGAAGCCAAGCCCAGGGCTTCGTCGACGAGGTCAGGAATGACCGCCGCGAAATCCGGGCCGCACCCATAAAAACCCTACTTCCCTTCTTCGCCAAACCCCTTTTGCAGAAAATCGACGATGCGTTGCCGCCCGTCAAAGCCGTGCCATGGCTCCGAAACCGGGTAACCGAATATACCGCGCGCCAACGGCCCATGATCTTCGCGCGGGTATGTGACCAGTTCAACCGGGACTCCGGCCTGCCTAAGCGCTCGGTACATCTCCTCCGCCTGCCCTACCGGATCGGTGACATCCGCTTCACCTTGTAACAGCAGGAATGGCGTCTTGGCCTTGCTTGCGCCGGAGAGCGGGCTTTGCCGCCATGCATCCTCGACATGCTCCCACGGCTTGCCGAAGTACCAGCGGTCATACCACGAGCCGTGTTCCGTGCCGTATTCACTGAACTGATTAATGACCGGAGCGCCGCTGATGATTGCCTTGAACCGGTCCGTCTTGCCCTCCGCGAAACCGGCCATTTCTCCACCATAGCTGTAGCCCATCAACGCCAGCTTGTCCGGGTCGATCGGGTATTGCTTGAGAACCGCATCGACGCCAGCCATCACATCGCGAAAATCTCCGCCGCCAAGATCATTCTTGTTTGCCGCGGCAAATTTCACGCCGTAAGCGCTCGATCCGCGCGGATTGGGGCGCAGAATTGCCCATCCGTGGCCGACGAGGAACCCCGTCCACTCGCCATAGCGGTCCTCCCAGGCACCCAGCGGCCCGCCATGCACATCGACAATCAGCGGAACCTTCTTATTAGCAACCTCCGGCGGCAGATAAAGCAGTCCCTCAATTGTCAGGCCATCGCTCTGCCACTGCACGAGTTGGGATTTCACGCTGCTAAAGTGCCGCGTCGTCAGCTCCGGAGTCGCAAGCGTCTTGCATTCTCCACCGAGCGACGCCGCATAGCAAAGCGAATCCGGATGGTCGCTTCCCGACGCAAGCCAGACCCAGCCCGTTTGCTTCCGGTTGGTGCTCAGGCCAATGACGACCGGAGTCTCTTGAGCGATAGATTCCGGCACGCTCTTGCCATCGAGAGCGAGGCGCACTGCGGTCATCCTCGTTCCCTCCGTCGCAGCCGCCAAAACATTGCCGTCCGGCAGATACACCGGCTCTCCGAAGCCAAGTCCGCCCTTGAAATCCGCCATCAGACGCCGAGCCTCCGGCTGCTCGGATGAATCCGCGCCAGGCAGTGCAATGGCGAACAACTCTTCTACCCCTGGAGGCGCATCTTCCGAAGTCTGCGCGGCAAACACAATCTCGCTGCCGTCCGGCTTCCACCCGATGCCGTCGCGAACGGTCGCCGGAACGCCCTTCAATGACATAGGTTTGTCCAGCGCATCCGTGCTCACCAGCCACGCCGTTGCTGCCGGACCCAGGTCGCTGGCGTCATTCGGCAACTCCGTGATCACCACGATTCGATTGCTCTGCGGTGACCAGGAGACAGCGTGAACATCCGGCGCGAGGGTGACCGGCTTCAACGCGCCGTCAAGATTCCCATCGGACTTTAGGGCAGCCAGATAAAGCCTCTCACCGTGGCGCTCGTGATTGACCCACACCGCATCAGCTTTCGCGTCCTTGGCCTTCTTCTCGCCGGGTGTCTCCGGATCGCTCGCCCATACCGCCAGCCAATGGCTATCCGGCGAAACGGCGAAGCCGCTCACATTGATCGCGATAGCTTCGGGCTTCGCATCGTCCTTCTTGGCTCCATCCTTATCCGAATCGGGAGCGCCGCTCTTCGCCGGAGGAACGAATCCCGGCTCTTTGGAGTCATCCACGACTGGCAATACCTTAAGCTCGTACGGCATCGCCTCTCCGCCTGAAAGAGGAAGTCGAAAGAGCTGCGTCGTCTCTCCTCGTTTCGCCAAAAACAGGATTGCACTGCCATCCGGAGCCCACGCCGCATTGTGCTCTCCCCGCTTGTCTGTCGAAGGCGAGTAAGTCAGTTGGCGTGACACGCCGCCCGCCACGGAAGCCAGCAAAAGATGACTCTTTGCCCCATCCGCAGTTGCGTCCGTCATCGTAAACAGGACATCTCGGCCATCGGGAGAAAGCTGTGGCGACGCAATCGCCTTCACATGACGAAGATCCTCGGAGTTGGGAAAGCGAAGTTCTTGTCCTGAAGCAGCCGTACCAACCATGGGCAACGAAAAGGACGTGAGCAGGCACAAACGCCAAAGAATGAAAGTTGTCTGTTTCATCTCGCCAGAATACAGGCGCGAATTCGCCAAAGGCCGTTTCGCGTAAGCGAAACGGCCTTAATCATCTGACTTTTATGGGAGTCATGCGAGTTGGCTTATGCCTGTGGTGAGTTCGCTGCCGGAGCCTTCGCCACTGGAGTCTGGGTTAGCGCGGCAGTGGGCTTGGGCTTCGCCGGCTCCGCCTTCTTGGATGGTGCGATGATGGCGTGCAGGATAGTCCCTTCCATGCGCGGCATAAATTCAACGATACCGGCCTCTCCAATGTCCTGAATGAGGCGATTGATGATGTTGTAGCCGAGTTCGCGGTGCGCCATCTGACGGCCACGGAAGCGAAGGCTGGCCTTGACCTTGTCGCCGTCGTTGAGGAAGCGGACTGCCTGATTTTTTTTTGTCTGGTAGTCATGCTCGTCAACGGTCACAGAGAATTTGACCTCTTTGACAACGATGACCTTTTGCTTCTTGCGCGCGGCGCTTTCGCTCTTGTCCTTTTCGTAAAGGAAGCGCCCGTAATCCTGGATTCGACAAACAGGAGGGATCGCATTGGGTGAGACTTCCACAAGATCAAGCCCACGCTCGCGGGCGATCTTCAGTGCCTCGAAGGGAGGCAAAATGCCCATCTGCTCCCCATTTTCATCAATAACGCGGATCTCCCGCGCGCGGATTCTTTCGTTGATGCGAATAAACTGCTTTGCTGAACGCTTGTCGAGTGCGATGGTTCCCCTCCGTGATTCAATACCCGTGCTGCAGCATCCTCCTTGGACGCAAGCTCGCGCTCCGAGTATATCATTGGTTGGATGCGGCCTGCATCGCCGAAGGATGTGGCTGTCCCACACTTCTTAGCTTTTGCGCCGATTCGGTACAAATCCCCATTTAGGGGCAACCGGCATCCCCTAGGAGAAAATCACCATGCACATCGCCCTCTACGGAGCCACCGGCCAATCCGGCAGCCGCATTCTTACGGAACTCTTGGCGCGTGGCCATCAGGTGACCACAGTCGTCCGTAACCCCGCCAAACTTTCAGCGCGACGGGGCCTCACTGTCGTGCAAGGCGACGTCTCCACTGTCGACACCATCGCGGAGAAGATCAAAGGGGCGGATGCCGTGGTGAGCGCCTACGCTCCGCCCGCCGACGAGACCGATCAACTCATCCCGGTCACTGGCCGTTTCATTGAGGCAGTCAAGCAGGCCGGCGTGCCGCGCCTCATCATCGTCGGTGGCGCAGGCAGCCTGGAAGTCGCGCCAGGTGTAACCGTAATCGAGAGCGGCCACCTGCCTGCCCAATGGCTGCCTATCGCCATTTCGCATCAAAAAACGCTCGATCTGATCAGGAAGTCCGAGATCAACTGGACCTACTTCAGCCCCGCCGGATTCTTCGTTCCCGGCGAACGGACAGGCAAATTCCGTCTGGGCACCGACCAACTCATCGCCAACGAGCAGGGCGACAGCAGAATCTCCCTGGAAGACTATGCGATTGCGCTGGTCGACGAACTCGAGTCTCCAAAGCGCGAGCGCCAGCGCTTCACCATCGGCTACTGAAGAGATAGCTCGGAACGCGGCGGCAGGGAACGATTCGCAATCTGCCGCCCTGACCCTATTTCTGACCCTACATATTCTTTAGCAACATAGTCAGGCGCTTCATCCCCTCTTCCCGCGCCTTCTTATTCTCCGGGCTCGCATCGGGAGCCTCCCCGGCACGCATGAAGCCGTGGCCAGCACCTTCATAGCTCACCGGCTCGTACTTTTTCCCTGCCGCTTTCATCGCCTCTGTCGTCGCTGGCACTGTCGCTCCGATACGCCCGTCGTTGCCCGCGTAAAAGGCATACACCGGAGCCTGGATCGACTTGATCGCCTCAGCATCGGGGCCGGGACCGTAAAACACGAAAGCCGCGTTCAGATCATGGCGATGCGTCGCATAAGCAAACGACTTGCCGCCACCCCAGCAAAAACCGACCACGGCCAGCTTGCCGTTTGAAGCGGGCAGCTTCTTCGCAAAGTCCGCCGTCGCGTCCAGATCCGCCGTAACAGTCTCCGGATTCAGCCCCGAAACTGCCTTCACGGCAGCATCCTGATCGGGAAATGCGCTGCTGCCGCCGCCATTCGGCCCAAAACCAGAAAGCAAATCCGGCGCAATCACAATATATCCAGCAGCGGCGAGATCGTCCGCCATGCTGCGCGCCCAGTCGCTGAGCCCAAAGATCTCGTGGATCAGGACCACAACCGGCGCCTTTCCCTTGACTTCCGGGTAAACAACAAAGGCCTGCACCGAGCGGTCGCCGTGCTTGACCGTCACCCACTCGCGATGGCGCGGCGACTTGTCTAGCTTCTGCTTGGCCCAATCCTGGGCAATGAGCCCGGTCGTCGCCGTGGCCAGAAATCCAAACGCTGCGAGAAGCAGAAGCGCACGTCGAAGGGAGGAGAAAGACCGCTGTGTTCTCATGGCGACGATTCTATTGCACGGCTCCCGCCCGAGCAACCCGGACGACGTCCAGCCTGTGTCATAAATCGGTACGCTGCAGTATGGCCTCGTCGATCCCCGTCAGCTTGATCCGCACCAGCCGGTTCGCCGGCTCGACCCCGCTCATCTCGACCGGAAGGTAGTTGTCCGTGAGCAAGGAAGTCCGCCCTCGGGCCGCGACTTCGGCTGCGGTATGCAGCGTAATTGCGGGCAAGGTGCATCCGATTAACCCTGCTCGGAAGCGGCGACCTTTCTCAGCGGCAAGATCGCGCAAGGTCGCCATGCGTTCGCTCACCGCTTGCGAAGCAACCGGACTCTCGCGATGCAGTTCCCAGCCTCGAGTTCCCGGTCGCGGTGAAAACGGAAACAGATGGAGATAGGTAAACGGCAGCCTCGCGATCATGTCGGAGGTTTCGCGAAATTCCGCATCCGTCTCGCCGGGAAAGCCAACCATGACATCGGCACCGACGGCCAACTCCTGCCCTGCGGCATCGACCAGCGCTGCCACCTTCTGCTCGTAATGCCACGGACGATAACGGCGATGCATTCGTCGCAATACAGCGTCCGAGCCGGATTGGAGCGGCAAGTGGGCGTGACGCGCCAGTCTGCCGGCGCCAAATTCCCGCATCAACCCGATCAGCTCCGGAGTCCAGTCCATCGGCTCAATCGAACTCAGGCGCAAACGCGGCAATCCAGTTTCCGTCAGAATCTCCCGCACTAACCCCGCCAGCGAGTAACCCTCCGACAGATCGCGACCCCAGCGCCCGAGATTGATGCCCGAGATTACAAGTTCCTTGCCATCGGCGGCGACAAAGCCCCGCACCTGATCCAGCACTTTCGCGCGCGAAAGGCTGCGCGATGCCCCGCGCGTGGTCGGAATAATGCAGAACGTGCAGCGGTTGCCGCAGCCCTCCTGGATCTTGAGGTTAGGCCGCGTCTGCAAGCCCGGAACCACCTGAGCTCCCTCAATATAAGAGTGCGCAAATCGATCATCCGCCCAGACCTGCGCCGAGGAGGGACTCAATAGCAGATCCGAAGGAGAAATCAACGCCGCATTCGCCTGCGCATCTTCTTCACGAAGCAACCCATGCACAATCTCCGGCACCATGCCCTTGTGGCTATTGCCGACCACGGCGCTGACTCCGTCCAGCGCGGCGATCTCATCGGGCGCGCGCTGTGCGTAGCAGCCAGTGACAACGATCTTCGCTTCCGGATTGAGCCGCCGCGTCTTGCGCACAAAGGCGCGTGCATCGCGATCTGCCTCGGCGGTCACGCTGCATGTATTGAGGATCACAACGTCCGCTTCCGGCAGGGTGAGTTCAAACAGCCCCTCAGCGCGCAGACGCGAGCTTACCGCCTCGCCATCCGCGCGAGCCGCCCGGCATCCGAAGTTTTCGACGTGAAACCCGGCCATCTATATCAGAATAGCAACGCATCGAATCGCGAATCCTATACTGGATAAGAGTTTCTGTTGAACCAGCCCTTGCATCTCTAAGAAGTTGGAGTTTCGCCCCGGCCGCAACCGAGGCCACAGGACTAAAACTGGACTAGCTATGACCACCGCCAGCGTTTCTCAGTACTCCCAGCGGGAACTGACGGCGCGCATTCTTCCCTATGTTTTCTTCACCTTTGCCTGCTACCTCGCCATTGGCGTACAACTGGCGATTCTGCCGTCCTATGTTCATCTGAATCTCGGGTACAACACCGTCCTCGCCGGACTAATCATCAGCATTGAATATGCCGCGACCGTTGTGACTCGCCCGCAGGCTGGCCGCATGGTCGACCGCCTCGGAGCCAAGCGCACCGTGCTTTACGGGCTCGCAATCGGCGGAGTAAGCGGCGTCTGCACACTTCTGGCGGCTTTCTTTCCGCATATCCCATGGCTGGGATTGACGTTTCTTGTTCTTGGACGCCTGCTGCTCGGCGCATGCGAAAGCATGGTTTCGACTGGCGCGACGATCTGGGGCATCCTCACGGTCGGCTCGGAACATACTGCAATTGTCATCAGTTGGAACGGCATCTGCACCTACGGCGCGCTCGCCGTCGGTGCTCCGCTCGGCGTCTTTCTGGAACGCATCACCGGATTCTGGTCCATCGGCGCAATGGTAATTCTGCTCGGCTTTGCTCCTATCGCCATGGCCGCACGACTGCCTCGCGTACCGGTCTCACATGGAGAAAAGCTGCCTTTTCACCACGTCTTCGGCAAAGTCGCCCCGTTCGGATTGGGTCTGGCGCTTGGAAGTGTCGGTTTCGGAGTTCTGGCAACCTTCATCACGCTCGATTTCGCGCACCGGCAGTGGAATGGCGCAGCCTTTGCCCTCACGCTGTTCGGCGCGCTCTTTGTCTGCGCCCGGCTGATATTTGCCCATTCGATCAATCGAGTCGGCGGATTCCGTGTAGCGACGGTCTGCTTCAGCGCAGAATTCTTTGGGCTATTGCTGCTCTGGCTTACGCACTCCGAAGCGCTTGCCTTTGTCGGAGCCGCGCTCACCGGCTTCGGATTTTCGCTGGTTTTTCCTGCGCTCGGCGTAGAAGCCGTCCGCCACATCCCGCCGCAGGACAAGGGAACTGCCCTCGGCGCCTACGGCGTTTTCATGGACTTCGCACTGATGGTCATCGGCCCTGCCGCCGGAGCGATCATCGGCGGCTTCGGCTACCCGCCGATCTACCTTTTCGCGGCCTGCTCCGTCCTCCTCGCGCTCGGACTGACGCAATGGCTGTCCAGCCGCGAACGAAAGACAAAGATGATCTAAGTGCAACGGCGTTGAATTAGCTATTAAGATAATTCGATGTGCTTCCAACTATACGCAGCAACCACAAAGCCAATCCCGCGAAGGAAGTGGCAACAAGGCTCTCGGGACTTGCCGGTAGCATCCCTTACTGAGCGCGACGTTGCGGTTAAGGCACATTTCACCAATCCCGAAGTTCAATTTATTGGTTCCACTTCTGGTTGCGGCTGTGATTTCCCTCACGTCGTGTTTCAAGGCGGCGATTGGTATTTCTTTGAGGATTCGGAAATTGATGAAGAGCAGGCTGCCAGCGATCTTCTGAATCGCGAGGGCTTGGTTGGTGTCCTTCAATCAACCAGAGACTCGATGATTGAGTTATATGGAATGTGGGATGGAGACTTTGCTGACGCTCCGAGAATCTTCGAAGATATTTCGCTTGAGACTATTCTGAAATCCGATTTTCGTTTCAAAGAACGAGGATTCTATAGAGTGCATCTCCATTTCTAGCGAGTTGTACCGGATATATCGAATGCAGAAAAGGCCACCCCTCGCGAGGTGGCCTTTGTGCTATTGCTGACTCCAGCTTACCGCCGGAATTTGTCCCAGTTGACCAGATCGCCCAGAGTGGTGGTGGAACCGCTCTGCGATGAGGAGGAAGATCCGTGATCGCGGTCACGGTCGCGGGAAGGCGACTTGTAGCTTTCGACTTCCGCCCGGCTGGCTTCTTCGCCTACGGCGCGGATGCTAAGACCGACCTTCTTTTCTTCCACGTTCATCTTGATGATCTTGAAGTCGTGCTCCTGGCCCTGTTCCAGCGTGAGCGGGTGACCAGATGCATCGACCGCTTCCGAAACATGGCAGAGTCCTTCGACTCCCTCGGCAACTTCGACAAAGGCGCCGAACTGCGCGGTGCGCAGAACCTTGCCGTGAACCACATCGCCGACTCGGTGCTGGGTGAAGAAAGTCTCCCAGACATCGGGCTGCAACTGCTTCACGCCGAGCGAAAGGCGGCGGTTTTCCGGCTCGACACCGAGAACGACAGCCTTGACCTTTTCACCCTTCTTCAGCACTTCCGAAGGATGCTTGACGCGCTTGGTCCAGCTCAGGTTCGAAACGTGCACCAGACCGTCGATGCCGTCTTCGATCTCGATGAAGGCGCCGAAGTCGGTGAGGTTGCGAACGCGGCCTTCGACAATGGCTCCGGTCGGGTAGCGCTCGGAGAGATTCTCCCAGGGATTTTCCTGCAACTGCTTCATCCCGAGAGAGATACGGCGATCAGACGGGTTGACGCTGATGACCACGGTCTCGACTTCGTCGCCTGGCTTGACCAGTTTCGACGGATGCTTCATCCGCTTCGACCATGTCATTTCGGAGACGTGTACGAGGCCTTCGATTCCCTGCTCGAGTTCAACAAACGCGCCGTAATCGGTCACCGAGAGGATGCGGCCCTTAACATGGGCACCTACCGGGTAACGCTCGACGGCGTCGAGCCACGGATCAGGCGTGAGCTGTTTGAAGCCCAGCGAAACGCGCTGCTTATCCTTGTCGAACTTGAGCACCTTGACCTGAATCTCGTCGCTGACGTTGACCAGATCGCGGGGGTGCGTGAGACGGCCCCAGCTCATGTCGGTAATGTGCAGCAGGCCATCGATGCCGCCCAGGTCCACGAACGCACCGTAATCGGTGAGATTCTTGACCGTGCCGGTGAGGACCGCGCCCTCTTCCAGATGTTCAAGAGTCATGGAACGCTTGGCGTTCTGCTCTTCTTCGAGGATCTCTTTGCGGCTGACGACGACATTGCCGCGCTTCTTGTTCAGCTTGATGACGCGAACTTCAATCTGCTGGCCAAGATAGCCGTCGAGATTGCGAACGGGGCGCACTTCGAGCTGAGAACCTGGCAAAAAGGCCTTGAGGCCGATATCGACCGTAAGACCGCCCTTGACGCGGCTGACAACTGTTCCAATCATCGGAGTCTTGTCGTTTGCCGCTTTTTCGATCACGTCCCAGACGCGGAGGCGCTGCGCCTTGTCGTAGCTGACCAGGTAGCCGCCCTCGGGCTCTTCGCGCTCGATGACCACTTCAATCTGGTCGCCGGCTTTGAACTTTGGCTGGCCATTATGATCGTTGACCTGCTCGATGGGGAGCAGTCCTTCGGACTTGAGACCTACGTCGATTACCGCGTGCTTGTCTGTCAGCTTAATGACCGTGCCGGTGACTACGGAATCGCCGTACGCCTCGACAGCCGCGGCTTCGGCCGCCTGCTCGCGCTCAAAGGCTTCGAGCTGGGCAGAGAAATCCTCGCCGCCATCAAAGTCGTGATCGTGCTGGGACGCGACATTGGCGACAACCGGCTTCACAGCCTGGCGCTCGGGCGCTTTGGGAGTTGCGACTGGCGCAGCCGACACGGGGCTGCTTACGGGCGCGGAACTTGCCACTTCCGGCTCGCTGGCAGGCGCAGCTTCGGCTGCCGATTGCGCAACAGGCGCGGCAATCGGAGTTTCGGCTTCCACCGCAACCGAGGAACCCTCGGCCGTTTCGGACGCAACCGTGGCCAGAGCAGACTCAACCGCAGAAGCATCGACGGTTTCAAGCTCTTCAGAGACAACGGGGTTAGACGTGGATTCGAGCGACGGCTCTTGCAGCTCCGTCACGGACTCAAGTTCGGGGGTTTCCAGTTCGGTGTTCAGGGGTGTGCTCTCGGTTTCAAGATTGAGGACGTCTGCCATGACTGCCAGCTCCGGGATTCCAGTTCCCGTGGACAGGGGGTCTAGATTTCCTGTCTCGGTGATCAGCCCCTGCCGGTGCTCATTCATTCGGCAGAAGGTCGCGGTCGTAGCCACGTCTTCCGGCAAGTTCTGCCTCTCAAGGAGTTCCTGCGGAGTGCCGGAGAATCCGACCGAACTAAATGGCCAGAATCTACGTCTATCTACTTGGAAGAGCTTGAGAAGATCCGGTCAGCCAGTGGCAGGCCGCACCCGTATGCTGGAATCCGCGCATAAGGGTACTCCTGAAGTGTAGCAATGCGCTGTTCAGAAGGTCAATGCAAGGATGTGGCAGGGACCACTTTGCAACCACTTATTCAAGAAAGGTGCTCCATCCTTGGTGCATCTTGGCGCAAAACCCTCCTAAAGTCTGAGATTTGTAGGGGTATACTGCCTGCGGCGGGGTGTTCGGCCAGAGTTCCGGCCGCTCCACACACGCCAATCTATACTCGCCAATATGGATCTGCTTTGGACTCCCTGGCGCTATCGCTACGTAACCAACGCTGAAAAGGCTATCCGACCCGGAGTTCCACGCGGCCTGGAGGATTGGCCGGGGGACCTGGGCTGCGTTTTCTGCAACATGCTGGCGGCCGTCGACCACGCGATTGCGAACGGCAAGCCCGTTGACGAGGCTGAAATGGCCGCTGGCCTCATCCATCGCGAAGCAGATTGCTTCATCTGCCTGAATGCCTTTCCCTACACCTCGGGCCACGTCATGGTGATTCCTCATAGGCATGAGGCCAGTCTTGCCGCGTTGCCCGTGGCGACCGCACATGAATTGATGGACCTGGCGCAGAAGACAGAGCGCGTTCTGGCCACTCTTTATTCACCGCACGGGATCAACTTCGGGCTAAATCTAGGGCAGGCTGCGGGCGCAGGAGTCGCGGGCCATCTGCATCTTCATGCGCTGCCGCGATGGATCGGCGACACCAATTTCATGACCACCGTCGCCGAGACCCGCGTGATGCCCGAGGATCTGGACATCACATGGAAACGCATGAGGACGGCATTTGCTGAATTAGCGAGTTAGCTCGCGCTTCGCGCGTTGGCCAGTTGGCAGATTAGCGGATTCTTGAGCTGCGAATTTAGCTCCGATTCAGAGGCAAACTCTTATCTTCCTCGCCGCTCGCTGCCAGCGAAAGCGCGGCCTGTTCTTCGGCATCCAATCCAGCGGCATCGAGAAGCTTCGATGGTAGTTGCTTGCTGGTGCGGATGCCTGCCTTTTTCAGCATCTCGGTTTGCCGGACGAGGTTACCGGAGCCTGTGCTGAGCTTGTTCATCGCGTTCTGATAGCTTTGGTCTGCGCTGCGCAGGCTATCGCCTACTTTGGTGAGATCGGCCACAAAATTGACGAACTTCTCGTACAGCTTCGTGCCGCGCTCGACAATGTCCGCAACGCTGCGAGCCTGCTGCTCCTGTTGCCAGAGGTTATCGACGATGCGAATGACGAAGAGGAGCGTCGTCGGGCCAACCAGCAGGACGTTGCGCTCGTAAGCTTCGCGCCATAAGTCGCCAGCCTCCTGCATGGCGAGGAGAAACGCCGGCTCGACAGGGATGAACATCACAACAAAATCAGGAGAGTCAAGACCGGAAAGCTTGTGATAACTGCGCTTGGCAAGCCCGTCCAGATGCGCCCGGACGCTGACCAGATGCTGCTTCAGGGCAATCTTGCGCGCGTCTTCCGTCACAGCGTTGGCGTAGTCCGTGTAGGCGTTGAGCGAAACCTTGGAATCGACCACCAGATGGCGTCCGCCGGGAAGGTTGATGATGACGTCCGTTCGTGAGGCCTTGCCACGTGCACCATCTTCATCCACAACCGCTCCGAAGCTCTCCTGGAACCGGTATTGTTCGCCTTCGCGCAATCCGGCTTTTTCGAGCAGATCGCGCAGGATGAACTCTCCCCAGTCGCCTTGCGTCTTCGACGATCCGCGCAACGCGGTGGTCAGATTATGAGCCTCGGCGCTGAGCTGCTGGTTCAGCTTCTCCAGCGATTCGAGTTTGCCGCGCAATTCGACACGACCGGCTAGGGACTCCTTCTGTGCGTCCTCGACCTTGCCGCGAAAATCATTGATCTGAACGCGCAGCGGATTCAAGAGCTGGTCGAGATTAGCCTTGTTCTGCTCTGTAAATTTCGTCGATTTTTCATCGAGAATCTTTCCCGCCAGAGCTTCAAACTGGTGCGTCAGCTCGGTCCGTGCTTCGGTGAGCAGCTTCAGCTTCTCCTGAAAACTGGAGCGTTCGCCTCTAAGCTCCGCCTCCAGACGGCTGATTGTCGAACCTTGCTCCTGCTCAATCTTTGCCCGCACCGCGAGAGCCTTTTGCAGCTCCTCCTTCTCGGCGGCGATCAGCCCGATGCTCTTCTCACGCTCTGCCGCCAGAGACTGGAAGCCCGCTCGCGCGGCAACATCGGCCTGCGCCGACACCAGTTCGAGACGCACCGACCCCACTTCTTTGGTAAGTTCCGCATTGCGGTCTTGCAATTGTTTCTTTTCGGCCGCGGCAGATGTGGATCGGAGCCAGTAACCTACCAGTATTCCGGCAAAAGCAGCGACAATTGCGGCAATTAAGGACTGCATCGATATTCCAAGCCTCTTCGCCTAATGTACGCCTTTTGCCTGTGCAATTCCTTCAGAATCTTGACTGCGTTCTATTCCCTGTTCCCTAATCCCTATTCCTGCTCCCCCACTCCTTTACATGGATTCGTGTGCCCCGATAGACTTAGAGATTCGGGGCCGTGTGGCTTTCGTTTCTGCTGGAGAGATGCTCGGGCATGTCGTCAAGTATGGTAGGCTGCGAGTCGAACCTGTAGAAACTTCCGGAGACGGTTTTGCGCGTGTTTTCCGTGTTTTGACAATAATTTTGAGGAGATTTGACACATGGCAGTGGAAGAGAAGGTAAAGCAGATTATCGTCGAGCAGCTTCAGGTCGACGAGGCCGAGGTGACCCCCAACGCCAGCTTCCAGGAAGACCTCGGCGCTGATTCGCTCGACGTTGTCGAGCTGGTAATGCAGTTTGAAGAGGCCTTTGACCTCGAAATTCCCGACGAAGACGCCGAGAAGATCAAGACCGTCAAGGACGCCATCGATTACATCGAAAAGAACGCGAAGGCAGGCAAGTAAACAGTGAGACGCCGCGTCGTCATTACGGGCCTCGGACTGATCTGTGGGGTTGGCAACACCACCCAGGAGGTCTGGGGCCAGTTGCTGGCTGGAGCCAGTGGTGTTGGGCCGATCACGGCCTTTGACACCACAGGTTTCTCCACCACATTCGCCGCCGAAGTGAAGAACTTCGATCCGCTCCAATTCATTGACAAGAAAGAGTCGCGCAAGATGGCCCGCTTCATCCATCTCGCCATCGCCGCGACCCAGGAAGCAATGGAGCAATCGGGTCTGGTTATCACGCCGGAGAATGAAGAGCGCGTCGGGGTCTTTATCGGCTCGGGCATCGGCGGATTCGAGATCATCGAGCGCGAATACAGCAATCTCATTGCCGGTGGACCGCGCAAAATTTCGCCCTTCTTCATTCCGGCGACGATCATCAACATGGCTGCGGGACAGGTGAGCATCCGCTACGGGGCAAAAGGGCCAATCTCGGCGACGGCAACAGCCTGCGCGACCTCGGCCAACTCCATCGGCGATTCGTTCAAGATGATCCAGCACGGCGAGGCGGACGCGATGATCGCTGGCGGCTCCGAAGCTGCAGTAACACAACTTTCCATTGGCGGATTTGCAGCCATGCGCGCGCTTTCCACACGCAACGACGAGCCTCAGTTAGCCAGCCGTCCCTTTGACAAGGATCGCGATGGCTTCGTGCTCGGCGAGGGCGCGGGCATCCTGATTCTCGAGGAACTGGAATTCGCCAAGGCTCGCGGCGCGAAGATTCTGGGCGAAATTATCGGCTACGGCATGAGTTCGGATGCGTATCACATGACCGGCATTGCACCCGAGGGAGCAGGCGCTCAGCGCAGTATGCGCGCAGCTCTGCGCGACGCTGGAATTGCTATCGAAGATGTGGATTACGTCAACGCCCATGCCACTTCGACGCCTGCGGGCGACGGCAATGAATCACGCGCGATCGAGCTGGTCTTTGGAGAAAAGGCGACGAATAAGGTGCTCAAAGTAAGCAGCACCAAATCGATGACCGGCCATCTTCTGGGCGCGGCCGGCGGATTGGAAGCCGGTATCACGGCGCTTGCGCTGATCGACCAGAAGATTCCACCTACCATCAATCTGGACACTCCCGGCGAGGATTGCATCCTGGATTACGTCGCCAACAAGGCAGTCGACGCTAAAATTGACGTGGCCCTATCGAACTCTTTCGGCTTCGGAGGCATCAACGCCTCGCTGATCATGCGCCGATGGACGGAAGATTAATTTTCAAATAGCAAATAAAAGAGGCGCGGACTGCAACAGTCCGCGCCTCTTTTATTTATGTGTGGCTCCCTGCCTAAGAGAAGGCCACTGCGATTCCCACGCTAAAAATTACTGTGACAATCCACCATGCGAAGACAGCGATATAGCCGCTGCTGCGCTTGATTCCCGCAACGATGGAGATGCCGATGGCCGCCAGGACAAGCGTCCAGATCATCGTGATATCGATCGAAGTCGCCAGCGCCATCAGAGCCTTGTTGGTATCCGGTGGCAGGTAATAGCCGATATTTGTCCCCGCAAAGTTTTTGACATTAAAACTCTCCGGGTCCAGACCAGCGAACAGCGCAATCGTCCCGAGGATTACCTTGAACAAACCCGGCAGACCTGCGAACCAGGTGACCGAAAACGCCTGCCAGAAGGTCGCCTTGCCGCCAAAACCGAAGTTGACCGTGGCAAGCAACACGCCCGCGATCACCGCCGTGCCGATCAATGCGAAGATCGGCAGCGCGGCGAAGCTGATCTGCGTGGCGATTACCGTGATCTTCATCCTGCTCGCGCGTTGATCCGGGGGCAGCTTGTCCATTTCCTCGGCTTGCTTCGGGCTCTGCTTAATGCTGTTCTCAGCGACCTGTTCCCATCCGACTCTGGCCTGGATCGCGCCGAACAGGCCGTAGCCGAAGACAATCGTGAGTACAAATGGCAGCCACCAGCTTGTGCTTCGCTTGATATCGGTGAAGGTTTTGGAAGGTGAAGTGAAGGTATAAATTACGCGCTGCACCTGGCTCAGTTGCGGAGCTTCCTGGCCAGCAGCCACCGCAGGAATTTGTACGTTGCTCATGGAATTTCGCCTCTCAAAAGACCGTTTCAACGGCGTACGGCAGACTCTCCGGTCTTTGCCCGCAATTGTACAGTCCCTTTGAGAAAGGATGAGGAGAAATCACGAAGACAGCCCTCACACTTGTGGCCTGGCCGGGAGCTACTTTTCGCTGCTCGGCGGCACAAGACCCTTCAACCGCATATAGAGAGCCAGGGTAGCGTACTGCTCGTTGTCGTGCGAAACATTTCCCCAGGCAAAGCCGATGCGTGCCCGCGTGACCGGCCCAAGCGTGAGCATCTGCAGCATGTTGGTCTCTGTAAGGGCGGCATACGCCTTGTCGCACTCCGCAAAGGAAGCCTGCAGCGCGGCAACGATCGCCGCCTTGTCGGCTGTCTCAGGGGGCACCTTATACAGCGCTTCCGGTGCCGTCTCGTTGAGTGTGCCGCAGCTGCGCAACTGCGCCTCGCTGATATGGTTCACCACGCGCGCAAAGGTCCTGACCTCCGGCGTAGGACGGAAAGAATAGCTTTCCGTCGGCATCTTATCGGCAGCTTTAAGGATGTTGGCTTTCAGACCGTTATAGCTGCGCAGCACATCGGCTGCGGGAGTGAACGTTTGCTTCGGCACAGCGGGGTGATCTGCCGGAGCCGCGGTCTGGCCATGAGCGGCCAGGGCGGTGCTCAAGATTGCAAAGGCTGTAAGGGCTGCAAAGCGTGACAAGGGCGCGTCCTCCGTCGTCATCGTACCAGAGCACCGTCTATTGCGAATACCGTCCGCCGCAGATATTGGAACCGGTTTACCTGCCGTGCCCGGCGAGTATCGAGGCTGAAGCCAGGGGCGCGGCCTTTGCCGGACTTGTCGAGCCGGGAGCCGGCGCCTCATTCGACTCCGTATAGCTCTTGTAAACGGAAATATGGAAGCAGGATTGGCGAAACTCCTCTTCGACATCGATCTTGCCCTGCTGTTCCAGCGGAATCAGCCAGCAGCGCATCCAGCCAATTTCTTTGGAGGAGAGACCCTGCTTGGCGATGTCGATGGTGCCGCCAGTCAGGTGCGGTGACGCGATATCCCCGTCCGCTGCTGCTGCATTGCCGTTGATCATGCGCAGTCTGCGCTGGTACTCGACCGTGCGCACCGCGGAGGTGACCTCAATCACTGAGCCAGCGAAGCGCGCGGAATGGGCGCGGGCCAGATCGGTGAGGAATTTCGCCGTCCACGGGCGGCAGTAGCGCCGGTTTTCGGGCAAATCTGTATTTACATGCAGCGCAGCCGAAACCGGCACCGGAACCAGCGACCCATGGGCGATGCGGTCTTCGAGATCGGCATCATCCAGGATGCGCTCCAGGCCATCGGCTTCGGCCATCTCGTTCTGATGCACCAGGGATTCATGTGAGCCGCGCAGCGGCGGCGGAATGTTCAGTCGCGCCCGCAGGAGAACGGGCTCCGAAGACATGTGACGGCCGTGCCTTCCGGCACTTGAGCGCCGCGATGCTTCGCGCAGACGACTCGCTGGTGCACCCGGCCGATGCAGATGCTGCGCCGGTCGCAATCCAGCGCGGCTCGCGTGTTCTGCGGCCTGTCGTCGTGCGCGAGACTGGACGCCGGCTTTGCCGGTTCTCCGCGAAGTTGCAATGGATCTTGTTTGAGCGCGATGATGCGGATGCGCGGGGACGACTGCCATTGACGGAGCAATGACAGAGAGACTGAAGGCCAAGGCGACCAGAAGCGAAATGAGGTACGAACGTCGCATAGACGGGGGTATTGGCGAGGTTCGCGGAGGCTACCGAGCTTTACCAGTGTACCGTTCCGATCCGCGTATTCGGAGTGGCAAGAGTGGTGCGGGCAGGTCCGATAACTGGCGGTCAAGATGACCTACGCTGAAAAAAGTCGAGAAGAAAATCGCAGTTGTAAAGCGCGACAGGCATCCACAATGGGATGCCTGTCGCGCTTTACAACTCCATCTTCTTTCGGTGAGGCTACTGCAGCAGGGTTCCCTGCTCGTCTTCCTTGATGTCTTCCGGCGGAATGACGACCGCTGCCGCGACCTTATCGTCCGGTTCAAGATTCAGCAGCTTCACGCCCTGCGTCGAACGGCCTGCCTCGCGAATGGTCTTGGTATCGATGCGGATCATCTTGCCGAACTGGCTGATCACCATCAATTCCGATGTCTCATCCACCGGCAGAATGGCCTGGCTCTTGCCGACCTTCGGGGTTGCCTTCAGATTGTTGACGCCCTGCGCACCGCGCGCTGTCAGGCGATATTCGTCGATGTCCGTTCGCTTGCCGAAGCCGTTCTCCGTGACGGTAAGAATCAAGTTCCTGCCTACGCCGAGGCGTTCGTCGAGAGCCTTGAGAGCCTTCCACGCCACTTCTGAGGATTTCTCAGCAGCCTTCTCCGCTGCCTTCAGAACCTCATCGTCGGGATTGCCGTTTCGGCGATCTTCACGCGCCTTCTGCAAGGCTTCTCGTGCTTCCGAGAGTTCGTTGCGCAAAGCTTCCAGCTTGCTGGTCAGGTTCAACTTCGCCGCACACTCATCGCGGTTCCGATCCCGCGTTTCATCGGTGACGGTGATGGCAACGCCAATCACCTCGTCGCCCTTCTTGAGTGAAATGCCCTTATTGCCGGCGGCGTTTCGTCCCATGGGCCGCAATCCGATCCCGCTGCGTTCCGGGTCGTATTCTTCGATGAAACGAATGGCCATGCCCTCGCGCGTGGCGAGGAAGATCGTCTGCTTGCCGTCGGTGATGGCCGCTTCGATCAGGTCATCGCTCTTTTCAATGGCGATGGCGATAATGCCGCGCGCCATGACGTTGCTGAAGTCCTTGAGCGGCGTCTTCTTGACGATGCCATTGCGCGTCGCGAAAAGGATGAATTTACCCTCTTCTTCCAGATTGCGCACAGGGAGGATGGTGACGACTTTTTCACCCGCTTGCAGATTGAGCAGGCTCTGCATCGACTTGCCCTTGCCCGCCGCGCTCACGTCCGGCACTTCGTAGACCTTGACCCAGTAAACGCGGCCCGTATTGGTAAAGCAGAGCAGGTAAGCATGGGTCGAGTCGATAATGAGCTGCGCGACAAAGTCTTCCTCGCGCGTCTTCATGCCGGTGCGTCCGGTGCCGCCGCGGCGCTGCTGGCGATAGATCGAGATCGGCGTCCGCTTCAGATAGCCCTGGTGGCTGACAGTGATGGCCACCTGCTCATCGGCGATCAGGTCTTCCATCTGCAGCTCGGCGGTCTCGTCGACAATGATGGTGCGGCGTGCATCGCCATACTTGTCGCGAACGTCTTCCAGCTCCTTCACGATAACGGCGCGAAGCTTTGGCTCGCTGGCCAGAATCAGCTCATATTCCGCAATGCGCAGCCGGATTTCGCCCAGTTCTTTGAGGATTTCGTCGACCGAAAGCTGCGTAAGACGATAGAGCTGCAATTCGAGAATGGCGTCGATCTGCCGATAGGTCAGGCCGCGCTCTTCGGCGGGAAGCCTCTCGCGATTCAGGTTAACGACGATCTCAACACCCTTGCCCCAGACGTAGAGATTTTCCCTCGCCTCGGCACGCGAAGCCGATCCGCGAATGATGCGGATGACCGAGTCGAGATTGTCGAGGGCGATCTTGTAGCCCTCTAAGACATGCTCGCGCTCGCGGGCCTTGCGCAAAAGATACACTGTCCGGCGACGGACAACTTCCACGCGATGATCGATGAAGCATCGGATGGCTGCAGCCAGTCCAAGCTCTCGCGGCTGGCCGTTGACCACCGCGAGGAAGATCATCGAGAAGCTTTCCTGCATCTGCGTGTGCTTGTAGAGCTGGTTGAGCACAATCTCCGGCTGCGAGCCGCGCTTCAGTTCGATCACGATGCGCATGCCATCGCGGTCGCTCTCGTCACGGACGTCGCTGATCTCGTCGACGATCTTCTCGTTGACCAGTTCGGCAATCCGCTCAATGAGTTTGGATTTGTTGACCTGGTAAGGGATCTCGTTGACGATGATCGCCAGCTTTTCCTTGGTAAGCTGCTCGGTGGCCACCTTGGCGCGCATCAGGAATCGTCCGCGGCCCGTCGTGTAGGCCTGCGCGATGCCGGTCTTCCCGAAGATGAATCCGCCGGTCGGAAAATCCGGCCCCTGAACGTGCTTCAGGACTTCCAGCAACCCGGCCTTCGGATCGTTCACCAGCGCAATCGTGGCGTTCACAATCTCGGTCAGGTTATGCGGAGGAATGTTAGTCGCCATGCCGACGGCGATTCCGTTCGAACCGTTGACAATCAGCGTAGGAATGCGCGTTGGCAGAACGGAAGGCTCGGAGGTCGATTCGTCGTAGTTGGGGACAAAGTCGACCGTCTCCATCTCGATATCGGCCAGCATTTCGCCGGCGATACGCTGCAGGCGGCATTCCGTATAACGCATCGCCGCCGGCGGGTCGCCATCGACTGAGCCAAAGTTTCCCTGGCCGTCGATCAGCGGATAACGCATCGAGAAGGGCTGCGCCAGCCGCACCATCGTGTCGTAAATCGCCGAGTCGCCGTGGGGATGGTAAACACCCATGGTCTGGCCGACAACCTTGGCGCACTTGGTGTACTTCTTATTGTGCTCCAGGCCCATCTCGCTCATCGCATACAGCACGCGGCGATGCACAGGCTTGAGGCCGTCGCGAATGTCAGGCAATGCGCGCCCGATGATGACCGACATCGAGTAGTCGAGATAACTGCGGCGCATCTCGTCTTCGATGTTGATGGAAACCACATTGGAACCGCTGTTCGGCGGGCCGCCAGCTTCAAGAGGGAGTTGCGGATTCTGATCGTCTGCCATAGTTGTGGATGCGAGCGAAGGGGCGGGATGGAAGCGATTTAGGACTAGCCTGAGCTTCGCGAGCTACTATCGTTATTTTAGTTGTTTGGACCCTGAAATAGCAAGGCTTGAACCGGCGAATAAGTCTTTATTTTACTTATACTTACTACTTCTATCCGATTGCCCTACCGAAGCGTATCGAAGATTCCCAGCGAGCGATGAATTTTGAGCGGATTTTGGGGACGTAATCGAGCCTCCGGACAGCTTCCGTACAACTGCTCAGGCACCGTAACCATCTGAAAATGGGGTAGACAAGGAGACTCACGATGGCCACAACAGCTACGGCTAAGAAGGACAACGCAAAGAAATCGTCCGCGCGAAAATACTCCCCAGCCGCCTCAAAGAGCGTGGAAACCGAAATGAAAGCAATGAAGGAAGGAAAGCTCAAAAGCGGACGCAGCGGCAAGAAGGTAACCGACCCGAAACAGGCCATTGCCATCGGGCTCTCCAAGGCTCGGAAAGAAGGCGCAAAAGTTCCGCCGGAAAAATCCTAACCGCCTACAGCAACCCCGGCAAAGTGAGAACGCAGAAAACCGCCTGGAGCACAACAATTGCACCGCACGCCGCGATCGCGACCCTGCCTCGGACCGTCTCATACGAATCGGCGAAGACCCCGGCGATGAAGGTAAGCAAGAATGGCAACGCCCAAAGCAGCGGATTCCCCGGCACGCCCGCCGTAATAACAAAAATCAAAAGCAGCGTCACCAGAAACGGCGTCGTATTTCCGAAATAAAGCGTCTTGCGCAAGGCAAAGTAAAGCAGCAGTGCGGCGCCGGTCGCCACAGTAATCCCGGCATTTGAGATGTTCCAGAAGAAATGCCACGCCGGGCCGAAGGAAAATCCGATCTGCGCCGCGTCCGAGCGAAAGAGATAGCTGAAAGCGTCCGGCGAAAAACCGTAACACGCAAACAGCAAGATGAATGCCGCAATGGTCGACTCAAGCAGCACGGGCATCACCTGGCTCCGGCGTCCTTCCGCGATCCATAACATGAAGAACAGTCCCAATAACACCAGCACCGGCAGCGCCGCGATATGCGAAGCCGCAACCACCGCGAAGCAGACCGTGAGCAACACAATCCTGGGACGCCATTTTCGCCGTGGGCCTTGCATCGCATGCGCCACGCCGATGCACGTGTAGAGGCCGCCAAAGAAGCCCAGCGCCGTAAGAATCTCAGGATTAGGAGCAACCGACGCCCGCAGAACCTCCGGCGAGAAAACATACAGCGCCAACGCCGTATACCCGCCCAGATTGCCAAAGAGCCGCCGCGTCACCCACCACAGCGCCCCGCCCAATCCCACCCCGGAAGCGATAAACGGCAGCCGCAGGAGCAGCAGGACATGCGTCATCTGGTGGCGCAGTTCCCAGGTCGAAGTGGGCGCGTCGAGTGTCTGGACAACCTTGTCTTCCGGCTTGCGAAAGTTGTCCGCCAGCCGCTCATACGCCAGATTGAGCGTCAGCGGCAGCCCTGCCACGCGATACGCCAGTACGCCGTCGTGAATATTCCCGCAGGACGTAAAATATCCAGCCAGAGGCGAAGGCCGTTCCCACATTTCGCGGCCGCAGCGTGCGTACTGGTAGTCGCGCTCGGTAAGGTCCTGGTGAGCGGTGAGCCAGAACGCCTGCGCCAGAAACAGTAGCAACAACCCCGCCGCGATGCGCTGGGGCAGATTGAATCGGAAACGGCGAAGAGTCGCGAAACGAAGGGTCATCCTGACGATACGGGTCCTGACCCAGTTTACCGGAGCCAGGTCAGAACCCGTCTTGCACTGAGAACGACTTCAATTGCGTGTATTCGTAATCGCCGCCGCGCTGGAATCGCCCTGCCCGAGCTTGCGATGAAAGAGATCGAGCGCCAGCGTCATGCACTGCCGCGCCAGTTCCGGATCGTACCGCGCGCCTTCGTCCCGCAAGAATGCGTGCGCTCCGTTTACCTCATGCCAGGTAAATACCGCTCCTACCTCATTGAGCCGATTCAACACGGCCATCCTGCCTTCCAGCGGGATATGCGGGTCCTGCCGTCCCCAGATCATCAGCAACTCGCCTTTGATATCTGAAGCCCGCTGCAGAGAATCGTCGTTCATGCCCTTGCCCAGGCTGTGCTTGTGGATATCCGTCGCATAGAAGCAGACCGTCGCCCGCACATCCGGATTCAGTGCTGTCCGATACGCCAGATGCCCGCCGATGCAAATCCCCATTGCTCCAAGCTGCCCGGTGCAATCCGGACGTGAAGCAAGATGGTCCAGCGCCGCACGCGCATCGGCATCGTAGCTGGCCAGTTCCTTGGTCGTCTTGAGCGTATTCCCGCGGTCGGTACCGGGCTTGTCATACGCGAGCACGGTGCCCGGCGCTTCGAACTCGTGATAAATCTCCGGCATTGCGACGATATACCCGTGTCCGGCCAGCATCGCCGCAATGCGCGCTACCGGCCCTGTGATCTGAAAAATCTCTGAATAAAAGACAACTCCCGGGTACTTTCCCGGCGCTGCAGGATGAACAATGTGGGTCCGCATCGGCCCCCAAGCAGTAGTCAACTCAACCTGTTCTTCAACGACGATCATGCCGCTCCACCTCCGGTTCTATGCCGCGCAATTACTTTATCAGTTGTGCGATTGACGGAATTGTCCACAGCCCCACACAAGACACCGCTCTGCGGCCAACACTTGATAGACTTCCATCAGCATGGCGCCGAAACCTAAAGACGATCCCGAACGCCTCGTAAGCGCCGCGCGCGCCGGCGAAGAAGACAGCTTTGAACTGAAGCTCCGCCCGCGCCGACTGGGCGAGTTCATCGGCCAGGCCAAAGCCAAGGAACAGCTCGCCATCGCCCTCGAAGCCGCCAAATCCCGCGGCGAGGCGCTCGACCACGTGCTCCTCTTCGGACCACCCGGCCTGGGCAAGACCACGCTTGCGACCATCATCGCCAACGAAATGGACGTAGGCTTCCAGCAAACCTCCGGCCCGACCTTACAAATCCAGGGAGATCTGACCGCAATCCTGACCAATCTGCGCGAAAAGCAGGTGCTTTTTCTCGACGAAATCCACCGTTTGCAGGCCGTGCTCGAAGAAAAACTCTACACCGCCCTCGAAGACTACAAGCTGGACATCATTATCGGCCAGGGCCCGGCCGCGCGCACCCATGTGATGGAAATCCGTCCCTTCACCTTCGTCGCCGCGACGACGCGGCCCGGCCTGCTATCCTCACCGCTGCGCTCGCGCTTCGGCATTCTCCTGCGTCTGGAGTTTTACACAGAAGAGGAACTGCGGATCATCGTCGAGCGTTCCGCCGAAGTCATGCAGGTGCCGATAGACACCGACGGGGCGGCGGAGATTGCGCTCCGTTCCCGCGGCACACCCCGCATCGCCAACCGTCTCCTGCGCCGCGTGCGCGACTATGCCCAGGTGCGCGGGACCGGCGAAATCGACCGCGCAACCGCCCACGCCGCGCTCACCATGCTCGAAGTAGACGCGCACGGCTTCGACGAAATCGACCGCCGCCTGCTGATGACGATCATTCAGAAATACGACGGCGGCCCGGTCGGCCTGGGTACGTTGGCCGCGATCCTCTCCGAAGATGAAGACGCACTTGAAGAAGTCTACGAGCCATTCCTGATTCAGATCGGCTTTCTCGATCGCACTCCGCGCGGTCGCATTGCAACCCGTCTCGCCTACGAACACTTCGGCCTTGCTATGCCCCAAAAGCAAGCACCATTGTTCTAAGCAACGCACTTACAAACTTCAACTTATAAATCCATCTACGGAGGAGCCGCCATGGCACGAACAGAATCAACCATGTTATCGCTTGGCACCCTGGCCCCGGATTTCGCACTTACCGACGTCGTAAGCGAACAAACCATCCGGCGCGATGATTTTCGCGGAAAGAAAGCCCTGTTGGTCATGTTCATCTGCACTCATTGCCCGTTCGTCAAACACGTTGAACGCGAGCTGGCCAAAATCGGGCAGGATTACGCCGATAAGTCCATCGGAATTGTCGCCATCGGCAGCAACGACGCCTTGACTTATCCCGACGACGCACCGGCTGGGCTCAAGCAGCAGGCCATCACGATGGATTTTCGATTTCCCTATCTCTACGATGAAACGCAGGAAGTCGCGAAGGCCTTTGACGCAGCCTGCACCCCGGACATCTTCCTCTTCAACGCGGACTTCCGCCTCGTCTATCGCGGCCAACTTGACGGCAGCCGCCCCGGCAACGGGATTCCAGTCACCGGCGAAGATCTGCGCGCAGCAATTGACGCGGTGCTAACCGGCAAACCAGTGTCGGAAGATCAGCTCGCCAGCGTCGGTTGTAACATCAAGTGGAAAGCGTAGGGCGGAGCCAGTTTGTAACTGGCTCCCTTTCAACTTACAGTGGAAGCGTTTTGAGATATTCCCGGAACTTCGGTCCGAGATCCGCTCGATTCAACGCGAATTCGACAGTCGCCTGTAACATCCCGAACTTATCCCCGGCATCAAAGCGCTTGCCCTCAAAGGTGTAGCCATACACCTTCTCTGTCTTGAGCAGCCCAAGGATTCCGTCCGTAAGCTGCAGCTCGCCGCCGGCTCCAAAGCGAGTCTGCTCCAGCAGCCCAAAGACGGCTGGAGTCAGCACATATCGGCCAATAATCGCTTGCTTCGACGGGGCATCCGCAAACTTCGGCTTTTCGACCATCCCGGTGCAGTTGTAGATCCGTTCGTTAGCCGGGTCCTGTGAACCCGCAAGCACTCCATAAGCGCTGATCCCCGGCCCTTCGATGGTCATCGTCGCCAGCACCGATCCCTGACGCTCGTTGTAAACATCGATCATCTGCTTGATGCAAGGAACCTTTGAATCAATGACATCATCCGCCAGAATCACCGCAAACGGCTCGTCGCCGACTAACTGCTTGGCGCTAAGCACGGCATGACCTAAACCCAGCGGCTCCTTCTGCCGAACATAAGAGATACGAGCCAGCGAGGATATCTTCCGCGATATCTCCAGCAACTCTTTCTTGCCCTTCTTTTCGAGGGCCGCATCCAACTCATAGCTGATGTCGAAGTGATCTTCCATCGCGCCCTTGCCCCGTCCGGTAATGAAGATAATGTGCTCGATACCGGATGCGATTGCCTCTTCAACGCCATACTGAATAATTGGCTTGTCGACAAGGGGCAGCATCTCTTTCGGAACAACCTTGGTGGCGGGCAGAAAACGTGTGCCAAGACCACCTGCGGGAAAGACAGCCGTGCGAACTTGATTGCTCATGCGATAGGTTCCTTCCTGAAGAACATAGCTGGACTTTCGGGCAGCCTCTCGAATTATCTCAAAGATAAGTTACCAAAGGAATGTTGGTTGTTAATTACTAAAGATTTGCATCAACTTGCGCTTCCTAGAGCGCCGGAGAATCATTCCCCAGCATTGCCTGCCGCACGATCTTGATGGGAGGGTAGCCCTGACTGAGAAATGCATCGTGGAACTTCTGCAGCGAAAAAGCTGCACCATCTCTCTTCTGCAGATCCTCTCGCAGCTTCATAATTTCCAGCTTACCCAGCGTGTAGTAAAGATAAGTTGGATCGGAGGTACCGCGCTTCGTCTCTACCACCGCCGTCTCATGGGATTGGTATCCTTCCCGTTCGAAAAAGGCGATTGCATCGTCAACACTCATCTCGGCCGTGTGCATCCGGATGCCGACGATAAAGCGGGAGTCCCGCAGCAACGCATCCTGCAACTGCCCCAGGCGCAGGAACTTCGCTTCACGCTCCGTCTTCGCGCCTGAGCCGGGCTGGCCGTAGCCTTCATCCAGCATCATCTGCTCGCAGTAGTGCGCCCAGCCCTCGGCATTCGAATTAGCGCCCAGTATCTTGCGCACACGGCTCGGGGCGCGCGGCACCCAAAGGAATTGCACATAGTGGCCAGGATAAGCCTCATGCACCGCCGTGCTGATCACAGTACCGATGTTAAAGGCGTGCATATATCCCTCGACCTCCGCGGGAGTCATCGAGGACTCCGGCAGAGTTACATTGAAATACGCCTCCGTAGCATGTTTCTCGAACGGCCCGGGCGTATCCATCGAAGCGAATGTCGTGGCCCGCATAAAGGGCGGCGTCTCCTCAAGAATCGGCCGCACATCCGAAGGAATCGGCCGCACATCCGAAGGAATCGTTACAATATTCTTCGCGCGAATGAAAGAAATCAGGCCATTGAAGGTATCTCGAAAACTCTGTAACAACTGATCCGGCGCAGGATGGTTCTGTCCTAACTCCTCCAGCACCGCGCGTGGATCTTTTGCCGGCTCAAGCTCTCTCGCGACGCGATTGAATTCCGCTTTGTTTTTACTGAGATCGGCTTGCCCTATCTCCAGCAGCTTATCCAGTGGCGTATCGACCATCTCGTCATATGCAAGCTTCTTGCGGAAGGTATCCGCACCAATGCGAAACTCTCCCTTGGAGCGCGGCAGCAGTTCTGTCTTCAACCAGGACTGATAGTCATTGAGCGCGGCAATTACAGCCGCATTCGTCGCTGTGAATTCCGCATTCAAAGCCGGATCTTTCACGTCCGCAAACGCAAGCGGCACATCATGCTGAAAGAAACTGATAATGCCGGGAAGCTGCTCGATCGCAATATCGGTGTAAACATGCGGCGGATTCTTGAGGTTCTCCCGCGCGATAACAAACGTCCGCGGCATCAGCTTTTCCCGCGCAATCAGGGATCGCAGCCGCTCTTCGGACGGCGCGAACTTGCGCTCCATCAGCGAAAAAGCTGCATTGGAAATAGCCCCCGAATAACTATCCGGATTCTTCTCCCACGGACGAATCACTTCCAGCGTTAAAAGAGTCGAGCGTATGTTGGAGAGCACCAGTTCGCGATCGCCGCGAGTCGTCTGATCCAGCGAAGCCTCAGGAATGGTCGCGATCCGCCCTTCGAAATCGTGTAGTGCCTCTATCTCAGAATCAATGCTCCTACGCGAGAAATCTTCGAGCTTCGAATCGTATTGATGGTAGCCAGTCAGAGTCCCAAGCGTCGGCTGGTTCGGGAAATACAGTTGATCGAAGTACTCATCCGAAGCAGCGGTAAATGCCGCCTTCGAGTCCTGCGCAAATCCCTGGTTAACAGCTACCGACACGATAAGAGCTCCGAAGATACAGAATGCTGCGGCTTTTTTCATTTGGCTCACTTTGTGCGCGAACACGCGCTAGGCAGGCACAGCTTCCAGTTGAATGGCGTCAAGCAACGCGCGGGCGTCGGCCATGATCTTCATCGGATCGGCTGGCGTCATGGCAGTCAAAGGATACTTCAAGATACCCTGCGGCGTGAACTGCGCGCCCTTGCGCGCGTTCCTGGCCACCAGACGCATGAGCCGTTCGGGATCGACCGCAGCCTTGTCCGTAAACTTCAAATGCAGCAGATCGCGCTTGCGATCCAGTTGCGCCACGCCGACCCGTTCGCAGGCAATGCGCAATCGCGAAGCCTCCAGCAGATGAATCGTATGATCCGGCAGCGGACCGTACCGGTCCTCCAGCTCGGCGCGAACATCTGCTAACACTTCATCCGTCGCAGCTCCAGCTATCTTCTTGTACAGCCGCAACCGTTGATTCTCTTCCGGCACATACGTCTCTTCGATGCGCAGAGCAATTCCAAGGTTGAGCTGTGTGGCCGCGCGATCTTCATCCTTTTCGCCCTTCAACTCGCGCACCGCCTGCTCCAGCATTGTCGTATATAACTCGAATCCGACCGCCTCGATATGCCCACTCTGCTCGCCGCCAAGCATATTACCCGCGCCACGCAGCTCCAGATCAAGCGCGGCAATCTTGAAGCCCGCTCCAAGATCGCTGAACTCCTTGAGAGCCGCCAGTCGTCGTCGCGCAATGTCCGTCAACTCTTGTTCCGGTGGAATCAGCAGATACGCATAAGCGCGGCGATTGGACCGTCCCACGCGACCTCGCAACTGATACAGCTCACTCAACCCATGCCGATCCGCGCGATTGATCAGAATCGTATTCGCCAGTGAAATATCCAGGCCATTCTCAATAATTGAAGTAGCAACGAGCACATCATACTGGCCATGCACAAAGGCCAGCATCACCTTCTCCAACTCGCCTTCGCTCATCTGCCCATGACCAACCGTTACGCGCGCCGCAGGCACAAGCTCATGTATCTTCGCGGCGATTTCGTAAATGCTCTCGACGCGATTATGCACGAAATACACCTGGCCGCCACGCTCCAGCTCCAACTCAATCGCCGAGCGAACCAGCTTCTCATCGAACTTCGCAACGACGGTCTGAATCGCCATGCGATCCTTCGGCGGCGTCTCGATCACGCTCATATCGCGCAGCCCGATAAGCGACATGTGGAGCGTGCGCGGAATAGGCGTGGCGCTCATCGCCAGCACATCGATCGCCCTGCGCATCTGCTTCAGCCGCTCCTTGTGCCGCACGCCGAAGCGCTGCTCTTCATCGACAATCAGCAGTCCAAGATCCTGAAACTTGATGTCCTGCGAAAGCAGCCGGTGCGTGCCTACAAGTATGTCGACCTTGCCCGTCTCCGAGCGCTCCAGAATCACCTTCTGCTCCTTCGGCGTGCGGAAGCGCGAGATCATTTCGACATTGATCGGAAACTGCGAGAAGCGCTTCTTGAAGGTCTCGTAATGCTGAAAGGCGAGAATGGTCGTCGGCGTGAGCACAGCCACCTGCTTGCCGTCCTGCACTGCCTTGAAGGCCGCGCGCATTGCGACTTCTGTCTTGCCGTAACCCACATCGCCGCAGAGCAACCGGTCCATCGGCCGCGCCGATTCCATATCGCGCTTGATATCGGCAATGGCATTCAACTGGTCGTCGGTCTCAGTGAAATCAAATGCCTCTTCGAACTCCAGTTGAAACTCGTTATCCACATTGAATGCATGACCCTTCGCTGCCTCGCGCTCGGCATAGAGCTTGAGCAACTCGTCGGCCATATCGGCCATGGCTTTCTTGACGCGCGCGCGAGTCTTCGTCCATTGCTGCGAACCGAGTTTGTTCAGAACCGGCGTCGGTCCGGCATCGGTCGAACGATACTTCTGGATAAGATCGAGCCGCGTGAGCGGAACATACAACCGCGCTTGCTCCGCAAACTCCAGTACCATGAACTCGACCGTCAGCCCATCCTGCTCAATCTCCTTGAGCCCCACATAACGGCCAATGCCATGCTCGACATGCACCACATAATCGCCGATTGTAAGATCGCGAAAATCGGAGACAAACGCCGCAGTCTTAGACTTGCGTGGTTCCATCCGCGCCGTAACATCGGCCTCATCCGATAGGTCATTTGCGCCAAAGAGAATGAAGTTCTGCTCCGGGCAACTTACTCCCGCGGCTATCTGCGCGCGCACGATCACCGGAACGCGCATATCTCCGGCTAAGTGGCTGGTCTCGTCGTAGAGATTTTCGCTGCCCGCGTGTTGCGTGCGGCTGCCCAGTCGATACGGCAGTTGATACTCGCGCAGCACCGTCGCAAGCCGCTCAACCTCAGGTTGATTCGGCGCGGCGAGCAGAATGCGTTGTTCCTGCGCCACCAGATTGCGAATCTGCTCAATGAACGCAGGAATCGAACCGTGAAAACGCAGCGTCGGCCGCGTGGCGAATTCAATCTCGCCCAGCGTTGTATCTTCGTCGAGCACATCCACCGCGCCAAGCTGATCCAGATCGAGTCCCGGATGGGACCCGAGCATCGCCTGCAGGATCTCCGGCCGCAAATAGATATCTTCCGGCAGAATCAGCGAGCCAATGCCCGAGCGGTCATGGCGCTGCTCGACCTTGTTCCACCAACGCTCAATCTGGTTGCGCACCATCGCAGGCTCTTCGACGAAAAGAGCACAGCGCGGCAGCAGTTTGAGCAGATGCGTGTCGGCCCCCGCGACCGCGGCAAAAAACTCCCACCCCGGAAAAATCGTCACTCCCTGCGCTGTCGCAATCTCCGCTAAAGTATCCTCCGCCGAATCCACATCCTCGCCGGCATCCGCATCCTCCACCCGTTGCTTGCTCAGCCGCGCATGCACCGCGCCGAGCAGCTTTTCGCTTGCCGGAATCTCGGCTAGAGGCAGCAGCAGCGCCTCATCGAGCGGGGTTGAAGAGCGCTGCGTCTCCGGATCGAATTTGCGCATCGATTCGATTTCGTCGCCGAAGAAATCCACGCGAATCGGGCGATCCGCCTCGGGCGAATACACATCCAGAATGCCGCCGCGCCGAGCAAACTGGCCCGGCATTTCGACCAGGTCCACCTGCGAATAACCGACGCCCGTCAGATGATCGATCAACATACCGATATCGACTTCTTCGCCGCGCTCCAGCCTGAGCGCGAGGCCGGTGTAGTAGCTGCGCGGAAAGAGCCTCATCGCGACCGCTTCGACGGGCGCGACAACGATCGACGCCGCGCCGGTCACGAACTTCCAGAGAACGGCAGCGCGCTGCTCCTGAATATCCGGATGCGGCGAGAGATTTTCGAAGGGCAAGACATCGTGCGCAGGCAGGCGCAAAACCCGCTTCGGATCAAAGGCTCCCGTAAGCTCACATCCTGCGCGGAGCGAAAGCTCCAACGCTTCGGCTGCCTTGTTATCGGGAACCACGACGATCACCGGCTCTTTGGCCGCCCGCGCAAACAGCGGAATGTACAAGGCTCGCGCCGTCGAAGTCAGTCCGGAGACACGCCTGCGCCCCGTAGCGAGGCTAAGGTGCCTGCGTACGCGATCGAATGCGGGGGAGTGCTCCAGCTCCGCGAAAATTTCGCGGACAAACGGGAGGATCATCTTGAGTCAAGTCTACCAGCCTGACACAGAAGCGTGGTGAACGCCCGGTCAAAGCTGGCAATTCGGCGCTTGCAATTCAGCACTCGCGATTCGACGAGCCCGAGCCAGTATCTTTAAAGTGAAAGGTTGGCCGCCTGATCGAGTTCCATGCTCGACGGTGGCTCGGAGGCGGTTGATGAAAGCATTGGTGAAGAGCCAGGCGGCAAAAGGGCTTTGGCTCGAAGATATTCCCGAGCCGGCGATTGGTATCAACGACGTGCTGATCCGTGTGCGATACGCAGGCATCTGCGGCACAGATGTGCATATTTTCCAGTGGGACGACTGGGCGCAGAAAACCATCAAAGTCCCGATGGCCATCGGCCACGAATTCGTCGGCGAAGTCGTGCAGGTCGGTTCCAATGTCAATGACTTCTTTCCTGGCGACATCGTCAGCGGCGAGGGCCACGTCGTCTGCGGACGCTGCCGTAATTGCATGGCTGGCCGCCGCCATCTCTGCGCCAACACTCAGGGGGTGGGCGTCAACCGCGCCGGGGCATTCGCCGAATACATCGCGCTGCCCATGGCCAACATCTGGCGTCATCACCCCGGCATTAACCAGGAAGTCGCCGCAATCTTCGATCCCTTCGGCAATGCGGTCCACACCGCACTGTCTTTTCCGGTACTCGGCGAAGATGTCCTGATCACCGGCGCGGGCCCCATCGGCATCATGTCCATCCCTGTCGCCCGTCATGCCGGCGCACGCCACATCGTCATCACGGACATGAATCCCTACCGCCTCGACCTCGCCCGCAAGATGGGCGCCACGCTCGCCATCAATCCGGCGGAGACTTCCCTCGCCGACGTGCAGAAGCAGCTGGGCATGCAGGAGGGCTTCGACGTGGGCCTCGAAATGTCCGGCAATCCCGCCGCGCTCAAAGACATGATCGCGAACATGTGCCACGGCGGAAAGATCGCCATCCTCGGCATCCCAGCGAAGGAAATGCCGATGGACTGGCGTCAGGTCATCTTCAACATGATCACCATCAAGGGCATCTACGGCCGCGAAATGTATGACACCTGGTACAAGATGTCCGTAATGATCGAGTCTGGACTCGACATTTCCCCCGTCATTACGCACCGCTTCGCCTTCGAGGACTTTCAGCAGGGCTTCGACGCCATGATCTCCGGCCAGACCGGAAAAGTTGTGCTTGATCTGACCAACATTCGTTAGGAGACGCCATGTACGGTAAGTTTGAACAGCACTTGCGCAAGAAGATCGAAGACATCGAATCCGCTGGCCTTTACAAGCGTGAGCGCGTCATCACCGGCCCGCAGCAGGCTGAAGTTACCGTCGCATCCGGCACACCAGTTCTCAATCTCTGCGCCAATAACTACCTCGGCCTCGCCAATCACCCGGCAATCGTCGCCGCCGCAAGCGAAGCACTCGACAACTGGGGCTACGGTTTGGCCAGTGTTCGATTTATCTGCGGAACCCAGTCTATCCACAAGCAGTTGGAAGAGCGTCTGAGCAGTTTCCTCGGCATGGATGACACCATCCTCTACGGCTCCTGCTTCGACGCCAACGGCGGCCTCTTCGAGACGCTGCTCGACGGCGAAGACGCCATCATTTCCGACGAGCTCAACCACGCCAGCATCATCGACGGCATCCGCCTCTGCAAGGCCAACAAGTATCGCTATCGCAACGGCGATATGGACGACCTCGAAGCCAAGCTGAAAGAGTCCGCCAACGCCCGTCATCGGCTCATCGCCACCGACGGTGTCTTTTCGATGGACGGCTACATCGCGAAGCTCCGGCAGATCTGCGATCTTGCCGAAAAATATGACGCGCTGGTGATGGTCGACGACTCGCACGCCGTCGGCTTCGTCGGCGAAAACGGTCGTGGCACGCCCGAGTTTTGCGGTGTCGAAGGCCGCATCGACATCCTCACCGGCACGCTCGGCAAGGCCCTCGGCGGCGCCAGCGGCGGCTACACCAGCGGACGCAAAGAAATCATCCAGCTACTCCGCCAGCGCTCGCGCCCCTATCTATTTTCGAACTCTGTCGCCCCGCCAATCGTCGCCGCGTCTCTGAAAGTGTTGGACCTCATCAGCGAATCCGCCGACCTTCGCGAACATCTGCGCGCCAATACCGAGTACTTCCGCGAAGCAATGACCCACGAAGGATTCACCATCCTGCCCGGCGAGCACCCAATCGTCCCCGTCATGTTCGGCGAAGCAACCATCGCCGCCCGCATGGCCGAAATAGTGCTCACAAAAGGGGTCTACGTCGTAGCCTTCTCGTATCCCGTCGTCCCCATGGGCAAAGCGCGTATACGCACCCAGATCTCCGCAGCGCACTCACGCCACGAGCTCGAATTCGCAGTCAAATGCTTTGCCGAGGCAAAGCGGGAACTGGCCTCGGTCTAGCCCCGCTTTGCTTTGCCACTACTTGCCCAGCGCCTTCGTATACGCGTAGAAGAAGTCCAGCGACTTCGCGTACGAGTCCACCGGCAGCCGCTCATCCTGCCCATGCGCCCTCACATCGTTGTGTTCCAGTGCAATGGCTGAGAACCCATAGCATGGAATGCCAACGGCATTGAAGTAGACGCTGTCCGATGCGCCGGTTTCCATCTCCGGAACTACCGGCGTGCCGGGCCAAATCTGATCCACCAGCTTGCGCATCGGCACAAAAACCTCATCGAGCGGTGGTGGTGGCTCCGGTGAGTGCCCTGAAAGAAGGCCGCTCGCAATCGACCCCTTCATCACCGTCTCAACCTTCAGCCCTGGGTCCGCAAAAAGATCGATTAGCTGCTTCTTAATCTCATCCGGCGTGTGTCCCGGCAGGATGCGGCAGTTGATGTTGGCCTCGGCGGTCTGCGGCAGCGCGTTGTTGGCATGACCGCCAGCCAGCCGCGTGGCCACGCATGTCGTATGCAAGACAGAGTTCCAACCCGCATCGGCCGACAGACGGTCGATTGCAGCCTGGTCCGGCGGCGTGGTCAGGATGGCGCGCAAATCCGACGCTGTCTGACTCGACGCAAGTTTCGTCATCTCCGTTGCATAGGCGCGAGTCACTCCGTTCAATTCAAACGGAAATTTGAATGCGGCGAGCTTGCTGAGAGCCGCAGTCAACTCATAGATTGCGTTGTCCGGTCGCGGCAACGAGCTATGCCCGCCGCGGTTCACCGCAGTCACACTGAAATCGGCATATCGCTTCTCCGTGGCCTCCACATCGGCCTCAATTGGCTTGCCGTGGTCGAGGTCGATCCCTCCCGCATCGGGATTGATTACAAATGCCGCGTCCACCAGCTCGCGATGGTTCTGCACCAGCCAGTTTGCGCCATTGAAATCGCCACCTTCCTCATCCGCCGTCAGCGCTAAAATCAGATCCCGCTGCGGCTTGTACCCTTCCCGATGCAACCGCAGGAAAGTCTCCACCAGCGCCGCATCGGAATCTTTCATATCCTGCGTCCCACGCCCGTAGTAATACCCGTCTTTCTCGATGAACTTGAAGGGCTCGGTATGCCAGTCTTTGGGCAGCGCCTCAACTACGTCTATGTGACAGAGAAACAGCACCGGCTTTCCCGTCCCGCTGCCCGCCCCCGAACCTTTGATCCTGACCACCAGGTTCATCTTGCGAGGACTCGGCCCCAGCAGATGCACATCCTCCGCCGAAAAACCCGCATCCAGAAAGCGCTTCTGCATCGCGGTCGCCGCCGTCGTGACGTTGCCTAGCGGCGTATCCGTCGTGTTGATCTCAATTAATTGCTTGAATATCTCAATGGCCGCGTCGCGGTCGGCCGGCGGCGTGGGAGTGATTACCTGAGCCTGCCCCAGCATCGATACAGCGGAAAGCACTGCCCAAACCATGGCAGGCATTGCAATGGTGCGAAACATGAAATTCGGCATGGTGCCATTCTAGTGCCATTGCACATCGAGTGCATCGCCACAGACCAGCCGCCATGTGCAACACGCCCGCATCTCGGGTAAAGGCATTTACTTCAAACGATAATACGAATAGCCTTCCCTCGCGGGAGTTGCATTTGAAGGGTCCAAGGCCCTATCGTGTCTTCGAGTTCCCGGAGGAGCTTTCCATGCGCTTTAGCTTTACGACGCCATATCTTATGCTCGGCTGCTCTGCTCTTGCCGCAACCCTGATGTTGATCCCAGCCACTGCAAGCGCCCAACACCCGCGCCCCAAAATCACCGGCATCTCGCACATCGCCGTCTATACATCGAATCCAGACGCAACTAATCACTACTACACCGAGCAGATCGGCGCCTTTCGCGAACCTGACCCGGAAAACCGGCAGGGCGTACGCTACGGGATCAACGCCACCCAGTTCATAGAAGTCCTGCCGCTGCCTCCCAACTCAGGCGTGAATCGCCTGGACCACATCGGCTTCAACACCGATAACGCCGCGGGCCTGCGCCTGTATCTGGCCGACAAGGGCTGGAAGGTTCCGGCTCAGATCACACATCACGAAGGTGGCAGCAAATCCTTCCGCGTCAATGACCCCGAGGGCAACGTCGTCGAGTTCGTGGAGCCTCCGGCTCGCCCCACACAGTTCACAGAACCCAAACTCATCGGACATCACATCATCCACGTCGGCATGCTCATCCATTCGCGTGCAAACGAAGACAAGTTCTACCGCGAATTGCTCGGTTTTCGCCCCTACTGGTTCGGCGGCATGCAGGAAGGCAAAGTCGACTGGGTTTCGCAGCAGACCCCCGACGGCCACGACTGGCTCGAGTACATGCTCAGCAGCGGGCATCTTGATATGTCCGGCACCGGCATTCCGGCCGGCATGAGCCAACAATCCCTCGGCGTTCTCGACCACGTCTCCATCGGCGTTGTGTCCGTGCCTGACAGCTACAAGAAGCTTGCCGCCGAAAATCGCCTTCCAGCCCATGCTGATAAGGAGCCGAAGGTCGGCAGAGACGGCAAATACCAGCTCAATCTCTACGATCCCGATGGCATTCGCACGGAGCTGATGGAGTTCCACGCCGTCGAAAAACCCTGCTGCTCGCCCTTCACGGCAGAAGATCCAAAGCCGTAGAGCATCGTTTACGTCTCGGAATGGTTTCATTTACCCGCAACAAGGCTCCGTTATAAGATGACCTTCGTCGGTTCGACGCCAACCACCTCTTGGTTGAGCGTCGAAGCCGACCGGAGGTAGGACCCTTGCGAGTCGGCCTGTTTACGCGCGAATATCCCCCCCAGGTTTACGGTGGGGCTGGAGTCCACGTCGATTATCTGAGCCGCGAGCTGGCAAAAGAGATTGAGGTCGAGGTCCACTGCTGGGGTCCGCAAAACTCCGACGCAGCAAACCTTCACGTGCGCGGCGCGGAGCCGTGGAGCGAAATCTCCGAAGGCACCGTCGGCAAATTCAAAGGCGCTCTCGAAGCCTTCAGCCTCAACCTCACCCAGGTCAAAGCGCTCCAGGGCATCGACATCGTCCACACGCATACCTGGTATGTCTCGATGGCTGGCTATCTCGCCAAAAAGCTCTACGGCGTCCCATTCGTGCTGACCACCCACTCTCTCGAACCGCTCCGCGCCTGGAAGGCCGAGCAACTCGGCAGCGGATACGCCATGAGTTCGTGGATGGAACAAACCGCCATTCTTGATGCCGACGCCATCGTCGCCGTCTCGCAGGGCACCAAGGTCGATATCCTGCGCGCTTACCCGCAGGTCGACCCCGCCCGCATCCACGTCATCTACAACGGCATCGACCTCGCCGAATATCAGAAGACCGCCAACACCCAGGCGCTGATCGACTACAGCGTCGACCCGACGGTTCCGTACATCCTCTTCGTCGGCCGCATCACTCGCCAGAAAGGCGTCACCCATCTCGTCGACGCCATTCGCTACCTGCCCGAGGACACGCAGATCGTCCTCTGCGCCGGCGCACCGGACACACCCGAAATCGCCGCCGAACTCCGCGACAAAGTAGAAGCCGCACGCCAGCACCATCCCCGCATCGTCTGGATCGAAAAGATGGTCACCAAGCAGGAAGCGATCCAGCTCTATAGCAACTGCCGTGTCTTCTGCTGCCCCTCGGTCTACGAGCCCTTCGGCATCATCAATCTCGAAGCCATGGCCTGCCGCGCACCCGTAGTCGCCAGCTCCACCGGAGGCATCAAAGAAGTTGTCGTAGAGGGCGAAACCGGGCATCTCATTCCATTCGACCAGGACCCCGTCACCAGCTTCCCAATCGATCCCGAAAAGTTCGCGCGCGATCTCGCCGCCGGCATCCTCGACCTGCTCGCAGACCCCGAAAAGTGCCAGCGATTCGGCGACGCCGGAAGAAAGCGCGTTGAAAACATCTTCAGTTGGACAGCCATCGCGCACCAGACCATCGCTCTCTACGAACAACTGATTGCGCAAATGAAATCCGCCAGCTGACTCCAATACCAGGCCAGCCAACCCGGCCCTGCCAACCCAGATGGGACAAAGAACGACCATGACACTGACAAGAGACGAAGGCCGCAAGCGTGTAATCATCGAAGGCATCTCCCCGGAGATCGACGGCGGCCGCTTCCCCGCCAAGCGCACCCAGGGCGATCAGGTCCGCGTCGAGGCCGATATCTTCACCGACGGACATGACTCCATCGCCGCCTCCCTGCTCGTTCATCGCGAAGGCTCCAGCGACTGGACCGAAATCCCCATGCAGCCACTCGTCAATGACCGCTGGACCACCGCATTCCGCGTCAAAGAGCTCGGCCGTTACGGCTTCAAAGTCCAGGGATGGGTCGATCACTTTGAAACTTGGCGTCGCGACCTGCTCAAGCGCATCAAGGCCGAAACCGACGCTCCCGTCGACTACCTCATTGGCGCCGACCTGGTCGCAGCCACTGCCGGTCGCGCCCTCGGCGCCGACTCGCTCTGGCTCGGCCAGCGAGCCGCGGAACTGCGCTCCGAAAAGGAATCCAAGGAACTGCGCATCATCGCCATCGACGCTCTATTGCACGAGATGGTCCTGCGCTACCCCGACAAGCGATTCGCGACCGAATCCGATCGCGAGCTTAGCATCGTCGTCGATCCCGACCACGCCCGCTTCAGCGCCTGGTACGAATTCTTTCCCCGCTCGACTTCACCCGAACCCGACAAACACGGCACATTTGCCGACTGCGAAAAGCGCCTACCATACGTCGCCGATATGGGTTTCAACGTCGTCTACCTCCCGCCCATCCACCCCATCGGACGCATGTTCCGCAAAGGCCCCAACAACAATCCCCAGTCGCAGCCCGGCGATGAAGGCAGCCCGTGGGCCATCGGCTCCCTCGAAGGCGGCCACAAATCCATCCTTCCCGCTCTCGGAACCATCGAAGGCTTCCGCAGCTTCGTCCAGAAAGCGAAAGATCTCAACCTCTTCGTCGCCATGGATATCGCCTTCCAGTCTGCTCCGGACCACCCATACGTCAAAGAGCACGAAAATTGGTTCAAAAAGCGCCCCGACGGCACCATCCAGTACGCCGAAAACCCTCCCAAGAAATACCAGGACATTTACCCCTTCGACTTTGAAAGCGAAGACTGGGAAGGCATGTGGGAAGAGCTGAAATCCGTCTTCCTGTACTGGGTCGATCAGGGCGTCACCGTCTTCCGCGTGGACAACCCGCACACCAAGGCCTTCCCTTTCTGGGAGTGGTGCATCACAGCGATCAAGTGCGACCACCCCGAAGTTCTTTTCCTCGCCGAAGCCTTCACTCGCCCCAAGATTATGTACCGTCTGGCCAAGCTCGGCTTCAGCCAGTCCTATACGTACTTCCCCTGGCGCAACGCCAAGTACGAAATCACCACATATCTCAGCGAACTGTCCCAGACGCCGGTGCGCGAGTTTTTCCGCCCCAACCAGTGGCCCAACACCCCGGACATCCTCACCGAATACCTCCAGATCGGCGGGCGGCCGGCATTCATGATTCGTCTGCTGCTCGCAGCAACCCTCGGCTCCAACTACGGCGTCTACGGCCCGGCCTTTGAACTGCTAGAACACGTCCCCATCCGCCACGGCAGTGAAGAATACCTCAACTCCGAAAAATACGAAATCCGCCACTGGGATCTGGACCGGAGCGACAGTCTTCGCGCCCTGATGACTACCGTCAACGACATCCGTAACAACAATCTCGCGCTGCAATCCGACTGGTCGCTCCAATTCCATCTCACGGACAACGACCAGATCATCTGCTACAGCAAGGAATCCGAAGACCGCTCCAACCTGATCCTTGTCGTCGTCAACCTCGACCCGCACCACACGCAGTCCGCCTTTCTAAGGCTACCCCTCGACCAGTTGGCCATCCCGCAAGACCGCGCATTCGAAGCCGAAGACCTGCTGACCGGCGCGCGCTACCTCTGGTACGGGCCGCGCAACTACGTCGAACTGAGCCCGGAACGCATACCGGGCCACATCCTCAAAATCCACCGCCAGCTAAAGGTCGAATCCGACTTTGAGTATTTTCTGTAATCCGAAAGAGTGGAACTCATGATCTTCGGCTCTCACGTGATCGTGTACAGCAAGGATGCCGAGGCAGATCGCGCCTTTTTCCGTGATGTCCTCGGCTTTCCGTCCGTCGACGCGGGCCATGGATGGCTGATCTTCGCCCTGCCTCCATCCGAATTGGCAGTCCATCCTTCCGAAGAGAGCGGTAAGCAGGAGCTTTATCTGATGTGCGAAGATCTCAAAGCCGAAATCGCCACACTCCGCGAAAAGGGCGTCTACTGTTCCGAAGTCCACGAAGAACGCTGGGGCTCAGTCACCAAAATTCCGCTTCCTGGTGGAGGCGTAGTCGGCCTCTACCAGCCAAAGCAGCCAACAGCGCTATCCCCTACGCCTGCATAGACCGCATACTTCAGGAAACAAGCTCAAACGCCGCCAACCGTTCAACTGTAACCACCGTGATGTCGTCTGCCTGACCGAAGTTCACGGCTGCCTCAACAACTTCGGATGCTGGCGCAGAAGACATTGCCTTGGCCCGTTCGAAGCCGAACAGTTCGCCGCTCCCGTCCATGGCTTCCACCACGCCGTCGGAATAGAAGACGAGCCGGCTGCCGGGCGCGAGCTCGAATCGGGTGGTTTCAAATTGAGCGCCACTTACAATGCCGAGCGGAAACGCGCCTGGCATCTGGATTTCTTCTCCGTCCAGATACGGTGCGAGGTGTCCGGCATTGGCAATCGTGACCAGCCCGTCGCCAGCGATATAGGCGGCAAGGGCCGTGCAAAAGCCGCCGCGTGTGCGCCCCATCAGCCGGTCGTTCAGCTTGTGCAACATCAGAACCGGGTCGTAGGACTCTTCGGCGACCACCCGAATCGAGCCTACTAGCATCGAAACCAGCATAGCCGCAGGCAGGCCCTTGCCTGCAACATCACCGACCACGACGAGCAGGCCGCCGTTGCTGGCCGGTAGCACCTGAAAGAAATCGCCTCCAACTTGCTGAGCGGGCCGGTAGACCGATTCCACGCGAAACCCCGGAAATACCTCGTCCGCACCCGGAAGAATCACCTCCTGAATCTCCCGGGCCGCAGCCATCTCTCCCTCCAGAACCGCCTTTTCCCTTTGGGACTGCAGGTATCGGCGCCCCTCCACGACGAAGACGTACACGAATCCTGTATAGCCAATGCAGACCGCCCAGGTAATTCCCGCGCCATCAAAGGACATTCTCGCGTGAAGGCGAGTCATTGCATCGGCCAAGGTTTCGGCCCGGGCCGGTACATCGGGAATCCAATGGCTAATGCCAGTCAAGACAGCTGTGTGCAAGACGAACCACGGCACAAGCACCTTCCAGGACTGGGATCGGAGCATAAAACCGCCAACGGCGTAACCGACGGCGAATAGGCCGGACAGCACCACGCCCAGGGCGAACCGCAGTGACGCTTGATTGCCCAGCTCCGTAATGTCGCCGACAAACCCGAAGCTGGCGAACACACAGAAACAAGCCAGCAGAAAAACAATGACCGATTTTCGGGAAGTATCTCGCCACAAACTGTAGACAACCATTGGGTTTTGCTTGTCCTTCCGGGCCTTGCAGCCAGACCTAGTTGCAAGCCCTGCGCGGCGCGATTCTCTTCCCCGCCCGTGAAGCAGAAATGCCATGCCGCGATTTCATGGAAGTCGTGCTTCGTTTGGATTGTATCTTCCTCTTTCCCCGGCGCGGGGGACGAAAATGGCGCTGCGCGCCAGATGCCCCCGCCAAGCCACGCATCGCGCTAAAATTGAGGTTAGCCATGCCTACCGCCGCCGGTCTTTCGCCCGAAATCCTCGCCAAATACGAGCCCGTTATCGGCCTCGAAGTCCATGTACAACTGCTCACCGCGACCAAGGCTTTCTGCGGCTGCGCGAACCACTTCGGCTCCGCCCCGAACACCAACGTCTGCCCGGTCTGCCTCGGTCTGCCGGGAGCGCTGCCGGTGCTCAATCGCAAGGCAGTCGAATTCGCCGTGCTCACCGGGCTGGCCATCAATTGCCAGATTCGCGAACAGTCCATCTTCGCGCGTAAAAACTACTTCTATCCCGACTCACCCAAGGGCTACCAGATTTCGCAGTACGACAAGCCCATCGCCGAGCATGGCTGGATCGATATCCCGACTGCGGACGGAAACACGAAACGAATCGGCGTCACGCGCGCGCACATGGAAGAGGACGCGGGCAAGAGTATCCACGACGGCTTCGCCGACTCCGCGATGCGCACCTACGTCGACCTGAACCGCTGTGGAACACCGCTCATCGAAATCGTCTCTGAGCCCGATCTTCGTACCCCCGACGAGGCCTACGAGTACCTCAGCCGGCTCAAGGAAATCCTCCTCTTCGCGGGCGTCTCCGACTGCAATATGGAAGAAGGCTCACTGCGCTGTGACGCCAATGTCAGCGTCATGCCCCGCGGCTCCAAGACCTTCGGAACCAAGGTCGAAGTCAAGAACGTCAACAGCTTCCGCTACATCCGTTCTGCGCTTGAATACGAAATTGAGCGCCAGATCGAAATCATCGAATCAGGCGGAAGAATCATTCAGGAAACACGCCTCTGGAATCAGGCCGAAGGCCGCACCTACTCCATGCGCTCCAAGGAGCAGGCCCACGACTACCGCTATTTCCCTGAGCCGGACCTTCCGCCACTGATCGTCTCATCCGAATGGCAGGCCGAAATCGCCGCGACCATGCCGGAGCTGCCCGAAGCCCGGCGCAAGCGCATGATTGCTGAGTACGACCTCTCCGAGCAGGACGCGCAGACACTGACGGCAACTCGCGAATTTGCCGACCGCTTTGAAGCCGTCGCGCGCACAGCCAAGAGTCCGCGCCGCGTGGCCAACCTGCTGTTGAGCGAACTCGGCGGACGCCTCAAAGCCGCCGGAATCGAACTCGAAGCCTCGCCGATCTCCCTGCCCGGCCTGGTGATGGCCGCCGATCTGGTCGAGGACGGCAAGATCAGCTCTAAGCAGCTCAAGCAGCTTTTCGACATCTGTTTTGAAATCGGCGAGGATTTCCCCGCCGTTTACGAGCGCGAAAAACCTCAGCAGATCACCGATGCCAGCGCGATTGAAGCGCTGATCGATCAGGTCATTGCCGCCAATCCGGCGCAGGTGGCGCAGTATCGCGGAGGCAAGAAGACGGTCGCCGGGTTCTTCGTTGGTCAGGTGATGCGAGCCTCAAAGGGGCAGGCAAATCCGGCGCTCTTGAATGATCTGGTGGCGAAGAAACTCGACGCTTAACCAGGGATTTGGCAGTGGAACAGGTTTTCGAATTGCGCGCAAGATGCGGATAGTGCATCGCCTGCCAGCCGGGAGAAGATCGTCATCAGGATGGTCAATATGATGATCAATGCAAACACACTCGACGAGGAAACGGTATGGCGGCAGCTCGTTGCCCGCGACCGGAATGCTGAATTCTTCTATGGCGTCTCCACGACCGGCGTCTTCTGCCGTCCGGGTTGCGGCAGCCGTCCTCCGCTGCGGGAGAATACCCGGTTTTTCGGAACTCCGGCCGACGCGCGGGCGGCTGGGTTTCGGGCTTGCAAGCGATGTAAGCCGGAAGAAACGGTGCGCCCGTCGGCAGTGGCACAAATGTGCGCTTATCTGGAACGCCAGATCGACAAGCCTGTGCGACTGGCCACGTTGGGCAAGCTCATTGGGATGAGCCCGTTCACTGCGCAACGGGTCTTCAAGCAGGCGATGGGCGCGACTCCTAGCCAGTACCAGAGGGCGATTCGCGCCAACGCCCTGCGCAACCAGTTGCGGGATGGAGAGACCAACGTGACGACAGCAATTTACGATGCGGGTTATGGTTCGTCCAGCCGGGCCTACGAAAAGACCCCGTTAGGAATGACCCCGGGGCGATTTCTGGCTGGCGGGCGGGGCGAAAAGATTGGATTTGCCACTGCCGAGAGTTCAGACGCGGGCCCACTTGGCTGGATCATCGTGGGTAGTACAGAGCGCGGAGTCTGCTGGCTTGCTCTCGCAGATTCTCCCGAAGCGGCCGAAGCCAGCTTGCGCGAAGAGTTCCCTGCCGCCGAGATCGCATCAGATCCGACTTTGCAGAAGGCCGTCGCCACTGTGCTGGAGCGCATCGCCGGCGGGGGTGGAAAGCAGGCCCAGAATCTTCCGCTCGACCTGCGCGGTACGGCCTTTCAATTGCGCGTCTGGCAGGCGCTCCAAGAGATTCCGGCTGGCGAGACGAAGACTTACAGCCAGCTTGCCGCGGAGATGGGGATGCCGAACTCGACGCGAGCTGTGGCTCGCGCCTGCGCCACCAACCGCGTCTCCGTCCTGGTTCCGTGTCACCGCGTAGTCGGCGTTTCCGGCTCGCTCACCGGCTATCGCTGGGGAGTGGAGCGCAAACGCCAGTTGCTGAAAGCAGAAGGCGCCCGACGCTGATTTCGCGCCGGACGCCTCGTGTTTGTCACTGGCCTTGCGATTACAGCCTGTTGCCGCCAGCCGCCTGGATCGCCTGACCGTTCACCCATCCCGCGTCGTCTGAGGCAAGGAATGCGGCGATGGTTGCGATGTCGCCGGGCTGTCCGATGCGTCCCAGCGGAGTGCGAGTGATTACTTCCTTATGGAAGTCGCTGCCAAGAAATCCAGCGGCGTGGACGCCTTCTGTCTCAACCATTCCGGGATTCAGGGAATTGACGCGAATCTTCTTCGGGCCAAGCTCCTGCGCGAGCGCGTAGGTAACCGAGTCGACCGCGCCCTTAGTGGCACTGTAGACCGCGGCCGCTCCCACTCCCTCAGCTGCCACAGAACCGATGTTGATGATGCTGCCGCCCTTGGGCGAGAACTGCGCGACCGCAGCCTGAGTGGTCAGCAGAAGTCCGAGCACATTCAGGTCGAACTGCTTGTGGAAATGTTCCGGGGTGATTGCTCCCAGCGGAGCAAATTCATAGACTCCCGCGTTGTTGACGAGAATATCGATCGGTCCAAACTGCTTGACTACGGTCTTAATCAGCCCGCCGATGCTGTCCGGATCGGCAACGTTGGCCTGAACGGCGATGGCCTTTCCGCCTGCCGCTTCGATCTCGGCGACCACCTTCTTCGCGCCGTCGGGGCTGCTCGAATAGTTCACTGCAACGGCCGCGCCATTGGCAGCCAGTTCCTTTGCGATGGATGCACCGATTCCCTTGGAAGCTCCCGTTACCAGCGCTACCTTACCATTCAGCTTGCTCATAATGCCTGTCTCCTGACTCGAAAGTCTCTGGGTTCGAAATCGACCAATCATCAGTTCGACATTTCGATAACCGTCTAATTGATGTGGGAGCCGATTGGAAGATTCAGGGAAAAATCGAAATTATTTTTGGATAGTGGAGCTTGTCTGAGCTAAAGCCGTTGCAGATCGGCGAGAAATGCCTGCCAGGTGTCGCGACGAAGGCTCAACCGGGCAAATTTGCCATCGCGCTCAATATGGATGAGGCCAGCCGTCTCCAGTTCCTTGATGTGATGGGAGAGCGTGGCGGCGGAGATGGGCAGGCACTCGCGAAAGTCTGAGCAGGCGACGCAGCCTTCGCATTTGCTCAGTCGTTCGAGGATTTCCATGCGGCGGGGGTCGCCGAGGGCTTTCAGGATCGCGAGCCGCTGGCTAGGGGAAAGGCTGGTTGAAGTTTCGCCAGTGGGTGCCTTCCCGGGTTCTAGCTGATAGGTCGCGTCCACTTCTTAAGTTTCGCATGAATCGTTCGCCACCCGAGGAATTCGGAACATGACGGGCGCCAGTTATACTTCCTCAATGCTCCCCCTAGGCTCTCATCCAGCGTGGCATCCGGCACTGGAAACGCTGGCTTACGCCGCGGGATACGCGGTCTTTCGCCAGCTTCGCGACAGACAAGGAGATACAATCGCCGATCCCCAGCGTTGGACGGTGATTGCGGCAGCGGCAATAGGCGCGCTCGTGGGTAGCCGTGTCCTGGGCCTTGCCGAACAGGGGCCTATCCTGCTGGCTGCATTGCATTCCGGCCATCTGCTTTCGCTTCTCTTCTCTCCGGGCGGAAAGACGATTGTGGGCGGCCTGCTCGGAGCCTGGTTATGCGTCGAAATCGTGAAAAGGGTCAATCGAATTCAGAGCCGCACAGGTGACCTCTTCGCCCTGCCGCTCTGCGTGGGCATCGGAATTGGCCGCGTCGGATGTCTGGTCGCGGGTCTTGCGGACGACACCTATGGAACCCCAACGAATCTTCCCTGGGCGGTTGACTTTGGTGACGGAATCGGCCGGCACCCGGTGCAGATTTATGAGATTCTCTTCCTGATCTTAGTCGGGCTCGTCGTTAGTTCAAATGTGAGGTTGCGCGAAGGGGAGCGCTTTCGCATCTTTCTGGCGTGTTATCTGGCATGGCGAGTTTTGATTGACTTTCTCAAACCGCAGCCGCTCATATTTGGCTTGAACCTCATTCAATGGAGTTGCGTTGCAGGGTTGGGCTTTCTATTCCTGGATTGGATGCGCATGAATCGAGAGGCTCATGAAGCTCTTCGGGTATGAGATCAAAGGCTTCCCTCAGGCGCTTGCGGTTCTCGCGGCGGTGCTGCTGGTATCCTCTGGGCTATGCGGAGTTCAGTGGGTAGTCGTCTCAGCCAGTAACGGGCTGATGGGCGCTGTCGGCGGCCTGATCGCACTTCTGGGCGCGATTGAACTCGCGATGATGCTCTTCTCCGCCATCGGTATCATTGCCGTACTCCTTGCGTGGCCAATTTATGTATACGGTAAGAAACTCTCTGATCGCTCTGCGCAGCCGACGGAGCATATCGAAAACACAGGCGACAAGAATGAGGAATGAAATGGCCTCAGCTAGAGAGTTGGCTAAATGAGCAAGCCACTTGTTGACCGAATTCCCTTCGCTCGAATTGTCACGATCCTTGCGGTTTCAGTGTGCGTTGGATTTGGTCTTTGCGGAATTGGAATGGCCACTTCTGATGGCGGTAATAAGTCGGGATTGGTGGGCAAGCTTTTTGGTTTGATGTTCGTTCTCGGAATCAGTGCATTCTGGCTTTCAATTCTCGGACTTATCCTAACCTGCTTTTCGTGGGTGGTCCTGACGATCCTAAAAAATTTCACGTACAAAAGCGGAACCTAAGATGACCGTTGACGAACGAGTGGCTGACAATGAATTGACGCTTGAGCGCCCTTGAAGTCGTTGGCATGTGACCCGTTTGAGCTTTGCTTACAAGAGGAACGGAATGACTGAAAAACTTCGCCCTTATCTCTTTTATGACGTTGCTATCTCTATCTGCTCCACCTGCTACCGTCGTGTAGACGCGAAGATCGTCTTTGAAGACAACAAGGTCTGGATGCTTAAGCGCTGTCCGCAGCATGGACACGAGCGTGTGCTGGTAGCAGACGACGTGGATTACTACCGGCGTTCGCGCGAAGTATTTGTGAAGACGCCTGAGCAACCGATGGTCTACAACACGCCAGTGAAGTACGGTTGCCCTTATGATTGCGGCCTCTGCCCCGACCACGAGCAGCATAGTTGCCTGACGCTGGTGGAGATTTGCGATGCCTGCAATCTGACTTGTCCAATCTGCTATGCGGGAAGCGGACAGCACCGGACTGAGTTCCGAACGCTGGATCAGATTGCCGCAATGCTCGATTGTGTGGTGCGCAACGAGAAGGAACCGGATGTGGTGCAGATTTCCGGGGGCGAACCAACATTGCATCCTGACTTCTTTCGCGTTCTGGAAATGTGCAAGGAACGACCGATCAAACACCTGATGGTGAATACCAATGGCATCCGGATTGCACAGGAGGAAGAGTTTGTCAGACGGCTGGCAGGCTTCATGCCGCACTTTGAGCTGTATCTGCAATTTGACTCGCTGCAGCGCGAGCCGCTTATGCAGCTTCGCGGGGCTGACTTGCGGAGTATCCGTGAAAGGGCTCTGGAACGTCTCAACCGGCTTTCAGTTTCTACGACGCTGGTGGTCACAGTTGAGCGAGGCGTGAATGACAATGAACTGGGCGCAATTATCGAGTTTGCATTGAAGCAGCCTTGCGTCCGTGGCGTAACGTTTCAACCGGTGCAGCAGGCAGGACGGTTACAAAACTTCGACTCAGGCCAACACCGTCTTACCCTTACTGAAGTACGACGTCGCATTCTCGAACAAACCAGTGTGTTCCGCCCTGAGGATCTTATTCCCGTACCTTGTCATCCAGATGCGCTGGCCATGGCCTATGCGTTGAAGCTGGGTGTCAAGACGATTCCTCTGACCGGGATGGTTCCACCCGAGATCCTAATTGATGGCGCGCGTAACACCATCATTTACGAGCAGGAGGCTGGGCTCCGTGACCATATCTTTAAGCTGTTTGCGACAAATCACTCACCGAGTTCGCAGGCTTCGACGCTCAAGGAACTGTTGTGCTGCTTGCCCAAAGTGCTCATCCCGAAGGATCTCGGATACAAGAACCTATTCCGTGTGCTGATCGTGCAGTTCATCGACGCTGAGGCGTTTGATGTGCGAAGTGTGAAGAAGAGCTGCATCCACATTGCTCATCCTGACGGAAAGCGCCTGATTCCCTTTGATACCTTCAATATGTTCTATCGTGGCGAACTCGAAACGACGCGACTAGAGCCACTTCGACGCGCAGAGATGAAACCAGTTGGCGTTTAAGCTTTTGCTTCTCTGCTAACTTGCTTTATCGCCGACCGCCAGCAGCGTCTGAAACTGCGGAGTCTCTGGTTCTTTGTGCACGACCGAGGTCTGCGCGTGATGAAAGCCAGCCTTTTCCAGCATCGATTCAAGCTCTGACTCGCTGAAGCCGAGCCATTCGTCGGCGTAGAGTTCGCGGGCTTCTTCGAAACGATGTTTTGCCAGGTCGAGGATCACGATGCGACCGCCGGGCTTGAGGATTCGCCACGCTTCCTGCACCGCCCGGTCCGGGTGCAGCGCGTGATGCAGGGATTGCGAGAAGAAGACGAGATCTACGCTTGCATCGTCGATGGGAACCTCTTCCATATCGCCGAGCCGGTATTCGACGTTTTTCACGCCGCTGCGCAGGGCCTGTTCGCGGCCGACTTCAATCATCTTTGCCGAGGTATCGACGGCAATCACTTTGGTTGCCCGCTGGGCGAGCAGGAGCGCAAATGCGCCCTCGCCCGCGCCGAGATCGGCGATGACCATGGGGGGCATCAGGCGCAGGAGTGCTTCGGCCACACCTTTCCAGGACTTGCCGGGAACGTAGTCTTTGCCGAGGCGTCCGGCAACGCTGTCGAAGAAGCTGCGCATCTTGTCCTGGCGCTTCTTGACGACACGCCGCATCGTCGCCTGATCTGCGGCAGCCTCGGGAAGCTCGGCGCACGCCTGTTTCAACAGTCCCTCAAGAACTTGGCCGGAGCCATCCGCGGTAAGCCGGTAAAGGCTGCTCTTGCCGGTGCGGCGATCCTCGACCAGCCCTGCCTGCTTCAACTGCGAAAGATGCGTCGAAATGGTGCTCTGGCCCATGACCAGGATCTCCTGCAATTCGGCGACAGACAGTTCTTCATCGCGCAGAAGCAGGAGGATGCGCAGCCGGTTTGGATCGGCGACAACTTTGAGGATTTTGACAATTGACGGCATAGGCTGAATCTGATACTTATCAAGGTATCATGATGTGACGATATAAGGAGATTCTGGATGGCAACCTCGATATTTGAAACCGCGACCACGGACTACAAAGTCGCCGATCTGTCTCTGGCCGACTGGGGCCGGAAGGAAATCAACATCGCCGAGCATGAGATGCCGGGGCTGGTGTCGATTCGCAACAAGTATGCCGCGCAGAAGCCTCTGGCCGGCGTGCGCATTACCGGCTCGCTGCACATGACGATTCAGACGGCGGTGCTGATTGAGACCCTGGTGCATCTTGGAGCCGATGTTCGCTGGGCGAGCTGCAACATCTTCTCGACACAGGATCACGCTGCCGCGGCTATTGCTGCTTCCGGTGTTCCGGTCTTTGCGTGGAAGGGTGAATCGCTGGAAGAATACTGGTGGTGCACTTATCAGGCGCTCAACCATAAGGGAGGCAAAGGTCCGCAACTGGTGGTGGACGATGGCGGCGACGTGACGCTGCTGATTCATAAGGGCGTCGAGTTGGAAGATGGCGACGACTGGGTTAACGGACCAGCTTCTAGCCACGAAGAGCAGGTGATCAAGGATCTGCTGAAGAAGGTGTATGCAGAAGATCCGCAGCATTGGCACAAGGTTGCCAGCGAGTGGCGCGGCGTTTCCGAAGAGACGACAACCGGCGTGCACCGGCTCTACAAGATGCTGGAACAGGGCAAGCTGCTGGTGCCTGCGATCAATGTCAACGACTCGGTAACCAAGTCGAAGTTCGACAATCTGTACGGCTGCCGCGAGTCGCTGGCCGACGGCATCAAGCGCGCCACGGATGTGATGGTTGCGGGCAAGGTTGCGGTGATCTGCGGATATGGCGATGTGGGCAAGGGCTCGTCGCACTCGCTGCGCGGCATGGGCGCTCGCGTTATCGTCACCGAGGTCGACCCGATCAATGCGCTACAGGCTGCTATGGAGGGATTCGAGGTCACGACGATTGAAGAGACGTTGGGACGCGGCGATATCTATGTCACCTGCACCGGAAATCTGGACATCATTACTCTTGAGCACATGAAGCTGATGAAGGATCAGGCTATCGTTTGCAACATCGGCCACTTCGACAACGAGATCCAGATGGATCTGCTGAATCAAGAACCTGGCGTAACGAAGCTCAACATCAAGCCGCAGGTGGATCAATACACCTTCCCCGATGGTCACAGCATCTTTGTGCTCGCCGAAGGACGGCTAGTGAATCTGGGCTGCGCGACGGGTCATCCGAGCTTCGTGATGAGCAACAGCTTTGCCAACCAGACGCTGGCGCAGCTTGATCTCTGGGCGAACAAGGACACGTACAAGGTCGGTGTTTACGTGCTGCCGAAGAAGCTGGATGAAGAGGTTGCGCGGCTGCATCTGGAGAAGATCGGCGTGAAGCTGACGACGCTCACTGCGAAGCAGGCTGATTATCTGGGCGTGCCGGTCGAAGGGCCGTTCAAGCCGGATCATTACCGCTACTAGATTTCCCTTCGGTGTCCAGGGAAGCTGGCTTCCCTGGACACCGAATTTATTGGCGCTTGCGCCTGACGAACCGCTTGTACGCCCTCCATGTGAAGTTATGCAGCAGGCGGGTTTGTTCTGACTTCAGCGCCTCGTAAGACCGCTTCACATAGCCGTCGAACTCAGGCGGCCAGCCGATAGTCGACCGGCGCTCGCTGAAGTCCCCTTCCGCCCACTTTGCCAATACTGCTTTGTAGCCCACAACGTGCGTCACGAACTCAAGCAGACAGTGCGGCATCTGCTCCTCAATGATCAGATAGGCTTTTTCAATGATGATCTTCTCGCGCACGTCATTGAGCGGCATGAAGATCGTCGTCATCCACAAAACCCACTCCTTCAACTCCTCATCCTGGACGGGGTGAGTCTGAGTCTTGCCTTGTTTCTTCAGCAGCGATTTGCAGGCGATGTGTCCGGCTTGCGAGGCCACATACAGAGGGCCATAAAATTCATTCAGCCGCTTGTTCACCAGGCGCAGCTTATCCCGGCGACGCGCCAACATTCTGGCGCTCATAAATGTCGCCATATAGCCTGCAAACGCGAGAACTACAGTGAGGATTGTCGCGTTTTGCCAGGACCCCGAAACTGAGAACAAAGTTGGATCCATTGCCTGCACCGTCGATGAGTATACGACCCGGGTCGAGGTGCAGGCAGTGATCGCCGTCGCATCAATGGCCGTCGGGAGCCGGGACCATCACAGCGTTCGAGTCTACCTTGGGGATGCCGAAGTGGCCGCTGAGATGAATCAGGTCCAGCGGGCGCAGGTCACCTGCAACCTGGATCACGTTCACGTCGCGCGAGCCACGTGCCAGTACAGCAATGCCGTCGATATCAGCGCCCGTGAAATGCAGCCAGAGATCGGTGGCTGTGCCGTGGTGCTCAGCGGAACCGGGTGGAGGCTCGTGCGCATCGACCAAATGCTTCCAGCCAGCGGCGTGGTACGCCGCGACGAGCGAGGCCATCGCGTCCGGGGCGTAGGTTGCCGGGTGCGGATACCGATAAAGGTCGTAGGAGATGCTGGTGAGCGCGGCGGCAGCACGATCCGGCGGCATTCCACCCGACTGAAGAAGGGCGCGCGCGGCCTGCAGCATCGACCGGTCAAAGACCAGGCCTGTGTGAGATGCGGGCTCGTCCGCGAGATTTCCGACAAACTGCCGGATGTCGGGAGATGTTGCTGCGGGAGACTGGCCGGAAAGCTGGACACCAAGAAACGCGGTCATCAGGACTAGAGCGCCGGGGAAAACGCGCAAAGTCGATCTCATAGAAAACTCCTGCCCGGTTAGACACCGATTTCCGGCAGGAGTTCCTTTCCGGTCTCCGCGACAGAGCAAAATTCTACTTGCCACGTCACTTCCCTTGTCTGAAGGCCGAAAAACCTAGTCGACCGGAATGGCTTTTCCGTTCCGAACGGCCTGATCCAAAACCGACCTGAGCCTGCGCGATGCGGCCTCGGACTCCCTACCCTGCTGCTCGCCGATTCTGCCCATCTCCTCGCCGAGTCGCCCCATGCGCTCGCCGATTTCGCCTTGCTTTTCGCCGAGTTCACCCTGGCGTTCGCCGATGCGGCCTTGAATTTCGCCTATGCAGCCCTGAATGTCCCCGATCCGCTCCTGGAGTTCGGCGAGTTTCTCTTCGGAGAACTCCTTGCTCATGTCTTCGGTGAGCTTCTTGAACTTATCGCTTTGCAATTCAGCGAGCTGAGAATGCAACTTTGACATTTCGGCTTCAAATTCAGGGCCGGGGACTTTGATCTTGGCAAGTTCGGGAGCAAGCTCGGCCATCTCTCTGTTGAGCTTTTCCTGCTCTTCTGGTGGGAATGCCTTGGCCGCAGCTTCTGCGATCTTATCGACTTGGATTTTGGCAAGCTTGCCCTGCAAATTGGCCATTTGAGATTCGATTTCGGCGTTTTGCCTACTGGCGCGATCGATCTCAGGCTGCATCCTGGCCATTTCTTCATTGAGTCTGGCCTGGAGTCGGTCGAGCTCTGCTTTTCGACCTTCCAGACCGGGACTGGTCCTCAGCATGTTTTGCGCCTGGGCGAGGATGGCCGGATCGGTAATCACGTATGACTTGCCGTCGCGTTCAAACCAGAGAAAGTTGCTGTGATATTTGCGCTTCGCCTCCTCCAGCGCCCTTCCTGCATGACCGGACATCGTGACCTGGCCGTTTCCTCGAATGATGGCAAAGGAATTGTCGTCATCATCAGAAAAGGCAAACGAGGAGTCGTCGGGCCGCTGCGGCGGCATGGGCGGTTCGGGAGCCATGTCCGTATTGACCTGAACGTTGACATGGGGCGCGGGTTCGGGAGCAGGCATCGGTGCGACGTCCGACGTCGGCGGAACGGGTGCAACCGAGACCCCTGTGGGTGAGGCTGGTGCTGTAGGTGGCGCGGGAGGAGCGGCTTGGTCCGAAGCTTGATTGGAATCGACAGAGGTGACCTGACCGGCTACCTCTCCGGAAGTCTGTCCCGTGATCTGACCTGCAGCCGTGCCGCTTACCTGGCCGCTGACTGGGGTCGCACTCTGGATTGATGCGGCTGTTTGGGCCTGCGCGGCCTCCACTGCGGGCACAATGCGGACACCTGCGATGGCGACGACAAGTGCGGCGGGTACGATGACTGCGGCGAGAACAGCATGGCGGCGTTCGCCCCAAAAAGCGAGACGGAAATTACGGGCGTTGAGGATCCGTTCGATGCGGCTAGACACATTACTGCTGCGAGCCATGGCGACTCCAGCGATGGGTACTGTGCGGGGTATGGCGGCGAATTCGAGAAGCACCTTGGCGTAGGACGCGGCGTTCGGAGCCTGTTCCAGACCGGCGCGGTCGCTCAATGCTTCGCCGAGTTCCGAGAGCTTGCGCTGCAACCACCAACCTAGCGGACTGAACCAGAAGATGGCGACGTGGATCGCCGCCAACAACTGGAGATAGAAGTCTCGCTGGCGGACATGCGACTGCTCGTGGGCGAGGACAATGCGCAGCTTGCCTGCGTCCCATTCCCGGTAGTCTGCAGGAAGAATGACGGTCGAGCCGATCGTCACCGGCGTTGTCAGCGACGGGTTGGAGCGGATGTTTCGCGCCTGAAGCTGGAGTGCTCCGGGATCGGCGAGCGAGCCGAATACGCGGTCGGTGACTGGCTGGGAACTTCGCCAGATTCGGTGAGCAATTGCCAGTCCGGCGACGATGCGAAGAAATAGAAGGCCGGCTACCGCCAGATAGAGGGACGCCAGAATCGGTAACAGGATCGGCAGGATCAGTACGATCAGTTTGCTCTGTGCCCACTGGAACAGTCTGCCAGCCGAAGAGGTTTCCTGCTTGCGGAACGCCGTGGAGCGCTGCGGAGCGGGAGAAACCAGTAAGGACGCGGGGCCTGTTTCCGTTACGACCATCGGAACGGAAGAGTATTGCTCAACCGAGTGTAAAGAGATCGACTTCGCTTCGTCCGCATGGCTCGCGCGGCTGATGCGATGGCTGGGCGACGGTTTTGGAATCCTGACGACCGGGTCTGGATTGATGGAATCCGAATTGACAAATTGCAGGGAGTTTGAATCCACAACCTGTGGGGCTGCCTGAGTTACAGACTGCGGGCTTGCGGATCGCAAAGGGCGAATCGGAATGCGCAGCGCCTGAACTCCAATCCGGTCCAGCGCCAGCCACGACGTGTGCATCAGGAGCGGCATCGTTCCGGCGGCCAGCAAAACCATCACCCAGGCAATTTTTTGAGCGAGGACCGCATTCAGGCGCAGGGCACGGATACCGGCCCATACGGCTACTGCCATCAGAAACGAACGAAAGGCGGCTTCAAGTATCCAAAATCCAGCATGGGTGAGCATTACTTCTCTCCTTTGCCGTTAGCCTTTTGCGAATTGACGCCGGTCTGGCTCGCATCCTGCGCAGCAGCAATACGCTCTGCCAGACGCTTCAGTTCCCTGTGGTCGAGGACGGAGGAGTCCACCATGCCTACAAGCAATTGCTCGACCGAGCCATCGCAGAACCACTCCAGGATTCGCTTCACCGCCCGCCCTGCCACCATTGGCGCGGGCTCTGCGGGCGAGTACAGAAAGGTCCGGCTATCGAGAATGTGCGTAAGATAGCCCTTTTCTTCCAGCCGTCGCAGAACGGTGCGCACAGTCGAGTCCTTGAGCGTGCGGTCCTGCCTGTCCAGCTCTTCCCTCACCTGGTCCGCCGACAGCGTGCCATGCTGCCACATGAGCTGGAGTACGCTTCGCTCCAGTTCGCCCAGTTCGGCAGGGTCATGCCCGGTCAATTCGTTCACCGACAGCTCATGTCCTACCCGATCGTGACCGTCTGTAACGTTACTCATCATAATGCTACAGACGGTAACACATCAGGACGGTGAGCACGCAAGAGAAATTTTTAGGTTTTTTTGAATTTCTGCCGGGTACGACGAATTTCAGCGGAAACGCTAGAATCAAAACAGGAAGAACTTTTTCCGGAGGAACCCGGCTTGCCACTCTACGAATATCGCTGCACCTCGTGCGGCTACAGCTTTGAAAAAATCCAAAATTTCAGCGCCGAACCCGAGCGCGAATGCCCAAAATGCCAGGGAGTCCTGATCCGCCCGGTCACTGCCCCGGCCCTGCGGTTTGAAGGCGCTGGCTGGTATGTGAACGATTACGCCGGAAAAGGCGGCACAAAGGCCGGCGAAACGGCTACGGCGTCCGCCTCGGACGGGACAAAAGAATCGAACGGGACGAGCGGGAAGGAATCCAAGACCGAATCGAAGTCGAGTGGAGCAGACAGCTCTGCGCCTTCAACCGCAGCCCCCGCACCAGCCGCTACCAGCACAACTCCGAGCTCATCTTCAGGCACCTAGAGTCGTAAGCGGGACTATTTGGTATCCAGCAGGCTTAGCTGAACATCGTCGGTGCGTGGGAAACGCGCGGGCAATATCTCGTCGACATCAACCCATTGCGTGGGATAGCTGCCGGTGTAGCAAGCGGTGCAATATCCGGTGGACTGGCCGCTGGGCTCGGTGTGTTCGCAGCACTTGAGCAGGCCGTCGAGGGAGAGATAAGCCAGAGTGTCGGCTTCAATGTACTGACGGATCTCTTCGACAGATTTGTTCGCCGCAATCAGGTCGCGCTTGCTCGGAGTATCTACGCCATAAAAACAGGGCGAAATCGTCGGTGGACAACTGATGCGCAGATGCACTTCTTTCGCGCCCGCGCCGCGCACCATCCGCACGATCTTGCGGCTCGTCGTCCCGCGAATGATCGAGTCGTCGATGAGAATGACGCGCTTGCCTTCGAGCAGATTCCGCACCGGATTGAGCTTGAGCTTGACACCGAAATCGCGTACCTTCTGCTCCGGCTCGATGAAGGTGCGCCCTACGTAATGATTGCGGATCAGGCCGAAGCGGAATGGGAGCTTGGCTTCTTCCGCGTAGCCGAGGGCCGCCGTGACTCCGGAGTCCGGGACGGGCACGATGACGTCGGCTGGAACGTGGGATTCGCGGGCGAGTTGACGGCCCATTTGGTCGCGGCTCTCCTGCACCCACCGGCCATAGATGCGGCTGTCCGGGCGAGCAAAGTAGACATGCTCGAAGATGCAACTGGTTTGCGCGACGCCGTTGGAGAACTGACGCGAAGTCACTCCATCTTCCGTCACCATGACCAACTCGCCGGGAAGAACTTCGCGTTCGTACTCGGCGCGCAGCAGGTCGAAGGCGCAGGTTTCGGAGGCGAAAACAATCGTGTCCGGACCGTCAGAGTTGCGGATGCGCCCCATCGAGAGCGGCCGGAAGCCGCGTGGGTCGCGAGCGGCAAAGATGCGGTCGCGGGTCATCATGACAATGGAAAACGCGCCCTCGACCTGGCCCAGAGAATCTGCAATCGCATCGACCAGAGACGCTGCCTTCGAGTGCGCGATGAGCTGGACGATGATTTCCGAATCGGAAGTAGTCTGAAAATAGGCTCCGGCGCGCTCCAGCTTCTCCCGCAGGTTGCCGAGGTTCACCAGGTTGCCGTTATGGGCAATGGCGATAAGGCCTTTGGTGGAATCGACGCGAATAGGCTGGGCATTGAGCAGCGCCGAGTCGCCGGTGGTCGAATAACGCGTGTGACCGATGCTCAGGTCACCTGGGAGCTTGCGCAGCACGTCTTCGGTAAAAATCTCCGAAACCAGGCCCATGCCTTTGATGTTCGAAAGATGATGCCCGTTGGCCGTGGCGATGCCTGCGGATTCCTGTCCGCGATGCTGCAAAGCATAGAGGCCGAGATAGACCTGGCGGGCAGCTTCCGGATGGCCGTAGATGGCCATGACGCCGCATTCTTCGCGGAGCTTTGGGTCGTCTTCGGTGCTGCACACACGCCGAATTACCGCTTCGCGGCCTGGATTCTCTGAGGATTCAGCTTTGATTGCTTCGGAAAGATCGGCGACGCCTTCGACGCCCTGGTAGAGCAACCGGCTCATGCCGTCACCTCGTCGTGAAGAGCGGCTTCCAGAGCCGACATCCACGGCTGACGAAGTTCCGATAGTGAAGCGGAGATCACCATATCGCCATAGACCGAGATCTCAAGCCGGTCACCACCTGTTGTCCCAATACGAGCAGTCATGAAGTTGTACTCCGAGGCCAAAGCCTCAATCTCAGAAACCCGGTTCGGTCGCGTCGAAATCACGACCGTGGAGGCCGGCTCTGCAAAAACTCCGAAGAGCGGGTTGGCCATCTGCGACCGCTCCTGCTCGACCGAGGCACCGATGCCATGAGCAAATGATGCCTCAGCCAATGCCACAGCAAGTCCGCCATCTGTTAGATCGCGCACCGACGAAACCAGCTTCTTGTGGGCCAACACTCCCAGAAGTTCTTGAAGTTTCGCTTCGGCGGCAAGATCGAGCGACGGCGGACAGCCCCACACACTGCCCTGCACCACCTTCGCATATTCAGAGGAACCGAAAACAATCAGGTTCCTGCTCATTTCCGCCTCTGTTCCCTCAGCGGTTTCGCGAGCCCTGGGCAGCGGCTCCATCGCCGGAAATGGATACTGACTGATCGGCAGCGGCTCAAAGGGAACCTGAAGATTGGGCTCAGGCTCTTCGCCGCGCGGGACAGGCCACAACAGCAGAATTGCGTCCCCGGCTTTCTGGAAATCCGCCGGAACAGCCTTGGTCACATCCTCCAGAATGCCAACGATTCCCAGGACAGGCGTGGGATAGATTCCTTCGCCGCGTGTTTCGTTGTAGAGCGAGACATTGCCGCCGGTAATCGGAGTTCCAAGCGCAGTGCAGGCCTCACCAATGCCGTCGATGGCTGCGGAAAGCTGGGCCATGATTTCGGGCTTTTCCGGGTTGCCGAAGTTAAGGCAATTCGTAGCCGCTACCGGCGTTGCGCCGGTGCAGGCGACCTTGCGCGCAGCTTCGGCTACGGCATGCATCGCGCCCAGTTTCGGATCGAGGTAACACCAGCGGCCGTTGCCGTCGAGCGCCATGGCGAGGCCGCGCTCATGGCCGGGCGTCCCTGTTCCCTTGATGCGCATCACGCCGCCTTCGCCGCCCGGGCCCTGCACCGTATTGGTCTGGACCATGGTGTCGTACTGCTCGTGCACCCAGCGCTTCGAGCAGATATTGGCGCTGGCGAGCAGCTTTTTCAAATCGGCCGTGTAATCGCGCGGCTCATTCAATGCAGCAACCACCGCTTCCGGAGGGTCGAGCGGCAGTGGCGACTTCCAGGTACCGACAGGGCGATTGTAGAGCGGGGCGTCGTCCGTCAGTGACTCGTTGGGAATGTCCGCGACGAGCACACCGTGATGGCGAATGCGCAGGCGCGGCTCCGGCTTGACAGTGCCGACGATGACCGCGTCCAGACCCCATTTGGCAAAGACGCTGAGAACTTCGTGCTCGCGGCCGGATTCGGCGACGAGCAGCATACGCTCCTGGCTCTCGGAGAGCATGATCTCGTACGAATTCATGCCCGTTTCGCGCTGCGGAACATTGTCGAGTTCGACGTCGAGACCGACGCCGCCGCGCGCGCCCATCTCGCAGGTGGAGCAGGTCAATCCTGCTGCGCCCATGTCCTGAATGCCGACAATCGCGCCCGTCTGCATGGCTTCGAGGCAGGCTTCGAGGAGCAGCTTTTCCATGAACGGATCGCCGACCTGCACATTGGGCCGCTTCTGCTCCGTACCCTCATGAAACTCTTCGGAAGCCATGGTCGCGCCGTGAATTCCGTCGCGGCCAGTCTTCGCGCCCACGTAGATCACCGGATTGCCCACGCCGCTGGCCTTGCCGTAGAAGATCTCGTCGATCTTGACGAGGCCGAGCGCGAAGGCGTTCACCAGCGGATTGCCGCTATAACAGGACTCAAACTTCGTTTCGCCGCCGAGATTGGGCACGCCGAAGCAGTTGCCGTAGCTGGCCACGCCGCTGACCACGCCATCGACAATCGAGTGATTCCTGCGAACAAGCTCCGGCGATTCAGATCCCGCTTCAATCGGCCCAAAACGCAGCGAATCCATAACCGCCAGCGGACGTGCACCCATGGTGAAGATGTCGCGGAGAATGCCGCCGACGCCAGTCGCGGCGCCCTGGTGCGGCTCGATGTAGCTGGGATGATTGTGGCTCTCGATCTTGAAAGCGCAGGCCCAGCCGTCGCCTACGTCAATAATGCCGGCGTTTTCGCCCGGTCCCTGGACGACGCGATCGCTCTTGGTAGGCAGCCGCTTCAGATGCACTTTGGAGGATTTGTAAGAGCAGTGCTCGCTCCACATCACCGAATAAATGCCCAATTCGGTAAGCGAAGGCACCCGGCCAAGCGCAGCCAGAATGCGGGCATATTCGTCAGGAGTGATACTGTGCTGGGCCAGCAGCTCCGGAGTAATCACTGCCGGTGCGGGAGCTTCCGCCTCGCCAAAATTCTGGCTCGAGACCTGACCAGGGAAAGGGGATGATGTCATCTCGGTCACATTCCATTGTCGCACGGCTGTAATGGAGAAAACATCTGCCAACCTCAGCCCAAACGAACCGGGAACGGATGACGCCGCGCGCGCACCTATGCGATACTGTCCGCTGTAGCCCACCCCAAGCCGGGATGGCGGAACTGGCAGACGCAGCGGACTCAAAATCCGCCGAGACAACCTCTCGTGGGGGTTCGACCCCCCCTCCCGGCACCAACAAAATAAAAGGTTTAGAATACAGACATTGTCGTAATATTTTCCGACTGCTAACCTTGCACAGGTGTTACACACTTTCACGATTGTGAAGGGAGTGACCGATGCCGGAGCATCACACAATCCTCGGCGGAAAAGTCCACGTTTACAAACGGGACGATGACAGCCGGTACTGGCAATGTGCCAGCTACCTTGCCGGCAAAAACCGGCGGGAAACAACAAAAGAGGCGAGCCTCGCGAAGGCCAAGGACTTCGCAGAGGATTGGTATCTGGGCCTGCGCGGCAAAATCCGCGATGGCGAACTCATCACGGAAAAAACATTTCGTGATGCAGCCACCCAGTTTGAGCGTGAATACGAGATCATCACCGAAGGCCAGCGCAATCGAGTTTATGTGAACGATCACAAACGACGACTGCGCATCCATCTGGTCCCCTTTTTTGGCAATATGGGGCTCTCAAAAATAAACCCCGGTCAGGTTCAGGAGTACCGTATTCACCGCCTTGAAGAGGCGATGAAGGTGCATGGCAAGCCCCCGGCCCGGAATACCATGCACCAGGAGATCGTGACGCTGCGCCAGACACTCAAGACGGCAGTACGTCACCAATGGCTCCAATATCTTCCCGACTTGTCGGAGCCCTATCGGGCTTCGGGGAAAATCTCGCACCGCGCCTGGTTTTCCCCGGAGGAGTACAAGAAACTCTACGAAGCAACCAGAAAACGAATGCAGCACCCAAAGAATCCACGCTACAAATGGGAATCCGAACAACTCCATGATTACGTGCTTTTCATGGCCAATACCGGCCTGCGGCCGGATGAAGCCGCCCGCCTCCAGTTCCGGGATGTGACCATCGTCGAGGACGATGCCACAAACGAGACCATTCTTGAGATCGAAGTGCGCGGAAAACGAGGTGTCGGCTACTGCAAGAGCACGACCGGCGCAGTCAGGCCCTTCGAGCGACTGAGGGACAGAAACAGTGCCCGAAAGGCTCAACAGAAGCAGAAGGCGCAGCCGACCGACCTGATCTTCCCCAAGACGCACCGGGAGCTTTTCAACACAATCCTGAAAGAGGAGAATCTCAAGACGGACCGCGAAGGTCAGGCGCGCACGGCGTACAGCCTGCGGCACACATACATCTGTCTGCGCCTCATGGAAGGCGCGGACATTTATCAGATCGCGAAGAACTGCCGCACCAGCGTCGAAATGATCGAAAAGTATTACGCCTCCCACATCAAGACCAGCCTTGATGCAGCAGCCATCAACATCCGAAAGAAAAAGCCGTTGAAGAAAGCAGGGAGCGAATCCCGTCAGGAAGCATAAGGCTCCCCTGTTGGGATGAAGAGGATATGAGCGAAGAACTTCTTTTCAATACATACGACATATATGGGGTCGTTCAGGGTCGCACCGAATCGATAAAGAAACGCGTGAATTCAATCCCACCCAACACGCTTCTGGGTGCGAGCGAACATGATCTCATCCAGGTGCTCGTGGAAGAATTTCGATTGAACGTGCCCGTGATCAAAGAGGATGAAATCCATGTCGCAGATTCGGGCGAAGTCTCGGTCGACGTTAGCGGCGATTCCATGCGAATGATCTACGACCGGTCGGAGCCTTTTTATGTGCCCGGCAATAAGACTGTCATCGCCGTGCCTTTTGAAGGTCAAGTGGAATTTTTCAGAGTACAGCCAAGGAGCTTCAGCCTCAGCCCTCCACGGGCGGAGATCGACAAAGGTGAGCTACTGCTCACATATGTCAGAACGAATCCCAACGCCGAAGAGATAAAGAGGAGCTACCAGGGGACGATCAATTCCATCAAGGAGTACCTTCGCTCGCTCTCGGAATCGGTGGCACAGTTCAATGACCAGCTGCAAAGCTTGATTACGGCTCAACTGAAGGCAAGGAAGGAAAGGCTCCTCGCCGATGCGGGCATGACGGCGGCACTTGGACTGCCGATGAAGAAGCGCGAAGGCGCACCAGCCACATACTCCGTCCCGGTCACCCGGCGCGTACCGAAAATCGAGCAGATCAAGGTAGCGGGGGCATTTAAGCCCGAGCCAGCTCTCTCCGCGCAGGATTATCAGGAAATCCTGCGAATCATGAAGAACATGGTGCATGTGATGGAGCTAAGTCCTCATGCATTTTCCGCGATGGGAGAGGAGGATTTGCGCTCCCACTTCCTCGTTCAACTCAATGGCGCGTTTCAAGGCCAGGCAACTGGAGAGACTTTCAATTTTCAGGGAAAAACAGACATTCTCATCCGGGTTGACGGGAAGAATATCTTTATCGCCGAGTGCAAATTCTGGAAGGGCGAAAAGTCTCTCATCGACACAATCGACCAGCTGCTTTCCTACCTCAGCTGGAGAGACACGAAGGCCGCCGTAATAGTGTTCAACAGGAATGCCGATTTCAGTGCAGTCCTGGCGAAGATTGCGGAGACTGCGCCAAAGCATTCAGGCTTTAAACGTGATCTTGGCAAGGAAGATGAGAGCACGTTTCGCTACGTTTTTGTCCAACCCAACGACTCGAACCGTGAGATCGCGCTTACCGTGATGGCGTTCGATATTCCGACGGCGTCTGTCAGCTAGTCCTTCAGTTATCTTGCTCCCCAAGGACGGACCTGATGGTGTCGCTCATATAAACAAGAGATAGTCGCAAGACCCGTGAGGGTTGAACTCCCTCCGCCCGCACCGCCACTCGACGAACCGTCACCGTGTCGGGCTGAAGCTCGTTGACAATCTTTTCTTTCCGGTTTACCCAGGTTCTCCTATAAATTAGGTGTCGGGTATTGTGAGGCCGGGTATGATACCTCGTAATTCTGGCAAGAGCCAATATCCCCAAGAGATAAAGAAGGCTGCATATGTATATATCAGAGATTCACGCTGTGGGATTTCGTTGCTTTGGACAAGAGAACGCTCTCACTCTGAACTTACACCCGGGGTTGAATATTCTTGCCGGACCGAATGACTCAGGAAAAACTGCCATCATCGACGCTTCGCGATTTGTGCTATGGACGCGTGGCGACGACTTTCTTAGACTCGAGCCGGCCGACTTTCATGTAAAGCCTGACGGCGAGCGGGTCACGGAGCTTCTTATCCGTTGCACGCTCGACGACCTGACACCGGATGAAGAGGCTCGCTTCCTCGAATGGTGCAGCAATGAAGCAGGGCAGCTGCGCCTCTACGTGTGCCTGCGTGCCACCCTTCGCAAACTTCCCGGCGGCGGCGAATCCGTAATTCCGCTATACCGGGCAGGCAAGAACGGCGATGGGCCAGCACTGGAAGGTGATCTTCGGGAGTACTTGAAGACAACGTATCTAAAACCGTTGCGAGATGCCGAGCGCGAACTGCGCTCGGGCCGCAGGTCGCGGCTTTCACGCATTCTCGGGGCACTGCCCGCGATGGCCAGGCAAGCCGACCCTGCAACACCCGGCAGCGCCGCGACGCTCCGAGACACAATGCAGCAGGCCGACCTGGCGGTCGAAGGTAATCCGGCTGTTCAGGGCGTGCAAAACGCCGTCAACTCGACATATCTTGACGATCTGTCTTTTTCCGGCGATCCGCTGAACGCCACTCTGGGTCTTGGCGCGAAGGGCTCATTCGACCAGCTTCTTGAGAGGCTCGAATTGTATCTGAATCCTCCACCCGGTCAGACACAACGGCTGACGCGGGGATTAGGTTATAACAATCTCCTCTTCATGGCGGCCGAATTGCTTCTCCTCCAGTCCCACTCCGATGAGATTCCCTATCTGCTGATTGAAGAGCCCGAAGCACATCTTCATCCGCAACATCAAACGCTCTTTATGCAGATGCTGGAGACGCGTGCTGCACCCGTACCGGAAGGTCAGGAAGGCCAACGGGTTCAAATTCTCTTAAGCACGCACAGTCCGCATCTCGCTGCAAGTGCGGACCTCGAATCCATGGTGATGATTGTCGGACACAAGGCCTTTCCCCTCGGCAAGCACCACACAAAACTGAAAGATGGCGACTACGCATTTCTTCGCCGGTTTCTCGATGCCACAAAGGCCAATCTCTTTTTTGCGCGCGGGCTGATCATCGTCGAAGGCGATGCGGAGAATATCCTGCTCCCTTCGATTGCCAAGAAAATCGGCAAGTCGTTTGGAAAGTTCGGCGTTTCTGTCGTCAATGTCGGTCACCGTGGTCTGTTTCGCTATAGCCGTATTCTGCAGAGAGCAGACGGCATGCGGATGCCGCTACAGGTTGCCCTCTTGCCTGACCGTGACATACCGCCAGACACTGCCAAGGCGTTGGTGGGTGATCGGCTGACTCAAGGCGATTGGGGGAATGCCGAAATCGCAAAACATATGGCGGCGCTTGTGAAGGATGAAGGTGGTGCCGTCAAGGTGTTTCCGTCTGAACAGTGGACTCTTGAGTTCGATTTGGCGCGGACAAATGCTTTTGCGATTTTCGTTCATCAAGCCATTCAGGTTGCAAAAGGAAGGCGCAACAAGACCGATGCGGAAGTGGCAGTGGAGGCACAAGCTGAGGTTATCGCACTTCGGGCGGATGACAGCAAGAGTGCCGACGACGTTGCCGTCTTCATCTTCGAACCGCTGTTTAAGAAGCAAGTTTCTAAAGCGATGGTTGCAGAGCAGCTGGCGGCCTTAATTGACGCGTTGCCCGACACGGCGGCTGAATTCAGAGCCAAGCTCCCGACGTATATCGTCAATGCAATCGACCATGTCACGACTTTCGACAAAGCCGAGTCCGTAAGAGAAGAGGCACCTGCCCCTAAAGCGGAGGTGGCAGCATCATGATCAACATCCCGCCACTGACTCCGGAGTTGCTGGACGAGCTTGGTAATGAGCTTGGTGGATGCACGTTTACCGGCGAAGACCAAAAGGCATTTCTGTCTTCCAATCAATCCTGCGATGTGCAGGCCGCGCCAGGAAACGGCAAAACAACCTTGCTTGTTGCGAAGCTCGCTTTGCTTTCGCGATGCTGGACATCACGGTCTCAGGGCGTCTCCGTCATATCTCACACGAATACCGCTCGTGAGGAAGTCGAAAAGAAGCTTTTCACCCACCCTGCAGCATCGTCTTTTCTTGCCTATCCGCATTTCATCGGCACGGTAACGGCCTTCATTGATCGGTTCATCGCGCTTCCCTACCTTCGCGGATTAGGCTGGTCAGTGCAGCGCATAGATGACGATGTGTTCGCTTCGGTTGCGGGTTCAAGGTGGAAATCAAAGCCGACTCTCACAAACATCTCGCGTGCAAATAAGGGGAAAAATGCACATTCTGTGACAGCATGGGTTTGCGGTATGGACCTGGCAAGTGATTTCGTCTGTGCGGTGGATGCCAGACCAACACGACTTGCAATAAGGGACAAGGGAAACCGCCAGCCCGGACCGCACACGAAGTCGGGCGCAGAGCTTGAAGAGCTGAAAGCTGAAATCGGAAACGACGGATTCTATCGGTTCGCTGATATGACAGCCATCGCGCTTCAAGCCATTGACAAATGTCCCACACTCCTGGATCGAGTCCGCAGACGCTTCCCCCTCGTCCTCCTGGACGAGGCTCAGGACACGAACGGGGCGCAACTGGAATTGCTCGACCGTCTCTTCAGTCAAGGTGTTGCCTATCAGAAACTGGGTGACCAGAATCAGACCCTTTACGAAGACGCCGCCCTTTCCCCGAACCAATACTGGAGAGCGGGCCACACTGTAATATCACTGAACCAAACCAGGCGTTTTGGCGGAGAAATTGCCGCATTTGCCAGCCGGCTGACCGTTCGGTCCACTCAACAGATCGAAGGCCTGGCTGGGATTCCATGCCGCCGCAGCCTTATTTTGTTCGACCGTGCATCCATCGCTCGGGTGCTTCCCGTATATGCCAGTGAGGTACGCGCTCACTGGGGTCAAAGCCTCGGATCAAAACACAAGATATGGGCGGTAGCCTCTCGCCACAATCCGTCGAAGGACACGACGGGCGATTGGCCGAAGACCCTTATGGATTACTGTCCGCATTACCGAAGCAGCAAGGGCCGAACCAGCCGTCACGATACCCTTTGTGGTCCGCTGCGCGAGATGTCTCTCTTGTCGGAACGTTCTTCCCCTTTGCCGGAAATCGTCGATTTGTTCACAACGGGAGTGGTCGATCTTTTGCGGCATCAAGGCATCCTGGACCCTGCAGGGAACCGGATTGGCAAGCGAAACCTTTGGACTGTTCTTGCCTCTCGTGATCGACAGCTCCCTCTGCGCCTTCGACGGCTCATGCGGGATCGGATTCTCTTTGGTAATGCAGCTTGGTGCGCTGACGGATGGAAACAGTTCTGCCGTGATCTCAACGCAATCCTCGGAATCAGTCAACCACTGACAACGCTTGCCGTGAGCTTCTTAGCCTTCGTTCCAGAATCTGCGGCTGAGCAAGGAACGCAAACGCCGCAGCGCTCCCGGGCGGTTTTCGTTCATGATGACATTCCAGTCCAGCTCGGATCGATCCACTCCGTCAAAGGCAAGACGGTTGATTCAATTCTGGTTCTTGAAACGGAAGTGTGGCGGGGACAAGCACGCGACATGCGCGCAATGGATGTCGGCACGGTGTTGCCGCATGTGCTCGGGATAGAAGATCGCGACTTTAACGGCAGCGTCGCGCACCTTGCAGCCGCAACCAACATATTTGTCGCGGCAACACGCGCAAGGCAGCTCCTCGCATTGGCGCTTCGCAAAGAAGCCGTGTCGCAAATCCATCTTGAAGCAGCTCACAATCAAGGATGGCAGATTCTCGATACGACAGAAGTTGTTCTCAACCGCGCCGCAACACCACCGCCGATGGCATGACATCGTAAACCGGCTGCGCATTTGGACACGAAACGTTCGAGCTGGGAACCTGCTCGTTGCACTGCCGGCGCGGGCTTGGCGGAGTGAACGCTGCCCGTCCGCCCTGCTTTAACATCCGGCAGGAGCGCCTTTGTCTCGCCCACCCGGCGGGCTTGCGCTGTCGCTGCAGCCGAGTCGTCGGCCGGCAATGACTTCTCACATATTCCGGCGGTGTCCAATAGCTCACGTGGATTTCCTCTCGGAATTATTTCAGTGGGCCTGGACTCATCGAAGCAGACCTGGGATAATCATTCCAGTCGAGGTTATATATGCCGCGTCAGGAAATCTTTTTTGAACAGCGAAGTGGTGACCGGCGTGTCGAGGTCCTGAAAACCTATGACCGATCATATGCCCGCGAGGTCTTCAGCGGAATTGATACCGGAGCAAGGGAGGCTCTTGCTGCGGCCCTTGAACTTGAAAAGAATTATGAGCCAGCGGATATCCCGGATCCTGATGGAAGCGACTATGACGACTTCCTGTGGGACGAACTGCTTGAGGCCGCCCGCGAAGACGTCCGCAATGACCCTAATCTTTATTCATTCTTCGTCGTCTCAGAAGCGAAGTCAGCTCAGTCTCAGGATTTGTACATTTCGCCTGACTGGCCGAGCGCCGAGGCGTTTGCAAAAAATCGCATTGCGTCCACGAGTTAACGACACCCTGCCCGGAAGCGATATGCAGAACAGCCCGCTCATCAAAGAAGTTAAGGGCGATCACCACCACATCCATCTGGCGGCGATTGGAGCACCCACGCTCAACGTTCCGATCCGGTTTGCGGACGAGGCGTCGAAAGTGTTTTCCGCGTACCGCGAAAAATACGAATTCGGAGCGTCGGAAATGAAAGCTGGATGCGGCGATATCTACGACTCCCAAAATATCATCGTGGGGAAAATCTCCTACAACGGCCGCATCTGGACGGCTAATGGCGTCCCTGTCGAATAGGTCGGCCAGCATAGCCCTCTCACTTATCGCGGCCGGCCTGTGAGGCGACGAGTTCCGAAGTCAGAAGCATCCGCAGACCTTCCTCCGACCTTGACTGACATTCCCAGATTGTGACGACGTGCCAGCCTGCAGCTTCGAGCGCGGCCCTGTGCTTTTCGTCGCGAGCTACGTTTCCACCGCGTTTTTCCTTCCAGAATTCAGCCCGCGTTTTCGGAATGACGCTGCCCCATCGGCATTCGTGACAGTGCCAGAAGCAGCCGTGCACGAAAATAACGGTGCGGTGTTTCGGAAGAACAATATCGGGCTTTCCCGGCAGGTCTTTTCTGTGAAGGCGGTATCGGTATCCAAGAGCGTGAAGGATCGAGCGGACCCGCATTTCGGGTTTTGTATTTCGGCCTTTTATCGCAGCCATGTTACGGCTGCGCTGTTCAGGACTGTGAACATCTGCCACGATCAGGCCACCCCGGAGCGGCCTTCTCGTTCTTTGACCATCGCGGTGAAGTCAGCAACGGTGAGCAGCGTCTGTCGTTGTGCCGGCGTAAATGTCTCGTGAAGGCCGCGTGGAATAACCAGCTGGAGCTTGTGTTCCCGCATCTGGTCTGTCTGGTGGCTGCTGATAGCCGCTTCGAGCGTCAGCAGGTGTTTATGTTCGATGCGCTTTGCTTCCGCGAGGACCTGACGCCAGCGGTCCTTGCAGGTAGTCTTGGCCCCCAGCATTGTAAGCAGAGCGGCGTCGTAAGCTGCATCCCTGTACTCCTTTGATCCGGGGAAAAGGAAGTCCGGTTTGGCCTTTCCTTCGGTCGCTACACCGCGCTCATAGCGCACCTTGTTGGAGTTGAAGATTACCTGAAGATGATTTTCCAGTGCGTGCCCCGACCGGCTTTTACGCCGGTTTTGGACAGCAAGAGAGAAGGCAAGGAAACCGTCAACATCGTCGGCAAAGCCCTTTTGCAGTCGATCACCCAGGAGATGCTTTTCCATCGTGCGGAAAAGGATCTCCTCCCGTTCCATCCATCCCAGCAATGCGCCGTCAGGGTCGGCCACGGGATCAAGCTCCGGGACCGTTTCGCGGGCGTAGGCCGAAAAAAGATTGGTCGCCGGCAGCTTGCCGTTGAATTTCGCCAGCATCGTGTCGAGATAATTCTCGGCGGCGACAGGATCGTCAGGCTCGATCCCAAGCTGCTCCAGGATAAAGGCTGACGCGAAATGAATTCGGTCCTGTTCTGTTTCCAGTTCCTCACGAACGGAAAATCCTTTATGTTCAACGTGGACGCCAAACAACCATTGAACCTGGCTGGCAATTGTGGAGCCGCCCTGTGCGATCACAACCAGGACTGAATTGTCCGGCCGCCGCGCGACTACGAGCAGATCACCTTCAGCCGCCACCATCGACACCTGATTTGTGGGAAAGTACAGGCGGTGTTCGGTGCGCGTTGCATGGTTCAGCCGCGCGTCATACCATGTCAGGTTTCCCTTTGCGACTACGGGTTCATCATCGCCGTCGCTCAGGTAAATGTACAGAGCCTCATACCGCTGTTTTTCTGTCGCTGCGCCGAAAACCTTCATCAACGGATTAGCACCGTTGAACTCATGCTGATGGCTGCGACTTGGGTCCGCTTCGACGGCACTGAGCGTCTTCATCGCAACGCCTGTAAAAAACTCTGAAAGATAGCCAGCCTTCATACGCTCCTAGCTCGCATCCGCGAACAGCGGCAATTCCAGGATTCCCGTTTGTTCGTATCGTTGCAGGATACGGATATGAGGAGCCATGAGCCGCGCGACTTCTGCGATCACCGGCACGACGACGCTATTTCCAAACTGCTTGTATGCCTGGGTGTCCGAGACGGGAATGATGAATTTGTTCCCGGTCGGACTGTCGAACCCCATCAGGCGGGCGCATTCCCTGGGGGTGAGTCGGCGCGGGCGTTTCTTGCCGCCACGACTGACGAGAATTTCGGAGCCGTCCTTGTAGTAGCGGGCGCTGAGTGTCCTGGTGGTCATTTCGGGCGTGACCAAACCAAATCCGAATCCGTTGCCGGCAGCCTTATGCTTTGCAGCGTAACCCTTGAGGTACTCCCACAATTTTTCCGTCAGCACATATTTGGAATGAACCTTTGCCAGCGGGCCAGTCGTGAATGGCGCTTCTGCCTCTTCCGAGCCGTCTTCAGGGTGAAGGATCGAACCCAGGAGCGGCCCCTTCGCCGGTTTTTGGAAATCATCAAAGCTGAAACCGGTGGCTTCCCGGAAGCCCACAATCAGGATGCGCTCTCGATGCTGCGGCGTGAAACTCTGGCCGTCTATGACTTTCGCCTGGACGTGGTAACCCAATTCCCTGGCGAGCGTTTCCTTTATGACGCGGAACGTATTGCCGCCGTCGTGGCTCACCAGGTTCTTTACGTTCTCAAGCAGAAATGCTTTCGGTTTTTTCTCGGCGATGATGCGAGCCACATCGAAGAAAAGCGTTCCCTGCGTTGTGCATTCAAATCCGTGCGGCCGGCCGAGCGCGTTTTTTTTGCTTACGCCGGCGATGGAAAATGGCTGGCAGGGAAAACCCGCTAGTAGAACGTCGTGGTCTGGAATGTCGGCCGCATCGACCTGCGTAATATCGCCGTCAATTTCATGCTCGTCACTCGGAAAATTCAGGCGGTAGGTTTTCTTTGACCATTCATTCCACTCACTCGTGAAAATGCAGCGTCCGCCCGCGCTTTCAAAACCCCTCCGAATGCCGCCAATGCCGGCGAATAAATCTATGAAGGTAAAACTGCTCGGAGCTTCGCTGCGGCCGCGCATCGGAAGCATCTCGCGCAGGGCCGCCTGGACGTATTTGGGGCAATCGGTTTCGCGCCGTTCCCAGCGTCCCACAGTCTTGGGGTCAACCTGGAGGTGTTCCCCAATCTCGCGTTGTGTCATGCGCTGGCGTACCTGGGCTAAGAGCGCCAGGGATTCGGTAGGGAGATTCGAGAAAGATTCGCTGGGCATATCAGAGGACATTTTGTCCTAAAACAGTCCCTTATGTCCAGGAAAACGCGTTTTTTTTCGTAAACCCTTCTATAGCTGCGCGAGTGTCGCAGCTGTCAGGACGGTGAACTCGGATCGGGGGATTCGGATCACGGCGCTTGCGCCACCCTGCATATTTGTCCCGCCGGCGCGAGAACCCCAGGATGCGAACTGTGCGAGATGATCGAAGGTGATATAGGACCAGCGAACCAGATTCCGATCTGTTGCATTGTCGATTTCGCGAACGACGTAGAGTGAATGGAGATTACCCCGCTTTGCCGCATAGTAGGCGAGTTTCACAAATGGTCCGATATCGAGTCCGAAATAAAGTCCCATGTCGTCGGAATCTGCGGGAGCCTTCTCCTTTATCTCAATCGGATATGTGTGCTGATTACCCCAGAACAACCCGTCGATGTCGGAGATTTCTGCCATGTAATTCGTATTGAATGTGATGCGGAGATGTTCTTTGGCGAATTCTTCCGGCACGGCCAGATCAGGGATCGTGCCGGCGTCGGCCGTGTATCTCAGAAAATTGTAGTTGCGGCCACGCAGAACGAAACCCGTTCCTGCAAGGCGTTCTATCAAGGGCGCGTATGGTTGCGGCACGGGTACACCCAACTGAATCGCGTTCCAGCGCAGCGAACCCGGATTGTCCGTTTCGGGAACTGTCGCCGCACAGAAAAAACTCGAAATGCCGCTCTGGTGAAAAGTGGCGCATATTGTGTGCAGTCCTGGATCGGGGTACGGCAACGCTCGATCAACCGCGTAGTCGGCGAGGGGATCGGGAATTTCGGGAAACAAAGCGACGGTCGACTGTCCGAATATCGCCGGCCCTTTCGTTCGCACGATCCAGCCGCCTCTGGAAATACGATTTCCGAACCCCTGCTCCGCGAGATAAGAGCGCAAATTTACTTCGGCCAGCAGCCCTCTCAATTTGTTCTGATTGAGGTTCGTGATGCTCCTCGAAAGGTACGTTCGCATTGCTTCGAGTGAAAGTGTCCCCATCAATATCCTGTCGCAGGAGTTAGGCCCGCCGTTTGAATGACTTGCCTCATTCAAATAGCCGCCTGCGCTAGAGTAGCAGACCAGATATGCTTGTACGCCTACGCAACACACGCCGCGTTCCAGCGCCTTGAAGCAGCCCGCGAAAACCGGGGCTAACGTATTCCCGGCACCCCCGGCGATACCTGGCAGTGATGTCTTGAGCAGGATCAGGGCGTCCTTGTTGACCTTCTGCCCCGCCTGCATGCTCAATTCTGTACAGAAGAAAACCGATCATCCCGATACCCCGAGACTGGTTCACGCAGGTCAACTCGCTGCTGCGCTCCATCCCGACATGACCGCAGGGTTCACGCCGACCGTCGAAAACTATTTCAATCGCATCACCATGCTTCAAACACTTGAAGCCTTGCAGGAGGCGAGACAACAACCCCGGCACCTGCCGGGGGGAATCTCAAGAATGCGGAACTCGCCGCGCTCGCCGCGAAAGAGGCCGCCGCAACCGGCTGGCCGCCTTTGCCGCTCCAGCAAGCACTGTAAGCAGCCACGCCATGACGCCGGTCGCGCAGGCGACCGGCGTCATGGCGGTGCTGGCGGCAACGGTGGAACGGGATCAGGAAACGGTACAGCGGGCACTGCGCCGGGCGGCGGCGGCGGTGGCAGTGGTGGTACCGGCGGAACATCTGGCGCAGGCGGTGCGGGCGGTTGTGAAATACAGGGATACGTATAATGAGTTAATAGCTGCAATTGTTCTAGATATCTACTCCCCTCCTTCAGACCACTCCTTCGATACATATCTGCGACTTATTAAGGAGTAGAGCTTCTGCTTTGCACAGAGAGAGCACCAGTGTTCCTGTTTAGTGCTATGAGGAGCAGCTTCTCGCGAATGGCCCTCCTTGCCGAGCTAACAGGTGGCTCCCAGAAAGAGAAAACGTGAGACTTTAGGGCTATTGACTTACACGGTTTCTTACACGTATAAGGACAGGATAGAAATTTTGATAGGAATTACAGTAGGTTGGAAATAGCTGGTTCGCGCTCATAACCTGAAGGTCACAGGTTCAAATCCTGTCCCCGCAACCATTTATCAATGACTTAGCAACTGTTTCTTAACCTTCTCCTGTCATAATAGTACTTACACGGTACTTACACGGTGGGAGAAAGGCGATGCACGATCAAGAGAATCAACAGAACTATGCCGTCCTCGGTGGCAAAGCCTATGTGTTCAAGCGCGACGACAGTAAGTACTGGCAGGCCGCCACATATCTCAATGGCAAAAACTTCCGTTATAGCACGAAGGAAGAGCAGCTTCACAATGCCATACAGTTTGCAGAGGACTGGTACATTTCGCTTCGAGGCAAGGCCGAATTAGGCATCCTGCCATTGCCGCAAACGCTTGAGTTGCAGGAGGAGGCGGTTAAAGAAAAGACCTTCCGCGAAGTCGCGGATCAATTCATGAAGGAATATAGCATTATCACCGAGGGCCAAAGGAGCCCTCGGTGGGTGGAAGGCCACACCATCCGCTTACGTATCCACCTTCTGCCTTTCTTCGGCGATTTGCCGATTTCGGCGGTAAGCTCGGGCAAGGTCCAGCAATACCGTGTATCCCGCATGACGCCCCGCCAAGAGAAAAACCCCCATTCGAAAGATAATCGGCGCTTTAAGCCGACCCTACCAGCCCACAAAACACTTCATAATGAGATTGTGACACTTCGCCTGGTTCTGAAGTCTGCCATGCGTCAAGGCTGGTTGGCGGGCCTGCCTGATCTTTCCCCGCCATTCAGAAAGCAAGGTAAAGTTTCTCATAGACCTTGGTTTAGCCCTGCCGAATACAAGCAGCTTTACACTGCGACACGTGCATACGCTCTAAAAGCCCCGCGCCATATCAAATGGAGCGCGGAGCAGGTGCACGACTTTGTTTTGATAATGGCTAATACCGGCTTGCGCCCTGATGAAGCTATGAACTTGCAACACCGGGACGTAGAGATTGTTCACGACGAAGATACGAACGAAACCATTCTTCATATCGAAGTCAGAGGCAAGCGCGGAGTCGGTTATTGCAAAAGTACGGCCAATGCTGTTACGCCGTACAAAAGACTGTTAAACCGTCCCAAGCCGTCTTTTCTCAACCAGGAAAGCGAGGAGACGAAACCAGATAAGAACAAAAAGCCGGCACTACCGCAGCCGGAAGATCCACTGTTTCCCTCAAACCATATCAAGCTCTTTAACAATCTTCTCAATCGCAAGAAACTAAAATTTGACCGCGACAATCAACCCCGCACGGCATACAGCCTCCGTCATACTTACATCTGCATGAGGCTGACGGAAGGGGCAGACATCTATCAGATATCTAAAAACTGTCGTACAAGTGTCGAGATGATTGAGAAGCATTATGCCGCACACATCAAAACGCTCTTGGACGCGGGACTAATTAATACTCGGAAAGCAAAGAAGGCAAAGAAGACTAATAAGGCAAAGAAGTTAAAGAAAGCAAACGCCGAAGAAACTGTTGAACACGAGGATTTGTGAAAACAGGAGGCAGATGTCCTCCTGACAAATCCGTCTAAAGGGGACGTTCAGCGGCTCCCCGTGGCGAAGGCTTGCCCGTAGCACCATCGGCAGGGTTCAGCCCTGCATCTTGGATTAAAGAGAAACCATAAAAAATACTTACCGGTCAAAAGCGAACTGGCTGCAATATCATCTGCGCCGACAAACCGCTTGTGTGAACCTTGCTTCATGAGAGTTTCCCTCCGGTCTACCAAGCTTATTTCGCCTTGAAGTTAACGTTGACGCCCGCCGTAGTGGAGTGCCTTGACACATATATATAAGTAATGCAGAAGTAACTGCCTAGTTTCGGAAAATAGCAGATAGGGTGTTGCAAAAGAACAACAGCGGTCACATTTATAACATACCGAGAGCACGTATCGTTGACCGAATCCAAAAATGGCCTTAGCTTCTTCAGTAACGGTGTGATGTTTGGCTTATAAGTCCTTATATAACACTTCTATCAAACCCGCCCCTTCTTAACGGGGCAAACTGGAGAAAACAGAATGAAAAAACTCTTACTCGTAAGCACAGCAATCGCAGGTGTGGCTCTGATGTCCTCACCTGCTTCTGCCGCTTTGACAATGTCGCTCGGTGGCTATTTTGATGGCTACGGCGTGTATGCTGATAACAACCCGCCCGCAGGCACTGATCTGCACCAATACGTTTTCCGTCAGAATTCGGATGTTTTCGTTAACGGCGAAGCGACGCTGGATAACGGCCTGACCGTCGGCGCGCATACCGACCTCTCTATCGCCAACAACAACACGACCGGCGATGCCAACGCAGGCACCAACACCGTTTATCTGAACCAGGAATACGCTTACGGTTCAGGCGGCTGGGGTCGTGTTAACCTCGGTATCTCCGATGGCGCTGCTTACCTGTTACAGGTTGCTGCTCCTTCAGCTGATAGCAACATCGATGGTATCCGCACCAGCATTCAGGCGCTGACGCCGGCAACTGGTGCGCAAGACACACGTCTTGCCGCTCTGTTTGGCGCAGGTAACGGCACTTCCGTCGAAGCTTTCGGCGCTGCTACAAACGGCGATCTGGGCTACGCACAGGATGACTTCCGTCAAACCACTCGTATCACCTACCTGACGCCGAAGTTTAGCGGCTTCCAGGTTGGCGCTTCCTTCGCACCGCAATCAGGTATTGCTCCTGCAACCGGCGCCACAACGAATGACGATCCTGCAGCTACACTCGGTGGAGCAACCACGTTCAAGAACCTCTGGGAAGCTGGCGCACGTTGGGACGGCGAATACCAAGGCGTTGCTGGCAGCTTAGGCGCTGGTTACAGCGGTTCAAGCCTCGGCGATGCGCTTATAGCGGAAGGTGCGGGCGGTAATGAACTTACCAACGGCCTTAAAACCTGGAACTTTGGCGCTAATCTGGCCGTTTCCGGCTTTAGCCTCGGTGCTATCTACAAAGAAAGCAAAGTAGGTGAAGAAGCTGAAACTACAGATAATACAGCAACATCATCAGGTAACGTTACGGACAAGACTTATGATATCGGTCTTGGCTACGACAATGGTCCATATCATGTCGGTGGCAGCTATCTGCACGACAGGACGAATGATCCTCTTCTCGGCCCAACAACAACGACCGATTGGTCTCCTGGTGATGAAATAACAGTGACCCGATACGCCTTCGGCGGTGGCTACACCTTTGCTCCTGGCATGACCTTCCGTGGTTCTGTTGCTTGGGGTAAATTTGACGGCGCGGCTCTCGATGGCGCTACTGCAATCAACCCAGGCAGCACTGCTATTACCAGCGGCTCCAACGACTTCACTCAAGTTGCTATCGGTACGGACATCCAGTTCTAATCGATACGATTTGATTGATACCGATAAAGAAAGAGGCGCTTCGCAAGGAGCGCCTCTTTTCTATTGGCAGTTGATTTCAGTCAGTGCATAACTTTCCTGAACGTAACCGACAATTGGATTGTCCTTCGCGTTGGCTTCGGCATAATGGCCACTCGGCATTCCGTTCGTTCCGGATCGGCGCAAGAGTGATTAGTCTTAGAATGAGAGCAGTTTTGTGAAATTTACAATTCTGGATATGCAGAATATAGCAAGTCGCAGGGGCGGCCAATGCTTGTCGAGCGAATATGTCAGAGGCGACTCTAAACTGACCTGGCGATGTAAGGAAAATCATCAGTGGGACGCCGTCCCCAGTCTCATTAAACGGGGAAGGTGGTGCCCTCACTGCGCGAAATTAATGCAGAGCGGTTCCATTGAGAAGATGCAGGAAGTGGCTCGGGAGCGTGGAGGCCAGTGCATATCACAGAAATATACAAACAGCACCACAAAGCTGGTCTGGCAGTGCAAGCAGGGTCACAAATGGAATAGTACTCCCGCCCAGATTAAACAGGGGAGCTGGTGCCCCGTCTGCGCTGGCAACCAATTGGGCGCGATTGACGAGATGCGCCAAATAGCAAGAAGTAGAGGCGGCGCGTGTTTATCGCGCGAGTACACAAACAGCCGAACCAAGTTGACTTGGCAATGCAAAGACGGCCATCAATGGGAGGCTTCTCCTCTTAACATCAAATTAGGAAAATGGTGCCCCGCCTGCGCTGGTACGCAAAAAGGCACGATTGAAGAGATGCGGCGAATAGCGAAGAGCAGAGGGGGAAGATGCTTGTCAGTTAAGTATATAAACAGCCGAGCGAAATTGGCCTGGCAATGCAAAAAAGGCCATCAGTGGGAAGCTCTTCCCAGCAGTATTAAACAGGGACACTGGTGCTCCCGCTGCGCATGGAAGACCAAATAAACTTAATTGCATTTAGTACGAGAACATTCTCATGACTTTTACGCTTCTGGATATGCAGAATATAGCAAGGTACAGGGGTGGTGGATGTTTATCGACAAAGTATATTAACGGCACCTCCAAGCTACTTTGGCAATGCAGAGAGGGTCATCAGTGGCAAGCCGTTCCAAACAATGTCAGACGAGGAAGGTGGTGCCCGGCCTGTGCTGGCAGGCCAGTGGTTACGATTGAAGAGATGCGGGAGATAGCCAAAGAGCGCGGAGGCCAATGCTTATCAAGAGAATATATAAACAACAAAACCAAGCTGGCTTGGCAGTGTAAATGGGATCATCGATGGGAGACGACCTCCAGCCACATTAAACACGGGAACTGGTGCCCAGACTGTGCTGATAGGCCATTAGTCACGATTGAAGAGATGCAACAAATAGCTACCAGCAGAAACGGTAAATGCCTGTCAGCAAAGTATATAAACAGCCGAACGAAATTGACCTGGAAATGCAAAGATGGTCACCAGTGGGGGGCCGCTCCCCGTAACATTACACAGGGGCACTGGTGCCCTTCCTGTGCGAGGAAGAACAGATACAAACCAGCTCCTCAACTAATCACATTCCTTTGCTGAAGGAATGGCTTGAGGACTGCTCCTGAACTCAAAGAAGTTGAGAGGAGGAGGGCAAATAACCAGGACCGATACGGCGGCTATACATACCCCCGTGTTTCGCAGCCAACGCCACCGGGGGAGTTCCTGCCGTTGCTACTGTGCTGCTTGATTGCAGCAGCACTGCCTGATCCGCCATGGGTACCTTTGACGCTTCTACAAGCATCATAGGCAGTCACGACATAACGCTGGCCGAACAGGGCACACTCCTTTTGCTCCCCTCTCCCGCATCAGCATATTGCCGCAACCTTATTTCTCTTGTCAGTTCTTCGCTATCAGTTCTTCTCCTGAAGCCGTGTTGACTAACCCCTAAGGCATCGTCTGATCCCTGCCATGCGCGTGCGCTTCCCGCGTCAACAGATACTGTAATGCGGTGCACCTAAACACCGCTGTTATAGATCGTGATATGAGGCTGTAAAAGAAGCCGTTCCCGATGTAGAAGCAGCTATCTACAACAACCTCAACAACGGAGAACGGCTATGAAGTATTACTGCGGTTTAGATGTATCCCTGAATAACACGGCTATATGTGTTGTCAATCAAGATGGTGAAGTGATTCGGGAAAGTGAAGTGCCAACAGAGCCTGTTGCCATCAGCCAGTACTTGAAAGCGACGGGGCTTCCAATGGAACGTGTCGGCCTGGAAGCAGGCGGCCTGACGCCATGGCTTTGCCACGAGTTGCTTGCAGCGGACTGGCCAGCCATCTGCATCGAAACCCGGCATGCCAAGGCGGCGATGCAGGCTCAGCAGGTGAAGACAGACCGCAACGATGCCCGTGGCTTGGCACACATCATGCGCACCGGCTGGTTCAAGGAAGTGCACGTCAAGAGCCATGCTAGCCAGAAGCTGCGCGTGCTGCTCGGCAACCGGCGCTGCCTTTTAGACAAGCGGCTTGATATTGACAGCCAGATCCGTGGGACTCTGAAAGTCTTCGGACACAAAACCGGTAAGGTGACACCGGCCACGTATGAGCGCCGCATCCGGGAGTTGGTCAACGACGATAAAGAGTTGCAAGCCTACATCTTTCCGATGCTGGAGGTTCGCCGTCACCTTGTCCAACAATGCAACGTCCTGGAGAAAATGATTCTGGATTGGGTAAAGAAAGATGAGATTTGCGGACTTTTCATGACCATCCCCGGCATAGGGCCACTGACGGCCCTCGCTTTCAAGACCTTTGTTGACCGGCCGGAGCGGTTCCAACATTCGAAGGCGGTCGGTGCCGCCGTGGGGCTGACACCGCGCAAGTATGCTTCGGGCGAAGTCGACTACGACGGTCATATTACGAAGTGCGGCGATGCTTTCCTGCGCTCACATCTCTTCGAGGCTGCCAAGGTCATGTTGAGCAGAGTTGGGAGACCAAGCGCGCTCAAGGTCTGGGGCTTGCGTCTCGCCAAGCGCAGTTCGAAGAAGAAGGCTTGCGTGGCGGTCGCCCGCAGGCTGGCGGTCATCATGCACGACATGTGGCGCGACGGCACGGTATTCGAGGTGAACGAAGAGGCCGCTGCCGTGATGGCAGCTTGATCTCAACCTTACAACAACAGGAATAAGGAGTCAGATAGTCTTCGCCGCAAGGCGTGGCCGTCCGGCAGGACGGGAAGAGGTAGAGGTGAGAACGTGAGGCTTCCAGCAAGGCATGCTCTTATTGCCATTGCGATTAACAGATGGTTCCCCTCGCTCTTCAAATGGACAGTCACTTGGAGCTGCACTAAACGAACGCACAATGTGCCGGCGCAGACTCCGTAAAGAAGCATGATCCCTGCCGAGACATTCCAGATGACGCCTTTGATTCCCGCCGCGCCAAAACGGGACTGATGCCGCCCGTGCGCAGTTCACCTTGCCTCCGTTCTACGGATAAGAGCTCGATTGAGCAATCCGGCTGGTTACCATGTTTCGTGGTCGCCATTCCGGTGTTGTCAGCGTTCTCCTTGAGGCCGTGCTTGAAAAACCCCTCTGGCATCGTCTGATCCCTGCCACGAGCGGGCGCTTCCCGCGTCAACAAGAAATTCGCTTCCTCCTGTTTTGCGTACGAGGAAAGTAGGAAAAAGCCCATTGACTCGTACCGCATTAAAGAAGGAAGCCTCGGTTCCCCCGCGGGCGGTTTCCCCCAATTTTCCTGTTGACGCCGCGCCCGCGCATAGCGACGGGGACTCGTCCCTTCGGGGATTTGTTCAAACACGAAAAAGGAGAAAGACCCATGACAACACAAACCGAAACATCCAAAGAAAAACAGATACCGGCCTTCTACATCTTCTACACGGTCGAGAGTGAGGGAAAGAAGGAGAACAAACGCGTCGGCGTCGCCTTCGCCCACAAGAAGGGGATTGGTTACAGCTTCCTCATCAGCGGCAAACGCTACTCGGCATTTCCGCCGAAGCCGAAAGGCACTGTTCAACCCGAACCGGGGAAGGGCGCTTAAGCGCTCTTCCTCCCATAAGAGGAGGTCATCATGCCCTACGAAGTACAGCACTACACATTGTTTTACGGCTGGGTTAACACATGGTCTTATGCCGAGGCCAATGGCATCATGCAGCCGGAAACCTTCGCCACCGCGGCCGAAGCACAGGCAGCTCTCGACGAATTCTTTCAAGACCTCGAAGAAGAAGTCGCGGCAGGCCAGATGGCCCCTCACGACCGCGACGAATTCCGCGTCCGGCAAACAGGCGGCACTGCCACTGCCGCACAGCCGGACGCTGCGGGAGGTGCACCATGAACGGCTCAACCGAACTTCATCGCTTCGAGTGGAATGGCATTCTGCTCGAAATCACTTACGAGCCGCAATGGTTGCCGCCTGCCATCCTCGGCGAGGACGTTGCACACCTGCAGGTGCGGAGCATTTACCCGACTGACGTTCCTCTCCCGTTTGCGAAACACGGGTATTTCTGCAGCACGGTTCGTGTGTCTACCGTGACCGCCGCTGGCGGCCCGGTCAACTACGTTGACGTGATGCTCGCAATGGAAGACGTTGCGGGAGGTACGCTGTGAATAGTTCAGCCAATCTCCACCGCTTCGAGTGGAGTGGCATTCTGTTTAGCCTCGACATCGCCCAGAGTGCGAATGTAGACTACCCGCGTCTCCGCACCTTTGCGGGAGCGCTATTGGGCGAGTCCAGAAAAGGGATGAGCGCCACAGACAGGAGGCTACGATGGAACCCGCCACCGGCGCAATCATCGGTACTGTGGCTGGCAGCTTAACGCTCGCAAATGCGTTGATCAAGATCTGCCAAGAACATCTGCAGGACCAAACAGGCATCCCGTCCAACGTAGCTGAACTTGTTGCCACTCTTCCTGCAGCCGTCCTCAGGGCGACCGATGACATCATCAAACAGGTGGGTGACTTGCGGGCTGAGTGCGTTAAAGCTGGTATCGACCTCACACAGAATCTCGACGAGCTTCGTGGAAACACTGAAAACACCAGTTTCTTCCAAAGGGGCCGTCGCAGGATTCTGAAGACTTTTCAAGCCAAAGCCGAGGCCATTGCGACTGAGATATCGATCCTCTTTGACGATGTAGTATCTGTGTTGGACTGTGCTGATCGCCTACGTTTGGTTTCCTACTCCTTCGAAGCCTCACAAGGGGAGAAAGAAGAACTCAGAAGAGACACGGAAGAAGGGCTCCCGCTCGGGACAATCCTCCGCAGCCTCATAGACCATGCGGAGAAGGCAAAAATCAAAATCGGCGATCTGAATCGCAAAAAGTAGGGCGTTTGGCGACCAATCAGCTACGTCGTGGATAATGGGGGTGTCTTCTGAGACGCGCCAATTCGACCAGACCGGCAACCCCAAAGGTTACGGATGCAACCCCATTCAGCGCTGCAGGCGCTGATTCATTTATCCGAGCTTGCTGATACACCAAGCCTCCCAGAGAGGCCGAGGCTGCCAGCGCGAAGACGGCAGCGAGCCTCTCAAGCCTTCGCGTAATTCGCATTGGCTTCTCCTTGTGTCTTAGTTGAGATTCACCGCAGTTATAGCTGTCGGAGAGGGCATCTTCTAATCACAAATTATTACAAATCATTGCCAGAATAATGATTGATTGTTCGCGCAGGTTATAGGAATAGGGATAGACCAGAGCGCTGCCAGTACGCCGTGAGCTGTGAGGCACGCAGACTCTACGGTCCGCGAGGCCGTGTGATGTTGTTCCGTGCCGCTCGCTCGTGACGGATGTTATCCAGCGATACCATGCAGTTTTGCCATTCAGGTGATCCGTGCGACGCATAACCCATCTCCGTCAAGACCAGGTCGAAGATCGCGTCCAGATCGTATTTGCTGCGGTATGTCAGTTCGCTGCGTGTAATCACTCTCATGTCTTTTTCTCCTCTGCTTCGAGGCCCCGACATCCGAGGCCTTTCATGCTTGACGGGAGGGCGCGTCCTTTGGCGTGAGCCGCATCCGTAGGACCGCAACGAAGAGAAGGAGCCTTGCGCTTGCGGCTGCACACGCCAGGACGTGCGAAACCGGAATCTTCAAAAGGCCCGTGAGAGGGGAGTTAGCAGAAGGAAGAAAACGAAAGACTCGAATCCACGCACATGAACTGCACAACTAAGCAGCCCGGCTGGACAGAGGTTTACGCAGTACCTATATCCGGGAGTCTGATGCGTGCTTCGCTGGAAAAACGGCAACGGGATTGAAGCTGGAAATAATCTTGCAGGAAGTGAATGGTAAGCGTCTGGGTCTTGGACGCAGGAATTGATTGGGCCTAACCTCTCATCGCAGCCCGGACACGACGCACATAGTCGAGCGTGCTTCCTGGTCCTGTTTTCGGTGTTGTCGGCTATCTCCGCGAATCACCTCCCGAGCATCGTCTTGGCCCCTGCCACAGTCGGCCGCGTTGTCAATGACGAGCCCTCGGCCCCCCCGCAAGCGGTCCCCCCGACGTTCTATGACACCACGGCCTTGTCCTGTGGCTGATCGGGGACAAGCCCGAGAGGGTAATTCACAAAGGAGATAGACATGACAACGACCACCGAACACCATGCCCTCAACGCACTGCGGAATCTGTCGAATCCGGAAGTCTGGGAGAACTGCTCCCCGCTCTCTGGCCTCAAGAAGATTGGCACTTGGGCCACCTACGCCCAGGAAGCCATTCAACGCAACGACATTCAAGGCGCTAAAGCCTGCATAGCCGTGATTTCTCGGCTGGTCGGCGAATGAAGGGTACATCGCTACGCCGGGTGCTGTTGAGCGCGCGGGTCTACGGACCGCGAGGCCTTGGGGGGCGTTTTGCGTGCCCCCTGCTCCCGACGGATGTTCTCCAGCGACACCATCGCGCTGTGCAATTCCGGCGACCCTTGCTTCGCATCGGCAATCTCCCGCAACACCAGGGCGTGTATCGCGTCCAGATCGTACTTGCTGCGGTATGCCAGTTCGCTGCGTGTAATCACTCTCATGTCTTTTTCTCCTCTGCTTCGAGGCCCCGACATCCGAGGCCTTTCATGCTTGACGGGAGGGCGCGTCCTCAGGCGTGAGCCGCATCCGCAGGACCGCAACGAAGAGAAGGAGCCTTGCGCTTGCGGCTGCACACGCCAAGACGTGCGAAACCGGAATCTTCAAAAGGCCCGTGAGAGGGGAATTAGCAGAAGGAAGAAAACGAAAGACTAGAATCCATGCACATGAACGGCGTAACTGAGCAGCTTGGCTGGACAGAGCTATACGCAGTGCCTGTTAGGGAGACTCGTGCGTGCTTCGCGGAAGAAAACAGCAGGATTGAAGCTGAAAATAAGTTTCAGGGAGTTAGGTCAGAAAGGCTTATACTGGGCGCTGACCTGAACGGGCTTAAGCCCTCAACCAAAGTGCGCAAGCGATACTTGAATGCCGGCAGGATATGGCGGTACCTACCGCTAACTCTCGCCCTGTGCCTGTTCGCTGCGCCGGGCTTTTCCCAAGGGCCTGATGCAACGGCCCCGCGCATCGCTGAACTTATAGTCCAAGCCGCACCCGCCGCAGCCCCCCTACCCGACAATACGCCCGCGTTTCTCAAGCAAATGCCAGAACCAGACCATGTTCTTGCTGACATCCATGGTTCGGATGATCTTGACACCGCCGCACGCCAAGTGGCTGCTTTGAAGCGTCTGAGCGATGCCGTGGTTTTTCTCTCTGGAACGGCTGATGCACCAGGAGGACCACGGCTGACAACTGAGGAGTTGGCGCTGAATGGCCGCTATTCGGGAGCAGCCTCTTCTCTCTCAACCGCCATTTATCGAACGATAGATCCGGATAACAAACAGCGACTCGATGAGAACTCCAGGCGTAATCAATGGAATCTCTTGCGTGATCAATACTACAACGACGAGACATTCATTGGTCCACTATTGCAGCGCTACCTGACGCCGGATTTACAAGAGAAATATCTCGGGTATTTTCGGCAGACGCGCCAGCATATTCAGGCGCTGAACCAAAAGATTCAGGCGGCGCAGGCGCGCCAAGATGCTCAGGCGGCAGCAGTGCGTCAAAGTCACGTTCCAATTCAGAAGACCACCGCGTCGGAATCCCCATCCTTGCTTGGCACGGCTGTGCTTTGGGGCGTCATTATTGGCGTACTGGCCCTGGGAATATGGGGCGTCTGGCGGTTGCGAGGCGCACAGGCCCGGCGGATGCGTGTCAGCAATCAAAACAGGATAACTAAATTCGGTGCAACGAAGGACGAGAGAAGCCAGAACATTGACAGCATCTTTGACAAAAGAGCAGTGGATGTGGGATTCGATCTTCAAGAGAGCGGCATAAAATGCAGTTTCTCCAGATCATTGTCGGCAATGGCTGCGCGCGAAAGAGAAGCACTGCGGACTGCATATCATTTATACAATTTGGAACTTTTTGGAGGTGAAAATAACTTCTATTTTGCCCGATTCGCCTTGATCTATGGGGAGGGAAAAGCAGCCATCACCGGACAGACTAGATATCCCAAAAACAATCCCAATATTAGGTCGATGTCTGATGCGCTTCGATGGTATCAGGAGAGCAACGGCCTCGAACCCATGATCAATCTAACCTTGAACTGGCTTCAGGCCGCTATAAGGCGGAATAACAACGACCCGATTCTGAACAAGCTGTCTTCGCGTTTGCATGGCGACGGCGGCGGCCTCGTGCCGGGTGCGCCTCTGAAATCCGGCGCGAAAGGCATGCCGGTTGAAGGAGGTCTTATTCTTGGCCTCGACGAGAAAGCGTCTGACACGTGGTGGTACTACGACGGCGAGGGTTCACTTATCACCGTTGCGCCTCCGGGGTCCGGAAAGACGCAGAGCCAGGTGTTCCCGAATTTGCTCATGTGGAAAGGCGCTGCCGTCGTCCTCGACGTGAAGGGCGAAATCTACGAGCAGACGAGCAAGTGGCGTCGGGATAACGTGGGTCCGGTATACAAGTTCAGCCCTTTGGACCCTGCGACGAGCCACGGTTACAATCCACTCGCCGAGGTCCGTGCTGATCCCGATTATCTCTGGGAAGATGCCCGCTTTCTCGCCGATATGATGATCGTTCCCAGCGGCGCGAAAGACCCGTTTTGGGAAAACCGCGCCCGCGATGTGCTGACGGCTGCGATTGCGCGCGTCTGCCTTGAGGAAGATGTAGCCGAGCGGTCTATGGGGGACGTTCTCGACATTCTCCACGGCGTTGGCTGGGACGAATTCGTTGCCTATCTGGGAGCGCGCACCGATTTTCCGTCAATGATGCGCGCGGGACATTCCCTTGCGAGCATGGACCCGAGGACGCGGGACGGTGTGTTGCAATCGGCATTGTCCAGCACGAGTGCCTGGGACGGCGAGCGTATCGCGCGCGCCACACGGAAATCGGATTGGAGCCCGCTCGATCTTCGTGGCGGCAAGAATCCGACAGTTTACATTTGTCTGAAGCCGAACGAGGTGGACAGCTATATCTCCCTTTTGCGTGTATTCATCGCGCAGCACATTCGCACGCTAACCTCGACTCAAGTTCCCGCGCATGGAGTCCATCCCATCCTGTTCATTCTGGATGAGCTTCCGCGCTTGAAACATATGCCGCCGGTCGAAGAGGCATTGGAAATCGGTCGCCAGTACGGACTCAAACTCTGGTTGTTCGCCCAGAGTCTCGGTCAGCTTGGAACGGCCTATCCCAACGCCAAGGGGATGATCGGCGGCTGCGCCATCCGGATGTTCATGAATCCAAGTCTTCACGACGAAACCGCCAAGAAGGTTTCCGACGACATCGGATTTCAGGAAAGCGTCATCGACGGCACCCACGTCAAAGTCGTTGAACCGAACGTGCTGGCCGGTCCTGACTACAAGGATCTGGTGATCGTCATGGCCGTGAACGCAAGGGCGGCACGATTGAAGAAATACTTTGCCTACGAAGATGAGGGATTGAAGGCGAGATTGGGAAGCGTTTGACGGTCATTGACATGACCGGACAAAGGAGAAGTTGTGGAAGAGCTGACTTGGGAACGGGTTGCCAAAGCCGAAGAATTAAGCCGCGCCAGGGAACTGTACGATCTGCGCAAGGGTCAGGAGAAAGCGCTCGAAGCCATCAACAAAGGCGTAGAGAAAAACGGCAATGACCCGGTTGAGCTGGCAGAGAAACACCGTGCTTTCGAGGAGGTGTGCAAGCGGCAACTGGAGGCCAAGATGCGCGAACAGCAGGAGCGCTTGGAGCGGCGTGAACTCGAATTCAAGTGGCCACCGAAGGGTCGGGACCGCGAATAGGTCTCAGGATTCGCTCTCTGGACTTTCCATCCCGAGTCGAAGCGCAGCACTGACCTCCATGAGTTGCTCAAGATTGAGATAAAGCCGGTACCAGATGTGCAGTACCTCGCTTGCGCGTTTGACCACCTTCTCAGCCTCGGCGTCTTTAAGAGTGGCGGCGATATCCTCCAGATAGAGAGCAAGCTCTATGACCTCGCGATCTTTGGGTAACGTGATTGCGCGTATCTGTTCCATCTTGTCTCGTGTCCGCTCCAGGCTGTAGTGGAGGTTCCACAAGATCGCGAACCCGTTCAGGATATCCAGCAGCTTGAACCTCTCCGGACAGTCATGGGGGAAATGCTTGTCGGCAATCAGCTTGGCGTCTAGTCCCAGGCCCAGAAATTCATGGATATTTTTTGCATGCAGTGGCGAATATTTCATCACTTCTTATAGAGCACCCCTACAGCCCCGTACACGGCTTTTTTCGCTGTCTGCTCCTGTATTGGGGACCGCCCGACGAGAACCCATATGTCGCCTCGCCTGAAGATGCGCCGAAGCTGGCGGGGACGCAAGAGGCACGAAGCGATCCACCGCGCCGGTCAAAGATGACCATTAATGAGGCGCAGGGGATTCTTGGGGTAAGGCAGGCGGCCTACTTGCACGTTATGTCACATGCGCATCCCGATCATGGAGGCTCGAATTACTTTGCCTATGCAGATGACGCATTGAAGGCAAGGATGGGGGGCGTTTGATCGTCATTTATCGCCATCGATACCTGTATTTATGCTCGCGTCAGGATTGATAGGCGGGCATGCTCAGTTGCTCACGGAAAACTTTCCTTCATTGAGCTGGCCGCGTCAATTCAGGAGAGAACTTTGCATCCCGCAGGCGCTTCTTGGCGTCAACAGGCTGCCCGCTCCATTCGCCCCGGCTGCGCCGGCCTCCCGTGTTGCCTGTTCCCCCCTGCGGGGGTGACGCCGCGCCTTGGCGGTCTGTGGCCGGGTTTTTGCGACTGACACAACCAACTCAATGAAAGGAGAAAAGTCATGACCAACAACAATAAGAGCCCGCATTCCGTGCCGTCAGCGTTAACAAACGCGCTGACGAGGATATCTTTGCTGAGATTGCATCACCTCAGAAATCTGTAAAACAATCAAAAAGATGGAGTTTTACGCATGTTTCAATACAATAAATTGATGAGCGACGATGATAAAAAGACGCCGGAATTTGATCGCCTTCTCACCGACGAGGAGTTGGCGCTCGTGGCTAAGCGTCGAATCAAAGGGATGCACCTTCAAGAGATCGAAGGAAATCCCCTCGATGCCGAAGACATCGCTATGTTCGAGATGTTTGACAAAAATCGCTGGTCGCACGAAAAGCGCATCGCTTACATCACCGAACAAGCAAAAATTGCCAGAGACGCTCAGAAAAAATGAGCGACTGGGATTCTTACCTTAACCTCGGCACAGAAACACTGCGCAATAAGCTTGGTATTTCGGACAGCAAATTGCTCGATCAAACCGAGCGGCGTCTCGTCGAGGCCCGAATCGATGAAGGATGCCCTACAGGCAATTTCGATTTAGAACATCTTCAGGCCATCCATCGTCACCTGTTTCAGGATGTGTATGAGTGGGCGGGGGAATTGCGATCCGTTTCTATGTACAAACCTGATTCCAGCTTCATGCCTCCTGATCGCATCGAAACGGGCATGCACTTCGTTCATGAGCAGCTAGTGAAGGCAGATTTTCTCCGCAACATGAATGTTTGGGAATTCTCAGACAGGGCCGCCCAGATTATCGGCGACATCAACCACGCTCACCCGTTTCGCGAAGGGAATGGCCGGACACAGCTTGAATTTCTAGAGCAGCTCGGTGCACGAGCCGGTCACAACATCGACACAACAAGGATCGAACGCGCGGCCTGGATTGAAGCCTCAATCGAGGCGAATCGGGGTAATTATGGCGCGATGAACGACCAAATCCGCGCAGCGATCGTTCCGACTTTGGAGAAAACACAGATTGCGGAAACGCAGGCATGGGAAGCCGATACGGTCGAACGGCAGGAAGCGGCGCGAAGCGTGGAGCATCCTGCTCCAACTCGGGAATGGGAAGTGGCGAGAGAGGCGGAACTAAACCGTCAGGAGATCGAACGCCGGAATCAGTCGGAAGCGCAGCAGAAAGCGCTCGCCGACATTCTCGAAGGGGATCGACGGAAGGGAAAGGCGGAGTCGGAGATAGAGGAACGCCGCCGGAAGGTCGAAAAGGCGCATCGGGAACTGCAAGAGAGGCTGACGCACGAGCAGCAACAGAGGCTTGAGCGGCTTGAATTGCTTTATAGAGGCCCGCCCTCGGAACGCGAACGATAGCTGGCCGTACCCTCGTGCATTCGTAATTGCCTGCCGTAGAGAGATGCCGCTATTCTGGCCAATCTCGAAGTGTTACAATGCATCTGCGGAACCATAGTTATTATTTTTCATAAGTTTTATTACAGAAGGCGAATAGACCCGACCACTGCCAGCAAATGGCGTGTTTTGAGAGGCGGCAAGAACACGCATCTCTGTATTGGAAACCGCCATTGATCTACGTCGAAAATCCCTATGTCGCCCCGCCTGAACCAGACGCGCCGAAGCCGGGGAGGAAGGAGGAGGCGCGAAGCGATTCACCCCCGCGCCGGTCAATGATGACCATTGATGAGGCGCGGGGGATCTTGAGGTTTAAGGCGGGGCGACTGGAGATCAGGTCGGCGTACTTAAAAATTATGTCTAAAGTTCACCCCCGATCATGCAGGCTCCAGTGACTTCGCAAAGCAGCTCAATGCAGCCAAGGCAGTGCTGATGGGAGAGTGAATGCGCGGGGTGTCTACGCGGCTCGTTAACCCATATTAACGGCGAATCGTGCTAGAATCCGTGACCGAAACTGGGAGATTCCCACTGAGCCGATCGGCGTTAGTATTCCTTACCAGCCGATGTTACTCTGGAAATAAGAGAGCCGCAGCACGGTTTACCGTGCTTTGCAGGCCATGTGCGGATATCCGCACAGTCTTGGCAAGGGGTCACTTCGTCCCCCGTTGCATCCCCCGGAGCAGGGGTTTTTCCCAACCCCATGCACCCCAAGGGCGGAGGCTTTGCCTCTGCGACTCCACCAGGCCGTTCCGCCTGGACCTGACCAGGGGCTTTCGCGCCCCATGGACCCTGTGCAGCGGGAAATAGAGCTGCACAGCCAGGAGGTATCGCTCCTGGCCCCTGCGCGGCCCTGCCAGGTTCGTCGCGCAGCCTGTCGTCTGCTGGACCGATCAGGGGCTCGTGCCGCCCCTTGAACCGGGAAGGCCCTTGCGGCGCATGCCAACGCGAAAGGGGCGTCATGGCAGGCAGCGACAAAAGGCGGCGTCCCCGCCAGTCCCTCGTCAGATGGACCGACGAGGAATTTAATGCCGTCTCCGCCAAGGCCGATAAAGCCGGCCTCGCTATTGCCGCCTTCATGCGCGCCGCAGCCTTGGGCGACCCCGGCCCCCGCGCCCAGCGCCGTCCGCCCGCAGACCATAAGGCCCTGCGCCAGATACTGGGTCAGCTCGGACGGATCGGAAACAACCTTAACCAGATCGCCCGTGCCCTCAACGCCGGGGAGCAAATCTACCTCCCGGAACTGAAAGACGCCCTCCGTGCCTACATCGCCATCCGCGATGTTATTTTCAAGGCGCTCGGCAAGAAACCAGGTCCCGACCCATGATTATCAAGGGGGGCAGCCGAGCCGGACCGGAACAACTCGCAAAGCACCTTCAGCGGCGCGACACCAACGAGATGGTCGATATTCTCGAACTCCAGTCCCCGGCTCCCAATCTTGACGAGGCCTTGCGGGACTGGCAGACCCTGTCCGAGGGCACGCGCGGCCAGAAGGGTCTATATCACGTCAACATCGACCCGGCCGAAGGGTACGTCATGTCCCTGGAGCAGTGGGAGCGCTGCGTCGAGGTACTGGAAACGGAACTGGGTTTCGAGGGTCAGCCCCGCGCCGTCGTCATGCACCAGAAGCATAGCCGCCAGCACCTTCACGTCGTCTGGGCGCGGACCGACATCGACACGATGACGCTTCGGTCGGACAGCATGAATTATCCGGCTCATGAACGCGCCAGCAAGGCCATGGAACTTGAATTCGGCCACGAGCCGGTGCCCGGCAAGCACGCGAAACGGGACCGCGAAAAGCAGCCGGAATTCCCCAATGCCGCCGTCAATCATGCCGAATGGCAGCAGGCCCAGCGAACCGGCATCAACCCCGCTGAACGCAAAGACCAGATCACCGCCCTCAAACAGGCCTCCGACAGCCCGCAAGCCTTCATGCGGGCCCTTGAAGAGCAGGGCTACATTCTCGCCAAGGGCGAGCGGCGCGATTTCGTCCTGGTCGATGCGGCTGGGGAGATCTACAGCCTGGCCCGCCAGATTCACGGAATGAAGGCCGCCGAACTCCGCGCGTACATGAAGGGCCTTGACCCTGAAATCCTCCCTACTGCCGAACAGGCAGCACAGCTCCAGCAGCAAATGCAAGACCAGAGAAAGCAAGTGGCAGAAAAGCAGGTCGAACCTGCTCCGCCCGAATCCGATCAACCCGAACCGGCACAACCCGCCGAACAAACAAAGGGTCTCTCTCCGGAGGAAATTCAGGCTATTCAAAAGGCCGTCGCCGACCGCCAAGCCCGCGAGGCGAGAGACATGCGCCAGCGTCAGGAGAACGAATACAACCACACCCGCGACGTCCTCGACGCCGAAATGGCCGAAAGTATCGGGCATTTTGAAGCCCGGCAGGAGGCGGAGCGCGCCCGCTTCGCGCGGGAGAACGCACCGGTCGCCGGTGTTGACCGCGCTATCGACAGATTCCAGCGACGGTGGAATCCAGAGCTTGTCCAGGAACGCGACGCGGAGCGCGAACGCCGCCAGCAGGAGATGGAGAACCGGCTAACGAAAGAGCACGCGGACTATGCCGCGCAACTGAAGCAGACAAGGGACCTCGACCTTGAAAACCTTGCAGAGCGGCACGCGCAGCAACTCCGCGACCATGCGCAACAAACCGCAGAGGACCTCGCCCGCTACATCCGCGAGCAGGAAACCGCCCGCCGTCTCCGCGCCGAGATCAAGGAACGTACCATGGACGGCCCTGAATGGCCGCCGCCGCTCACACGATAAGCGGCTCTGGCTTCCTGCGACCAGAGCTGAGCCGCTTCATTAACCAGGTTGCACAGGTTCGCCCGCCGATATCTCGTTTCGCGAAGGCTACCGCTGCGCACATGCCGCCGACGCCGGATATTTTCGCATCGCGGTTCTTAGCGAAACCGACAACCACACCTGCGGAAGTCGTCTGCACGCCTGACCAGTCTCGCTTCCTGCCATCGAAAATGCTGAGCCGCTTCATTCATCAGGTTGTACAGGCACGCCCGCAGATCATTACCCGATTCCTGAAGAGCATGGCTGCTCTCATGCCGCCGATGCCGACTCTCTTCCCGTCGCGCTTTTTCTCAAAACCACGAGCACCTCTCCGGCACCTTCGCCCCCACTGGCCGAGCGGAAAGCCCAGAGGCCCCGACCTCTGACGCCGATCATCTTCACGGACACCGCCATCGCGGTCTTTGTCCTTCTGTTTCTGCCCCCCCGCCTCCAGTCGTTTTTTCTCCCCTTCCATCATCCCTCGGACTTTTTTTGGCCTTTTACCAGAGCCGTGCTCCCCGTCAAGGGTCTTGCGATGAACTCCGGCTGCGCCTCCGCCCTGTGACGGGTCCGCTCCGCTCTAAAAGCTGGCCTCCGTTCCGAGGGATTTCGGAAAGAAAAAACTTTGATGGAGGAAAAGACAATGCAGAAAACAGATGCAACAGATCGTCAGGACGTTTACACGCGCATTACCGCGCAGATCGTGGCCAACCTTGAAAAGGGCGTACGCCCTTGGGTAAAACCATGGAACGCCGAACACGCCGCAGGCCGGATTACCCGCCCGCTGCGCCACAACGGCCAGCCCTACAGCGGCATCAACATTCTCTCGCTCTGGATGTCCGCGACAGCCCAGAATTTCGCCGCGCCTATCTGGATGACCTTTCGCCAGGCCGTCGAACTCGACGCGCACGTCCGCAAAGGGGAGAAAGGCTCGCTCGTTGTTTATGCCAACAGCATCACGCGCACCGAGCACGACGACAAGACCGGCGAGGATATCGAGCGCGAAATCCCGTACATGAAGGGTTACACCGTCTTCAACGTCGAACAGATCGACGGCTTGCCGGAAATCTACTACGCGAAGGCAGAATCCACGCTCGACCCCGTGGCCCGTATCGATCATGCCGAGAGATTCCTTCACGCCACCGGCGCAAAAATCGCTCACGGCGGCAACCGCGCTTATTACAGCCTCTCGACCAACACCGTGCAGATGCCGCCGTTCGAATCTTTCGGTGATGCCGACAGCTATTATTCAACGCTCGCGCATGAGCTGACCCACTGGACGGGCTCCAAAAACCGCCTCGACCGTGACTTCGGCGGCCACCGCTTCGGCAGCAACGCCTATGCTCAGGAAGAATTGGTCGCTGAATTGGGCGCTGCTTTTCTCTGTGCCGATCTCGAACTGGCGCCGGAGCCCCGCGAAGATCACGCCGCCTACATCGCTAGCTGGCTGGAGGTTCTGCAGAACGACAGCCGCGCCATCTTCACCGCCGCCGCGCACGCGCAGAAGGCCGCTGATTTCATCCACAAATTCAGCGCGAGCACCGCAGAAGAAGTCGAGGAGTCCCGTGCGGCTTAACATCGTCCGCGCTAGCGGGCAGGTTCTGCCCGCTAGCGACTCCCCAGAAACTTGCTGGCAACAATGGCGCGGGCGCTTTCATCACTCCAGAGAAGGCGGTCCGGCTTGCCGCGCTCAATCGTGCGCCGCTTGCGACGGAGATTCTCGCCCTTCGGCAGAAGGGCAACCTTGCGGCCTGGTATTCTCTCGCTCGACAGGACGCAGTCGCGGGTCAGCAGGAAGACCCATCCTTCCGCATCTTCCCGAAGCACTTCGGCTGTCACGACGCGCTCGCCGACATTTACCGCACGGGCGTTTCGCCTGCGGCTGCGCTTTTCCCACACGCTTTCTTTCCAGCGGACCACATCCGCTGCGATAAATCCGCTGCCGCAAGGAACCCACTTCACCGTCATGTTTTCCGCCCTTCCGTTCGGTCCTCACCCAGAGAAGCGCATTTACGCCTTCCAGGCAAGGATTCAAAGGCTATGGGAGCGTGATGGTTAGGATGTGAGAAGGGCTCCACAGGAAGGCAAAACCTCATGGAGGTTTTGCCTCTTCTTTACACATCTACTTACACACTTTCACATTTATCAGAATTAAGTATTTTAAAATGAGCTATATATAGGCATACAAAAGGGACTCAAAATCCGCCGATCGCAAGGTCGTGGGGGTTCGACCCCCCCTCCCGGCACCAACAAAACAAAGAGCTTAAATTGAATTGGCCTCTCGAAATCGGAGAGGCCAAAAATCGTTTGGTGGCTGTTTTGGTGGCTGTTGGTTGCGACAGTGACCTGCCATGAACAACAAGCGCACCGAAACGAAGGCAGCTCGTGTTTCGCCGCGCGCTACCCTTTGCGCAACACTGAAAGTTAGCGCTGAGAAACTCCCCGCGCAGCCGACGTATTACTAAGAATTCAATCGGCTGCGGGTCTCAGCCCCCCAGAATTTCAGCGGATCGCGGCCGGAGTTCCGCTTGCCGCGATCTTCGGACACCCGAACTCGATCTTGCTCTATGTTTCATCGAACGCGGCGTCGTGATAGAGGATGTTCCACAAGGGCATGCCTCCTCCCGCCGTACGGAACCTAAATCGTTCCGGACGTTCCACCGGCCTTTGCGCCAATGGAACTTCAGCGATCGAGATGCAGTCGGGCATACGGCGTTGCAATCCATGCACACAGATTTCTTCGACAAAGCAAAGCATTCTATCTGTCACGAATTTTGTGAAGTCCGAGACCGATCGTGCCATGATCCCGGGCTCAATTACGACAACACGTCCTTCCTCGATCCGGTACTGAACCCGCGGCACCGACCAGAAATTGTGCTCCATATCATTACGCACTGAGTTAAGCATGTCTGACCAGGTCCTTGCCTTCCGGCAATAGTTGGCAAGGTAAGGGTCGCTTCCATCCAACGCGGTGACACCATTGAGAAATGTCGATTCCTTCTTGAAGAAGAAGCCGATATCGATCTGCAGTGCCTTTGCCGCTTCCTTCATCCCGGTCAGCATGACTCGGTTCGAGGAATTGAGAAACGACTCCACTAGTTGCCGAAGGTCCTTATCGATCGGTTCATCCACATGGATGGTACGGCCGTCGATTCGAATTCCAACCCCTCGCTCGATCTTGGATCGGTGATCGGTAAGGAGCTCGCCAATCTCGCGCGCAAGATCTCTCACGGTAATGCTCGACATAAGCACAAGCTCATAAGGCTTTTCGAAGGCTTCGATATCTGCTTTCGTCTCCAAGGCCGACTTTCGAAGATCGAGGATATTGAGAAACAACCTCGCCATGAAGGGACTTGCTGTCCCCTCGTCGGCCATCTTCGTCACCGTCCAGCTTGGCTGTTCGCGCTTGAAGATGACGTTGGATTGTCGATTGAATCTCGCAAGCATCACCTCGAACTGAGGCCGCCCGATCGGGAGAATACTGGAGATCGTCCCGTCTGGCGTTTTCATTTGCTGGGGCGGTCGGTCCATCTTACCGAGAAGCACGATGAACGGCATCAGCGGGAGATCGCCGTAGACACGAATCGCCGCTCCGCCTAGCCATGGAACGAACTGCACTCGTGAGAGTAGCTTGCCCTTTTGGTCCTCAACTCGATACGGCATAAGTTGTAGTCCGTACCCACGGTCCTGCCGCATCTCATCCGGCACTGGAACGAGATGATCCGTCGCGTCGAACATATAAGCTCGGATGTTCACTGCGATCCGAGGAACGCCTTCCATCAGCATCTGATTGGTCGGAAGTGAGGTCTTTCTAGAAAAACATCCGAGGTGCATGAAAAGAAAGCCGCAGGTTCGATTGAAGGTATACGTTCCCGGAGAGCTCACCACCACGTGGACGTACATTGCGAACTGCATTGCCCCTGTTTTGTTGGGCAGGATGAAATCCCCACCGATCTTGCCGCCTTCGAACTGAACAGCGTAGTTAATCAGCCCGAGCGAAAGTACGGAGACGGCATCCGCCCATCTCGTTGATGGGATACTGGCATTCAGAGTCGCGATCGCGTCGACGAGCTGTTCCAGAGGACGGTCGCAGTCACACGCGACGATCATCCCAACAGGCACGTGATGCCACCCTTCGATCGAGTCCGTATCGTGGCCTGGAAGCGCTTTGATTTTGCCGATCGGCGCATATCCGTCCGCCAACGACGCTTCATTCAAGCTTTGCGTCACATGGAGAACACCGGCCACGGCTTCAGGGGCCACATACTGCGGCGCACCCTCCAGCTCTGCCAATGCCGTTGTATAAATGAGGAGCGCCGGCTCCATTAGAACCTCGCCGGTCTCGCCTCTGACGCCTACGAACCCAACACGAAAACCCGGGCTCAGCATCGGTTCAAGAGTTGCGCAAAGTTGCTGGGCGAGGTCATCCCCCGCATCTCGACATCGTTCGAGAAGTGAACATCCGAGTTTGTGAAAGGTTTCCGTGAGTGAGACTGCCATACGTGTGCTTCCTCTTGCGTCCCCTTCCATCTGCTTGCCGCGCCTTAATACGCACGCCAATCGTTGCGTTCCGCTTCATCGTCAAAGTCGCGTGCGTGGGTTTCGTAGCTCCTGGCAATCTCGCGCAGCATGGCGGAGGTACGGGGATAGTCGAGCTTGGTCGACTCAGCCCAGCCCTTGTAACGCTGTGCAATGTCACGCTCTTGATTTCCCCCGTCCAACATTCCCCGAGACGTGACGCCCCGGCTGCTGTGCACGCCGATGATGATTCCCGTTTCGAGCTTGGAGTTCCGCATGGTTTCAATGACGTCACGTACGGTCGGGTGCGGCCAGACACCATCCCTTCCTGCTGGTGAGTGAGAGAGCAGCTTTCCGATGTACTCGTCGCCGATGGCACCGCGTTCCGCCTGGACAGCAAGACGATGGGCTGCCTCAACCCATTCCTCCAGAACGCTAGCGTCGATCTCCCCCTTATCTTCACCGGGAAGCTGGCCCCAAGATTCCAGCAAACGCCATGCTTGTGAAGCGACGGCTTTTTCCTGCGGGGTGGGCGTGTAGTCTGGCGATGCTTCTCTCGACGAAGCGCGGAACACAGCAGAAAGCACTTCGACAAAGAACTGCGGACGCGACGACATGAAGCGGTGCAGCATCTTCGCGGGTCGCTCGGAGTGCTCCAAGACTGCGAGGTACTGCCACTCCAGCAGCGCAATCTCATCCTCACTCACGGCGCTGTCTGTTTCGAGTTGGGTGAACAGATGTGCGACTCCCCACTGGAACATGACCGCGTCATTGCCTCCGGTTGGCAACGGGTCGCCTGTCGCTGCATGCAAGACGCGCAGGATCGTTTCCGTGCCGATAGCAGAGGAATCGCTCGCGATCCCCTCAACGACTTCGGGTGCACGATCGGCTGCCACCATCTGTGTGATCGCGTATTCCATATCGTCAGTGCTCTGGTTATGAACGAAGAAGGTAGTGTCCTTCCAGTACGACGCTTTGATGCTGTCTCCCAACGCCGCTGCAGAATCCCAGGTGCTCCGCTGGGAAGGGAGGGCCAGCAACAATTCGACGATGGCGGCTTCCGGCAGCCCTTTCATAACTGCGGCCTCCAGAATATTGCGTGCCCATGCCTCCTTCTCCTCGTGGAAACGTGCTGCAGCGAGCCCCTTCACGAAGCCGCGGCCGCCCGGCGCAGCACCGCCGAGCGTATTGAGCAGTGCCTGGTCCGCATCCGCCTTGGAGCTCGCGATCAATCCGTACGCCAGACCCACTTGGAAGGGATTCTCCGCGAGGCTCACCAGTCGATACAACGCATCCATGCCGTGATCTCGAATGAGGGCCTGAACGGCCTGCTGCTGGAGTTCCATGAGTTCCTTCTCCCGCCGCCTCCAGTCCTGATCGCGTCCGCTCAGAAGAGGAACACCATTCCCGAAAAGCCAACTACGCTGCAAGATGGGATCGCTCGGTGAGAACTGTCCATAGATGCTCTCCACGCGATCAATTTCTTCGGCAGGAAGCGCCCAATCGGTGTTGGGGAACGAACGATGATGGCCGATGAACCGGCGCAGGCCCGTCCAAATCTTGATCCGATCCTCGTCTTTCTGAATTGACGCTGTGGTCTCGGAAAGCTTTGACCAGGCCGCAGCGCGGATATCGGGGGGCAGCGAACCGAGGTGCTCGATGAGCCCGGCCCAACGCGCCGGATCGACTCCTGCATTCGCGATGAGCAGCGCGGTGAGCGCGCGCGTTGCACGATCGATCAGGCCATAGGTGACGGGTTCGGTCTTGTCTTCCGAGAAGTCTCGCCACCGCGGCTTGGGGTTGTGGCTGCCCGTATCGTAGGTCTTCGGCAAGATCGCGAGAATGAGATCCCAAGCTGCCTTCGGCTCCACTCTGAGGAGTCGTTCGATGACCCTAAGCCTCTGGTAGAGCGTTGCATGCGTCTGCGGCAACCAAATTAGGAAGATCGATCGCAGTGACACTGCAGGACGGTTGGCCCATCGTCCACCCGGATCGAGCACGGCGAGCCGAGCGAGAAGTTCAGACGCTCGTGCGAGATACTTCGTGCTCCATGCCAGGGTCTCCAAGGCCCAGAGCAAGTTGCTGTGATAGGCTCGGCCCATCAAAGGTCCCGCATCTTCTTTGAACAGCTCCATCACGGGCTGATCTGGCTCTGCGAGACTGTCTTCGACCTCCGCCATAAAGGTTTCCGGAGAGACCTCGGCCAACATACGGAGTTCATCCGAGATCGACCACCAGCGGCTCTTGTTGGCTCTGTTTAGCAGATCGCGAACGACGCGATCCGCGTAGACATTCGCCGAGGGTACGGCAGTTACCTGCTCGCCGTACATAGCCAGCAGCAGAAGTGTTTCTGTAATGCCAGACTTTAGCCACGAGGAGTATTTCGGGGTGCGTCCCCGAATATCCGCAAACCAGCGTTCACCCGAGTCCATGTCGAACCGGGGATCGGTCTCGCCGAGCACCTGCTTCGCCACGTCAACGAAGCGCTCGAGTTCACTCTTGCTGAGCAGATGCGCGAGCCGGAACCATGCGTCGAACGGGGATGCGAGCTTCCAGGTCATGCCAGCATGGCGAAGCGGGGTGTCACCCACGGCAGCCCAGCCGGGGAACAGCGCTTCCAGGTCTGCAAAGGCCTTGCCCGACAGAGTCTCCAGGGCCCTCCGGTCGCCTTCCGAACTCGTGTCCCACGCCCCGGCGAGGAGAAGAGGTAGTATAAGTTTTCCGGTTTCTCCACTTGCCCAATCGGGATGCGATGCGATCGTCGTCGTTGGAATGAGCCGGCGAAGAATGGTCAGTTTTCGTGCAGAGTCGCGGGTCAGCGCGGTAGCACGGTCGTCCGTGAACCCCATCACGACGAGAGCATCCTTGAACACCTCCGGGTCAGGCCGCGACAGACTGTTCAACAAGTCTGAGGTTCCCACCTGAGAGCCGTGAGCAATCAGGAGATGGTGGCCCTGCTGCATCAACTCGGTCGCGAGACCGGGTTTGGATGCTTCGATCAGGATCACGAGAGGCGTTGGGCTCTTACCTAGCGCGATGGCAGCGTTAGCAGTCGACGCGATGATGCAGCGCGAGGCCTGTTGTTTCGCGTGCTCGGGTGGGAGTCGATCAATCGTCGCATACAGGAACGCGATCGCCTCTTCTGGCGAGTCTGCCTGCAACTCAAAGATGGACGGCGCACCGCGAAGCCACTTCAGCAGCTTGGTGCCGTCGTCATCGCGCTCTGCGAAAACCAGTTCCGGCGTCATCGGGCGTTCCGTGGAGAGACGCCATTGTGACCAGAACTCCGTGAGCGCTTTGGTGTCTGGAACGACCTTGCCGAGGCGTGCCCCCAGCCACTGTTGCACCTGAGGGTACAGATCGATCCAGTGAACAAGGTCATCCGCGTCGATGACCATGACATTCTTCCAGAACTTCTTGGCCTTCTTTTCGTTCGCCCACTTCTTGCCTTGTCCCCAACGCCTGGGCGTTGCAAAGACAAAGGTAGTTTTGGAGGGCTCGAGGCCGAGCGGGTTGGATTCTCTCGTCTCGTAATCCTCGTTGGCCTTCTGGCGAAGCCCTTCGGCCTGCGCACCGAACTCCCATCCAGACACGCCTACCGGCAACCACGGAAGACTCGCATTCCCGTCCTGCTCGCAGATGCCATCCCAGCCTGCTTGCTGCGTGCTGTCGCCGGAGCGGAAGAGGAACTGACGCGGTACGTAGCCCGCGCTGGCGAGGATCAGCCGCTCAATCAGCTCCGGGAAATACTCTTTGCCGTCGTTCCGCTCGGCCCACTGGTCCAAGTCGGTCGCTTCGATCAAACGTGGCCTGCTGCCGTTAGCCGGTGTTGCAGGGGTATCGGCGGTTGCCGCGATTTGGATACCGCCACCCGCGAAACTGATACCGGCTGTGGTGAACGCCTTGACCATCGCCTCGATGTTGCTTTCTGTAGGTGTGCGCTTGCCGCGTTCGAAATCTGCGATAGTCGAGACTCCGAGCTGGGCCAACCGGGCCAGCTCCTGCTGGTTCCAGGCAAGGAGGGCTCGGGCCGCTTTGCATTCCGCTGGGGTGAGCGAGAGCGTCATATTCTTGTCGTTGGTCATACAAAATATATGATGCGATATAGAAAATATGGCCTCAATACTTTGCGATAAAATCTTTGCCTCAGCATCTTATTGCTCATTATTTACATTTAAATCAACAGTTTAGTAAGCAGACAGAACGTTCGGGAGGGTGTCTCCTTCCGCACTTTCAGCTGCGTACCGCATTGCTCCTTTTCTCCAGCCTGCCCGTAACACCGCAAAATCGCGGTGTGCCGAGGCGAGCAAATGAGGAGGACCGACTTCACTAAAGCCAAGTTCCTTTTCACTGCGTCCATCGGCCGCAGGCCCTTCAGCCAGACAGTTCTAACTCATGGAGGCGATGCGATCGATCACGGAAAGCCGGTGCTCCGGCGACAGATGGCTGTAGCGTGCGGACATCGTGATCGTCTTGTGGCCGGCGAGTTCCTGGATCTCTTTGATCGATGCTCCGGCCATGGCTAGCCAGGAGCAAAATGTGTGCCGGTTCGAATGCCAGACGTAGTTCGCAATTTTCGCTTCTTCTAGACAGGGTTGGAACCAGGATCGCGTGTCAAATCTGCCGTTCGATCCCTCGCGCGGGAATACCGGATCGAATGCTTTTTGCAGTGGTCGCTTCAGAGAGTCAATCGCCCTCAGCGCGTCGGCATTGAGATGCACGGTTCGAGCTGAGCCATTCTTTGTCTTTGTGAGCTCGATTGTGCGTCGTTTTAGGTCGACTTGAGACCACATGCACGAGTACTGTTCGCCTAGCCGCATCCCGGTGTGAATGCTGACGACAAACTCGGCCAAATGTTCCGGGAAGCGCGTCGCAATCACTTTCTGGAGCTGATCATATTCCTCGCGGCTTAGGAACCGAAGCCGACCCGGTCCCTCTTTCCTTTGCCGCACCAAACGTGCCGGGTTAACACTGACTTTGCCATTGCGAACGCCCTCGCGATAGCACAGGGAGATGAAGGCCTTATAACGATTCGCTGTAGCTGGTGTTTTGCAGCGGGTTCTAAGCCACCGTTCCAGCTCCTGTGGAGTGAGATCGGCAGCGGGTTTAGAGCCGAGCGCTTTCCTGACGATTTCTCCCTTGCTTTCGTAGCTCCGATTGTCCTTGTGATGCGCGACGAATTCGAGGACATCATCGATCAGTTCCGACAGCGTGACAACCTTGCTGTTGCGCAGCTCGGGCAGCTTTCTTCCGGCGACGACATCCGCCTTGCGCGATTGGTACAACTTGATGGCATCTGATTTGCGGCCCACCTTCTCTCTGTGCCGCTTTCCAGCTCCGTAGTAATGAACCCACCAGATGCCGCTCCCCATTGGATTTTCGTAGACTCCGCGCATAGCCGACCTCACTGTATTTGCTCTTCAGCATTTTGATGACATTTCCCGGATATTGGAATGATTTGCCGAGGCACCAGGGGCGGTGTCAAGGCTCTCTGACCGCGAAGCGGCGCGCGGAGCGCGGCCTTGACTCCGCCCCGGCCTCGGCTATTCTCTGCTATCCGGGGAATGTCATTTCTGTAAGGCTTGCTGTGCGCGTTTTGACAGAATCTCTTGCGCCTGTGCAGCCTTCGATTTCTGAATTTGTCCGAACATGGCGTGGACTTCTTCTTTGGTGCGTGTTTCGCCGCTCAGGAGCGTACCCAATGTGTTCATCAGGAGCATCTGAATTCCGACGAGTTCGGTAAAAATGTGCATCTCCATGTCGGATCTTCTTTCGTTCTTCTCTGTGCGCAATAACGCATCCCGCGCCCATTCGCGGAGATTCTTGCCACTAGCTTCTGCCCTCTTAAGAAGCGCTTGTTCTTCCGCCCTCGTGAATCGCGTAGCGATGCTCTGGGTGCGAGCTTCTCGACCTTTACCTTGAGCAGGATGATTTTCAATCTGCAGATTGTTTGTTGCCATGTAATGACCTCGAATTTGGCGTTTACGCACGCGGTTCCAAATGGAACCGGCTAAAATTCACTTTCCGCGTAAGTCGTGGCTGCTCTGCATGATTCCAAATGGAACCGGAATGGTTCCAAACGCAACCCTTTCAGGGGTGGAGTGTCACAGTTCACCCGGTGCGCAGCACCGAACGGGATGCATGCCCTGATTTCCTCCGTCGTGAGCGACAACATAACTCCATCTCTCGCGCGAGTCCAATACCTTTTAGGACAAGAGTGATGCCTTGTAGGCATCGTCGCAAACGGGAAACCGAGATTGGCACAACTCAGATTCGGCCGTACCCTCAAATGCGTGAAGATGCCTCCGAATGACCACTAATGCCTCTGCGATGCCTTCTAGGAATAGAGCTGTAAGTAAAAGGTCTTGGACACGCAATCAAAACTGGGCAAAGCTGTAGCTGATTGCAGATGCAAGCAAATCATCCAGCCCATCGCGCGGTAGTGGCGCGAATACGGACTGACCATCGGGAGCATCGGATATGAGATCACTAGACGGCGAGAACAAGAAACCGCCCGCGAGAATCACCGTAGCTGTGGAAAGCAAAATCCTGGCGAGCCGAGAGGAGGCGGCACAGATGCTCTCGATTAGCCAGAGAGCGCTGGACTACCTGATCGCGGCGCGGCGTCTGCCAACACGGCGCATTGGCGGCCGGGTTCTCATCCCAGTCTCTGAGCTTCGGAAATATGCGCGGACCGACCATCCAGAGCGGATCGTGGCTTAGCCATTCTGAATGGGCGTAATCGGGTGCGATTTTGGGTGCCGCAAAACGGGTGTAATTGGGTGTATTGTTGGGTGTGATGATCCGTGCAAACACCCTCCAGATCACGCCTGAGATTCTGAATTTCATCGCCGAACTCGATGAGTTCAAGGGCGCATGGCAGGCTCTCGGCACCCTGGCTCCGGAGCGCCTCTCAGCATTGCGGCGCGTCGCCACCATCGAAAGCATCGGTTCATCGACTCGCATTGAAGGCAGCAAACTCTCCGACCGCGAAGTGGAGCGACTGCTCTCAAATCTGGAGATCAAATCTTTCGCAACGCGAGACGAACAAGAAGTCGCCGGTTATGCCGAAACCATGGAGCTGGTCTTTCGATCCTGGGCTGAGATCACGCTCACCGAAAACCACATCAAGCAGCTGCATCGCGACCTACTCCAATACAGCGAAAAGGACGCGCATCACCGCGGCAAATACAAGACGCGACCGAACAATGTCGCAGCATTCGATGAGACCGGGAAACAGGTCGGAATCTTGTTCGAAACGGCCACTCCATTTGATACCCCACAGCGCATGTCTGAACTCGTTGCCTGCGCTTCAGAGGCGTTTTCATCACGGCAACTGCATCCGCTTTTGGTCACCGCGATCTTCACGGTTGTCCTTCTCGAAATCCATCCGTTCCAGGACGGAAACGGTCGGCTAAGCCGCGTCCTGACGACGCTCCTATTGCTCCGCGCGGGCTACTCCTATGTCCCGTACAGCTCACTCGAAAGCGTGATCGAACAGAGCAAAGAAGGCTACTATCTCTCCCTTCGCCAGACCCAAGGGATCATTCGGTCCGACGCCCCGAACTGGCAGCCTTGGTTACTGTTTTTCCTCCGCGCATTACAGCAGCAAATGAACCACCTGGCGAAGAAAGTCGAACGGGAGAAGATCGTCCTCGCGGCCCTGCCAGAGCTGTCCATGCGCATCATCGAATTCGCTCGCGAACATGGAAGGGTCACGATCAGCAATATCGTGAGGCTGACCGGTACGAGCAGAAATACATTGAAGCAACACTTCCGCCAGTTGGTCACGCAAGGGCATCTCGCCCTCCACGGCAGCGGACGCGGAGCGTGGTATGCGTTACGTTAGTCGGAATAGGAATAGCAGGGCCGTTGCGAGAAGAAGACCTAATCACGGCTTTGAAAGGGGCTGGCGGAATGAAGGCCGCTCGCCCTAGTGCAACTCATCGATAATACGTGAATCACTACACACACCTTTCGAGGACACCAGTGCTCCAGCCCCCAAGCTACCGTCAATCCGTTAAGGAAGTCTCTCGAATCCAACTTTGGACGAATGCAGTTCACCGGCTGACAGCCCATCGCTCGGAAACACGCATCATCCCTGAGAGCTACATGCGGAACCTCTGGGAGTATTCAAAGACCAAGGTTCGACGTCCGTATACGAACATTCAGGATTTAGACGATAGCGTCTGTGATCAATGGTGTGCCTTCGCGGACTCCTCATATGGCAAGCGTGAGGCTTCGGACCTGAAGATCGCATACCTGAGTGGCCCTGAGCCGGAAAATGACTTGGCTGTCCTGCTCGGCCTGGGAGTCCAGATATGGAATGTTTGGGCATTCGAGCAGGACTCGAATATATATGATTCTGCCCTTAAGAAGGCCCATGCGCTCTACCCGGCATTGAAGATCTACCCCGGCAAGATAGAGGATTTTGTTGCCACATCGCACATACGATTCGACATCGTATATTTGGATTTCACAGGGCCACTTTTCAGCGCGTCCAGCAAACCCTTCCGTTCCCTTCACGGCACTCTTGAGAAGCATGCGCTTGCACCGCTAAGCGTTCTGATTGTCAATACGGCAGAACCCGAACTTACGGACGATTCTGTCAACCTGCTGGCTAGTTATTTCCAGCATCAGCTATGGGTCGAGGGTACCGTTTACGGAGAGAAGAAGGAAAATGGTGATCTGGTGGAGCATTACATCGACGGGCCAGATAGCTGTTGCTACGAACCGGCGCAAATGCGTGCCTTCGTGAGGCAGAACTTCGGCGCGGCGTATTCCGCATTTGCCACACAATACCCGGCTCTTTATGCCAACTATGTCCAGCCCGCATACGGTGTGATGACAAACAGAGTGGCGAGAAAGCGATTCTTCAATCCTGACGAGAGCGCGCTGGATGCGGAGATCAATCGCTTCTCGGGGATTGACGCAATTATTGCGAACATCTTAGGAAGACGAGAATCCTCTGAATCTGGAAGCGGGGACATCGAGGTGCAGCTGGGTTCTGACTTGATCCTCTCGCCATATGAGTATCCTCTTGAGCATTTCCTACTGGGGCTGTCTGACCTGGGCGGGAAGGATGCCAGGTCTCTGCTGGGCTTTTATAACGAAAAGGAGAGTGGTTTCACACGGTCTCGTGCAGTGGAATCCTTCGATGTCCTTCGCTCGATCATGGAGGGTTATTGGAAAGTTCTCTCGCCGGAAATGTTGAAGGCGATTCGAGAGGTCTATCGCGCCATTCCAGACCGGGATGGAGGGCTTTTCTGTGACATTCCGATGGTACATTTATGGGCTGAAGCGACACTCTACCAGCTTGGATTTCCATATCACGTGAATGTGCAACACCACTGGCGCGCGACATACGTGGCAAAGGTACATCGAATGTACCTCGACAGCTTTGTATTGGATCAGTGTCGCGCATTTTACGATTGGATGCCGATGATTGAACTTTATGGAAAGGACCTTTCTTCTATCGAAAGGCAGATGATTTCGAGGATATGCATGGACGCGATTTGCAAATCGAGGGGAGACATGATCCCACAACTTTATGCAGGAGCGAACGTGATCTGCCCCTACAAAGAAGACTGGGCTAAGAAGGCTGAACTCCGACCTCGCAAAGACCTTGGGCTGTCAGAAAATACCGATTGAAGCCGCAATTTCCGAACAGCAAACATGGCATCTCGATGCGCTACGGACCCTAGAGCGATTGATTCCCCGGCAGACTTGTGTCCGCGCGTGTCTAGATGTGCAAGCGTGGGCGCCTAATGTTCGGTGGCTGTTTGAAATCGGATTTTCAATCCGCTGTGTTTTTGATCGATTTGCCTCACTTTTGGGGCAGATTTTGGTGGCCGTTTTGATGGCTGTTCGTTGCCAACTTTCGTGCGTTTTGTTGCTACGGACTGCAAGAAAAGTCTCACTCGTAACGTCCTCACCTCAAACGGCTTATGCGACACTTTGCGATCGGCTGCGACTCGCTGCAAAACCCCCAAAAACAGACTCAAAATTCGCCGAGACAACCTCTCGTGGGGGTTCGCCCCCTCCCGGCACCACTCATATCGTATATATCACGTTGAATATAAATGGCTTATGATGGTCGCCGCTAGATGCGTTGCACCTGCGGTGGACGGGCGGTACAAATACCAACTATGGGGCGGCATAACCGACCGAAACTACATTAGCTTGGACAGCATTCATAGTCGCACTCGATGGAGCACCTGCTGTCATAGCACCCTCGAAGAAGGACCCTATAGACGAGTTGCTATTATCTCCTCCGATGCCAAGGATGATGGCTCCCTCCTGACGCATCGGCTGGTACCCCTTTGCCGGAAGAGGTAGTAAACCACTGGTCGTGAGGCTACCCGCATGAGCGTTGCCCCAGTAGACGGCGTAATTCTTCTGACCATTGCTTGCTCCCATCGCAGTTACAAACGGCAACCCGGCGGGCACCGGAAGGCCGGGGTAAATACCGTTCTCCATGTCAAGTCCCACATGTGGTTTGCACGGGTTGTCGCACATAAGGCTTATCGCATCCATATGGCCGTTGCCATTATCGTGGTTATTCCTCTCCGCATTGCCGAAGTCGAAACAGCATCCTCCATTGACATGGATTCCCGAGGTCACCATATACACCCCCTCAGGTTGCCCATTCACGGCAATACCCGAGGTCGCGTCGTTGCGGTAACCCATCCCGGCTGAAATATAGACGCCGTATACCTTGCGACCGCGAGCAGTTATAGGCAATGCGTTCGCAATTGCGGGAAGATCCTGGCCACCTGGACCATGACCGCGTGCTGCACACCGCCGGCCGGGGCGACTGTGAGGTCATTATGGCGGGATGATTGATCGTAAATTCTGGTGATCGTACAGGTGGTGCTTTTGCAGAAACTGTCCTGCGTAGCCGCATTTGCATAGCCGTCGGAGAGAACTCCGACGTTGAAAGTGGTCCTGTCTGATTGCCGTGTCAACTGGTACAGAGAACCGTTATAGGAGGCGTATAGTGCCCTCGTAGTGTTGAATGCAGCAACGCAGGGTGTGTGGGCTGCGTCGTAGATGTCGCAGGGACGAGTAGAGAAAGCGCTCGCGCCGAGATGCCAAACGGCAGTGGGTTGCTGGATGCAAGTACATTTTTCACCGCGGGCGATTTTGCATGAAGCAATGACAGAAAACCCAATAACCCCATAACCAGAATGCGTCGTATCGGCGGCATAGGCATTTAATCTCCAAGTGGAAATGCAGTTATCCCTAACCAGGCGAAACCGCAAGACACAATCCACGTCCGCGCGGCACCAGGCCAGAGGCGAAGAAACAGTAGCTAACCAGAAAAGGGGCATCCCATCGCTGTGCCTCAGTAGCAATGAAGGACGGCCGGTGACAACACTATAGTGGCCCTACCACCAATTGAAAAATACGCAACCTCTCATGAACCGGCAAGTGTCTCGCAATCCGCAATTCGGAACGTCAACTGTTGTCGCATGCGCTCGCACCTGGGGGCGATGCACTCACGGCCATTTCACCGGAGTTTGAATGACCTGGGACACGGCTTTCCTCAAATCCGCGGAAGGATTTTGGGGCTAGCAGCGAGCGTCTAAAATGGAAAAGCTGGTTGCGGTAGACCCATGCAGCGTTTTAAGCGTGCGGACGAATTCCTTTCGTGGCTATTTCTCCTCGGTTGCATCGTTTCTGCCGCTGGGCAGACGTCAGCGGTCAACGGTCCTGTGCGCCTCGCGGTTGTCGACGAGGATGGTGTGGCCGTTTCGGACGCTCAAGTGGTCCTTCAGGAGTCCACGCACGCTGAGGTTCGTCTCTCGACCGATTACGCCGGCCATGCCTCATACGTCCTCCTGGGGACTGAGCCCTACCGCTTGCGCATCGACAAGTTGGGGTTTTACGAGACGGTGTCGGATCAGTCCGATCCGCTGCTTCGAGATGTTCGGGTAGTGCTGAACCACGAGCAGATGGTGGTGCAGCAGATCAGCGTAACGGCGTCGGTGCTCGGGATCGATACGGAGCAAACCTCCGATACACGCACCATGACTGTGCCGGAGATCGTCAATGTGCCGTATCCAACCTCCCGCGACATCCGCAATCTGCTGCCCTTCTATCCCGGAGTGGTTCAGGATGTGACCGGTCAAGTGCATGTGGTCGGTTCGGAGACCTGGGCAACTCTGGATACGCTGGATGGATTCGACATCCGCTCCCCTGTCAGCGGGATTCTTGCCATGCGGGTAAGCCCCGACGCGGTTCGCTCAATTGACGAGGAGACGACTCGCTACCCGGTCGAGTTCGGCAGAAGCACGGGCGGCGTCGTGGCGTTCTACACCGGAATGGGCGACAACAAGCTCCGCTTCAATGCCACGGATTTTCTTCCCTCTCTGGAACAGCGCAACGGAATCCGCTTTGACAAATTCGTGCCCCGGTTGACTCTTTCCGGACCGCTGGTACGTAGCCGGGCTTGGTTCTTCGACGGACTGGAAACGGAGTATGACGACATCTACATCCAGGAGCTTCCTTCAGGGGCCGACACCAATCACCTGCTGCGCGGAAGCAACCTGATGAAGTTCCAGGTGAATGCGGCGTCCACCAATATTCTGTCCGGCGGCTTGCTGTTTAACGACTATCATTCGCCCTACGACGGCATCTCATCGCTGGTCCCGCAGGAGAGCACCACAAAGCGCAACACTATAGCCTGGCTGCCATATCTGCGCGATCAGCAAATCTTTCACAATGGCGCGTTGCTGGACGCCGGGCTGGGCGTAGTGCGATTCAGGGACGGCTACGAGCCTCATGGCGAAAGCTCTTTCCAGATCACACCGGAGCTTTTTGAGGGCAGCTACTTTGAGAATCTAACCAGCCGGTCGCAGCGCGTCGAGGGAAATGCGGCGCTGTATCTGCCACCTTGGCACTGGGCTGGACTGCACAATCTCAAAGCCGGCATCGATCTGGACCACATCGGCTTCGACGAAGCCGTGACACGCGCTCCAGTCAATTATCTCCGCGAGGACGGAACACTGCTGAGGCAAAGCGTTTTCCCCACTACCGCGCCTTTCACCCGCCACAACGTAGAAGCTGGCATATATGTGCAGGACCGATGGGCGCCGCGCGCTGGCCTGATCATCGAACCAGGCTTACGGTTCGATTGGGACGAAATCATCCGCAGGCGGCTCTTTTCGCCGCGTCTGGCTGCCAGCTACTCGCCTTCGGGAGCCGAGGGCAGGACAAAGCTCTCTGTGGGCATCGGGCGCTATTTCGAGCACACGCAACTGGAATACCTTACGCGTGCTCTGGCCGGCATTCGCTACGACACATACTTTGCGGCCGATGGCATAACTCCAACGGGCTCGCCAATGGAAACTAGCTTTTTCGCCAACGACGGTTCGTTGCATGAGGCCCGTGCGCTGAACTGGAGCGTGGGAGTGGAGCAGAGGTTGCCAGGCTCCGTCTATGTCAAAGCGAATGTGATTCGGAAGCTTGTCTCCGACGAATTCACCTATCTAAACCAGAGCGGTCCGACCGCGCTCTCAGCGAACTATGCGCTGACGAATTCCCGGCAGGACCATGACAAGCTGGCCGAGGTCGAAGGCCGCCGCACGTTTGCCGGCGGCTACTCCCTCTTTGCCGCTTATACACGCTCCTACGCTCGCACCAACGCCGCCATTGATTATGTGCCCACTCTGTCGATGCTCGGCGCGCAGCAGAGCGGCCCTCTGGGATGGGACACGCCGAACCGCGTGCTCTCCTGGGGATGGCTGCCATTGCTGGCGCCGGGTTTCAAAAAGAGCTGGGACTTCGTCTACACCTTCGACTGGCGCACGGGCTTCCCGTACACCTCGATCGACGACAGCTACAAGGTAGTGGGCGCGGCGGGATCGAACCGCTTTCCCAATTACCTTTCATTTAGTCCTGGGCTCGAATGGCGTTTTCACTTTCGCGGGTCGTACTTCGGACTTCGTGGCGTCATCGAAAATGCGACCGACAGCGGTGATTACGCGGTCGTGAACAACGTGGTAAATTCGCCCAAGTATGGAACCTTCAGTGAGCCTCTGGGGCGAGCATTCACCGCGCGCCTCCGCCTGATCGGGTCGACTAAATAGTCGAAACCGCAAGCCAGGCTCGCATGCGCTTACCATCGTCTCTATATGCGCTTATTTGTCGGTGTACCCTTGCCGGCTGCGGTCATCGCCGAACTCTCGGCGATCACGCTGGATCTTCGATCCAGCGGGCAGCAACTCCGCTGGTCAGCTCACGACTCGTGGCACATCACTCTGCAATTTCTCGGCAACACCGTTCAGGAACAATACGAATGTACCGTCGCACAACTGCGACGGCTGCGTTTGCCGCCGATTCCCATTCGGCTTGAGGGGCTGGGCTTCTTCGATCGCTCCGGGGTTTTCTCTGCCTGTGTCAGAGTGACGCCAGAACTACTCTTGCTTCAGGAACGTGTCACGGCAGCAACCCAGCTTTGCGGGTACGTTCCCGAGACTCGTTCCTTCCAGCCCCATATCACGCTCGCGCGAAGCAAAGGAAAGGGACTCCGTGAACTCAAAGCCAAAGTGCCGCATCAACCGAAGTTCACCAGGTTCGTCGCGAAAGAATTCCTCCTATACGAAAGCTTCCTCGGCTCCGAGGGCTCTCGCTATGAAGTCCGCGAGCGGTTTCCGCTCGATAGCCCGCAAGTACACGAGTAATGATTGGGAAAGACGCTGATCTTCAGCCACGGCGCTAGACCCGCGGAAGCAGACACCTCGTGAGCGCAATTTGAACTGCTCGTCGCTCATGTATTCATGCGATACACAGGTTGTTCTTTCAGCAGGCCGAAACGGTGAGAGTGCGGCGCAACGCCGCACTCTCACTCCCTATGACACCTCAGAAGACTATCTTCCCCGCGAACTGCACAAGCCGCGGATTGTTGAGCTGGCCCTGGCCCGAGATCACGCCGAAGTTCGAAGACCCGAACCCATTTGCCGGAGGTATGAACTGCACATGGTTGAAGGTGTTGAATATCTCGCACCGAAATTCAAATCCCAGCCTTTGATCGGGGCCGAAGGTAGTGTGTTTGAAGGCGGCAAAATCCCAGTTGTCGATACCTTGAGCTTTGAGAGTCGGATCGACACGTGGTTCATTGCCGAAGGTATACGGCGCTGGTTCCGTGAAACATGCAGGGTTTATCCAGCCGGCATTGCCGGCCAGGCCGCTCTTCACGCGCTGGTCAGCGCTCCCACTGGTGGCTTTGTTGCAACCTGCCACTACGTTGGGACGAAGCCCGGCACCATAGTAGTTTGCGCCATTGCTCACAGCATTGATGTTAACGGGGAAACCATCTTGGAAAGTCGTCACGCCATCGACTCCCCAACCACCTACAAACTTGTTGGTCAGGGGAGAGACGCCATTCAGGTATTTTTGCTTGTTACCAAACGGGAGATCCAAAACATAGCTCACGATCAGGTGCTGCGGAACGTTCTGCGACGAAACAGACTTCTCGCCACGCAGGTTATTCCAGTCCTGAATTGCTCCCGTGCCTCCGGTTTCGAGCCACGAAGTGATGGTGTCCGTGTTGCTGAGAAGCTTGGACCACGTGTATGCCGCCAGAAGCGTACCTCCGCCGCTGAACCGCTTCTGCAGAGTCGCCTGAAGCGAGTGATAGATGCTGCCAAAGCTTCCCTGGCCCGCATATTGCAGGCCGTTGTACTGAGGGAAGGGCCTCAACAATTGTCCCGAAGTAGTTGTCGCCGACGACAGCGCACTGCCCGGGGCGGAACTGGCCGCGAATGGATTTGTGACTAACTGAGTGATGCTGACGGCCGCATAGGGATTTGCCGGGTTGGAAACCAATCCTGCCTGGTATTGCAGGGCTGCCTGGGCGAGATAGTTGTCTCCTAACTGGTCTACTTGCTGGCTGTACTGAGGCAGGTGTGTTCCTTTATTGGCTGCATAAGCTACATCGGCGAACCATCCACCCCACAGAGAGCGCTGGATATCCAGGTTCCATTGCTGCATGTAGCCATAGTTGTATTCCGGAATGTCAAAAGTCGGGTTCGCTGAACCCTCAAGGTCCACCGCAGCAAGCGAAACTCCGGTAATCGACGACGGAGTGCGCCCAGGCGGCTGGACAAAGCTGATCCACGGCGTGGTAATCGTGTTCGTTGGAACTTCTGTATTGCCATTGTTTCCTGTGTAATCCGTTTGAATGGAGTTAACAGGATCATTGAGAGGATTGGTAGCCCAATTAGCATCAATCGGCATCCAGAACAATCCATATCCGCCGCGTATCACAGTCTTGGAGTCGAAACCGTAAGCGAAGCCAACACGCGGTGCAATGCCAAGTTTGTTCGTATCCAGATTGTAGCGGCTGGAGTGCCCTGGCGTATCCACCAGACCGGCAGCACCAAGCACGGTCAGACCGGTTGCGGCACTGGCAAGCGGATCGACCGCGAGTGGATTGAAGTATGACTGCCGGTTAAACCGCTCTGTCCACGGGCTCTGGTAGTCGTAACGCAGACCAAGGTTGAGTGTCAGTTTGTTAGTCGCGTGGTAGGTATCATTGACGTAACCAGCAAGGAGCTTCTGCTTCCCGGCCACCAGATTCGGAATGACAGCGTCGCCAAAAAAGTGGTTACCCACGTTGCTTGGATTCTGAGCCCATCCCAGCAGGTAATCCGCGAACGCTAACTGAGCCCCTGTCGGATTCACAGTAGTATCGTAGTCCTCTGTGTAGGAGCCGCTAAACCCGAGAGATCCGCTGACGATGTTGCTCTGGGCGTAGTCGTCCAGCGTGATTTCATCTTGAAAGCCAAGCTGGAAGGTGTGACGTCCATGCACCAGGGTGATAGAGGGCGATATCCAGTACTGGGTATCATGGTCGACGATATAGCTCTGCCCCTGGGAGGCCATGACGTTGTCGGACATACCCAGAACGTCGGGAGTGGGCGGCGTTCTGAGTGAGGATGGCAACTGAGTATTGAACCCGGAAGGCCAGCCAATACTTGTGAAGTCAAACCCCGAATTCTTTGGTGTCCGAAGATAGTTAAAGCGGCTTGCAGAAATGTCCAGATTGCCAATGACATTCGGGCTGAAGACGTAGTTGTAGCCAATAGCGATCGCCTTCGAGGTCATTGTCTCTGTGCAACGATCCAGGCAGAGACCGGTTCCGAGTGGATCCTCAGGAAGATTCAAATTGTTCCATTGGCTGAATCGTCCAAATATATGTTGTTTGTCGTTGATCTTTTGGTCGATGCGCACAAGGTTTTGGTTCTGATTGCCGCCAAGGCTGTAACTTGCAACATAATTGTTCAGCTGGTTGGCATTGGTTGGTTTCGGCCAAAGATTCAACATCGCCTTAGCCGTTGCATTGACGCGGTTGGCTGGGATCATATTGCCGGCAAACGGAACGGGATTGTATGTGGCGCTGGGACCGCCTGCGGCGTTCCCGCAACCGCCAACGCCTAAACCATCTGCGTTGGGGATAGTTTGAAGCACTCCACCGCACGGATCGATGATTTGCGCTACGCCTGAGGCGGCCGCAAGACTGCTTAAATCGTAGGCTCCGTTGGGTCCTCCGCCGATCTCTTGAGCCGTTGGAACTGTAGATGTCCATGGCGCTCCGGAGCGCAACCGGAATCCCTCGTAGCTATAGAAGAAAAAGGTCCTGTCTTTGATAATTCTTCCACCGAAGTTGACGCCAAACTGGTTCTGCGTAAAGGGCGGTCTGGCGATCCCGGCGTTATTTGAAAACCAGTCATTGGCGTTTAGGACTTTATTTCGAATGTACTCATATGCCTCGCCGTGGTAGGCATTGCTGCCGCCCTTGGTGCTCAGGTTGAGAACTCCGCCCGCAACCTTGCCCCACTCCGGGCCAATGTTATTTGTTTGAACTTTGAATTCTCCGATCGAATCCTGCGTTGGAATCAGAATAGGCAGATTGATGTACCCGATATTGAGCGGCTGTCCATCCAGATACTCGGCACTCTGATTCGCAAAGGCGCCACCGATCTGGAAGTTACCCCACGAAAAGGGGTTCTGACCGGTCGCCGTAGCACCGGCTTGTCCCTGCATAACTACGGATGGCGCAACCTCAACCAGGCTGAATACATTGCGCCCGTTCAACGGTAGTTCATCGGCGTTGCGCTGCTCAACAACCTCGCCTAAAGAAGAAGTCTCCGCCTGCAGCAGAGGGGCATCGGAAGTTACGGTTACAGTTTCACTTACCTGGCCGACAGTCAATGTAAAGTCGATTCGCGAGGTCTGCTGAACCTGAATCGTGACATTGGAGCTATCGACGCGTTTGAACCCCGCCTTTTCAACTTCAAGACGATACTCGCCGGGGTTGAGGTTCACAAAGGAGTAGAGCCCGGTTTCGCCCGTAGACTGGACCTGTTTCTCATCTGTCGCTTTGCTGGTTAGCGTGACGGTTGCCCCTACCACTGCTGCACTGGACGTGTCCGTTACCGTTCCAGTGACCGAGCCGTAAGTTGACTGTGCTCTCGCTAAGAACGAGCTGGACACGAGAAGAACAACGATCAGAACTGCTCGCGCAAATAGTCTTATTGACATGGCGCCTCCGAAGTTTGCAGGGGCGTAGAGACACCCCTACGCTGCGTAATACGGGGCGTTGGAAAGATATGTACCAGCAGTAACGCAAGATTATTTAGAGGAAGCAGCTTGAAAGAGAGCGTACTCGCGTTTTGCATCGTCAGTCCGGCCAGAAATGGAATAAAGATGCATCAGGCGATAGTGCACAAGCTTGTCGGGGTTGGGCTCGCGTTCGGCCGCCGTCAGCACTCGGATGGCTGTCGCTGAATCCCCAAGCTTCTGCTCTGCCTCCGCCAGATTGAGGCTTGCCCACTGCGGAGGATGCGACGTTTTCATCAAGGGCTGGAGGAAATCGCGCAACGCTGCATACTGCTCCAATTGCAGCATGCATTTGCTTAGATGGGCCGCCGGACGTTCATCTACCGGGTTGGACGCCAGTTCAGCACGAAACGACTGAGACGCCAGCTCCCACTCATCATGCTTTTCGCGAAGCAAGCCGAGACTGTAATGAAGATCTGCAAGTTCAGGATGTTCGCGGATGAGTCGCTCATACTCTGCAACTGCTTCTTCTTCGTGACCCTGATCAGCCAGCACGTCTGCCTGGAATTGTGCGAGATAGGGCGATGTGGAATAACGATCTGTACACCGCTCGATCTGCTGCATACCTTGTTCCGCGCTAAGAACCGAGAGCAGATACAAAAGCGCTACGTCCTGAGGGTGCTGTCTCCAGCGTTCGACAGCCTCGGACCAACTGAGGTCGGGACGGAAGTAAGGTGAGATTCTCTCCGCCTCTGCAAACGCACTGCGCGCTCCCTGTGAGCCGCTGGTTGGAGCTTCCCGGAGAGCGGCGAGAAATGGCTCTGAACCATGAGCCTTACTTAGTTTGGCGGCAAAGAACTGTCCGCTGCGAAGATAGGATTTCGCTGACTGCACGAGTGCCAGATCTTCCGGGTAGTCATTGCTCTTGAGGAGTTCGTCGTAGATCTCCACGGATTCGATCGGCTCGTCTAAATCCAGATAACACGAAGCGACAGCGGATGCGACACGGATGTTCTTGCGCTCTTCGTGGTAGATCTTCGCCAGCATCGGCCTGAGGCTATCCAACTCCCCCATGCGGCATTTCTCTTCTGCCAGCAGTGCGTAGGTTTCGGGGACATATCTCTGCTTGAGCGCAAGAGAGTAATAGTGCATCGCCTCCGCCGAACGGCCCTGCATCTGGAGGCTCAGGCCCAGGTCGGTGAGAACCGCTTCGGCTGCGGGGGACTGTGCAAGGGCCTTTCGATAAAACTTCTCGGCAGCAGAGTAGTTCTTCGCTTCCATCGCCTCGCGGGCGGCGGCCATGTCTGAAGGCTGCTGGGCCTTGATCGAGATTGAGAGTGATATTGCGAGCATCGCGGGCAGAAGAGTGGGCCACCGTGTGCTACGACGAAGCAGCGTCGGTGCCGAAGCAAAAGGGCAGATCGCGAAGACTCTCACATAACTCATTCTCGGCATCGCTCGCCGAAGCGCGCTCCGTGACCGCATCATTAGCGGTCGCTTAAAAGAACACCTTAGATTGCCTTTGGGCTTCGACGTTGTCAAGTCCGTCTTGCTGGAGCGATCTGTCGCCTTAGACTCGCTCCGATCGGCTTGTGATACCCTGCCTTCGATGAAACAACGATTTGGTTCCTGGCGCGGCTCGAGGGCTAGACTGTCACGGCGTGCGTTTCTCTCGGGCTCATTGGCCGCCGCTGCGAGTGCGGCATTCGGGCAAGGCGTAGTAACTCACAAACGCGTCGCATTGCCGCGTGGAAAGAGATCCGGCCTGCCATTCAACGCACGTTTCATAGAGATTGCGCGCCAGGCGGGGCTGGATCATCCGATACTCTATGGTTCACCAAGTCCCAAGGATTACATCCTCGAATCGCTCGGATGCGGGTGTGCATTTATCGACTACGACAACGATGGATGGATCGACATTCTCATTCTCGGCGGAAACAGCCTTACTCATCCAGATACCGTCGTCACCAACCGCCTCTATCACAACAACCGGGACGGTACCTTTCGAGATGTCACTCAGGAGGCAGGCCTGACCAAGTCAGGCTGGGCTTGCGGCGTTTGCGTTGGGGATTACAACAATGACGGCTTCGATGATCTTTTTCTGACCTACTGGGGGCAAAACGTACTGTACCGAAACAACGGGAACGGAACCTTTACTGATGTGACCCGTGAGGCTGGATTACTGAACGCACCGGAGAATGGCGCAACGCGCTGGGGAACTGGTTGTACTTTTGTCGACTACAACCGCGACGGATATCTGGATCTCTTTGTAGCGAATTACGTTGGCTTCGATTCCTCCCAAACGCCTCGCCCTGGAGAAAAGCCTTACTGCTACTTCCATAATGTACCGGTCAATTGCGGTCCGCGCGGCCTCCCATTCGGACGGCATAGCCTTTATCGCAATAATCGCGATGGCACCTTCAGCGATGTCAGCGAGAAAGCCGGCATTGCAGGCATACGCAGTAACTATGGTCTCACCGCGGTCGCTGCCGATTTCGACGACGATGGTTGGCCCGATATCTATGTAGCATGTGACTCCAGCCCAAGCCTATTGCTGCTGAACAACCATGACGGCACATTTCGCGAAGATGGCGGAGTGAGGGGCGTCGCCTATAGCGACGATGGTCAGGAACAGGCAGGCATGGGAGTTGCCGTGGGCGACTTCGATGGCGACGGCCGCCTGGACATATTCAAAACAAATTTTGCGGAAGACTTGCCGGTGCTCTACCGCAATCTAGGCAAAGGCATCTTCGAAGATGCCACGCGTGAGAGCGGTCTCGCCGTCGACAACCGGTTTGTATGCTGGGGGACTGGCCTCGAAGACTTTGACAACGATGGATGGCCGGACATCTCCATAGTTACCGGGCATATTTATCCCGACTTCGAGCTTCACTTTCCGGATTCTCCGTACAAGAGCCCGCTACTGCTCTTCCGCAACTTGGGTCAAGGACATTTTGAGGAACTGTTCGATGAGGCAGGCACGGCGATTCAGGTTCCACACTCTAGCCGTGGTCTTGTCTTTGGCGACTTTGACAACGATGGCGATATCGATATGCTCGTTGTCAACATGGGAGAGCCGCCTTCCCTGTTTCGAAACGATGTTTCAGGCCATAATCACTGGATCAAGATCAGGCCCGAAGGCACTACTTCCAACCGGTCCGCAATTGGCACGCGCATTGAAGTAATCGCAAACGGCAGAAAGCAACTCAAGGAACAGCAGAGTCAATCCAGCTTTGTTTCCTGCAACGATTTCCGTCTCCATTTCGGGCTTGGCAGCGCGACCGTGGCGGATGCGCATGTGCGCTGGCCGAGCGGTCAGCTTCAATCATTCCTAGGGCTCAAGGCTGACCAGCTATACACCATCAAAGAAGGTAAAGGCATCGTACCCAATCGTGGCTGGAAATAGGGCCGTTGAAAGCGTCAAGGGTGATTGGCTTCTTTCCGGAGCAAGGCATACAGGAATGGTTTTCCGGTCGGCTTCTCGCTGCCTCCATGCGGCTCGACAGTTACGAATACGGCATCGATTTCGGCCAGTTGCTTCGAATCATCGGTGCGAAGCACCCATCGGCGATTCGATTCGCTATCCTCGTAAAGAACACCAAGATTCATCGGATGAGATTCTGCATTCAATTCCGAGTCTTTCTGTCCCCAGACCTGAAAGGTACTCGCATTCTTGACACCCGGCTGATGATCGAGATCGAACGCGTAAAACACCAATGATTTGTTTTGCGTGTAAAACACCCGGCCAAACGGCTTGCGAGTTCGGCTCACACTGTCGACGTCAAAGACGTCGGCGATATAAAGCTTACGTGCTCCCATGAGTTCCCGAATGTCTCGATCGGAAGACAGATACTGCTCATCGTCCTTCAGTCGCCGGCCCTGGTCGCGAGCCGCAATCGTCAAATCCGAGACCTTTTCCTCCAGAGATGCTGCCCGCGCAACGGCCTCATCGTGATCCGTGCGCAGGCTGGCCACGCTGGCCTGGATCGTCTTGTTCGCATCCTGAGAGGCTGCGAGTTGCACAGCTAGCTTGTCTCGTTCTTCGATGAGCTGATGCAGGTCGCTATCCTTTTTGTCACCTAAATTGGTGAGCTCAACTGCGCGTTGCTCGGAAAGGTTCAAGGCAGCGTCTAATCGATCAACTTCCCGTCGTTGAGCGGACAACAACTGTTCCAGCGCTGAGACTTGAGCTGTCTGCGAAGCAAGCAGATTCGTGGGGTTATGCATCGGCGGCGAAAGTACGACTGCCGGCAATGCCGAGCCGTTCGACGCATTTCGATCCATTGCACCCTTCCATTCTCCGGCGCGATAAGCTCCCAACGCCACTGCGACCATCAGGCACGCGGCAAGAGCGGCCCACAGTGGCCTACTTATGCCAGGCCACAGCGTTCGCTGCGCCTCGGCTACCGGCGAGGCACGCCGGATGTCCACGACGCTTGATGCTTCCTCCTGAATCGCTTCGAACAGCCTCCGTCTCACCCTGCTGCTGTCCCACTGCATCGCCTCTTCCGATGGAGCATGATCCCCGGAAAGGAACCGCATGCCTTCTGTCCCGATCAATCTGAACTGAGCGCAGATCTCCCGGCACGAGCTGCATGTCTGCAAATGACTCGCAAGCTCTCGCTGCTCTACGAAACTGAGCGCGTCGGCCTGTGCCAGAGCACACAACTCCTTGAATCTTTCGTGATCGCCCCGTTCCTCAGTCTTTTGCATCTTCGTGCATTCGTACCCTTCCGACTACCGCGCTCTTGCGCAGCCGTTCAAGACCCCGATAAAAATGGTGACGCACGTTACCGAGAGGCTCGTGGAGTCGCTCACTGATCTCTCTCAGCCCTATCTCTTCAAAATAAAACAATTTCAGCGTTTCTCGCTGAATCTCGGTCAATTCTTCGAATCCGGCGCGCAGTCGTCCGAAATCAAGCCTGGCCTCGACCTCCCGCTCCATATCGCCCTGCTCTGGCAGCTCCTCAAGCAATCCGTGGGAATCGATATCCCCCCGTTGATAGAACTTTTTGCGCCGCAAGTGAGTCCTCTGGTCAAGCGCCCGGCTGTAGGCGATCTGAACAATCCATATCTTTGCGCTTCCCCTGGACGGATCGAAAAGCGCAGCCTTCCGAAACACATAGAGGAAACACTCTTGCACGGCGTCCTCCGCCTCGCCAACCTCCTGCAGGATGCGGAATGCGATGCCATATACAAGGTTGGCGTAACGCTCGAATAGTGTATTGAGCGCTCTCGGATCGCCGGCGCACAAGAGGGACACGAGTTTTTCGTCACTCGGCTCTGCGGATTCGACCCCTTGCGAAACCGCATCTTGTACTTTTCGCTGCGTACTCGTGGTTTCTACTTCTTCAAGTATCGATGGCGCGAGGAGAAACAAGCTTCCAGTCCGAGTGGTTCGTCCTATCAAATTAACTTCACTGGCCAAAGCAAGCCACCCTATGAGACACACGAAAATATACTCTCGCAACTGGATCAGATTCCAGACAAATAAGAAACTCCCAAAGCCGCAAAATTTCGTAGAAAACTTTGGTACATGCACGCTAAGAGCGCCGTATAGATTCACTGTAGAATTCTTCGCTGCAGACTCTACTGATTTAATTTGGCTCCCATAGGAACCTGTCGAGATCTCTTCGATTGCCAAACGGAACTTGAAAGGAGACGATGATACGGATGCACAAGCCGCTGTTTATACTTATTGTCCTGATTCTTCTTCCATGCGTCCTTCTGGGACAATCTACTTTGGCGTCCCTGACTGGACGCGTCACGGATCCAGACAGAAAGGTGATCGGCGCCGCCACCATTCGCGCTATCAACACGGGAACGGGAATCCAGTATCAGGGTCTCACCAGCGAGGCAGGTGTCTACTACGTATCCGACCTGCCGCCCGGCAGATATCGCATCGAAGTTGAAAAAGTGGGATTCAAAGCAGTCATCGAATCCGACGTTTTCCTGCATGTGCAAGATGTTATGGAAGTGAACTTCGAGATGATGTTGGGCTCAACTTCGGAGAGCGTCACCGTAAGAGACAATTCCGCGCCGCGCGACACAGAGTCCTCGAGTGTTGGCACCGTTGTCGAACGGAGAGAAGCAAATGAGTTGCCCCTTAATGGAAGAAACGTCTTCAACCTGATTGTTTTGGCTCCTTCTGTCATTCCTCAAGGGAGTTCCTCGGGTACACCGGTAGGCGTGAATCCTTTTGGTTGGGGCAATTATCAAGTAACCGGTGCGTTCGGTAATCAGAGTGCAGAATATCTCGACGGGCAGCCGCTCAACATCAGCTACATCAACCTTCCCATCCTCGTCCCGATCCAGGATTCGATCCAGGAATTCAAAGTCCAGACGAGCAACTTACCTGCGGAGTGGGGCCGTTTCGCAGGCGGAGTGACGAACCTAAGCACGAGAGGTGGCACGCACACCATCCATGGTGGCGCTTACGAATACTTGCGCAACCGGATTTTCAACGCCAATGACTATTTCCTGAATGCCGCAGGCAAACCACGTCCTGCCTGGGTAGAGAATCAATTCGGCGCCGAAGCCGGCGGTCCGCTGCGTCTTCCGGCTTGCTGCGTTCAAAATCGGATTGTATGGTTCATGAACTGGGAGGGCTTCGCGCTGCGAACAGGAGAGCCCTTCACGGCAACTGTCCCTACCGCAGAAGAGAAGACAGGTGACTTCTCAGCAATCAGTTCCCCAGTCTTCGATCCATGCGCGGGAAGTGCTCTTAACGCCCAGGGCGCATGTCCTATGAGCGAATCCATGCCCGCTCAATTCCAGGGCAATAAGATCCCAGTCGACCGAATCAATCCGACATCCAAGGCTCTTCTCTATTTGTGGCCGAAGCCGAATGTTCCGGGAACCGTTACTCCTTCCGGAACTTTTAACAACTTCAATGCGGTTGCCAATACGGGAGGTAACCAAAATCAGGCAGTCGCGAGAGTGGACCAGGAACTAACGGACAAACAGAAGCTCTTCGCGCGATTGAACTATTGGGATGTCTTTGACCTACCCATCGATCCTCTCAATAATGGCTTGTGCGAAGACCGATGCTTCGAGCATTACAGAACCTTCGCCCTGGCCCAGGGATACAACTATGCAATCAGTTCACAGACGGTTTTCGACCTTAACAGCAGCTTCAGTTATTTCAGATACCGTCGATATCCGAAAAACGCCGGCTTCGATTTGGCTTCGATCGGCTGGCCTTCCAGCTATAACGAGGCAATACCTTCCGCGATGCGAACGCCGCCAACTCCTTGCGTTGCAACCTACGTGGATAACATCATGTGCACCCAAGGTCAGAGTTTTATCCAGGATAACGACTACCAATATAACCTTTCTCCTGGTTTAACTCTGATACGGCATCGCCATTTATTTCATCTCGGCGCGCAGTTTGAGGTCAGCTATGACAACTTTGCGCAGACCAACGTTGCAAGTGGCGCATTCGACTTTTGTGGATTCGGCGAACCCTGCTATACAGGGCTTTCGATTGCTGACTTTCTGCTCGGCTATGCGGACAATTTCAGCAATGTAGAGAACCACTTTTCGGCGCAGGCTGTCGTGCCGGAGGTCACAGAGGGAAAGCAGGTCTACCGGGCTCTTTACCTGAACGACACATGGCATGTCGCAAACAACCTCGCTCTCAATCTTGGCCTCCGCTACGAATTGCAAGGCCCCTGGTCTGAGCGGCTCAATCGGCTCAGCTATTTCGACCCAAGTGCGATGAGTTACACCAACGCATTTCTTCCAGCAGGATCAACTCCGGTCAGAGGAGATGTCTTTTTAGTATCGCCTGGGACCCGTAACAATCTTCCGCTGAGAAAAGATAATTTCGCGCCCAGGCTGGGGATCGCGTATGGCGTGACGCCAAAGACCATGGTGCGCGGCGGGTATGGGATTTTCTGGATACCGAACTACGTGGCATATGCCCTGAACCCAAACAACGACATGGTGAATGCGGCCAGTACTACGTTTACCGGAACCGTAGATGGAATCCATCCTTATAGCTCCATCTCACTTCCCTTCCCGAATGGAATTTCTCCTCCTCCAGGCAGACGTCTTGGCACTGAAGGCACGCAACAGTTCCTCACGCAAGTGGTTCAGTCAATTACGGAGGTTGATCGTGACGATCATCCCGAAGGATATGTGCAGCAGTGGAGCGTAAGCCTCGATCATCAGCTTCCGGCGCAATTCTCCTTTGTCGCTGCGTATGTGGGATCGAAAGGAACCCACTTAGCCCAATATTCTCAGCAGGTGAATCAGATCTCCGACAACCTGCTTTCTCAGGCGGCGGCTCAATTTGCATCTGGAGGCAGGTCTGCGGTTGAGCTCCTGAAATCCACTCCCAATCCTTTCACGGTCAACGGGCAAGCGCTGGCTTTGACTGCTGCCAGCACCACCGTTGGACAACTGTTGCGGCCCTATCCTCAGTACACCAGCGTCGAACTGGCGGGACAGGGATCCTTTGATTCGATCTATCATTCGTTTCAGTTGACCGCGACAAAGCGCTTCTCAGCGGGAAGTACGCTGACGGCGGCCTACACCAACTCCAAGTTGATAAGCAACACCGATACACTCACTGGTTGGCTGGAGACTCGCGTTGGAGCTATCCAGGACAATAACGATCTGCAACGCGAACGTTCCTTATCCTCTCAAGATGTACCACAACGCCTTGCTATCAGTTATGTACTCGATCTTCCATTTGGCGAGGGAAGGCCTTACTTTTCTCACCTGAATGGAATTGTGAATGGCATCGTAGGGGACTGGGGCATCGATGGGGTGGCCACATTTCAAAGAGGCTTCCCGCTTGTGTTTACCAATGGACAAACCAACGACGCGACTCTATTCGGAGCAGGTTCGCGTCCAAACATTTCGCCTTCTTGCGCTAAGTCGAGAACTAGCTCCAGCCGGCTGCAAAGTTGGTTCAATACAAACTGTTTCTATGCTCCCGCAGATTTTACTTTCGGCAGCGAGCCGCGCGTAGATGCAACGCTGCGCTCGGACGGAGTGAACAACATCGACTTTGCTGCATTCAAGAGGATCTTGTTGGATCAACGAGATCACCTCGCAATGGAGTTTAGGGTAGAGTTCTTCAACCTGCTGAATCGGGTCCAGTTCGCGCCACCTGACACAACTTGTTGTGTGGGCAATAATCCTGATTTTGGGGTTGTAACCAGCACAGCGCCGGGCACAAATCCCCGTTTAATTCAGTTTGCAGCAAGATTGTCTTTCTAGACGCGAATATCGACTCAAACAGTTTCCCGTGGTACTGATCTGCTAGGCCAGTTTGAATGGCCAATGATTGCATCGACTGTTCGTTTTTGGTCAGAGAGTTTCGATCCCGGACAAAGATCGCGTTGCCGATTGCTGTCCCGGAACTGAACTCACTTATGAATCAGTGACTTGAAGTTGGCGCGTTTTGGCCGGCTACGTGCACCGTTCGGAGTAGATCGCACCTCGCGCAGAGACCGATCAAAGGAGGCCCATGAATCTCAAAGCCCTTTCCCGCGCACTCGGAGATGTTAGGGGATTCTTAATGCTCCGATCCATTGCTCGCATCGTGGTTCCTGTTAACATGGTATCTATTTTCGCTTTGGCGTCCTTGGCCAACGCCCAAATCTCGCCAGACCTGCCCAATCCGATCGCGGCGCCGAATCCGCTGACGGCGACGCTATCCATTTTTCGCAACAATATGCAGGACAAGATCATGAAGTCGGCGGAGGCGATGCCAGAGTCAAAGTACAGCTACCGACCGACAAAGGACGTTCGGTCGTTTGCCGAGATCCTGACTCATGTGGCGGATATATCCTACTATTTGTGTTCCAACGCCAAGGGTGAAGCGCCCCCCGCCTCGGCTACCGCGAAGGGTACGAAGACCGAAATCATTGCCTACCTCAAAGGCGCGTTCAACTACTGCGATGGCGCGTACTCCGGGTTCACCGATGCGCATCTCAATGACCCGGCGGACTTCTGGGGCTTCAAAACGAACAAGATGTTCATCTTGACGCAAACCGGAAATCATGACGCCCTGCATTACGGCAATCTCGTCACGTATCTGCGCCTCAATGGCGTCGCGCCGTCCGGGGGCTGGTTTTGATGGCCTAGCGGCGCCCGCGTGCCACTAAGCGATGTCGCATCCCCAGTCCTGCGCGCGTGTCGGTATCCGACCGCGCGGGCTGGTTTTTTTGTGCGTGTCGCGGTCGAGTTCTAAGCAGCTCAACACCCGCATCCGGATGGCCCTGGCGCTTCTTGCTGTAGCTCTTGTATCCGGCCATCTGCCGGCCCAGAGAGCCTCCCGCAGCGATTGCTCTCCTGACCGAAACGAGTGTAGTCTGATATAGGTAATGCGTGTTTTTCGCCAATTCGGCGTGCTGGTCCTGCTGCTGGTGTCGTGCCTAACGCCGGCTATGGCCTGCATGGTCCCCGATGCGCAAATGAGCACGGAAGAGCGCGCCTGCTGCCGCACCATGAAGAACCAGTGCGGGCAAATGGAAATGCCAGCATCGCATGGCTGCTGCCAGACAACTTCCCCCGGCACTCGCGATAGCGCGCTGAACACAAAGGCAGTGACCTTTCATCCGGTCGTGGCCCCTGTCATCTGGTTGGCTGCTTTTGAGCTGCTCACTCCCAATCTTGCCGTCACCGGACGGGTGGAACACCTCGATTACTCACCTCCTAAGTCCCCGCCCGCCACAATTTCTATTCTAAGAATCTAGTCAGCTCCTCTCTCGCACACTACTTTTGCCGAGCGCGTACATCTGTCCGCGTGTTTCGGCAAACGTCTTGAACTGCATTTGAGATTGGAGCTTCTGTATGAACGTGGTCTCTTTTTGGACCGCTACGTTTGTGCTGGCCGCTACGCTTACTGCTTCTGGGCAGACGCCGGTGATCAGTAGTCCTACACCTTTGTCCCAGCTCCTGGCTGAGGCTAACGCAAACAATCCGCAAATCTCAGCAGCCGACCATGGCGCGCGTGCCGCTAGGCAAATGGCGCCGCAGGTGACCACACTACCGGACCCGAAGTTCACCTACCAGCAGTTCAGCGTGGGCAGCCCGAAACCATTTGCGGGATACACCAACAGTAACTTTGCCTACATCGGTATAGGAGCATCGCAGGAACTGCCCTACCCGGGAAAGCTGCGGCTACGAGGACAAGCAGCCGAACGCGATGCTGACACAAAGCAGGCTGAGATTGGGGTGACGAAGACCGGAATTGCCGATGCCGTGAAAGCCGACTATCTCCAATTGGCCTATCTACAGCAGACACTTGGCATCCTGCGACAAAACGAAGCGGTTCTTGACCAGCTCATTCAGGATGTGACTGCTCACTATCAGGTCGGTCAGGGGATGCAGCAGGATGTTCTTCAGGCGCAAGTGAACCGAACCAAAATCGTGAAAGAGATCACCATGCACCATCAGGAGATGGGGCAAGTCCAGGCACACCTCAAAGGGTTGCTCAGTCGGGATCAAGGTTCGCCGGACATTGTTACTGAAGACTTGGTTGAAACCCCGCTCAAACACGCCTCCGATGAGCTTCTTGCGATGGTCCGGCAGAACAATCCTCAGATCCAGGTTGACGCCAGTTCCATTCGGAAAGAGGACGCGCAGGTGGCGTCCGCGAAGCGCGAGGGAAAGCCGGATTTCGAAGTTGGCTATATGTACCAGAACACCGACCGCAAGTACCGGGACTATTACATGTTCACCTTCGATGTGCGATTCCCACGCAAAGCGCGGGTGAACGCGGAGATTGCACAGGCTACTGAGAATCGTTCTGAAGCGCAGCAGACCCTCAACGCACATCTTCAACAGCAACTCGCAGAGGTGCAGGAGGAGTATGTCAAGGCAACGAGCGATGAAGATCTATTGAAGGAATATCGGGAAGGTCTTATCCCACAATCAGACGCGGCATATCGGGCAACCCTGAGCGCCTATGCGTCGAATCGTGAGCCGTTTATTCATGTCCTCTCGTACTTCACGGATGTTCTGAGTCTCAAGCTCGAATATGCCGGAACACTGGAAGATCACGAAGCTGCTTTGGCCCACCTCGAATCCCTGACAGGAGCGACACTGCGATGAACAAATATGTTTGGAGAACTTCTCTCGTCTGGATCGCCATCCTGGCAGTTATTGCAGGGATATGGGCTTACCGCTCTCATGCGATCAAACAGCCAACAGTAATGAATATGCCGATGTCAGGCGATGTTCAGCCTGTTGCCTCTGGTCCACCTGCTACTGCGGACGAGCCAAAGCCATCCATGTCAGATATGCCAGAAATGAAAATGGATGCTCCGCTCGTTCCGGTGCAACTCACGCCCGAGAGAATGCAGAGCATCGGCGTGCGGACTGGCGCGGTCGAATACAAACAACTGAGCGACGATATACGCGCGACCGGCACGGTGGACATCAATGAACGTCTTCTCTCCTATGTGCAGGTGCGCTTCCCCGGCTACATCCGCAAGGTCTTCGCGAGCGCAACCTACCAGTACGTCCATAAAGGAGAGCCGCTCTTCACGATCTACAGCCCCGACCTCGTCGCAACCCAGCAGGAATATCTGCTGGCACGGCAGAATCAGAAGGCATTGAGCGCAAGCACGGTGGACGGAGTTGCATCTGGAGCAGACTCATTGTCAGCCGCGGCAGAACAGCGCTTGGAGCAATGGGAAGTTCCTCAAAGTGAAATCGCAAAGCTGAAGGAGACCGGCAAACCTATTACCGAACTGACCATTAACTCGCCGGTTGAGGGATACATTACCGAACGAAATGCTTTGCCCAATATGTTTGCTGAATCTTCGACCAAGCTATACACCGTCGCGGACCTATCACGCTTATGGGTTTACGCCCAGGTCTTCCAGGATGACATAGGCCGAATAAGACCTGGCGGCACGGCGCAGATTACTGTCGACTCGTATCCAGGCCGCACCTTCTCCGGTCAGATCGAAGAAATCCTGCCGCAAGTAGATATGGCGACGCGCACGGTTCGTGTGCGGCTGGCGATGGCAAATCCGGGACTCAAGCTGAAGCCGGGCATGTTCGTGAATGTCGATCTGAAGACCAGTCTGGGACATCAGCTTGTTGTTCCTGCATCGGCTGTTTTTCAATCCGGCACGCGGCAATTGGTGTTCCTCAATCATGGCAACGGCAGTCTTGAGCCAAAAGAGATCACAATTGGTCCCCGCGTGGGTGATGACTTTGTCGTGCTCAAGGGACTGAAAGCACATGAATCCATCGTGACATCAGCCAGCTTCCTCATCGACTCAGAAAGTCAGCTACAGGCTGCGGCGGGGTCCTTCGTGCCACCACCGCCGGGTGCCGGTGGGACGGCTTCAACAGCGAATGTGCCTGCTGGTGCACAGATGAACGTCGATTTCACCACCGATCCCAACCCGCCGCAAAAAGGCAGCAACGTCTTTCGGGTAAAACTCACAAGTGCCGATGGAACCCCCACTACCGGAGCTGATGTTACGGTCACGTTTTATATGGCCGCCATGCCGGCGATGGGTATGGCGGCAATGAACACAACCGCCAAGCTCAACGACAAAGGCAACGGCATGTATGAAGGAAGCGGTTCCCTAGGCTCGGGAGGCACTTATCAGGTCACCATCTCCGCTCAGAAAAATGGCCAAACAATCGCAACCAAACAATTGCGCGTGAACGCGACAGGAGGCATGTAGTGCTTTCCAAAATCATTGACGTTTGCGCACGCAATCGCTTCTTAGTCTTCACCGGTGTATTGCTGCTCACCCTTGCCGGAATCTGGTCTCTGCATCATGTACCGCTGGACGCACTACCAGACATCTCAGACGTGCAGGTGATCGTTCATGCGGAGTGGGCGGGCGAGCCACCCGATGTGATCGAAGACCAGGTGACCTATCCAATCGTCACCAGTCTCCTTGCCGCGCCTCATGTCAAAGCCGTTCGGGCGCAGACCATGTTGGGCGATTCCTACGTCTATGTGGTTTTTGAGGACGGCACGGATCTCTACTGGGCGCGCTCGCGTGTGATCGAATACCTGCAACAGATCAGCGGACGCTTACCGGAGAACGTGCATCCTTCGATTGGTCCCGATGCAACAGGAGCGGGCTGGGTCTACGAGTATGCCATCGTTGATAAGAGCGGCACGCATAGTCTTGCCGACCTGCGCAGCTTGCAGGATTGGCATCTGCGCTATGCGCTGGAAACCGTGCCGGGAGTTGCTGAAGTCGCCAGCATCGGCGGCTTTGTGCGGCAGTATCAGGTACAGCTCGATCCCAACAAGCTGCTTGCGTATGGCATCCCACTTTCTACCGTCATTGACAAAGTAAAGATGAGCACGAATGAAGTGGGCGGTCGCGTTCTTAACTTGAGCGGCGCGGAGTATATGATTCGCGGTCTCGGCTATTTGCGTTCGCTGGATGATCTAACTACGGTTGCCGTCGGCAGTAAAAATGGGACACCTATCCTGATACGCGATCTGGGAACGGTGAGTTTCGGCCCAGACATCCGCGAAGGGGTTGCAGAGTGGCATGGAGACGGGGAGACCGTCGGCGGGATTATCGTCATGCGCCAGGGAATGAACGCGCTCAATGTAATAAACGGGGTCAAACAAAAACTGCGTGAGATCGCACCATCTCTGCCGCCCGGCGTCCAGATCATGACGGGATACGATCGTTCCGATTTGATTGAATCATCGATCAAAACACTACAGCGCGATTTGACCGAAGAAGCCATTATCGTCAGCCTGGTAATCATCGTCTTCCTATCTCATTTCCGCTCTGCGCTTATAGCGATTCTTGCTTTGCCCATCGCGGTGCTGATGTCTTTCATCCCGATGTACTGGCTGGGGGTAAGTTCGAACGTCATGTCGCTGGGCGGCATTGCATTGGCGATTGGAGTGCTCGTCGATGCCTCCATTGTGATGGTCGAAAATGGCTACCGCCATCTTTCGGAAAGGCAGGAGGATGAAGCCAACCCTGTGTCGGAACCGGAGCGGCATATCATTCTCGTCAACTCGGCCAAGCAGGTTGGCCCTGCGCTCTTCTTGTCGCTGATTATCATCGTGGTTTCTTTCATGCCGGTCTTCCTGCTCGAAGCGCAGGAAGGACGCATGTTCCGCCCGCTCGCATGGACCAAGACTCTTGCGGTCGGCTCCTCGTCCATCCTTGCCATTACGCTCGTCCCGGTTCTGATGGTGATGCTGATTCGCGGGCGGCTCAAGCCGGAGAATGCGAATCCAATCTCACGGATCACACAGGCGATTTATCTGCCTATCTTGAAATTCTGCCTGCGACACCGCTGGCTCACCATTGTGGTCAACATGATCTTCCTGCTGGTCACGTTTCCACTTGCAACCCGTTTGGGCAGCCAGTTCATGCCGGCTCTCTTTGAAGGCTCCGCTCTCTATATGCCGACCGCTCTTCCCGGCATCTCCATTGAACAGGCAAAGGTGCTCCTGCAACAGCAGGACCGAGTTCTTCGCAGCTTCCCGGAAGTTGCCAGCGTATTCGGCGCGGTTGGCAGATCGGACAGCGCAACCGACAATGCGCCACTCGATATGTATGACACCACGCTCATGCTCAAACCGCGGGAGCAATGGCCTGCGGGGATGACCTACGAAAAGCTCATCCAGCAAATGGATGACAAACTCCAGTTTCCGGGGCTCTCAAATACCTGGACAAGCCCGGTCGAAAACCGCCTGGACATGGAATTGACCGGCATCAAGACACCGCTGGGCATAAAGGTGCAAGGGCCGAATGTCGACGGGATTCAGCAATTGGCTTCGCAGCTTCAGGCTGTTCTCTCCGGACTTCCGCAGGTACGATCTGTCTTTGCTGAGAAGGTCGCACAGGGTTTCTACGTCAATGTTGAAGTCAAGCGGGAGGAGGCGGCGCGTTACGGTCTCACGATCGCGGATGTTCAGACGGCGGTTTCATCCGGCATTGGCGGACAGAACATCGCGGAGAACATTGAGGGCCGCGAACGCTATCCCATCAATGTCCGCTATCAGAGGGACTTTCGCGACAATGTCGAGAAGATGCGCGGGGTGCTGATCGGCACTCCTTCGGGTGCGCAAATTCCACTTGATCAGGTAGCAACAATTTCCTTCACGCATGGTCCGGCTATGATCCGAGACGAAGACGGTGCGTTGACCGGGTACATCTACATCGATCTCACAAATTCCGATTACGGGGGCTTCGTCGTGCAGGCAAGCAAACTCATTCACGACAAACTGGCCCTGCCTGCAAATTACACCTTCCAATGGTCGGGAGAATATGAACTCGAACTGCGTGCGAAGCAGCGATTGCAACTGATTCTCCCGGTCGTCTTCTTCGTAATTTTCATGTTGCTGTACCTGGTCTTTCGCTCAGTTGCCGAAGCGCTTGTTCTCGTCTTTCCAACCATCTATGCGATGAGTGGAGGATTGCTCCTGCAATGGCTTCTTCACTACAACTTCAGTGTCGCCGTTGCGGTCGGCTACATTGCACTCTTTGGAATCGCCGTAGAGACCGGCGTGGTCATGGTGGTTTATCTCCATGAGGCGCTCGAACATAAGCTACAATCCGGCAAGACATTGACGAATGCCGATGTGGAGGAAGCGGCCATTGAAGGCGCTGTTCATCGCTTGCGGCCAAAGCTCATGACAGTCTGCGCCGTTCTCGCCAGTCTTGTCCCTATTCTCTGGGAGTCCGGTATCGGCTCCGACGTGATGAAACCCATTGCCGCGCCTATCGTAGGCGGCATGATTACCTCCACTATCCACGTCCTGATCCTGGTGCCCGTCTTCTTCGTCATGATGAAGGAGCGGGCATTGCGGAAAGGACAGCTACATGCGCGGAGCCACGATTCCGGCGCCAATGATTGAGAATGTCTTGCTCCATTCGTCGCCGTAGATTCAGCAGCAGCCACAGCTCTCGCCGCGCAGAGCGCGTCGCCCCTCGACTATCAGGATGGGCAAGGCTAACAGTGCTGCTGCTGAATCCACCCAATAGATATGCCAGAGGGCATTGACGGCCAGTCCCGACAAGGTTATAGCGGCAAGATAGGCACAGGTAGCCGACTGCACTGCATCTGCAGCCAGGGCCCGGTTGTCTGTCTGCTGTGCGCTTCTACGCTTCATCCAGGCGAGGATCGGCATTACGAGGAGCGCAGCAAGTGTGATGGCTATGCCGCTGCAACTGGTCTCCGGCTTGACGCGATATAGAAGCGAAAGGAGCGTTACGAGAGCGACAACTCCTGCAAGAATAAAAAGCAGGATTCCAGCCAGCCGTGCGGCACGGTCTCTTGTGAGCGGAAACGACGGGACAATCGCCAACAGAACCACGGTCGCCGATAGCAGTTCAACAAAGCTGTCTGCCCCAAATGCAAGAAGTGCAGGACTATGCGCCGTCACCGCTCCATAAACAGATACGCCGCACTCGGCCAGCATCCACACCAGAGTGATGCCCTGAAGCCAGACGATCAGGCGTGACGAATTTGGAGGTGAGGAGCACACGATGTTCCTGCTACTCGACTGGGTCTCGTATTGGATGAACTGCTCCACAACAAAGTCTATCTGTTGCAGCTATGCCGGAGCTACATTTGCTCTCAACTGCTCCCGCACCAGAAGATCCAAGACACGCCGCTTGACCTCATCGCGGGTCTGTCTTACCGATTCGATTCCTTGTCCTTTGGGATCGGGCAACGGCCAATCGTCGCGCCTGAGCCCAGGGACGTAGGGACATTCATCTCCACAACCCATCGTGACCAGCATCTCGGCATTCTGTGCCAACTCTGCTGTGAGCTTCTGAGGCTTTGCATTAGTGAGGTCGATTCCCACTTCGCGCATTGCGTCTACTACTACCGGATGGACATGCTCGGCGGGATGAGTCCCGGCAGAAATACCACGCGCCAAATCGGGATCGGCCAGCTGGTTGAAGAATGCTGCCGACATCTGCGAACGCCCGGCATTATGAACACAGGCAAAAATGAAAGTACGCATCTCAGGTCTTATTCCTTTGATTGAGTGGGCATCTATTGATGTCCTATCTTGTGGATTTCTTTCTGTATGGCGAGTTGGTCAAGAGTAGAGAGAGGCAAAGATAAAAATACGCTGCCTCTACGAGCCGCAAGTCGGACCGCAGCAATTCTGGTTTGCGACAGCCGGTTTCACGGCATAAACCTTCACGCTGGCTGCGACGGAATTGACATCATATTCGGAAAGGAGCTTGGTCAAGTCCTCGTGAAGGCTCGCGTGTGCGGGCGCGTCGCTGGAGCAGCAGGCATCTGCCAGCACCGTCAAACCATTGACTGAGGCCATTGACGGAGAGCAGCACCCGGCCTGATTTTCAACCTTCGCATAGGCGTTCAGATCGGCTCCGCTATCCACAATCTCTACATGCTCAAATCCTGCGGCGTGTAGCCCGTCACGGTAGTCGTCTATCTTGATCGCCCCGCCGATACAACCGACATACGCCGCTATGCTCTGTGCCATAGCAGGCGGCAACTCAGCCTTGAGTGCAATGTCGCTTACCGCGAGTCTTCCACCAGGTTTGAGCACCCGTGCGATCTCGCGGAAGACAGCGGGCTTGTCGGGAGCCAGATTAATGACGCAGTTACTGATGACGCAATCGACCGACCCATCCGCCAGGGGAAGATGGTCAATGGTCCCAAGATAAAACTCGACATTCTGGTATCCACCGTTTTGTGCGTTTGTTCGGGCACGTTCGATCATCGCGGGCGTCATATCAACGCCGATGGCCTTCCCGGTGGGGCCGACCATGGGCGATGCCAGAAAGACATCCATGCCGCCGCCCGATCCCAGATCAACGACCACCTCACCCGCACGTATGGAAGCAATCGCGGTGGGATTCCCACAGGAAAGCCCCATGTTGGCTTCGGCAGGAATTGAAGTCAGTTCAGCCGGACTATATCCAAAGGCCTCTGCGACCGCCTTCACGCCTGGATCTTTGCTGGAGAGCGTGCTCTCTGCGACCGCTCCGTACTTTGACCGCACCGATTCGAGCAATTGTTCTGTCATAGCGCCTCCTGATATATCTGCCAAACTGAATATATTTCCGCTGTACACATCTGTCAATGCGAATATAATCACGATATGGCAGCGAGACAGAAGACATTTGATATTGAACGGTTCTTTCAGGCGCTTGGAGACAGTACCCGGCTGCGGCTCCTGAACCTGATGGGAGATCAGGAAATCTGCGTCTGTTATTTCGTGGAGATTTTGGGTCAGCCCCAGCCGAAGATCTCCCGACATCTCGCATATCTGCGAAATGCCGGCATCGTGACGACGCGGCGCGATGGCAAGTGGATGCACTACCGTATCGTGATGCCTCCCAACGAAGGCGCGGCGAAGGTTCTGCAGGAGACTCTGCAATGGTTCAAGGAAGAGAAGACCATGCAGGCAGATCGGGCAAAGCTGACCAAGGCGTGCTGCGTCCCGGGGAAGTTCGTGGCCTTACAAGGCGCGCCTCTGCCGATGCTAGTTGAATCATCCACTACTTTCGCTTCGAGGTGATTATGTCAAACCGTCCTTATACCAAGGGCCAGGTGTGCACACCGATGCCACGCAAGAAACTGTCCTTTCTCGACCGTTTTCTTACAGTGTGGATATTCCTTGCCATGGCGATCGGTGTCGGGCTTGGGCACTTTGTTCCTGGTTCGGCGGCGTTCGTGAACAGTTTCCAGTCAGGCACGACCAACATCCCTATTGCTATTGGACTCATCATCATGATGTATCCGCCGCTGGCCAAGGTCCGCTACGAAAAACTGGGCGAAGTCTTCCGCAATCGCCGCGTTTTAGGGCTCTCATTGCTTCAGAACTGGATTATTGGTCCCGTATTGATGTTTCTGCTGGCCGTCACACTTCTGCGCGGAGAGCCTGCCTACATGCGTGGCTTGATCCTCATCGGTATTGCTCGGTGCATCGCCATGGTTTTGGTTTGGAACGAGTTGGCGGGCGGCGACACGGACTACGTCGCAGGACTGGTCGCGCTGAACAGCGTTTTTCAGGTAGTCTTCTACAGCCTCTACGCCTGGGTGTTCATCACGATTCTTCCCACCTGGTTTGGTCTCAAGGGCTCGGTCGTCAACATCGGTATCGAACCGATCGCCAAGAGCGTCTTCATCTATCTCGGCATTCCGTTCCTCGCAGGAATGCTGACCCGCTTCGTTCTACTCAGCGTCAAAGGCGAGGAATGGTATCGGACCCGGTTCATCCCGCGCATCAGCCCCTTTACGCTTGTCGCACTGCTATTCACCATCCTTGTAATGTTCAGTCTCAAAGGCGATTTGATCGTCAAACTTCCGTTCGACGTACTTCGCATCGCACTTCCTCTTGTCATCTATTTCCTCGTCATGTTTCTAATGAGCTTCTGGATGGGACATAAGCTCGGAGCCGACTACGCCCAGACCGCGACTCTTTCCTTTACCGCTGCGGGCAACAATTTCGAATTAGCTATCGCCGTTTCGGTGGCGGTGTTTGGGCTGAATTCTGGCGAGGCCTTCGTTGGCGTGATTGGTCCCCTGGTGGAAGTTCCGGCGTTGATCGGCCTCGTCAACGTCGCGTTCTGGCTGCGGAAGCGCTATTTCTCGACTGCGGCGGGATTCCCGATTGGCACTCGCTCGCCCACCGCACGGAACTTACCGCAATCCAGCTAATGCCGAACCATACCGCTGGGAGTATTGATCCTAATCGCAAGCCGATCACAATGCGCAATGGAAGCGGACAGCAGTTTGAGATTCAATATGACAAGTTGCTCATCGGACCGAAGCGGCGTTCGATCTCTTCCCGGGTCGTTCCTGGCGTCCTACCGGTCTTCGTTATCGAAGAGATCTGTCCTCAGGCAGATCGACCGGATACGGCCGGTCGAAGTCCGCGGAAGTGCTGATCTCCCGCCACGCCTCGACCTCCGCGATCTGGCTGCGGGAATAATTCTGGGCGAGATCGAACGCGTAGGCACCGAGGAGCAGGTGCGTGGGCAGGTGTTCGCGTTTGACGACGCGTACGAGAATTTCGCCGGCGCGCCTGGGATCGCCAGCTTTGACCAAATCGGTTCCCATGAGGCGGGCGCGGGCGCCAACGGTGCCGTCGTATTCGGCCGGGATGTCCTGAATCTCCATGGATGCGCCCGCCCAATCCGTGGCGAAGCCGCTGGGCTCGACGGTGAGGTAGCGAATGCCGAACGGCGCTGTTTCGGAGGCAAGAACGCGGGTGAGCCCGTCGACCGCGAACTTCGCCGCCTGATACGACCCGAGGCCAGCAGTACCGCCGACGCGGCCACCGATTGACGAAAACTGCACGACGGTGCCCGATCCCTGCCGCTTCAGCAGAGGCAGCGCGGCCTTTGAGACGTTGTAGACGCCCCAGAAATTCGTTTCAAACTGGCGACGGAAGTCCTCCTCCGGCGCGGTTTCGACCGGAGCAATGTTTGCGTAGCCGGCATTGTTCACCAGCACGTCAATGCGTCCGAATCGGCGGACCGCCGCCTCAATCGCAGCTCTGGCCGCCGCGCCGTTCGTCACATCCAGGGCTACGGGAAGGACACGCTCGCCGTACTGTTCGACGAGAGGGGTAAGCTGTTCCGGGCGACGGGCCGTTGCAACCACCGAGTCGCCCGCCTCCAAAGCTGCAGAAGCGAGAGCCCAGCCGAAGCCGCGCGAGGAACCTGTGATGAACCAGATTTGATGAGTCGTCATTTTGTAGGTACTCCTTGTTGATACTCCGAACCCATTCGGGCTAAAGTTAAGATAACAGCGTTTCGTTAATAACGCAACACTGTTTCGTTAAAATCATGACCCAGAATTTTCAGCGTGCCCGCAGCAGCGAGGCCAAAGAGCAGCGTGAAGCGGCAATCCTTGAGGCGGCCCGTGCCCTCGCCGCAACGCATGGCGTGCGCCAGATCACTCTCACCGACATTGCCGATGCCATCGGCATGCACAAGTCCGCCTTGTTGCGTTATTTCGAGACACGTGAGCAGATCTTCCTTGTCCTGACTGCCGAAGGCTGGCGCGAATGGTCTTCCGCGCTAAGGAACGAGCTTTCTCAACTTGCGGAAGTTTCCCCTGCGGCTGTCTCGGCCATTTTTGCGAAAACGCTCACGGCGCGACCGATGTTCTGCGACTTGCTCGCTCAGGCTCCACTGAATCTGGAACGCAACGTATCTCTCGATGCCGTACGAGCGTTCAAGCTCGTCGCGCTGAACGAGGTCAAGGTGATCGGCTCCGAGATGAAGCGACTGTTAGGGCTCTCTAGACAGCAGGCCACCGAGACGATCGCCACCGCTACCAGCATGGCCGGGGCGTTATGGCAGATGGCAACGCCAGGCCCCCAGGTGTTGGCGCTCTATCGCAGCGAGCCTGAGCTCGCGCATGCGATCGTCGACGTTGAGCCAAGACTGGCGCATATTCTTGAAGCGTTGATCACGGGATATCTCACCGACCGCACCAAACGCTAGTCTGTTTGACCGCGAATGGAGCGGGGCGTACAGAGAGTTCGCAGTGCGCCCGGGAGACCGGCAAGGAGCAGCCGGTGGAAGTCCAACACGATGAGGCATAGCGAACCAGGTCAGAAAGCGTAGGCACTCCGGCGTCAAAACAAGCATTGACATGCATCCGCGTCGAAATGCCCTAAGCTTATCTCCATGGAGTACGGCCACACCCTCGGCAACATCCGCCACACTTTCGCCACCCTCCGCGAACTGATGGCCAAAGCCACGCCCTTTCGCAGCGGAGATGCGCTAGCCGGCATCGCCGCCCGCTCTGCCGAGGAGCGCGTCGCCGCGCAGTACGCTCTCGCCGACCTTCCGCTCAAGCACTTTCTCGATTCACACCTGATACCCTACGAATCCGATGAAGTCACCCGCCTCATCGTCGATTCGCACAATCCGGCAGCCTTCGCCCCCATCGCCTCGCTCACCGTGGGCGAGTTTCGCGACTGGCTGCTCTCGGACGACGCCACAGCCGAACGTCTGACAGCTCTAAGCCCGGGCCTGACCCCGGAGATGGTCGCTGCGGTCAGCAAGCTCATGCGCATCCAGGACCTCATCCTCGTGGCTGCCCGCATTCGAGTCGTAACACGCTTCCGCACCACCGTCGGGCTCTCAGGCAGACTCTCCACGCGGTTGCAGCCCAACCACCCCACCGACGACCCGACAGGCATCGCCGCGTCGATGCTGGACGGCCTTCTGCTCGGCTCAGGCGACGCTGTCATCGGCATCAACCCCGTCAGCGACAGCCCCACCACCGTCAGCCGCCTGCTCCGCATGATCGACGCAATCCGCGAGCGCTTCACCATCCCGACGCAAAACTGCGTGTTAGCCCATATCACCACGCAAATCGCGGCCATCGAGCAAGGCGCTCCGCTGGACCTGCTGTTTCAGTCCATCGCCGGCACCGAAGCCGCCAACGCCAGCTTCGGCATCAACCTCGCGCTGCTCAAAGAGGGCCACGAAGCCGCCCAGTCTCTCCATCGCGGCGCAGTTTGCGCGGACGGTAGCACCGGCCGCAATGTCATGTATTTCGAAACCGGCCAGGGCTCGGCGCTCTCGGCCAACGCTCATTACGGTATCGATCAGCAAACCCTCGAAGCCCGCGCCTACGCCGTCGCCCGCCACTTCCAGCCCATGCTCGTCAACACGGTCGTAGGCTTCATCGGTCCGGAATATTTGTATGACGGCAAGCAGATCACCCGTGCCGCGCTCGAAGATCACTTTTGTGGCAAACTCCTAGGCCTGCCCATGGGCTGCGACATCTGCTACACCAATCACGCCGAAGCGGACCAGGACGACATGGACGCCCTGCTCACACTGCTGGGAGCGGCGGGCATCAACTACATCATGGGCGTCCCCGGAGCCGACGACATCATGCTCAATTACCAAAGCACCAGCTTCCACGACGCCCTCTATCTGCGCCACGCGCTGAGCCTGCGTCCAGCCCCCGAGTTTGAAGCATGGCTTAACGGCGACGGCTTCCGCCAACTGCGCCTTGAAGCCTCCGCTCCCCTTTCTGTCGTCAATCATCTCGTGAGAAGGCCACTACCCGCATGACCGAAACCGCGCCCGTCAACCCGTTACTCCCGTTGCTGCCCTCGGACTTGCCGATCTCAGACTCGCTCATCTCAGACCATCTACGCTCCTTGACCCCAGCCCGAGTGGCCCTGCGCAAATCCGGCACCAGCATCGCGACAACTGAACTGCTCGATTTCCAATTAGCCCACGCCCGCGCCCGCGATGCAGTTCACGCCCAATTGCAGCCTGCCAGCCTGCTCGCCGAACTCCGTACCCTTCTGAATCCTATTCAAGGGCCACGCGAAGTTCTGCTCCTCCACTCCGGCGCTCCGGATCGCCAAACCTACCTCCAGCGCCCGGACCTCGGCCGCAAACTCGACACCGGCAGCCTCCAGCGCTTGCAGAATTATCCTCGCTCCAGCCTAAATTTCGACCTGTCCATCGTCATCGCCGACGGCCTCTCCGCACTCGCCGTCGAACGCCACGTCATCCTGCTTCTCGCTGCGCTACTCCCCGCCCTCCATCAAACCACGCCAGAGATGCAATTAGCCCCGATCTGCATCGTCGAACAGGGCCGCGTAGCCGTCGCCGACGAGGTCGCCCAGACTCTTTCCGCTGCGCTCGTAGTTATACTCATCGGCGAACGTCCCGGCCTCAGTTCCCCCGACTCGCTAGGAGCCTACATAACCTGGCAACCGCAGCCCGGCCGCACCACCGACGCCGATCGCAACTGCATATCCAACATTCGCGAAGAAGGACTACCCTATCCCCAGGCAGCCGCGCGCCTGCTGCACTACATCGATCAGGCTCGCGCCCGGCAGCTTTCCGGAGTAGCCTTGAAGGATCCGGACATACGGCCTGCCTTAGAGGACACGGCATGACAGCAATAAACACCACAACCAGCCCGCAGTCCGCAAATCAGGGCAGCCCGGTCGGCCGCACCCCCGGACAGATGATCCTGCGTTGGCTCGCGCTGACCGTGCTGGCAATCCTCGCAGCCGCGGCCCTCGTCTACATTGGAGACTACCTGGTATTTCTACTGCGCGGACAGCCGCTCGATCAGATCGTTGTTACCCGCTACATGGCCGCACCGCTCAAAGGCAACAAGACCGAGTTTTACTACGAAGGAACAGGCCCGGCCTCCTGCGCAAAAGCCCTCTTTCCGCAGAACGGTTCGCCGCCTTGCTGGTACCTCCGCCGCCACCCGCTCTACGCCGAACCGGCCTAGCACTCCAGTTCAATTCTGATCTGGCTTCACATTCACGTCAGGCGGCGTCTGCGCAGGACTGGCATCCGGCCCGAGTCGCGCATTCGCCGCGGCAATCCGCTGATGCACGCTGTCGTCCTTCTTCTTGTTGAGCGAATTAGCTTTGACAAACTCCGCCTTGGCCTCATCCTTCTTGCCTATCGACCGGTACAGCGTAGCCAGCCGGAAATGCGCCGTAACATTATCAGGCTCCAGCTCTACCGTCTTGTTGAACTCCCGGATTGCCGCTGCATTGTCTCCGGTCTCCGCGTACACAATCCCGAGGTCGAGATGAATCAACGGGTCAGGGGTCGGATAGCGCGCGGCTTTCTCTAATATCACTTTGCCCGGGTCAAACTGATCCTGCCGGACATAGGTATCGCCCAGATAAATCATCGCCTGGTTATTGTTCGGGTCATTCGCCAACTCGGCCTTGAACTCCGGAATGGCCTCGTCAAATTTCTTCTGTGTCCACAGCAAATACGCCAGGCCAAAATGCGCGTTCGGCTCCTTTGGGTTCGCCTGCACCGCGGCGCGAAATTGCTGCACTGCCCCGTCCTCATCGCCCTTTTCGTCCAGCGCCTCTCCCGCGATCATGTCTGCCTCAGCCGAGTCAGGATCAATCGTCAGGATCTCCTTGAACACCTCCATCGTTGCATCCAGTTGCTTGGTCCATAACAAGCAGTGCGCCAATGGCAGAAGAATGCTCAAGTTGCGCGGATCAGCAGCCGCAGCCTCTTTGAAATATGGGACCGCAGCGAAATACTCCCGCGCGCCATAGTGCGACATAGCCGCCAGAGTCGTTAGCTTCTGCGTTTCGGGCGACTTCGGATGCTTCCTCAGTTCAGCCTCAAAGAGTTTTGCCGATTCGCGAAAACTCCCCGACTTGAACAACGCCAATCCAAGGTCCAGGTTCAGTTGCGGAATCACAGGATCGAGCGCCTGTGCTTTTCGATAGAAAGCAATCGCCTCGGGGTAGTGTTCCTGGCGCGCTTCCAGCAGTCCAAGATGCGCGTATGCCTGCCCGTTGCGCGGCTGATCCTTGACCACGATCTCCCATGCCGCCTGCGCGTCGGAATATTCACCGCGCGCTTCCAAAGCCAGGGCCTTCTGCACTTCAGCAGGAGGGACAGCCGCTTTCTGCTTCGTCGCGGCATTCTGCTGCGCCGAAGATAACTGCGCAAATAGCAATAGGCTCGCTGCGCAGACTATTACGTTGCACTTCAACTCCACCCTCCAATAAATAAAGGCGTTTTCCGAATAGCCCGAAAGTCGCGCCCAGCTCGCACCCAAAGAATACTCGCCCCGAAGAGAGATTCACAAGGCAGCCAGCGCTCGTAATGCCATGAACAAAAGAAAAGGGGCGCTGCGGGAAGTAACTCCAGCAGCGCCCCAAGGTTGCGGTAAGTTTAGAAGACGAACTTGCCTGCCACTTCCATCACACGTGGATCATACGTGCCGGTTTCCTGGCCGTAGTTGCCACCACCGACCGTCACGCCGATGCTGTTGTTGAATTCCGTGTGGTTGAAGGTATTGAAGGTTTCGACACGCAGATCAAAGTGAGCACGCTCCGTCACTGCAAAAGACTTGTAGAGTGAAGTCGTGAAGTTCACGCGATCCGGTCCGATGAAAGTATCCCTTCTGGCGTTGCCGAAGCCCAGATTCGGACCACCCAACCAGCCAGGAACAGGAGCGCAAAGCGGGGCCGTTCCACCGGGATTGGCTGGTGTCACGGGGCAATCGCCGAAGTCGGAGGAAGTGGTGTCGAACCAATCCGCTACCTTCTTGCTGTAGTGGATCTTCGATACGAGATTGGCACGGTTGGTGTAACCACCGTCCAAGCCGATCGGGTCGTCCACGCCGCTAAATCCAGCTTGCGAGTTGTTGTTACTGATAGGCGATCCAGACTGAGCGATGATCGTACCTGCAAGCTCCCATCCTCCCAGCACTGTATGAAGCAGTCCCTGGGATTGGTTGAAGACAGGTAGCTTGTAAATGTAGTTGGCGCTCAGGATGTGACGACGATCATACTCGCCACCGCCCTTGTCGTACTTCAAGTTCCACGGATTGCTGACTCCTTGAAGATCCGTGTCGGTCAGATCGATCACGTGCGAGTAGGTGTAGTCTACCTCGCCGCTCAATCCATGCTTGTTTTGCGCGCGGAGACCAGTCTGGAACCCGTTATAAGTTCCATTGGTCGTATTCTCTTCCTGGCTTATGCCGCCATAGCCGGCGTAAGTACGGTAGGCATTGGCGAGGCCCGGATTCTTGAAGGTCAAGCCGTTGAAGCCGGCAGCGGTTTGGCGGATGATGTTGGGAGTGTTAATTGGAAAATTGTTGAGATTGACATCGACGTTCTGATGCCAGGCAAGGTTGCCAACATACTGAAGCACCCATATCAGCGAAGGCTGCAGCTCGTGCTGGATGCCGAGGCTGAACTGAGCTGTCGCAGGCGCCTTGTAGGTGGTGTCGAGAGTGGTGAGGCTCGCCGGAAGAATGGGCAGGTTAGAGACACTCAGGCAGTTCGACGGATTCGCTGTCGATGCCGTAGAAGACCATGAGCAATGTGGATTGTCATAGTACACGTTGTTGACGCTTGGTGTGTACTCAAATGGCAGGTTGCTGTTCGCAAGGCCATAGATATCGTTGCCCTGCATGCGCTCGTAGAATGTGCCAAAGCCGCCGCGAAGAACGGTCTTGCCGGTCCCGGTCAGGTCATACGAGAATCCTACACGGGGCTGGAAGGTGTCGTAGTCGTTGTTGACCAGACCGTGCGGGACACCTGGGTTTCCAGGGAAGACCATGCCGTTCAGATAGTAGCTCCCGGGGAAACCTGTCGGTTGGCTCACGCCCACGCTGGCGGAGTTGATGGAGTTATCCGCATTCCACATCGGCGCAATCTGGATATACTGCGATGGCACGAAATTAGCCAGTGCGTTGTTGCGCTCCCACGCATGCGGCAGAGCATCGTAGCGGAAGCCGATTTGCAGGCTGAAGCGCGGTGAAACCTTCCAGTTGTCGTTTCCATACACCGAAGTGGTCTGGTTGACATAGTGACGAATGGCGTCGGACTGCGGTTGCGAGAAGCCGCCCGAGAGACCGATAGCCAAGCTCATGAATGGGTCGCCGGAGGTGCCGCCGTTGCCATTGCCTGTCAGGTTCTGGCTGAAGCTGTAATCGCCTGCCGAGTCAGCCTGCTGCTGCTGATTCTTGGTGTAGCGGTTGTAGCCGAAGCCAAACTTGAAGGCATGTTTCCCGCGGGTGTAGGAGATATCCACCTTCGGATCGTAGTCTTCGGCAGCATTATGCCAGCCGCCGTAACCGGTTTCTTCGCCAACGCCGATGCCGTTTCCGGAGAGGCCGTTGAGACCCGGAAATTGGTTCGAGCCGGAGTTCGTGAAGAAGTTTGCTTGAGTCCAACCGCTCGGCGTGAGCGCATCTGCGGAGTTGGTGATGTTGATGATGTTGCCGTCATAGTTCATCGACGCTTCCACCAGCAGGCTCGGACTGATTTCGCCGCTCATCTTGATGGCCGCGCTGTTCGACGGATTGCTCAACGTGCTGCTGATGGTGTTGTACGATTCCCAGTTCCAGTTCAGATCGGCATCCGGATAGCCCTGGCTCACTGAGTCATGAATGTAATGGCCAAGAATCTGCCACTTATCGTTGACCTTGTGATCGATACGAACAATCGATTCCCAAACGTTGATAGGGTTGACGATCGAAGAAACGCTGTTGTCATTCGAAGTATTGGTTACCTTCGGAATCAGCGGCGACTGCAGATAAAGCACCGCATTGGGGCTCAACATCGAGGCAGGTATAAACTGATGTCCGCTGCTATTGGTCCCGAACGGTGCGCCCTGCACGAGTCCAGCCGCCGCCACTTTGGCTGCAAAGGCCGGATCGGATACCTGTGTTGTGGATGGAACTTGGAGCACTTGGTTGGGTGCATATGCAGGTGCGAAATACGTCAGGTCCTGTCCGGCGACCGGGCGATCGGCATCAGGAATCGTAGGCTGGACGTTAGGTGCGCTGCCCTGAATGATCCTGCGCCATTCCTGGTTGAAGAAGAAGAATGTCTTCTGCTTGTTGGTGTTGTAGAGATGCGGAATGAACAGCGGTCCGCCGACGTTGCCACCAAAGACATTCTGGCGCAGCTTGGCTACCGGTGAGTAGCTGGCGCTGCAGGTCGGTGTGCAGCTCCGATTGTACTTGTTGAAGAAATAGTTGGCGTCCAGATCGTCGTTGCGGAGAAAGTCGTACGCCTCACCATGAAACTTCTGCGTACCGCTCTTGAGCGAAAGGCTCATCGTTGCGCCGGAAGCGATACCGTAATCCGGAGGATAGTTACTGGCCAGCACTTCAAACTGGGCAATCGCGTCAGGCGAAGGCATAACATCCATGCCGCCTGCGCCGCCGCGGTCATCCGCTTCGCCACCGTCAATCAGCCAGATGTTATGGCTCTCACGCAAGCCGTTCACGCTGATGCTCGCGCTCGATGCAACTGAAGTAGGTGTGTTGTTGTCTGGAAGAAGCGAGCTGACACCCAGGCCGAGAGCGGCCAGAGCGGTAAAGTTACGGTTCTCGGTGGCGATCTCAGTAACCTGCTCGCCGCTGATCAGGTTGCTGACCGTGTTGGACTCGGCTTGCACCTGCAACGCATCTGCAGTCACGGAGACGTTGACCGTTTCCGCGCCGATCGTCAGTTTGATCTCTTGCGCGAGCGTTTGCGAAACGTTCAGCGCCAGGCCAGTAGCGGTGAAGCCCTCGAATCCCTTGGCCGACGCCTTCAGGTTGTAAGTACCGACGTTCAGGCCATTGAAGGCATAACCGCCCGTCGAGTTGCTGACTGTGTTGTAGACGAATCCGGTCTCTGTTTGCGTCAGTGTCAGGGTTGCGCCTGGTACTGCCGCTCCGGTCTGGTCCGTAACGGTACCGACGATCTCTGAGTTCTGCTGCGCCATTGCTGCGACGCATGCGAACAAAAAGAACACCGGCACGATGAGAAATCTGAATCTCGCGAGTCTCATGTGACCTTCCTTTTCAAATTGGTTCTCTTGCATTGCCCAACTTCTTGTTATGTGCTTCGACCGTGGTTCTGAATGAAGCCGAGATGATGGAAAAAGTGCCTTCTTTTTGCCGGTCGATAGCTGAGCCTTGACTAAGCGCTCTTCACATTTGGTACCGTTTTCCGCGTGACTTTCGGACCTCGAAACTTTCGATCTTCAAGCCGCGTCTTTTATAGAGCAATGCGCTCCTTGGCTTCTCTCCTCATACGGTCTTCCGTAGTGAAGCGATTTACTTCGGAGCACATATGTGGGTTGGATACGCTGCCCAAGCATTCAAGGCGAAGTGCGTATCTTTTGTCAAGTGGAAAATTGACCCCAGATCCCAGTTGCTTGCCCCTGCCGTCTAAGTCGTTGAATTTGCGTCCAATTCTGTTAGCCTGCTTCGATTCAGTCGCGCCCCGCCACGCCCCTGCTCTGAAATATGAAAGCTGCGGACTCCAGTCAAACGTTTAAGCAGAGGCAGCTTAAGAGTGCTTACTTTACGCCGCTACGCATTAAATGCGGTCGACGAAACGTTTGTCAAGATGTTCGCGGCAAGTAAATAGATAGGAAACCAAAGGATAACAATGTAAAAGTTTACATATTGCGAGCGCAGCTCCCGAGGCGGCGAGCGATATTTATGACCAACAACGCTCAAGTGAGAGCGGCGACGGTCCGGCTGGTTTCGGGGAAAAAAGATTGGCTGCATATACAGCTTTTATTTATAGTTGCGCCATCAATCCCGGAATTTGTCTCTGTTCCGCCAGACGGCAACTGGCGTCACCTCCACCTTTTTTTTTGCGAGGAAGACTATGAGCAATATCAATGGCAAAGTCTATGCGATGAATGCCATTACTCCGATGAAGCCATGGAAGACCTGGGTGCTGCGCGTCATCTTCTTTGTGCTGGGGCACGTGCCTAAATTGCAGCAGGATCTGATCAACCTCTCGTTTATCGAGTTTGCGCGCTGGGTTGCGGTGCCGCGCAGGAGGTTTCCGTATCTCGGGAGCGGACAGGCCAGGGAAGAGTTGCAATACGATTACCTGTTGTTCTTCAGCAACTTCAATGGGACCTGGAACCAATACATTGATGCCTTTTCCGCGGTGCTCGCAAACGGCCTGAACCTGATCTGGCGGTGGAGCGAGAAGTTTCCGGGATCGGTGCCTGTGACGCTGTTCAAGGAATATATTTCGCGGGTGCAGTTTGACACCGACTACTACTACACCGCGTATCCTCAGGCCACTGCGAATGATCTGAAATCAGCGCATGTTGTGCAGGCGTCGTTTGACGGTCTCAGCGTACGCGCCGCGCAGCTTACTCCAGAGCAGTTTGCAGAGGCCTATCTGGGATTTGTGTTGCAGGTGCAGACGCACCTTGGAGAAACCGGACAGGCTCCGGTGGTTTTCTAGAGAAAGAAGCCATGCCCAATCAAAACGGAAGTGTCTACGGGCTAACGATTCTGTCGCCGATTCTTGAGGACGACAAGGCTTCGCCTTCGCACGACCTGCAGATACGCAAGTATCTCGCCGGTCTGCCTACGGGAGAAGATAGCCCTTTTGCCAAGGCGCCGGGCACGCATTTATGCCGGCTGGTGGTGATGGATGATGTGGTTTATGTTGGCGCGCCATCCATTGAGGAGCATCTGAAGTCGAAATATCTGATCTTCGAGTGCAATCTGGATGCGGCCGGGGAGGGTGGTCTTGAAAGTTATCTGCGGGGACTTGCGGAATGCATTCCGGAGCAGTTGGATGCGGTCTGGAACCATTGCGCCGGGTATCCGGGAGCGGCCAATGTGCAGGCTTTTGTCAGCTATATGAAGGTCTGCCAGATTGAGACGACTTTCTTCTTTGCGGCGGTGAACGACAAGTCTGTGACCGAGTCCTTGCGGGCGCTGCAGACGCAGAAGGCCGTGAGTGACTTTATAAGCAGACACCAGGGCATGGAAGCTTCGCAGGTGCAGGCGGAGTTCGTGAGGTTCGCTGCGAAGTTGAAAGCCGAGCCATTGCCGAGGCCGGGCTCGATGGGCCCCAAACGAGATATCAAGTCGGGTGGCCGCAATGAGTAAGTTGAACGAGACAGACATCCAGGGATTTGTGCTGCGCGGCTATAACCTGCCGTTTGCCCGATATCTCTTCCTTCATTTTGAAGATGCGGCGCGGGCCCGCAAATTGATTGGAGTGTTGCTGCCATCGATCACAACGGGCCAGCGATGGGATGGCGGCAAGCCTCAGAGCACTGTAAACATCGCTTTCACGCATCGCGGGCTGGCTGCCTTTGAACTGCCCGCTGCTACCTTATTGAGTTTCCCGGTGGAGTTCCAGCAAGGGATGCGGGCGCGGGCGGAGATTCTCGGGGATACGGGCAGGAATGCTCCGGAGCACTGGGAGGCGCTGTGGCGCGAGGATCGCGTGCATGCATGGCTTGGCGTGTATGGGGTGACTCCGATGGCTCTCGACACGCGATGCGCAGAGTTACAGGCATTGATCGATGAGACACGCGGCGCTGTTGTGCTGACATGGCAGGATGCGGCGGCACAGATTGTCGATGGCAAGCAGACTGGCAAAGAACACTTCGGATACACGGATGGATTTGGCAATCCTGACTATCTGGGAGTCGAGCGCAGCGTTCAGCCGGGACAGGGAAAGTTGATGGCTGACGGGAGCTGGGCTCCGCTGGCTACCGGAGAGCTGCTGCTGGGCTATGCCGATGAGGCTGGCGAGCTTCCCGTTGCTCCGATTCCGCATATTCTGGCAAGTAATGGAACCTTTATGGCGTACCGCAAGATTCACCAGAATCTTGCCACCTTTCGCGCCTATCTGGAGGAGCAAAGCAATTTATATGGGGGCGGCAAAGAGAAGCTTGCGGCGAAGTTTGTCGGCAGATGGAGGGACGGGACGCCGCTGGAGCTTTCGCCGGACGCACAAGACCAATCCATTGTGCAAGATCCGAACCGGAGTACGAATTTCACATACGGAGCAGATGCGGAGGGGATGCGCTGCCCGATTGGCGCGCATATGCGGCGCGTGCATCCTCGTGACGCCTTTGGCTTCAATGGCAAATTGATTGATCGACGCCGCATTACGCGGCGCGGGCTGCCGTATGGAAAGTTCGCTGGCGAAGATGAGCCGGTAGCCGACGGCGACGATCGTGGCATCGCTTTCATGGCGCTGAATGCCAGTCTCTCGCGGCAATTTGAGTTTGTGCAGCAGCAATGGATCGAGTATGGCAACGATGCACGCCAGGGAAACGACAAGGACATACTGATGGGCAATCACGGAGGGAAAGGTAAGTTTGTCGTGCAGGGAGATGGCAGTGCGACCAATCCCCCCTTTGTCTGCGCGAAGCTGCCCAACTTCGTGGAATTGCGCGGAGGCGATTACTTCTTTCTCCCGAGCATTACCGCGCTGGGAATGATCGCCTTGGGAGTTGTCGATCCTAGATAGGTTTCATAGATTCCAGGATAGGCTCCGGAAAAACTCCGGCACAACTGAATCATCCATCTGCGGCATCTGATCCAGAAAGTCCGCTGACCGGACCGGGTTAGGCCCGCGAATGTTCGCAAACAGTAGAAGGCCTGTACCCTGAACCTGGAACGAAATGTGCGGAGAGCAGAGATGGCAAAAGCTAACGGACAGATTGGGAAGACAGCAGCAGTGGAAGCGGAGACTCCCAAGGTCGTCGCGACTCCGCTGAACCGGTTGGCGCTTTGGATTACCACGCGGGTCGGGTCGATGGGCTTCTTTCTGCTGGTCTTTATCTGGACGGCGTGCTGGCTGCTCTGGAATATGTTTGCGCCGAAGAGTATACGCTTCGATCCTTATCCGGGGTTCGTCTTGTGGCTGTTTATCTCGAATATGATTCAGCTCTTTCTGATGCCGCTGATCATGATTGGACAGAATCTGCAAGGGCGTGGCGCGGAGGAGCGGGCGAAGAACGACTACAAGGTGAATCGCAAGGCGGAGACGGAGATTCAGGAGATCAAGGCACAATTGAAGGAAGTTCTGGAACGGCTGGAGGAGATAAAGAGGGCCAACAAAGATCAACAACGAGGTGAACAACACTCGCCTTCTATAGCGAGTTAAGAAACGGGCTTCGGCGTTAAGTGTTTTTAACGAAGTGCATGGCGGCGGAGTTCATGCAGTAGCGCATGCCGGTGGGTCTCGGGCCGTCGTCGAATACGTGACCCAGATGGCCGTCGCAAAGTCGGCATCTGACTTCGGTACGCCGCATCCCCAAAGAATCGTCTGTGTGTTCTGCGACGTTTTCCCTGGCGATGGGCTGCCAGAAGCTGGGCCATCCGGTTCCAGAGTCGAATTTCGTCTCAGAGCTGAAGATCGCGATGTCGCAGCAGATGCAACGAAAGATGCCGTGGTCATGGAGATCCCAGGTACTGCCGGTGTACGGCCTTTCGGTGCCGGAGCGGCGGGTGACCTCGTACGAGATTGGCGAGAGCTGGACCTTCCACTCGGCGTCTGTTTTGACCACGCGCGGTACCGTAATCTTCCCGATTCTCTTGCCCTGAGGCGAAAAATCGATGATGGTGACAGTTTCCGGGCCATCGGAGCTTCCGAAAGACATTGCTGCCGCAGGCGCCCCACGCCACAGAGCGGACAACGCGACTGCACCGCAGCCGCTGGCTGTCGTAATCAGGAATGCGCGGCGGGTGATCGAATCTTTGCTCATGCCTGCTCCTGTTGTGCCGTTCAATTCATCAGACTGCGAAGACGACGTAAGAGTTACCGGGATTGGCAGGATTTGGATTGAAAGGTAGTGGGAACAGGACCGGTTAGATCACGGCGCGTTCTTTGATGTTCAGGTCGTGATTGAGCACCGGCGCGGTCATCTGGCAGCGTGTCGAGGGTGATTGCACCCAGGTCGCGAAAGCCGGCGAGCAGGATCAGACCGCCCCACAGAAGCATGACGTAGGCGAGGCGGGGGATGTAGTAGCGGGGAATAAGCCAGAGAAAGCGCGCGACGGGTGAGGCCGAAAGCAAAGCGGCTGCGCGGATGGCAGGGTGCGGTGATGGACGTGGTCGCGGTGAGTTGTCATCCGCCGAAGTGATAGCTGACGGCCAGGTTGGAGTTCATGACATCTAGGCCCGGGTTGTACGAGGTGACGTAGGCATTGGAGAAGTGAAAATCGCCGAATAGGCCGAAACGCATGTCTACGCGCTGGGACATTTTCAGGTAAAAGCCAATGGACTCGTGCAGAGTGAAGTCGTAGTAGCTCGCGTCCGGGGAGAGCGCCTTTTGCGTAAACCCGATAGCGCCGCCAAGGACCGTGAAGTAGGGTTTGAACTTCTTGTCATGACGCCATTCCATGCGCAGGCCGATGGGCGAAAAAGCCAGTCCGGGGATGATTCTGTTGTCGCCTGGCCTGCTGCGGCGGACTCCGTAGGGATTGAGGTTGGATGGCTCCTTGAGCAGGACAAGCGGCATGAAGTCGGCGGCGTAGTCCATCTGCGCGCCGATGAATTTGCCCCAGGAATGGCGGTCGTATTCGAAGCCGCCGGTGTAGAGCGCTTCGTGGATTCCGGCGGCGAAGATCTCCCAGTTGCCATAGGAAACTGCGCCTTCGACGGCAATCTCGCTTTCGGGGGTATGTTTGCGCGGCTTCGGATCGGGCTTGGTGTCGTCGTCTAGCAACGCTGGCTGCATTACGGCGGAAGTGGCGGACTCTGCGCTTGCGGATTCGGGAGTGGCGGGTTCGGTTGTCGCGGGTTCGGCAATCTCCGGGGGGACGGCCGCATCGGCTTTGGCGAGGTTTGCCTCGTCGGCAAGCGAGGTTTCCGGTTGCTGGGCGAGAGCGAGGCCAGGCGCTGCCGTTGCGATCGCGGCCGCTAAAAGCAGGTAGTAGTGTGAATTTTGAATTCGGAAGCGTTGCCCGCACAGTCTGGAGGAAGGAATCAGCTGGCCAACTCGATTTGTCTGCAAAGGGTCACCCTGGCTCGTAGAATTTGGCTCAATATTCTCGAATCGAAACGCAACTGCCTTTTACGCTCGCACAGTATACGCGCACGTCGGCGACCTAAGCGCGCGGAATGGGAACACTTGCAAGAATATCGGCGAGGATGCGATCGGCGTCGAAGCCTTCAAGTTCCGCTTCTGGTTTGAGGCGATCCGGTGGCGCAGGACGGGCGGCAGGACTCGCTTCACGTCGTCGGGAACGAGGTAACTGTGGTCTTCGAGGGCGGCTGCGGCCTGGGCTACGCGCATGAGACTGAGCGCTGCGCGGGTGCATGTGGTTGATTTCGTCGACGAGGAGCAGAATGGGATGATTCCGCCGAACAGCGACTGGAAAAAGAGCACCCCGATATGGCGCAAAAAGTGCCGGAAAACGTAACCATAGGATGCCCTGATCGTGGGTGACTCGCCTCGGTTGAGATGGCTCGCGGCATGGCTGAGAGCGGACAACGCCATGGCGAAAACGCCTAGAATGAGGGGAAGACTGATTCCTAAGAAGAGAAAGACGACCAATCCGAGACCATCACCTTATCCGGGGTCAAAACGGGTACGGGCGGCGTGGTTTGGCCAGGTAGCGGCAGAGGAGCCAGAGCGGTGATCTGGGACGAGAAAGAAAATCACAACCGCTCCGGAGATCAGACCATTGATGCTGCCGCGGGATGGCAATTCCAACCAGGAGAATAAAGTTGCCGCGATAGAGCTGGACTGTACAATCCAGGATTTCGCCCAAAGCCAACGGTCGCATGCTGGCAGCCATGTTTACTCCTCTAGTCTCCCTGGATTCGGGTATGATTTGCTGGAAGGTTCCCTGCTTAAGCCGAACCGCGCTCTCGATTGCCACAGAAACCTGTTTGCTAATCCCGTGGTGCTTCCCCTGTGGTCGTTCCCTGCCGGAAAGGCCGGATGGTAGCGCAGGACCTGGCGGGAAAGGTTCGTCTACGGCATAGAGGCGACGAATGTAAACCTATGAAACACCATGCACATGCAGAGCAGGCATGCGGTAAACTCGGAGAATCCACTGTGCCTCCAATTGCGGCAATCCGACTGGCTCGTATATGCGCCTACTCGGCGCAAGCCCCGGAATGGGCGCAATTTGTGCGCTCGGTTTCTCCCGTGATTGCGCTGGCAGCCCGGCGAGTGAGTACGGTCTGGGGCGATCCCTCCAATGTGACCGTGAGCGAAATCATGCAGGAAGTCTTTCTGAAACTCTGCGAAGACGACCGGCGGATTCTTCGGGAGTGCGAAGACCGCGGCAACGATTCCTTCCTGAAGCTGCTGAGAATGATTACCGCATCCGTTGGGACCGACCATTTTCGGCGCACAAGGGCCGAGAAGCGTGGCGGACGCAGCCAGGCTGTGCCTTTGGAGCCGCAAATCTCCGCCGACGAAGTTTCTGACTCTAAAGCAACGGATGCGGTGGAATGGCCGAGCCTGATCGCCCAACTGGATGGTTTGCTGAAGTTATACCCGAAGACAGTCAGTGCGCGTGACCGGGACTTGTTCTGGTTGTATTACAGACAGGGTTTGACAGCCGAGGCCATCTCGCGGATTCCAGCCATCGGCCTCAGCGCCAAAGGAGTGGAAAGCGCACTGCAAAGACTTACTCGATTACTCCGCGAAACAATTGAGAATGGAAAGCCAAAACCGGAGCCGTCAGAAAAAAAGTTACCGTCTGCAACAAAAGCAAAAGGCTTTTCCCGCGTGGTTGCGATTGACAGTGTGAAGCGCAGATGAATAACAGCGAGAATAACAATCAGATGCAGATCTCCGACGAAGATTTGCTAAGGTTTCTGGATACACCTCCGCAACTTAGGAGTCTGCGGGAGCATTGTGAGTCTTCTGTATCAGAAACTCTCGTCTCTGATTGTCCAAACAATGAAAGTTATTTTGATTTAGCAGTAGGAGACATCGTGGGCAGCAAGGCCGACGAGTTACTGACCCATGCCGCTACATGTGTTCACTGTGGTGACGTACTTGCCAGAAGTCTGGGCGCGCTGGACGGGAACCCTAGTCGCGAAGAAACCTCCGCAATTGCCGAACTCGCAGCGGCTCGCACCGAATGGCAGGAGAAACTGGCGAGGGAGTTGGCGGCTACATCCGCGAAGAAGCGGCCGTTCCGTTTCCCGAGCAGCCGCTTTAACCGCTGGAACCGCTTGGTCGGCGGAACGGCCGTTGCAGCCGGACTGCTGCTGGCGGCGGGCGTATTTCTATGGCAGCATCGAGCCAATACTCCGGAGCACCAGCTCGCGATGGCTTACGAACAATCGCGAACGCTGGAGTTGCGGATTCCAGAGGCGCCCTATGCGGCCATGAGTTCTAGCGGCCACACGCGGGGTGCGCTGGCCGACCGTGAGTCTCCGCAGCTGCTGGACGCCAGGGCCAGGCTGGCTCGCGAACTGGAGCGCGCTCCGCAGGATACGCACTGGCTGGAGTTGCAGGCCAGGGCAGATGTGCTCGAAGAACGATATAGTTCGGCGACGGATGTGCTGGACCGGCTAGTGGCTCAAGGGCCGGTAACGGCGGAACTGCTGGCTGATGCTGCGTCCGCTTATTATCAACGGGGTTTGGTCTCCGGCAGCGAACTGGACCGCTCGACGGCGCTCGAGTATCTGCGCCGCGCGGATGAACTTGCTCCGACGGACCCGGTGATCCTCTTTAATGAAGCGATTGTGATGGAAGATCGCGGCCAGATGATGAACGCGGTGGAGGTTTGGAACCGCTATATTACGGTGGAACGCGACCCAAAATGGGCAGCCGAGGGAAAGCGCAAGCTCGCTGCTCTGGAACAAACGCTGAATCGGCTGAAGAGTCACGAAAGCCGGATCGACAAGATGCTGGCCACCCCGGAGGCCATGGATGCGCTGGCTGCCGATCCGCAGAAACTGGCGACGCTCGACGAGGAGCTTTCTACTTACGAACTCGATAAGTTGCTGCTGGCTGCGTATCCGCTGACAGCCGATGCTTCAAGCAACTCCCGGCAGGCGCGAGCTTCCCCTTGCTCTGAGAATTGTCTCGCAACACGTAGATTATTGAAAGCGGTCGCTTCTTCTTTAGAAATTCAGCATCACGACTCCTGGCTCACTGACTTAATTTCCCCTGACATCGAGAATCTGCCTCCTGCGGCGGCGAATACTTATATTCAAGCCCTTCGCGCGATAGGGACGGCTACGCGCAAAACTGAGACGGGCGAATCGATTGTGTCCCAGGAGCTCGCTGCACATGCGGGGAATTTATTTCAGCTATTGAGCGGCTTGGGCAAGGCCGATCCTGCGCTTGCTTCCGCTGCACGGGTTGGGGCAGAGCGGTCGGCGGCTGAATACATGATGACGCTTCAGGCACAGGTGAAGTTCAGGGAATGCCGTGACTATGCGCTTCAACTCCGCGCGAAATCGCCGGAGCGGCCTGAATCCAGCAGGCACCGCTGGATTCAAACCGTGAACCTGATCACGGAGAAGGTCTGCGACGATACTCCGGAAACTCAGCAGGCCGGTCGCCGTCTGCTGCTTAGGGCCTCTCGCATGGCTGAGGCCGACAAATACCGTCTATTGCAGGCACGAATCAGCATGAGGCAGGTAGACGAGGCACAGGACGCCGGGGACGATGAGTCGGCAGAACAGATCGCAGTGGCAACACTGCGCAGGTTATATGACGGCGATCCGCCGTCGTTTCGAATCACGAATACGCTTAGTCCGCTCTGCTATCTCGAGGAAGACTCTCCTCGGCCCCATGTGTGGGTGCTGTGTAAGACCGAAGAAATGGGCTGGGCTGCACAGCTCGGGAATCACGCGACCGCAACCTTGTGGCGGATGGACCTGGCGCAAGCAGACATGCGCGTGGGTGCGATGCAGGCAGCAAAGAACCAGATGCGCCTGGCGCAGGAAGAGAGGACCGCATTAGGACCATCAAACCCCGTGTACCACCTCTTTACAGAACCAGAGATATTCCTTTCGGATTCACTCCTGGAACAGGGGGACTTGGCGGAAGCCGGGCATTATCTGGATCTGGCAGCGGCAGGTCTGAGTAACTACTCCGATAGTTGGGGACTGCGAACTTATGCCGCTTCCCGGGGACAACTGGAGTTGGCTCGCGGACACCTGGATAAGGCCGCCGAAACACTCGAAGCTGAAATCCGCAGTAGTGAAGGCAGAAATGTTCGTGGCGGAGACCAGACAACCGGCGCCGAATATGCTGCACTCGACCATGACCTGTACGCAGAGCTGGCTGCCACATGGCTGGCGCAGGGACGGTCGCCGGAGAGTGTGCTGGCGCTGTGGGAGCGCTTTCGCCTGCGGTCACGTGGCCTGCCGATCACACAATGCCCGGCTGGCACATTGGACTGTGAACTCCCCAGAGTGATCGAAGCGAGGCGAAAACTTGAGGACGATATCCTCACGGGACAGATTGTTCTGTTGGACCGGGTGCTTGTGTACCGGGTCGATAAGTCCGGAGTGATGTGGAGCACGAATCCCGTACGTCGCAAGGATGTGCTGGATGAAGCTCAGATGCTGGAGCGTGCGGTCAGTTCACCGTTTGCATCGCTGGCAACGACCGCGAAACTGGGCGCAAACCTGAGCAATGCCCTGCTCCCGACGCTGCCCGATGATCTGGCGGCCAACTCCTCGCTGCTCTTGGAGCCGGACCCGACGTTTCAGAATCTTTCCTGGCCAGTATTGCCGACTCGCACCGGACCTCTGGGATTGCGCTATCCTCTTGCCGAACTGCGGTCCATGCTGGCGGCGGAAGGGAATGATCATTCTCGTTCGCAGTCTAATTTGGAGCACATGGATCGAGCGCTGGTGGTCGGCGCTTCGATGGCGGCGGGAGATACTTCGCCTTTACCTGAGGCTTTGACCGAAGCCAGAAATGTGAATCGGTTTCTTAAGTCGCCGGAGTTACTGCTGGGAGAGCAGGCAACCAACAACCATATCGCCGAGCGGATTGGTTCCGCTACCATATTTCACTTTGCCGGTCATGCGGTGCAAACCAGGAGCGGCACGGAGCTGTTATTAGCGGAAGATACACCGAACCAGGAAACTCCCTGGGTGGATGGGACATTCCTTCGGCAGCATCCTCCCCGCGCCTGCCGGCTCGCGGTGTTATCGGCCTGTTCGACAGGAAGCCGCGAAGCATCGTGGAAGCAGCCGCTGCAAGATATTGTCGAGACGCTAAGTTCGCTGGGCGTGCCGGCGGTCGTCGCCACGCGCTGGCAGATCGACTCCGAGGCGTCGGTGCCGTTCATGAATGCCTTCTACACGAGCCTCGCTCAAGGAAACTCTGTAGCCGTGGCGCTGACTTCTGCGAGGAGAGTACAATCCGGTCAATCTCTCTATAACAACCCATATTACTGGGGCGCTTACTACGTCACCGGTAAGGAGAGTATCCGTACGATTGGAGAGTTAAATGCCCGATCAAAAGAAAGCAAAGAAGCCTGGAAAAGGCAAGTCCAGCGCAGAGGGCGTCCTGCTTGATGTTGTATTTGGTGGTCCCCTTCTGTTTGTTCCCGCTGTAACTGACAATAATGTAACAGGCGTTGAAGTTTACTCGCCTTGCAATGGCCACCCGGTCGGGGCTGTGTTTTTGCCCGGTGTCTGGTTTTCGGATGCCGAGTTGCAGGACCCGAAGTGCGAGCGTTGGCCGGAACCGGAAAGCTTCTCTCTGCTCGACTCCCATAGCTACACGATCGACCTGAAACAGGAGTTAGCCAGGAAGGGCAATGACGGCGCGTTTCCGGTCTCGTCCATCCCCGATACCAATCACAAGATACGGCCAGGGCGTAAGTTGAGCCATGAGTGGAGTATCCATATCGCGGTCAATGGCCAGATGTCCAATTGGACATCTCCCTGCCTGGCAGACGTGAAACCTGGGCTGTTCCATGGGTCCGATTCACCGACAACTTCAAAAGTCGCTCTGACTCACCGGCTGACTTATACAGGAGTGACAGGAGCCGAGTTCTGCGGTGTGTCGACGGAGGCCAAGGAGTATTTGAAAGCGAATATCTCCAAGGGCGGGACTCTGATCGTTCTCGGGGAGCTCCCATATCACTCAACACTGGCTCATGAGCGGCAGGCGATTGATGCCCTTGCGAAGCTGGCGGGGCTCGACTTGCGCCTGCTGGCGACAACTCCCACGCCAAAAGCGACCAAAGTGATGTCCCATGTCGACCCCTGTTACCACTCCATTGTCGTGGCCTGAAACATCTCAGGTGCTGGCCTTTTGCTGGCAGTGAAGTCTACAGAATGGCGGAGCTGGGCACGAATCCTCCCCTCTCAGCTCTCGGCTCGTCTGCGGCGACTCTACGTGCCAGCCTTCGACGGCTTCCACTGGAGCAGAAAGTTGGTGACGGCGCTCGATTCCATGCGGCGCATGGGGCCGAACTCCGTATTGCGCTGGCTGTAGAGCAGCTTCCCATGCTCATCGAGAACGGCAAGAGCCGGAACGCCCTTATCCATCGGCACCTGGTAACGCTCTGCGATCTTCAGATTCTGGTCTCTCATACCAATATTGATGCGAACGAGGACGTAGTTGGCGTCGAGGAGGGGTTTGTTGATTGGGTCATGGAAATATACGTCCAATACCTGGCAATCGATACACCAGTTACCGCCGAAGTCGAGAATAACTCGTTTGTGATGAGCGGCCGCGGTCCGAAGCGCGGTAGCCAGGTCGATTCTCGCCTGCTCGGGAGCGGGATAGATTTCGCGTTCGGCACGGCATGGAATTGCGAGGATGGCCAGCAAAACCGCAGTTAAAGCTATCCAGGAAGGGAAACGAAGGAGCTTACGTAGATAAGACACGGGGAAAAGAACCTCAATGTCTGATTTTTAGCGCGAATGAAACGAAGATGCAAGACATAGGCAAGCTTTTGGGAGTATTCTCCCCGAAGAGTTAAGCTAGAGACGTGGCGACTGAGATAAAAACCGTGCGCAAGCAATTGGAAGAGGCCACATTTGCCGACCTCGACGCGATGATGGCGGCCTATGCAGCAGCGGCTGTTACGATAGCCTGCGAAGTTTTTCGCCAGCGCCTGGATTACAACTCGGATTCGATGGTTGCTTTTGAAGCAGTGTTATCGGAATTATCAGAAAAAACTGAGTTGGATTACGACTTCGAGGTAAAGTTGTGGGGCAGTTACCTGGGTGAAGTTCTACGCAGACGCTATGCCGGCGGGTGGGAGATGACCCAATATCCCGGAGGTGTAGCGGCAGTACCGGCGGTCGAGGTTCGCGGTTCGCGGCTGTTTCCGCTGATGAAGGTCTACCGGCGGATCACGATGGGGGACTCGGAGAGCATTGCAGCTTTTTTTGATATGGTCACGGAGCGGCTGGGCAGGCCGGCGCAGGTAAATTAGCGTAATCCCTTGCGATCCTTGCAATCCGAAATCCTCGCTTCGGCGTACTCGGAATGTCAGATGATTGTCACGCTCAGCCGTTGATCCCGCCAAGTCAACCTTGATTGTGCGACAATAAATTTTGGAAGGCTGTCGCGCGGGATTCTCTTGTGAGAGGTTCTCGAATGCGAGGCGGAGACCACTCCGCGGAGGAACTATTATGGGTGAGCTATTTCAACCGACCCACCTGCTGGTGATTGGATTGATCGTTTTTGTGCTGTTTGGCGCCAAGCGCCTGCCAGAACTGGGCAAGGGACTGGGTGAGGGGCTGAAGGGCTTCAAGGATGGAATCAAGAGCGGTGGCGAACCGACACCGATCGCGCAGCAGCAGAACGTGGCTCCCGCACAGCCCAAGGCTGAGCCGGTCGAGCAGAAGCAAACTCCGGTAGCTTAGATTCTCCAGACTTTCGGGGTGTAAGCCTGTCATAGATTTCGGCGATTACGGCCGAGCCCCGATTGCAAATGGGATTGGATTGCCTCCTAATAGGCCTTAGGACGGGTTTCAAAACAGGAAACCAGGGCCGAATTCCTCCTTCGTCAGCTATAAACTCAATAAAACAACCGATGCCAAGGCTACAACCATGCCCAGAGCTTGCCTTCCGGTAGGCCGTTCGCGCAGAACCACGGCTGCCAGCAGAATGGTGAAGCCGGGATAGAGCGAAGAGACCATTGCGGCCAGATCAAGCCGCCCGGTGTGCGCGGCCAATGTGTAGCCGAGATTTCCCATAGTGTCGAGGATCCCGGCGAGGATGCCTATCCTCCAGAATCCACTGCGGATGCGGCTGCCGGGAATTCGACTTTCTGGGTTTCGCTTCTCGATCTGGCCACCGGTTTCGCCCGGGGTTTGCCGCGGCCAGACAAAAGCCAGAATTGCAGCCATGCCCAGCACTCCGCCGATGCGCGCTGAAGTGAGCGCCCACAGAACGCCGTCATTGGCTGCGAGTTTGAACAGAATGAGTTGCAGGCCAAAGCCCGCGCCAGAGATGGCTCCCAGAAAAAGGGCGAGCGGGGGCGTGTTGTGACCGGGCGAATGGCTGCCGGAATAACAGACGAGCCAGATGGCCACGCCGCCCAGAACCAGACCTGCCAGAGCCTTAGGCGCGGGTAGGCCCTCGCTCCACAATCCATACAGAACCGGCACCAGCGCCGTGAGCAGGCCCGTGAGAGCGGCGGTAAGCCCCATCGCGCCCATTGCCAGAGCGCGGTAGAAAAGAACCAGCGCGAGCGAGCCCTCAATGCCGCCGATCGCGCCTTCCAGGAATTCCGTTCGGTGCGGAAGGGCAAAATGGCCAAGCCCGCACCAGACCAAAAGGAGTAAGAGCGTGACGAGATGGCCCGAGGCGACAACAAGCATCGCCGGATGGCGACGTGCGCCGATGCCACCCGCGAAGTCCGAGCCACCCCAGGTGGTGGCTGCCGCCAGTCCCAAGCTCACCGAAGCGATGGAACTGGCGGGCGATCCGGATACGGGCACCCCTAGCGGACGTCCTGCGCGGAGGGGTAGTAGCCGGGCTTGGCCGTGACTTCAATTTCCTTGCTCGGCCTGTCTACGCGCACGTCGATAGCGCGATATTTGTTGTCAATGAACGGCTCATGACTGTAATAGACGATGGTGTACTGGGTGCGCGCCTCTTCGGCGATGTGCTGGTAGCTCTTCTCGATTCCGTTCACGCCTTTTTCAGCGTCGAGACTTCCACCGGTTGCCTGGGTGTACCGGGGAAGAACGTTGTCGTTCATCTGGAATGGAATATGGAAGCGGCTCACATAGCCCTCACCCCAGCGCGCCGAGTCACCGACCAGCGTGGCGTAGACTTCGATCTTGTTGGTCTGCAGGTACTTGATGACTTCTTTCGTGGTGGCTTTGCTGCCATATTCCTTGCCGTCGGAGACGACGTAAATGATACGGCGGTGCCCCGAAGGGCGTGTGGAGAGTTCGGTTGCTGCGCGCAGGATAGCGTCATTGAGGGCGTGAATCTCTTTGACTGGATTCATTTCCATGCCGCCGGCGCTGTGACCCACCTGGAGATTGGGATCGACGCAACTGCCGTTTGCAGTAATGGAGCAGCCGGCCAGCGCGCCCCCTGTGACGGGAACGAGCTCTTCTCTGCCCGTAGCCTTGTTCAGCGCGAGAACGGCCTCAAGACGCTTGCTCTGAGCGCCAGTGAAGCCGGTAAGTTCCTTTGGGCTGGGGCCATTGTAGGAAAAAAGCGCCACTTCGTCGTAGGGGGTGAGCGCGCCTTGTATGGATCCCAGAGAGTCGTTGACCTTGGCCATGGTGTCCTCGGTCAGACTCTGATCGATGACAAATGCAACGGAGAGCGGGTAGGGATCGACCGAAAATACCTGGATGCGTTGCGGCTGATTGTTCTCAAAGATGCGGAAATCCCGATACGTGAGGCCGGGAACGAGGTGCCCCTTGGAGTCCTTGACGGTGACCGGCACTTCGACCGCGTTGGTGTAACTGCGAATGATGGTGGTAATGGCCTCGGGGCCGGTGTTGGTCGGAGGAATGATCGGCGGTGTTTTCTGAACGTCGTCTGCCGGCGGCTGCGTGGGCCTCGTTGCTTGAGGCGGCGCATTGTCTGGATCAGACGTTGAAGAGGTAGCGGGCGACGGGGCCGGGTTCGCTTCCGTCTCCTGGGAGCCAAGGCCGGGGGTGATCTGGCTCTTGACGTCCGACATCGGGGCTGGGGCCTGTGGGGCGGGCGCGTCCGGAACCGGAGCCTGCGCCGGTGGTTGCGACGACTGAGCCTGAAGAGAAACAGGGACTTGCGCGAGAATGAATGCCAATGGCATTTCAAGAACCAGGGCGCAAGAAATTCGTGTCAAACGACGATTCACAGAGCTTCCTTTTTCCGCAGAGACGCTGCGGCTCACAGATGGTGCCAACGATGCTGCCTGCCGACCGGAACTGCCGAACAGGAATTTCCCGGCTGCATTGGTCAGATTATCAGACGCGGCAAATTGCTGCTGGTCTCAAAAGCGGTGCAAAAGCTTCGGATATGCTTCCCATGAGGGCCTAAAATGCGTCTACCATACATGCAGAATAAGATGCGAGCGCCGATGGAAGTGTCGCTTCGATCTCTCCGGTCCCTGATGCTGCTGGGTATCTTCCTCAGCGCGGCAGCCGGGCTGCATGCGCAGTTGGCCCCGTCTCCCGACGAGTCGCCGGTAAGCAACGCTCCCCCGCCCAAGCCGGAAACGGACGAACCGATGACGACACTCAAGGTTGACGTCAATCTGGTGAACCTCTTCTTTACGGTGAAAGACAAGAATGGAGCACTGATTCCGCATCTGACCAAGGAGAACTGCTCGGTTCAAGAGGACAAGAACCCGCAGACGCTGAAGCATTTTCAGGCGGAGACCAACCAGCCGCTGACGCTGGGCATTCTGCTGGATACCTCGGGGAGCCAGCAGCGCGTGCTGCCGCTGGAACAGCAGTTCGGGAGCCAGTTTCTTTCGCGAGTGCTCAAGAGCAAGGATGAGGCATTCCTGGTGAGCTTTGACGTGGATGTGGACCTGCTGCAGGACTACACCAACAATGCTCGTCTGCTGGAGCGCGCAATGAACAAGGCCGAGATCAACACAGCAGCCGGCAATGGCGCGGGCGGTGTGCCCGGCATCGGACAGGGACCTGTGCCTGTCCACGGCACGCCGAAAGGAACGCTGCTCTACGACGCCGTCTATCAGGCCTCGAATGAAAAACTCAGCCGTGAGACGGGACGCAAGGCGATGGTGATCCTGACCGATGGCGAGGACGAGGGCAGCGAGCACAAGATTACCGACGCCATTGCCGCGGCGCAGAAGGCCAACGTGATCATTTACGGAATTCTGCTGGCGGACCGGATGCAATATGGGAGCTTCAGCTTCGGCTACAACGGCGACTATGCCCTGAAACGGATGTCCGACGAAACAGGCGGACGGATGATCAACGTGGGTAACAACGGGAAGAAGCTGGAAGCGGCCTTCGCGCAGATTGAGGACGAGTTGCGCACGCAGTATGTGGCGGCCTATACCCCGACCAACAGCAAGATTGATGGGACGTACCGCAAAATTGCCGTCGCGTGCAAGGCCGACCAGGGAGACGAGTTGAAGGTGCAGGTGCGCAAGGGATATTACGCTCTGTCTCCTGAGGAATAGCTCAACTTAGCAATTTTCCTAGGCTGTTTTCGTCCGATTTCGGCACAGTAACCGGCAGTTCCTCCCGGAAGTTACGAGTCGCCTGGAGAGCCCGTAATCTGGCGCGCGAGTTCTGTCTTATCTAATATCGGCTCATGTCGCAGGAACCTTAGGCGCAAGTAAAAGACCTCGCCGGGTTCAGGCGCGACCAAGGAGCCGGAGATGAACAGCGAATCCCAGACCGTCGAAACCTATGAGATCAGCGCACGCTTCCGCAAGTCGCTGGAAGACCGTATTGCGCGGCTGGAGCGCGACGCCATTGAGGATGAGAGGATGCTGGCTTTGCTGGAGTGCGAGGATCACATCCGGCGACATAGGCGACTGGTGGCGGTGCAGCGGGCCGAGGCATTGCGCATGAGGCTGTTTCTGGATCGGGCGCGGATGCGCCTGCCGCGGCCGCTGATTGCTCTCTAGGACCCGCGTCGGAGATTTGCCAAAGCGGGAAGATTCAACATCATGACGATCAGGATGATCAAAACGATACAGATTTGCCGAAATCGGGAATAAGATGATCGTTTAAGTTATCCAAGTTCTCGCCTGTTAGAGAGAATTCCCGATTAGGGGCGCATTGCTCCAGTTCGTTTCGGCAGGTCGGTAACGCGCGTGTTGTGTTTATTATCGGGCCCCAAGATTAAAGCTATCGCAGGTAACCCGATGGTAGAAGATCATGCAAATGACGTTTCTGTCGGAATTGCAATTCAGGAGAAGTTCTCAAAGTGACGCCGCAAGTTAGTCTATGCGCGCACATTGCGCGGCTGGCTCTGCAAGAAAGGCGATATAAATGGATGAACCTCCAAAGATCATCTTTGATCCCGCCACTTTCCTGTCCAACGCAGGCCTCGGACGACGGATCATCCGCCTCAAGACCAAGGAATCTTTTTTTTCCCAGGGAAATCCGGCTGACTGCGTTTTTTACCTCCAGAACGGCCGGGCCAAGCTAACTGTGGTTTCCAAGAATGGCAAGGAAGCGACCATCACAATGATCGCCGCCGGGGAGTTCATTGGCGAGGAGTCGATTGCCGGACCGATGGGCCTGCGCATGGCTACCGCGACGGCGATCTCGCCATGCACGGCGCTCAAGATCGAACGGGCGGAGATGATCCGGATTCTCCACGAGGAGCACACCTTTTCGGATATGTTCCTGAAGTTTCTTCTACACCGGAGCATGCGAACGCAAGCCGATCTGGTTGATCAGCTCTTTAACTCCAGCGAGAAGAGGCTGGCGCAGATTCTGTTGCTGATGGCGGAGTTTGGCAAGCCGGGCGAGCCGGAAACGCTGATTCCATCGATTACGCAGGAGACCTTGGCGGAGATGATCGGAACCACCCGTTCGCGGGTCAGCTTTTTCATGAACAGGTTTCGCAAGCTGGGGTTTATCGAATACAAGGGCCGCATTCGGGTGCATAAGTCCCTGCTCAACGTAATTCTGCACGACAAGCTTCCTGAGCAGGACCTCCAACTCCCTTCCGTTATCACGTACGCAAGGAAGCAGCGCCTGCACCCCGTGAAGCTGAAAGTGCGATAAACGTGCGATAGTGGAACGCCAGGGAAGTACCGACAGAGCACCAAGGCCGCTTTCCCGTTCGGAAAAAGCGGCCTCGCTCTCAGAAGATATTCCTGCTATCGGACAGAGCGTTGCTCCGCGCGTGCTGGCTTCCGCGTGGACCACTGCGGGTGATTACCAGGGTAGTTCCTGTCCCAGGTGAATATATTTGCCGCTTGGTCCGTCCGGGCCGAGCAGGGCCAGTGCGACGCTGGTTTTGGCTCCATCGGGAATTTCCATCGGCGCGGCATCCGTGCCCATCTCCGTCTTAACCCAGCCAGGATGCGCGGAGTTAACTTTGATCTTTGTATCTTTCAACTCATGCGCCAGGTGGATGGTGTAGGCGTTGAGCGCAGCCTTCGAAGCGTCGTACGCGAAGCTCTTGAAATCGGCGATCGGGCTTTTCGGATCGGCGTGAAGGGTGAGCGAGCCGAGGATACTCGATAGGTTCACGATGCGTCCGGAGTCACTCTTTTTGATCAGCGGCAGGAGCTCGCGCGTGAGCGATACGACGGCGAAGAGATTCGTAGAAAAAATTCTTTCGAGTTCCGCGTCTTCAACCTGAGAGGTGACATTGGTGAAGCCAGTGGATGAGCCAACGCCTGCGTTGTTGATCAGAATGTCGAGTTTGCCGAATTTCTCGCCGAGATACTTCGCGACTGCCGTGCGATCGGCTGCGCTGGTGACCTCAAGCTGAACTCCATAGGCGTCGATGCCCTGCGACTTGAGACTGGCGGCAGTTTCATCGGCAGTCTTCCGCGTTCTCGCGCCGACAACGACTGTAACTCCCTGCTCTCCCAACTGCTTCGCGGTTTCCAAACCGATCCCGCGATTCGCACCGGTGATCAGTGCGATCTTTCTATCCTGCGCCATAGTGAATCCTCCTGCGAGCAGTAGATGACCTCCTCTGAGCAAGGATTCAGGATTTCTCTGTCATGGCCGCTTGAAATCGTTCGATGCAGCGAAGCGCTCTTCGGCGAGTCGATGCGCGTTCATGGATAATTCATGGGCCTGTTTCGATAGCTCGTGCGCAGTGAGTCGATCTGCTTTGCAGTGGGCGGCTGCGGCTGCGGCGTGGGCATGAGCGGCGAGATTGTGCAACTCCGCTACTCGATTGTGGGCACTTTGGGTCATGATGCTTTCCCCTGCTGCGCGACCGCTTTTCTCTTCTGAAAGCGGTGCGACTCCATCGATTGTCACGATGGAGCAGGCTGGTTTCTGTATCGATTTGTACGGGACGCCCTCACGGCTCCTCAGCGGCAGAGGCAAACGGTGGGTTGAGAAAATCGAGGGTGAGCAATGTGGAGCAGCAAATCTGCCGCCAACCGAGCGACTATAGTCGCGGAGACAGCTCTGTCGCTTGATGACAAGTGCTAAGGAGACGTTGTGAAGACAGCTTTGGCAATCACCAGTGGTGTCGGGGTAGTTACTTTGCTCTTCCTCGGATGTGTATTACTCAAAGGATTACCGGACCTGGGCCGCTACATACGGATCAGCAGAATGTAAGCGGGGAACTGTCAGTCTCCGCAAACAACCTATGCGCGGATCGGCTTTTGGAGCACCGGGCGGGAATTGAACCCGCGAATACTGGTTTTGCAGACCAGCGCGTTAGCCACTTCGCCACCGGTGCTCATCCTGCGGCCGACGCTACTTCTCTTGTAAAGAGTTTCCGCCGACACTAAAAACGTAATGTGCTGCCTACATTAAAAATCCCACCTCGCTACGGAGCGGGGTGGGTACCATGAGTCTCGATTCCAGTGCCTCGAATCTATAGCTCAGATTAAGCCCCCGCGGTGCTGTGGCAACAGCAGCGGGCAGAACAGGCGAATCGTTGAGCTGAATATCGCATTGAAATCGAAACCTCTTGCGCAACAACTAGAGAACCAGCCCGGTAAGGGAGTTCTCTGCGTTGCTTATTCCCGTAGAGTAGAGACATCGACGGGAGGTGTCAAGTGTCTCAGGTGTTTCAGGCTGCAATCGACGGGAAGGAGAACGAGACTGCGAGCGGTCTCGAATACTTTGTGCTGGATGTTTTCAGCGAGACACGGTTGAAGGGAAATCCGCTTGCGGTGGTGTTGCACCCGGGCACGCTGACCACCGAGACGATGCAGGCCATCGCCCGGGAGACTAATCTCTCGGAGACGACCTTTGTCGAGCGCAGAGACGCGGAAATCGAGCGCCGCGAAGGGGTGCTGGTACGGATCTTTACAACCCAGGAGGAACTGCCCTTTGCGGGTCATCCCACGCTGGGAACGGCGAGCCTGCTCCGAACAATCGCACCGGAGTGCATGGCCGGCGACACGATTCGCCTGGCGCTTAAGGTGGGCGCGGTTCCCGTACGCTTTGAGGCCTCGGCGACCGCGTCCGCGTGGCCCGTGCGCGGCGAGATGACGCAGCGCGATCCGGAGTTTGGCGAGGTCTTGGAGACAGCGGAGGTCGCGTCCCTGACCGGCCTCGATCCAGACGACTTCGATCCCCGGTTGCCAGTGCAGATTGTCTCGACGGGAACGGCCTTTGCCATTGTGCCTCTGCGCTCGGCGGAGGGACTCAAACGTCTTCGGGTTCGACAGGAAGAAGCCAGCGCATTCCTGAAAGCCCGTGGAGCGCGCTGGTTCTACGTGCTGGGTCCGACGGTCTCCGCGACATCAACAGACGCAGCGTTGCCCCCACAGGCGCTTCCGGAGTGGCGGGCACGGATGCAGTTCAACGGCGGGGAGGATCCAGCGACTGGCTCCGCAGCGGGCTGTGCAATTAGTTACCTCGTGGGGCATGGCGCGGTGGAATCCGGACGAACGGTGCATCTGCGTCAGGGGGTCGAGATGGGACGGCCCAGCGAACTCTTTCTGAGCGCGAACCTTACGGACGCCAGGACACCGATCACAGAATCCCGGATTGGGAAGGTCACCGATGTGCGTGTTGGGGGCAGCACTGTTCTTGTTGCAACGGGGCGCCTTTTCCTGCCGTGATGCACACTCTTTCAACAGGCCCGCCCATAGGCAAGATATTGCCAACAAGGGACCTAGCCGAGAAACCCAGATTTCCAACCTTTTCCCACAGCACAGTTTCGCCTATTCTTCCCCATTGCACGCATTCTCCTGTCCCAATAGTCTCGGAAAGCGTTGCAGGAGCCGAGCGAGAAAGCTGGCTGGTCCTGCCTTTCGATTTACACACAACGAAGCTGAGGAGAAGTAGACAGACCCGTTTCCCGAAGACCTTTTCGGTGCGTCAGACCGCGCTTTCGTAAACAAGATGTTGCCCGCCAAAAGGGTAATCATCCCAATCGCGATTCGATCTGAATCCTGAAGAGTCCAGACGAGAAACACGGGCGGGAATCTCTGTTTCTCTTTTCCTCACCGCAGCCTTGATCTGGCTTCGCATTCCAGACTCAGGTACGGCGGCACTGCGCTCCAGGCGTAGACGGGAGATTCCTGTCTTATGCCTGTCTGACGGGCGCTCTGCATCTTGCCGTCTCTGGGTGTGCGGGATTTCCGCGCCTTGCGACCATGTCTGCTGCGGCCGACGATCTATCGCTGCCTTCCAGCACGGCCAGACCTCGCGAAGCGGTCAGGAGCCGGCCAGGCACCTAGCTATATATCCCCCGAAGGAGCTCCTCGAACAGCCATGCGACCCAAGAAAACCATCCTTTGCGTTGACGACAACGAACAAACCCTTTCCGTGCGGAAGTTTCTGCTTGAGACACGCGGCTACCGCGTCCACACGGCGATCAACGGGCATGATGCCATTGCACTCTTCTCTACAACGCAGATTGATCTGGTTTTGACCGACCTGGGGTTGCCGCAGATGGATGGAAATGCGCTGATTGGCCATCTGAAGGAGATTTCTCCCGATATTCCAATGATTCTCACCAGCGAGACGGTACGCGCAGGCGAGCGTTCGCACCGAGCCGACGCCTTTCTGGCCAAGGGATGCTGCTCCCCTGCTGATCTGATCGAGCGCATCCGCGTGATGAGCGCGCGCAAGCGGGGTCCGCGCAAGGCAGTGCAGCCGTTGCCTTCACGCCCGATGCAGGATGTTCTGGTGGCCAAGGCCTCTTAGACGCTTCGCGAGCAGAGCGTGGAATGGAAAGATTACTGCCTATTCCGCGCTGATTCTCCTGATCCTGTAGACTGGCAGGCGAACGTCGCGGGTTGAGCCAAATCTTTGTATGCCCGAACCCGTCTCGCGGACATCGAAAGCCATACATCCGCTGCACAACAGTAAGCCCTGGACTGAGGAGCGCCCATTGAGTATCCACGACATTTACGACCAAATCGTGCTGGTGCTGCAGGCCTCGATCCTGGTGATTGCGGCGCTGTTTCCAATTGTCAATCCAATCGGGAGCGCCGCGGTCTTTCTGGCGATGGTGGATAACATCGACGTCGAGCTGCAGCGCAAGCTGGTCAATCGCATTACGATGTACAGCTTTTTCCTGCTGTTCCTGTCGATGCTGTGCGGCGGCAAGATTCTTTCCTTCTTTGGCATCTCGCTCTACTCGGTGCAGATCGGCGGAGGCATCATCGTGGCCGCGAACGGATGGAATCTGCTGACCCAGGACGCCAAGAAGGATCAGGGCGCTATCTGCAATCCGGAAGAAGTGCTGAATCAGGCCTTCTATCCCTATACGCTGCCGATCACGGTGGGGCCAGGATCCATCTCAGTCGCGGTGGCGCTGGGCGCGCACCTGCCCTCGCAACTGAATGCGAAGTCCTTCGTCTCCCCTGGCATTCTGGCGGCTTCGATCGTCGGAACGCTGGTGATATGCGGGATTGTGTACATCTGCTATCGCTGGGCGCGCTCGGCTACATTACTACTGGGCAAGTCGGGAACGACGGTGCTGATGCGGCTCTCGTCGTTTATCTCGTTCTGCATCGGGGTGCAGATTCTGACCAGCGGGATACGCAGCTATATTCAATCGCTGCATTGAGAGCTAGGCGTTGGGGATTTTGGTTCCCTGATGAAAGAGCATCTGCCAGCCGTGTTTGGATCGTATCCAGAGCGAGCTTCGCAGACTAGCCTGAGGCGCATTCGGGGATTGCTCGGGGACGGCACGATAGGTCGCCAACGCAGTTTCCGGTCCAAGACACTGGACGGTGAAGTCCGCGATGCGCGGGGCTGGTTGAGGTGATTCCGAAGTAAGGAATTCCAAAATTGTCGCTTTGTTCCAGATGCGGCCGGATGAGCCGAATTCGCGGAACTCCTCGGCCAGCAAAGCGGAGACCTGATCGCGATTCTTGCGGAAGACCGGGTCCATGAGCTGCTGCTCCTGTCTCAGCAACAACTCATGGAGAGTTCGATCTTGAACCGCGTTCATTGGTCCGCGTTCATTTGCCCGCGTCCGCGGTTACGGGCGGCTTGAGGTAGGTTTCAAACTGCGCCAGGATCGAGTTGAAAAGATGCGGGCGCACCTCTGTTCCGGCTATCGAATGCGTCTTGCGGGGGTAGATCTGCAGGTCGTAGGGAATGTTGTTTACGGTAAGCTGCTGGATGAACTGGACAACGTTTTGCAGATGTACGTTGTCGTCGCCCGTGCCTTGGACGAGCAGCAGGTGGCCGTGGAGTTTGGCGGCTGAGTTGACTACCGAGAAGTCCTTGTAGCCGGAAGCGAAGTCATTCGGCTCGCTCATGTAGCGCTCGGTGTAGATCGAGTCATAGTTATGCCAGTCGGTGACAGGAGCCACGGCCACGCCGGCACGGAAGCGGTCGGAGTGGGTGAGCGCATAGAGCGTGAAGGTGCCGCCCCAGCTCCATCCCCACCAGCCCTGGCGCTTAGGGTCGAGCTGCGGATACTTGGCGAGAGCCGCGTCCGCCACGGCGAGCTGATCTTCCAACTGCACGGGGCCGAAGTTATGATATGCGGTCTGTTCAAAGTCTCTACCGCGGCGGCCCGATCCGCGACCGTCAGTGTGCAAAACGGCGAAACCATGCTGCGCGAGCAGCGTGTCGAAGAGAAAGCTATCGCCGCCCCAATGATTCTCGACCGTCATCGGGCCAGGACCGCCATAGGGGTTGAGGATCAGTGGAACGGAAGCGGGATCGGTTTTGCCTTCGGGCAAAAGAAGCGTGGCATACAGGGTCGACCCGTCGCTCGCCTTCACTTCCAACTGCTCGGGTGCGCGCAGATGGTATGGTTCCACGGCGCGCGTGGACCAGAAGAGATTGCACTTCGATTCATGATCGCCAACACGGCACAGACTTACGGAATCCGGCGTCAGACGATCCGAATAGCGGTCGGTAAAGGCTCCGCCGGCGGGGGCAAAGCTGCCGGTATGATATCCAGCGGCAGTGGTGATAGGCTTGCGCTCGCCGCTGAAACTCACCTGCCATATCTGCCGCTCAAGCGGGCTGCCCTCATTCGAGGAGTAATACACGACCTTGTGCTGGTGGTCGACCTCCAGCACTTCATCTACTTCAAAATCGCCTTTGGTAAGCTGGCGCTCCAGTTTCGCGGGGCCGCCAAGCGGATTGTTTACGTCGTAACTGTAGAGATAGAGATGGGTGTGGCCATCCTGCCAACTGGTGAAGATAATCTTCCCGAAGGCAACGGATATGTCGTACTTTTCGGCGAAAAACTTATCGTCGCTCTCCTGGAGAACGAGCTTTGCCTGACCGGATGCGGCGTCGGCAAAGTAGAGATTCTTGTGTTTATGGTCGCGGCTCAGCGTCTCGACCCAGATCGTCTTGCGATCGGCCCAGCCAAAGCGCGGGATGTAGTCGTCGCCCGCCTTGAATCCCTCATTGCCCAGCTTAATCCAGACCGTCTTGCCGCCGGTGGGGCTGACAACTCCGACCCGAACATCCGGATTGGGGTCGCCGGGCTGCGGATAGCGCTGCCTGTCCACGTTGGGATGCAATGGAATCCAGTCCGTGATGGGGTACTCGGGAACCCGTGATTCGTCCATTTGCAGGTATGCAATCCGGGTGGAATCGGGAGACCAGAAATAGTTGCTTTTCGCATCCAGTTCTTCTTCGTAGACCCAGTCGACCTTGCCGTTGAGCACGGCGGGATTGTTAGTCACGGCCGCGTTGGAAACCGGCGTCCCCATCTCACGCAGGTGGATGACCGAAAGGCCGTGTTCCTCCCCATGCTCATTGATGAAGGAGAGCAGCTTGCCATCGGGCGAGAACTTGGGATCGTCTCCGGAGGCTGCGCCGCTGGCGCCGATATTCAGCCCGGTGCCGGTCTTGAGGTCATAGAGCCAGAGGCTGCCGTTGGTGTCAAAGAGCAGATGAGCAGAATCGGGCGCCCACAGATAGCCGGCCATGTGGTAGCGGGCGCGGTGGTCGCGATCCCTTTCACTGGCGGTGTTGCTGTTGAGCGAAGACAGTTTGGCGCGGCTGACCAGGATATGCGGTTTGCCGGTGCCGGGGTCCAGGTCGATGAGTTCCCCGCCATCCATATAGGTAAGGTGCTCGCCATCCGGAGACCAGGTGAGTCCTTCTGGCGCGCCGCCAGCGATCGGCCCATGCGCGTAGATGTCTTCGACGGTAAGGGTCTTGCCCGAACTCTGGCCGTGGAGTTGCGACGCAGCGGTAAGGGTGAGAAGAATTGCGGTTGAAAGACGCGAACGGAGATGACAGGAAATCAATGAGATGCCTCGTAGGAAGTGGTGAGCCTTGAGCGCGCAAATTTCGCGAAAACAGACCGGAGGGACGGCTCAAGGTCTACGAAGGCAGTGTACCGCAGTGGAATTGCGCGGAGCGTTCTTCGTTGCAATGGGCCAGTAATGGACAGTGGCTAATGTCGGGGATTAGTGCCCTCCACCGCCGCGGCCGCCTTTGACTTTGGTCATAAAGAAGACAATTGGAACCATCAGCCCCATCGCGGTTGCGAAGCATTTGATCACGTCCAGATACGCGAGCATGGTCGAGTGAAGGATGAGCTGGCGCATCAGCGTGCCCTGGGCCATGCCGCGGCCAAGGGCCATGGAGTAGACCATTCCGCCCTTGTCATGCAGGTAGCGCGACATCAGCGCCATCTGGTCCTGCATTGAAAGCGTGGACGCGGTGAGGTGGTCGCCGAGGCGGTGCTGGTGATACTGAGCGCGGCGGGCAAGCACCGTGACTAAAAACGCCGTGCCGACGCTTCCGCCGATGTTACGCGCGAGGTTGGTGAGACCGCTGACATCGTTGTTCTTGCCGGGCGGCATTCCGGCAAAGGAGATTGTGCTGATCGGCACGAACAGAAAGGCAAGCCCGGAGGCCTGGAAGACGCGCAGCCACGCGACATAGCCATAGCTCACGTCCAGGTCGAGGGTAAGCATGACGAAAAGCGCGACCGAACAGGAGAAGAATCCGTAAGCGACAAGAAAACGCGCGTCCACCTTTGCCACGAGAAACCCGACCAGCGGCATAAGCAGGATGATGCCGAAGCCGCCCGGGCTGATGACCAGTCCGGCCCGTTCGGCGGTATAGCCGAGCATTGATTGCACAAACTGCGGAATCAGCACCGTCGAACCGAAGAGGCAGAAGCCCAGCACAAACATCAGCAGGAATGCGATGGCGAAGTTTCGACGCTTGAAGAGCGTGAGATCGAGGATCGGTTTATGGCCGATGCGAATCTGGCGCATCTCCCACAAAACGAGCAGAATGAGCGAGCTGATACAAAGAACCGAAAAGGTAGTGATGATCTGTGAGCCGAACCAGTCGTCTTCCTGGCCTTTGTCGAGAACGAATTCGAGCGATCCGAAGCCGATCGCAAGGAGAAAAAAACCAGTGAAGTCGAGATTCAGCCCTTTTTTCTGCATCTCCTTAACTTCGTTGACGATATGCGGCGGATCTTCGACGATGCGGTTGGTCAGAAAGAGGCTGATGATGGCCACTGGGATGTTGATGAAGAAGATCCAGCGCCAGTCGAAGTTATCGGTGATGTAGCCGCCGAGCGTCGGCCCGATGGCCGGCGCGCAAACCACGGCGATGCCGTAGATGGCGAATGCCTTGCCGCGGTCTTTGGGCTCGAAAGTATCGGCCAGAATGGCCTGCTCGCTTGGCGCCAGTCCGCCGCCGCCCGCGCCCTGCAGGACGCGAAAGAAGATCAGCAGCGGCAACGAAGGCGCCAGTCCGCACATGGCCGAACTGATGCCGAAGAGCAGCACGCAGATCATGTAAAAGCGCTTGCGGCCCATGAACGTCGTCAGGTACGCCGACATAGGCAGAATGACGGCATTGGCGACGAGGTAGCTGGTGAGCACCCAGGTGGCTTCGTCGGCCGAGGCTCCGAGTCCGCCGGCGATATGCGGAAGCGCGACGTTGGCAATGGAGGTGTCGAGAACCTCCATGAAGGTGGCAAGTGTGACGGTGAGAGCAACCGCCCAGCGATTTGCGCGCGGCTTCCAGACCGTGGTGGGAGCCTTGGCGGGGGCCTGCATCGAAATCGGTGAGGTCTGAGTCGCGGCACTCATGGGAATTCACAGTATAGAGACTGAAGCACGCACCAACGATTCAGAATGTGACAGGTGCAATATGTGCCTGGTGCGATCGCGTTAATTCACGAATTCAAGGGCGTGATTCATCCCAATGCTATATTTGCTGCACTGAATTCGAAGTGGTTGGCAATGGGAATATCCGATGGCGCGTCTCAAAGGCCCAATTTCGCCACTATCCAGCTTTCGGCTCGTGATCGCGATCCTTGGCATGATCGCGTTGCCTGCTGCGCTGACGCTGCACACAGTGCGCGTTTCGGCGGTCGTAGATGCTTCCGTCGCCGACCCTTCGCCTTACGGATACACCGTCAGCCTCCTGTTGTTCATTGTGCCAATTCTTGTGATTGGCCTTTGGCTCGTACCACGCGAGGGAGTCGCTATCTCGAAAAAGTCCTTTCTGTGGACGGTAGGGATTCTTTTTCCGCTTGGGGCGCTGCTCGATTTCTTTTTCGCGCACTCGTTTTTCACTTTTCCCAATCGCGCCGCAACGCTGGGCGTGATTTTTCCCGCGCTTGGCGGAGGCGTGCCGGTCGAGGAGTATGTCTTCTACTTCACCGGATTTGTAGCGATACTCCTCATCTACATCTGGCTGGATGAGTACTGGCTCGCCGCCTACAGCGTCCCGATTGACGCAGCGGAGCGGACGGATTTTGCGCGGCTGCTTCGATTTCATCCGCAATCCCTGTTTTGGGCGCTAGTGCTGATTGGCGCAGCAATCCTGTATCGCTCGATGGTTGTGAGGACGCCCGGATTTCCAGGCTATTTCATCTTCCTCGTTCTTGGGGCGATGCTGCCGTCGGCGGCTCTGTTGCCGTCCGCGCTGCCGGTGATCAACTGGCGCGCGTTCAGCCTGACGGTCCTGGTCGTTCTGCTGATCAGCCTGCTCTGGGAGGCTACCCTTGGCGTGCCTTATGGATGGTGGGGTTTTCAGGACGCGCAGATGATCGGCCTTCGCATCACGGCCTGGAGCGATTTGCCGATTGAAGAAGTCTTCATCTGGATCGCGGTTTCCTACGCGACGGCGATCGTCTATGAAATCGTGCGGCGGTGGAAGTCCTCGGGCAAGCGGGCCAGACACGCGTTTCTTGGCTGAATCACGAGAACAGAGCTTACGGACCGTACACTGATGAGGCAAAGGACGCCAGAGGCATGAGCGCAGCCATCGAATTTGCCATCGAATTTCGGGGAGTTTCGTACGCGACGGCACAGGGCAGGCTACTGCTCGACCGGATTTCTCTGACGCTCGAAGAAGGAACGATCACGGCCATCCTGGGACGCAGCGGCTCCGGAAAGACAACTTTGCTCCGCACGGTCAATCGCATGGTCGAGGCTACGGCAGGCGATGTGCTGGCGCATGGCGCAAGCGTCCGCGATGCCGAAGTGATTGGCTTGCGGCGGGGCATGGGCTACGTGATCCAGGAGACTGGGCTGTTTCCGCACTTTACCGTCGAGCGCAACGTCGGACTGGTGCTGGAAGCACAGGGCCAGCCGCGCGAAGAGCGAAACCGCCGCAGCCGGGAGCTGCTTTCCGTTGTGGGTCTCGATCCCGGCAGCTTTGCGCATCGCTTTCCGCACCAGCTTTCCGGCGGGCAGCGGCAGCGGGTTGGCCTGGCGCGTGCGTTGGCCGCCGAACCCGGCATCCTACTCATGGATGAGCCGTTCGGCGCGCTCGATCCGCTCACCCGGGCAGAGATGCAGGATATGCTGCGCGATCTGCTGCGCCAGCTTACGGGCGCGGCAAAAAAGACAGTGCTCTTGGTCACGCATGACCTCGACGAGGCGCTGTATCTTGCGGATCGAATCGTGCTGCTGGAGTCGGGAAGGCTGGTTGCGAACCTTGAGCCTGCTGCCTTTCTGCGTTCCGATCAGCCGGAGATTGTCTCCTATATTCGCGCCTTCCATCGCGGAGAGAAAGTTAACCCGGTGCGGCAATGAGCGGAGATTTCCTCTCTCAATATGGCGGTGAAATCACCACGCTCACGGTGGAGCACCTGTGGCTGACCGGTGCGGCGATGCTCTTTGCCACGGCAATCGCCGTGCCAGCGGGCATCTGGCTTACGCGAACGCCGCGATGGGCTAAGCCGGTGATCGCCGTGGCGAACATCCTTCAAACCATCCCTTCCCTCGCGATGTTCGGCTTTCTGTTGCCGCTGCCCTGGCTGGGAGACCGTGCGGCGCGCATCGCCATTCTGGCACTGACGGCCTACGCACTGCTGCCGATTCTGCGCAACACTTACGCGGGAATCCGCGGCATCGAGCCTTCAATCATCGAAGTCGCGCGAGCGCTGGGGCTCACGGATTGGCAGCTTCTCGTCAAGGTGCAGTTGCCGCTCGCTGCATCCTTCATCCTAGCCGGGCTTCGTACCGCAACCGTCACCTGCGTCGGCATCGCGACCATTGCGGCGGCAGTGGGCGCAGGCGGCCTGGGTGAGCTGATCTTTCGCGGCGTGGCGTCGGTCGATAATCGTCTCGTGCTTGCCGGAGCGATTCCCGCAGCACTTCTGGCGCTGGCAGCGGACGCGGCACTAGGCCTGCTCGAACGACGAACGCGGATGCCGGCGCGATGAAGCGCTGGTTTTGCATTACCGTTGCCGGAGTATTGAGCCTGCTCGCAAGTTCCTGTGCTCCGCCTCGTCCTGACCATCCTGTGATCGGAGCCAAGAATTTTACCGAGCAAGTGGTGCTGGGCGAGCTGCTGGCGCAGGAGATTGAGGCTAAATCCAGTCTCAAGGTCGAACGCCGGTTTTATCTCGCCGGTAGTTATATCTGTCAGCAGGCGCTTATCTCAGGGCGCATCGACGCATATGTGGAATACACAGGTACTGCATTGACGGCGGTGTTGAAGCAGCCGGTTGACCGTAATCCCGATTCCGTACTCAATACGGTCCGTCGTCTCTACGCGTCGCGCTACAACGTCCGTGTCGCCGATCCGCTGGGCTTTGAGAACACCTTCGCCATGGTCATCCGCGGCGACGATGCGCGAGAGCTGCATCTGAAAACATTGAGCGAGGCCGCGAAGTACACGTCGCAGTGGCGTCTCGGGGTCGGCTACGAATTTGAGCAGAGGCCTGACGGACTGACTGGTCTGAGCGCGGCGTATGGACTGAACTTCGCGACTGCTCCGCGGACGATGGATCTGGGGCTGCTCTATCGCGCGCTGGAGGCGCACCAGGTGGACATGATTGCGGCCAACTCAACCGACGGACCGATTGATGCTTTGGGGCTAGTCGCGCTACAGGATGACAGGCATTACTTTCCGCCGTACCAGGCTGTTCCGCTGGTGCGCGAAGAAGCGTTACGGCGCTGGCCGCAGATACAGGTCGCCCTTGACGCTCTGGCGGGAAAGATTACGGCGGAAGATATGCGCGGGATGAACGAAGCCATTGACGGCGAACATCGTGATCCGGCTGAGGTGGTACGGGAGTTTCGCAAGAGGCATGGATTATAGATTGGAGACTTTATCAGCTCAGGCCCAGTTCGTGCGGAGTCACCCCGTAGGCGTCGAGAACGTCGCGCAGCGTTACGATGCCTTCGAGTTTGCGGGCGTCGGCGCGGCCTACGACCGGCAGGATTTCGATCTGGTTAGCGCCCATGCGTTCGAGGGCAAGATCTAGGCCCTGGTCGGCGTGTACGTGCGGGAAGGCGACCGCGTTCAAGATGTCGCTCAACTTCTTATCCGCATCGCGCGTGTGCTCCTCCTCAAGGCGGGTGCGATTGATGACTCCGATAACGCCGAGTTGATCGGAGACGATCCAGCTTTGAAATGGGGTCTGTGCTCTGCTATCGCCGATCTTTTCAAGCGCCTCGCGGAGTGTGATTTCGGCGGGCAGCGGGTCGGGAGCGGCGCGCAGGACCTGAATAATGTGCCGCTGATCGCGTTCGCGGCGCGAGGCGGCCGATGGCAGGTGGATGCCATCCTGTACTGCGAGAGCCTCGTAGATCGGTTGTTTCTGAAATTGCGAGGCAATGAACAGGCTAACCAGGTTGGCGATCATTAGCGGCACGATGATGGCGTAATCCTGGGTCATCTCGAAGATCATTAGCACGGATGTCATGGGCGTGCGTACGATACCGGCAAAAACGGCGCCCATGCCCACCAGCGCATACGCGCCCGCAGTCGCGGTATACGCTGGCAGCCACCAGTGCGCGACGGTACCCACCGCGCCGCCGAGCATTGCACCGATAAACAGGGATGGCGCAAAGATGCCACCGGCGTTGCCGGACGCGTAACTTACGGTGACAGCGAGCAGCTTGAGTACGACAAGCATCACCATCATGCTGAGAACCATGCGCCCGTTGAGCACGTCCCCGACAAAGCCGTAACCAACGCCCATCACCTGGGGCACAAACCAGCCCATGACGCCGACCAACAAACCACCGGCCACGGGTTGAAACCAGACCGTACTTCGAGGGAATTGCAGAAATCGCTGACGGATGCCGAGCAGAAGACGAGCAAAGGTGGCGGAAACCAGGCCGCCGAGCACTCCCAGCACAGCGTAGATGACCAGTTCGACCGGGTGCAAAAGTTGATATTGCGGCACCTTGAAGAGAGGATTGTTGCCAAGCAGGACGCGCAGCACCATCCAGGAGGTGGCCGAAGCGATTACGACCGCGCCGAGAACGGGAGCATTCATGTCACCGACGATCTCTTCGAGAGCGAAGACGACGGCAGCCATTGGAGTGTTGAATGCGGCAGCGATGGCCGCCGCTGCGCCGACCGGCAGGAGCGCTTTCACCTTTTCGGGCCGCAGCCCAAGGCTGCGACCTAACACCGACGCGATGCCCGCCGCAACCTGAACCGACGGTCCTTCCCGTCCGAGCGGTATGCCGCTAGCAAGCGTCGCGGAGGTGCAAAAGAACTTGCCGAAAACGGTGCGCAGGCTGATGAAACCATCCCTGGCGTAGAGCGCGGCTTTGGTCTGAGGCACTCCACTGCCTCGGGCGTAAGGGAAATAGCGGAAGAGCAGATAGCCGATGCCAAGCGAACCGGCGATGGGAAAGAGCAGACGCCGCCATGGAGATCCGCCGACCGGATAGAGGCGCAGACCGGCTCGTTCGGTGAGCAAAATGAAGGCAACCACGGCGAGGCCGGTCAGCGCGCCGATCACCAGGGCGAGGATGAGAAATATCTGGTCTTCGCGGAGAAAACCCTGATTTTCGGGGTGGTGCATTCGGGCGAGCAGATAGGCCAAGGGGTTCTTCCACCGATCGCCGCTCTTCGCCGGAACGCTGGTGCTCATCGCCTGGATGACCTGACCCGAGGATAACTCACGGAAGTCCACTTTGATGTTGCAAATGAAACCAGAACAGCGGGCGCTCTGCTCGGGCGGTCGAATCTTGGTTGAATTTCGAGTGTTATGCGCCGGGGTGCGGGGTTTGTTACACTTTGTGGCACTCATGAATGAATTGGCGAAAGAGACAAAACAGCTGGTGCGGTTACAGGCGGTGGAGCTGGAACGAACGCGGCTCACAACAGCCCTGAAGGCTCTTCCAGGCGAAATAGCGCAGGCGGACAATCTGCTGAAGGCGGCCCACAAGCGCGTCGCCGACGCCGACGCCGGACTGAAACGCGAGGAACTTCTGCGGGCGAGCCTTGAACTGGAGGTTGCGACTCACCAGAGCAAGGCGAAGCGGTTTCGCGGCCAGATGGATACGGCGAAGAATGCTGCGCAGGCCGCCGCACTCGAACACGAAATCAAGTTTGCCGAAGCCGAGATTGCTCGGCTCGAAGACAACGAGCTGGCGAGCATGGAGAAGAGCGAAGCGCTGGACGAAGAGCGTGCCAAGGCGTTCCAACTGGCGGGCAAGCTTACGGAGACGCTAGGACTGATCCGGGCGCGGGTTGGCGAACAGGATGTGGAGTTTCGCGAGCAGCTGGATGCGCTCAAGGTAGAGCGCGAGGCTCTGAGGAGCGAGATCGCTGCGGTGGACGAGGGGGTACGGCTGGCCCACTTCGACCGCATTGCGGGTATGCGCGGAACCGGCCTGGCGCGGGCTGAAGGACAGCAGTGCTCAGGATGCCGGATGGGAATTCGGCCGCAGGTCTGGAACCAGTTGCGGGATGGAGCGGTGCTCAATTGCGAGTCGTGCAGCCGCATCTTATACTTTGATCCAGCGCTCGAACCGGCAATTCCGGCGAAGACAGCGCAGAGCGTAAAGCCAGATTTAGGCGGAAGCAGCATCAAGCGCAAACAAGCAGGAGTCTAGATTTGCTGAGAATCTGCGTGGACATGGATGAGGTGATGGCAGACACCCTCAGCGAACATTTGCGGCGCTACAACGAAGCATTTGACGAAAACCTCGTAACAGATGACCTCTGGGGCAAGGGACTTTGGGATGTGGTCGCGAATGACCGGCAGGGGCAGTTGCGAGCCTTTCTGGATGCGGACGATTTCTTCGCCGACTTGACGGTCATGCCAGATGCTCCCGAGGTAATGCGCGAGCTGGCGGGGCGATTTGAGGTGTTTGTGGCAACCCAGGCAATGACGGTCCCGAATTCCTTTGGCCCGAAGTATCGCTGGCTGTTGCGTCACTTCCCTTTTCTGCCGCCGACGCATTTTGTCTTCTGCGGAGATAAAAGCATCCTGCACGCCGACTACCTGATCGACGACTTGCCGCGCAACCTGCTGCGCTTCCATGGAACAGGAATTCTCTATTCGGCCCCGCACAACATGGCGGCTGAGGGATTCCAAAGAGTCGCAAACTGGCGCGAAGTGGCAGAATACTTCGCGAACAAATAGGCCTGAGTTCGATTTGGACTTACCTGCTGGCGCCGGAAACCGTAGGAGGTATCGAATTTGCTGGTCGCATCTGCGCGCCTGGTACCGGGCGGCCAGGCAGAGCCGTGCCCAGCGGGCGCAACTGCATAGTCGGTTGCGGAACTTGGGCCTGATGCATGGTCACAATAAGCGCGAGAGCAGGGGACTTGCCGGAGCAGAGATAGGCATGCGGCGTACTGGCGTCGAAATAGACCGCGTCACCAGCTTCCATCAGCGAGGCCTGATCCCCATGCCGAATCTCGAGTTCTCCCTGCAGAACATAAAGAAATTCATAGCCCGGATGCACGTGGGGACGCAGATCCTGAGGCTTTTTGACTGGCATGAACTCGGCGCAGTAAGGGTCCATGAGGCGGTCAGGAACCATATAGCCGAGACTTTCAAAGAAGTATGTGGGATCGTCGACACCGGTCTGGGGCAGCCGGACGCGCTCCTTGCGACGGTGCACACGGAAGAGCGCCTGCGGCTCGGGCTCAAAGAAGTAGGACAGATCCTTGGAGAACACCATCGCTACTCGGGCCAGGTTGCGCAACGTAGGAACTACGCGGCCCGTTTCAAGCTGAGAAAGAAAGCTGGCAGAGAGGCCGGTGTGACGGCCCAACTCGACGAGACCCATCGACTTCTTGAGGCGTAGACGCTTGATGCGTTCTCCGATGTGTTTTTCGGCAATGAATTGCTCGGCAGTCTCGGAATCGACCTGTGCCGCCATTCCAGTTCCCATGTGGACTGCTGCGGAATCACTCATGGCGTTTCACTTCGCCTCCAATTGATAGATGCAGCTACACCGCATTTTGTTACCAGAATCAAAACTTTTTCTCATGACACGCAATCCGCCTAGTCGCCAAACTGCATCTACCATCCAGAGCTGGAGGCGTATCCCCTTGATTTGTGATGCAGCAAACAAAAGAAAAGTCTCGTTGAGCGGCGCTTCCGGCATGTTGGGGTCGGCGGTGGGGGCAGCGGTCCGGCGACGAGGGATGCGGGTGCTGCGGCTCGTCCGGCGACAGGCGCAGGGCCCTGATGAGCTGCAGTGGAATCCGGCTGCGGGCCAAATTGGAGACGCTGGCCAACTCGAAGGGATCAGCGCCGCAGTGCATCTTTCCGGAGCAAATGTCGCGTCGAGGCGTTGGACGGCGGCTTACAAGAGGGAGATGGTCGAGAGCCGGGTCGGAACGACTCGCGTTTTGTCCGAGGCGCTGGCGCGGTTGAAGACGCCGCCTCAGACACTTGTTACCGCATCCGCCGTGGGGTTTTACGGCGATAGGGGAGACGAGATCCTTGACGAAGACTCGCAAGCTGGACACGGCTTCTTTCCCGAACTCTGTTCGGCGTGGGAGGCCGCGACTCGTCCTGCGGAAGACGCCGGGATTCGCGTGGTGCACCTACGCTTCGGCATGGTGATCGGGCCAGATAGCGGAGCCATGGCGCGATTGGCGCCGCTCTTCCGGCTGGGACTTGGCGGCCAGTTGGGAGACGGCCGCCAGTGGATGAGTTGGGTGAGCGAAACGGACGCCGTCTCAGCGGTGCTATTTGCCCTTGAAATCTCTGGAATCTCTGATGCAGGAGAACGCCAACTCTCCGGCCCGGTCAATGTTGTCGCTCCGGAACCTATCACTAACTCCCTGTTTACACAGGACTTTGCGCACGCAGTGCACCGGCCCGCGGTGCTGCCCGCGCCAGCTTTTGCACTGCGTCTGGCCTTCGGAGAGATGGCGGATGCAGCGCTGCTTGCAAGCACGCGTGCCGTGCCGAAGCGGCTGCTTGACGCCGGATTTGTATTCGCACACCCAACCCTGTCGGAAGCTCTGGCTGCGGCGCTTGCGTCCTAATCTGCGTCTTAGTCTACGAGCCTCACGCCGAACCGGCAGGTGAGTACAGATAAACTGAGACGGATGAGATTTGTGCCCAACGCAGGCGCGCCTTTGAACCGCTCGCTGAAGAACCGGAAACCGCTGATCGCAATCGCCTTCGCCGGACTAGCCGAGGCCATTCTGCTGAGCGGCTGCGGGACACCCGGGGCTCCGCAGCCGCCCTCTCTGAAACTGCCGGAGCGCGTCACGGACCTGACCGCAGTGCGCGCCGGAAACAATGTAGTGCTGCATTGGACTAACCCCAAGAAGACCACCGATCACCTCCTGATGCAGGGATCCATCAAGGCTGCAGTCTGCCGTCGCGAGGGGTCTGGAAATTGTCTGCCTGCGGGCGAGATTTCCGTGGCTCCGAGCAAGGATGGAGAGTTTCGCGAAACCCTGCCGGCACCGCTCGCCGGCGGTGCGCCGCGTGAGCTCGATTACTTTATCGAATTGAAGAGCCCGAAGGGCCGGTCGGCTGGACTATCAAATTCCGCTCCGGTGCTCGCCGGTCAAGCTCCTGGGGCGATTGGAGGGCTTTCGGCTGAGGTTCGCGCAGATGGGGTTGCGTTGGGCTGGAGCCCCGATCAGTCAGACAGCCAAATCGGCGAGCAAACCAGCCCGAGAACCGGAGGAGTACGGCTGCACCGCAAGCTCCTGAATCCCCCCGCCGCGACGGAGAAAAAGCAGCAGAGCGGTCCGATGGCGCCAGCAACAGAGCCAGTGCTGCGCGATCTCTTCGTGGACGCACCGAAGGACGGTCAGCCAACCGGCGCGCTGGATAAGACGGCGCACTTCGGCGAAATCTACGAATACACTGCGCAGCGGGTGGTCGAGGTTTCGACCAATGGAGTAGATGGAAAGAAATCGCTCGAGCTGGCAGGGGAAATCTCCGCGCCCATTCGCGTGGATGTTGTGGATACCTTTCCACCATCCGTACCGCGAGGTCTGGTCGCGGTGCCCGTGCCGGATGAAAAGACCATTGACCTGTCCTGGCAACCGGATACAGAAGAAGATCTTGCAGGTTACATCGTGTATCGAGCCGAGTCCGATGGCGAATGGAAGCGAATATCAGGGCCGCAGCCGCTCGAAGGACCCGCTTTTCGCGACCAGACAGTCGCAGCCGGACACAGCTACCGATACGCCGTAAGTGCGATTGACCTGACCGGACACGAGAGCAAACGCTCGGTCGAAGCGCAGGAAGCGATGCCAGAATCCGAACCAAACCCTAATGAATAAAGATCAGGAGAATGAATGAAGTATTGCCGCTTCAAGTCGGAGAACGGCCCAGAGAACGAACCAGTTTTCGGGCAAATTGAGGAGCGCGATGGAGATCTCTGGGTCACCAGGTCGATCCCCTCACCGTGGCTGCCAGATAGTCGAGCAGTGTGCGAAATCAGTCCTCGCAGGCTTAGCGAACTCCAACTGCTCGCGCCCGTTGCGCCCTCCAAAATCATCTGCGTTGGCCGCAACTACCGCGACCACGCGAAGGAGTTAGGCAACGAGGTTCCTGCCGAACCGCTCCTGTTCTTCAAGCCGCCTTCGTCATTGCTGGCGTCAGGCGGCATCATCCGGAAACCAAAGGCCTCGGCTCGTGTTGATTTTGAGGGCGAGCTGGCGGTCGTCATCGGCAAGAAGGCGCGAAAGCTGCGCCGCGACGAGGATCTTCGGCCATATATCCACGGTTATACGCTGGCCAACGACGTGACCGCGCGCGATCTCCAGAAGAAAGACGGGCAGTGGACGCGGGCGAAGGGCTTCGACACATTTTGCCCGGTTGGCCCTTTCGTCGAGACTGAGCTGGATTTGGCCGCTGGCCTCACCATTGAAACCCGCGTGAATGGCGACGTGCGTCAGCATGGCTCGACGCTGGATTTCATCTTCCCACTGCCAGAATTGCTCGAATACATCACTGCGGCGATTACGCTCGAACCCGGGGATTTGCTTCTGACCGGTACTCCAGCAGGAGTCGGCCCATTGGCGGACGGCGATGTAGTCGAAGTGAGCATTCCGGGTCTGGGCAAGCTCTCGAACCCTGTGCAACCGGACGAGGATTGAAACAGACACCCGGTAACAGCCGGAAGATTGAATGAAAATTGAAGAGCAGCTCAAAGAAGTGCCCCCTAGACACAAGCTGGCGCATCCAAACGGCGGTACACTTTGAGGCGTAGACTGGAAGTTCGAGGTGTTTTCGCCTCGTTCAAGTTGCTGGCTGAGAAAATTCCATCCCCTGGAGGATCTTGTGTCGAATTTATTGGAACAACTGCGTAAAATGACCGTCGTCGTGGCCGACACGGGCGATATGGAGGCGATGGAGCAGTTTCGCCCTCAGGATGCAACCACTAACCCCTCGCTGATCACCGCCGCGGCTCAGATGCCGCAATATCAGCCCATCGTCGACGGCGTTCTGCTGGATGCGCTCAAGGAACTGGGCGATAAAGCAGACGAAAAAGCCGTTGCCAACCTGGCTTTCAAACGGCTCGCGATCGCATTCGGCAAGAAGATTCTCGACATCGTGCCCGGTCGCGTCTCGACTGAAGTCGATGCGCGCCTCTCGTACAACACGGAAGCCACCATCGCCCAGGCGCGCGAGATCATCGCGGAATACGACGCGGCAGGTATTGGCCGCAATCGCATCCTGGTGAAGATCGCTTCCACCTGGGAGGGCATCCGTGCCGCCGAGGTACTGGAGAAGGAAGGCATTCACTGCAACCTGACGCTGCTCTTCGGACTGCACCAGGCCATCGCCTGCGCCGAAGCAGGCGTAACGCTGATCTCGCCCTTTGTCGGGCGCATTCTGGACTGGTACAAGAAGGACACAGGCAAAGACTTCCACGGCGCGGACGATCCGGGCGTGCAGTCCGTGACGACGATCTTCAACTACTTCAAGAAGTTCGGCTACAAGACAGTGGTCATGGGCGCAAGCTTCCGTAATATCGGCGAGATCACAGAGTTGGCCGGTTCGGATCTGCTCACCATCTCTCCACATCTGCTGGGCGAACTGGCCGCGACCGAAGGCGATCTGCCGCGTAAGCTTGACCCGGAAGCCGCGAAGAAGCTGGACATCGAGAAGATCACCATCGATCACGCAACCTTCGTAAAGATGCATGCAGCCGACCGCATGGCCACCGACAAGCTCAAGGAAGGCATCGAAGGCTTCTCAGCCGCCCTCGAAAAGCTGGAGGCGCTGCTCGCTAAGCGGATCACTGAGCTGGAGCCGGTATCGGCACAGTAAGTTCGCGAACAGGCATACCAACACTGTTTCTCCGCACCATGTCGCAACGGGCAGTCCGAAACCGGACTGCCTGTTGTCTTGTTCCTGTGAAATGCGGAGATTCGACCCAACGAAAACAAGCCTCTAAAGCGTTTCGAGATCCAGAGTATTCCAGGTATGCGTGCCCTGCGGCCGAGCGTACCAGGAGACACCGCCTCCGCCCACGAGCACTCGATAGTCATTGGCCCCGCTTCCCTCTTTCTGAATAAAGCCCTGCACAATATCTCCACCGGCGCGGCCGAATGCCGTATTAAAGGTCGAGAGTTGCACGGGCCATCGATATCGCGCAACGCCCATCCATCCATCCGCATCCCGGCATCGGAGCACACCGACAGCATACATCGAGCTGACGGCTGTTCCGCCGCGCACGGCATTGACCTGGGTCACGATCGCGTCGACATCAGTCGCCAAATCGAGCTTGGTCAGGTGCATCCCAAGGGCTGTGCCGTCCGTCAGCAAGAGTGTGATGGTCGTGCAGGTACTGACTCCGGGGTAGTAAATGTGAGCGCCCTGCGCATTCCCGTACTGTGTTTCGCGGATTTCATTGACGGGACCAATTTGAAAGAAATCCTGCGGCCCGCGGCGATATAAAAACGCCATACTCAACTCCTGATTGTGGGGATCTTCCAGCGACGCAATTCTATCGAAGAGGCTTGCCGATTGGGTCTGGGCAAGAAGGCTACAGTTCCAGAAGCGCACCCGGATGACGTTAGCGGGCTCTGAAAAGTATCAGTTCTTCGATCTCGCTCCATACCGCTGGGTCATTTTCGATCTGAATATGCTGCCTCATGAAAGTTCGCGCATACCACGGAAACCCCGCGCAGGAGACTGGGTTGTGGCGATAGCTTGACTCGTGATTGCCCAGGATCTTCGTCTTTGACGGGTCTCTCGCGACTATCAGTTTGCGCCCACGCAGCAGGCCCTCGGACTGATAGAAATTCACCGCCTCCAGCACATTTGGCGGAATATCTCCATCGTTCTGACGCAGCTTCCGCACGCTGTCAACCTGAATTGTCAGCAGCACCGGAATCTGAAGCTTGTTGAGCCGCTTGGCGAGCGTGATAGCCTGCGAGGCCCCCCAACTATGTCCGAAGAGGACGATTCGCGCGGACTTCTTCTCCTCGTCGCTAAGCCTTCCGTCCCCATCCTCATCCAAAAACTCAAGAATGGCCCGAAGAGCCGCGTTTCCATCGCTGTTCGCAAAGATCTCCGCGCGGATGGCAAGAGGATAGCCAAGCTGCAGCGTCTTGATTAACTGGGCTTCGCGATGAACGAGGTTGCCTGCGCGGACCTTGCCGCCAAGGAAGCCGATCACGATCAGCTTGCGACGCGGTCTGGGCTGGCCGCTTCGGTTCCCTGTGCTTTCTCCGAGAGATGGTGCACTGATTGCACCCTCTTTACCCACCGAATCGACTTGATCGACTTGGCCAGCCGAAGGCGCGGCGAACTCGCTCGATTGCGCCGCTTCAGCCTGGGACAATCCTCTAGCCGGTCTTGCGAAGGAAAAAGTCACCATGAACATTAGACAGGACGCGATGACAAAAAATCTCTCCGGGAACTCTCTGAGAGGACTGAAGCGGCCCCCGGTACGGGCACGGGTTTCGCGGAAAGTTTGCACCCGGCTCTCTTTCCGGTGCAATCCGCTTTGCTGCGATCGCGCCTGCCGAAATTATATGCCTGCCAGACGCAGCTTCATCGCTGCGTTTTTTGCCGAGTGCGTTGACGTGTGTGACACTCCGGACTTCCAACTGCCAAAAAATCACACGTGAGTGTTATTGCAGTTGCGAGTATTTCCGATAATCTCTGTGTCAATACAAGGTAAATGAGCTGCGGCGGGTTTCCGGTTCCGAACTTGAAACGCGACGCGACAGTTGGTCACGATATTCGCAACAGAGCGATTACGGGACAATGCCTCCCTGCATCCAAGATTTCAGGGGAGGTATTACTGGAGGCAAATATGCAAGCTGAGACTCATCCGCTCGAATCCTTCTTCCAGCAGATGGTGCGTAACAATTACGCCGGCAAGCTGGGCATCCACGACACAGCTATTACCGAATACGTGGCGCACATTCTCTGCGAATTCAGCGAGGCAGACAAGCTCTACATACGCGACGAAGGGGGCCGTCCCATTCACGCGCTGGAGGAGATGGTGCAAGCGGCCGATCCGATCCATGGCACTGCGGCCTCGTTTGATGCGGAACGCGCAGTGCGCAAGCACATCGGCGACTATGCGCTTTTCGTCTCCGGTATGTACCCGGAGTCGATGGACCCTTATCGAAGGCGGCATGGCCAGCAGAGCTTCGAGGAACTGGTAAAGGTTGGCAAAGAGAGCTACTACATCGTCAGCCAGTTTGACCTTGAAGAGTATGCCGACGAGGCCCCGATGTTCCGGCGCCTCGCTGGCTGGTTCGATCGCTGCATCTACGGTCTGCGGCTGGTGCGGGAAGATCTGGCAAACAGCAAGCCAGGATTTCTGCCCTCGCGCGTGAACTAAGAACCGTCTGGCCGTTATTCCGACCAGACAGCAAGATCGTTGCCTGCGCCATCGTTGAAGTGAAAACGACGGCCGCCCGGAAATTCAAAGGTGGGCACCGTGATGCTTCCGCCTGCGGCAACAATGGCTTGCTCCGTGACCGCAAGGTCCGTTGCATAGATCACCACGAGCGGCGTGCCGGTCTGCGCATCGCCTTTGCGAAAGCCGCAATCAATGCCCGAACCGGAGGCACTGAAGCTGATGTAATCCGGCCCCCAGTCCTCAAAGCTCCAGCCAAAAACGGTTGCATAAAACTGCTTGCTTCGCTCGATATCTGAGGAAACAAACTCGACATAGTTGATCTTGCGATTGTTCACGGAATTGGTCACAGACATGGATGCTCTCTCCTTGGCGTGTTCTGCGTGGAAGTAAGGGAAAAGCGGCTGCGGGGCCCTCGGCTGACGATGGAGCGTCGCAGGCGCACCCTTCCCAGGGTGCTTCCGAAACGCCTCCATCCGCATTCCCTCAGAAGCAGGAGAGTGCAGGTAGAGCCCGCTGATTGACTGCACGGCGCGGACTCGCGAGGTACGAAACTACGTTAGCAGAAGATTCTCAGCTTGAAAACTCCGCATCCGCAGAAACTACTCACCCATCCGGATCGAAACGCCACCAGTGATCGAGCGGCCCGGCATCGCGACGCCCTGAATCTCCTGATAACCGGTGTTGCTCAGGTTGGCCAGACGCAGATAGGGGCGAATTCTGGCCCATTTTCTGTAACCCGAATCATGCGTCAGCGCCATATCCCACACTGGATAGGCTGTCTGCTGATAACGCTGCGCCACCTGGACCGTGTTGCGCAAAGAAATCTGATGGCCAAGCGCGGCGTCCCATTCGACATGCGCATTTTCCACGGGATAGTTAAAGACATACTCCGATTGCAGGCCATGCAATGCGCTCTGCGCGCCGAAAAGGCTGGTCCACGCGATTCGGATCGTCTGCGTCTTTGTTGCAAGCCAGGTCACCGATGACTCCACACCGGAAAAGTGCAGTCCGCTGAGATTGACAGCCTGCCAAGGTGCCGTCGACGAGGCGCGTACGTAGTCAATTGCATCATGTTGCCGCGAGTAAAACCCTGTAGCTGAGATAGCCAGCCGCGCGCCCGGATTCCAATCCATGCCACCGTCTCCACTCCATGCAGATTCCGGCTTGAGGTTAGGATTACCGATCGTCGTCGGGTCGGAGTAATACAAGTCCGTATAAGTTGGAATGCGAAATCCATAACCACCACTGGCCCGCACCTTGATCGAATTCTTAAGTCGATAACTGCCCGCCAGGTGAGGCGCAAAAGCGGTCTGCAAGCCTCCGGAAAATCCCTCTTCCCGCACGCCTGCCGACAAGCCCCAACGCGCTTTGGCTCGCCGCAGGTCCAGGTCAAGATAGCCAGCAGCGCGATTGCGCGCATGTTGCCCAAGGTTGTTGCTGTCAATGCTGTCACCATCAGCCTCGATGCCCATCAGCACCACAGAGGAAGACGCAACCGGCATCGTGTGGCGCAGCGAAGCCTGCCAGGAGCCGTCGATGTGATTGTTTTCGTAGAGCGTCGGATCGTCGCGCACTAGCACATATTCATCTGTGTGCCGCCGATAAGCGAATACAGCCTGGGTCTGCGCTCCAAACTCCTGCCGTATCCCAGCAAACCAGCCCTTTGTGCGCTCCCACGAGGGGTAGTCTCCATAAAACTGATTGGCTCCAAACGACCGGTCGCTCGCAGCGAAGAGCAGATCGGTGAGTCCCAGCCGCGAGCCGATCCAGTCTTCATTCGATGCGGTCTGATTGCGGTAATCGCGGTCCGTCGCAAATCCAGTCGAAAGGTTGTGGCTGCCGGTAAGCCGGCTGCTCCAGTTGCGGTGCGAAAGCTCGGCGAGCAAGGACTGTTCGTTGGCTCCGAAGCTCCCAACGCCTGCGTTGAGTTGCAGCAGGTCTGCGTGCGGGGCCGCGGTCAGAAAATCGACCGCGCCACTCAAGGCATCGACTCCGTGCAGCGTCGATCCCGCGCCGTGCAAGACCTGAATCGAGTCCATGGCTTCGAGCGGTACCGGCAGGTCGAGGTTATGGTGCGAAGCCTGGCTGTCGTTGATACGAAAGCCATTCAACAAAACGAGCGTCTGCTCAAAGCTGCCGCCGCGCAGAGTCAGATCAGTCTGCGCACCGCCGGAGCCGCGCTGTTCGAGGAAGATCGAGGCGTCGCTACGCAGCGGATCGAGCGGCGTAGCGAGCGTAAGCGCATTTTCGCGAAGCGGCAGAATCAGCACCGCGCTGGGTGACTCGGCCAGCGGCACCGGTGTCGCCGAACCGAGCACCACCACAGTTTCAGACTTCCCCTGCGGTAAGTCGACGGAACAAGTGGAATTGGTCTGCGCGGAAAGAATGAGAGAGGAAGATATTCCAGCCAACAAAACCAGCGTTTTGAAGCACATTTCCTCAATCTTACCGGAGCCTCAAAACGGAAGACGCCAGCTTAAGTACTTTTCGGCGTCTCTATTCCATCCGCAACGCCTGCATGGGATTGGTCGCGGCCGCTCGCCTTGCTGGTAGATAAGCCGCCAGCACAGCAACCAGGCACAGGAACGCCGCAGCTCCGAGGTAGATCCAGGGTTCACTCGCGCTCGAACCAAGCAACTTCGCGCTCGCCCCCATCCCTGAATTGGTGAAGGAGACAGCAGAGACGCTGCGGGCCAGTCCCAGCGCCAGCAGCACTCCCGCTGCGAGGCCCACGACGGTAAGCACCAGCCCCTGCCGCACCACCATTCGCAGCACTTGTCCCGGCTTCGCTCCCAACGCCATACGCACGCCAATCTCCTGTGTGCGCTGGGCTACGGAATAGGCCATGACACCGTAGAGCCCGATTGCGGCAAGCACAACAGCTACTGTACCGAGAACCGTCATCAGGCTGGCGGCGACCTTCTGCGGATAGAGCGATGCCCCGATAAACTCCTTCAGTGGCACAGCGTCGAAGACATTCACATTGGGGTCGATTGCCCGCACATTGGCGCGCAGTAGCGGCAGAATCGCGTCGGGATCTCTCTTGGTGCGCACATAGAAGGCAAGCGACTCGTCTTCGCGATAGAGCTGGCGGAAATCCACGTAGAAATACGGCACAGGAGACTCACCGAGGTAGTGGTACTTGCTGTCTTTCGCCACGCCAACAACACGGAACCACGAGCCCCATCCGTGAATTCGGCCGCCGATTGGGTTCCGCCCTGCGTAGAAACGGCGCACAAAGGATTCATTGACGATCATCACGGGCTGCGTGGCTTCCGTGTCGGCATCCGTGAAATTGCGCCCCTCCACGAGGGGAACATGCATCAGGTCGAGATAACCGGGAGACACAACATTGCGGAAGATATTCATGTTCTCATTTAGCCCGGGCGCATAGCCATCGATGCGAAGCTCTTCCCACCAGCTCGGCTCAAAGCCAAGCGGAACGCCATCCGAATAAGCCACGCTCGTCACGCTCGGCACGGCCTCCATGCGCTCGGCCAAACGGCGGCAGAACTCCTTGCGCTGCTGCAGCGTATAACCGCCGGTATTGAGATAAAACTGGCTGAGCAGCACATGGTTCGGGTCGAAGCCAGGGTCCATGCGCAGCGTCTCGCGGAATCCCTCCGCAAACAAGCCCGCGCCGACAAGAGCAACCAGCGCGAGGGCCACCTCGCTCGCCACGAGCGCGGATCGCAGGCGATGCCGGCTGCGTCCCGCTGCGCCGCTGCGGCCTCCGTCGTTGAGGCGCGCAGTAAGATCCATGCGGCTCACCTGCACCGCGGGCACGATTCCGGCAACCAGCGCAGCCAGCAGGCACAGACCGACGGTGAAGATGAGCACATGCAGATTGAGCCGCGTGTTCAGGAACAGGACGAGAGACAGCTCGCCGGGCGGCATCAATAGTTCGAGCGAACGGCTCATCCAGGGCATTGCTGCTACGCCCAGAATCGCGCCAGCCAGGGCCAGCAACAGCGATTCGGTGAGCAGTTGCCGAATCAGCCGCGTGCGCCCCGCGCCCAGCGCCAGCCGCGTGCTGAACTCCTTTTCACGCACCGTGGCCCGCGCCAGCAGCAGATTGGCGACATTTGCGCAAACGATCAGCAGCACCAGCAGGCAGACACCCATGAGGATGCGCAACGGCCCGACCAGAAGGCCCTGCGGCCCATGCGGCGACTTCCACAGCGGCAGCAGCGTTGCGGTCATATCCGCGCTTACATCGGCGTTCGCAACGGCCATACGCCGGGCCAGCGTATCCAGTTCCGCATTGGCCTGTTCCAGCGTTACGCCCGGCTTGAGCCTTGCAATGCCCAGCATGTTGCGATTGTGCCGATCACGCAGCATCCATTGCTGCACGCCATTCAAGATGGGCTGCTGCATGTACGGCACCCACAGATCGAAGGCAGTCACCGGAATCGATCCGTGAAAATTGGGCGGCACGACGCCGATGACGGTCAGCTCATGCTGATTAATGCGAATGGTCCTGCCCACCACGCCGGGATCTGCGCCCAGATGCGAACGCCAGTATCGATCGCTGACGACCGCCAGCGGAAACGCGCCCGGCTTGTCGCCATACTCAGCAGGAAGAAAGACGCGGCCAAGCTCCGGCTTCACGCCCAGCACGGCGAAGAAGTTTCCCGAGACAAGCTCGCCCCAGACACGCTCCGCATGGTCTTCTTTGCCCACGCTAAAGGCCACAGGCCGCGTGACGGCAATGCCGTCGAAGAGCTTCAGGTGATCGCGAAAATCCATGAAATCGGGGTAGGAGTTCGGCACCCACTCGCCGCCAGGAGTGACCGTCTCCAGCGTAACCAGCCGGTTGGGCTCCGCTACTCCGCTCAGCGGCTGCAAGAGCACCGCGTCGATCCACGAAAACGCCGTAGTGCAAACACCGATGCCGATGGCCAGAGTCAGGATCGCGACTGCGGTAAAGCTCCGGTTGCGCGCCATCATGCGCACGCCGTAGCGCACGTCTTGAAGCAGATTCTCCAGCCACACCGCACGATGCCTCAGACGGAAACGCTCCTGCGCCAGCGTGGAGTTGCCGAAGGTGGCCCGCGCCACTCTTTCCGCCTCCTGGCGCGGCTTGCCCTCACGCTGCAACTCCTCCGCTTCGAGAGCCAGGTGAGCACGAATCTCTTCCGCAAAATCTTCGGTTGTTCGCCGTTTTCGCCTGAACATTTTAGCCTCCTCGCTCCGCGCGTTATTCCTGCGGATCCAGAATCAGTCCCATCGCCCGCGTCAGGCGCTTCCACTGGTCGGTTTTCGCTACCAGTTGCGCGCGGCCCTTTGTCGTCAGCGTGTAGAACCGGGCCTTGCGGTTGTTTTCCGAGACGCCCCATTCGGCAGAGATCAGGCCGCTCTCTTCCAGGCGCTGCAACGCCAGATAGAGCGAGCCGTGATCCACGAAAAAAGCCTCCTCGGACTGGCGCTGAATCGCCCGGGCAATCCCCTGCCCATGGCAGGCTCCGAAGAGCAGCGTTTTCAAAATGAGCAGGTCGAGCGTGCCCTGCAGCAGCGCGATTCGTTCGTTTTCGTCTTTTTGGGTCGGCATACGACAGGAGTATGCGCGCCCCTCGGGTCGGATGTCAACCCAAATCGCCGAGCGGCTCAGGATTCCGGCTTGTCTTGAAGCTTCAAACGCGGAAAAGCCCCTGCACTTACGGCGCAGGGGCTTCGCATCGGTTCGCTTTCGATCAGCAGACTACAAGATATAGCGGCTCAGGTCCTGGTCCTTCACGATGCTGGCGACCATGTGTTTCACGTACTCCGGCGTGATGAGAAAGACCTTCTCAGGGCCGGATTGCGTCTCGCGCTCAAGATACGGCAACGGCGTCGTGGACTCGTCCTTGATCGCTTTGGCAATCGCCTCCGCGTGGTCGGTATCCTTGGCCACACGTGCCAGATCGGGCGCGAGGAAGCTGATTTCTTCCAGAACCCGCTCCATGATGGTGTGCAGCCGGCGAGCTCCGATGTTCTCCGTGGTCTCGTTGACACGGAAGGCGAACGCGGCCATCTCCCGCAGCGACTCCGGCGTGAATTCCAGACGGACGCCCTCTGTCTCCAGCAGCGCCGTACATTGCTTGGTGAGCGAAGCCTTGGGCTCTGTGAGAATGCGCAGGAAGTCGTCGACCGTGAGCGACTGCAGTTCCACGCGAATGGGGAAACGGCCCTGCAGCTCGGGAATCAGGTCCGAAGGCTTCGAGACATGGAAGGCTCCGGCGGCGATGAAGAGGATAAAATCCGTCCGCACCATGCCGTAGCGCGTGTTGACTGTGGTGCCTTCGACGATCGGCAGAATATCGCGCTGGACGCCTTCGCGCGAAACATCCGGTCCGTGGCCGCCTTCACGCCCGGCGATCTTATCGATCTCGTCGAGGAAGATAATGCCGCTGGTTTCCACGCGTTCGACCGCCGCTCGCGTGACCTGGTCCATGTCGATCAGGCGGCTTTCTTCTTCGGAAACGAGGTATTCGAAGGCCTCATTAACCTTCATCTTGCGCTTCTTCTGCGAGCCGCCAAAGATGTTGGGCAAAAGATCCTTGAGGCTCATGTCCATGTCTTCAATGTTCTGGCTCGAGATGATGCCCAGTTGCGGCGAACTGCGCTCGCGCACGTCCAATTCCACTGTCCGGTCGTCGAGCTTGCCTTCGCGGAACTGCTGACGCAGTTTTTCACGCGTGCGCGTGTAACTCTCCGTGCCGGGGAGGGTGAGCTGCCCTTCCTGCGCGGGCTGATGCGCCTCGGGCGGCGGAGGCAGCAGCAGATCAAGCAGCCGCTCCTCGGCGTTCATTTCGGCTTTATCTTCGACCTCTTCCAGGCGCTCTTCGCGCACCATGTCGATGGCGATCTCGACCAGGTCGCGGATCATCGATTCAACATCGCGGCCCACATAGCCGACCTCGGTGAACTTTGAGGCCTCGACTTTCAAGAACGGCGAATCGGTCAGTTTGGCCAGGCGGCGGGCGATCTCGGTCTTGCCCACGCCGGTGGGCCCAATCATGATGATGTTCTTGGGCATGATGTCGTCGGCGAGATCGGGCGGCAGCTTCTGGCGGCGGGTGCGGTTGCGCAGGGCAATCGCTACGGCGCGTTTGGCGGCACGCTGCCCTACGACGTGCTTATCCAACTCCGCGACAATCTCACGCGGGGTCAGTTCGTCGAGATCGACATCCTGGTCTTCGGCAGTTCCTGGGAGGTAAATGGCCATATGGAATGAATCGGTCAAGCGGCTCAAAAAGCCTCAGGCCTGCAGCTCCTTTGATAAATCGGTCTCGGATTGCGGCTTCGGTTCCGCAAACAGCTCTTCAACAGTAACCCGGTCATTGGTATAGATGCATATTTCGCCGGCAATCTTCATGGATTTCACAGCAACTTCACGGGCGCTGAGGCTGGTGTTCTCCAGTAACGCACGCGCCGCAGCCGTCGCATAGCTTCCGCCGGAGCCGATGGCGGCAATCGCCTCATCTGGATCGATCACGTCGCCGGAGCCCGAAATGAGCAGTGTCTGCCCGGCGTCGGCCACCACCAGCAGCGCTTCGAGATTGCGCAGCATCTTGTCTGTGCGCCAGTCCGTCGCCAGCTCCACGGCTGCGCGATTCAGATTGCCGCTGAACTGCTCCAGTTTGGCCTCGAATCGCTTGAAGAGCGCAAAAGCATCGGCGGTCGAACCCGCAAACCCAGCAAGAATCCGATCCTGGTAGAGCCGGCGAATCTTCTTCGCGGAGTGCTTGAGCACGTGATCGCCAAGCGTCACCTGGCCATCCGCAGCCATCACCACGCTGCCATTTCGGCGCACACAGATCACCGTAGTAGAGCGGATGCGGCCAGCGCGGGAAGCCGCCGGATTTTCCGTCGCGGTCGAATTCGGGCTGGATTCAGCAGGAACCTGGGGGATGGTCGTGCGCAGAGCGTCAGAAGATATGATTTTTGCAGCCAAGAAACAATCCTTCTTGCGAGTTATGACTACCAGTCCGGAGTAGCCGGGGTCAAAGACACGCAACCTTTAGTATACCGCAGGGATTGGTGGCATTCTCTTGAAAACCACCCACTCAATCGTTCGAGCTATCACTCGTCCGGATAGCGTCCGCGACCTTCGGCAACGAGGCCATGAGCTCGCCGAGATCTCGCTTGAGATAAGAGACTCGAGCCCGCACGTCCTGTAACATGGCGGCACGATCTTCCAGATCATCGATGGACAGCTTTAGTCCTTCGGAGGGCTGACTCGTGACGTGATCGATCTTGTCCGTGCTCGACAGGGAGTCGATCCGCCTTACCTGAACCCACGACCGCAATAACTCCTCGCGGCGAGTAAGACCAGTGATGCTCTTTGGAGGTGCTTCATTCAGAAAGGTCCAAATCGTCTCCTGGTACTGGCTATTCTGCAACGCAGGACGATCGAAAAGTGGAGCCAGCATGTTGGATGGGAAATCAAAGGCACTGCTCTTCCCCGGCTGAGCCCGAATTCCAACCAGCGCTAGTCCAGCAGAGAAAGAACCTGCTCCGATGCCGATGAAGGCACCAGTTCTGTTGAGCGTCGACGAGGCCTGCAGTCCCGAGCTGGTCGCTCCCACCGCGCCTCCCACAATCGAGCTAAACAGGTTAGCTCTGCTGACAAGCCTGTCGCGACGATCGGACAGGTATCCGCGCAACTCATTGGCGCGGGATATTTCGTTATCAATCTGCGCAATCGTCGCGTCTACCTGCAATGAGGCCATCATGATCTTTTCGTAGATACATTGATGCATCCAAAGAATTTGCCAGCGGTCCTGCAGAGTGGTACTGGCAGACATTGCTTCCAGTTTGCGCACGTCCGCAAGAGCACCAATTAATTGCGCGGTGCGCTGCGTCGTTGACTGCTGCGCCACTTCCGGCGCAGGCGCCTGAGCGGAAATCGTCACCGCAAAAGCCAGCGAAGCGGACACTATGCAGGTGGAAAATTGGCTCATTTCATTAGGATGCAACTTTGAGTCGAGCGGGGGCAGATGTTAGCAAGCCGCCTATCTGGAAAAGGCCGCGCCTTCCCTTCAGCATCCGACCGCACCATCTCTAGGCAGTTATTTCACTGCCGCAACCGAGCTTTGTGAACTCAACGCCGCGGGTTGAAAATCTTTATCCCCAAAATTCCAGAGAAAGAAAGTGAAGATATCCGTCCAGTCAGAGACCTGCTGCGAAATGGTGTCCGTAATGCCGTGACCGGCGTCATAGTTCACGCGCAGCAGAATGGGCTTGTCGCCGGTATTCGCGGCCTCCAGCCGGGCGGCCATCTTGGCTCCTTCCCACGGATCGACCCGTGGATCGTTTGCCCCCGCCGTCACCAGGATGGCCGGATACTTTGTGCCTGCCTTCACATGCGCGTAAGCACTCATGGCAAGCAGTCCCTCAAAGCCCTCCCTGGTCTTGACGGTCCCGTATTCGGGAACATTCGGCGGCCCGTTAGCGCCGGTCTCCTCGCGCAACATATCTGAGCACGGTACGCCATCTACCGCGGCTGCAAAAAGATCGGGGCGCTCGGTGACCGCCCTGCCGATCAGGATGCCGCCCGCGCTCTGGCTCCAGATACCGAGCTTGGGCGTGGAGGTATATTTCTGGTCGATGAGAAACTGCGCGCAGGCGATGAAATCGCCCCAGGTGTTGTGCTTATTCAGCTTCTGACCGGCCAGGCGCCATGCTTCGCCGTACTCGCCACCTCCACGCACATGCGCCACAGCCAAAACTCCGCCGCGCTCAATCCATTCGGAGTAGCGACGGGAAAAACCCGGTTTCCAAACATCCCCGTACGATCCATACCCGATCAGGGCGGTAGGATTATTGCCGTCGAGCTTGATTCCCTTCTTGTAAATGATCGACAGCGGAATCAGCGTTCCATCCGGAGCCGGAGCTTTCCGCTCCTCAGAGACAAAATCCGTGGGATCGATCGCATTTGCCGGTTCCAGGCCGGTCGCGACTATCGTCGAGCTCACCCCACCCTCGCCCGGATCGTAGCGATAGTAATCTCCCGGAGCTGTCCAGGAAGTGGCGTCGAGTAATGCTCCCGATTGGGCCGGATCGGTGGTGACAGAATCCACACTGCCGTCAAAGGGCAGTTGAATCCGCTCCGGTTTAGCGCCGGGCTCATAGCGAAGTCGCAGAGCCTGCCCGATGCCGGCTTCGGCCTGCTGGATGTAGAGCGCGTCTTTGGCAGGCCGCAACACATTGGTTCCAACATAGCTACCTGTGAGCACTGCATTGCTGCCGGGCAGCACCACCTCGGCTTTGGAGAGATCCGGGTCGGCTGCGTTGAGCCGCAGAATCTTTCCGTTGGGAGCGTCTTTGAGTGTGACCAGGTAAAGGCTATCGCCCACCAGGGCCATATCCGTAATCTTGTCGGAGTAGCTGGCTACTTTCTTCCATCCCGTCTTGCTCTCAAACGCGCCCGCCGAAGCGATATACACTTCTTGTTCCGGAGCCACAAATTTGCCGACGGTCCCGAGCAAATACGAAGAAACCGGCGATGGCGACGCGGAGGCAACCTCATCCTCCTCGACCCTTACTTCGGGTACAACTCCGAAACCGAAGACGGCCTTATCGGAGCTGGTGTCGGTGCCTAGCCTGTGGGCATAGAAACGCAGCTTTTTGTATTTGTCTGTCGGCGGCGCTCCGGCGGCAAGCTTATTCCGTTGCATGTAGTAAAACTCTTTTCCGTCAACCGAAAATATGCCTCCCTCGAAGCGCTCGAAGCTCTCCGGCAATTCCCGTCCGGTTGAAGTCTCGTACACATGCGCCGTCTGCTCCTCTGACCCGCCCGGCGACGCGCCTACAGCCACATACTTCCCGTCCCATGAAGGGGAATACTGATCAAGCGACAGATGATGGCCGCCACCGTCGAATTTGTTGGGATCGAAGAGCACCCGTTCCTCTTTGCTCTTGCCCTCGCGCACATACAAGGCGGCGATGTTCTGTCCTTGCTTCCGCTTGCGATAAAAGGTGTAATTGCCGGCCACCTGCACATCGGAAACGGTATATTCGGCCGCATTCATATAAGTCTGCATCTTGGCGGCAAATTCCTTGCGGCCGGGGATACTATCCAGCACCGACCGTGTGTAGTCGGCCTGAGCCTTCATCCACCCCACCACGGCAGGGTCTTTCTGATCTTCCATGTACCGGTAAGGGTCTTCGATTTTCTGGTCGAAGTACGTGTCCACCACTGTCTTCACGGGAGCAACCGGCGGCTTCGGCAGTTGCGCCCACGTTGCTGAGGAGGAGAACAGGCTAGCTGCGCCGAGGCAGAGAAGCATGGCGCGCTGTGCGGTACGCATGAGTGGTACCCCCGTCGGGAAGAATTCCAATTTGGAGGAGTCTACTCCACGCTCGCGCAATTCCACCACAAATCTGGAGATCCGTGGCGAACTCATTGGTAACCCTTCCTCGACAGTTCTAATGAGCCTGCGGCTTTCCGCGAGCCTGCTCGACGCCCTTACTCTCAATCTTGATCTCAAAGACCGTCGGCCACTGCTTCCCGGTAACAAACAGCCGGTCATGTTGCGCGTCGTATGCGATCCCATTCAGCACCGATTCCGCATTGATCTTTTGATCGTCCGGCAGCAGCCCCGCCATGTTGATCCAGGCAATCACATGCCCATCCTGCGGCGAAATCCGCGCAATCCGGTCCGAATGCCACACATTCGCGTAGATCTCACCCTTGATATATTCAAGCTCGTTGAGCTGCTCGACTGGCTGATTTCCATCCTTCACCACAATGTGCCGGACCTCCTTGAATGTCGCCGGATCGCGGAAGCGCAGCGTCGACGTGCCATCGCTGGTGATGATCTCCTTCGCCGTCCGCGTCATGCCCCAGCCCTCGCCGTCGTAGGCGAACTGCCGGATCTTGCGCATGCTGAAGCGGTCGTAGACGAATCCGATATGCGACTGCCACGTCCACTCGTAGAGGTTCGGCCCCCAATCGACGATGCCCTCGCCAAAGTATTGCGGCGCCAGATCAAGCCTTTGCAACACTTTGCCGGTTTCTGGCTGGGTCACCAGCACGGCCGAGTGTCCGTCAAGTCCCGTCCCCTCGTAAAACAAGCCGTTGAGATAGAAGAACCCCTCCGTGTAACTCTCTGTCGAATGAGGGAATTTCGCCACAACCTTGTAGCCAAAGACCGGCGCGGCCGCCCAGGCGGAGAGGGCCTGAGCCAACAGGGCCAAAGATACGAGGACGCGCACGACAGGCGCAAAACGAAAAACAGAACAGGCAGAGTATTTCGAGTCAGAGAAAAACATAATTGAGATCAGCCTACAAGGTCGATGCCCAGGACTCTGTTATCCGGCCCACACAACCGTAGAACCCCACACACTACTTTGGAGGCGTAGAAGATGATTGTGGCTTCGTCGAATTCGCCGGATTAGGTCTTGGCGCAGCGGGCGTATTTCCGGACGCCGGCGCTGCCGTGCCGGATTGGGCGTTGTAGGCCTTGATCAGATCCTCCGTGATGTCCAGGCCACCTGCAACATACCAGACCACCGGAGCCGCGTCGGTACCCCGTTCAACGACGACCGAGTAGCCGTGTTGCCGGGAGTATGCCTGCAGGAATGCATAGACCTTTTGCGCAACAGTCTCGAAGACCTGCTGAGAATCTGTTTGCGAATCGGCTTTGTAATCCTCGGATTGGCGCTGAAACTGCTTCTCTTTCGCGTTGAGCGACTGCTCGCGGCTGGCTCGTTCGGCATCGCTCAGCTTGTCGCCGGTCGCCTCCAACTGCTTCTGCTGTTCCGCAATCTCATCGCTTAGCGCCTTGAGCTGCGCCTGCCGTGGAGCATACTTCGTTTGCAGCGCCCCAAGCGCCCGCTGGGCTTCAGCGGTCTGAAGCACGGCTGCGTTGAAGGTAACGGTCACCACGCCCTGCGCCGGTGAAGGCGAGGGAGCCTGCGCTTGCAGACCTCCCGAAAAGGCGGTCAACAAAATTGCCAGCGAAACCGCACGCAAGATTGGCCGAATCATCTTCGTTTCAGCTCCTGATTCCGTATTGGGCGTATAGATTTTCTCCATTCTTCGACGCAAATCACTGCATTTCGCCAACCGTACAGATAAAGAAGCCAAGGTTTATTCCATCACCCGCCATCATGAGGAGGCATTGGCGGTACACAGCCTGCATCCTTCTGGGGACTGCCCAGCGCCCTCCGGCTGCGGTATCCTCGGGGAGGATGGTGTCCGGGGGGACAGCGGCGATAGTAGCTGCATCCATTTCCACGCGCATCCGAGTCGTGATCATGATCCAGATCTCCCTTCGCGAATGGCAGATTGTTTCCGTGGCGGCAGGAGTGATCGCCGCCGCGGGAGTTGGTCTTTGGGTCGTCACCCGGAAGCGCCCCACAGCCGACGAACTGGAACTGGAACGGCGCCACATGCTGGTGAATTACGGCCGCATTGTCGACGGAATGCTGCTCGACGCATTCCAGATACCGGCCCAGGACATACCAGCTCAGGACGAGCAAGGCGTCGGCGCCATGCGCGAGATGCTGCTTTATCAGTACGAAATCTCCGGTGTGGTCTATGAATGCTCGCAGGACATTACGGCGCTCGCCACGATTGTGGACCCTGCCAAGGTGAAAATCGGAATGCCGTGTTCGATTCGCTATCAGCCCGGCAGTCCGGAGAACAGCATCTTGGTGGCCGAGCGGTGGTGCGGACTGCGCGAGGGAGTTCCGGTGATGTGGATTGCGAAATCCCCAAAAGAGTGGCCAACTCAGTCGGGGCAAGCCAAGCGTATTGCTTCCAGCCAGTGAAAATAGGCGTGATCCCGACTTTGGCGTTTGCCCGCGAACGCGAATAGACTTGAAACATGCATGTTCACGCCGCACCCGCAGGCCAGGGCCCGGGCGAAAAGCGGACAAGCCGGGTTCTGTGGATTTCCATGCTGGCGACCCTCGTCTACGTGGCGTTAACGCTCGCGGCGGGTCTCCGCGCTCATTCGCTGGCGCTGTTGTCCGAAGCCGGGCACAACATGTCGGACTTTCTGGCGCTGGCGCTTTCCTTTGTCGCCGTATACTTCCAGACGCGGCCGCCGACGCAGCGCAAGACCTTCGGCTACCAGCGGGCTGGCGTCCTGGCGGCTTTTCTGAATGCCGCGACGCTCCTTCTCATTTCGCTGTGGATCGGCGTCGAAGCCGTCCATCGGCTGAGCGCTCCTGTCGTTGTCCAGCCGCGCCTGATGATGTGGGTAGCCGCGGCGGGCGTGCTGATGAACGGCGTCATCGCCTGCCTCCTTTGGGGCGTGGCGCGCGATGTAAACATGCGCAGCGCCTTCATTCACATGGCCGGAGACACGCTCTCGACCGCCGCTGTTATTGCCGGAGGCGCGGGCATCCTGCTCACCGGCCAGAACTGGATCGACCCCGTACTGTCCATCGTCATCGCCGCGCTGATCCTCTGGAGTTCGATCGACATCGTCCGGGAAACGCTGAATATTCTGCTCGAAGGCACTCCACGCGGCCTCTCACTCAGCCAGATTCGCGCCGGAATGGAAGCGGTCGAGGGCGTCCTCAACGTCCACGATCTTCATGTCTGGAGCCTCGGTTCGCAGAGCCATGCACTGGCCTGCCACGTCACCATCGACGATATTCCGCCGTCGGAGAGCAACTGCATCCTGCTCAAAATCAATGCCTTGGCAAAAGAGAAATTCCATATTCACCACACGACCGTCCAGTTTGAACACGCCAACTGCGAAGTCGTCGACGGTTGCGTGGTGCCGATCAGCGAGATGGCGGCCGCGAGCGGCCATGACCATCATGGCCATTCGCACAGTCACGCAGGCCATTCGCACTAAACTCCTGCGTAGAAACGAATCACGCCGGGCGGCATGCTACTCTGACCTCCAGATCTGGAGGTTGATGTCTTGCCAAGGAAGTTCTTTCTTTCCCTGCTTTTGTCGTCTTTCACTGCATCTCTGACCTTTTGCTTCTCGGGCGCAGCCCAGAATTCCTCAACGCAGACATCCCTCACGCTGACCGCCGATCAGCTTGAACAGGTTTCGGGCGAATATACTTACACCCCCGATCCGGATACCCCGTTGAGCTTCTATGCGAAAGACGGCAAGCTCTATATCGAGAGCGAACGGCTCGTGCCAACGGCGCTCTTGGCGCGTTCGCCAACGGAGTTCAGCCTGCCCCGGTCTCACGTCAGCTACCGCTTCAATCCGTCGGAAAAGGAAGTTGCAATCAACACCGACACGGTCCTGCGCCGCACCGGCGAGGCTGTCCATCATGTGTTTCACTCCTACGAGCGGCGGGAAGAGATGATTCCCATGCGCGACGGCGTTAAGCTCCACGCGGTGATTCTGACTCCGACGGATATCTCCGGCCCTTTGCCGATTCTGATGGAGCGCACTCCGTACGGCGTCGATGAGCTCTCGGAGCGAAGCTTTTTTGAGGGACGGCCTAATCTCGCCCGCGCCGGATATATTCTCGTCGCCGAAGACATTCGCGGCCGCTTCAAATCCGAAGGCGAATTCGTAATGATGCGGCCGCTCGCCGATCACAAGAACCGCAAAGCCGTCGACGAAAGCACGGACGCGTATGACACAGTCGGCTGGCTGCTCAAGAACCTGCCCAACAACAACGGTCGCGTCGGAGTTATCGGCACAAGCTACCCGGGATTTCTGGCCATGATGGCGGGGATCGATCCGAATCCTGCGATCAAGGCGATCTCGCCGCAGGCGCCGATGATCGACACATGGATGGGCGACGACTTCTTCCACAACGGAGCATTCCGTCAGACATACGGCTACGACTACGCAGTCGGCCTCGAATCCAGCAAGGAATTGACCGAGGTTGACTACGGCAAGGACGCTGACGGCAAACCCCGCGACGGCTATGACTTTTTCCTCGAACGGGGCTCGTTTGCGGCGGATGTAAAGCAATCCGGTGTAAAGAAGGATCTGCCAACCTGGCAAGCCTTCGAGAAGCATCCCACGTATGACAGCTTCTGGCGCTCCCGCGCCGTGGAATACCACATGGACAAAGTCGCCGTGCCCACGCTGACCGTTGGCGGATACTACGACCAGGAAGATATGTGGGGGCCGCAGAAGGAATACGCCAGCCTCGAACCGCACGACACAGACCACCAAAACTTCCTCGTCCTCGGCCCTTGGCGGCACGGCTCCTGGTCGTCCTCTTCGCGACACCTCGGCGCACTGCAATACGGCGAGTCCATCGGCAACGAATACCGCGCGCAGATCGAGGCGAAGTTCTTTGCAAAGTACCTGAAAGACGAGCCGGGATTTGACATCGAAGACACAGCCAGCTTTCAGACCGGCTCAAACACCTGGAAGCGCTATGCCCACTTCCCTCCCGCCGAAGCGAAAAGCACCGCATTTTCGCTCTGCGGAACGGGCGAAATCGCCGCCGGATCAACCTGCGCTCCCGGAAAGATGAGCTACGTTTCCGACCCGGCAAACCCGGTTCCCTATCGCCATCGCCCCATCCAGCCCACCTACAGCGAAGGCTCGAAATGGGGCACGTGGATGGTCGAAGACCAGCGCCTCGCAACAGACCGCAAGGACGTCGCCGTCTGGAAGCTGCCGGTTCTTGACCACGACCTGACCATCACCGGCGAAGTCATCGCCGATATCTTCGCTTCCACCACCGGCAGCGACGGAGACTTCGTCGCCAAGCTCATCGACCAGTACCCGAACGACGATCCCGACCCGGCAATGCGCGGCTTCCAGCTCATGACCAACATGGAGATCTTCCGCGGCCGCTACGGCAAGAGCTTCGAAAAACCAGAAGCCCTCAAACCCGGCGAGGTCAACGAATTCAAGTGGAGCCTGCACGACGTAGACCACGTCTTCAGGAAAGGCCATACCGTGTTGGTCGAGATTCAGAGCACGTGGTTCCCACTCTACGACCGCAACCCGCAAACCTTCGTCCCCAACATCATGCTAGCCAAACCAGAAGACTACAAACCCGCCACAATCACGATCTTCACCGACGAAAAGCACGACTCGAAGTTGATTCTGCCCGTCGTTCATTAACGAAGCAGTTGTCATCCTGAGCACAGCGAAGGATCTGCTTCTCAAAAGGGGGCGGATCCGCCGCCACCCCAGCCTCGGGTTTAGAGGCGTCTCAACCACCTGGGTTTTCCCAAAGCTCGATGGCCTCCCTTGAGAGCGAGAGCCGCGATTTCGTTGCATTCCTTCGAGCGGAAAGGAAGGCTTGAGCGTCCATTGGATAAATTCCCACGCACATGCCCTGTGTTTGTAGTTCTGCGGAATGATGCCTTGGTAGTTCGATTCTTTGGCTTTCTGGTCTCGCTTTTCGGGCCGCCCGGCAAAGGCCGGATTTTTCAGGAAAGTGAGCTTTTCATGAAAAACATCTGTAAGATGCCGCTTCTTTCCCTTAGCCTTTGCCTCTCGACGCTTGCAGGGGCACAAGCCGGTGTAAAGTTGCTTGTAAAAACCGACATGGACTGCAACTGGAAGCTCGATGGGCGACCCATGGACCCGCTCAAGACCGTCAACTCCAAGGTCGTTCCAGTCTCACCGGGCGAACATCTCATCCAGGCCGCTACCGCCGATGGTGTGACCAAAATTCGCATCAAAGCGGAGGTCGATCAGGGCCAGAAGATAGTCGAGATCCAACTCAGGGATGAACACTATAAGGAACTGAAGAGGCAGCAAGAAGAGACAATCAGAAAAGAAGCCGAGGCCGAAGCCGCGCTGCATCCCACCTGGACCGACCCCGACACCGGGCTGATGTGGGCCAAAAAGGACAACGGCTCGGATGTGAACTGGAACCAGGCCAGCGAGTATTGCACCAAATTACAGCTTGCGGGCTACAACGACTGGCGTCTGCCCACCAAAGATGAGTTGCAAGGGATAGCTGATCCTAGCGCCAGTGTACAAGCAGTGTTTGATGAGGGTTCTGTCGTTGGCGTGCACGTTAAGGGCAATCTCAAGCTCAGCGGATGGCACTGGAGCAGTTCTCAAGGAGATGCTTCGGGGGGGCCATGGCATTTCAATTTCGCCAATGAGAAGCCTGGGGACGCCTTCCCTCTTGGTTTCAGCTACAGTATGCGTGCGCTGTGTGTGCGTCGTTCCGGAGAATGATGCGGTTCTTTGTTCCTTTCGCTTCGCGGGTTCCGGATGTATCACCGGCAAACCGAAACCAATTCTTAAATTAATGCAACTTGGGACAAAGCTTTAGGTTGCAGCACATTCACCTTGCCAAGGGCTGAAAGCCCGAACTAAATTCACTCAGCCGGCGACGAACCTTCAAATTCCGGCGGTTTGGCAATTACGTTATGTGTGCTTTGTATAGTCGGGCGGAATACTAAGCAAAGGACGGAATCCGGCAGCGCGAGACGGACGGGTGCTCGTTGGCCAGACATAATGCTCACAGTATCTGGATTCATGCCTCTTCCCAAAGGCATCCAGGTACGCGACATACCCATAGGCACGTAAATGAGAGTGTCCAATCATGATGGACTTGAGTACATCTGCGTCCAGTTCCCCTTTTGCGATGATATGACCATCGCTCGCGGACCTGAGGAAAGTAGAGTAATCCGCGGATGCACCGGGCGGTAGAAGAAATCCGTTCAGAACAATGGGTTCAGGATAGGTCGGAGTACGCGAGAGTTCGCTCGGATCGCCTTTAGTTACAACCTCATAGATACACTGCGTTTCAATTATCCGGGCTGAAGTGCTGCCCTTATTTTCAACGATCCACCAATAACTCAACGGGTCTCCCTCATTTGGAGAAAACCCCTCCATCGAAGATCGAATGACCAGCCACGCGCGCTCAGAAGTCATTTGCGCGTCAGCTTGTTTAAGGGCCGCTTCAGCAGCGGTCATTGCCGCATTGGCGGCACGCCGGGTCTCGATCGATTGACAGCAAATTACACCCGCAGTAATCGCACCAATAATGACGATCCACCAATCAGGCCTTTCAAGGAATGCATACCACTTTGGCGGGCTCGGAGCCTTTTGAGGCTGGTTCGGGGTTTCGTAGTAATTATTCTGAAACACGACCGTCGATGGCTTTTTCGTCTTGGCATCCTGCTTATCATGGCTGGCATCTCTATCTACCTGACCGGCCACGCCAACGGTGCACACTGCGGCAATTGCAAGTATCGCCAAACGTTTCAGCATAATGCAGGAATTGTACCCGCGCCGGATAACCCCGTGGACTTCAAATTACGACGCCACGGTTTGTCCGAAACGTAGTGCCAGCCCCACTTTCGCGCTAAACTGGAAATCGATGGCTCTCCACCAGCCCATCCCGGCGCTTCTCTAGCGGCTCCCGCCGCCGATACCTGTCCTGCGCCCGTTTCCCGATCTCATCATCCAATCAACAAGCAGACTGCGTCCCTTGGCGGGCAGCGGGCTGGAATCTGAGAGTGACCAATGTTTGACCGTTTGCAACAGATGGAAGACCGTTACGTGGACTTAGGCGAGCAGATGGCCCTGCCCGAAGTCCAGAACGACCGCGAAGCGATGCACAAAGCATCCAAGGCCCACCGCGACCTGGAAGCCACCGTCGAAAAATTCCGCGAATACAAGCAGGTAACCAAGGGCGTGGAAGACGCCAAAGCCATGCTCGCCGAAAACGACGCCGATCTCGCCGCCATGGCCCAGGAAGAGTTGACCGAGCTCGCCCCGCGACTCGAAACGATTGAGGCCGAGCTGAAGATCATGCTGCTTCCCAAAGACCCCAACGACGAAAAGAACGTCATCCTCGAAATCCGCGCCGGAACCGGCGGCGACGAGGCTTCGCTTTTCGTGGCCGAGGTCTTCAAGATGTACCTGCGCTTCGCCGAGCAGCATCGCTGGAAGGTCGAAATTCTTTCCGAATCCGAGTCCTCCGTCGGCGGCCTCAAAGAAGTCATCGCGCTCATCGAAGGCGAGCGCGTCTATTCGCAGATGAAGTTCGAGAGCGGCGTGCATCGCGTCCAGCGCGTACCGGCAACCGAAACGCAAGGCCGTGTGCATACCTCCGCGATCACTGTCGCCGTGCTGCCCGAGGCCGAAGAAGTCGACGTCAAAGTCGAGCAAAAAGACCTGCGCATTGACACCTTCTGCTCCTCCGGTCCCGGCGGACAGTCCGTAAACACTACGTACTCGGCCATCCGCATCACGCATATTCCGACCAACACCGTCGTAAGCTGCCAGGACGAGAAATCCCAGATCAAGAATCGCGAAAAGGCCATGCGCGTCCTGCGTTCCCGTCTCTATGAAGTGGAGATGCAGAAGCAGCACGATGCCCTCGCCAAGGAGCGCAAGCAGCAGGTTGGCACAGGCGACCGAAGCGAGAAGATTCGCACCTACAACTTTCCGCAGAACCGCCTTACTGACCATCGCATCGGCCTCACACTGCACCAGCTTGACCTGATCATGCAGGGCCGTCTGCAATCCATCGTCGACGCGCTCATCGCCGACGACCAGGCGCAGAAGCTGAAGGCAGACTCAGCGCAGGCCGCTTGAGCAATGACCCTGCGCGCCCTGGCCGCCGAAGCCGAAGCCCCGCTCCGCAACGGGCCGCATCCGGAGCGGGCGCGGCGGGATGCGGAGACGCTGCTGCTTCATCTGCTGGGCCAGAATCGCGCATGGCTGCTGGCGAATTGGGATACAGCAGCTTCCGTCGAAACACAAGCGGCCCTGCGCGGACTGATCGCGCGCCGCAGTTCCGGCGAGCCGATCCAATACATCACTGGCGCGGCGGAGTTCTTCGGGTTGCCGTTTGCCGTCGCGCCAGGCGTGCTGATTCCGCGCCCTGAAACGGAGCATCTCGTCGAAGAAGTGCTCCGTCTGGCCACTCAATTTGCCTCGCCCGCGATCCATATCGCCGACATCGGCACCGGTTCCGGCGCCATCGCCGTCGCATTGGCGCATTCCTTGCCAGAAGCTCACATTTCCGCGACCGACATCTCGCCAGACGCTCTAGCAGTGGCTCGCGCCAACGCCGCACAAAATCACGTCGCAGACCGAATCTCATTCCTCGAAGGAGACCTGCTCGCTCCGCTAAAGGGACGAAGTTTCTCGATCATCGCCTCCAATCCACCCTACGTTCCATTGCGCGACAGCGACTCGCTCTCCGTCGAGGTGCGCGAATTTGAGCCACACTCGGCATTGTTTGCCGGCCAAGACGGTCTGAATATCTACCGGCGTTTGATCCCGGAGGCGCGCGGTCTGCTTCTCGCCGGCGGATGGCTGGTCATGGAAATAGGTTTTGGACAACAGGAGCAGATTCAGAAGCTTATGAATGAGAACCACTATGCCAGCGTGCATTTTGTGCCGGATTATCAGGGAATTCCGCGTGTCTCTGTCGGTCGAAAATTATAAATAATCGATTATCGTCTGCATCGACGCTCCTTGCCGGAGCATCTTCCAATAGACATCTTTGTCATAAAGGAAATTACTGAATGACCGTTTCAAAAGGCTACGCCGCACAGGATAAAACCACGCCTCTTGCTCCATTCTCCTTCGAACGCCGTGACCCGCTCCCAACCGACATCGCCATCGACATTCTGTACTGCGGAGTCTGCCACTCCGACCTGCACATGGCGCGCAACGAGTGGGGGAACTCCCTTTATCCGATGGTTCCGGGCCACGAGATCGTCGGCAAGGTGACCTTTGTTGGCAGCGCCGTGACCAAATTCAAGGTCGGCCAGATCGCAGCAATCGGAGTCATCATCGATTCCTGCCGCAAGTGCCCAAGCTGCAACGCCGGAGAAGAACAGTACTGCGAAGACGGCATGGTGCTCACCTACGCGCAGCCGGATCGCGTCGAGGGACGCCTTACGCAGGGCGGCTACTCCAGCAACTACGTCGTGGACGAGCGCTTTGCGCATACCGTGCCTGAGAACCTGAATCTGGCCGGCGTCGCACCGCTGCTGTGCGCTGGCATCACGACGTATTCGCCGCTGCGCCACTGGAAGGTTGAACCCGGCAAGAAGGTCGGTATTGTTGGACTCGGCGGACTTGGCCACATGGCGCTCAAGTTTGCACACTCCTTCGGCGCTCACGTGGTTCAGTTCACCACTTCGGAAGCCAAGCGCGCTGATGCTCTTCGGCTGGGCGCGGACGAAGTCGTGCTCTCGAAGGACGATGCCCAGATGAAGAAGCACGAGAACTCTTTCGACTTCATCCTCGATGCAGTTTCCGCTCCGCACGACATCAACGCTTACACCGCGTTGCTCAAGCGCGACGCGGCGATGGCGCTGGTTGGTCTGCCCGATGTGCCTCCGGTGATTAACATCGGCAACCTGGTCTTCAAGCGGGCTGCGCTTTCAGGTTCGCTCATCGGCGGAATGCCTCAGACGCAGGAGATGCTTGACTACTGCGGCGAACACAACATCACTTCGGATGTCGAGATCGTCCCTATGCAGAAGATCAACGAAGCCTTTGAGCGGATGCTGAAGCAGGATGTGAAGTACCGCTTCGTGATCGACATGGCGACGCTGTAACAGCGTTCTAAGTGTGAAGTGTGGAGTGTGGGAAAACGCGGCTTGCGTTTTTCCAGCTCCGCATTTTTGTTTTCGGTGCGCAATAAAATATGAGGGGGGGGTAGGGGGTACCCTATTTTTCCTCATATTCTACTGATTATGCACTACTTACATACAGAAACAGGGGCATAAAATGGCGTTTTTCTGCCGTTTTATGCATGTTTTTTGCACGGGATGGATGGTGCTTGCCAATGCTTTCGGCTGGATTGCGCTGCATCCGCTGTTCTTTATTGTGCGCTCTGGTTGCGTAATTCCACGCAAGGCTCAGGCTGGGTAGTAACGGGTGGCGGCAACTACGGTCCGCTTTACGCCGAGGCGCTGCCCTGTCTGCACGAATGCGTGAAAATGCGCGGTCTGCTGATGGGCCTTGCTGGCATCCTCGTCTTTGTAGACTTCAACGGCGATGGCGGTGTTTGGGGTGTCGTTTGAGAGGAGCACTTCAAACCTGGTTATGCCGGGCTCTTTGATGGATGCTGCGCCGTTTATCTTGCAGGCATTGAGGAACTCCTGCCAATGCTCGGCGGTCACCTGGTAGCTTACGATCTTGTAAAAGCCATGTCCGGCTGGCGAATCGATTTTGGCGGCTATGGCTCGCGGCGCGAATATGCCCGCTATGGGGAGGGCCGTGGCCAGCGTAAACATGCGCGCAAAGAGACTGCGCCGTGTGACGCTTCCTTCGGCTTCCGACAACGGACTGCGCGAAGGATGCTGATTCTCTGATTCACCTGATTTATTCATAGGATGCAACATCCTCCGCGGCGTTTCTTGCGCGTTTGCTTTCGATTCCAGTCTAGTACTCTGCCTTTTCGCCCTTGGCCGGGGTTGTGGTTGGAACGCCCGGGGTTCCGGCATAGGTGATGAGCAGCACGGTTGGCTCATTCCCTGATTCGCCGCGATGAATATCGTCTACCGACTCAGCGACAGCCTGTCCCTGATGAACGACCAAAGTTTTGCCGCTGGCCTTGTCGTGCAGCGTCAGAGTACCAGAGAGCACATAGAGGGCATTGGGGATTTGATGATAATGCCACGGCAACACGGTATGGGGAGCGATGGTCAGCTTGATGGTTGTGAGCTGCGGCTGGCCGGTGGGATAGTGCGTGTATGGCTTGCCGTTCCACGATTGGGTTGTCTGCAGCAGTATGTCGCGATGCCCACTTAAAACGTTTTGCGCCCCGTTTTGAGCGAGCACGGCTGTGAGCGATGCTCCGCCAAGCATGGCGGCTAATGCTACTGCAATGTACTTCCAATTCATCCTGGTTATCTCCTCTATGGTCTTTGCTGACGCGAGGATTTTCTTTCCCATCCATCTCGCAACATCTATGAAATTTGATTCGCGATACTTACTTAAGATTCTGGATTGGCGAATGGGCCAGGCGACTGAAGCTGCTGATGTGTTGAGGGCACGCGCACCACTCTCTGCTGAATGCCGAATCACGCAGCATTCATAGGTGGATCTGTTTCCACGAGAGCGACCGGCAATGTGAAGTGGAACGTCGCGCCGCGCCCGCCGTTGCCGTTGGCCCAGATTCGTCCGCCGTGCGATTCGACAATCGATTTGCTGATTGCCAGGCCCATGCCGCCGCCTTGTGGTTTCGTCGTGAAGAACGCATCGAATATCTGGTCGGCGTTGCCTGGGGGCAGACCGGGGCCTGGATCTTTTACAGAGATCTCGATCTGGCCATCCTCATCCAATTGCGACTTCATCATCAGCACGCCGCCCGTGTCCTTCATCGCCTCGATACCGTTGAGCATCAGGTTCATCAGTACCTGCTGCAGTTGCACCCGGTCCCCTGTGATTTTAGGAAGATTGGCGGCGAGATCCGCACGAATCGAAACGGCATACTCGTGGGTCCAGGGACGCGGAAGCGCCTTGGCGTGGTAAAATCACTGGACTCCCCGCAGAAGGGTCGTATGTCCTGGGTTACGGCCAAAGCCAGCGACACGCTTCGAGTAACCCGACGTCCATAAAGGTAAGAATACGCGGGGTCAAGTCATTCCATCCATGAACAGTCCAGGCCTCACCGCACGCGCGAAGACTCTGATTACAGGGGACAGCGAGATGGCCTATCGCATTCGCGCACACAATTGGGCCGAAACACCCCTTGGGCCGCTTGAAGAGTGGTCCGAAACGCTCCTCGCAACCGTGAATCTCATGTTGCATTCCCCTTTTCCGACGATCCTGTCGTGGGGGCCGGAGATGGTGTTTCTGTACAACGACGCTGCGATTTCCACTTTGACGGTGAAGCATCCGTCCGCGCTCGGGGGCCTGTACCGTAACGTCTTCCACGAAGCATGGGATTTGGTAAGTGGCGATCTCGAAGCCTGTTTGTACCGGGGTGAAACGGCGGTTCGGGACAACATGTTCATCCCGATCCTCTTCAATGGCGTCCTGGAGGACCACTACTGGAGTTACTCCCTCATACCAGTCTACGAGGGTGGCGTGATCGCTGGTGTTTACGATGCCTTCCGCAACACCACCGCAATCGTGACAGGAGCCAGGCGGCTACGCGAAAGCGAGGCAAAGCTAAAACTGGCAACCGAGGTAGCGAAGCTCGGAGTCTTTGTGTGGAACACCGTTGAGGACCGCACGAGTTGGGAAAACGACCTCATGTACGAGATCTTCGGACGAAAGCGCGAAGATGGTCCGGTCAACGGGGCCATGTTTCTAAACGAAGTGTTGCATCCGGAGTATCGGGAAGCCTTTCAGCGGGCCATGGAATCAACTCTGCAAAAGGGTGAGGCATTCGACTTTGAGGGCATAATCTGCCTGCCGGACAAGACTCTCCGTTGGATCGAGGTAAAAGGGCAGCTTCAGACGGAAGGTCCGGTAGAACAAATCCTCGGCACAGTCCGGGATATCACGCAGTTCAAACGGGATGAGGAGAGGCTGCGCGAAAATTCGAAGCACCTTGGCGAACTCGCCGCGATTGTCGAATCTTCCGAAGACGTGATTATAAGCAAAGACCTCAACGGCATCATTACAAGCTGGAATGAGGCTGCCACGCGCCTCTTCGGCTATTCGGCAGAAGAGATAGTCGGCTCGTCGATTCTCAGGCTCATCCCTGAGCACCTCCATTCCGATGAGAAGATCATCATCGAAAGCATTCGGGCTGGGCGACGGATCGAGCACTTCGAGACCATACGCCTCACAAAAGATGGCCGCTCACTCGATGTCTCTCTCACTGTCTCTCCAGTGAAAGACGAGCAGGGAAAGGTGATTGGAGCGTCGAAGATTCTCCGCGATATCTCTGGGCGCAGACGGATCGAGCAATCCTTGTTGCAAGCCGAAAAAATTGCGGCCACTGGCCGCATGGCGGCGACCATCGCGCATGAAATCAACAACCCTCTCGAAGCCGTGGTGAACCTGCTCTACCTTCTTCGTCCCATGATTACCGATCCGGTCGGGATCAATTACCTCGGCTCCGCTGAAGATGAACTCGGCCGCGTTTCGCACATCGCCAAGCAGACACTGGGTTATTACCGGGAACATGCGTCGGCGAGTCGTGTCTCACTCGCCGAAATCGTTCAGCACGCGATCACGATCTACGAGCCACGATGTACGGCGGCTGATATTGAAATCAGAAAGTCACTCGATTCGTCGAGACGTGTTGTACTGCGCCGAGGAGAGATCATGCAGGTGATCTCGAACCTCATTGCGAACTCGATCTATGCGATGCCCTCAGGCGGCGTTCTCTCTATCTCCGTCGAAGATGCGGCAAATGGAATTCTTCTGACCATCGAGGACAATGGCATAGGGATCGCAGCCGAAAATCTGCCAAGGGTATTCGAGGCTTTCTTTACGACCCGCAGCACCATAGGCACGGGCATTGGATTGTTCGTCGCCAAGCAATTCGTCGAGGGCCACGGGGGGCGCATCGGCATTGAAAGCAGAAATGGCGCCGAAGATCACGGCACAACCGTTCGCGTGTTTCTGCCGATCTCCACGGCATATGATCAGTCCGGCAAATAGCCTTTATTAGCCGCGCGGTCGAAATTTGAAATCGCGTGATATCTCTCTTGACAAACCATAACCAAATGGTTATGGTTTTCGTGTGAAGTTGGCTCGTGCTCGCCGGCAGCGCAATGCGTCACGAGCCGCACAAAACCCTCACCACTACAGAGCAGAAAGGACAAGCCATGCAAATCAAACTCACGAGCGTATTCGTCGACGATCAAGACAAAGCCCTGAAGTTCTACACCGAAGCTCTGGGCTTCCAAAAGAAACACGAATTCTCCGCTGGCACGTACAAATGGCTCACCGTGGTCTCTCCCGAAGAACCGGAAGGCGTGCAACTGGTTCTGGAGCTCAACAGCAACCCGGCCGCGAAGACTTATCAGCAGGAGATCTTTAAGCAGGGGATACCGGCGGCGAATTTCTTTGTCGGCGATGTGCAAAAAGAGCACGACAGGCTGAAGCAACACGGCGTGAAGTTCACCAAGGAGCCGACTAAGACCACCGGATCGACCATCGCGGTGCTTGAGGATACGTGCGGAAATCTCATTCAGATCACACACCTGGACTGGTAACAGGGAGGCTCTGCATGCATGCCGCAGCCGACAATGTGTTCAAGGCCCTCGCGGACCCAACGCGCAGGGCCATCTTCGAAGAGCTGACCCGGCAGGGCGAGCAGACTGTCCACGCGTTGACTCGCTATGCATGCGTCTCTCAGCCTGCGGTCTCCAAGCACCTCACAGTGCTGAAGCGTGCGAAGCTGGTACGGCATCGCCGCGAGGGACGCGAAACCCACTATCGTGCGCAACCCGATGCGCTGCGGCCGATGGTGGACTGGCTCGAACTATACGGCGCCTTCTGGCGTGACCGGTTTGACCAGCTTGAGGCGCTTTTGGAAAGGATGAAATAGTGAGCAACCCAGTTAGCAATCCGGCAGGCAGCCCCGCAGAGAACACTCGTACCCTGGTCGTTGAGAGGGTCTTCCCACACCCGCCGGAGAAGCTATGGCGAGCGCTCACCGAAAGCCCGCTCCTCGCGCAATGGATGATGGGCAACGACTTCGAGCCGGTGGTCGGGCGGAAGTTTCAATTCCGGTCCGCGCCCGTGCCGAACTGGAATGGCGTTGTCGACTGCGAGGTGCTGGTCGTCGATCCATTCCAGCGGCTGTCCTATAACTGGGGTACTGGCGGAAGCGAATCCGGGCTGCAATGGACAGTGCTCTGGACGTTGACTGCGACAGAGGGCGGCACGCATCTTCGCATGGAGCAGTCCGGCTTCGGTCCCGATCAGAAGGCGGCTTATCATGGTGCAAATTACGGATGGCAGAAGTTCTTCGGCAACCTGGAACGCCTGCTTGAATCCTGACAGGAGGGTTGGTATGAACACGAAGGCAAAGGCGATTGTTTATTGGACAATGACCGGTCTCGTTGCGTTTTTTATCGGAGTCGGGGGCCTCGGGCAAATTTGGCAGTATTACGCCAACCCCCATGGCGTCGTGCCCCTGCTTGGCTATCCAATGTACTTCTTCGCCATCCTGGGATTCTGGAAGGCGCTTGGAGCGATAGCCATCCTTGCGCCGCGTTTTCCGCTGCTCAAGGAATGGGCCTATGCGGGCATCTTCTTTGACCTGACAGGCGCTGCCGCCTCCTGCGCTGCGGTGGGCGGCTATGGCGCTTACGGCTTTCACGTGATCGCGCCTCTTATCCTGACCGGGTTTACGGTGGCGTCGTGGGCGCTGCGGCCTCCAAGCCGTAAAATTGTCGCGCTCCCTGCCGCGACAACCATCAGGCCTGCGACAGCCGTCAGAGCGGTCTAAACGCTGGATCATGCGCTCGTGAGGCTTCCCTCGCGGGAGTTGCGGTCTGGGCTGCGCGCAGCTAAATTAGGTGCGAGAGTTGGAGCTGTCTATGACTGTCCATCTATGAAAGGAACGTCCCGATGGAATCTGCTTCTGTATTGATCGACGAGAGGATCAAGGGACTTGGGGACTGGCGCGGGAAGATGCTCGCGAAAGTACGCGGAATCGTACACAAGGCAGACCCTGAGATTGTCGAAGAGTGGAAGTTTATGGGCACTCCGGTCTGGTCCCACGCCGGCATCGTCTGCACGGGTGAGGCGTACAAGAACGTCGTCAAGATGACGTTTGCCAAAGGAGCAGAGTTGGCAGCCGCATCCAAAGACCCTGCGGGTCTGTTCAACTCCAGCCTGGAGGGGAATGTCAGGCGCGCTATCGACATTCACGAAGGCGACAAGGTGGATGAGGCGGCGTTGAAGGCTCTTATCCGCGCTGCGGTGGAGCTCAATCTCGCCGATCAGAATCTCAAGGGTCTCAAGGGCAATAACAAGCCGAGGACCGGGCGCAACGCGAAGTAACGACACGGATACGGTCGTTTCTGGCTCCGACAGGATCCATCCCAGGTCTCAGAATCGAGACCTGGGGCACCCAGATTCATCAATTCGCCTTTGAGATAATTACATGGGGGGTAGGGGGTACCCTGTTTTTCCTTATATCTTGCTGATTATGAGCTACTTATAGAGAAAAACAGGTGCGTTAAATGGCGGTTTTTGGCTGTTTTATGCATGTTTTTTGCGCTCCATGGAACGTGCCTGCGGGGGCTTTCGGCTTGATCGCGGTGCTTCCGTTGTTCTCTATTATGCGCCTGCAGGGTTTAATTCCCTGCAAGCTTGCAACAGATTCCGGAATTGCCTGGGAGTACGAATGCGATCCGATAGGATTGGTCTCCATCGACCCTGAGGGCGACGTTGATCTTCAGCCGTTGGGTTAGCCGAAGCTCGATGGGTCGAGGCGTGAAGTCCCATGTCTGAAAATCCAGACATGGGGCACCCAGTTGGCTCATTTTTCTTCTTCGAGACTTGGGCTACCCGCCGTCAGCCGCGAACAGTCTTCGAACTTCGCTTGAAGGTGCCTCAATCGATCCGCGTAAACGATCCAGGAACTGCGCAATCAACGGATGTCGCGATCTCCGCGACATGAGGCTCAATCAGAGGCCAGTTCACAGCCGAAAGTGAAACCAGTGCAATCTTGCGGCCCGTCAGGTTCTGTTCGTGATGCAGGGTCTTATCTCCTGTGACCAGAACCTCGAACCCGGCGATTTCAGCCGCCTCGAGCAGCTTCCCGTTCTGCAGCCCGGCAAAGCCCGCATAGGCAGCGGTCACAGAATTCGGTATATGGCGCCGAAGAGAGTGTGGCAGATTTTCGTCCAACAGAACCGCCTTCACGCCGCTATCTGATGCTCGTGGGCAAAGGTGCGAATCCGCAGGATGGCATCGACAGGAAGCGTAGGAAAGTCCGCATGCGTTTCCTCAGGAGTGCGCCCGAGTTCTTCCTCCTGAACGATGACGTCAGGCTCGATGCGCGTTCCCTTGACGACAGGCCGTCCGCCCATCTTCCCGGCTATGCACTCTACAAGCTCGCACTCCGACCAGTCGACGGTCATGATTCCTCCACGGCTTTCTCTATCGTAGTCAGCCGCTTGCAGCGGGTCAACCGGAGTACACCTGCTCCCCGTCACCTCTGTCAGTCGTTGGGTTACGTGAAGCTCGATGGGTCCAGGCGCGAAGTCCCATGTCTGAAAATCCAGACATGGGGCACCCAGTTGGTTCACTTTACTTCTTGGAGACCTGGGCCGCCCAGGTGGGAATAGATTGCGACTAAAATTTTCCCACATCTAGTACGCAGATTTCCTACACCAAATAGAAGGGGACTTTCCGCTAAAATAGGAGCAGAGCCCATGAATTGTCTAGATAGCCCATTTCTCTGTTTCGATATCTCTTATTCTGAGTACTGGCAGTTGGCATTAGATTACTGGAGCGGCGACGATGTCGCGGGACGCTGGAAGTGGCATGCTTCAGTTGAAGATCTCTCTGGCCTACATGGCGTCCCCAAAAAAGATGTTCCAAAATTTGTAAAATTGGCAGCTACGGCCGTTAGTCTCATGCGTCGTTGCATGGATTGTGACTTTCCTCAAGAGCTTTCATCTCGCTCGACCGTCACTAGCAAGTCTTATGGGGACTACCTTTGCAACGCGTGCCTCGCGGCTCGTAATCAGGCTCGCTTAAGGAGGCGTGAGGAAGAAGAGAGACAGCGTTTCGCTGCAGAGCATGCACACATCGCTGAGAACTGCCAAAGAAACAAGACGTTTGACTACGACGGCATCAGCTACGCTAATGCGGCAATTGCTTTTAGCATCATGCTCGCCTCCGATGAGGCTTGTGAGGTTGGGACTTTTCAACGAAGTGATAGCTTGAACCTTTGCGAAAGTAGCTCTCTTTCCAGCAAGCTTTTGGGGCGTCTTTCCAACGCAGGGGTTCTGGGTTTCGACGAGGGGACGCCACCACAGGCAGTCGAAATTGGCCAGGACAGCAAATGGGGTTATTTCCCGCATCTAGTGAACTGGAGGTTCGCCTCAGACTTGGGGGGTCGGTCTTTTCCAGAGGTATTGACGCTCTTGGGGAAGGTAATCGATGCGCGCGATGCCGACCTCGAATATGGAGGGTCAGTAGCCGAGATGTGGAGGATGCTTGCCTATGATGATGCGCTCAACCATCTTTCACAGGAAGTGGACAATTATCAACTTCCGGATGTTCGTGTCGGACCCAAAACTGAACAGGCAATCTGGCATGCTCTAGACCACTTCTCTATCCCACAGGTCCGGAGAGAGATTACGAATGTGGTGAAGAACGCAGCTGCGTTGTCTCAACATCGCGATTTTGTAAGACGCCACGCTTTGAACACGATCCCTGGGAATCTAATCAGTTATGTGGACAGGGCAGTCAGTGAAGGTTGGCAAGTGTCGCCGTTGCTACGTAACTGGCAGAACGAAGAGCCGGTGCTTTTGACGGTTTTGTTTAATCGAGTGCTTGGCACCGGCCTACCAGGTTTCAAAACGCTATCATACAGTGTCTTGACAGCGACGATCCTGAATGTTGATCGCACGTAAGGCAGGCGGTCGGCCTATGTCTGAGTGAATGACTACGAGGGTGCCCCAGGTCTCGCCTTTGAGACCTGGGATTCGGCGGACGCCACAAATGTCAATCCGAAGGCTCCCAATCCTTCCCGTAAAATCTCAAGCAGAACCCCATGGCTCAAAAACTGGTCCGCTATCAACGCACTGGAGACTTCCACTTTGTTACCTTCAGTTGCTACAGAAGGCGACCCAATCTGGATTCTCCCGCGGCTCGTCATCTCTTTGAACACTCTCTGGAAGCAATGCGTATCCGCTACGAGTTTTGTGTCTTCGGCTATGTCGTCATGCCCGAGCATGTGCATTTGCTAGTCAGTGAACCGAAGCGGGCCATTCTGGCCAAGGCAATTCAGGCACTCAAGCTTTCTGTCTCGGTCCAGCGCCACGAACGGCCATTCTGGCAGGCTCGTTACTATGATTTCAATGTATTCACTCAGCCCAAGCATGTTGAGAAGCTTAAATACATGCACCGCAATCCCGTAAGACGCGAGTTGGTAAAGAAGCCGGAAGACTGGCTTTGGTCCAGTTACACGCACTATCTGACAGGCCAGCCGGGCATCGTTGAAATTGAGTCGTGGTGGACGACGACCCAAAGGGAATCAGGCTTGGCCGAATCCCAGGTCTCAGAAGCGAGACCTGGGGCACCCTGATGGTTATTCATTTGGAGTTGTGGTGTCATGCCATTGCTTCGCGGCCCATGGGTTCGAAGCGGAGCTGGTTGCTGTTGCGGTCTACGTCGATGCGGACGTGTGCGCCGTGTTCGATTTCGCCGTTGAGGATCTTGATTGCCAGCGGGTCCTGCACCATGCGCTGCAGGGCTCGCTTGAGCGGGCGGGCTCCGTAGGCTGCGTCTGAGCCGGTTACGAGGATCAACTGGCTGGCCGGTTCGGTGAGTTCGAGCGAGATGGCGCGGCCTTCGAGGAGCTTGCGCACGTCGTTGAGGCGCATGTCGAGGATCTTGTGCATCTGCGCTGCTCCGAGCGGGCGATAGATAACCATGTCATCGACGCGGTTGAGGAACTCGGGACGGAAGTGCTCTCGCACTGCGCGCATGACCTGCTCCTGCGCCTTTTCAAAGTCATGCTCGGTCTTGAGCAGGTCGGCGTGGAGCAGGTTTGCGCCGAGGTTTGAGGTCATGATGAGCACGGTGTTCTTGAAGTCGACGGTGCGGCCCTTGGAGTCGGTGAGGCGGCCGTCGTCCATGACCTGCAGGAGGACGTTGAAGACGTCGGGATGCGCCTTTTCGATTTCGTCAAAGAGGATCACAGAATAAGGCCGTCTCCGCACGGCTTCCGTGAGCTGGCCGCCTTCGTCGTAGCCGACGTATCCCGGAGGTGCGCCGATCAGCCGCGCCACCGCGTGTTTTTCCATGTATTCGCTCATGTCGATGCGGATCATGTTGTGTTCGTCATCGAAGAGGAACTCGGCGAGGGCGCGGGCCGTTTCGGTTTTGCCGACACCGGTGGGGCCGAGGAAGATGAAGCTGCCGATGGGCCGGTTGGGATCGCTGAGGCCGGCGCGGGAGCGGCGAATGGCGTTGGCGACGACGGTCAGCGCGGCATCCTGCCCGACGACGCGCTCGCGCAGACGGTCTTCCATGGTGACAAGCTTTTTCACTTCGCCTTCGAGCATCTTGGAGACGGGAATGCCAGTCCATTTGCTGACGATTTTGGCGATGTCCTCTTCGTCGACTTCTTCCTTGAGCAGCCGGTTGTGGCTGACGGCGTCTTGCTGGCTGAGCTTTTTCAGCTCGGCTTCGAGGCGCGGGAGTTCGCCGTACTGGATTTGCGCGGCGCGTTCGAGCTGGCCTTTGCGGGTCTGCTCCTCGGCCTCGAAGCGCAGGGCTTCCATTTGCTTTTTGAGCTCGCTGATGCGGGTGATGGCGCCGCGCTCCTGCTGCCAGCGGGCGCGGAGGCTGTTGATCTGCTCCTTGAGGGTGGAGAGGTCGCGCTCAATGACGGCCAGGCGCTGGATGCTGTTGGGGTCGGTTTCGCGCTTGAGGGCGGCGCGCTCGATTTCGAGAGACGTAGCTTCGCGCTCAAGCTGGTCCACCTCCGTCGGAACAGAACCAATCTGAATGGCCAGCGAAGCCGCCGCTTCATCGACGAGGTCGATGGCCTTGTCAGGCAGGAAACGGTCAGAGATGTAACGATGCGAAAGCGTCGCCGCAGATACGATGGCCGAATCCTTGATGCGCACGTTGTGGTGCGCCTCATACCGCTCGCGCAGGCCGCGTAGGATGGCGATGGTGTCTTCGACGTTGGGCTCGCCGACGTAGACGATCTGGAAGCGGCGTTCGAGTGCCGCGTCCTTTTCGATGTACTTGCGGTATTCGTTGAGGGTGGTAGCACCGATAGCCCGCAGTTCGCCGCGAGCCAGCGCGGGCTTCAGCATGTTGCTGGCGTCGATCGCGCCTTCAGCCGCTCCAGCGCCGACGAGGGTATGCAGCTCGTCGATAAAGAGAATGATCTGCCCGCCGGACTCGTCGATTTCGCGGAGGACGGCTTTGAGGCGGTCTTCGAATTCGCCACGGTACTTGGCCCCGGCGAGCATGGAGCCGAGGTCCAGCGAGATCACCCGCTTGTCGCGCAGCAGATCAGGTACGTCGCCGGAGACGATGCGGCGCGCCAGGCCCTCGACGATGGCGGTCTTGCCGACGCCGGGCTCGCCGATGAGCACGGGGTTGTTCTTGGTGCGGCGGCTGAGGACCTGGATGACGCGGCGAATCTCCTCGTCGCGGCCGATGACGGGGTCGAGCTTGCCGCGGCGGGCGAGTTCGGTGAGATCTTTGGCATATTTTTCGAGCGCCTGGAATTTGCCTTCAGGATTCTGGTCGGTCACGCGCTGCGACCCACGCACCGCCGTGAGCGCTTTCAAAATTGCGTCATGCGTCGCTCCTTCGGCAAGCAGCGCGTCGACTGCCGGGTCGCCCTTCTCCCGGGTCAGGCCGAGGAGCAGGTGTTCCGTAGAGACGTACTCGTCCTTGAAATTCGCAGCTTCCTTGAAGGCCTGTTCGACGGCCTTGTTGAGCCGATTGGACAGGCCGGGCTGACCTTGCGCTCCGGATACGCGGGGGAGTTTTTCCTCGATGGCGTGCAGCTCCGCCTCCAGCCGCTCGGCTGGGACACCGATTTTTTCGAGCACAGGCAAAATCACGCCTTCGCGGTCCGCGATCAGGGTCAGAAGCAGATGAACGGGCTGCAGCTCGGGATTGCCCAGCTCCGAGGCCTGCGCGATTGCCTGCTGCATCGCCTCCTGCGATTTCACGGTAAGTTTGTCCCAGCGAATGGCCATACTTATATCTCCTGGCTGCCAGCTCGCGGCTTGCAGCGCTTTGATTTCTCTATTTTGCTCTTGTTTTGGGCCGGTAAACACAAGGCCGGGAGCGGAGATTTCCTCCTCTCCCGGCATGCTCAACTACATTCCTGATTCGACCGCCTGCCCTGGGCTGGTGGCTAACGGCTGCTATTACGCCGCTGTACCGATCTCGATCTGCCTAGGCTGCGCCGAAGCTTTCTTTTTCAGCTCCAGCTTGAGCACGCCAGCGTTGTAGTTTGCCTGCACATTCTCGGTATCGACCGTGATGGGCAGGCTGAAGGAACGGAAGAAACTGCCATAGCGGCGCTCGATGCGATGGAAGTTCTCTTCCTTCTCTTCGGACTCGAACTTGCGCTCGCCGCGCACAGAAAGCGTCTGATTTTCGACGCGGATGTCCAGATCCTCTTCCTTGATGCCCGGGATGTCCAGCTTGAGGACGACCTTTTCGCCGTTCTCGTATACATCGACCGCGGGGGCAAAGCTGGCAGCGGTCACTGTTCCGTTATCGCCGCCAAAATCCTGGAAGAGCGAATTGACACGATCCTGCAGGGTTGCGACTTCACGAATGGGATACCAACGACTAATTGCCATGATGCGATTCTCCTTAACCCTAATGGGTGCAAGCTTCAAAATTGACGCGGCACTGGACGGTGAGTCCAAGCTGCTCACATAATCTGATGAAACTATAGCATGTTCGATGCAATAAATATGCGCGTTTTGCGCTCATATTTTTAATCCTTTTCAAAAATACTGATTCCTAACGCTTTAGGAATTCAGGCAGACTCATTTGCTGCGATTAATCGCAGCAAATCGCCCTTTTGCCGTTGAGTAAAACCCGGCAGGCAAGGCAGCGATAAGCAGAATAGGAGAGGATCTGCGGGCTCGAAACCCGGGTCTCGTCGATCAGACCCGGGGAACCCGTCTGGAAGGATGGACCAGACAGCCAGGGAGAGACTACACGGTCGCCAGCGCGGCGGCCTGGTCCGGGAAGAGCCCGGCGTACTTGGTAATTCCGACCATGGTAAAGACCTTCGTGAAGTGCGCTGAAAGCCCGAAGGCCAGCACTTTCTGGCCGGAGTTAGCCGCTTCCATCAGCAACTGAATCACCAGCGCGATGCCGCTGGAGTTGATGTACTCAACCTTGGTGAAGTCTAGAAGGACGGTCTTGACCGTCGCCTTTGAGAGACTCTGGTACGAGCCGATCACCGCCTCCTTGGATGACGAAGAAATGTCGCCTTCAAAACGAAGGACAGTGACCGGTTGGCCGGACGGTGTGGTGGTCTGGTCGATTTTTGACTTCGTATCGGTCTGCACTTGAATTCTGTCTCCGTAAATCAGGTTAGCTCATCCATGAACCTGGACTAGAAAGCAGGACTAGAAACCAGGACTGGCGGTCCAGTCTCAATCAGTCTATGCCCTGGCGTCAGGCTTCTTCCTTGTCCAGGCGGATCACGAGCCGAACATAACTGCCTTTGCCGTTAGCTCCTACGACCCACTCGGCCTCGTCGACCAGCGCCTGGATGAGGAACATCCCCATGCCGCGAGGGTCTTCTTCGCCGTGCATCTTGCGGTCAATATCCGGCTTGGTGGGGTGGGTCTTCATGCCCTTGCCGTCATCCATGACCTTGACTTCAAGAGCGTCTGTGCCCGCTGAGAGAGTGACGCCGACCGAGAGCTTTTCGTTGAGACGGTTGCCGTGTTCAATTGCGTTGATGCACGCTTCGGCGACAGCGGTCTTGAGATCGTCGATACGGTCTTCTCGGAAGCCCATCAGTTTGGCGACCGAGGCAGCCGTGCTCATGGCCACTTTTTCAAAGCCAAGGCGAGAGGGGAGACGTACTTCAACCGTTGCGCTACGCGCTGGAAAACCGGTCATGCGGACACCTTGCCGTTCAGTCTATCCATATTATCGGCAAAGGAAGGTGCAACTTCGGGCAGATGGCACAACACGAGCGCGGTCATGTCATCCTCCTGGGGTCCGCCACCGGAAAATCCCTGAATGGCCCTCCACAATGCATCGAGAATACCATCGGCCTGCTGTACTGGTGTATCGCAAAACTCCTTAAGCAGCCGATCCTGCCCAAATTCCTCGTCACCCAGAAAAACCTCCGTCAACCCATCCGTATAGAAGAGCAGCCGGCTCCCCTTGGCAAAAAGTAGCCGCTCGCTGGAATAGGTCATGCCCGGCAGCAATCCCAGAGGAGTGCCTGCCGCTTCTATTTGATGCGAAGCGCCATCGGGAGTGATCACAAAGCCGGGATTATGGCCGGCGTTGACGATCTCCACCTCGCCTCGCCTGGGGTCGAGCCGGAGGAAGATGGCTGTAACGTAGCGCCTGCGCGCTTCTTCCCCCTCCTGCCAGTGATGCTGGTTCATGCGCGTGGCGAGCAGATCGAGCGAAACTCCGGTGATCGCCATGGCGCGAAAGGCCGCGCGAAAGCTGGTCGCCATGATCGCCGAAGCGAGGCCCTTGCCCGCGACGTCGGCAACGGCCATGATCATGCCGCCCTCGGGCAACGAAATGATGTCGACATAGTCGCCGCCGACTTCGTAGCAGGTTTGGGATTTCACGGCAATCGAGAAACCGGGAATCGACGGCATGCGCTGCGGCAAGAGCGAGCGCTGAATTTCCCGGGCAGCATCGAGATCCTGCTGGACGCGCGCCCATTGCAGGTTGCGCTCATGATTGCGAGCATTTTCAAGCGCCACAGCGGCCTGCAGCGCCAAGCCTTCGAGAAAATCCGTTTCGTACATCGTGATCGGGCGGCCTTCGGGCGGCGCCACGATCAGGTCGGTCATGCGTTTCCCTTCCCGATCGTCGAGCGGGTAGGTCTGAATTCCGTCCACCTTACCGGCTTCGGTCTTTTTCGGCGGGTCTCCGTAGGAGAGATCGGTGCCTGAAAAAGCCGCGCCGGCCATCTCCAGTTCGCGGACGACGATGCGGAGAACGGTCTCCAGCACTTCGTCCTCGCGCGTCGTGGAATGCACCTGGCGGGAGACTTCCAGCAACGCCTGCAGGCGCGCGACCTGCTGCTGCAGGTCCATCGTCTGCGTGATGGAGTTCTGCGTCATTACCGGCGAACCATCCATCGCGGCGCTCCTTTCGGGATCTCAGTGATTGCCGGGGGAATGCCGGTAGCCATGCGGGAAATCCTCCGTGGAAAACCAATGTAGCATGAGTGCGCAGTATTAGGGCGCAGGGGGCAGAGATCAGGGCTCGACGGCAACATCCCTGATCTCCGCCCCCTGTCCCTTTTGCGCTACGCCGTTATCGTCCTCGTAGGTTTAGAGCCGATCAAACCGTAATACGCAATGTAGAGATAGCAAAATGCCGGGATCACAAACGCGTGCTGGATACTTGACTTGTCTGCCACCCAGCCGATGAGCGCCGGAATAACGGCTCCGCCGACAACCGCCGTCATGATCAATCCCGAGCCTTTGCTGGTCATTGGTCCGAGCCCGGCAATACCCAGGGCGAAGATATTCGGGAACATGATGGAATTCAGAAAACCGCAAAGCACCAGGCTCCAGATCGCCAGTTGCCCGGAACTCATCATCGAAAGCAAAACCATCGCAGTGCCCGCAATACCAAAGACACCGAGCAGTTTGCCCGATTTGAAGATCGTCAGCAGCCACGAACCGAGAAGGCGGCCGACCAAAGCGCCGAACCAGTAAAGCGAAACCAGCAGGGCCGCGATCACAATGTCATTCCAAGGGCCGAACAAGTGCGTAATCAACGATCCGAAGCCGCCAAGGGACGCGAAAAACGAGGCGACACCATCACTGTGAATCCCCTGAAGCAAGAAATAATTGACCGCAATCGAAGCTAGTCCGACTTCGACCCCAACATAAAGGAAGATGCCGACCGCGCCCAGCACCGTGTGCCGGTAGCCCCAGATGCTGCGGCTCAGGATAGGATCGCCCTCTTTTGCAGGCCGGAAGGCCTGGGTCCCAGAGATAGCCGGCAGATTCATGAAGATCACGGCAATGCCCAGTATCAGCAACCCAGCCGCAATTGCGATATAAGGCCCCCGCACCGTATTGGCAGTGGCGGCAGCTGTAGCCATCTTTGCCGGATCGGTAAGGATGTAGTGGCCGGCAACGATGGGAGCAATAGCGCCGCCTAGCGAATTGAGCGCCTGAGCCAGCGTCAGCCGAATTGGTGCGCTTTGCTCGGGACCGAGAATAGCGACATATGGGTTCGCCGAGGTCTGTAACGCGGTTACGCCAGCGCCAACCACAAAAACCGCAGTCAAGAAAAGTGGAAAGCTGACCATCTTGGCCGCAGGCACGAACATCAGGCATCCCACCACCTGGATGAACAGAGAAACCACCATCGTCCGCTTATAACCGATCATCTCGATCAGCTTGGAGGTAGGCGACGAGAAGACAAAGTAGGCCAGAAAGAACGCCGATTCCGCCAGCATCGCCCACGCATAAGGCAATTCGAAGATCCGCCTCAGATGCGGCACCAGCGCCATATTCAGGTTGGTAATGAACCCGAAGATGAAAAACAGCGCGGTAACTGTAATAAACGGACCGGTGTAGCTGGGCGTGCTGGATTCTCCAGCCGTAACTGTGGATTTGGTTGCCATGATGCGTCGATCTCCGCTTCTGAAAACAAAAATTTACCCAACCCTTGCCTAAACCTGCCCGAATCATGATCTGGCCGGGCCATCTGCAAGGTTGACTCAGACACAACTCCAAAACCACGCACGACAGGCGCCTGTCCTCGAGTTGCACACAACACTATACGGTACACCGTGCACCGTGGAAGCGCTCAAACGTTTTAGAGTCCGCTGGTGTTAACGGAGTTACGGCTAATTCGGCTATCCTCGTATTAGCTGGAGGAATTTGTGGCGATCGACCCAAACAGCACAATTGGTGCGCTTGCTCCGTTCAAGAACGCACGGATGCGCAAGCTGCTCGCCGCACTGGAAGGAAACTGGCAGGCTGAGATGGAGGGTTACCACACGTATCTTGCCCTGGCCAACCGCGAGACGGACGCCGTCCGCGCACAGGTTTTGCGTCATCTCGCCAGCGCCGAGCTGGAGCACGCCGTGCTCTGGGCAACCCGGCTGATGGAGCTCGGCGGATCGCAGCCAATCTACTCCGGCAGCCCCCACGGCAACGCCGACTCCTTCGCCAGCCGGGCCGGAGGTCCGCTGATGGCGCTGCGCCGCCTCGAAATCGAAGAGAGCCGCCATATCGCCAACTACGGAACCCAGCTCAAGGAGCTAGGCGACGAACCCTCTGTAGCGATTCTGCAACACGTCATCGAAGACGAAAAGGACCACTACCGGGAACTTGGTTCGCTGCTGCGTGGCCGCGGACATGTCATTCAAGGCGGCAAGCAGATCGTCGACGCCAAGGGAATGCTTGAGGAGATGCTCGCGAAGCGCAACAACGGCAACGCGCAAGCGGGCTCGTGGATCGGCGACGCAATCTATGGCGTCAATGACGGTCTTGGGGCCATCTTCGGGATCGTCTCCGGCGTCTCCGGCGCGACTGCGGGCAACGGGAAATACGTGCTGTTGGCCGGCCTCGCAGGCATGATCGCCTCGGCGCTTTCCATGGGCTCGGGAGCCTACCTGGCCGCGAAAAGCGAGCGCGAAATCTACGAAGCGGAAGTCGAGCGCGAACGCGAAGCCATCGCCATGAACCCCAGCGAGGCGCGCCAGCTCCTTTCGCTCTACTACCAGGTGAAAGGATTGCCGGAGGAGGACTCCGAGCACGTGGTCGATCACATCGCCGCCGATCCGGACCTGATGCTCAAGGCTCTCGCCGCCGAGCGCCTGAACACCAGCGAAGACGGCTTGAAGGTGCCGTGGATTTCCGCAACTTCCGGAGCGCTCTCAACCGCCGTCGGAGCCATGATTCCGGTCCTTCCGTTCTTTTTCATGACGGGAACGGCTGCAGTGGTCACCGCGGCGATTGTCTCCCTCATTGCTCACTTTGCTGTGGGCGCGGCCAAATCGCTCATCACCGTTCGATCCTGGTGGTCGAGTGGCTTTGAAATGACGGCCGTCGGCGCGGTCGAGGGCGCGGTTACGTATGCGATTGGGCTGTGGCTCGGGCATCTTGGGGCGTAGCCGAAGTCAATTGCCGTGCGGCCTGCCGCCCCAGCCGGATGCAATCCGAAATACCGATGCCGTCATAGGCGTTGCCCACCAGCCGCAGACCTGGCAAGCCTGCCAGGCGAGTTTGGATGCGCTGCTGCCGCTCCTGATGGCCAACTGAATACTGCGCCATGGCGCGCGGCCAACGCTGGATCTCTACCAGCTCAGGGATGGCGGAGACGCGCAGAATCTCGAATAGCTCCTCGCGAACCAACTCGGCCAGTGCCTCATCGGACTCGGCCAGCAAAGCCGCGTTGTGCGCCCCTCCCAGAAATGCCCGCAGCACCGACTTGCCGGGAGCCGTGCGACCGGGAAACTTGCGATGCAGAAACGTGCAGGCCAGCATCGCGCGTTTCTCGACCGCCGGAACGAGAAATCCGAATCCTTCGGGCAGTGGGTCGAGATCCGCGCCGTCAAAGACCAGATTCATCGTGATCGAGGAACTAAAGGGAATCTGGCCCAGTTCGTCACTTAACTGACGATCAACCGGAGCCAGAAACTCAGCAGCCGCCCAGGCCGGGGTCGCAACGATCAAACCATCAAAGCGCTCCTCCGAGCTCGCACTCTGCACGACCCAGCGATCTCCGCTCCGCTCGACAGCTTCGACGGGAGTGAGCACATGCAAGCGGCTTTGATCCAGGCGTCCCACCAATGCATCCAGCATCTGCTGCAATCCAAATCGAAGCGTGGTAAACAGCGGAGGCGGCGCGCTCACCCTCTCCGGATTCTCAGTTTCGGCGGCCTTCGCTGCCGCTTCCTTCCGCGCTTTCATCGCGGCCAGCATTCCCCTGGTGAGCGAACCAAATTTGGCTTCCATCTCCACCAGCCTCGGCAGCACCGACCGGGCGCTGAGCTGCGTCGAGTCGCCACCATAGATGCCCGAGAGCAGTGGATCTGCCAGCCGGTCCACAGCCTCCTGTCCATAATGCCGCCGGACCAGTTCCGCGACCGATTCATCGCCCCCGTTTGATTGATTGCCGGGACGTGGCGAATGCAGCAGCTCCAGCCCCATCCGAATCTTCGTCGGCAAACTGAACAGCGACGTCAGCGCGGTAGCGAGCAGCTTCGTCGGCACCAGAAACATGAGTCCGTCCGGCAGCGCCACAAGCCGGTTGCGAACCAGAATGAAGGTCTTGCGCTGCGCGTCATCCGATGCGACGAATTGCGACTCCAGTCCCAGCTCTCGGCAAAGCTGCGCCGCCGCGGGCTTTTCTGTAAGAAAAGAATCGGGACCATGCTCGATCACTGTTCCATCGACCACGGTGGAAGAAATAACGCCGCCGAGACGCGCTCCCGCTTCAAAAAGCTCGTACTCGACGTCCACGCCCGCGCGCCGGGCCAATTCCAGCTCGTACGCCGCCGCAAGTCCCGCGATGCCGCCGCCGATAATCGCCACGCGCATGGATTCCGACCTCTCACTTCAGTCTAAGCGAACACAAGGATACAGACCCGTGAGCGGGCGGACTAATCTATATCAGAGTTACTTCGGCTTTGGGCAAGGCTTACCTTGGCAAAGCGCTGCTGTAATTCCCTTGCCCTCCGTGAGAGTATAGATACGATCGGATGCGGGAAGCTGGATGGTTTCCTTGAATCCCGAAGGCCAATGAATCTCGGCAGTACCGGCGTCAGTTGCATCTCCAAGGCCAAAGTGCGCCCGCTGGTCATTTGAAGAAATGAAGCTGCCGCCGCTGAGGACATCTTCGCGCTGGCGCATCCCGTTAGCAGTGAGATAGACCGTCGCTCCAACGGCGTCTCGCGGACTCTTCGGCCCTCCTACAAGCTTCAACTCAACCCAATGATGATGATCCGGATTCACGTTGCGAAGCAGCACCGGAGGGCCGTCAATTGGGCTGATGACAACATCGATCTTGCCATCGTTGAACAGGTCGCCAAAAGCCGCACCGCGACCCGGAGTGACAACCGCAAGCCCGGTTCCCTTCACCGGCGGAATATATTCAAACTTCTCGCCCTTCAGGCTATGAAAGAGCAGCGGACGCTGCGCATAAGTGGTGCCCCAGTCGTGCTGATCAACCTCCGGATACACATGGCCATTGACCATGAAAATATCCTTCCAGCCGTCATTGTCATAGTCCACCAGTCCAACACCCCAGCCCAGAAACGGGACAGGCATCTGCGCAATTCCCACCTGGTCGCTTACGTCGGAAAAGTTCAGCTCGCCGTCGTTCCGGTACAACACTTTGTAATCGTCAGAGAAATCCGTTACCAGCAGATCCAGTAATCCGTTGTTGCGGTAGTCGCCCACGGCAAGGCCCATCGAGGCTATCTCGCGCCCATCCTTGTTCAACGCGAATCCGGAGACGTAGCTCTGGTCTTCAAACGTCCCATCGCCCTTGTTCACATACAAGTAGTTCGGCGAAGAATCGTTGGCTACCAGCAGATCAACCCGGCCGTCATTGTTCACATCGACAAAAGTCGAAGTGAATCCGTAATAAGCGTCAGGATCGGAAACGCCAGCCTTTACGCTCGTGTCGGTAAATGTTCCATCGCCGTTGTTATGAAAGAGATGATCCGGTTCGCCTTTGAGCCCTCGCGGCCCGCACATGACCGGCGCTCCGCGCAACTGGCAGAAGGCGCGCGCCACCGTGCCATCACCCGCAGTCGGCTGGTTGTTCACATCGTAGTGAAGATAGCCGGAGACAAAAAGATCGAGTCTCCCATCACCGTCATAATCGCCCCAGGTCGCGCCATCGGACCAGTTGCCAAGGGTAACTCCGGCCTTCTCGGCAACATCGGTAAAAGTTCCATCGTGATTGTTGCGATAAAGCCGGTTCCTGCCGAAGTTGGCGACGAAGATATCCGGCCAGCCGTCGTTGTCAAAGTCCGCGATGGCCACGCCAAAGCCCCAGCGGTCGTTCGCGACACCTGCCTTTGCCGTGACATCCGTAAACGTGCCATCGTGATTGTTGTGAAAGAGCGCCGCGTGTGGCGCAGGCTCCTTGCCATCAAGCGCCTTGTAAGTCGAACCATTGACAAGATAGATATCCAGCCAGCCGTCATTGTCGTAATCGATCAGCCCAACGCCGGACCCGTCCGTCTCCAGAATGAATTTTTTCTGCGGCGTGCCCATCACATGCTTCCACTTATCCAGTCCGGCAGCTCTGGTTACATCCTGGAATACAACGGGGCCTGAATCGACAAATCCTCCCGCAGTGATGGGACGTCTTTGAGCGTCGTACACCGGAGCATGTGGAGCACCCGTGCTATGGCCACTCATTGCGCCGGAAGACTGCGAAGGCGCTTGCGCAAAAACAGCGGCTGAGGACAGCACTACAACAAGGCACGAGAGAACATTCCGAAGTGATCTCGTAAGGGAAATAACTCCAGCGTCGCGAAGATCCCTCATACAGTCGCTCAATTACTTAGGCGCAGCGGGCTTCGCGGCGTCGACGGAGCATGGTTTGCCAGCGCAAAGCGCGCCAGTGATACCTGCGTCCTCCGAGATGGTGTAAATCCGGTCAACCGCCGGAAGCTTAATCGTCTGCTTCGCGCCCGATGGCCAGTGAATCTCCGCCGTGCCCGCCTCCGTAGCGTCTCCCAACCCGAAGTGCAAACGCTGATCGTTGGATGAGATATAGCTTCCGCTGCTCATCACATCGTCCCGCTGCGTCATCCCGTTCGCCTTGAGATAGACCGTGGCGCACATGGCATCGCGCGGGCTCCCCGGGCTTTTCTCTGTCTTGCCACCACCGACGAGCTTCAACTCGACCCAATGATGATGATCCGGATTGACATTGCGCAGCAGCACGGCAGGTCCATCGATGGGATTGATGACCACATCGATCTTCCCGTCGTTGAAGAGATCGCCAAACGCAGCGCCGCGAGCGGGAATCACATCCGCCAGACCGGTTCCAACCACGGGAGGAACATATTCGAACTTACCGTTCTTGAGGTTGTGAAACAGCAGCGGCCGCTCGGCGTAACTCGTGCCCCAATCGTGATCTCCGGCATCCGGATAGACATGGCCGTTGACCTCGAAGATATCGCGCCAGCCGTCGTTATCGTAATCGAGGAAGCCATCGCCCCAGCCAAGAAACGGTATCGCCGTCTGCGCAACTCCGGCGCGATAACTTACGTCGGTAAAGTTCGCGTCTCCGTCGTTATGGAAGAGCACCTTATAGTCGTCGGAGAAGTCGGTGTCGTAGATATCGAGCAGTCCGTTGTTCTCGTAATCGCCGACTGCGAGCCCCATGGAGGCTACTTCGCGGCCATCCTTGTTGACTGCGAATCCTGAGACGTAGCTGTCATCCTCAAATATTCCTTTGCCTTTGTTGATGTAGAGATAGCTTGCGACGGAGTCGTTGGCCACCAGAAGATCGGGCTTGCCATCGTTGTTGATGTCGACAAAGACCGAGGTGAATCCGTAGTAGTTATTCGGATCGTTCACGCCGGCCTTAACGCTGACATCGGTAAAAGTCCCGTCGCCGTTGTTGTGAAAGAGATGATCCGGCTCGCCCTGCAGCCCACGCGGGCCGCACATGCTGACGACACCGCGAAATTTGCATTGAGCATAACCGACGACCTTGCTGCCGCTGACCGGCAATTGGTCGCGATCGAAGTGAACATACCCCGAGATAAACAGGTCGAGCCTGCCATCGCCGTCATAGTCGCCCCACGTAACGCCTGACGACCAGTTACCCAGAGTTATCTTCGCTTTTTCCGCAACATCGGTGAATGTTCCGTCGTGATTGTTGCGGTACAGCCGGTTTTTGCCCCAGTTCGTCACGGCGATATCCGGCCAGCCGTCGTTGTCGAAGTCCCCGATGGCGACGCCAAACCCCCAGCGGTCATTGGTCACGCCGGCTTTCTCCGCCACGTCGGTAAAGGTTCCGTCCTGGTTGTTGCGAAAGAGCGCTGCGTGCGGCGGAGTTTGCTTGCCGTCGAGTGCATCAAAGGTCGATCCGTTGACGAGGTAGATGTCGAGCCAGCCGTCGTTGTCGTAATCGAGCAATCCCACACCCGAGCCGTCGGCGTCGAGGATGTATTTCTTATCCGGCGTGCCCATGACATGCGACCAGCTCGCAAGACCCGACTGTTTGGAGATGTCGGCGAAGACCACCGGGCCCTTGTCGACGAAGCCGCCCGCGGTAATGGGCCGATGCTGCTCGTCGTAGATCGCCTGGGCGGCTGCGCCAGTCGAGTTGCCGGAGCTCATGCCCGAACTCTGCGGCGGAGTCTGACCGGGGAGACTCGCAATGCAAAACTGAGCCAGACTCGACACCAGAACGCAGGAAAAAACTAGACGCAGATGCGGCAACCGGAGTCCTCCGAGGCAAAGTGTACCGCATGGGATAGAGAGCTGGCTTGCGAACAGTCCTCCAGAAGCGGTAGCGTAGTTGGCACACCGTATAGATTGCTTTTCCAGCTTACAAGCCACCGCCCGTATTGGAGACCCTATAACGATGACGACCACAGTTCCATCCCCGAACCTTATTTCCGGCTCAAACCCCGCCGGAGAAGTCAGCCCGATTCGCCGCCTGCTCTCCCTGGATGCCCTGCGCGGCATCACCATCGCCTTCATGATCATGGTGAACAACAACGGCAGCAATCATGCCTGGTGGTTCATGGAGCACGCGCAATGGAACGGCCTCACCCCAACCGACCTGGTATTTCCGACCTTCCTCTTCGTCGTCGGCGTCTCCATCGTCTTTGCCTACGAGGCTCGCCTGGCAAAAGGTGAAACCCGCACGCAACTCGCCTGGCAGACGCTCCGCCGGGCTGCGATCCTGTTTGCCTTCGGCCTCATCGTGAACGGGTATCCCCACTTTCCGCTCGGCACACTGCGCATTTACGGCGTCCTGCAACGCATTGCAATCTGCTACCTGATCGCGGGACTCTTCTACCTCTGGGACCGCGGATGGCAAAGCAAAGCTGTCGTAGTTGTCGGCGCGCTGATCGGCTACTGGATCGTCATGCGCTGGGTGCCCGTCCCAGGTCTGGGACTGCCGGGGCGCGATGTCCCATTTCTAGACAAGGACGCAAACATGGTTGCGTGGCTGGATCGCCACATTTTTCCAGGCAGGCTCTATGAAGGCGTCCGCGACCCCGAAGGGCTGCTGAGCGATCTGCCCGCGCTGGGGACGGCCCTGCTGGGAGTTCTCACCGGCATCTGGCTCCGCAGCAAGCGCACGCTCGGCGCGAAAGCGTCGGGTGTGGCCGGCGGGGCGGCTGCGTGCCTGATAACCGGCTCGCTCTGGGCGATCTGGTTTCCGCTCAACAAAAAACTCTGGACCAGCTCCTATGTGCTCGTCGCAGCCGGTGTGGCCCTGACCTTGCTCGCGCTTCTCTTCTGGGCCATCGAGGTTCGCGGCTGGCGCGGAAAATGGACCTGGGCTCCGCTCGTCCTCGGCTCCAACGCAATCGCCGCTTACATGATCTCCGAGCTACTTGGATCCACACTGAACCTGATTGCCGGCTGGATTCATGGAGGTCCGTTCAACATGGAGCGCTGGATCTTCCTGCACTGTTTTGCATGGATTCCCAATGGCGGCCTGGCGTCGTTCGCCTATTCCTTCGTTTACATGGCCGTGTGCTTCGTGCCCATCTGGATTCTCTATCGCAACAAGATTTTCCTCAAAGTGTAGGGGCAAAAAGAATAAAGGCCCGGCAATCCTGTTGCGATTGCCGGGCCTTTGCTTTTGCGAAGCTAGTTCACCTGAAAACTGGTCTCCTCTGAAGCCAGTGAACTACCTCCAACGAAAACCTTGTAAGTCGTCGGCTCAACCACGCGCTTGCTCTCCACGTTGTAGAAGCTCAACTCGTCGAAGCCGAGCGGAAACTCGACGTGCTTCGTTTCGCCGGGCGCCAGCGTGACTCGGGCAAAGCCTTTCAATTCGCGAAGCGGCTGCTCGACTGAGGCAGAGGTATTGCGCACGTATAGTTGAACCACCTCGGTTCCCGCCACGCTGCCGGAGTTGCGCACATCCACGCTAACGGTAAGTCCCGGCGCGTGCCCCTCGGCCACATCCTGACGAGAAACCTGCGCCTTGCTCACCGCCGGTTGCGAATAGCTGAACCGGGTATAGCTCAAGCCCCATCCGAAGGGGAACAGCGCGGAGTTGTCCTCGTCGAGATAGCGGGACATGAATTTTTCCTGGGCGTTGGTCGGCAGATGGCTCAGATCGCCATGCGCGGGGCGGCCCGTCGGCATCTGCGCATAGTAGAGCGGCTCCTGGCCGGTCGCGCGCGGGAAGCTGACCGGCGTCTTGGCCGAGGGATTCACATCGCCGAAGAGGACATCTGCGACGGCATGACCACCCTCCATGCCCGGATACCATGCCTCGACGATGGCGGGAATGTGTGCCCCGGCCCATTTGATCGCGTTAGGACGCCCCGTGAACATCACCAGAATCACCGGCTTACCAGTCGCCGCGACAGCCTCAAGAAGCTGCTCCTGATGGCCAGGCAGATCGAGATGCGCGCGGCTGGAGGCTTCGCCGGTCATCCAGTCGGCGCTCTCGCCGAGAGCCAGAATCGCCACATCGGCCTTCTTAGCCGTTTCAACGGCCTCGGCGATGGTTTTGGCGTCATCCGGCACCGCCTCCGTAACTTCGGAGGACGGGGGATTTGCCTGATCGATGAAGCTCACATGGCGCAGGACGTTGGCGTCGTTGCCGGAGAGAATCTCGCAGCCCTTGGCGTAAAGCAGATGATCGCCCAGCCGCTCCTGCAAAGCCTGACGCAGCGAAATCGCGAACTTCGGATCGCCGAGCGCACCCCACGACCCGAGCATCTCCTTCGCCGAATCCGCCAACGGGCCAATCAGAGCGACCGTCTTTGCTGACTTGCTCAGCGGCAGCAGCGCGCCGGCCCCCTCGACCGGATCGTTCTTGAGCAGGACAATCGTCTCCGCGGCGACGGCGCGGGCCTGGGCGCGGTTTTCCGCAGTGGGCGCATACGGAGGCGTCACCGGAGTGTAAGGATGCTCGAAAAGACCGAGAGCAAACTTCACGCGCAGGATACGTCGCACTGCCTCATCCACAACCGACTCCGGAATCTGCCCGGAGCGCACCTGCGCGGCAAGCGTCGTCCCGTATAGATTGCCTTCCATGTCCATGTCCACACCCGCCTCAAGCGCCTTGCGGGCAACCGTCGCGCCATCTGGCCCGATGGCATGATTCAGCAGCTCCGAAACCGCGCCCCAGTCGGAGACCACAAAGCCGTCAAATCCCCACTCCTTACGCAGAATCTGCGTAAGCGTGTATGGATTTGCCGTCGCAGGAACGCCATTGATGGAATTGAAGCTGCTCATCACTGTGGCCGCGCCCGCATCGACAGCCGCGTGGTACGGCGGCAGATAGACCTGGCGTAGCGTAATGTCGCTCATATCCACCGCGTTGTAATCGCGGCCCGCGATGGCCGCGCCGTATGCGGCAAAGTGCTTGACACTGACGGCAACCGAATCCGGTTTGGTCAGATCGTTCTGCTGGTAACCGAGGACCCAGCCGCGTGCGATTGCCGAACCCAGATATGGGTCTTCCCCGGCGGACTCCACCATGCGGCCCCAGCGAGCATCGCGCGAGATATCCACCATGGGCGAAAAGACCCACGAAAGGCCGTCAGCCCGCGCCTCAATCGCTGAGGTATGCGCCACACCCGCAATCAACTTAGGGTCCCAACTCGCTGCCAGTCCCAGCGGAACGGGAAAGATTGTGTGCTGACCGTGGATCACGTCCATGCCGAAGATGAGTGGGATATGCAGCCGCGACTTGTCCATAGCAATGTGCTGGAAGCGGTTGGTCTGTTCCGCGCCTTGGACGTTGAGCAGGGAACCAATAGCTCCGCGTTGGGTCAGATCTTCATAGCTCAGCTTGGAGCCGGACGGCCCGGTGGCAAAACCAGCCGAATACTGCACTGTCTGGCCGATTTTCTCTTCCAGGGTCATCTTCTTCAGCAGCGCCTCGACACGTGCGTTCAGGTCTTTGGCTGCAAGCTGCGCGTTGGGCACTGGCGCAGCCTGTGCAGCAGCAAGCGAAGGAAGCACGAGAAAGGACGTAAGCACGAGACAGAACAGAGAAGTGGTCAGCAAGAGTTGGTCAAACGTTTTTTTCATGGCGAAGCCATACTATACCCTCGCCGCATGGCTTCGCCAGCAAGGCGAACCCGGTTGTTCCATTCTTCGATTAGTTTGCGCAATCGATTGCTGTCGGTCTCCCGATCAGCTCCGCGAATTTCTCTGCCTCTCATCTCTGGGCTTTTCGCCAGACCAATACCACCCCGGCTCGGCCCGGCTTCCGTGCTCATCGAGCCATGCATCCACGCGGGAGTTGACCGGCACATGCCCCTCTGGCATTCGTGCGCCGGCAGCCGTCAGAGCCTCCAGAATGGCAATATAAGCATCGGGATCGCCACCGTGCGCGGCAGACCAAAGCGCCTGATCCAGCACAGTGCCTCCGTAGGAGTTCTTTGCTTCAAGCGGAGCCTTGTGCTCCAGAAGCAGCCTCACCGTCGTCGCGTGACCGCCAATCACCGCATGGTGCAGTGCAGTTTGACCACGGCCATCGGAGACCTTTGGATCGACGCCCATCTTGAGTAGAAAATCGACCACGGAATCGTGGCCAAACTGGCATGAGAAGAGCAAGCCATTCTGCAACTCTTCCCGCGCGGCGTCTGCGTGTAGCGCGGCATCTTTTCCAAGAGACGCGACTAGATCGGGTTCAACCAGATCGAGACGCCCCACTCCCGCCGCTTCGGCCAGACTGAGATGACCAACACGGCTGGCCAGAAACTCCGCCGCTTTCGCTCTTCCATTCGCCAGGCAGACCCGCACCGTTCCGTCGGGAATCTTCGCGCCATGCTCCAGCAGTACCCGAAGCAGTTCCTCCTGCACACCCGCGCGGTCCGGATGGCCGCTCGTCGCCGCCAGCCCGAGTGTTGTTGATCCGCCGCCATAGACATTCGCTGTGGCATTCACATCCGCGCCCGCACGCAGCAGCATCGCGGCAATCTCCACAATGTTCTGCGGAGTCTTCTGCCGGTAGCCCTCCACACCGTTCGCCGCGACGTAGTGGAGCAGTGTCGCGCCGTGCTCTCGCATCGACCGCGCCTGAACGAGTCCCGGCTCCTCGGTCAACAAACGCTCCAGCAAAGCGATATCGCCGGAAACAATCGCATCCACAGTAGCCTCAAATCGCCATTCCGGAGATTGGACGGCCTGCAAGGCTTCGAGATGCCGCGCAAACTTCGGCCAGCTTTCAAACCCATGCGAGCGAGCGATCACAAACTGGGCATCGGCAAGCGTGCAAGTCCGCCCGTCCCCTTCACCCTTCCCTAACTGACGCCGCGCAAACTCGGCGACGCCGTCAATCCAACTCTCGATGCGTACTGGAAGCTGAGGTTCAACCGTGAGTCCTGTGAGCCGCACCAGATCGTCTATCCATGCCTCGCCCCACAAGGAAATCGCATCCGGCTCATCGGATGAGACAGTCGGCTTAGACCCGGACCTGCAAGCCTTCACCAGTTCTTTTGCAATTTTTCGGTAGCGCTCCAAGCTGGGGCGCGGCGGCAGCGGCAAGGCGCTTTGCGGATTGGGAAACATGCGAATCTCCTTTCATTGCCCGCCTGGAGTCCGCACAAATCAGGCTGAAAGAAGGTTCGTAACCTTCAATTTTCAAGTTGTGTGGGTGGGCATAGCCCTTTCCGCGGACTGGTCGCGCCCCGAGCGCTGCCTTTGATGTATCACACTGAGATCAACCCCGACAACCGGATTAGCTTCCGAACAAGTTGCGCGCACGAGAGGATTCGTCTTCGCCATCGAATAATCTGAACTCACAATGATGAAGCCTTCGTCAGACTGGCAAATTCGAACCGCCAGCGCAAGCGATATCCCCGCCCTGCACGCGCTCATCGAAGCCTCCGTCCGTGGCCTCCAGGCAGGCGACTACACCCCCGCGCAAATCGAAGGCGCATTGGGCACCGTCCTCGGCCTGGATACGCAACTAATCCGCGATCAGACCTATTTCCTCGTGGAAACAAACTCGGCCGAAGAATCACCCGAAGGATCAAGAGGCCGGAAGGCCCTCGCCGGCTGCGGCGGATGGTCCAAACGCAAAACTCTCTTCGGCGCGGACCGTGGCCCAGGCCGCGAACCGGAACTGCTCGATCCCGCAATCGACGCAGCCAAAGTCCGCGCGATCTTCGTTCATCCCAACTTCGCCCGCTGCGGGCTGGGCAGCCACATCCTCGCCCACGTCGAAGCAGCGGCGCAGGCAGCAGGTTTTCGCCACTTCGAAATGGGCTCGACCCTGACCGGCGTTCCGCTCTACCGCCTCAAAGGCTACGTAGAAATCGAGCGAATCGCCGTCCCTTTGCACAACGGCGAGGCCCTACCCATCGTCCGGATGACCAAGGCCGCAATGCCTCGCAGCTAACCTGACACTCGCCCGAACCGCGTCATGCGGCGAAGCCGCTCGCGCCTGAACGGCCAGTCCTGTATCGTCGTATGTGTATGGCCGAATCCACTGTCGCCCAACAGCCCAGCCACGTTGTCCATCCACTGCCCGAGGCGGAAGAACTCTACCGCCGCTGGATCGCCTTCCTGGATGAAGAGTTCACCCGGCACCAGGCCGCTGAACGCCGCGCGGAAATTGTGCGCGACCAGCTCTTCCAGCTCTACCTGGGCCGTCCGCACGGGGGCAAGCTCAACTTCACGCTCACCAGCGAACTCCCGCTCAACGTACTACAGCTCTCTCTCGATCCCGGAAATATCACGCTCGAAGCCGAGCACTATCCCGACGTAGACCACGAGCGCTTCGCCCGCAGCAAGCCGCTGCTCTGGTTCTGGATCATGTTCGACCGCTCGCCCATCGGCCTCAATCACTGGCTGGGCATTCGGCTCCGCTGTATGCTGGGCCGTCACCTCTTCGCAAAAATGGGCAAAGGCGTCCGAATCGACCATGGCGTCGAGCTGACCTACGGCTACAACCTGAGCATCGAGGATGGAGTCATCGTCCGCCACCGCGCGCTGCTTGATGACCGCGCCGAGATTCACATCGGCAAGAGCGCTGTCATCGGCAACTACGCCCGTATCTACTCCCATACCCACGCAGCAGACGACTACGACAAGGTCATCTTCGCCCCAACCAGCATTGGCGAACGCGCACGCGTCGGAACCCACACCGTAGTGCTCGCCGGCACGCAGATGCCCGACGGAACAATCGTCGGACCGCAAGGCACGGCGGAAGAACAGAAAGGCTAGCTCCCGCGGGAACCAGCGCATTGCCTCACTCGTAAGGATGCCGTGAAGGCAACGCGATGACAGCGCCCGAGCGTGCTAACCTGAGCCTTGCCGCTGTTTTGGGCTAGTCCGGATTGGTCTGGGACGATGATAAAGAAAGGGTTGGAAAAACTGTTTGCAAGCCTCAAGTATTGAGCTCGTTATTGCGCTGTATCAGTTTGTCATCCTCCTTTTCTCGCTCTCCGTTCATGAGTGCGCCCATGCCTGGATGTCCTCACGCCTGGGCGACCAGACGGCGCGGCTCGAAGGCCGCATCAGCCTCAACCCCACCCGGCACATCGACCCCATCGGCACACTGCTCTATCCTGCGCTCATGATCCTTGGGCCTTTCATCGGCTTCGGCGGAGGAGGAGTTGTCTTCGGCTGGGGCAAGCCGGTACCGATTATCACCCGCAACTTCACCAAGATCACCCGCGACGACAATCTCGTCAGCCTCGCCGGACCTGCTGCAAACCTGCTGCTCACTCTTGTTGCATTCGTCCTCATGGTCGTGCTGGCGCTGGCCATCCCCGGCGGGCGCAGCGCGGTTATCGGCACCGTTCAGGGCCAGATCTTCCTTGGCGAAGCCTCCGCGCCACAGGCGATGGCCATGCTCTTCTGGCTGATGATCGAGGTCAATCTCGCGCTCTTCTTCTTCAATTTTCTGCCCATTCCGCCCCTCGACGCCAGCCGCTTCGTCCGCAATCTCTTGCCCTACAACGCGTTGAACACCTTCGATACGATCGGCCGTTTCGGTTTCGTCATCATCTTCATCCTGGGCCGCTTCGTCGTGGGCATCTTCCTTGGGCCGGCCATGGGTATTGTCGTCGCTGCCCTTTCTGTCTTTCTGCGACAGCGATAGCGAAAACCGGCACTCTGAGGGCTACGAGGAACCTGTAATTTCGTCAAAGCCCGCGCACGTGCGATACTCTGCGAGGGATGGCGATGTCCCCATTTGCCCGATACGTTCGCGCTCTTCGTGTCGCCCTTTGGCAGGCGCTGCAGAATGACGTTCTGGATACCGCCAAGGCCACTGCCTATTCGGGAATGCTGATGCTCTTCCCGACTTTTCTGGTCCTCACCACAATCCTCGCCCTGGTTCCCGCGGGCAATACGCTTTTGTACGCCCTCCGAACCACATCCGAGCAGTTTCTTCCCCCCGACACGATGTCCCTCCTCCAGTCCTACTTCGAAACCCAGCGAGGATTTTCGCTTCAGGTACTGCTGTCGGCGATTTCTCTCACAGTCTTTGCCGCCCTCGGCGTGATGCTCACCCTGATGGAGGGTTTCCGCCGCGCCTACCAGCTACCGGCAAAGGGCTGGAGCGGCTGGCAGTTGCGGCTGCGCGCGCTGCTGCTGGTGCCGATAGCCCTGGTTCCACTCTCTATCGCCACATGCATTCTGATCTTCGGCCAGCCCATCGAACAGTGGATGATCGAGAACTCACAACATGAGCTGCACATCTTCGTTCTGCTGCTCTGGCGACTGGCGCGATGGTCGCTCGCACTCCTTACCAGCGCGACCGTTCTTGGCGCGCTGTATCACTTCGGGACGCGCACCCGGGAAAGCTGGATTTGTGTCGCACCCGGCGCCATCACCTCGACCTTCATTTGGTTCCCCGTGACACTGGCCTTCGGGCTCTATGTAACGCGAGTGGCTGACTACTCGATCATCTACGGCTCACTGGGCACCGCCATCGCCACGCTGGTCTGGCTGTACATCACCTCCTTCAGCGTGCTGCTGGGCGCACAGGTCAACGGAGTCTTGCACCGCCACCGCAAAGAGCTTCTGATCCAGGAGCGCGAGGACCCCGTCGAATTCGAGCCGGAACCGCACACCGAACCGGGGATCGAGTCCAGCCCCTTCCCATCCGAGTAGCAGAACCAACAAAAGCCCTTTGCCGTCAACCCCTTTGTTGCCAATCCACTTGCGCCCGCTTCGCTCAGGACGGCCAGAATCGCCCGAAAACTTTACGCGCGTTCAACCCTGTCCCCGGCGACGGCTACGACAGGCGCCTCCTGTACAATTGAGCGGGTTGAAGCCGTCGATATCCGACCCTTGCTTTTGTAATGGTCAATCGGTTTTCCCGCGCCCGTAGATTGAAATGCAGTGCAGCGCGATGCGGCGACTACGGCCGTCCTCGCTGAATCGTTCCCCGAATGTCATTTAACGGATTTTTATCAAGTTTCTGGAGTGTTACCGATGTCTACCGCTAACCTTAGCTTTACCGAATCCCATCTGCAGCGACGTGCCAAGATTGTGGCGACCCTCGGACCGGCTTCGAATACCGAGCCGGTTTTTCGCCAACTGGTTCGCGCCGGCCTGGATGTGGTTCGTCTCAATTTCTCGCATGGCACCCATGAGGAAAAGCTCGCACTCATTCAGATGATTCGCAAGGTAAGCCGCGAGGAGCACAAGCCGCTCTGTATTCTCGGCGACCTGCAAGGACCCAAGATCCGCACCTCAAAGCTGGTGGATCACAAGCCGGTGATGCTGGTAGCCGGCGAAAAAATCACCATCACGCCGCGTGAAGTCGAAGGCACTGCGGCCCTCGTTGGCACAACCTTCAAGACTCTGGCACAAAACGTCGAGGAAGGCTCGCGCATTCTGCTCTCCGATGGCCTGATTGAACTGCGTGTCCATCAGATCGATGGCGACGATGTCATCTGCGAGATCATCAACGGCGGCAAGCTGGGTGAAAACAAGGGAATTAACTTGCCCGGCATCGCCGTCCGCGTCCCGTCTCTCACGGCAAAGGACGACGTCGATCTCGAATTCGCGCTACGCGCCGGAGTCGACGCCATTGCCGTTTCCTTTGTCCGAACCGCGGAAGATATCAATCTGGTCCGCAATCGCGTGGCTGCCTACGGGGGAGTTACCTGGATCATCGCCAAGCTCGAAAAGCCCCAGGCCATCGAACATCTGGATGCCATTCTCCAGGTTGCCGACGGAATCATGGTCGCCCGCGGCGATCTCGGCGTCGAAGTTCCGCCCGAGAAAGTGCCCGCGCTCCAGAAACTCATCATTCGCCGCGCCGCCGACTACCGCAAGCCCGTCATCACCGCGACACAAATGCTCGAATCGATGATCGATAACCCACGGCCCACCCGCGCCGAGGTCTCCGACGTCGCCAACGCCATCTACGATGGCACCGACGCCGTCATGCTCTCGGGCGAGTCCGCCATGGGTTCCTATCCCGTAGAGGCCGTCAAGATGATGGCCCGCATTGTCGCCGAAGCCGAAGACAACATCCTGGCGGCCCGAGCCGACGGCACCGCGCTCGTCCGCCCGCGCCATAAAACGCTCTCAGTCGCCGAGACGATCTGCGAAGCCACTGCTCACGCTGCCGAAGACCTCGAACTGAAGGGCATCGCCATCTTCACCGAATCCGGCGCGACCGCCATCAAGCTGTCGAAATACCAGCCGAGCGCTCCTATCTATGCTTTCAGCTCGATCGAAGTCACCATCAACCGCCTCAACCTGCTCTGGGGAGTCGTCCCCGTCCACTGTGCCAAGGTGCAGACCACCGAAGCCATGGTCGAACTGGCGGAAACCCTGCTTGAGCAGTACAAATACGTCAAAAAGGGCGAAATCATCGCGCTCATTGCTGGAACCGGCACCAAATCCGGCAGCACCAACTTCCTTCGCCTGCACAAGCTCGGCGACCGCATTCACCGCACCTTCTTCGACCCCACCGCTGTCCCGGTCAGCGTGTAGGTTTGCTCGATCAGAGCCGCCCAGGTCCATCCACTTTGACCTGGGCGGAGACTCACGCCCGCCGCGCTGAACTCTCTTCATTCAGCGCTCCACCCAGCTAACTTCTCCTCGTAGAATCCTCCGGGCGCGGCACAGCTCTGAACAATTGACATTGGGAGTACCCAGGGCTCGCTTTCGTAACATGGGATTGTATGTGGGCCCAGATGCAATCCGTCGCGAACCGCCAATTCCTAAGCTTTTTCCATCCGAACGTTATAACTGAACGGTCTCTCAATCACTCGTTGCACGACCCAGCCCGCCTCTTTGACGAGTGACTGGAACGCTTCGAGCGTGCGGGGCCGCGTGGCTATTCCATTGGTCCTCTGCGAAACTCGGACAACGTCGCCATCCCGCGTCACCGACCCCACAAGGAAGGCATCGGCCGCAGTTCCTTCATGAACGGCTGCCAGGATCGAAACGATTTCCCCATCCGAGCCATACTCAAACAAACCACCCTCTGAAGAGACAGCGCAAACCGCGCTCGTGGCCCTAAGATCTTCGAGAACCTGCCTCAACCTGCCCACCCTGGACCATTCAAATTCGAAATGCTGAAAAGCGACGGACAGGCCGCTGAGAGGTGCCCTGCGTCCACACAACGCCTCAATCGCCCGATGCGCAAATGCCGGGCCTTCGGTATCAATATCCAGCACCGTGATCACAATTTCCAGGGACGCCAGCAGTGCGGAGTCCCGCGCATGAAGACAAAGCAGTGCATTCCAGCTATCAGCCGCCACTCCGCCGCCAATATTGATCAAATGGAGCGCGCGTCCAGATTGATCGATTCGGTGTTCGTCAAAGCGGAGACGCAGAATCCCGTCCGCAAGCAGATTCGCCATATCCTGAAGACGGAGACGCGTCGTGAAAGCAGGGAACGATGCGGCGATACGACGATCGATCGGACTTGTATCCGCCGCAAGATTATCGGGGCCCAATTTCAAAAGATAGGTTGCCATACCTGGTAGAAAACTTCCCGATGCAGCCATAAGAGCACTCCCAAACTTCGACCGCTTCAAGGCCTCGCGGAGTGGTGCGGAAATTTCACCTGCTTGCATCGATTCGAAAACATATTGCTTAGACAGAGCAGCCAGTTCAGCATCACTTGTGCTCAACGCAAAAGCCGGGTGAGTTACATCGATAACAGGGAGCTTCACACCCTCCCGCGTAAGTGCATAAAGCACCGCATCCTCCATCTTGCCTCCTAGCGCGTGAATCGAATCCCTGTCGCGTCTGCAGCGTGAAGGTTCTTTAGTATTATATCACATTTGAGCTATCAACATCAACCCATAACGACTGCGGGTGGTGAGTCAATTTGAAGGGTACGGGCTTCAGCCCGTACATTAAGCCCAGCAATATAAAAGGGCTTTAGCCCCTGAGGGTCGGTCTTTTTTCAAACTGACCCACTGCCCGACTGCGATCGCTAACCCACACAGTCGCAAAAGCTTCTTGATACAACACTGGTTCTCGAAGCCGCGATTCGTTTCCATGTCCTTGCACGCGACTGCCCCCTCATTCGTGCCACAAGGCCATAGACAGGACCATAGGGGAGAACGCTCCGACCTTTTCTAAATACATCATCCATTCACACTCCGCTCCTACACTTGCGCGCTGGAGGACAAAGCAAGCCATGCCCGTTGAGATTTCAGAACTGGACGAGATGCAGAGCACCTACAAGGCAGCCGTAGACGATTGGGTCGCTGTCATCCGTGAGGAAGAAGCGTTGGCTTCGGTGAACCATAGCATCGCCGACGTCGACGCCTGGGAACACGTGCACGATCGGGAGGAAGCGGCGAGAAGCAAAGCAAAGGCCGCGAAACGTGCCTACGAAGACGCGCTCCGAAAGAATTTCTTCCACTTCTAAGTCCGAGTCTAGGTCCGACTGCCCTGGATGAAACGGGCAACAGTCTTTGTCAGGCAATCTATGTAAGAAATCCCGCAATCGACACAAACAATCCGGCAAATTACATAAGATCTCTGGCGAATTGTGTTGTACCTGTGTTCCACAGGCTGCGTTGTGCCCTGCGATACTCTGAAGAGCTATGGGGCGCATTCGCATTCTTTCTGACCAGGTGGCCAACCAGATCGCCGCTGGCGAGGTCGTCGACCGGCCAGCTTCAGTGGTCAAGGAGCTGCTGGAGAACGCGCTGGACGCCGGCGCCACTCGCATCCGTGTCGAGGTCGAAGCAGGCGGCCGCAAGCTGATCCGCATCACCGACAACGGCCATGGCATGAATCGCGACGATGCTCTGCTCGCCTTCGAGCGTCACGCCACCTCCAAACTCCGCACCGCAGACGACCTGCTCTCCATCGCGACGCTGGGCTTTCGCGGTGAGGCGCTCCCTTCGATTGCGTCCGTATCTCGCGTTTTATTAGAGACTTGCGAGCCAGACTCCTCCGGAATTCGCATAGAAATTGCGGGCGGAAAGATCCTGGCCGTTGACGATGCGGCCCTGCCCGCCGGGACGTCCATCGCCGTCCAGGACCTGTTCTTCAACACTCCGGCCCGGCGGAAATTTCTGCGGGCCGAGTCGACCGAACTCTCTCACGTGACAGCGCTCGTCACGCATTACGCCCTGGTTCACCCGGACAAGCACTTCGAACTGCTCTCAGCCACGCATACCCTGCTGCAAGCTCCTCCAGTGGTCCGATCTGCCGAACGCATCTATCAGATTTTTGGCGCGGAGACGCTGGGCCAGCTCCTGCCTGTCGCTGCCGAAGCCCCCCTCGAACACCCCGGTCTGCCGGAACCGCCTCCATGGAAACGCAATCCGGATGAACCGGTGCGCGAGCCCGGAACTCTGCGCCTGAGCGGCTTCTATTCCAAGCCGGAACTGCAAAAGCTCAACCGCAACTCGATCTATATCTTTGTCAATAAACGGCTTATCCGCGACCGCCTGCTGCTGCACGCGATCAGCGAAGCCTATCGGAACATCATCCCTCCCACGTCTTTTCCGGTTGTTCTGCTCTTTCTCGAAATGCCACCCGAAGAGGTCGATGTCAACGTCCACCCGGCCAAGACCGAGGTCCGATTCCGCCAGCAGAATCGGATTCACGACTTCGTCCGCGACAGCCTGCGCGCCGCCCTCGTCAGTTCGCGCCCGGCCGCAGGATTCCTGGCAGCGCTCGATTCCGCACCTGTCGCCTCGCCTACCCTGATGCCGTCGCCCGCCCCCCATCTGCCGCGACCGTCCGAAGACGCGCCGATTCCGCCAGGCCAGAATGGCGGAAATCCGGACGCGACTTTCCAGCTTTCTCCGCCGGTCTTGCCTCCTCTACCGAGGCCGCTGCCATTTCACCCAGAGACCAATGAACCCGGACTTGAACCTGGCCTCGAGTCCACGCTGGAAAACTGGGCCGCTGCCGCGACAGCGCTATTCAGCCCGGCGGCGACAGCCCAGATCCCCTCCTGCGGGGACGAGGTACCAGTTCCGACGGCAGACGGTGCGACGCAGATGGCGGAGATGACCACCCGCGTTGAGATCCAGCGGGAGCAGGCCAATCTGAACAGCCTGGGCTCGCTCCGGCCTCTCGGGCAGTTGCGCGACTCGTTCATTCTCGCGGTCAACGACGACGGCCTATGGATCATCGACCAGCATGTCGCCCACGAGAGGGTGCTCTTCGAAAAGATCCTGGCCAGCCGGGATGTTGAAGCCATCCAGCGCCAGCGGCTGCTCATGCCTCTGCTGGTTGACCTTCAGCCCTGGCAAATGGCCGTTTTTGCCGATATTGCCGACGAACTGGAGAAAAATGGCTTCGAAGCTGAGCCTTTTGGCCCCCGAACGCTGGCTGTCAAGGCCGCACCTGTCGGTTTGGAGGGTCGCGAACTGGAGCGGATGCTGACGGAAGTGATTGAACAGACAGGGGGTTCCGGCGCAAACTCGGCCCAGCGCAAAGACCTGGAGACACTGCGGGGGCGCATTGCCGCCTCCATTGCGTGCCACTCCGCGATCAAGGTCAACACCCCTCTGGAATCCCAAAAAATGGATTGGCTATTAAAAGAATTATCAAAAACTAAATTTCCTACCAGTTGTCCCCATGGACGTCCAATAGCTTTGAGGTATTCTTGGAAGGAGATCCAGCGGGCCTTTCAGAGAATCTAAATTCTCCGGAGGGTGGCATTTTTACTCCCAAGGGAGAGAAATTGCCCGGCAAGTACGCCAGATCGTCTGCGTTGTCTGCCTAATCCATGCCCGGCTTTTCTCCGTCCCCTAACGGAGAACTGATTTCACCGGGATCTGGGCGGGGTGGTTTACGGCGTTTGCGATTCAGCCTGGAAATGAGGTTTATCTTTGACAGCAGAGCAGTTGGAAGCAGCGCGCGCCGAACGGATGCGCCAAAACGGACACGGGGCAATCAGCATTGAGGATGTCCGTACCTGGATCGAGGAGACGGGTCTTTGTATTTTCCTTCCTCGTTCCGCGCAGGCAGGCCAGTCAACTTTGACCTCGGCCACTGCCACCCCTACTTTCGTAGAGGCAGTTGCGGGCCAGCGAACCACCGAACCGACTCTTGAATTGATCGCGGCAGCCGAGGCCTTGCTGGTCCGGCTGGAAGCCGAGGGTGTGGCTGTTCGCCTCAATCTCGCCGGGCAGCCCGGAGATCAGCCCGATTACGTGGTCGCCGGATGGGTTCTGCCTTATATCTATGCTCTTCGCGGAGACCGCGATTGGCGCCGTTCACCTCAGTTGACGGGGTCGCGCCAGGTTTCTCCGCTTGCCGTTCAGACCGCCAAGCAACTCGACTCCGCCAACATGTCCGCCACGCAGATTCGCGATGCCCTCGGCCGCGAGGTGACGGAAGCAGCCGTCTTGCGTGCTCTCCACGAGCTTTGGAAGCAGTTGCGTATCATTCCCGTGGTTCCCGAGGTCGGCACGCCGGCGCTGTGGCAGCCGTTGCGCCAGCGCTTCCAGAAGGCGATTGCTGAGGGCGCATCCACCTCGCAGGTCACTGCAATCTCGGTTCTTGCCTCAATCTATTTGCAGGCTGTCATCGCAGCGTCAATGGAGGACGTGGAGATGTTCCTGTCGCCGCTGACCTCGCGCAGCAAGATTCGGGAGGTAGTGCGTGGCCTGGCTGCAACCCGTCAGGTGCATACCACCACGATGGGCCATTCTCCGATGTTCTACGTCGCGGGAACTCTGCCGGAGTTCCCTGCAGTTCCCAGCTTCCAGATCAGCACTTCCCTGCCCTCCTATCGTAGTTCCGCCTATCTTGCTTCCTATCTGGGCCACGCGCACGACCACGACGAAGATCTGCACGAGCCTGCGCCTGGAAATGGACACCTTGCGGCCAGGAAGACTTCGGAAACCGCCCTGCCAGCGTCCATCGCCCAACACCAGAACGGGGAGCTGTCCCTTTCTGCGAGGCACGACGAGTTAAGCCATGAGCTCGCCGCGGAACCTGTAGCTGAATCCAGAGTTCGTCCTTCGGCCATTTCTGCCAAGCCTCAGCCCTCGGCGAAGTCAGCCACGCCGCGGCCACGCCCGGCCAGAACGGCTGGCGCTGCGCATCCGCGAGAGCGCAACCGCACCGGCCTGGGCTCTGGAGAGTCTCGTTCCGGGACGGGCGGCGACCGCCGTCGCGCGCCCATGCCGCGGAGCACTGCTGCGAACGGCAGCAACTCACGCAGCGCCAGCGGACCTTCCCGTCCGGCGCGCAATGGCAGCTTCGGCAGTAATGGCAACGGAAACGGCGCACATCCGGCCAAGCCTGCCCACTCTGCAAGCGCGAAGAATGGACACGCACACGGATCAAATGGGTCGAATGGTAGCTCCAAACCGGCCCATGATGGTTGGACGGCGCGACAGAATGGCGCAAACGGTCACGGCGAAAAGAGCGTCGTGACGCGCCCCGGCAACAGGAACGGAAGCCAAGGCGCAGCAGGAGCGAAATCCAGCTCCGCGTCCGGTTTCAAATCCGGCCCGGCAAGCGGAGCCAGAGGTGCGAAAGCAGTTCGCGGCGAATCGCGAAATGGCAGCTCCACCGTTCGCTCCGGGTCCCATCCGGCTACCGGCCAGCGAGCTTCGACAGACAGCTCAAGCCGCAAGCCAGCGGCCAGCGCAGCGAAGCGGTACAGCTTCTCCGGGCAGGCGAAGCAGGCTCCAAAACCGGCTTCCAAGACGGTCGCCCATTCCGGAGCCAAATCGCATTCGAAATCGGCTCATCCAACTGCATCCAAACGGCGCGGATGAGGGATGATTCCGAGCGAATGAACTCCGTAGCTGGTCTCACTCCTTCAGAAAAAGCACCCAAAACCCGCCGCCCGATCATCGCCATCGATGGTCCGGCGGGCGCGGGTAAAAGCACGATTGCCCGCCATCTGGCACGGTATTTTGGCCTTCTTAACCTGGAAACCGGAGCGATGTATCGCGCTTTTGCGCTGAAAGCACTCGCTTCGAACGCCTCACTCGAAGATCTTCCTGCGCTGCTCGCTCTTGCGGCCAACACCAGCATCTATCTGGAACCGACGGGCGAGGGCAATCTTGTTTTTTTAGATGGCGTTGACGTCACGACACGGTTACGCGAGCCGCGCATAACGGATGGTGCTTCGCGGGTCAGCGTTCACCCACCAATTCGCGCCTGGATGGTGCGCCTTCAGCAGGACCTGGGTGCTGCCGGTGGGGTGGTCATGGAGGGTAGGGACATCGGGACCGTGGTCTTTCCCAATGCCGATGTCAAGATCTTCCTCGACGCTGCTCCGGAGGTTCGCGGACTGCGTCGATACGACCAGATGGACTCGGCAGCCGCGGCCGAGGTGCAGCCCGAGGAAGTCATTCGCGAGCTGCGCGCACGCGACGAGCGCGACCGCAATCGAGCCGATTCTCCGCTGAAACCCGCTGACGACGCGGTTCTGCTGGACTCGACGCATATGAGTCTGGAAGAAGTTGTCGGAAAGGTCGAAGCGATCGTCACGGAAAAGCTTGCATTGGAGCCGTCGAAAGCCTAACGAACGAGATTAGAGTACAGAAACAGAATGCCGGAATCCTCTTGCGAGAATTCCGGCATTCTGCTCTTTTCAGCCTTTATTTGCCTTATTGCGTGACCGGGGTTGCTTCTTCGCCTTTTGAGGCTTTCAGATGTGGAGCGGTTGGAGCAGCCGGAGCCTTGGGTGCAGCGGGCGCCTTTGGCGCGACTGAGAGCGTGGGCATTGGCGGCGCTTCATCTCCTTTATGCAGACGAAGGTCGGCGTGCTCGGTCGACATCGTGAGTTTCGGACCGCCCTTGCCAATAGTTCCGGTCATGGTTTTGTCTTCGTCTCCGCTGATCGAGAGAGGAAAATCCGAGACGATATCGCCATTGTGCGTTCGGGCTTCCACGGATTCCGACGCGTTCGGCGGAAGCGATACCTCGACATCGCCCTTGTTGTTCTTGACCTCGACCGGGTAAGAACCAGCCATGTCCAACTCGACGCGCGCATCGTGATCCTCGATATGCGCATCGCCGTAGACCTGACTCAACTCGATGTCCTTGGAGCGCGAGCAAATCACGCGGACCGGACCGACGACCTGAGTCGCGTGCAGCGAGTCGCCGTTCAGCGACATATCGCCGGGAAGGCGCGCAAAATCCAGTTCCGTTCGCGAGGAGTGGAAGTGGATCGACTGATCGGCACGTTCTACGTGCGTGTCTCCGGTGTAGTCACCTTGCAGGGTGATTTTGCCGTGAATGTCGGAGATGGTCAGATCGCCGCCATCGCCTTCTACCGTGACGTCGCCCTGAATGTCATGGGCGGACAGGTCTCCGTGATTGGAAAGCCGCGCATGAACGTGGCCCTGAATCGCAGTCACTTCCATGTCGCCGTGCTGTACCTGGGCGTCCACGTTCCCGCTTAATCCGGCGACGGTCAGGCCGCCGTGTCCCGTGGTGACGTTGACGGAGGCCGAGCGTGGAACCGTGATAGCGAGGTTGGTGCGGCCGCTGGAGTTTCCATCCACTTTGACGAGGACGGCATTTCCGCTGACGGTCACATGCGCCTGCTGGGCATCGAAGATTTTCTTCGCCGAGGCATCGGAGCTTGCAAAGGCCACCTGATGAGCTTTGACCGAGACATTGGCGTCGTCGCCGGAAGAGATGCTGACATCACCGCGCGGGTTCTGGATCTCAATCTGCGCGTTGGCCGGGACCTTGGTATCCAGCACGGCCTGATCCATGTCATGCTGCGGCTCGCCGAGAGCATTGAAGAAGTCATCGTTGTTGTCGCCGAACTCGGCGCGCAACGGACCCCAGAAGCGGTGCGATCCTGCGGCGCAGATGCCGACAATCACCAGCAGGACGATGATTCCGAAATAACCACCAAAGCGGCGGGCCGGGGGATTGTCGCGGCGCAGATCGATGGCCCACTCGGCGAGAGCGACAACTCCAATGCCGATCAGCAACAGCGGCCACCAGTGGCCGTACCAGTTCCAGAACTGGTCGGCGTCCATGCGCCCCGAGATCAGCAAAAGTGCGATGATGCCCACGCAGATGAGAACGATCGGCCCGGCCACGGAAGGCACTCGCATTGCACGGTTCTGGGCGCGAAGAGCATCGCGCTGCGCCCGCCACATATCGCGCTGGGCGCGCCAGGCTGCTTTGTTTTGCTCCTTCTGATAACGCCAGTAGTAGCGCGGGTCGCCGGTGTACGGGGCTCCATAAGGCGGTGGTCCCGACGGCGAACCGGGCGGACGGCCGGGAGGATAGCCTCCGGGAGGTGGTTGTGTGCTGGCCATTAGCGTCCCTCCTCTTCCCAGCTCTTGCGCGGCTCGCGTCCCGGAGTGTTATCCGGATCGGTGCTCTGAATCTCGAGGTCCGTATGCGCCGGAACAATGCCGGTCGAAGCCGGCTGAACTGGTTGGCTGGTCGATGGCGCTGCCGGTGAGCCTGCGTAGGCTCCGGCCGGAGGAGCGTAACCGGGGGCGTAGCCAGCCGCCTGATAACCCGCGGCGTAGGGATAGCCTGCGGGCGGTTCAGCAGCCAGCGCGGCTCGCTCGGCCAACGCCAGGACGCCTAGCAGAATCAGATACAGCGGCCAGGCATGTCCCCAGGTCAGAATGTCCATCTGGTCCAGCAAGGCAATGATGCCTGTCAACAAAAGCAGCGCCGGCCAGCGTAAACGGCAAACAATGAAATATCGGCTCATTTGGAACCTCCTTGTAAATAGCCAACACGGCGCACAATCAGCCAGACACCGAGGCCGATCAGCATGAGCGGCCAGATGTAATGCATGAGATGGGTAACAAATCCGAGACTTTGCAACAGAAAGATGATTCCAAGGCCAATCAGGACGAAGGCGAAGATCGGCTCACGACGACGCCAGTTGTAGGGCGGAACTGGAGGAATCGGCGGAATGGCGCCCGGCGGATAGCTCTCCGTGTACGCTCCGGGATTCGGTCCAGTGAACGGATCGGTATAAGGCGGCTGCTGAGGAATCGGGCCTGGTCCGAAACCGGACCCGAAGCCTGGACCGGCACCAGGCGCGGGATCGCTCCATGAGCTGCTATATGGGGCGTTATAAGGCGGCGGCTCTGTCTGCGCATAGGTTGCGGCTGGAGGGGCGGGGGGATTCTCGCCCGGATGAATGCCTGTTGAGCGGCCCGAGCCTCCCATATTCAGCCAGCTTCCCAGTTCGTTGAGCCCGAAGGGATCTGGCACCGGAAGGCCGTCTCGCCGCGCTTTGGCGGTGTGGTAGGCCTCGAAGGACTGATAGAGAACCCAGGCTCCGATGAAAAGGCCAAAGATCCCGTAGTGATCGGTAATCGACACCAGCACGGCAAAGATCACAACGTGAATCAGACCCTTGAAAAGCTGGCCGTTGTACATGGCGCCCACGCCGGGAATCAGGCCCAGTAGCGCAGCAGCCGAAGGATTTGGACCGCCGCTGATCGGTACCGCGAATCCGGAGGCGGGATTCCCTGGATAGGTTGCGCCCGTCCAGGCTGGACCAGTTGCTGGACCGGTTGGATTGCCGCCGGTCGCGACAATGCAGGTCTCGCAGAAGATCTGGCCGCTGGGCGTGGTTCGCACGCAGTCTGCGCAGAGAGGCTTGCCGCAGTGCTGGCAATAGGATTGAACATCCTTTTCGGGATGATTTACGCAATGCATGAAATGCTCCATTCCGGCATTGCCAACACGTGTTTCGCGATTGAACCAGCTACGACCGTCTCTGTCCCGGTCGCGCTGGATACCTCTCTGTGTGTGGTTAAGCCCTTGCTTTTCAAATCTGCTTCCTGGGATGTCGCCAGAATCCCGGGTTGTGGGAGCAGCCCGGTTTCAAGCTGCGCCACAATTGTGTCTCCGCTCCACAGCGGGGCTGGGGGGTTGACCGTCTGCTGTGGAGCAGCATTAGGGTTCAGTTTGGAGCCACCATCCTTACGATGCGTCTGACCGTCGCCGCCTGAACCTGCGGGTGCAGGAGCGCTGGGTTGGGTCTTGTTCTGGTCGGCTGGCTGGCTTTGCTGGTCGGTTTCCGTGGATCGCCGCAGCTCGCGCATTCTCGACTCCACCTCGTACACAAAGCGAAGGTGATCATAGTAGCGAATGATCGGCGTGGAAGCGGTCATGATGCGCTTTTCCAAGAGAGAACGCACGGAAGCCGGTCTCAGATCGGCCATTTTGAAACTGGAGATGCGCACACCGGTCATGCTCAGGGTAAGGGCGATGGAGAAGAATGCCATTGCCGCGGTCATCAGCAGGCGAGGCTCGGCAAAGCGGCGCATCCTTGCGCCAAACCCAGGCCGCTGCCATACCGGAGTCATGGTGAGCACGTTTCCCGAAGCGCCGAGACCAGAAGCAGGGCCTCCCGCCAGGATCAGCTTGCCTGGGTCCAGTTTTCTAGAGTCCAGCTTTCCATGGCCGGTTTCCACCAGAATCCTGTCCAGCAGATGGGCCGGAACCTCTGGCTCAGGGGCCAGGAATTCCAACCATTCCCGGCCTCGCCGAACCTGTTCAAACATTTCCGCGCAGGAGGCGCAGGTGGCCATGTGACTGGAGAAGATCGCTTCATCTTCGGGTCGCAGCAGCCCATCCATTGCGTCTACCAGCAGCGTCTCCCAGAGCCCACAGGCCGGAGAGTTCGGAATGTTTGCCCGGTCCTTGATTTTCTCTGCCATGACTACATCACCTCCTTCTTGTTACGTTCGAGTAGCCGCGCAAGTTCCGCGCGGCCCCGGCTGATACGAGACTTTACAGTCCCTTCCGGAATGCCTAGCACCTGGGCAATCTCTTTGTAATCCATGTCTTGCAGATCACGCAGAATAACAGCTTCGCGCAATTCGGGCGAGACCTGCGCGAGAGCATTTTGGACCATCTTTTCGAGTTCACGCCGGGTTGCCTGATCGTGCTGCGTCGGCCCCTTGGCCTCAAGACGGTCGATTGGGCGCAATTCGCCGGTTTCGTCCCAACCGTCGTCGAGGGAGCCGGTAACTCTTAGATTTCGGGTACGGCGGAAATGATCCACGAGCAGGTTGCGGGTCAGGGTGGTGATCCAGACCTGGAGACTGCCACGCGAAACGTCGAAGCTGGTCAGATTCGAATAGATCTTGAGAAAGACTTCCTGGGTCAGGTCCTCGGCTTCGGTGCCGGAGCCGGTAAAGCGATAGCAGAGCGCGTATACGCGGCGGTGGTGCGCCCGGACCAACTCTGTCCAGGCTGGCGATTCACCGGAGAGGCACCGGCGCACGACTTCCGACCAGTCGGGTTCCACCTGTGCGCCTGCCTCCATGCTTCGCCTGATCCCCAGTTGCCCGGTCTCGCCCTGGCCCAAGCGGCCGACGGGCTCATTTACAACCCTGCGCGCCGGACCGGACGGCCCAGCGTCCGATCGCCAGGGCTTCGGCGTTTTCAACGCTGGTCCGATTTCCGGCGGCGCGGCTACAGGACGGCTGCCCGTACTGGCCGCTTTTCGCTCTGGAATTGCGATCCCGGCATTGAACCAACTAATTGTACCTGCGCATCCCATAGCAGGTTGTACGGAGCACAAGGGCTGTTAGTTCCATGAGCTTCGAATCGAGCTTTCTCATCATGCAGCATAGCCGCCGAGAAACTCGGCTGGGGTTATGATCGGCATCCCGCGCCAAGGATGTAATACCAGTAAATCCTCATCGCTGCTCACCAGAACATCGGCCTCGGAAACCAACGCCAAAGCCAGAAACTTGTTGTCTCTGGAGTTGCGACAAGGGGGATCAATAACTCCAATATCTATTTCCTGCACTGCGAATATTTGCACTGTGCGGCGTATCAGCGCGACAAAAGCGCTGCGCGAATCCCTGTCGAGGTAGCGGTCGAACTTTTCACGATCAAGCACCTGTGTCAGCTCATACAGGCTTTCCATGCTGGCGCAAACATTACAGGTGCGCAACGCCTTCAGCAAGGCTTGCTCAGGTATCGACCCTGCGCGGAGCGCGGCGCTCACCAGCGTACTTGTGTCCAGAATGACCCGTTGAATAGGCCTCACCGAGCCTCATGCACCATGCGGGTCACATCCTCATCAGTCAACGCGGCTGTAGCTGCCGTCTGCGCAGCGGTCGCGCGCTTTGCGGCCTCTGCTCTCCACATCTCCAGATCGGCCACGGCACTGCTGCGTTTGCGCCGCGAATCCAGTAGCTCTTCCATGTCCTGCGGGGATACAACAAAGGCCGTGGGACGTCCATGACGAGTAATCGCCACAGCTTCGCGCTGGACCGTGTCGAGCAGCTTCCCAAAGCTATTTTGTGCCTCTACGGAGGTCATCGTCACCATCGCTCTCACCTCAAAACTAGCTATTTTCACTATAATAGCTAGAATAGCTATTTAGGCAAGACGCTCTGTTAGAAACAAGTGGAAGAAACTCTTCTTGATTCAAAAAACGGGAGAGCGCACGTTGCGCCCTCCCGTCGATTGCGAATGAATTCTTCTGCTTGCGTCAGTATCGCTCCTGAAACTCCGGCTCGACTGGATTCTCAAAGAGCGAACGGTCGCGGGTGACGATCGTCAGCCCGGACGGCGTGACGAAGTAGCGGCGCTTGTCCTCAACCGGGTCGTAGCCGATGACGGTGCCTTCGGGAATCTGCACGTCGCGATCAATGATCGCCCTGCGGATACGGCAATGCCGGCCGATGTTCACGTGGCTGAAGATGATGCTGGAGTCGACCTCAGAGTACGAATTGACGCGCACATCCTGCGAGAGCACCGAATTCCGCACCTCCGCGCCCGAGATGATCACGCCTGCCGTAATCACCGAATTGACGGCCTTGCCGGTGCGTCCCGGTTCGCCAAATACGAATTTGGCTGGCGGATACTGGCGCACGCGCGTTCGCATCGGCCAGTGCTTGTCGTAGAGGTTGAAGGTCGGCGAAACGGAACACAGGTCCATGTTGGCGTCGTAGTACGAGTCCAGCGTTCCCACGTCGCGCCAGTAGAGCGCCTGCTGCCGGTTCTCATCGACGAAGTTATAGGCCACCATCTTTTTCTTCCCGAGAACGTTGGGCAGAATGTTGTGGCCGAAGTCATGCTTGGAGTGAGGATCTTCCGCGTCCGCGATCAGCTCCTTCAGCAGAGTTTCGGTATTGAAGATGTAAATGCCCATCGAGGCATCCACGGAATTGGGGTTGAACGGCGAACGGAACGCGGTCGACTTCGGCTTCTCTTCAAAACCCAGGATCTCGCCGCCCTGCTCCACTTCCACCACGCCAAAACGAGAGACCTCGTCGGGAGCGATGGGCAACGTCGCAAGCGTGACCTCCGCGTTCGTGTCCTTGTGATGCTCCAGCATCCGGCTGTAGTCCATTTTGTAGATGTGGTCGCCGGAGAGGATGATGACGTACTTGGGCTGTTCCGATCCGATGGAATAGATGTTCTGGTAGACCGCATCCGCGGTGCCCATGTACCAGTTGGCGCCGGTACGCTGCATGGGCGGCATGATTTCAAAGAACTCGCCAAGCTCCTGCGCCACGATTCCCGACCAGCCTTCGCGGATATGCCGGTTGAGGGACAACGCCTTGTACTGCGTCATGATGTAAACCTTACGCAGCCCGGAGTTGATGCAGTTGGAGAGTGTGATGTCGATGATGCGGTAATGCCCGCCGAATGGCACGGCGGGCTTGGCGCGGTCGCGAGTCAGGGGGAAAAGTCGTTCACCGGCGCCGCCTGCTAACAGGACTCCAAGAGTGTCTTTCATTTGAGTGCCAATTCTCCCTTTTCCGCCACTTGTCCCGCGGCATCTCTCAAGGCGAAACCGTATTCCGCCCTGCGGTACGGTGGCCTCTCTGGCAACCGAAAAATGAATGGTGTTACCAGACGGGCGAGAATACCACAGCGATGTCACAGATGGTCACGGCAATTTGCACACCTGGAAATAGGGCAGAGATGAGAGATCGTTTAGAAAATAGAAGTTAAGCAACAGCCTGCGAATCTACCGGACAAAAACCCAGGGCCACGCACGTTAATTGAGAACCGTATCAGTGCCGGGACGAAACACGCTCAGGAATCCGGATACTAATCCGGAAAGCTCTATTCCTCGCCCTCGACCGAGATTCTCAGCGACTTGAGAAAATTCACATCGTGCGAGGTAAAAGGACCGCCTTCGTTTTCCTGATCGTCCTGTTGAGCCGAGGGATCGGCGTCGGTGGTCACATCATTAAGGCCAATGGTAGCCTCAAGCATCAGCATCACGTCAAAACCGTGGCGGCGGATGTTCTGCACCACCCCTGCGATCTGTTCTGACTCGATAACGGACTCATGAATGGCCTCTCCAAGCTGCTGGATCAGGTCGCGCAAGCGTGGGTTCATCTTTCCCTCCGGCATGGACTGCGCCCCAATTCAAGCCCAACTGCGAACAAGGAGCGCCAGCTCGGGTACGGCCAGGATTCTTCTACCTTACTTCTGACTCGCGACTACGGCAACTGGGAAGCACCACAAAATGTGGGAAACGCGTCTCCTCGAGGCACTGCTAAACTTTAGATGCGGATGAATCCGAACGAGTTTGGGAAAAAACTGGGCATCGGGGTGCGCGTCGCGGGACGCATCGCGCAGCAACGCGCTGAAGAAGCTGCGCGAAGAAAAGCCCAGACAGAGGCTGAAAATGCAGGCCGGGCTGTTGGTACGCCTGCGCACCAACAGCCGTCAAGGCCAATCCCTGCGCCGAATTACAAAGAACCTGATTACAAAGAAAAAGTCCGCGAGATTGGCAAGAATTCGCACAAGCTGACGCGCGCCGCCGGCCGGGGCATGGGAGGCTTTTTACGCCCATTTGGCCGCGTTGGCGGAATCCTGTGGCTCGAAGTGACCGGCTTTTTCTTCGGTCTCTTTGGGCTCTACTTTGCACAAGACATCTTTCGCACCAGGCTGAGTTGGATCGCCGGTCCGCAGCATTCGCGGTTCCTGATGGCTGTAGCGCTCACGGCAATCTTCGGCTACCTGTCCGTCAGCGCTTTCTGGCGAGCCCGGCGAAAGTGACGACGAAAAGACGACGCTACGTTGTCCGATTTCCGCTGCGCTGAATCGCCCAAACCAGGAGTCCGGCGAAACCGATTCCAATCAGCAGCAGCACAAAATTCGCGCCGCCACGGCCGCCCCCAAAGCGAGCAAGGGTCAGCAAAGCCAAAGAACTAGAAGAAACAGCCATCATGATTCTCCTCCGCGAGCCACATTTCGGTGTTCTAGACCGAGCAAGCCGCCACGTGTGAAGACCCGGCTTTGCGGCGCAAGTTGTTATCCAAGCTGCATTTTGGGAATCCAATTTCAGACCTGAAGGCCGGGAGATGTCCGATATCGGCTCCCGTTACCCGAGTCTTTTCCCAAATCGTGGAGCAATTGCGTAATTCAACTGCACGAGCACGATGAATCCGATGCTCGCATAGTTGCTCACTACGCAGAGCAACGCGCCAAAGGCATACAGGCTCTGGGCGATGAGCACGCGCCGGCAGATTGCGCCTCGCACCTCGACGGTCGTCTCGTCCTTGATCAAGGCCTGGCGGATTACGTGGGTCCAACTCCAATACAGCATTGCGCCCGGCAGCAGGATATTGAGCCAGTAAAGCAGCAGGGCGGTTCGGTAGGTCATGAATTCCGCGAGGAGACGTGTCGAGAGCGGCAGCATCGTGATGGTGAAGAGAAATCCCAGGTGAATCCACGTCAGATCGCGGCTGCCCTCGCGAATGTGGTTAAGCTGCGTCTGTTGCCCAGCCCAGAAGATGCCGAGCGTGAGAAAGCTCATCAAATACGCAATCCACTGCGGCGCCATCGCCGCAAGCGCACGGCATAGTTCCGCTTCGGAGTGAACAGCTTCTGCCGAAGGGATGTGGATATCCAGCACAAGGAGTGTCATGGCCACGGCGAAGATGCCGTCGCTTAAGGCGGCCATCCGCTCCAGACTGCGCCCCTGAATCGCATTGTAGAGTGTCGCCATGCAACCGGAAATTCACTTCGCTCCAGCTTACCCTGGGCTTCCTATGCTGCCTTTCCTCTCTACTTCAGCAGTGCTTCCGTCGGATCATCCGGCTTGCGTCTGATTCGCCATGTGCCCAGCACAATCAACACAGCGCCTGCCGCCAGCTCCAGCCACAGATGCCAGTCGCGGCGAAATCCCTTGTAGAGCATGTAGCTCTGACAGAGCGCAAAGGCTCCCACCAGGATGGCAATTGCGCCCCGAACCTTGTCGCCCATGCGGCACCCCCTCTTTGGCAGAATTTGGCCGAAATTACCCGGGGAGCGCCCACCATGAATTGGGTAGAAAAGCTCATGCAATGAAAACGAAGTTTGACCGAGCGCTCCGGGAATCCCTATCTTCAATAAAGGTACAGGAACCGGGGCGCAGACCATACGTCAATTCGCGGCCCTGGTATTTTGTCCGCGAGGTAATCCCATGTCGACTACACCAGCACCCGTTGTTCCCGCACTGAAACAGACCGCCCTCAATGCCACGCATCGCGCCCTAAAGGCGAAGATGGTCGACTTCGGCGGCTGGGACATGCCGGTTGAGTACTCCGGTCTTATCGCCGAACATCTGGCCGTGCGCACAGCCGTTGGCCTCTTCGACGTGGGCCACATGGGCGAGATCCAGTTTCGCGGGCCCAATTCGCTGGCTGCAGTTCAGCGCATCACCATGAACGACGCTTCGCGCCTCAAAGACGGTCAGGCGCAGTATTCCGCGCTGCTCACGCCCGAGGGCACCTTCGTCGACGACATTCTGGTTCACAAGCTCGGCGACAACGACTACCTGCTCGTGGTCAATGCCGGAACCAAGGACAAGGACTACGCTTGGATTCGCAAGCAGGTGGGCGGCATGCCTGGCATCCACATCAGCGATTACTCCAGCTACTACACGCAACTCGCCATTCAGGGTCCACGAGCGCTGGAGACCTTGCAGAAGTTAACCAAAGTCGATCTCGCTGGGATCAAGAACTACTGGTTCACTTTTGGTCAGGTAGCCGGGGTCTACAACACGCTTATCGCCCGCACAGGCTACTCGGGCGAAGACGGCTTCGAAATCTACGTCCCCTCCGACGTCGTCACCAGCGAGAAGGTCTGGAACGCCGGACTCGAAGCCGGCACAGAGTTCGGCATTCTGCCCTGCGGCCTGGGCGCACGCAATACCCTGCGTCTGGAAGCGGGAATGCCTCTCTATGAACACGAGATCACCGACCAGACGAACGTGTTCGAAGCTGGCCTCGATCGCTGGCTCAAGCTCGAAAAAGACTCCGACTTCCTCGGGCGCGAGGCGCTGCTCGCCGTCAAGGAATCCGGCGGCCCGGCGCGCAAGCTCGTTGGCCTCGAAATGGTGGAACGAGGCATCGCCCGCGACGGCTACCCGGTGCTCAACGAAGCGGGCGAGCAGATCGGCGTTGTCACCAGCGGGTCGCCTGCGCCGTTTTTGAAGACCAACATTGCCTACGCATACGTACCTGCATCTGTCGCCGAGAGCAAGGAAGATGTCTTTGTGCAGGTCCGCACGAATAAGGTCCGTGCAAAGCAGGTTTCGACGCCGTTCTATAAGCGGATCAAGAAATAAAAATAGGCTTTAGGTGGTAGCTGGCTAACTTGCCAGATCTTCTAGCAAAGGTAACGAGCCAATCAGCCTCTCACGGTGCTACATTAGTCGCACTCGATTCCTTAGCAGGAGGCGATGGCGCATGTTACTTGCGGGTGGGAGAAGACAATCAAGAGCTCCATGGTTAAACGGCGCTAATGGACGGGCTGGAGCCGCACTCCAGGCAATGGCCGATCACACCCGTCAGAATCTCACCGTAACTCCGTGGCCCGCAGCAGCGCCACTCGTTGTCACATCCCGGATTTTCGACGCAGCCGCCAATCTTGTGGCTACTGGCACGTACAACAGCGGCACTGGAATCCACGCGGAAGTCGACGCAATCAACACTCTGGGAGCAATTGCCTGGGTAAATCCGCACACAATACTTACCAGCCTGGAACCGTGCCCCCGATGCGCGGTGATCCTTCGAGCATTTCAAATGGCACATGGGTGGACGATTCAGGCGCCGGCAAGAGCATTTGCTTCCAACTGGGCTGGGGCTTATGCGTTGCCTGATGGCATATTCACTGTAGTTCTGAATCAGATGAATATCTCGGCGCTCGATCGTATGCACTATAGCGAAGAGATCAAGAGTGCAATCAAGACATTTGAATCCCGGTGAACAGACCCGGGACCCAGGATCGGCGATTAAGAGTCACGGCGTTGAAAGAACATGAAAAACCGGCTTCCGGGCGGTGAAATGCCAGGAAAGCCGGTTCCCAGATATCCCTGCGCATTACCCTGAGATATCTGGGTGGTGCACTTCGCAAAGTGTAATATCAGTCCTGCGCCAAACCCGGCCGGGCAACAAACACCTGTTCTGGTGCGTCGACTTCTGATCCAGCGGCTTTGAACTTCAGTTTGAACGTGTCAATCTGCGGCTTGCCATTCATCGGAACCGCAAAGCTCAATTCGTACTGGTTCTTGAATCTGCGCGTTAGTTCCTCAAAATACGGTTGGAAGGAGACTGGATTTCCCATTCCTTCCCAGAAACTCTTGCCGCCGGTCGCCTGGGTAACCGAAAGCATCAGGTTCTGGCCTGCATTATTGGCATACTGCGTCCGGTCAAAACGGCCGCGGTCGGTCCAATAGATCGTGTAAACGATCAGATGGGCACGCACTGCATCGTTGATCGCCGCCTGCACATATGGATCTTCCGGATCGTAGCGGCGGTTATACTCGTCCACGCCGTCGGTCACCATCACCACTTCACGGCGCACATTTGTTTCCCGGGAGGGCCAGCGCTTGGACAGGTCCGACAGGCAGAAGTACGGGCTGCTGTTGACGCCCGCTCCACCCGCTGGAAGACGCAGCCCGTTCAGCGCCGCAGCGTGGTCGGTGGTAAATGGACCTGTAAGGTTGGCGTTGCCATTCATCATGTATCCGAGAGTCACCCGGACATTTGGCGGCAGGGTGTTCACAAACTGTGTAATGTCATCGAACTGGCGTCCCAGGCTGGTGCGCGCCGAGCTGTCGATCAGTACCACAAGCTCGATCGGATCGGTCGCGTTCCGCAGCGACTCAAAGTTCGACACTTTGGTGTCTTTGCCGTTCACCTTGATCGTCAGATCCTGCGCCGACACATTGGGCGCCTGATCTCCGTCATGCTTGGGCAAAATTGTCACAATCGCCTGCCCCTGGCCATCTTTTTCTCCCTGCGCGAATGCAGACGTGGACACCAGTAGCGCCCCGGCGGCAACATACATTGCAATTCCAAATCTCTTCATACGAAATGCTCCCTTCGAGGCGTGAATGTCGGCTGTAAACGGCCCGCCAATTCAACTCACTTCACACCCACTATCTGTTAGACGCATCTCGAAGGTCAGGGACTCAAAGCCATATCCTATCCCTTAAATAAGCTGAAAACAGGGATACCAGGGATTTTCAGCGCTGCGGCGGAAATGAACAGGATGCGGGAGTGGAATTTCGGACGATTTCGGGTTAATTCCCGGAGAGCCTTGATTTTCCGGGAACTCGCGGAAGCCCTTGAGTCGTAACTTTGATTCGTACCTGACTCCGGGTTCCAGCCCACGCCTGAAAAAGCGATGAATTTTTGTGCGTTTTGCGAGCGTTCCGCACCAGCGTTCGTCCAAACTGCCATAACTCCAGAGTTTTCAGGATTCAGCATAGAGGGAGATTGCCCATGAAGAAGCTTCTACTTAGCCTCGTCGCGACGGCCCTGATTTCACCACTCGCTCTGCTCGCCCAGGATGTCACCGGGACATGGCAGGGAACACTCGATGTAGGCAGCGGCAAATCACTCCGCATTGTCCTGAAGGTTTCCAAGGCGGCTGACGGAACGCTGAAGGCCGTGAACTACAGTATCGATCAAGGCGGGCAGCCCATTCCCGTTTCTACGATTTCCTTGCAGGGAACTGCCTTTAACTTCGCGGTCTCTATGATTGGCGGTAAGTACGAGGGAAAGTTGAGCGCTGACGGCAACTCCATCGCCGGAACCTGGAGCCAGGGCCCCAATCCGCTGCCGCTCAACTTTGCAAAAGCCACTCCCGCAACCACCTGGACGATTCCCGAGCCTCCGCCGGAGATTCCGCCGATGGCTGCTGACGCTTCTCCGGAATTTGAAGTCGCCACCATCAAGCCGAGCAACCCGGATACGCAAGGCCGGGGATTCCGAGTGAGAGGCCGCGAATTCACGACGATGAACACGACACTCACCAGTCTGCTCACCTTTGCTTATGGATTACATCCGAAGCAGATCGTGGGCGCTCCAGCGTGGGTGGACACCGATAAGTTCGACATAACCGCGCAGCCCGATGCGCCCGGCAGGCCCAATGATACGCAGTGGAAAGCAATGCTGCAAAAGCTGCTGGCCGATCGCTTCCAACTTACCTTTCATCACGATAAGAAAGAACTCCCGATTTATGCGCTCGAAGTTGCCAAAAGCGGCTCGAAGCTGACCAAGAGTCAGGGCGACCCGAACGGCTTGCCAAGCATGTTCTTCCGAGGCCTCGGCAACCTGCCTGCCGCCAATGCGACGATGCAGGACTTCGCCGGGCTGCTTCAATCGGCTGTTCTCGACAAGCCGGTGGTGGATCAGACCGGACTCACGGGGCGCTTTGATTTCACGTTGAATTGGACGCCGGATGAGTCGCAATTCGTTGGATTGGGCGTCAAAGTACCTCCGCCGAGCGACAAGCCCGACGCGCCGCCGGGCCTGTTTACCGCAGTTCAGGAGCAGCTTGGGTTGAAGCTGGAGGCGACCAAAGCCCCCGTCGATGTGATCGTCATCGATAAGGTTGAGAAGCCTTCGGCAAACTAGCGGGGGCGTGTTCTCGACCGGCAATTCGCTTGTATTCAATGTTGGATTGGCTCGCACTGACAGGCCTGCAATTCTTGCTTGACGTAAAACATACAATTGTAGTAATTATTCACACAAGCATAGGAGAGCGAAATGTCAGCGCCGAAACTATCCAAACTCGAATTTCAGATTATGGAAGTGCTGTGGAACCGAGGCGAGTCCTCCATCCGCGAGATTCAGGATGCATTTCCGGAGAAGCGCAAGCCCGCCTACACGACGATTCAGACCACCGTCTACCGCCTCGAAACAAAGGATGTAGTCCAGCGAATCAAGAAGGTCGGAAACTTCCACATCTTTTCAGCCGCAGTCTCGCGCGATGCCGCCCAGCGCCGCTTGATCGATGAACTGCTGGCCTTGTTTGGCGGCCGCACGCAACCGCTGATGGCGCACCTCGTGGAGTCAGGAAAGCTCTCCATGGAAGATGTGAAACAAGCCGAAAAGGCGCTGCGCAAGTTATCGAAGAAGGAGGATTGATCTATGATGCACGCGAACTGGATCTCAGCTCTTGCCAACCACCTTTGGCAATCGACACTGTTTGTACTCGCGGCGTGGATGCTTGCCTTCGCGTTGCGAAAGAACCAAGCCTCCACGCGCTACTGGATCTGGTTGAGTGCATCGTTGAAGTTTATGATGCCCTTCTCCTTGCTGATCGAAGCCGGCAAGCGCATGGGAGCCATGTTTGCTCTGCACGCGTCCCAGCCAATCGTATCCCAAGTCGTAGAGCGGGTTACGCAGCCGTTTCCACAAACTGAGTTGCTTTCGACTGCGATTCCAGCCGTGACGCTGCACAAAGCCAGCTTCTGGCCTGCTGCAGCTGCGTCGGTATGGGCGGCAGGTGTCTTGATTTTCGCCTGCATCTGGGCTCTGAAATGGTGGCAACTGCACGCAGCGGTACAAATGGCATCTCGGCACGCCCTGGATGCCGCTGTGCCTGTGCTCTCTTCGAAATCGCTTGTTGAGCCAGGCGTCTTTGGCATCGTTCAGCCTGTGTTGCTTTTGCCTGAAGGAATTGCCAATCACCTGACGCAGGCTCAGTTCGAGGCCATCCTCGCGCACGAAATGTGCCATGTCCGGCGGCGCGACAACCTCACCTTTGCCATGCACATGGCCGTTGAAACGGTCTTCTGGTTTCATCCTCTGATCTGGTGGATCAGAACACGTCTGATCGAAGAGCGCGAGCGCGCCTGCGACGAAGCCGTGTTGCAATCTGGCAACAACGCCGAAGTGTATGCGGAGGGAATTCTCAATGTCTGTAAGTTCTATATTGAGTCGCCACTTGCCTGCGCCTCCGGCGTAACTGGCTCAGACCTCAAGCAGCGCATTGTCCGCATCATGACCGGACGCCTCGGCAATAACCTCAGCATGGGTGGAAAACTGCTGTTAAGTGCCGTCGCAGCTGTAGCGATTGTCATACCCATCGTTTTCGGGCTTGCGCATACGACGCAAATCTTCGCCCAAACCAAGGTTGAGGATTCATCAGCCGAACTCCCCCAATTTGAAGTAGTGTCGATCAAGCCGAACAAATCGGACGACAATCGCACTGGATTTCTCCTCAGCAAGGGTGGCTTTTCTCTCAGCGGCGTGCCACTTCAGATGATGCTGAGAGAGGCTTTCGATGTCAATAACAGCCGAATCTTTGGATCGCCAAATTGGGCCAATACAGATCGCTTCAACGTCGAGGCCAAGGTATCCGAAGCTGACCTGCCAAAATTGGATAACTTGGCGCCTGAGCAGCGCGTGAAAATGCTCCTGCCTGTGCTGCAAGATCGGTTCAATCTCAAGTATCATCACGAAACAAGAGAAATGACGGTATATGTTCTGACAGTCGCCAAAGGTGGTCTGAAGCTTAAAGAGGCTCCAGTACAGACCGGCGAAAAACACGGCGGCGTCAGGATGAACGGCCTTGGCGATTTCCAGGGAGAGAACGTCAAAATCGAATTTCTTGGCCATGTGCTGTCGGAGCAGCCGGAGCTTGGACACACGATCCTCGACAAGACCGGCCTTACCGGCAGTTACGACTTTCACCTGCAATGGACGCCTGCTCAAACAGGGCCGATAGGGCCCGACAATTCCGCGTCTGGAAGCTCTGCTGCACCTGACACCAACAAGCCGGACCTGTTCACAGCGTTGCAGGAACAGCTAGGTCTCAAACTCGAATCACAAAAGGGGCCGGTCGATGTCATCGTGATCGACCATATTGAGAAGCCCTCGGCTAACTAGCCTTTGCAATGAATCCGTATCGCACCAAATTAACACCTGGTCGGAGCCACTCAGTTGATCTCGTTGCGGCGAACCTACAATCTGCTACGTCTGCTCTGCTTACTGGCATGCCTTTCTGCGGCAATGTACGCCGTAGCGTCTGAACATCACGGCCAGGTAACGTTCAACAGCCTGCCGCTGCCCGGCGCAACTGTCACAGCGACTCGCGGAACTGATAAGCTCGCCACCATCACCGACAGCCGTGGCGTTTATTCTTTTCCTGACCTGAAGGATGGCGCATGGACGATTGAAGTCCAGAAGCTTTTCTTTGTCCCACTTAAGCAAGAGGTCGTAGTCTCGCCGGACGCGCCCGCTGCGACATGGGAGTCGAAGCTGTTACCGCTCGAAGAAATCAAGGCCCAGGCGAAGCTTCAGACATCAACACCCGCCGTCGCAATACCCACGCAGAACAACGGCGAGGCCGCAAAGCCGCAAGAGATGAGTGTTGCCACATCGCCACCCCCTGATCCCGCGAAGCCGCAGGAAGAGTCTGATCAGCGCGCCAATGATGGACTTCTTATCAACGGCAGCGTGAACAACGCGGCGTCCTCTCCATTTGCACTTTCGCAAGCCTTCGGCAATACCCGCAATGGCAGCAAAGGGCTTTATAACGGCGGTCTCGCGTTGATCCTCGATAACTCCGCGCTCGATGCTCGGCCATATTCTCTAAGCGGCCTGGAGATACCGAAGCCCGCGTATAACCAGGTGACAGGCGTAGCGACTCTCGGCGGACCTATCCGAATCCCTCATCTCCTTTGGCATGGCCCTAACTTCTTTGTCGGCTATCAATGGATGCGAAGCCAAACATCAACGGCATTGCCGGGCCTAGTTCCGGATATGGCGGAGCGCAACGGCGACTTCTCGGACGTCCTGAATGCGCAGGGCCAGCCGATCCAGATATTCGACCCGGCGACAGGTCTTCCGTTTCCCGGCAACGTAGCTCCCATCAGTCCTCAAGCGCAGACGCTGTTGAATTTGTATCCGTTGCCCAACGTTACGGGTAACTCGGGCTATAACTACCAAATCCCGGTTCTCTCCGGCACGCATCAGGACTCATTGCAGGCGCGGCTGGATAAGTCGATTGGCGCGAAGAATCAGCTATTCGGCCGGTTTGCCTTTCAAAGCACACGCTCCGGAAATACGAACCTGTTCGGGTTTCTAGACAGGACCGATGCGCTTGGCATCAACTCCGACGTGAACTGGACACATCGCATCAGCCACGAGATGCTGATGACAACCGGATACAGATTCAGTCGGCTGCGAACGGGCGTTACGCCCTACTTCGAGAATCGGCAGAATGTCTCCGGTGCTGCCGGCATCAACGGCAACGACCAGGACCCGGCGGATTGGGGTCCTCCGTCGCTGACTTTTTCGAGCGGCATCGCTGGGCTGTCCGATACGCAAAGCTCCTTGAATCGCAACGAAACCAACGCCGTGTCGTACTCGATGAACTGGAATCATCTTCGCCATTACTGGACGTTCGGCGTCGATTTTCGAAGGCAGGAGTTCAATTACCTGACGCAGCAAAATCCGCGCGGCGCATTTGCTTTCACTGGAGCCGCTACGCAGGGCATGGTCAACGGCGTTCCTACTGGCGGATCGGATTTCGCAGACTTCCTGCTGGGGATTCCGGATACCAGCGCGATTGCATACGGAAATGCCGACAAGTACTTTCGCGAATCTGTCTACGACGCCTATGCAACGGATGACTTCCGGGTAAGTCCCGAACTAACCATCAATGCGGGAGCACGCTGGGAATACGGCGCGCCGATTACAGAGTCATTTGGCCGGCTTGTGAATCTGGATGTGTCGGACGGCTTCGCTGCCGTGGCGCCGGTGGTTGCAAGCGATCCTGTCGGGCCACTCACTGGACAGAAATATCCCGATTCGCTCATTCGCCCAGATAAGCGATTGGTTGAGCCGCGCATTGGAATCTCCTGGCGTCCAATCTCCGGTTCTTCCATCGTCGTGCGCGCAGGATACGGAATCTATTCGGATACTTCGGTGTATCAGTCAACTGCGCTATCGATGGCGCAGCAAGCGCCGCTCTCCAAGAGCCTCAGCGTGCAAAACAGCACGGCGTGCCCACTGACGCTAGCGAACGGGTTCAACCCGTGTTCCTCGACAACATCCGACACATTCGCTGTCGACCCCAATTTCCGCGTCGGCTATGCGCAGGTATGGCAGCTATCTGTGCAAAGCGACCTGCCTGCCGCGCTGCAATTGACGGCAACTTATCTCGGCATCAAAGGAACGCGAGGCGTGCAGGAGTTCCTGCCCAATACATATCCGATAGGCGCTGCCAATCCATGCCCGGGCTGCCCGATTGGGTTCGTCTATCGCACCTCCAACGGCGATTCCACGCGGGAATCGGGGATGGTCCAATTGCGGCGGAGATTGCGGCGCGGCTTTACAGCATCGCTGCAATACACGTATGCGAAATCTCTGGATGACGACTCAGTGCTCGGCGGTCAAGGCCCAGTAGCTGCGGGCTCAACCAGTCCTACATCGACGCAGGCTGCTCCCGTCATCGCGCAGAACTGGCTGAATCTCAAAGCGGAGCGCGGTTTATCGACCTTTGACCAGCGCAATCTGCTGAACCTTCAACTGCAATACACATCGGGCATGGGGCTGCGCGGCGGCACGCTGATGAATGGCTGGAGAGGCGCGCTGCTGAAGGAGTGGACAATCCTCTCGACGATTGCCGCTGGGACAGGTTTGCCCGAGACACCGATCTATCTTGCGGCCGTGCCGGGCACTGGCGTGACCGGCACGATTCGCCCTGATTTCACGGGCAAATCCGTCAGCGCGGCTCCCTCGGGACTGCATCTAAATCCTGCGGCGTATTCGGCGCCTGCACTGGGTCAATGGGGAACTGCCGGCAAAGACTCCATTACCGGACCTGGACAATTCAGTTTGAATGGCTCGATGTCGCGAACATTCCGGCTCGCGTCCCGGTTCGATTCCAAACTCAATCTCGACGTCCGCATCGATGGCACCAATCTGCTGAATCATGGCGTGTTTACAGCGTGGAACACCACCATCAACAGCACTCAATTTGGACTGCCCGCAGCGGCCAATCCAATGCGCAGCCTGCAGGCTACGCTGCGCTTGAGGTTTTAACGTATGCGATTGCTCGCGTCCATGCTCGTGTTGGCAACCCTGCCTGCTGTTGCGCAGGTTACGGGTCAGAATGTGCAATCGAATGCCAACGGTACTTACACAATTACGACCGGAACGCAGTTGGTTGTCGAGACTGTGATCGTAAAAGACAAGAAGGGTAATTCGATTGACGGACTGACGGCGAAGGACTTCACCGTCACGGAAGATGGTGTGACGCAGACGATCCGATTCTGCGAACATCAGGAGCTTCCGCAGACACCAAATCCGCTGCCGGTCACTCCGGCAGACAAGGAAGACATCACGATCTACAAGCGGCTTGCCAACAGCCAGATCGCGAGCGAAAAGCAGAGCAATGTGAAGTACAAGGATCGCCGCCTGCTGGCGCTCTATTTTGACATGACAGCGATGCCGGCCGCCGACCAGATGCGTGCGCTTGCGGCTGCTCAGAAGTTTATTCGCACGCAGATGACATCATCGGATCTTATTGCTCTGTTGCGGTATCAAGGCGGCTCTGTCGATGTTCTGCAGGACTTTACCGATGACCGCAATCGGCTGCTCAGTGTTATTGAAACGCTCGTTGTGGGCGAGGGGCAGGAGTTTGCCGAGGCCGCCGATGACGCGAGCGCCTCCGACACAGGCGCAGCATTTGGTCAGGACGACAGTGAATTCAATGTCTTCAATACCGACCGGCAGCTTTCCGCGCTGCAAACAGCGGCGAAGATGTTGAGCTTCTTGAATGAAAGGAAATCGCTGATTTACTTTGCGAGCGGGCTTAGACTCAATGGCGTCGATAACCAGGCGCAGCTTCACGCCACCATCGATGCGGCTATCCGCGCGGGCGTATCGTTCTGGCCTATCGACGCGCGCGGACTCGTTGCGGAAGCGCCGCTGGGAGACGCAACACAAGGCTCGCCGGGTAACATCGGCATGTACTCCGGAACCGCGGCGCAGGCAATCACCGCCAACTTCCAGCAGTCGCAGGACACGCTCTACGCGCTCGCGGGCGACACGGGCGGCAAGGCGCTCTTCGATAACAACGACCTCACGCGCGGCATCGTGCAGGCGCAGCAGGCCGTCTCGAACTACTACATTCTCGGCTACTACACCACCAATCCCACGCAGGATGGACGATTCCGCCGCATCAAGATTTCCGTGAGCCCTGAACTGGGCGCGGCGCTCGATTATCGGCAGGGATACTACGCAGACAAGCAGTTCAATAAGTTCACCAGCGTTGACAAGGAGCGGCAACTCGAAGACGCGCTCATGCTCGGCGATCCGATTACGGAACTTACTATTTCCATCGAGATCAACTACTTTCAGTTGAATCGCGCAGAGTACTTCGTGCCGATTGTCGTCAAGATACCGGGACGCGAACTCGCGCTCGCCAAACGTGGCGGCGCTGAACATACGCTCATCGATTTTATTGGTGAAATCAAGGATAACTACGGCGGCACGACGGTGACCAATCTACGCGACAACGTGAATATCAAGCTGAGCGACGCGACGGCCCTTGAGCTTGCCAAACGGCCGATTGAGTATGACGCTGGATTTACGCTGCTGCCCGGCAAATACACGATCAAGTTTCTCGCGCGCGATGATGAAACAGGGCGAATCGGAACGTATCAGACTACATTCACCATTCCTAACCTGAACAAGGAGCTGAAGCGGGTTCCGATCAGCTCTGTGGTGCTCAGCAGTCAGCGCGTTGATCTAAAGGATGCGCTCTATAACGCGGTCAAGGCGAAGGATCAGGGCAAAGAAGCAGCGGTCAATCCTCTCGTGCAGAATGGCCAAAAGCTGATTCCCAGCGTGACGCGCGTCTTCAGCAGAAGCCGTGATTTGCTCGTCTACCTGCAGGCTTATGAAGGCGCGGCGGGCGCACAGCCATTGGCCGCATACGTTACCTTTCTCAATGCACAAACGAAAGTCTATGAGTCGCAGCCGATCCTGGTAACTCCGCAGCCGGATAGCCGCCTGGGCATGACGCCGCTTACCTTCAGCATTCCGCTTAAGTCGCTTGCGCCCGGCGAATACGACTGCCAGGTGACCGTCCTCGACCCCAGCGGGCAGAAAGGTACTTTCTGGGAGGCTCCGATCAAGATTGTTCCGTAACTATTGTGCCGGGGCGTGACCTATCTAACGCGGTCGTCCAGTGCGCTCGATACAATATCTTCATGCAATTTCTTTCGCTGAGCCGCCGCCTGACCGATAAGTTTCCGCCCGATGCCTTCACCCCCGAACTGTTGCGCGGTGAAACCGCACGCGTTCGCGAACTCTACGCCGCCAGCATTCTACGCGAGATATGGAAGCGCGGCGATACCCCCGGCGCGACCATTCTTTGGGAGGCAGCCTCGGAGGCCGAAGTACGCGACGCGCTCGCCAGCCTGCCGCTCTTCCAGGCGGGACTTTTGGAGATTGTCGCTGTCGTTCCCCTCGAACCGTATCCGGGGTTCGGCCCAGCCGCTTAACTCCCGTTGTCGATTTGCGGCGTTACGCAAATTTCCGCGCCAGAGCCGGAGGTCTTACACTATAGTTTCGGCTTTCGAGGTCAGGCGCATTCTGCACCGCTTCGCCCCAGACCGGCATCCAACGGAAGCCATAACCGAGATCGAAGCCCGCAATCCGATTCCAGACCCGAATTCCAGAAAGGACCGCCAATGGCCTACCCCACCGATTACAAGTACACCAAAGAACATGAATGGCTTAGCGTAACCGGCAATATCGGCACCATCGGCATTACCGACTATGCGCAAAACACCCTGGGAGACATCGTCTTCGTGGAGATGCCTAAAATCGGCGACACTGTCACCGGTGGCGCGACATTCGGCTCGGTCGAAAGCGTAAAGGCCGTCAGCGATCTTTTTTCGCCCGTCAGTGGTACCGTCACCGCGATTAACGAAGAGTTGAGTTCCTCGCCGGACAAGATCAACGAAGACGCCCACACCGCATGGATCATCAAAGTGGAGCTCTCCGATCCAGCACAGGTGGATTCCCTGCTCGATGCTGCGGCGTACGAGGCATTTATCGCCGAAGAGGGCGGACACTAATAAATACCCAGTCCTCAGCTTTTAGCCACTGACTTCTGGCTGAGGACTGACCGCAGATTCTAATTTGCGTTCAATCAAGCATTTGAATCAACAGAACAAACCGTGCTTTTGGCTAGAAGCTGGAAGCTAGGAGCTAGAAGCTAACATGCGTTATCTCCCCAAATCCCCCGCCGAGCGTCTTGAAATGCTCAAAGAGATCGGCGCCAATTCCATCGACGACCTTTTCTCGGTGATCCCCGCAGAGTACCGCCTGAATCGCGACCTCGACATACCCCGCCAACACGGCGAGAGCGAGATTATCGAGTGGTTTCGCACAGCGGCTGCTAAGTACACCGTCCGGCACACGAGCTTCCTCGGAGCAGGAGCCTATCGCCACTACCGCCCGGTCATCATCGATTCCCTCGTCCAGCGCGGCGAGTTCCTCACCAGCTACACGCCCTATCAGGCTGAGATTACGCAGGGGACGCTGCAGGCCATCTTCGAGTTCCAGACGATGATCGCCGAACTCACCGGCATGGACGTAGCCAACGCCAGCATGTATGACGGCTCGACGGGCGCGGCGGAAGCCGTCATGATGGCCGTTCGCGTCACGGGACGGCACAAGGCTGTGATCGCGACGACGGTTCATCCGGAGTACCGCGAAGTCCTCGCAACCTACACCAAACACCAGGGCCTGCCGACTTCGGTCGTGGGATACGATAACGAAACCGGGCGCATCGACCTCGCCGCGCTGGAAGCCGCTATTACCGATGAAACCGCCTGCGTTCTGGTGCAGTCGCCGAACTTCTTCGGGATCATCGAGGACATTCCGGCTATCGCGGAGATCGCCCACGCCAAGGGCGCGCTGCTGGTCGTCTCCATCGCCGAAGCTGTTTCTCTCGGCGTTGTGCGTCCTCCCGTCGAGGCGGACATCGTCAGCATGGAAGCACAGTCTTTCGGCGTTGCTCTTAGTTATGGCGGCCCGTATGTCGGCGTCATTGCGGCGAAGGAAAAGTATTTGCGCCAGATGCCCGGCCGTCTCGTCGGCCAGACCGTTGATGGCAACGGCTATCGCGGCTTTGTGCTGACGCTCTCCACGCGTGAGCAGCATATTCGTCGCGAAAAGGCGACCTCAAATATCTGCACCAACCAGGCGCTGGTTGCCCTGATGGCGACCATCTTCCTCACCATCTACGGCAAAGAAGGCATTCGCGAACTGGCCGAGCATAACCTGGCCAAATCCGCGTACACGGAGAAGGTGCTCTGCGCCATTCCCGGCGCAAAGCCGCGCTTCCACGGCGCGCCGCGTTTCCACGAGTTTGTGCTTCAGACAGACGAAGCTCCTTCGGCATGGGGACAGCGCCTGCGCGGCGAAAGCATCGTCGGCGGCATCGACATAAGCCGCTGGTACCCTGAGATGAAGAATGCGACGCTCTGGTGCACAACAGAAATCGTTCCTCGCGAAAAGATTGACGCCGCTGCCCGCCTGCTTGCAGCTGTACCGGTGGAGGCCTGAGAGATTCCATGACAACTACCCCAACCACTCCGCAGACTTCCGCACGCACGCTCGGGAAGGTTCGACCGCATCAGACGCAGAACGAAGCCCTGGTCTTCGAGAAATCCTCACCCGGCAAGCGCGCTTACCGGCTTGCCCAGCTCGATGTGCCCGAAGTCGATCCAGCCGCCTTGCTGGGTGAAGCGCACCGCAAGACGCCTGGCGAACTGCCGGAACTGAGCGAGATTGAGATCATCCGGCATTTTACCCGGCTGTCGACGTGGAACTACGCCATCGACCTCGGCATGTATCCGCTGGGCTCGTGCACGATGAAGTACAACCCGCGTGTCAACGAGTTGGTCGCGCGGATTGAGGGCCTGGCGGAAGCACATCCCTACCGTCCCGACTATCTTTCGCAGGGTCAGCTTGACGTCATCGACCTGCTTCAGCGCTGCCTGATCGAGATCACAGGCATGGACGCTATCACGCTCCAGCCTGCCGCAGGCGCGCACGGGGAATTCACGGGCATTATGCTGGTCCGCGCATGGCATGAGTCGCAGGGCAATCCGCGCCGCAAGATTCTGATTCCCGACTCGGCGCATGGCACCAACCCGGCCACGGCAGCACACTGCGGATACGAGGTGCAGAACCTCAAATCCAATGCTCTTGGCATGGTCGATCTCGAAGAGCTGGAGCGCATGGTGGACGAAGACACTGCCGCGCTGATGCTCACCAACCCATCGACGATTGGCGTCTTCGAGAGCGATATCGCCAAGATCGCCGATATTCTTCACGCCAAGGGCGCGCTGTTGTACATGGACGGCGCCAACATGAACGCGCTGGTCGGCAAGGCCCGCCCCGGCGACTTCGGCGTCGACGTGATGCATCTCAATCTGCATAAGACCTTTTCGACGCCGCATGGCGGTGGCGGTCCCGGCTCCGGTCCGGTTGCCTGCAAGGCGTTTCTGGAGCCATTTCTGCCGATTCCGGTGCTGGTCACGGACAAGAACGGCCAGAAGGGTTGGAATTATGACCGGCCGCAATCCGTGGGCCGCGTCCGCGCCTTCTTCGGTAATACGGGCATGTTTATCCGCGCGCTGGCCTATATTCTGGCCAACGGCCCGGACGGACTGCGGCAGACCACGGAAGACGCTGTTCTCAACGCGAACTACATCCGCAAGAAGCTGGAAGACGTATACGAACTGCCCTACAAGACAGCGTCCATGCATGAGGTCGTCTTCAGCGATAAACGTCAGGCCGCGAAAGGAGTCCGCACAGGCGATATCGCCAAACGCCTCATCGATTACGGCTTCCATCCGTACACGGTGAGCTTCCCGATGATCGTCTCTGGCGCGCTGATGATCGAGCCAACGGAGAGCGAATCGCGCGAAGAGCTGGATCTGTTCATTGACGCCATGCGCGCCATTGCTCAGGAAGTGGAAGACGATCCGGAGTTGGTCAAAACCGCGCCCCATTCGACACGAGTTTCGCGTCTGGACGAGGTAACAGCGGCACGCAAGCCAATTCTGCGGTGGAAACCGACCGCGAAGTAACTCAGCTCGCAGGTCACAATGTATGTAAGTATAAGCCTCTCGATCAAGACGAGGGGCTTTCTGCTTTTGCCCTGACCTTGACTCGGCAAACTCGAGTAGACATCTTTGTGTAACTCTCACCTGCTCTCTCGGGCTCAAGTTACAGTGTTTTAGCGGTCCTCAGTTCTGCTTGAGTCACCCTCAATCCAACTGCCTGCCAGACGCAGACGGATTTCATAGTGGCATGGTCCGACTGCACCATCCAGCCCGTTTGCATCCCTTGAAAGCTCCAAGATATCGGAGGTCGGTCCGACATGAGCGTCGCGGTGAAAATGCTCTGACGCAGCATCCCAATCCTTCCCCGTGACAAAAGCAATGCGGTACGATCCGGCTGCGATGTCCCTTTCCGTATACGAATCGCCGACCTGGAGATAGAAACTTCGCGCGATGCGATGCGAACTTGACTCGACTAGATAGATCACCGCGTCGGCGCCAGTCACGTTGTGTACTGTCAGTTCGCAATGTCCGGCGACATCGAGCGGCCTTTGCAATGGCGTTCCGGTCGCCAGATGAGGTTGCCCCTTGAGCGTCCTGGCCGGTTTCGCGTGAGTCGCCAATCCGGTCGCTGATTCAGCCTTTGGCTGGTTCGAAGGAGCGGGAGTGGAAGGCAGGCGTGTCTCGCCAGGCAAACGCGCCAGCAAGGTCACACCGAGATACGTGATGCACGCTAAGACAGCGATCCCGGAGAGAATAAAGATCCACTGCCTGGGTTCAGCGGGTCGCAGAACCTGCACCGGAACCCGGGAAAGTCCTTGCTGTCCTCTTTCCTTCAACCCTCGGTCGTAAGCATCTCGTGATTCCGCATCGCTTAAGACCTCGTAGGCCTCGTTCAACTGTGCAGCGATGCGGGTCGCTTTCGGGTGAGGATTTCGGTCGGGATGATACTTTCCGATCTGGCGAAGATACGCGCTTCGAATCTCTTGCTGCGAGGCAGTGGCGTGTACGCCAAGAGTTTCGTAATGTGTCTTCATTTTGCTTCAGTTTCGCACAACTTTTGCGCGACCGGAAGAATGGAAAAACTGGCTAACACCGATCTAAGTCAGGGTATCTTCCTGTTCGAATCGCAACGGATATCCTGACATCTAAGAACTGACAGGAATTAAGGGAGAAACTAGCCAGTGACCATCTTTGATGAAAAGCGCGCCGAACTGGAAAAGTACGAATTCATGATGGGCGCCGAGCGCGGCCGTTTGGCCGTGGCGCTCGACTTGCTCACCGACTCGCTCATCCTTACGGGACAGCACGGCGTTTACTGCATTTCCAATCGCAACCCATCGAAGCCGCGGCTCGACTTGCAAGCCGTGCTGGCCGGAATTGAGGGCGCGAAGGCGCTTATCCAATCCGTGATGGCGAATCTGGAGGCTCAGCGCCACGGCGGCGAAGCGGCCGCGGCGCAAGCGAATCATTCTTCAGCAGAGTAATTACTTCGCAGCGTTGACTTGCACCGAGGCATCCACATTGGCCCACTTCACATGCAGTTCGGTGGAATTGCCGCTTGTCTTCTCAAAGTCGATGACCATCGTCTCGACCGGCGATACATTGGAGCCAACCGTCATCGGCGTGCGGCCAAGATCCTGCGGCTCGTTGTAGACCGTGCCCCACTGGCCGGTCTGTTTGTTGATAATCAGCTTCCAGCCATCGGCGGCCGGGAGGGTATAGAGCGTGTAGTTTCCGGCTGGAACCTTGAGGTCGCCGATTTGCAGGTCGCCTGAGGTTTTGAAGGTTGTAGCGGGATTTGCGCCGGTTCTCCAGACCTTGCCGTAGGGCACCAATGCGCCGAATATCTCGCGACCGCGCATTGAGGGAGCGCCGTAGTCAATTGTGATTGATGCGTTGGTCAGCGTGACCTCCGCCTTGGCTGGCGGGCTCAGCACTTTTTTCGGGGCGGCATTCGACGGCTGCGCACTCTGCGCGTAGGCCGGTTGAGACAGAACGGCAGTGACAACACCAGCGGAAATGCAACAAGCTACAACAGCAATCAGCGGTAAACGCATGGGGAACACCTCTCCACGCCAGAGTGTAGCAAAGCGGGCTGCATTTGTTGTCACTTCCAGATAATTGCATGAACCGAAAATGCGGGTTTTCCGCCAAAAAGCGAACAAAAGGAGTAGCCCCCCCGGGGGGGGGATACCATTTTTATGGCGTATCCTCTACCAAATGTGTAGCTTACGAGGAAATTCGGGCGCGATTTTCCGCGGTTTTGGGCCGTTTTTGTGCACTTTTTGCTGCAAATGAATGCCATCCGTGGTGGTAGAGGGATATCGGTATTCCCAGCTCCACCTTCCAGTATGCGCGGGTCAGGGGTAATTCTGCGCAATGGGAGTGGGACGCTGGAATGGATGGGCCCGCATGGGTTTGGGATGGCCTTGTTCGGGGTTATTGCCCGTTCCATGCAACTGTCTTACATGTGGGTAGAATTGATCGGGCCTTCAGCCCTCTAAGTTTCCAGTTGGTTTCCGTTACCCAGCCCGTTGGGTTGGGCTGGGATAGTGGCGCGCCGTTGGCGCTTGTAGGGCGGGCGATCTTGCGTGCGATCTCGCGATCTCTCGCACTGCCTGCCGTTCCCATGTTTGTTCATACGATTGCCCGGCGCTCCCCCGATAGACGAGGAATTTTTGCCCGAGATGGAGTATTCTAAACAAGCGCGCCCGTAGCTCAGCTGGATAGAGCGAACGCCTCCGAAGCGTTAGGCCAGAAGTTCGAATCTTCTCGGGCGCACCATCCCTCTTTCATCGCTCCCCTGCCAACTTATTTCGCCGGATCGACCAGCGCTCCGTACACGACTGCCCGGCTCAGGTACTGCAGGTTCATTCCGCCGTTTCCGCCCATGCGCTGAATCATGCCGACAAAGACAATGTCGTTCGTTGGATCGATCCAGAACCAGGTTCCTGCTGCTCCGTCCCAGAAAAATGTGCCTTTGCCGTCGGGTAGATTCGCGTCTCCGGGATTGAAGACGACCGCGCAGTTGTAGCCGTAGCCGAAGCCCGGGCGCATGGTCTGCGCTCCGATGCCGAACTCGCCGGTCAGCAGGCTGGGCGGCAGGTGGTTGGAACTCATCAGCTTTACGGTGGCCGGGGCCAGTACGCGTGTCCCGTTCAGTTCGCCGCCTCCGGCGAGCATTGAGGCAAACCGGTAATAGTCCTCGGCTGTCGAAACCATGCCGCCGCCGCCCGAGGGCAGCGTGGGCAGGTGATCATAGTCGCGCGGGTTCGGGCCGGCGTTGGAGTCGGCTTCCAGTTCCCCGTTCGCGGCGGAGCGATAGAGGGTCATGAACCGGCTGCGCTTCTCTTCTGGAACAAAGAATCCGGCATCCTTCATGCCCAGCGGCTCGTAGATGTGCTCTCGCATGAAATCCGGGAGCGATTGCCCAGAGAGCTTTTCGACGATGTAGCCCTGAATATCCATCGAGACGCTGTACCGCCATTGCGTGCCGGGCTGGTAGACGAGCGGAATCTTCGCCAGCTTCTCGATCATCTCGTGCAGATTTGCCGACTGCAGCACCTTTTGGTCGCGATACAGGGCGTCTATGGGCGTGTCACCGAAGAAGCCATAGGTGAAGCCAGCGGTGTGCGTCATCAGTTCGCGCATGGTTGGCGCGTGATCCGGGTCGGCGAGGATCATCTTGCCGTCACCGTTCATTCCCTTGAACACCTTCAGGTCCTTGAATTCCGGAATGAACTTGGAGATCGGGTCAGACGGCAGCCACTTGCCCTGCTCATAGAGGATCATCATCGCTACGCCGGTCACCGGCTTGGTCATGGAGTAGTCGCGGAAGATCGTATCTTTGGTGATTGGCGTGTGGCCCGCCATATCGCGCTCGCCGTAGGTGCGGTAGTCCACGACCTTGCCGTGCCGGGCCAGGATGGTGACGATTCCGGCCTGAAGCTTTTTGTCGACCGCCTCTTGCATCAGCGCGTGGAGGCGCTCAAGGCGTTCGGAGGAAAAGCCCACGGTCTCTGGCGTGGTCACGGTGAGATCGACGGCGGCCGGCTTCTGGCCTTTCTCCTGCGCATGGAGGCATGCGCCTGCCAGGAGGATGGCGACGGAGAGGGCAATGATGGTACTTGGGCTCTTATGCAGAGTGGGAATGTTCACGGGGCCTCGGTGTAAATGTATGTGGATGCGTCGATGTGACCGGTCAAGGTCTGCAGCATCAAGGTTTGCCGCATCAAGGTTTGCCGCATTCGGCGGCTTTCGCGTTGAGAAAAGATGGTTTGTCTGATCGCACTCTTTATACCAAAGACGGCGGCTTCTTAAGAGGGTGACGGAGGATTTGGTGGTGGGTCAGTTTGAAAAAGGCCAACCCTCAGGGGCTGAAGCCCCGGAATTTGCAGGACTGAATGTACGGGCTAAAGCCCGTACCCTTCGAACTGACCCGCTACCTAAGATTTGGCCGCTCTTGATGTAACCAGCCCCGCCAAACAAACATCCAGACTGCGTGTACCATCTACCCTTATCCTGCCTTTGCTCGCTACATGCAGATTGAGGTTCAGCGGAAAACATGCGCGATCGCCAACGCAGAGAACGGCCCCGGCCATGGCCCGACGAGCGGCAGGCGGCCTCATCGGCATGGATGATTTCGTTTCGCCGAATCAACTGGTGGCTGGCATGGGTTTCGTGGGCGTTAAGCCACTGGGCCCTGCTCGATGTTCTTGACCATCTAGGCACGTTTTCGGTGCTGATCGCGGTCGTCTTTTACTTTGCGGACAGCGGCAATCGCGTTAAGCAAAAGCACTACCAGGCGTGGCAGGTCATCAATACGGCACAAGGCAAGGGCGGCAGCGGCGGGCGTATCGAAGCTCTGCAGGAGCTGAACGCAGATCACGTCTCACTGACAGGCGTGGACGCCGGGGGAGCTTTCCTACGGGGCATCCAACTCGAGCACGCTCATCTTGAGCGCTGCGATCTGCACGCGGCAGATTTGCGCAGCGGCGATCTCAAATTCGCGAGGCTGCCGGATAGCAATTTGCAGGGCGCCAACTTTCGCCAGGCGGATCTATCAGGCGCAGACCTGCGCTCGGCTGAATTGCAGGATTCTGATCTGAATCAGGCGAATCTGGACAACGCAGACCTCGCCGGAACCGACCTGAGCCGCGCAGACCTACGGTTGGCGAACGTCAATAATTTTGCCTGGAAAGACATTCAGTCAATGCAGTTGGCCAATGTCTATGGCATCCGGAATGCCTCTGCCGAATTCCTGGCATTTGCGCAGAAACACGGAGCGGTCAGTCTCGAATCGGATGAGGACTGGAACGTACTTCTGCGCAAGGCGGCGAGCGGGACGAAGTAGCAGGATTTTCAGTCCAGCCAGATCGTAGACCACGGCGCACCGGTATACACTCGATCCGAATATCGACGAGGGTGATTTCGGTGGCCAATTCGATTAAACCGGCTGCGCTCGCAGCTCTGCTTCTTTGTTGCGCTTTCACTCTTGCGGTGCAGGCTCAGGCGGCAGCAATACCTGTTCCACCACCGCCGATGGGGTGGTCGTCGTGGAACAGCTTTTCCAACACGGTTGATTCGCAAGTGGTCATGAATCAGGCGAAGGCCGTAGCCGCCAACGGTATGCAGAAGGCCGGTTATCAGTACATCAATATCGATGAAGGCTGGTGGCTCGGCCAGCGCGATGCCGAGGGCAACATCGTCGTCGATGCCAAGGCATGGCCGCCGATTGCTGAGGGAGAGCAGCCGGGAGATATGGGCAATATTGTCCGTTATATTCACGGACTGGGACTGAAGGCCGGAATCTACACCGACGCGGGCGCGGACGGATGCAGCACAGTCGGGCCAGACCTTGGGCCGTCTTACCCGCGTACCGGCAGCGAAGGCCATTACGAGCAGGATTTCCTGCAATTCGCCAAGTGGGGATTCGACTACGTGAAGGTCGACTGGTGCGGAGGCGACAAGGAAAATCTCGACCCGGCCATCCAGTACGCCGAGATTGCCCGGGCCATTGCACACACGGAGGCCATTACGGGCCACCGGCTTTATTTTTCCATCTGCAACTGGGGTAAGCATAGTCCGTGGACCTGGGCGCCGAATATCGGCGGAGTTACGGCTGACGTCTGGCGTACGGGTGGCGATATTGTCGCGCCTATCGTTGCCGGGACGAAGAACGCCGACCGCAAGGCTAGTTTCAAAGAGGTTTTGCGCGAATTTGACCAGGCGCAGCACCCGGAGGCGCAGCATTCCGGCTTCTATAACGATCCGGACATGATGGTGGTCGGGATGCCCGGACTTACGAATCAGGAGAGTCGCGCTCATATGAGCTTGTGGGCTATCTCAGGAGGGCCGTTGCTGGTGGGCGCGGACCTGACACGGCTGAGCGCGACGGATCTCGCAACGCTCACCAATCCGGATGTGCTTCGGATCGATCAGGACTCCCTCGGGCTGCAATGCGTTAAGGTTGCTGAACCGGCGGCGGGGCTCGAAGTTTGGGCGAAGCCGCTCACTACGATCGGTGAGCGCGCCGTCCTGCTGCTCAACCGGAGTGCTTCGCCGGGAGCGATCTCTGTCGCATGGCGCGATTTGGGACTGAGCGACGGCTCCTCTGTCACGGTGCGAGATGCCTGGACGGGAAAGGATCTTGGAGAGTTTGCATCGGCGTACTCCGCGACGGTGCCCGCTGGAGACGCCGTTCTCCTTTTTGCGCTTGGGAGCGAGGGCGCAACGACTGCCTATTTTCCCGAACAGCTAAAGGCCGCGCCCGCCAGCGGACAGACTTTGGCTCTCGGACGGGATAAGCAACTCACCTTCGCTCATGTGGCTTCCAGATTTCCTATTGCCAGGATTCGCATCACCTACACCAACCCCGATAAGACAGCCCGATTCGCCGAGCTTCGCGTGAATGGACGAATCGCGACCCGAATCGCGTTTCCGCAGACGGGAGGGGACGGCGCGACAGGCACTCTGTCGATCGAGTCTCCGATGGAGACGGGTGGTGCAAAGAACATACTGGCCTTTTCTGTTTCAGGCGATCCGGGACCCGTCCTTCAATCGATCTCGTTGCAATGAGTGCGGGCATTCCCGCCAGTCCATATCTGGGTTTCTCAAATCCGGGTATCGCAACCGCTACACTAAAGAAGCACGCCGGACGTTTCCGCGCGTCTTGGCTTTCCCACCACGTTGAAGGAATTCTATGCACTGGAACACTGAACAGATTCTCTGGGCCCTTGTTTTGGCCGCGCACCTCGTACTTTTGATCGTCCTGCTGGGGCGTGATCGCGTTGCCCGCTTTCCGTGGTTTTCGACCGTCACCGTACTCTCCACGGTGCACCTTATTGCCGACCATCTGCTGCACGGCAAGCTCACCTCGCTCGCATTCTACTGGCAGACTTATACGGCCGTTCTGCTGGAGTCGATTCTTGGGATTCTGGTTTTAATTGAGTTGGCGCGGCACGTCTTTTCGAACTGCAAGGCACCGTTTGTTCTGAACTCCAAAGGCTGGCTTGGCTGGACGCTTGTGACCGGCGGCGTGGCGCTCGGCGCAGTGTGGCTCTGGGGTCCGTGGCCCACATGGAAGGCGCTCAGCGCGGAGCCCAAGCAGTTGCCGCTGCTTCTCGTCGTGCTGACGGCGATGAAAGCTCAGCTTTTCCTCTCGATCGTTACGGTTGAGGCCGCGCTGCTTTTGCGCATCTTCGGCAAACGCTTCGGCTCGGGCTGGAAGAGCCACGACCAGCAGATTGCACTTGGGCTTTCCACCTACGCGCTGGGCTTCCTTGCGGTACAGGCGACGACCGACATCATCAAGCACAACCTCCATCTCACCAGCCGCGAGCAGTACGAACATATCGTCCGCCTCTTCACAAACCTGGACAATGGGCGCTTTGCCCTTTGGCTGCTGGTGCTGATCTGGTGGATCGTCTGGCTCTGGCGGAACGAGTCCGGCGACCCCGCCGCTTTGACCGCTCCCGTGGAAACTCCGGCTCTTGACGCCCCGCGGTCGCTGGATACTGAAATCCCTTAAGACAATCTGTCTAACGGTCCGGAATCTGCCGGCTAAGATTCGGCATATCGAGAAAAAATGACCCTTGCACGAGAGATTATTATACACTTGACACAGAAAGAGAATAGCGCGATACTTGAGATGTAGTCAAGAGGGCGCTATGAACTTGATAGACGTAAACGAAAAGTTCGCAACCGACGAGCAATGCTTGGTGTATCTGGAACAGATGCGCTGGCCGGATGGTATCGTTCTCTGCCCTGTATGTGGCTGCGACCGAATCAGCCGGATCACTCGCAAAGTCACCAAAGACACCGACAATAAGCGAGCGCAGCTTTACCAGTGCCTTGAGAAGACCTGCAAACAGCAATTCTCGGCTACCAGCGGAACGATCTTTAACGACTCGCATCTCCCATTGCACAAGTGGTTCATGGCTCTGGCGCTGGTCGTAGACGCGAAAAAGGGCATGAGCGCGAAGCAATTGCAGTCCCACTTGGGTATTGGCTCTTATCGCACAGCATGGTATCTGTGCCATCGCATCCGCAAGGCAATGGACGTGGATCAATCCGAGTTCCCTAAGATGACCGGCGTAGTGGAAATGGACGAAACCTATGTCGGTGGGAAAACGATTCGTCGGGGCAAGCAGGCGGGACGAGGAACAAGGAATAAAGACATCGTGGTTGCGATCCGTCAACGCGGTGGCCCGGTGCGCTTCATGCAGGCCGATTCAGTGCGCGCTGAAGACCTGAAAATGATCGCGGAAGCATACATCAGCGATGACGTCGAAATGATCGTTACGGATGACTTCAAGAGCTACCCGCTGGCCCTTAAGCGGTTCGAGGGAAAGCATCACCGCATCAACCATTCACTCGGTTACTATGTTCGCGGCGACGAAAACGAAATCCACACAAATACCGTAGAATCAGCGTTTTCTCTATTCAAACGCGGTCTAAATGGCAGCTATCACATAGTTTCAATAAAGCATCTTCACCGCTACTTAGCAGAGTTTGAATATCGCTTCAATGAACGCAAAAATGCAGATCGTTTCCAGAAGATTCTAGGCCGCATGATGCAGGCCGAACCTCTAGAGTACAAGGCTATTACTGCTTCGCCGGAGCAGGCTTAGGGGGGATTATCGTCCCGCCCGTCTTCTCACTTTTTATGGTCGTCGTCTTCTCATGCGGCGTGCTCATCATGCGATGCAACAAGCTGTCGAATTGCGACTTATCTACCTTCAAGGTTCACCTCTCTCCGGGTTTCTCCGGGTTTTTACGGAATTAGTAGGTAGTTATACCAGAATTCCACCTTATCCACATGAATTTGCACTTGCGAAACTACTCAAAAGGTGCTCATACTTAGAAGTTGCTTATTTTCAGTACCGAGGTGCAGACGCACGAAAACCCCTCTGCCAGGAGGGGTTCCGCGAAGAGGTCGGAGTTAAGGTCAACTACTAACGAACTGTCCTTAAACTACCTGCCAATCACTCTCAAGTCAATACCAATTCGCCGAAGCCTGAGGAAATCCCTGCTTACTAAGAGGGTTCCTCACAAAAACGGAGGGCGACTAGCAGGTGCTAGGTAGGGGATTTATACCCCCGAGTTCCCGGACAGGAATGGAGTTCGACTCTCCCGCCCTCCGCTGCTATAAAGGTAACGCACTTCCGCCGACATCAACAGGAGTTTCCCTTGGGGATCAAAAATCTACCGCTGGATTCGGGGAGAAAAATTGCCAAGATTTTCGAAGTATCGTTTGGATGGCAACCGCACCAAGGCAAGGGGCACATTGTCTTAACTCATCCACAAAAATCGCCTCACCTCTTTATCTCCATTCCAGATCACAAACACTGTGACCGGGCTCTACTCAAGTCAGAACTGCGGAAGGCGGGGATATCAGAGGACGATTTCTGCAGGGCTTATCACGGTCGTTAGACTGAGATTAGTTCAGGCCCCTTGAGACGAAAACACTCTTCATCGAGTTCTTCCGCAGGAATCCTATCCTGATGTTCGGCTTCGGATTCTGAGAAAAGCTGGCCGAGACGCACTAATAGGACTGACTGCATCGCATCGATGATATTTGCTCTCGCTTCATCCTTCGTCTTACCCTGAGACATACATCCGGGCAATTGGGGACACTCAGCAATGATGTATCCGTCTTCTCCCCGAGAGAATACAACACCTAAAACTGCCTCGGGAGTACTGACTACAACTTCTTGCTGGCGACGCGCAAACAATTTCTTAAACATGACACCCTCGTTACCAGACAGATTCGCAACTGTGGAAAGCGGAATCCTTGTGAAGCAAAACAATAGCACGTTAAATCGACAACGCTTGCACAATTTTAGACTCTATTGCAAGCGTAAGGTTTCAGAAATCCCACAATAGGGGCAGGAGGCGCATCATTCCCACTGCAATCAATTGCAGTGCTTAACATCTCCTAAGGTACTCTATTCGCTATAAAATCCGAGCGCGCTGCCCTGTCACGGTATCAATAGTGCAACATTTTCGGTGCATCTGTGTCAAGTGTATAATCGTCGCACGAGATTTTCCTTGACACAGATTACTCTACTTTGTAGAGTAATCTTCATTGAGGACTGCTCTAACGATTCAGAAGCCCTCTTCGGCAACACTCGGGAGGGTCCATGCAAATCGCAATCGCGTCGCGCAATTCATTGCAAAATGACCGCAATTCCACACGCCGGATGTTGAAATCGCCTGGCCGCCTTCCCTCCGCGTTTGGGCATATTCGCGGTCTGGCCGTCGCCGCGACGCTTCTCTGCTCCAGCGTGATCCTTCTCTCTCAGCAGCCGCCGGTTTCCAGCGGTGCTGATATGCAGCGCGAGGCGATGCGAAAGCTCAGCTTTCTGACTGGTCACTGGTCTGGCCCGGTCAGCATCGTCCGCGGACCTGGAGAACCGCTCCACCTCACGCAGACGGAGGAGATCGCGTACAAGCTCGATGGGCTGGTTTTGCTAATCGAGGGCGCAAGCCGCAACACAGAGGGCAAGACACTATTTAGCGCGCTGGCCACCGTTTCCTTTGACGAGGCCACCCACAGCTATCGATTCCGCGCTTACCACGACGGGCACTATGTCGATACGGAGCTCAGTGTGCTCGAGAACGGCTTCTCCTGGCGATTCGCGTCTGGTCCCGCTCATGTTGTCAACACGATGCACCTGACCGGCAAAGGAGAATGGGCCGAAGTCACGGAAGTTACGGTCGGCAGCAATCCGCCTATGCGCAGTGTCGATATGCTTCTTCAACATCAGCCCTGAAACAGGCACCTCTTGACCGTATACGCATCTCAAACGCACGCGCTCTCTGAATGCCAACTTCACCCTTTCCACCATTGCTCCAGAAGGAGAACCACCGTGACTACAAAAGCAGAACAACAGGAACTCACAAAACAGGAACTGGCAGCCAGGATCAACCTGATTGAAACCATGATTGCCGAAGGCCGACAGTCTACAGAGAGCTGGGGCTGGACATTTGTGCTCTGGGGTGTGGCCTATTACGTTGCCATTGCGTGGGCCTACTGGGGCAATACGTCGATCGCCTGGCCTGTAACAATGGTCACTGCGGGGCTGATCACGGCTTTGATCGCCTTGCGGCGCAGGGGTGACGGCCGCCCTGGAACCAACCTTGGCCGTTCGATGATCTCCGTTTGGATCTCGCTGGGGATCTCACTTTTTCTCTTTGGCATCTGCTCCGGCTTAAGCGGCCATGGCGATCAGAATGTCGTTGTTGCGGTCATCGCCACGATGCTGGGCATGGCCAACGCAACATCGAGCCTTACACTCCGCTGGAGGCCCCAATTTGCCTGCGCCGTCGTCTGGTGGGCTGCGGCCGTTCTATCGCTCTTCGGCACTGTCACCCAAAGCTCTATCGGCTTTCTGGTGGCTATCTTTCTCTGTCAGATCGTCTTCGGAAGCTACATGATGATCTCTGAAGCCCGCGAACGAAAGGGTGGCGAAAGAACATCTGGTGCAGCCCATGCCTGAAGAAGTAACAGAGTCCCCAACTGAATTGCCGGATCTGAATCCCGTCATCCACGGCAAGCTGCGCCTTGCTTTGCTGAGCCTGCTGTCTTCTGTGGAAGAGGCAGAATTCACATGGCTTCGCGCCAAGACCAACTCAACAGACGGCAACCTCGGCGCACAACTGCTCAAGCTCGAAGAGGCCGGATATGTGGCAGTCGAGAAGAAATTCGTGCTGAGAAAGCCGCAGACTATCTATCGCATGACGGAAGCGGGCAGGCAGGCGCTGACAGACTACGTCCAGGCGCTGAAGCAACTCTTGGGCGCAGCCATCAACGCATAGCCGCAGGAAAGGAACTTCGCCATGAAGAACACTCCCACCGCAAATCAGTTGACTGGCAGAGCGATCGGCTCGATCTTCTTCGCCGTCTTCGGCGCACTCTGGATCGTGCTCGCGCTCTACGCCAAGCAGCGATTGAATCTCACCACAGCGACATGGGTCGCGTCGGATTTCACCGTTCTGCTGGTGATGGCTCTCTGGCTTTTCCGTCAGGCACGGCGGTTTCCTAAATCGCCGGACGATCCGGCTCTATCGAAGGCCTTCAACCGCATCAATGCAATTCAGTTGGCAGCCGTCTGCATAACCGCATTCGCATTTGCCCGCTTGCATCTGGACGCTTATGTGTTGTGCGCCATCACCGCCATCGTCGGGCTGCACCTGTTTCCGCTGGCGCGACTCTTTCGCTATCCGCTGCACTACGTGACGGGAACCGCCCTGGTAGCATGGGCCGTTGCCAGCGCGGGACTGGTTCCTGCCGATCAACTGCAAGGCACCTGTGCGCTGGGGACTGGCATATTGTTATGGCTGAGCGCCTTTGTTACGCTGGCGATCGCTGCAACAATCGCGCGGCGCGCCAGCACAGGCTACGCCGCACGCCAAAACACTGCGGGGATTTAACTTCAAGGCCTGGAACCGGTTTAAGTAACGCGCTTAAATGTGGCAGCTCGCCAGCCCACGCTTTTCCAGATACCGTTGGTGGTAGTCTTCGGCTTTCCAGAAAGTTTGCGCAGGTTCGATCTTCGTCACAATCTTCCTCGGGGCGAAGCTGCCCGTAGCCGTAAGCTCGGCAATCTTCGCCTCAGCTTCAGCTTTTTGCGCGTCGGAATGGACAAAGATCGCTGAACGGTACTGCGTGCCCCAGTCCGGTCCCTGACGGTTCAACTGGGTCGGGTCGTGCAGGGAGAAAAAGGCGTCCAGGAGTTGCCCGTAGCTCACGCGCTGCGGGTCAAAATCCACCTCGACCACCTCGGCATGACCCGTTGCGTCAGTGCAGACATCCTTGTAAGTCGGCGCCTGGGTCTTGCCGCCCTCGTACCCTACCGCCGTCGCCGCGACACCGGGGATATTGGCGAATGCGACCTCGACACCCCAGAAACAACCCGCTCCAAACGTTGCTTTCTCCATCTTCCTGCCCTCTTTCTTCGGTCATCCGACGATTAGATGGTTCGCCGCGATCTAAGTTTCAGCGTGGCGTTTCAGTGCGGCCTGCCGCGACTATTCAGACTTCTTCGGTTTTGGCTTGGGGCGACCCTTATTCTTCCCCGTAAACGAGTTGCGCCATCGTTCTTTCACCCGTGGCTCACCATCCGGACCCGTCTTTCCCGGACCTGTTCTGCCACCCGCTCCTGGCTTCGCTCCAAAGGGTTTTTTCGCTGGCCCACCTGCGGGCCTGAGTCCGGTTCGGCTGCCAGAACCAGGGCGATACTCCCGAGGACGATCCTCGCCTGCGCCGGTTGGCCGGCCAGTTGGTCGACCAGTTGTCCGGGAAGGGCGACCCGCTCTCGAAGGCGGTCCGTCTCCGCGCGGCGTGAACTGCGCAGGGCGTTCCCCGGAATTAGGGCGCGAATCTCCACCCGGACGGAATTCACGGCGGGGCCGGAATTCTCCAGATCTCGTGTCGGTCCTTCCTTCGGCCCTGCCAACGCCTGGCCGATTCCCGGCGGGACGCCCTGCCGGCCGGAACGGCTTGCCCCCTGCTTCACCGCTTGACGGACGATCCGTGCGGGGACGAAAGCCGCGATCTCCGGACGGAGGCCCATCTGCGCGAGGCCGGAATGGCCGGTTGCCTGGTGTTGCTGAACGATCCGACTGTGGCAGAAACGGGCGTTCTCCGCCGGCTGGTCTTCCGCCTGCTGGGCGAAATGGCCTCCCGGTGGGCCGGTCAAATCCGCCGGTCCGTGGTGTTTTTTCGCGCGGCTTGTCCTCGACCGGCTCGATCCGGAAACCGGGGGTCTTGCTGCGCGGGACAAAATCATCGTCGTCTGCCGGAGGGGCTGGCCGAAACGGCTTTCCCGCTCCGAAGGACTTGCCGGGACGGTCTGACCGCTCCGGTCTTTCTGATCGAAAAGCAGGCTTGCTGCCCGATCTCCCTTCGCTTCGGAAGGCTGGTTTCGCGCCGGTGCGGAATCCCGGCTTGAAGTCGGGATTGAAATCTGACCGCTGACGCGCGGGCTTGTCGTCAAACTCCGGCTCAACCGGGCCTGCTTTGCGCGGTGGCAACACGTAGTCCGTCACCGGCGGTTCGACTCGGCGAGACTTGCCAGCAAATCCCGGCCTGCCACCGAACTCGGGCTTCCCGCCCGTCTTGAAGCCGGGCTTGAATTCTGGCTTGAATCCGGATTTGAACCCAGCGTTGCCGCCAGACTTGAACTCTGGCCTGCCGGTCGACCTAGGCCCCGCGACACCCTCGACCCTCGGCCCGGATTTGAATCCTGGCTTGAATCCAGTTTTGAATTCCGGCTTTGCTTCCTTACTGAATTCCTTGGTGTAATCCCTGCTCACCCTCGTGTCACGGCGCGGCTCGAACCCCGGCTTGCCATCCGCTTTCTTGTACCGGACTGTCTTCCCCGCAACCGTTGGCAGTTGCGCCGGAGCCGGCCCACGCCGACGCCGGGTTTTCAGCTTGCCTTCCGAAGCCAACCGCAGCGAATGAACCTCCTCGGGTTCCAGTTCCCGCAGCTTGCCGGGCTCAAGGTCGAGAATCAGTGGACCGTAGCCCACGCGGCGAATCTTCTCCACATGATGCCCGATCTCCTCGAACATCTTGCGCAGTTCGCGATTTCGGCCCTCGATCACGATCACTTCAAACCAGGGATTGTCGCCCTGACGCACCTGGCGTATCTGTGCGGGCGCTGTGCGAACCCGACCCGATCCGGTGCCGGGCCTTCCGCGCTCGATCACCACGCCCGTGCGCAGCGTATCGAGAGCCTCTTCGGTCGGTTCTCCGGCAACCTTGACCAGATAGGTCTTTTCCACGCCCGAGGAAGCCTTGGTCAGCTTGTTGGCCAGCTCGCCGTCATTGGTGACAAGCAGCAATCCCTCGCTCAGGTAATCGAGCCTGCCGACCGGATAGAGACGTTCCCGCTCCGTGGCGAAGAACTGCATGACAGTCGGCCGCCCTTCGGGATCGCTCACGGTGGTCACGAAACCCTTCGGCTTGTTTAGGACGAAGTAGCGAATTCGCTCCGGCCCCTGAAGCAGCTTGCCGTCTACGCGCACATGGTCTCGCGTGGGATCAGCCTTGGTTCCCAGTTCCATGACGACCTTGCCGTTGATTTGAACGCGACCGCCGAGGATCAGCTCTTCCGCCTTGCGTCGCGAGGATATTCCGGCCTTTGCGAGAATTTTCTGCAACCGCTCCAGCTTGGGCTCCGGGCCTTTCTGCGTTGCGGCTTCTGTGGTGTCGTCGTCTGCGGCCTCAATCTCAGCCGCAGGCTTTTCGACTGTCTGGGCGTTTTTCTTCGCTGGCTTTTCCGCTTCAGGAGCTTCCGCCGATGCTGTTTCCGGCTCTACAACCTCAGGCTCGCTCTCGGACGGTTTTGCCTTCTTCGCCGACACCTTCTTGGCTGGCTTAACTGGCTCAACTGGCTTGTCTGGGACTGTGGCACTTTCTGGCGCCGCCTCGACCGCAGATTGCGGCGCGGCGGGCTCGACCGCTTCGGCTACTTTCTTCTTGCGCGTCTTGGCTTTGGGCTTGGCCTCTGTCACCAGTTCATTTTCATCATGGATTATTGCATCCGTGGCAGGAGTGCCTTCAGGATCGGACGTCATTGCTTAACCTCAACCTATTTCTGCGTTCTGTCTCTCGACGAGCGCGTGTGCATGCGCTGCCACCTTAGAAGACGGCGCGGCGGGAATGAATCCATACGTGGATAGATGTGTAGATGCGGCGCAGGATCTTTCCGGTTCTTCTGTTTCCTGCGCCGTCTTCGCTTAGTTTGACTTGGACAGATCGCCTGAAGTCCGGTGAGCCTGAAGCTCATTGGACTTGGTGAAATCGCCTCCCGTTGTATCGTTGCTGGTCGCGGCAACATTTGGTTTCGTAAGATCGCCACCGGTGTTATCCGTACTCGAAGGCGCATCGTTGGATTTCGACAAATCCCCGCCTGTGCTGTCTGCTTCGGTAAACAATTCGCCGCTCTGCTCGACCGGTTCTGCCTGTTCCTCGTCCATTGGCTCCTCCTCCATCGATTCTTCGCTTAACTCCATGGCCGCCATCTTTTCGAACTCCTCCATTGAAGGCAGTTCGTTCAGATCCTTCAATCCAAAACGCAGCAGGAACTCCTTGGTCGTCTTGTACTGCATTGGCCGCCCAATCACCTGCTTGCGGCCAGCGGTGGCGATTAGTTTGCGGCTCATGAGCGAACCCAGCACGCCTGCGGAATCGACGCCGCGGATCTCACCCACCTCGGGCGCAGTGACCGGCTGCTTATAGGCAATCACCGCCAGAGTTTCTAGCGCCGGCAGCGAGAGCTTCATCGGCGGCTTCAGACTCTTCACAAAGGCGCGCACTGCGTCGTGGATCTCCGGCTTGGTGCCCATGCGGAAGCCGCCGGCAATTTCGCGAATCTCTAGGCCCCGGCTGTCCTGAGCGTACTCGGCAATCAACTCATCCAAAATGCTACGCAGGATCTCGCGAACCTCGCGATCGCGCTTGCGTTCGAGTCGCCTGGCTTCGAGCGCCGGGTCGGTAATTTCGGCAACCGTCGTTTCGGGCTCGGGCTCGGACGGAGCTGTCTGCTCTGACATTTCCGGCTCCGGCGCAGGGAGGCTGTCTGATTCGGATTCGGAAACTTCAGGTTCGGCAGCCTCGGCAACCATTGATTCAGGCTCAGCCGGAGTTGGCTGTTCAGAGGTTTCAGCCTCAGGCAGGGGAAGGCTGTCTGATTCAGGTTCGGGAACCTCAAATTCGGGGACTTCAGATGCAGCCGGTTCCGTCTCGACTTCCTGTTCGACAGATTCAGACTGGGGTTCAGCTTCCACAACTTCAACAAGATCCGCCAGTTCGAGAGTGGAATCGGATGGCCCTGGTTCTCCGGCCTGTTCTACTGCGGATTCGACGCTTGTGGCGAGTTTTAGGTTCTCCGCGTCCCGCTCCGCTTTCCAGGCGAAGGCGTCTTCGGCAAACAACACGGCGAGCTGCGCGAGAGTCACCGGCTCCTCGGCAGCATAGATCACAGCTTCCAGCTTTGCTTTCAGGCTCATTCGTTTAGACAGGCACCTTAGGTATGGTACCGGAATCAAAGCTTCCCTGCGGGATCTGCCCAAAGCAAAACGGGCGTCCAGAATTTCGGACGCCCGTTTTGCCTATCGCGTGGCTTAAGAACCGAACTGCCGGAAGAGCCAGAACAGGCCACCGGAGAGCAGCGCGGCGGCCGGCAGGGTGAATACCCAGGCCATCGCAATGGAACGGAGCGTGGACCATTGCAACCCGCTTCCATTCGCCACCATCGTTCCGGCAATGCCGGAACTGAGCACATGGGTGGTGCTGACCGGCAGGCCGAAATTGTCGGCTGCGATGATGGTCGCCATCGCCACAAGCTCGGCCGAAGCGCCCTGAGCATACGTCAGGTGATCCTTGCCGATCTTTTCGCCGACTGTCACGACAATTCGCTTCCACCCGACCATCGTGCCCATGCCGAGCGCCAGCGCCACGGCAATCTTCACCCAGAGCGGAATGAATTTTGTCGCGACATCCAGCTTCTTCTGGTAATTGCCCAGAACCTGGTCTTCCTGATCGGTGAAGACAGGATTGTGCTTCTTGTGCATGATGCTCAGCGCCGTGCTAGCCACATACATATCGTTGCGAACGTTCTGCTGGTCGCGGGGCGGAACAGCCTTCAGTTCCTTGTACAGACCGACTTCGTGGCTGATGTCTTCCACGAGCTCGCGCAGGGCAACCATGGTGTTGGGGGTGAAGTTCTTGGTCTTGATGAAATCGGTGACGTCGGCGCGCGGATCGCCCATGATGGCGTTCTTGTCGACATGGCTGGTCAGGATTCCGGACACCTGATTGGAAACCGCGACGAAATCGACCACTTGCGAGCCAGATACAGCATGGTTCAACGCGTATGCGGTGGGCACGGTTCCGATGAGGATGAGCATGATCAGGCCCATACCCTTCTGACCGTCATTCGAGCCGTGCCCAAAGCTGACACCGGTACAGGTAAGTACCAGCAGCGCGCGAATAATGAACGGCGGCGGCTCCTCGCCCTTGGGCGCTGTAAACAGCGCGGGATAATTGACCAGCTTCTTGACCAGCACCATCAGTAACCAGGCAACGCCAAAGCCGACGAGCGGGGAAATGAGCAGCACCCGGAAGACCTTGACGACCTGGTCCCAGTCGACACCAGCGGTGCCGTTGTTGCCGGCCATGAGTTGGTTTGCGATACCGACACCGATGATCGAACCGACCATGGTGTGCGAGCTGGATGCCGGCAAACCCAGAGCCCAGGTGCTCAGGTTCCAGAGAATCGCGGCAATCAGCAGCGCGAACACCATCGCGAATCCGGCGCCGGAGCTGACCTGCAGAATCAATTCCACGGGCAGAAGAGTGATGACGGCATAAGCGACCGCACCGCTGGACGTGAGCACGCCGATCAGGTTCCAGCACCCGGACCAGACCACGGCGACGTGAGGCTCAAGGGTGTGGGTATAGATGACGGTGGCCACTGCGTTGGCGGTATCGTGGAATCCGTTGACGAATTCGAAACCGAGCGCAATCAGAAGCGCAACCGCCAGAAGGACATACGGCCAGACACTCACAATTTGGACGTGGCCCATGTCACTTACGATGTTGAATCCGCAATATGCCAGACCGCCCAGAATGACGGCAGCGAAGATCAGACCTCCGACAAGGCCGGGGCCTTTTTTCATTTTTTTGTCGAGCAGAGAGGTCCCTGACTCGGCCGTTGCTACAGTTGACATTCTTTCTCCCCCCAAGTTACACAACACTCGGACGCTAACAGGGCAATCATTGCCAGAGTGTGAATTAGGAGGTGGGCCTTTTATGAATATTTAATGAATACGCGAAGCGGCGTAGCGATCTCTTCTCCGCTGATCTAATGCTCAATTCGGTGGCCAGGCTCGGTCTACAGCTTGATTCGATTACGAACGAACCACTCGGTTAATTGCTCTTCGGTGATGGTACCCGCAGCAAGCCCATAAAAGGTGAGATAGGTCTCTGCTTTATCCGCCTCGATCCGGATGCCATTCAGTCTGAGGAAGGTAATTGACGCAATGAGTGCGGTCCGTTTGTTGCCGTCCACAAATGGATGATTGGTTGCGATGCCAAACGCATAGGCGGCTGCCATCCGTTCCAGCGAAGGCTCCGTTTCTGAGTAGGCGAACAGATTCTTTGGCCGCGCGAGCGCTGATTCAAGCATGCCAAGGTCGCGGATGCCCGAAGGTCCGCCATGCTCGGCCAAAGATTCCTCGTGCGCGGCAATCACGACCCGCTGCTGAACCCAGATTGGCTCCATTGCTACTCGGCCAGTTTGCGCAGGACATCGCGATTGTCCCGCATCACCTCGCGGGCAACGTCCATCTGAGCGGCGAATGCTTCGTCATAGGGAACGAGATGGATGCCGTCGCGGGTCTGGGTGATGTACAGGCTGTCGCCCTTTTGTACATGCATGTGCGAAAGAATTTCCTTTGGCAGCACGATACCGGCGGAGTTGCCAACTGTTGTGATTTTGACCGCAGTAGCCATAAAAGCCCCTCTGACTCATTATAACATTCGTTCTACCGGACTTATCTTTAACTTTTAACGCCAGTCATCGTGAGCGCGAGTGGAGATTTCGTTGATCACGGTCTCGAATTCGCTGTGCTTTTTGATGAAAATCTCGCTGAAGTTGCGGTCCTGATTGAGCAGGATGGCCTGTAGGCGTACGAGTTCCAGCAGGGCCAGGAACATGGCCACGAGTGCGCGCTGGGAGCGAGTGTTGCCCAACAAACGGTGCAGTGAGACGGGGCGGTCTTCCATTGTCAGTCGGCGGCCGAGGAATTGGATCATCTGGCCTACGGTGACTTGATCTTCCTCGACATTGAAGACGGGGCGGCTGCGGGCGCGTTCCAGGATACTGCTGAAAATGCGCGCGAGATCGCCGGTGTCGGCTGCGATCTCCGGTTCGGCGCCGGCATCGTCTTTGAATTCCTTCATGCCGGGGTTGGTCCACGAGGCGGCTTCGAGCATCTGCTTCTGCTGAAGCATCTGCGCGGCGTTCTTAAACCGCTCGTGTTCCAGAAGTCGCTCGACCAATTCGCGGCGAGGATCTTCTACCGCGTCTTCGGGACCGGACGCCGCGCGCGGAAGCAGCATCTTGCTCTTGATGTGGATGAGCAACGACGCCATGTAGATGAACTCACCCGCTACATCCACGTCGGTCGATTTGAGCCGCTCGACGTAGCCGAGGAACTGCGCGGTGATGCGCGCGATGGGGATGTCGTAGATGTCGATGTCCTGCTTGCGGATCAGATCGAGCAGCAGGTCCATCGGGCCGTCGTAGACCTGGCCCACGGTCACCGAGAATGGGAAGGCCTGGGGATCTTCGGGCTGGTTCTTCTTGTTCGCTGCGGACTTTTCGGATTTATCGGATTTGCCCGGCTTTTCCGGTGGAACTGGTTTCGGCGTCAGGACAAGGACGGGCGCGGGCTTGGCGGATGGCTCTGTCCCTTGATTGTCGGCGACAGTTTCCGGATTTGTGGGTTGTTCGGTCAATTTTGTTTCTTCTTCCATTCAAGCGTGGCCCTTAGCCAATGGGCATTTGCATCGCGGCATCTATTTCCCGCATTGTCTGTGCTGCGCGGCGTTGGGCGCGTACGGAGCCGGCTTCGATGATTTCGACAGCCTGGGCGGCTGTGTACCGGGAGCGGCGCTCCTGAATTGGGGCAAGAATCTGAACTAGAGAGTCGGCGGCCCAGCCTTTGCATTGAATACAGCCGATTCCGGCAGAGCGACAGCCCGTATAGACTTCGACCAGCTTTTCAGGAGTTGAGAAGAGCTTATGAAGGTCGCCAACCGGGCATTTGTCCGGATCGCCAGGGTCGCTGCGGCGGATTCTGGCCGGGTCGGTGACCATGGTCTTCAGCTTTTGCCGCACTTCGGCTTCCGTATCGGTCAGTTGGATCGTGTTGCCGTAGCTCTTGGACATCTTTCGGCCGTCTGTGCCGGGCAGCTTGGGCGAGGGCGTAAGCAGGACCTGCGGCTCGGGGAGCACTTCCCTGCCATCCAACTTATAGAACTGGTTGAAACGGCGAGCAATCTCGCGGGTCAGTTCCACGTGAACAACCTGATCCTGGCCGACAGGAACGAATTGCGGCTGATAAATCAAAATGTCGGCAGACTGGAGCAGAGGGTATCCGAGAAAACCGTAGGTCGACAGATCCTTGCCGGTGATGTTTTCCTGCTGCTCCTTATAAGTGGGCACACGCTCCAACCAGCTAACGGGGGTGATCATGCTGAAGAGCAGGTGCAGCTTCGAGTGTTCGAGAACTTTGCTTTGCAGGAACAGAACGCTGTTTTCCGGGTCGAGTCCGGCGCCGAGAAAGTCGAGCGCGACTTCTTCAATGTTGTCCATCACTTTGGAAGTGTCAGCGTAGTCCGTCGTCAGAGCGTGCCAGTCGGCGATGAAGAAGTAGCATTCGTAATCCTGCTGGAGCTTGACCCAGTTGGCCAGCGCGCCCATGTAGTTGCCTAGATGGAGCTTGCCGGTGGGGCGCATGCCGCTGAGTACGCGGGGACGGGAGCTGGGGATGGTGGGAATATCGATGCTCAGAGCAGTTTCCGGAGAGATGTGTCTCTTGTTTATTGTACCGGGACGAGTTGCGACCGGTTCAGGCTACAATGGCTCGACGATTCAACGCCTATGGCAACTGCGAACCAACTCCCGACCGATGACCCGATTTTCGCGCGCCTTCAGGACCAGCTCTTCTGGTACAGCCAGAAGAGCCGCCAGGCGCGGAAGGCCTTCAAGCGTATCAAAGTGATAGAGATTGTAGCCGCAGCACTGATTCCGTTCCTAACTGAGTACATTTCGCCAGGAGTTATTAGCACTATTCGAGGGCTAGCTGTGCTAATCACCGTGCTGGAAGCGATTTTGCATTTCAACCACTATGAGGAAAACTGGCTCTCCTATGGGGCGGTAGCGGAATCGCTGAAACGTGAGAAGTTCATGTTTCTGGCTAAAGCCGGGCCTTATGCCAGCGCCTCCGACCCACGCGTGGCGCTGGCAGAACGGATCGAGGCAGTGATGGCTCAGGAGAGCACGCAGTGGAAGGCTGGGGTTGGATCATAGGACACGCGGAAGTTGATTGAATGCTCAGTGACACCGATCGGCGTCGGCCGAAGATGCTTGAACGACTATTTTCTTGAGCATCTTGGTTCAGGTGTGACCGCCTACACGGGTCCAAACATGCGTCTGGAGGGGATGGGTTCTCTAAATTTGAGAAGCGCAGTCCCTCAGAGTGATGATGATCAGGCGAATTTCAATGTTTTAAGATTCTCGCTCAACGAAATCTGACCAACTATGTCCGACGTTTCTTCTGACCCATCCCGCTTTCGAAGCATGGGCAATAAAGCATGATCCCTGCAATTGGCTCAGCGAAATTCCTTGGTTAGTTCCAGACGATTCTCGAGGATCTTTGGTTCGCTCTGACCTTTTGGGTGCCTGGTGTTCCTGACCGTAACGGTCAGCCCGGAGTCTGTCACGCGCATCCGAATAACTACGCTGCGTTGCGATTTGACTTCCTCGGGATTGTTTCGGAGGTCCCAGCTTTCGGTTATCAGTTCGTCGCCATTGAGCTTCGCATGATGCATGCCCCAATCGCACAGATCCGGCTGGCACCTTCCCCAGGCATTCACCTCAAATCTTCCCGGGGCATCCGCCGGATTGGCGGAGACTCGCAGCCGAATCAGATTATCGCCCACTTCGGGCGTTTCTGCATCCTGCCAGTCTCCCACAAAAGCCGCGCCCGGAACTGTAACCGGAGGCGTCGGCCCAGGTTGGGGATTCGGGGTTGGGTTGTTGTGCGTAACCGCGAAGATAACAACGGCCAATACGATTGCAGCCGCGACTCCAACACCGGCAAACAGCGGAAGCCTGGATTTCCGGGGCGGATTGTCGTGTGGAATGTCGCGCGCACTGTCCGGTGCGGAAGGGGGCGTCTGCGGTGCGGGCAGTTGTACGGGGACGGTGGCGTGAACCGTCTCGGTTTCATGATCTTTTTTGACGGTGACGTAGCTTTTGAGCGCGCCAATTAATAGAGCTACGTCGGAATTCCACCGGGCGTGGGTGATTTCGACGCTGTTGCGATAGCGCAGGTCTTTCAAATCGTCGGGAAGCTGATCCAGCGCCGGCATTTTGGCGCCATGTACGAGGACCGGGATGACCGGAATGCTGCGGGCGAGCGCGGAAGCAATCTCCAGACGCACAAAATCATTAGAGTCATTGATGCGGTGGTTGCCGCTGGAGTCGGTGACGGACGCCCACGACGGGCCGATCACGGCGAGCAGAACGCCGCAACTAGAGACATTCGCATCGATAGCTTTGCGGAAGTCGAGTCCGGGCTCGATTCCGGCCACGTCCATGAAGACGCTGTCGTCCCCGTAGGCGCGCACCAGATCGTCAAAGAGCCGCCCGGTTTCGCCCTCTGAATCGTCGCGGCGGTAGCTGATGAAGATTGCACGCCCCTGCAGACTCCCGGCGCTGGGCTTTTGATCCTCTGGCATGTGTCTGGTTGCTCCCGAGCCAGAATAGGCTGAGTTGATCTGATCGGCAACGGGAAACTACAGATGAAATGATATTTAAGGGACGACGGCGTATTTTTTGCCGAATAAGCGGAGTTTTTGCAGGGTGACGGCAGCCTGGCCGGAATCGATGGCTTCGGCAGCGCGGGCCACGCCTTCCTGGAGATCCTCGGCCAGACCTGCGGCCACCAGCGCCGCGGCGGCGTTGAAGAGCACAATATTGCGGCGAGGCCCCGGGATGCCGGTGAGGATGTCGTAAAGAATGCTGGCGCTGTCCTTCGCAAAATCAGGCCCATCGCCACCGGAAAGCTCTTCCAGAGTGGCGCGTGGGAGACCGGCCATTTCAGGAGTGATGCGGGCGGCCTTGATGGGGGTCTCGGCGGCAGGTTCGACGCGGACTGTAACGGATTCGCCGGTGAGGGTCAGTTCATCGAGGCCATCGAGGCCATGGACCACGAAAGCACGGCGCGTGGTTTGTAGCTCAAGTAAAGTGCGTGCGATGAGCAAGGCGCGGCTGGGAGCGAGGACTCCGATGACCTGGGCGCGAGCGCCTGCGGGATTGGTGAGAGGACCGCAAAGGTTGAAGATCGTGCGGAATCCAAGGGCGGTGCGCAATGGCGCGACGGCTTTCATCGCGGGATGGAGCATGGGCGCATAGAGAAAGACGAAACCGGTTTCGCGCAGACACTCGGCTGCCAGATCAGGCGGCAGCGTAATCGGAACTCCCAGAGCTTCCAGAACGTCCGCCGATCCGCAACGGGAGGTCACGGCGCGGTTGCCGTGCTTGGCGACAAGAGCACCGGCGGCTGCGGCAACGAGCGCCGCGCCGGTGGAGATGTTAAATGTGGCCGGTCCGCCGCCGCCCGTGCCGCAGGTGTCCACAAGCCGGTTGCGCTCTTCCTCAGTAAGTGAAATAGGCGTTGCGCGGGCACGCATTTCTTCGACAAAGCCGGCGAGTTCGGGGGCGAGTTCCCCGCGCGTGGCGAGCGCGGTGAGCAAAGCGGCGGTTTCGACATCGGGAACTTGTTGGTCGAGGATAGCGGCCAGGGCGGCGCGGGATTGTTCGCGGGTGAGGGGTGCGCCGTCTTCGGCAAGCGGCTTGAGCAGGGCTTTCAATGTGGACAACTGGAGAATCCTCGCAATTCTTATCGTCCTCCTTATCGTATAGGCCGTGTACACCATCGCGGTATCGCGGTTTGCGACACCTTTGCCGCGTCCGATAGTATTTGATTGCTTATGACGGCATCTCACGCGAATGCCTGTGAGATCAAATTTGAGTTTCAGGGGCGAGCAGCCCGAAACAGCACACCTTGATCTAGAGAGCCCAACCCGACAATGAAAATTCATGAATATCAGGCAAAAACGATCCTGGCGAAGTACGGTGTGCCCGTGCCCCGGGGTGAGGTAGCAAACACGCTGCCGGAAGCTGCGGAAGCGGCGCGAACCCTGCTGGCGAATGGCGCTTCCGGGGTGGTGGTAAAGGCGCAGATTCATGCCGGAGGCCGCGGCAAAGGCGGCGGCGTAAAAGTCGTGCGCGATCTGGTGGCCGCGGAAGAAGCCGCCAAGGCCATTCTTGGCATGCAACTGGTGACGCACCAGACCGGTCCGCAGGGGCAGAAGGTGCAGCGGTTGCTGGTGGAAGAGACCGCGGCGATCGATCGCGAACTCTATCTCGGCATCGTGCTGGACCGGGCCACGGGCAAGCTGGTGTTTATGGCTTCGCAGGCCGGCGGCATGGAGATTGAAGAGGTCGCGGCCAAGGATCCGGATGCGATCTACAAGGAAGAGATTGACCCGGTGATCGGGCTCGCCGCATATCAGGGACGCAAGCTGGCTTTTGCGCTGGGGCTGAAGCCTTCGCAGGTCAATCAGGCTGTCGGCTTCTTCCAGAGCCTGTACAAGGCATTTATCGAGACGGATGCTTCGCTTGTGGAGATCAATCCCTTCATTACGACCAAGGATGACAAGCTTTTTGCGTTGGACGCGAAGATGACCTTTGACGACAATGCGCTCTTCCGGCATCCGGAGATCAAGGCGCTGCGCGATGTGGCCGAGGAAGATCCGCTGGAAGTGGAAGCGAGCAAGTATTCGCTGAACTACATCAAGCTCGATGGCTCGATTGCCTGCATGGTCAACGGTGCGGGCTTGGCGATGGCGACGATGGACATCATTCAGTACGCAGGCGGAAGCCCGGCGAACTTTCTGGATGTGGGCGGCGGCGCTACGCAGGAGCAGATCGAGCATGCTTTCGAGATTCTGCTTTCGGACAAGAACGTGAAGGCCATCTTCATCAATATCTTTGGTGGCATTCTGCGCGTGGACCGGCTGGCGACTGGTGTGGTCGCCGCTGCGCGCAATCTCAATGTCACGGTGCCGATTGTGCTGCGGCTAGAAGGCACCAATGTCGAGGAGGGCCGGAAGATATTGAAAGAATCAGGCTTGAACTTTGAAGTAGGCGCAACGATGAAAGAGGCTGCTGACCTTGTAGTTGCAGCAGCAAAGGCGGTGGCATAAATGGCAGTCTTAGTCGATAAAAACACTCGATTAATCGTGCAGGGAATTACCGGCAAAGAGGGCACCTTTCACGCCAAGGGTGCGGCGGAATATGGCACCAATGTTGTTGGCGGCGTGACTCCCGGCAAGGGTGGAACGACGCATGAGGGCTGGCCGGTCTTCAATACTGTCGCCGAGGCTGTCGAAAAGACGGGCGCGAATGCGACGGTGATCTTTGTGCCGCCGCCGTTTGCTGCCGATGCGATTCTCGAAGCTGAGGACGCGGAGATTCCGCTGATCGTCGCTATTACCGAGGGCATTCCGACGCTGGACATGGTGAAGGTCTGGGCCAAAATCAAAGGCTCGTCATCACGTCTGATCGGACCGAACTGCCCTGGCGTGATTTCGCCGGGCAAGGCCAAGATCGGCATCATGCCTGCGCGCATTCACCTCGAAGGCTCGGTGGGCATCGTTTCGAAGTCGGGGACTCTGACTTACGAGGCTGTCCATCAATTGACGCAGCGCGGGATTGGGCAATCGACCGCAATCGGCATCGGCGGCGATCCGATCATTGGAACCACGCATATTGATGCGCTGCGGCTGTTGAATGACGATCCCGAGACTGAAGCGATCATCATGATCGGCGAGATTGGCGGAGCGGCTGAAGAAGCTGCTGCGGAGTTCGTCAAGGCGCATGTGAAGAAGCCAGTGGTGGGTTTTATCGCCGGGCAGACGGCTCCTCCGGGACGGCGCATGGGCCATGCCGGCGCGATCATCTCAGGCGGACAGGGCACGGCTGCTGAAAAGATGAAATCCATGACGGATGCGGGCATTCATGTTGTTGTTTCTCCCGCCGACATCGGAGCAAAGCTCGCTGAAGTCATCGGCAAAGCGTAGCATTTGAAAATGAAGCAAAATTGAAGAGGCCCTCCAAGTTGAGGGCCTCTTCGTTTTTGCTGGTGACATCAACATTGCGGCTCTCGCTTCGAAGACCGCCTCTTACCTTTTCGCCACGATTCTCTGACGGAACGGAAGATCCCGCCCACGCCTTCTAGCAGCGGGAGATCTAAGTCAAGGCCGTCCATCCACCAACAGATCAGAAGAGTCGTTCCAATCAATAGCACTGCCAGCAAAGTTGCTGGTACAACCCATCCGTAGGCTTCGAAAGCACTGTAAATCGCTGACGCCGCTGAGTCTTTCAATCCTTCGAGTTGAGAACTACCATCAGCGGACATACGCGCGCTCAGTGACCACTAATCGCGTTACGAAAACTTCAGAACAAGAGTTCCCCATTCAAGCTCGATTTTCTTCAAATCATGGCCTTCTACCAAACGCGGCATGGTTTGGGACTAACCATCTTTTGCGAAGCCTTGCAGGAGAAACTCTTCGCGAACTCCGGCAGGTCCTGAAGGATGGCGTTTGTGCGGTATTCGTCCGGCGCATGAGGGTCGGTTAAAGCACGAGAGCGCAGGTCTTCCTGGCGCGTTTGGGTGCACCATTGCTGGGCGTAGGCGATCCAGAAACGCTGCTCGGGGGTGTAGCCGTCGGTCTTCGCGGCCATATCGAGATGCGCGGCTTCGGCCTTTTCCTGCCATGCTATCCAGGCCAGCCAGAGGCCGCCCAGATCGGCGAGATTTTCGCCCTCGGTGAGTTTGCCGTTCAGATGCACGCCGGGCACGGACTCGATGGCGTCATATTGCTTGACCATGCAGTCGGCGCGGTCGGTGAACTTTGACTCATCGTCCTTGGTCCACCAGTTCTTGAGATTGCCGGTGGCATCGAACTGGCGGCCCTCGTCGTCGAAGCCGTGGGTTAGTTCATGGCCGATGGTCGATCCCATATCGCCGTAGTTGGCTGCGTCGTCTTCCTTGCCGCTGAAAAAGGGCGGCTGCAGATAACCTGCGGGGAAATTGACGTTGTTCTGTTGCGGATCGTAGTAGGCGTTGACAGTGGGCGGGGTCATCTCCCACTCACCTTTATCGACAGGCTTGCCGATCTTGGCCAAGTCGCGCGCGTGTTCGAACTCGTGCGCGCGAATCTGGTTGCCTATGGCGTCCCCGCGAACGATCTCCAGTTTTGAGTAATCGCGCCACTTATCGGGGTAGCCGATCTTGTTCATGACGCCGTGCAGCTTTTCCTTGGCGCGGACCTTGGTTTCTGCGCTCATCCAATCGAGAGAATCGATGTCCTTATCCATGGCCTGCTCGATGGCCAGCGTCATATCCAGCGTGCGCTGCTTTTCTGCAGGCGGGAAATAGTGGTCGACATAGACCTTGCCCAGAGCCTCGCCCATCTCCAAGTCGACGCGGCTGGTGCAGCGCTTCCAGCGCTCCTGCTGCTTCTCGGCGCCGTTCAGCGTGTGGGCATAGAAGTTCCAGTTCTCCTGATCGAAGCTCTCGGGAAGGCTTGTACCGGCGAAAGCGTGGAGCAGGTGCCAGCGCAGGTAGACCTTGATCTGGTCAAGGGAGGTGTCGGCTACGACCGTGTTGAAGGCCGCATAAAACTTCGGCTCGGTATCGTTCATTTTGCCGGTGGCAGGCGCATGATCGGCCGTCATGTAGGTTGCCAGCGAGAAATGTGGCAGCATCGCGGACATGGCGGCCAAATCCGTGGGGTGGTTCAGGTTCTGCGGGTCGCGCTGTTCGGTGACGGTGAGCGACGCCTCAGCCAAACGGGTTTCGATGGCGAGAACGGTTTGCGCATCCTTCGCCGCCCGGGCGTCGGGCTCTCCCGCGAGTTGCAGGATCTTTTTTACGTGGGCTACGTACTGCTGGCGCTGCTCGACAGACTTGGCGTCGGTTCGGGTGTAGTAATCCCGCTCGGGCAGTCCCAGACCGGCGGCGTAGAAGGTCGCGATGACCGAGGCTGAGTCGGCGTAGTCCTGCGCTGCCCCCATGCCGAAGAATGCATTGACGCCAATCGTTTGAAGATGCGCGAGGAGTGCCGGCAGTTCGGCTTTATTCTTCAGCGCGGCGATGCGATCCAGCTCAGGCTGCAGCGGGGCAATGCCCTTCTGGTTAATCCCTGCCACATCCATACAGCTGGCATATTCATCCCCGATTTTCTGTTCGTTGACGGACCGCGTGCCGTTGGTTGTGGATGCCTCTACGAGGATCTGCTTCAGATGCAGGCGATTCAGCTCGTATAGCTCGGTGAAGCGGCCGTATGAGGTCTGATCGGCGGGCAGCGGATTGCGTTTGAACCATCCCTTGCAGGAGAACTGGTAGAAGTTGTCGCAAGGGTCGACCGAGGTATCAATCAGCGAAGGATCAAACACCCGCAGCTCATGGGCAGGCGCGGGGGCATCCGCTGGCGCAGCGGGCTGCTGGCTCACCGCGGGAAATGCGGCCAGGAACAGGATCGAGCATGCCAGAAGACTGCCGGAAGACGGAAAATGCACTGGAGAATTCGAACAAATCCGAAGCATGTTCAAGACTCTAGCAGACCGAAGGGGCAACTTTATACGTCTGCGCAAATCGCCAATTACAATGGATGGGAAACGCAATTTGAAGCAAGGAGCAAGTCCAGTGTCGCAACGCACTTTCAGCATCATCAAGCCGGACGCGGTTCGGAAGGGTTACACGGCCGCTATTCTGGCGGAGATCGAAAAGGCTGGTTTCCAGATCGCCTCGATCAAAAAACAGTCGATCTCAAAGCCTCAGGCGGAGGGCTTTTATGCGGTCCACAGCGCGCGTCCGTTTTTCGATTCGCTCACGACGTTCATGTCCTCCGGGCCAATCGTTCTCTTGGTTCTCGAGAAGGAAAATGCGATTGCCGATCTGAGAAAGCTCATGGGAGCGACTAATCCGGCGAACGCCGAAGAGGGAACGATTCGCAAGAAGTACGCAGGGTCGATTGAAGAGAATGCGATCCATGGTTCGGACGCGCCGGAGACGGCGGCCTTTGAAATCGGATACTGGTTCGCTGGTTACGAGCTGGTTTAGGGCATTTCCCGCATAACCTGCGCATCTAAGTGAAACGCATCGCGTGGCCGTTCCTTAATCGAGCGGCCACGCGATACTTGTTTCTATCCTCTTTCATATGGCCTGTCGCGGGCTAAGCGTCTACCGTCGTGCAACCCATGATTACATCCGCGCAGCGTTGGACCGACTGATGGCGCATGTAATAGGCGTGAGCGGCATCGGCAATCTGCTGCATTCCCGCATCCGTTGTGCTGCCATCCCTGCTTACAAAACTCGAAATGCTTTCCGCCAGCACGTAGGGAAGGTAGGGCGGGGCAGGAATGTTTCTCGGTTCCAGTTCTACAACGATTGGAACAAGGGCATGCGCCTGGTACGCGGCGATGATGCCGGACTTCTCCCACACGTCAGGCCAGTAGCCAACGACTCCCGCGATGCTGTCTGCCATCAGCTCGCTGAGATGGTCTTCATCCATCCAGCCGGTGCTGCGGACTTCTGCGCCTGCGAGCGCGGCGGGGAGATCCGGGCTGCGCCCCGATCCGACATCAACGACCTTCTCGATGCGCAATATTCGACAGATATTTTCCAGCACACGGCGATGCTCCCGGTACAGCCGGTTACGCGTAACGAGCTGTCCGAAGATCACCATCTGTCTCGATCGCTGTTTCAGAGGCTGGAGAGCTTCCGGTTCGCCGATATTGGAGAAGATGGGGATCTTGATCAGCTCGCAACCGGCCTTGTTCATGGCCTCCAGACGCTGCATGTACTTGGCGTTTGAACTGAATGCGACACTGGCGTTGCTCAGCAGCTGGTCCACGCTCTCCCGTTGCTGGCGGTTGGTCCAGAAAGCCCGCTGCCATGGCATTCCCGAGGCGTAGAGCTCATGAAAGAAAACCAGCATGCGTGTATCGGCTGCGATTTCCACCATCTCACGGACAAATTCCAGCGGCTCGCCGGTGCGCGAGTACCCGTAGGGACCGTAGTGCAGCAGCACGCAATCGAACTTTTCGAGACGCAGCAACCGGTCGACCTCTTCAATAAGAGCGGAGGCGGACGGCTCCGCGGAATAGGAAAACGTGTTGGGGTGAATCTCGCCGGAATCGAATGGCTTCGATGGGGTGCGATAGACAACGAAGTGGCTGCGAAGGTTACTACGCTGCCAAAGCGCCGTTCCTAAGCGACGCGCGAAATCACCCATCCCATCTATGGTTGGTTTGAAACCTGAGACGATCTGGAGTATCGACCTGTTTGGCCTGTTTGGCATCTCGTCCTTGTCCTGGTCCAGGGTCCGGGGATGAAGTGCGGCTAGTAGTGCGGCACCAGTGCGGCACGTGCCAGCGACACTTTGATTGTATGCGAGGCAACTCTTTCCAAGGGACTTACGGATATCTGCGGAGCACCGGTGAAATGAGATATTCTTGCGCCGATGGAATTCACACGCATTGAAGGCAGGAACGTCTCCCGGATCGGATTGGGAACATGGGCAATCGGCGGCCTGGACTGGGGTGCTGTTCCGGATTCGGAAGCCATCGCGACCATTCTGCACGCGCTGGAACACGGCATCAACCTGATCGATACAGCGCCGATTTACGGCCATGGGCGCGCGGAAGAACTCGTTGGCCACGCGATGCGCCAACATGGCCAGCGGGATGCGTTCTACATTGCGACCAAGTGTGGCCTGCGCTGGGATATCCCAGGCCGCCCCGGCGTCTTTGCCGACTCGACGGCCTCGCGCCTTCGGCAGGAATTGGAAGACAGTCTGCGGAGACTGGGAACCGAATACATCGATCTCTACCAGGTGCACTGGCCCGATCATCTGGTTCCCGTGGAAGAGACCGCGGGCGTGTTAGCCGAATTTCAGCGTGAAGGCAAAGTGCGCGCCCTTGGCGTGAGCAACTTCAGCATATCTCAGATGGAGGCGTTTCGAAGCGTTGCGCCTCTGGCGTCGAATCAGCCGCCATACAATCTCTTCGAGCGCGAGATTGACGCGGAGATTCTGCCATGGTGCGCGCGAAATCATGTTGCCGTACTGACGTACAGTTCGCTATGCAGGAGTTTACTTGGCGGGCGACTTACCCACGATGCGCGTTTTCCGGACGGAGATATCCGAACGGCTGACCCGAAGTTTCAGCCTCCGCGCTTTTCTCAGTATTTGGGTGCCGTACATCGGCTTGCAACCCTCGCCAGAGACCGTTATGGCAAGAGCGTGCTCGAACTGGCAGCGCGATGGGTTCTGGACCGGCCCGGCGTGAGCGTCGCTTTATGGGGAGCAAGGCGGCCGGAACAACTGAACGCGGTCGCCGGAGTGCTGGACTGGAAACTGGACGAAGCTGCAATGGCGGAGATCGATCAGATCGTGGCCGAATCCGTCACCGATCCGGTGGGACCGGAGTATCTCACGCCCCAGGTGAGACGGTAGGGACTGCTGCCCCTACCGCTTCTTCTTGAACTTGTACTGCACGCCAACCGAGATGCCGAAGTTCCACTGCGTATGCGGATACTGGCTGGTGCCGTCGTAGCCCGTGAGCAGCGCGTCGGGCGTAATGCGGAAGACCCAGTGCGGTGAGCGGTTGAGGTCGATGTGGCCGCCAAAGGCTCCGCCGAGCGCAACCTGATTGTCATAGAAACCCGCAATGCCAGTCGGGCCGGTTGTCGATCCACCGCGGCCGATTTCCTTGTTGAAGTCTCCGTATGCGCCGCCAATCAGGGCATGCGGGATAAGCGCAATGTGCTTGTTGTGTGGCCCGAGGTACTCTACACCGCCCAGGAACATATATTGCGCTACAAATACACCGCTCTCGTTGTACGGCGGACCGGCCGCAGCCGGCAGGGTTCCACTGGTGCCCAGGTAGGCGCGTCCGCTGGCCTCAAGGCCCCAATGTTTCGTCAGCCAATACGATCCGGAGATATCCAGGCCACCAAGGTCCGCGCCTTCGCGCAGATTCGGCCCGGCATGAATGTGCCCGGAAGCGAGGCCAACAGAAACATCCCAGCGATTGTCATACTTCACGCCAGCCAGCGGGTCGACCGCGATGTACGTGCCGTTGGCGCTGGTGGCCGGCTGCTGCGACTGGGTCTGAGACTGATTCTGCGATGGCGGCGGGGCCTGCGACGAGGAGGCCGGAGCATTGTCCTGGGCCTGCAAGGCTACGGCAAAGACGGCCACAGTTGCGGCGACGATCAGGGTACGAGTGGCTCGATTCAAAAGAGGTATCACTCCTGAATGGTAAATGGCGGGGGTGGGGTGCAACAAACCTTAAGCATCCCTAAACATCAATGGTATGCGAGTTTAGACTCCGTCAATCTCATTCCGGATAGCCTGAGTTCGACGCGGCCGTAACTTTTCGCAAGAGAAGTCGTCAGACCGCTCGCGATACGTCCCTATGGGCAGCTTTCAGCCCATCGGGACCAGACCAGATATCTGGCGGTTTTGAAAATCTCGATCAGATTTGCCGCGTTGCTGTAGTAGCCGGGCGTGAGATTGGCAGCGGGGTGAACGCGCCACTCAAATTTGCTCTCCGATAGATGGGAAAAGATCACCGCCGCGCGAGGCAGGTGCGGCGCGCTGCTTACTATCTCGGCGGAATGCCAGCCATGCGCCGTCATCAGGCGGCTTGAGTAACAGGCGTTTTGAATCGTATCCCGCGCCTGCGACTCTTCGAAGATCTGGGAGGCGGGCACGCCTTGCGCCTCGGCGACACGAGCCATCACATCTGCCTCGACAAAGCGGTTATGGGCGGCTGCACCAGTGACAATCAGGTGTGGAGCGACCCCGCGCTGGTATTCATGCACGGCTTCCGTCACGCGGTCGAGAAGTTCAGGCGTGGGATTGCCGTCGCTATCAGCGGGAGTACCCAGAACCACGATTGCGTCGAAGCTTTCGCGGTTTGTGTTACTCACTGGCGCGAAATGGCGGGCGATCACCGCCCAGAGCAAGACGGCCAAGATCAATCCGATGCAGGCGAAGGCGGTTACAACCGGCGGTTGGCGATGCCATGGATTTTTCCGGCTTCGCGCATGGGGCGAGCGGCGTACAGGTCTGCGAGTGGGGACTGATTTACGGACAGGGGCGGTCATTCATTCTCCATCTTCCAATGTAACCGGAGAACGAACGCCCACCCACCGAGGCCGATGTCATGCATTTACAGCTTTGCGGGAACTTCCCAGGCAGAGAAGACAAACTCGTTCAGCGGCTTCCGCTGCCGGGGAGCCTCTTCCATGGCGATCATTTGCTCTTGCCCCAACGCCACTGGTTCGCCCTGATAGCCGAGAGCCGTCACCGCTCCGACAACGAAATCAGCCGGAACCTCAAATGCCGCGAGCGCGGCTGCGTGATCGAAGCCCGCCATAGAGTGCGTTGACAGACCCAACGCCGCAGCCTGCAGCGTCAGCAGGGACGTGGCAGCGCCCAGATCATAGAGACCATAGCCATTGTCCGCGCCGTTGTGACTAAATTTTGTTGAAGCAACGCCCAGGATCAGGACCGGAGCGGACTCGGCCCAGAATTGATTGAATTCGACGAGGGTGGCAAAAATCTTCTTATATGTTGCATCGCCCTTGTGTCCCACGAAGTAGCGCCAGGGCTGCTCGTTGAAAGAAGAAGCAGCCCAGCGCGCCGCCTCGAACACTTTTTCCAGATCTGCGGATGGCACGGCCTTGTCAGCAAAGGAGCGCGGGCTCCAACGGTGATGAATGGCGGGCAAAACGCCCTCAATGGACGGGGCTTGTTTCACTTTGTTGACTTCGGCGGCGGAAAGCGGCATCTGACAGACTCCTTGAGCGGGAATGAATACGCACCTCTTATGAGATGAGGGTTCCATTGCAACGATGCCGCTGTGCGGTAAAAAATTTGTTATAACAGGGATTTTTCGATTCCTTCAGCCAATTACGACGCGGGCGATGGCTGTATTGAGGATTTCGCGGGTAAAGATCAGTTGGCTTGCGCGTCCGGTGCGGCGGCGAAAGAGCGCAGCCGTTTCGCAAAGCACCACAATGTCCTCGACTTCGGCGGGGTTCATCGCGTCTGCGAGGATCAGGGCGCAGAACTCGTCTTCGCTCATGCCCTGGACCTGAGAACCGCGGCGCTTCGCCTCAGCCAGGTAGAAGCGGGCCACATCCGCCATCATCTGCTGGACTTCGGGCTGAACCTCGTCCGGAATTTCCCGACGGTTAACGCCGATAACCTCAGCTCCGGGCAGCGCCAGCTTGATACCGAAGAGATTGTCCAGATCGCTGTCCGGTTCGAAACTGACTGTTGTGGCGACAACGAGCACGTTCTGCCGCTCGGAGGTGCTCTCGATCAGGGCGTCGAGTTCGGTCAGCACATCCGGGTCGCTCGACTTGTACGCAAGGTCGATGCGCGGCAGGAGCAGCATCACTTTCTTGCGCTTATACCCGCTGACCAGGCTCTTGGCCTTGGCCAGCGCGTCCGAGTCGCGGGGGTTGTAGACGGTGACCAGCCGCTCCATGCCGGTGGCCTTCGCGAGAGTCTGAGCGAGGGATTTCTTTCCGCTCTGGCTGGGGCCGATGATGAGCACCTCGTTGCCGATCTTCAGCTCCTGATACGCCTGCGGGAAACGCGCTCGGTCCACAAGGTCCTCAATGGAGGTGAGCAATTCGTCCATGCCCGCAAGGCGAGGGTGGAGTTGGTCAACTGCCTCGTCTTCAAGCGACAGATCGATGCGCTCCTTGCGCTTACGCACGCCGGAGATGAATTCGATGAAGCTGGGCAGCGCAGCAATCGAGCCGATCACGGTCGCGAAGACCAGCAACTGCTCCGTAAACAGAAGTGCTGTGTCGCTACCGGCGGCCGGGTCGAACATAGGGTCAGGATAGCAGCAGGTCAGCGCAGAAGAATGAAACTCGATTCATGAATGAGCGACCCAGAGGGGAATCCGGTCCGGTTGCGGAATCAGCTTCGCTCATAGTGAAAATGCAGTTCTTGTTCGCTAACCACCGGCACGCCCTTACGCATCGCCGGTGTATATCGCCACTGCTGCACGGTCGCGATTACCGACTCATCGACAGGCGAGCCCAGCCCCTTGAGCAAGGTGAGTGCGGTGATTTTACCCGTCTCGTCGATCACCGCATCCAAGATCACGTCGCCCTTTGTACCATGCGGCAGAGCCGATAGATCCGGCGTCGGATACGGAAAGTAGCTCTGCAAAGCTATGGTGATATCGCCCTCGCCAAGCCCGCTTTGCGCCGACGTTCCAATGCCTGCCTGCGATTGCGCAGCCTCGGACCGAATCGGCTGGGATGTTCTCAAATCGAGATGAATCGCGGGAGCCGGTCTGGTCTTCTCCGGGCTTTTTATCGGGGATTTCGAGGTTACCGCCTGAAAACTGCCAGGGCTGAAGTACGTCAACAGGGTGACCCCCTGAGCGGTACCGGGCAGCCGATAGGGCGCCATTACCACGGAAGACTTATGGAAACCGCCAAAGAGCAGGAGGACAAGGCTGGAGTGAACAACGATGGATAGCAGCGTGCCCCTATGCTGCGAACGTTCCGCTTTCAACAGGAATTTCAACCGTGAAAGGAAAACACGCATTGCCCCTCCATCGACTGCACTAACCGTTCCTGGGGGAGAACCGAAGTCCTCAAACCCATTATCTGGCCAATCAGTATTTAGACGGCGCGCAACGCCTATCGTGCACCGTAATTCGTCTCCATCCACTCCCGATATGCTCCCGAGGTCACTTCCTGCACCCAGGCCTGGTTATCCAGATACCAGCGCACCGTCTTTCGCAGCCCCGACGCAAAGGTTTCTTTGGGCCGCCAGCCCAGCTCCCGCTCAGCCTTCGTTGCATTGATTGCGTATCGGCGGTCATGCCCCGGCCGGTCGGTGACAAATTTCATCAACTGCGCATGGGGCCGGTGCGGCGAATTGGGCAAAAACTCGTCGAGCAGCGCGCACAGCATCTGCACCGTATCCAGATTGGCCTGCTCATTCCATCCGCCGATGTTGTACGTCTGCCCCGGAACACCCTTTTCGAGCGCCACCCGCAACGCCGCCGCGTGATCGCCGACGTAGAGCCAGTCCCGCACCTGCAAGCCGTCACCATAGATCGGCAGCGGCTCGCCGTGAATGGCGCGGTTCAGAATCAGCGGCAACAGCTTCTCTGGAAACTGCAGCGGCCCGTAATTGTTCGAGCAATTGGTCACTACAGCCGGAAATCCGTAACTTTTGCCCCAGGCGCGCACCAAAAGATCGCTTGCAGCCTTCGAGGCGGCGTAAGGACTATTCGGCCGGAAGGCAAATGTCTCCTCGAACGGAGCATCGCCCGGCTTCAATGAACCGAATACCTCATCCGTGGAAACGTGCAGAAAGCGGAACTTTGCGCGATCGTCGGAGTCCAGCTTGTCCAAATAGGCCCGCGCGGCCTCCAGCAGCACAAACGTTCCGTGAATGTTGGTATCGAGAAACTCGCCCGGCCCGACCAGCGACCTGTCGACATGGCTTTCAGCAGCCAGATGCACAATCGCCCGCGGAGAGAATTCGTTCATCAGGCGGTCGATCAGCTCTCGATCCCGAATATCGCCGCGCACAAAGTGATACCCGGGCAGATCGGCGACGGGCAGCAGATTGCGCAGATTACCGGCGTACGTGAGCTTGTCCAGGTTCACCAACGGCGTACCGACTGTCGAGAACCAGTCCAGAACAAAGTGCGAGCCGATAAATCCGGCGCCGCCAGTCACAAGGACAGGAGATTCATGAGTGAGCATCGTAGTTTAGTCTAACTGCGAGCCCGTCAACAGACCATGACAGTTTTGTGGCAAGTACCGCGTTCAATTCCAAACTAAGTCTCGCAAACAAAAAAAACGGCCCCCGATTTCGTCGGGGGCCAAGTTGCCTTGGTTCTCTCGTGTTGCGAGAGCTTGGTTGGCGGCCGCGGCAGGGAGCCGTAGGCGCGGGTTAAAGCCTCGGGGCGTGGCTACAACCGGTTAGGGTTGGACCGCACCTGACTGGGATGGGTTTAACCGGGGGGTGGACCCATCCTGGGCCGCCAAACTGTTTTCCATCAACCGGAGCTCAACATAGCTCGTGTGAACTGGCGTCTCTTTCGTATCGCCAGTTGCAGTCGGCGCAACCGGGGCGTTGCCCAGCGCTACGGAGTGCATTCGGTAGACGGGAATTTCATGTTGGGTTACGAGGTAGCGCTTCACTACCTCAGCTAACCGGTTGGAATTCTGGATACCGAGGCTTCCAGATCCTGGAGCGTGGGCTTCCACTTCCAGCAGATAGCCCTGATGCCCGGTAAGATTTGCCGCAAGGTCGTCGAGTTGCTTTTTGTCGTCATCCGACAGCACTGTCGAACCACGCCGGAAAGCGATCGAGAGGGTGTTTTTCTCGGCGTACTTGTCCAGTCCGTTGACTGTACCATTCAACTGATCGACTTTCCCGCTCGCCTGGCCGGCAATCGTCCCTGCCTGTTGAGCCTGCTGCCCCGCAGCGGTCGCTATCTGATTTGCGCCATCGGCAGTCGTCTGGGCCTTATTGATGCCAGCCTGTGCGCGGCTGTCAACATCCTTGATGTCGCGGGCATTCTTCGCGTTTACTTCGTCCAGCTCGTTCAACTCACCCTTGATCGGGTCAAGCCGACGGTCTACCCACTTCTTTCTGGCGAAGGGGTTTACTCTGCCCCAGAACCCCTCCTTCGGAGGCGCGCTCAGTTTATTTCCTTGATCCTGAGCGCCGGGGGAGGACTGCGCAGCCGAAGGGGCGGGGTTGCTGGTTCCATCTGCAGGCTGCTGTGCAGCCGCAGAAACACATAACGCAGATGCCAGTGCGAATACGGCGACCTGGCCGGGGAAATTTTTTCGATACATATTTCGAATCATCATTGGGAATCTCCCAGTTTTTGTTCGCTCCAGCGATACGCCGGGAGCGTTGCAGGTCATGCCCGCTTGCCTTAGTACATAGCAATGGCTTTGCCAAACCCTGTGACGGCTGGATGAATCTCGTAAATCAAATAAAATGATTTAGTTGCGGGATATTTCATCATCCTATTTCGCCTGTCCCGTGCCAATTGATCCGAAATTGTGATGTAGATTTTGCAGGAGCATGTAATTTTTACCGTGTAAGGCTGGATTGAGAGCTTCTCCTGCACTCCAGAGACTGTTACTTGAGTCCAACATGCAGGATTTGCACCTCGGGCAAGGCCCCAGCCCAATCCGGAGAAACCGTGTCAAAGTTCAGCCGAAAGTCTTGCTGCGCCCCCGGCTTCAGCGGAGCGGCTGACACCATTACCGTGTCGATATACGGCTCCCGCATCCGGATCAGCGTCAAGGGCAATTTCTGGCTCTGCGCCACCTTGTTCGCATAATCGCGGAACGTCACCTGCACCACGACCTCATTCACAGTGCGGTCCCCCGTATTAGTGATATGACCGTCCAGATAGGTAACCTTGCCGCCGGCCAGGTTGGAGGACTCGCTCATTGCCAGATTGGTAATGGGAAGCCTGGCCGCATATGGATCTGGAGTCCCGGACAAACCGCCAGAGTCCTGCGCATGCCTCGCACGGCCGCTCAGGAGAAGACCCGCCACCACAATCACAATTCCAACGGCAACCGCGATTGCCAGAGGCGCCCAGTTTCGCTCTCGCCCAATGGAAGATTGGCCTGTGGATTCAGTGGATGTGATCTCGGGTTCCATCGGTTTCTTCGCCCTTTCATCGCGATTCTACACCGCCGCATGTTGTCCCATTTCGGTCGAACGCTTCGGAATATTTCTTGTGGATTGACGGAACATTTAGCGATCTTTCGCGTTTATCAATGTAGGAAGATCCGTAGCACAATCCGGCAATCAAAACCCGACGATAGTGTCGTTGCGTACACAGATCGAGGAGTATCTTGCACACGGAAATTCACGGATCATTGTTGCCAGGAAATGCATCTACTAATTGAGCGGTTCGAAGTACAGAACCCCTTAATTCACATACTTTTCCCGCAACTCGATTCTCAGTGATCACTTCCCCGGAAAGGACGTCACGGCAATGAACGCGATGCACCCCAATCAGACTGTTGCCTCGATGACGCCTTCCCATGGGGACGAGGAACAGCACGATAAGGCAGGCAATTTCGTCTACCAGGCGGCCACTATTCTGGCAATCGTGCTCTTTCTGATCAGTTTTTAGTCTCAACCGAATTTACGACTTAACCGAATCAACCGAATTTGGCTCGCGCCACTCCCTGGCGAAAATCTGCGCCGTTCATTTCCAGTCGCACGCACATCTCCGTAAGCCGCGACCGCATGCGTTCTCCAATGCGGTCTCCCAGCGTTTCTTCGCGCACAGCCCGCTGTGTCGAGGAAAGGCTTGCGGCCGCCGGAGGCAAATCCGCATAGTTCGTGGTGATAATCGTCGTCCGTTTGTCGTTGTAGCGGGTGTTCAGAATCAGCGCAACCGTGTCCCAGACCCAGTCCGTGGGCTTCTGGGCTCCTAGCTCGTCCAGCACCAGCACTTCGGCATCGAATACCGGCTTGAGAACATCCAACTCCGTGGAATTGACCTGCGGATTGTAGCTGTGCTGAATCTGCTTCAGTAGTTCCCGATAGTCGTAAAAGAGCGCCTGCGCGCCCTTTTCCGCCACCAGCGCCAGCAGTATCCCGACAGCGAGATGCGTTTTGCCCACCCCAATGGACCCGGTAATCAGCAATCCCTTGCCATCCGTCTCAACGGGGTAGCCTTTGACGAAGCCCCGGGCCGTCGCAAGCGCCTTGCTCAGGGATCGGTCCGCCTTGGGAAACGTAGTGTCGAAGCTATCCAGGATGCAGTGCTGATACCGCTTCGGCACCCGCGCCGCCGCGACCTTATGCTCGCTGACGGCTGCCTGCTGGCAGCGGCAGACGCGCGCCACCCGTCTTCCAGCTGCATCTACCGCCAGCACCATCCCCGCCCCACCGCACTCTTGGCAAACCTCATCCATCAGACCATCACCACTTAATCAGCCTAGCGCAGAATCCCACCGTCGCGAGCGTCTTCGCAGACTCTGCAAATGTGGATATCAAGACCGCGCACCGGGAAACTCCTCAATATGAACCTCGCCCTTGCGTCCCAGATACACAGCCCGCCGCCCGATCAAGAAAACCCAGTAAGCCACCACCCCAGCCGCCCGGGATTTCAGCAGAAACTCCGGGTATCGGATCGCATCGGCCTGCGCTCCGCGAATCGCAGCGACCACCCCTTCCTCGGAATACTCGTCGGCAATTGCAGTCACCGGCAGCTTCGACTTCACCACATAGTTCTCGCCGCTCGGCATATTGTAGGTTTTCTCGCCGCGAACGAGATCCGCACAATACGACTCCACACCCGCGGCTACCAGTGCTCCCACCACCTCCGGAAAGCGTAGTTGGCCCGCTTCCGATCCTTCGGTTGCCCAGTGCATCACTTCCGTATTCATGGTTGCTTCTCCCATCGTGGTCATCGCTTTCTCCTTTTTCATTCCGTTGGCAACTTCGTCAGACGATTGGCCTCGACCAGTTTCCTGAGGGTCTCAATCAACGCCTGCCTCTCTCGCGGCGTCAGCGCAGAGAAGAACTCGGCATCGTTTTCGTCGGCCAGCGCGGCCAGCTTCGGCACCAGTTTCCTGCCCGCCTCGGTCAGCGCAATGGTCTGATATCGCCGATCATCGTCTCGCTCGATCCGCGTCAGCAATTCCTTGTGAAACAGCCGGTCCACCAGCTTCGATACAGCTCCCCGCGTCAGCCCCGTCGCCTCCGCCAACCGGCTCGGCGCCATGCTCTCGGCGTCGTACATCTCGCGCAACACCACCCACTCCGCCACTGTGACATCCGTGCTCAGCAGCTTCCGCGCAAATGCATACGAGACATGGTTCGAAACAAATCGGAGCCAGAACCCCACATGGCCTTTGAGATCGCTGACTTCGAGTTGATTTCGGCTCAGATCCTTCATGTATTCCTCAATGGTTCGAATATAGTTTACTTGTAAACTATTGTCAAGGAATTTATCGAGCGAGAAGCAGCTCATTGTGAAATCACCGGAAAGAGCGCCGACGTCTGTGCCTTTCGTTTATTCTGTCCGGAAGCGCGCCGCCAAAGCTGCCAGATTAAAATTCAAACTGCCTCGAATTCCTGCGCAACAGACCTTCCCATTGCCAGATGAAGACTCGAATCGCGGGCAATATCCTGATATTTCAATGCTCTGTGGCACGGTTAATTGAGGTAACGCATGACCCGCTCTCGATGGCTCTTTGGTTGCGCTGTCTTTCTCGCGTCCTTTCTGCTTTTTCTGGTCGAGCCAATGGCAGCCAAGCAGTTGTTGCCGATCTTCGGAGGATCAGCCGCCATCTGGATCACCTGCCTGGTCTTCTTCCAGACGGCGCTCCTCTGCGCCTACCTTTACGCACACTGGTTGACCCAGCGCTCGTCGTCACCCAAGTCCGCTCATTGGGGTATCCATCTTTTCCTGCTTCTCTCGTCCACGGCTGCAGCGATCCTCTGGGCGGTTCGCGTCATCGATCACAGCAACGTACTGAGCCATCCGTTTCTGGCCATCTTCGCCGCGCTCACTATCTCTATCGGCCTTCCCTTCCTCATGCTCGGCGCTACCAGTCCGCTCCTTCAGGTCTGGCTGGCACGGATCGAGACACGCGGTATTCCATACCGCCTATTTGCGCTCTCGAACCTGGCTTCTCTACTTGCACTCAGCCTTTATCCCACTGTCATTGAACCCCGCTTCACTCTTCGGGCGCAGCGGCTCGTCTGGTGCGGCGGGTTTGTCGTATTCGCCCTGATATCGGCGGTTCTTACCTGGAGAACGCGCTCCGTACTCCAGACTGCAAGCGCGAATTCCCCGGCAGAAGAGGCCGGGAGCCCCGCAACGCCGCTCTTTCACAAGCCCCTCTGGCTGCTGCTGCCCATGGGCGCATCCATGCAGCTCAGCGCAGTCACAAGCCACATCACGGAAAACATCGACCCGATCCCGCTGCTGTGGATCCTGCCCCTCGGCGTCTATCTGCTCACGCTGATCCTTGCCTTCCAGTTTCCGAAGCTGCTGCCGCGCTGGATCGTGACCCGCCTGCTCGTCGTCCTGCTCGCCGGGTTGGCTTACATGCTCATGCAGCCGGATGGATCGCTGCCGCTCCGAATCAGCCTGATCTTCTTTCTCGCCGAACTCTTCGTTGCCAGCCTTTTCTGCCATTCGGAAGCCTACGCGCTGCGCCCCAAACGCGCCTCGGAGACAACCCTCTTCTATCTCCTCTTCGCCGCCGGCGGCGCGATGGGCTCGTTCCTGATCGGCATCGCATCGCCGATGATCTTTTCCTTCAACTACGACCTGGCCCTCTCTTTCTGCGTGACCGCAGTGCTCGCACTCGCCGCTCTCTGGCGATCCGGCTGGGAACAGCGGCTGGTCTGGACTACCTCCAGCGTTCTTATGCTGGTGCTCGTCTTCCTGCTTCACCGCGCGTATGAGCGCAATACCCCGGTCGCCGTCCGAAACTTCTACGGCAGCCTGCGCGTGAAACAGACCGTCGGATACCCTGGCGCAACCATCCGCACCCTCACCAACGGCTCCATCCAGCACGGAACACAGATATTTACCAATGAACTGAGAACCACCCCGACGACTTACTATGCCGAAGACTCAGGCATTGGTCTTGCCATGCACGGGTGCTGCCAGAACCGGCCGCGCAATATCGGCATCGTCGGTCTCGGCGCGGGAACCCTTGCAGCCTACGGTCAGAAAGGCGACCGCATCACCTTCTACGAAATCAATCCGGCCGTAGAGCCCATCGCCAGAAACCTGTTCACCTACATCCGCGACTCGGGCGCCAGCATCAGCGTCGTAAACGGAGATGCGCGAACCTCACTGACCACTGAGGAGCCGCAGCACTTCGATGTGCTGGTCATCGATGCGTTCTCCGGGGATGCGATTCCGCTGCATCTGCTCACCACCGAAGCTCTGGAAATCTACAAGCGGCATCTCGCACCCGACGGCATTCTCGCCTTCCACATCTCCAACCAGCACGTAGACCTCGAACCGGTCGTCGCGCAACTGGCCAAAGCCGCCGGAATGAAGGTGATGCGATTCTCCACCCCCGCCAACGAAGAACTGGGCGAGTTTTCCGCGACATGGATGCTGCTGACCAACAGCCCGACTTTCTTCGAACAGCCCGATGTTTTCAATGCCGCCAAAGAGCCGGTTATCGATACAAACGTTCGCGTCTGGACCGACGATTATTCCAGCCTCTTGCCCGTCCTTCACTGGTAGGAATAGAGATTGTCAGGGAGAAAAACAGGCAGACCATGGGAATGGCGAGGCTCAATCGCGTGCTGGCGTTCGCGCTCACCGCCGTTTTGGTAACAGCTCAGACTGCACCCTCCTCCCAGGAAATCGCTCCCCAGGTCCTTCCCACAGACGCACAGCGGTTGCTAGCCCTCGCCAACGAATCCCGCGTCGCCAACGGAGTAGCCCCACTCAAGTGGAATCCGGCATTGGCCGCCGCCGCGCTCCAACACTGCCGGCGCATGGCGGCCAAAGGAAACCTCAGCCACCAATTCGATGGAGAAGCCAGCCTTACCGACCGCGCCGGACAGGCCGGGGCATACTTCAGCACTGTCGAAGAAAACATTGCCGCCGGCTCCGCTCCCACCGATCCCCTCGAATTTCACGATGGCTGGCTGCACTCGCCCGGCCATCGCGCCAACCTGCTCAACCCAGCGGTAGACAGCGTGGGAATAGCTGTCGTCGTGAGCCACGCAATAACCTATGCCGTAGCCGACTACGCCCGTGCGGTGCCCGCGTTAACTCGCATAGAGGTCGAAACAGCCTTCGCTACGCTGTTGCGGGCAAAGGGTCTGTCCATCCTGAAAACCAGTCAGGATGCGCGCGCCTACTGCGCCTGGACTGAAGGAAGCCGTAGCCTTGCGTTTTACAACGTGCCCCGTTATCGCATGTTCTGGCAAAATCCCGATGTCACGCAACTTCCCCAGGAGCTGGTAAGTCAGCTTGCGACAGGACATTACCGCGAGGCTGCAATCGCGAGTTGTCCCCCGCACGACGTAGAAGGCGAGTTCACCGTCTATCGCGTCGCAGTTCTGCTCTACTGACCACGCCTGCCCCGTTCTAAGTCAGCGCCCGATCCAGATGCACATATCCGCCGTCCACAATCAGGTGTTGCCCGGTTGTGTGGCCCGACTGCGTGGGAGAAAGCAGAAACACCGTCGCCGCTGCGATCTCCGAAGACAGAGTCATCCTGTGCCCCAGCGGAATCTTGTCAGTAATCTCCTTGAGCTTCGCATCGGGATCACCTAGCGTCTGCAGCCAGCGGCTGTAAAGCGGCGTCATCACCTCGGCCGGGAGCACCGCATTCACGCGGATGTTATACGGCAGCAACTCCGCCGCCCACTCGCGGGTCAGCGCAAGCTGCGCGCCCTTTGAAGCCGCATAGCCGGACGTCCCGCCCTGCCCGGTGAGCGCGACCTTTGAGCTGATATTGACAATTGAGCCCTGCGATTTCTTAAGCGCAGGCAGCGCGTAATGAGCCAGGGCGTAATAATGCGTCAGATTTTTGCCGAGGCTCTCCAGAAACCGCTCGACGCTGCCCGACTCCAGACCGCACCCGTCGTTGACTCCGGCATTGTTCACCAGGCCATCGATTGCGCCATAGCTGGCCTCGATTTCGGCAATCACGTCCTTGCAACGTTGCGTATCCTCGAGATGCGCCTCGACGAGTTCGCATTTGGCGTCCACAGCCTTCATCTCGGCCATGAAATCTTCAACGTTCTTGGACGGCCTGCTCAGCACCACAACCCTTGCGCCTTCCGCAAGACAGGCGCGCGAAATGCCCGCGCCGATCCCGGCCCCCCCGCCGGTGACAATAATGACTTTATCTTTCAATCCCAGATCCATCCGTCACTCTCTTTCGTAGCTTCCGCCGCAGAAGCCGGATTTTCCTGCCCAGTCCTTCACACCAGCACGAGCGCAAGTATAGCGCGCTGCTCCGGCAACCATCCCGGCTGCCGGAACGTCCTGCATCCGATTGCCATCCAGCCGAATCCAAGGTAAACTGAGTAAATTGCAGGAAAGGTATCTTCACGTCATGCCAAAGCAAGGAATTCACCCCGCTTACGGACCTACGCAGGTCCACTGCTCGTGCGGAAACACGTTCGAGACCCGTTCGACCCACAAGGGCAAGATCAGCTTGGAAATCTGCTCCAACTGCCACCCGTTCTTCACCGGCAAGCAGCGTCTGGTCGATACCGCGGGCCGCGTTGAGCGCTTCCGCCGCAAGTACGCCGAAAAGGCGACGCCTGCCGCGACCAAGTAACAGGCCAGCAGTCGGGCTTCTGATGAGGGCCTCCGCTGCGGCGGGGGCCTTGCTGTTTGCACGATAAATGAGCGGAATTCAATCGACGCTCAGAACCGAGACCCATGGCCGGCAAAGGTTTCACCGTGAAGAAGGACTGGGACAACCCGATCACCCACGCCATGCCCGCCGAGGCGCGCGTGCCCGCCGGGTTGCGCATCGGGACCGTTGCGGTCGCTCCAGCCACGGTCCTCGCGCCCATGGTCGGCGTTACCGATACGGTCTTCCGCCGTTTCATTCGCAACGCCAGCCTCTTTTCCGCCCAGGCCCCTGAGGGAGCGACGGTCGAAACGGAAGTCACGAATCAGCAATCCGGCTGCGGATTGCTGATGACCGAATTCACCTCCGCCGACGGCCTCTCGCGCATGCGCGAATCGAAGCGCAAGCGCTATCTGACCTTCTACGACGACGAACACCCGATCGGCGCGCAGCTCTTCGGCTCCAACATTGAAACCCTCGCCGACGCTGCGCGCATCGTGCAGGACACCGGCTTCGACACCGTCGACCTCAACCTCGGCTGCCCCGCCAAGCGCGTTGTCGGGTGCAACGGAGGCTCGGGCCTGCTGCGCGACCTGCCCAAGATCGGCGAAATCTTCCGCGCCATCCGCAAATCCGTCACGATTCCTTTCACTGTCAAGTTCCGCCTCGGCTGGAACGACAGCCAGATCGTTTGCGTTGAGCTAGCGAAAATGGCCGAGCAGGAAGGCCTTTGCGCCGTAGCCCTGCACGCCCGCACCCGCGAGCAGGGCTACACCGGCCAGGCCCGCTGGGAGTGGATCGCCGCCGTCAAACAGGCCGTCCAAATCCCGGTGATTGGTAACGGTGACATCCGCACTCCAGAGGACGCAGCCGCGATGGTCGCACAGACCAACTGCGACGCCGTCATGATCGGCCGCGCCGCGCCGTCGAACCCCTGGATCTTCCGCCAGATCGCCGAATACACCGCATCCGGCAGCTACACACGCCCGACCGAAGCCGACCGTTACCGCATGATCCGCACCTACTTCCAGATGCTGATAGACGATGCCGAGGCCAGCCAGTCTCTGCCGCGCGACGCCCGCCACGGCGAAACCGCGGGCAAGATGAAGCAGTTCGCCTCCTGGTTCACCCACGGAGTCGCGGGCGGCAGCAAGCTCCGCCAGCAGATCTTCCAGTCGAAGACCGGTGCGGCAGTGCTCGAAGCGGTAGATGCCTTCTTCGAAGCGCGCCTCAATGCGAACAGCACTGAAGCACAGACGCCGAACTCTGAGCAAGACGGCGCGGAAACCTTCCCTGAAGAAGCACTTGTCTGCGGAGACTGACGAGCAATATCAATAGTTTAGCCGTCAAGTCTAGGATGTAAGAAGTACAGCCCGCGCGAGTGTTGCGACCACAAATCCAGCGGTTTGCGCGGAAATAACTATAATTTTTCTAAACTGATGGTGCAACGGACGGTTGCCGATATGCACCTTAACAATGAAATTATTGCCTTCCATCGGAAGCCGTGTTAACTTTCCCGGCAAAGGCAAACAGGAGAAACCATGGCATTGGAAAATTCAGCCCTGCCGCCTCAGACTGAGGATACTCTCAGACTGATCGAAACTCACCGTCAACTGACGGGATTCAATGGCTTTGCGTTTGCACAAGAACAGGACACCTATAGCCTCGCACAGCCGTCCCCCTTTCGATTTGTGCCAACAGTGGCTTCGAATGGCGCGGCTACGCTCATGCAAGGAGAGTAATTGCCCAACTGGAACGATGTTTTCAAGGCAATTCAGAACTCGGTTAAGAATGGTGCCCCGGATGCCGTAGACACCTACCGACATAAGGCCCTAAAAAGATTATTTGACCATACCCAGCGGAACATCATTGCTTATTACTCCGGCTGGCTTTCCAAGCCAGGTGTTCAACTTCTTGGTATCAACGACGAAGACATGAACGGATTCATGAACGCCGTTCATGGTCTCGATAAAACGAAGGGTGTCGATCTAATACTTCACACGCCTGGCGGAAGCATTGCGAGTGCGGAGTCAATCGTCAATTATCTCCATCTGATGTTCCAGAAGAATATGAGGGTAATTGTTCCGCAAGTGGCAATGTCGGCCGGAACGATGATAGCGTGTTCATCGAAAGAGATCATCCTTGGGAAGCAGTCAAGCTTGGGCCCCATCGATCCTCAAATACGCGACTTGGCTGCACAGGGCGTACTCAACGAATTCAAAAAGGCTGTTGAGGAGATAAAAAAGGACCCGGATGCCATTCACGTTTGGCGCTGCATCCTCCAGCAATACCATCCAACCTTTCTTGGGCAGTGCCAGCAAGCGATAGATTGGACAAAAGCGTTCGTCGCCGACCAGTTGCGCCAGGTGATGTTTGAGGGCGACCCAGACGCAATACTCAAATCAAAACAAATCGTCGAAGCGTTGAGCGATGCCGACGAACACAAATCGCATGAACGGCATATCCCAATCGCTAAATGTAGGGATCTTGGCCTTAAAGTCGTCGCGCTAGAAGACGACAACGAATTGCAGGAACTGGTCCTAACCGTTCACCACTGCTACATGTTTGTGCTAACAAACACTGGAACATTCAAAATCATAGAAAATCATAAGGGCTCTGCTTTTGCAAAGCAGCAAATGCAATTCCAACTGCCGATGCAGGGAGCGCCACAAAAGCGGTAAACGGGGATGCCCGCTCATCATTCTTGCGGTAAACTTCACGCTGACCTCGGAATCACGGCCAATCCCGTCTGGAGGACAGCTTTATGAAGAGAAACCTTATCCAAACAATCTTGCTGGCGTTTTTGTTGAACGCCCCCGCGATCTTTGCTCAGAAGATGCCGGAAGGGATCTGGGAGGGATACGACGGCGAGTGGACCCACGTTTCTCAGCAACTGATTGCGTTGGCCGAGGCTACGCCTGCCGACAAATTTGCATGGCGGCCTGCGCCGGGAGTCCGCTCCACCAGCGAAGTGTACATGCACATCGTCGACGCGAATTTCTATCTCCTGAGCGTTACCGGCCCCAAGATGCCCGCAGACCTGAAAGAGGGCATGGATACAAAGGTCACCTCAAAGGCCGAGGTGATTTCGTGGCTCAAACGCTCGCTGGATGCCGTGAAACAAGCCCACTTAGCCGCAAAACCCAGCGATCTTGCGCGAAAAGTCCACATCGAAGACAGGGATGCAACCGTCGATGGCATCTATCTCCGCATCATCATCCACGCCAACGAACACATGGGCCAGCTAGTCGCCTACGCGCGCATGACCGGCGTCGTCCCACCCTGGTCGAAGAGCTGACCTCCAACTTGTTATTTCACCAGCTCCGAGACAACTTCAATCTCCTGCTTACGCGTGCCGCCGGGCAGATCGAGTGATCCGAGCACAACGGGCTTGCCCGGCTCCAGGGTCGTCGTCGCCTCAAGCTGAGTCTGGTGAATCATCGGGTCTTGTGCACCTATGCCGGACTTCTCCTCTGCAAGGCTCGATTGCTCTACTTTAGAGCGCAATCTCACACCATCGCCATACCCATCCAGAGTTGCCTCGATTCCCAGACCCACGTCGAGATATTGCACCTGCGAATTAGAGGTGGTGGTTCCGGTATCGTAGCTCCCAGTCATAATCGGCACACGGCTTCCTTGCTTGAAAGCGGACTTATCTCCCGAAGAGACAACCAGAACATAGTGTTCAACTCCGGTACGTTTGCCGTTGTCTGTATCTGCGATCGTGTAAGTAAGTCGATAGATTTTCTTCGGGCGATCGAGATCCGCAACGATCTTCCTCGCCAGCGCTATATCTTCGGGAGATGCCCATAACGAGATGGCGCGCTGCGACATTATCCCGTAGATCTTGGTCCGGGGCAGCATATTGCGCAGGTTGGTTTGAATATCCTGCAGATCGTTATCGCGCGTAACATACGTGAGAAAAATTGTTCCGTAGGTGCTGGATGCAGCTTTTGCATCGGCAGCCTTACCCTCGGCAGGCTCAGTCTGTGCCCCGGCAGTTAGCGCAAAGAGCATGAATGCGAAGCCGGCGAGCATCGCAGAAAAATTCATCCAATGACTTAGAGTTGCGTCCTTCTTCAAAATCATCTCTATTCCTCCAAGTTAGCCATCAGAAGAACGCCAAGGTACGCTGCGAGATTGCTGCTTTGAGTTGTCAATTGTTTGGGTTCTTCTAGCGAAAATGACGCGCTCGATAAACTTCCGCTCAATAATAATTCCGATTTCTTACGAACCGAAGTGCAGCCAGCTATCGCCAGTTCTGTGCTAATCTCCGATTCAAAGGCCCGCATCTGTCCACCCGGCTCTCGGTTCACGGTTCAGGCGGAAGGAGAACCCAATCTATGCGATCCTTCTATCTCTGTTTATCGGTCATGGGTTTATCCGTTCTGGCGCTCTCCTGTATCTCAACCAGAACAGCGCTTGCCGCGTCTCACCCAGCAACCAATACCCCGGCCAGCAGGGCCACCACGCAAACCTGGGACAAGACCGCAGCCGCCAGATACCTCGACAGCCGCCAGATCTGGTGGCAGGACTGGCCTCACGCACAAAAGGATCACGGCACGGTCTGCGTCTCCTGCCACACCCAGGTTCCGTATGCGCTGGCGCGCCCAGCCTTGCGCGGACCGCTCGGCGAAACCAAAATCTCCGATCCCGAGCGGGCCATGCTCGACAGCGTGATCAAGCGCGTCAATCTAGGCAACGAAGCCGAAACCTTCTACTCCGACGCAGTGCACGGCCCTGGCAAAACCAAGGAAGCCCGCAACGCCGAGGCGGTCAACAATGCGCTGATTCTTGTCTCCTACGATGCCCGTTCCGGCCACTTGCAGCCTGTCACGCGCAAGGCATTTGAAGCCATGTGGTCCACGCAGGAACAAACCGGCGACACTGCCGGAGCGTGGATCTGGCAAAACTTCCACTTTTCACCGTGGGAAGCGCCCGAAAGCGAATATTACGGCGCAGCCATGGCAGCCGTCGCCGTCGGCATCGCACCGGACGGCTATCGCGACGACCCGAAAATTCAGGGCAATCTGACGCTTCTGCGCGGCTATCTGCGTCGAGAAGCGCCGAGCCAGCCACTCCTGAACCGAATCGCCCTGCTCTGGGCTTCCTCCAAACTCTCAGGGCTGATGACAGGTCCAGAGCGCGAAGCCCTGGCCAAAGAACTCGAATCAAAGCAACACCCCGAGGGCGGCTGGAGCCTGACTGACCTCGGGCAAGGCACATGGAAGCGCCGCGACGATACCCCATTTGATTTGCGCAGCGACGGCTATGCCACCGGCATCATCGTTCTGGCTCTGGAAGAAAACGGCCTCGGCAAGATTCCGGAAGCACACAAAGGTTTAGCATGGATTCTCGCCAACCAGGACAAGGCCGAAGGCCTCTGGCCCGCGTGGTCTGTCAACAAAAAGCGCGCCCCGGAATCGGACGCGGGCAAATTCATGAGCGATGCCGCGACGGGTTTCTCGGTACTGGCGCTGGAAAACAGCCACTGACTGCGATTGCGAGCCGTCAGCCTTCGCTTCGCTTGCGGAAGACCACGCGCAAATCCCTCCTCCAGTGCTCACCGACGGCGATCAACTCCCACTCAACCTGCGGCGAAAGATAGCGCAGAACCGTTTCGTTCGAGGGATGAATCCGCAGAGCCGGAGCCAGCAGCAGCAATTTAGGATCACTGAGAGAAATCTCCGCGCCGGCAAAATACCCATGCCGCTCGAATGCCCCAATCTCCTTGTTCCTCGTCACTTGCCGCTGAGCATTGAGCGCCCTCACGCGAATCCAGTAGTCCAACCCTTGCAGCGGCAGATGCATATCCTCGTCGGCCTTGACTTCCAGCACCACCAGCCGTCCGCCCCGATCCAAAGTTAACAAATCCAGCATCCCGCGTTCGCCGCTGCCAATCGCCGGCACCTGCGAATAAAGAAAATCGCCGCGCAATCCTGGGAAGAACTCTTCCAGACTGATGCGCAGCCGCGACTCCAGCCATCTCTCCGGCTGCAATCGAAAGAGTGGGTCGGCGTGTTCTCCGTCTGGCTGACGGCTCAGAAACAATCGCTCAAGCAATTCGCAGCAGAGCGGTTCCGTCTCGTCATTCAGTGCTGTTTCACTCGCTCCCGCGCCGAACGTAATCTCCTGTTCACGGCTAAAAGAGTGCGCTGAAGCTCCTGTACGCACCCGGGCAAACTCAAGACCATGCAACAGTAGCCCGACCTCAGCGGCTGTCCGCGCCCGCAACTCAACCCGTGCTCGCGCCGCCTCAGGAACAAGCGCCATCACGCGCGCAATGCCCGCCTCGGCACGCTCAAGCGCGGCGGGAATGTCAAAGGCATGTACGAGCCGCGACTCCACATTGCCGATATCGCGGAAGTCGACCTCTACCAGTTCCTCCGACCGCTCATCCAGCGTGAATAGCTGAAAGCAGGCCGCATCATGATTCAGCCAGACCATGCGCTCAGCGGTCGTCTGCGCCTCACCATAGGGCACAACCACTTTCAGCCCGCCGTAGTGCCTGCTTCCATGACGTTTCTGGAGCGACTGTTCCCGGCAGAAGTTCAGCCAGAGCAGACCGAGGGTAAGCACCCCGTCCACCATCGCCGACGACTCATCCGCGCCAACGCCAATGACCGCCTCGGCCGCAGTTCCTCGCAGCAGATGTCCGCGAACATACGCTGGCCCGAAGCTGTGTTCCAAATCCGTGGCCGCCCGAAACCCATCCGGCTTCCATTCCGGAAACGCCCGCAGCAAAACTCTCTCCAACCGGCGAAGATACTGGCGGCGGCTTGCATCCCGCGCCGTCGGAGTGCGCCGGTCGGCATTCGGCACCACTTCCAGCGCCACTGGCTTCGGCGCGCCCATGCGCCGCGTCATCATGCGCAGGCATCCCGCGCGACGCTGCACGCTCACCACCGAGCGGACAAGATTTCGCTCCTCGCTCCAGAGTTGCAGCACACACCGGCCATGCGACTCCGCCACCGAATAGCGAGCCGTACGCATGTCAAACAGCACTCGTCCGTCTTCCAGAATCGCAGCAGCAGGATGCTCTACGACGTACGCTTCCACCATCGCGGCCAAAGCAGCAGGGGTTGCCGCATCCGCCCCGCCGGGTGTTGTCACGGGCATGAAATGCTTTACCAGCCCATCCGCTCACGCAGATTCGCGATGTGCGCGGTATGGTGGCGCGAGTGCCAGGCATACAGCGCCAGTACCTGAGCCAGATTCTGCCGTCCACCTGCGGGATGCACATAGCCCCTGGCAAAATCCGCGTCAGGTAGAGACTCCACCAACGCCACCCAACGCGCGTGGAGCGCCGCAATCAGCGTCAGAGACACGTCGATGGACAGCCGGGAATCTGAAAGCTCGGCCCAGGCCGCCTCATCGTAGGGTTTGATCGTTGGCCAGTCTTCCGTCAACGCGAGCTTGAAGCGCACATAGGAGTTGGCGTGGCTGTCGGCCACATGATGCACCACCTGCCGCAGGCTCCAGCCTCCATCGCGATATGGCGTGTCCAACTGGCTGTCGTTCAGACTGGCGGCGGCAGCCTTCAGCCGCTCAGGAAGCAACCGCAACGTCTCGATATATTCATCATGTTCGACCGCCGTGATGGAGGCAGGAAGCCGGAATCGACCGATCGGGAAGCGCAGGATGTCGATCGCTGAATGTGCAGTCTCAGAATGTACGGTCATGGGCGCAACGATACCAGAATTTATTTATGGAGAAGAAATACAGATTAAGCATGGCCCCGGAGCGCTCTGTCTCCGGAGCCATGCAAGCACGCCGCTCCCAGTCTTAACAGGCGATCTTAGGCGTGGTGGTGGTGATGATGATGCCGATGGTGGTGCCGGCCGGCTGCAAACACCGGACTTGCACAAACCAAGAGCAAAAGGGTGGCGACGATTAGCTTCTTCATGCCCTGAAGAGTAGCACGATTTTCGTCTCCGAATATGACTCGAAAGACGCATGAATCAAGTCGGCTACGGGTAGAGCGAATCATGCTGCGTGTGTCTTCTCTAAGCTCCAATGCAATCAACGCGCCGACAGATAATCCCAATTTGGAATTGCCCGTGCAGACATAAACCCCGGCAGAATCTCTGTGCGAAATCGCCCGCAATTTCAGTCCTTTCCGCTTCAGGCGTACACTGATAAGTACGATGAGTGCAGCTTACGCCCAGCCAATTTCCGACCGTGACATCCATGCGAGGGTCAGCCACAAACGCTATTTTTTCGAGAAATTCGGCATCACGGAGCGGCTCCTCGAACGCTGCCTCGGCGAGGCTCTTTCCGCTGGTGGAGACTACGCCGACCTTTACTTTGAATCAGTTACAGCGACGGCCCTTGGAGTTGACGAGCAGATCGTCAAATCCGCCAGCCAGGGAACAAGCGCCGGATGCGGCATCCGCGTCCTCTCCGGCGAGCGCACCGGCTACGCCTACACGGACAATCTCAGTCCGGAACGGCTGATTCACGCCGCCAAAACAGCCGCGCTCATCGCTTCCGGCCCGGCCAAACAGCCGATACATGGTTTTCAGGACGTACCGGTCGCCGATCTTTACCCTGTCCCGCTCGGCGGCTTCAATCTTGATCTGGCTGCACGTCTTGAACTTATTCAGCGCGCCGACCGCGCCGCGCGCGCCTTCAGTCCCCGCGTGATCCAGGTCCGGGCAAGCTACAGCGAAGAGTTGCGCCGCATCCTCATCGCGGCATCGGACGGCGCATTCGCCTCCGACACGCAGCCGCTGTGCCGCCTGAACGTCTTCGTCATCGCCAAGGACGATCAGAACACCACCCGCGGATCAGCCGGATGCGGCGGACGCGGCGGCCTCGACATCTTCACCGGTTCCAAGAGCCCCGAAAATCTGGCCCGCGAAGCCGCCCGCGGAGCGATTCTGCAGCTCGGCGCAGTCCATGCTCCGGCTGGCGAAATGGAAGTTGTTCTCGGCCCCGGCTGGCCCGGCATTCTGCTGCACGAAGCAGTCGGCCACGGCCTCGAAGCCGACTTCAACCGCAAAAAGACTTCGGCCTTTGCCGGTCTCGTTGGCCAGCCCGTCGCCAGCTCCAAAGTCTCTGTCGTCGACAACGGCACCATCACCGGACGCCGTGGTTCGCTCAACGTGGACGATGAAGGTTCGCCAACGCAGGAAACCGTTCTGATCGAGAACGGCATCCTCAAGGGCTATCTGACAGACAAGCTCTCGTCGCGTCTCATGGGTACGGCCAACACCGGCTCCGGTCGCCGCGAAAGCTACCAGTGCATCCCCATGCCGCGCATGACCAACACGTACATGCTGGCCGGCGACGACGAACCCGAAGACATTATCCGCAGCGTCAAGCGCGGCCTGTATGCAGTCAACTTCGGCGGCGGCTCGGTGGATATCACCAACGGCAAGTTCGTCTTTTCCGCCTCGGAAGCCTACCTGATCGAGGACGGCAAAATCACCGCGCCGGTCAAGGACGCAACCCTGATCGGCAACGGGCCAGAGGCGTTGAAATACGTCTCCATGGTCGGCCACGATCTCAAGCTTGACGAAGGCATCGGCACCTGCGGCAAGGCAGGCCAAAGCGTCCCTGTAGGCGTCGGCATGCCCACTATCAAACTCGACAAGATGACCGTAGGCGGTACAGGTCAGTAACTCGGAACATGTAAACAGGAATTCAGGAATGGGGGATGCAATGACTACTGAAGCTCAAGTCGAAACAGTTTCGATGCCCGCAGCGCAGATGGTGGAGGTAGAAGTAAAACGCTGGCATGGTGCTGCGGATGGTCGCGTCTTCGGGTGGCAGCTCCTGCCAGTCAAAGAGGCATTGCGTCTCCAGGAAGATACCTTCCGCTGTCCCGAATGCCTGGGAAGAGTGCGCCTGCGACCTGCTTCCGCCGAAAAACAAACAGAAGCGTACGCCGAGCACTACAGCAAGAACACCGGATGCAGCCTCGGCGGACACTTCGCAGGAGAAAAGCACCTCCATCCCAAGCCGTTGAACTAAGGCTGAGCTTAAAGCAGCTTAACTACCGAATCTCGCCACTGGCCGCTATAATCAGCGGCCATGTTCCCTTACGACGCGCAGATTCTCACTATCCTGCAAACCACTCCCGCTTCGATCGCCGACGTGCTGGCCACGATGCAGGCGATTGAGGCCCTCACCATCAACGGCGACGGTCTTAAATGGTTCAACCAGCTTTACTTCCAGGTAACTCAGGCAGTCGAGGCTCGCGTCGCTGCGGGCGGCTTCGCCGATGCGGCATTTCTCTCCATGCTGGATGTACAGTTCGCGCAGCTCTATTTCGACGCACTCAAGAATTACCTCTCCAATAACGCGCTTCCCGACTGCTGGCAGACACTTTTCGCGCAGCGCAATCAGACAGCGCTCACGCGGATTCAGTACGCTCTGGCCGGTGTCAATTCCCACATCAACCATGACCTGCCTTGCGCGCTGGTCTCCACCTGCGCCCTAGAAAACATCGCACCACAGCACGGAACCACCCAATACAACGACTACACGGCGCTGAACTCAACCCTCGACAGCCTCATCGACGAAGCAAAAACCGAGCTCAATGTGCGCTTCCTCGGCGACGCCCTGCCGGGAGTTTCGCAGCTTGAAAACACCCTCGCCGCGTGGAACGTCACCGCAGCCCGCGAGTCGGCCTGGAACAACGCCGAGATCCTCTGGCATCTGCGCCTGGAAGCCGGATTGGCCACAGCCTTTCTCGATACTCTCGATGGACTGACGAGCGTAGTCAACAAGACCCTGCTGATTCCAATTCCATAGGGTTTTGTTTATCGGATAGAAATTCTGTCGGAAATCCCGCCGAGACCCTGTTTTGATACCTTGAAGTCATGTCCGAAGCACCCGCAGTTCCGCGATCCGATGCCCAGCTTGATCTGAAATCCCTCGCCGCCGAGGTAGTCGCCCGCGCCACGAAGGCCGGAGCCACGGACGCCGAGGCCGTCGTCAGCGAAGGCGATGAGTTCTCCGTCTCGGTCCGCATGGGCGAGGTCGAGACCCTTCAGGAATCGGGCGCGCGCGGCCTCGGACTTCGCGTATTCGCAGGCAAGCGCTCCGCTTCGGCCTCCACCAGCGACCTGACCCCGGACGGCATTGAGCAATTGGTCTCGGGAGCCATGGCTCTCGCCCACGTGACCGAAGAGGACGCCTTCGCCGGTCTGCCCGATGAAGCCGATTTCGGCCAACTGGAAGGCGATCTGCATCTCTACTTCGATGACGTCTACTCGCTCTCAGGAGCCGAACGCATCGATCACGCTCGACGCGCCGAGGCGGCAGCGATGGCATTTGACCCGCGCATCACCAACTCTCAGGGCGGGCACTTCGACGCCGCAACGGGACGAAAAGTCCTGGCCAATTCCCGCGGATTTCTCGGCGAGTACCGCAGCAGCTATTGCGGCATCTCCGCGGCCCCGCTCGCAATGGACCCGAACGGAGCCATGCAGCGCGATTTCTGGTCTTCCAGCGCGCGCCGTCTGGCTGACCTCGAATCCCCGGAATCCATCGGTCAGGAAGCTGCGCGGCGCGCTTTGCGCCGGCTGGGCGCACGCCGCGTCCCGACGCAGCGTGTTCCGATCGTCTTTGCGCCGGAGGTTGCCCGCTCGCTCATCGGTCATCTCTTCGAGGCAGCATCGGGCGACTCGATCTGGCGTTCGGCGTCTTTTCTCGCCGGACAATTGGGAGAAATTATCGCCGCGCCCACCATCACCATCGTCGACGACCACACCATGCTTCTGCCCACCGGCGTCGGCGGCTTCGGAACCTCGCCGTTCGATGGCGAAGGCCTGCCGACCCGGCGCACCGTCGTCGTCGAAAACGGCGTGCTGCAAACGTATCTGCTCAACACCTACACCGCACGCAAGCTGCAAATGCGCTCGACTGGGAACGCGACGAGAGGATTGGCAGGCAGCCCGGGCATCGGCTCGGGCAACCTGTATCTGGTGCCCGGCACGCAAACTCCGGAAGAGATCCTGGCCGAAATCCCCGCCGGTTTCTACGTCACGAGCCTGATGGGATTCGGCGCAAACATGGTCACCGGCGACTACTCCCGTGGAGCATCCGGCCTGTGGATTGAGAACGGCGAACTCACCCACGCCGTCGAGGAAGTCACCATCGCCGGCAACCTGCGCGAGATCTTCCGGAACATCACCTCCATCGGCAACGATCTTGTCTTCCGCAGCTCGGCCGCTTGCCCCACCCTGCGGGTGGACGGCATGACCGTGGCTGGCGCGTAGAATTCCTGCCATGCTGCCCCAGAGCCTGCCCTTCGATTCCGGCAATCCCGACGACGCTTTGCGACAGCTTCCGTCACGCAAAGCTGTCTTCGCGCTGTACGGAGAAAATGAGGCAGCAGAACCCTACATCGGCGTAACTCCCGACCTGCGTCGCCGCCTCGAACGCCTGCTTCGCCCGGCAAAGGGTCAGACCAAGCGCCTGCAACTTGTCTCCCGCGTCCGCCGCATCGCCTGGCAGCTTACCGGCTCGGAATTTGAATCACTTCTGGTGCAATTCTCCCTGCTGGAGCAGGTGTACGGGCCGAAAGCCCTGGAGCGGATGCACCTCCGCGCACCGGCCTTCGTAAAATTCCACGGCGGCAACCCCTACCCGAGGCTCACCGTAACAAATCGCCCCGGACAAAAAGAAAGCCAATGGGCCTTCGGGCCGTTTTCCTCTCGCACCGCTGCCGACCGTTACTCGGAAGAACTGCTCAAGCTCTTCCTGCTGCGCCGCTGCGAAGACAATCTCTCGCCCTACCCGGAACATCCCGGCTGCGTCTACGGCGAAATGAAAATGTGTCTTGCGCCATGCCAGCAGCGCTGCACCGACGCACGCTACGCCGAAGAAGCCGAGGCCGTGCGTAGTTTTCTGGCCACTCGCGGCGAGAACAAGCTCGTCACGATCCGCGAACTGCGGGACCACGCCTCCGAAGAACTCGAGTTCGAGACCGCCGCAAAACTCCACGCGCAACTTGAAAAGATCGAATCAGTCCAATCCCTCGCCTCCGAGCTGGTTCGCCCTCTGAATGCCCTACGCGCCTGTGTGATTCAGCTCTCTGCAGAGCCCGACGAAGTCTCCATCTTCCTCTATGACAACGGAGAATGGCGAGGCCCTGCCCGCTTTTCCATCCTCGGAATGCGCATTCAGAACGAGCAATCCGGTTCCAGCTCCCTCTACGCACAGCCCATGGCGATCCAGCCGGTTCCTGAGCCCGATAGCCCAGGTGCGGCCAAATCGGCGCGTGACTTTCTCGAATCGCGCATGCAAGCGGCGATCGACTCCATGAGTTCGGCTAGGAATTCGCCCCAACGTGCTACAAACTCCACAATCCGCCAGGGTCATCTGGCCCTCCTGACCCGCTGGTACTACCGGCCTCAGCAGAAACGCGCAGGCGAAGTCTTCTTTCCGCTCAGCGAAGGCCGCTGGCCGCTCAAAGCGATACTTCGCGCAGTTGGCCGTATCGTGGCCGCGAATCTTCCCAAACCGGCTCCGGCTCCGCCCAGTTCTGCTTCATCCAGCCCGGCGCAACCGCTCTCGCCTGCTGGTACACTTGAGCTGTCCGGGAGCTAGCCCCGATCCGGTCTCTGGTTTGAATATGGTTGAACTGCTTCCGTCGATTCTTTCCGCCGATTTTGCCCACCTTGCCGACGAAGTAGCGGCGGCAGAGCGTGGCGGCGGCACTGTGATTCACGTCGATGTGATGGATGGGCATTTCGTTCCCAACATCACCCTTGGGCCACCGGTCGTCAAAAGCCTGCGCAAGGCAACCAGCCTGCCGCTCGACTGCCACCTGATGATCGACAACCCCAACGAATACATCCCCGCCTTCGCCGACGCCGGGGCCAACTGGATTGGCGTCCATTACGAGACCTGCCCCCACCTGCACCGCACCATCGAGCTCATCCACAACCACGGCATGAAAGCCGGTGTGGTCCTCAATCCGGCCACCAGGGTCGAACTGATCCTCGATATCCTGCCGATGTTGCACCATGTCCTGATCATGAGCGTGAATCCCGGCTTCGGCGGGCAGAAATTCATCCCCTTTTCGCTGGAAAAGATTCGCAAGCTGGCGCAAATCCGAAAAGACCTTGGACTGCGGTTTAGAATTGAAGTCGATGGCGGCGTGGCTCACGATACCATTGCCCAGGTCGTCCAAGCTGGTGCGGACCTGCTCGTAGCGGGAAATGCTGTCTTCGGCGATGGTAACGCCGAGCGGAATGCTCAAGAACTGCTTGCGGCTGCGAAAAAAGTAGCGGGCGAAGCCAGTTGATTTGAAAGAACCTGCTGCAACAGCAGATCAGTTTCAGGGACCAGAAGCGCAGCAGCGGCGATCCCCGGCAGCGTGCAGCGAGATTGAGGTGGTATGAATTTGTTTTCACACAAGACGTCTTTCCAGATGTCGGGCAAAATGCCGGGCCAGCTGCCAGGCAAGAAATCGGTAGCTCACCCCGGCAAGTCCGCGCGGCGGGTCTTCGCGACAGTCGGCGTTCTCGCGCTCACGCTGTCGATGATTCCGGCCAACGCCGAGACCAAGAAGCCGAAGAAGAAGAAAAATGAGGATCTCAGCGCCAATCCCCTCGCGAATGTAGCCAGCCGCCAGCCGGACAAGGAGTTGTACGACAAGGCGATGGTCGCGCTGAAGAAAGGCCGCTTCGACGTCGCACGCCTGGATCTGCAGACCCTGCTCAATACCTATCCCAACTCCGAGTACCAGATGCGCGCCAAGCTTGCCGTAGGTGACGCCTGGTTCAAGGAAGGCGGCACGGCTGCGCTGACCCAGGCCGAGGCCGAGTACGAGGATTTCATCACCTTCTTCCCGCAGGCGCCTGAGGCAGCCGAGGCGAAGATGAAGGTCGCGGACATCTACTTCATGCAGATGGAGAAGCCGGATCGCGATTTCGTCAACGCGCAAAAGGCCGAGCAGAAATACCGCGAGATGATCGACCAGTTCCCCGACTCATCGCTGGTTCCGCGCGCCAAGCAGCGACTTCGCGAAGTGCAGGAAGTGCTGGCTGAGCGTGAATTCCTCATCGGACAGTACTACGCCAGCCGGTTGAACTGGGCAGGAACAATCGCCCGTCTACAGACCGTGGCTGACAGCTATCCGCTCTACAGCAAGAGCGACGAGCTCTGGATCACCATCGGCGACGCCTACTCCGGCGAAGCGCACTCCGTCCAGGCCGCCAAGGGGCTGCCCGGCGCGGTTCGCGAACGCCTGCAGCAGGTTTATCTGGACAGAGCGGCTGCAGCTTACGGCAAAGTGATCACCCGCTATCCGATGGCCCCACGCGTCGAAGATGCGCGTGAGCGGCTGATTGCGATGAACCGGCCTGTCCCCGAACCGACGCAGGAAGCCATTGCCGAAAACGATGCCGAAGAGCGCAGCCGCCAGGCTGTCCGTTTCACCGACAAGACTCTGGGCATGATCAAGCACGGACCCACGGTGGTTGAGGCCGCCCACGTTGGAGACCCGACGATGGTATCGCCGGCGCGCACAATCGCGCCCGCAATCACCAAGGAGAATCAGCAGATCTTCGCCGCCGCCTTCAAGGCAAGCCAGCCCGGCGCACCCGCTGAATCTGCGGCAGCTCCTCAGCCGACCGGCGCCAACGAGCCGCCTCGTTCCGATCAGCCGCAGGCTCCATTGCAATTTGAAACGGCACCCGGCGTAGGCAGTGGCGGGAACAGCATTGGCGCATCCATTGTGAGCGCGCCTAACTCTGCCCCGGCAGCGCCAGCCTCCAAGCCTGCTGAAGACCCCAACGCTGTGCTCAAGGCCGTCGGAACAACCCAGACCGTGCTTCCCGCGGCTGAGGCTCCTGCCGAGGCTCCTGCACAGGTGAACGACATCAAGCCCGGCTCGGTGCCGCAGCAGACAGCCGCGGACGCCAACGCCAAGCCTACCAAGAAGAAGCCGAAGCTGGATGAAAGCGACGAAGCTTCGAGCAAGAAGAAAAAGAAGAAGGGTCTGTCTAAGCTGAACCCGTTCTAAAAGACCGCAGTTAGTTTTGCCAACCTGTTTCAAGCAAGAGCCCCGCCATCATCCGAATCGATGGCGGGGCTTTTGACATTTGCGCCGGACTCTCGAAGATTGAACGATGCCCAGGTCGATCTCAGATAACGACCTCCTCCGTCACGTTCCTTATTTTTCTCAGCAGATCGGTAGGATGGATAGGCTTCGAGAGCAGTTCGAAATCATGTCCATTGGTCCGGGCGACCTCAAGTAGATTGGCAGTCGCAGCCTGCCCCGAGAAAAGCAGAACTTTGCATTGCGGAGAAAGCTCTTTCACTCGAATCGCCAGGTCAATCCCGGATAGGGTTGGCATTACGACATCGGTGATAAGCAGATCCGGGGCCTGCTGTTCGGCAGCCGAAAGCGCTTCAAGCGGATCGGTAAATGCGATTGCGTCAAACCCGTTACGCTGAAGAATAGTAGCCAGAGTTGATGCGATGATGAATTCGTCATCGACCACGAAAACACGGGATGATACACGCGGATCGGACACGGAAATCCTCCATGGAACGATGTACTGACAATCATTTCTGAAGTGAAGATCATCCTGAGCTCAGAGGCAGATAAATATTGAGGGAGAACTGCCATTCAGAGGCTATCGTCCTCTATCTTGAAGCGTACGTTCGACATCGAACAAAGTTTTCAATTTTCCTGAGCAGGTGGTCGTGAGACAGGCAGGCTTTGTAGTTATATTCAAGAGCGGAGGGCTCCTTGGAAGATCTCAGGTTCAAGAACACACTCCTGAATGCGTTAGATCCTAAGGTAATTGCGCGCCTCCGGTTGAGCCCGCTCCGGTTTGAATTGAAATTCGAAATGGAGTACCCGCACCGGGCCATCCGGCATCTCTTCTTCCTCGAATCAGGAATGGCCTCCATGACAGCGACATTTCAAGATGGCTCTCAGGTCGAAGTCAGCACCTTTGGCTTTGAGTCGGTAATCGGCGTCTCCGCGCTGATGGGCGCCAAAAAATCCATGAACCGCGTCTACACCCAGATCGCGGGCCACGGTTACGCTTGCCCAGTTGAAGCTGCCAGAAAGGAATTCAACCTCGGCGGAAGCTTCCAATGCCTCACACTGCGCTACGTTCAGGCGCAACTGGATCAGGCTACCCAATATGTCGGCTGCAACGCGAAGCACACATTTGAACCACGTCTGGCTCGCTGGCTGCTCACCTGCGCCGACCGTTCCAACAGTGACACTTTCAAAATGTCTCACGAGCTGCTGGCCGACATGCTCGGAGGAACCAGGGCCACCGTCTCGCTCGCGGCCGGTAGTCTCAAAAGAAAAGGCCTGATCCAATATAGCCGTGGCGTCATCCATATCCTCAACCCCGCGGGTCTGGAAGAGAATGCCTGCGAGTGTTACCAGACCATTAAATCGCACCTCAAGAACTACGCCGAGTTCGACACGCCGATTGCAGAGTAGCCGCGCTAAATCACGCATTCAAGCGATAAAACGCCCGAAAAACTCACCCTGTATTACGCAGCCCCGCCGAAATCCCGCTGATCGTCGCGGAAATCGCCCGGTTCACCTCCGGCGTATCCTCACCGGCGCGCTTCCGGCGCAGCAAATCCACCTGAATCAGGTGCATCGGGTCCACATACGGATTGCGCAGCTTGATTGACCGCGCCAGCACCGGATTGTTCTGCAAAAGCTCCTGCTGCCGCGTAATGGCCAGAACCGAGCGCACCGTGCGGTGATACTCCGCTTCAAACTGGTCATAGATACGGTCGCGCAGCTCCACATCTTCCACCAGCGTCGAGTAAAGCCGCGCCGTCCCCAGGTCCGCTTTGCCGAGAGCCATTTCGACATTTCGGATCAGGTCAATAAAGAGCGGGAACTCCCTGGCCATCGTCGTCAAAGTCGTGAGCAAGCCGCCCTCGGCAAGGAATCGCTCGACGGCATAACCCACGCCGAACCAAGCCGGAATCAGCAGCCTCGATTGCGTCCACCCAAAGACCCACGGAATCGCCCGCAGCGTCTCCAGGCTCAGCGAGCCCTTGCGCTTCGAGGGCCGCGAGCCGATCTTGGCATGCTCCAGCTCGCCCATCGGCGTCGACTGCCCGAAGTAGTCAAGCAGCCCCGGATCATCGAGAATGTGTTCCTTGTAGCACTCATACGCCAGCACCGAAAGCCGGTCGAGCGCCTGCTCCCACTCCGGCAACAAAATGCCCGTAAAATGCCCCTCCGGATCGCGTGCATTGGGCCGCGCCAAAGCATCGAGAGAGGCGGCAATCATCAGTTCCAGGTTGCGCTCCGCCAGCACGACATCCGCGTATTTGAAGTTCAGCACCTCGCCCTGTTCCGTAATGCGCAACTGCCCATCGAAGGAGTCGAGCGGCTGCGCAAAGATCGCCCGATGCGTCGGTCCGCCGCCTCGGCCAACCGTGCCGCCCCGGCCATGAAAGAGCCGAAGATGCACGCCGGCCTCATGCGCCACCACATGCAGCGCACGGTGCGCGCGGAAGATCTCCCAGGTGCTCGTGAGCATGCCTCCGTCCTTGTTCGAGTCGGAGTAGCCCAGCATCACTTCCTGCGTATTGCCCCAGCTTGCAAGCATCGAGCGGTAATCCGGGCGCTGCCAAAGCTCGCGGCAGACCTCCGGCGCATTGCGCAAATCCTCAATCGACTCGAAGAGCGGCACCGGCATCAATCCCGGATCGGTCTCGGTGCCTTCGAACCTCACTCCTGCCAGCCGTCCAAGCCGAACGACAGCGAGTACATCCTCAACACACGTCGCTCCGCTGATCACGTAATGCCGAATCGTCTCCGGAGTGCACCCGGCCTTCACTTCGGCAATCACGCCGAAGGTCTCCAGAATGCTCGCCGTGTCAGCAGACAGCGCTCCCGGCAATTTTTTCCCCAGCGTATCGGCAATGGCTTCCTTGAGCGCCACGGAGTGCATCCGCGCATGCTGGCGAATATCGAGAGTATGCAGATGCAGCCCAAAGGTGTGCACCACCAGCAGCAGCGGATCGATCAGATTGCGCGCAATCCGCAGCCCCCGATTTGCCGCGAGAGAATCGCGCAGAATGCTCAGGTCGGAAGCAAACTCGGCCGCCGAAGCATACCCCGGCAGTACCTGGGCCAGTACCTCGTGCGTCTCAACCAGCGTAGACGTCCTCGGCAACTGCGGGGCAACCAGCCCACCATGCTGCAATGTGCGCCGAGTCCGCACGCGCACGCAGATCAAAAAGCGGCGATACAGCTCAAATTCAAAATTCTGGCCATACGCTTCCGTTTCTGCCGTGCGAATCCGCTCTTCATATCCCTCAAGCCGTTCGCGCAGAGCCTGGCTGACCGGCATCTGCTGCGCGGAGGTGCTGAGCAAATCAATGACCGTCTGCAACTGGTCATCGTAGAAGCCGAGCAGATGTTCACGCGCCAGTTGAATTGCGTTTCGCGTCACCTCCGGCGTCACAAACGGATTGCCGTCCCGATCCCCGCCGATCCACGAGCCAAAGGACAGAACTTTGGGCAGCTCATGCACTTCAAGCGTCAGTCCGTAGGCCGTATTCAGCGCTTCCGCAATCTCCCGATACAGGCTTGGCAGCGTAGCAAAGATGGAAATATCGTAGTAATCCAGCCCCATCTTGATCTCGTCGTAAACGGTCGGCCGCCGGCTGCGCACCTCATCCGTCTGCCACAGAGAAGTGATCTCCGCCAGTACCTCGTCCTCAAGCCGCGCCAGATCCTCTGGCGGAATCGGAATCCGATCAAGCTGCTCCAGCAGCTCGCCGATCCGCCGCCGCTTGAACATCACCGAGCGCCGCGCCACCTCCGTCGGATGCGCCGTAAACACCGGCACCACCAGCACCTTGCGCAGCCAATCCAGCGCTTCTTCCGCAGAAATACCCACACGCCGCATGGCCCGTAGCGTTCCAGCCAGGCTTCCGCGCTGCTTGCCGGCCGCGCCGGTCAACTGCAACGCCAGCCGCCGACGCTTGCGATGGTTGGTCTCAGCCAGGTTGATCAGTTCAAAGTAGAAACCAAAAGCCCGCGTCAGCAGCAGCGCGCGCTCCACGGAGAGCCCGTGCACCAGCGCCATTGCGTTCGCAGCGTGCTCGGTGGCAGCGGCCACAGCGCCACGATCCTCAGCCTCGCGCCGCCGGATCGTACCCTGACGCAATTGCTCCACCTGGGCAAACAGCTCATCGCCCGCCTGCTCGCGCAGCACCTCGCCCAGCAACATACCCAGCGAACGAACATCGCGTCGAAGCGGAGCTTCTTTCAACTCGCCAGACTCAGCCTGCAACTCCGCCAGCCGCTGCGACCAGCTCTCAGGATTCCACAATTGTCCCATCGTCTCTTGATTATGCCCTAGACGATGCGGGCCTCGTCTCAAGGGATGGCTGCCTGTTCCTCAAGCTGCATCATCAACTCTTCCCACTCCGCCGTGAAATCGCCCAGTTGCTTGCGCAGCTCCTCCAGCAGCAATGATTGCCGCTCCGTCTCCGCGGCCGAAACGTAGTTGCCCAGAGCATTTTCGGTATGTGCAATTGAAGCCTCGATGCGCGGCACTTCTTCTTCGAGAAATGCGCAGCGCTCCTCCATCTGCTTCAGCTTGATGGGGTTGAGCTTGCGCACGCGATCCTTGGCCGAATCTGCTTTGACGTCAAACGCACCTGCCCCGTTCGCCACCGCAACGGCCATCGCCTGAGCCACCGGAGCGGCAACTGATTTGGGTGTCACAGGAGCGACTTTTGGCCCATCCCCAAGCGCAGCCCGCTCTTCCTGATCTCGCACGTACTCAGCAAAGTTGCCGGGATAGATCACCACCCCGCCATCTTTCACTTCGAGCACTTTGGTCGCGAGTCGGTCCAGAAAGTACCTGTCATGCGAAACAAAGATCACTGTTCCTGAGAACGACTCAATCGCCTCAAGCAAAACATCCTTGGCCCGCATGTCGAGATGGTTCGTCGGCTCGTCAAGCAGCAGAAAGTTCGAGGGCGAAACCAGAATCCGTGCCACGGCATACCGATTCCGCTCTCCGCCCGAAAGCACTCCGAGCGGTTTGAAGACATCGTCGCCCGAAAACAGAAAACATCCCAGCAGCGACCGCAGTTCCACCTCAGGAACCCGCAGCGCAGCGCGGCTGATGTCGTCCAGCATCCGCGCTGCCGGATCGAGCACCTTGTACTGGTCCTGCGCAAAATACTCTGGAATTACGTTGTGCCCAAGCTGGGCCGTCCCCGACGAAGGCGCTTCCACGCCAGTCAGGAGGCGAATCAGCGTCGACTTACCCGCGCCGTTATGTCCCACCAACGCCACGCGGTCCCCGCGTTCGATGGTGAAATTGACGCCTTTCAACACTTGCTTGGCGTCGTAGCTCTTGCACAGGTTCTGCACCGTAACCACCGTGCGCCCTGAGGGCGGGGGTTGCGGAAAGCTGAAGTGGATTACCGGCTCCTCTTCCGGAATCTCGATCCGCTCTATCTTCTCCAGCTCTTTAATGCGCGACTGCACCTGCTTGGCCTTCGTAGCCTGCGCCCGAAAGCGATTGATGAATGCCTCAAGATGCTCGATCTGCTCCCGCTGATTTTTGTACGCGGCAATCAACTGCGCCCGGCGATCTTCCTTCTGCTTCAGGTATTTCGTGTAATTTCCAGCGTAAATCTGCAGCCGCTTGTTCCAGATCTCAACCGTCCGGTCCACCGTTACATCCAGAAAATACCGGTCGTGCGAGATCAGAATGTAGCCAAACGGATAGCTGCGCAGATAGCCCTCAAGCCAGTTGCGCGTTTCGAGATCGAGATGGTTAGTCGGCTCATCGAGCAGCAGCAGATTGGGCCGCGCCAGCAGCAGCTTGGCCAGCGCAATCCGCATTTGCCAGCCGCCCGAGAACTCCTCGGTTCGTCGCGCCCAGTCTTCCTTGCCAAATCCAAGGCCAGTCAGTACCGAACCCACCTGAGCATCCAGCACATAGCCGTCCAGCGCATGAAACCGGCCCTGCAGCATCGAATACCGCTCCGCCGCAGCTGCATATTCCGAACCGGCATGGTCAAGAGAGGCCATCTGCCCGGCCAGCGACTCGATTTCCGTCTCCATCTGGCGAAGCTCATCAAAGACCGTCAGGCACTCCTCGAAGACCGAGCGACCGCTCAGCTTCAGCCCCTCCTGCGGCAGATATCCGATGGACATTCCGCGCGTCATCTGCATCGCGCCGTAGTCGAGCGTCTCCAGCCCGGCCAGCACCTTCATCAGCGTGGACTTGCCCGTCCCGTTCGCACCCACCAGCGCAGTCTTTTCCTGCGCCGTGATCAGCCAGTTGGCATCCTGGAAGAGAATTCGCGGCCCAAACCGCTTACCCGCATTTTGTAAAGAAAGCATTCCTTATCAGGGTATCGTCTTTGGCGCTTTCACCGCACTTCCAGCCCCGATCTGTGTAGGAAAATAGAAACATGGAAACTGTCCGCATGGACAAATGGCTCTGGGCCTCACGCTTCTTCAAGACGCGCGCCCTCGCCGCGAAAGCCTGTGACATTGGCCGCATTCACTCCAACGAGATCCAGGCCAAGCCCGCACGCGACGTCCGCGTTGGCGACACCCTCAAAATCCGGAACGAGGCCGGCGAATTCATCGTCGAAGTCCTCGTCCTGAGCGAAATGCGCGGCCCGGCAGCTGTCGCTCAGACCCTCTACCACGAAACCGACGCCAGCCGCGAGCAGCGTCTCCGGCTCGTCGCGGAACAAAAGGCTCTGCAGCAAATCGAAGGATTTCTGCCCGTAGCCAAACCCTCCAAACGCGACCGCCGACAGATCAACCGCTTCCGTGGGCGGGCATAACTCCGTATTTATCCCTCAGATCGGGACAAGTACTGTCCCGTTGCGGGTATTCTTGGGGAGTCGAAAATTCTGCAGTTGGAGTTCCACATGAGCAAGTCACTCTTTGATCTATCAGGCAAAACCGCAGTCGTCATCGGCGGCACCACTGGAATCGGCCACTCCCTCTCGCTCGGCCTCGCTGACGCAGGCGCGGACGTCGTTGCCTCGTCGCGCCGCAGCGAAGAGGTTGAAAAGACCGCCGCTGAAATCGAAGCCAAAGGCCGCAAGACACTGCGCCTCACCTCTGACGTAAAGGACCGCGATTCGCTCGTCTCCCTGCGCGAGGCCGTGCTCGAGTTCTTTGGCAAAGTCGACATCCTCATCAACTGCGCCGGCACCACCAAGCGTGCTCCTACACTGAACTTCGCAGAGTCCGACTGGGATCACATCCTGGAGACCAACCTCACTGGCACCCTGCGCGGCTGCCAGGTCTTCGGAGAAGCTATGCTGGCCCGAGGCTCCGGACGCATCATCAACATCGCCTCGCTCTCGACATTTGTCGCGCTCTACGAGGTAGCCGCCTATGCCGCCAGCAAAGCCGCCGTCGGCTCGCTCACCCAGTCCCTCGCCGTCGAGTGGTCCAAGCGCGGCGTACTGGTCAACGCCATCGCTCCCGGCGTCTTCCGCACAGCGCTCAACTCCCAGTTGCTCGACAGCACCCCGCGCGGCCAGGAGTTCCTCACCCGCACACCGATGGGCCGCTTCGGGAATACAGACGAGTTGATCGGCGCGGCAATTTACCTTGCTTCGGATGCGTCCTCGTTCGTAACCGGCCAGATCATCGCCGTCGATGGCGGATTCCTCGCCAGCGGCGTCAACCAATAAGCAATCGCGCATAAAGGAGAAGTCAGCGTTGAGTCTCAATCTCAAACCCCAAACGTCCTGCAAATGGGATCTGGTCTCGCTCGGCGAAGTCATGCTCCGCCTCGATCCCGGCGTCGGACGCGTCGCTACCAGCCGCACCTTCCAGGCGTGGGAGGGCGGCGGCGAATACAACGTCGCCCGCGGCCTCAAGCGCTGCTTTGGCCTGCGCACCGCCATCGTCACCGCCCTTGCAGACAACCCCATCGGACGCCTCGTCGAAGATCTGATGTTTCAGGGTGGCGTCGATCAATCGCATGTTCGCTGGGTAAAGTACGACGGCGTAGGCCGCACCGTGCGCAACGGCCTCAACTTCACTGAGCGCGGCTTCGGCGTACGCGCCGCCCTCGGCTGCTCCGATCGCGGCAACACCGCCATCTCGCAGCTCACGCCGGGCCAGATCGACTGGGATGCCATCTTCCAGACGGAAGGAACGCGCTGGTTCCACACCGGCGGCATCTTCGCCGCGCTCTCTGAGACCACGCCAATGGTTGCGAAGGAAGCCATCGAAGCTGCGCACCGCAACGGAGTCATCGTCTCCTACGACCTCAACTATCGCGATTCCCTCTGGAAGTCCATCGGCGGCAAGGCGCGCGCCCTCGAAGTCAACAGCGAACTCGCCCCGCTCGTCGACGTCATGCTCGGCAACGAAGAGGACTTCACCGCATCCCTCGGCTTCGAAGTGGAAGGCCTGGGCGATATTGCCGAACATCATGGCGAACTCGACACAGCCAACTTCCGCCGCATGATCGAAAAAGCGGTAGCTAAATATCCGAATTTCAAAGTCGTCGCGACCACACTGCGTAACGCCCGCACCGCCACCGTTAACGACTGGGGCGCAGTCTGCTACGCCAACGGCCAGTTCTATGAAGCGCGCCCCATGCCCGGCCTCGAAATCCTAGACCGCGTCGGAGGCGGCGACTCCTTCGCTTCCGGCCTCATCTACGGCTTCCTCGCCGAAAAAGGCCCGCAGTGGGCCGTCGATTGCGGCTGCGCTCACGGCGCACTCGCCATGACCACCCCCGGCGACACCACCATGGTCACGCTTCCCGAAGTAGAACGCGTCATGAAGGGCGGCACAGCCCGCGTCCTGAGGTAAGAATGCATAAATCCGAAGTACTCCAAAAAATCCGCGAAGTCGGCCTCGTTCCCGTACTTCGCGCCGACTCCGAAGAAGAAGCCCTCGCCATCGCCTACGCCCTCGAAGCCGGCGGCGTCACCGTCCTCGAAGTCACAATGACCGTCCCCGGCGCCATCGACGCTATCCGCCGCCTGGCCTCCGAAGCAGGCGACCGCATCCTTGTCGGCGCAGGAACCGTCCTTGACCCGGAAACCGCCCGCGCCTGCATGCTGGCTGGCGCGCAGTTCATCGTAAGCCCCGCTCTCAACCTGCGCACCATCGAGCTATGCCGCCGCTACAACGTCGCCGTCTTTCCCGGCGGACTGACCCCCACCGAGATCGTCACCGCATGGGAAGCCGGAGCCGACGCCGTAAAAGTCTTCCCATGCAGCGCAGTCGGCGGAGCAAAATATCTTAAAGCCATCAAAGCTCCGCTCCCGCAGATCGAACTAATTCCAACCGGCGGCGTCTCACTCGCGACGGCAGCCGAATTTCTCGAAGCCGGAGCCATCGCCCTCGGAGTCGGCGGGGATCTCGTCGATAACAAAGCCATCCGCGCCGGAAAGCCGGAAGTTATCACCGAAAACGCTCGCAAGTATCTTGAGATTGTGGCTGCACATCAAGGCAAAACGAGCTAAGAGGGCAAGACACCGGAGTCAATCGCAATGAAAGCCGTCATTCTGCAAAAACCCGGCGAAGCGGGCGTCGAATCCGTCCAGGACACCACGCCCGCGAGCGATGAAGTTCTACTCAAGGTACGCAGAGTCGGCCTTTGCGGCAGCGACCTGAACTCCTTTCGTGGCAAGAACCCGATGGTGACTTTCCCGCGCATTCCCGGCCACGAAGTAGCCGCAACTGTCGTCGAGTCGAGCAAGGCCCATCCGCACCTCACCGCCGGAGTCAACGTAACGCTCTCGCCGTACACCCAATGCGGCAAGTGTCCATCCTGCCTGCGTGGCCGTCCCAACGCCTGCCAGTTCAATGAAACCCTCGGCGTGCAGCGCGATGGCGCACTCGCCGAGTACATCGCCGTTCCAGCCGGCAAGCTATACACCGCAAATCTCACTCTCAAAGAGCTGTGCCTCGTCGAGCCGCTCACGGTGGGCTTTCACGCCGTGGCTCGCGGCCGGGTTACCGCGGAAGATACCGTCGCAATCTTCGGCTGCGGCGGCGTGGGATTAGGAGTAGTCGCCGCATCAGGCTTCCGCCGCGCCCGCACCATCGCCATCGATGTCGACGACACGAAGCTTGCCATCGCCCTGAAATCCGGTGCGACAGACACCATCAACACCACACGCGAGCCCCTGCATGAAAAGCTTCAAGAGCTGACCGACGGTCGCGGCCCGGACGTGGTCATCGAGGCCATCGGCCTGCCGCAAACCTTTCGTGCCGCCGTCGAGGAGGTCGCCTTCACTGGCCGCGTTGTCTACATCGGCTACGCAAAAGAGCCGGTAGCCTACGAGACCCGCCTCTTCGTCCAGAAGGAACTCGACGTCCTGGGCTCGCGCAACGCCCTGCCCGAAAACTTCCGCGAAGTGATCCAGATGCTCGAAGAACGCCGCTTCCCCGTCGAAGAAGCCGTAAGCCACATGGTTCCGATCGACGAAGCCCCAGCAATCCTCAAATCCTGGAGCGAGAACCCAGCCGCATTCTCCAAGATCATGATTTCCGTTGACTGACATTGCGGACATAAACAGCAACTTAGCGTACGCCGTACCCCATTAATGTTGAAGTCGCAGACTCGCGTGAACAATAGACGCGCCTTTGCCTCGGGAATTCATCGAAGCCTCATAATTGACGCAAATGAAAATCTTCAGAGATCCTCCCGTATGACCGCTAGGCTCCAGCCCGGTTCCAGGAAGGACGGGCGGGGCTTAAGGGCAATATCGATGCTCTCTCCGAATGGGCTAGCGACAACCTGACCGAAATGCAGACTGAAGATTTAGTCAAGGTTGCGGTTTCGGATACAGAGAAGACCGTGATAAGGTCCGCGTAGCGGATTTTTCTGCCAGAGAGAGAGCAATGCAGAGACGCACATTCGTCAGCATGGCGACGGGCGCGACAATGGCCTTCGCTTTGAAACCTGGCGCTCTTGTCAGTGAGCAGGAACCAAGACATCCGGTTCCCTATCCTGATCCAGCGATAGAAGTCGTTGATCCCCGGTTCGCGAAATATCAAATCATCAGCGCGGCGGTAGAGCGATTGTTTACCGGTGCGCGTTGGACAGAAGGTCCGGTGTGGATTGGCGACGGAGGATACCTTATCTTTAGCGACATTCCCAACAACCGCATGCTGCGATGGCTGGAGGAAACTGGAGATGTCACTGTATTCCGCAGCCCCTCGAATTACAGCAATGGCAATACCCGTGACCGTGTGGGGAGGCTGCTCACATGCGAGCACGACACACGCCGTGTGACACGGACCGAACATGACGGCACCATCTCAGTGCTGTTGGATTCATTTCAAGGCAAGAAGCTCAACGCTCCGAACGATCTCGTGGTCCACTCCGATGGGGCCATCTGGTTTAGCGATCCCGGCTACGGCATTATGTCAAATTACGAAGGGCACAAAGCGGCCTTCGAACTCCCGGCCAACGTTTACCGGCTCGACCCAAATACGCGCGTGGCAACCGTTGTGGCCAGCGATCTGGAAAAGCCTAACGGCCTGTGCTTCTCTCCCGACGAGAAATTGCTTTACATCGTGGATAGTGCAATTCCAAAGCACCCGGACGCTCCGCGTCCGATTCGGGTATATGACGTTGTGGATGGCGTGAGACTGACTAACGGGCGCATGTTTGTGAACATGTCACCGGGTACTTCCGATGGCATTCGCTGCGATGTGGACGGCAATGTCTGGTCCGCCGCCGGATGGGCTGGAGAAGACTTCAACGGGGTGCATATCTTCGCTCCCGACGGCACTCTCATCGGAAAGATTCATCTTCCTGAAACGTGCGCCAATCTTTGTTTCGGTGGCACCAAGAGAAACCGCTTGTTCATGACTGCGAGCCAGTCTCTTTACGCACTTTATGTCGGAACAGAAGGCGTCCAGATCGTTTGATGCGAAGGTTTACCCAGGGTCATCGGCCACGTGAACGTTAATCGATTTTCGGGTAAAAGAAAGGTGGCAGGCCACTCACGTCTTCCATTCCGGATTTATGACGGCCGCATACATGACTCGGTTCTGGGAAGGGCTGGCTGGCCGCTGAGGACAATGCGCATTCCACTACTCATTTAGGGGTCCTGCGCTTTCACTTTAAAACTACAAAAAGCCCGCCTGAGCGGGCCTTTTGTGCACTTCAGACTTATGCGGTGTCGACTTTACCTTCATGGGGTTCAACTTTACGCTTATGCGTAAACCCACAATACTTGTTGAATTCGAGGAGCCGGTCTAGCTGCAACCGCTCGTCGAACCGCAGCTCATGCAGCGATAGCATGATCCATTGCGCACCATGATCGCGCCGCACGTCCCGCAGCTTGGAGCATCGCCCATGTCGTACATCTCGCGCATCGCATCCGCGGCATGATATAGGCCGCGATCTGTGAGCTTGGGAACACTCGTTACAGGAGAAGCCGATGGAGCCGCAGACGACACCCGAATCTCCGGCACCGGGCCAACCGCCGAAGCATTCACCTGATTCAGCCTGCGCGCGATATCCTCCACCAGCTTCGTAAGCGCAGCACCAGAGACTCCGGGAACACCCGAACCGGGTTCGGACTCGGATTCCATCTCCGTTTCCGGAACCATCGTCGCCGGAGGCGCGGCCAACTGCTGCGCCTGAGGAGCGAGTCCCGCAAACAACGGCAACTGCGTCCCCGACAGGAAGCGCAACTGCAGCCAGCGGAAGATATAGTCCATCAAGCTCTTCGCGTAGCCGATCTGCTCATTGCCAGTCCAGCCCGAGGGCTCAAAGCGCGTATGCGCGAACTTCTCGCATAGCACCTTCAACGGAACGCCATGCTGCAAGGCAAGCGAGATCGATGTGGCAAAGGCATCCATCAGTCCAGAGACCGTTGAACCCTCCTTGGCCATCTTGATGAAGATCTCGCCCGGCTGTCCGGTTGGATACAACCCCACTGTGATGTAGCCCTCGTGTCCGGCAATCGAGAACTTGTGCGTTACCGAAGCCCGCTCCTCCGGTAACCGGTGCCGAACGGCCTTCGGCGGCGCATTCAGATCCTGATTGGCAGGCGCGGGTACGGCAGAAGGCATCGAAGCCGGTCGAGCCGCCAGCGCAGCCGCCCGAGCCTCGAAGCCAGCCAATGACTCAAGCGCCTTCTGGAAGGCCTGTGACACTGCATAGACCTGCTTCGCGCTTACTTCAAGCTTGTCGCTGATCTTGCTCGCAAGGTTGGCTTCCAGCGTCTTCACATCGGCATCCGCAGCTTCCGCCCCGGCAGCCAGCGAAGCCAGCACCCGCGCCCCGGCCGTATCCAGCGCCGTCGGCTCGTTCTTCTTAGCATCCTGGCTGGTGTTCAACGGCTGCACACCCTTGGACCCATCGCGATAGATTGCTACAGCCTTCAGCCCCTGACGCCAGCTTTCCGTATATGCCTCAGCGATCTGCTCGACCGTCGCCTCATGCGGCAGGTTCACGGTCTTCGAGATGGCTCCAGAGATAAACGGCTGCGCCGCCGCCATCATCTTGATATGGCCCATGTAGTGAATCGAGCGCGTTCCCTTCGACGGCTTGAACGAGCAATCGAAAACACTCAGATGCTCCGGCTTGATTCCCGGCGCGCCTTCGATCGTGCCCGTCGCGTCGATGTAGCTGACAATCGCGTTCACTTCGTCGTCCTTGTAACCGAGCTTGAAGAGCGCCGAAGGAACCGTCTGGTTGACGATCTTGATCATGCCGCCGCCCACCAGCTTCTTGTACTTCACCAGCGCCAGGTCAGGCTCGATGCCCGTCGTGTCGCAGTCCATCATGAAGCCGATGGTGCCCGTCGGGGCCAGTACCGTCGTCTGCGAGTTGCGATAGCCATAGCGCTCGCCATAGATCAGCGCCATGTCCCAGCACTCGCGGCTGGCCTCAATCATCGCGTCCAGTTGCGGAGCGACAAATGGCTCGCCGCTGACCTTAGACTTGCCGATCTTGTTTACCTCCGCGCGGTGCATCCGGATCACATCCAGAAACGGCTCGCGGTTCACATAGTACCCGGGGCAAGCTCCGCCCTGACGGCCCATTTCCTGGTTCACCTGCGCCGTCAGCGGCGTCGCTGAAGCCAGCGGCGGGCATGTCGCCGCGATAATCGACGACTGCAGATATGCCTGTCCGCACATGATCGCCGTCAGGCATCCGGCATAGTCGCGACCTGCGTCGGAGTCGTACGGCAGACCCAGCGCCATCAACAGCGCGCCCAGGTTCGCGTAGCCCAAGCCCAGCGGGCGATAGTCATGCGAATTCTTCGCAATCGCCTCGGTCGGATAACCCGAGTTATCGACCAGGATCTCCATTGCCGTGATCACCACGGAAACAGCATGGCGATATGCCTGAATATCGAACGTCCCCGCCGAAGTCACAAACTTCAGCAGGTTAAAGCTCGCCAGATTGCAGGCCGAGTTATCGAGGAACATGTACTCCGAGCAAGGATTCGAAGCATTGATGCGCCCCGAGTTCTTGCTTGTGTGCCAGCGGTTGATCGTCGAGTCGAACTGCATTCCAGGGTCGCCGCACTGCCACGTCGCCTCGGCAATCTTGTTCATGATGAAGCGAGCCTTATAGGTATTCACCGGCTTGCGATCCTTCACCGCCAGGGTCGTGAACTCGCCATCCCGCTCATAAGCGCGCATGAACTCGTCATTCACGCGCACAGAGTTATTCGCGTTCTGGAAGAAGATCGAGGAATACGCCTCGGAATCCGGTCCCGAACCGTCATACCCAGCCCGAATCAGCGCAAAAGCCTTGGCCTCCTCCTTCGACTTGCAATCGATGAAGTCGACAATATCCGGATGGTCCACATTCAGGATCACCATCTTGGCCGCGCGCCGCGTCTTGCCGCCCGACTTGATCACCCCCGCAAAAGCATCGAATCCGCGCATGAAACTCAGCGGACCTGAAGCCGTGCCGCCACCCGAAAGCAGCTCCATCGAGCCGCGAATCGACGAAAGATTCGTCCCCGTTCCCGACCCCCACTTGAACAGCATTCCTTCCGTCTTCGCCAGCGTGAGAATCGCGTCCAGCGAGTCGTCCACCGCGTTGATAAAGCACGCCGAGCACTGCGGATTCCGGTAGCCTGTCACCGAAAAGCGCACCGCGCAGGTATGCGGGTCCCAATGCCAGTTCTGCGCGTCCGAATTCGGCTCCAACCGGTCGCAGCCCACGTTGAACCACACCGGCGAATTGAACGCCACCTTCTGCGACACGAGCATCGCCACCAGCTCGTCATGAAAGATCGCCGCATCCTGGGCGCTCGAAAAATAACCACCCTCCAGACCCCAGTCCCGAATCGTCTCCGCCACCCGCGCCACCAATTGCCGCACACCCGTCTCCCGCTCCGGAGTGCCAATCTGCCCATGCAGGTACTTCGAGGCCACGATGTTGGTCGCCGTCATCGACCAATCCACGGGAACTTCGACATCCTTCTGCTCGAAGATCGACTTGCCGCTCGCGTCGGTGATGGAAGCGGTCCGCCGCTCCCACTGAACCTCGTCATACGGCGAAACACCGGCCTTCGAGAAGCGGCGCGAAAAGGTCAGCCCTCCGCGGGAGTAGCTCGCGGTCGTTGCGCCGGAGGCATTTTGGTTCGCGCCAGCAGTTGAGCCGGAGTTTGAAAAAGAAGTGGGTGACGCGGAGTAAGTATCGAACATTCGGTCTCCTTCGGGAACCTTGGGGGTGGGTTCATACGCTAGCGGGCCTCTAAAAAGGACCCTGAACATTAGATGAATCAGCTGGCGACACGCACCAGCAGGACTACAGAATCAAAAAGTTGCGGCAAGATCGTTCTTAACGAATAGGACATCATCCCGACCGCTGAAATTGCCGGCCAAGATTGGACAAGATTGGCACGATTCCGGAAAAAAACACCAGAGAACCAAGGTTTCTGTCATCAATTCGTAACAACCGCAGATGCAAAAATACCGCTGTCTGTGGTGCAGGTCAAGCGCGAACCACAATATGTAGTATTTTCATCACCTTACGGAGCACCATCTTCGGCAACACCCGCCGTCGGCTGTGCAAAACGGGAAAGCCCCCGTCCAATGCGGGTTTCGGCCTTGAATTTTCCACGATCCGGCCGATAAAACCAGGGCGCAAAGAGCTGTCAAAGCGCAGGAAACCACCAACGATCAGCCTCCCACCCTTGAGCCTATGCTTCCCCTCGGCCCGGCACAAGGCGCAGAAATAGTGCAACTCCGGTGGACTCCTGTGGGAGTTGTGGAGAAAGGAGTACGCAACTCCGTAGGCCTCGGGACCCAGACTGGGGCCACTCCCGAGGCCGTCCCGAAACCGTCACGAAACCCTGTAGGCAGATCGAGAAAGGCGCTTTGAATTTATGTCAGGCAAAAGGAACAAAATCGAAACCTATTCGTTCGCCTCGATCTTCCGTCCGCGCGTTGGTTGAATCATCCGGCTGGTGACCTTAAACAATGCAGCATAGCTGCGCAACTGGTCTCGTGACAGTTCAACCTCTTGCTCGAAGATGAACCATCGCACCCCTTCCGTACAGGGCGGAGCCGTCAGCGAACCCTCATAGGTCCAGTACCCACGATCAGTCGGCAGCAGCCCCGCCGGGCTCATCGACTCCGTCATCTTATCCGTCGCGCCAGCCGTCTTCGGCATGTGCTGCCACAGGGCTGCCAGGACGGCGTTGGCATTGCCCTCATTGAGCCGCACCGCTACCACGGCGATCTTGCCATCGGCGCTCTTGTGCACCAGATCCAGGGTCATATCCGGCAGCTTTCCCTTCACTGCCTCCTCGCCAGGATGATGAAAATGAAACTGCACCAGGTCGTAGCGAGTCCCATTAGCGACGATATAACTCCCCGGCGCCGGCGTCACCTGAATCCAGTGCCCGGTATTGACCAGCGCCATCGAACTGCTCATGTAGTGAAACTCAATCGGCTGCAGACTCTTATTCAGGTGCGCCCCGCGAATATCAATCGGCGACTGCTCCTTGCCCGTAGAGCAAGCCCTGTACGCCGGGTCCAGCCTTCCCCAGTTCAGCGGTCCCTGCTTGCCCTCATAGCTCCACGGCGCGCCCGTAGCCGCCTGCTGGGCCTGAGCCACAAACGGTGCGCTTCCAAACAGACCAAGACTCAGCCCCAACATCGCCAATCCCATCCGACGCATAGCTTTCTCTCTCCATTCCATCCAATGATTCCAAAAGATTCTATGACATAGACGCAACGAAACGGCCGACGCATTCAGCGCTCAACCGCCTCAAAGCCAGAAAAAGGCCTCCACCCGAAGGCGAAGGCCCATTTCATTCATCGAAGTTTACGGAAAAACCTACTTCGCCGCAGCCACCAGCCCGGCCTGCTCAGCCAAAGCCGCAGCCTTGTCCGTCGCTTCCCAGGTAAACTCTGCCTCGTTGCGTCCAAAGTGCCCGTAGGCCGCCGTCTGCCGGTAGATCGGACGACGCAGGTTCAGGCTCTCGATAATCCCCTTCGGCGTCAACGAGAAGTTCTTCCGCACCAGCTCCGTCAGCGTCTTGGCGCTCACCTTGCCCGTGCCAAAGGTCTCCACCAGCACCGAAACCGGCTCGGCCACGCCAATCGCGTAGGCGAGCTGCACCTCGCAGCGGTCCGCCAGCTTCGCAGCCACGATGTTCTTGGCGATATAACGCGCCACGTAGGCCGCCGAACGGTCCACCTTTGTCGGATCCTTGCCGCTGAATGCGCCGCCGCCATGCCGGCCCGCTCCACCGTAGGTATCCACGATAATCTTGCGACCCGTCAGCCCGGTATCGCCCATCGGTCCGCCAATCACAAAGCGGCCCGTCGGATTGATGTGGTACTTGGTGTTTTCATCCAGCCACTCGGACGGAAGCACAGCCTGAATCACATGCTTCTGAATGTCCGCGCGCAGCTCGTCATTCCCGACCTGCTCCGCATGTTGGGTCGAAATCACAACCGCGTCAATGCGCACCGGCTTTCCGGACTCGTCATACTCAACCGTCACCTGGCTCTTGCCATCCGGCCGCAGATACGGCAGCTTGCCGTTCTTGCGCACTTCGGAGAGTCGCCGCGTCAGCTTGTGCGCCAGCGAAATCGCCGCCGGCATCAGCTCCGGAGTCTCGTTTGTGGCGTAGCCGAACATCATGCCCTGGTCGCCCGCGCCGCCCGTGTCCACGCCCTGCGCAATATCGCCCGACTGGCGATTGATTGACGAGATCACCGCGCAGGTATTGGAATCGAAGCCATATAGCGCGTTGTCGTAGCCAATCGAAGCCACCACTCCACGCACCAGCGTCTGAAAGTCCACATACGCCTTGGTGGTAATCTCGCCCGCGATCACCACCAGACCGGTCGCGGTTAAAGTTTCCGCCGCAACGCGGCTGTAAGGATCCTGCTCCAGGCAGGCATCCAGAATAGCGTCGGAGATCTGGTCGGCAATCTTGTCCGGATGGCCTTCCGTCACAGATTCAGAGGTAAACAGAAAACGGTCGCTCAAATTGCATTTCCTCCCATTGCGTCTTGTGCAGGGGGTATTTCCGGGCCGCATCACACGCAACCCAGGCTTCCTTCACCCTGGCGGCTCATAATCAGATGCCGGCAAGAGGAGGGACGAAGCCCGATACTGCATCTATTTATGGTAATTGCCACATGCCCGTTGCGGCAAAGCTGCGCCTGCCCAACGGCAACCATCGCCTGTTCAACCGCGCCCTGCCGAGGGTGAATGGGAGACAACAAAAGGAAATAAGGAAGAAAGAACAAGGAATCTAAACGGGCGTCCAGTCTGAAATCCGGTTCAGAATCCGCCCAGCAGCCACATCCCCAAACCCGTCACCGCGCTCGTCGCTGGCTCCCGTCCCGGAACCACCGTCGGCCACCAACCCGACCGGAAGCCGAAGTAGCGCACCGTAAAAAACACCGCGATGCCGACCACGAACAGCAAGAGCAGCGCCCCAGCCCATTTCAGCCGCTCCGTCGCCGCATCCCGTGGCCGCACCCGCGCCCGGCCCACATTGGCGGCAAACTCGATCCAGTTGCGGTCGTCATCATGCAGCTCACCGGAAGCCGCATACGCCCGCTGGAAGCGCGTAACCCAGTCCATTTCATCCAGACCGAGGACGTTCACATAGCCCCGAACGATGCCCTTGTTCAGAATGCCGCCGGGAAGCACACGAAACTGGTTCTCCTCCAGCGCCACCAGGTGCCGCTGGCTGATCTTGGTGATCTCGGTAATCCTTTCGAGCGCAATGCCGCGGTTCAACCGCTCCATCCGCAACTCTTCGCCAAAGCTACCCGTGCTCATCACAAAACAGGGACACTTTCCCAAAAAAGATTTCCACAATCAAGATAAAACCTATTCGCCACCCAGGTCAAAATCAAGTTGTTGCGCTTGTTTTCTTTTCATATACCTGCGATTGCGCGTTCAATCTGGGAAAATGACACCCCGGCTCGACCAAATCAGGGAACAATATCTCATTAAATTCGTTGCCGCAATATTCCTTTACCGCTCCGCATTTCAACCCTCCGGCGTCGCTCCCCATCCGCCTGATACCCTTTTCTTATAGGTTTCCATTCGGCCCCGCCTCATTCAGGAACGAACCGATCCATTACGAACAAACTATGAACAAACTGGTATTCGCTAATCTGATCCATCGCCCCATGCGCTCCGTAATCTCGGCCGCTGCGATCGCCATCGAAGTGGTGATGATCATCTCCGTCGCCGCCATCTTCCTCGGCCAGATCGACGGCCAGAAGATCCGCACCAACGGAGTCGGCGCCGACATGATCGTAGGCCCTCCCAACGCCAGCTTCATCAACGCCCTTGGGGGTGCGCCAATTCCGGCGAAAAATGTCGAAGCCCTGCGCAAACTGCCTCACATCGCCATCGCTTCGCCGGTAATTCAGAAGACCAGCCTCGGCAGTTCACTGGAGATTCTCTACGGCATCGACTACCCCAGTTTCAACGCCTTGCGTCCCTTCGTCTTCCTCCAGGGCGGCCCATTTCAAGGGCCTAATGACGTGATCGTCGATGACGTCTTCGCCGCCCCCGGCGCGGGATACCATGTCGGCGATACGATTCAGGTCCTCGGCCATCCCTTCCGCATCTGCGGCATCGTCGAAAGCGGCAAAGGCGGGCGAAAAATGTTTCAGATCCAGACGCTCGGCGACCTGATCGGCTCCGAAGGCAAAGCCTCGCTCTTCTTCATCAAGAGCGACGATGAAGCGAATCAGGAAGCAATCCGGAAGGAAATCCTGAGCACGCCGGGCTTCCAGAACTACCAGATCTGGACCATGCACGAGTGGCTCTCTTTAATGACGCCAGATCACATTCCCGGATTCGATATAGCTCTTAATGTGGTCACTCTGATTGCAACCCTCGTCGGCTTCCTGGTCATCTTTCTGTCGATGTACACCGCGATCCTCGAACGCACCCGTGAAATCGGGATTCTCAAGTCCATGGGCGCATCCAAGACCGCAATCGTCGGCATGGTCCTGCGGGAATCGGCCATGATGGCCGTCGTGGGCATAGCAGCTGGCATAGCACTGACCTATGCGATCCACTCCGCCCTGGCCCACAAATTCCCCTCGTTGTTCTTCGAAATCACCTCCGACTGGACGGTGAAAGCCGCCATCATCGCCTTCCTCGGAGCAGTCCTCGGAGCTGCCTACCCGGCATTCATGGCCGCCCGCAAAGACCCCATCGACGCCCTGTCGTACGAATAACTCTTGCGCACACAAAAGGGCCAGTGCGATCGCATTGGCCCTTCCCTCTCCCGGCAGCCAGCCGCCAATTCCTTATTTCGGTAGTGGGTCAGTTTGAACGGTACGGGCTTTAGCCCGTACATTAAGTCCTGCAATATCGGGGGGCTTTAGCCCCTGAGGGTTGGCCTCTTTTCAAATTGACCACCACCTTTACTTCGGAAACATCGCAGTCATCTCGCGTAAGCTCGGCGCATCGTCGCCAAATGTAAAAGTCCCCTGCTCCCGCATCTCTTTGGTGGCGCGCAGCAGCGCACCATAAGCGGCGCGGGCAAGAGCGCTGCCCACACTCAGCCGCCTCACGCCCATGGCCGAGGCCTCTGCCACGCTTAGCTGAATCCCCTTGAATCCGACCAGCACATTCACCGGCCGATCGACTGATTTGATTACAGCCGCAATCTCATCATGGCTCGTCAGCCCAGGTGCATACAGAACATCCGCGCCCGCTTCCTGATACGCCTGCAGCCTGCGAATCGTACCTGCAAGGTCTGGACGCCCGTACAGATAATTCTCCGCCCGGGCAGTCAGCGTAAATGCGAAAGGCAGACCCCGCACAGCCTCTGCCGCAGCTCGAATCCGATCCGCCGCAAAGTCTTCCGCATAGATCGGATCGTCCGCCCGCCCGGTCGCATCTTCGATGGAACCACCCACAGCTCCCGCAGCCGCAACCATTCGTATCGTTTCCGCGGCAACCTCCGGCGGGTCCCCAAAACCATTCTCAAGATCGGCGCTCACCGGCAGATCCGTGGCCTCGGAAATCTCAGCTACATGCCCGATCATCGCCTCGCGGCCAACTGCGCCGTCTCGCCTCCCGATCGAAAAAGCGTAGCCCGCGCTGGTCGTGGCCAGAGCCTCAAAGCCCAATCCGGCCAACACCCGGGCCGTACCCACATCCCATGGGTTAGGAATGACAAACGCACCACTGCGCTGATGCAGCGCGCGGAAGACCAGTCCTTTTTCATCCTGCGTCGACATACAGAGTCATCCTTTCTCCGAAGAAATTGCAGCAATTCCAAACGTCCCATCGACTACTTCCACAAAGTTTCTCTCTTCGCGAAGAATCAGGCGATTGGCCTGCGCCATGGCAAAATTCGCTCGCGCTTCCGGATCTGCCCTGAGCCGCGCCCGGTACGCCTCATAAGTCGACAGGCTATCGAAGGCAATCAATCCCCAAGCCACATCATTCGTCCCCTCATAGGGAAGAAAATATCCGACAAGTTCGCCGCCGCAACGGGGAATGATGCGCCCCCAGTTCTCGGCATACTTTTGGAACTTATCCCGTTGAAACGGATCGATCTGGTAGCGAATAACGCAGGTAATCTTCATTCCTCTCCTCTTCTGTGACAAGTCCTGAGCCGGATCTGCAAATACGCTTCCAGCAGGGGTCAGCAACACACTGGAAGCAACCGCTCCCACAATGGCTTCGCGGCGAGTGACGGAATGCACAACCGGTCTCGGGAATCGCATGAGGAAAGTATGCCTCTTTTCCAACATCAATACTTCGTTTATCGTCACATCATGGATGCGAACTTGAGACCCACGACTCATACAAGAACCAGTACAAGACTCAGAAGCACGAATATCAGTCCCGTAAGCGACGTCGCACTCTCCCGTCTCGCGGCAGCCATCGGCGAACCATCCAGGGCGCGCATCCTCTGTTGCCTGTTGGACGGTCACGCACGCACCAGCACCGAACTCGCGACGGTGGCCGAGGTCAGCCCTTCCACCGCAAGCGTACACCTCAACCGCCTAATGGCCGAGCGACTGATAAAACTGCTTGTTCAGGGGAAGCACCGTTACTACAGCCTCGAAGGAGCCGACGTGGCCAGCGCGCTCGAAGCACTCATGGTAGTAGCCGGAGGGTCGCGGCCTCAGTACGCTCCAACCACGCCTGTTCCCCTGCGCTATGCCCGCACCTGCTACGACCACATGGCAGGCACGGTTGCAGTCTCTCTCCACTCTCGCTTCGTCAATTCAGGCTGGATCATCCAAGCCTCCGAGCAATCAGGTTCAAAGCCCGAAGATGCGCTCGACCTGACATCCGCCGGAAACAAGGCCTTCGAAGCTCTGGGAATCGACATCGCAGCAACCCGAAGCCTGCGCCGCCGATTCGCCTATGCGTGCGTGGATTGGAGCGAGCGAAAGCCTCACATCGGGGGCGCGCTCGGCGCTGCTCTTCTGCAAACGGCTTTGCAGCGAAAGTGGGTCACGCGCGACCTCGATAGCCGAGCCCTGAATGTCACCCGGCTCGGCCAGCGCGAACTATCAGCCCGCTTCGGGATTCAATCAGCAGCCAGTTAGTAGCTCCGCAAGCCTCAATAGCCCGGATCAATTCCGCCTCATAGGCCCGCTCAGAATCCGGCTTTAATCCAGTTTGACCCGACATGTTCGCTTGTATACTCGCCATGAAGCCCCATACTCGATACATTTTGGATAGACCAGCTTGACCGCTGCTGCAGGAGATCCCGCTTCTGATGACCCCGAAACGCCTCGCGTACACACTGTGGATCATCCTGATTGCGCTCTTCGCCGCTGCGCACGCGTGGCACCTCCGCGCCGATTTCCCCAACTTTTCCCCTTGGCAGGACTGGTCCAAGTACACCGACGAGGGCTGGTACGGCAACGCCGCCATCCGCTCCCATCTTTTTCACAACTGGTACGTCCCAGGCGACTTCAACCCCGCGCCCGCCGTCCCCGTCTGGCCTTTTCTGGAGTGGCTGCTCTTCTTTGTCACCGGCGTCACTCCGCAGGCCGTCCGCGCCCTCGCAATCGCCTTCTTTTTCCTGAATCTCTTCCTGAGCTACAAGCTCTTCCGCGAACGCGGCCCCCGCTGGGTCGGCCTGCTCGCCGTGACGCTCCTCGTCACCAGCCCGTTTCTCTATTGCTTCAGCCGCCTCGCCATCCTCGAGCCGCTCCTGATGGCGCTCACCCTCGCCGCCATGAACCTCGCCATTCGCCTCCCCCGATACCAGCACAAAGAGGGCGTCTCAGCGTTAATCGGTGTGCTCTTCACCGGAATGCTGCTCACCAAGACCACCGCCGTCTTCCTGCTTCCGGCCCTTGCGTGGATCATCATCCTGCCCTTCTGGGACCGCAAACGCAAGCTCCTGCGCCTGCTCGTCGCCGCCGGAGGAGCCGCAGCCATCTCATTCAGCCTGTGGATGCTCCTCGTCGTCAGCTACGATCTTTTTGCGGACTACAAATATCTCTTTTTCGTGAACGCCTACGAAAAACCCCACGACCTTTACGGCCATTTCATGAGCTTCTGGTGGTCCTTCCACGGCGGCCTCTGGGTCGACCTCGTTCTCATTCCTCTCGCCGGGCTGCTCATTCTCGCCGCTCTCTATACCCGCATCCGCATCCGGGCCCGAAACTGGCGGCCAAACTGGACCGCCGGTCTCTGGCGCGATCCGCTCTTCTCCGGCTCCGTCGTCGCCGTCGCCGGTTACATCGGCTTCATGACCTATCAGAACCATCCCCAGCCGCGCTACTTTGTCGTCGTTGGCTTCTTCTGCTTCTTCATTGTCGTCCGCGTCACCGCGCAGCTTTTGTATCAGGAAACGCTGGCCCGCAAGTGTGGCCTTGCAATCCTCGGAGTCGTCGTTGTCACCGCGACCGTCAACGGCATCTGGACCCTGCGCTATGTCTTCCATCCCGAGTACACGTGGGTCACCGCCGCGCAAAACCTCACTCGCTACATCGACGAGCATCCCAACGGCAAACGCCTGCTGGTCTCAATCAGCGGCGATGAAATCACCCTGATCTCCCATCTGCCAACTCTGTGCGATGATTTCGGAACGATGGACCTGCCCTCCAAGATGGCTCTCTACCAGCCCGGCTGGTACGCCGCCTGGAACGACCTGGACCCCGGCACACTCCAGGATCTCCACGTCCACTACTCGCTCGAACAGGTCGCCGGATTTCCCGCCTTCGACGACCCGGAACGCAACGTACTGTACCTATTCAAACTCCACCCACTGCCCAACGGAAAATCGCGCGCCGAAGGCGACTGGAGCCTGCGAGTCGCTTTGCCCGGAGACAAAATCGACATCCCAATCGAGTAATTGTTGATGAAAACAAGATTTAGGTGCCGCAGGTACCGCATCTGGAACCTGCGATCTACTGACAGGAACTACCGTCCCAGGTAAACCTTGTATTGCTGCTCAAGCACGCCCGTACTACGCGCCAGCACCAGTTTATCCACATTGAATTGATACAGGCTCTGAACCAGGTTGCTCTGCGCACTCTGCAACGTCGACTGCGCCTGCACCAACGGCAGCGTGTCGTCGATCCCCGCATTGAAGCGGTCCGTCTCATCCGAGAGCGCCTGCGCCGCCAGATCCACGTTGGACCGCGCCACTTTTACCAGTTCCTCAGCCGCCTGCACATCCAGGAGCGCCGAACGAACCTGCTGATCGATCCGGCCGCGCAAATCTCCCAGTTGCTGATTCACGCCTTCCAATTGCGCCTTGGCCACTTCGGTATCGCCCCGCAGCGTGCCCTCGCGGAAGATCGGCACCTGCAGCGTTCCTATCGCCGACAGCGTTCCGTGATACCCAACTCCGTTCACACCCGTAACCCCGTAGTTGCCCTTGAAGGTCAGCGCCGGCAGCCGCTCCTGCTTGCGCGTGCCCAGCACCATCTTCGCCTCTTGCTGCTGGGCCTGCAGATTCTGGTAATCCTGCCGATTCGCGTAAGCCTCGGTCTTCAGATCCTCCGGCGTCCGCGCTGCCAGTTCGCTATACGGATTCGGATCGGTCAGCTCAATCTTCTGCCCTGGCACCAAACCAATCTCCCGCTTCAGCAGAATCTCCGCCTTCTCGCGCCGGTTCTCGTCGGCCACCACCGTCTGCTGCTGTTGCTGATACTGTACCCGCGCGCGCAGCTCATCCAGATTCGCGACGGTCCCGGCCTCATGCTTGGCATGAGCCTGGTCAAACAGAACCTTATCCGCATCCATCAACGCTTTTGCGTTCTCAACTTCGCTCTGGTCCGCAATCACCGCCAGGTACGCAGTCGCAACCTGCTGCACTACTTCGCCCCGGGCCCGGGTCTTTGCAAAGTAAGCGGCCTTCTCTGCCGCCTTTACCGCTTTGTATCCATCGATCACCTGCCCGGAAAACAGCGTCTGCTCATAATTGATCTGCCCGGTCGTCACATCCGCCTTGGTGATGAACGATATGTCGCTGAAATCCGTGCCCGGAAACAAACCACCGACCTTCTTCAAAAGCCCCGGCCCAAAGCCAAGCGCCGCAAGGTTGTACTCATGCACGCTCGGCCCGCCGCTCACCGTAATCGAGGGCAGAAAGTACTGCACCGCCTCTTTCAGATCTCCATGAAACGCCGTCTCATTGAGTTCGGCCTCTTTGAGACCCAGATTGGTGGCGAAACCCCGCTGCACCGCGTCATCCAGCGACAGCTTCAACACCCCGTCCGTTGCCGGATAGCGCGTGACGCTGCCGTAATACGGGTTGCTCAAGGAGCTCGGATTCGGCGACGGATTTGACGGCAGTTCCGCCGACTGCGCCCGCAAGACCGGCGCCGCGCCCGATGCAATCAAAATCGCAGCCAACACCGGCACGCCGACCCGCCAAAAATCAGAGATTTGCAGCCTTTGCACGAACATTATTCTCTCAGATGAAGTAACCAGCCCGAGGATTCAATCGATTCAGCATTTTCAAGCAGGAAACGAGCTGCGTAAAGCTCGTTCCCTGCAAGAATTCTGCCAGGAACACCCTTAAATCCGAATCCGCTTCCACCGCCCCCGCCGAAACAGCACCACACTCGCCCCGGCAATCGCAAACTGCGCAATCACAAACGCCACAAACGCACCCTCAACCCCAAAATGCATCGGCACCGCCAGGCACCAGGCCAGCGGAATCTCCAGCACCCAGAAGCCGAAGAAATTCACAATCGTCGGAGTAACCGTGTCCCCCGCCCCATTGAAGGCCTGCAGAATCACCATCACATACGCATAGCCCATATTCCCGCAGCTAAATATCCGCAGCGCCATCGCCGCAATCGGCACCACGGCAGGATCATGCACAAACAGCCGCACAATCGGCGTCGCGAAGACAATGAAAAAGATCCCCAGTGTCCCCAAAAAGATCAGGTTGTAAAAACCCGTCCGCCAAACCGCCTGCTCCGCGCGATCCGGCCGCCGAGCGCCAAGATTCTGCCCCACCAGCGTCGCCGCCGCATTGCTCAACCCCCACGCCGGCAATATAAAGAAAATCACAATGCGAATCGCCACCGTGTAACCGGCAACCGCGGCCCCACCAAAGAGCGAAACAATGCGCACCAGTCCAATCCAGCTCGCATTCGAAATAGCGAACTGCAAAATACCCGAGAGCGAAACCCGCAAAAGCCTCCAAAGCACAACAAAGTTCAGCCTCAAATGCCGGCCAAGGATGTGAATGCGCTCGGTCCCGCGCAGCAGCAGCCAGAACTGCACCAGCACCCCAATGCTCCGTCCGATAAACGTCGCAGTCGCCGCGCCCGTAACCCCCATATGCGGAAACGGCCCCAGCCCAAAGATCAGGCACGGATCAAGCACCAGATTCAGAATGTTCGATACCCATAGCAGCCGCATCGCAACCGAAGCATCACCCGCTCCCCGAAAGATCGCATTGTTAAGAAACAGCATGATGATCGCGCCACATCCGCCCAAGGCAACGCGCGCATAGCCGGACCCCACCGCGACAATCGCCGGAGAAGCACCCATCAGCTGCAACAGCCGTGGCGCAAAAAAGCCCGCCGGAATCCCCAGCACCACCGAGATCAGCAGCCCAAGCACAATCGCCTGCACAGCAGAGATCGCCGCGTCCTCCGGATCTTTCTCTCCAATTCGCCGCGCCACCATCGCCGTAGTCGACAGCGCGACGCCAAGGCCAATCGCAAAGACCAGCGCCAGAAGCGTCTCCGTAATCCCTACGGTAGCCACAGCATTCGCGCCAAGCCGCCCAACCCAAAACACATCTACAACCGCGAACAGCGATTCCAGCACCATCTCCAGAACCATCGGAATCGCCAGCAAGAGAATGGAGCGATTCAGGTCGCCAGAGGTAAAGTCCTGGTGCGAGCCGCGCAAAGCCTCTCCCACCGAAGACCAGAATCCATGCGTCACGCCATCCGGATGCTGCGGCGTAGTTATTTCCGTAGCAGACATAAAGATCTCCACAGCACCATCCAGACGATGGCGCCAGCAGTAGGGTCACGCTGCCATGCAAAACAAAATGTGCAGTGCAAGTACCCGAAGTGGAGGTTTCCTCGGGGACCGCAATCAAGCGGCGCAATAGGAAATCAACCCGAGGGAATCCTTAGCGGCGAGGTCGTACAGCGGCGGGCATCTTCATCGGGGCTCTCCAAAGCGGGGATCCGGCTAATGCCACTAATAGTAGCCTAGAACGACGTTAATCGGCTATCTGATTCATTGGCGGTTCTATTTTCACCTGAGCAGAAAAGCACCCCAAAGGCAACGGCGAAACCGAATCGCGCTTCTATACCAAGGAACGCATCGGCCCCCGCAATGGCCACACGTTCGGTACGGAACAGGGGCGCTTGGTTTTCGCGATTTCCCTGACTCGCCGGTGACGAAGGAGAATCGCAATGACAGTCACCGGACCCTGTCCGTACATCCCCCAAACAGCTCGATAACTCCCCTAATCGAAAGGAACGAGATGCCCACCCCATCGAACACCCTCAAGGAAGTCGAAGAAACCTTGCGCCTCGTCATTCAGAGCCTCATAGACGATCAGGAAGGATTCCAGAAGATCGGCGACGCATTGAAGGACGAAGGCCTCAAGCGTTACTTCCTGACTGAGTCCCTGAATCGCGCTCATTTCCGCGGCAACCTCGAAACCATCCTTCATCAGGAAGGCGTTGCCGACATCAAGGAAAGCGGCACCATGACTGCCAAGCTCCTTCGCGCATGGGGCAACCTCAAGACCGCCCTCGGCGGCGATCACGCCCTCCTCGAAACCGCCGAGCAGGCAGAAGACGAAGCCATCAAAGCATACGAAGATGCACTCACCAGAGAACTGCCTCTGCCCGTCCGTCAGCTCCTCGTCTCCCAGGAAGCACACATTGAGGCCTCCCACGACTACGTGAAAATCGCACGGGAAAGAATCAAGTAGCCTGCGATCTGCTTCAGATTGATGAAAAACCCTCAGCTTTGAAGGGGCGCGGCTTTAGCCGCGCCATAGACACCACAAAATCAGTCGGCCTTTAGGCCCCGAGGGAAGCTTTTCATCTTTGTCAGCGGTTTATCCGTCGCCGTTACTCCTCTTCAGCTTCCACCGGCTTCTTCGCCGTAGCCAGAATCTTTTCCGCCACTAACTGCGGCACCACGTCGTAATGCTTCAACTCCATGTGAAAGCTACCCCGCCCCTGGGTAATCGAAGTCAGCGTAGTTCCATAACTCAGCATCTCCGCCATCGGAACCTCCGCCGCAATCACCGTCGCCTTGCCACGCGCCTGCATTCCCTGCACCCGGCCGCGACGCCCATTGAGATCCCCCATCAGCGCCCCGGCAAACTCCTCCGGAGCTTCCACTTCCACCTTCATAATCGGCTCCAGCAGACACGGCTTCGCCTGCTCCATCGCTTTCTTGAAGGCCAGCCGTCCCGCCACCTTGAATGACAGCTCATTCGAATCCACCTCGTGATAACTGCCGTCATACACCGTCGCCTTGAAGTCCACCACCGGATACCCGGCCAGGAATCCCCGCAGCGCCGTCTCTACAATCCCCTTCTCGACCGCCGGCACATACTGCCTGGGGATCGAACCGCCAAAGATCTCGTTGCCAAACTCAAATCCAGTCCCGCGCGGCAGAGGCTCCAGTCGAATCTTGCAATCCCCATACTGGCCATGCCCGCCGGACTGCTTCTTATGCCGTCCCTGCGCCTCCGCCTTGCCGCGAATCGTCTCCCGATACGGCACCTTCGGAGCCTTCAGCGTCACCTCGGTGTGATACCGCCGCTTGAGCCGCGAAACAATCGCCTCGATATGCTGCTGGCCCGACCCAGCGACCAGAAATTCATGCGTCTCCGCATCGCGGAAGAAGCGCACCAACTGGTCCTCCTCCATGATCTTGTGCAGCGCCCCAGCCAGCTTGTCCTCATCCGCCCGCGTCTTCGGCTCAATCGCGTAAGTCATGCTCGGCTCAGGCCGCTCCGGCAATTCCACGCGAATCTCCGCGCCCTTTTGTCCCAGCGTATCGCCCGTAAACGTATCGCGCAGCTTGGCCACAGCTCCGAGATCCCCGGCATGAAGCTCCGTCACCTCGACAGCCTTGCGCCCCTGCATCACGCTCAGATGCGAAAGCTTCTCCTGCCCCTTGCGCGCGTAGTTCTCCACGCAGGAATCCGTCTTCACCACCCCGCTCACCACCTTGAAAAAGCTGATCCGGCCCGTAAACGGGTCGCTCATCGTCTTGAAGACAAACAGCGCCACCGGTTCGCTGTCCGCCACCGGCCGCAGAACGATGTCGGCGTCATTCTTGTCGTTGCCCATCCCGCTCCCGTATCCCGAAACCTCGCCATTCCCATGCTCCGCCTCGCCGCCACTTGCGCCCAATCCAGCCGCGTGACCATTCGCGGCCACCGTCTCCATGACCTCGATGCCGCTCACCGCCACTGCCGCCCGCTCCGAGGCTGCAGGCGCATACACCTTCAGAAAGTCCAGCAGATGATCGGTAGCCACATTGGCTTCGCCGCTCGTAAACAACACCGGAAATATCCGATCCTCGCGAATCGCCTCATGCAGCGCCGTAATCAGGTGCTGCTCCGGAATCGTCCCCTCGGCAAAGAACTCCTCCATCAACTCATCCTTGCCCTCGGCCACCAGCTCCACCAGCGCCTCGTGAGCCGCGCGCGCTGCCGCCAGCATGTGCCCCGGAACCTCGCCAATCCGCCCCGATCCGTTCCCATTCGTCTCGTAGAAAAAGGCCTGCATCGTAATCAGATCCACCACCCCATGAAACCCCTCGGGGCCAGTAATCGGAAGCTGCACCGGAACGCACGTCCGCCCCCAGCGCTCATGCAAATCCTCCATCAGCGCCGACAATCCCTGCCCGCCGCCCGCCCGCGGAGAATCCATCTGATTCAGCACCACAATCCGCGGCAGGTTCGCTTCTTCGGCATACTTCCACACCCGCTCCGTCACCGCCTCCACGCCGCACTGCGCATTCACCAGCACCAGCGCCGCCTCTACCGGCAGCATCGCGGCCTTCGCCTCATGCGAAAACATATGAAATCCGGGCGTATCCACAAGATTGATCTTCACTCCCTGCCATTCAGCAAAGGCCACTGCATTCTGCATCGTCGTCCCGCGCGCCACGTCCTCTTCGTCATAAGCGGTCACAGCAGAACCATCTGCAACTCTGCCCCTTGCTGCGGTCATCTTCGCGGCATGCAACAGCGCGGCAATTAAAGTAGTCTTGCCGCTCCGCGCATGCCCCACTACAGCTACATTGCGGATCTCACTTCCCGGATAAGTTTTCATAGGGATTCTCCTTGAAGGTTGCGAAATTGAAATTGACGAGCGTTGTCATCCTGAGCGCAGCGATGGATCTGCTTTTGACTAGCGGGTGCCCAAGGTCGCGCTTTTGAGACCTAGGCCTCATTCGTGCGCCGCACGAACCCAAAAGCCGCGCCCAACCAGAGAACCGGGGCCCCATCCTAAGCGCAGCCTCATCGCGCTTAGGGTGGGATACCGCCAAAGCCAGCGACCTCCCCAGACCCAGGGAATTCGTAATGGCGTCCAGTTGGGCGTCTTTGTGGTCCCAAACCCAGGTAAGGCTGAGACGCAGGCCGCAGAGCGCGACCATTCCGCTACTTCTGCCGTCCTCCGTCATGCGGAATAACTCCGGCAGGCGCTTACGCGATATAGAGCAGCGCGTCAGCGTCTTCACTAAAGAAGACGAAGCCTATCACACAGAGGGAATCAACCTCAACGACAATGCGCCCAACAATATCCAGATTTAGACCCTTGATTTTGATCGCCGACAACCGAGTGATAAGCTGACCGCATGAAAAATAGGGCAAATTGGGCTCTGTTGCTCCTAACTTTAGGGTTACTGGGAGCCACGAATGACCCTTATAGAACGCTGACACCAGAGCAAAAGTCTCTATTCAAACCAGCCGTCGAAAGATACATAAACGATCAGGAGAAACAAAATTGGGCTGATCTTTGGGAAATTCAGGATCAGACCTCCGACCTCAAAAACGAACTTCTTCTCGGACGTCGAGACGCCCCTGATATGAGTAAGCAGGAGTTCATTTCTGCCATGCGAGAGGTCATCGATACCGGCGGACGTCCACGATTGCGGTCCTTTGAACTGCGAGAGGTTCGTGTCGATAAAGGAGACTTCATCATGATCGGATGCGGTCATGCAACGCGGGAGTCCTGGCAGGGGACTGGCTTCGTAATCGCTGGAATAAGACTCATAGATGGAAAGCCCAAGTTCGACATATGGAGCATGACGTCTAGCTCCTGCTCCTAGCCATGAAACTCCTAATCGGCGTCGTCCTGTTCGTCCTCATCGTGTTTCCCTGATCGCTCACTACAAGTGGAAGCAATGGATCGCGGCCAGCAGGGAGCAGCGCGACGGCCCGCCACAGAAATAATCACAATACCAAGACACAGGATCTCGCGTGCGTGCTAAGCTTTTCGCGATCCGCCCCGCCGCAGAAATGTAGCATGCAGAGGAGGAAACGACCTATGGCAAGACTTTCGCGGATCGCCCCCGAACTTCCGGTCGCCAATCTCCAGGGATCAATTGATTACTACCAGCAGAAACTCGGCTTTCAACTCGTCTCAGAGTTGCCAAGCCGAGACTACGCGATCCTCGAGCGCGACGAAGTTGCCATCCACCTCTTTCGAGACAGCGACCATTCCCATTCCCCGGTCGGCATCCACATCTTCACCCCCGACCTCGAAGCGCTACACGACGAGCTGGTTCAGCGCGGCGCTCATCTGTCGCAGGGAATTCTGCGTAAACCTTGGGGAAACCGCGATTTCCGCGTAAACGACAGCTCGGGGAACGAGATTAAATTCACCGAGCCTCTGTCCCCGGACGAGTCAGCGGAGTAAGCGCCTCGTGCGATCCTGTTCTCAGTCATGAAAATCATAATCGGACTAGTCGCGCTAGTCCTCGTAGCCATATCCCTCATCGCCGACTACAAATGGAAGCAGTGGATAGCCGCTCGCAAACACGAGCGGGACCAGCCCAAATAGTCTCTGCGTCACTCTTTTCCATATCCGCCCGTTACAATCGCTTCAAGGAAAACGTCCAAACCCTATGAATTCATCCCGCGCCACCATCCTGGCAGTTCTCCTTTCCAGTCTTGTCGCCGCTACCCCCGCGCTCTCGCAGTTTGGCGGGTCGCCGAGCGGAACCCAGGTCCACGACACTTCCGCCTTGCATCCACCGGCTGGTGCGCACGTAGCGATCGTTGAGTTCGAAGATCAGGAGTGCCCCCTCTGCGGCCATGACAATCCAGTTCTGAAGGCGGCGGCTGCCAAGTACAACATTCCCTGGGTTCGCCATGATTTCCCGCTGAAAATGCACGCCTGGAGTTTTGAGGCCGCCGTGGATGCACGCTGGTTCGACACCAAATCAAAGAAGCTCGGTGACGAATATCGCGACGCGATCTTCGCCAACCAGCCCTCTTTCTACAACGACCCTACTTTGGTGCGGAAATTCACGGAGAGTTTCGCCCAGAACCATGCGATCCAGTTACCGTTTGCTCTCGACCCACAGGGCAATCTCGCAGCCGGGGTGACGGCGGACTACAACCTGGGTGTGCGAACAGGCATCGAACACACCCCAACCATCTGGATCGTCACCGACCACAGCCGCGGGGCGCCGTTTATCGAAGTGACCAATATTCAAAACCTGTATCAGATCATCGATCAGGCACTGGCTGACACCAAGGGCGTCAAATAAGCGGAAAATCGCCCCAACTCCGGGATCTTTGACGATGAATCGAAGCAGCGAAGCTCTTTCCTCGCGCCGCTCGCCCGTTACAATATTGTCGAGGACATCGTCCAAAGCCTATGCTCCGCACCCATCCGATCCGCTCCGCCGCCCTTGCTCTCGCGACCCTCGGCGCACTCGCCGCCCCGGCACTAGCCCAGTTCGGCGGCGCGCCGCCCACCACCCAGGTCCACGACCCCTCCGCGCTAAGGCCGCCAGCAGGCGCCCGCGTCGCCATCATCGAATTCGAAGACATGGAGTGCCCCGACTGCGCCCGCGCCAACCCACTCCTCAAGGAAGCCAGCGACCAGTACCACATCCCCTGGGTGCGTCACGACTTCCCCCTCGCCTTCCACGCATGGAGCTTCCAGGCCGCCGTCAACGCCCGCTGGTTTGATACGAAATCCAAGAAAATCGGCGACGATTACCGCGACGCCGTCTTCGCCAACCAGCCCTCCATCACCTCGCTCGAAGTCCTGCGCACCTTTTCCGAGAAATTCGCCGCCGACCACAAGCTCGCGCTGCCTTTCGCCATCGACCCCGAGGGCAAGCTCACCGCGGCCGTCAAAGCCGACTACGCCCTCGGCCAGAGAGTCGGCATCGAACACACCCCGACGATCTGGGTAGCCACCAGCCAGTCCAAAGGCGCCCCATTTGTAGAAGTGGTAGATCGCACCAAACTCTTCCAGCTAATCGACCAGGCCCTGGCCGACACCCGCGCGTCGAAATAGCTACGCCGCAAAAAAGAACCGCCCCGAACCTACTGCATTCGGGGCGGTTTTGTTTTTATATGGAACGGAAGAGTGTCTAATTAGCACCCTGAATCGTCACCAACCCCGGCGCTTCACCAGCGTGTCCCCCCGGCGAAATGGACCGAGTCTGCGGCGTCCGCCAGTGGTCGATATAGCTGATCTGATGCACGCAGCTAACCGTGCAGTTCGGCGAACACGACTTCGCAGTGACAAACTCCCGCTTCACATCCGCCGTCGTGTATTCAGCCAGCGGAATCCCAGGAAACCCGCGCTGCTGCGAGCAGTAATGCACCAGCCCATCCTCGCAGATATACAGATACCGCGAACCTGCCCGGCAGCGCCAGTCATTCGGCTTGCCCTGCGCAATCGCCTCCTGAAACTGGTTAAACCGCGAATAACTCCGCCGCTTCAGGTTCTTCACCGCAAAGTAGATCTTCGCTTCTTCCGGCTGCAAAGGCTTCAACTGCCCGCTGCCGTCATGGATAATCCCAATCGTGTTGCTGAAACCCAGCTCCAGCGCGCGCTTCGAGATCACCAGCGCGTCATTCGGGTCTTTTATGCCGCCGCCCACCACCGAGTTGATATTCACGTGGAACTCGGCGTGCTCGGCCAGCATCTCCAGCTTCTTGTCCAGCACCTTGAGGCTCTTCATCGAAACATCGTCAGGATTGATGTTGTCGATCGAGATCTGCATGTGGTCCAGGCCAGCCCGGTTCAGCCGCTCGATCCGCTCCACATTCAGCAGATAGCCATTGGTGATCATCCCGGCCATCGCGCCCACTTTGCGCATCCGCCGGATCACGCCATCCAGTTCCGGATGCGTCAGCGGCTCGCCACCGGAAATCGTAATAATGCTCGTCCCCAGCCGCCCCAGATGATCGATGCGCCGCTCCATCTCATCCAGCGGCACCGGCTTCGAAACCTTGTCGTACTCGTTGCAATACGCGCACGAAAGATTGCAGAAGCGCATCGGCACAATCTGCGCCATCACCGGATGCCCGGTCGAGGCCAGCGCCCTGCCGACCAACGCCAGCTCGCGCACGTTGCGCTTTGCAGCCAGCATCCGCCCGTGCGCAGTCAACTTACGAGGAGTACCCATCCTTCTTATTCAACCACATTCCGCAACCTGCAGCCACGCAGTCAAGCTAACCCAGACCAAACAAGGCGGTTACCTCGCAGCCCGGCCCAGGTGCAACATCGGCAAACCATGCCGGATTTTCTGGAAATAACAGATCTCCACCAGCGTAGGCCACAGCTCAATCGAAGCCTTGATCACCCCGATTGCATCATCCACAATCCGCAAAAGATTGTGCTGAAAGAAATCCGGCTCAAACCCATAGAAAGCCTTTTGCAGATTCGCCGCGAAAATCTTCAGCGCATCTACCCGCTCCTGGCTTTTCGCCGTCTCCGCGCCCTTGAGCGCCCGCGAATGCAGTCCGGTAATCTTCTCAAGAATCTCCTCCGCATCCTGCGCCGTAACTTCGCCCGAGTAATCGAAGCTGATTCCCAGGTCATCCACGCTCGTCAGCGAAGACTTGATCTTCCGCTTCAGCAGATTCGCAATCTCCTCATTCAATATCTCCGAAGCCGGCGGATTCCGCATGTAGTTACTCTTGCTGTGATGCTGCGCCGCATCCACATGCGCCGCCACGATACTGTTCTGCTGTATCCACAGCCGGTAAATGTAATCCTCAAAACGCAATCGCGTCGGAAAGAACGGAGGCAGCCCAAAAGTATTGTCATAACCCGCCACACCGCAATCCATCCGCCAATTCTTGTTCGTAACCACCGGCCGGAAGTTCACCAGAACATATAAGTCATTCAATACATCAAGGCTCACCTGCTGCTCGTCATTCAGGAACATATCCACAAAGTCGATTGCGTCGATATCATTGGTCCCCGATCGGAAAGTCTGCGCAATCTTCACCACCGCATTCTCAGGAACATTCCCCCGCTGCAACAGCATCGCGTTCTCTTCAGCCAGCCCCTTCGTCGCATTCGTCTCCAGATCCATCGCCGTATCGACCAGCAGCTCGCCGCGCTCATAGTTCTCCGGAACCTCCGAAACCGGCTTGCCCAGCACATCGAAGAACGCCGACATCATATCGAACGACTTGCGCACATAGCCGTTCTTGCCCACCTTATGCAACCGCCCACGGCTGATCTCGTCATCTTCCAGCGACTCAGGGCTATCCTCCATCAGCGAATAAGGACGCATATCGTCATCCGAGCTAACCATCAGCCCGCCCAGCGAGTACATCAATGTGTAGTTTCGATTTCCCCCATAACTGGGGCGGAAGAGATTCTTGACCAGCGGCTCTAATCGATTGTTTCTAAGTCTTGAGTTGACATAGGAGATGAATTCCTCCTTCTGCCTCGGACCTACATACCACAGGTCACATCGGGTCTTCGTCTCATCCAGACAACTGAAATACTTCTCAACATTGGTGGGAGTGGAATCATCGAACACAATCATCTGCGGCGAGTGGCCGTTGCGCCAGAAATGTTCGTCATACTCGTGGATTGTTTCACTCACATCGCGCAATCGATGCGTCGGAACGACAAAGTAAGTCTTGGGTTCATTCATAAAGGATCGGGATACTCTCGCAAGTCATAGTCGAGTGACCCGACCCAACGCCTTCGCCTGAGAAAGGCAACCGGGTTCAAATACAGCAGGTGCAAGCCACTACTCATAACCCACTGATTCTAGGCCCGAATTTGAAAGCATTCCGTAAGGATAAGATAGTCATTTTCACTACAGCATTTTCGCTTCCGGTGCTTACAACGCGACCACTGCCTACACGGTTTTTCCTCAAGAAAAACCGTACTTGGCTGATCTCAATTGTTAGGACTAGAAGCGAAAATGCTCTAATCCGCTCCAACAAATACTCAGAACATTAGGAATCGATAAAGAATTTACTTACACAAATCAACCTGCCCAAGTTATTTCAGATACCGCAAAAAGCGCGGACCATAAGTCCGCGCCTTCACAACCAACCAGTTTCGTCATTTAAGACACAAGCAGGCTACGACTTGTGCCGCTTTCCATCCACCTGCAGCAGCACCAGTTGCTTCATCCGGTCGCGCAGAATCTCCACCTGCACCGGCTTGCCCTCACTCGACCGCAGCAGCCGCTCCCAGTCGCTCGAAGTCACAACCGTTTCGCCGCCAACCTCCAGAATCACATCATGCGATCTCAGCCCGGCCACATCCGCTTCGCTCCTGCGGGCCACGCTCTTGATCATCACCCCGCCGCCAACCCCAAGGAAATCCGCCATCTGCGCCGTCAGCGGCTCGACCATCGCGCCCACATGCAGCGAGCTCCCAAAAAACGGCGAATGAAATCCACCCGCGGAAGGAAGATCGGCCCCATTTGAAACGAAGCTGTTCCCCGAACCTGACGTCATGCCAACCGTGTCCAGCCGCTCCCGTGCTTCTTCCTGCACCTTGCGCCGGTCGGCCAACTGCACTGGCACCGTCTGCAACGCCCCATCGCGGCTAATCAGCAATTGCAGCTTCCGCCCTGGAGGAGCCTCGTGCAGAATCTGTTTCACCTGCTCAGCGTCGTCAATCTCCCGGCCATTCACCTGCAGAATTACGTCATGCAGCATCAATCCGGCTTTTCCCGCCGGAGCATCATGATCCAGAATCGTGATCTCTGCCCCGCGCGTATCCTTCAGATGCAGCGCCTGCGCCCTGTCCGCGTCCACGTCGCCCACATCTACGCCCAGAAACCCCTGCGATTTCGAATGCAACAGCAAAAGCGTGGGTTCATCCAAAACATCGATCAACTGCAGGCTCTGCGCCCGCGCAGCTAACCCGATCGACAGCCCACCCGCCACCAGAACCCCGGCAAAGAAGCGCACCCTTCCCGGAATTCCGACTCCACCTACCCTGCACGGCCTCAAAAAGTGATCCATTTTCTTTAACTCCCCGCGGCTGACTTGTGATCCCCACCCGCACTCTGTCTGACGGCGCGGTGCAGGGAATGTGAGTCTATCTTTGCTGAGAAGAAATCCCCGAATGAGTTGAAGGTCCTGCGGAATTACTGTATCTCAGAAACCCGGCGCAGTACCACCCTCGACGCGCTCCGGATATTCGAATTCTGATCGGAAGCCGCCACCGTTGACAAGACCTGTCTTACGCTCGTGTCCGCTTCCACCGGCTCCAGCATACTGATCGCTGCCGACCGGATGCGCGCATCCGGATCATTCAGCAGCGTCTCCAGCACCGCATCGCGCACTTGCATGTCCTCAGCCACGAATGGCTGCAGGCCTTCCAACGCCTTTTGCCGCACCGCGGCGCTTCGGTCGTAGCGTAGCGCCACCATCAGCGCGTCGCGAACACCCGTGCCCTGCCTGTCCGCGCCCTCGCAGCCACGGCCCGAACGGCATTCGGCAGCCAGCAGTCCCACCGAGTCATTCCGCACATCCGGATTCGCCCCATTCTGCGAAGCCAGCATCAGCAACTGGCGAATCTGCGGATTGTCCACCGTGCCTTCCACCTGCCTGCGCTCCACCTGGTTATAGCGCACCTGAACCAGATTCGAATTCGGCTGCCGGACAATCCCCGAGACGCTCGCGATCTCACCAGAAGCGAGGGGTGCACCCAGACTCACCGCAGGCGCTTCCGAACGTTCCAGATGAGCTGCGCCAACTACGCTAGCGCTCACATTTCCAGAACCGTTGCCGGCAATTCCAGCCGCGTGCCGCGCCGCAAACTCATATCCGCCCAGGCTGCCCAACCCGGCTCCCGCCACCAGCAGCAGACAAGCCGCCACCGGCGCCGACTGCAAACCAGCCGCCGTCCGCGTCATCCAATCCGCAACCCGGTCATACCACCGCTTCGGCGGCAGCGCATCCAGGGCGTCCTCAAGCCGCGTTCGGCTTCTCGCAATCAGATTGGCATTCGGTTCGAGCATCGGATACGCCGCCGACAGCGTTTTCAAAGCCAGCAACTGCTCCTGCTCCTGTCGACACTCCGCACAACCCGCCGTATGCATGGCCAAAGTATGCGCCTGATCGTCCGGCAACTCACCGTACGCCGCCAGCACAACCTTTTCGTGGATTTCTGAACAATTCATGGTCTGTACGTCCTGTTCGCCTCAAAAATTTGTTTACGCCAGAGCTTCAGTTGCCGTGTTTCGGCGCTCTCCGCGCTCTCCGGCAATCTATTAGGAAGCCCATTCACGCCCGCGAACCCAACCGCGTCCACGGCAATCCAACCTCTACCGCAAACCCGCCAGTTGACATCGCAACTTCTTGGTCGCCCTGAAAAGGGTATTCTTCGCAGTTTCTTCCGTAGTGCTCAACATCTCTCCGATCGTCCGCAACCGGAGCCCTTGATAATGCTTCAGTTCAAAGACCATCCGCTCGCGCGGCGTCAGCGTCTCCAGAGCCACCTGAATCCGCTCTCCCAGAACCTTCCGATCCAGCTCTTTCCCCGGATTCGAAAACGCCCTCTCATCCGATACAGATGCCATCAGATCGATTTCGTCGCCGGAATGATCCAGCACTACCGCCGAATCCTCCCGCCGCGTCTTACGCCGTCGCAGTTGATCCAGGCACAGGTTGGTCACAATCCGGTAAATCCACGTATAGAACGAGCATTCGAACCGAAAGTTGTTCAAATACCGGTAGGCCTTCAGAAAAGCCTCCTGGTAAATGTCCTCCGCGTCCTGTTCGCTGCCCGTCAGGTGCAGCGCGAGCCGCAAAACCTGGTGCTCATACTGCCGCACCAAAGCATCGAATGCCGCCCGCGATCCGGCCTGCGCCTCGCGAATCAGATCCATCTCCGTCGCGCGAACCCGCAGTTTCTCCTCATTGCTCTGCTGAACATGAGCCTGCGCCCTGCCCTGCCGAGCTGTTTGCCCATCGCTGGTCGTCGTCACCATACCTGGCAAGGATTGTACGCCCAAGGCCCGTGACCACGCTGCGCTCATCGGAGCAGCCAAAGGAACTGCGTCTGTCGCCATACGTCTGTTCTCCAGAATTAAAACGCGTGCCGGCAAATCGAATACTACGTGCCAGATGGACGCGCTCAAATCGCATTTGTGAGCGTTTTTGTCCTCTCCGTCGTCCGCTGTTCCGTCCACAGACCTTCCCGATACACTAATCGAGATGAACTCGACCCTGTTCCCCACTCCCGAAACCTCCACCGAAATGCTCATCGCCCACTGCGACGGAGGCTCCCGTGGCAACCCCGGCCCAGCCGGCTACGGCGCCGTCATCGAAGACCCGAACGGCCGCGTCCTCGCGCGCCTCAGCGAATACTTAGGCAAGCGCACCAACAACTACGCCGAATACTCCGCCCTCCTCGGCGTCCTCGCCTGGTGCCTCGAAAACAAACACCGCCGCCTGCGAGTCGTTGCCGACTCCGAGCTGATGGTCAAGCAGATGCAGGGCAAGTACAAAGTCAACAGCCCCGACCTGCGCCCACTGTGGGAAGAAGCTCGCCGCCGCGCGAATCAATTGGAGAAATTCGAGATCGCCCACACCCTGCGCGGCGGCAACAAGGAAGCCGATCAGCTCGCCAACGACGCCATGGACCGCGGCATGGGCCGAACCCCGTCCGCGCCGCCCACTGCCGCAACAGCATCCGCAGGCCCAGCCAAACCCGCCTCCAGAGCATCCCCAAGTAGTTCGCCGAACCGCGAAGCGGACCCGGCCATCCGGCGAGGACCACAGACTCTCGAAGGCTTCGTGAAAAATGGCGTAGTCCACATCATCAACGGCGAACTCCCAGACGGAATCTTCGTAAAGATCATCCGCGGGTAAGAGGCAAACGCAAAAAAACCTCCTGGATAGGCCAAGAGGCCATTTCCAGGAGGTGAGTGTTGCAGGTATATCCGCTGACTGCCTAAAACGTAAGCAGTCGATCGAAGAACGAACGATAGCGCTTCATCGCTTGCCTTAGATCTTCCGTCGAAACATCTGATCCGCTGTCCCACTGTTTCTCCAACTGCTCGCGCTCAGCGGAAAATTGCTCCGCGATACGCTGCACCACATTCGCAACCAGGGAGTCGGCCTGTTCCACGGCCTTACGCGGCTCGTCCACAAACGAAGTCTGTACGCGATCCCAGCGGCTCCGGAAAGCCTGCATCTCATTGTCCGGAAACAGAGGCCCAGCCGCTTCCAATACCTCCGGGCCGCCTGCTTCCATTTGTCTGCCTTCAATCTCCTGTCGTCCGACAGTGTCGGTAGCTGGATCGATAACGGCGGCCCGGGCACCGGCGCCACTTCGGGCAGGATAGGCAATATCACGGGTTGTTAACTGCTCATCGTTAAGACGCAATTCGTCCATGGGAAACTCCTGTCATTTCAGATTTCGGTGTTTCAAGCAACTCATCGAATAGCGACCGGTAATACACCAGAGCCTGTCGCAACTCCTCGGTGGTAGCCTGCCCCTTCGCATGGCGCGTAGAGATCAAGCGCGCGGCCCGGTAATTCTGCACCACCCTCGGGTAATGAACAGAGATATCAGCAGAGCGCTGCTCAAAGGTAGCCATTGGATAGCCGCGTGTAGTCATCACGGCCGTAACCAGACTGTCCGCTTCATTGACGGCCATCGCCGGATCGTCGACGAATCGCTTCTGCACATTCGCCCACTCTTCCGCGTATATCCGCCTGTCCTCTCTCGACAGTTCATGGATCGAAAGCTTCTCGACCCGCTTCTCTCGATCGGCCAGAACCGCTTCAGCCCTTCGCGGATCTCCCTGCTCTCTCACCAATTGGTCGTATTCCGGACCGAAGCGTTCCTTCAGCCGCTCAGTGCGACGCTTGCGTTCGATCACGAACACAAACACCACAACAGCAACAACAACTACCGCCATGAGAATCGCGATAACAGTTTTCGTATCCATTGAACTGAATCCTCCATGAGTTCTCAGTTCAATCGGATGCCCGTCCTCTGTCTTGGCGATGCCCCGGCGGAGCCTATTTCCATCAATCGCCTGATCTGTTTTGACCAGCAGTTCAGCGAATAACGCCAGGGCGCAATCAATTCCCGCCCAGATTTAATTCCCCTGATTCTGAGCAATCTTGCCGCCAATGTAAGCTCCGTGCCCGAGGCCCATCAGAATCATCAGCGTCTGCCCGATATCGGGAATCCCCTGCCCACAAGCTCCATTTGCCACGCACGGAGCAGGGCTGTGAATGGCCGCAATAATCCCGTTCAGAAATACCCCCACCGCGACCGCAGTCCACAGCACCACCTGGACCTTGCCCAGATCCGGCGCACCACTCGGATCGGTGAAGATGCCGCTCTGGTCAACAGGCGGAGGCGGTTGCGGGGCAACCTTGACCGGCGTCACGACTACCGGAGGTCCACCCATCTCCTGCGCAACCACCGACGGTCCCGTCGCCACCACCTGGGGCGGCGCGGCGGCGGCCGCCGCATCGGCGCGATTGCTCGAATTCACCTCAATCGCCTTGGTAGAAATCGTAGTCACCACGCTGATCCCCATCGCGATCAGCAGATTCTGCGGAATATCCGCCAGCCCCTCATAGTGCCCGTGACTGACTCGCACCTCATAAACCGCCAGATACCCGAACACCACCGCAGCAAGCCACACTAGCATCTGAAACTTACTCGTGCTCGGCCTTCCATCCTCGCCCTTTACCAGCGCCCACGGATGCTCCCCCGTCGCAATCAGCAAAACCAGCCAGAACACACCCAGACCCGCGAACCCCAACACATAGGGCATGACTTACCTCCATATCAGTGAGTGGAGGGACTATATCATGCGCCCGCACCGGTTGGAATCCGTTTCTTTCCGGAAGTATCTCCTAACTTACCGTCAGATAAGTCCGGTATCGCTCCTCATGAATCTCCGTAAACGGCGTCAACAACAGCGGCCCCGAACTCGTATCCGCCATCCACACCGCCTGCCCCTTCATAGCCTTCGCAGCGAGGAGCTGCGCCCGGCTTACCTTCGGCGCATCCTCAGTCAACGCAAAGAGCACCAGCGGCCCGCGCACCAGCGCCACCGTATCCGGATTCTTCGTTCCCGCCCCGTCAATCGCCTCCAGCCGCATCGGCAACGGCAGCATCAACTCCACGCGATCGCCGTCCTTCCACTTGCGCCGCAGCGTGGCAAAGCCCTTATCCACCGCAGCATTCACAGCCAATCCATTCACCTTGATCTCCGCCACCTGACCACCCAAACCATCCTGCCCAGCCCAAGCCGGAATCCGCAACCGCAACGCAAACTCCTCCGCCTTCGAAGCCTTCACCACCAGCGCAACATTCCCCTCAAGCGGATACCCACCCGCTTGCGTCAGCGACATCCGCGCCCCATGCGATCCCGTCCACTTCAGCGTCGAAGGCATATATAAGTTCACCCATACCCCATCGTCATCGCGAAAGTAACCGAGGATGTGATAATCCGCAGCCACCTGCGGCAGCGTCCCCGAGCAGCACGGCCACGCATCATCAAAATAAAACTTAGTAGCCGAATCACTATAGTCCGAGTAATAAAAAGCCCGCCCATCCTTCTGCAACGACTTAGCCCCGAGCACCGTGTTATACAGCACCCGCTCCATACTGTCCCCATACCTGCCATCCCGCGTAACCCGCAGCAGATATCGCGTCAGCTTAAAGTGCGCATAACTCCCGCACGGAGTCTCAAAGCTATGCTTTGTCTTCGTCAAACTCGCATACAGCGCCCCGGTATTCGGCTCACGAAAACTCTCATCCGGACCCCACCCGCCCGTAGCATAACTCTGCGTCGCCACAATCATCTCGTGCGCATTCCTCGCCGCGCGCAGATGCTTCTCGCTTCCGCCAACCATATAAGCCTGCATCGCCGAACTCAGCGCATTGCAAAAGCTGTAAGCATGATGATCCGGCAACACATTCCTGTTCTCCGAAAGCGGATCGAAGTAACTCTTATCCAGCAGATAGCGCGGAGCCATCGTCCTATACCGCTCACCCGCCCCGCGCTGCGCCGCCAGATACAAATTCTCCGGCAGCGTGTAAGACTCATCCCACCCATAATCGCCAGTCGAATTCTGCCCCGTAGCCGTGCGCCAGGCGATCTGCGGAGCATCCCGATCCAGCGCAGTCGGCGGCAGATGCGGCTCCGCAGCATCCGTAGTCCGGTTCAATAGATCAAAAGCATCCGGCACACCCGCAAACTGGTGCGCATCGATCAGCCCGATCACCATCTTGTCGTAGTTATAAGCAGGAAATCGAAAGTTATCATAAAACTTACCCGAAATTGCAGGCCCATATAAGTCCAGAATCCGCCGCAGCTTCGCCTTGCTCTCCGGATCGCCATCCACCGCAACCCCGCGAGCCAGCGCCGAAATCCACTGCCCAAACGAATGCCCCGGAGCAAATCCCTCCCCACCGCTAGGCGTCTTAACCAGCGGAACCTCGTCATACCACCCACCCATCGGACCACCCGGAGCAGACAACCCCGCCCGCAGCCTCCAGGGCCGCAAAAGCGCATCCTCATCCATGCCAAGCAACACCGCCCGAGTCTCTTCAAACTGCGTCCGCATCCGCCCCGGAGCCAGTTCCACATCCCCATACCCAAACTCTTGCAAAGGCTTGGCACCAGCATCCTCACCCGCAGCCAACCCCTCAGCCAGCGCCCCAGTCAAAGCACCAGGCGCCGCCGAAGCCACCCCAGCCACCTTCAACCCATTCTTAAGAAAAGCACGACGCAGCATCCCAAAATCCCCCGCCGCCATCCTAAGGCCTGAGTCGTTGATTCGTCATTCGAAGCGCCACAAGTGTCTGCAACAGGCTAATGGATGGCTACAATGACGAATCTTTGGTTGCGAGCGAACCATTCAGTCGCTGGGGTGCTTTGCATATTGCAACAACTGACAGATCGTGAAATGCTAGGGTCGTTAAACTCTAACTTATTTTTGGGGAGCAAGAAACAGTGAGACTACGACGGTTTGTAATCGTAAATTTTAAGGCCATTCAGAGAATTGAACTTGATTTCGACGACCTACTGATTGTTATAGGTGAAAACAATTGCGGAAAGTCATGCGCTCTTTCAGCATTGTCGATATTTTTATCTGGCAGCGCCATTAAGGATACGTCACTTTTTCATCGACATCAGGCCGATGAAGCCAACGCGATAGAACTGATCGGATACTTTGATCAATTGACCGCGACTGAACAAGAGGAATCCGCTGTAAAAGGGAGAACTCTTGGAGGAGAGTGGATTCTCAGAAAGAAGTTTTGGATGACCGTTGATAGTACGGACGGTGAAGATAAGACTTCATGGAAAGAAGAGCTTTCCTCGTATTCCGCGCCCGAGATCTTTCATTTATGGCCCCAGCCAGACACAACTTGGGCGGTCTTTGGTTCAGACTATCAGCCCCTCATTGCCCAAATCCCGGGCGCCACGGGCCGAACCAATGCTATTAACCGCGAAATGTTGAAGCAGCTTGTTCGACAAAATCGCCCAGACCTAGTCTCTCAGGGTACACCTGCATGGCTTGCCAATCCCGGCGGTGGTGGGAACTGGAAGTCAAACGCTAATTCCATTCTGCCCCGATGCGTCTTTATTCGAGCCGTACAAGAGGCCACCGAAGAATCCCTTTCCAAGGATGCTTCGACGTACGGCAAGCTCGTGAATCTGATAGTGGAGAATCAACTCTCGCAACGGCAGGAGATTATCGACCTTAAGAACGCACTCAACAGGGTCTTGGAACTCTTCTCTCCAGATCAAAACAATCCGGAAGGTCAAGCGCTAGAAATCAAGGAGCTTGAGAGGAAGATCAACGACGGACTGAGAGAAGTCATAGGCGGTGAAGCACGAATTAGGACCGAAACCCCGGACGTCAACTCTTTATTGCTTCCAAATACCTCGCTTGTGATCCGGGACGTAAGCGTTGAGATAGACACAAAAATTGCGCACCAAGGTCACGGGCTTCAGCGAACGCTGGTTATGACGCTACTCCAGATACTCGCTGAGGCACAAGAGACTTCTTTGGGAGCTATGGGCGATAAACGTGCTGTCATGCTCATAGTGGAAGAACCTGAACTCTATATGCATCCCCAGATGGAGCGGCGGATGCGAGATCTGCTTTACCGGCTATCATCCGAGCCGTCATTCCAAGTGGCCTGCTGCACCCACTCCCCTGTTTTCATTGATATCGCAAATCGGCACAAATCAATCGTAAGAATGTCTAAAGCTGCGAATGGGCATGTAAGCGTGAAGCAGGTTACTCAGGAGATTTTCGTTGGTCCCGCTGATGAGATAGAGCGCCAGCGCCTTTCGGCGGTCTCAAGATTCAATCCAAGTGTTAACGAGGTCTTCTTTTCTAATGAAGTGGTGATCATGGAAGAATTGACGGCTGTTGCGGCATTCGAGCGCGCTGCTGAAGTTACAGGGATTTTCGCAAGGCACCCGCAGAGGCGTAGAGGTGTGTCGATTATCGAGACTACTGGAAAGGGCAATATCCCCTCATTCCAGAAAGTTCTCAATGCGTTTGAAATTCCATACCGTGTTATCCACGATGAGGACCGCAGTCAACCTCAAGCTCTGACCGAGAACCTCCGAATAGTTGCATTAGCCGGAACTCCACCGGGAAATCGACCAATCCATATGGTTGGCCCCGAAAGCATTGAAAACACCCTTGGATACGTGGCTCAGAGGGGAGCCGGCAAGCCCTACGCAGCAGTCCGAAGGGTAGAAGAACTGCACAGCCTAAACGCCCTTCCACAGCCATTCGTCGAAGCAATGAATTTCGTCTACTTCGGAACCTTAGATGAGCCACTGCTCTAGATCGGGAACCCAAGCCGGGTGCAGGTGCCCCAGGTCTCGATTTTGAGACCTGGGCCTATTTCGTGCGAAGCACGAAACCCTGCATCACTCAGCCCCTAGGCCAGCGCAACCTTAACAGCCTCACTCACCAACCGCCCCTCAGCCCGCAGCCCATCCGCCTGCAGCTTCGCCTGCACCGCCTTGATGACCGTCCCCATCTCCTTCGGACCCGGCTTCTGCCCCGCTCCCTCGGCAATCGCCGCAATCACCTGCCCCACCAGCGCAGCAAGCTCGTCCGTACTCAGCGCCTTGGGCAAAAACTCCTCGATCACCGCAATCTCCGCAGCCTCTTTCTCCGCCAACTCCGGCCGCCCGCCCTTGGTGAACTGCTCAATCGAGTCGCGCCGCTGCTTAATCATCGTAGCCAGAATCTGCTGCGACTCCGCATCCGAAAGCTCCTCACGCTTCTCAATCGCCCGGTTCTTCAGCGCCGTCGTAATCAGCCGCAAAGTCGTAGTCCGCTCAGAATCCCGAGCCTTCATCGCCGTAATCGTCTGCGCCTTCACCCGCGCTTCCAAAGTCTCACTCATCGCTAAACCACCTGTTTCTCAAAACTTTCGTATTCCATCGATTGTACCCAACCAGCAATCAGCCCTGGCACCATCCATCCGCACTTCACACTCCACGCCAGCAATTCACATTTCTCACAAGAATGTGTATTCTGTGATTGCAGCCGGCGAGCAAACCCGGCCAGGTCTTTCCAAGGAGATTCCATGTTCCGTAAAACCCGCCTATACACCCCCGGACCGACCCCACTGCTCCCAGCCGCCCAGTTCGCCATGGCCGCCGCGGACATCCACCACCGCACCGCCGAGTTCCGCGCCCTCTACACCAAAGTCCTCGGACAACTTAAAGAGTTCGTCGGCACCAAAAACGACGTCCTGCTCCTAGCCTGCTCCGGCACCGGAGCCATGGAAGCCTCCGTCAGCAACCTCACTTCGCCCGGCGATCGCGTCTTGGTCCTGAGCGCCGGAAAATTCGGCGAACGCTGGGTCGCCCTCGCCAAAGCCTTCGGCTGCCAGGTCGACCTCCTCACCGCCCCCTACGGCGAAACCTTTGATCTGGAGCAAGTTAAGGCCGCACTGAAGCCCGATACCAAAGCCGTCTACGTCCAGGCCACCGAAACCTCCACCGCCACCCGCCACGATGTCCAGGCCATCGCTGAAACGCTCAAAGCAGCCAATTCCGAAGCCCTCCTGATCGTCGACGCCATCACCGGCCTCGGCACCACCCACTTCGATGTAGACGCCTGGGGCGTCGACGTCCTCATCGGCGGCTCGCAAAAAGCCGTCATGGTCCCGCCCGGCCTCGCCTATCTCTCCGTCAGCGACCGCGCCTGGGCCGCCATGGAAACCAGCAAAAACCCGCGCTACTACTTCGACCTCCGCAAAGAGCGCAAATCCGCCAAGCTCGGCGAAAGCGCGTATACACCATCCGTAGCCTTGATTGCCGGCCTCGGCGCAGCATTGGACTACATCGCCGGCCAGGCTGGCGGAAACCTCGCCGAAGGCCGCATCGCCCTGATCGAAAACGCCCAGAACTGCGCCGCCATGACCCGCGCCGGACTCGTCGCTCTCGGCTTCACACTCTTCGCGCCGACTGCCCCAGCCGCCGCAGCCACAGCAGTATCTGTCCCTGAAGGCCTCGACTCCGGAGCCGTCGTCAAGGAGCTGAAAGCCCGCTTCGGTGCAGTCATCGCTAACGGCCAAGGCGAAATGAAGGGCAAGATCTTCCGCATCGCCCACCTCGGCTTCTTCGATTACATGGACACCATCGCCCTGCTCGGCGCACTCGAACTGATCGCCCGCGACACCCTCAAGCTTCCCGTGCAATTCGGCCAGGGAGTCGCCGCCGCCCAGGAAGTCTTCGCGCAGAAGAAGTAAAAACAGCTCCTAGCTTCTAGCTAGGAGCTAGGAGCTATTCCATGCCTGAACTCACTTTTGGCGAAAAACTCATCCTCGCCCGCAAGCAGTTGAACCTGTATCAGTACCAGATGGCCGAAAAGCTTGGGGTTCACCCCAACTCCATCTGGAAATACGAGCAGGGCGAAGGCAAGCCACAGGCCTCCGTAGTGCGCATTTTCGATATGTTTTGCGAACAGAACAACCTCCGCTTCGACGAATTCTTAAGCAAAGGCCCAAAAATGAAGATCGTACTCGCTGAAAAAGTCTCGCCCGCCACATTAGCCGTCCTCGCCAGCGAGCCTGACTGGCAGATCCTCACCCATGACGACGTAGCCAAGCTCCCCGGCAAGCTGCCGGAAGCGCTCGCTGATGCTGACGCGCTCGTCGTCCGCTCTGCCGTTCAGGTTGACGATGCAATGCTCGAACACGCGCCGAAGCTCCGCGTCATCGGCCGCGCCGGTGTCGGTGTCGACAACATTGACGCTGACGCCGCCACCCGTCGCGGCATCGTCGTGATGAACACACCCGGCGCAAACGCCATCGCCGTTGCCGAACTGACCATCGGCCTTATGCTTGCCCTCGCGCGCCAGCTTCCGCAGGCCAATGCCACCATGCACGCCGGCAAATGGGAGAAGAAGTCCCTGCAAGGCGTCGAACTGCGCGGCAAAACTCTCGGCATCCTCGGCCTAGGCCGCATTGGTCTTGAAGTCGCCAAGCGCGCGAAGGGCTTTGGCCTGGAACTCGTCGGTCACGATCCGTTTGTCTCCGCCGCCGTAGCCCGTGAGGCCGGGATCAAACTCGTCACCACGGAAGAGCTCTTCGCCGAATCAGACTACCTGACGCTGCACGTTGGCCTGACGCCGCAGACCACCGGCATCATCAACGAGCGCACGCTCGCGACGATGAAGAAGGGTATTCGCATTCTCAACTGCGCACGCGGCGAACTGATCGAAGAAACCGCGCTCGTCGCGGCGCTCAAATCCGGCCAGGTCGGCGGCGCGGCGCTCGATGTCTTCACCGTCGAACCGCCGAAAGACTCGCCCTATGCCAACCTGCCGAACGTTATTCTGACGCCGCATATCGCAGGATCGACGGCTGAGGCGCAGGAGGCCGTGGGTATTCAGATTGCACGCCAGGTTCGCGAGTATCTGAAGCTCGGCGTAGTCCAGAACGCGGTCAACGTCGCGTCACTCACGCACGAAGAGTACCTGCAGCTGGCTCCCTTCATCGATCTCGCGGGACGGCTTGGCAGCTTCCTTTCGCAGGCTGCGCCGCGCACGATTGAGAGCATTCATCTCACCTACGCGGGCGCACTCGCGGAGGGCAAAACAGATCTGGTGCGCAATGCGGCCATCGCCGGGCTGCTGTCGCAATCCGAGCATGTAAACCGCATCAATGCGGCTACCATCGCTCAGGAGCGTGGTATCCGCATCCACGAAGAAAAGCACGAGAGCATTCGCGGCGGCGCGGCCTCGGTTCTCTCGATTACGCTGCACGATGTGGCCGGATCGACCAAGGGATCGGCTACCGTGCTGCATGGCGAACAGCCACGACTGCTGGGCTTTGATGGCATGGACATCGAAGCGCCACTCGAAGGCAGCCTGCTGGTCTGCCGCAACCTCGACGTTCCGGGTGTAATCGGCAACATCGGCACGGTGCTTGGTCAGCAGGGAGTGAACATCGCCAACTTCGCCCTGGGCCGCGATCGGGCGCCGCAACAGGCCGGAACCGGGCCGCTTAAGGCGCTCTCAGTGGTTCAGGTTGACGAGCCGGTTGGTCCGGAAGTTCTGGAGGCTTTGGCCAAGGTTCCGAACCTGCTTCAGGCTCGGCTTGTGCGTCTGGGATAGTGCGAAACAGTGTGGAACATGTGAGTGTTCCACGTGGAACACTTTGGGGCGGAAAAGCTCTCGAATATGTGTCAAGTAAAGTTTGTTGGATCTGTCTTGTTTTACTGCACTTGTATTTGCGGGGAATTTCAGCCGTTTGTGCCTTGTGTTCCAAGGGAAAAGCCCGACATAGCGTGCTCGCTATATCGGGCTTTCTCGTGCAAGGTTAATCCAGCGCCAGAAAGTCGAACTCGACGGGGTCGATCAGCGGCACCAGCCACTTGAGCAAGGCCTGATGCTGCGGATGGGTTACATAGGCTTCGAATGCGGCTTTGCCGGTGAAGCGCATCACGCCCGCGAAGGCATAGCCCTTGCCATGGGGCGACTCATTGTGTCCAACATGCAATTCGAGCAGCCCTGGAATCTTCCCCTTAAAAGCCGAGATATCTGCTTTCGCTCGCTCTTTTAATGTTTCCGTTGCCTCGGGCTTCCATTGAAATCCAAAGATATGAAAATACATCCGTCCTCCTGGCGAAGATTTTTTCGACCCTTCAGTATCTCGCACTCACCTCGGAATAGAAACTGCCCGCCGGACAACGCGGCCTCGCCACAATTGGGATAATGGATCAGTGTCGCTCGCGATGGACGAAGAATCTTTGTCTCGATATGCAAGCGGAGAGAGTCAGGCGACCAGCAGATGACGGAAATACATACAGGAGGACGCATGAACCGCCGCAGTTTTCTAGCCGCCACCGCATCGTTGGCGACCGCCGCGATCCCTACCTCCGCGCCAGCGTTGCCCAGCGCCGTCCAGCCAGACGAGATCCTTACCAGCCAGCCGGACGGTCTTAATCCTCCTGGCATTCGCACCGCTGGCATCAAGATGCTGCCGGTGGTCGGCGGCAAATACAAGGTCTGGACCAAGAAGCTCGGCTCTGGCCCGATCAAGGTTCTGCTTCTTCACGGAGGTCCGGGCTTTGGCCATGAGTACCTCGAAGCTCTTGAATCCTTTCTGCCTCAGGCCGGCATCGAGATGTACTACTACGACCAGCTCGGTTGCAATAACTCCGACCAGCCGGATGATCCGGGCCTTTGGACGCTGGCACGCTATACCGAAGAGGTGGAAGAGGTGCGCCGGGGGCTTGGTCTCGAACACTTCGTCCTCTACGGCCATTCGTGGGGCGGCATTCTTGCCATGGAGTACGCGCTCAACTATCAGCAGCACCTGCGCGGACTGGTCATCTCGAACATGACCGCCGGAACCCAGTCATACCTGAAGCGCACCGCCGCGCTCAAGCTCATGCTGCCGCCAGACAAGCTTGCGCGCCTCAACGCGCTCGAAGCCAAAGAGGACTACGACTCGCCCGAGTACGAGAAGATCATGATGGACGATCTCTATCCCAAGATGATCTGCCGGGTTCAGCCGTGGCCGGATTCCGTCAATCGCGCCTTCCGCCATGCCAACGACAAAATTTATAGCCAGATGCAGGGCAAGAGCGAGTTTCTGGTCACGGGTAACCTCAAGGATTGGGAGCGCTGGGACCGCCTGCGCGAGATCAAGGTGAAAGCGCTCACCATCGGCGCGCAGCACGACGAGATGGACCCCGACGACATGAAGAAGATGGCCGCTTTGATGCCCAACGCCAGCAATGCATTTTGCCCCAACGGCAGCCACCTATGCATGTGGGACGATCAGGAAGTCTACTTCAAACATCTGCTCAGATTCCTGCATAGCGTCTAAACCACTTAGTCTTGGAGCTCCGCCTCATTGTTGAATGCAATCAATTTTGCTACCCAATGCAACGTTATGCTGGCACCCAATGCAATGGAATGCTGCCACTGGCAGATCGAGAGAATGCGCAGCATTATCCTCGCCGAAGGCGTGCGGGGGTTGACTCAAAGTTAACTGCCGGTTGGCCGGTTATCCGCTCAATGCGCGGGACCATCCTTGGCCGATGGCCCGTCATCCGCAGCCTACACCGTCATCATCTAAAATCATTCGTTATGAACCAGAGAGCTTTCCGATTCAATGCGCTGTCACTATTCTGCGCATTCTTGGCCGCCGCTATTACGCCGCACTTCTTGAGTGCGGAGAAACCTAAGGCTATTCCCGGAGAGGAAGTAGATCGGTTGGTCATTTCGGCGTTGTCGCATCAGGGCGTTACGAAACCAAAAGTCGTCTCTCATATAGACTTGACGGAACCCTTTGGAACCGTAGCCCAATGGACGTTCGTGGCCATCCAGGATGGCGGCCAGCCAATACCCGACTTCGAGGACCACGGCCCAATCTTACTTTGCCTTGTGAAGGCAGCTAGCCCGGATTGTGCTCAGCACCTCTATCAACAAGTCAGAAGCGAGATGCCGTGGTTCGACACACCTTACCATCTTTTCGACGGCAGCGTCGTTTACGCGAATCAGAACAAGTCAAGCCCCCTGCTGTTCCTAAAGGTGTGCGGGGCTGTGAGCGGCGACGGCGACTGCGAGATCGCCACTGCTTTGTACACGTATGACAAGCGCAATGATCGCTTCATACGCGTGTTCCTGAACCTGACAGGACGAAATAACAATCAGGCCACGCGTTTTGTCGAGAGCGGTCCGTTGCAAGGAGACGTGATCGTCGCCAATCCTACGGAGAACGCTCCCTACACCTACTGGATTGAGGTTTACCGAGCAGAAGATTCAGGGCAGTATGGCCGGATTCTTCGCTATCGCGGTCACACCGGCTACTCAGATGGTAATCCGCTGGCCGTAGCTGATTCCGAAATGCCTGAAATACTGCATCGCTTTGGGCTGTGGCAACCCGGCGATCCATTGCCTGTTCCGGCCCACCTGCCTCAAGGATGCATAAATCTATCTATGCGGCACGGTGAAGAATGGTGCAAGCGATGAGCAGGGGCGGTCTGCACGTCAGCCATATCTAGCGACCCGATGTGGGCGTATTGTCGGCAAGCGGTCAGTTACTCCTGCGTAAACAGCATCGATCCGGCAGGATAGTTCTTTACCGGGCGGCAGATGGGGAGTGTACGGGAACGACCCCAGATGGCAGCGTTCCATTGCCGCCAGCAGCCTCATTGCATTGCTGAGGAATCGCCGGGGGCCGGTCTTGCATTTCATCCCGCTCCCGGGCAGGTTTGCGCACAGCCGATGCAGGCAGCGATTAGCTGCCCAGTGCAAACTCGCGTGCAGCCTCCAGCAGCTTCGTTACCGACTCCTTTGAGCAGGACTCCGAATAAATCCGCATTAGCGGTTCTGTGCCACTGGCGCGGAGGAGCAGCCATGTTTCGGCGGCGTTCGGCTTGGTCTTTGCTTCGGGGTTGTCGAGGTAGAACTTTACGCCGTCGAGGGTTTCGACGCGCAGGATCTTCATGCCGGCAAAGGCCGTTTCGCCAGCATGAAGGAGCCGGGCGCGCGCGATAGCCGCGTTCTTGAGGCGGTCGGGAATGTGCAGGTCGATGCGGCCGTACTGGTGTTCGCCGTACTCGGCTTGCAGGTCGGCGACGAGTTGGCCGAGGGTCTTCTTTTCTTCGGCCATGACGTTGGCCAGCAGCAGCGCGTTGAGCAGGCCGTCGCGCTCAGGCAGATGGCGCTGGTAGCCGATGCCGCCGGACTCTTCGCCGCCCATTACGATCTCCTGCTGCTGCATGTAGTCGACAACATACTTGAAGCCGATGCCATGCTCGTAAATCCTGCGTCCGTATTTGGCGCAGATGCGGTCGAGCATCTTTGTGGTGTTGAAGGCGCGGGTTACATCGCCCGGCCAGCCTTTGCGCTTGAGCACCCACTCCAGCAGGACGCTGAAGATTTTGTGCGGATCGACGAATTCGCCGTGCTCGTCGGTGGCTCCGATGCGGTCGGCGTCGCCGTCGGTGCAGAGTCCCGCGTCGCAATGGTTGGCGACGACGGCCTCGCCGAGGGCGCGGATGTTTGGCTCGATGGGTTCGGGATTGATGCCGGGGAACAGTGGGTCGACATGGCCGCGGATCTGAACGAAGTCGACGCCGAGCCGCGTGAAGATGCCGGCAATCAGCTCGCGTCCTGCGCCGTACATCGAGTCGATGCCGAACTTGAAGCCGGAGGCGGCGATCAGGTTGAGATCGGCGAAGCGCTCGATTGCCGCCATGTATGGAGCGATGAAGTCGACCTCTTCGATGGCGGCGGCGTGCTGGGCTTTGGGAACGGGCAGGCCGAGATACGATTCGATTTCTGCAATGATGGCAGGACTGCCCGAGCCGCCGAACCAGGCCTTGTATTTGACCCCGTTCCACTGGCAGGGATTATGCGACGAGGTGATCATGATGCCGCCCGCCGCGCCGAGGGCGCGCACTCCGTAGGAGAGGGCCGGAGTGGGCGTGATCTCCTGCGCGAGCTTTACGGGAATGCCGGTGGCGGCTACGACTTCGGCGCAGGTACGGGCAAAAGCCTCGGAAAGAAAGCGGGAATCGTAGCCGATGCACAGGCCTTTTGCGGGATTTTGGGCGGGATCTTTTTGGGCGTGCAGATAGGCAGCGACGGCGGTTGCCGCGGTGCGAACATTCTCAAAGGTGAAATCGCTGGCGATGACTCCGCGCCAGCCGTCGGTGCCGAACTTGATTACTGGATGCGCCATGCGTGCGGGCTGTCCTCCGTTGCAGTCAGTTTACCGTGCGCACGTCCCTTAGCCATACCGCTCTGAGCGAAAGGGCGCCAGCCCTAGTGCAGGTAGAGCAGGTACGCTCCCATGCCGACGCCGACAGCAGCCAGCAGGAGCGCCAGCACGATCGCATTCCAGGAAGGCCGTCCGGCGATCCAGTTGCCGCTGCGCAGCTCGCAGACGGTACGGATATGCTGAATCGTCGCGGTTACATTCACGATGACTCCGACCGCTACGAGAGCAACACCGGAATACTCGGAGACTCCTGTTGCGTGGACGACCGTATGCACTTCGCTGGCGCGCATCTCGCGCAGGAACAGGCCGAAGCGCGAAACCGCAAAGCCAACTCCCATCAGTCCCAGGCCGGTTCGAATCCAGGCCAGAAAGGTACGCTCGGCTGCAAAGTAGATACGCGGATCGTCGGAGCCGGCAGGCGTGGATTCGTGGCCCGGTACCTGAATTGTCGCGTTCGGCTCATTCCCGCGAGTCACCATGTCGACAGCCTCCCAGGAATGAGTTCATTGCGCCAGGTCGGTTCGGGCTCAGATTAGCTCGATTTGGCCGGAAGCGGCCAGCTCTTTCACGATTTTGCCGACATCCTGAGATTGTCTGCGGTGTGTGATCAGGAGCGCGTCCTCCGTTTCGACGATCACCAGATCCCGCACGCCTACCAGCGCGACGAATTTCCGCGGACTGAAGACGTAGTTGTCTCCTGAATCGAGCGTCATCAGGCCGCTGGTCTCGGCCACGTTGCCTTCCTCATCGCCGCGCAACCGCGTTTCGACCTGATATTCGTATAGGGATTCCCACGAGCCGAGATCGTTCCAGCCAAATTCGGCGGGCAGGCAATAAAGACGCGAGTGATGCTCGCCCTTAGCAGAACGCGGTTCGAGGATGGCGTAGTCGACGGAAATGTTTTCACACTGGGGATAAAGCTCGCCGAAAACAGCGTCGAAACGCTCCGTGCCGAAGGCGGATGCGATCTCTTCGAGCAGTGGAGCGGTCTCCGGCAGATGCTCGCGAACGGCCTTGGCGAGGGTGCGCGCCGACCAAAGGAACATGCCTGAGTTCCAGAAATAGTTGCCTGCGGCGACAAACTCCTCGGCGCGGTTGCGGCTCGGCTTTTCTGTGAAACGCCGCACGTGGAGCGATTCGTTGGGGCCGTCGTCGCCAGTTTCGATGTAACCGTAGCCGGTTTCCGCGCGAGTCGGCTCGATGCCGAGGACCACCATTACATCGCCCGATGCCGCGAGTTGAACGCCGCGCTCAATCATCTTGAGAAATCGCGGCTCGTCGCCGATCACGTGATCCGACGGAAAAACGCCGATTACGGCATCCGGATTGGACTTTTCTACCAGAAACGCGGCCAGGCCGCAGGCTGGAGCGGTATTTCTGGCGACCGGCTCCTCGACAATCTGCGTACGCGGGACTCCAGGGAGCTGGGCCTCGATTTCGGCGGAGAGGAGCTCGTTCGTGATAACCCAGAATTGACCTGGAGCGGCAATTGGACTCAGGCGCTCGACCGTCTGCTGGAGCATCGAGCGGTCTCCATCCAGCGCCAGAACCTGCTTTGCCCTGGCGCGACGGGAGCGGGGCCAGAAGCGCGTACCGCTTCCTCCAGCCAGAATTACCGGGCGAAAATCTATCTTATTCGTCATGGAAACGCTATCCTACCCCACCAAGCATGGAGTTGCCTAGCTGTTACAGGTGACACTGAAGTCACTTTCAAGCCATGATTTTCAAATCGCGAGAAATAGGTATGTTGCAGGTCTCTGCGCTGGACTTTGAGCAGAGACCCGCAGTTCTATAGGTTGAGAAGAAACTGCTTCATGCGTCGGACGCCTTCGTCGATGGTCTCCCGGGTGACAGGATAAGACAGCCGGATGTGGTGCGGAGTCCCAAAGGCTTCGCCGGGCACCGCAACCACGTGCGCCTCGTGCAGCAGGCGGGTGGCCAGTTCGGTAGCGGATTGGATGCCGGATTTTCCGATATACGCACTCATGTTGGGATAAACGTAGAACGCTCCGGCGGGAACGGTGCAGGTAACGCCGGGGATCTCCTTCAGCTTGGCGATGATGTAGTCGCGCAGGCCTTTGAACTCGGCGCGGAACTCGTTGACGCACTCCTGCGAGCCGGCGAGGGCCGCGATTGCGCCCTTTTGCACAAAACTTGTGGCATTCGAGGTTGACTGCGACTGCAGTTTCGAGAGATTGGCGATGATCGACTTCGGCCCGAGAGCATATCCGGCGCGCCAGCCGGTCATCGCGTAGGTCTTCGAGAGCGACCCGAGCACGATCATGTGCTCTTTGGCCCAGGCGAATTTGCCCGCCGAAACCGGCTTGGACTCATAGTTCAGGTAGACGTAGCACTCGTCCAGAATCAGATAGATGCCGCGCTCGTGCGCGACCCGCACAATCCGCTCCAGATCTTCCTCGGAGACGATATTGCCGGCAGGATTCGATGGCGAATTGAGGATGATCGCCTTGGTCTTGGGCGTAATCGCCGCCTCGATTGCGTCGGCGGTGATCCGGAAGCTCTCGGCCTCATCGGTTTCCAGGTAAACAACCTTGCCGCCGGCGTACTGGATGATGTCCTTGAAGCTGACCCAGTAGGGGACGGGCAGGATCACCTCGTCGCCATGCTCGATGAGAATCTGGATGGCGTTGAAGAGCGCCAGCTTTTCGCCCGTCGTGAAGATCGTCTCATCGATGCCGTAGTCGGAACCGAAGTCGCAGGCATGACGCTCCACGATTGCCTTGCGCAGCTCGGGGATGCCGGGGACGACGGTATAGCGGGTGAAGTTGGCCTCAATGGCCGCAATCGCCGCGTCTTTGATGTGCCGCGGAGTGGGGAAATGCGGCTCGCCTGCGCCAAAGTCGGTGAGCTGGACGCCCTGAGCGCGCAGCTTCGCGGCCTCGGCAGCGACAGCCATGGTTGCAGAAACTTCAATCCGGCCAATTCGGTCGGCAAATATTTTGCGGTCCAGGGAAGCGGAAGTAGCCATGTCTCTTACATCTTTACAGATTTTTGGGCCAATCGAAAGCGGGAGCCGCGCAAAGTGGTCTCATTTCGCGAGAGGGCGTGCCCGGCGGCAGTTCGCTCATTTGGTCTAATGCAGAGCTTCGTTTTTCGTCTGCTTCGATCAGGAAACAGGTTTTGCGGTCCCTCCCACGGTGGCGCGGGAGGGATCATTGCCCGCAAAAGAGATACGCAGGTCGAAGCTGGATCATACCTAGTCGGTCATCCGCGACTCGGGATGCTCATGCTCCTGATACGTCGCGTCCTGCTTAGCCAGCTTTTTGGGCCCCTTGTCGTGCCCGGCTTTCTGTTGCTGTTTTTGTTGCTGATGCAGTTGCGGGCGTTGCTGGCCTTGCTGATCAGGTTGCATTTTGCTGTTTTTCATACGGAAGGCTCCTTCTGTCGAGCAATATACTCCCTCGAAACAACGTCGCGCCATAACAGAAGTGATCATGTCGGCATAAAAGATTTTAATCCTGATCGCATAGAGATTATCCCCAGGTTCCAGGCCACAGGTCTATGCATTGGATCGCGCGTAGGCGCAATTGCAGGCCGACGTGGACGGGCGTCTGGTGAGCTAAATCTGGTAAGGGAACTGAGGCGTACCTGAGCAGATAGATCGGGCTTTCAGCCCTCGGATTTCTCTTCCGGAACTCGTACCCAGCCCGTTGGGCTGGGCTGGGATAGCGACGCGCCGTTGGCGCTGAAGTGTGCTCGTTGGAGGATTTTTATTGGATGGAGAAGCCCAGGTCTCAGAAGCGAGACCTGGGGCACCCGCGAGCAGCAGATTCCCTTCGGGAATGACAGAAAGAAAGACAAGAGCAAATGCAGAAGCCCGGCGCGAGGCCGGGCTTCTTGTTGTTGCTTTTGCGGGCGAAGCCCGCGGTTGCCTGGACGGCCAGTCCTATTCGGCGGCCATTTCTTCGGCTTCGCCTTCCTGGCGCATCATTTCTAGTTCGCGTTCTGCGGCTTCGAATTCTGCGTTTACTTCCTGCTTGACGCGCTCTGCCGCTTCTTCCAGTTCTGGTGAGAGCTGGACTGAGCGGTAGTAGTCGAGTCCGGTTCCGGCAGGAATCAGGCGGCCGACGATGACGTTCTCCTTGAGGCCGCGCAGTCCGTCGATGGCTCCGTTGATGGAGGCTTCGGTGAGGACGCGGGTGGTCTCCTGGAAGCTGGCGGCCGAGATGAAGCTGTCGGTCGAGAGCGACGCCTTGGTGATGCCGAGCAGCAGCGGACGGCCGATGCATGGGCGGCCACCGAGGGCGAGAACGCGCTCATTCTCTTCGTTGAAGCGGAAGCGGTCGACTTGCTGCTCGAGCAGGAAGTTGGTGTCGCCTACGTCTTCAATGCGGACCCAGCGAAGCATCTGACGAACGATGACTTCGATGTGCTTATCCGAGATGGTCACGCCCTGCAAGCGGTAGACTTCCTGGATTTCGTTGACCAGGTAAGCCTGCAGCAGCTTTTCGCCGAGGACGTTGAGAATGTCGTGCGGGTTGAGCGGGCCATCCATGAGAGGATCACCAGCCGAGAGCCGCTCGCCTTCCTGGATGTTGACGTGGGTGCCGCGAGGAACGCTGTATTCCTTCTCCTCGCCGTTGTCGGCGGTGACGTAGATCTTGCGCTGACCCTTGGAGACTTCACCGAAGCGAACGACACCGTCGATCTCGGAGATGATGGCGGTTTCACGCGGCTTGCGGGCTTCGAAAAGCTCGACGACGCGCGGCAGACCGCCGGTGATGTCCTTGGTGCGGGTCGATTCGCGAGGGATCTTGGCGAGAATGTCGCCCGGTCCGACGGTGTCGCCATCGAGAACCATCAAGTGAGCGCGACTGGGCATGAGATACCGCTTCTTGCCCTTGGCGCCGTTGATCCAGATGGCCGGCTGACGCTTTTCATCGGGAGCATCGGCGACAACCAGACGTGAGAGGCCGGTGACTTCGTCGACTTCTTCGTTGAGGGTGATGCCTTCCTGGAGGTCCTTGAACTGCACGGTGCCGCCGATTTCGGTGAGCACTGCGTAAGTGTAGGGATCCCATTCGGCGAGCTGATCGCCCAGCGAAACCTTCTGACCGTCTTCCACGCGGAGACGCGCACCGTACACAACCTGATAGCGTTCCTTTTCGCGGCCACGATCGTCAACGATGGCGACCGATCCGGAGCGGTTCATGGCGACCAACATGCCATCCTTCTCGGACTTGACGGTGTTGAGGTTGATGAAGTGGACCGTGCCGTTGTTCTTGGCATCGAGGCGGCTCTTGTCGGAGACGCGCGATGCCGTTCCGCCGACGTGGAAGGTACGCATGGTCAACTGCGTGCCGGGCTCGCCGATGGACTGCGCCGCGATGACGCCGCAGGTTTCGCCAAGCTCGACCATGCGGCCAGAGCCGAGGTTACGGCCGTAGCAGAGAGCGCAAACGCCGCGACGGGATTCGCAGGTGAGCACCGAGCGAATCTTGACGCGCTCGACACCGGCTCCCTGAATGGCGGAAGCGATCTCTTCGTTGATCTCCTGGTTGATTTCGACCACGACGTTGCCGTCGAAATCCTTGATGCGTTCAAGCGAGACGCGGCCGATGATGCGGTCGCGCAGCGGCTCGATGATTTCGCCGGACTCGACGATGGGGCTGACGTAGATGCCTTCGACGGTGCCGCAATCCATTTCGGTGACGATGACGTCCTGCGCCACGTCGACGAGACGACGGGTGAGGTAGCCGGAGTCAGCGGTCTTGAGCGCGGTATCGGCGAGGCCCTTACGTGCGCCGTGGGTCGAGATGAAGTACTCGAGCACGGTGAGGCCTTCGCGGAAGTTTGCGGTGATGGGGGTTTCGATGACTTCGCCGGAGGGCTTGGCCATCAGTCCGCGCATACCGGAGAGCTGACGAATCTGCTGCTTCGAACCACGGGCGCCGGAATCAGCCATGATGTAGATCGGGTTCATGGCGCCGTCTTTGTCGGCCTGTTTCATGTTGCCGAACATCTCATCGGCGACCTGCTCGGTAACTGCCGACCAGATCTGGATGACTTTGTTCGAGCGCTCGCCGTTGGTGATTGCGCCGTCCAGATACTGCTGCTGGACTTCGATGACTCGCTTGTCGGCATCGGCCACGGTAGTGTACTTGGAGGCCGGGATGACCATGTCATCGAGGCCGACCGAGAGACCGGAGCGGGTCGCGTACTGGAAGCCGAGCTCCTTGATGCGGTCGAGCATGCGAACGGTGATCTCGAGGCCGAGGTTCTGGTTGCAATAGCTGACCAGCTGGCCGATTCCCTTCTTCTTGAGCAGGCCGTTGATGAATGGCATGCCTTCGGGAAGCGCATCGTTGAGGATGGTGCGGCCGACCGTGGTGGAGATGAAGTTCCTGTCGAACTCCACGGGGTCTGTGTGCATCAGATCCTGATCGTCGTAGGCAGTGGTCATGTCGAGGACGCGGCCAGTGTAGCGCAGGCGGATGGGCGAGAGCGTTTCGACTTCGCCGGCCTGGAGGGCCATGAGGACCTCTTCGGCGTTGGCGAAGGTGCGGCCTTCACCCTTGGCGCCGGCCTTGGACTTGGTCAGGTAGTAAAGACCGAGAACAAGATCCTGCGTGGGGACGGTGATGGGCTGACCGGATGCGGGCGACAGAATGTTGTGCGCCGCGAGCATCAGCACGGAGGCCTCGATCTGCGCTTCCGGAGAGAGCGGAATGTGAACGGCCATCTGGTCGCCGTCGAAGTCCGCGTTGAAGGCGGTGCAGACGAGCGGGTGAATCTTGATGGCCTTGCCTTCGACGAGCACCGGCTCAAAGGCCTGGATGCCCAGGCGATGGAGCGTAGGAGCGCGGTTCAGCAGGATGGGATGATCCTTGATGACTTCTTCGAGGATGTCCCAGACCACGGGCTCCTGCATCTCGACCATCTCTTTGGCTTGCTTGATGGTGGTGCAGTGGCCGGTCTGTTCTAGGCGGTGATAGATGAATGGCTTGAAGAGTTCGAGGGCCATCTTCTTGGGCAGACCGCACTGGTGAAGCTTCAGTTCGGGACCGACCACGATGACCGAACGGCCGGAGTAGTCGACGCGCTTGCCGAGCAGGTTCTGGCGGAAGCGGCCCTGCTTGCCCTTGAGGGTGTCGGAGAGCGACTTGAGCGGACGGTTGTTTGCGCCGCGCAGGACACGGCCGCGACGGCCGTTGTCGAAGAGCGCATCGACGGCTTCCTGGAGCATGCGCTTTTCGTTGCGCACGATGACTTCAGGAGCGTGGAGGTCCATCAGCTTCTTCAACCGGTTGTTGCGGTTGATGACGCGTCGATAGAGATCGTTCAGGTCGGATGTGGCAAAGCGTCCGCCGTCCAGCGGAACGAGGGGGCGCAGCTCCGGAGGAATGACCGGCAGCACGTCGAGGATCATCCACTGGGGCTTGTTGCCGCTCTTGCGGAAGGCTTCAACGACCTTGAGGCGCTTGGAGTACTTGATCTTCTTCTGGACCGAGGTTTCGGTCTTCATCTTCTCGCGCATCTCGACCGACAGTTCGTCGGAGTTGACGCGCTTGAGGAGTTCCTTGATCGCCTCGGCGCCCATCATGGCTTTGAAGCCGGTGGGGCGATACTGCTGGTCGAGTTCGCGGAAGCGGTTCTCGTCCTTGATGACCTCGCGCTCCTTGACCGGCGCGTCGCCTGGATCGACGACTACGTAGGACTCGAAGTAGAGGATGCTTTCGAGGTCACGCAGAGAAATGTCGAGCAGATGGCCGATACGCGAAGGCAGGCCCTTGAAGAACCAGACATGCGAGCAGGGCGATGCCAGCTCAATATGGCCCATGCGCTCGCGGCGCACCTTGGAAACTGTAACTTCAACGCCGCACTTGTCGCAGATGACGCCGCGGTGCTTCATGCGCTTGTACTTGCCGCAGAGGCACTCCCAGTCGGTTACCGGTCCAAAGATGCGGGCGCAGAAGAGGCCATCGCGCTCCGGCTTGAAGGTGCGGTAGTTGATGGTCTCGGGCTTGGTGACTTCGCCGTGCGACCAGCTTCGGATCTTCTCCGGAGAGGCGAGCATGATGCGAATTGCGTCGAAGTCCTTGATGGGCGTGGTGAGTTCAAATGGATTGGAACGGAACAAGGCGACCCTCCTTGGCATGCCTTTCGGCGTGACCGTCGCTGTTTCCCAGGGAAGATACTGCGGGAGTTCTGCCGGGCCCTGGGCGGTGGCGATCACCACTCCGGGCAGTTCCCTCAATCACGGAAGCATGTGGCCGGGCCTTCGCTGGAAGACCCGGTCACGTTCGCTTAATCGGCTACGGCTACGTCAATCAGCTCCGGTGCGGGCAGCTTCTTCAGATCGGCGCGCTTGATCAGCTCGACATCCAGGCACAAGGCCTGAAGCTCGCGAATCAGCACGTTGAAGCTTTCCGGCACGCCAGGCTCGATGGCTGCTTCGCCCTTGACGATGGCCTCATAAATTTTGGTTCGGCCATATACGTCATCGGACTTGGCAGTCAACAGCTCCTGGAGAATGTAGGCCGCGCCATAGGCTTCGAGCGCCCACACTTCCATCTCGCCGAAGCGCTGTCCGCCGAACTGCGCCTTGCCGCCCAGCGGCTGCTGGGTGATAAGCGAGTACGGCCCGATGGAGCGAGCATGGATCTTGTCGTCCACCAGATGCGAGAGCTTGAGCATGTAGATGTAGCCCACGGTTACCGGCTGTTCGAAGACCTCGCCGGTCATGCCGTCAAACAGCGCCGTCTTGCCCGAGCTGGGCAGGCCGGCTGCAGCAAGCAGAGCTTTGATTTCGCTTTCCTGCGCGCCATCAAAGACTGCGGTTCCGAACCAGATTCCGCGCTTCATACCCTTGGCCACGCGAATCAACATCGTGTCGTCGAGTTCGAGCAACTGATTCAGGGCTGCGGTGTCCTTGAAGCCGACCTTGATCGCCTCACGGATTTCGTTGGCTTCGGCGTTCTGCTCAACGATGGCGGCGATCTTCTTACCAAGCTCGGCAGCGGCCCAGCCAAGGTGCGTCTCGAGAATCTGACCGACGTTCATACGCGAAGGCACACCGAGCGGATTGAGCACAATCTCCACCGGCGTTCCATCGGGCAGGTACGGCATGTCTTCCTCGGGAAGAATGCGCGCGATCACACCCTTGTTGCCGTGACGGCCGGCCATTTTGTCGCCGACCGACAGCTTGCGCTTCATCGCGATGTACACCTTGACCATCTTGATGACGCCGGGCGAAAGCTCATCGCCCTTCTGCAGCTTGGCGACGCGCTCGTTGGTGATCTTGCGCAGCACTTCGATCTGGCGCGAAGTCATCTCCTCGATCTCGTCGATCTGCTCATTCACGCGCGGATCTTTGTCCGCGAAGCGAATGCGCTTGAGGTTCTTGGTGGAAATACGCTCGATGGTTTCGCGATCCAGCAGCGCGCCCTTGGTGAGCAGGCGCTTGTTGGTGCGCTCGTCGTGCAGATCGGCTAGAACTTCCTTATTACCGAGGATGGCGTCGAGACGCTTGAGGCGCTCGTCGGTGAGAATACGAATCTCATCGCCGAGGTTCTTTTCGAGCTTCGAGGTGTTTTCGGCCTCGATCTGCTTGGCGCGCTCGTCCTTTTCCTGACCCTTGCGGGAGAAGATGCGGACGTCGACGACCGTGCCTTCGATGCCCGGAGGGCACGTCAGCGAAGCGTCGCGAACATCGCCGGCCTTTTCGCCGAAGATGGCGCGGAGCAACTTCTCTTCCGGCGTCAACTGGGTTTCGCCCTTGGGGGTTACCTTGCCGACGAGGATGTCGCCATGCTTGATCTGAGCGCCGATGCGGATGATGCCGCTCTCGTCGAGATCGCGCAGCGCCGACTCGGAGACGTTGGGAATATCGCGCGTGATTTCCTCGGGTCCGAGCTTGGTGTCGCGGGCTTCGATTTCGAATTCCTCAATGTGCACCGAGGTGTAGTAGTCCTCGCGCACCAGCTTTTCGCTGATGAGGATCGCGTCTTCGAAGTTGTATCCGCGCCAAGGCATGAAGGCGACGAGCACGTTGCGGCCGAGCGCAAGCTCGCCCTGCTCGGTGCAAGGACCGTCAGCGATGACCTGACCCTTGACGACACGCTCTCCTTCGCGAACGACCGGCTTCTGGTTGATGCAGGTGTTCTGGTTGGAGCGCTTGAACTTGATGAGCTGATAGATATCCGAACCGACTTCGCGCGACAACTGCGTGGGGTGATGTTCGCCCTCAACGCGGATGATGATGCGCTCGGAGTCGACCGAATCCACGATGCCGTTGCGCTTGGCAAGAATGACTGCGCCGGAATCGCGTGCGGTCACGCCTTCCATGCCGGTGCCGACCAGCGGAGCTTCAGCGACGAGCAGCGGAACAGATTGGCGCTGCATGTTGGCGCCCATCAGCGCGCGGTTGGCGTCGTCATGCTCAAGGAACGGAACGAGCGAAGCGGCGACCGAGACAAGCTGCTTGGGGCTAACGTCGATGAAGTCAACTTCAGAACGGTTGACGAGCACGAAGTTGCCCTGACGGCGGGCATTCACCAGTTCTTCGGTGATGACGCCGTTCTCGTCGAACTCGATGTTGGCCTGCGCGATGGTGTGGCGATCCTCTTCCCAGGCGGATTGGTAGAAGCTGAACGGCATCCAGTCGATCTTGCGCTTGCTGGCCGCTTCGAGCTCGCCATTGAGCCGGTAAGCTTCGTTCTTTTCGAGATGATCGCCGACGCGCATACCGCTGTCGCCTGCGTTCACAACCTCAACGTAGTCGAGAATGCGGCCTTCCTTCACCTTGCGGTAAGGCGACTCGATGAAGCCGTACTCATTGATGCGGGCGAAGCAGCTCAGCGAGCTGATCAGACCGATGTTCGGGCCTTCCGGGGTTTCGATTGGGCAGATGCGGCCGTAGTGGGTCGGATGCACGTCGCGCACTTCGAAGCCAGCGCGCTCGCGAGACAGACCGCCGGGCCCAAGGGCGGAGAGACGCCGCTTGTGCGTGATCTCCGAGAGCGGGTTGGTCTGGTCCATGAACTGCGAAAGCTGCGAGGAACCGAAGAACTCGCGGATCGCCGCCATGACCGGCTTGGCGTTGATCAGGTCGTGCGGCATGGCCGTCGAGAGTTCCTGATAAACGCTCATCTTTTCCTTGATGGCGCGTTCCATACGAACGAGACCGATGCGGAACTGATTTTCCATCAGCTCGCCGACGGCCCTGACGCGGCGGTTGCCGAGATGGTCAATATCATCTACTGCGCCGATGTTCTTGCGCAGCTTGAGCAGGTACTTGATGGTCGCGTAGAAGTCTTCGGGCGTCAGGGTGCGCTTGTCGAGCTGCGAGGCATCCTGGTTCTCGTAGAGCTTGATGTTGAACTTCAACCGGCCAACGCGCGAGAAATCGTACTTGCGCTGATCAAAGAACATGCCTTCGAAGAGAGCCGTGGCCGTATCCAGGGTCGGCGGATCGCCGGGACGCAGCTTGCGGTAGATTTCAATGAGCGCTTCTTCCGGCTTGCGCACGGAATCGCGGCGAAGCGTGTTGGTGATGATGTTGCCCACATCGTCGCGCTCGGGGAAGAAGACTTCGATGGTGGTTGCGCCGCTGGCCTGAATCTTGTGCAGACGGTCGGCGGTCAGTTCGGTGTTGGCTTCGACGATGACTTCGCCCGTGGTGAGATCGATCACGTCGGCAGCAGTCAGGGCGCCATCGAGTTCAGCACTCTCGATTTCGACGGATTCGACGCTGTGCGAGCGCAGGGCCTTGAGAACATGCGCAGTGACCTTGCGGCCCGAGTGCGCGATCTCTTCGCCATTTGAAATGACGGCATGAGCGGGCTTTGCGCCGAGCAGGTGGGTCGGCACGCCAGTTTCCTGGGGCACGGTCCACAGAAGCTTCGTGTCAGCCAACTGGATCTTGTCGACCGTGTAGAAGGTCTTCAGAATCTCTTCATCCGAACGCAGACCGAGGGCGCGCAGGAAGATCGTGCCGAGGAACTTGCGCTTACGGTCGATACGCACGTAAAGCGTGTTCTTCTGGTCGTATTCGAACTCTACCCATGAGCCGCGATAGGGGATGATCTTGCCCAGGAAGTAGGTGCGATTGTTCGCGGTCTCGAAGAAGACGCCAGGCGAGCGATGGAGCTGCGAAACAATGACGCGCTCGGTGCCGTTGACGATGAAGGTGCCATTGGGCGTCATCAGTGGAATGTCGCCGAAGAAGACTTCCTGCTCCTTGATGTCGCGGATGGTCTTCGAACCCGTTTCGGGGTCCTTGTCGTAGATCGTCAGGCGCACGGTGACCTTGAGCGGAGCAGAGAAAGTCATGCCGCGCTCTTCGCACTCCTGCTGGTCGTACTTCAATTGCAGACCGACGGGGTCGCCGCACTTGTTGCAGAAGTCAGGCGTGTTCTTGTTGTACGTGCCGCAGTGCTGGCACAGTACATCGCCGGGATGGAACGGATCCGTGATGACCATCGATCCGCAGGAGACGCAAGCCGTGCGCAGGTGATGCAGTCCCTTGAGGTGACCGCACTTGCACTCCCAGTTGCCGATCGAAAAATCCACAAAATCAAGTTGCGAGATATTGCGGAAGTCCGTAATCGGAAAAACCGAGGTAAAAACTGACTGCAAACCGTTATCGTCCCGCTCATTGGGGAGCTTGTCCATCTGCAGGAAGCGCTCATAGGAACGCCGCTGCACTTCGATCAGGTTAGGAATCTGGATGGCGGTAGGAATCTTGGAAAAATCGAGTCGGCTGCGAATGGCGCGATTCTCGTTCGGCATGCTTCACTCCTGAGGCTCGTATCCCCGAGGTTCTGGTCGCTTCTGGCGGCCAGAGCACCAGCGGCCCGAGTCTCACGGCCACCGGCGTACATCGGATTGGTGTTTCGTGCGGTACTGTTTCCCCGCAAATCGGGACCCGGCTGCGGGTACCGTTCAGCAAATCGCGGCCACAAGTGCTGTCCTGCAGCGCGAATCAAACCAGCAAGCACCAAGCAACATCCGCGGACCCGGAAAGTTTTCCACTTGCCCTAATTACCTCCGGCGGCTAAACTCCCGCTTATTGAGAGCTGAAACCGAAGGCGGCCGAACCGGATCGGACAACAAAGGGAGCAAGAGAGGATAATGAAACACGCAACCCGGTCGAAAGAGAACGGTAACGGCAGGCAAGAAAATCTACATTAAACATGACTGTATGCCCGTGAAGACAGTACGCCTCACGAGCGCAGCTAAGCTTCTGTGCCCTTTTGCCGAATTTGATCCCCACTCTCGCCGATCCCAAAGCTCGCTTCTATTAGAACCCACCCACTTCAGCTTGCCCGTCGACAATCACTCCGCGCGCGATTGTCAACCCGATGGCCATTCCTTCTTCAGCGCACCATGAAAGGGAGCTTGGCTATCCCCAAACCTGAGGCGCTGAAAATGCCATTGACGTGTATCTTTCCGAGTACGCATTCTCCCCGATCCCTTCCCAAAAAGTTAAGGGAAAGCAAAAAGGGACGGCAAGACGCGCAACTTTTAATGTAGCGCGTCTTGGCCGCAATTGCAAATGCGTGGTATTGAAATTGCTAACTACCCGATCGGCCGTTACTTGATTTCGATGGTTGCAACGCCTTCGAACTTCTTCTTGATAGCCTCGGCCTCTTCCTTGGTCGCATTTTCCTTCAGGGCCTTGGGAGCGCCGTCGACCAGATCCTTGGCTTCCTTCAGACCGAGCGAAGTGACTTCACGGACAGCCTTAATGGTGCTGATCTTGTTCGCGCCGGCATCCTTGAGGATGACTTGGAACTCGGTCTGCTCCACAACCTCTGCCGGGGCTGCTGCGCCGCCGCCAGCCGCAACCGCGACCGGGGCCGCTGCTGCTGCCGAAACACCAAGACGCTCTTCCAGCTTCTTTACCAGGGCCGCTGCTTCCAGCAGGCTCAGGCTAACAATCTGCTCTTCCAACTGATTCAAATCCGCCATTTTGTTCTCCAATCCAGACTCGTGTGAAATTTTCTACTACCCCGCCAGCCCAGCTGCAAGGTTTCCGACGCGCCCAGACCCGGCGCCCCTTGCCGCTGCTCCGCGGAAAACTTGTTTTACTCGGCCACAGGAGGCTCGGGAACCACTGCACCCTCAACGGGAGCTTCGGTCGCCACAGCTTCTGCCTGCTTTTCCGGCTCAGGTGCGGCAACCGCCTCTGCGGAAGCCACCTTGGCCGGAGCCGCAGCGCCGCCAAATTTCTCGCCCTTGACCGCTTCGTTGACCACAACGGCCAGGTCGCGACCGGTCGCATTGAGCACGGTAACCAGACGCTGCGCCGGAGCGTTGATAAGGAAGAGGAGCTTCGCGTAAATTTCTTCCTTCGGCGGCATCGAGGCGAGCGCCTTGACTTCCTCGACGTTGATCAGCTTGCCGTCAACGATGCCCAGCTTGAAGGTGAACTCGGCGTTGTCAGAGACCCACTTCGAGAAGACCTTGGCCAGTTCGACCGGGTCGCCGGAGGTGAATGCCGCCGCCGAAACGCCCTTGAGGCCCTTGAGCGCCTGCTCAACCTTGGTGCCTTCGCTAGCCTTGGCTGCCAGCTTGTTCTTGAGCACGCGATACTTGCCACCCGCGCCGCGGACGACCTTGCGCAGCTCAAAATCCTGCGCCACCGTCATCTTGGCAAAGGTGCCAATGATTGCCGTTGTAGAGGTCTCTAGCTCTTTCGCCAGAACCTGAACCTTCTGCGTCTTTTTCGCCCTTGTCAATGCCATTACTTAACTCCTGGTCCGTTCGGCCAGCCCGTCCCGCTTAGCCCGTCGCCCTCGTCCGGGCTCAAAACTCATCTCTTCCTGTTGCCGACAGCTCCGATTCGGAAGCCTGGCGCCAGAGGCTGAAAAGAGGAGAACGGGAAAATCTCTAAAGTCGGCTTACTTAGCCGCTGCATCCGCTACGGCGCCGTCAATCGGAACACCAGGGCCCATCGTCGAGCTCAGCGTGATCCCTTTGACGTACTTGCCTTTCGCGGCTGAAGGCTTGGCGCGCATCACGCTGGCCAAAACAGTGGTCGCGTTCTCGACGAGCTTTTCCGGCGGGAAGCTCAGCTTGCCTACCGGAACATGCACCAGGGCCGTCTTATCGGCGCGGAACTCAACCTTACCGGCCTTGATTTCCTTAACTGCGGCAGCGACGTCCTGCGTGACGGTTCCAGTTTTCGGATTCGGCATCAGGCCGCGTGGTCCAAGAACCTTACCCAGACGACCGACAGACTTCATCATGTCGGGCGTGGCAATCAGGGCATCAAATGCGGTCCACGATTCCTTCTGGATCTTCTCGACCATCTCTTCGCCGCCGACGAAATCCGCACCAGCAGCTTCGGCGTCCTTGAGACGATCACCGGAAGCGATGACGGCGACAATCTTGGTCTTGCCGAGTCCGTGAGGAAGCACAACCGTGCCGCGAACCATCTGGTCGGCGTGGCGGGTATCCACACCAAGACGCATGGTCAGATCGACGGTTTCGTCGAACTTGGCGAACTTTACCTTTTTCAGGAGTCCTACCGCCTCTGGCAGCAGGTAATTGCGGGGCTCAACAGCCGCACGCGACTTCGTAATATTCTTGCTGGCTTTCTTTGCCATTTATCCTCATCTCCCACCGCAATTGCCGGTCCCGCGTTGCGGGAAGCTCACGAAATCGCTGGGTAGCGAATTTCATTTCGAGCCCAAGTGCCGTGGTGTTGTTGATGGGCCACTCCGAGGAGTGGACACATTTATGAAGTATGACAGAGTTTGATTGCGGGCGCAAATCGGAGCGGTCGGGAACCGGTGCTTACACCAGTGATTAGTCTGCTGCTTCTTTTGAACGGAGATAGATGTCATAGCCGCCAAGTTTATGGAAGAGCGTGAATTCTTTTGTGATCAAAGACAGCACCAGCGCTCTGTCCGGCAACGGATCTTCGTTCGACTGCAGGCGGGTCTTCACGATCACCCAACGGATATTGTGCTGGCGAGCGGCTTCGAGCAGTGCGGCGGCTGAATATGGGTCGGTCGTGTTGTCGAAGATCTGAACTGGAAATTCGGGGACTCGCCCACTGGCGAAGAAAAATGGCTCTTCGCCGGGAAGCAGCAGAATCCCGTCCTGCGGCGGGATTTCTTTCGCCGCAAAGCGTACAAGTTCCTCGAAATCTGGCAGATATGGCCCGCGATCGGCCATTTCCCGTAAGGCTGGCAGCGTGGCGCGGTAAAGCGGCTGATCGGGAATATTCAGGTAGTTCATGCGCTCGTGGCCTGCCGCATAGAGGCCACCGCAGATCAGGAAGGTCGCTGAGACCACTATGGCAAGCGGGAGAACTATCTGCCGGACAGCTGATGGAGCGGCGGTCAGCATTTGTGCGATGAGCAGGATGAGCAAGGGCCAGATTGCGTAGGTTGAGCCCCATAGCTGCTGCGAGAGAAACGTTCCGTGGATGGCCGCAAGAATGAAGAAGGGCGTCAACCCGCCAAGCGAGACTCCTTTGCGGAGCTCGATCAACGCAACGACTGCGGAAACGATCAGCAGCATTGGCCAGAGTGCGAGCAGGTTGTCGCCGCGCTCGTCCAGATCGTCGTTTAGAAACAGGTAGAGGATGCTCCCGAGCAATGGAGCTGACAGGAGGCAGAGCGCCAGGATTTTGGCCCCGGTTCGCCGGACAATCGGCAGGGAGACGAGGATCAATCCGCAACCAACGGTCGGCAGAGTCCACGCGAAGAAGGGCTGCTGGTAGACCGTGAGCATCTCCGAAAAGCCGGGCAGGCGGCGTTGGGCTGCAAAGTGGATGGTCCAATGAAGATAGTTGTCGAGGCCGGCCGTGACCTGGATCAACCCAAGAGCTGCCAGCATAGCCGCACAGATTGCGACAAGAACCTTGAAGAGGATCGCGGAACTCGGTTCGTTGGTTGATTCAGACAGCCTATCCTTATTGATCCGGCTTTTGATCTGGCTCAAGAGCAGCAAAAGGAGGATGCCGGCAACTACGAGCGCAAGAAATGGCACTCCCATATTCTGTTTAAAGAAGACTGGCAGGACGACGGCTGCTCCGGTCGATACGGCCATTGCCCATTGCCTCAGAAGAGTGCCTTGCCCTGGTTGATTGAGTCTGAGTCTCTGCAAAAGGAAAATCGCGACGAGAATGGCAAAACCCGCGTCGCAGTCGTAGATCGGATGGGGATAGATGCTATAAACCCCAAGCACTGTTAGCGGCGCGGCGAGCAAAAGCGAAATCCACCACGCGCGGGCGACGTTATTTTCCAGGAATCGCAGAATGACTCGCCACGCAACCACTGTGGCGAGGCCGCCAACAAATGCCGCGTAAGCGACATGCAGGAAATAGTGCCTGCCTGCGAGCCGCATGATTCCGGCCTGAAGCAGGAATGTCAGCGGCGGATGGACCAGCGGGAAGTCCCGATACGGCATTTGGCCGAGTGCGATGCGGTAACTGGTATCAAGCAGATAGCTCAGATCCCAAAGAATTGCGATCTGCGAGTTTTGCCAAAGGACAAAGGCTGCGGTGGCCAGAAACAGAGCTGCGCCAGCCAGAAAATCGCGACGTTCCCAGCGTTTCCATTGTGTGGATGCTTTTAGCTCGGGTTCGCCCAGGCGTGTGGAGTCCGGCAAGTTCCTCTCCCAGCAACGAGTCTACTCAAAACAAAAGCCCTCCGAGCGGGAGGGCTTTTGGGCGGACCAGGAAATGAACGAAGAGGCGCTAGGCGACTACTTCGATGCCCATGGAGCGGGCAGTTCCCTTGATGCTCTTGATTGCGGCCTCGACCGAGGCGGCGTTCAGGTCGGGAAGCTTGGTCTCGGCGATTTCGCGGACTTGCTTTTCCGTGACCTTGCCGACCTTGTCTTTGTTCGGGACTGCGGCGCCTTTGGGGATGCCGGCTGCGCGAAGCAGGAGGTTCGATGCGGGCGGAGTCTTGGTGACGAAGGTGAAGGTTCGGTCGCCGTAAACGGTGATCACGACCGGGATGGTGAGTCCGGCCATCTCCTTGGTCTGGGTACGCGCGTTGAACTGCTTGCAGAACTCCATGATATTGACCTGCGCCTGACCGAGCGCGGGGCCGACTGGAGGTGCGGGAGTTGCCTTGCCAGCTTCGATCTGCAGCTTGACGTAGCCTGTAATTTTCTTCGGAGGTGCCATGTTCGTTTCCTTCGGAAACAGCTGCCAGCTCCTAGCCGCTAGCTTTAGCTGATGCATTTCCTTGAATCAATTTTGGTAAAGCCGCTCGAGCGTTCGCTTGCAACCGGAGCACGCTAGGTAACACACCGGCTAGAAGCTGGAAGCTAATAGCTAGAAGCTGCCTTACTCAATCTTCTCGACTTTGCCGAACTCCAACTCAACTGGCGTGGAGCGTCCGAAGATGGTGACCATAACCTTGAGGGTCTCGCGATCTTCGTTGACTTCGTCCACGATACCGTTGAAGTTGGCAAAGGGGCCGTCTGTAATGCGGACGGACTCGTTCTTTTCGAACCGGATCTTCTGGCGCGGCTTCTCTTTGGATTCATCGGAGCGATTGAGCAGGGAGCTGATCTCTTCTTCGCTCAGAGCAACCGGCTTGTCGCCCGTACCCAGAAAGCCGGTAACGCGCGGGGTTTCCTTGATGATGTGCCAGATCTGGTTGTCGAGTTCCATCTCGATCAGCACGTAGCCAGGCAGGAAGACACGCTCGATGGTACGCTTTTTGCCGTTGACCGTTTCAGTCACAGGCTCGGTGGGAATCATTATGCGGCCGAATTTGCTTTCCAGGCCAAATGCCTGAATGCGGCTCTCCAGGGATTCCTTCACCTTGCGCTCAAAGCCCGAATAGGCGTGCAGAATATACCACTTAAAATTCTCATTCTGCGGCGGTTGTACCGGTTCGGGTTGTTGCTCCAATTCGTCTGTCATTCCCTGTGTCTCTCTCACGGCTACTGCGGACCTACAAGCAGACTCGTCAGTTTAGTCAGTCCAAAATTGAAAACACCATCCACAACCCAGAAATAAGCGGCAAAAATGAAGACCGTCACGAGGACCACGGTTGTGGTCGCCTGGACTTCCTTGCGCGAGGGCGTAACCACTTTCCGCATTTCGGCGCGCACGTCCGTCAGGAAGGTGCGAGCCTGCTGGTATGTAGCCGTCGTCCGTTCCACCAACTGATTCTGCTTGGGGTTAGTGGACTGCTCGCCTGCAACCAATGCTGTCTTTGCCATACTTCTACTCGCCTTTGCTATCCGAAGTCGATCCGGAGGTTACTGCACTTGGAATGGCACTCAATCTGGCAGGGGCGGAGGGATTCGAACCCCCAAGTTCGGTTTTGGAGACCGACAGTTTAACCGTTGAGCTTACGCCCCTAAATTCGAGGGACTAGGAAATAGGGAAAAGGGAGTAGCTTGGAGCCAATTCGCGGCCATCTATTCCCTATCCCCTAATCCCTGTTCCCTGCTTTACTTCGTTTCTCTGTGCTTCCGGTGGGTACGGCAGCGCTTGCAGAACTTCGCGAACTCGAGACGGCCGGTGGTCGTCTTCTTGTTCTTCGTCGTCGTGTAGTTGCGCTCCTTGCACTCAGTGCACTGCAATGTCACAATTTCCCGCATCTTCGTATCCTAACTGATTCGGCGTAGATCTGCTCTGCGCCGGTCTTCTTGAATTTCTGAGGGATCAGGGAACTCGTCTTCCTGTTCCCTAATCCCTATTCGCTGCTACTAAGCGATAATCTCCGAGATGGCCCCGGCGCCGACTGTCCTGCCGCCTTCGCGGATGGCGAAACGCAGGCCCTTTTCCATCGCAACCGGCGTGTGCAGCTCGATCTCCAGCTGGATATTGTCGCCCGGCATCACCATCTCCGTGCCCGCAGGAAGCTTCGCCGTGCCCGTCACGTCCGTGGTGCGGAAGTAGAACTGGGGACGGTAGCCGTTGAAGAACGGCGTATGACGGCCGCCTTCTTCCTTGCTCAGAACGTAAACCTCGCCTTTGAACTTGGTGTGCGGCTTGATCGAACCGGTCTTGGCCAGAACCATGCCGCGCTCCACGTCGTCCTTGGCAATGCCGCGCAGCAGCAGGCCGGCATTGTCGCCCGCCAGACCTTCGTCCAACTGCTTCTTGAACATTTCGACGCCCGTTACTACTGTCTTGCGCGTCTCGCGGAAGCCGACGATTTCAACTTCCTCGCCTACCTTCACCTTGCCGCGCTCGATACGGCCCGTAACCACCGTGCCGCGTCCGGAGATCGAGAAGATATCTTCGATCGGCATCAGGAAGGGCAGATCGACCATGCGGTCCGGCTGCGGAACGTACTTGTCGACCGCATCCATCAGCTCATCAATCTTGGCTTCCCACTGCGCTTCGCCATTCAGGGCGCCGAGAGCAGATCCGCGAATGACCGGAACGTCGTCGCCCGGGAACTGGTACTTGGAGAGCAGCTCGCGCACTTCCATTTCCACCAGTTCAACCAGCTCTTCGTCCTCGACCGCGTCGCACTTGTTCAGAAACACTACCAGTGAGGGAACGCCAACCTGGCGGGCCAGCAGCACGTGCTCCTTGGTCTGGGGCATCGGGCCGTCGGTGGCCGCAACCACCAGAATGCCGCCATCCATCTGCGCCGCGCCGGTGATCATGTTCTTGATGTAGTCGGCGTGGCCCGGGCAGTCGACGTGCGCATAGTGACGGTTGGCCGTCTCATACTCCACGTGCGCTGTCGCGATCGTAATGCCGCGCTCCCGCTCTTCCGGCGCGTTGTCAATCGTGTCGAACGAACGGAACTGGATCTTCGGATTGTGCTTCGACAATACCTTCGTGATCGCCGCCGTCAACGTCGTCTTTCCGTGATCGATATGCCCGATCGTTCCCACGTTCACGTGCGGCTTAGACCGGTCAAATTTTTCCTTCGCCATGGCTAACCTCAGTCCCTTCTTATACTTCTAACCTGCCACTCTACAGTGAGCGGTTCATACTCACATGAAAATCTGTGCATCCAAGAGCTCATTCAACGGCGGAATCAATAGTATGCGTAGATCTTCAAAAACCTTTGCCGCAGCTCGACCGGCACCTTTTCGATGCGGGCCAGGTACTTTTCCCGAATCAATGCCTGGTCGCTGGTCGGAAGCGCCTTATACAACTCCGGCGAATCCTTGCCGAGCAAGCCTTTGTCCAACACCAGCTCAAACTGCCTCACCCGCAGCTTCTTCCCGGCCACGGAAGCCAGAAAAAGATCGGCGCGATTGGCGGCAAAGGCCGCTTCAATCCGCTGGGACAACTGCTGAAAGCCCTGTTCGTTCTGGACCGGGAAAACCGCCTGCTCAAACATTTTTGCCTAACCCCTGCGCGACCGTTGCACCTTCAAAAACTGGAGCGGGAGACGAGGATCGAACTCGCGACCAACAGCTTGGAAGGCTGTGACTCTACCACTGAGTTACTCCCGCCCTGACAACTACCTGTGCTACCTGAACCCTGGAGCTGATGACCGGGATTGAACCGGTGACCTCTCCCTTACCAAGGGAGTGCTCTACCAACTGAGCTACATCAGCCCTCTTTACAGCTTACCGGCCTCATCCTCACTTCGCCGCCGGATTTTGTCTGCCTCGCGAGCCACCATGGTCCGGAGGACAAACATCCCGATGACGAAGAGCGGAATCAGCTTAATTTCGACCGGCCTGCCAAAGGCGAAGACAGTGCCCTCGCCAAGAGTAAACCAGATTACCGCCGCCAGAATGCCGAAGGCCCCCATGGCCACCCAGAATTTCTGGTCTTGCCTCGAACCAGGCTTTCGTTCCTGAACCTGCTCCGGATCGAACCCCGGATTCTGCTCAGGACCATCCAGCTCGCGCATCCCGCCAACCCTCAATCCATAACAACAAAAACCTGAAACATGCTGGTGCACAGGGAAGGATTCGAACCTTCGTAGTCCCAAAGGACGGCAGATTTACAGTCTGCTGCCATTAACCACTCGGCCACCTGTGCCCATCTTCTCGTCCACCACCGAAACCCTACTTTGGCGCATTCCACCCTCTCCGGAAATCTCCGGTTTATCCGGATGACCGGACCTGTGGAGCGACGCCTCTGGGGATTTACCGCGGAGGACTGGATTGACCTTCCTGAACTTCCGAAATCGACTCGGGAATGCGCTGAATCGGTCTATCCAAATAACTTTTCTTGCCGTGCCCGTATTCTGGCCCGGTCTTACACTCAGGCACGGCCCTCAGGCCGCGATGCGTGGAGCTGGCGAAGGGATTTGAACCCCCGACCCTCTGATTACAAATCAGATGCTCTACCAGCTGAGCTACGCCAGCAAAACTTTACCGGAAATCCGGTGATCTGAACCCAAACTCTGCGGGCACACTTGATCCCGCCGCGCTTTCGGCACAGAAGTAAAGATTAGCACAGCGGCGTTGGAGGGGCAAACCGGTCTACGCCGGGTCGAGCCGGAGCTTCGAACCAGGGCCAGAGCCACCTCTCGTCTTGTCTTGTCGTGACCTGGCTCAGATCTGGTTCAGAAGCGGAGGGATGCACGCTGAGGCGATGAACGATTCGCGCCGGGTCTCGCCGACTTTTCGTTCAAGTCAAAATTCAGGTCAAAAATTACACACGTCGGTGAATTGCAATAGAAAATTGACAACAATTATTTGGTCCAACGTGACGAAAATGCCTGGACTTTCACGCATATAGAAATTAGATGGAACTGTTCAATTTAGATTTCTGTGAAGTTACTTCAGAAGGCAAATTATGGGTACTTAACGCGCCTGCAAGGCATGGTTACTGGGCTGAAAGTATGCGAAAAGGCAGAAATGGAGCGCATTTTTAACGCTTTCAAGACTTCCTTGACTTGACTATAGCCTTGGTGTACTTTCTGTCTGACCGGCGACGGGTCCCCCAACAACAAAGGAAATGGAAGGTCATGACTCAGATGCGTAGATTGAGTGCATTCATATTCTCCCTTGTGGTGGTTTTCGCGCTTTCCGCGCAGGCGCAGGTAGGTGATCCCGGCACATTGATCAAGGAAAAGCTTGTATCCCAGATCAAGCTGACCAAGGCCGCAGCCGCGCACGATGACATCGTTACTGCGGGCGACGTTGTTGTGTTGCATAAGGACGGGTTGATGATGTGCAGCTCCGCCTCTTCTTATGCCTTCTCCAACACTTACAGCAACGGCGTGCTGGCCGCGAATTACAACAATCGCGCCAAAGATGCGGCTAAGAATTTCTTCAAAGGCAAGCTCCCATTTGGTGGTGGCGGCGGTGTCACGGATGCGGCTAACAACGGTTGCACCTCGCGAAAGTTTGTTTCCGGCGAGAAGTTTTGGGTTACCGATGTCGCTTTGTTAAAGGATGGCATTCTAGTCAGCACCTTCAGCGATCCTTATAACGATGTTCGCTATTTCGGCGAAATCAAGTTTCCGTTCCCTAAAGGTTCCGTCCCGCCGGTCGACGATTTTGTCAAGACAGTGTCGGAGGTAATTACAGTTCAGCCGCCGGACGACAAGGATAAGGGAAATCAAAACGATCAGGCGTCAGGACAATCGGCTGCTCCAGCGCAGGGACAGGCTCAAGCGCAAGCACCGGCTCCAACGCCGACCTCGGCTCCTATGGCCGCAATTGCGCCGCCGCCACCGCCTGCGGACGCTCCCCCGCCGACGATCGCCGTGGGACAAACTAAGGATCAGGTTGTAGCTGGATTCGGCCAACCAGTTAGGACGGCTAAGTTAGCCGGAACCAAGGAGATCTACTTCTACAAGGATATGAAGGTAACCTTCACCAACGGGAAAGTAAGTGATGTTCAGTAGGTAGTCCATTGTTCCGCAAGTACGCTGCAGGCTTCCCGGCATCTTGGATCGAGCGCGGGATCCGTGGCTTCACAAAAGGGAGGCTATTCGATGGTTAAGCAAAACATTTCGCTAACTGGCAAAGGGACTCTGGCAGTTGCGACCGTTGCCCTGGTTTTTGGGTGGAGCAGTCTGTCCGGCGTCGCCGCGACGAAGCCATCCGCACCCGCTAAAGCGCCATCCGCACCTGCGCATGCAGCGGCCGCACCCGCGTCTCATCCGGCTGGAGGTGCGGCCGGAGGCGCAGCGCATACTTCGACGACCGCCGGTCACACTACCACCACTACTGCTGGTCACACAACGACTACGACGGCGGGGCACACTACTACGACGACCGCCGGACACACTACTACTACTTCGACTGCCGGTCATACGACGACCGCCGGCGGAACAGCCGGAGCCGGCCACACAATGACGGCGGGGACTGCGGGGCACGGCGCTGCCAGTGGTGGCGCACCCAAGGGCACAACCGCCAGCCACTCAGCTATCAGCCGTCCCGTTCCCAAGGGAACTACCGAGCACGTCACCAAGACCGGCTCCGCAGTCCGCACCCGCCCGGATGGACACGTGAGCGATGTTCATGACGCCAGGCGCGGTATTGATGTGCACCACGGACTGGATGGATCCCGTCACGTTTCGAGAGAACTCCCAGGCCACGGCAGAATGTACGCCGAGCGCGGACGCCCCGGATATGTACAGCGCGGGTATGGTTATCACGGCCACGACTTCGGTCGCCGCTCGTACTACTACCATGGACGGGAGTATGACCGCTATTACCGCGGCTACGGATATCGTGGCATGTATCTGAATGTCTACGCTCCCGGCTATTACTATGGCCCTGGCTTCTACGGATGGGCCTACAATCCTTGGGCAGCGCCAATTACTTTCGGATGGGGATGGGCCGGTGCTCCGTGGTACGGGTTCTACGGCGGCTTCTTTACACCATATCCGGTGTATGCCAGCGCTGCATTCTGGCTGACGGACTACATCATCGCGCAGGATTTGCAGGCTGCCTACGCGGCTCGCCAGGAAGCTGCCGTCGCTGCTGGAGAAGCCATCGCAGCAGGCGGACCTCCGGCGCTGACTCCGGAAGCTAAGCAGTTGATTGCCGATGAGGTGAAGAACCAGATTGCGCTGGAGAACGCGGAAGCCGCGCAGACTGCGCAGAAGCAGGATGTCGACCCCGGCTCCAGCGGAATCGCTCGTCTGCTCGGGGATGGGAAACCGCACGTCTTTGTTGTCGGGAGTGGATTGGATCTGACGGACAGCACTGGCGCTGAGTGCGCCGTGAGCGAAGGAGATGCTTTGCAGCTGGTTTCTCCGCCGCCCGGGGACGCAACCACTGCGGATCTGGTCGTTCTTGCCAGCAAGGGCGGAAAAGAGTGCCAGAGAACTGCCACCGTCGCCGTCAACCTGACCGATCTGCAGGAGATGCAGAACCACATGCGGGAGACGATTGATCTTGGCCTGAAGGATCTGCAGGCCAAGCAGGGCACCGGCGGAATTCCGGCAGCGCCAACTTCGGCTCAGGCTCCCCCGACCCAGACGGAGTACGCTGCGGTTGCGCCTCCGCCAGACCCGAAGGACGCTGCCGATCTGCAGGCGCAGGCCAAGGATGCCGACCAGGCCGAGGCCGAGGTAACCGCGGCGGCAACGACGGAGAATGGCTCCCCGATTGGCACCGTTGCTCCGTCGGGCCCGCCGCCGAGCGTCGCATTGGGACAGACCGTGGACCAGGTGAAGACAATCCTCGGCCCTCCGCTGAAGACGGCGGATCTGGGTGCGAAGCAGATCTACTACTACGACGGGATGAAGGTCGTCTTTAAGGCCGGCAAAGTTACTGACGTCGAGTAACTTTGAAACCGTTATAAATGGCTTCGATCACCCGTCTTGACCGGGCTTTTTCGTCCACCTTGAACAGATGAAAAAGCCCTGTCTTGTGCTACGGCCTGTCAGATCCACCATCCGGAACACTCGTAAAATTGCCAGAGTTACAGAATAGCCATAGAATTCATTAGCTACCCCATGCTATTAAATCCTGGAGTTAAATATGAAGCTACAGAGACTCTGTCTTACTGCGTTAGTATGTGCCTTGACCACCTCACTTGTCGCACAGGAAACATCCACAGTGGCGAATAGCTCTGCTCCTCTTCCAACTTCGGATGCCGGATCAGTTCAACCGCACACCTTGCTAGACGGCACCCCTGTGAAACTCCGCCTCACCCAGACAATCTCTTCCGCGGACGCCAAGGTGAACCAGGAGATACCTTTTGAGGTTGTGGAGGAAATTAAAGTCGACAATGTTGTTGTGCTACCAAAAGGAGCCACAGCTCTCGGAACGGTAACAGAGGCCGAACACAAGAAGTCCATGGGTAGGGCTGGAAAGCTGAATATCAGCATTTCCTACGCTCGACTTTCCGACAACGAGAAAGCTTCTCTGCGTGCGACCAAAGACACCAAGGGAGGTGGCCATGTTGGCGCAATGACGGGCGCAATGGTGGCGACTTCAATTGTGTTCTTTCCCGCTGCCCCACTCTTTCTGTTCATTCACGGCAAGGACAGCACAATTCCTCAGGGCACGGAGATCACTGCGTTTGTTGAAGGCGACATGCATCTGGATATGACGAAATTCGGCGTGGTGACTTCAATGACCGCTGCCGCGAACGCACCATCTGGCTCAATTGCTCAGACGACCGTTTCCATAGACTCCACCCCCGCCGGTGCGGACATTGAAATCGACGGCGCATTCGTCGGCAATGCGCCTTCCACCATCACCGTCGCGGCAGGCAATCACGACATTGTCATAAAGAAAAAGGGATTTGCTGATTGGTCAAAGAAGCTGAACGTAACCGGCGGCAACATTCATCTAAGCGCCCAACTTGACCCCGCCCCGGGAAACTAACATACGCCCTGCGTCAGTCCCACGTGGCCCGGAATGGTACCGTAAAGCTGACGGTATTCAATGCTCAGACGCACCCGTAGGACACTCTGGATCGTAGCCGCTGTGCTGCTGGTATTGGCGGCGGCGATTTATTTGCGCTTCAAGGCTCCTCCGGAAGCGGCCCGGCTGCTACCGGAATCGGACGGCATCGTCTACGTCAATCTGCGTCCACTGCGGGCGCTGGTGCATAAGAATCTGAAGCCGGTGATGCGGGCTCCGGAATACCAGGGCTTCATCGACGCCACCGGGATCGACTGGGAGCGCGATCTCGAAGAAGCTGCCGTGGCGCTGCATCGGATGCCCGATCCGCACGGACCGAATGGCCCCGTGGCTTACTCCATGGTGCTGGTGGGCAAACTGAACGGGAAGGCTCTGGCTGGATATCTCGAAGCGCACGCCAGCGGCAGGGAAACCTACGAGGGCCACACCATCTACAGCCTGCCCAGCGAGGGCCGCACCGTGCGCGTGGCTCAGATTGCCTATGACATGGTGGCGATCTCGAACTTTCCCACGACGGAACAGATTCACTCCATCCTGGATCGGCATCGCACTGCGGCTCTTCCCTTCTCCGGTTCGACGCTGCTGGCTGAGCACTATTCTGAAATGCCGCTTCTTTCCATTGCCTGGGGCATGGGCGAAATTGGCCTTCCCTTTACGGAAGATGGCAGTATTCACGTCCTCGGCATGGCGCTGCCGCTGGAACCGGACACTACCTTTCTTGCGTCGGTCAACCCCGCTTCGGTGAACTGGGCGGGCGCGCTGAGGCTTCGCGTGGTGGAGATCGCGGCCAACGATGCTACAGCCGCCAGCCAGGCCGCGAGCCTCAATATGCTGCTAAGCCTGGCGCGGGGCGCGACCGCCGGTCTGGGATCGAATGCCGCAAACAACAGCCTGAAAGAGGTGCTGCGAACAGCCCAGATTACCCAGAACCGCAACCGCGTCGTAGCCATCGCTACTCTTCCGCAGAACCTGCCACTCCAAATGATCAATGGCTCGGGAAACGGAGACGCCGAAAACCGCGAATCGAAATAAATCGCTGTACTTTATATACTTAGCCATGAGCCTGCTTTCAGAAGCAAGCTCCATTGCATACAATTATTGCGTCCTTCGAATGCGAACCAGCGTCCGAATAATCAAGCACTCTCTCCGGCAAGATTCCCATCAGCTTTCAACCCAAGGAGTCCTATGTTTGCCTTATTTTCCAGCATTCGCCCTTTCAAGTTTGCGCCGCTCTGCCTGGCCCCGGCGATTCTGCTTGCTCCCTCCTGTTTTGGCGCAAGTCCGGCAGCCAATCCCGCTCCGGCTTCCGATACTTCCGAGCACAAAACTACAGTGACCGGCCAGGCCGCGTTTGCGGACTGGAACCAGCAGAAACCCGGCGTTCGCCGCAAGATCACGCTATCCGACCTGCCGGAACCCAAACCAGAGGAGTCGGTCAACAACACTCCCCATGTGATCCCCAAACCGGCCGGTGCGTGGCCAGTGGCGCCCGCCGGTTTCAAGGTCACACTCTATGCAGGCGGGGATACGGCCCCCATGCAGCGGGCGGACAACAAGGAAAAGATGGCTCTCAGCTCAGGCACGTTTACGATGCCGCGCCTTATCCGGGCCGCGCCGAATGGCGATCTCTTCGTTGCGGACTCTGGCGCCGGCACCATCCTGATCCTGCGCGGAGTTGGCCCTACCGGCAAGGCTGCCCGGATCGAGAAATTCGCCATCGGACTGGACCACCCTTTCGGCATCGCCTTTTACCCGGCGGAGAATCCTAAATACGTCTACGTGGGGAACGCGACCACGATTCAGCGCATTCCCTACCACACAGGCGACCTGCACGCGACGGGCGCACCGGAAACCATCGTTCCCGACATTCCCGGCTATGCCCAACTGACGGGCGGAGGTCACTGGACCCGTGATGTGGTCTTCACCAAAGATGGCCAACATATGCTGGTTTCCGTCGGCTCCGGCTCCAACGTTGACGACCCTGATACTCATCCGAAGGAATTCCACCGCGCGGATGTCCTTGAATTCACCCCGGATGGAAAGTTCGTCGAGGTGTACGCTTCGGGCATTCGCAACTGCGTCGGAGAAGCGATCAATCCGATTACCGGCCAGCTCTGGTGCTCCACTAACGAACGCGACGATCTTGGCAACCATCTCGTTCCCGATTACGTGACCTCGGTCAAGGAAGGCGGCTTTTATGGATGGCCCTGGTACTACATGGGCGGCCATCAGGATCCGCGACTGCCTGAGCCCTGCGCCGACGGCACTGGCCCGAACTTGCAGGCGGCCGCGCTGACCGAAGACGAGGCAAAGAACTGCAAGCGCGTCAACCTTGCCTCCAAGGTGATCACACCCGACGTCCTGGTCCAGCCCCACATGGCGTCACTAGAAATGACCTTTTATCCGCCGACGGGCCAGTTTCCCAAGGAGTACGATGGCGACGCCTTCGCTGCGGAGCATGGCTCTTGGAACCGCGCTAACCGCGCTGGGTACGAAGTCATCCGCATCCCGATGCACAATGGCCACGCGGACGGCAGCTACGAAGACTTCCTTACCGGCTTCGTCACCAAAGATGGCCAGGTCTGGGGCCGTCCAGTGGGCGTCGCCACAGGCCGGGATGGCTCGCTCTACGTAACAGATGACGGAACGCGCAGCGTGTGGCGGGTCACCTATACCGGCAAATGAAACAAAAGAAAAGCAATACAAAAGGGACAGGCTGTGGCCTGTCCCTTTTTGTTTCGGTTTGAACCTGATTGGCTCTCAGTTGCCGGATGTTGCGGGCGTCGAAGCTGGAAGATTGTTCGCCGTCATCTCAGAGAAAGTGGAGCGCAGATACTTGTGCGGATTGACCGGGACATTGTTGATGCGCACCTCGTAGTGCAGATTCGGCCCGGTGGACCGGCCGGTGCGGCCGACATACCCGATTACCTGGCCACGCACAACGTGCTGACCTTCGATCGCCACCATCCCGGAAAGGTGGGCATAAGAAGAGCGCACACCGTGGCCGTGATCGATTTCTATTTGCCAGCCATAACCGTTTCTCATGCCAGCTAAATCAACTACGCCATCTGCCGTCGCGCGAACGACGGTTCCGGTTGGCGCGGAAATGTCAATGCCGGTGTGAAAGGCGCCTTCTCCATTGAATGGATCTTCGCGTTCACCGAAGCCGGAGGTCACGCGGCCCTCAACGGGCCAGAGCGAGGGCGCATCGGCAATCTGCGTCCAATCCGTAAGCCCGGAGACCGACCCGGGGTTCAGACCTCCCTCAAGCGCTCGGGAGACGCGACCGGAGAGCGCCTGGTTTCGCAGTGCATAGAACTGATCCAGCGAGAGCTTCACTTCCTGCTGGTTGACATCATCGCTCAAGGCGAGAGTCGCTGGAGTGGAAGCGGCCGCTGCGGCAGCTGCACCATGCTTTCCGCCCGGGAGCTTATTCTGTTTCAGGCCGTAGATTGCGGTTACTTCGCTGGCCAGCGCGCCGAGAGAGGCAACCTGAATGTCCCGTTCATGGGCAACCTGGGCCATTTGCTGGTAGTTCTTGCGAAGTGTCTCACGTTCCTGGCGAATCTGGTTAAAGCTCTCTGTTTTCAGCAACATCCGCGTATACGATCCGGCCAGCCCCACGATCGTGAAAGTCCCCACGAGTGCGGCGGCAACAAATCCGTATACGTATTGCACCGGGAGCGAAATCTTCCGGACGCGTCCGTCCTCGTCCCGTGCAACAAACAAAATGTAATAACGTTTACGCAGCATAGAACTCCCTCAACGTCACCTCCGCAGGCACCCTTAGCCGCATGGAATGCCGAGCCTGGAACAACAAGCCCGTGCTTCGCGCAGTGCCCAACCTAAAGGTTAGACGCCGTAGACGAAAGTAGCCGGATCTGGTAGGGGCAATTGTAGATCAATCGAGATCAGATTCTTTCTAAATCTCAGTCATTCTCTTAGAAATAGTTTAAATGATCGGGGCGCTTCGAGCGCTGGGGTTGCGGTTTCCCACGATATGCTTCAGATATGGTGCAACGGAAAGCAATCCGCCTGAACTCCGCAAGAAAGCCGGGAGCCGGGGAGCTGGCTCTTTTGAGCACGATTCGTGCGCGGACTGCGGAGATTTCGGTTTCGACGAAGAGCAAGTCCGGGATCAAGTCCAGAGTGCAGTTGGGGATAGGCGATGACTGTGCGCTTTTGCGGCCTCGCGCAGGCGAGGAACTCGCTGTAACCACTGATCTTTCCATTGAAGGAAGACATTTTCGGCTGGATTGGCATACCCCGGAGTCGGTCGGGCACCGCACGTTGGCTCGAGGGCTCAGCGATCTGGCGGCCATGGGCGCCAAACCCGTCGCGGCTTTCCTCTCGCTTGGCCTGCCGCGAGAACTGACCCGTTCGGTCCCCCATTCGGCCAAGGGCTCTCGCTCCTGGGTGGAACGATTTTTGGATGGACTCCTGGCACTCGCTGTTGAGCACCGGGTTCCGCTCGCGGGCGGCGACCTGGCCGAGTCGCCGGTCGCGGTGGCAGATATTGTCCTGACTGGCTCGGTGCCGCAGGGCAAAGCGCTGCTTCGATCTGGCGCAAAGCCGGGCGATCGAATTTATGTGACCGGCAGCCTCGGAGGCGCAGCAGCCGAACTCGCCGCGCTCGGCGCGTCTCCCAGCAGCTTTGCGAACTTCACCTCAGCCGGAACTGCATCCCCTCATTTGTTCCCGCAGCCTCGCGTTGCTCAGGGAATCTGGCTTCGCAAACGCGGCCTGGCCTCGGCGGCAATGGACCTGAGCGACGGACTTTCTACCGATCTGAATCACCTCTGCGAAGAATCCGGCGTGGCAGCGGAAGTCATAGCCTCGGCACTGCCGCTAGGTCGCGCTGCGGGCCCGGAAGCGACGCAAGCAATGGCGCTCCACGGTGGCGAAGACTACGAACTGCTTTTTACCGCGCCTGCATTCGCAAAACTGCCGCGCAGCGTCAAGGGCATCGCAATCACCGAAATCGGCCGCATCCTGCAGGCGAAGCGCAGTGGGGCTCGCGTTACTCTGCAAAACGGAAAAACCTCCGAGCCGCTGGAACCTCGCGGGTGGGAGCATTTTTCCGAATCGGAATAATATCTGTTGCGAGTTACTTAGGCTTCAGGGTCTTGACGTACTCATAACTTATGGCCAGATATTTCTTGAGCTCTTTGGTGTTACTCAGGAGCGTATCGGGAACGGTTACGTAGTCCTTCTTCACCGCTCCATAAGACTCGAATAAGATCGTCTTATATTTCTTGAGAAATGCTTCCAGATCGTCCTTTGGCAGCCGCATCCCGAGCGTGCCGGTCTGGTCGAGATAGGTGAACATATTTCCGTTGAAGGAGGTATAAGGATGAACAGCGCCCTTGCGTTCAATCTCCGGACAGGTAGCAAGGAGTTTCTCGTAGAGCGCCAACTTATCCGGCGGGATCTTGCTTTCTTTCGCCTTCGCCATTCGAGACCTCGCGCAACGATCAGGATCGCAGGAGAAAGGTACCATCGCCAAGTGGTTCACTCAATCTGAAAATTGTCGTCCGAGCCGATCGGCTGGCCCGGCGGCGTGGCCAGCACTGGAGTGATAGCAAACTTCTCCGGCTCCTTCCAGAACCGCTCGATATCATCCAGCGACGCCGACCAGTGCGCCTCCAGACCACCCGACACATACATGTCCAGTTGATCGGAAAGCCAGCCCTCCAGATCAAAGACCTTGGACAGAGCAATCGCCCGCGCCTGCGGAGACGCCTCTTTCGAAACACACAACTGCATCAGGCGCTTGAGCACGACCGTATCCACCGAGAACTGCGTCTGCTGCAGGACGCCGCTCTGCTGTGGGGCTTCCCATGTGGTTTGCAGGGTCTGATCGATCACTTCCCCGAGGCTTGGCGACTTAGGATCGCGGGCGTGAAACTCCACCAGGCGGCTGGCGCGGGTGGGTTCGAAGAGAAGCGAGGCAGAAAGATTGGCAGCAGCCTCGACAGCGCCTTGCGGGTCGAAGGTGAGGCCGGTGTATCCCTTGAATGCCTCGACGGTGCGGGGATAGCCGGGTGGATTCGGCGGCAGAGCGGACAGGAACTCCGGCGACAGAGTCAGTGTCACGGGATCAAGCGTTTGCAGAACGGCGGCCAAGGCCTTGCGCTGCTCCTCGGGCGCAACCATCTCGGTGATCATGGCGTGATCGCCGCGCACGGCGTAGCGATAGTCGAGGCCGCCGATCAGCTTTGCCGCGGCTTCGGTCTGGTAGCGATGCAACAGGTAAAGCGGCACCAGCGTCTCTTCCAGCTCGGACATCGGCTCGCCGGGCCGGATCGCGTCTTCACCGAAGCGGGCCAACGCGGCCTTGCGCACATTCAGGATGCGTTCAAGTTCGGCCGGCGCGTCGGGGCCGTTGTCCCATAGATGAGCGTAGGGATGCGCACTGCCCAGCGGGCGCGAATCTTCATCCGTGATGTAGCGCAGGCCGTCCTTTTCGTTCTGCTGGAGCAGTCCGTTCAGGGCCTTGGCTTCGTCGGCGCCGGGCGCAAACTGAGAGTAGCCGTAACGGATAGCTGCCTTGTCCCACGCGCCGATGCCGACCGTGTAGGCCTTGTCCAGCGCCGGCTTGCCTTCCGCGTCGAGCGTGATCCAGGGGTGGGGATAATCCATGACCGAGGTGCCCGGGGCTACGGAAGACGCGGCGAAGTTGTGTTGCAACCCAAGCGTGTGACCTACCTCATGCGCCGCCAGTTGGCGGGTGCGGGCCAGCACCATCTGCTCCATGTCGGGCGGGATGGGCTTACCCTCGACATAAGGCGCTAACAACGCTTCCGCAATCCTGTAATCCTGGCGGGCGCGCAGGCTGCCCAGCGTTACCTGGCCTTTGATGATTTCGCCGGTGCGCGGGTCGGTGACAGCCTCGCCGTAGCTCCAGCCACGCGTCGAACGATGCACCCATTGAATCATGTTGTAGCGGATATCCATCGGATCGGCGCCCTCAGGCAGAACCTCGACGCGAAAGGCATTCCTGAAGCCAGCAGCTTCGAATGCCTGACTCCACCAGTTGGCGCCCTCGACGAGAGCAGAGCGGATCGGCTCCGGCGCGCCCCGGTCGACGTAATAAACGATTGGCTTCACGGGCTCGCTCACGGCGGCATTCGGATCGCGCTTCTGCAAGCGATGCCGGATGATGAACCGCTGATCCATGCGCTCGCTGAGCGGAACCGAGTAATCGCGGTATCGGAAGGGATAGAAACCGGAGCGGGGGTCGAATCTGCGCGTAACGTAGCCGGGCTCCGGCAGTTCGATCAGCGAAGTGTGTTCGCGCACCGTAACCGAGTGGGGATCGGGAGTGACGGATGCGACGTATTCGCCTGCGGGTTGGGCCTTGGTTGGATCGAGGGCAAAGGTGAGGATCGCTTCTACCTCGGTGTTTTTGGGGAAGTTTTTGGTGTTGTCCAGCGTGATTGCGCTCCGGTTTGGATCTACCTTGTATGTGCCCTGCTGCGTCGTCTGTAACCGCTCGGCGACGCCATGCGCATCGCGCAGGAAGAAATCCGTCGCATCGACCAGGAGCCGGCCGTTGTCTTCGGCCTCTACTTTGAATCCCCAGAGTACCGACTCGGCGAAGGACTCAGTGACCGCGATGCGCTCGGCGGCTTCGCTGGCGCTGGAGCGGTACTGGAGATTTGGCGCGATCAGAAGCACCTTGTTGCCGGCGCGCGTGAAATGGACGACGCGCCCCTGGCCCAGCTGGCCGCGGTCGAGACCAACGTCGTTCGAGCCCAGGCCGTAGGGCAACTGGTCCAGAAGCAAGAAATCCTTTCCGGTTTCCGGGATCTCCAGGTACAGCTTCCCTGCTTTGGCATCCCAATCCAGAGGAAAGAGACCATCCTTGCGGTCCATTCCTGCAGTCTTCTGGGATATGGTCTGGGCGGTCTCCGCTGCTGGTGCAGCTTCGCTGAAGATAGGTGTTGAAGTGTATCCCAAAATAAGAAGCAGCGAGACTAAGGAACGAAGGGGCACGGCTTGACCTCACTTGCTGAAAGATTATCGCAACTTCTTGCCGTGTCGCCCGATTTCTGGCTATTGCGGCCTGCTCGGCCTAAGGACCAGCGAAAGGGACGCGCGCCAACCTGCCGCCCCAGCGCTTATGCTCATGGAGGAAGGTGATTATGGCGACACAGGCAGAAATCGAGGAGCTGTTCCGGCAAACCCTGGAAGGCGATTATGACGACGAAGAGGACGAAGGCGGTCCGTGGGAGGCGGTAAGCAAGCTACAGGCCATTGCCGTCGATGAGTCCGAGGGACGGGCAGTCTTCGACAAGGCTGTGCAGTGGTGCCGCAACAACAAGCCCGCGAAACGCCGGCGTGGCGTGGATATTCTGGCCCAGCTAGGCAAGACGGAAGATCATCCGGAGGTGGTTTTTGCGAACGAGTCTTACACGGTCATCACCAGCGTACTGGAGGACGAGCTTGATCCTCAGGTGATCGACTCCTGCCTGGTGGCGCTCGGACATCTCGGCAATCCGGCAGCAGTTCCATTGATTCTCGAACACCGTGCCAACACCGACCCCGATATTCGCTTTGCCGTCGCCTTTGCGCTGAGCTGTTTTGCCGACGAACCGGCTGCGATTCGGGTGTTGCTGGAGCTGATGGAAGACTCCGACCCCGACGTGCGCGATTGGGCGACCTTCGGCCTAGGCGTACAAGGGAGCGCGGACACGCCGGAGATTCGCGAGGCTCTGCTTGAGCGGCTTGACGACGGCAACCCGGACACCCGCGAAGAAGCCGTGGCTGGACTCGGCAAGCGCAAGGATCTGCGCGTGCTCCCCGACTTGATCGAAATGTTGCAGCAGGAAGAGGTGTCCTACGGCGTGGTCGAAGCCGCTTGCCGCCTACTCGATCTGCCCGAGATCAACGAGGAGTGGAGTGCCGACGAGTACATCGAAGCGCTCAGCACCCGTTATGCCGCAGAGCTGGAGCGGTATAGCTAGAGCATGACCGTCCCCACATTTGACTGCAGTTTTTCGCATAGCTGGACGGCAGAGATTCTGCCGAATCGGCCGATGATTCTGCCCAGCCGCCACTTCGTCTACCCCGGCGCGGTCGAGGAGGTTGAACGCGGCGCTCTGGAGGTGCTGGTTCAACCCGCAATTGGCCAGTCCTTTTTGGCTACCTGCGCGCTGGGATTTCGTGACCCAGCTGCTCCGACCGGGATCTGGGCCTGCCCCGATCCGGATTGGATCTGTGCCGTTTCTGGCGGTTATATGTATCTGATTCATAGCGGAAAGCCGGAAGAGTTCGTGATGTTGCGCTACCGCCCGGTGCTGGAGATACTGCCTTACTCCGCCGACCCGGCCAACAAACTGCTGCTCTTCGTCGGGCATCATTCCATTCTGGCCTGGGGGCGGGATGGGGAAACGTGGGAATCGGACCGGCTTTCGTGGGAAGGAATCACCAACCTCCGCATCGAGGACAATCTTCTTCGCGGCGACGGCTGGAATTTAAGGACAGACAAGGACTTGCCCTTTGTTCTCGACCTGAGGACCGGGAAGCGAATTTAACGTCTCGTCACCAAATCGCATGAAACTGTAACATCAGTCGTACATCCAACGCGGAGGAGTTCCTACTATGCCAAGTGTTATCGGTCGTGCCTTTCAGGTAACTGCGCCTGGCGGTCCCTTTGAGCTGGTGCAGCGCGAGTTTCCAGAACCCGGTCCGGGGCAGGTGCGCATTCGCGTGCAGGCCTGCGGCGTCTGCCACAGTGACGCCATAACCAAATACGGAGTTTTCCCCGGCATCACCTATCCGCGTGTTCCAGGCCATGAAGTTGCTGGAGTGATTGATGCGATTGGAGCCGATGTGCCGATCTTCAAGGCCGGCCAGCGCGTGGGCCTGGGCTGGCACGGCGGCCATTGCAATTACTGCAATTCCTGCCGTCGCGGCGATTTCATTCTCTGCGAAAACCAGAAGATCTCGGGCATCAGTTATGACGGCGGCTATGCGGACTACGTCCTTGCGCCTGCGAATGCGCTGGCTCTGATTCCGGAAGATCTGGCGGATGTAGATGCGGCCCCGTTGATGTGTGCCGGAGTCACCACCTTCAACAGCCTGCGGCATAGTGGAGCGCGGCTCGGCGACACCGTCGTTATCCTCGGAATTGGCGGACTCGGGCATCTCGGCGTGCAATACGCTGCAAAAGGCGGATACAACACGGTTGCGGTGGCGCGCGGCGAAGACAAGGGCCCACTGGCAAAGGAGCTGGGCGCACATCACTACATCGACAGCACGAAGCAAGATGTTGCCGCGGAGTTGCAAAAGCTCGGTGGAGCGGCAGTAATCCTCTCCACGCTGACCGACGCCGATTCTCTGGCGGCTTCCGTTGGCGGACTGGGTCCTAACGGCAAGCTGATCATTCTCGGCGTGCCGTTGAAGCCGTTCGAGGTTTCTGCGATTCCTCTAGTCATGGGGAATCGCGAGATTCGAGGCTGGGCTTCCGGCACAGGGATGGACTCGGAAGACACGCTGAACTTCAGCGCCCTGACTGGGGTCAAGCCGAAGATCGAGCTATACCCGCTCGACAAGGCTCCGGAAGCCTTTGAACGCATGGAGAGCGGCAAGGCGCGCTTCCGCGTGGTCATCACGACGGGTGCGTAATCTCACCAAACTGATTAGAAACTGGGCCTTGTCATCGAAATCCGGTGGGAAGGCCCGTTGTTTTGGATTACACTTCTCGGCAATCGAAATATGGACAACGAACGCGTTCGCGAGTTTTGCCTGAGCCTACCGCACACGTCGGAGGGCGTGAACTGGGGGCATCACCTCGTCTTCTGGGTCGGCGACAAGGCAATCGGCGGCAAGATGTTTGCCCTGATTCACCTGGACGGCGCCGGAACTGGTGTGCTCTGGTTTCACTGCGGGGCGGAACGATATCCGGAGCTATTGGAGACGGAAGGCATCATCCCCTCGCCGTACATGGCAAAGGCTTATTGGGTAACGGTCGAGCGCTGGGATGTGATGCGGCAGCGCGACTTCGAAGACGAGCTGCGCCGAGCCCACGCGCTCATCTACGAGAAACTGCCCAAACGCACCAAGGCCGTGCTGGCCATGCCGGACAAGGAACGGTACAAAATCATTCGCGAACGCAAGAAGGTGCTTGCGGCAAAAGAGAAGAAGAAATAGACCCGCGACGAATGCCTCGCGTGGAACTGAGCCGGGTTAGTCCGCGTAGTAGATTTGGTCGGATGATGGTGCGATGATGGTCAAATTTCTCTTGTGGTGCATCCTGTTTGTCTTCTGCTGGCCTTTGGCCCTGGCTGCTCTCGTGTTGTATCCGCTGGTCTGGCTGTTCCTATTGCCATTTCGCATCGTCGGCATTGCGGTCGACGGCGTTCTGCAACTGGTCGCCGGAATCATTCTGTTGCCCGCGCGGCTGCTGCGGGCCGTCTAACACTTGTCTAGCACCCGTCTAGCACCCTCCGGTTTGCGCCCGTTTGCCCGGCTGCTATAGCGTGAACCGTATGAGTGGTGTTTCCCTGAGACTGGACGAAAAAGTTGTATTGATTACCGGTGGTTCGCGCGGGATTGGCGCGGAGACGGTGCGGTTGTTCACACTTGCCGGGGCGCGCGTGGCCTTCAGCTACACGCAGGCGCAACCCCAGGCCGAGGCTCTCGCTGCTTCCTGCGGCGGGCCGGATTATTGCCGGGCTTTGCAGCAGGAACTTGCTTCTCCCGCCGATGGCCGTGAGCTGGTGCAGGCCGCAGTGGCCGCGTTTGGCCGGCTCGACGCATTGGTGGTAAACCACGGCATCTGGCCGCCGGATGACGCGCCGATTGCGCAGATGAGCGAAGCGCAGTGGCGAAGGACGATGGGCGTCAATCTCGACTCGGTATTTGGACTGGTGCAGGCGGCGACGGCGCAGATGCTGAAGCAGGACAGGCTGGTCGCCGACGCGCCGCGTGGGCATATCGTTCTGATCAGTTCGACGGCTGGACAGCGCGGCGAGGCCAACCACGCCGACTATGCCGTGACCAAAGGCGCGCTGATTAGTCTCACCAAGAGCCTGTCGAGCGAACTTGCGCCGCAGGGAATTCTGGTGAATTGCGTCGCCCCGGGCTGGGTAGCGACGGAGATGTCCGCGGCTGCGCTCGCACATCCCGAGGTGGGCGCGAGGATCGCAGCCGGGATTCCGCTTGGCAGGCCGGGAAGCACGCGGGAGATTGCCGGGCCGGTTCTGTTTCTTTGCACACCGCTGGCTGGCTTCATCAGCGGCGAGATCCTGAATGCGAATGGCGGGGCGGTGCTGGTAGGCTGAACGATCAGTTCGCAGGTAAGTGAAATTGGCGAGATAGAGGAGAACAACGCGCATGTTGAGATTCCTGCCGGCTGTATTGGCCTTTTGCATGACGGCACTCTTGCCAGTGAGCTGCGCCGCGCAGCAGGATGACTCCGCCAAGAATGCCCAGCAGGCGCGTGCGGCGCTCGACGCCATGGTCAAGGCGCTGGGCGGGGATGCGTGGCTCAACATGCAGAACCGCGAGTACCACGGGCGCAGCGCCGGCTTCTATCACGGCAAGCCCTCCGGGGCGACGGTGGAGTATTGGGAGATTCACCAATGGCCGGATCACGACCGGGCCGAGTTCACCAAGCATCGCGACGTTGTGCAGATCTATACCGGACGCGAAGGGTGGGAGGTTATCTATTCCGGCAAGAAAGCCCTTCCCCAGGAGCAGGTGGATGACTTTTTGCGGCGTCGCGACCACTCGATCGAGACGGTCGTCAAGCAATGGCTGAAAGATCCGAATTCCATCCTGATATATGAAGGCCAGCACATGTCCGAGAGTCACATGGCGGATCAGGTTACGGTCATCTCGGCGCAGAATGAGTCCGTGACCATCCAGCTCGACGTGCAGACCCACCTGCCGCTACGCCGCACCTTCCAATGGCGCGACCCGGAGTACAAGGACAAGGATGAGGACACGGAGGAGTACGACAATTACCGCCCGGTGGACGGCTTCCAGACGCCGTACAACATCACTCGATTCAAGAATGGGGACATGATCAATCAGCGCTTTCTCTTCGGTGCTACCTACAATCAGTCGCTCCCGGCGGATGAGTTCACCCCGGATGCCGCTGCTGCAAAGATTGTGAAGAAGAAGTAGGCAGGGGATTGGCTGGATGCTCAAAGCGTAGCCAAAGACCGGTTCTTTGCCTGACATGATCTGGGCGCTCCGGAAACTTCGCACTTATCCCAGCCATTTATAATTCCTATTTGCGCCGGAGTGCGCAGCAATCCGCCACCGGAGCCGCAAATGACGTCGGAAAAACAGACGCTGGACATCGGGCAGATTATGGAGTTTCTGCCCCACCGTTATCCGTTTCTACTGATTGACCGCGTAATTGAACTGGAACGCAGCAAACGCATCGTCGCCATCAAGAATGTCACGATCAATGAGCCATTTTTCAATGGCCACTTCCCCGGCTATCCGATCATGCCTGGCGTACTTGTGGTGGAAGCGATGGCCCAGGCTGGCTGCATTCTGCTGTTGAATGAGGTTGAAGATCGGGAGAAGAAGCTGGTGCTCTTCTCGGGTATCGAGGGCGCAAAGTTCCGCCGTCCTATCACCCCGGGAGATCAGCTTCGGCTGGAAATTGATGTGCTCTCGTTCCGGTCGCGCGGAGGCCGCATGGAGGGCAAGGCATACGTGGATGGAAAGCTGGCGTGTGAGGCTACGCTGACTTGCGCCGTGGTGCCGCGTCAGAGCCGGGGAACTACAGCACCCGCAACCGTCGCATCGACAACAGAACCGGCCGAAGCGGTGACTGCAGAGTGAGCATTCATCCCAGCGCGGTTGTCGCTGCCGGTGCTGTGGTACCGGAATCCTGCACAATCGGCCCATTTTGCACGGTCGGCCCCGAAGTTGTATTGGGTGGCGAGTGCAATCTCATCTCTCATGTTGTTCTGGATGGACGGACGCGCATCGGCGCACGCAATACGATCTACCCATTCACCTCCATCGGCATCTCTCCGCAGGATCTGAAGTACCGCGGCGAGCCCACGGAGACTGAGATCGGCGATGAAAACACGATTCGCGAGTGCGTCACCGTTTCGCGCGGCACCGCCAAGGGCGGCGGCATTACCCGGATCGGGTCTGAAAATCTGATCATGGCCTACGCGCACGTTGGACACGACAGCCAGGTCGGAAACCACTGCATTCTGGCCAACGCGGCCACGCTCGCCGGCCACGTGACCATCGAGGACTACGCGACGGTGGGTGCATTCAGTCCGGTGCACCAGTTCTGCACGGTTGGAGCCTATGCCTACATCGGCGGCGGGACGATCGTGACCCAGGACGTGCTGCCCTATTCGCTGACCTCGGCGCGGCGCGAGAACAAGGCTTTCGGCATTAATAAGGTTGGCCTGTCGCGGCGCGGCTTTTCTCCTGAACGACTGCAACTGTTGCAAAAGGCCTACCGCCTGCTATTGGCGGCAAAGCTGAACACCAGCGCAGCTCTCGAAAAGATGAAAGAACTGGCGGGCGCGGAAGATGCCGTCAACGACGTTGCACGCCTGATCGCGTTTATCGAGCGGAGTGAGCGCGGGGTGATCAAGTAGCCGTGCCACCCGAAGTCAAACACGGCCCGAAACTGGGCCTCATTGCCGGCAATGGCCGCTTCCCGTTTCTACTCCTCGATGCGGCGCGAGCCGAAGGCTGCGAGGTCGTTGTAGCCGCGATCAAGGAAGAGACAGACCTTGAGATTAACGACCGCGCCGCGAGCGACCCCGGACTTATCGTCCATTGGCTCTCTCTCGGTGAGCTTTCGAGGCTGATCGAGACCTTCCAGCGCGCTGGGGTAACTCGCGCCGTAATGGCCGGACAGGTGAAGCACAAGCAGATCTTCTCCAGCATCCGGCCGGACTGGCGGCTAGCCAAGCTCTTGCTCAATCTGCGCACGCGTAATACGGATGTGCTGCTAGGCGCAGTGGCGAAGGTTCTAGGAGATGAGGGAATCGAGCTGATCTCCTCGACTGCGTTTCTCGAACCATTGCTGGCGAAAGAAGGCGTGCTGACCAGCCGCGCACCGGATGAGGAAGAACGGCGGAACATGGAATACGGGCTGAGCGTCGCAACCGGACTCGCTGGCTTCGATATCGGCCAGACGGTAGTCGTCGCCGCGCAGGCCTGCGTCGCCGTGGAGGCAATGGAAGGCACCGACGCCGCAATCGAGCGCGCCGGTGCGTTGATGCAGACGCTGGAGGCTAAAGCCTCCACACTGGAGCGGCGCCTTACCGTTGTGAAGCTGCCCAAGCCCAAGCAGGATATGCGCTTTGACGTGCCGGTGGTTGGATTGCGTACGCTGGAGACGATGGCCCGCGCGGGCGCGAGTTGCCTCGCAATCGAAGCCGAGAGAACGCTGCTTTTCGATCGAGACGCATTGCTGCGCCGCGCCGACGAAGCGAGGATTGCAATTGTAGCTGTGCCGCGCAGATACTAGGGGACGTTGCATCGAGTTCCAGCGCCTGTAACCTCTGCCGCCGCCGGAACATCAGAACTCCTGCACGACCAACTCCCGGAGGTTCCGAGCCATGAAGAAAATCGCTCTACTCTCGCTTGCCGCGGCGCTGTTGCTGCCGGCCACCGTTCTGCCTGCCCACGCCGCCGGTCTAGGCGGAGATTCGCTCGCCGCCGGCACCACCGCTCCTGACTTCACCTTGCCATCCCAAGACAACACCCCGATCAGCCTCGCTGAATACAAGGGCAAGTGGGTGGTGCTTTACTTCTACCCCAAGGACTTCACTGGAGGCTGCACTCTGGAAGCCCATAACTTTCAGCGTGATCTTGAAAAGTTCAAAGCCGCGAATGCCGTCGTGCTGGGCGTAAGCCTTGACACCGCCGATAGCCATAAGGGCTTCTGCACGAAGGAAAGCCTCACCTTCAAATTGCTGGCCGATCCTAGCCACAAGGTTGTGGACGCTTACGGCGTTCCGATGAAGACCTTTCAGTCTCCGAATGGTCCGGTTACGATTGCCATGCGCCAGACCTTCCTCATCGACCCCTCAGGAAAGATCGTGAAAACGTGGGACGTGAAGGACATCCCCAACCACAGTGCCGATGTTCTGGCGTCCATTGCCGACGGCGGAAAATAAATCCTCTCAATCCTTCTCGATCCTGGTTCACAATGGCCGCCTGCCGCTCTTTCTTCCGCTGCAAAGGGATAAGAGAGCGGCAGGTGGCCAAAACTATTCAGATCTGCCCTGTCCTCGACTGACATCCTATCCTCTTCAATAGTTCGTCCGGTGGTTCGGACGCCTCCAGCGCGGACCTTCCTGGACAGGAGAATGCCGTGGGATCGATTCTGCACATCTGGCATGGTTGGTTTTTCGCACTATTTCTGTTTTGCGGCGCGATGGTGCTTTCCAACAGCGTGCACTGGATTCTTTTCCGAATCATTCATCGCAAGCAGGTAGAAAGCAGTTCGCATACGCTTGGCCTGGGATTGAACAAGCATCTGGGCGGCCCGGCGCGCGCCATCTTCATCATCACCTGCCTGTTCATGGCGCTTCCGTTTGCACCGGACGAACTAAAACAATACTTAGGCGAAACGGTCCACCAGGTACTGGCCGTGGCGATGGTGCTCTCGTTAGGCTGGTTTGCCGTTGGCTCCGTCGGGGTCGTTGAAAACGCGCTTCTGCGCCGATTCGACATTACCGCTGAAAACAACACCCGCGCGCGGCAGATTCATACGCAAATGTTGATCTTCCGCCGCCTGGTGGTGAGCTTCATTCTCATCGTCACCGTTGGAGGCATCCTCTGGACCTTCCATGACGAGCGCATCTGGAAGGCGGGAACCGGTCTGCTTGCCTCCGCCGGAATCGCTTCGCTGATCCTGGCGACCGCGGCAAAATCGACCGCGTCGAACTTCCTCGCCGGCCTCCAGATCGCGCTTACGTCTCCGATTCGCATCGATGATGTTGTGGTGGTGCAGGGCGAGTGGGGACGGATCGAAGAGATTACATCCGCATATGTGGTCATCAAAATCTGGGATCAGCGAAGGCTCATCGTCCCGCTCACCTACTTCATCGAGAATTCCTTCACGAACTGGACTCGGCGGTCGTCCGACATACTGGGTACTGCCTTCCTGTATGTCGACTACAACGTCCCCGTCGAGGCGCTGAGAACACAACTGAAGAAAATTGCAGAGAGTTCTCCGCTATGGGATAGGAACGTCTGCGGGCTACAGGTAACCGACCTGAAAGAGCACACTATGGAGATCCGTTGTCTGGTGAGTTCGAAAAATTCGAGTGAGAGCTTTGACCTGCGCTGTCTCGTCCGCGAGGAGATGGTGGCGTTCGTGCGCGACAACTACCCGGATGCTCTTCCACGTCTACGCATCTCCGAAATGAGGGAAGCGCGTGAGACAGAAGGAGCGCGTGAGGGAGAAATCTCGACTCAACTTGAACCCTCCGCCAGCTATCGCGACGGACACTGATCATCGGGAATTCCTCTCCCTCGCCGCCATCCCTGCGCACAGAACGGCTGAGAGCCCAGCATCAGACTCCAGCGTTAAGTCTCGCGTACAGACGCAAAAAAGCCCGGCGATCGAGAATGTTCTCGGCCGGACTCTTTGGCTTGCCAGGGTACGACGGAGTTAGGTGGTTGCTTTCTTGGGGGCAGCCTTCTTGACTGCTGGCTTCTTCGCCGGAGTCTTCTTTGCAAACTTCTTTGCTGCCGTATCTTTCCCTCTCTTGGTCGTCTTGGCGGCGCTCCTGCCGACCGCAGATCGCTTCGCCGGCTTCTTCACGGCTGTGGTCTTCTTCGCAGGAGCCTTCCTGGCTGCGGCCTTCATTGCACGAGCCGGCGCGGGTTCCGGCACGGCTGCGATGCTCTCTTCCTCATGGTCCTCGAGATCAATTTCCTGAACCGCATTCGGTTCGGGTGATGACGCGCTCTTGCCGGGCGCGGTGCTCTTGACGCCAAGCGATGCGAGAAGGGATTTTAGTCCCCGGCCATAGTCCGATCTGAAGTCAGCATGCTGAAATGGCCGCAGTCGAAAAGGAACCTTGCAATCCTGGAAGAAAATAGGAATTACGGTCTTGTGCTCCTCGAGTGCAAACGCAACCTCGTCTTCGACATTGATGGAGCTAACGGAGGAAGGAGACAAGATGACCAGCAAAAGCGGCGCGTCGGTCATTGCTTCCTGCACCGCACGAGCCCATCGTTGCCCTGGCTGAATGTCCAACTGATCCAGCCACACCCGCGCACCCGCGCTCTTGAGATCCCAAGCCAGACGAAGAGCGAACTCGGAATCGTCTCGACTGTAGCTGATGAATGCTATGCTTCGGTCCGATGGCATCGCTTGTCTCCCAAGCCGAAACCTGCCGATGACCCATGTTATTTGATTTCTCTCCGAATAGGACCTAAAAAAGCTTGCCGCCGATAACCAGAAATATCCTGGCCGCGTACCTTTTTCGGGAAATCGGGAGGCGACGATGCAGATGGCTGATTACCGTTAACGCTGCGCCCAATTGGGTCCGGCCTCAATCGTCTCCGGATTGTACAGACGCAAAAAAGCCCGGCGATCGAGAATAGTCTCGGCCGGGCTCTTTTGCTTGCCTGGGTACTACGGAGTTAGATGGTTGCTTTCTTGGCAGGAGCCTTCTTCACTGCTGCCTTCTTCGCCGGAGCCTTCTTTGCCGCTGCTTTCTTTGCGGCCTTCTTGGCTGGGGCCTTCTTTGCTGCGGCCTTTTTCGCCGGAGCCTTCTTCGCTGCGGCCTTCTTCGCCGGAGCCTTCTTTGCCGCGGCCTTCTTCGCCGGAGCCTTCTTTGCTGCCTTCTTTGCTGCTTTCTTTGCTGTTGCCAAAGTCTTACCTCTCTTGGTTGGTTTGGTGGTGCTCTTGCTGATTACAGCTTTCTTTGCTGCAACCTTGCCGCCGCGGGTTGCACCCTTACTGCTCTTCTTCGCGGCTGACACTTTGACGGCCTTCTTCGCCGATTTCTTGATCGCTGCGGCCTTCTTCGCCGGAGCCTTCTTTGCCGGAGCTTTCTTAGCCGCTTTCTTCGCGACGGCTTTCTTCACCGTAGCTTTCTTTGCGGCCTTCTTCACCGCGGGTTCCGCAACTGCAGCGGGCGCTGGCGCCGCGGCTTTTTTTGCCGCAGTTTTTCTGGCTGCCTTCTTTGCGGGTTTCGTTTCCGCTGTCGGCGCGGCTTCCGGCTCAGCGATGATGAGAACTTCTACAACTTCATCGGCGCTTGCGACGCTCTCTTCTTCTTCATCTTCAAGTTCGATTTCCTGTGGAGGATTGCCTTCGGCTGGAATTGAATCTTCGCCGAAGTCACTGCGGGCGTACATCCGTATTTCTTCTGCCATGCCTATTTGCCTCCAGCGCTTCCGCGCTGTTGTGAGTTTGTGCGGTGCTTCACGCAAGAGCTTGGGCGCGTTCGCCTTCGGCGCACATTGTAGCAATAGCTTGCACGGTTTTTGCAACAATGACAAGTATGTAACTAGCTACTTTTGTATATTTTTCTTCTTTGTACTCTTATGGTGTGCTGTCGACTTTTTGGGATCGCCTGTAGTGTGCGCTGCTTCTGCATCGCGGCTCTTTGAATTTGCCTTGGGCACAGGCTTTTTCGCAGACGCAGTATCTGTCTTCTTATGGGACGAAGAAGTGCTGGCGGTCTTCGCGGCGGATGCGTGGCTCTCTTTCGCTGTGCGGCTTGCGTCGCGCGAACGCGGAGCAAGATGCAGTGGCTCGGCAACGCGGATGCGCTGGCCTGCTGCAACGGTTGTGCCGGTAACGTGATTCCATCGGTGCAGATCGTCGAGCGAGACGCCAAAGCGGTCCGCAATAGTAACCAGGCTGTCGCCTCGGCGCGCTTTGTATACTTCCGCGTGCGTTGCCGGAGCAGAAGGCAGCGGGACGGGAATGACCAGTGCATCCGTATTGTCGAGAGTATCGCTGGTATGCAGTTGATTGACTGTGGCCAACTGCTCCACGGTCACGTGATAACTGCGCGCGACGCTTGCCAGCGTATCGTCCGGGGTCACGCGGTGATAACGCCACTGCGTGCGTCTGTCCTCCGGTATTTCCGCGATGCGCTGCTGGTAAAGCGTAGCGGTACCCGGCGGCAGATGTAGATCGAAGGGACCAGCGAGTATGCCGGAAGGAGGCGTATTCAATCGCAACAATCCAGGGTTGAGCCCCAATATCTCCTGCGGTTCGGCATCGACAAGATCGGCGACAAGCCGCAAATCAACGGAGTAATCGATGGGCACGGTGTCGGAGACTACCGGGGGATCCAGCGGTACATCGTCAAATCCATACTGGTGCAGATTGCGCGAAATAATGATTGCGGCCAGAATCTCAGGAACGTAGTTCTTGGTTTCGCCGGGCAGATTGTTGCGTTTGTACAGCTCCCAAAAGTCGGCGTAGCCGGTCTTCTGTACGGCACGCTGCACGTTGCCCGCCCCCCAGTCGTATGCCGCCATCGCCAGATACCAGTCGCCGAGCTGGTTATAGAGGAACTTCATGTAGCGCGCGTAGGCAATCGTAGACTTCTCAGGATCGAAGCGCTCGTCCACATAACCGTTGCGCGTCAGTCCATAGTCGCCGTGAGGCATGAACTGCCACATGCCTCCTGCACCGGAACTGTGATCGACTGCCTGGGGCTGAAAGGCTGATTCGGCAACGGCCAGATAGATCAGGTCCTGCGGAACGCCCTCCTGGTTGAGTACGCGTTGGATCATAGCCTTGTAGCGGCCGGCGCGTTGCAGCGAGTGCAGCAAAGTATTATGACCGCGCTGCGTGTTCGCAAAAAAATTGATATACGAGGCGACATAGTCGTTGATGACCAGCGGCAGATCGGATTTGGTGGTCGCGAGTTCGGCCCGGGCCTTGGCGACCAGGTTGGGATCAACCACAAACGTCACATCGTTGGCCACGTCCGAGGGAGTTGGCTCGACGGTGGGAGCGAAACCATTGCCCTGCTTGAGCGCTTCCATCTCCAGTGCATTGACAGCGTCGAGAATCCGATTGAACTCGTCGTTCAACTGCGGGTCGGCCTTGATATCAAGGCCGCTGGCGAGCATCCTGTCGACCGCGCTGTCGAAGTCGGCCTTGGCCTGCACAAGTTGGCCTTTGCGGTAATGCGCATTGCCGCTGAGGAAGCTGCGCTCTACCTGAGCGATGAGCTGCTGTACACGGCTCTGCTCGGCGGGCGACTCGGGCGCGCGGGGTGGGCTCGATGGCTGCTGTGCCAGCTGCGCGGGGGGTGCGGTGACTTTGCTGCTGGTGATCGCCGGCGGCGGCGCGGTCTGTTTTGTATCGCAACCACTGATGCCCACGATTCCGACGCCGAGCGATGAAACCAGCGAAAGTGTCAGCGGCAGACGGCTGAATGAGGGGGCGAAATGACGGCGTGGATTTGTATTCATGAAAGGCTGTTCTTGCAGAATTGCGAATGCTTTTCGCCCGCCGCGCGAGCCGCAACCAACTCCCGGATTACTTTCTCACTGCTGTCCCGATGATAAGCTATGGACTTGAGGGTGTTTGCGCGTGACCGCGCCGCACCTCGTGTGACGCCTCTTCATGGATTCAAGTCTCCTAAGAAATTTCGCCATTATCGCCCATATCGACCACGGAAAGTCGACTCTCTCGGACCGTCTGCTGGAGTTGACCGGCTCCGTTACCGCACGCGAAATGCATGCTCAGTTGTTGGACGCAATGGATCTGGAACGGGAGCGCGGCATCACCATCAAAGCGCATGCCGTTCGCATGATGTACAAGGCGAGAAACGGCATTACCTACCAGCTGAACCTGATCGACACGCCGGGCCATGTGGACTTCAGCTACGAGGTTTCGCGCTCGCTGGCCTCGTGCGAGGGAGCGCTGCTGGTGGTGGACGCAAGCCAGGGCGTAGAAGCGCAAACACTAGCCAACGCCTTCCTGGCCATCAATGGCGGACTGGAAATTATCCCGGTTATCAACAAGATCGACCTTCCCTCGGCCGACGTTACGCGCACACAGGAGGCCATTGAGCAGGCCGTTGGCCTGGACGCGACCGATGCCATCCCGGTATCCGCCAAGACCGGCGTGGGCGTCGAAGACGTTCTGGAAGCCATTGTGCATCGCCTGCCGCCGCCCAAGGGCGACATCGACGCGCCGCTGCAGGCCCTGATCTTCGATTCCTGGTTCGATCCTTATCGCGGGGTCGTCGTGCTGGCGCGCGTGGTTCATGGACGCATGCGGCAAGGTCAGAAGATCCGTTTTCTCTCCAACGGGCGTGTCTTCAACATCGACACCATGGGTGTTCTTACCCCCAAGCCCGTGGCAATTGCGGAGTTGACCGCGGGCGAGGTCGGCTTCTTTACGGCGACGATCAAGAACGTTGCCGACACGAAGATCGGCGACACCGTTACCGACGACGAGAACCCGGCGACAGAGGCTCTGCCTGGATTCATGGAGATCATGCCCATGGTCTTCGCCGGCATCTACACTGTCGATTCGCATGAACATACGCTGTTGCGAGACGCACTCGAAAAGCTGCGCCTCAACGACTCTTCGTTCTTCTTTGAACCGGAAAGCTCCGTGGCGCTGGGTTTCGGCTTTCGATGCGGTTTCCTGGGCCTGCTTCACATGGAGATCATCCAGGAGCGCATCGAGCGCGAGTACAACCTGGACCTGATCACCACGGCCCCCAGCGTGCGCTACAAGATCGAACTGACCAGCGGCGAAGTCGTGGAAGTCGAAAATCCCTCGCGCTGGCCCGAGCCAACCAATATCGAGCGGATCGAAGAGCCGGTCATCAACGCGATGATCCTCACCAACGAAGAGTACGTTGGCGGAATTCTCAAGCTGGTGGAAGAAAAGCGTGGCCGGCAGAAGAATTTCGAGTATGTCTCGGCGACGCGCGTGATGCTGACGTACGAGTTGCCGCTCAACGAGATTGTCCTCGACTTCTACGATCGCCTTAAATCTGTCTCGCGCGGCTATGCATCGCTGGACTACCAATTGGCCGGCATGTGGACATCGCCGATGGTGAAGATGGACATTCTGGTCTCCGGCGAGCCTGTGGACGCGCTCTCTATCATCGTGCATCGCGACCTGGCTTATGAACGCGGCAAGGCGCTCGTTGCCAAGATGCGGGAACTCATTCCCAGGCAACAGTTTGAGGTTGCCATCCAGGCGGCAATCGGAGCAAAGATCGTCGCTCGCGAGACTGTTGCCGCCTTGCGTAAGAATGTTATCGCCAAGTGCTATGGGGGCGATATCAGCCGCAAGCGCAAACTTCTTGAGAAGCAAAAAGAAGGAAAGAAGCGCATGAAGCGCATCGGCAAAGTAGACATCCCCCAGGAAGCATTTCTCGCCGTGCTGCGAGTCGGGGAAGACACGCAATCCTGATGACTGACAGTTGCTTCAGGCTAAGTCAGTCATCAGATGTTCACACGCAACTGTGGAAAGCTCTGGATTCCTGCGCGACTTAGCCATGCGGTATAACTACGCTTCCCGCACGACTTAGGCTTGCGCAAAGTTGTTCAAAAATAAGGACTTGCGCACCCAACCAGAAATCCGGAAGGTTTGACAAGGGGAAATCGCAGGTTTTTTTCGGGTGCGTGCCAAAAGTAATCCACAAAGTTTTCCACAGGATCGGCGCGGGAGTCTGTGCATTTTTGGCTAGCGAAGCGTAGCGCAAAGATTACCAGTTCTGGATCATATTTAGCAGAACGAAAGTAATGCCCCGGATTACGTCCTCAACGATTTCACCTCTCGCTGGGACTCCGGGGCATTACTTTACTCGTACGCAGGTACTCTTTGACTAATTCTTAGGCGCTGGGGTGGCTCCAGGCGCCTTCGGAGCAGGCCTGGGAGCCGCTGGCACTGTAGTCGGCGTAGGCGGTGCAGGTACGCCCGACTTGAGGTTGTACGCCGCGATTACGGGCTTGGTGATATCGGTCGTTTCCGCAGCCCACAGAATCGGGCTCTGCTGCTGGCTGCCGTCGAGAACGAGCGTGTAGCCCTGCTCCTTGGCGTAGGCCTCTACAACTTCAAAGACCTTGGAAGCCAGGGTGTTGTACATATCACCGATTGCCGACTGATAGTCGTTGCGAGCATCCTCGGCGTTGCGCTGCAGTTCCTTGGTCTCGTCGTCTATCTTCTTTGTCCGAGCCGCTGATTCTGCGGGGCTCAGCTTGTCGCCCTGCGCCTGCAGCTGCTTCTTCAGATTCTCAATATCGTCGTTGAGAGTCTTCAGTTGGGCTTGCTTGGGTTCGAACTTCCGCTGCACATCCGAGAAGTTGCGCTGACCTTCGTTCGTCTGAGCAACCGCGACCTGAAAGGCGATAACCGCAACCTTGGCCGGGATCGCGGGAGCTGCAGCGGCCGGTGCGGCAGAGGCAGCGGGTGTTTGGGCAGCGGCATTCAGCACAAGACCTGAAGCCAGCAAGACAGCTAGGGCAAGAGTACGCTTCATTTGAATCGGAAACTCCTTCGATATTCCTGTTGTGTGCCCGCATTCCTTCGGGGAAGCAAGACATTGCTTCCTGTCAAACCTCTGGAGTCTATACGGGAATCTGCTCGGCCGAAACGACTGAGGCGAAACTGTAGTAAGACGCGGACAGAGACATCAGCAGGAACTATCTGGATTATAGGTGCGAGGGTTGGGTTGGTCAAACAACTTGGCGTTGAATTTTGTTGCGAATTCATTGATTTTTGCGTGATTTCAGCACGGTTTTTGCGGTGCCAGGCACTGACGTCGTTAGACGGAACAGATCGTAAAAGGGCTGCATCTGAACTTACTTCCAGATGCAGCCCCTTTTCCTGGATCGAATCGCGCCTTTTCCCTAGAAGGTCGTCGAAACGGTCAGCCGGAAGGTCTTAGCAGGTTCGCGCAACTGGTAGCGCGAGCCATACAGCTGAATGGCCTGGGCATACGAGTAATCGCCCGCGCCACCTGGCGGGAACATCTCACGCGTAATCAGGTTCTCGCCATTGGCCTGTTGCGATAGACGCAGGGGATTGACCGCGTAATAGAGACGGAAAGGTGCGTTGATGATCGGCATGATCACCTGAATTTCCGCGCCGGTAGACATGCGGGGTACAAAGTTGGTGCCTGCCAGCGGACGGATGAACTGATCAAATTTGATCTGTGTACCGCCCTCGCATGCGCCGTTGTTGTATACCGGGCAACCATAGAGAGGCGCATTCAGACTGGCAGCCCCTTCCGGACTCTCTTTCAACTGATTCCCATTGACCGCGGAATCGATGCCGAAGTCATTGAAGAGCGCGAATGTAACCGGGCCCGCAATAGGAATGCGGTATTCAAGATTGTTGGTGAAGTTCAGGTCACCGCCGACAGAGACAACGCTGTAAACAGGGAGGAGTATCTGGATACACTGATTCAACTGCGGATTGGTTGGATCGCGCGGAACGCAACTTCCATCCGGGTTTGTCAGGTTGAAGCTGATCTTGTTTGGGATGTAGGCATAAGGCGTCGCGGTGCGAATTTCAAATCCGCGCAGATCCGCCTCGCCGCCGGAGTAAAAGCGGTTGTTCGGAGGCGCGACGTCTCCACCGTAGCCCTGAATGAACTTCAACTCAGCCCGCCAGCCGAGGACGTTATGCCCGGCTGGGTCGGGCAACAGGAGCTTCATGGGAGTGAAGCGCTTGTAGGCCACGGCAGGGAAGATATACCGGACGTTGCCACCGAGTCCGGCGACCTGCATCACCGCTGAAAATTCCTTACCGCTGCGTGGACGCTGCGGATTGTTGATCGTGTTGAAGATGTAGCTCAGTGAAACCGAACTGTTCACAATGCCGTTCAACGCGTTTTGCCCCTGAATTCCTGACCGGAACGCAATGTTCTGGAAGAGGTTTTGCGACGCCGTGCTGAAGGCAGTAATAGAGGAATCCTGGAGCGAGTAAGTGAAGCCGATGCGCTGGAAGTTATGCCTTGGCAGCGGATAGCTCATCGAGAAATTCACGCCTCTCGTCGAGTTGTTGTAGTTCTGCAAGAGCGACGATTGCTGGGTCGTCAGGTTCGCCGATTGGCCTGTGGTTCCCGCAATGGCTTTGGCCGAGTTGTAATCCGATTTGGTATCGAAGACCTGGAAGCCCAGATTGAGAGGGCGATTCCGAAAGTACGGCTGTGTAAATCCGAACAGGAGCTGTCGGTTGATGTTGCCGATGTTTGCCTGCACGCTGAGTGTTTCGCCCAGTCCCAGGAAGTTGTTGGTCTGGTAATTGAGGCCGAGGAACGCGCCCGAAAGGCCGGACACACCGCCATTGAGGCCAATCGAGTTCTTGCCTTTTTCCTTGACCTTCAGCAGGAGATCGACTGTGCCCGCCTCAGTATCCTGGTGAGCCTCGGAATCCTGATCGACGTGGAGCGGGTCGAAGTAGTCGAGCTGATTGAGACGCAGGAGACTGTACTCCCAGAGCTGGGAATTGTAGACCTGACCTTCTTCAAGCATCAGTTCGCGGCGAATGACGCGGTCCCGAGTCAGCGTGTTGCCCTGGATCTCGATGCGTCCGACATAGAACGGCTTGCCTTCATCGATATCAATGTCCAAGCTCACAGTCTTCTTGGCTTCGTCGAAAGTTGCCTTGGGGATAGCGCCGAAGTTGATGTAGCCGAGCTGACCGTATGCCTTTTTGAGGTTATCTAGCCCCTTGGCCATTACGGTCGCATTGAAATACTCCCCATCTTTGATGGCAAAGGTCGCGCGCAGAGCGCGAGCATTGGTAACCGCCTTGTTTCCCGTGAAGTGGATACCACCCAGACGATAGCGGTCGCCTTCCTCGATCGGCATGAGAATGTCGATGCGCTTGCCCTTATTGGGGCGGAAGGTGATGAGCGACAGCCCGCCCTGGTCGCGAACCTGCGTGCGAGGCTCTTCGACGGCTGCGTTGTAGTAGCCCTTGTCGCGATAGGCCTGGCGAACCCGCTCCGCGTCCTCTTCGAGCCTGGAGCTGTCAAACGTCTTGGCGAAGAGGTTCTCGAGAACAATCGAATACGGAATACCGACAGGACGCAGGTTCTTCATGGAGCGCCGAAGAATGAGGCTGCTGATGTGCTGATTGCCGACGAACTTGATTTGTCCGACTTTGACCGTCGGGCCTTCCTTGATATTGAAGTTCACCTGCACCGAAGCGGGCGGAATATTCTTCACTTCCGTTTTGATCGTCGCAAACTGGTGACCGTGCTCAGCCAGCAGCTCCTTCAGCACCGTCTCGGCGCGCTTGATCTTGGTCGCGTCGTACTGGCTCTCAACCGAAAGCGGCACCTTTTCCTTCTTGAACCGGTCCAGCACGTCGGACTGAGAGACCGAATTCAAGCCCTTGTAATTGATCTCGCGGATATTCGGCTTTTCCTTAAGATAGATATTGAGAATGATGCCCTTCTCCGAGTCTTCCCGCTCAATGCGGAGATCTTCGAAGTAGCCCGTATTCCAGAGCGAGTTGAAGTCGCGCTCGATCGAAACCGGGTCATACGTATCGCCAGGATGGGTAAACAGACGGGCGAGAACCGTCTCCTTCGGGATGCGGCGGTTGCCGATCACCCGAATCTGCTCGATGGTGAGCGACTGAGCCATTGCGGCTGCAGCCGCGGAAACAAGCAGCAAGATCGCGAACAGGCGGCCCAATCTCGAGGATAAGCGCGAGGGCAGGCTGCGAACAGTCTCAGAATCGAGTTCGGAACCGAGCCCGGTCGTGACAACAGCCTGCTCGCAGAATCGAGATCGCCCGAACTCCACCGCAGTTGGACCCTGCGGCGAGCAACTGGGCTGATACGGTGCTTGGTACGGCGCATGGTTCGACTTGACGGGAAAGATAAGCACACCCTCACTGCTCAAAAAAGTTGTTCAAGATCTCAGCTGCTGCCCTGAAACCCGACTTGGGAAAGACTGATTATATTGGACCGAACCAGCTCATCCCAAATGAGCCAGTTTCAGAGAAGCCGGCCTGCTGCGCCGCTCGACTCTCCAACCCAGATATCCAATCCAGATTTCCAACCCAGACTCGATTCGTTATGCTTCTTGCCATGCTCCCCAACTCATCCCTGGGAGATCTGGCTCGCAGCAACCCGGCAGTCCTTCGCAACATGGCGTTGTCCCGTGTCGGCACCGACCCCGCGACGCTGCCATGCTCGTTTCGTTCCATCCGCCGCAACATGCACAAACAAAACCGGCTTCCCAGGATATTCGGAGTTCTCACTTGTATCGTTTCCAGTCTATCGGAACCGGGCCGGATTCGCTTTGCTTTGCTGCGTCAAACGGTTCGGGAGCTGCATCTTTTTAGACGTAGCCCGGACAATCTCGTGAGGTATGCCGCGTGACTGAGGCAATACAAAAGAGTATTTATGATTTTTCGGCCCGGTCTATCGACGGGCATGAGGTCGCGTTGGCCCAATACGCCGGTCAGGTGCTGGTGATTGTGAATACCGCCAGCAAGTGCGGTTTCACCCCCCAATACGCGGCTCTTGAGACGCTCTATCGGCAGTACAGAGATCGCGGCATGTCCGTTCTCGGTTTTCCCTGCAATCAATTCGGCGCGCAGGAGCCCGGAAATGAAGCTGAAATTACGCAGTTCTGCGAATCGAATTATGGCGTCAGTTTTCCCATTTTTGCCAAAATCGACGTGAACGGTCCAAATGCACACCCACTCTACAAATACCTGAAGAGCGAGCAATCCGGCCTCTTCGGCGTGATCGGACTGGAAGGGATCAAGTGGAACTTCACCAAGTTTCTCATTGACCGCGCCGGAAAGGCCGTGGGCCGATATGCTCCAGCCACCTCGCCCTCTGAACTAGTGCCGGAGATAGAAAAGCTGCTATCGGCCTGACATTTGAAAATTGATAGGAGGTGTCGTATATTGCACTGCCCTACACAACGGATCGTGGCCTATACTTTCGAGGAGGGCGTTTTTGCCCCGCCACGCTCCAGTTGCTCACGTGGCTTCTGATTCAGGTTCGTTGACGTGTTGTTTCGGAGGACAGGATGGCTGCACAATCCGCCCAAAAGCGTCTTCCCCCCACAACCGAGATTCCTGACCGGCTTTACTTTCGCATCGGTGACGTGGCCCGAATCTGCGGCGTTGAGCCATACGTTCTCCGCTTCTGGGAAACTCAGTTCCCAAATCTCAAACCCAACAAAGGTGGAACCGGACAACGGCTCTACCGTCGGCGGGAAGTCGAACTAGCCCTCCGGATCAAGCAACTCGTTCACAACGAGGGATATACGCTCGCGGGTGCCCGCCAGGCGCTCGAAGTCACCCCTCGACCGAGAGGCAAACAGGGAGTTTTACCCCTCACGGATGAGCAAGCCCAGCAAAGGCTGGATGCTGCGACAGCAGCCATCGGCCGCGCACGTGCTGAACTTCGAGAATTGGCCCGCCAGCTGGCCGCGCAACAACCGACTGTCCATCGGCGCCGCTCGCGTCTCACAACATTCAAGACCCAGGCCGATCCGCTCTTTCCATCGTGAGCCCCTGGGGAAAGAGGCGAACGCCAGATGGATCTTCAACCGTCTGATTGTTTTCTAGCTTCGACGCCTAGAAAGGCAACCGGCACGCACTAAAACTTTGGTAATTAACCTCCGTCGCGGGGTTTAACCGGTGTCCCAGGGCTGGAACAGATTTGTGCTAGGTTAGGATTAGGAATATCCACCGCCTTGGTTAGTTTCACAGACCCGAACACCTCAACGGGCAGACTGCAAATTAAGAAAGACAGGTTTTCCCATGAATTGCCCATACTGCGGCACTCCTAAATTCAGAACATCCCGGGTACGTTTTTCAGATATTCCTCGATTGGCTTTGCTCCAATTCCCGGTTCGTTGCAGGCTTTGCCGGGAACGGTTTCATGTTGGACTTTCTCTCGCCCTTCATCTTTTGCAGTCACAACGCGTCCGCGAAAGAGAAGAACTCGACATACAGCGCCAACAAAAATTCAAAGGCAAGGACAACTCGGAAACGATCGCCTAGCCTCCTCCTCGTGGAAGCCTGGCTTATCTCTCGGTCTGGAAATCTGCCGGCTCACCCGTCCTCTCCTGGACCGGCGTGTCACCTACTGCGCCAGAGTCATCTGATCCCTCAAATCTCCGCTGCCCCATCGCCCATTTTTGGGGGTATTATGGCAGCAAATGAGCGGGCCCAGGCTCCAGGCGGAGATGATAGCCACTGTGACTTCGGTTGTCCGTCAAAGACCCGTGAAGTCGACTGTTCTCGTGCGCCTGGCCGTGCGCTGTACCATGGCTGCGCTCTTGTGCGCTCCCGGATTGGGGATGACGCGAGACGGGGCCGGTCGCCCCGGCAATCGCCCGATTGCCCCTGGGGTGGTGCCTCAGCTGCATGCGGAGCCCCACACCATCTCCCTGCCGGTGGTCGACGGGAAGGATCTTCGTTTCACCCGACTCTCCACGGATGAAGGGTTATCGCAAACAAAGGTTTCCCAGGTCGTGCAGGACGATCAGGGATTCATTTGGTTTGGCACGCAATTTGGACTGAACCGGTACGACGGCTACAACTTCAAATTGTTCGTTCACGATCCAAGAAATCTGAACAGCCTCAGCGGCGTGTATATTAGCGCACTCTTCAAGGATCGCAACGGCGCGCTCTGGGTCGGATGCGATCAATTTCTCAATAAGTTCAATCGAGAGGCCGAGACGTTTACAAGGTACCCGGTTCCGTCCGTCACCAGCATTACTCAGGACAGAGCTGGAATCCTGTGGCTGGCAACTGCCAGGGGCATGTACAGCTTAGATCCGGCAACTGGAACGATCCGGCGGTATTCTCACAATCCGAATGATCCTTCGAGCCTGAGCAGCGACTTTATCAAATTGGCGAGCGAAGATAAGGAAGGGAGATTGTGGGTTGCGGCTGGCGCGTATCTGGACGAATTCGACCGCAGAACGGGCAAAGTCACGCGGCAGATTCCGATCGTGAAAGCTCCGATGGGGTTTGGATTCTACGAGGATCGTTTTGGTGTTTTCTGGATTTTTCACGACTCCCCCAACGCGTTATCCGTCTTTGACCGGAAGACGAACACGCTAACCAACTATTCGCTTAGCGATCTGGAGTCGCCCAACACAGCCATAACGGTCGTAATGGATATGACCGAAGACCGCAACGGCACTGTGTGGCTTGCGACACACCGTGCTGGCTTGCTTAAGTTTGACCGGGAGCACGAAAGATTCATTCGCTACCGCAATAAGCCCGATGATCCTACCAGCCTGCCCCAAAACGATGTCCAGAACTTATTCGCGGATCGGGAAGGGAGCGTCTGGGCTGGCCTGGGCAGGATGGGAGTGGTCCATTTTGCGACGAACCCTATGGCCTTTAAGAAGATTCCTCAACTTGTCGGCCCGGAGGGCACGGCTGAACCCTTTGTCGGCGCAATTTACGAAGATCCTCAGGGAATTCTGTGGATCGGCACACCCGATGCCCTCAACAGTATCGACCGCAAGACCGGAACCCTCACTTCGTACCGCCGGACGGCAAGCCCAGCGGTCACTACCGACGTAATCGCGATTCACGAAGACCGCTCCGGCAACTTGTGGGCTGGCACTTATGGCCACGGTCTGTTGCGTCTTGATCAAAGGACGGGACAATTCCACGCCTATGTTCACAATCCGGCTGATCCATCCAGTCTGAGCAACGACGTTGTGCCGCGTCTTCTTGTGGATCATTCCGGAACGCTCTGGGCAGCCACCAACGATGGTCTGAATCGTTTCGATGAAGCGACCGGGCACTTCACCGTCTTTAAGCTCGACTCACAGAAAAGAATCGTCTCCTATCTCGAACTGGTCGAGGATCAGAAAGGGGCATTGTGGCTTGGCACGGACTCCTCAGGCCTGCAACGATTCGATCCAGCGACGGGGCAGTTCACCAAGTACGAACACGACATAGATCGTCCCGGGACCTTGAGCGACAACCGGGTGAATTCGGTGCACTTTGATCGCTCTGGAACTATGTGGGTAGGCACTCAGAACGGGTTGGACAAGTTTGACTCTAAGACGGGGACGTTCACCGCCTACACGCGGCGAGACGGCCTCCCTGCGAATGCAGTGGGCTGCGTCCTCGAAGACGACCACGGCAACCTGTGGATGAGCACCAGTAATGGGATTGCGAGATTCGACCGGCAGAGTGCTTCGGTGAGGAGCTACTCGGTTGCGGAGGGGCTGCCGGGACCTGACTTGAGCGGCTGGGGCGCCTGCTACAAGACCCGTAGTGGAGAGATGTTCTTCGGGGGCTTTAACGGAGCCACTTATTTCGATCCGGACAGAGTTGTTGACGCCTCCTACACACCTTCGGTTGTCCTGACGGAATTTCGGCTGTCAGGCAGTCCAGTGGAAATCGGAGGCGGTTCGCCCCTGAGTAAATCCATTACCGATACAACCCGGTTGACGCTCTCTCACGAGCAACGCATTTTCTCATTGGCATTCTCCGCGCTCAGCTATTTCAGCCCAGGCACCAACCGGTATCGCTACAAGCTGGAAGGATTGGACCCGACATGGCGCGAAGTCGGAAGCAACGAACGCCTGGCCACCTACACGACCCTGCCGGTGGGTGAATATACATTCCGGGTACAAGGCGCCACAAGCCGTGGCAACTGGAGCGAGCCAGGCGCGGCCGTGATCATCCGAATCCTGCCTGCCTGGTGGAGTACATGGTGGTTTCGTGCGTTGTGCATGGCTATTTCCCTCGCGCTGCTTGCGGGAATCTATCACCGGCGCATTCAGCAAGTGAGCCGCCAGGAAAAGCATCTCCGGGATGTTGTGGAAACGATTCCGGCGATGGCCTTTTCTGCCCGGCCCGATGGGTCTACGGAATTCGTCAATCGGCCATGGCTTGACTTCACAGGGTTCTCCAGCAAAACCGACCTGGACGCCAGCTGGCAGCTCACACTTCACTCCGACGACGTGCAGGAGCACATGACCAAGTGGCGAGCATCACTGGCCACTGGCGCGCCATTCGAAAATGAGGTGCGCCATCGCGCCGCCAATGGCGAATATCGCTGGTTTCTGGTGCGTGCCGTTCCGCTGCGCGACAAGCACGGAAAGGTTCTCAAGTGGTATGGAACCCTGACAGACATTGAAGATCGTAAGCGCGCAGAGCAGGAACGCGAGAGATTTAGACAGCTGCAGGCACATCTCGCCCACGAGAACCGGGTCAGCATGATGGGAGAACTGGTCGCCTCTCTCTCTCACGAGCTAAGGCAGCCCATCACCGCGTCCATCGTAGACGCCAATGCCTGCCTACTGTGGCTCACCCGCGACCAGCCCAATGTCGAAGAGGCCCTCAACGCCACAAAGAGAACCATGAAAGACGGAACCCGTGCGGCCGAAATCATTGACCGTGTGCGCTCTTTTTACAGGAAAGGCGCTCCCCCCGAACGGGAATCGGTCGATGTCAACGAAGTGGTCCGTGAAATGCTCGCCCTGCTGCGCGCAGAAGCCGACGGCTACTCCATCCCCTTGCGCATCAACCTGGCCCGCGAACTTCCCCGAGTTACCGCCGACCGCGTGCAACTGCAGCAGGTATTGATGAACCTGATGCTCAATGGAATTGAAGCCATGAAGGAGACAGGCGGCGAACTGACGATTAGATCGGAACTTGGCCAGGACGGCCAGCTCCTCATCTCCATCAGCGACACCGGTGTAGGGCTACCGGACGAAAAGATGGAGGAGATTTTCAGCCCGTTCTTCACCACCAAACCGCAGGGTTCCGGCATGGGACTGGCCATCTGCCGCTCCATCGTCGAGGCACACAGCGGTCGCTTGTGGGCCCGTCCCAATCATGGACGCGGGGCGACGTTTTACTTCACTCTGCCCGCCGAGGTGACTACGCCATCCCCTTCGTTTGCCTGAAGCGCTAGAGTTGCCGCGGTTACTACAGCAACTTCGCTTCCTGCACTTGGCTGCTCTTAATTGTTAGGACTAGAAGCAAAAATATTCTAGAACACGGTCACGTTGTAAGTTTTCTCTTTCGGCGTCCCCGCAATCACAGCGCAGACATTTACGGTGGCCGTGGTTTCCGATACCGTGGCGCGCACAGTGAAATTACCTCCGATAAACGAACCATCGCTTTCGGTTGCAATCGCCGTGTGCCCAGTGGCTGAGGTCGCGAGCGCCACGGTTCCAGTCGCGCAAGCGCCCGCAGCCAAAGCTGATCCGCCAATCGATCCTGTCGTCCCGGTCTGCACGAGCGGGATATTGCTTGCCACGTAAGGTGCCGAAGGAATCACATGGGGGAACGCCGCCGTGTTCTCCGGGAGGATGTTCTGCTCCGAGAAGCCGTCTCCGATCCATTGGACGGTCAATGTCCCCGGGTTGCCGCCTTGATTTGCAATCGTTACGCCAAGCTGGGCTGAAGTCTGGGAGCCCGCCACCGCGTTACCCAGGATCTCCGGGGTAATGACCTGTGCATTTCCATAGTGAGACAGAACCGTAAGCTCTCCAGAGGCTGCATATGGGCCGGAACCAACGTAGATATCCCAAAGGTCGGTGCGGTTTCTGCCGATGTAGCTTAGGCGATACTCGCCAGAGAGAAGGAGGTTTGGCTGCGTCGTATTCGGCGGTTCTGCAGCTACGAAAGTACCGCCGCTGCTTGGAACGTAGATGGTCTTCGATGACCCTGGCGTCTGAATATGCACGATCGGAACATTCCTTCCGTCGCTCGAATACAGAAGCGATTGCGAATTAGTTCCGACGGACTTCGGGAACTTCCCGTTGATGTTGCCGGAAAATATCCCGGAGAGGCTGAGTTGCGCATTTCCCGCGCTGCTCACATAGAACGGGGCGATCGTAGGCTGAGACGTTCCGCCATATCCGAAGTAGGTCGCGCCTGAAGGAAGGCTAAGATGCGCGTTGCCCTCAAGCTGTACCAGGCTGGTTGCGGTGTAAGTCGAAGCATCCACAAAGAACGTCGGAGAAACCATCGTCACGTCGCTGTTATTGGATGAATTTATAACGACGAAGGGATAATCCATCTTGCTCTGCACATCCTCGAAGTGTGGCGCCTCAAAGACAACCTGCATCGGATTCGTGCCAATAACGACCTGACACCCATCAATTCTGGGCGCAAAGAAAAAGAATTCGGCACTGCTGCCTCCAGAAGCCCCGAGAATCTGAATGCAATTCTGACCCGTAGCCGTGCCGTCCGATTGTGCTCCGTTGGCAATTGTGCAGTTGATGCAGGAGATGCTCTCGCCGGAATTGCTCAGGCTCTCCGCATAGTAGAGGTTGATATCGTTCGTTCCGATGGCCACCGTGTCGAACGAGTCATCGAAGGAATTGTTCCCGAAGGTCAGGCCGATGTGAAACTGTGCCGTGGTGCTCGTATTCGGGATATAGCCTCCGACTGCGATATCCTTCGCCTTGAAGCCCTGAATATTTACCTGAAGCCCAATGGCTGTGTTCGAGTTTCCTGTCGTACCGGGTCCAAGCAGGCTAAGGTCTCGTATTCCCCACCCGGCCGTGTTCGGACCCGATGCTCCGTTGATCGTGATAGCAGTTCCACTGGCCGCGGTGAACTTGAGGACAGAACCATCCTTGCTCTGACCTTCGATATTGCAAGTGCCGTTAATGACAATCGGAGTGGAAAATAGATAGGGAGAAGCGGCAGCCGGGATAATTACTGTACCGCCATTCTTATAGGTCGCGCACGCTGCGTTGATCCAATTGCCAATATCCTGCGTTCCCGTCTTTGGGCACCACGAGGGCGCGAGAGACGTGGAAGCCGTGCCGCAGGCGACCGCGCTCAGTGTCCCGTTGACGCTCGTGGCTGGCCCAGATACAACGGTCTGGGAAATCGCCACAGTACAAAACAGGTAAATGATCGAGAGAGAGAGTACGAACCGCTTCAACTTGGCATTTCCTTCCACTCGAGTCGCACGGCACAGATAGCCAGCATCAACGCGACAGAAGGAGAACCTTTAGGTTTCCCGACCTCAGCCACGTTCTAAAGCACTCAAAGAGGCAGCTAGTGGGTTGTTGGATTCATGCACGAATTCAACAACCAATAACGCTGCCACGGAGGTCCGATTGTATAAGGATACGGAACTAAAATCGAAGGCCAGCGACCTCCATGCTCAACGAATCACAGTCGGGTGCGAATTTCTACCTTATTTATTCTAATGGTCGGGACGGGCAGATTTGAACTGCCGACCCCTCGCACCCCAAGCGAGTGCTCTACCAGGCTGAGCCACGTCCCTTTAGAATCAGCATCTTATTCGGGTTGCCTCCAAATTTGAGTACTCGCTTGGAGAAAACCGTATGGGATTTTCAGAGTTCACCCGCGAACGCCAATTCCTCTCAAACGTCTCACCGTCAACGCTGGAATGGTACAAGCACGCCTTCAAATGGCTGCTCACGGATTCACCTTCGCAAGACGACCTCAAATCCGCCGTGGTCCGTATGCGGGAAAAGGGATTGAAGGCAACAGGCTGCAATTCAGCCATCCGCGCAATCAACACATATCTGCATTGGGCGAGTGCAGGCTCAGAGGTCAAATGCGGTCCCACATGCAAGCATCCGAAAATCGCCCAACTTAAAGAACCTCAACTCGTGTTGCCCACCTTCACAGAGCAACAAATCAAGCTGCTTGTCTCGTGGAAGCCCAAGGACAAGTACCAAGAGCGGCTCCATTTGGTGACGTTGTTCCTGCTTGACACCGGATGCCGCATCTCTGAGGCCCTCACATTGCGCGTCTCCGATTTGAACTTTGAAAATCTGCTTGTCACGCTGGACGGCAAGGGGCGCAAGCAGCGGGTTGTCCCCTTCAGCTTTGAGTTGCGGAAAGCGATGGTGCGCTATTGCAAGGAAACGAATCGGACACCGGACAGCCTGCTCTTTGCCAATTGCACCCAAACGATATTGGGGCGTAGGAACGTTTTGCGGGATGTGAAGCTGCTTTGCAAGCGGCTAGGATTCACGCCTCCAGGTCGCACGCTCCACGCCTTCAGGCACACATTCGCGGTCAACTACTTGCGGCGTGGCGGCTCCGTGTTCCATCTGCAAAAGGTGCTCGGTCACAGCACACTTGAGATGACTCGCCGCTATGCCAACTTGATGACTGAGGACCTCCAGGCCGTGCATGAGCGTGTGAGCCTGCTCTCAAAATAGGTGGGGGTTGGGGCAGCCACGGTGTTCATCGGCTAGCCTAGAGGCCGCCATGTGCGATTGATGGGCATTCAGGGCTAAGAAACGCTCCGGGATGCCTATTGCGCGGTGAGCCAATCGCACTGGCGTCCGAAATGGGATTTACTCCTGTCCACGTACAAAAAGGACTACTGGTGTGCTCTCCTGAGTACCCTCTTTAACTTTTGACCCGCCCCCGGTCCCTTTTCATCCCGCCGGACACATCGCATGGGAGTGCGGGGCAGAGGGGGTGGGTCAAAATCTTGAACACATTCCCTTATGAGAGCGCCGCAATCCACAATGTTACACACGGTAACAATTCTCGGAAAATAGAGATTCGGGGCGGGATTACGCGGGTACGACTACTCACAGACTTAAGAGTAGTAGTGTTGATATAACACACTCTAGAGAAAGCCTTTGTGCGCTTTATTTTCAATAGGTTGAGGCCAGCGCGAACGGCGTTTTCATCGGTACCCACACACCCGATTTTGAGCGTGTGCGTACCGATGATTCGGCAGTTTCCGGCCCGTAGTTACCGCAAGATGCAAGTAGGACATGAAGCCTTGCTATTACAAAACCGAGACGCTCTTTTGCCGCCTCTTCTTCTTATAGTTAGGCCCGATGAATGCTGGTGCAGCATCGCCGCCCTCAACCGTGTGGATTCGGTCATTCGCGTCGTCAATCATTTTCTCTATGCTGCCGTAGTCGTATTCTGTCCAAGCCCTATCGAAGCGGATTTTCTCGTGCATGGCCGCCTCCTTTTTCCTGCTTTCCTGCCGCTTTTGTTGCTGCTCTCTCCGTTTCGTCATGGGCACAGTCCAATGTGATTCAGGTGTGATCTTGTCATTAGGCGTTAGCTCGCCCGTAAGCCTCCGCAACGTCAGTGAAGATGGAGAGAGCCTCTTGAAGCCATTTGGCCGCTTCCTCATTCGACATTTGAGACGTTGTGGCTTCGATTGTCCCCTCATCTCCCCGAGCGGCCCGTTTTGTGTTATCAGCGAGAAGCGCCTCAAACCGCTCCCAGGTTGCATCATCCGGGAAGCTGTCGCGCTCCAAGTGGCAAACACCGGATACAACCCCAAACAACCGCTCCTGCACCGAGTCTGTGCTCCCAATTGCATAGTTCAATACGCTGAAGAATTTCTCGTGCCCATAGTCCCCCCCATGCAAAATCCCCCCCTTCCTTTTCGAGAAGAATACTACTGCTCAATTGACCGTGGGAGGCTCCGGGAACGCCCGGTAGTATTTCCCGTTGGACTTCGTGACCTTGCCCTCCTTTGCCGCACGATTTTTCCAGTCGAAAAACAGATTGCGATTGCCAAAGCCCGGCTGATACTTGATTTCGTCACCCGGTTGGACCGCCTGAAATATGCGCTGCTCAATGCGGTCAATTGCTTTCAGTTCTGGCACGGCTTGTGGCTCCGTTGTCAAAACCAGCCCCTCCGGCTGCCACTCGAAAAACAGGGTTTCGGTGCGTCCATTCCGCGTCAACACCGTGCACCGCCGGACAGAGTTTGGGTCATCATCGTTGTTCAATGCCATGAGCACCACGGTTTCAACCTTGCGAGCCAAAGCCGCACTTCCGAAAAGCGAGTCACGGCCAAAGTATTTGTTGTCCTTGCCGCGTTGCTTTGGGCTGCCCACCGTGCCAAGCACTGCGACATCACGCCGGGTAGCAATGCGCTGCAAGCCGTCAATCACCGGCCCTACGACCTCCATCTTGTTCGGGTCCGTAATCCAGAGGTCCAGGCCCTCAATGAACCAACACTCAACGCCCGGTTCCCGTTCAATGGCCGCCTCCAAAGCCTCAGCGGGCGGATGTGATTGCTGCTCTGAGGTCAACCGGATGACGCGCTGAATTGCCTCTGTGGACAGCCCCAAGGACTTCACTGTGCGCTGCATGGCCTTCTTGGAACGGTCATGCAACAACACCCGATAGTCGCGGGGCTTCGCACCGTGCCCGAATATGTCCGCACCTTTGCGAATCTTCTCAAGTAGCGGCATTGCCCATGACGTTTTGCCCGCACCAGATGACCCGCCAATGAGGGAGACTTCGCCCTTCGGAAACCAACCCTCGTGCATTGGCTCCGGGAGCGCGTCAACGAGATACTCCGTGGGTCCGTCATCTTCGATTGGGTCATGGTCACTGCCATCGAAAACGGGCGTGTCCTTCGCTACAGCGGTCACAGCCCGTGTGATTGTCCCTTCCCTGTAGTCGTCCCTCTCCCACTTTTCCCGATACAGGCCGGAGTCACGAAACTCCGCGTCAATCTTGAACGCATTGCAGCGGTGTTTCTTTGCAAGCAAAATACACAGCGCAAAGTCCGCCGTGCTGTGGTCATCCTTGTAATCACTCATGTCCCCGGCCATCAGCTTGCGAAGCCGCTCTTCCTCACTGAGTTGGAGAGAGATTGTAAGGCCGCTTTTCGGGCTGGTGGCCTTGGACACGCGGTCATAAAGCGCGTTCACCTGCTCCTTCCGGTCCATGAGCAGGTTGGGCGTCTTGTTCAAATGGCGTGCGGTGAATGTGAAGTAATAGCCGTCTGACTTGACCTCAACGGACTTCAGACCAAGGTAAGGTTTCTTGATTCCCGGTCCAGGCAGCCCGCCGATGCCAAGCACGTGGCAGCCCGTCCCCGATGGGCTGTATTCCCCATAACTGTCCAGGCCAATGATTATCTCACGTGACTCGGGAGTGAATTTGCCCGTGTGCGCATCACAGCATCCATCAATGTCAACGCCCCAGACGCACACGCCGTCCACCCTCCCGAGCGCAAGGCCCACCCCAGAGAATTGTGGAGCGAGCGCCGCGCACTCAGCGTGTGTGTGCCACGTGCTTGGATTGTTCGCCATAGCCTTGCGTCCGCTTGGCTGATATGGAACCTTGGTCTGTTTGTCGTGGACAGTTTCCATACGCCACAGGACCCAACGCCGTTGTGCTTTCAGGTTTTCAATTGAGAGGGCCATTACCAACGCACCCCCTCAGCGAATGGAGAAACAACGCTGTCATCCAGCAACACGGTATCGAAATAGGATTTTCCTGCATGATTCCGAATGAGGAGTAAATGGCCGTGCCCCTCTTCGCAGCGCACCTCCAGGCGCACCCAACGGCGGTCCCGCTCGCGGGGATCACGTTCCCACACCACGTCAACAATATGTGTTTTGTGGCCGCACTTGCACTTGGTCCAAGGGCACCTCAGATAGCCGTCTTTGATGAGGTCGTCAATGATTGGCATTGGAAAAGGAAATTCTGGAGATGTTAGCCGTGAGGCAAGTTGATCAATTTCCGTTGTGTTGGACAGCATTTATAACTCGCTTTCTGCCGCTAGCTGCGGGCTTCGGATTGGTGACAGCAATGCCCCGCAATCGCGCTGCAAGGCGCGTAGGTGTGTTGCTGCGAATCACTGGGCGTCATCCTGCCACACAACGTAGTGTCCCGCAAGGGCGAGTACAATTGTTCTATGCAAAAAATGTCACCCATCCCAACCGTCCCAATCGCGCTCCACATCCGGGCTGCTCGGATTCCGCTTCGATGGACCGTGCGCGACCACGAGTTACAGGAATGGCGTGCTGCTGATGGGAAAGTGATTAGTGAAGGCGGAATCGAACGGGTGTTCTGGCCTCAAGTCGAGACAACGAAGTGGGGGGACGTTGAGCTAACCGAGATAGAAGACCCTTTGGAGTTCCGCATCAAGCTGTTTAGGTTTTTCAACATCAACAAGACGGAGGCCGCCGCGTTGGACTTTCTCCAGGACATTGGCGCATGGCGCATCGTGACTGAAGAGCATCGCGAACGGTGGGCCGAAGGGACGTATGCGAACGTAACCTACGGGCACCGTCAAGGTGTCGGACTTCGTATGCTGCCGACAACCCTCCCCGAGATTCTCCAGGCGATTGAGGGCTGGTACAAACTTCTGGGCAATCACAACCCGAAGAAGCTGGAGAGCCAATTCAAGCCGCCCCCTCCGCCGGATGCCCGCGTATCTGACCGCAATCTTTTTGCGATGGAAGCACAATTCGTCAACACATTGCCGGTTTCGCTGGAATGGCGCGGAAAGGACCCCTATGCGGTCATTGAAACGATTAGCGCATGGGAACTGATGATTGCTGCCGCTTGGGTTGACGTTGTGAGCCGGGCGGAAGAGCAGGTATGCGCAAGATGCGGGACGCGGTTCACATGGCCACGAAAAAAAAAGCATTGCCGGTGGGAATGTGGGCACTTGGCCGCCGTTGGCAAGTACAAGAGAAAGAAAGCACTCGAAAAACAACAACAGTCGGAGGCAGCGAACGGCACGCCTGCTTAGGAGCCGCGCCGGAGCTTCTGAGATGTAAACTTTCAAAAGAAAACAAGAGGATTGTCAGACCGTATGCCGGAGCTTCAGTTCAAAGGGAAAGAGTTCGTCTACAACCACCATTTGACAGTGCCGTACCGCCCTCTGGTGCCGGATGCGGGCAAGTCTGTGGGGGAGCCGTCTCTGCTTGGCAATCTCATCATCCACGGAGACAATTTGCACGCGCTCAAGGCGCTGTTGCCGATGTATGCGGGCAAGGTGGATTGCATCTTCATTGACCCGCCGTACAACACGGGGAATGAGGGCTGGAGCTACAACGACAACGTGAACAGCCCAATGATGAAGGAGTGGCTTTCCAGCAATCCTATCAACGCTGAAGACATGCTCCGCCACGACAAGTGGTGCGCAATGATGTGGCCACGACTAACGCTCTTGAAGGAGCTTCTTTCGGAATCGGGCAGTATTTGGATTACGTTGGATGACAACGAGGTCCACCACGCGCGCAATCTACTGGACGAAATATTCGGAGACGATCATTGCATTGGTCAGTTGGCATGGCAAAAGCGCACCTCTCGTGAAAACCGTGCTGTGCTATCTCCTAGCATTGACCATCTAATTGCCTACTCGAAGTGTTCCACGAAGCTATGGCGACTGGTTCGGAATCTCCTGGAGCCTGGTGACGAAGGCTATTCAAATCCGGACCAAGACTCACGAGGAGATTGGAAGTCCATACCCTTTTCGGCACAAGGTTTTCGAAAAAATCAGGTCTACAAAATCACATCTCCAACAGGAAAAGTCTTCGATCCGCCGAAAGGGAGGTGTTGGGGCGCAACAGAACCAGAATTTGAATCGCTGAAACACCAAGGTCTTGTTTATTGGCCAAAGGACGGTGATGGGCGGCCCCGAATCAAGCAGTTTCCAAAAAACGCAAAGGGACTTGTGCCTGAGACTCTTTGGCTCGCACGTGAAGTCGGAGATACTGAAGACTCGAAGAAACAATTGCTCGAAATATTCTCAGACAGGGACGAAATTGACTTCCACGCCCCAAAGCCTCCTCAGCTAATTGAACGGATACTAAAAATCTCAACCGAAAAAGATTCGGTGGTGCTCGATTCGTTTGCGGGAACAGGTACAACCGCCCATGCGGTCTTGCTTGCGAACAAAGATGATTCAGGAACACGAAGGTTCGTGCTGGTGGAGTTGGAGGATTTTGCAAATACGTTGACCGCTGAGCGCGTGCGCCGGGTCATCGGGGGATATAAGTTCGTGGGAACGCAGAAGGAGGAGCTTCTTCGAGATTCCCTCACTTGGACAAAGTTGAACAATGCCGAAAAACTGCTGAAAAAGGTCGTCCGTCTTGAGGAATTGAGTGCCGCCAATTACAACAATATCGGCAAGGTTGTGAAGGACGGCGAATTGGTGGTGACGGGAGAAAATACGGTAACCGAACGCACGGAGGGCTTGGGCGGCGAATTTACCTACTGCACGCTTGGCGCTGAATTGAATGTGGACAAGATTCTGACTGGCGAATCATTGCCCGATTACCTTTCGGTTGGCGCGTGGCTCTTTCATACTGCCACTGGCGAAGCCTTTGATGCCTCCAAAGCAAAGGCTAAGGACTGGTATCTAGGCGAGAGCGCGGCGTTCCACGTCTGGCTTGTGTACCGCCAGGAGTTGGATTTTCTCAAGTCCGCTGATGCTGCGTTGACTCTGGCACTCGCAGAGAAGATTGCAAAGGCGAAGACCGCCGGGAAGAAGCATCTTGTGTTTGCGCCCGCAAAGTATGTGCCCAATACCAAGCTGTTGCCAATGGGCGTGGAGTATGCGCCGTTGCCATTTGCTCTCTACCGGATTGAGAAGGGCTGACCGACATGGAGCTGAAGCCCTATCAACAGGACAGTCTTGACACGGTTGACCTCTACCTTGAGCAGCTTGTTCTATTCAGAGCCAAGGCGGAAAAGACCCGCGCCCTCGCGCTCGAAAACCCCGATGTGGAAGTGCCGATTCCCGACTTTCCAAGGCAGGCATGGAACGCGCTGCGCAACAAAGGCGTCCTTCCGGTTTCTCGTAGGAGCCACCAGTACGTTTCCCGCAAGGACGGTACAGGAGAGGATGTGCCGAGTGCCTGCCTGAAAATTCCCACGGGCGGCGGCAAGACTCTGCTTGGGGCGTATTCGGTTTCTCGAATCATGGGTAGTTATCTGGAGAGCAACTGCGGCTTTGTTCTCTGGATTGTGCCCAATGAAGCGATCTATTCACAAACAAAACGGCAACTCACAAGCCGCGAACACCCAATACGCCAAATCCTTGACCGTGCGGCGGCGGGGCGCGTGAAGATTCTTGAGAAGGATGACCCGCTCAACGCGCTGGACGTGCAGAGTAACCTTTGCGTGATGCTGTTGATGCTCCAGTCCGCCAATCGGGAGACGAAAGAGACATTGCGCCTCTTCCGGGACCGGGGCAACGTACACGGTTTCTTTCCGGCGGGAGACGACATACAGCGCCATTGGGATTTGATCGGGCGGATTCCGAATCTGGATTGCTACGGGCGTGCCGATACGATGGGCGCGACAGCCAAGGACAGCTTGGGCAATGTGTTGAGGCTACTGCGCCCCGTAGTGGTGATGGACGAAGGCCACAAGGGTTACTCCGCCATCGCCATGAACACAATCAACGGATTCAACCCGTCCTTTGTGTTGGAGCTTTCTGCCACTCCGAAAGAAAACGCGAATTGGCTGGTGGATGTGCGGGGCGCTGCGCTGCAAGCGGCGGAGATGATAAAGCTGCCCATCAATGTGAAGGTGAAAGCCGGAGACGACTGGAAAGACTGTCTGCGGGAGAGTTTTGACAAAATCAACAGCCTGCAAGTGAGCGCGGACCGGTTGAGAGCAAACACGTCCCGCTATATTCGCCCAATCTTGCTGGTGCAAGTGGAGCGGACGGGCAAGGAACAACGCGACGGGAAAATGATTCATGCTGAGGATGCGCGGGATTTTCTCCTGTCAATTGGACTGGACCGCACACAGGTTGCAGTGAAGACAGCGGACACGAATGAACTGGACAATCGAGGCAACGGTGACCTGCTCAGTTCCACTTGCCCCGTGCGCGTCATCATCACGAAGCAGGCATTGCAGGAAGGGTGGGATTGCCCCTTTGCCTATGTGCTTTGCACGCTGGCAACGAATCGCAACCTCAACGCCGTTACACAGCTTGTGGGACGGATTCTGAGGCAGCCGGAGGCGACTTACGTTTCAGAGGAGTTAGCCGTCCTGAATGAGTGCTACATCTTTTGCCACCATGCGAGCACAAAGGAAGTGGTGGACAGCATCAAGACAGGTCTGGAAAAGGACGGCATGGCGGACTTTGCCGGGAAGGTGAAAGAGGGCGACAGCAGTTCCAGTGCCAAGCAGACAACCCGCAAAGTGCAAAGGCGGGACCAATTCCGTACACTGCGGATTTTTCTTCCAATGGTGAATTGGGTGGACGGAAAGGCATCACGCCCGCTGGACTATGAGCAGGATGTTTTGTACCGGCTGAATTGGGAGGCGCTGGACCTCAAGCCACTGGTGGAACAACTCTCGAAGGCTCCCACAGCGGAGGCAAGCTATGTTGTGCGTGTCGGTATCGGGACCGGCAAGGATTGGCTTGAGGAGTCGGGACGGCAGACAGTTGTTGAATCCACGAGTTTCGACACCGTGTATGCAACCCGGCTGATGGTAGACATTCTGCCGAATCCTTGGGTGGCACGCGCACTCATCGGGGAGTTGCTTGCTGCCCTACGTGGGCGCGGGTTGACCGATGCTGACCTTGGCGGCGCGTCCGGCTACATTCTGGAGGAGCTTCGCAAGTGGCTGGTGAAAGAGCGTGACCGGCTGGCAGAGACGCAATTCTTCGGTGACGTATCGGCGGAGCGGATTCAATTCAGGTTGCGGGCGGACCGTGCGGTTTGGGAATTGCCGATGACCTTGGACACGGAGCGGCCTGAGAAGGCGCGTAAATTGGTGCGGCCATCATCGGGCGGCCCCGTAGAGAAGAGTATTTTTGCGCCCGTTTATGAAGAGGATTTCAACACGGATGAGGCGGAGTTTGCCTGCTACTTGGATGAGCAAGCGGCCTTGGACTGGTGGCACCGCAACGTTGCCAAGGCTGGGAACTATGCACTTCAGGGGTGGCGCAAGAATCGGGTTTACCCCGACTTTATTTTTGCGCACCAGAAGTCCGGCAAGAAACAGCGCATTGTGGTTTGGGAGACAAAGGGCGACCAACTTGAGGGGAACCTAGACACCGTGTACAAGCGCAAATTGCTGGACGCGATGTCAAAATCCTTCAAGGCTGAAGACGTGGTTCACGCTGGTGAATTGGAACTGGTGAGCAAGGACGGTGTAAGCGTCAGTTGTGAGATGGTCCTGATGAGCGAATGGAAAGGGCAAATAATCGGCACGCTGGGGTCCGAAGGATAGAGCTTCGGTGGAGTCTTGAGGAAGCGACTCCGGGGCGTAATCGTCTTGGAGCACCCGGAGCGGCTACACAGGTGAACCTATCGGAGCATTCGGATTCCGCGTGTCGTGTAAGAGGGTTTGTTTAGGAGATTTTCAAGTCGGACCGGGGCTAGTCGTTCCGCCACTTGGCGCAATAGCCGCATTCCATTGCAGAGTCCTCAATAGCTGCTTTGATTGCATCTGTCATTTCACGGCGGTCTGAAAAGACACCGTTCAACTCGCCCGAAGAGAATAGGCGATTGCCGCGAATGTATGCCGGAGTGTTGTCGTCTCCGGGTGCGCCATAGACTTCACTGTGGAACTCGCAACGTTTCAACACACCCGCGTCCACTGCAATTTCTTGGGCGATTATCCATTGATCTTGCTCTAATTGCATCTGCCTTTTCGCGAAGCCCATATTCTGCTCCTGCCGTTTTCTGCTCTAAACCACTTCCGCTATTTTGATCGACAATCCTTGCACTAATTGAGTACTCGCCTTACAATTTCCCTCTGGAGGGTAATCCTTCTAAGTCGTTGATTCTAATAATGGTCGGGACGGGCAGATTTGAACTGCCGACCCCTCGCACCCCAAGCGAGTGCTCTACCAGGCTGAGCCACGTCCCGACACGGTTTAGCCGGCTCAGATCGTGTGGACCGAGCCAGCATGGGGTTCTGATTTAGTTTACACGAGCCGCGCTTGATACGGATTTGGGCCCGGCAGAGGAGGGCTAGTGCTTCGGCGGAACGTACTCTGCCGGCAAGGCTGCGCCGTCGCCAAAGAAGAACTCCTGCATCTGTTCAACTAGAAAGCTCTGCGCCTGCGGAGTCCATGGCTGCAGCCGGTATTCATTCAGCAGCATCTTCTGGCGCTCGCTCCACTCTGCCCACGCCTGCTTGGAGACGTTCTTGTAAATCTTCTGACCAAATTCGGAGTCGAAGGGCGGCTCATCGAGACCCTCCATCTCTTTCTTGTTGCGAACGCAAAATACCATGTGTGCCATCGTCATCGGGCTCCTCAATCAATTGTAGGGGATGTTGGACAGCGCCGCTTACTTGCGCGGCCGCCCTTTCTTGGAGAATTTTCGCTTGCCGCCGGGGCGCGTGGCTTCCCTCCGGGAGGCTTTGGCTTTGCCTGACTTCGTAATCGCAGTCTTCTTCGGCGGCTTGCCGGCAATTGTGCCGCCCTTCTTCGATTTGAGCGGGGGGGCTTCTACAAGTGCAAATTGCAGCTTGCGTTCGAGCGCCAAGACGCGGTCCAGAATCACCCGCACCTGGTCGCCCGCGCGGTAAACCCGACCGGTCTGCGCGCCAACAATCTCGCGGGTGTTTTCGCGATACGTGAACCGGTCGCTGACCAGCGTCTCAATCGGCACCAAGCCTTCGACAAACAGGTCTTTCAACTCCACAAACAGGCCGTATTTCGCTGGATTCAGCACCATCGCCTCAAATTCCTCGCCGACGCGATCCTGCATGAAGCGAACCTTCTTCCACTCGACCAATTCGCGCTCAGCGTCGGCGGCGCGACGTTCCGTAATGCTGGTTTCGGAGGCGATGGCTGCCAACTCGGCCTCGGGGATCGGAGGGCCTAAAGGAACCGCGACCTGCTTCGGCGGACGCAGATCGCGAATGCCGAATTTTGCTCCCAAACCCTCACTTGTATGCGACCAGGGCGAATTATGGCGATCTTCGCCAATAGCGCCTTTGCCTGAGACGCCTTCGCGCAGCAGGCTCTTGCTGATGCGATGCACGATCAGATCCGGGTAGCGGCGGATTGGCGAGGTGAAATGCGTGTAGCTGGGCGCAGCCAGCGCGAAATGGCCTTCGTTGATCTCCGAGTACCGCGCCTGCTTGAGCGAACGCAGCATCAGGTAGCTCAAAATCCGCTCCTCTGGCTTGCCTGCGATACGCGCGCTCAGCTTCTGATACATGCGCGGCGTCACCGCAACGTCTTCCGGAACTTCGTAGGAACTGGCGTCGCGCTGGTTGCGTCCGGTTCGCTGCTGTTCGCGGCGATCTCCCCTCGGCTGGAATTTTTTCACCGGCAGCGCTCCCAGACCCAGCGAATAGCCAAATGCCGCCGCAGCGTCTTCAAAATCGACCACCCTGCGCGGGTCCGGCTTCTCGTGAATGCGGTAGATCGACGGCATGCCGAGGTCTTCGAGCCACGTAGCGACGCACTCGTTAGCGGCCAGCATGAACTCCTCAATCAGACGGTTAGCCCATGTTCGTTCCGCGCGCGAGACCCCCTGCATCTGGCCGATCTCGTCGAACTCGATCACAGGCTCCGGCAGGTCGAAGTCAATGCTGCCGCGCTCGGTCCGCCGCTTGTTGAGCCGTCCTGCAAGCTCGCGCATGCGCTCAAATTCCGGGACAAGATCGTGGTATTTGGCGCGGGTCGCTTCGTCGCCTTCCAGAATTGTGTGGACCTCGGTGTAAGTCATGCGCGCTGCCGAGCGGATCACGCCTTCGACAATTTCGAAGCTTTCCAGTCGCGCATCGTCGGTCAGGCGCATCAGGCAGCTCAGAACGAGCCTGTCTTCCTGCGGACGCAGCGAGCAGATATCGGTTGAAAGCTCATGCGGAAGCATCGGTATTGCACGGTCCGGAAAGTAGACGCTGGTTCCGCGCAAACGGGCCTCAAGATCCAGATCCGTCGCAGGGCGTACATACTCGGCGACATCGGCGATGTGGACTTGCAGCTCCCATCCGCCTTCTGGAATCTGACGGACAAATACAGCATCGTCAAAGTCGCGCGCCGTCGCGCCGTCAATCGTGACAATCGGCAGATTCCGAAAATCGTGCCCTGCTTCAACGCGGCGAACCACCTCGGTCTGGTCGAGATGAGCCACGCTGCGCGCTTCCGCAAGCACGTTCTCGGGAAAGATGCGCGGCAACTGGTGCTTGCGGATGATCATCTCAACGTCCACGCCGAAGTCGTCGGGCGCGCCAAGCACCTCGATCACGCGGCCAAAGGGTGGTTTAGTCGGCGTGGGCCAGCTCGTGATCTCCACATCGACCACCAACCCTTCGAGATCGTCGTAGGCCGCAGCAGACTGCGCTTCCGTGCCCAGAACGCGATGCTTTGCTCCATCCGACACTTCCGGCGTCTCCGCACCCTCGGGAATCAAGATCGGCTGGCTCATCCGCGAGTCAAACGGAGTGACCATGTTCCCGCGATGCTCGCCAGGAATAAAAGCGCCTCTGCGTCCCTTGCGCGCGTAATGGAAGACCCCAACTACGGTCGGATTGCGGCGCTCAAGGACGCGCACAATCCGCCCCTCGCGCCTACCATCCCGCTTCGGCGGCCCAACCTCCACCAACACCTGGTCGCCCTGCATCGCGCCGTTGATCTCGTTGGGAGGAATGAAAATATCGTCGTCATTTCCGGTCGAGCGCGCACCCGGCTGGGGATTGGGGCGGACAAAACCAAAGCCATCCCGATGCAGATCGAGACGCCCTGCGGCTAGATTGTCACGGCTCTGCCTGTCGCGGGTCCGGTTGTCGCCGGTCTGGCTCGCTCCGGAACTGCCCGGTTTTGAGGCGTTCAAATCTTTCGAGGGGATGGCCCAATGTTCACGGTCCAGCTTGGCAAGCTCGCCACGCAGCGTCATTCGATCCAACTGCTCCAGCAGTTCGCGTCGCTCTTTGCCGCCGCCAAGGCCCAGCTCGCGTACGAGCTGTTTATAACCCGCCTTCTGACCGGGCGAGCGGCTGATATGCCGACTTAACTCTTGATCCGTCATCTTTCCAGAGTAGGCCATTCCACTGCCAATCCGCTCTCACGGTATATACGTGGGGCCGGTGAGATTGATTTGGCGGACGTACTTGAATGACAACTGTGGTTCCAATTGGACATACGATGTTGCGCCGGCGAGCTAAGATCGGTTCGATTTGCAAGCGGTTCGCTTGGGCCAGGCGTTGGAAGGATGCCATCGGAAAGGAGGGAGTGTCATGGCCACTTATGCAGAGAAGCCGGAATCGGAGTACCATTCCGGAATAAAGGATCAGACTAAGGAACTGATTCAGGATGTAAAGAACGAAGTGACGCACGAGGTCAGCCGGATTCAGACCAGCAAGGAGCCGGTCGATCCGTCCCACAGCGATCGTTTGGTGCGCCGACACATTGCCGGATTGTCGATCTGGTTCTTTGTCGCTATCGCGTTCTTTCTGATTGCTGCGATTGCAGGAATCATGATTTACACCCAGACCCACCACTAATGCATCTAACTGGTGGGCCGAAGGGAAGCATGACCAAACTCCTCACAGAATTCGAGAAGCATTCGCGCCACACCGCAAACGATGCAATTGACGAATTCGTCGCCCAGGAGACTCCCATCGACGAGTTGGTAGAAGACTTGCGGAGTGAATTCCGTCGCGGAATGCGGCGTGAAATCGCCCGCGGTAAGGCCGAAAAACAAAGGCGTACGAAGCGATGGATCATCGCGCTGGCGGCGTTGGCCGGGGTTCTCGGTACCGCTGCCGCGATTGAATTTGTCTCACACCATTCGCATTGAAACCGCTATTACCGCGAATTATCGCGCTACATACCCGGCTCCGCGCAAAACCTTCCCCGGTAGAGCTGCGGTCATTTTTCCCGCCGCGATCACCGGAACTCCATTGACCAGCACATAATCCATGCCCTGCGAAAGCTGATTGGGCTGCTCGAAGGTAGCCATATCCCGGATCGTTGCCGGGTCAAAGATCACCACATCCGCCCACATTCCCTCCTTCAAGACACCGCGATCTGTAAAGCGCATCCGCTGCGCCGGAAGCGCGGTGAACTTGCGAATGGCATCCTCCAGCGTGAGCGCCTGCTCTTCGCGGACGTACTTGCGCAGAATGCGGGGAAACGTGCCGTAGGCCCGAGGATGCGGGTGTTCCTGGCCGAGCAGGCCATCAGGCGATGTGCCCTACGAATCATTGTCGATGGAAACCCAGGGCTGTTTGAGTGCAAGCACAACATCCGGCTCGTCCATCCCGAAAACCGCAACGTTGGTGAAGGCCTTTTCTTTGATCAGGATGTCGCAGAGCACGTCAATCGGGTCTTCAGATTCCCGATCGCGGCAATGCGTCCTGCGCGAATGCTGATATCGCCCGAGTACCAGGGCGACCCGGTGCCATCGATGATGTGCCCGTGGACGATAACGACATCTAAAGGGGCCGCGTCCGGCGTCGCTGTCTGCACTGAAACGGTAACGCCCGCCCCTGCGGTCACAAGGAAAACTACGAGTCGAATCAGATTTCGCATGAATTTCATTGTTTCCTCAGACAAGTCATTCGGTTCCGTAGAGCGCAAGCAGCGCCGAATGAACAGTTTGAAACAGTATTGAAATATATTGTCCAACGGATAAAACCGGCATGATTCCCGGTAAATCGCGAAAATAGTTGCCTGCCTTGAGTCTCGGCATCGACCTCGCTCCCGCGCAATCAGGCCGCTACGCCCACCCATGCGGCTACAATCGAAGCAAGCCAGCTGTGCGATGCGGTGAGAGCGATCGCGGGGAATTTCTTTGAGTGTCATCGCACCGGCTTGATCCGTTTCATTCCGAAGTTGCAGAGGAAAGGAAGTCACCGAATCTTATGTGGAAACCCAGTCAGCCAGGAGCATCGTCCGTGCCGCCAGCACCCGAGCCGGTTCGTCCCACGGCTACCCCCGCCCCTACGTATGAGCCGCCTGCGCGCGCGGCAGCTCCGACCGGCGATCAGGCCACCATCGGCAAGGGTCTCGTTATCAAGGGCGAGATCAGCGGCAGCGAGTCGCTTTTCATCGATGGCAAGGTCGAAGGAACCATTAACCTGCCCGGCAATCGCGTGACCGTCGGCCGTAACGGCCAGGTTGCCGCCAACATCACCTCGCGCGAGATCGTTGTGCTGGGGAAGGTGCGCGGCAATATCACGGCGACCGACCGCGTCGATATCCGCAGCGAAGGTGCTTTGACCGGCGACGTAACCGCAGCCCGCATCAGCATCGAAGATGGCGCCTTCTTCAAAGGCGGCATCGACATCCGCAAGCCCGATGCCAAGTCAGGCGCACCAGCACCGGCAGCCGAGCCCGTTAAGGCAGTGCAGGCGTAATTCCGCAACGAGCAAGAGATCGCGCAGAACCCCGGATGAATCCGGGGTTCTGCGTAGGTTTCAGGAAAGGCCAAGCCGCCTGAGCGTCGCTCTGGGCAATGCCGATCCCAGCCGCTCCAGCAGCACGCCGGTAATCGCCAACCATAACGCGGAGCCTGCCACCAACTCCGCAGCGTCCATCCAGCGGCTGCGTCCGGGCAGAAAATGGGTTGCGCCCAAAACTGCCGCCCAAACTGCTACACCGCTCGCGGCTCCAGCAACCAGGCATCGGCCCAGCTCCCGATAGTCGATGCTGGCCAGCGACACCATGCGGCGTTGATGCAGCAATACCGCCAGCGCAAGCGTCTGCAGCGCGATCCCAACGTCCGATGCTACCGCCAAACCTGCGGCTCCGTGCCAGCGATACCCGATGCCGTATAGCGGAAAGGCCGCAATCGTGACCACCGTACTCGATAGCATCGGCAGCCACGTCGTGCCCGAAGCATAGAACGCCCGCGCATAGATAGCCTGTGCTGACCAGAGAAAGAGTGAGACGGAGAAGAGAGCGAAATATCCCGCGGTCTGGCCCGCAATCGCAGAAGTATAAAGGCCGCCGCGAAACACCAAATCCACCAGCACCGGCGCAAGCGCAATCATCGCAGAAGCCGCCAACAGACCAAGAGCCGCAACGCGAGATACAGAGTCGGCTACTTCGACGGCGAAATCGTATCGCTTTTCCTGCGCCCAGAGTTTGGCGAAAAACGGCATCGAAGCGGCCCCGGCTGCCTGCGCCAACACTGCCATCGGTGCGGAAAAAAGTTGCTTGGCATTTGTCAGCCGGGTGATATCGCCCGCGCCGTGCGAGGCGTAGTAGCCCGCAAAGTATGGGTCGAGAAACGGCAGAGTAAAGCCGAACATCAAAGGGACAGTCATTTGCAGCCAATCGCGCAGTCCCGGATGGTGCAAGTCAATACCCCAGCGATATTTCACGCCTGCCCGCGCCGCTCCAATGGCGTTGAGGAGAAAGGCGCCGAGAAAAGCGCCGACGGTCGCGCCCACGGCAAGCGCCGAAACACCGAGACGGCGCGCGAGCAGCATTCCTCCGCAGATAATGCAGAGGTTGTAAAGAATTGGCGTCATCGCCTGAAAGAGAAACTGTTTGCGCACCAGTAGCGTTGCGCTCAGTACGCCGCCTGCGAAGAAAAATATTTGCCCCGGCAGCAGTATCCGGGTCATACGCGCCGACAATTCCACTTGCTCGGGGGTAAAGCCAGGATTGGTGTGGCGGATGTACGGGCCAGCCAGGAACATAAGGACGATGGTTGCTGCAATCAGTACAAGCACAACCAGACTTAGCACGATCGATAAGACGCGCTCGCCCTCGGATTCCTGACCGCGCTCTTTGTATTTGTTGAGAATAGTGACAAAGGTGATCGATACCGCTCCGCCCACCAGGAAGTTATTCATCAGGTCGGGCAGGCGGAAGGCTGCCTGATAGGCGTCCGTCTGCGGCCCTGCGCCAAAGAGCCAGGCAATGTATTTTCCCCGGACCAGACCAATAATGCCCGACAGGAAGGACGACGCCATCAGCAGCACCGTCGCCGTGTAAGCAGTATGGCTGTGCGAGGGACGAAGCAAACGCAACACCCGTGCAATTTTCGACGGACGCGCGCCATCCTCGGTCGGAGCGGACGTCACCGTCATCGGACGCGATTGCACAATGTCCTCGACAGGATCTTGCGGTCCGATGCCGGGTAGAAAATCCTCTGGCGGAAGCTTGGCCACTGGATTGATTCTACAGTTGCGGCCACTTCGATCACGCCCGCATCCAGCGTGCCCACGCTGTGCGGAACCAACGTCCGGACAAATGTTTGACCAATGTATTGTTGTGGAAGCGGAGCTTATCATGCGGACCGATTGGATTGCCTTAGCTATCGTTCTTACCACTGCCCTGACTCCTGTTGCAATCGCTGCTCAGACAGCCAAGGAATCACCCAAGGAACCGGCCCGCGACACAATTCGGGGCGGCGACCATATCCATCTACCGTCGCCGCCAGCCGCTGATGCCATTCCCGTTGTCGACAACTACTACGGTACGAAGATCACCGACAACTATCGCTGGCTGGAAGACGCAAAAAGCGCCGAAACCCGCGACTTCCTCGACAAACAGATCGCGTATACGGATCGCTACCTCAAGCAGGCAAAGGTTCGCCCCGAGTTCGCCGACAATCTGGATGCGCTGGTGCATGTCACAACCTGGACCACCCCCATTCAACGCGGCGACAGCTACTTTTTCACCAAGCGCCTCTCGGGTGAGGAGCAGCCTTCGATCTTCATGCGTCATGGCTGGGCCGCTTCAAGTGCAGTCAAATCCATCCCCAAATCCGCCAAGCAGACCACGTCCGAAGTGGGAAAAGACATCCGCCTGATTGATCCGGCATCCCTGAGCCGTGATCCCAACACCTCCGTCTCGCTTCTCGAAGTCTCTCAGGACGGCAGCCTGCTCATCTACGGAGTCCGCGAGGGTGGCGCGGATGAAGAGGAAGTCCATATCTTCAACGTTAAAACGCGCAAATCGATGGAGGATTCGCTGCCCGCCGAGCGCTATCAGAGCGTCGACTTCGCGCCCGACCTAAGCGGCGTCTATTACTCCCGTTTTACCCACAAAGGTTGCCTTGTTTACCTCCACAAATTCGGCACTCGCCCCAGCAGCGACATCCTTGTCTTTGGCCGCGAATTCCGCGGCGAGCCGCTGGCCGAGATGGACCTGATCTCCGCCAAAGTGACGGATGACGGCCACTATCTCGCCGTTACGATCAGCCGCGGCGTGCCTGCCAAACGCGTCGATATCGTGTTCCGCGACCTCAAGAAGCCCGGCAATCCCTTCGATCTCCTCATCTGGGGCACCGACTCGCGCTTTGCACCGCTCTACTCCAACGGCGACTGGTTCGTCCGCACCGACTATAAGGCTCCCAACGGCCGCATTCTCAGGGCCATCCCCGGCGGCGTTGCCCCGGACGCCTGGGAGACCATCGTTCCCGAGGGCCCCGACGTGCTGGACGGCGCCAATATCGTTGGCAACAAGCTCTTCGTCCATCGCCTGAAGGACGTCAAATCCGAAACCACCATCTACACGCTGCAAGGCAAGGCGACCGGCGCCATCCAGTATGACGGTATTGGAGACGCCTCCGTTGTCAGCGGCTCCGCGAAGGACCGATACGGCTTCTACAGCTTTCAATCCTTCATTCAGCCCCCGACCATCTACCGCTACGACACTACGACCGGCAAGCGGGAGATCTTCGCGCAGCCCAAAACGCCCTTCGATTCCAGCGAATATGAGTTGAAGCAGGTCTTCTACAAATCAAAAGACGGTACGCGCATTCCCATGTTCGTTGCCGGAAAAAAAGGCCTGAAGACGGACGGCAGCGAGCGGTTGCTCATGACTGGCTACGGCGGCTTTAATCTCAGCGAAACACCGGACTGGAACCCGCTGTGGGCGGCTTGGATGGCGCAGGGCGGCTGGTTTGCGCTTCCCAATCTGCGCGGCGGCGGCGAGTATGGCGAAGCATGGCATGAGCAGGGAATGTTCGCGAAGAAGCAGAATGTCTTCGACGATTTTTACGCCGCTGCAGAATACCTGATCGCCAATCACTATACTTCCGCCGCGCACTTCGCCATCAGCGGCCGCTCCAACGGCGGGCTGCTCATGGGCGCGGCCATGACCCAGCGCCCCGACCTCTTCGGCGCGATCTGGTGCGGCTATCCGCTGCTGGACATGCTCCGCTACCAGAGCTTCGAACTCGGCCGCCTCTGGACAGCCGAGTACGGATCGGCGGAGAACGAAAAGGATTTCCCTTATATCCGTAAGTATTCTCCCTATCAGAACGTGAAGCCGGACACCGCGTATCCCGCCATCATGTTCTTCACCGGCGATAGCGATACCCGCGTCGATCCGCTACACGCACGCAAGATGACAGCCCTCATGCAGACCTCCAGCAGCAGTGGACGTCCTGTCTTGCTTCACTACAGTCTCAAGAGCGGACATAGCGCCGGAGTCTCGGCAGCGCAATTGATTGACGACTACGCCGACCAACTTGCCTTCCTGTGGACGGAAACAGGCCCAAGGTAATCCAAGCTTCCTTACCATCGGTACTGTAATGTCTTGTTCTCAGCCTCCGATGAAGAGAGAGCAGAGACTCTCGGATTGGGCGGGCGGTGTCGTCTTCGCACCTCGCCTTATTCCGGAGCCTTGAATTGCTTCCGGAGCCGCGATGCCCCAACTCACACACAAACCTGGGACGATACCAGACGCAGCGGAAAAGGCGCGTCTCGACGCCTTGCACGATTTGGGGATTCTCGACACCCCGCCCGAACCTTGCTTTGACGCCATCACCCGCATGGCCGCGAGTTGCATGAAGCTGGACACAGCTTACCTTGCCTTTGTGGACGAAACCCGCGTCTGGATCAAGTCGAAGCGCCCAAACGAGGGGAAGGAATCACCGCTAAACCGTTCCCGGCATGGCTCGCACTACGAGCGAATAGTGCTCGAAGGCAAACCCATTATCGCCATCCCGCACGAGGACCATCCAGACATCCGTCCCGACAGCCATCCCGGCGCCAGCCGCAAGAAACCCGCCCACCCGCGCCTCTTCGCCGGGGTGCCCGTGCGTACAGCGAGCGGACACGTTGTCGGAGCATTGTGTGTCTGCGGAGCCAGGTCAAATTACAGCGTTTCCGATCAGGAATTGAGCCTGCTTGAGCAGTTGGCGGCTCTCATCACCGATGAGCTGGAGCTGAGAGATCGGCGCCGCACCATGCCTGCGATCAGCAAAAACCTGAAATCCAATCCGGAAAGTTACCCGTTGTACGCGGGCGCAACCGCAGGTTCTCAGGATGAGGGCACACCCACGCTCTGGCCGAGACATGCCGACATGGTCCACGCGCTCAACCTGAACCAGTTCGTGCTCTTTTACCAGCCTGAAGTGGAGTTGACGACACGGAGGATCGTCGGAGTCGAAGCCCTCGTTCGCTGGCAACATCCGCAGCGCGGTCTAGTCTCCCCGCTCGATTTCATCCCGCAGGCCGAGGAAAACGGGCTGATTCTTCCCCTGGGAGACTGGGGGCTGGGCCAGGCATGCCGCCAGTTACAGACATGGCAAAAAAAGTGGCCCCGGCTTTCGAATCTGCGGGTCTGCGTAAACCTTTCCGCCCGCCAGTTTTCCCGCATTGGCCTCGCCGATCACGTCGAGTCGCTGCTTCTCGAAACCGGCATATCGGCGAATCAGCTTGGCCTGGAATTGACGGAATCCAGCCTGATCTCCGATGCGACCGAAGCAGCCAGGGTCCTGACCAGCCTCAACCGTCTCGGCGTCTCCCTGCACATGGACGACTTCGGGACTGGCTACAGTTCCCTCAGCCACCTTCACCTCTTTCCCTTCGACGTTCTCAAGATCGATCGCTCCTTTGTGCAGCGCATGAGCGCTGGCCAGCAATCTCTTCAGATCGTCCAGACCATCCTTGAACTGGCTCGTGTTCTGGGCATGGATGTGGTTGCCGAGGGAATTGAAACCGAAGAGCAGTCCAAAATGTTGCTGGAGTTGGGATGCCGCTATGGCCAGGGATACCTGTTTTCTCCGCCGCTTCCTGCAACGGAGATCGAAGCTTTGCTGGCTCATCCGGAACTACCCCTGCACGAGGAGCCCCGGACGCCCATCGCCGGTCAAGTACTCCCTGAAGCACTCCCGGAGGCTCCGGCTCACGCGGCTTCGTAGAATAGAGCTCCAGCTCAACCGCAACGAAATTCGATTCCCAAAACAATCCAGCAACCGGATCAAAGCCTGTTCCGGGAAGACGGCGCCGCAGTCGAGCGCTATTCGCTCATGAGGCGCTCATGGACCACGCTATGCTCCGACCATGAGCCGCTTTGTTCCCCCACCGGAGACTGGAGAGCAGGAGTTCGCCGCATTCCTGGAACCATTCCTGGAACGCCTTACCGGCAGTTCCAGAGACGAGACCGCCGAGCAGGACTCCGGAGTCTATTTCACGTCGAGCGAGCACGGGGCGAAAAACGCGGAGAAAAACTCTGTAGCGAATTCGGTCGCAACCAGCCGCACAATGACGCGCCCTTTGGCCCCGGAATCGAAAGCTCGTAAACGCGCAGCGGAATCCGAAGGCGCGCAGATCAGTTACGAGAAGGCGCTGCGATTGCACACCCGGCATCGCAATGTATCGGAAGACGATCTCCCGAAGGCCGAACCAGACGGGAACGATCCCCAGAACCATCTCGGGGTCGATTCTGCAAACATTGCCCCGGCAGGACATGCCAAATCCGGCAGGCCAACCGGTCCTGATCTGGAGATTGCCAACGCATCAAGGAAGACAAAGCAGGCCAAATCCCTAAATCGCACGGGGCTGTCCAAGAGCAAACAGAAGGGAAAATCGTCGGCTCCGTCCATAGTTGGGCCGAAGACGTCGCGAGCGAAAGGACATCGTCTGTCGAACCAGGAGGCTCCGGGACCGTATCTGCAGAAGTTACGGCCTCAAGCCCTGCAATTGCCGCAAAGGCGAGCCGTCGTCTCCGTCCGGCTTACGGAGGTGGAATTTGCTCAACTCCGTGACCGGGCCGATGAATCTGGCATATCGGTCTCTGCTTATATGCGCTCGTGTGTTCTCGACGCGGAGATTCTCCGCGCCCAGGTCAAACAGGCGCTCGCTGAAATGCGGGCGTTTCGTGACAGATCAGAGCCTGCGCGCAATCCAGCCATCGCGCCCTCGCGAAACGCCGATGCCGCTGATTGTGGCGCGTGGTTCCGAGTACTCCAGCGATCCGCGGCATTTCTCCTGAGTCCGCTCCTTCCATTTCGGCGCAGCGCCTGATTCCTAGGCCTGACCGTTGGGTATTGAATACGGAAGATCGATCCTCAGGCTCACTTCAGCTTCCCTATTGTTGGGCGTAAAACCGTCCGACAAAGCTCGCCAACCGTGCCGCCCGGCGCATTTTCTTCAACCGCGCCGGGGTGAACGGCTGGATAGGGCCCTCAGCACACTCCAGGAAATGCTTGTCGCCGTTCCAGGGTGGATTACCGGAGAAAGCGGAGCTGACAAACTTCTTGCGCCAGGGCTTCTTTCTCCCCACCGTGTGGTACATGGTGAAGCCTCCGGGAACCCAGCCCATCCCCTCTGGACCAATTGTCGTCAATGGCGTCTTGGCGTACATCGCGGCCACATTCAATGCGTCCTGATCCGTGGAGAAAAACGCCTCCGTCCGAGTGCCATGCTGTATGTGGTTTTCGTTGACTCCCGCCGAAGCAGCAACCCGCATTGCAGCTTTCCACGTCTCCACGAATGCCCGATGCTCCAGACCCAGTCCGACAAAACCTCCGTTATAGTAACGCTCCTGCTGACTGACAACTTCTCCCCAGCCGTGGTTCTTGACTATTTCCATCCATTCGCAACGAAGCGGGTGATTGGAAGGCATCACCCCCATAGTGATTTCTTGGCAAAGACAGACTCCAAAGCGGACCCATCGTTCGAAGAATTCCCATTCGCACCGGACCGTAATGTCCGGATCAAAATACCAGAGGTACTTCCTTGCGATCCCTCGATCGATAATCGTGCTCATGAACTCCGGCTTGAACTGGGTAAAGTGGCCGGAGCGGTCGATCAATTCAAAGCTAAGCAACGCTTCTCCAACCTGGTAGAGGCCGTCCGCTCGCAGTTGCAACTGTGTCGTCCAAGGCGGCAGCTCACCCCGATAGCCTACCCAAAACAATCCCCGGAAGCCGCCCCTGACAATCGAGTTGATCAATGCGGCTAGGCCGAAGTGATAGTCCCCTTCGTAAAGCGTGCAAATCACCTGCTCATTGCATGGCAGTGTCATTAACTCCTCGGTCATTCCTATAGCTTTCCCCATGGCCTACGTTCCGGACTCCAGGCTTTCCTGCAGCCCCGGCTGATGTAGCTCTTGCCCGCCTCGCAAGAATCCGTAAACGCCGCAGGAGAGATTGACCGCCAGTGAGACCAGCGCCGACGCGACATTCATGATCAGAACATTCCGCACTATGCTGAGATCTACCTTCCAAATAAACAGCACCTCCACTGCCAGGATAAGAGCTATATTGGCAATCGTGACCCACCAATAGACGAAGCGGCGCGAGGAATGCACGATCCATAAGAATCCGCTGAGATATTGAATGGAAGAGCTGAGAACCATCAGACCAACCTCAACCCGCAGTTGGCTGTAGTGCGGTCCCAGTATCCAGAGAAAGGCCTCGGGAAAGAGAAAGGCCAGTGCTGAAAATGCCGCCACACCAAGAGCCACCAACCCCACGGCCAATAGGTAAATCCGTTTGAGCCGCGCCTTCTCGAGCTTTGCGAAGAACGGTTCGGCCAGAATAATATTCATCTGCGAAAACAATACAAGAATCTGGCCCAATCGGCCCAACGCGCCAATGCTGGCCACACTCGATACATTGTGCCCAAAGACAATGATCAACATCAGCATGACCTGGCCCTGGATGGCATAAAAGACCGTGCTGGGCACATTCGGCATTGCCAATCGAACGATTGCCTTTTCCTGCGGTGCGCTTGGCTGGCCCTTGACTCCCAGCAGTTCCCGCGCGCGCCGGTAGTAGGTAAAGGCGAGAAAGAGAGTCTGCGCAACGTTCAGCAGAATTCCGACATAGACATTCATGCCATGCAGAGCCCAGAAGATCACCAGAAGAGTCAGCGATCCAAGACTGCCGATGATCTGCGCGCGATAGTAGCGGCTGCGGTCACGCCGCAGGATTAATACTGCGCCATAGGCGGAACTCACTCGCGCAAACCACGTTGTTACCAGCAGCACAACAACCATCTGCGCCACCACGAGCGCGCCCCAATGCTGCCTCTGCACCAACAGAACAAAGATCACTCCCGCGACGGGAGCAACAACCAGGTACATGCGCACTGCGATTCTGCGGATAGAAGCGACGTAGTTGGCAATCAGAGGAAGATTGGCGATCTGGCCGCCCACGAGTGGAGTTATCGTTCCTGACATGCCAACGTCGAGCAGAGTTGTCAAAGAGCCCATAAAGCCAAACAACACGGCAAACTTGGCATAGGACGGGACGGGAAGCATCCTTACGCAAAGCAGGCCATAGAGCATATTGCCCGCCATCGCGATTCCCTGCTTCGTCAGAAAATGAAACGCAGCCCGAAGCTTTGGAATAAGAAATAACTTCCCTCTTTCCAACCACGTCATCGCGGAATCCATAGGGCAAGCTCTAACCGATGCAATGTATGGCCTCCCGGCTTACTCCCTGGCTTCGAACAGGGGATTTGTAATTGGGATCTGGCGCCTCGAATGCCATTCCGCAAGACGAATAGAAGTAGGAGTTTGCGGCACCTTCTCGCAATCTGTTAGTTCCCGATAGCGAGAAAGGTGTGCGTCATTGGATTACTTCTTCTTCCCGGACGAGAGGTAGCCGCCGACTCCGGAACCGTAATAGCTCCCGCCGCCACCGTAGCCTTTGCCGTAGTACTTTCGGTAGTTGCCATAGCCGCCGTAGTAGGTGTCGGCATGCGGCAAGGCATTCACCACAACTCCCGTCTGCTTGCCTGGATACTTAGCCAGATCCTGCCGGATTCTGCGCAACGCGCGTTTCTGCGCGACCCCAATGCGCACCACAACGAGCAATGTATCGCAGTGGGATGCAATGATCAGCGCGTCCGTGACAAGCAAAACCGGCGGTGTATCGATTAGAACGTAGTCGTAGTGATCGCGCGACCAGGCAAGCAACTGCTCCAGCCTTCCCTGACCCAGAAGTTCGGATGGAAATGGAGGAATCTCCTGAACGGGGATAACGTCCAGTCCCGCAACCTCCGGCACCTTCTGAACACATTCTTCGGGAGCTACTGTAACGTCGCTCAGAAAGCGGCTAAGTCCAGGCTGGTCGGTCGCTGGCATTTTGAGCCGTTGCGCAATCGTCGGCTTGCGCAAATCGGCGTCGATAAGCAGCACTCGCTTGGACTGAGTCGCCAGAACCACGGCCAGGTTCAGCGCGGTCGTAGACTTGCCTTCTCCAGGTCCGCAACTTGTCAACGAGATAACGCGATGCTTCTGGCTCACCGGCATCAAGGTAATCGCCGTTCGCAGCAGCCGGTATGCCTCTGTGCCAGCGGAACGCGGCGCAAGCAAGGTCACAAGGGGCAGCACATCGTCCGAAAGGCGCATGGCGGCCAGATCTTCCTTGTACTCCGGCACAGAAGCCAATACCGGCATAGGTAGTCCTTCTTCCACCTGCTCCACGGTCTGCACCGTATCGCTGTTCAAGACAATGATTCCGACGATCACAAGTGCAATCAGAAATCCGCCTGCCGCGCCGGCCATCGTATCGGCGCGCACATTTGGATACGCCTTGATCCCTGGCACCTCAGCCGCGGTGAAGCGATTCAGTTCCTGAGATTGCATACCGGCCTGAATTGCGCCCGTTCCCATGGCAGAGAGCAACACGTTGTAAAGTGTCTGATCGCTGATGTATTGGGATTTCAGAATCTCGTAGCGCACCGTGTCGGGAGTCTTGCCTTGAGCCTCCTTTTGCAACGCCCCCAGACGGTCATTGATGCTTTGCTCTGCCTTCTGCGCTCGTTCAAGGTTCTCCGCGGCGCCGTTGAGAACATTCTGGCGGAGGCCCTCAGCGCTCTTTTGCAGACTGGAAAGCTGAGCCTTGGCCTGCTGAAGAGGTGGATAATTCGGCCCATACCGATCTTCCAGCGATGCCACCTGTGACTGTGAGGCGGCCAATTGGGATTGCAAAGCAACCAGCGCGCCGGCGGATGGAATATCAGGAGGAATGCTCGCATCGGGATGATGAAGCATATTCTGATATTCAGCTTCCGCAAGATATCGGTCGCTCTGGACCTTTACGCGCTCGCTGAGTAGCTGCGTCGTTTCGCTAACGAGCATGCTCGAATCCGAGTTAGCGGTGGAAGATAAGATTCCGAGCTTTGCCTCAGAATTCAGAAGATCGTTCTGTTCGTCCTGAATCTTCTGCTTCAGACTATCCATCTGCACTGTCAGATAGTGCGTTATGTCCTGAGTGCTCTTGTAGCGCTGGGCAAAGCTTTGTTCCATGTAGACATCGACCAGCGTGTTGGCCACCGAGGCCGCCAATGCCGGGCTCGAGCTTCGAAACCGGATCGATAGAAGCTCCGATCTTGGAACCTGGGTCACACTCAATGACCCCAGGAACTGGTGTACCAATTGATCCCGCTGAACTGGATTATCAAGATTGATATGCGCTCCACCCGCGAAGACAGGGTGCTTGGCCAGATCGAGCCTGCGCATCGTCATCTCTGCAATCGTCGGGCTCTGAAAACCGATAATCAGTGTTTGCATCTTCAGGCTATACTCGTCGCCGCTGCCGCCCCCGCCGCTACCGATACTTATGGAACTATGCTGGTCCATATGAACCATCGCAACGGCATCATACTGCGGAGTTTGAAATTTCGCCCACAGCGTAGCCAGCGTAGCGCCGAGGATCATAAGACCGAGCAGATACAATCCATATTTCCGCAGAATACGGACAATATCGGAAAGGTGTATCGCGTTCTCCGTGAATTTCGTCGCCGCTATTGGTGGATTTGTCGTCACACGGACCTCGTCAATAAATCTCCAGCCTCAAATTCCTGGCTCGATGTGTTATCCGGATAATAAAAAGCGCCCAGGATGAACGCATAGCCCATCATCACCTGCGAAGATGTCATAGTTGCGTTTCGAGTCAGATCCCCCTGGTAGGCTTGCGCCAAAAGACAAAAAGAGAGAGGCAGCACATGCGGAGAGGTGCCCCCGCGCACAATCCGAACGGCGACAACCACCATGGCCAATAGAAATCCAAACCTGATCATGATGTAAAAGAAACCCACCGGCGTCCCCAGTTCCATTACATTGCGGATAGTGTCACCCTCCGAAAGGTCGTACGTGTAATTGTAAGTATTACTGTCACCCAGGTGCGACGCGTCGACGCCCAAACCAATTCCAGCCCCGATCAGGCTGAACTGCGGTATAGTAGCGAATCCGATCAACCCATCCGTCAATCGCCCCTTACTGTTTTCCACATAGCTCGCGCCAGTGAATCGCTCAAGCACGATGTTGAATTCTGAGGGTGAAATCACGTAGGTCATCGCAGCAGCTGCCGGCATCAAAATACAGATTCCTCCGATAGCCAGGATCGCGCGGGTCGAACCAAGAACGATAGCGCAGACCAAGCCGCCGAGAATTGCCGCGCCTGCAAGGGCAATTGCAGACCTGGAACCACTGACCAGATGACAAAGGTTCGCCGCGAAGGTGCATGCGATGAGGAGCCAACGATTTCCAATCGTCCGGCGCTCCTTCGGCAGCAACCACTCTCCCATGCAAAACGCAACCGCGATTGAAACCCAAATGCCATAAAAGACAGTGAAGTTGAAGGTGCCTGAGACCCTGGCAATATCTGCGCCCGGCAAGCCGAAGGCGTCACCCTCCGAGGTTTTGTTGATCCACGCCGAAGTTGAAGACTCCGCCTGAGCAATCGCCAAAGCACACATAGGAATGCTCAGTAACAGGTTCGACCAAATGAAAATCCGGCGGTATTTCTCCGTCAGACAAATCGGGAACACGATCAACATTGGCAGATAAAACAGGTAGTTGTGAATCCCCACCGTCGCCACAAAGATAGGAAGACCGACAATAATGATCTGCAACAGCCCCTGCAGGATCAAAACTGCGCTTACCAGAATCATACCTAGCAGTAGATATCCTCGATCGAACAATCCAACCCATATCGCGTAGATATAGGCCAGGCTGATCGGAACATCTTGCAGGAGGTAGAGAATAGAAACACCCGGGAATAGCCACTTACGCACGGCTCCCGTAAAAATAATGGCCCAAAATGTGGCGAAATAAAACTTCGCCAGCGTGCGGGCAGCAGAACTCTCCCGCGGATTCTCGACGGTAAGTTCGTTCCCAAATTGGAGTGTCGTTGCCAATAATCGACTGTTTCCCGGCTCTCAGCTAGAAATTCGCTTCCCTGAGCGTAGTAGCCGCATAAAGACCGCTGAGCGCCGTCCCGAAGATATTGTTGGTCTGCTGACGCAAATAACTCGGTTGCAGGTAGATGATGTCATTCGGGTGAAGTATCGGGTCTGCAATCTCTCCCTTGGATAGCTTGACCTGATCGAGGAGAATCTCCTCGCGCTTCCCATCCACAGTGCGCAAGAGATATAGTTTGGACCGCTTTGCAATCGACGTCACCCCGCCCGCTTGCGTCAAAGCCTCCATGAGGGTGATATCCTTCACAACACCTTCCCCGGAAACCGGAGATGCCTGCCCGACGCTCAGCGCGCCGCCAAGAGGGTAAATTCCTGGGCGAAGCACCTCGCCACCTACAAAATAAACCCCGCGATTGGCCACGACTACAATGTCACCCGGTTGTACGGGCGTATTCATCGCCGAAACGCTCGGGGCGTCCGGGTCGAGTTCCACCGCAGTAGGAGGTTGATCGCTATGGTGGAGAATCGAGAGGTGATGATCTGCGAGCCCTGTCAGTCCGCCGACCTGAGCGATCACATACGAAAGTGGTGTTGGCGCAAATATGGGAATAACCCTGGGAGTCGCGACCTGGCCGATCACATTCACAGAAAGGTTGATTGCGGTGACTACGTCGACTGTCACATTCGGGTCTTTGACAATCCCTTTCGCCTGCAGCGATTCCGAGATCGCGTGCTGAAACTGATCGGGCGACATACCGGCAACCGGAATTGTGCCAGCATAAGGAAGGTGTACAGAGCCGTCCGCGCCCACGTGCACCTGAAGTCCCGAAGCGAGTTCCGGAAAATCGTACATATGCACGCTCAATTGGTCCCCCGGCGCGAGGCCCGGAGGGACAAACTTCCCGTCTGGCGCCGCAGGTTCCTGAGACCAAACCGGAATCGGCAGCATCAAAAGGCTAACTAGGAGAACTCTGGTCAGTTTCACTGAGAAATCGTCACCTGTTTCAAAGCGATTAAGTGTCTGGCCCTTGTCTCAGCGAGAGCGCCGCACCCGGACCAATTTCATTCCCGCCCAAGGCCGCGTACCCGCACTCGAACAGCTAGGTTAAAGATACCATGGGGCCTTTGTCACACGAAGCCCAATTCCAGTCATCCGCATCTCGCCAGAGGCCGGGCGTGACTGTCCTAAGTAATCTTGGCAAATCCTTTGTAGCAGTTCTGTCGCGTTCTGCGCACCGACCGGTCTACCCGATTCCTAGCGCCTTATAGACTTCCTGCGCCGCATTGTTAAGCGCGTAACGTCTTTGGTAGCAATCCAGGGCACGGGCTTGCATGGTCTTCAGCTCCTCGGGATTCAGTTTTTGAAACGCCGTCAACAAGCGAACTGTACCCTCGATGGTGTCGGTTTCCATCAACCCCGCGCCATCGGCGGCCACATCGGGCGCGATATTGACTTTGTCAGAGATCAGCGGCACAACCCCACACGCCAGAGCGTCCGCTACCGCTATTCCGAAATTCTCCTGATGCGACGGAAGCACAAACGCTTCCGCCCCATAAAAAGCGCCCCACTTCGCATCGCCGCGCAGCATTCCGGTCCACGTAATCCGCTCCCCAATGCCCAGTTGCGCCGCTCGGGCCTTCAATTCCGCACTCCAGCCCGTCTCGTCCGGACCGGCCATGACCAGTTGCAGCTCTGCGCTGACCGCCTGAGCAAAAGCTTCCAGCAGCAAATCGCAGCCCTTCTTCGGATGAATTCGCCCCAGGAACAGCAAGTAGTCTTTCCCACGTAACTGCGGCCAGTTCTCTAGAAACGCGCGCTTCAGCATCTCAGGATCGCCGATTGGTCCCATCGTTCCATAAGGCACCACAACTCGGCGAAATCGGCAAAACGGAAATCCGTCCGCCGCCACTCTCCGCTCCTCTTCGCTCGTGAAGCAGACTGCCTCCGCCGCGTTCAGATTGCGATGCTCCTGGAGTGTCCAGTACAAGAGTTTCTTTAGGTGCTTTAAGGGAAACCTGTCCCTGAAGTAAGGGTCGAGCATGCCGTGAGCAAATACCACATAGGGCTTCCGGCCCGCAAGAGCCTTCCGCACCGCTACTCCGTGGTATTGCCAGACGCCGTTGACGATCACGCCATCGAATCGATGGTGATTGACCTTGAGCCACTCGTCCAATTGCGGTGAATAGCCGTAATTCGTCTTACCCGGCCCACACGGATGGACCGCGCAATCAAGCAGGCTCCGAAAGCCGTCGCCCTCCGGACCGTCGTTCGCGCCATCCAGCGTAGCTACTTCGACCTCGTTGCCGGCCCGCTGATGCGCACGCGCAAACATCCGAACAGATTCGCTCGGGCCACCTCTATCCGGGTTCAATGTGTGCACAACGTGCAAAAGACGCATGAGTGGTCAGTATATCGTTGAGCCGCTCTGACTCTTGCCGCAACACACGGTTCAATTTCCTGAAGGCGTCTCACCCTCCTGGCCGGATCCTTCCTGGTAAATAAAAAAGCGCTCATCGGGATAGATCGGACGCTGATCGAAGGACTGGATCAGATGCAGTCGCAGGCCCTCCCGCGTCGAGTCCGGAAGCGGAGCATTCATAATCACCAGGGTGGGCAGCGTGGAGGTTTCGCGGACGCGGTTCAAGTCCTCCTGATCTAGTACGTGCTCCTCGTCTCGTTGCGTGTTCCAGACGACAAAAGACTCAAAACAGCGACACGTCGTGTAGTAAGCCGAGGGCCGCTGCAGATAGCCGATGAGGCCGACACCGGCGTAGTCCGGTCGTATAACCATGGGGTTGTTGGCAAGACCCGAACGCTGAAGCCATTGGCTCGTGGCTTTGGCTTCAGAATACGGACGGAGGACGTCGAGCCCGGCGGAGACAAGCGCCGCCATGGTCTGAATGCCCAGGAAACAGACAAGCAGCAGAGTCCGCACTTGGTTTGGAAGCCACGAGGACCGCGACCTGCCAGGCTGTCCGGAGTTGGAGTCTGGCAGAGTATCGATGAAAAGTGCAATCACGAGACTCGCGAAGATCAATCCATAGTGACGCACGGGCGGAAAGTGGACCGTGGCGGCAAAGGCTACCAGATCGAGAAAAGCCGCGCAGAGAAAGAAATAGCGAGCACGAGCCGTGCGAAGCGTAGCGGCCACGAAAAGGAAAACAGCCAGAGAAAGAAGGGCAGCTACAGCCGAGGGGTGATGGCGCGGCACCAGAACTTCAAGTAGATCGCGTGGAATGTAAGAGCCGGGTATGGGGAAAAATGCCTGCCAGGCGCGGCCTTCACAGATCAGGAAATAACCGGCGAGGGACTCTTTTCCGCTCGTGTAGGCCGGCGTGAATATGTCTGCCGGCGGACGGACCGTGAAATAAGCGGCAATCAGGCTTGCCAGCAGGAGTGCGAGAGCCACCCAGAACTGGCCGCTGCGCAATAATCTGGCAGGGCGGGCGAGGCTCTCAGCGTCCGGGAAGCAATAGAGCCAGAAGAAGATAACAGCGGCAATGGGAATCGCAAAGAAATGCGCTTGGATCGCCAAAACCAGAAGGACTATGCCCATCCAGCGGCGTGGGCGCTCGCTGAGGAAGCAGCGCGCCGCAGCCGTAAGCAGCAGCATCGCCAGCATGTAATTCCTGGCGACGGCGCCGTAGCCGTAAAAAACGAAGAAGGAGAAAGCCGCAAGGGTAAGCAAGTACCATTGGATGCGACGCGCGGAAAGAATAAGCCAGCCTTGTGCCAGAGCGAGCAGGTAATTGAGCACCTGCATACTGACTGGATTCCCCGAAATGTGGGCCGGAATATAGAGAAGAAGATGCCACAGGGCTGGATGGCCTTCGTACCGCAAATTGTGGAAAAGAGCCGAGAGCGTGGGGCTATCCCGGGCGATGAGCCACGCCTGCAATTCGTCGTGGAACATTTCGTGGCGCCAGGTGACAAGCCCCAGCAGCAGACCGAAAACGCCAAATACGAATCGCTCGAAGCGCTGCGCGGTGCCAAACAAACGAGGGTAAGACACTACGCGCTGATAAACTGTCGTAGTAGAGATCGTTGACATGGTTCCTTTCGCAGACGATCAGCGACTTGAGACCAACGCCAGTCGGATCAACACGGGCCCGGCGTTAGCCTGCGTCATACTTCCCTTCGCAGCAAACTCCATCAAGTTCATCGCCAAATACCCAGGACGTTTCCTGGCAAAACGCATGTTTTTGCGGATTCGCCTCCCAAAGTATTACCTGCTTTTAAGTCGATTCGCGATAAATTATTCACATAATAAGAGCATTGCCGTCCGCGTCTGCCAACCGAAATTATCTGTAAGAGCTTCCTAACCGCTGTTATACTGATATAAGATGCGAGGACTTATATCGAACGATGTCATCAAACAGCGGGCCATCATCATCGGCGCAGGACCTGCGGGCCTAACCGCAGCGCTGGAACTGTTGCGCCGTACAGGCGTCCAGCCCGTCGTCCTCGAAGCGACTGATGCAATCGGCGGCATCAGCCGGACGATTCAGTACAAAGGCAATCGGATGGACATCGGCGGTCACCGCTTCTTTTCCAAGTCCGATCGCGTCATGCAGTGGTGGATGGACGTAATGCCCCTGGAGCCTTCGCTGGCTAACGGGAATGGCTCTGCTGGCGCACCAGCGAGCTCGATCCAACTCAGCTATCAAGGCAAGCAACGCGAACTCTCCGCCAGCCTCACCGCAACCTCAGTCGCAGACGCTCCGGTTGATCCAGATCTGGTAATGCTTCTGCGCCCGCGCAAGAGCCGCATCTACTTCCTTCGCCGCTTTTTCGACTATCCCATCCGCCTCACGGCCGACACTTTACTTAACCTGGGACTGGTCCGAACCTTTCTGGCCGGCATCAGCTACATGCGCGCCGCTCTTTTCCCCAAGAAGGAAGAGAAAACCCTGGAAGATTTTCTGGTCAATCGCTTCGGCCGCCAACTCTACAGACTGTTCTTCGAGTCCTACACCGAGAAAGTCTGGGGTGTGCCTTGCAGCCAGATCAGCGCCGAGTGGGGAGCGCAGCGAATCAAGGGGCTCTCCCTCAAAGGGGTTGTAGTTCATTTCCTCAAGAAAGCCTTCAGCGGCAAATCCCGCAAGGGAGCTAAAAACGGCATCGCCCAGAAGGAAACCGAAACCTCTCTGATCGAACAGTTCCTGTACCCGAAGTTCGGTCCCGGCCAGCTATGGGAGCATGTTGCAGAAATGGTGCAGGAGGCCGGCGGCGAACTGCACATGGGCGTCAACGTCGACCGCCTCATCGTCTCCGGCAATCGCATCTCCGGCGTCGAAGCCATCTCCGGCGCAGCCTCCGGCAATCCCCAGCGCGCCACCTTCGCAGCCGATTATGTCTTCTCCACGATGCCTATCCAAGAGCTGATCCGCACGCTCTCAGTGCCAGCCCCCGAGGAGGTTCGCGCCGTCAGCGAAGGCCTCGTCTACCGTGATTTCATCACCGTAGGCCTGCTCGCCTCGAAACTCGATGTGCGCGAAAAAGACGGCAGCCCGCTCAAGGACAACTGGATCTACATCCAGGAACCGGACGTTCAAGTTGGCCGCCTGCAGATCTTTAATAACTGGAGTCCCGCCATGGTCGCCGACCCCTCAAAGGTCTGGATCGGCCTTGAATACTTCTGCTATCAGACCGACCCCATCTGGAACCTCAGCGACGAAGCAATGATCGCCCTGGCCAAAGATGAAATCTCCAGAATCGGCATCCTCCGCGCCGAAAATGTACTCGATGCCCACGTTGTCCGCGTGCCCAAAACCTACCCCGCCTACTTCGGCACCTATGATCGCTTCGACACAATCCGCAACTTTACAGACAGTATCGAGAATCTCTTCCTCGTAGGCCGCAACGGCATGCACAAATACAACAACCAAGACCATTCCATGCTGACCGCCATGACCGCCGTGGATAACATCGCCAAAGGGATCACTGATAAGTCCAATCTTTGGACCATCAACACGGAAATGGAATATCACGAAGAGAAGAAATAAATCCGCCCTTTACCCACCAGAAAAATCGGCAGATTCCCTCCCCCGAAGGAATCTGCCGTCTCGAGTGTGACTGAGAAAACTCGTTTAACTGCTGCGCCCCCTGCTAGAGAGCCCACACCGGAGCATTGCCCAAAATGGCCGCGCCAGAAAAGGCAACCGGCCCATCCCATGCAGGCACCACAAATCCCTTCACCGGGTGAACCTCCGGCCCGGCCCCGGAATGATGATGATGTCGCAGCGTGGTCTCCACTTCACGCAGTGCAGCCGCCCGTTCCATCTTCGTCCCACGCTCCCAGAACATCACAAATCCTTGGCCGCAAATCGTGCAACGCGTCTCTGGCGCGACCTCGGTGCTCTTGAGAAGTACTTGCATTTCGCTCTCTCCTTGTTGCTATGCGCCGGGCATCGCCCAGCCACTCGTTGACGTTAGACCTCGGCGCGAAATCGCAATATTCCACGAACAAGGCGTTTGCACAACCTTGCGCGTTATCGCGCCTCACTCAGAGGATGGTTCCAATACCACCCCTGTGTGAGTGACGATACGGAACAAGCAAAAGTGTCTGGAATGAAGTGTCATGAACGCTTGAACCGTATCAATACTGATCAACTTCCGCGAATTTTTCCAAAGTGAAGTCCATCCTGAGACAGGAATCGAAATGCGCTGTGACACGGCAAACACGTCTTGTACACCCTGCAGCCGGTATATCCTGAAAGGTCGCTGTGACAGCACATGCTCCGCGGCTAAAGACTTCTAAGGACACCGGTTTCCATCATGAGCACGCAGACTATTGCCGTACATTTGCCCGACGGGGCAATTCGTGAAGTGCCCGTTGGTACGACCCCGCTCGAAATTGCGAATTCCATTTCGCCGCGCCTCGCCGCCGTCTCGGTCGTAGCCCGTCTCACTCCCATCGCATCCACCGGCGTCTCCATCGGTTCCGAAAACACGAACGCAGCGGAAACAGACAGCGACGCCGCAATGTACTCTGTCGGAGACGCCGCAGCCTCTCGCCTCGTCGACCTTTCCACTCCTCTGACCGAAGACACCCAGCTCGCTCTCGTCAGGGAGCAGGACCCGGAAGCTCTCAAGGTCATCCGCCATTCCGCCGCGCACGTCATGGCGACCGCCGTCCTCGAACTCTTCCCCGAGACCAAGCTCGGCCACGGTCCGGCCACAGACCAGGGATTCTTCTACGATTTCTATCGCGAAAAGCCCTTCACGCCGGAAGATCTGGCCGCCATCGAAGCCAAAATGGCCGAAGTCATCGCGCGCAACGAGAAGTTCGTGCGCGAGTCCACGCCGCGCGAAGAAGCCCTCGCCACCTTCGAGCATGACGGCGACTTCATGAAGACCCATTTCGTGACGAAGTTCACCCACCCCGGCGAGCAGGTCAGCTTCTATCGCAACGGCCACTTCCTCGACTTCTGCCGTGGCCCGCACGTGCCATCGACTGGCCGCGTCAAAGCCGTCAAAGTCACCAACCTCGCCGGCGCCTACTGGCTCGGCGACGAAAAGAATCCGCAGCTCCAGCGCATCTACGGCACGGCGTTTTTCTCGCAAAAAGACCTCGACGCCCACTTCGCCCGCCTCGAAGAGATCGCCAAACGCGATCACCGCGTGCTCGGCAAGCAGCTCGACCTCTTCAGCATTCAGGAAGTCGCCGGAGCCGGTCTCATCTTCTGGCATCCCAAAGGCGCCATGATCCGCAAGATCATGGAAGACTGGATGCGTGAAGAATGCCTGCGCCGTGGCTATTCCATGGTCTTCACACCGCACGTCATGCGCCGCGAACTCTGGAAGATCAGCGGACACGAGGGCTTCTACTCCGGCAACATGTACACGCCCATGGAACTGGACGACGCCGATTACCGGCTCAAGCCCATGAACTGCCCCGGCCACATCCTCATCTACAAGAACACCCCCAAGAGCTACCGCGACCTGCCCGTCCGCTACGCAGAACTGGGAAACGTCTACCGCTACGAGCGCTCCGGAACGATGCATGGCCTCCTGCGTGTCCGCGGCTTTACCCAGGACGACGCGCACATCTTCTGCACACCCGGCCAGATTGAAGATGAGATGGACGCCTGCATCGACTTCGCCGAGGCTGTTCTCAAGACCTTCGGCTTCGCTGAATACCGCGTAGAACTCTCCGCGCACGATCCCGGCAAGCCGGGCGAATTCGTGGGCAAAGAGGAAGACTGGCTCCGCGCAGAGTCGGCCCTCGACCGCGTCCTCACCCGCCGCGGTCTTACCTTCAGGAGAATTCCCGGCGAAGGCGCCTTCTACGGCCCCAAAATCGACTTCAAACTCGTCGACGTTCTCGGTCGCCTGTGGCAGCTCTCCACCGTCCAGTTTGATTTCAACCTGCCGGCCCGCTTCGAGCTCGAATACGTCGGCGAAGACGGCGAGCGCCATCAGCCGGTCATGGTGCACCGCGCTCTCTTCGGATCGGTCGAGCGTTTCTTCGGCGTCCTCATCGAGCACTATGCTGGAGCATTCCCGCTCTGGCTCGCACCCGTCCAGGTCGGCCTCGTCCCCATCAGCGAACGCCACCAGGAATACGCAGCCCGAGTCAAGGCCGAACTCGAAGCCGCCGGCCTGCGTGTCGAAATCGACGACCGCAACGAAAAGATGAACTCCAAGATCCGCGATTTCGCCAACCAGAAGACGCCCTACATTCTCGTCATGGGCGACAAGGAAGCCGAAGCCCACGCGGTCAGCGTCCGCACCCGCGCCAAAGGTGACCAGGGATCGATGCCCTTAGCCACCTTCCTAGCCAACTCGCTGGAGCTAGTCAAAACCCGTTCCGTCGACCTGTAATACTCCGCAAGCATTTCGATGCTCGCCTACATCTGATGTTTGATGTATGATGCAGGTGAGCATCCTTTGATGCCACGAAGAGGTCTATGCGCACTACACTGACCATCGACGATGACATTTTGGCGGCCGCACGGGAACGAGCCGACGCCGAGCGAAAGACCGTGGGTGAGGTCATTTCCTCCCTCGCCCGAAAAGGACTCTGCCCGACGGAGTCCACCCCCGTTTTTCGTAATGGCATTCGGCTACTGCCGGTCCAGCCCGGAGCCGGGATTTCGACTGTGGAGTTGATCAAGGAGCTGATGGACGAACTGCCATGACGTTCCTTCTCGACGTGAACGTCTTGATCGCACTCATCGATTCTCGGAATAGTCACCATCAAGCTGCCCATGCGTGGTTCTCGCGAAGGATGGGAAAAGATTCCTGGGCGACCTGCCCTCTCACGGAAAACGGCGTCCTGAGAGTCGTTGGAAACCCCAGATTTCCCAACTCGCCCGGAAGCCCCCTTATCGTTGCTGAGTCCTTGAATAGCCTGCTGACGCAACCGGGACATGACTTTTGGCCTGACGACATCAGCCTGCTGGATTCTCAAAAATTCGACCTGCGTCATTTACTCAACGCCAGCCAAGTCACCGACAGCTATTTGCTTGCGTTGGCAATCGCCCACGGAGGGCAATTGGCAACCTTCGATCGCAAGCTGATCAAGGATGCTGTCCGAAACGGCGCTCAAGGGCTGCATCTAATCATCTGATCAGCCCGAGCGCTCAGTAATTCCCAGGTGCGAACAGCTATATGCCCATGCCGAACTCAGAAGCAGTCTGCGTCCCCGCGTTGGCATAGAAGTCATACGGAGTCCGGTGATTGAACACGTAGCGCTTACGCAGCTCTCGCCCTATAAACAGCCCAACCGCAGCAATCCCAAGACCGACGGAGACCCAGCCAATCGCTCGCAGAGCGTTGTGATTCGTGGTGCAACTCGTTTCTGCTTCGTTCTCGGGCATCGGGACTCCTCCAAGTAAATGATAACGCACATTAACTTAAGACTGTCCAGGGCAGACGAGGTAACACTTTCGTGCCAGTCCGGAAAGAGACAGCCTGCTCACATCACTGATTCGATGCGGGAAAGCCAATCCTGCTTCGCCGATTCCGGCAAAAAACTTGCGCGAAACGAGTTCTTTGCGAGTGCCTTGAGGCCGCTGCGGTCAAACCCGTGGATCTCGTGCGCCAGCCGGTACTCGTTCTCGACCGGCGAGCCAAAAAACGCCGGATCGTCCGAGTTCAGCGTGACCATCAACCCGCGATCGAAGTACTCCCGCAACGGATGCGCCGCGAACGAGGGGCAGACCCCGGTCCGCACATTCGAGCTGGGATTCAGCTCCAGGGGAATTTGCCGCCGCGCAAGCTCCGCTACCAGTTCGGGATCGCGAATCGCCGAAAGCGCATGACCGAGCCGTTCTGAACCAATCGACAAAGCCTCCCAGATCGCCTCAGGCCCGGTCGTCTCCCCCGCGTGGTTCGTCAGCCTGAGACCAGCCGCAGCCGCCTCGGCATACATCTCCCGGAACGGCTCCGAAGCTGCGACCCGCTCGTCCCCGCCCAAGCCAATGCCGATGATCGACGGATACTCCTGCCGCATCCGCGCCGCCAGACGAAAGACCCGCCGCGCCTCGGGAACACTGAAATGCCGCACCGCGTCGAAGATCCAATAGAGCGTCACGCCATAATCGCGCTCGCCCCGTTCCCGCGCGCGCTCCAGCCCGGCAAAGATCTTCTCAAACAGCAGCGGATCGGCTGCGTCTTCCTCCTTGCGCCAGAAGTAGACCACGCCCACCGAGATATATACCTCGGCATGAACCACCCCTTGCGCCGCAAGCTGCCCGATCATGCGGTAGCCGGCCAACTCATACTCCTCAGGCCCGCGCAACCGCCGCGTCACTGCCTTGAAGGCCAGCATGAATCCCGAAAAATCTGTGTACTGGTAAAGCGCCTCGGCCTCAGCCAGCGTTAATGGCGCAGCCCCAAAGCCAGCATCGACCCGCTCGCTCAGCTCCGCGAGGGTCGCCGGCTCAATCGTGCCTTCCAGATGTAAATGCAGTTCCGCCTTAGGCAACCGGCGGATAAACGAAGAAAGATCATCGGACATACTTCATTCTATTGCGCCCGATTCCACCAAGGAACCTCGCCGGAAGCCGTTAGCACCTTACTTTGAATTTTCACGAGGCCGGCCGAAGAACAACACATAGCCGCCAGCATCTTCCAGTTCGAAGCCGCGCAATCCATCCTCCGTATCCTTGAGCGGTACGGAAAAGGCGACACTACGCGAAAGAAACTCATCCGCCAGCGCATCCGGATCGGATACAGAAACGTAGGCATCCAACCTGGCCCAAGGGTGCCGTGCCGCATTGGGCAGCGGATCGACTCCCACCGCCTTCACAAAGAGCATCGCGTTGTTCCGCCGCACGATGGCAAAGAAAGGATCGGCGTCCGGGTGTTGATATTCCACCTCGAAACCCAGCTTGTCGCGATAGAAGGCGATGGAAGCCGTGACATTGCGCACAATGAACGAAGGCGAGATGCTGGATATCGCAGGTCGGCTCATGCAAGGTTTCCCTCCAAGGTCTTCCCCGCAAACATGCTAGTGCCCTCAAGGTGCAAGTGCAGCTCCGCCTTGGGCAAGCGGAGAATGAAATCATTCATGGATTCATGCCGAGATTGATCTTGCATCCTTCTATGCTACCGGGACGCTCTGGATTAGCGAACTCCAGCAACCGCTCGTCAGACATTATGTACCGATGTGGAAACCGCTTCGATTTCATTTCGTAGTAATGATATGTTAATTTTGCACTTCGCCGAGAGTAAGAGGAACATGATCGACCTGAGATCAGTTGACGACGTTGAGAGCCTAGTTCCGCGAGTCTCGAACTGGAAGGGCGCTGAGTTTGCGTGGACGCGCTGGAGCGACGTTCCGCATCAGGAGTCCTGGACACATGACCATTGCCCGTTCTGCGCGGCATGCATCTGCAACCACAGAGACCGCTTTCCTGAAATTACCGTGGGACCGGAGGATGGTGGGCATTACCGACGCGCCTACTTCACTCAACGATCCAACACAATTTACTTATGGGTCTGCAGGTCCTGTTTTAAGCGCATGCAGTCTCGGATGGAGTGGACTGTATGCAGCTCGGGTTCAATTACAAGCAATTAATTCGTTGCCCTCTGACGTCAAATACCGCTGTTAGCTATTTCGCCGGGGCAAATTCGGACCGGTGGCGACTGTAGAGGTAATAGATCACCAGCCCGATTGTCAGCCAGATGAAAAAGCGGAACCACGTAATGATCGGCAGACCGCACATCAGCAAAACACAAAAGAGGATGCTCAGCACCGGAATCACCGGACCACCCGGAACGCGGAAGCCGCGTCGGCGATTGGGTTCCCGCACTCGAAGAACGAGAACCCCGATCGAGACTAGGACAAACGCAAACAGTGTCCCGATATTGGATAGATCCGCAAGCAGCTCAATATCAAACAAGCCCGATGGAATCGCAACCAGAAATCCAGCAACCCAGGTCGAGAACGCCGGCGTTCGAAAGACCGGATGAACCTTGCTGAAGATCTTCGGCAGCAATCCATCCCGCGACATCGAGTACCAGACGCGCGATTGACCGAGCTGATATACCAGCAGGGAGGAAACCATCCCCATCAGCGCGCCGACCAGCACAATCAGCCGTACCCAATGCAGCGGATGGCCACCCGGCAGCACCGACAGCTTCTTGAGCGCATTGACCACCGGCGCCGCGTCATCGACCATCGTATGCCACGGAACAAGTCCCGTAAGGCAGACAGCCACCGAGAGATAGAGCAGCGTACAGACAATCAGCGTGGCGATAATGCCAATCGGCAAATCCCGCTGCGGATGGCAGCACTCCTCAGCCGCGGTCGAAACCGAATCGAATCCGATATACGTAAAAAATATGATCGAGCCGCCGGTCAGCACCCCCGAAAAGCCATTCGGCATATACGGATGCCAGTTGCCCGGATGAATATAACCAAGCACAGCGAAGACAAAAATCAGAATGGCCGCAATCTTGATCCCAACCATGGCATTGTTCGCCTTGGCCGACTCCTGAATGCCGCGCACCAGCAGCACCGTGAGCAAGAGAACGATCAGAAACGCCGGAATATTGAACCCGAAGTGCCAGCCCGCGTTATACAGGACATTCCCCTGCAGGTCCGTCATGCCATCCGACAGATACGCAGGGGTAATCCATTTCGTCGAGGGATGCAGCCCGAACCAGTCCAGAAAGTCGACCACATGTGCGGCAAAGCCAACGCTCACCGTCATGTTTGACCCGGCGTACTCCAGAATCAGGTCCCAGCCAATGATCCACGCAACCAGCTCGCCGAGCGTCGCGTAGGCATAGGTATACGCTGATCCCGCAATGGGGATCATCGACGCCAGTTCCGCATAGCAAAGACCGGTCAGCGCGCAGACAATCGCCACCAGCACCAGCGAAATCGAGATCGCCGGCCCCGCTCCCGGCCTGCCGCCCGAAAGCGCAGTATGCCGCAGAGCATGAAGCACCAGGCTCGCGACCGGCGCCTTGCTCCACTCGGAGATATTCGACTGGCTCCCTGAGATCGCTGTCCCGATCACGGTGAATATCCCGGAACCGATCACCGCCCCAATGCCAAGCGCCGTCAGCGACCATGGGCCGAGGGTTTTCTTGAGGCAGTGTTCCGGATCCTGGGAGTCCAGAATCAGCTTGTCGATGGACTTACGGGACAGCAGTTGGCTCGCCAGTGGAAAGCTCCTCGCCCTTGGAATGGAACTCGTCTGATTCACATCACCCGCCCCGAAAACTCCAATCCACCGGAAAGTCAATGAAGACAATGGGTGCCCCGGGTCTCGCCCTTGAGAACTTGGAGACCTGGGGTCAAACTCACCTTACTTGCGCTTCGCCTGGCCGCGAGCAGCCTTCTTCAGCTTCTGCTTATTCTCGCCGCGTGGCCCAGTCCGTGGTCCCTTCGGAGCGGCCTTCTTGCGAGCAGCGCGCTTGATCTTCTTGCGTTCCAGTACGTCTTCTACAGCCTTTGTGTTTGCCATCTTTTTCTCTTTTCGTGTTGTTTTTGGATTGCCCCAACCAGTAAAGACCAGGGCTTGAACTCATAGAGGGGCGTCCGCGTTACATCTTCTCCAGCTGCGCAAACTTTTCGATCAGCTTCTTTACCCCAAATCTAGCAAAGTGTACCGTAAGTTTCGCATCTTCGCCGTCGCCTTCGCGCAGAATTACGGTTCCCTCGCCATATTTTCCGTGCCGCACGCGGCTGCCCTTCGTCAAACCAGGCGTAACCGGGCTCATCGGAACCTCCATCTTTGGCCGGGCAAAACCAGCGCCGCCCCGCCCGCCAGCACTGCGTCCGCCGAAAAACTGGGCAATATTATCCAGCGAATCCGGCTTCTTCTCCGCTGGCTTCGACGCGTCCGCCGTACCTGTTTTCCGCTGCGGCGTCCACACAACCGGCTTCCCGCCAGCCTGCGGATACGGCGTAGCCTTCACGCCCGCGTAAGGCGCACGCAACGGCGTCCGCCCGGGAGTCCTGTCGGAACTCTGGTCCTCATCCTCATAACTGTAGTGGCCGCCGCCAAAATCGTCGTTGGCTCCAGCCGCCAATCCAGTCCGGCGATTCGCCCCAAATCCGCTGCCCCACGCACCCGAACCATACCCGCCGCCGCTGGCTTCGCGCCGATGCATCGGCGTCCCAAGATTCTCAATCAGCCGCCCCGGAATCTCCTCCAGAAACCGCGAAGCCAGGCTAGCCTCCGGCGCGTCGTTCCCGTACCGCCGCCGATACTGCGCCCGCGTCAGCACCAGCGTGTCCATCGCCCGCGTCATGCCCACGTAGCAAAGCCTGCGTTCCTCTTCCAGCCCATCCGGGTCGTTCATCGTCCGCGAATGCGGAAACAACCCCTCTTCCATTCCAGTCAGAAAGACCAGCGGAAACTCCAGCCCCTTCGCCGCATGAAGGCTCATCAGCGTCACCCGCGCGTCCTCGCTGTACTGGTCCGTATCCGAGACCAGCGCCGCATGATCCAGAAACTCGCTCAGCGTCTCGCCCCGCTGCTCCGCATCCTGCGCCGCGTTCGCCAACTCCTTTAGATTCTCAATCCGGCTCACAGCCTCCGGCGAACCCTCCGCCTCCAGCACTCGAATATACCCACTGCGATCGATCAGGAACCGAATCAGCTCCGGCAGAGTTCCCCGATCGCCCGGCTTGCGAAAAGCACGATCTTGTTCCGGGTCCAGCGGATTGAGCTTGCTGGCGTCTCGCGCTGCCTGCTCGGCAATCTTCTTCTGCGCCGTGGTCTTGCTGTTGACTCCGGCCGTGTTGCTGAGGAAAGGGGAAAGCATCGCAGGATCGAAAATCGGGATGATCGCTGCGGGCACCGATTCAACGATCTCGCCTCCAAAATCAAAATCCGTCCCGTCGCCAGCATCCGACGACGCCCCAAAGTCAAAGCTGGCATTCTCGCCAAACTCAAACCCTGAATCCGATCCAGCATCCGAACCGACATCGGCCTCGCCCACAGCGTCCGCCGAATCCCCAGCGACATCCGCCGCCAGCTTCCCGGCAAAATCGTCGCCGTCCAGATGCACCAGCGCCCGAGCATCCTTGATCAGCTGCCGAAAACCCTCCAGAGCCGCGCAAGCCCGCGCCGGAACAAGCTGATTCCGCGCCGCTTGCTCAATCGCCTCCCACGTCGACGTGCCCGTCTCCAGCGCCAGCCGCTCCAGCGTCTCCAGCGTTGTCTTCCCAATCCCCCGCGTCGGCGTATTCACACACCGCTGCAAGGCGACCGAGTCATGCGGATTCAGGACTAACTTCAAGTAGCTCAACATGTCGCGAATCTCAGCTCGCTCGTAAAAGCTGAATCCGCCGACCATCGTGTACTTCACCCCGTACCGCCGCAGCGCCTCTTCCACCAGACGCGACTGCGAATTCGTCCGATAAAGCACCGCTGTCCGCGCTTCCCGTTCGCCGTCGGCCTCACGCAGAAATTTATTGATCCGGTCGGCAATAAACAGCGCCTCATTCTCGCCATCCGGAGCCTCATAGAACCCCACCAGCGACCCGCCGTCGCGCTCCGTCCACAGCGTCTTGCCCTTGCGCTGAGCATTGTTCGCTACGACCGTCCCAGCCGCCTCCAGAATCACCTGCGTCGAGCGGTAATTCTGCTCTAGCCGGACGATCTTCGCGTTCGGAAAATCCTTCTCAAACTCCAGAATGTTGCGAATATCCGCCCCGCGCCACGAATAGATGCTCTGGTCCTCGTCGCCCACCGCGCACACATTCCTGCGCTCGCCGGCCAGCATCTTCATCAGCTCATACTGCGGACGGTTCGTATCCTGGTACTCGTCCACTAGCAGATATTTGAACCGCCGCTGGTACCGCTCCCGCACCTCGCCCGAAGCCTTCAGCAGCCGCACCGTCTCCAACAGGAGATCGTCGAAATCCAGCGCATTGTTCTTGGCCATCTCCTTGCGATAGGCCTCATAAATATGCGCAATTCGCTCCGAACCCGGATCGGAAGAACTGAGGTAATACTCCTGCGGATCGATCATGTGGCTCTTGGCCCACGAAATCTTCCCCAGCACCGTTCGCGGCGTAAGCTGCTTCGTATCCAACCCTAGCCGCTTCATGATCGTCTTCACAATCGACTGCTGATCGTTCTCGTCGTAGATCGCAAAATCCCGCGTCAGCCCGACCGCATTCGGCCCGGTCCCGATCCGCAACGCCTCAATATCCCGCCGCAAAATCCGCACGCAAAGCGAGTGAAAGGTCGCAATCAGCGGCTTCGTCAGCGAACCCCGTTCGAGGAGCTTGTCGATCCGCTCGCCCATCTCCTTCGAGGCCTTGTTGGTAAAGGTCACAGCCAGAATCGAATCCGGCGCAACCCCTTTTTCCTGGATCAGGTAAGCGATGCGGTAGGTAATGACACGCGTCTTCCCCGACCCGGCCCCAGCCAGGATCAGCACCGGCCCCTCCGTAGTCTCCACGGCGGCGCGCTGTTCAGGATTCAGTTGTTCGACAAGATGCTGCAAGAGTTCCGTATCCGGCGGGAAAATATCCTTCCTCTAGTGTACCGTCAGCAGGTTATCGCCGCTCGACGGCGCCAGAGAGGAGTGTGCTACGGACATGTTTTGTCTTGCGCGAACAAGGCATGCAATCATTCAAGGAAATGGGCAGACGTCGCACCCCAACTTTTGAATTTTCCGTCCCATCGGCAACACCGGGCACCCTACCTTCTGTGGCTTTGCGTAACGCAACGTCGGGAGTGTTTCGGGGCGTTCGCGCCTAGCAACATGGAGCGCTCGGAGGCGCATGATGACAATTTCCGATGAAGACCGTGAGGCGAAGCTCATTTTTATTGAAGCTTTCTTTGAGGAATTCGAACGCAGAATCGAACGTCTCCCGAAGCTGTTGGCAGATTCCTTTAAAGACGAGGCGCTCACCTTATGCGTGGTGTATATCGACCACCTTGCATCTGGACACTTTGGTGGCGATCAAAGCAACAACGAGAATTTCTCGCGTGCGCTCAGAACACTAAGCGGAGATTCGCTCTTCGCAATGATTCATCCGCGAGATCTGCTGGAGAAAGCGGCGGGGTTTTGTCACGAGGCCCTTCCCCTACTGGAATCCGTGGTCCAGAATCACCCCAATGCACTTCTGGAGGAGGCCCTGCTCCGCAGGGCCGTTCAGGAATCCGGCCTTGCCGAGCCTGTAAAACAGAAATTGAACTCTAACTTGTGGAGAGCGTCGATTGCGTCGATCTGCTACTCCCACATCCGGGGGCAGTTGGTTCATGGACCAGGAAGCGGGGGCCTCTTGTTCGAGGACAGTTTGTACAAGGGAAAAGTGGGCGTAAAAGTGGATTTCGATCTTCTCTACAGGGCTCTTCGTAGCATTTACGATTCAGTTAAGACAAAATCCCTCCAAAACGCTGAATGGTTCGGAAATCCTAGCTATCCAGACCGAAATAAGACGGGCTAAGGTCCCGACAGGTCTAAAACCAGATCTAGCGTATCTGATGGAAGGTGGCGCAGGTCTGAATAAATACCAATGCGGGTGCCTCACATCTGGCTTCTGAGATGTGGGTTTCTCAAAGCCGGGCCGGGCGAACTATTGGGACCCCTCCCGCTCGAGCACGAACAATTTAAAGTATGGGTCCCCCGTTGGAGGATCGGCAAGAAAGCTCAGTTGATCAGGAAGCTTCTGGCTAAGCTCTTCAATTTCGAGTGCTAGAGACGCTCTCATTTGTTCTCTTGACTTGCCGATCTTTTGAAGGCTGCGCCAGTAAATATATGAAGAAATGAGGCCCAATGAAACCAAGGCAAGAACTGTTGATTGAAGGTACCTCTCAAAGAAGGCGTCGCCAAGCAAGCAGATTGCGATTATCACCACGGGTGGGCCAAGGTCAGAACAGAGTTGACCCACGGCCTTGTCCTCACCGCGACTTCCAGCGATTGCTAAGCCTCGTGCGTAGATAGCCTCGATGGAAGGTGCGTGCAGCGCCTGTTCTTTGGCTTCCTTAGAACGTGCGTGCGATGCATCTTCTTTGGCTTTCTTTCCCCTCCCCCTGTCTCTCTGCAAAGCCTCCGAAACAGCCAAACGGACTGCGTAGTCAGCCGAAACGCCTCGCATTTCTGCGAACTCTTGAATAAGGGAATCAATTGATCTACGGATAGCCATGGCCGTTGCCTCCCGAACATGTTAGGTGGGTGGCGCAGGTCTGGCAAACAACCAAATTGGGTACCCCACATCTCGCTTCTAAGATGTGGGGCTCGCAAAGCCTGATCAAGCCCGATATCCCCTAGATCCAGCCAGATTCTCGCATTTGCTTTTCTATCTGTCATTCCATTCGCGAATATGCTTCTTCACCACCAGCCCAACCGCCGCAAACCCATTCGCGCCCCGCGCGAATTCGGAGGGAGCAGGGGCATTCATGCCCCTGAATAGCCGCCACGCAACGAAGCGGCTTTAGCCGCGGGCCTTCGCTCCCAAATCAAGAAAATGCCCGCGCCTAAAGGCGCAATATGGCAGCCCCATCGTTCCAGGGCATAAAGGCCCCGGCTCCCTCCGTGCTTCGACCTCGAAAATGCTCCGGCATCGGATCCAGCCTACCCTAACCCGCCGAACTGAACGGATACGCATCGGCGCTCGAAACAAGTCTGGCCCGAACTGGATTCTCCTCGATACAGCGCACGCAATCAGCGAACTTGTCCGCCGTTGATATCTGGCTTTCGTTGAAGCTCCTCATCCAGACATCCATCTTGCTCTTCAGGCGAAAGGAAAAACCGCCCTTGATGAATTGCATGGCCTTCTCAAGGGAAACCTCAGCGGCTGGCGTAATCAGCACATGGAAATGATCCGGCATGACGACGTGCGCATGGAGAAGAAACCTCCCCTGCTCGCGGTAGTCGAACAGCACCTGCCGGAACAATTCCGCGTTAGCCGTCACCTGAAACAGCCTCCGCCGCTGCGCTGTAACTGCGGTTACCAGATAAGTGCGGGTCTCTTGCGGCGCAAAACGCATTGCGAAAATATACAGCAATCACCTGCCGTCAAAGGCGGATGGCGCTCGATACCGGACTGTCCCGGTCCCGCCTGCGTCTTATACCGCCCCTTGTGGGCAGCGTGAGATTGTAATCATGCTTGGAGCCTCATTCGCTATCGGATCGGAGCTGCCTGCCTTATGGTTGCTGTCAACGCGGAGACAATGACCACACGAGCGGCAATCTTTTCTGCGAGGCTCGACCGCGTTGGTCAATCCATTAGGCCGCTCGATGTTCAAATCACACACTTCAGTCATCTCCGCAGTTCGCGTTGCGAACTCTTCAGCTCTTTCTCAGGAGACAACCGGGCGATCACTTTGTATATTGCGCATTGGCATCATGGAAGGTGGCGCATTTGTCACTTTCCATTGGTTACTTCTGGCTCTTGGCATCCTGACGGGCTGAAAACGTGCTAATCACATTGCGTAAGTGTGTAGCAGCCAATAGATAAGGAACAGCGCCACAAAGGCCAGCACGATATGGACAAGCCATTGTCCAGGAGAATTCGGTCTGCCGAAGTTGAACACGCTGGAATACTATCAGCCCATTTCTGGAATCTACAGAGCAAGACTGACCGTCATCCTGAAACCGGAAGACCACAGCAATGGGAACGGCTATCAGAGTTGACGGAATCAATATCCCAGATTCGGGTCAGATTCCCTCAAGGCTGGCGGGGGCCCATTAGCACTTTCTGTCCTAACCACACGAGGGGTGCCCCATCCTTCCTGTCCTTTGGGAAGGGTGGGAAACCACAAAAGCAGCCCTTTCTTGCCCTTGCTTTTCTTTCTGTCATTCCCGGCTAGGGAATCTGCTTCTCCGCCGCGTAGAACACTCCGCTCCACAGACCATAGTGCTATGGCCCATAACGTTGTGTGCATTGTCAGATCTACCTTCCCGGCCTACTCTCTCACTAACATGAGCACAGTCTGGACAGTCGAACGGAATTCGGGAGCCCGCGCAGGACTCGTCGCGGGTGATGTGAGGAAACAGCTCTGGCGGTCCCTGAGGATGAGCCGACTGGACTTCTTCCAGTTGCTTCCCGAAGGCACGCTGTTGGACGAAAAAACTCTGCTTGAGATCACAAAGATTCTGAAGGAACAGCTCTAGGCGCTCTATGCCGGCTCCGGCAGTCCGCCGTCAGGCACTCCGCGGGGTTCGTCGTCTTCGCCTTCCGGGAGAAGCTCGACCCCAAGTTCAGTGATTGGCTTAATCGGCGGAAAAACTTCCGGACCGTCAATATCGGTTTCTGCATCGGGCGCAAGAGGACTATTTGAAGTGGCCATCGTATTCTCCTGCCTGCTTGGATGCGGAAAACCGACCCACAGACCAAGCTTCCCATTCGCTGCAACAAAGCACAAATCCCCATAAAAACACGCAAATTCAACCCCAATAAAATGAATAACTCGCACCCCACCCGCGCCAAGCCCGTCCCATTCGCCAGAAATTGTTCTACGTGGAACAATTTCCAGCACCAGACTCACCGCCGCTGGCCGGGATAGTTCTGCGCATAGGTATCGCGGGCCAGCCCCGCCGCACGCGCCTTTTGCACCAGCGCAAACGCCTCATCGCGGCTCATGCCTCCGCCAAGCGTCACCAGGTACGGCGCATGCCCGGTCGGCGTAAACACCTCAGGCCGCAACTCCGGATGCTTCAGAGCCACCGTCGAACGCTTCTTCTGCGCCTGGTCTTCGCGGTTGTACGTATACGCCACCACCCGCCAATCCCCATGGCTACCGGACGCAGCATTTGGAACCGGCAGCGATCTGGCAGCTCCAGCAGGAGCGGCCTCCGTAACCGGAGCCGGGACAGGCGCAGAGATCGTCTGCCCGGCAGTCTCGTGATTCGCAGGCCGGGAGTGCGCGAAATGCCATCCAAGCCACAGTGCCAGCAGCGCCACGACTACACCCGCAACGATCAATCCCGTCTTTGGCGAATTTTCGCGAAGCCAGCTCTCGATGGAATCTCTGCGCAACCAGCTTTCAATCCTGAGAGGTGGCCGATCCGCAGACGAGGCAACACGAACCGCTCCTAACCTCGTTTCAGGGATTGCTCTGGCCTCAGACGCAGCGCTCTTTGGCCCAAAGCCGGGCTTCCCGTCGCGTTCGGATTCAGGCTTGATTGCGGCCTTGACTACAGGCTTGGCGGCGGTCTTCGTATCAGGCTCGGCTGGCTTATTAACGGCTGTTTGCGTTGGCGATGAGGCTGCTGCCGGAGGGGGATTCGATGGCCGCTCGCCAGTCTGCAGCGCAGCCATAATCTCGACCGCGCTCCACGCTCCGCTCACTCCGTTCCGCACGATCTGATCGAGCGGCGCAGGCAGGGGAAGTTGGCGTCCCGCAGCCTCCAGCGTGCTGACCTGCGTAAGCGATTGCAGAATAACGATTGCTAAATCGTGAATATCTTTTCTCTTAGCTGCCAGGCCGCTCTCGCCCTCGGGAGTCTCACGGATACAATCGCCACGCAGTTTGACTACCTCGCCGACGGCAAAGACGTTGGACGGCTCGACGTGCTCATGCACGAAGCCATTCACATGCAGCACATCGAGAGCCGAGGCGAGGCTGGCGGCAAGCTGTCTGGCCTCGGCGACGGTCAGGCGCTGTCCCCCGATGACTGCGGCGAGGTTGGCGTCGACCGGCTCCATCACGGCATAGACCACCGTGGTTTCGTCGAGCATCAGTTGGCCGTACTTCTCCAGCTTCAGGATGTTGGGATGGCCGAGCGCTTCCACACCGCGCCAACGGGCCAGTATCTCTTCCTCGTCGAAGTGAGAGGCGATCAGTCGTATGACTGTCGGTTCGCCCTTGCCGTTCGAGGTGGAAAAGAAGGCGCTGCGTCCTTCGGGCAGCAAGAGTCTTTCCAAAGGGAAGGCGCCATCAATGACTCTGCCTTCATATTCCGTCCATAGTTCCATAGGTCGCTTCCAGTCCGGAGATGGGGCCAAGACAGAGAGGCCGCGAAGGGCAAGTCAAACAGGACAGACTAGAACAAGCCAGAACAGGCCGAATATGCAATAAGGGACACACGTATACGACTGTGCACCCCCTGCAATCACTCTTCCATTATCGTTCATTCCGATGGAGAGCGGGTAGCACGGCACTCCGCGCACTGGCAATTGCGCCGGAGAAAATCCCACGAATAGATCCCGCTCGAGTGCCCATCCTGCCAGTTGAACTGGATCGCATAGCGTCCGACGGCATGGGCGCTGGCGGGGCGCGCCGGGGCCTCGTACATCTGCAAGAGCTGCGTAGGTTTGGGCTTGGGCTGCCCGGGTTCGCGGCCTTGCGTCTGCCGCTCTTCGACGCAGGTAGCACAGGGGCAGGCATTGCGCAGCCACGCAAAATTCCAATGGCTCTTATGCCCGTCTTCCCAGTCGATCTCCATGCCGGCGCCTTCGGTCTTGAGCACGCGCACCTTACTGGGAGTCAGCGCTCTCTTGGTTAGCGCGGCGGCGTGCTGCTCCTCACGCTCGTGGCGCTCCTGCTCTTCCTTGCTGACAAAACGAATACCTTCGTGGCTCATACACTTCTATTTTGCCTGATACCGATCAGGACGGACCGACGTGGACTAGCGAACACGGTCATCCGTGGTTTCTCCAGAAGAAGTAAGCCGCGATCCCCAAACCGACGCATACCACCAACCCGCGCAAAAACCGTGGATTCAGCCGCTGCGACACGCGCGCCGAAAGATACCCGCCGATGGCGCAGGTTACCATCGCCGCGAGGCAGAAGCGCCACTCCACTTTGCCGCTGAAGGCAAACAAGATACACGCAACGCCGTTGGCCATGGTGGTCGAAACCACTTTCATCGCGTTCATCTCATTCAAATCCTGAAAACCGAATAGCGACAGCAAGGAAATGATCAGAAATCCCGCCCCGGCGCCAAAATAGCCGAGGTAGACGCAAACCAGGGTGATCAGGATCACCAGCAGCCAGTGCTTCCGGCCGGTTTCCTGGTCCGGGTCGCCGCCTTGCGCGTCATCGCCTTTCATTCGCTGGATCTGCTTCATGATTGGGCCACTGAGCGCGAAGATTAGCGCCGCGAAGAGCAGCAGCCACGGCACCATGTTGAGAAAAGTCTGTGCTGGAGTGTTGAGCAGAATGATCGCCCCGACTGACCCGCCGAGGAGACCTGAGAGCGCCATCTTCGTCGCCAGACTGCGGTGTTTACGTACCTCGTCCCGATAACCGGCAATCGAGGTGAGCTGTCCGGGCCAAAGAGCGACTGTATTTGTAGCGTTCGCCTGGATCGGCCCGAGCCCAACCCCCAGCATCGCCGGGAAACTGAGAAACGAGCCTCCGCCGGCGACCGCATTCAGCGACCCGGCCAGAAACGAGGCCAAAATGACCCAAGGCATGCGCCAGTCAATGGAATGAATGGAGTGAATCAAGCTATTCGGGTCAAAGTAGGTCCAACTCGCCGGAACCCATGTCAGAACTACAATCCGATGCATCTGAAACCATTCTATCGGCTGCTGAAACTACGACTTTGGCCCGTACACGTGCCAGAAGAAATAAGCTGCCGTCAGGAATCCTATGCTTGCGACGAGCCGTCGCATCACTTTTTGATTGACTCGCTTGCTATAGCGGGCTGCGAGATATCCTCCAATTGCCGCCAGGATCGCCATCTGCCAGCAATAGAACCAGACCACGCGGCCGTTATAGATAAACCAGAAGACAGCAATCCCGATCGAAACCGTCGCCGTCACCACCTTCAACGCGTTCACCTCATGGATGTTCGTCACGCCGCAGACTCCAAACAGCGCCATCACCAGGAAGCCGCCCCCAGCCCCGAAGTAGCCGACATAGAAGCTCACCACAGCCATGCCCACGATCAGCCAGAGATCGGAGCGATGCGCTTCTCGCCGGGTCTGGAGCCATCTCCCCAATGGTTCGCAGAGCACAAACATTACCGCCGCAAACAACAGCAGCCATGGAAGCAAATACATAAATCGCGAATTTGGAGTGATTAGAAGCAGCCATGCCCCTGCGAGCCCTCCAACGAACGACGCGATGCTCAGTGGCAGCAGGCGCTTGGTGTGGCGTCTAAGATCGTCCCGATACGCGAAGGCTGACGTCAGCTGGCCGGGCCAAAGCGCCACGTTGTTCGTCGCCTGAACAGAGACGGAGCCGACACTGCTGCCCTTCATCGCATTCAAGAGAGCCGGAAGCGAAAGAAACGAGCCGCCTCCAGCTACCGTATTCAGAGCCCCGGCAAGAGAGGAAGCCACAGGCAGCCAAAGCGGCTGCAAAGTGTGCAGAAAAGGGGATTGCATACCTCAATGTAATGGCTTAAATGCCATTCCCCAAGCCATATTTGTGGCCTTCGTCTGCCAAATCACAGGTCTGTTGCCGTCGTTTTGACCGGCACCTGATACACTCCCGTTGAATACCCAGTGGAGTCTTCAGAACCCTTATGACACGAATTGCCCTGATGTTAGCGTTCGCCGGCACTCTCGCCGTGGCTCAAACTCCTACCGCGCCAGCACCCAAATCCGCTACTCCCGCGAGTGCAGGGGTTGCGCCCAAGCCAGGTACAAAACCGGGCACAGCAGTCAGACATACCGCCGTGCTTGGAACCGCGTGCAGGCCGACCTCTGTGATCGGCATCAAGCTGCCCCCCGGCATTCCCGTGGTCAAGGCCGTGACAAAGCCAGCTTTCACCCTTTGCTACGAGGACATCAAGATTGGAACCGGCGCGGAAGCTGAGCCCAACAAGATGTACAAGGTGAACTACACCGGCTGGCTTGCCACCGACGGCAGGAAATTCGACTCCTCCTTCGACCATCGCATGCCTGTGATGGACAAGGATGGCAAGCCTCAGAAGGACGCGGACGGAAAGCCAGTCCTTGGCGATGCACAGCCCTTCACCTTCCCGCAGGGGTTTGGGCGTCTCATTGCGGGCTGGGATCAAGGCTTTGAGGGGATGAAGGTGGGTGGCAAGCGACGCCTGTTTATTCCCTGGGAGCTTGCCTACGGTGTTCGCGGAGTCCCGGCGCGCGACGCCGACCATCCTGGAATTCCTCCCAAATCAGATTTGATCTTTGACATCGAACTCCTCGACGTGACCGATATGCCCAGCCGGCCAGCGCCAGGAGCTGGAATGCGTCCGATGCCGGCACGGCCTGGTGCGGCGCCCGGTGCAGCACCAGGCGCAAGCGCTTCTCCGACCTCGCCAAGCTCGCCTGCAACTGCGCCGAAGCCTGCGGAACCAGCAAGTCCAGCTGCCGCTCCAGCTCCCACAACGCCGACACCAGCTCAGGCACCGGCGCCGACTGACAAGCCGGTCAACCCCGAACAGCCGAAGTAGTCGGCTTTCCGACGACCGATTGGCCAGAACTGCCCGGCAGCTATCGATTCACACTCTGCCGGGCAGTTCTGGCGTTGCTGCCAGGAGCTGCCGCGTATAACTCTCGCGCGGCCTCGCACAGAGTTCCTCTGCGTCCCCGGTCTCTACCAGCCGCCCGCGTTCCATCACCGCGATTCGCGACGAAAGATAGCGCACCAGCGGCATCGAGTGGCTGATAAACAGATAGGTCAGTCCGTGCTCGCGCTGGAGTGTGCGCAGCAGGTTGATAATCTGCGCGCCGACGCTGACATCGAGCGCGGATACCGGCTCGTCCAGCACGACAAACTGCGGCCTCAGCGCCAGCGCCCGGGCGATGTTGATGCGCTGCCGCTGACCGCCGCTGAATTCATGCGGATAGCGGTCCAGCGCCGACTCATCGAGGCCGACCGACGCTACCAGCTCCCGCGCCTTGGCCATCAGAGCCGCGGGCCGGGTGTCAATCTTATCCACGCTAGCTTCCCTGCGATGTCTGCCGTGCCTACCGTGCCCACCATGAATGACAAGCGGCTCGGTGACAATATCCAATACCCGCATCCGGGGATCGAGCGCGGCCGACGGGTCCTGAAAGACGGGCTGCATTTCGCGCCGCAAGCCTTGTGTACGTTCTCCACCCACTTCGACTCCGGCGACCCGAATGATGCCGCTCGTAAGGGGCACCAGTCCGAGAATCATCCGCGCCAGTGTGCTCTTTCCCGAGCCGGATTCGCCCACCAGGCCAAGCGTTTCGCCGCGAGCTATGGTAAGGCTCACATCCCGCACTACGAAGTGATCTTCCCGCCGCAGGCCGTCCCTGCGCGGATAGTTCTTGCTGACGGATTCGACTTCGACAAACCCCATGCCTGGATGCTACCGCACGGGATGCTATTGCACGGTCTCATTGCAATTTCCAATGCTGCGCGAAGGTTTTTTCTGCATTCTGTGCGATCCGTGTGATAGAAGCGTATCGAGCTTTCCTTGAAGCATTTTCTGCATTGAATATTGGGAGGAGAAGATGGAACGATATCGCATTCTCACGCTCGATGGCGGCGGGGCGTGGGCGCTTATTGAAGTAATGGCGCTCATCGATCTCTACAGCGCCGATACCACTGGCCACCAGGTGTTGGGCGACTTCGACATGGTCGCGGCGAACTCGGGCGGGAGCATTGTGCTTGGCGGATTGGTAGAGGACCTGTCGCTCCAGACAATGCTGGATTTCTTTCTGAGTCAGGATAAGCGGCAATCCATCTTCGTCAGGAAGTCGCTGCACCTGCCCAGCATGGAGAAATACGTAACCACGGGCAAGCTTGCCGGTCTGCGCGCTGCGTTTCCAAAACGGTGTGACGTCCCTTTGAACAAGGTCGCGCAGGATATTCCCGGCCATTCCGGGAAACCGGTACATCTGCTCATCGCTGGCTTCAACTATGACCGCAACCGCGGTGAGTTTTTCCGGTCCGCGCCGGCGACCCGCGATGGCTTCGGAATCGGTGTTCCATCGACGGCAACTTTGGCAGAGTGCATCCACGCCTCCAGCAATGCGCCGATCCGATACTTCGACCGGCCAGCGGAGCTTCCCACGCAGCCCGGCTCACACTACTGGGATGGCGCGATCAGCGGGTCGAACAATCCGATCCTGATCGCCGTCACGGAGGCGCTTGTGCTGGGACAGCCTGGGCTGGGGCTGGCTGCGCTTTCGATCGGCACTGGAGGCACTTTTCTGCCGATGGCGCCTGAAAACGCAGCGCCGGAGCCTTATTATCTGACCGTTCACGAATCCTGCCTGACGACGGATCTCGAAAAGATCGCGGGCGCTATCCTCGACGATCCTCCGGATGTTGCCAGCTTTGTGGCGCATGTGATGAGCGGCGGGCCTCCGGCCGGGGCGGTCGCGCCGGTCGACAGCTCGATCGTGCGGCTCAATCCGATGATTGCGCCGGTCGTGAACGAGGATGACGAATTCGTGCTGCCGCACGGAATGGATGCCGAGTCTTTTGAGAATCTCGTCAAGCTGGACATGGATGCCGTGGAGCAGGACCAGGTGGATGAGATTGTGAATTTTGCCCGGTTGTGGCTGAAAGGGTCGATCTCTAATCAGCCGGTGCGGGCGGCGGCCGATCTGACGCCGGTGATCGGCCAGGGAAAATATGCGCAGGGCAAGGACGCGTGGAACAAGCTGGCGGCGATGCCGTTCTGATGGCCGGATTCAGTTAATCCGGCCCGCTAATCCAGCTTGGGATGCAGTTTGTGGAAACCGGTTGCTTCCTGATATGCCCTCGCGAAGGCGCAGAGCTTTGCGTCCTGATAATGCCCGGCGAGGAAGGTAATGCTGACCGGCGTTCCGGGGCCGCCGACTCCGTCATTGTCATCGCCGGAGTCATTCAGGGGCTTGGGGGCATCCGCGCCGCGCAGGCCATTGGGGACGATTACTGCCGGGTGGCCGGTGAGGTTGGTTGTCACCAACTGGTCGCCGAAGGTGGGGGCTACGATGATGTCGACTTGCTCGAAGAGTTTCGACACTTCGCGGATGGCCAGCGAACGGGCGCGGTTGGCCTGGATGTATTCGACCGCTGGGTAAAAGCGCGCGACGCGAAAGGTATTGGGCCAGTCGCCGGGGCCTTGTTCGGTGAGCAGTTTGTCGCGGCCTGAGATTGTGAGATCGTCGAAGGCTGCCGCGGCCTCGGCTTCGAGCAAGGGTGTCATTGCTTCGTAGGGCAAATCCGGCAGTTCGACCGGGACGAGTGTCACGCCCATGGTACGGAGCTTGTCGAGCGCGGTCAGGTCGTAGCGGCGGTCCTGTTCACTCTGCGCATGCATTGCGTTGCGCATGGCAATTCGCGCTTCGCGTTTCTTCTTCTCTTCCGGAGTTTCGTTGGCGGGAATGGTGGGAGGTTTCGGCGGCTTCGGCGGATCGAATTCGCTCTTCAGGTAGCCGACGCGCAGGCTCTTCCAGTCCAGATTTGCATCCCAGTTGAAGGCGGCTTCGCGGGTCGCGAGATCGCGGCCATCGGGGCCGTAGATGCTGCTGAGGACGATAGCGCAATCTTCGACGGTGCGGCAGATCGGGCCGAGTTTGTCCATGGTCCAGCTCAAGGCCATGGCTCCGGTGCGCGGAACGAAGCCGAAGGTCGGGCGCAGGCCGGTGTCTCCGCAGCGTGTGGAGGGCGATGAGATCGACCCCAGCGTTTCGGAGCCGATGGCGAAGGCCACGCAGCCTGCGGAGACTGCGCTTGCCGAACCTGCTGACGATCCGCTCGATCCCTGATTGGGATTCCAGGGGTTGCGGGTCTTGCCGCCGAACCACTTGTCTCCCATGGCGAGCGCGCCGAGCGTGAGCTTGGCCACCAGCACGGCTCCAGCGGCATCGAGGCGCTGTACTACTGTGGCGTCTTCGTCGAAGTGCTGTTTTTCAAAGCCGCCAGCGCCCCAGGTTGTCGGATAGCCCTTCACTGCCAACAGATCTTTGCCGCCCCAGGGAATGCCGTGCAGCAGGCCGCGATAGCGTCCGGCGGCAATCTCGGCATCGGCCGCTTTTGCCTGGGCCAGAGCGCGCTCTTCGGTCAGGGAGATGACGAAGTGCAGCTTGCTGTCGTAGCGCTTGAGCCGCGACAGATACATCTGCGTCAGAGCCAGCGACGTGACCTTCTGGGTCCGCACCAGCTCGGCCTGTTCGCGCACGCTGGTGAAGGCGAGGTCTTCGATGTTGGCGGAGACGCTGATGCCGCTTGCTTCGCTCCAGCGCGGCTGCTTCTTGTCTGTGTCGACCTTCGCGCCGGGTGGAAGGGGATCGAAGATGAAGGCCGGGGCGACGCTGTTGGGCAGGTTCAGCTTGCGGATCGCGTCATAGGATTCGCGCTGACCGACCAGTCTTTCGAGCATCATCTTCTTCTGGTCAGCGGTCAGTGGAACGCCTGCGAGCTCCGCTGCGTGATCGAGCATCTCGGGGGTAACCTTAAATGGTTCCCCTTTGGGTGTTGCCTCCTGAGCCTGAGCGGCCAGCGTGTAGAGCACGCCTGGCAGCAGCGCCGATGCTATGCCTGCCTGGCTGCACGCGGCCAGAAAACCTCTGCGATTCAATGTCATGTTTGGATTGCCTTCTGGAGAGCGAAAAATATTCCTATTCGCAAACTAAAGGCCGGGATCGGGGCAATGCAAGGAGAATTCGGATGCGCATCTTCGTGCAATGATCAAACGGTCGATCTGGAGCAATACCCGAAGCTTTCAGCCCGGGAGTAGCAAATTGCTTTGAGAGCGGATGGAGTTACGAAATTCGAGGTTCGTTCACAAGAGGAGAGAGGAAATCGATGAACAATCCGCGCAGGTCGTCAACGGGCGCCTCGCCGCAGAGAATCTCCACCAATTGCCTTAAAATCTCCCCGCGCCGATAAGTTCGTAGGGCTGCGAGGTAGAGGGTTTCACTGGGTAATTCGCTAATCGTCTGAGTCCCAACGAGATAGTCATCGAAGCCGCGTTGCGCCTGCATCTCGCTACAAATTTTGACCACCTCTTCTGCGTTCTCGCTGTTAATTTCTCCACGAGAGATCAGCTCAGCCCAGCATCGGACGAAGAATTCATCAGTCTGATCTCGCTCAGGCCGGATGTCCCAAGAAGCCAAAAAGTGTAAACCCTCAGGTTCTCGTGCTTCGATGATTTGAGCCGCGAGAGACAGTTTATACTCCGGCGTTAATGCCAGGGGGCGAAGCTCCGACAGGCCAAGTGCCCAGCCCATGACCGCAAGAAATTCCCACATCTGCTCAACTAGCTGCTTCTCTTTCTCTGTCCAGTGCCCATCTGGTGCAAGCAGAAGATCTAGAAATTGTCGCTCAAGACGTTCCATCATCCCACTGTCACGAAGACGATCAATTAGGACACGGCGAGTTATCACCTCGAACTTGGATGGGATTTCCTTTTCGAGAGCCCGTTCGCTTCCAGCTCTTTCCAGAAGCGTTGCTAGTAGATAAGCTTCACGGTAGATCGCCAGCTTCAATGCTTTTGGGACGGCAGGTGACGTCTCCTCTGCCAAGCGGGCGTCGCGTCGTTCACTCCACCAGGCATATAGGCCGACCCCGCCGAAGAGCGCGACGTAAAACGCAGTCTGAACAAGGGCGACAGAGAAGGATTCCTTCGCCGCAGCATAGAAAGCGAAAATCACGACGCCTACGATATAGGCTATCCGGGCAATTAAGAGGATTAGGCTACGTAATTTTTGGCGAGCGCGCTGGTCTTTCGGCGACCTGAGCACAGCGACCCAAAGAGATTGCCATGCGGAACGCCTAAACATAAGATTTGGCTGCGGCCCCGTCCCTTGAATCTAGTGGAAAGGTCGCGGGTTCAGTACGATTTCTGGGTTGGACGAGCATGGCCTACTTCGTTCCGATCTTCAGCACATAGGCGTACCGGCAATTTGTTGAAGCAGGCAGCTTCACATTCAGCGCTTCGGGGGTCTGCATCCACATCGGTTTTTCTGTCGATCCGATCAGTTCGATCGATCCTATTGTCATGCCTTTGGCCTCCTTGTCGGAGCCGAAGGCGTGGATGGTTGCGAATGCTTCGGTTCCGGCGGCCGGGCAGCCCATGCCGATGGCGTAGATTGTGTCGCCCTTGGCTGTAAAGCGGAAATCCTCGGTCGTATAGGGCTTCGTGTCCTGATCGTGGAAGGCTCCGCCGATGACCTTGGTCGGACCCTCGCCGTAGACCTTCCACGGAGTGGTGCCGTAGATGGCTTCGCCATTGGCCTTGAGCCAGGTGCCCATCGCCAGCAGCGTGGTCTGGATCTGGTCGGGGATGGTGCCGTCTGGCTTGGGGCCGATGTTCAGCAGCAGGTTGCCGTTTTTGCTCACGATGTCGATGAGCTGATGCACCAGGAACTCCGGCGGCTGGTACTGGTCGTTCTCGATGTATCCCCAGGAGAGCTTGCTGATGGAGGTATCGGTCTGCCAGTGGTTCGGCTCAATGGACGCAAGCTGTCCGCGCTCGAAGTCGCGCACGGCGGAGGTCCAGTCCATCGAGTAGTCTTTGAAATTGACGACGCCGGTATAGCCGTGGGCGAAGGCGAAGTTGTAGTAGAAGGCGTCGAACTCCTGCACGCGCGAACGGAAGTTTGGCTGGCCGATCCACCAGTCGTAATAGACGATCTCGGGCTTGTATTTTTCGACTAACTCGGTGGCGCGAGCGAGCCAGTCGGCGGTCCAGGCGGGGCTTACGTAGGTCCAGTCATTGATGAGGGTGTGGTTGTCGCCGCTGGCCTCCTGCCACGCATGCGCGGGGCCATAGAGCGAGGCGTACTTGGGGTCGTTCACGTCGGAGCGGATGGTTCGTCCGCCGTCGAAGAAGAAATTGTGCTCGGCGCGATGCGAGGAAAGGCCGAAGTGCAGTCCCTCGGCGCGCACTGCTTTGGCGAGGTCGCCGACCACATCGCGCTTGGGGCCCATCTTCGCGGCTGTCCAGTCGGACAGGCCGGAGTCGTACATCGAGAAGCCGTCATGATGCTCGGCTACCGGGACAACATACCTGGCTCCCGCTTCCTTGAAGAGATGTGCCCATGCAGCGGGGTCCCATTTTTCGGCGCGGAAGAGCGGGATAAGATCCTTGTAGCCGAGAGCATCTTTTTGCGCAGGGTCCTTTGAGGCGAAGTGCTCCTGAAAGTTCTTGTAGGCTCCCTCGCTGGGCCGGTACATGTTGCGCGGATACCACTCGTTCTCCGCACCCGGCACCGAGTACACGCCCCAGTGAATGAAGATGCCGAACTTCGCATCCTTGTACCACTGCGGAATCTCATAGTGCCGCAGGCTCTCCCAATCCGGACGGAACGGTCCGTCGTTCGCCTGACGTTCGGCTTCTTTTAGCAGGGTATTGCGCTGGGTATCGTATTTCGACACGGATTTCTGCCATTCCTGATCGATCTGCTCGGCACTTTTGGTGTCGTGCGAGGGCGCGAGCGGGTCGGAGGCACTTGTTGTTGCCTGGCAAAAACCTTGAAGGCTGGTTGCGGCGGAAAGCAAGGCAACTGCGAGGAGGGAAAATTGTAAGCGTTTCATCGCCAACGAGGATAAAGAGATTGGCCATCGCAGGCAAGGGCAATTCTCGCCGGACAACGTGTTCCCAGTTCTCAATTCTCAGTTCTCAGAACCCCTGGCGTGCGGCGGTCGTGCTCATCTGCTGCATTGGGCTGTCGAGCACTCGCTGCAGCGCCATCTCTGCCGACTCGGGCCGGCCGAGCAGATAGCCCTGCGCCTCGTCGCAGCCGAGCGCGCGGAGAATTTCGAGCTGCTGCTCCGTCTCCACGCCTTCGGTCACCACGCGAAGATTCAGCGCCTCGGCCATGGCCAGCACGGAACGCACCATGCTAACCGTGGCGGTGTCCGTGGTGAGGTCGCTCACAAAGGAGCGGTCCAGTTTTACGGCGTCAATGGGCATGCGCTGCAGGTAGCTGAGCGACGAGTATCCAGTCCCGAAGTCGTCGAGAGCGATGCTTAGTCCCACTCGCTGGAGTTCGCGAATGCGGGCTACGGCTAGATTCAGATCGCGGATGAAGATGCCCTCGGTGATCTCCAGTTCCAGCAATGCCGGAGGAAAATCCGACACGGCCAACGCTTCGGTGACGATATGCGGGAAGTCGGGACGCATGAACTGCATTGGCGAGATATTGACTGCAACCCCGATGCGTCTGCCCGTGTCTGTCCAGGTTTTTGCCTGCCGCAGCGCATCGAGCAGCACTCGCCGACCTATCTCCATGATCAGGCCTGTTTGCTCGGCGATGGGAATGAACCGGTCCGGCGCAATCGGCCCCAATTCCGCGCTTGTCCATCGGCAGAGCGATTCAAAGCGTACGAGCTGGCCGGTTGCGATCTCAAACTGAGGTTGAAAGACCACGCGAAACTCATCTTCACGCAATCCGCGCAAGAGCGCCGACTCTATCTGGTGGCGTTGAGCCGCACGTTCCTGCAACGAGGGATCGGCCACATAAATCGAGTCGCCGCCGCGCGATCTGGCTTCCAGCATTGCGGCGCGGGCAAATTTGATCAGCGTATCGGCCCCCGCGTGTCCGCCATGACGCGAACTGCTGGATGTCGTCAGGCCATCGCTGGAGTAGGCGATCCCAATGCTCGCCGAGAGAGGAATCTTGTGCTTGCCAAACTCGCCGGCACGACGCAGGGACTCGCGCAACTCGCCTGCGCGGGCCATCGTCGCCTCGTCATACGGAGCAGCCATCACGAGCATCCCAAAGCCATGGTCATCGACTCTTCCGACGATTTCGTCCTTTCGCCGAAAAGCCGCAAGGCTGGATCCCAGTTCGTTTAATACTTCGTCTGCCACGCTGCGGCCGAATGTGCCCTTCAGGAAGTCGAAGCTGTCGATTTCCATGTACAGCAGCGCGACTCCGTGAGTTAGTCCGACTGAAGGTTTCAGAGCGGCGGTCAGTTGTTCTTCAAACGACCGCCGATTGGGCAGATTGGTTACGGGATCGAAGTTGGCCAGAAAAGCCAGCCTGTCGTAAGCTTGCTTCTGTTGCGTGATTTCCTCACTGGTAAAGAAGCATTGCCTCTCTTCGCCAGGGAGATTCATCAGATTGACGTTGTTACGCACCCAAACCAGCGTACCGTCCTTTGAGATGTACTGCCTTTCCCCCATATAGCTGGACCGCTCGCCGCTTACGAGACTGGCAAGCTGCTGGATGTGACTCTGGTGAAACTCCGGAGCAATGAACTCCCGGATCTTTCTGCCAATGATCTCGCTCGGTTCGTAGCCCAGAATCTTCGCAGCGACCCGATTCGCGGACAGAATCGTTCCGTCCATTGCGACGATTCCCATGCCCACTTCCGCCGAATCGTAGGCGAGTTGCAGCTTGTCTTCGCTTGCTTGTAAATCCTGAGTCGCCTTTCTCAACTGACGCTCGGCCCGAAGACGTTTCCAATCCGTCCACACGAGAAGCACCAGGACAACAATCTTGATGAAGACCGTGATGAGGTATTCTCGAAGCGTGCGCTTCAGGGTATCGGAGACTTCTGCAATTTGCCGTGCCGAGGAAGCCTCGAATGCCGCCCCACCGCTCCGAATCTCCTGATTCAATCGCAGAAAGGCCGAATTCACCTCGTCCTCATCGATCTTGTTTACCCCGTCGTGCCTGCTTTTCAGAGACGCGAGCACAGCGTTGCGAAGCGTCACATAACGCAACCAGTCCTGATGAAACTGCCGCGGACTATCCCCTGGGTTAGGCTCCAGTTGCGCGATCCTGGATTCGGTGCGCGCGATCATGTCATCGTAATCCTGCAGTGACCGCGTCTCGTTTTCAATCTCTTCCGATCTCGACTGGGAAGAAAGGATGCTCAGGTACTGCCGGCGACTCTCCTGAATCTGAGTTTGTAGATCCCCTTCGAGGCCGATCCCTCGCTCATCGACCGCGTAAACCTCCCGCAATAGCTCCAGATCGCGATGAACCATTGGGATGATGCGAATCGAGGTATACCCCAGAGTCACGACAATCACGGCCACCACTCCGTACCGCAATGGAGAGGCGACTGCCAATTGCGCAAAAAATCCTAGGCCGGATGATCGGGTCTGGGGCCAGCGAGACGTCATTGACTATAAGTTACTACGGTACTACTGATTTCCTGGCCCAAATTACACGGAAGTAACTCTGTCGAGATTCAAATGAGGACGGCAACGGATAGAATTCCAAGATTCCCGTCCTCTGATGTGATAGCCGGACGCAAAATCCGTTCCCGCTCGGAACGACATGTGCGGCCAGAGAGGATAATACTTCTCGCCGGAGGGATCTTGCGACATTCATTAGTCTATTATAATCAATGATTTACGCATAAAATACGCCGAAACGCTCCTTGGGACGCATCAAGAAATCCTAAAGCCACAGATGGAACGCATAAGCTGAGATCCCGATTCGACTCCCTCACAAGGGTGCTTACAGATGTCGTATTGCGCAGGGACTTGAAGCCGTCGAGTGCACCACAATGTGGCTGCTACCGCGTTCGGATATTCGTAGCGTATTCCGGCGGAGCGATTTCGCTGGAGACAGCGCAAGGGAAGCAACATCCCGGCGCAGCAGCGCGAGATCGCGATCCTAGAGGCACCGATCTCATGCTCACCACGCATGGCCGGGCGGCTGAATCATCGACGGCCTCTCGTCCCTGGCGCTCTCTCACACTTGAGATGATTGTCGGACCGTGTATGGTGCGCTTCAGCGCCGGTTCTGCCGGAATTCGGGACCGACAATCGGCGGCTTTCCACAGTAAAGGATGGTTCACTAATTCCGTTTTTCATTTGCTAATCGTGAAAGTAAAAGGATGAATGCAGGAATGACTTCGTGATGGGTCCCAAAAAAGTTGCTTCCAAAATAAAGAGATTTAAGCCATTATGAATAAACGTAAAAATACTCGGTATCATTTTTCACGATCCGTTACACGTTCTATCGTTTGACGCATTGACTGCTACAAGGGGCAATAAATCCCCGAGGGAAGCCTGCGGCCCACAACGCTAAGGCTGACCTGTTCCATACCTACGATGAGTTAGACCTGCAATCTGCTAGACCTACGACCAGCTAGATCGAATCACGCCGAGCAGTTGAACGACTTCCACAATTTCAATTTAAACAGAGCCTGCAGATGCAGACACCACAGACCAGGAGTCCAGAATGCACCGAATGAAGTGGCATCTCTTCGCGTTCATCGCACTGTTAACCTGCGCCGTCTATCTACCCGCGCAAGATACTGCGTCGGTTGTTGGAACGGTTACGGATACGACCGGGGCGGTCGTACCGGGCGCGTCCGTTGAACTGGCGAATCCGGCCACAGGCAAGACCTACAAGACCGTGACTGGCGGCAATGGTTCCTACACCTTCGCCGACATCACACCCGGCCCGGGATACAAGGAAACCGTATCGCGAAACGGATTTCAAACCACGGTGCTGACTGACCTCTACATGAACGTCGCGTCGACCCGTACGCAGAACGTCAAGCTCGCAGTCGGTTCGGTTTCCGAAACCGTTGACGTATCGGCCTCGAACGAGGGAGTAACCCTGGATACGACCGATGCCACGGTGGGAAACAACTTTGAAGCGCAGTTTATAAATGAGCTCCCAGTCTCAATGCGCGATTCCCCCGTGGCGTTGCTGACACAACAGCCGGGCATGACCCAGGATGGCTCGGCAACCGGTGCGCGCACAGATCAGAACCGCCTGACGCTGGATGGCCTGGACGTGAGCGATATGACCACCGGCACAATTCTCAATGCTGCAAATAATGGCGCTGGTATTGTTCACACGATTATCGGAAACGCCCCGGTGGACTCGATCCAGGAGTTCCGCGGAACCACAGCCGGTATGCTCTCGAGTTCCGGCAACGGCGGCGGCGGCCAGTTCGAGATGGTTACCCGATCGGGAACCAACCACTTCCACGGCAACATCAACGAATATCACCGGGACACGGATCTCGAGGCCAACGAGTGGTTTAACAACTTCGATGGCGTACCGCGTTCTCCGCTGATCCGTAATCAGTTTGGCGGCAACTTCGGCGGTCCGTTCTGGAAGGACAAAGCCTTCTTCTTCTTTGACTACAACGGCCGGCGCGATACGCTTGCCGCTCAGGCCGAGCGCACCGTTCCGACAGATAGTTTCCTCAAAGGCAACACTGTCACCTACTACACCAACATTGCCTCTGGGACCACCAACAGCATCAACGCAGCCCAGGTGGCCGCCTACGACCCACAGGATGTCGGCTTCGACTCAAGCATGATGCAGGCCATTGGAGGCCGTTATCCTTCGCCAAACGATTTCACGGGCGATAAGGGCGATTTGCTGAACACGGCCGGCTACCGCTTCAATGCTCCGACACCCTACGTGGAAAACAACTACGTTGGGAAGGTCGACATCAATCCCTGGCAAAACCACCACCTCTTTGGCCGTGTGACCTATAACCGCACCAACGCAGTTTATAAACCCGTTCAATTCCCCAATGATCCGGAGACGTCTCCTTACATTGACGACAGCCATGCCTGGGTTGTTGGCTGGGATTGGGCGATCAGTACGAGCAAGACAAACAGCCTTGTCTGGGGTAACACGATAGCCAACCTTGGCTTCCCGATCACCTACAACCCACAGGGCCCAAACCAGTACAGCTGGGATGGAGACCCGACCGGTGGCTCCTTCCTGGACCCCATTTATACAACTGCCGCCGGCGCTCAGGCGCGCTACTTTCCGATTCCCTTGGTACGTGATGACTTCCATTGGGAAAAAAGTCGTCACAGCTTCTCGTTTGGCGGCACGTTCAAGTACCCGAGCCCTCACTTCAGCAATTATTCGGACTACAACAGTCCAAACCTCGGATTGGGCGGGGGCATTACCGGCCTGACCGACGGAGATACCTGGCAGTTTCGTCCCAATGACCTGGACCGCAATCAGACCAGTTTGACGATTTACGACTCCGCCTATGTCTTTGGGCTGGGCCGTTTCGCGAGCGCTGGCGCCACCTTCAACTACACAGCCGCAGCCAGCGTCGTCCCCCAGGGTACCGGCTTGCAGACCAAGTTCCAGTACTACGAGACAGAGGTCTACTTCGGGGATACCTGGAGAGCGACGCCGTCTCTCACGGTCTCCTATGGATTGCGCTACCAAACCTACACCGTGCCCTACGAAGTTCATGGCCTCGAGTCAGTTCAGAGCGAGAGCTTCAAAGACTTTATGAACGCTCGTATCGAGCAGAGCGCGGCGGGCGTAGGCGGCAATGCTTCCTTGCCGGGCGGGACGGCGGCAGTGCCGTACATCACCTACAGCCTGGGCGGCAAGGCAAACCACGGTCCTGCTTATTTCAGCCCAAGCAACGGAGATTTTGCTCCGCGCGTGGCCTTTGCGTGGACTCCCACCCAGAGCCGCAAGCTCGTCTTTAACGGCGGCGGCGGCATCGTGTATGACCAGACTGTCGTCAACGCCATTCTGCAAGAGCAGGCGGGGTATTCCTATCTCTTTGAGAGCGCTGGGACCAAAAACTATGGCGTTTCCGGCAACACGGTCCATTCCGCGGCGTATTACTCTCTGCTGGGGAACCCGCGTTTCACAGCGCTCACTTCCCCTCCCGCTGGACCCGTTGCTCCAGCGATCACCAAGCCCGATTCGCCCTTCATCGGTCCTGGCGATCCAAATTGCGCTGGCGCGGCCGGCCCTTGCGGCCTCACCAACGGCAACGCGTTCAACGTATCGGTGGATCGTTCCCTGCCTACGCCATACAACATCGTGTACAACTTCGGCATGCAGCAGGAGGTCAAGGGAGGCTTCATCTTCAAGCTTGGATACGTGGGCCGTCTGGGACGCCGTCTACTAGCCCAGGCCGATGCCGAGCAAATCATCGACTTCCCGGATAAAGCCTCGGGACAGAACTTCAGTCAGGCAGTCGCTAATCTGACCACCTGGCTGCGTCAGAATCCCAATGCCGATCCGTCAACGGCCCCGGCTCAGCCATGGTTTGAACATGTGCTGTACCAAAATCCGTCTGGCGGTAGCAACACAGGCTATGTGGCGAACCAATGCTCGCCTTACCCGGCACGCGGCGACGTCGCCGACACGACGCAATGCATGTCCTTCTACGGATTGCTGCCCGCCAATGTCGGCATGGGTGCGCAGTTCTCGGAGAACACCTTCTTCACGGACAAGGGTTTCTCCGCCTACAACGGCATGCTGGTTACGCTGCACAAGAACAACAGTCACGGCCTGCAGTTCGATCTGAACTACACATGGTCGCACTCTATCGACAATGTCTCACTGGTTGCCAACTCCTATGCCTACGGCGGATACGGCTTTATCTGCGATGTTCTGCGTCCGCGTCTGTGCCGCGGCAACTCGGACTTTGACGTGACCAACTATCTGAACGGCAACTTCCTGTATGAGTTACCGTTCGGCCATGGCCGCGACTTTGCGGCGACGCTTCCGCGGTGGGCCGACGAGGCCGTGGGCGGATGGGAGCTGAGCGGTTTGCCGATTTGGCATACCGGCACTCCATACATGGCCAACTCTGTCGCCTTCCTCATGAGCTATTCGAACGAAGACCCCGCGATTCTGACCGGCGGCCTGGCCCCGATGAAGTCCCATGTGACGGTGCAAAATGGCCAAGTCTACGCTTTCAAGAATTATCAGCAGGCCTACAGCCAGTACAGGGCTCCCGTGGGCTTTGAGATGGGTTCGCGCAACAATCTGCGCGGTCCCGGTTTCTTTGACCTCGATCTCGGACTCGGCAAGACCTTCCCGATCTATAGGGAGGGTGTCAATCTGAAGTTCCGCGTCGATGCCTTCAACGCTCTGAACCATCCAAACTTTCAGGCTCCCAGCTTCGAGAACAACATGAGCCTGGTTGCGGCGCCGAACGAGTTCGGTGTAATTCCGGGCACGGTGATTCCCAACGGCAGCGATCAGGCTGCCCGTGTATTGCAGGGTTCGCTGCGGTTGGAGTTCTAGCCAGCCGCGGCTTTGCATAGACGTGCAGTCGTGTGGATGCGGAGTTACAGGAAGAAATCGACGTCAGCGATGCGAGTATCGATCCTTGACTGGACTGAACAGCCAGGAGCTTATCGCTCCTGGCTGTATTTTCGTGAGGGCCGTAGCTTCTGGCATCCCCGAAGCATGCAAGGACGATGCAACTACATTTCAGCCCAGCGGCGCAGCAGATTGTGGTACACGCCGGTCAGTTGGACGCCTGAGCTGTTGCCGGGATGCTCCTTTGCGAGGCGTTGAATGGACGTATCCAGATCGTAGAGGAGCGTGCGATCTCCATCGCTGCGAATCATGCTCTGAATCCAGAAGAAGGAGGCCACACGCGCACCGCGAGTCACGGCTTCCACGCGATGAAGACTGGTGGATGGATACAGCACCATGTGTCCGGCGGGGAGCTTGACGCTGTGTACGCCGTAAGTATCCTCGACCAACAATTCGCCTCCGTCGTAGTCCTCGGGCGCGCTCAGAAACAGTGTCGCCGAAACGTCGGTGCGAATGCGCTGTCCGGTGGAAGCCATGGCGCGAATCGCGGTGTCGACGTGCGTGCCGAAGCGGCCTCCGCCCGTATAGCGATTGAACATGGGCGGAAACACGCGCAGAGGCAGCGCTGCGGACATAAACAAGGGCGAGCGGGCCAACGCGGCCAAAACCATCTCGCCCAGCTTCACCGCAACCGGATGGCCTTCGGGCAACTGTAGATTCTCCTTGACGGTGTGCGCCTGGTATCCTGCGGTCACTTTGCCGTCAACCCATTCGGCTGCGTCCAGCGCGGCGCGAGCATGCGCGACTTCTCCGGCATTCAATACATCTGGAATTGTGATCAACATTCGTTCTTCTCCTGCCTCTAATTCGTCATGAAATGTTCGTTGAAAAAGGTGATTCGTAAAGATGGCACTCGCGTCTTCCGCGAGTGCCGTCGTGGCTTGAGAAAAAGAGCGGCTCAGAACCTGAAATTCGCGCCAATCAACGCGCTGGCGCCCGCGCCCGGCACCAGATGACTGGGATGAGGAAGATCAATGTAATAGCGGTTCAACAGGTTATTCACGTTTATCTGAAAGTCGATCTTTTCCGTCAAGGGGTGTTTCAACATGCCATTGAAGACCCAATACCCCGGCACCTGCTTCATCGCCACACTGGTGACCACATAGCCGGGCCCATCGGGATTTACCGCATAACCCGTTGGAACATAGGGAACGGTGGAGCTAGCGGTTCTGCTGCCGACATAGTTACTTCCCAACCCGCCATTCAACCTCCAGGGAAGCCGGTGCGTCACAAACAAATTGAAGGTCTGCTTAGGGACGTTGGCCAGTGGATATCCAACCGCCGTGGGAAAGAACTGCGAGAAGATGACCGCGCTGTCGAGATATGCGTATCCCGCCACCAGGTCCATTCCTTCCGGCAGCCGTCCGATGAAGCTGAACTGAGCGCCCTTCACTAACTGGTTGCCGGCGGCAACAATGTTATTGGAGTTGGTGGGATCGGTCTCGTGCGCGTTATCCTTCTCGGTGCGGAAGACTGCGCCCTCCACCAGCAAGCGATCGTTGAGGAAGCTCCATTTGGCTCCGCCTTCATAGGTCTGGTTTTCTTCCGGCTTCACCGATCCGTTGACGAGACCCACGCTGAGGCTCAGCGATTCGGCATCGGGATCGAAGCTGGTGCCATAGTCAAAGTAGACGCTGCCGTGCGTCGATGGCTTGAAGACCAGCGCGGCGCGATAGGTCGGCTGCTCGTCCAAACGGCTAATGGGAGGCACCGCGGCGGTTACTGTTCCACCGGCGGGCGGAGTAGGAGAGGCCAGGTTGTAGTCCGTGTCGAAGCGATCCCAGCGCACGCCCCCGCTCAACTCAAACAGGCGGCCAAGCTTCATGGTGTCCACAAAGTAGAGGCCAACGCTTTTCGATTTCGTGTGCACAATGGAGGTGATATAGCCGGTTCCGCTAAAGGGCTGGTCTTCGTTGGGATTAAGCAGCGTCGTCTCCGGAACAGTATTGATCTTGTTGATGGTGTAACTGGTCCGAATGGGATTCGAAATCTCCTGCCCGCCCTCCACGCCTGCCACCAGGTCGTGACGCGCTCCCCAGGTTTTGAAGTGCGCGGTGACCTCGGTCTGATCCCAGAGATCGCCTTCGACACTCTTGACCTGAATCTGATTGCGATTCACCTGCGTGATCGCGCTGGCCAGTCTGGCAGACGTGTAAGGACAGGGGAGATTTGCGTTATAGGCGAGTGTGGGCAGTGCTGTCACCACCGTGCCCACGGGCACGCTGAGCGAGGCGTTCGAACAAATCTGCGGCTCGGTGATCTGCGCCTGCCGCGGGTAGTTGGCAGCGCGCGCAATGGTGTGCAGGTTGAGGCTCGGTGAGAACTCATGCTCGACCTTCAGCGTCATGATGTCGTCATTGGTCTTGAGATAGTTTTCATCCGGAAAGCCGAAGTAGCTGTGCCGGTTCGCGGGCGCGAGCTGATTGAAGAACCATGGCAGCCCATAGTCCGGCGTGTCGTCTTCAGAAAGGTGGATGTAGCTGAGCGTCGCGCGGGTTTTGGCGTCCATGCCGATGGAGACGGAGGGAGCAATGCCGAAGCGGCGCAGCTCGGCGGCATCGCGACCGGCCACGCCGCCTTCCTGGGCCATAATGTTGGCCCGGAACGCTGTGCCGCCCAACAGACCTGCCACCGGACTGTTGATGTCGGCGGTGATTCTGCGGGTGAGATCGGTGCCAAACTGCGTGTCCACCTCGACGAGCTTTTCCACCTCGGGAATCTTGTTCTCCTGGTTAATGACGCCGCCAGTAGCGCCGCGCCCGAACTGGACTCCCGCCGGTCCTTCGAGAGCTTCGACCTGCTCGAAGTTGAACGAGTCGCGATAGTAGCTGCCGAAGTCGCGAATACCGTCCATGAAGATATCGTTGCGGGCGGTAAAGCCGCGGATGGTGAGGTTGTCGCCCTGCGCACCGGCCTCGCCAGCGGCAAGGCTGATGCCTGGAACGTTACGCAGCGTGTCGCGCAGAGTCGACAGCCCCTGGTCCTGCATGACGAACTGCGGCACCACGCTGATGCTTTGGGCGGTATCGATTTGCGGCTCGGTAAACCGGGTGATGGCGATTTCATTTGCCACCGGCGCGGTGACCGACACCGTATCCCGGGCCTGAACGCCAATCACCATCGTGGTGGCATCCTCCGCACGGTAATTCAGGCCGGTCCCTTCGAGAATCTGCCGCAGCGCATCGTCCTCGCGATACAGCCCCGTAACACCGGGCGAGCGAAAGCCTGCGAGTGTTCCCTCCGGCAGCACAATCCTGACCTTCAACCCGGAGGCCTTTTCATAAGCTTCGATTGCAGCGTCCAGAGGACCGGCGGGAATGTCGAAGCGCTTCAACGGAAGTGTTGCAGCGACCCCGCCATCGGCTGGTTCCTTGTTCCAGACCGCGGCCAGCGCAGGCCGGCTGGAGCCCAGAGCCGTATAGGCAGCCAATGTCCCCATTGCTACCAAACCCCGGGCATTGCCCAGAAGCACACGCTGTGCATTTTTCTTCCTCCCCACAGCGTTCCTGGTTTTCGCTTGCATCTTCATCCTCGGTTTCTCCTCCGGTTGGCAAAGGCCTTTTCAGTTGCAGCACAGCCCTTTGCGGTTCAGTTGTTTTGGGAGCGAGCGTGCAAACCTGGTCGCAGTGGGGCGCAGGCGTGACAGGGCACACCTTGACCGCTGAGTCCGGATCTGGCGCAATCCCGCGCCTTTTCTGCCGATTTTTATGAACGGGGGTCCAGCCGAGGAGAGGCGAACATATAATGCAGTTAGCTCGCAGTCCAATCGGCTGTAGCTCCAGGGTCTTCGCGGTCTCCGCCAAGAGATTTTCCGCAGGGCCCTGGCCCATCAAGAATTGCCAGCCTGATGCCTTCCTTCAAAAATCACTCAAATTTGCTGCTGAATTGAATATACGACAAATTTGGTCCGATACCGAAGGAATCGAGGCAAAGCTCACAAAAATCCTGAAACATTTGTGCAAAATTCATTTGTACGTTGGCGTCTTCATCGCGTCGGCGCTGTGTTTTTCGCGTTTACAGGTGCGGTTCAAACGTTCAACCTGCATGAGACTACGCAGAGCAGCAGCTACGCTCCGCCCAAATGGCTGACGATGCCCGGGTAGCTACACATCAAGTCGTCAAGCTGACCCTTGTAACGTTTGCTCACAACCTGAGCACGTATTTTCAGGAACCGAGCAGGGCATTGCGAAGAGCCGGCACTGCGGTTGTCAGGGCATCCTTTATTTCACGTTTCAGAGGTGCTGTGCGTGAATGTGATGCTGCCATCAGCTTCTTGTCGGTCGATATAACCAAATCGCCGGCTGTTTCAACGACTTCGAGATCCGTATGCGAAAAGCAACGCCGCGAAGCCGACGAGCGATACGAGAAGGATGCTGTGCTTCAAGGTAAACCGGAAAAGACGCGCCTGATCGGGCAGCGACATTCCGGTTGCCGCAGCTGCGACTGCGATTGTCTGGAGACTGATCATCTTGCCCATCACGCCGCCGACTGAGTTAGCTGCCGCCATGAGCACGCGGTCCAATCCAAGACGTCCGGCTGTGAGGACCTGGAGATTTCCGAAAAGTGCATTGGAAGCGGTATCCGACCCGGTGAGAAACACTCCGAGCCAACCGAGGACGGCACTGAAGAAGGGAAATGCCGCGCCCGCCGCCGAGAAAGCCAACCCTAACGTTGCGGTAGCGCCACAATAGTTCATCAGGAAGGCCACGCCGAGCACGCTGGTGACGGTGATCGTGGGCAAAGCCAGTTGATGGACCACGGAAGCCAGCAGACGGAGAAAGCGGCCAGGGGTCATTCTCGCGCTGGCTGCGGTAAGCAAGGTGGCCGCGGCGCAGGCTGTGCCGGCGGCAGAGAGCCAATTCACGCGAAATATGGCAGGGTAAGGAGCGGGTGCGGCTGAGATAGGTGGCATGCGCCACACTACATCGTGCAGAAACGGCCAGGGAAAGGAGAAGCTCAACGCATCCAATCGGCGCTGAACAGGCCCAAAGCCCCACAGCAGAACACACCCTACGAGAAAGATATAGGGCAGCCATGCGAACAGGATAGCGCCGACGGTATACGAGGACGCGGGATCACGCTCTGGAGACCGGATTACGACTACGTTTGGCGCAGACGCGGTTGCCTGGAAACCATTGGGATGCCAGAAGCGAAGCAGCGCGATCAGAGATGCCATCGTCAGCAGAGAGGCAAGGATATCCGTCAGTTGAGGCCCCATATAGCTGGAAACCAGCAACTGTGCAGCCGCAAATACAGTGCCCGTCAGCACCACCGGCAGCCATATTCCGCGAAGGGCTCGAAATCCCCACGTGGCGGCGACCAGATACATCGGCATGATGAGGACGACCGGCGTACAGAGACGCCCTATGTCCGTGCTGAGTTGCCGCACGGGAAGGCCGGTCGTGCCAGCGAGAGTGATAACCGGAATTCCAATCGATCCGAACGCTACGGGAGCCGTATTCGCGACAAGACAGATGGCCGCAGCAGTAAACGCAGGGAATCCCAGCCCCGTCAACATGGTGGAAGCAATTGCGACCGGAGCGCCGAAGCCAGCCGCGCCTTCCAGAAATGCGCCAAAGGCGAACGCAATCAAGATGGCCTGAAGACGCGGATCGGGCGTCAGTCGTCCGATGGTGCTCTTGATGATTTCGAACTGACCTCCTTCCTGGGCCACTCGAAAGAGCAGAATGGCCCAGAAGATGATCCAGAAAATTGGGAAGAGGCCAAATGCGGCCCCGTTGCAAGCCGCGCTGAAGGCCGTAAGTGGCGGCATGTGGTAGCCGGCAATGGCAAGAAGGAAAGTAACTCCGAGGCCGACGAGTCCCGCGAGCCATGCCGGCTTTCGCATAACTCCGAGTAGAAACAGCAGCGTAAAGATCGGTGCCGCAGCGAGAGTTGCGGAAACGCCGAGTCCGCAACCGAATAAGAAATATGTCTGCGGCCAACTCATACGTGTGTTGCTCTTTTGTGTGGAATCAATGGGAGGCTGTTTCTCGGCTCATATGGCATGGCGATTCTGCCAGAAGAATCCGCAGGTCGCGAAGATTGTTCCCCGTGGGCCCTGTCATGATGGCCACTCCGGCGTCTTGAAAAAAAGAGTAAGAAGCGAAGTGCCGCAGCGCCACTTGTGCTTTCACATACAGAGATTCATCGGACGCCTCATCGGAGGATAGAACTCCCACTCTAACTGCGCGAAGTGTCTGCCCGCTTACCACCGCGCCGGCCGCGACACTGTTTCCATCCACGCCGTCTGAGCCTACGGATAGCACTGCAATCGGCTCGTCGGAGGATTGAAGCAGAGTCGCCGTATACAGCGCGAGATGCTGGTTGCGGCCGCCCACCCTCGCATCCACAAGTTTGCTGCCGAGGCCGGAAACCGGAAGCGGCACTGCGACTTCTCCTACAGAGATCAGGCAGACACGCGCGTGCTCCCGCCTCAGATTGCGAATGCGGCCGAGCAGGTATTCCGATGCGGCGCGATAATCCCAGTCGTCACAGGTATTGTCAATAACAGCATGAAAGCCGAGCTGCGTGGCATGCTGACGTGCCGCTTCCGCCAGATCGCTGGCATCGAGAAGTGTGACCGCGCGCGCGGTCAGGTCTTGCGGCTTCGGTGTCTCCGGGAGTTCAAGGGAGACAAAGAGCCGCCGGACGGAGTCAGGAAAGCGATCCAGAAGATTGTACTTACGAATGACTTCGCGGCATTCGTCGACCGTCGATGTGTCCGGAAGCGTGGGTCCGGACCCGATGGTGTCGAGGTGTCCTGACGGAACATCCGAAATGAATATAGAGAGGCATTCGGCGCCTTTGGCAGCGATAGCTAGCCTTCCACCCTTGACTGCGGAAAAGTGCTTTCTAACGCAGTTGATCTCACGGATCGACGCGCCGCTATACACAAGAGCGCTGTTGAAGAGAATCGTGTCCGCTAATGTGATCTCTTCATCCAGCGGCAGTTCCATCATTGCTGAAGCTCCACCACTCACGAGGAACAAGCACAGCGTATCCTCACCGCGAGACGCCAGCTCAGATGCGGTCCGCAACATTCTGAGCACGGCGCGCGCGCCCGCGAATGACGCGTCGTTGGGCATGGGATGACCGCCGGCGAAGAACTCGAAATTTTCGCGCGGCAACTGTGGGGGCAACGTGGAGATAAGAACTCCCGCGAGATCACATGCCGGAAGCAAGGGCAGCCGTGACAAGAACGCTTCCAGCATTGCCGGTGCGGCCTTGCCGAGCGCAACAACGCGGACATGCCGGAACCGTGTCAGTTCCAACCTGCTTTTATCTTCGAAAAGCAGGCTCGAGCTGCCATCTTGTTCGATGACTCTGACCTTGAGCGCCACGGCTTGTTCGACGTTACAACTCGACAGCGCCCGTTCAAAGATAGTGCGCGCGAGATCGCTCAAGTCTACCCTCTCCAAACTGTTTTCCTCCGGGCGCTTGGCCGGTAAGTTGTCGAGCCTGCGGAGAGACTACACTACGCTCAGCTACTAAGTGCGAATCCTGCGATACATTGCCGCCGATTCATCGACACGATAACGTCATGCGCTGGCATCGACTGAACACGCCCTTAGAGTATGCGAGGCGATCATGAATCATGCTCGGGCCAAATGCTAATCGTATGGTATGACCATTGTCAACCAACGTATTCCAGGCCCGCAAATATCCGCTTTGTCCCGGCTCCGCCTGCATGAATCGCGAATTGTGCGGGCGAAGCAGTTCTCTGGGCGAGCCTGGAGAAGCGCGATGAAGTGCTCTTTCCTGTTCTTGCACCTTCCGTACGTTGGTCGTATAGTCGTAAGATCATCCGGCAGTTGTTTCAGGACTGACGTTAGACAAGCGCATGGAACGAAGCGGTGAACTGGGATTTCGGGTCTGGAGCATCCTCCAAAAATAAGGCTGGTGGATAGGTCCTTCGCAACGCTCGACCATGGAAAGGGATTACAGGTACGAATGGGAGAACTCCATCAATCTCTCTCCAGGTCCGTCGAATCCAAGATTCGGAGAGTTACGAAAATCTCGATCAGTGAAGAGATCGCCAAGCAGATTATGGATCTGATTTCGAATGGCGATCTCACACCAGGACAGCGTCTGCCTTCCGAACGGGACCTGTGTGAAAACTTTGGAGCCAGCCGTTCCTCGCTGAGGGAGGCTCTGCGCTGTTTGTCCATCGTCGGTGTGTTGAATGCTCGCGTTGGAGAGGGCACTTCCGTTGCGCCCGACGGTGGAAAGTTCCTGCGCAAGATCCTCGAATGGAGAATGATTACCGAGAAGCACGATATTGAGAACCTGCTGGAAATTCGCATCGCATTGGAAGGAGTGTCTGCGGCAAATTCCGCTCTCTACGCGTCTCCAGAAGATATCGAGAATGCGCGAACACTCCTGGCAAAGATGAAAGCAGCTGTGAAGGACGAAACACAGTTTGCGATTCTGGATCTCGACTTTCATCTCACCCTTGCCAATGCCTCCCGGAACACACTGCTTCTCGATCTGATCTCCGTAATTCGAAGTCAGTTGGCCAGAGCCTTGTCGACGGTTCTCCAGCTTCCCAACGCCAGACCGCTCTCGTTGAAGGAACATATCGCCATCTTTGAAGCGATTGAGCGGCATGATGCCGAGGCTGCGCGCAAAGCCATGCACGACCATCTGGAAGCCGCACTCAAGCGGTACGCCGAGGCCACCGCCGCGGGAAACGGTTCGCGCACGAAGACGACCGCGCCTGCCAATGCCAAGCGGACGCGGGCTCGCTCGGCGAAGAAATAAAGCAACAATACTACCTGGCACTCGTGAAGGCTCCGAGTGCCAGGTAGCCTTATCTGGTCCGAGCCGCCGTTAGAAGACGAATCGAATGGCAGGTTGAATCGTCCGCGGCACGTTGGTCTGCCCGTTGGCGCGAATGAGTTGCCCGAACTGAGGCGATGTGTAATTGATGTTAGGATCGCCGCCGAAAATCGGGTGATTGAATGCGTTCAGAAATTCGACGCGAAGCTGCAGATTCATTGTCTCGTGAATGTAGTTGTTCTTAGAGAGGGTGAGATTTGTTTCAGTTCCCCAGCGATCTCGTATGTTTCCCATCTGCAGCGGGACGGTTCTCAGAGCGAACGCTGGGAGCACACGCCAGGCTGGCGCCAGTCCGGCCACCTGATTGGTCACGGTGCCGTTTAGCTGGGTCGTGCCGCTGTTGAACATCTGCAGCCATGATTTATTGGGAACGCCGGGGTTGCCGACCAGAGCGACTCCGGCTGGACCGGTCATGGGCGCGCCGGTCTGGAAGAGGATATGTCCCGAGCCTTGCCAACCGCTGATGAAGACGTTGACGACCTTATTAGCTCCGCTAAACAACTCCCTCCCCTTACCGAAAGGCAGCTCGTACACCGGCGTGAAATCGATGCGGTGCTTGCGGTCATAGGGCGCATAGCTATGCGTGGGCGAGGTCAGAGAGTCATCCGTAAATGTGCTGGCATCGGGCGAGCCTGGCTGCAATGCCGGTGCGTGGACGAACGCATCCTGAGGGTTCAGGTAGGTAATCGCCTCAAGACTCTTGGAGAACGTGTACGACACCATCGTATCGAAGTGATGCCATGAATGCTGTTGCATATTCAGTTGAAACGCGTTGTACCAGTAATGGCCGAGGGGAACGTCGTTCTCGGTAACGGAAGTGAACTCCGGGAACGGAAGCAGGGACTGCTGCCGGCTGATGGTTGGCCCATTGAGCGACGTGGTTGGCAGCAACCCCTGAAATGGATTTGGCACCTGTTTAGTGAGATAGCTGGAGGATCCCCCAAGATCGCTGTTACCCAAAGCAAGATTCGCCGCAGTCAGCGCATCGATATTCAGACCTTGAACAGGAATCTGGTTGGCCCTGGAGCCTGCGTACGCCAGGTCCAAAGTGATGCGCGCTGGAAATTCCTTCTGGAGTCCGAACGAGAAAACCTGCACGTGGCCGATCCTGCCGCTGGGGTCGGAGAAAGAGGGATTCTTGCCATTCAACGTGGCAAGACCGGCGGAGGATCCGGTAGGTGCGAGGATGCCTGAGGGGAAGGGATTAGATAGCGGATTCGCGATGGTCTCGCCATTGTTGAGCGTACCCACATACGGTGTGGTTTGACTGAAGCCGCTGCTGCTCGCCTGAGAATACTGCGGAACATAGAAGATGCCCCAACCGCCTCGGAGAGCGATATCAGTGCGCAAGCGGTAAGCCGCGCCAAAGCGGGGCTGGAAGCTGGTCAAATCGACATTAAACGGCGAACGCGAGTTGCCGCCGACACCCACAAAGCCGAGACCGCCGTAGACGTTTTGGCCAATTGCTGCACTGATCGGGTTCACTCCCGCGAAATCGAATCCGTGTGTGAGCTGGTTGTGCCTGTCTGTGATCGGCGTCTGGATGTCATAGCGGAGGCCTGCGTTGACAGTCAGCCTGGGAGTCAGCTTGATATCGTCCTGCACCCAGAGGCCGTAGTACACAAGGCTGTAATAGGGCTTGGGAAGAACATCCGCTTCCCCTGTCGCAGCTCCGCCGACGAGCATGGAAGCAATACTATTGCCGCTCAGTGGATCAGAGACAAGATAGTTCTGCTGCGTAAAGCCCGGCGTGATGCCGAACGTTCCGCCGCCATAGGCTCCAGTGAAATCGTCGAAGCGCGTCCATCGCCAATCAAGCCCGAACTTGATGGATTCGCGTCCCTTCGTCAGGATCAGAGTAGGTTCAGCGGTAAGAGCTGTCGTAGGTTCAAACACGATGTTGCCGGACGAAGAGCCAAGGTATTGATAATTCGTCACGGTGGTATACGGGAACCAATGCGGCGATTGGAACTGAGCGACCGTAGCGGCCGGCAACCCGATATCTGTACCGTTGAAGGAGGTCCAATTGTTGGGAAGGAAGTTCTGCGTCCAGCGGGTGAGCGACGCGCGCAGATCGAGAACGACGTTTGGCGTAAGCACTGACACGGAGTCCGCAACCACGTCGTTATTTACTTTTGTTCCATCGCGCAGGTCGGCTCCGATACCGGGAAGATTGTTCGAATTACCGGTGATATATGCCTTGTTCCACGCGTAACGAACATACATCTTTTCGCGATCCGAGAAGGTGTGGTCGATGCGTGCAAGCACGTTGTGGAAAGGTCCGTCGTCGGTGACATTGTTGCCTAGGTAATTGTTCTGCCAATTCACTGTCGCGTTCTGGTTTGTATTGGGCAAAGGATAGGCATTCGCCAGCGCCTGGCCTACAGGATCGATTTCGTTCGCAGGGATCTTGTTGCCCGGAAACGGGTCGCGCGTCCAGACGCCATTGACGAGATGACCTGAATTCGGGTCGTAGATGGTGATGAGTTGACCGCTGCTGTTGAAGGTCTGCGAGAAGTCGCCCTGGCGCTGCAAAGCCGTTGGAACCGACGTGCCTGTTACGAGATTGATTAGTTCGTTGTAGCCTTCCCAGCTGTTGAAGAAGAAGGTCTTGTCTGTGCCGTTGTAGATGTGCGGAATCCGCACAGGGCCGCCCAGGGTATAGCCGTATTCGTTGAGAGACTGATTGCTCTTCTTTACATGGGCAGCGTCGTTGGCATAGGTATTGGCGAACAGCCAGGGGCGATTGATGAAATCGTATGCTGTTCCGTGAAACGCGTTGGTGCCGCTCTTCGTGGCAACGGAGATGACGCCGCCGCCATTGCGGCCATACTGCGCGTCGAAGGGCGCAGTGATCGCCTTGAACTCGGCCACGGCGTCGACAGCCGGGATGTAGGCGAGTGCGTTCGTCGTGTACAGCATGTCGTTTGGCGCGCCGTCCAGAAGATTCTCAGTTGCGTCGCCGTTCATGCCGTTGAACGAGTAGGCGGAGTTACCGCTGTTGGTAAACGGAAGCAGGTCATATCGTTGCGTGACCTGAGTTACACCGGGAACAGCTTCCACCAGTTCGATCGGGTTGCGCACCGCGAGTGGGACTTCTTCCACCTGACTGGTGGAGAGAACGACACCCCGGTCGGACTTCTCGGTTTCAAGCAGGGGCTGATCGCTGGTCACGGTCACGGTGGACGACTGTGATCCAAGCGCCATGCGAACATCGATCGTGGATGCCTGACTGACGTTGAGAACGATTCCATTCTCTACAAAGGTTTGAAAGCCTTGCGCCTCGGTCGAGAGTGTGTAGGTTCCCGGATCGACAAAGAGAAACCGATATTGGCCGTCCGTGTTCGACGTTGCGGTAGCGCTTACGCCCGTGGCTATATTGGTCAGCTTGAGCGTTGCGCCTACGATCGTCGCAGAGCTGGGGTCGAACACGGTGCCGCTCAGCGTGGCGCGCGTCTCCTGCGCACTCATCGTACTGGCAGCCAAGGACGCCAGAACCAAGAGAACGATTGTGTGAGCAAAGATCATTGCGCGTCCGGAGTGCACCTTTGGCTGCACCCCCGTTCTCGCTTTTTGGCCTGCCTCATTTTTTACGACACATAGCTTCGTTTCTGCTTGAAGCATTCTCTTTGACCTCCTTCAGGATTCACTATTCCGGGATGGAAGTACTCGCGCCCTGCTCGTCCTGCGCCGCGAACATTCGCCAGATCCTGACATGTGCGGGAACAAAATTTCCGTTCGTGCGCCTGTCTGTCCATCAGTATTTAGCAACGGGATGTTAAGCATATGGTCATACCATTGTCAACTCCGAATTCCTAAAAAGAAGGGAGGACTCGCAAACGCCTCAGAGAATGGGCCTTTGCGGCGGAGGGTATGCGCCGATGACACGTGGATTCGGTTTAGTTTAGTGCGGTCCATAAAGAAATCACGCGAGCGGAGTGTTCATCGCGGTCCGTCCGCCCCGTCCCGCGCGTGTCGCGCACAGCCTCACACGACCGCGCTACGGCGGATTGCGTGCACGAAGCAAGACCGCACTCCGGCTGCATTCTCTTCGGATTCGCAGTATTACTTAGGCGCCTGTGTACCTAGCCAAAACCTATCTGAAGAAGCATCACTCCACATCGCTGTTCTCCGCAGCGATGACCCGGGCATAAGCTGGAACTGTCAGGAACTCTGTAAACCGCTGCGAATGAATCAATTCGCGCATGAGCTCAGCCGCCTGAAGATAGGACTGATGGCGAGATCGATCACAAGCCTTCTCGACCCGCGTGAGTTCCGCGACGATGAAACTCTCGCAAAGCTCTTCAGTTACCTTTCGGCCATCTTCCATGACCGCTCCATGATGGACCCACTGCCATAGCTGCGCTCTGCTGATCTCTGCCGTTGCCGCATCCTCCATCAAGTGGAACAATGGGACACAACCGATACCGCGAAGCCACGACTCGACATAGCCAAGCCCGACCGCGATATTCCGCTCCAGGCCTGCCTCGGTGATTGCTCCTTCCGGCGCCCGCAGCAGGTCTTCGCTGGTGACTTGAAAATCGGGAAGCTGCTTGTCGATCTGATTGGGCTGCGGCATCACCCGATCAAAAACATCCATGGCGATGGGAACAAGTCCAGGATGAGCGACCCACGTGCCATCATGGCCGTCGGTTGCTTCGCGCTCCTTGTCCGCGCGGACACCTGCCAGCGCGTGCTCGTTGGCTTCCGGATCGTTCTTGATTGGGATCAGCGCGCTCATGCCTCCCATCGCGCTCACGCGCCTGTGGTGACACGTCTTGATGGCGAGTTTGGAATAGCAGCGCATGAAATGCGTCGTCATTGTGATCTGCGCTCGGTCGGGAAGGATGAGCGACTCGTCGCCGGAAAATTTCTTGATATAGGAGAAGATGTAGTCCCAACGGCCGCAGTTCAAGCCTGCCGAGTGATCCTTCAGCTCCCAGAGAATCTCGTCCATCTCAAAGGTCGCCAGGATCGTCTCGATCAGCACTGTGGCCTTGATCGACCCGTTGGGGATACCCAGCTCGCGCTCTGCCACGACAAAGATGTCATTCCAAAGCCGCGCCTCAAGATGGCTTTCTATCTTCGGCAAATAAAAGTATGGACCCGAGCCGCGCGCCAGCAATTCCTTCGCATTGTGAAACGCGTACAAAGCAAAGTCGAAGATGGAGCCGCTCATCGGCTCTGCATCCACCAAGACGTGCTGTTCTTCCAGATGCCAGCCGCGCGCGCGGACAAACAACACCGCCGGGTTGCTGCCAAGCTGATAATGCTTGCCCGTAGCGGGATCATCGAAGGTTATGGCCCGGCGCACGGCATCTCTCAGGTTGATCTGCCCCTCAATCACATTGCTCCAGGTCGGAGTGGTCGAGTCCTCAAAGTCGGCCATGAATACTTTAGCGCCGGAGTTCAGCGCATTGATCACCATCTTGCGATCCACCGGACCGGTGATCTCGACGCGACGATTCAACAGATCTGCCGGCAGAGGAGCAACTATCCACTCGCTGTCGCGGATATACTTTGTTTCTGCCAGGAAATCAGGACGCTCGCCGGCATCGAGGCTCCGCTGGCGCGCAACCCGTGCGTTCAACAAGGCTTTCCGCCGCTCGTTGAAGGTACGCTGGAGTGCCGTCGTGAAAGCAAGCGCATCTGGCGTGAGGATTTGCCTGTACGAATCGGGAACGGAAGCACTAATTTCAATATCAGCACCAAAATTACTCATCGCATCTCCTTGTAACTACCGTCGGGTCCTCTCGGTACACGCAGCTTATTTTCGCGCAGCCGGAATCTTTGCATTCGTTTCTGTGATAGATCAGCCGGTTCCGGCTGCAACTGGCGCCAGAACATCGCGGGGCACAATGCCAGGAAGAATATAGGCCTCTACAACGACCAGTGCGATGATGATTCCGAGAAGTATCAGGGAATATCTCCAGGTCTTCCGAAATATATCCGTTTCCCTGCCGGCCATCCCTGTGGCCGCACAGGAAATAGCCAGGGATTGGGGAGAAATCAGCTTACCCGTAACACCTCCAGCCAGGTTCGCCGACGTTGTCAGAACCGGATTGATGCCGATCTGCAACGCCGTTACCTGCTGTAGCTTGCCAAACAGAACAGCTGAGGAAGTTACGGAACCAGTAAGAAATACCCCCATCCACCCGATGACCGGCGATACCACCGGGAACAGTTTGCCGGTATAAAACGCGAGAGCCAGAGCAAGCGTGTAGGACATGCCTGAGTAGTTCGCGACATAGGCGATACCCACGACGGAAGCTAATGTTATAAGAGCGATTTTCATCTGATTGAGCGACTTTACGAAGACCCGGACGGCTCTTGCAGGGCTGACTCTCAGCAACACGATCGAGATCAGTGATGCAAAAAATATGGCCGTGCCCGGAGCCGTGCTGACCTCCCACCGGTAGCTTGCCGCGTACAGGGTCGGTTTGGCAACAATCGGGACGTTCCTGTATACGATGCCATCCAGGAAGGGCCATGCAGGTATGTTGACTACCAGGTGGCTGGCATTGAGCATCCAAAGCTTGAACTCCGGCACGCTCCAGATGCACATGACGATCATAAGAACAAGAAATGGGGTCCACGCGTAGATGACTTGCCAAACGCTGTGCTTCTTCGAGGCTTCGCCCGCCGCATCCGGATCATTCGGAAATCGCCAGATTTGCCTGGGCTTCCAGAGCTTCAGAAATACAACAAGAGATACGATGGAGACAACCGAAGATAGTAGCGCAGGTAGCTCAGGCCCTAGATAGCGAGTTACAAGGAGGCAGGTGATGGCGTAGCTTCCACCGGCCACAAGCGCCGCCGGAAGTACGTCAATGGCACTCTTCCACCCTGCCATGACCACCAGCATGAAAATGGGGATGATCAGGGCAAGTACGACCATGTCCATTCCTACAGCTCTAGCCAGAACATGATCGTCGATCCTGGTTACGCTGGCCATCATGATGGTCGGAACTCCGAGGGGACCAAATGGAACCGGCTGCGTATTGCCGACGAGACAGACTAGGGCCGCCTGCAGCGGTGCAAACCCAATACCGATCAGCATCGCCGCACACACTGCAACCGGCGCGCCCATGCCCGCTGTGCCTTCCATGAATGCGGAAAAACAAAACGCAATCAACAAAGCCTGCAATCTACGATCGGTGGAAAGCGATGCTATCGAACTCTTGATGATCTCCAGCTGTCCCGATTCCACAGTGAGATTGTAGAGGTAGACTGCGGCCAGAATGATCCATCCAATCTGGAAGAGCCCGTTGACCATCCCCAGCACTGCGGCCGAAAGCGCGACTGGCACTGGCATTCCGTATCCCAGCGTGGTGATGATAGTAATAAGCAACAACGTAAGCAGCCCTGCGACATGGCCCTTCATTCTCTTTACGGAGAGCGCCCAAAAGAGAAAGACGACAGGAATGCACATGACCAGCGCAGTCAGTCCGAGGCTGTTGCCGACCGCGGAGTAGTTATGGAACCATCGCAAAGGCACTCAAGAATCCCCCATATCGCCGGTGCTCAACTCACTCGTCGCAGGAACCTGCTCCATATGTAGTTGCGTTGCCCGAGACCTTCTGCGAACGCTGGAGATCCTTGCGCCGCTACCTATCGAGCGATAGCGGCGCTTAGCGTCCATCCCGGTCGATTGGAATCACAACTGAGACCGTGCGCTCAGGCGAACTATTCGAGTACCGCGACCTCGTGGTCGAGAATGGATCTGACTTCGAATTGTGCCCATCCACCCTCACGTCGTACATGCGTGGCGTTTTCTTTCGAGGCTGTCAGAGTTAGCTTGTTTCCGGCCACGCCTTCCGGCAATTTCAGCCGCACGGTCAATGGGCCAACCGGAATGAGTTCATCTACCGGTGCCCGCCATGTGCCAGCACTGGTTAAGTTCACTAGGTGAAGAATGAGACGATTCTGCTGGCGATAGAGATGGCAGTCGATCAAGCCCGGTCCTTTGACTTCAAGGGAGACATCGTCTTTCGCTGCCCAGCGGACAAGGTTTGCCAATAGATCACCGTGGTCAGGGATGTTGCCTTGTTCATATCGCCGGTCGATGTCGGCCGGCAGGAACGCAATGCGGGCCCCGTTCTGTTCGCGAACCAGAAGCCCCGGTATCCCCGAACGCGGATGCCGCAACCACGAGTTCTCCGGAGGCATAATGGGGAACTCCGGAACCAATGTCAGGAGCACGGTTGTTCCAGGCGCAGGCTTTACCTCTGGGAGCACGCCGCCAAAAGTCAGGATGTTGGTTTCTTCGAAGCCTCGCAGCGCCGGATGACGGACTGCTGACTTAGCCGGCTCGTCGCCGTGGCGCGGCCCATCGACATCCTGCCCTACATCTGGGGTGAGCCGAAGATACGTATGCTGAAGAGTCGCGGGGTTATGCGGACCATAGCGCTTGCCCGTGTAGTTCGCGCCAAAGACATCGGCCAGGGCAAAGTCTTGTTTCGCATCGCCGTACTCGTCATAGAGGCTGGTTTCATCAGTCGCGATCAGCGAACCACCCTTGCTGACGAAACGCCGCACGGCTTCGACCTGAGAGTTGGTCATCGCCGCCAGATTGGGCAGCACCAGCACGGAAAATTTGGCTGCGTCGCGATCGATGTGATCGGCGTGGACGGGAAGATACGGTATGCGGGCCCGAAGGAGCGCCTCGGTTACGCCGTTATACGGAGCCAACGCCAGCAGGTTGCCGTCGTCCCGGCCATACCACTCAAAGTTGCGCTGAGAATAAACCACACCGACGGTAGCGACCGGCTCACGGTGAATCATGTACTGCTGATTCGCAGCATACCAGCGGAAGAAGGGCTCGACGACGTGGAATTGACGCCGGTCCTCCTGGTAGGCTCCCACGTGATGCCACCACGGTTGAATAGTCCCCGCAGCGGCTTCAACCATCCACATCTGCACTTCCGCAGCCGGGCGTGCAGCCTTGCGCGGCCCGTAGGTTGCCATGCTCTCGGGCGCGAGCTTATCCCAGCCGCCAAGCCCATGAACGCGCTTGCCCGTGTCGCCGTTCTCCTGAAAGCCTCCGTTGGCGGCTCTTGCCTGATGGTCCAGCATGATGATGTCGGCGCGCTCGCAGAGTTCTTTCATGTCCCGGAAAGTTGCCGCGTCCTGCACGAAATTTCCGCTGAGCATGCCGCTCCAGATGCACTCCGGGCCGCCCGCTTCCCGGGTCGTGCGATTAAAGAGATCCCATATCTCCAGTCGCCGCTTATGACTCCATTCAATCCACTGCCGGTAGGTCGGATCGTCCCAGTCTTTCTTGGTGGGCAGATCCTTTCCACCGGATTGCTTGAACTTTTTCTTGCAGTTCACGCAGTAGCACATGCTGTCGCGGCCCTGGCCGGCCCAGTGGTTATCGGTGAATCCCTCGGGCCTCTCATGGGCGGCTATTTCGCGTAAAATCCTGGGAATATATTCTTCGTAATACGGGCCGTTGATGCACGTGGTGTAGAGGACGATATCATCGCGCTCCGGCCCGGGTGCATCGCCTCCACCACGCCTGACGCGGCCGTCGGCTTCTGCAACACCGGTTCGATAAGGTTCGCCGTCGGCATTCACGGCGAACCAATCCGGATGCGCCTTATAGAACGGCTCGAAGGCGCTGCCGCAATCCATGCGTGCGAAGACTTTGAGCCCGTCCGCATGAGCTGCGCGGGTGAGGTCGCCGTAGAGATCCTGACCGTTCAGGAACTGAGCCTGATGGTGAAGCGGTTCTTTCGTCGGATAAAAGGCGATAATGCCACCGGCATTGATGACCAATCCCTGCGTCTGCGCGCGCCTCCAATAACTGCGCCACCAATCCATATCGAAATGCTGCGGATCCAGTTCGTTCAGGTTGATCTGTCCCCATCGGCAAGTTGTGCGATACCAGGGAGCCGCACTCTTTTCTGCGCCGACCGGAGCGGCTTGCGCGCTCGCTTCGCTACGGGTAAAACCGCCGAGACTCATCGCCACGGGAAGCACTGCCGCCGCCTTCAGAAAGTCGCGGCGGGACTCTATCTCGCCATTCTTCTGCATCGGTTCCAAGATTCACTCCTTTGTTCTCGCTGATTGATCTCTTCAGAAATGGGAATGCGCGTGAATCAGAACCGATGGTGCCCTCATGACGTCTCCGCATAGCTGCAGCCACAGGGCTGGAACGGATGCAGAGGTCATTTTTCAGGTGGTTCGATACCCGGTCCGAATCTTCGTGCAAATGGTAGATTGGTCATACCATCCTGTCAAGTCAGGCTTTGAAATAAAGTTGGGCGCGGCTGACATTCCTGCCATTTTTCGTTCCCGCTGAGGCGCGGTAAATCCGGATGGATGCACTTGATCTAGCAATCTGGCGGTTTGCACTTAGCCCATGTTGATCGAACCGAGAGCATGAATCCGCGTTATGCAAGGCACATATTGCATCGACCGATGTAATGAGCTGAAGAACGCGGGTAGGTTTCTTTGCCACGCCTGGGATCGACCTGATTGAGGTAAGGCTACGCCCGCTGGCTTGGCCCGAGACGAAGGAGATAGTGCATAGCGGCTTAGTGTAAGGCGCAACGACAGGATCGGCTTTACTTGTAACGCAAAGCTGCTGTGTGGTTAAAGCGGCTTCTCAGTCACTGACGACAACGATAGCGTTATGAGTAGGAGATGACGGCCTGACATTGCCATCCAGCTTCCCCTGCCTGCACCAAACTCTTCGTTCCTCGATGCACACGAAGAGAACTCAATAATAGGAGGTTCAACTATGGAACGATATGCCCTTATCGCAGCTCGCGTGCTCATGTCGATCATTTTTCTTTTGAATGGACTGAACGTCGTCAGCCAGAGCCTTGCCGCACACGAAATGGCCGCTCACGGCGTTCCCGTCAGCCTTGTGCCCATGATGCTTCTGGGCGCGCAAGCTTTGCAACTCGTCGCAAGTATTGGCTTGATATTCGGACTTTATCCCCGTCTCTCTGCGTTAGCCCTGCTTTTATTTCTGATCCCAGCTACCCTCATGGCCCATGCCTTCTGGCAGGCGGTGGGCACACCGCTGTACACGATTCAGCTCATCAACTTTCTCAAGAATGTGTGTATGGCTGGCGGCCTCATTTTCGTCGCGGCTACAAACATTCAGCCCATTCGGTTTCCACATCCAACGCGCTAATTGGATACATGGCTCTTGGAACTGACCGCAATGGCTGATGCTTTCGCCAGTGTGCGTTCTACATGCGCCATTAGCACTTCACCCCATGGAGGAAAATCATGCAAGTCATTGAGTTCAAGGAGTTCGGTAGCCCGTCCCAGTTAAAGCTCGCCGAGAGAGCGCTGCCGCAGGCGGATGCAAACACGGCGGTTGTACGCGTTGAGGCAGCTTCGGTGAATCCAAGCGATGTGAAGAACGTTGCCGGTCGGATGTCACAGACCACCCTTCCCCGCGTCCCCGGACGCGACTACTCGGGCGTGGTTGTGGACGGTCCGCAGGAGTGGATCGACAAGGAAGTATGGGGCACGGGCGGCGACGTTGGATTCACCAGAGACGGCTCCCATGCGGAGTACATCCAAGCCCCCCTTGCGAGCCTGGTTCGCAAGCCCGAAGCGCTGTCGCATGAACAAGCTGCGTGCGTGGGAGTGACGTTTGTGACCGCATGGTGCGCTCTCGAATACTCAAAGCTGTCGAAAGGCGAGACGTTTGTTGTCTTCGGAGCTAACGGCGGTGTCGGCGGCGCAGCGATCCAGATCGCGAAACATCTAGGCGCACGCGTGATCGGAATTCATCGGGGAGATCCCGTAGGCCCTACACCTGCTGCGCAACTTGCGGACATTCTGATCAACTCGCATGATCCGGACCTGGGATATGTGTTGCGCACACATAACGCCGGCCGCGGCGCCGATGTAGTCCTCAATGCAGCCGGAGGCCCGGTATTCAGGATCGGACTCAGCTTGCTCGCGCCCCGCGGTCGGCAGGTTGAAATTACCTCCCCTACAGAGCGCCGCGTGACGTTCGATCTAGTGGACTTCTACCACAACGAGTCGCAGCTCTTTGGCGTGGACACACTTAAGCGAGATCTGACCGCCTCGGGACGCATCTTGAAAGAGCTGCGATCAGGCTTCGATTCCGGCGTATATCAGCCGCCGATTGTCTCAAAGACCATTCCCCTCGCACACGCCCAGCAGGCCTACGAGCTGGTCGCGAAAGGCGAGCGCGGACGCGTGGTTCTAAAGCCACGCTGAGGTGATAGGGATGTTATTCGCTGCCACTCACCAATGCGTTAGCCCCTGCGGGACCGATTGATCAAGGACTGGACATGAAGATCTCTACCAATTCCTCGCTGAACGTACTACGATCATCGTTCATCCGTTGTGCGCCGGCGATGACGGTTGCCATCGTGATCCTGCTGAGCTTCGGACATGTGTTTGCGCAGACTCCCGATCCGCAACCACCGGGCAAGGTGAGCGATCCTGCTCGACCTCCGTTGAACCCGTTTCCTGCCGAGCAGGACTGGAGCTTTCTCTCTCGTCCAGTGCTGCATCCGGACTTCTTCGATCCGGCGAAATACATTCGCCTGGGCGACGGTCCACAGAGGTATATCTCTTTTGGGCTGGAGTATCGCACGGAGTATGAATACTACGACAACTGGATGCTGGGCGCAGGCCCTCAAGACCACAACGGCTACGTAATGAGCCGCGTAATGCCGCATTTCGATCTACATGCCGGAAGTAATTTCCGGCTGTTTTCAGAATTGCAGTTCGACTATGTCATGGGCAGAGTGGGAGGTCCAAGACCTGGAGTGGATGAGGACCCCGGGGACTTCCACCAGGGATTTATCGAGATCGGTCCGCACGTCAGCCGGGAACTCGGAAGCAGTCTGCGACTCGGCCGCCAGGAGGTCGTACTTGGATCGGGCCGCCTCTTCGACAACAACGAAGGCCCGAATGTAAAGCTCAGCTTCGACGGAATACGCTGGATTACGCAAACCTCGCATCTCCACTGGGACGTGTTTGCCTTAAAGCCTGTAGAGGATAACCATGGATTCTTCGACGACGCTCCCAATCCCCAACAAACGACGTGGGGTAGCTATCTCACTGCGCCGGCGCCGATCCTGTCACGAGGAATGGTGGATCTCTACTACATCGGGCTCGCGACGAAAGACGCGTCGTACAATCGCGGCTCTGCGACAGAGCTTCGCCATACAGTGGGTGTAAGGGCCTTCCGGCCACCCTCTAAGGGTCTGGATTACAACTGGGAGGCCAACTACCAGTGGGGCGCCTTCGGTAACGATTCGATTCGTGCCTGGAGTCTCTCTACGGAGACGGGATACACGCTCGATCAAGTGAGATTTCATCCGCGTCCGATGCTGCGAGCCGACATCTACAGCGGCGACAGAAATCCAGCGGGGAACACCCTTGGCACGTTCAATTCGCTGTTTCCTCGCGGCGCGTATTTCACTCCCAAAGCCATTCCGTTCCTGGGCCCCCAGAACCTGATGGATCTTCATCCGATGATGCAGTTTCAGCTACGCCGGAATATCACCGGAGAGGTTTCATGGGATTGGTATTGGCGCGAATCAGTCCATGACGGCGTATATGCATTTGGCAGCGGCATACTGATGGACTCTGCGAGCAGCTCCAGCGCAAGGCATCTGGGAGGCCAGGGCGACATGGAGATTCGCTGGTCGCCCGCGCAGCATTTCATTGCCGCGTTCAACCTGGCGGGGTTTCGGCCTGGTGGTTACTTTGATCATGGGGTGGATAACCGCCCTCCGATCGTCGCCAATGCGGGTCTGACCTATCGCTTTTAGAGCGCGCTGTACCGGCTGACCTCGAAGACTCTGATCCGTTAAGCGAACTCCGGAAGTGGCTAGAATGATGGGGAAGACATTGCCGCTCGAAAAGGCAGGGATCGTGGCTGACGAGGTCGCTGAACTCCAGTTATTCGTACAGATCGTAAAGGCAGGGAACCTGTCCGCCGCCGCTCGAGCCCTCAACTCCTCTCCCGCAGCGATGAGCCGAGGACTCAGCGCCCTTGAATCCCGCCTCGGCGTGCGCCTGGTCACGCGCACCTCTCGATCCTTCGAACTGACGGAAGAGGGACAGTTGTTTTATGAACGGTGTGTACGCATCGTTACCGATATCGCCGAAGCGGAAGCAGAGGCATCCTCAAAGGGAGCCGCAGTAAAAGGCATGCTTCGGATCGGCGCTCCGATGGAGTTGGGCAGACGGCTCATCGCTCCGCTCATCACTGATTTCAGAGATGAATTCCCGGATGTTCAAGTGCATCTCATGCTGTCCGATATCGGCCTGGATGTCATCGACGATGGCCTTGATGTAGCTCTCCGTGTCGGCCTCCCCACCGATTCCAGTGTGATCGCCAAGAAGGTTCTTTCCGCCAAGCGCATCGTTTGCGCGTCGCCAGCCTACTTCAAGAAACACGGGGTTCCAGCGAAGCCGAGCGATCTACTCCAACACGACTGCATCCGCCTGGTCCGCGGCAGGCGCGTGATAGACACATGGCTCTTCCAGGACCAGGGAAAACGCTTCGAAGTGATCGTCAACGGAACCCTGAGCACGACCAGCGGCGAGGTAGTGCATGACTGGGTGCGTGCGGGTGAGGGTATCGCCCTGAAGGCCGCCTGGGATCTGCAACACGAACTGGCTGCGGGCACAATTGTTCAATGCCTGAGCGACTTCTGGTGCGACGAGATCGACCTCTTCGCCATCTGTGCAAACCGCCAGCATCTATCGCCTCGGATCCGGGCTTTTCTCAATTTTGTCGCGAAGAAGATAACCACCTTTGAGCCCCAATGAGCCGGAAGATTGAGACTGTGGCTCCTCACGCGGAATGCCCAGGACCAGGCACTTCAAGGGGCGGTATTGCTCGCTGCGCAAACCAGGTAACGAAGAGGCTCATTTACACGCGGCCGAGGCGTTCCACCTGGAATGACCTCAGCCCACGCACACCGATATGCGCCTCTTCACAATTTTGGCCGCTAAATATCCGAGTAGTTAAATATCCAGGTTTTTGACATCGAGCGCGTTGTCTTCAATGAATTTGCGCCGGGCTTCGACATCTTCACCCATCAGCGTGGTAAAGATATGCTCGGTTTCGGCGATATCTTCCAGCTTCACGCTGAGCAGTGTGCGGGCAGCCGGGTCCATGGTCGTTTCCCAGAGCTGTGGCGCGGTCATCTCGCCCAGTCCCTTGTAGCGCTGCACCTGGTACTCTTTCTTGCCCTGCTCGACAACATACTCGAAGAGCTCGCGGGCGCTCTGCTTCTCGACCGGCTCGCGATTGGCTTTCGCAGATTTCTTCGGAGCCTTCGCTGCCACTGTTTCGATCGGTTCCGCTGCCGCCTCGGCTTCTGCGTCAGCTTCATCCTGTACCACTTCCGCCGCGCTTTTGCCCGCATATTCGATCAGGAATGGAGGCTCCAGTTGATCTTTGATCAGGGCGAACTTCACCATCATCTGCTTGTATTCCGCGCTCGCAGCCAGCGCCCAGTCGATACGGCGCACTGTTCCCTGCACATCCGTGAAGCTCAACGACCAGGTCTGATGCTCCTCATCCCGTTCCGGCTGCCCGAGGGCGCGGAATTGAAACTGCTCCGAGAGCGGTTCCAGTGCGGCCCGCAGTTCCACCAGCTTTTGCGGGATTTCAGTTTCTTCCGTCGAGACAAAATCCGCGCGCTTGGTGAATTCCATTCGGGCGAGCAATTCGGTAACTTTCTCGTTGCGGATGCGCTTATCCACTTTGCCCAGGAAGCCGAGATACTCTTCCAGATGCCCGATAAAGCGGGTCAGAATCGCGCCGTCGATCAACTCTGCGCCTTCGCCATGGCGGATTGAAATGCCTTCCGAGGCGCGTCTGACCGCGACCGTATTGAGTTCCCGCTCATCCTTGACGTATTGCTCGAATCGGCCCTTCTTGATCTTGAAAAGTGGCGGCTGGGCGATATACACATGGCCGCGCTTGATCAACTCCGTCATGTGGCGGAAGAAGAAGGTCAGCAGCAGCGTGCGGATGTGCGATCCGTCCACGTCGGCGTCGGTCATCAGAATGATGCGGTGATAGCGCAGCTTGGCCGGGTCGAAGTCATCCTTGCCGATGCCACAGCCGAGCGCCGTGATCATGGCGCGGATTTCCTCGTGGCCCAGCATTTTGTCGTAGCGGGCTTTTTCGACGTTGAGAATCTTGCCCTTCAGCGGCAGAATCGCTTGGAATCGCCGATCGCGCCCCTGCTTGGCCGTTCCGCCTGCCGATTCGCCCTCGACCAGATACAATTCGCAGCGCTCTGGGTTGCGCTCCGAGCAGTCAGCCAGTTTGCCCGGCAGACCACCTCCGTCCAACGCTCCTTTGCGCCGGGTCAGGTCGCGGGCCTTACGCGCAGCTTCGCGAGCGCGGGCCGCGTCAATGGCCTTGGCGATGATCTTCTTGGCGATCTGCGGATTCTGTTCCAGAAATCCGCCGAGCCGCTCGTTGACGAAGGCCTGGACGATCCCAGCGATATCCGAGTTCAGCTTGCCCTTGGTCTGCCCTTCAAACTGCGGTTGCGGAAGCTTCACGCTGACAACAGCAACCAACCCTTCGCGCACGTCGTCGCCGGAGAGATTTTCTTTCAGGTCCTTGAACAATCCCAGCGACTGCCCAATCGCATTGATCGTCCGTGTCAGAGCAGTTCGGAAGCCGGAAAGATGGGTACCGCCATCCACGGTATTGATGTTGTTGGCGAAACTGAACACGGTATCCGAGTAGCCATCGTTGTACTGGAGAGCAATGTCGATCTCCACGCCATCCCGGCTCGCTTCCATGGTGATCGGCTTCTCATGCAGCACAGCCTTGCCTTTGTTCAGGTGCTTGATGAACTCGGCAATGCCTCCCGCATAGCGAAACTCCGTGCGCTTCGCTTCGCCGGTTTTGGGGTCCACCGCACGCTCATCCGTGAGCGTGATCCCCAGCCCCTTGTTCAGAAAGGCCAGTTCGCGAAGACGCTGCGCCAGAGTGTCGTAATTGAACTCGGTGACCGTGAAAATCGTTCGATCCGGCAGAAAGTGCACTTTGGTTCCGCGCCGCTTGCTTGTGCCGGTCTGTCGCAGCATCGAGGTCGGATCGCCGCAGGAATAGTCCTGCTCGTATGTATACCCGTCGCGCCAGATCTCAACATTGAATTCCTGGCTGAGCGCATTGACGCAGCTCACGCCTACGCCGTGCAAACCACCCGAAACCTTGTACGTCGAAGCATCAAACTTGCCGCCCGCGTGCAGCTTGGTCAAAACCACCTGCACGGCCGGCATCTGCTCGCCGTTGGGCAGCGTCTTCATGTCCACGGGAATGCCGCGGCCGTCATCGACAACCGTGACGGAGTTGTCGAAATGGATGATCACCTCGATGCCCGTAGCATAGCCCGCCAGCGCCTCGTCGACCGAGTTATCGACCACCTCATATACCAGGTGATGCAGGCCCATCTCTCCGGTTGAGCCGATATACATCGCAGGACGCAACCGGACCGCTTCCAGCCCCTCCAGAATCTTGATGTTGTCGCTTGTGTAGCTGCCACTATTGGCAGGGGTCGCGCCGGAAGAGGAGTCATCAAAGAGATTGTTCGTGGACATAAGCTCGCTTAATCAGATCTTTTGCGAAGGGCGTTGAATCCGACCTGTCTCCTGAAGCGTTATCAGTCTTGTGCGCCGCAGGGAAATGGACGCACACACGTCGCTGGTGAACCGCAAGCCCTCCTGAGTCGACCAGGAAACTGCGGCTCTGGAATGAGGATTTCGGACCGCCTGCTAGGTCTATTTTATCACGGGCGCGCCTCTGAGAGACGCGATTCAGTAACCTGTCGAATAGGAGTCTGGTACCCGGAAATCATCAGATTATCTGACCCGTCGGTACGATCAGGTTATCCGAATTGAATTACCCAGGGGATGCTTCCGCAGGTAACTTTACTGTTGCATACTTTCTAATTACGCCGAAATCGCTGGACTCCAAAGTAGAATTCAGTCTATTCCTAACTCAGGTAGAAATACATAACCCGCGCATACAACTTTCGGAGGAGACGTATCTATGAAGCTGATTATTCGCATGTTTGCCCTGACTCTGATTCTCGCCGCAGCTTTTGCCGGAAACTCTTCACCCAGGAATTCCACTGTTGCTTCCATCACCCCGAGCAGCGTTCCAGGGGGCGGTGGACCGATGCCAACCTGCAATCCGTTTACAGACAAATGCCCCCCTATACGATAAAATCCCCAAAAAAATCAGGTCCGCATACGCTACCCCGGTAGCACGAAAGTGCTACCGGGCGATTACCTTATTGGTTAGGCGGCATCAGGGAAACGCGCTATTCTAGGGGTACTTTAAGGATGGCTCGGAGCCGCGCCGCATGAATTGGTCCCTCGCTCATACGATCACCGTAAACCTGGACGTACTGCTGTCAATTGCAGTCTGTGCAACATTTTCGCGGCCGAGTCTTCGTAAGCACTATCCCTGGATGTTCTCATATCTGTCAGTCAGAGCAGTTACCGCGGTAATCGTGGAATTTCTGCTCTACGGTCCGTTGCTTGCCAGTGAGATGACCTACACGAAGATCTACTTCGTCGTCTATTGGACCAGTTGCCTTATTTCCGCTGCTCTCATCTTCCTGAGCTGCCTTGACGTATACCGCGAAGCGATGTCCCCGCTGCCGGGCCTGGCGCGAATGGGCACCACCGTTTTTGCCTGGGCTGCGATTGCATCCGTGGTCGTCACGGCAACAACCCTGACATCTCTCACACCGGGGTCGGAAACGGTAGCCAAAATTGGTCTGCAGCTTCTACGATGCGCCGGCGCAACTGAACTCTGCCTGCTGGCATTGCTTCTCTTGAGCATGAGGGCGATCGGACTATCACTGCGAAGCCGCCCGATGGGGATGGCACTGGGGCTGGGATTGATGGCTGCAATCGACTGCGCCGAATCCATCGTTTCCATGTTGGGCGTCAATGCTACTCCGGCCATTCAGTTAGCCTTTGAGGTCTCCTCGGTCATCACCCTCGGTGTCTGGTCCGTCTACTCGGCGATGCCGGAGCCGGCACGCAGAGCCGTGACCGTTCCTGTAAACTCAGCCATCTACAAATGGGATCAGATCGCCTCGGCCCTTGGACACAAGGGCACACAAGTTGCCGTGCAACCTGCGCCCAGCTTCTTCCTTGTGGACGTTGAGAAGGTTGTAGAACGCGCCTTCGTTCGCACTCTGAAGGGCAAAGAATCGGAATCCTGAGAATCCCGCTTTGTTTGGATTTGATCGAAAACAGAAAAGGCCGGACCCCATCAGGTTCCGGCCTTTTCTTAAGCCATTGCGAGAGCGCCGACCGCGCTTACTCAGCAGCCAGGGGTTCCACGTACGCGAATCGTCCCTTGTTTCCGCGATCCCGGAATTGCACTGTTCCGCTGATCTTGGCGAAGAGCGTATCGTCCTTGCCGATGCCAACATTCACGCCCGGCTTGATCGGTGTTCCACGCTGCCGAACGATGATCGTGCCGCCGGTCACAACCTGGCCGCCGAAGGCCTTCACGCCCAGCCGCTGGGCATTTGAGTCGCGTCCGTTTGTTGAACTACCGCCGCCTTTTTTGTGTGCCATTCGAGTAAATCCTTTCTAAAGTCCAGAACTTCTGTTCTACCGGTTCGGCCGCTTAGACGGCTGCTCCGTAGGGAACGCCATCCACCTCAATGGTCTTGATACGCACCTCGGTGAATGCCTGTCGATGTCCCTGCAGCTTCTTGTACTGCTTCTTCCGCTTCAGGTGGAAGACCAGGATCTTTGCATGGCGACCGTCGCCAATCACCTCGGCCGTAACCTTCGCGCTCGCCGGCCTGGCAATCGTACCCGGCTCGCCGGAAACTGCCAGCACATCGGAAAACTCGACCGTCTGGACGTCCGAATCCGCGGTCTCTACCTTTTCAATCTTGACGACATCGCCTGGGGCGACCCGGTACTGCTTACCACCGGTACGAATCACAGCGTACATAGAACCTCCGGCGCCGCCGCTCAACCCAATATCGATTGGGGCGCGCATCCTTCAAACCTGATTGAATGGGCAAACACATGCTCACCCTGACAACACTCAAGTCCATATCAAACTACTCACCGGACGAGTGCTGAAACAGGGCTACAGGCAGAATCGCCAAACTAAGGTAGTGTACCGTCTTTGTTTCCCTCGCGTCAATCACGCCGCTCCCCCACGGCAAAGCCGCCGAATCAAAGCTAAAATAAAGACTGGCGATCCAGTCTGGCAAACCCAGCAAAGCACCCCGGCAATCAAGAATGACCACTTCTCCTGTTGCAACCATTGAAGTTCAGGCTCCAAAACCCCTATCCGGCGCCTCGCCGGAGGGGACATTGCTACGCGTCCTCGCGGCAGTCAGCTTCTGCCATCTGCTCAACGACATGATCCAGTCGTTGTTGCCTTCTATTTACCCGATCCTGAAATCCTCATTTCATTTGAATTTCAGCCAGATCGGGCTGATTACCCTGACCTTCCAGATCACCGCATCGCTGTTGCAGCCCTTCATCGGCCACTTCACCGATCGCCGCCCTCTGCCCTGGTCGCTGCCCATCGGCATGTCCTGCACCCTGGTTGGACTGGTTTTGCTGGCCTTTGCGCCCACCTTCACGCTGCTGCTGATCGCCGCTTCGCTCTTCGGTGTTGGTTCCGCCATCTTCCATCCCGAGTCGTCGCGAGTGGCCCGCATGGCCTCGGGCGGCAAACACGGATTCGCACAGTCGTTCTTCCAGGTCGGCGGTAATGCCGGCTCGGCCATCGGCCCGCTGCTCGCTGCCTTCATCATCCTGCCCCAGGGACAAATCGGCGTCCTCTGGTTCTCGCTTGCCGCCATCACCGCAATCGCCGTCCTTAGCTGGGTAGGCCGCTGGTACAAGGAGCGCCTCGAACACCTGCAACGCCGCGCCGCTCATCCCGACCACCACCACAACCTCTCCAGAAATCAGGTGGGCTTCGCGCTTTTCATCCTGATGATGCTGGTCTTTTCCAAGTACTTCTATATCGCCAGCCTCACCAGCTATTACACCTTCTATCTCATCAGCCGCTTCCACGTCTCCGTTGCCAGCTCGCAACTGCATCTCTTCCTGCTGTTCGGAGCCATCGCCGCCGGCACGCTCATCGGCGGCCCGATCGGCGACAAGATCGGCCGCAAATACGTCATCTGGTGCTCGATCCTCGGCGTCCTGCCCTTCACCCTGCTGCTGCCCTACGCCAACCTCTTCTGGACCGGCGTTCTGAGCGTGATCATCGGCGTCGTCATCGCCTCAGCCTTCTCGGCGATCCTGGTCTACGCGCAGGAACTCGTTCCCGGCCGCGTCGGCATGATCTCCGGCCTGTTCTTCGGCTTCGCCTTCGGCATGGGCGGCATCGGCGCGGCAGTCCTCGGCAAAATCGCCGACATGACCAGCATCGTCTACGTCTACCAACTGTGCGCTTACCTGCCGGCCATCGGCCTGCTGACTGGCTTTCTGCCAAACATTGAGCCGGCCCGCGACGGGAAACGAAGCTGACTCTAAATCGATTTCGGCGAGTGGCGCAAGTCTTATTGCGAGAGCCCGGTCTCTAAAAAAGGGATCGCAAAGAAACAAAGTGTCATCGGGTCACATTTTCTAAAATTTGCTATACTGTTTTTACTATTCGGTGTCCCAAAGACATCAATTACTTGGCGTCCCAAAGACGTCACTAGAAAGGGGCGCATATGCGCCCCTTTTCAAATTTATTGTGGGTGAACTAATGGGTAGAGTTGCGGTATTCATAGACGCGGGATATTTCTGGGTGCAATCATGCCACGCAGTCTTGGGCAGGCCGGGCAAAAGAAGTGAAGTCATCGTCGATTACAAAAGCCTCCGCAACAGCCTGCTGGGTGCGGTAGGCAGCCAGACAAATGGAGTCGAATTGCTCCGCGTCTACTGGTACGACGGTCCCTCCCAGCTCGGTAAGGGTCCGGATCACCAATCGATCGATGAGCTTGACGATTTTAAGCTCAGGCTTGGAACACGAAACATGACCGGGCAACAGAAGGCTGTGGATGGATTGATTATTGCCGACATGTTGAACCTTACCCAATCAAAGGCCATCGATCACGCGGTTCTGATAAGTGGGGATGCGGATCTGACACCGGGGGTGACGGCTGCACAAGCGATGGGCCTTCGCGTCCACCTCATTATTCTTGAGCCGAAGGTTGCGACCTCGCCCTATCTCGCTGCGGAAGCAGATGGAAAACTCTATCTCACAACAGATTGGATCAAGAGCTTTGCTGCTCAAGCAACGGTTCAGGCACCGATCCCCGGTCCTGTTAGTCCTCAACCATCTGTGGTGACCCACAGCCTGCCATCGGTAGTACCAACTACAGGGTCCGTGACCAAATCCCGCCTATCATGCGAGGAAATCGCCCGACAGACTCATGCAAGCATCCTCCAAGGTCCGTTAGCGTCTCTACTGGCCCCTTCATTAAAGGGCCGGGTTCCGCTGCCTCCGGAAATTGACCGTCCGCTTTTGTACGCAGGCAAGCTAAGGCTAGGCAAGGCCCTCACAGAGGACGAAAAGAGAGATTTGCGATCTGCCTTCAAAGATTTGCTCTGAGAATTGGGTGGCTGTGTGTGTCCCGCAATCGGCCCATTGCCGGAATCGCACTTCAATGCTTGCCCAGAGTGAAATACGTCTGCCCCGAAAGCAGACAGCGTCTTCGCGCGACTAAAGAATTAATAGAGGGTTTTCGCCGCAGTGAGAAGCGTCAGCGTCTCACTGCAAGGGACGCTGCATGATCAACAGGCGAAGCCATTCCCCGAATTTGTACCCTGCTTCCGGCAGTAAACCAACCTGCTGAAATCCCAACGATTCATGCAGCGCCACCGAAGGCACATTCACCCCACAGATACAGGCCACCATTGAGTGGCAACCTTTCGCCTGGCATTCCGAGATCAGCGTGCCCAGAAGAGCCTTGCCGACCCCATGGCCGATACAGTCGGGGCGCACGTAAATGGAGTCTTCGACCGTAAAGCGATAACCCTGGCGAGGCCGGAACTGCGAGGCGTAACAAAAGCCCACAATATAACCCTCGAGCTCCGCCACCAGGTACGGCAAATCGCGATCCAGAACGGCCTGCCGCCTCCGCCGCATCTCCCACTCATCCGGAACTTCAGTCTCGAATGTCGCCGTACTCATTGCGACGAACTGGGCATAGATAGCTGTGACATCCGGCATGTCGGCTGCCGTTGCGGAACGGACCAGGCATTTCGATTCGAGGGGAGTTTCGTCGATCCAGCTGCCGGCGCTGCGTTCAGCTCTCATGTGGCTTGGATTCGAAATAGACGTCAGGTGGATTGAATCGTGTGTTTCCACTTCGTTTCGGTTTGACCAAACCCCCACTTCTCCTACCAGTACACTCTCAATCATATAAAGGAGGGATAAGACTTATGGCCTGTGTCAACGCGCTGCCAAACCGAGCCCTTTGCCGAAAGCCGATTTCCGGGTATACTAAGGGTTCGGCAGCAGGTCTGTGAGCCGCGTCTTTCTGCGTTGTGGCAGCCTTCAACGTTTGCCCAGAGCGAAAAACGCTCCGACGCAATGTAGACAGCGTCTTCACGACCGCCCCGATCCCAATGCGGGAATACCCTTAAGGATTTTGGAGTCGAGCAATGGCACAGGTATGCGACGTTTGCGGCAAAGGCCCGCAGTTTGGCAATAACATCTCTCACGCCCACAACGTAACCCGGCGCCGCTGGAGCCCGAATCTCCAGGCCGTTCACGCTCTGGTCAACGGAGCAGCCAAGCGCATCCGCGTCTGCACCAACTGCATCAAGAGCGGCAAAGTCGCCAAGGCGTAGCGCCCAGGCTTTCGCCGGATACACCTCAAGCACCAAAAAGCAGCCCCCACTCGCCGAACCTTATGCGGGCGGGGGCTGCTTTTTGAGTTGTCCTTACTTCTTTTCGAAGCTCAGCGATGCGGAATTGATGCAATAACGCAGTCCGGTCGGCTTCGGGCCATCCGGAAAGACATGGCCCAGATGACCGCCACAGCGCGCACAGGTCACTTCGACGCGCCGCATCCCGTAGCTCAGATCCTCGTGCTCCTTGATCGCTTTCGAGTCCGCCGGGATGTAAAAGCTAGGCCATCCGCAGCCTGAGTCAAATTTGGCGTCGCTGCCGAAGAGCACCGCTCCGCAGCCTGCGCACATATACTCGCCCGTCTCGTGATTTTGCGTCAGGATCCCGGTAAAGGGTCGTTCTGTCCCCTTCTGGCGAAGGACATGGTATTGCTCGGGGGTCAACAGTTCGCGCCACTCGGCGTCGCTCCGTTCAATTCTTGGTTCGATCTTTGCAGGGACAGTGGAGGAAACTGCGGAATCAGGAGTCTGGCTCATGGACATCACTCAACTTTCTGTCGATTCGATCCACTTCGGCCCCACCCGGTTACAAATCCTTCTGACCCGAAAAGTCTAACTGAGCGGCGCCATATGCTTGGTGTTCGTGTACGTATAGGTGATGCGGTTGATCACCGTGATCGTCGACAGAATCGCCAGCACCCACAGCACCGGAGCCATCACGCCCCAGTGGTTGAAGAGCGCCCCAAGGATGATCAGCACAATCCGCTCCGGCCGCTCCATGAAGCCCACCTTGCACGACCCGATCAGCGCCTCTGCCCGAGCCCGTGTATAGCTCACCATCAGCGAAGTGACCATGACAAACGCGACCAGAACCACGTAGCGAAAATGATTGACCCGCGCGTAGTAGACGATCAACCCGAAAAATAGCACTACATCCGAATAGCGGTCGATTACGGAATCGAAAAACGCACCAAAAACTGTCACCTTGTTCGTTCGCCGCGCGACCCGGCCATCAACCATGTCAAAGATGCCGGCTCCGATGATCACCAGCCCCGCGTAGAGGAACATCCGTCCGGCGTTGGTGGCGTTGGCATGACCGAAGAAAAACGCTGCTCCGATATTGATGATCAGACCGATAAAGGTAAGCACATTGGGGGAAATACGCGTGAGCGAAAGTCCGTGAACAATGCGGTCGAGCAGCCAGCCGCAGGCGCGGCCAAAGGCGCTGGTCCAGGTAGATGCCACGCTATTCCCCTACTTCGTCGTGAATGGTGATCAATTTCAGGATCTCCAGCTCGCGCTTGCCATTGGGCGTAACCACCACGGCGGTATCGCCCACCTTTTTCCCGATCAACCCCCGCCCAATCGGCGAAGTCGTCGAGATCAGCCCCTTCGACACATCGGACTCCTCGCTGGTCACCAGCTTGTAGATAATCTCTTCGTCCTTGGTCGTGTCATACACGGTGATCGTCGAGCCGAAGGCGACTTTGTCTTTGGGAATATTGGCCAGATTTACCAGCGAAAGCTCAGCCATGCGCTTCTTCACCTGGCCTAGGCGCGCGTTGACGAAGACCTGGCGCTGCTTCGCCATGTGGTACTCAGCGTTTTCGGAGAGGTCGCCGAGCGAGGCAGCCTTCTTGATCTCGACGGGTAGCTCGTGGGCTAGTTCATGCTCCAGCTTGGCGATCTCTTCCAGGAGCTGCTTCTTGATGTGATCAGTCATTCGTTTCCCATTGCGGACGGCGTCCTCTTAGGCTGCAAGAGCTGAAATTCCCCGCGGCGCCAATTGCCTGAGCGCCCCGCCGAAACATACATCGTGTCTTGTCCGTGAATTCCGCCGCGTCTATGAGGTTCGCCCTCTCTTGAAATCCGTCCCGGAATCCAGCTGGGCGGGTAAAACCCTGAAACCATAATTATATGACGACTGCTGTCAATCTGAAGCTTCTCCGGGCGCGATGCCACCCTCAGGGGCTTCGTTTTCGAGGTCGCGCCTTCGATTCGAACGGGCGTCGAGAAACGACTGAAGGATCAGCACCGCCGCCACCTGATCCACCAGCGGCTTGTGCTCCTGACGGCTTTTGCCCGCGGCATAAAGAATTGCGTGCGCCTCGCGGCTGGTGAGCCGTTCGTCCCAAAAGTGCACCGGCAAAGCCGCCATCTGTCCTAACTCTTCGGCGAATTCCCGCGTCTTTTCGCCCTGCGTACTAGCCTCGCCCGAGAGATGCAGCGGATTGCCCACCACGATCCCCACGCAGCCAAACCGCCGGCAAAGCCTCGCCAGCGAGCGCATATCCTCCCGCGGATTGCGCTTACGCGTCAGTGTCAGCACCGGCTGCGCCGTCAACCCGAGCTCATCCGAAACGGCGACGCCAATCCTCTTCGAACCGACGTCCAGCCCCAGGTAACGTGGTACAAGTGCAGTTTCCAGATGAGAACTCCTTGGACAACGCAAACCAGTCGCCAGCTTTAGCTTACCGCCATGCCGGTGTTACCGGTTACGGCCAGGAGTACACCGCGAGCAGGGCCGGCCTACCCCAGCTCACCGGAAAGGTCAAATTACAATCGAAGGATTGGAATCTGCACAGAGGGAAAGGCATCCAATCCTTGAATGACATCGGGAGTTGCGCGAATTGAGGTCACGTCGGCGAGGTTCGCGGAAAAAGAAGGGTTCCGGCGCGGGTTTTCTGGTTTTCCTGTTTTTCTTTCTGCTGTTGCTGGCGGGCGCAGCGGCAGCCTGGTTTGTCTTCTTGCCTGCCGGTCCGCAGGGCGAGACTTTTGTCGAGATCGCCCCGGGCAGCAGCAGTAATCAGATTGCAACTCAATTGGAGCAGACGGGCGTCGTTCGCAGCCGTTATGCCTTCGACCTTGTCCGGCTGTGGAAACGGGGCCGTCTCAAGGCCGGGGAGTATCGTTTCGACCACGCTGCTCCGGTGACTGAGGTGTACGCACGAATCGCTCGCGGCGACGTCTACACCTTACCGGTCACCATACCTGAGGGCGCGAACCGCTTCGACATTGCGGCGCGGATAGTACAGGCAGGCTTTCTCAACGTGAACAAGGAGGATTTTCTGGCAGCTACGGTATCCGAAACTCCCCTCATCGCCGACCTCGATCCCCAGGCGCGCAACCTGGAGGGGTATCTGTTTCCGGACACCTATCGTTTTCCGCGCAAAGTGACCTCAGCCCAGATCATCAGCACGATGGTGCGCCGCTTCCGAACCGTAACCTCCGAACTCGATCTGGCTCGGCCCCCTCAAACCTCAGTCTCGCGCAACGTGCATGACATCGTCACCCTCGCCTCTCTGGTAGAGCGCGAAACCGCCGTGGCTTCGGAGCGTCCGCTCGTCGCCAGCGTACTTGCGAACCGCCTGGCGAAGAAGATGCCGCTGATGACCGACCCAGCGGTCATTTACGGGCTCGAAGTCAAAGACCTGTGGCGCGGCGCGATCTACCAGTCCGACCTCTCCGATCCAAAGCACGACACGCCCTACAACACCTATCGCCATATCGGCCTGCCTCCCGGCCCTATCGCCAACCCCGGCATGGCGTCGTTGCGTGCAGCCATGAATCCCGCCGCCACGGACTACCTGTATTTCGTCGCTGCCGGAGCCGATCCGCAAGGCAAGTCGCGATTCGCCTCAACCCTTGATGAGCACAACAAAAACGTCGCCAGCTACCGCAAGGCTGTAAGACAAGCAGGTGGCCGTTGAACGCAGTACGTCCAATTCGGAATCACGCGTGTCGACCGGCAGCCGCCGCCGTCGCGCTTGCGCTTTGCCTGCCCGTTATCGTCTCGCTCACGGGCTGCGCGAGCATGCTTGTCTCCAAGCGCAAGCTGCCGGTGCCGGTTGCGCCGCCTAGTGTGCAAACGGCCTCGGCGTCCGAGCTGGTAGCGCGCCTGAACGATCAATGGGACAAATTCCAGAGCCTGACCGCATCGGTCGACATCCAGGCAAGCCACCTGAAAGCCCAGGAAGGCGTCGCGACAGACTACCCAAGCTTCCGCGCCAACCTGCTGCTGCGCAAGCCGGAGATGCTGCGCGTTCTCGGCAGGCTTCCGGTCCTGCAGACCAAGATGTTCGATCTGGCCAGTGACGGAACCCGGTTCACGCTCGTCATTCCGCCCAAGGACGAGTACTACTCCGACCTCAACTCCCGCAAGGGAACCTCGCTCAAATGGTATGAGAATCTTCGCCCCGGTCCGCTCTTTGACTCCATGGTTGTGCGCGGCCTCGAAAAGGACGACTTTTATTCCGTCATCTCCGAAACCACGACGATGGAAGACACCGTCAATAAGCGGTTGATGGTGGAGCCTGAGTACATCCTCAACATCGTGCGCCGCAAGGCGGACAGCCAGGAGCTTTACCCGGTGCGAGTGGTCCACTTCCACCGCGAAGACCTGCTGCCCTATCAGGAGGATCTCTATAACGACAAGGGCGACCTCGAGACCCAGGTCTTCTACGGTGTGTACAAAAATTTCGACGGAACCAACTATCCCGGCACGATCACTCTCAAGCGCCCGCAGGATGAGTACCAGCTCGTGATGACTGTCGAGCGAGTAACCGCGAACCCCGCGCTTACCGATGACATGTTTCAAGTAGAAATCCCCGAAGACTACAAAAAGCAGGAATTGAAGTAGGCGATCCGGCAGGTTGCGCCCGGGTTGGATCGATTCCGCCCCCAGGCAGGCCACTCCAGCGTCTTAAGACGGGATTCTTTGAGACGCCGTCTAACTTATCGCAAATTACAAAATCGCTTCCGGCAGAAGTGAGCTATAATCCGCACTCAGTCCGCACATTGTTCCGCAAAGCTGATTGCATCGGGCTCGGGCAGTAGAGCATAGCTCGCCATCCTTCGGCTTCCCGGATCCGCTCCGCGATTCTCGTGGTGAGCCCTGCTGTGACCCTCAACCAAAAATCAACAGCTTGATACCGAATCGAACCGGGCAATTCCCGTTCAACAGGAGGGGATGCAATGACCAGAATCGACAGGTGGAGTGCGCTCAGGTGCGCCTCAGGCTTCGCCCCAGGACTGCTGTTAGCCTTGGCAGTGCAACACTGGGCAGTTGCCCAGGATCTCAGGACCGCGCCCCCCAGCAATACAGCCATGACAACGGCCCTGCCGGACGCCGTGAACAGCAATGTCCCACGTCTAATGAAGTTCAGCGGCGTGGTGGCAGACCCAGACGGCAAACCCGCGACCGGCATCGTGGCCGTGACCTTCAACTTCTATAAAGAACAGGAAGGTGCAGCCCTCTGGACGGAAACTCAGAACCTGCAGTTGGACGCGCAAGGCCGCTATACCGTGCTGTTGGGTGCAGGATCGGCGGCTGGCTTGCCGATCGATCTCTTTGCCTCCGGCAACGCGCTCTGGCTTGGCGTGCAGCCGGAACTAGCCGGACAAAGCGAGCTGCCACGTGTGCTGCTGGTGGCAGTGCCCTACGCCTTGAAGGCCGCAGACGCCGACACGCTGGGCGGAAAACCGGCCTCAGCCTATGCGTTGTCACAAGGCCAGGCAACACCCTCGTCTGGCCTGGCAAACGGCAATCTCTCCGTTGCGCAACGAAACGCTCTGCAAACCGAAAATTTCAGAGGCGATCATGACGACCATGGCCGGTCAGTGCGAGGCCACGGCATGAACGACTTCATTCCAATCTGGACCGGCGACGATAGTCTGGGAGACTCGATCCTCTTTCAGACGCTGGACAACGTCGGAGCAGGCACCAGGACACCGGGCGCGAAACTCGATGCCGTCAGCTCCGGCATCGCTGTTCGCGGGACATCCTCCGGCGCAGGCCAAAGCGGCGTCGTTGGCGTTTCCAATGCGACGACAGGCTACGGGAGCGGAGTATCCGGAACCAGCGCCAGCGTAAACGGAGCTGGTGTCGCCGGTTACGCCACCGCGACTTCCAATAATGGGAGCGGCGTCTACGGCCAGAATTCTAGCGGAAGCGGCGCTGGCGTGGTTGGAGTGAACAGCGCCACAACAGGTTATGCCAACGGCGTCTATGGTCAGACCGTCAGCACCAGCGGAAACGGCTTGAGCGGCTTTGCTAATGCGGCCTCCGGCTACACCGCCGGTGTATACGGCTACAGTGCCAGCACCAACGGTTCCGGCGTGTACGGCGACAGCCCGAACAATGTTGGAGTAGGCGGCATGGGCGGCACGCTGGGCGTCTGGGGAGACACCGTCAGCACCAGCGGCTCCGGCGTGGCTGGTTACGCCGACGCAACTTCCGGCTACACCAACGGCGTCTTCGGCCAGAGCGCCAGCACCAACGGAAACGGAGTGAGCGGCAATGCTATTGCAACTACAGGCAATGCCTACGGCGTGAATGGATCGACTTTTACCACGGGTTTCGGAGCAGGTGTTGCTGGAGCGGCATGGGCTACGACGGGGACAGCCTTCGGCGTATTTGGCCAAACTGCGAGCAACAACGCGCCGGGAATCTTCGGTTATGCAAGCTCAACTTCCGGCACGCCAGTTGGAGTCGTCGGGTTTGTCGAGAGCCCGAACGCTGTAGCCGGCCAGTTCGTAGCTCACAGCGGGTCAGGATTGATCCTGCAAGGTCTGTCCGGAAGCGCCACTACGCAGGTCTTCACAGTAGATGCGAACGGCAACCTGGACATCAGCGGCAACCTGACCGTCTCCGGAAGCAAATCCGCGAGGGTGAAACTACAGGATGGCCGGGATGTGGCGCTTTACGCCGTCGAAAGCCCGGAGAACTGGTTTGAAGACTTCGGCACGGCGCAGTTGCAAGCAGGCGCAGTGCAAGTCTCGCTCGATCCCGGATTTCTCCAGACGATCGACTCGACAGCCAACTACCATGTCTTTCTCACTCCAAAGGGCGACTGTCACGGCCTCTACGTAGCGAGCACAACATCGGCGGGCTTTGTGGTGCGTGAGCTGGGCAGCGGAAGTTCGAGCGTCGCCTTCGATTACCGGATTGTGGCCCATCGGCGCGGCTTCGAAACCATCCGGCTCCAGGAAGTAAAAGTGCCAAAAGGCCCAACCGACATGCAGGCAAAAATCGCCGGCATAAAATCGGCTGCACATTCCATCGCACCACCCCGAATCACTGCTCCTGCCATGTCGCATCCAGCTCCACCAGTGCATTAGCAGCCGCCTTGCGCGCAAATGAGGATGCCCCACATCTCGAACTTGAACAAGATGTGGGGCACCCGATCTTCTTAAGCATTCTGATGTGGGCCATCCACTGATCAGCCATTACTGTCCCGCCGGCTCGCCGCTTTCAATTGAACTCTTGGTCGAACTCCTCGCCTTCTCAACCGGGTTGGTCCCGCTCAGCCCGCGCAGATAACGCTCCACGCCGGCATCCAGCGATTCGGCAATCCGCTGCCGGTAGCTGCCTTCCCGTAATTGCTCGGCGTCATCGGGATTGGTAAGAAAGCTGATCTCCGCCAAGATTGACGGCATCTGCGCGCCTATCAGCACCACAAACGGAGCCTTCTTCACGCCGCGATCTCGCAACCCAGGATTGCCCGACTTCAATCCGTCATAAAGACCCGCATCTACATCGGCGGCAAACTCGCGCGACTCGTCGATCTTGTCCCTTAGAGTAATCTTGCGCACCAGATCGGAAAGCTGATGCACAGAGCTGTTGGAAATCGCATTCTCGCGCGCCGCAACATCCAACGCATTCGGGTCGGAAGTAAAATTCAGGTAGTAAGTCTCCACGCCGCGCGCCGAGGGCTCAGGGCTCGAGTTCGCGTGAATCGACAAAAATAGGTCCGCCTGTGCCTTGTTGGCAATCGCGGTGCGCGTCTCCAGCGGAATGAACGTATCGTCATCGCGGGTGTAAACAATCTCCGCACCCAGACGCTTATGCAGCAGCTTGCCCACGCGCAGCGCAACATCCAGCACCACGTCCTTCTCCTGAATACCACCAGGGCCAAGCGTTCCGGAATCATGCCCGCCGTGCCCCGGATCGATGACGATGCGCCCAACCTTCAACCCCAGCGCCCGTACCAGCGAACGCTCTCCGTCGGCGGTTGGCTCTGCGGCATGAGGAACCGCGTCCGCCTCTGTCGAATTGCCCGCCGACGTCGACCCGCTTTTGCCCTTCCTGCGGCTCTTCCCGACGTTGCTGCCAGTCGCACCCGCTGCGGAAGCATCCGCCGAAGCCGTACTGCTGCCCGAATCCAGGGCAGGCGCGGGAGTCGTCACGCGCGCCGAGACTGGCCCACTCGTCGGCCCAGCCGTCGCCGGAACCTTCGCCGGCTCACTGCTCAATTTCGCCACATCCGCAATCGTGCTCTCCGCACTGGTGGCCGGTCGAGTAGCGGGCGCAATCGGCTGCGAAGGCCCGACGGTTGCCGAGGTGCCATTGGCCTGAGCCAGCTTTCCAGCAGATTTGTCGCTGTGAACGTCAATAATCAGCCGCCACGGATTGGGCAGCAAGAACGCCGAATACTCGCTAACATCCGTAACATCCAGCACCACTCGGGTCACGTCCGGATGGAACTGCGCCGCGCGAATGCGCTTGAGATAGCCATCATCCACCACCTCAACCTGGTGCCCATTGAGGCTCGAAGCGAGCCGCGCCCCATGCAGATCAAAAAAAATCCGATCGGGATTGGGAACCCGCGCCGCCTCGTATTCCACCTTGCCGCCAAGATCGATGGCAATGCGCGTCGAGGTCGGGTTGGACCAGTGGCGCATACCGGTAATCATCACCACCCGGCCAGAGCCAGAGGATGTCTGCCCATTGCCTGAATTCGTCGGAACCTGCACCGGCGCGTCATCGAGGATTACCTGGGCGTTCGATGGCGCCGCATCAGTCTGGGCAACCTGGCTGCTCAAACGGCTGGCGCGAGTTTTGGTACCACTGCTGGGAGGCGTCGTCGAATCCGCGGCAACTTCGGGCGCTGGAATCACTGGAGCCATTGATCGCCGGGCTTTGGCCGTCTTTCCGGCTGGCGGCGGAGGAGCTTCGATCTCCCGCAATTCGATCCCCGCCTGCTCGCTGAATGAGCTGTCCGGGCGCTCGGCAATGACCTGCCGAAGTTTCTCTTCGGCGCAGGCCTTGTCTTTCAGGTCCTGGCGGCAGATCTCCGCCTCCAGCAACAAGGCATCGTCAACCTGAGAGCTATGCGGGTATTGATCCCGCAAAAATTCATACTGCCCGATGGCCGCCCGCAGCGCGTGCTGATCGGAGAGAACGCGACCCTTTTCAGCGAGCAGGTCGGCTACGGCAGCGACCGCAGGCGGAGCTTTGGCAGACCCGGGCTTCTGATGGTAGATCCCCCGGAACGCATCCAGCACTTCCTCGTAGCTTTCCCGGGTGCGCTTCTCCTTCGGCGTGGCTTCCAACTGATCGCGCAGCCGCACAGCTCGATCCCACGCTGATTCCACGGGAGTTGAATGCCGGGTCGAGGAACGGGAGAATCCTACGGCGAACGCCGGAGCACAGAACGACCACGCCGCTGCCAGCAGGCAGCAAGCCAGTCCCATCGGCCTCAGCGATTTATGCATCCGCGTAGCTGTCTCCAGTCTGGGCTCGCTGCGGGGTACCGCCGCGAGCGAAACAGACCCTGCTGGTTTGACTCTACCGCGACGGCCGCGACCAATGCGATACCAGAGGAGACACTTGCCGCGAAAGGTTCCCCGCGGGTAAACGGTACTTCGGAACCGGGAATTCCCCGCCTTTTAACCGAGAAATTCCTTCACAATCCCCGGAACAGCCTCCAGCGCCGCGCCCAACTGGCTCTGGTCTTTGCCGCCTGCCTCGGCGATCTCGGGCTTACCGCCGCCTGAGCCGCCGACCAGTTTCGCCACAGCGCCAACCAGCTTCCCGGCCTGAATGCGCTTCGTCAGCCCCGGTGTAACTCCAGCAATAATGGCGACTTTACCCTCCGGCTGTACGGAGCCGAGGACGACGACGCCCTCGCCCAGACGCTGCTTCAGATTGTCCACCAGCGTGCGAAGCTGGCCGCGTTCGAGACCATCAGCGCGGAGTGTCGCGACCTTGACGCCACTGACTTCAACGGCTGAGGCAAGAGCTGCGTCGAGGTTGCCCGAAGCTGACTTCATGCGCAGCTCATCCAGTTCGCGGCGCAGCTTTTTCAGCTCTTCTTCATGGTCGGCGAGCTTGCCGCGCAGCGATCCCGAAAGGTCAGAGCCATTCGAAGGCGGAGCAACCTGCGCGGCCAGTTGTGCGACGGAGAAGTCGCGACGGAACTCGTCGAGAGCGCCAGTGCCGCTGATGGCTTCAAGGCGGCGAACGCCGGAGGAGACGGAGCCTTCGCCGACGATCTTGATGAGGCCGATTTCGCCGGTTGCGCCGGTGTGCGTGCCGCCGCACAGCTCTGTCGAAAAGTCGCCGATCTTTACCACGCGGACCTTGTCGCCGTACTTTTCGCCGAAGAGCGCCATGGCGTGGTACTCATTCACGGCTACGTCGATCGGAACGTCGACCATGGTTTGAACGGCGGTGTTACCAAGCACTTCGCGATTGACGATGGATTCGATCTCTTCGAGTTCTTCGTCGGCGACCTGAGCGAAATGGGAGAAGTCAAAGCGCAACCGCGTCGGATCGACGAGCGAGCCGGCCTGCTTGACGTGCGTCCCGAGAACCTGCCGAAGCGCTGCGTGGAGGAGGTGCGTACCGGTGTGGTTGCGCTTGATCGCGTTGCGGCGCACTCCATCGACGACAGTGTTCACATGATCTCCGACAGCCAGATCCTGCTTGAGCACGGCCTTGTGTGCGCGGACTCCCTGCACGGGCAGAACGCAGCCAGTGATTTCAGCAACGGTGAGGTTGCCATCGGGAGAAGTAAACCGCCCCGTATCGCCAATCTGGCCACCGGAATCGCCGTAGAAGCTGGTGCGGTCGAGCACGACATCGACGGAGTCACCTGCCTTGGCTGCGGGAACGCCTACGCCGTCTTTCACGATGGCGAGGACTTCGGCGCTGTTGGCCACGAATTGCGAATAGCCAAGGAAGTCGGTCTTGGGCAGGTCGCGGAATGCCGGGCTGGCGGTCTTCGCTGCGCCGCCTTTCCAGCTTGCGCGGGCGCGGGCTTGCTCTTCGGCGCGGGCGGCTTCGAAGCCTGCTTCGTCGAAGGCTACGCCCGCATCGCGGGCGGCATCGACCATAAAGTCTACGGGAAGGCCAAAGGTCTCGTAGAGATGAAACGCTCTAGCCCCACTTAGGATTTTACCGCCATCGACGAGCGCTTGAGCTTCGTCGAATTGAGCCTCAGTGTAGCCCTCATCGTATTTTGATTCACGGTCACTGATAATTTCACATGCACGTTCCCACGCAGTCGCTACCGCCTCAAGTTCGTCCTCAAGCTCAGCTAGGCCCATGGACAGTGTTCGGGCAAATTGGACCTCTTCTCCATGAATCACCTTTGCCACCCTGTCTGCGTCTGCAGCCAGCGCGGGGTAGGCTTTGAGCATTTCGTCCCGAACTGCGGACACCATTTGGTATAGGAAGGGGCTCTCCGTTCCGAGTTCTCTTCCATGTCGAATTGCTCGCCGCATTATCTTGCGCAAAACATAGCCGCGGCCCTCATTCGTAGGCAGAACCCCATCGCTGATCAGGAATGTTGCCGCACGTGCATGGTCGGCAATGATGCGTAAACTGGCATTCGATACTTTGTCCTCAGTTCCCGTCAACTCGGCGGCTCGGGTGATGAGGGGTGTGAAAAGATCCGTCTCAAAATTGGAGATCTTACCTTGTAGAACCGCTGCGACTCGCTCCAGACCCATCCCTGTATCAATGCTGGGCTTGGGCAGAGGTGTGAGGGAGTAGCCGGTGGTCTTGCCGCCCTCGACAATCGCCGCGCGGTCGAACTGCATAAAAACTAGGTTCCAAATCTCTACGTAGCGGGCATCGTCCTCTCCAAATGGCCGATCTCTGTCCCGCACACCGGGGCCATATGACGACGCCTCAATGCCCATGTCATAGAAGATTTCGGAGCAGGGGCCGCAAGGGCCGGTTTCGCCCATCTGCCAGAAATTATCCTTGAGGCCGAACTCGAAGATGCGCTCGCGCGGCACGCCGGTTTCGATCCAGAACTGTTCGGCCTCGTCGTCGCGCGGAACGCCATAGTCTGGCGCACCCTCAAAGATCGTGACGTAGAGCTTGTCCTTGGGGATGCCGAACCACTCAGGGCTGGTAACGAGTTCCCAGGCGTACTGGATGGCTTCGCGCTTGAAGTAGTCGCCGAAGCTGAAGTTGCCCAGCATCTCGAAAAAGGTGTGGTGGCGGCGCGTGAAGCCCACGTTTTCCAGATCGTTGTGCTTGCCGCCCGCGCGGACGCACTTCTGCGAGGTGGTAGCGCGGGTGTATTCGCGCTTCTCGGCGCCGGTGAAGAGGTCCTTGAACTGGTTCATGCCCGCGTTGGTGAAGAGCAGCGTCGGATCATTGGCAGGCACCAGCGAGGACGAAGCCACCCGGCGGTGTTGCTTCGACTCAAAAAAGCGCAGAAATTGTTCGCGAATCTCGTTCCCGGATCGATATTGCATGGCTAATTCAGTGTAATTGGCGAAATGACCGCACTGCTTGCAGCCGGGCTATTCTTCGCCCGGTTGTTCTTCCAGATTTTCGAGGGCCATCAACGTCTCGTCGGGAACGTCCCACTGGCGGAGGATTTTGTAGATGACGCCTACGGAGAAGCCTGCTGTGACGAGGCGGCGCATGACGCGGGCGGTCTCTTTTTCGTTTTCGGGCTTGCGGATGCGCTTGCGTTCGAGGTGCTGGCGGGCCAAGGCTTCTTCGCTAACCTCGGCGTACTTGGTTTCGATGGTCTCTGCGATCGTCTGCTGGGCAATGCCTTTGCGGTTCAGCTCCTGGCTGACGCGACGAGCACCGAATTTCTCGTTCTGCTGGCGGAGCTGGGTGTAGTTTTCGGCGAAAGCAGTGTCGTCGAGGTAGCCGTATTCCTTGAGGCGGGCGATGACTTGGTTGACTTTGGCCGCACCGGTCTCTTCGCGCTCAACTTTGGCCTGCATGAGGTGGCGAAGTTCCGATTCGCTTCTCATGCGGCGGCCGAGGGACTTCACGGCGTACTCGTGCAGGGCGTTTTCGTCGAGGGGATCGGATTGTTTCTTGGCGCGACCAAATGGCATTTCTATTCCCTGTTCCCTGTTCCCTGTTCCCTGCTCCCTGCGCTTCCGATCCCTGCACTTCCAATCCACTGATCGACCCAGGCGTTGACGGTCTTGTACCAGAGCTCAGAGTTTTGCGGCTTCTGCACCCAGTGGCCTTCGTCGGGGAAATAGAGCATCTTGGACGGAACTTTGAGGCGCTGGAGCGTGGTGAAGAGCTGATAGCCCTCCGAGACATCGAGGCGGTAGTCGAGCTGGCTGTGGATGACGAGCGTGGGGGTTTTGAAGTTTTTGGCCGAGAGCGCCGGGGACCATCGGCGGAATGGATTTTCGGAGTCGGGATGGCCGTAGTAGTCCCAGGGCTTGCCTTTGAACTCCCACTCGTTGAACCACAGCTCTTCCGTCGATCCGTACGCGGATTCGGGGTCGAACATGCCGTCATGGGTGACGATGCACTTGAAGCGATTGGTATGACCGAGAATCCAGTTGGCCATGTAGCCGCCGTAGCTTGCGCCGAGGGCGCATTCGCGGTTCTTGTCTATAAACGGGTAGGTTTTCTCGGCGTAGTCGAGGCCGAGCATCAGGTCGGTGAATGGTTTGCCGCCCCAGTCGCCGTTCACACCATCGACAAAAGTCTGGCCGTAGCCGGTGCTGCCGCGCGGGTTGATCATGACGACGACGTAACCGTTGGCGGCAAGGAGTTCAGCGTTCCAGCGGTAGCTCCAGGAGTCGCCCCATGCGCCTTGCGGGCCGCCGTGGATCAGGAATTTGACGGGGTATTTCTTGGCAGGGTCGAAGGCTGGGGGTTTGATGAGGAAGCCCTCAACCTCTGTCTTATCAGCGGCTTTGAACCAGAAGGATTCTAGCTGTGATAAGTCCAGTTTTGCCAGCAGATCATCGTTTAGATGAGTGATTTTTGTAATTTCCTTTTTCTCGGGGTCTCCAAGCGCGACCAGCTTTTCTAACTCTTGCTTGCTTCCAACAAAGTCTGTTCCGATGACAACGTCGCCCTTCTCTCGCTGCGGTTCTACGAATTGTCTAATTTGAACAACCTCTCCGGGTTGTCCTACTTTCATTCGAGTCGCCAACAGCGTTTTTCCGTCCCCGGCTATATGCAAATCATTGAATTCCCCCTCGTTCGAATCAGCGCCAACAAACCTATTCAACCCCGTTCCTGTTTTGTCGATTCCATTGCGACTAGCATCGAAAATTTGCGCCATTCCGTCGTTACCAGCTACGAAGTAGATCTTGTTCGAATCTGGCGACCAGACAAACTCGTCCACCCATCGATCAAAATTTGGGAGCGAGTCTTTTATTTGCTTGGTGGTGCGGTCGTAGATCACTAGGCGAAATTTGTCGCTTTCGTAGCCGGGGCGGGCCTGGCTGCGCCAGGCGAGGTATTTGCCGTCAGGTGAGTAAGCAGGGTTGAAGTCGCCGCCCGGGCTGGTGGAGATTTTTACTGGCTTGGCTGTGGAATTGGTCAGATTGAGGGTGAAGATGTCGGCGTTGGTGCTGATGGCTGGTTCTTCGTCGAGGTTTTCGGTGAAAGCAAGTTCTTTGGAATCAGGAGAAAACGCGCAGCCACAGCCGCCTTCGAGCGAAAATGGCGGGACGTCGCGCGGGTCGTTCGGTGTCAGGTCACGGATGGCTCCGGTTTCTACAGTCAGCAGGAAGAGATGGCTGCGCTTGTCGCCGGTGAAGGCGTTCCAGTGCTTGTAGAGCAGGTGGTCGAAGATGCGGGCTTTGACTTTGCTGGCTGCCTGGGCTGCGTCGCGGTCGATGGTGCACTTCGCGCCATCGGGGTTTTCGGGCGTGATGGCTCGGCAGTCGGGGTAGACGGAGGCAGTGAAGACGATACTTTTGCCGTCGGGAGACCACAACGCATTGTCGGCTTCCGGTATGTTGATTGCCGGATTTTCAGCATTGCTTGTCGGACTTCCAACGTTAGTTGCCGGATTTCTCACGTTCTTTGTGGCATTTCTAATGTTGGTTGTCGTTCCGGTGGCCAGGTCGAAGTCGGCGAGCCAGATTTGCTGGCTGCCGGAGCGGCTGGAGAGAAAAAGTAGCTGCTTGCCGTCATGCGAAAACCGTGCGCCGCCGTCGGCGGGCTGGGTGCCTTCGACCTGTTTGGGCTCTCCACCGGTAACGGGCTGAATCCATAGTTTTGGGGTGCGGGTGTTCTGGGCCAGATCGACGTCGGTTACGGAATAGAGGAGCCACTTGCCGTCGGGCGAGACGTCGGTGTCGCCGAGGCGGCGCATCTGCATCATGTCGGCGAAAGTCATGGGTCTTTTAGCCGGGGCCTGGGCTGGGAGTTCCTTTGGCGGGCAGATGGAGAAGAGCAAGACCGGAAAGAAGACTGAGGCCGCAAACCAACGAAGACGATTCCGCATCACAGCATCCCTTTTCTGGATCGATGTATTCCCATGCGCGCCGGTTGAAAGCTGCGCGGGAAACTGAAGTTTACATCTCTCTGGAAGATGGTGCTTTGGAGCTGCGTCAGCTTATGGGCAGATCAGCCTACAGGAAGGTCAACTTATGGGAAGGTCTAGAATGATGGCGGCTCCGGTCGGATCGAGATTCGTAGCAGTGATGTTGCCGCGGTGTTCGCGGACGATGGCGGCGCAGAGGCTGAGGCCGATGGAGGTGGATTCGCTGCCGGCGAAACCTGAGGAAAGCGAATCGAAGGCTCGCTCCGGATGGGCGAATCCCGGACCGGAATGGGAGATGACGACCTGAACGCGGCCGTCTTCTGATGTGGGCGCGGTCGCTTCGATATGAACCGATTTTTCAAGGTTTGTACCAACTCGAAGGACGCTGTCGATGGCGTATTGCGTTGCGTGCAACAGAGCCTGGCGAATCTGGTGCGCGTTGCCGAAGATTGCGGGCAGATCGGGCGCAACAGTGAGGCGGAATTCGATGGAATGGCGCAGGAAATCGGGTCGGTGCATCTGTTCGATGTCCGTGATGAGATCGACGACCGAAAACGAGTTGAAGCGCTCGGTGGAGAGGCGAGAGAAACGCGAGAGCCTCTCGAGGATTCCCTTCATTCGTCGTGCCTCGACCGTGATGGCCTCAGCTCCTCGGCTTTCGACGCCTCCCGGCACGGTTTCCTCAATCAGGGCGGAGTAACCGAGGATGACGGTGAGGGGATTGTTGAGCTGCTGGGCGACGTTGTTGGCCAGTTGTCCGACTCCCGCGAAGCGCTCAGAGTCGATGAGCTTGCCGAGCATGAGTGCCTGGGCGCGGGCTGCCTGCAGGCGGCCGGAGAGTATCTCCATGGGCAGCATGTCGTCGGCGCGGAGGTGCGGCAAGGGTGTCCGGGGCGCAGTGATCAGGATCGCGCCCTCTGGAGAGTTGTCGGGGCCGAGCATGGGAACCGCGCCGACGCGGGTCAGGCGCAGTCGTTCCAGATCGTCGCCGGGAGTCAGCCACGGAGTCAGGTCAAGACTCAGGGACTTGCTGTCGGGAACGAGCGCCTCTCCGTTGTTGGAGAAGCAGTCCGAGGGCAGGCGCTGAGCCAGCGAATCCAGAGCGCCGGCTGTAGCGCCGTCCATGCCAGCGTAACCGACCAGCTTGTATGCGCCGCTGGCGTTGCGCACGACCATGGCCGCAGAGGCGAAGCAGCTGTGCTCAACAATCATGCCGCAGAGGTGGCTGGTCTCGCGGTCGAACTCTTCCAGGTTGCGCGCGGTCAGCGACTGACGGGCATAGGCCTCCAGCTCCAGACGAACGCGGCGCTCCCTCTGCTGAGCGGTCTCATTCTTGTCGACTTCGTCTTCCAAAACCAACAGGATGAGTCCCATGGCAATAATGACCTTGCCCAGAATGGCAATACGGGCAAGGAGCAGTCCGAGCAGAATTGCCCGCATTTCGGGCCGGATGAGGAAGAATGGCGGCAGAGCGGAGGCAATGAAGCCCGAGGTGGTGAGAAAGACGCCTGGAGACAGCCGGCGAAAGTTGTAAACGACCAGGAGCGCCGCCATGAGCATGTTGCCCGACTCGACCACGAGCAGCGGGAAGTACACATTGCCATGAATGTAGTACGGGATACAGATCGCTCCGGCGACTGCGACTATCAGAACGGAAAGCCAGACGGGAACCGGGCCCTTCTGTAAACTCCAGGGGATGGCTACGGCAGCCGCCCAATAAGCCAGAAGTAGATAAACCCACAGAAACGGCCGGGTGGAGTACTGCGTATAGCCGTAATAGAGAAAGGTATACAGCAACAGAGGAACCGTGTAGGGAACGACAAACAGGATGCGTCGCCGGCCCATCTGAAAGCCGAAAGGTGACAGCGAGGCCAGAAAGAGCGCGGAAGAGAGCATCAACAACGACTCCCCCGCAACCTTGAGCCATACAACTGCGTGAGGTATCCCGGCGCCGGGCGGAATGACCCACTGGTTGACCATCCACAGGAGGATCTCCTGAAGCCCGGTGCAACTCAGAGCGAGCATCCACAGGAGTGTTCGAACACTGCGGAAGCGCGCGTGCAGGTAGGCAAACGCCAGCATGAGCGCTGCGATCAGGGTTATAGACGGAATCTGATAGTCATCGGGCATTGAAACTGACAGCAGACTCCTTCTCGGTTCGGTTCGGACTCAAAAAATTGCCTATGGACGGACCCGAGCCCGCGTATTGATCGCAGACGCCAGCCTGAATTTTCATATTGTGAACGCCCGCAGTGTGCACAAAGCTGTGCGGAAAGGAAACCACGAGGAGTTCATCAACGTCCACACTGATTAGAGAGAATCATGGGCTTCGATGGACTGTCACGAAAATTCAGCGGCATTTAGACCCGTATGTATCATCCTTCTTAACCCGGTCAAGCTATATGCGTCTAAAGTTGTAGTTGTTGTCGAAAATGATCGGAGCAAAAGCACGTGTCCACGGTAACTGGGAAATGCAAAATGGTGCGCCGAAGTGGTTTAGTTCTCCTTTTCGGCATGGTTTTGTGTGCCGGGGTGGTTTGGGGCAGCGACAAGAAGAAGCATGACGCCAATGCCACGGTTTCCTATACGCCTATGCCGCTCGATTCGGGTTACGGGCCGATGGATATTACCGAACCACCGATCTCTCCGGACGAAATCATTCACAAATTCACGGCCAAGGAGTCCGAATTTCGCCAGGCGCTGAATCACTACACCTACCGGCGTACGGTCAGGGTGCAGACGGTCAACGACGACGGCAAGGTGGACGGCGAGTACTACCAGGTGGACGATGTCATCTTCACTCCGGATGGCAAACGAACGGAGAAGGTGGTGTTTGCTCCGGCGAGCAGCCTGGAGCGGATCAGCATGTCCCCGGCCGATTTCCAGGACATTCAGCAGCGGTTGCCGTTTGTCCTGACGACGGAGGACGCGGGGCAATACGACATCAAGTATGTTGGCCGCCAGACGGTCGACCAGGTGCCCTGCTATGTCTTCGAGGTCGCCCCCAAGGTGATCGAGAAGAACAAACGGTATTTTCAGGGGAAGATCTGGGTGGATGCGGACGCGCTGCAGATTGTGATCACGAATGGCAAGAATGTGCCGGACGATCTGCGCAAAGGGCACGAAGATCTATCGACGCCGTTTACCACCTACCGCGAGCAGGTGGATGGAGAGAACTGGTTTCCGACGTACACCAAGGGCGATGGGGTGCTGCACTTCACGGGGGGGAACGGCTACCTGGGCGAGGATGTGCATGTGCGCCAGACGGTGAAATATACCGACTACAAGCAGTTCGGATCGTCCTCGACGATTATCTACGAGGGAACGAACATTTCGAATTCGCCGGATACCAATAAACCACCGGATGCTCAGAAGCCGAAGTAGATCCCTGAATCCAGATCAGTGATCCCAGGTCTCAAAATCGAGACCTGGGGCACCCGCACCCGCACCGCACGCGTCAGCAAATGACAGTTTATGCGTTGATGGCGAGGCCTTCGACTGCGCCGTAGGCGTCGAGCATGGATTCGCTCAACGTGGGATGCGCGTGGATGGTGTACATCAGCTCGTCTACCGTTCCTTCGAGGTCCATGGCGACAACGGCTTCGGCGATGATTTCCGTCGCCGAGGGACCAATGATGTGGACGCCGAGGATTTCGCCGTATTTTGCGTCGGAGACGATCTTCACGAAGCCGTCGTGGGAATCGACAATGGTGGCTTTGGAGTTTCCGGCGAAGGGGAACTTGCCGATTTTCACTTCGTGGCCCTTTTCCTTGGCTGCCGTTTCGGTCAATCCGACGGAGCCGATCTGCGGCTCGGTGTAGGTGCAGCCGGGGATGCGCAGGCGATTGATGGGGCGGAAGTGCTTGCCCGCGATCTTGGCGACGGCGACCATGCCGGCCATAGAGCCGGAGTGGGCGAGCTGTGGCATGCCGGCGACGATATCGCCGATGGCGTAGATGCCGGGCTCGGCGGTTTCCATCCACTCGTTGGTCTTGATGAAGCCGCGGTCTAGTTCGATCTTTGTCTTGTCGATGTCGATGTTATCGGTGCGCGGGGAACGGCCGACGGCGATGAGCACCTTATCGGCTTCCTTGACCTGCGATTTGCCGTTCTGGTCGGTGAAGGTTACTCTGACGCCGTCGGTTGTCTTCTCAACCTTTTCGACCCTGGCCCCGGTGTTGATATCGATGGCGCGCTTTTTGAACTGGCGGGTCAATTCCTTGGAGATTTCTTCGTCTTCGACTGGGACGAGCCGGGGCAGGAACTCGATAATGGAGACTTCCGTACCGAAGCTCCGGAAGATGGAGGCGAACTCGACGCCGACGGCACCTGCTCCAATGACCACGAGCGACTTGGGAAGAGCGGGGATGGAGAGGATTTCGATGTTGGTGAGGATGCGCGTATCGGCTTCGAGGCCGGGAAGCATTTTGGCCTGGGAGCCGGTGGCGACGATGACGTTTTTCGCCTTGATAAAGCTCTGCTCGCCGGCTGCTCCGCCGCCGCCCTCGGTGTAGATGCTGACGGTGTGGATGCCATCTTTGGCGGGGCCGGTGAGGCGTCCGTAGCCCTCGATGGTGTTGACCTTGTTTTTGCGCATCAGGAATTCGAGTCCCTTGACGTGCTTGGCGATGATGGCGTTTTTGCGCTTAAGGCCCTGCTGCCAGTTGAGGACTGGCTGAGTAACGCCGTCAATGCCGTAATCGGCTCCGTGTTTGAGGTGATCCCAGACTTCGGCATGGAAGAGCAGCGCCTTGGTGGGGATGCAGCCGACGTGGAGGCAGGTGCCGCCGAGCGCGCCGGAGCTTTCGATGAGAGCCGTCTTGAGGCCGAATTCGCCGGCGCGGATGGCGGCGGTATATCCAGCCGGGCCGCTGCCGATGATTGCTACGTCGTAAATTGTCTCTGCCAAGGGTCTTCCTTCCGGGCGCGCAGCGTCATCCTGCGGTCGCTCTTGCCACACATCAGTCTAATGGATGCGGTCTGGCGGGTTTCAGGATCATGCTTCGCAATCTGGGAGCGGAAGCAGGTCTGGCGGACGCCACTCCCTGCGAGCCGCCGAGTCTTTGACGACGTCGCCGGAGTAGTACAGGGTATGGAGGGTGCGGGCCTCGCCGAAAACCTCCACAGCCTGACGGGCGGCTTCAAGGCGGGATTGCGGCTGGCGCTGGCGGAGGAATTCGGCGACGATGACGAGCCAGAAGCGGGTGAGGGTTTCGTGATAGCCGGAGGTGGTTGTGTTTGCTCCGCCAACAGCACGGTTATAGGCACTGATGCGGGCGCGCATCTGCGGGAGAACCACTGCGACAGTCGAGCCGAACAGGTAGTTTGCTGCTGACGCCACGTGAGCGCCATGCGTCCACTCGGGCTTGGGGAGGGTGCCGTTCTCAAAGCCATGGAGAAAGGCGTCGAAGGACTCGGGGGTGGCCAGATGTTCGAGGCGCATGCTTTGAGTTTAGCCGCGATTTGACTCGGGATTGGCGTTGGGATTGGCGTTCTGGATGAGGCCGATTGCCGTTTGTGTGGCTTGGGGGGTGTCGCCGAAGTCTTCGATCCAGTGGACATTGGGCTCGCGGCGGAACCAGGTTAGCTGGCGCTTTGCGTAGTTGCGATGGCCCTGCTGGGCGGCGGTGATGGCTTCTTCGGGCGACATGGCGCCGTCGAGGACCGCGAGGGCCTGCCGGTAGCCGAGGGCGTCGAGGGCTTTGACTCTGCCGTAGCGGGCCAAGAGGCTGCTGGTTTCTTCGATTAGGCCGGCTTGGAACATCTGGGCTGCGCGGCGGTTTAGGCGATCATAGAGTTCTTTTCGAGGCGGGTTTAGGCCGATGCGCAGCAGGCGGAAGCCGGTGAGCGGGTCGCGGCCAGAGGCGAAGGCTGCGGAAAGCGGCTGTTTGGCGGTCAGGCAGACTTCGAGGGCGCGGATGAGCTTTGGGGTGTCGTTGGCGTGGATGCGGGCGGCTGAGGCTGGATCGAGGCGTTGCAATATTCGGTGCAGCCAGCCGGATTGGTGGCGCTTTTCGCTGCGGATGAGCCGGGCGCGCAGGTCTTCCTGGCGGGCGGGACCGGAGAAGAGGCCCATAGTCAGAGCGCGCAGGTAGAGGCCGGTGCCGCCGGTGACAAGCGGCAGGTGGCCGCGCTCAGCGATTTGGCGCATTGCGTGACGCGCCTGACGGGAGTATTCGCCGGCGGTGAAGGGCTGGTCGGGATCGACGACGTCGATGAGGTGATGCGGGACTCTGCCTTGTTCTTCGACGGAGGGCTTGGCGGAGCCGAGGTCCATTCCGCGATAGACGGCGACTGAGTCGCAACTGATGATTTCGCCATTGAAGCGCTCAGCGAGAGCCAGCGACAGCGCCGTTTTGCCGCTTCCGGTGGGTCCGAGGATCAGGACTGCGAGAGGATCATTAGAAACGGATGCCGCTACCAAAGACGCCACCAACCCTGGGGGAACAGCCATTCCGATGGAGTGTGCAACAGGCGGTATGCAAGAACACCGGCGACGGCGAGGAGCAGGCCGATGGCCTGATTGCGGTCGAAATTGAGCCGCTGGGCATTGCGGCGGGCGGTGCGCTGTTGCTGGTCGGCGAGGCTTTCGAGGGTGTTGTTCATTCGTTGGGCAAACATTGGTCACGCATTGGTCAAAGGCTAAGACCGGCAGCATCCTAGCGGAAGTATAGCGGACAGTTGGACGCTGAAGTGCCTGCGGTCTTTGCCGGGAAACCTGGATTGCGCTCGCACGGGTGCGGCTGGCTCGGATAGGCTGTAACTGGTAGCAGGCCGTTGTCGTCTTGGTCCATATCTGGCGGTATATTTCCCAGCAACGTATCAGGTAGAGGAAGTCATGAAGGTTCTGATTTTTGGTTCGGGTGGGCGGGAACATGCGTTGGCATGGGCCATCGCCAGGAGTCCGCGAGTTACAGAGGTTGTTTGCGCGCCGGGTAATGGGGGCATTGCTCAAGTGGCCAGGCTGGTGCCGGTGTCACTTTCGGATCTCGACGGAATGGTGCAGGTGGCGGTTGCCGAGCAGGCGGATTTGACCGTGGTCGGTCCGGAGTTGCCGCTCTCGCTGGGACTGGTGGACGCCTTGCAGCTTCGGGGATTGAAGGTCTTCGGGCCTACGAAGGCGGCCGCAATGCTTGAGTCGAGCAAGTCTTTCGCCAAGCGGTTTTTGCAGCGGCACAAGATTCCTACGGCGAACTACGCGGTTTGCAAATCGTTGGTGGAGGCGGAAAAGGCCATTGAGTTCTTTCACGCGCCGATTGTGGTCAAGGCAGATGGCCTTGCTGCGGGCAAAGGCGTAGTGATCTGCCAGTCGCGCAGGGCGGCTCTTGAAGCTGCGCAGGGATTGTTCACTGGCAAGCTGCTTGGTTCGCAGGAACAGCAACTGGTGATTGAGGAGTTTCTGGTTGGCGAAGAAGTCAGCTTTCTGTGCCTCACGGATGGTAATCACGTTTCTCCGCTGGTTCCGGCGCAGGATCACAAGCGCATCGGCGAAGGCGATACGGGGTCGAATACCGGCGGCATGGGAGTGTACTCGACCGATTCCATTCTGGAGCCGGAGATGCAGGAGTGGATCATGCATCACATCGCGCGGCCGACGGTTCGCGGGATGGCTCAGGAAGATAGTCCGTTCGTCGGCGTGCTCTATATCGGGCTGATGATGACGGCGCGCGGACCGCAGGTGCTCGAATTCAACGCCAGGTTTGGAGACCCCGAGACGCAGGCGATCCTGCTGCGGCTGGAGAGCGACCTCCTGGAGGCGCTGGAAGCGTGTGTCGAGGGACGGCTGGCCAAGACAGAGTTCCGCTGGAAGCCAGGAGCGAGCGCATGCGTGATCGCCAGCTCGGGCGGCTATCCGGGGAGCTTTCAGACAGGGTTTGCGATTTCGGGATTGGAAGACGCGGCTGCGATTCCCGGTGTGCAGGTTTTTCACTCCGGAACCGCTATGGTGGACGGCAAGGTATGTACCAGCGGCGGCCGGGTGCTGGGAGTGGCTGCCGCGTCTGATACGCTGACCGAGGCGCTTGAGAGCGCTTACCGGGCGATGGAAAAAATCAGCTTTGCGGGCATGTATTTCCGGCGGGATATTGGTCATCGGGCTCTGAACAAGTCTGGTTCTCGACCCGGTTCGCGATGAGGATGAGATAGATACAGCATGGGAGGGGGTTGGATGCGGAGAGCGATGCGTTTGGGTGGAATCGGGCGAATTGAGGGACTTGCGCTAGCGACGTGCGCGATAGTGGTGGGGCTGGGGCTGAGCTCTTGCGTGGCGAGCGGTCAGCAGAGTAGCGCGGCAAGCCCCTCTGCGGCACAGGTTCCGGAGACGAAGACGGAGATCTCGCCGAGTGAACGGTCATATCTGGACTACGCCAAGCAGGAGGAAGCGTTGCGGCGCACGGATTTTGCCAATCTCAAGCGGTTTCACCAGGAAGATGCGGCGGTGCCCGCTCCTGTTCCCGACGAGCAGCGGGTTGTTTTCATGGGCGACTCGATCACGCAGGCCTGGGTCCACAACGGCGTTCCTCCGGAGGCGCCGGTTGCGGGCAGACTGTATATCAATCGCGGGATCAGCGGGCAGACCACGCCGCAGATGCTGCTGCGCTTCCGTCAGGATGTGATCGAACTGAAGCCGAGCGCCGTGGTGATTTTTGCAGGGATCAACGACATTGCCGGGAACACCGGGGATATGACGCCGGAGCAGACCGAGGACAATCTGGCCTCAATGGCGGATCTGGCCAAGGTCAATGGAATTCGGGTGGTGCTTTGCTCGATTACGCCGGCTTTCGACTTTCCCTGGCGACCGGGACGGGAACCTGCGACAAAAGTGATCGCGCTGAACAACTGGATTAAGTCGTATGCGGAAAGCCACGGGTACGTTTATGTGGATTTCTACTCCGCCATGGTGGACGGACGCGGCGGTCTGCCACCGGCGCTGAGCAAGGATGGCGTGCATCCCACTCCGGCTGGGTACGCCATTATGAATCCGCTGGTGGAGGCTGGGATTGCAAAGGCGCTGGGTGGCATGTAGCTCCCGACATCAGGGTTTAGGCGCAAGGCTCTCGATTAGCTTGCTGTGAATTGTGGCCTGGGTTTCGGGGATGGTGCCGTCGTTGAGCCGCACTTCTTTGGGGATGCCTTGAAGCAGGATGCGCTGCACGCTTTTGCTGCGTCCGGCGAGCAGGACGCGCTGCGTGACCGTGGTGAGATCGCTGATGACCTGCACCGGCGCTTCGACGGCTGCATAGCCGTTGTTGGCGAGGTTGACGGCTACTAGATATGAGCCTTGCGCAGAGGCGGGCGTCGAATAGACGCTTTCGATGGAAAGGTCGGGGAGTCCTCTGTCCTTGTAGACCCAGTCATTGAAAAACCAGGCGAGATTGCGTCGCTGGCCGGCCTGTTCGATCACCTTTTCGAAGGCGTCGGGCGTGGTGTCTTTTGCGGGATCGTAGGCGCGGAGTGCGGCCGAGAGCGCTGCGTCGCCGACCAGGTCGCGCAGCATCCAGAAGACGTAGGCGGCTTTGGTGCGATAGTAGACAGGCGAGATGCAGGCGACCAGAGGTTGCCCATCGCTTTCGCCGGGGCTTTCCGGTTCGGCGAGGGTCAATGCTCCACGCGCATTGTCGAGCGTGGCCAGGGCTCGGTCGCGGCCCTGCTGCTTTTCGATCCACAGCGTACCCATGAAGTGCGCGACACCTTCGCTGAGCCACGACCTGGGCGACATGACCCAGGCGTGAGTGAGCGCGTGAGCCATGACGCCATCGAGCACGTCAACGGTGGCTGCGCGGACCGGGGTGGCAAGGAGCGAGCCGGTTTCGTAGGGGATATCGCCGTCCTCGGGCAGATCCAACACGACGAGTTGGGCACGGGGCTTTACGCCGAGCCAGCCTTGCAGGAATGGGGTTACTTCAGTGGCTGCGGCGGACCATGTGCCAACATTGGCGTCTGACTCGGGTCGAGTCCACAGGGTCATATTGGTCGCGGCGTGGCTGGTTCGGTTGGCTAGGAAGAGGCTGGGAGTTTCGAAGCCCAGGACGGAGTCGTCGACGTGGGCGGTTGCGATGGCGGGCAGCGTCGTGTCTGTGGACGAAGAGGTGGAAAGCGGAACTGTGCGGCCGTTGATCAGAGCTATGGTCTGGGCGACGTTGGGAGCGAGGCCGGCGGCGTACTCAACGGTGAGCGCCATGCGAAAGTGCGCTCCGGTCAGGCGCAGTTTGTGGTCGCCGATTTCGTCGAAGAGCCGGGCGCCGTCGCCGAGAATGACTGGCACGGACGAGACCGGATACCAGACCACGTTACCGAAGCCGCGCAAGCCGGTGAAATCGGTGCTGATGCGGTCCCAGTCGGAGCGCTCCGCGACTTCGTCTGGGGTTCCGATGGCGAGCAGGCGCTTGGTGGATTGGGAGATCGAGCCGGAGTAGGTCACGTCCAGTTGCAGGCTTGCGCCGGGAGCCAACGGAGCGGGTGGCGTGATAACAGCCTCGTGGAGCTGGCCGGTGTGATCGGCGTCGGAGTTGAGCACGGCTGTCGTAAATGGCATCTGGCGGTTATTCAGCCGAATCAGCTCCCAGTTCAGATCCGAGGAGAGCTGCAAGGGCAAGTGGACGAGCGGAACTTTGCCGTCATTGCGGACTGTGACTAGCGCACGCACGGCGAGATGGGCTTCGGCTGGGCGGAGCCGGAGATCGAAATCGAAATCCGTATATGTGAGGGCGGAGCGCTCAGTATCTGCGGCCGTGGGCTGCGCAGAAGCCTTGGCGGACTGTTGGGACGTTGCAGAACTTCCAGAGGAAGCGTTGGGAGCAGGGCCATCCGCCTTCTGGTCGACAACCTGGCCATTCTCGTCGGTTGACCTTTCGAGGATGACTTTGCTTTTCTTTGCCTGGTTTTGCTCCGTTTGCTGGATGGTGTCCGAAGAGACGGGCGGCGCGCCAGTCGATGTCTGGGCGGCGGCTTGGTCTATCAGCGCAGCGGACAGAAACAAGGCCGCGAGCATGGTCGAGGCGGCTGCGGGAAGAACGCTTGCTTTCATGAAACTTGTCTCCAGCTGATCCCCCACCGTTACGAACCAAGGCCCTTCAGCTTCCTCGGTTTGGACGGCGCTGCCGCGCTTTTGTCCTGCGTTTCGCCTCGGAGCTTGTTGCGGCGCTGGCGGTAAGCTTCGAAAAGCACGACGGCTCCGGCAGCGGAGACATTGAGCGAGCTTACACCGCCGGCCATGGGAATGCGCAGCAGGTGGTCGCAGGTTCGACGGACGAGGTCGTGAAGGCCGTCACCTTCGCGGCCCATCACCAGAGCGCAGTCTCCGCTGAAGTCGAACTGGTCGTAGTCCATGGTGCCGCGTTCGTCGAGGCCGATGATCCAGATATTGTTGCGCTTCAGATCCTCCAGAGACCGGACCAGGTTGACGACCCGGGCGATGCGCAGATGTTCCTGTGCACCGGCTGCGGCTTTTGCTGCGACGGCGCTGAGCGGGGCGGCGCGACGCTCGGTCATGACCACAGAATCCACTCCGGCGCCGTCGGCCGAGCGCAGCAACGCGCCGAGGTTTTGGGGATCTTCTATGCCGTCGAGCGCGAGAACGAGACGCGGCGAGCTGGTGGGCTCCAGGATGTCTTCTATGGAGAGGAATTCCTGCGCGCGAACGAAAGCGACCACGCCCTGATGAGCGGGAGTGCGGGCGATGTCGGTGAGTGTCTCACGTGGCTCGGTGCGGAGACGGATTTTTAGTTCGCGGCAGAGGGAGACTATCGCTTCGAGACGATCATCGCGGCGTTCGCGAGCCACCAGAACGTGGTCGAAACGGCGCTTGCCCGCTTTCAGCGCTTCTTCCACCGGATGGATCCCGTAGAGAGTCTGCATACTCTTTAGTGTAGGGCTTTTGGGTGCTGCCCGGCCGGATCGGTTCGTGGGCATCCGACGAGACACGTCTTCCTAGGCGGCTCTTGCGCGGATTGGGAATGCATGACACTGATATTGCGGAAGTTTTTGTCGAGATTCTTCGGTCCTCGAATAATATTTTCATTTTCTTGCGGAAGTTATTCAACGCGGCGAGGCGATTTTGCGTCTAAAGAATTGTGATGACAATGTTCGCCTCAGCCACCACGTATGGCACGACCGCCAAATCGCTCAGCGTTCGGGAAGCTCAGGAGCTGGTTCGCCAGGAAAGCCTGCAGATCGCCCAGGGGCTGAAACGTCAGGATGCCGGACTGCTCGACCAGCTGATTGTGCGCTATCAGCATCGGTTGCTGCGATATTTGCTTTACCTGACCAGCAACCGGGAACAGGCGGAAGATCTCTTTCAAGAGGTTTGGATGCGGGTTCTGGTTCGTGGCGGGCAATTTGACGGCAAGGCACGGTTCGACACCTGGCTGTTCACGGTAGCGCGAAATCTGGTGATCGATTGGCGGCGCAAGCGTACCATGTCGAGTCTGGATGAATTGTTCGAGGCTGCAGGCGAAGACGACCGCCCGATAGGGATTGAGATCGCGGCGGATGGCCCGTCGCCATTTGACCAGTGCGCCGGCGGCGAGGATCGGGAGCGGCTGACTGCGGCATTGCTGCAGATGGAACCGCTCTACCGGGAGGTTCTGGTTCTACGCTTCCATGAAGACCTTTCTTTAGAAGAGATAGCAAAAGTTACCCGGGCGCCTCTTTCCACGGTAAAATCACGCTTGTATCGCGGTCTGGCTTCCATGAAGCCGAAGTTGCAGGGATCCTACGGGGCGGAGCACACTGCAAATTGATCTTTCTGAACGGCAAGTCAGTTCGCTGCAATAGAGAATCGGAGCAGGATTGAACGCAGCTTCACATGCCGGGGAAACACAGAACGAGAACCGAGCCGGATCTGCTCCAGCGCAGACGTCTGGGCAGGCTCCTGAAGTGAGTTCCGATCTGCTGTCCGCCCTGACAGGCCGGGACGCGAACCGGGACCGGGATGTTTCCTTGCGGACTCGCCGTGTCATTATGAGTTCGCTGGGGGTGCTTCGGGAGCGAAAAGAGGACAAGAGCCGTGTGCGCTCTGTGGCTCTGGCTGTCACATTCGTGATTCTATTGTTGATAGCGCCGTTACTCTGGGAAGCCACGGACAGCCTGATCGCCGGCGAGCATCTGGGTGACCCCGGCAGCCAGTTGAGCCTGTGGGCCTGCATTGTTTGCACCACGATGCTGGGCGCCGCGCTGGTGGCTGGCTGGTGGCGCAAGCGATCGTAAGTTTCGTAACAACCTGACAGTATTCTTACCGCAACCTGACACAATCCTTACAAAAAATCGCTTCCCGCCCTCAAAATCGCAACTTCCTGTGGCCATAGAGCGTCTGTTTACGTAGATTTGCACGGTTAATCTGAGTTATTCTTCCGTGACACCCCTATGCGTGATCCACAAGCTTTCCCGGTCAATGAAGATGCGCGGCTGATCCCCATGTGGTCGATCATCGCCGCAGGCATCGCGTTTGTTGTTGTCGAATATTACTGGTGGCTCATCCTGCCGGCCACCCGTCACCATCCACCAGCGCCACTTGGGCTTCGCGTCTACTTCAACCTCTCATGGGGGCTGCTGGCCGCGCTTTACTTCCTGATGGTTGGCTACGTCAGCCGGGATGCGCCGCGCCGCTCGATGAGCGCGCGTTTCTGGATGGTGATCTGCTTTGTGCTGCCGGGTGGGATTGGCGCGGTGCTCTATTTCCTGCTCCGGCTGCCGGTTACTTCGCTTTGCGCCGCGTGCGGTACACATGTGCAGAATGAGTTTCATTTCTGCCCGCAGTGCGCTTATCAGCTTACCGCCAGCTGCGGGAACTGCTTCCGCTCGGTTCGAATCACCGACCAGTTCTGCACCCGGTGCGGCCATGAGTTGGCCGAGGATCACATGCCCGCGCGCCTGAGGGCAATTGCCGATTAAGGTGTAGTCGGCCAGTTTGACGAAATGGCAACCCTCAGGGGCTGAAGCCCCGCTCTTATTGCGGGATCTATGTACGGGCTGAAGCCCGTATCTTTCAAACTGATTCCACTACCGACGAAGACCTCGCTCCTGTGTTCCGGCTCCCGAAGAGTATTCTTTAGGGTGAAGTTCGTGGAGGAAGTGGTCTGGCATGGCAAACGGTATGCTGAAGGACGATTCGCTGCAACCATCTTCCCCTTTGAACGCTCCAAATCCCATGCCCATTACTGCACTGGTGATTGATGACGAGCGGCTGGCTCGGGAAGAGTTGAAGTTTCTGCTCGACGCTGCGGGCAATGTAGAGGTTCTGGCGGAGGGCGCGAACGGAATCGAGGCTGTGGAACTTATCGAGGAGTACCAGCCGGATGTGGTCTTTCTCGATGTGCAGATGCCAGGGCTGGATGGGTTTGCCGTTCTCAAGCACCTGATCGAGCATCGCGGCGTAGAGCGGCTCCCGCAGATCGTATTTGCCACGGCGTACGACCAGTATGCGGTTCGCGCCTTCGACGTGAACGCCGTCGATTACCTGCTCAAGCCATTTGATGGAAGCAGAATTCAGCAGGCTCTGGCTCGTGTTCGAGCGCGGCTTATCGATGGCGGGCAGGAGGGCAACGGCACGAATGGCACGGGAACGGGTTCCGGAGCGAAACCCGGCTCGGACGCCGAAATCAGTACCCTGTTGGAGATGCTGCATCGCCAGCAGGCTTCCCCGCGCAGCGCAACTCCCAGCAAATTGATTGTGCAAGTGCAGAGCCGGCTTCTGCTGGTGGATCAGGCAGAGATCTGCTATGCCGCCATCGAAGAGGGAACGATCCGCGTGGTTACACCGACGATCGAGGGGCATTCAAAGTGCCGGACCCTGGAAGAACTGCTTGAACTGCTCGATCCGAATCTTTTCTGGCGGGCGCACCGGGGATTTGTGGTCAGCATCAACCACATTCGCGAGGTGGTGCCGTGGTTCAAGTCCAGCTACCAGTTGCGCATGGATGACCGGAAGCAGACGGAGATTCCGGTGAGCCGGGCGCAGACGCGACGACTGCGTGAGCTCTTCAACCTTTAGAATGAGGCCGGATTTCTCTTCCGTGCATCCTTGAATCAGCAGGCGAACGAAGGGGTTGGAGCATTATGGGGCTATTTAAATTCGTGACCAACGGGTTTATCAACTTCTTCGGGATCACCCAGCCAACACCGCAGCATGAGCGGCAGGCGATCTGGTTCATTACCGGACTGCTGGTGCTGATCGTACTGGGGGCTGCTGTGGTTTTTGGCGTGATTGTGATGGCCTTTGGGCGGTAGGGCTGAAGCGCGGTTGCGTCGGCCTTTGTGGTTCCCACCCTTCGCAAAAGACGCGAAGGATGGGGCACCCAGATTTGTGGTAGCTACGTAAGTAGATAAAAGAATGTATTGTTGCTTGCTACTTAGTCGTAGCGTTCGAAGATGATCTGTTTCTTGTGCCAGCCGAAGCCGGTGAGGCGCTCTCGAACGGCCGAAACCATGTTGTTGAGGCCGCAGATGTAGGTATGGATATCGAAGGTCGGAGTCTGGTTTTGTAGCATTTCTTCGACGGCTACAGCAGTTTCTGCGACCGCGCCGGCTACAGCGGCTGAGGCGAGAGTGGCGGCATGGCCGCGGGTCTCGACAATGTGGCCCAAATACTCCTGCACGTAACCTCGGTGCCCTTCCCACTCATCGCCCGCGCGGCTGAGGGTGGTGATGTAGTGGAAATTCTCGTGCTCGGCGGCGATGCGGTCGAAGTAGTCGCGGTAGTAAAGCTCGCTTTCGTAGCGCGTGCCATAAATCAGCCAGAACTGCTTGCCTTCGCTCCGGTCTTCCCCGGCGTGTTCGCCTTCTTCCGGAAAGAGCCATTGGGTGAAGGAGCGCATGGGTGCAATTCCAGTGCCTGTCGCAACAAAGATGGAGTCTGTCAGCGGAGAGCGAAGGGTAAAGTTCCCGTGAGGTCCGTGGACCTGAACTGTGCCACCCTCGGGCAGATCGCAAAGGTGATTTGAGAAGAAGCCATTTTCGACGCGGTTCACGCACAGGTCAAAGCGGTTGGCGCTGGAGGCTGACGCTATCGAGTAGGCTCGCGTCTGGGTCTTGCCCCGGCCATCGACGGCAACGGTGGAGATGAATTGTCCAGCGGCGAAATCGAAGGTGGGCATCTCGTCGATCTGAAATTCGAGGTGATAGCACTGGGCTATATCCGAAATGCAAGCTTTCTGCACGAGGCGGGCAGTATAGGTTTGACGGAGCAAATTGGGTTCTCGCTTGAAATCGGAGTAAGGCCAGATGCGGGAAACGATCTCGCCTGCATGCGCCGATGAAACCGCTTCGAGCCTGATCTGATTATAAGACGGAGCCCGCTGCTATTTTGTGGCGTGGATTATACGGGTTGAGTTCGACGATGTAACTTCTTTTGCAATGTACGACGGCCCGGGCACTTATCTGCCCAGGCCGCTTTCTGCTCTTTGACTGGAAATTACGCTATTCGGAACATTCCCTCGGCGGCTAAAGCCAGCTGATTGGCTTGACTCTACGGCGTGGCTGAAGCCACGCCCTTTCAAGACAACAGGCTCCGGACAACCTGGCTCCGGGCTTGTTCAGAAGTTTCTTAGTGTGCGCGCAGGGTTTCGAAGAGGAACCATGCCCTGCGTTCTGCCTGATCGATCCAGTTTTCGAGCAGGCTGGTTGTGGCTACGTCGTTGTGCTTGGAAGTGATTTCATGCGTCTCGCGCATGAATTTGACCAGTTGCATGTTGTCCGAGTGCAGTTCGGAAAGCATGTCTTTCGGAGCCACGAAGGCTTCGGAATTGTCTTTCAATCGCTGGAAATGGGCGATGTCGGCGATGGAGTGCAGAGTGGTTTCGCCGATCTTGCGGGCGCGCTCTGCGATTTCGTCGGTAATTTCAAAGATCTGATCCGCGTGCTCGTCGAGCAGGAGATGGTAATCGCGGAAGTGGGGGCCGCTCATGTGCCAGTGGAAGTTCTTCGTCTTGATGTACAGAACAAAGGTGTCGGCTAAGAGATGCTTCAACTCCTCGGCGATCTCCACAACGCCCTTGCGCGCAAGGTCGGTTGGAGTCTTCAGTTCCTTGCTCTCCCGGGTATCCAGAACTGCTGATTCGCTCTTTGACATTTTTCTCTCCTTGAATGCCGTCCCCGAACAAGCTAAAGCACGATTCCTATGCCGATCACTCGTAATTCTGGAGTGTCCGGTGCTGAGCTGGTGGGCCATTCAGGCCAAAATCAGCGGCGCACCATCGTGCGAGAGTATTTCGGGATTGGCATGCATTCCATAAGATGCGTTTTACCTCAAGTAGACGCGGCGATTCGTTGAAATTCCTGTTACGGTTTCTGGCTGGCCAGTCGGGCGGCCTCGAATTCGTCGCCCTTGTTCCATGTGATTGGCGTTGTGGACGAGATTGCCTGCCAGCCGAGGTCCATGCCGAAACGAACCAGTTTGGCGTTGCCGGCAAAGTCCCAGTCGGGATGGTAGTTGTCGGAGAAGTTGTGGTAGTCGTTGGCGACGAAGTCCTTCAGCTTGGTTTCGCCCCAGGCGTGATCGTGCCCTTCGAAGAGCGTCCCTTCATCTACGGAAAAGGCGGGAATGCCAACGCGTGAGAGCGAGAAATGGTCGGAGCGGTAGTAGCTGCCGGCCTCGGGCCGGGGGTCGGGAACGATGGTCATGTCGAAGGCCTTGGCGGTCTTTTCGACTTCAGGATAGAAGCTGGTGCGCTGAGCGCCGTTGACGTCGATCTCCTGCGGTTTGCCGATGGGCAGGATCATGTCGTAGTTGATGTCGAGCGCGATCTGGCCTGCGGGAACGGGCGGGTTCTGGCCGAGGTATTCGGAGCCCAATAGGCCCTGCTCTTCGGCGGTGACGGCGGAAAAGATTACGGAGTGCGGCAGGGGAATCTTGACCTGGCTCCAGACGCGGGCCATCTCCAGGAGCATGCCAACGCCGGTTCCGTTGTCGGCTGCGCCGTTGAAGATGTTGTCTCCGGGCGATTTTGGATTGCCATCGGGGCCGGCCACGAAGCCGAGGTGATCGTAGTGCGCGGTGTAGAGCACCGCCTGGTCGGACGGCGGCTTGACGGCGGGAGGCAGGATGCCAACGACGTTTGCCGACTGGAATGGGCGAACCGTGCTTGCGACGTGGGCTTGAAGCTTGACCGCCAGTTCGACGGGCTTGAATCCGGGCTTGCCGGCATCGGCGAATTGCTGGTCGAAGTTGAGGCCGGTGGCGGCGAAGATCTTCTTCGCTACATCGAGCTGAATCCAGCTTGCAGCCTGCAAGTGCGGGTTCTTATCGTCGCGAAGGAAGGTCTTTTCGCTGGTGTTGGAGTTTTTCACCACGTCCCAGCCGTAGCTGGCGAGATCGGTGCGATGGATAATCAGCGCTCCGACTGCGCCCTTGCGCGCGGCCTGTTCGAATTTGTAGGTCCAGCGGCCGTAGTAGGTGAGCGCCTTGCCGCCGAAGAATTTCGGATCGTCGGATGGCGGGTCGCCGACGATGCAGAGGATCACTTTGCCCTTCACGTCGACGCCGGCATAGTCGTCCCAGCCGAATTCGGGAGCGGTGACTCCGTAGCCGACGAAGACGATCGGGGCCTCGATATCGACGGCGGGGGTGAGGGTTTGATTCGCAACGGTGTAGTCGTCGGCGTATTTCAGCGGAGTTGGTTCACCGGCGGAATTGACCAGGGCGAAATTTGTCTCGTCGGGGTTGACCTTCATGCCGACGAAGTTGATGTTCTGGAAGTACGTGCCCTGATCGCCAGCGGGTTTGAGGCCATAGAGCGCGAATTGCGTGGCGATGTATTTGGCCGCGAGATCGCCGCCGCGCAGGCCGGGATAACGGCCTTCGAGCAGATCGTCGGAGAGAAACCTGACGTGGGCGCGGATGTTTTCCGGGTCGACGAGCGGCTCGTATTTCTGGATCGTGTCTACAGGTGCAGCAGGCGCGGCGGGTGCGGGTGCGGGTTTCTTCTTTTTCTCGAACGGCAGCTTGATCTGAAAAGCATACGCCGACGTGCCCATCATGACGGCGGCCAGCAAAATGGCCAGCGTGGTCCTACTGTTGGGCGAGAGAAGCCTTGCAATTTTCTTGGATTTCACGGGAAACTCCGGACGATTATCGATTGGAGACGCGGTGCTGCAAAGGATGGTCTCAAATTCCCCGCTACCCTGCAAACGAAACTCTTGCGGCTGCTTATTCGAGAAGCCGGGAGATGCGCTCGACCTGCTCGCGCAGTTCCCCTAGTTCGCGCGTGAGATCGGCAACCTCCGATTCGAGCTGGGCGACGCGCTCGCTGAGTTCCGGATCGGTTGCCTGCGAGCTTGCGTAGGTCGATGAGTTTGCCGAGCTTGATGAGGCGGAAGCGGATGCGGATTCGAAACCCTGCACGTCGCCGCTGAGCAAATGCGCGTAACGGGCTTCTTTAGTGCCGGGCTGGCGTGGCAGGACTTTCACCAAGGCCGGATCGCGGGTCATCAGGCGCTGTAAGACGCTTTGCACATCGCCTAATTCGTCAAAGCGGTACATGCGCTCGGTGCGTCCGCGCAGTTCGCCGGGCGTCTGCGGGCCGCGGAGGAGCAGGACGCAGAGAATTGCGATTTCGCCGCGGGTGAAGTTGAAGACTTCCTGGCAGTGGTGCTCGAATTTGGCAACGCGGCCATCTCCGCGGACGGGGGCTGCGAGGTGTTCGTCTTCGAGGCCATGCAGCGCCTGGCGCACCTCAACCTCATCAAGAGCCATCACCGGCTCGCGGTTGTTCTTCTGGTTGCAGGCGTTCACCAGCGCGTTGAGCGAAAGCGGATAGTACTCGGGGGTGGTGATCTCCTTCTCGATCAGGGCGCCGAGGACGCGGGTTTCTACGCTGGTGAGCTGCATTACCTTGGGCATCTCCTCGGGAATATTTTCTCAGGCTTCCGCCTGTAACCCAATTGCCTTTGTATTCGTCTAATTATAGATAAACCATTCTAGATCAGCGCGATCCTGACAGAGAGCCCCAAAACACACCGCAACATTTCTTCTCTATTGGCATCTATACCAATAGAGGTTTGGGGATGATTACTAAGTTAAAAACATTTTTCTTTTTTCTTTCGGTATTTTCCTTGCCGGTTCTTTGCGCGTCAACAAGTCTGGCGCAGAATGCTAACCCTCCGGTTCGTCCAGGAACTCTGAATTACGTTGAGGGGTCCGCGACGCTCAGTGGCCACCCAATTTCGCTGCGCGCCACAGCCGCAGGCCCAAGAGAAGTGGCGGCCGGCAACACGCTCGCTACGGATAACGGCAAGGTTGAGATGTTGCTGACGCCGGGTGTATTTTTTCGCCTGGACGACTTCAGCTCGGCAAGAATGGTCTCGCCAGATCTAATCAATACCGTTGTGCAACTGGATAGTGGCCGGGCTTCCGTCGAGGTCGATCAGCTCTTCCCGCAGAACAACATTCAGATCGTGGTGAACGGCACCCCGACGCAAATCCTCAAGCCCGGCTTTTATGAGTTCGACGCGGACCGGGGAGCGGTGCGGGTCTTTGAAGGCAAAGCCGCCGTTCTCAGCCACGAAAACCAGCGGATTACCGTCGGCGGGCATCACGAGTTCGCCTTTGAAGCGTCGGCTCACTTCAAGCCCGCCAGCTTCGATACGCATATCACTAACGACGAACTCTACAACTGGAGCAGTCTGCGATCGGAATATCTGGCCGAGGCGAACACACAGATCGCGGGCGAATATGGATATGACGGCTTCGCCCCGGGCTGGTACTGGGATCCGTACTTCGACGGATATACCTTCATCGGATTGGATCCATTCTGGAGTCCCTTCGGCTGGGGATTCTACGGCCGAGGATTTTATGGGCGCGGCTTCTATGGTGGCGGCTATGGGGGCTACCGAGGCGGAGGCTACGGCGGTTTCCACGGTGGTGGCTACGGTGGCGGAGGCTTCCATGGCGGTGGTGGCGGCGGTGGTCACCGCTAAACTGTCCTTCCCGTTTACCTTTTCCTTATCCCGCGGCGGAGCGCCAAGCGCTCCTGCCGAGTGACAATAAACTTTTCATCTTTAAACCTCCTTCGGCGCTCATGGAGATTCTCCGTGAGCGCCGAAGCTGCAATTGCGGCGAATGCGCGAAAAACAACAAAGATCTTCGCGAGACCTGTTCCGGCTGTCGCGAGTCACGATCTCTTTGCGATAGAGTCCATGCTCCTCAGTTCGTCGGTATCAGAGCGAAACGCACCGAGCAGACTGCGTACACTGGCGGGTACGCCGATTCCTTCCGGCGATCCAGGGTCCGGTATGGGCGATTGCGGCAGCACCGGAAGCGGCAGGATACCCGCCCATACGGGCAGCGCGTAGTCCGCTTCGTCATCGATCGGGTGACCCGTTCGAATTTTGGCTGACGCTTCTTCGATCGAGAACTCCAGCACTTCGGTGGCCTTCAGTTCTTTTTCGGAGGGAGAGCGCACTTCATCCCAGCGACCGGCGAGGATGTGTTCGGAGATGATGCGCAACGCCTCGGTCTTCCGAGCTGCATCCTGGATCATGCGGGCATGTCCGAAGGCAACTACCGATCGGTAATTCATCGAGTGGTGAAAGGCTGAGCGTGCGAGCACAAGCGCATCCACGATCGTTACGGCTATGCAAGCAGGCACGCCGGTTTGCAGCTCACGCAACATGCGACTAGCAGGCGAACCGTGCAGGTAAAGCTTGTCAGCGTTGCGTCCGTAGATTGTCGGAATAACAAATGGCTGCTGGTTGACGGTAAAGCCGGCATGTGCCACGAACGCGGCATCGAGAATCGAATGGATCGTTTCTGTGTCGTATGCTGCGCGTTTGGGGACCCGCTTGATGCGAGAGCGTCCGGTGATGTTCATTCTTTCGCCCTGGTCTGGTCCGTGATCCAATTCACTTCCCACGTTTTGCCGCCGTCCTCGGAAAAGGCCTGTTCGAAGTGAGCCGAATTCGGTGTGATCTGTGACCATTGATAGCGAACGAAGATCTGGCGGCCATTGAAGGCTTCCTGGTCATAGAATTCACCGATGCCGTTCTTGAACTCGCCAGTTGTCGCCGGCAACGAGAGCTCGCCGGTCCTTCCGTTGGCCCAGTAGAGGCTCCATTGCCGCGACTCGGGGTTGTAAAGGCGAAGCGTCAAGCCCTCGACGTGGCCTGCGGGTCCATCGGTCTCAAACTCTTCGATATTTGCTCGACCGTTCCAGAGTTTGCGTGTCACAGAGGTTCCGTCATACTCAATCCACTGCGATGAACCGGACAGGGGATGCAGCATGCGCCTGAGGTGGATCTTCCAGGCCCCGATCTCGAAGTCGAAGTCATGCTGGCCACCGTGTTGTTCGGTGACGCTGCCGGGCGCGGACTTCGGTTCAACCTGGCCGGCTTGCTGTGCGTGGGTCTTAACTGCGAGAGCCAAGGCTGCCACGAGCACGAGCGCGCCAACGCTCAATCGGCGATTGCTAACTGTTCTCTGACGTTTCAATGTCGATCTCCTCCTGCACCGGACGAATCGTCACGGCACATCTACGATCTTGGAGAATCATGTGGTAATGTCAAAGAGCCACTTTCTATGGATTTCGTAATACCAATTCTGCGAGACTCGGGACCTATCTTTCGGCAGATTTACGCCGCGCTCCGCGACGCAGTGCTCGCCGGCAAGCTACCCCAGGGAGAGCGTCTGCCATCAACTCGCGAGTTGGCCGAACATCTTCATGTTTCGCGCACCGTGGTATTGCTTGCCTACGATCAACTGCTCGCGGAGGGATATGTGTCCGGGCGGCGCGGTTCGGGAACGTTCGTGGCCGGCGATCTCAATCTAACGATGATGAAGGAGCATACGGTTTCTGCGCAGATTCGCTTGTCCCGCTACGGGAGGCGGGCGGCGGATGCCTCATCGCATATCTCATTTCCGCAGCGACGTGAACGTCCTCTGCGTTACGACTTTGCATACGGCCGTAGCAATATCGATCTGTTTCCATTCGAGGCATGGCGGCGTATGCTGCTGCGCACCGCGCGTAAGGCCCCTGTGCGCGAATTGGACTATGGCGCGGCCGCAGGTTCTCCGGAGTTACAGGAAGCGATCGCGTCGCATGTGAAGCGGTCACGGGGAGTGGTGTGCGACCCATCGCAGGTCCTGATCGTGAACGGATCGCAGCAGGCGCTGGACCTCATTGCTCGCGTGCTGGTCGAGCCCAACGATGTGATTGGTTTGGAAGAGCCTGGATATCAGGGCACTCGCGAGGTCTTTCGCGTTGCAGGCGCCCGTCTGCATGGAATACCGGTAGACCATGACGGGATCGTTCCGGAGAAGATTACGCCCGGAGCGCGCATGGTCCTGGTTACACCATCGCATCAGTTCCCAACAGGTGCAGTCCTGTCGCTTTCGCGGCGACTGGCGCTTTTGGATTGGGCAAAGCGCAAGCGAGCTGTCATCGTCGAAGACGACTATGATGGCGAATTCCGATATGGAGGCCAAGCCCTCGAATCACTGCAAGGTCTGGACAGGGAGGGACGCGTTATCTACATAGGAACGTTCTCACGTACTGTGTTTCCGTCCTTGCGCATCGGATACATGATCGCTCCGGTAACACTTGTATCGGCTTTCACCGCGGCTAAATGGCTGTGCGATCGACACACATCGATGTTGGAGCAACAGACGCTCTCGGAGTTCATTGCGGGCGGGATGTACGAACGGTATTTAAGGCGCGTTCGACGGAGTAACACGGCACGTCGCGATGCGCTCCTCGAATCCATCGACACGGTCCTCGGAAACGATGTGGAAGTGACGGGCCAGGGCGCAGGCGCGCATGTTGTTCTATGGCCACGCGCCGATGTGAACGAAAGAATCGTCATTGAGCGAGCGGAAGGCTGCGGCGTGGGCATTTATGGCCTGTCGGGCTACTATCTCGGAAAACGCACACGCCCCGGAATCATTCTTGGATATGCGCGCTTAAGTGAATCAGAGATTCGTGAAGGCATTCGTCGACTGCATGCTATTTTCCGGCCAGATGGGACGATGCGGAGATCGAGATCGTCGCGGAAGCCGATCACACGATGATGCCGGCGGTGAGTTCCAAGAAGCAAATCTACTCGATGCTCTTTCCCGAAGGGCCACCTCTTCCTGCCTGGCACAGGGTGTCTTGAATACAAGGAATACTGGAGACGAGTTTCTCTTCTTACCGACGTCCGAGTGGGGCCGAATCAGTTGTCAATTGACCAGCACGGAGCGTAGTTGACGAACGGCCCGTGGTATCTCGTTCGTCGTTGTACTCCCAAAACCCAGGATGAAACCTTGACGAACCCGCCGGCCAAAGTAAGAAGGAGACAATGGGAACAGCCACAGCTTGTTCTGGGCCGCTCTCGCCGCGATCTCTCGATCGCGAAGCCCATTTGCCAATGTGACCGTCAAGTGCATACCGGCCTCGCTTCCGTGTACTTCCAGGAGATCGCTGCATTCGTTCCGAAGGCTTTCGGTAAGCACTTTTCGCCGTTCGCTATATAGTTGCCGCATTTTTCGGATATGCCGGCCAAAGTGTCCCATGTTCATAAAGTCTGCAAGCACTTCCTGATAAAGATAAGGTGGAAAAATGTCCATGGCAAAGCGGACTGCAACGAAGCGCTCCACAAGGTCAGGCGGAATCACGATATATCCGATTCGCATTGAAGGAAACAGGACCTTACTGAATGTCCCTATATAGATCACGCGAGAATTCGCATCCAATCCCTGCAATGACGCGATGGGCTGACTGTCATAGCGATACTCGCTGTCATAGTCATCCTCAATGACCCAGGCTCCCGAACTCTGCGCCCAATTGAGAAGCTGAAGTCGCCGCGAGGCGCTCATTGTCGAACCAAGCGGATATTGATGGGAGGGAGTTACAAAGACGGCACGCGCCTTGTGATATAGCTCAAGCCCTGCCGACACATTCAGGCCTTCGCTGTCCACGGGAACTGGTATGAGGCGGCAGCCCGCCGCTATGAGTACCGTTCGCTCCAGACTGTATCCGGGCTCCTCGACCCACACGGCACTACCCTGGTCGAGAAGAACGCGTGCGGTGATATCCAGCGCCTGCTGGGAACCGGAAACAATCATGATCTGATTTGGCTCGCACTTAACTGCTCGGGCAGTGCGGAGATAGTTGCAGATAGCGTCACGAAACCGTTCGGAACCAAGTGGGTCGATGTGATGAAGGATGTTGGCACGGGGATTTTTGCTGTGGTGAGTTACAAGGCCAGACCAAATCTGAAACGGGAACTGATCAATTGCCGGCTGGTGCACACCAAACGCGCCGTAGCCACGCGTCGTTGCACTGCTGTCGAAGCCGGGGAAGAGCAAGGAGCGGCGTGCTATCGGCCGCGGCCCGGAATGAGTTTGAGCCGGTATAACGACGGGCTTTTGCACTGACATCAATTGCTCTGGCAAAGAGCTGGACACATAAGTCCCTGCACATGCCCGGCTCTCAAAATACCCTTCGGCCAGAAGCTGAGCATATGCATTGAGGACAGGGAAACGAGATACCTTGATTTCGAGTGCAAGCTCACGGCTTGATGGTATCTGTTGTCCAGGACGAATGTCGCCCCGAAGGATTGCTGCACGGTATGCATCGTAGATCTGCTTGTGCAGTGGCGCGGCCGCTTTTCTATCAACGACGATGATGGGCGATATTCCGGCACAGGGAGGTCTCATAGTTACATTATTCTGGCTATTACAATATACGCTCATCTGGATATGGTTACTGACCAGACGCCGCCGGATACTGGATAAGTCAAAAGCTTCATGACCATAGACGCAGACAAAACCAGAGTCGCCTGCGACCTGAGTATATTCGTGAAGATTGTCGTGCTTCACCTAGTGAAGATTGATCGAATCATTGATTGAATTAGGGCCAAAATGCCACAAGTTATTTCGATGGCGGATAGCTATTGCTGTTCCAAAATTTGATGCATGCGCCCAGCGTTTTGTATTTCTTGCAGCGACGGGTTCTTACCTTCCTAACCTGTCGCTCTTTTTTTTGGGGGGGGCGCGAATTCGCGAACCTATGGGTAAACATTGTCCATCAGCCATGTGCAGTTGTTTAGAGGCAACTTGTTGCGGCATGTACCAGCCTTACTGGCGCGTGGGACTGCTTTCATGCAGCGCGGCCCCAAGCACAACTCCGAGATTAGGCTCCTGCACGAAAACGACCAACCTGAGATTTCCGGGATCGATGCCCGGTTTCAGATTTGCTTGAAAATCTTTGCTGAAGGGTCTTCCCTTCTCCAGTTTGCCTACTTTGATCAGTTCTTGCGCAACGGCTACATGTGTGAGCCGATGGCCACCGTTTTCTCCATGCAATACCTGAGACTCCGCGTGATCGAGCGCAAGTGCCGCATAGATATCTGCATTGCGTTTTTGTGACGTTCCATCAACCTCTATATGAGCTCGGAGAACAGCCGGTGCGCTCCCGTCAACTGTCATTGCGCTGATTGTTACAGGAACCTGCGGAGCCTTCACCGCATTCAGCAGCACCTGGCTCACCTGCTGTGAGTCACTCAATTTCAATACACTTGTTCCGTCGACGATCACTTGCGGCGTGTACGGGGAATTCAGTCCGAGGGCGCGAACATAGCCGTTCTGACGATCTGTGAACAATTGTGAGGAGTACGGGTCTTTCCAGCCGTCATGATTCCAGTAGTCTACGTGCTCGCTGAGTACGATCGCCTGCGCTCCTGCAATGGGTTGAGTCGAGTCAAGTTTCTGCAACCAGATATCCGCAGGAGGGCAACTGGAGCAACCTTCTGAAGTAAACAATTCGACCAGAATCGGCTTTGCAGAGTTCGGTGCATCGAGGCCTTGCGTCAGTTCAGCACCGTTTATCCATGCGAGGATGGCGAGAAGGGCAAGCAGTTTCATGGTTCATTCACCGTTGATGCGTTGTTGATTTCCGCGTCTCTGGCAGATGCATCCTTAACGAGGAAAGAAAAATAAGACGCCGCTGGCGTTTCACCGGCGGCGCCCTATGGTTGCGATCAGATTAGAACACGAACTTTCCGCCGAGTTCAAGGACACGCGGATCCCAGGTGCTGGTGGCTGTTCCATAGTTGCTGCCACCCGTGCTGGTCCCGATGTTATTGAATTCAGTGTGATTGAAAGTGTTGAATGACTCTGCACGAAATTCGAAATGAGCGCGCTCGGTAACCGCGAATGACTTGTAGAGCGAGGTCGTGAAGTTGACTCGGCCAGGACCGACGAAAGTATCTCTTCTTCCGTCACCAAAGCCCAGATTCGGACCGCCAAGGTAGCCCGGTGTGGGAGCTGCCTGAGGATCGGCCCCGCCGTCGGTTGCTGGAGTGCTGAACCAGTCGCCTACCTTGTGGTGATAATTGATCTTGCTCACAATGTTGGCACGGTTGGTGTAAGTTCCGCCCAGTGCGACGGGGTCTGTCACTCCCCCAAACCCGGCCGCGGCGGGAAGACCAGTCTCGGTGATAAACGTGCCGGCGATTTCCCATCCCCCGAGAACAGAGTGAACCAAACCGGGGCCCTTCGCGAAGATTGGAAGCTTGTAAATGTAGTTGGCCTGCAGTATCTGACGCCGGTCGTACCCGCTGCCCCCCTTATCGTACTTGAGGTTCCATGGGTTGCTGATCTGGGTAAGGTCCGTGTCGGTCAGATCGATGTTGTGCGAGTAGGTGTAGTCCAACTCACCGCTGAGTCCCCATTTGTTCTGAGCGCGAAGGCCCGTCTGGAACCCGTTGTAGGTTGAGTTGGTTGTGTTCTCCTCCTGGAGGATGTTGCCAAAGCCTTGGTAACTGCGGAGAGCGTTGTTAAGGCCGTAAGTTAGATTTGGCGCGCTACCCAAGCTCAGACCGTTGTAGCCTACCGATGCTTCCCGGAGGACATTGGAAGTAGTGACAGGGAAATTGTTGAGTGGGAGATCGATATTCTGGTGCCAGGCAAGGTTACCAACATACTGGACTACCCAGATCAGAGAAGGCGCCAATTCGTGCTGGACGCCCAGGCTAAACTGGGCTACTGCGGGAGCCTTATATGTGGTGGCCAGAGTCACCAGGCTGGCCGGCAGAATGGGCAGGTTCGTGACGCTCAGACAATTCGCCGGGTTGGCTGTCGTAGTCGCCGAGGTATACGAGCAGTGCGGATTGCTGTAGTAGACGCTGCCTACGTTGGGCACGTACTCGTAGGGCAAGTTGTTGTTGGCAAGATCGTAAATATCGTTGCCCTGCATGCGCTCATAGAAGGTGCCAAAACCGCCGCGAAGAACGGTCTTCCCGGTCCCGGTGAGGTCGTAGGAAAATCCCACTCGTGGTTGCAGGGTGGCGTAGTCATTTGTAACCACGCCGTGTGGGACACCGTTGGTTCCGGGGACTACCATGCCGTTGAGATAGTACGGGGCGGCAAAGCCTGCCGGCGTGCTGACCCCCACGCTGGTGGGATCGATTGCATTGGTCGAAGTCCAGATTGGCGGCGTGTTGATGTATTGGCCAGGCTCGAAATTGGACAATTGGTTATTGCGCTCCCACGCATGTGGCAGTGCGTCGTAGCGAAGCCCGAGTTGCAGGCTCAACCGGGGAGTGACCTTCCAGTTGTCATTTACGTATGCCGAAGGTGTCTGGTTGACGTAGTGCCGAATGGACATGGACTGCGGTTGCGAATAGCCCGTCGAAAGACCTAGCACGAGGCTCATGAACGGATCACCTGAGGTGCCGCCATTGCCGCTCCCTGTCTGGTTCTGGGTGAAACCGAAGTCTCCCGCTGCGTCGTTTTGCAGTTGCTGATTTTTGGTGTAGCGGTTGTAGCTGAAGCCGAACTTCATCGCGTGCTTGCCCCTGGTGTAGGAGAGATCGACCTTGGGCTCGTAGTCTTCCGCGGCGTTGTGCCACGGGCCATATCCGGTTTCTTCGTTGGTTCCGATACCTTTTCCGTTTAATCCGTTTCCGCTACCGCCGACGTTACCGAGGCCTGGAAATTGCCCGGAACCGGAATTGGTGAAGAAGTTTGCGGTTGTCCAGCCGCTTGGAGCAAGGGCGTCAGATGAGTTGGTGATGTTGATGATGTTGCCGTCGTAATTCATGGACGCTTCAACCAGCAGGCTAGGAGAGATTGCTGCGCTGACCTTGATCGCAGCACTGTTTGCGGGGTTGCTAAGCGTGCTACTGATCGTGTTGTAAGATTCGGAGTTCCAGCCAAGGTCGGCATCGGGAAAACCCTGAGAGACGCTGTCATGGATATAGTGTCCGAGGATCTGCCATTTGTCATTGACCTTGTGATCGATGCGAACAATTTCCTCAGAGACCGTAATGGGATTGCTTTCCGATGAGATGCTGTTGTCGGTAGAGGCCTGGGCGACCTTCGGGATCAACGGCGACTGAAGGTAAAGGATCGCATTGCTGTCAAACAATGAGGAGGGGATGATCTGGTTAGGGAACGGCTGTCCTCGATAGCCTGACAGACCAGCTGCGGCCAACTTAGCCGCGAATGCCGGATCCGGGACCTGCGCTACAGTCGGCACAACAATGACCTGATTGGGCGCATATGCGGGCGCAATGTAATGCAGATCTGTCCCCGCAACCGGGCGATCCGCGTCTGGAATTGTCGGTTGAACATTTGGCTGGCTGCCCTGAATAATGCGGCGCCATTCCTGGTTGTAAAAGAAGAAGGTCTTTTGCTTGCTCTGGTTGTAAACATGTGGGATAAACAGCGGCCCTCCCGCATTGCCGCCAAAGATATTCTGCCGCAGCTTGGCAACAGGGGAATGGGCGCCGTTGTATTTGTTGAAGAAGTTGTTGGCGTCGAAGTCGTCGTTTCGAACAAAGTCGTATGCTTCGCCGTGGAACTTCTCGGAGCCGCTCTTAAGAGCGAGGCTCATGGTTGCGCCGGAAGAGATGCCGTAGTCCGGAGGATAGTTGCTGGCCAGCACTTCAAACTGCGCAATCGCATCCATCGACGGCATGATGTCCATACCGCCCGCACCGCCGCGATCATCGGCTTCACCGCCGTCGATAAGCCAGATGTTGTGGCTCTGTCGCAGGCCGTTGACGCTGATGCCAAAGTCGGATGCCACCGATGTTGGCGTGTTATTGTCTGGCAGCATTGAGCTGACACCCAGGCCGAGCGCAGCCAGGGCGGCGAAGTTGCGGTTTTCTGTTGCGATCTCTGTGACCTGCTCGCCACTGATCAGAGTGCTGACCGTGTTAGATTCCGACTGCACTTGAAGTGCGTCTGCGGTTACGTCGACATTGACCGTCTCGGCGCCGATAGTCAGCTTTACATCATGCGCGAGGGTCTGAGAAATGTTCAACGTGAGACCTGCGGCAGTGTAGCTCTCGAAGCCCTTAGCTGTTGTCTTGAGGGTGTAGACGCCAACGTTGAGTCCAGGGAAAGAATACCCGCCTGTACCGTTGCTGACAGTGTTGTAGGCAAAGCCGGTTTCGGTCTGCGTGAGTGTCAGGTTTGCGCCCGGCACGGCAGCTCCGGTCTGGTCCGTAACGGTGCCGATAATCTCGGAGTTTTGCTGCGCCATTGCTGAAGCGCATGCAAACACCAGGAATAGCGGCAAGAGAAGCAACCTATATTTTGTGTGCATCATTTGGCCATCCTTTTGAAAGTTGATGCTGGTTCTGTTGCTGTTTTTGTTTTCGCTTTCCCAACTTTCGGCATAAGCGTTTTCATGAGTCTCGATTTCATGGCTCGTGCAATCAGCATGTCGATCGGAGACTCACCGAATATGCCTTTACTCGCTGTGAACGCGATAAATAGGGTTGACTGAAAGAGGTTGAAGCGCTTCTATTTCGCACACTCGCTTTTTCGCGCGCGCACGATAGCAGCGCCGTTGACAGAGCTTTGTTGCAAGCGGGATGGGCGTGACGGTACCTCATCAAGACACCGCGCCCGCGCGCCACGAAATGCTGAGTCATTTCGGTACGCGACAACTCATGGATCCTCGATCATGAACCTTCGGTCATGAATCTTCGGCGCGGAGAGACTCGGGACTCGGGCCGCTCCCGAACGCAACAGCACAAGAACCATTTATCCCCCTCGCTGCGGTCGGCAGCAATAGCCAGATTTTGGTTTTTGTCATAGCCAGGCATGCTGGCTTAAGAGGCGGCTGGAACGAATTGTGGGTGGATTTGAAGATGGAGGAACTGTCTTCCGGTCCGCATTTCGACCGGAAGGTCATCATCCTATGTGTGTGCTGGTAACCGGGTTGGACGCACGCCGGCCAGGTTGGCCAGAATCGGTCCGCACGTCGTTATCAGGCATGATCTGCAATCGCCAGCAAATAGATATAGACAGAAACACCGATGAAAATTAGCGGGAATTATCCATTCAGTTATCTGCAACAACAGTCTCTCCAGGTGCGCTGCAGTTTTCTTGCAACTACTCGACGGTGACGGACTTGGCGAGATTGCGCGGCTGGTCCACGTCGCAGCCGCGGCGAACGGCGATGTGGTAAGCGAGCAGCTGCAGTGGAACAATCTCAAGCAGCGGCAGCAGCAGCTCCGGTGCTTTCGGGATGGAGATGACGTGCTCTACGAGCTGCGCTATATCCTCCTGGCCCTCCACCGCGATGGCGATCACGCGGCCGGAGCGGGCCGTGACTTCCTGCACATTTGACAGCGTCTTTTCGTAACGGAGGCGCGAGCCCGAGTCGGTGTGATCCTGCGTAGCGAGCACGACGACCGGCAGCGTCTCGTCGATGAGAGCGTTGGGTCCGTGCTTCATTTCGCCTGCGGGGTAGCCCTCGGCGTGAATGTAGGAGATTTCCTTGAGCTTGAGCGCGCCTTCGAGGGCGATGGGGAAATGGATGCCTCGGCCCAGGTAGAGAAAGTCGCGCGCGTGGGAGAAGCTGCGCGCCAGCTCTTCGCATTGAGCGGAGATGCGCTTGAGCATCTCTTCGATCTTGGTTGGGATACGGCTGAGTTCTTCTACCAGCGCCATCGACTCGGCTGTGGTCAACTGTCCCCGGACCTGGGCTAGATGCAGGGCAAAGAGGAACAACGCCGTGATCTGCGAGGTAAAAGCCTTTGTGGAGGCAACGCCGATCTCAGGGCCAGCGTGGGTGTAGATGGTGCCGCTGGCGTCGCGCGTGATCATGGCTCCGACGACGTTGCAGATGGCGACGGTCTTTGAGCCGAGGGCGATCATCTCGCGCTGGGCCGCGAGGGTGTCAGCGGTTTCGCCGGACTGGGTGATGAGCAGGCCCAGCGCGTTCGGGTCGGCGATGGGGCCGCGGTATCGGTATTCGCTGGCGTAATCGACCTCGACGGGCAGCCGGGCGAGGCGTTCGATGATGTATTTGCCGGCGAGCGCGGCGTGCCAGCTTGTGCCGCAGGCGGCGATGTTGATGCTGGTAGCCTGTGCGAGATCTTCGGGTTTGAGGCCCATTTCTGCGAGAAAGACCTGGCCGGAGTCGAGCGAGATACGGCCCAGGGTGGTGTCCCGAATGGCGCGCGGCTGCTCCCATATCTCCTTGAGCATAAAGTGCTTGTAGCCGCCTTTTTCCGCCTGGATCGGATCCCAGAGGATGCGCTGGGGCTTGACCGGTAAGGACTTGCCCTCGAAGTCCGTGATTTGAACGCCGCCTAGTGTGAGGATCGCCATTTCGCCGTCATTGAGGAAGACGATGTTGCGTGTGTGGTGCAGGATGCCGGGGACGTCGGAGGCGACGAAGTACTCGCCCTCGCCGATGCCGAGGACGACTGGCGGCCCGAAACGGGCGGCGATGATCTTGTCCGGCTCAAGCGAGGACAGGACGCCGAGCGCGAAGGCACCGGTGAGGCGCTTGACGGCCTGGCGGACGGCTGCTTCGAGGGGGATTGTGGGAACCCACCCTTGGCCCACAGAACGGTCAAAGGATGGGGCACCCGCAGTCTCTGAGTGCGCGGAACTTTCTTTTTGAAGCGAACTTTCTTTTTGAATCTGTTCGATCAGGTGGGCGATGATCTCGGTGTCGGTCTCGGTAACGAAGACGTGACCCTGGGCGGTTAATTCCCTCTTCAGTTCCAGATAGTTCTCGACGATCCCGTTGTGAACTACGACGATGCGTCCGGTGCAGTCGCGATGCGGGTGGGCATTTTCTTCTGTGGGGCGACCGTGCGTGGCCCAGCGGGTGTGGCCGATGCCGTATGTGCCGTGCAGCGGGTGGTCGCGCAGCACCTGTTCTATATTTCTCAGCTTACCGGGAGCGCGGCGCACAGAAAGCGTCGCTTGGCCCTCGGTGCCCACGGCAATGCCCGCTGAGTCGTATCCGCGATACTCCAGACGCCGCAAGCCTTCGAGAATGACAGGGACTACTTCTTTTGAGCCGACATAACCGACGATTCCGCACATAGTTGGATTGTAGAACCCGACACCCGCTGAAATTATCGTTGATTCTCTGGCTTAGGCCTCTTCTGCTGCTACCGTGGCATAGGAACGCTGAAAGGATCGCCGCGCCCAGAAGCACAACACCAGCACAACTGTGCCGATGCCTACGGACACGGGATACCAGATGTTCGGGGCGGTCATGACGAAGGGTAGCAAGCCAACGGCTAGTGCAGGCGGCATATGCACTCGGAAGGCCCTCAGCACCGCGATTGAGCAAAGAGTGGTCAGCATGACGGCCAGAGAACTCGCCTGGAAGGCTTGATCGGCGAGGACTCCGATCAATGCCGTAAGAAAGCAGACGATGGGAAAGAAAATGGGACAGGCCATCCAGCCTGGCACCTCGGGATGTCCGAAGATTTCGTAGGCCATTACAACGAGCGGCGGAAAGAGGATGAAACGCAGGCCTGTGATTTGCGCGGCTGCTCCCAGGACAAGCACGAACGCGAGCAAGCTCAGAACCCAGAAGCGGCTATGAGGATAGGCTTCGAGAGCGTCCACCACTTCCGAGTGGCGCGCCGAACTGCCGGATGATGCTTCGACGCGAGGGCCCCAGCGTTTGAAAGCCAGCAATAGAACCACAAGACCGACGAGGCCGGCGCAGATCGAAACAGGATACAACCAGCTCTTTTCGCCCAGCACCATCGGCAACACCCCGGCGGAGATCGCCGGGCCGATTGCTGATCGGAGCAGCTTGATTACAGCCAGCGCGAGCAGCGCTATCACCGCACTGGCAACCGCGCCGTAGCTCGCGTGGCGGGTAATAAACAGGCCAACGATTGCTGTCATTGTCGGCGTCAGAATCAACCGCCATGGCTGGCTTGCCCATTTCCCGCCGGGACGAGTCATCACGTCATGCGACAGGGCCGCAAGTTCCGGGAAAAGAAGCAGATTTATCCCGGTGATGTGCGCAGCCAGCGCGATGATTCCCATGTAAGCGATCACCAGCGCTTCCGCTGTGAGAGTCGCAGTATGCCTTCTTTGTATAGTTTCCATCTGAATCCGAGCCGCTGATTTAATTCGTGCGCTGCAGGTACGCCTTGGCCGAGTCAGCCAGTGTGACAAAGGCAGCGCCGAGCATGATGACGTCCTTCACGATCAAGCGGCCCGCGCCGGAGAGATACGGGAACCCGTGAGTTGAGTCACCGAGAGCGGGTACCCAGGCCTCAGGCGTCGTCACGAGAAAGGACAAAGTCGTACACGCCATCAGAATGAGCAGAAAGCTGCCGACCGCAGCCACCTGTGGCAGGCGCGGATGAAGAGCGATGAGAATACCTATGGACACGATCACGATTCCAAGACCGTAAGAAACGGGGTAGGTTCCGTTGGTCTCATGCCATTGATGGTTTGCGGCGTTCAGCACACCTTCCTTGTTCATGTGCGCGCGGTACTCGGGCGCAGGGTGGTGGTAGACATAGCTCATCAATGGGCTGTTCGCCACCAAAGGCACAATGCCATCTGCCTCGTAGTTGGCGAACTTCAGACCGCCAATCCAGACCAGTACAATGACCAGCGCGAGGCGCAGGAGGCCCATTCCAAACCGGTCCAGCGATGCTGCTGCCCGGTAAATGCGCCGGATTCCGCTAGCTTTGGGCATTGTCGCCGCTTGATACGTTGCGTTCATCAGAAAATCTCCGTTCCATGGGCAGTTTTCGCTTGCCCTCTACAACAATGATCCTGCGATTTTCGAGACGGAGAGCTATCGGGAGTAGCATTGAGATAGCTGAGAGTCTCGATATGGACAGCCTTTCCCCGCTTTTTACACAGTTCACCCTTTCCGCATGCGTCTTTTTCTCGGGCCGACTCTGTGGCGTCTCCGGCGACCATGCGACGGAAACTGCCGGGCATCTCCATCTGCTGCGGAAGGGAGTACTGACTGTGGAGCGGCCAGACGGCCAGCGGCAGATGCTGACCGAGCCCAGCGTCCTGTTTTATCCGCGCTCTTGCCGCCATCGGCTCTGGGCCGATGAGGCGAGCGGCGCCGAGATTGTGTGCGCCCTTATCGAATTTGGCGCCGAGATGCAGAATCCGCTGGTACGCGGGCTGCCCGAACTGCTGGTTATTCCCTTGAAATCGATGAAAGAGCTTGAGCCGGCTATTGAACTGCTTTTCACGGAAGCTTCGGGAGAGCATCCGGGCCGTCAGGCGGCGATTAACCGGCTTGCGGAGTATGCTGTCGTGCTCATCTTCCGCGCGGCGATGCGGGAGCATCTGATTCACAGCGGAGTACTGATGGGGTTGGCCGATCCCCGGCTGGCCAGGGCCATCGCCGCCATGCACGCGGAGCCCGAACATCCATGGTCACTGGAAGCGCTCGCCGGAAAAGCCGGAATGTCCCGCGCTCGATTCGCAGCGCACTTTCGCCAGGTCGTGGGTGTCACGCCATTCGAATACCTCACAGACTGGCGTATAGGGATAGCTCAGACGCTGCTGAAAAAGGGAAAGCCGCTCAAGATCGTGGCTCCATCAGTCGGCTATGCCAGTTCGATCGCGCTCACGCGCGCATTCTGCCAGCGCGTTGGGCAGTCTCCCACGGAATGGACAATGCAAAATCGGGGAAGAATTAGGCATGCGGGCGCCACAATTGAGTGAGCCGAAGTAAATTAATCTGTCAGGCGGCGCGTGAGCGACCCGAACTGGGCGGCAGGAGCCATCAGGAAAATGGCGATCAGGTGCGTCCAGTGCGAATGATCCGGAGTTGAATACCAGGACCACATGGCAACGACTCCGATGGTCAGGGCGATCGCTGCTCCGATTCCCAGGGCGTTCTTGCGCGAAAACGAAGCCCCGACTGTGGCTCCGATGACTGCGAATACGATGCCGTAGATGGCGGTGAACCACGTGACTGCCGTGGATGCAGGCTTGTCGGGAGGAATACGGCCAACGAGGAACAGCAGAGCGGAGGAGACGGCAGAGATCAGATAGCCGACAATCCAGCCAGCTACACACAGGCCGAACGTCCTAAGAACGGAGGATTCAGCAGGTGGTGCATCCTTTAGGCTGGCCGGATTGGGCATGGAGGCTACTCCTCAATGCGATAGGTGTAATCCTCGATGACGGGGTTGGTCAAGACCTCTTTGGCGACGCGTTCAACCTCTCCGCGAGCGGCTTCCGGGGTCAGCCCTGCGGCAAGAGAAAGCACGAAATACTTGCCCTGACGGACGCTTTCGACGCCGGTGAATTGAATCTTTTTCAGTGCATTTTGGATCGTCTGCCCCTGGGGATCGAGAACAGAAGTCTTCAACGTGACATAGACATGTGCCTTCATTAACCATCATTATAGTAGTTCCGGCGTTGCCGGTGACGGCCTGAGTGCTCGGTGGTTTGTTGAGCAGGCCCGTGGGCCCGAACCCCAACCCGATTGAGGAGAAGTGAGAAAGCAATGATCAATTACCTGGAGTTGCCGGTCGGCGACCGTGCCCCTGAGATCTTTCGAGCAGTTATCGAGATTCCCAAGGACGGGACCAACAAGTTCGAGTACGACAAGGAGTTACACGTCTTCAAGCTCGACCGCAACCTTTATTCCCCAGTTCATTATCCCGGCGATTACGGATTTATTCCCTCAACTTTGAGCGACGACGGCGACCCTCTGGATGTCCTTGTGCTCGTACCGGGACCGAGCTTCCCGGGCTGCGTGCAGGAAGTCCGCCCGATTGGCCTGATGGAGATGCTCGATCAGGGCGTGCTCGACGAAAAGGTACTGGCAGTCGGCAATTCCAATCCCCGCTACAACAACGTCTGGAACTACACAGACATCTACCCGCATATGCTCAAGGAAATCACGCATTTCTTCTCGATCTACAAGGATCTGGAAGGCAAGCGCGTCGAGATCAAAGGCTGGCACGATGCGGCGTATGCCCGGGATCATGTCGTGCGAGCCATGAAGCTCTTTGAAGACACCAAACTGAAAAAGGCGCAGAAGGCCTGATTTAGAGAAATCACAGAATGGGTCTGAAATAGGTCAGAGGCGGAGCGGATAGTTCCGCCTCTGATTTCTTGTTTTCTCCGAAAAATCAGCCGGTCAATCCCGTCTAATTTCCGGTTAATCCGCCGCCGTCTCCTGCAGACGCCGCCGGCTTTGGCTCCATGCTGTGAGCCAGTAGAGAACCGGACCAACCAGCGCGACCAGAAAAGCAAACAGCAACGCGGAGAAGCTGCCCACTCGTTCGTCGCGCGAGGCGTAGAGCGCGTAGCCGATCAGCGCCGTCGGACCCAGCCCCAGAGCGCAGGCAACGGCAAAGTTGCCGGCTTTGAAAGGCCGCTCCAGATTGGGCTCGCGCAGCCGCAGCACGACCAGAGCCACGAATTCCAGGATCAGGCTCGCGCCATACAGCACCAGGTCGATCGAAATCAATCGCTCAAACGGCAGGTTGAGCGCCAGTGCCCAAGCAAGGGCGCAAAGCACCACAGAGACGTAGGGCACTCCGCGGCTGTTGCGCCGGGTCACGAATCTGGGCAGCATTCCATCCTCTGCCATGGCGACGGGCAGACGGGTGTAGCTCATCATGAGCACGTTGAACATGCCGAAGCCGTTGATGGCTCCCCCGGCGACGACCGCTGTCGCCAGCACTGGTCCGCCGATCATGCGCGCCGCGTCTGCCCACGACCCGGTCGAGAAGTTCGCCACCGAAATACCCATCAGAGCGACCGCCGCCAGCGGCAGGATATACGTGACCGCCACCAGCAGCGCTGCAGAAACCATCGCAAGTGGGTAATTGCGCTGTGGGTTTTCCACCTCCTGCGCCACAGTGGAGGCGTTGTCCCACCCCATGTAGTTCCACATGGCGACCAGTATGGCTGTGGAGAGCGAAGCCTCGGTGGACGCTGCGTGCCACTGGATCGCAGGATGAGCTGTAAAGCCATGCCAGAAGCCAAGTGCGATGAAAACCGCGAACGGAGCCAGCAGGAGCACGAAAAGCCCTACCGTGCCCTCGCCAACAGCCGGAGCGCCGCGCAGGTTCCACGCGCAGCAGACGACGACCACCAGCAGCGACCAAAGATAGGCGCGCGGGCCTTCCGTCAGATTGGGATTGAACCGGGCCAGATAACTGACAAAAATCGTCGGGTAAATGGCCATGTCGAAGACGCTTGCCGCAAGTGAGAGCCATCCCTCCTGGTAACCCCAAAAGGAGCCAAGCGCACGCCGGACCCAGACGTAAAAGCCGCCCTCCGCTGGAATCGAGCTGGCCAGTTCGCCGATCATGAGCGTAGTCGGTAAGCTCCACAGGAATGGCAGCAGGACGAGAATCAAAATCGCTTTGGCGAAGCCGGCGCCACCCAGAATGTCTTCAATCCCATACGGTCCGCCCGAGACCATGAAATAGGTCGCCGCGATCAGCGGGATAATACGAAGCTTCCGCCGGACGGGTTTGAGGGCAAAGCGCATGAATGTGAATGTAACAACCAAATGCCCTCTGCCAAAGGAAAAAATCGACCCTGCCGCTTTTTCAATTGGGAGGATCGTTCTGCCTCTCAAATGATGCCGGAAGCGGCGACTGGCGTGCCTGGAAGCAGGTTTTCCATCGGCCATTTGCGCCGCTGGATTGACCATCTTTAGAGGAATTCAGGCTGCCGGTTTCGAACTGCGAATACGATGCCGGTCGGTGCAGGCGGTGCCTTCAACCTGTCGAGATGGTGTCTGCACGGCAGAGATGGCCAGGCTTCGGGTATAATCCGGAGAGTCGGAGAGATGGCCGAGTGGCTGAAGGCGGCGGTTTGCTAAACCGTTGTAGGGTCAAAAGCTCTACCGGGGGTTCGAATCCCCCTCTCTCCGCCAGAACTATACATAAGATCAATTTATTCAATCACTTACATTATGCCTAATCCATCGCTGGCTCCTCGGGAATCTGCTCTTTGTACCTCTCGAGTTGCACATTTGTTGCATATGCGAGCCAAGGTAGCAATTCCATCCTCATAAGAGGTGAACGTTTTGAGCTTGAATACCTGACCCTAGCCGACTTCCCGGTAGTGACCTAGATCGGTTGATTTGCGCTGGAGCAGAGCCACAGAACCGTTCGATCCAGCTGACTGCGAAATCCACAGGAGGAATCAGAAGTGATCAAGAACGTGGCTGCATTGCTTAAAGCTTTCCAGGAAAGAGAGATCGAAGCGATCCAGCGCTCTGGTATCAGTCATGCTCCTACTATCGGGGCGCAATATGAAGGGATGACCGGCTCAGTCCTCAAGATGATGATCCCTCAAGAACTGGAACTTCAGGTTGTTTCGGGCTTTGTCGAAGGCGTGGATGGCACGCTCAGCGGTCAGATTGACGGAATGCTTGTTCGGGGCTCCGGCACTCCGATTCCAGGGATTCAATAGCAGTATAAATGGCCGATCAAAGATGTCCTTGCAGTCCTGGAAGTCAAGAAAACATTATTCGGAAGCGATCTGTCGGACGCGCACGACCAGCTCCAAAGCGTGATGGCACTCTTTTGGGAATATGCAAAGCTTATTAAGCCCTCCGACGGTATTGATATAAGCGCACCTCGGTACGTCTACTCCCAGATCTTAGGCGAGCCCGCGCCGGTAGCGTGAGAGCGATTTTCACACTTGGCTCGACTAACTCCGCGGATGGGCTGAGACCGGACTTTACGGTTGAATCGCATCTTTGTCGATACCTGCCCGGAGATGTCCAAGCTCCAACCCACTCCGAGCGGTTTTAGCGTTGCATATTCGAGTGCGGAACCTATCCGCAGCGCTGCCGTGTCTCGCATACGCAACCCCGGCGCGCCGCAAAGCAACTTCTCAACCCTGAGTTTCTAAAAATGTCCCCTTTCCTCGTTTCCGTCCGCCTTAACTGATAGGAAGCGCTGCCCATCCGCTAAAGCACCGATCCGAAACACGGCAGTTCGATTGAATCTCCTGATTTCATGGGTCTATTAAGACCAGGTATCGGGTCACTGAAAGCAGTAGGTCATAAGGAGGACGCAATGAGCCGTTTGACAGCAATGGCACTCTTCTCCGCACTCACTCTCAACTTGGCTACCGCCGACGCCCAGCAAATGAAGACGATTGTTACGTATACGTCCGGCTACGGCTCCGCTACCGAGACCGATCGAGACTTGGCAATCTCTGAGGCAACCCAAACAGCGCAGAATTGGGCGAACTCAGCCTGTCTGGGTATGGTCACGGATAGCAACGCCTCATCCTCAGCGTGCTCCAAGCTAAGCACCGATGACGACGGCAGCATCATATGGTTCTGCAGCGTTACGGTGAAGGATCGTTGCGAGACAGAATTCCGCGGGAGGTGATCTCTCCCGCAGATCCGTCTCCAGCCGGAAGCTGATGATAACTCACGGGCAGCATTCGCCGAAGGTGGCATTGTAGTCGTGCTGACTTCAACCTTGATCTGATTCGACACATTGATAACGGGGATGCTCACAGCTTTGACTTATCAACAAGCCCAAACCTTCGTGTAAAAGGAGGAAAAAGAAATGCGAAACCATCTTGGAAGATTGATCGCACTGCTCATATTGGTGGTTCCTCTGGCTATATCAGCTCAGCAGCAGAGCCCATGGACCGATACAGGTATTAATGGGCTCTCCATCCGATTCGACCAAGTAACCCCCACGAGGTGTGCGTGGGAGTTTCGAAACGATAGTATTCGAACTCTTGCGGTGTTCAACTTCCGCATTGAGGACTTCAACGCTGAAACGCGTGTACCCGAACACTCGGTCAGTCTGATTCCAACTCCCTTAAATTCCGGGCAAGAATTTGGAGGAGCATCAGCGTTCTCAGCTAATGCCAGCTGCAGATCGGTAAAACTCATAGTCACGAACATTCAATGGAAGTAAGATCCTTCCGGGGATGCGGACATTTCTGCATCCCCGGCAAACAAGTTATTGTCAATTTGGCTGACATCCTGAGAGGACGGCCAGCAACACCCGGGATAGAGAGCGGGCATCTAGTTGTGAAAGTTACCGAGCGACTATGCCGCCCACAAACCAGCGACTACGCTGATAAGTCGTGTTATACTCGCGGGCACACCGGAGCGTCATGCATGAAGCCTCTCAAACCCGACTCGGGTGACGGGAACTCCATTACTGCTCTGCTACAGCAACTCAGCGAAGGGAACAGAGAAGTAGAGGCGGCCCTAATCCCTCAAATCTACCCGGAACTACGGCAACTGGCGGCCCGCTATATGCGACACGAGCGCCGGAATCACACATTGCAGCCTACAGCGCTCGTCCACGAGGCTTATGAAAGACTCGTCCAGCAACCGCAGATTCCATGGCAGAATCGTGCGCATTTTTATGCATCTGCCTCTCAACTCATGCGCCATATCCTCGTAGATCATGCCCGCACCCGCCAAGCTGCTAAGCGAGGGGGTATTCAACATCAAGTAACACTGGACGAAGCACTTCTTCCGGAGGCTGGCCAATCCGCAGACATACTCGCCGTACACGAAGCACTTGAACGCTTAGCCAGGTTCGACGCCAGGCAATCACGGATCGTGGAGATGCATTTCTTTGGTGGATTGACATTTGAGGAGATGGCGTCGGTCCTGGGAGTGTCAGACCGCACAGTAAAACGAGATTGGAGCATGGCGCGAGCATGGCTGAAGGGAGAACTAACATCGAAGCAACTATGACTCCCGAACTTTGGCAACGGCTAAAACCGCTATATGAGGCTGCCCTCGATTTGCCAAAGGAACAGCGCGCCCAATATGTCTCAGACGTCTGCAAAGACGACGTGTGCTTGAAAGATGAGTTAGAGAAGCTGCTGAAATCTACGACTGAGCGAACACTTCCGCTCGACAATCCACTAATTCAATTTGGCAAGATATTCCGTGAGGGTCAGCGGACGCTTTCTGACGGGCAAGTGCTCCTAAATCGATTCCGGATTGTGAGGCATCTAGGATCGGGTGGCATGGGAGAGGTTTACGAGGCTGAAGACCTCTTCCTGCGGGGTGTTCACATTGCACTTAAAACGATTCATCCGGACATATCCGGCGATCCCATGATGCAGAAGCGCCTGGAGCGGGAGGTCCTGCTTGCGCAAGAAGTGACGCATCCGAATCTCTGTCCAATCCATACAATCTTTCACTGCGACGATCCGCCGCCTGCTTATTCGTTTCTGACCATGAAGCTGTTGCCCGGGCAGACACTGGCCGCACGATTGCAAGAGTCTTCCCAAATAACTAATGAGGACGGACTCTCAATTCTCCGCCAGATGTCTCTGGGAATTGGCGCTATCCACGCCGCAGGCATAGTCCATCGGGATATCAAAACGAACAATATCATGGTTGTCGGAAGCGGCCCCGGCCTGCATCTGTGGATCACCGATTTTGGCTTGGCGCGCGCCTACGAAACTGAATCGACCGCCTTGACGGTAGGAGCAGTAGGGGGAACACCCGGATACATCGCCCCGGAGCTGTTTCTTATGGACCCACCGTCCCAGGCCAGCGATCTTTTTGCTCTTGGCGTCGTCCTCCACGAGGTTTTTGCCGGAGAAAAGCCAAGGCCCGTTCCCGGCACGCATTCCTATACGATCAGCCCTCGGTTGACGGCCCCGAAAGTACCGTCACTTTGCGTTCACCTTATAACCGAGTGCCTCCAGGATGCCCCGCAGCGAAGATGCACCGCCTTTGCGGATGCTTTAGAAACTTTCGATTCCAAACTCGATCGCAGCCACTACATAGGTCGATCAGGACAATTCTGGACCCGACGTCGCTTTGCAGCCACCGCGGCGGTTGGCGTTTGTGCCGTTGCCGGAGGCACCTGGTGGAAATGGGATGAACTCGATAATGTGCTCCACCCGTTACCTCCGAAGCGCTTTGTCGCCCTTCTAAATTGGCCCAAGACCTCTGATTCCCGACTCACGCCGATGCTGACTGGGGCGCTTAGTGCGATCAAAAGCGAACTCTCGCGCCTTGAGGCGTTTGATCGGGACCTGTTAGTGATTACGCCTGAGGATGCGGGTACTGAGTTGATGCAAATGGATCACCTCAAAGACATCTGCGATTCATTAGGTGCAAACCTCGTCTTGGCGGCCTCGGTCCAGCCAACTCCGAGATACTTCAAAGTGCTTTTCAGGTTGCTAGATCCTGTATCCGAGCGCTTACTGCGCGAACGAACGCTAGAGACTTCTATTGCGGCGATAACCTCATTGCCACAGAAGGCAGTTAAGGCTGCGTCGGATTTGCTGAACTTACGTCATCCTTTTGCCAACAATTCCGTATCTAATGAACCAGGCACGGAGTCCGCTGCAGCGTTCAGCGCCTTTCAGGCAGGCGAAGATTTGATGAAGCAGCCGAATGATGCCGGTCTGAATCCTGCCATCGATAAGTACAAACTTGCCGTCGAGCAAGACGTGCACTTCGCCAAAGGCTATGCGAAGCTGGCCCTCGCATATTGCCGCCTCGCCACTCTGCGACACGATTCCGGCGCTCTCGAATTAGCCCGGGGAAATTCTAGGCTTGCCTTGGGACTCGACACGAATCTGGTAGACGGCCATATGGCCATGGCGTCCGTCTATGAGCAAAGTGGCGATATGCCTTCCGCCTTGCAGGAGATATCCAGGGCCTTGGCTATTGATCCCTCTAACCCTGTCACTCTAGTGTGGCAGGCCCAAATTTACACCCGCCTCAACCGTTGGGCTGAAGCCGAAGCCACCTATCAAAGGATATTGAACCAACGGCCTAACTTCTGGCTCGCCTATAACGAATGGGGCGTAGTCTTGAATGACCAGGGCAAATATTCCGAAGCGATTCAGAAATTCCAGGCAGCCTCCATTGCTGCTCCCCGTAACTCACTCGCCTTCAATAACGTCGGTTCGATCTATCTTCAGACGGGGCACTACCCCGAAGCCATTGACAATTTCACGAAAAGCCTTATGCTAAAGCCCAATGCTTTAGCTGCGTCTAACATCTCCGCTGCTTTGCGTACCGAGGGAAAACCCGCCGATGCGCTTCCATTTGCTTTAAAGGCCGTCGAACTGGATTCCGCGGACGATAACAACTGGCTAGAACTGGCGGACTGCTATGCTTCGCTTCCCGGAAAACAACGTGCCGCCAAGGAAGCTTACCTGAAGGCGGCGATAACTGCAGAGCGACGCCTGCAGATCGATGCGTCGGACGGGGCCTCCTGGATGCAACTCGCTCTGTACAAGGCCAAATCGGGCGCCCCCCAGATCTCGCTCTCGTTGATCAAGAAGGCTGAATCACTTGGAGCAGGGGACATTGACTCACAGCTTTGCAAGGCCAGGGTCTTGGAACTGTTGGGTTATCGAGACGAAGCGCTCGAGACACTGAGAGCTTGCCTATTAAAGGGGGCAACCGATTTTCAGATCTCCTCTGTCTCTGATCTGCGAACCCTCGCGCGCGACCCGCGCTACCGCAAACTCCTTCATACCAATCCAGCAACCTAGAAGGACCAATCCGCACCTAGTCGCTGAAAGGAAATCGACCCTTGAAAATGACAAAGTTCTCCCTCATTGCCATTTGTCTGCTCTTTCTGCTGTTGCCGAGCGGCTGCAAAAAGGTCCGAGTCGTAACGTGGGTTGCACCTAGCTTACCTGTGGAGAGCTATGCCGATGCCGGAACCACTCTGGAATGGGACCCGGTCGCGGGTCAGGGCTTCGAGATTAAGTTCACGCCAACGACTATCAGTCCATGTAAAGGCAATGAACCCTTAACCAGCGATGGTAAAAAACCGGTCGTGTGCCATTTGAAGAAGAATCGAGCCGGGTTTTATCAATACACCATTGTCATTTCTAACACCGTTGCTCCCACTGGCACTGTACCAAGTGGAGCGCCAGGCGTGTTTGCGCAACGAGTCGGACCGTGCAAATACTGTTCCAACCCAAGTGGTTTCGAATTCGTTTCGGCCAACACAAGCGGCTTGGCCACGCGTGGTGCCCAATCAATTGAGTTAGATGAGTGCAGTACCCCCAGCCAGACGGCGACCGCGCAGCCCCCATCCCTATCCGCTCCCGCTGGAACCAAGGTTTACTGGACATATGCAGGAGATGATCCGCCTGATGGCACATCTCCTATTAGCGTCGTTCTTCCAGCAGGGGTTTGCTCGAATTCAGGTACACCGACCACAATCACGAACCCCTACACCGCATGTACTCTAACGACGCCATCGTCGAATCCTTACACGTACCAGATCTCTGTGTACAACTGCACGAACCCAGGCTCGGCCTCCTTGACTGTGCAGTAGCAGTTGGCACGTGTAACGTGGCCGATCCTATTGGATCGCCGGACTCTGCTGAACGCAGGAACGCTGCAATCTTGTGCAATCAGAAAAGGTACTCGTAACTGCACTGTTTGAGCGGTCCGAGATAGTCAGAGATACCTTCACATGTCAGTCCGTTAGAAATAGACCCGGAGACGATTTCTCCGGGTCTATTGATTTCAAGCACAGTCTAACATTAAAGACCTATTTGAGCGCGATCAACGTGTCGCTGTTAGGGTTGAGACCTGCGTCCAGGTGATGTTCCATGGCTCTCTTCTCCGCTTTCGATGCTGGGAAGCTCAGCTTTCTCGAAGCACTCGGATAGCGAATCTCACGCAGGAAGTACTGGTCGCCATACTTGTGAAACAAGAGGCTGCCAGTGTTGGCCGGTTCGTTTGAATTGACTAGGCCCATGGCCCACATATCGACATTCCCCTGCCGGCTTCTAATGCTGAGCAAGTTAGGACGCTCAATGTTTGTGCCAATCGTGTAGATCCCAGCAGGCAGAGAGCTGCCGTTGACGGTGAAGTTGAATGGAACGGTTGCTCGCACGAGATGGTCTTGTGCGAGTGCGCAACCAGTGGCGATGAGGGTGACGGCGACGAAGTTGACAATTGCGACGATGGGTTTCATGACTATCTCCTTTTCCAGGAACCTTCTTCAGGTTCCTCCTGGGGCTCCAGAACACTTTCTCTTCTGGAGCTTGTTACTACGCATGGAGATATTGCATGCATGTGGCCAAAGATGAGCGCGCACGCGGTGTTTTCGTGATTTAACTGAGCACGTTTAATATCAATGAGATAGAGGGTACTTACAGTTTTCTGTTCAGCGAATTCCTGCTGCGCCCCTTCCAACGGTATCCGAACAGATACCAGCCAGTATCTTGTCGGTTCTGTCAGGGCATCGTTCCTCGATTTATCTATGTTTCTTTTTCGATTACGTTACACTCGAATGCACCGGAGGCTCTGATGCAGCCGCGGCTCCTCGTCATTTCGGGTTCGTTGACAGGAACGGTTCGACCGCTAATCGACGGACATATTACGATCGCCCTCGACGAGTCGAATCAGTTATGCCTGATCGACTCCGATGTCTCGCGCAGACATTGCACGATCGAGCAGGTGGCCGATCAATATGTGATTGTCGATCGCGAGAGTCCGTGCGGAACTTTTGTAAATGGAATTCCCGTAAGTCGAAAAGGTCTTGCACACGGTGATGCGATCCGAATCGGAAGATCTGAACTGGTGTTTCTGCTACACGAAGGGGAAGATACCGAAACGTCTCAAATACGCCTTAGTGACATTGCTTCCGCTCCATCTCTCCAGACAATTCGATTGGAAGACCGAACAGCGCCGACCTTCGCGGATCGAGTTGGATGGATGGCACGAGACCTGACAGCATTGTTGAGGATCAGCAATATCATCAATTCCATTCGAGATTTTGGACTCCTTCAGCTAGAGCTTCTGCGGCTAATCTGCGAAGTGATTCCCGCAGACCAGGGCGCCGTAGTGCTGCTCACTGATCTCAATGGGGAGCCCCATTCGATCATTACCTGGGACCGGCAACCTGATGCGAAGGAGTTGATCGAGATCCAGCGCGAGTTGGTTCACCGGGCAATCTGGGAACGATCGGCCGTCTTCACGGGCGCGTCAACGGGCGCTGGAGAGGCACACAGCGTTCTCTGCATGCCGCTCTGCGCCGTGGAAAAGACAATCGGCGTTATCTATCTCACTTCGCCTCACCCGGATTCGCCTTTTCGTGAGGATCACATACATTTTCTTGACTCGGTCTCACGCATCGCAGCGGTCACTCTGGAAAACATACTTGCCCTTGATGCATTGCGTTCCGAGAACCTGCAATTGAAGGCGGAACTAAACCCAACCTGCCGACTCGTAGGCGAGAGCCAGCAAATTCACCAGGTTGAAGAATTCATCTCTCGAGTTGCACATAGTGATTCCACGGTGCTGATCCGTGGAGAGAGCGGAACGGGCAAAGAGGTTGTAGCTCGCGCGATCCATCAAAACAGCCCTCGATCCGATCGGCCTTTCATCGCCATCAATTGCGCCGCAATTCCGGAGACACTGTTCGAAAGTGAACTATTCGGATATGAGAAAGGCGCCTTCACCGGAGCGACCGGGATGCGGAAGGGTAGGTTGGAGGCGGCCGGCGAGGGAACTCTCTTCCTTGATGAGATTGGGGAATTGCCCCCGCCAATGCAGGCGAAATTGTTGCGCGTCCTGCAGCAACGGGAATTCGAGCGAGTTGGCGGAACTCTATCCGTCCCATTCAAGGCACGGGTTCTCGCCGCCACGCATAAGAATCTTGAGCAAGCAATCAAGTCCGGCGAGTTTCGACAGGATCTGTACTACCGCCTCAACGTAGTCTCGATTCGCGTGCCGCCTCTGCGTGAGCATCGCGAGGACATTCCTCTGCTTGCCTTATATTTCGCGACAAAGTACGCAATAAAAAGTAAGCGACCGTTCAAAGGTATTTCCCGGGCAGCGCGGATGCTCCTGATAAGTTATAGCTGGCCCGGAAATGTGCGCGAATTGGAGAACGCAATCGAGCACGCGATCGTGCTTGGCCTGACCGAGGAGATCCTTCCGGAAGATCTTCCCAATGGCCTGCTCGAGGAACAAGCCGGGGGGCTCCCAGTATCGCGATACCACGAAGCGCTCAACGAGACAAAAAAGGAGTTGATTCGCAGCTCGCTGGGAGAAGCAAAGGGAAGTATTCCCGAGGCCGCGCGACTGCTCGGTATTCATCCCAAGTATTTGCATCGACTTGTCCGGAATCTCAATCTCAAGTCGGAGCTTTACTGATCATGTGTTTTCTCGAATTTGAGTCGGGACCGCTCGTATCGCCACTTTCGGACCAGAACGTCGATCTATATCGATAAGCCGTCAATTCTTGGGTTCACCGCGATAGGAATATTGAGCTATACACAGGAACGCTGGAAGATCTGTCTCTCATTCATTGCCGTTGTAACGAACCTCCACTAGAGTGCAGTCATCCTGGGCAGGGTTAGGAGCCTGGAATTTAGCCACCTGGTCGAGAATCTCCCCGATGTTGGGACAGTGGGTCACTACACTGAGCCATGACTCTTCAAACTGCCGACCTTTGCTATTTTCAGCTTCTGTGATTCCATCGCTTGCGATTACCAAACGTTCGCCAGGCAGAAGCACGGTTTTGGCTGAAGCGTAGATTGCTTCTGCGAACAGTCCAACCATCAAATTGCTGTCTTCCAAACGCCGGATCTGTTTGCCGCGAATTACGAGCGGCAATATGTGCCCGCAGTTAATGTATTCCAACTGGCCATCTGGATAGAGCTTAACGATCACCATCGTCGCGTACTTACCGATGTTTCGCTCGCAGAGGAAGCGATTTACCGCCGTGGCTATGTCGGATAAGTCTTGCCGCGCCGCTAACTGCGCATGGACAATACCTTGCAGGGTCGCCGCAACAATGGCTGCTGAAATCCCCTTGCCGGATACATCCACCAGAGTCACACAAACGCAGTCATCCAGGACCACAGCGTCGTAGAAATCGCCGCCGATCGCAAGGCAGGGGACGGTTTTCGCTTGAAGCGACGCATAAGGGAGCACGGGCAAAGCGATGGACATTAATCCACTGTGTATCCTGGCGGCTACAGCAAGCTCTTCTCTGGCTTGCCGAGCCTTCTGTTCGGCCTCGACCAGCAACGCGTTCTGCAGGAGAGCTGCTGCCTCAGCAGATACGGTGTCGAGAATCAGGTGATCAATCTCGCTAAGATCGCCCGGGGCGATCCGGCTGTCCAGGTATAACAGTCCGAGCAACTTGTCAGGCTCTTTCGGTGCGACCCGTTTCCGCAAGGGAACGCAGTGAATTCTGCGAATGTCATTCATCATGACGCTCGACCAACCCATTACCCTCTCATCGGTAGATGTATCGCTTACCGAGAACTTCCGCCGGCTATTGATCGCGTTCTCAATTGCTTTTTGTGAGATGCTCTGATCCTGCGCCAGCACTTCACCGGCGGAGTCGAGACCTTTCGCAAAATGCAGCTTTCTGTCTGCCCAAAGAAAGACGAATCCCCGCTCTGCCCCGGTCAATTGCAGTGTCAGATGCAATAATGCGCCCAGAATTTCGTCGATAACTTCGCCCTCATTCAACTGACGGGCCGCGCGAAGCAGCCAGTTCAGTAATTCGATCTCGCGTGCCGCCGGAGGGATTCCAGCGAGGGTGTCGGGCATCTCCTGAATGGAGGACAGCAAGTCATGGAAAGAAGTCTGCTTCAATGGACCGGTTACCTGCTCGTCAGATTCAACGACAAATCGCAATTTCTTGCCGGTGAGAGACCCGATTTGCAGCACATCGCCAGGCTTCAGAACCGCGTTTTGGATGCGGGCGCCATTGAGAAAGGTGCCGTGAGTACTGTTTTCATCTGAGACCGTCCAATTATCGCCCTCACGCGTAATGACTGCATGATGACGTGAGACGAGGGTTTCGTGCAGGACCATGTCTCGATCCGGAGAGCGGCCAATCGACACGGACGCGCCATCCAGAACGAAGTTGTGCTGTCCGTCGGAGTCGGAATAACTGAGAAAGCTGGCAGGCATCGTAAAATCCTTCCTCACTGACTGTACTCTTCACGACGATAGGACCGACTAGATTTATGTGACTCAATTTTGGCCAAAGCCATCAGGACGAAAGAGAGAGGCGACTGGCTGTCTGAAGCTTTGGAGGAAATGGTCCAACCGCACATTTGAACGGACGGAAACTCATCTGTCCGAAGGGGAAGCGCGTTCGGCGGCGCTTCCCTCTTTCGAGAGACACAATCGGACTGATCTACGTGTCTAACCGAGAAGCCTGATTAACAGGCCGCGGGGTAGCGGACGCCGTCTGTTCGAATTGCGATCGTTCCATACGCGGTCCTTACTATCCGACCAATCACAAACCAATTCCCAAATGCATTTACTCCCCAGATCTGGTAAGAGTAATCGACTTGGTAATCGACGCCGTTGACGTTGCACACTGTCATCACGGGAACTGGCGGGACAGCATATTGAGCAGTCTGATAGTGTGCGGCAGGGGACGAAAGCGCCGGGGCGTCTCCGCTCGAGAATGGCCCGACAACGGTGAACAGTGCCAATGCGATCATATTGTTGATCATGACGAATCTCCTTGGAATGAAGTGTCTCTGCGTTCGACTGCCTTCATTCCCTTAAGCGAAAACTGGCGACAAATCGTGCAAAGCACCTAGCTTCAAGATGCGCTACCCCGTTAGCATCAGGGCTCCCATTCAGGCAGAATTGAAAATGAGTTTCTTGTGTTGACGGAAGCACGCCCAACCGGTTTGAGAGTGGGAAGACGGCTCCGAAAGTCGGTATTCAGTAGAACCCGGGCACCAGTTCCCGAAGAGATCGAGCAGTTGCATGTTCCGTTGCACATTCGAGTGCCGAACTGCCTTATTTCATCCGAATACAGCCATTTCACATGATGCTAAGTTGTTGATTCCGCACGAGAAGGCACATGCGCGATAGATTTGCTAAACCGTTATAGGGTCAAAAGCTCTATCGGGGGGTTCGAATCCCCCTCTCATCTAGTCTGAAATCTATAACTTAAAAGATTCAAGCTCGCTAATTTCTGCAGATTTCCCCGTAAATTCGCAGATTCTGCCCCGCTAGAGAATTCTCTCCTCTCACTCGACTCCAACTCACATTCCTGCTGATTTTCTACCGGCGTTTTAACTAGTCGCTTTTCGATGCGAAGTTCGGCGATCGGAGTGCGGCTTCTTCGGGAATGGCAAATTGGATCTGCACATTCCCTCAGGGAAGCGTGATTGATATTCGTCGATTTGTTCCAGATGCCTAATTCACTGTTGGGACTGGAATACCCAACTCGGCAGGCGAAGGCAGCTTGTGATGTTCCCGCCATTCATCCCGGGCTAACTTGAAACGGTCGCTTCGTGATACCCAGAGTTGAGTTGCCATGTCATAGCGGAGCAGAACATTCTGCAACCAGTATGGGCGGTTTTCGCGCAGCCAAAGCTGCGAATATTGCAGGCGCGTGTAGCTGTAACCGTCGCGCATGTCTTCGCAGAGTCCGTTGACTCCTGTGATCGTTCCGAAGATTCCGTAGGCGCGCTTTGCTACCTGCGGATCGGCCTGTCCGGAATATAGATGGTTATAGAGGTTCGCAATCGTATCGGCTGTTTCGAACTTCTGTGCGATGAAGTCAAAACGGCGCGCGCCCAACTCCAGTGCATCGATGGCGTCGCTCTCACGCAGAGGCCCCGCGGCTCGTGCCTGCGCGATCTGCGCAATGGCCTGCTCCGCATGAAGGCGCATCTCGTGAATGAGCGGCCGCAGTTGGACGGCGACTGCCTGCCCTTCGGCACTCCATGGGTCGAGCCAGAAAAGGGCATCGGTGGACTCCCTTATCTTCGACTCGTCGAGCGCTTGGTAGATCGCGATCAGTTCGCGTTGCGCCTTGTCGAGATTGCCGGTCGTGTCTCCGTGAAAGATGCGTCCGTAAGAGTCTTGAAATTGCGCAACATCGCTGCTTCCGGATTGCCACCCCGCGGCGGCGCCGAACAACACGCCGTACCAGTCGGACAGAAAGAGACCTTCTCCATCGTCGTTCCAGATCGTATTCAACATGCCTGTGCTATGAGCCGCCTGGCCGTCGCGAACGAAACCCTGGATGTTGCCCAGTGCATAGTTATTGTCGGGGTAGACACGGCTCCAGTTATTCACTCCGGGCGCGACCCATGTCTCCATTCCGGCATCGACATATGGTTTCAGCCATGGTTCGAATCCCTTGGGCTCTGGATGATATGTCCAAGCCACGGCAATCATGTCTTTGGGCAGGCGCTTCACTTCGGCAGGATCATTCATTGCGATGTCGCCCCAGAACAACAGTCGGCGGTGCAGCGGCGCGAGCGTGTCATGAACCTGGGAGAGAAAATCAATATACACCGCGCCTAACCCGCGCGCGTCCACGGCATCGTGTGTCTGCCCTTTGCCTAAGTCGGCGGTTTCGTCTGCACCGATATGCAGGAATGGCGAGGGAAACATTGCGGCAATTTCCTTGAACCATTGGCCAATCAATGCCGGGGAGCCGGGCTGGCCGGGAGCGAGGACATTTCCCATTGGAGTTTCCGCGAGCGGAGCATACTGCTCATACTTCAAGACGTGATGCAGATGCCCGAAGGCTTCCTGCTCGGGGACGATGGTGACGTGATAGAGACGCGCGTAGTCGACGAGTTCGCGAACATCTTCGCGACTCATGCTTCCGCCCGGCAGCCCAGGAACGGGATTGGAGAGATACTGCAGAGTGTTCTCAAAGTATGCCGAGTAGAGATTGATCTTATAGGCTGCCAGGGTGCGTATCTGGCTCTTCTGAAAGTCCAGGGTCGGAACTGGACCACGCGATAGATCGTCTGATATTCCGCGATAACGCATCGCGGGCCAATCGCGAATCAGCGCCTTTTGCAATGTCGCCGAAGTACTGTTTCCGACGATCAACTGTTTGACCGTCTGCACGCCGTAGAAGATTCCGGACGAAGTGTCCGCAATAACGGCTAATCCGTTCCCGTTCGGAACAATCGCGTACCCTTCTTCATGCATTGGGCTATCGATTTTTGCGCCGGAGGCTGAGAGCAACTTCGCTGCCCGCTTCGAGTCCGACCGGAGCAATTCAATCACAGCCGAATGGCCATGCGCGTTCGAGATGTTAAGTTGCTGAAGCCACGCAGAGAGATCCTGCGCGGCAAAACGATCTTCCGAATCAGATCCGCTCTTGATCGACACCCCATGAGTCAGTTCGATCACGCCCTGAGAAGAATACTCACGAGGTATGGGCAAAAGCTTCGGCGCTTCGCCTGCGGTGACGGCTCTTGCGCTTCCCGCGGACGCTGCGATCGTCAAGGCAACTGCAATCAAACGGACAAAACCAGCTCGCGCTGAAATTGGGTTCCATACACGCTGTGAATTCACCTGTGCGACTCTCTGCTCTTTCACCAGCAATTTCCTCCACAAAACACTCTGTTTATATTGGTCGAACTGACCGCTTGCCGTCTGATCTGCCTAGGGGTCAAGCGGCTCAATCGGGTCCTGTTCCAGCGACTCCACCAAAGGCAGAAACGCAAGACTGGTATCGGAGGGCTGGCTGAGAATCCGGTAGGGCATATATCCCAATTCTTTCAGACAGCGGTCGGCGAATGGCTGTCCTGCGATGTAACCGACCTGCGCAGCATCGCTGATGACCAAAGCGGTCTTGTTCATCGGGACTCCATAGCGATATATTTCCCGCGCGGCGTTGCGCATGTTGGTGGTCGTGTGGCGGGCATGCGGATCGATGAGGATTGCGGATTCCGGCACGTTGAAATCCTGCAATAGCGCCTTTTTCATCTCGACGGCTTCGGAGAAGCGCGTCTGTGAGGGATGGACATATCCGCCGGAGACAAGGATGAACGGAGCTTTGCCTGCGTGATAGGCCTCGGCTGCCAACTGCACGCGTTTGCGCCCGGAGTTGGAGAGCGCGGTATCGCGATCCCCCGGTCCGGCTCCGGGAACAACGATCACCGAGTAAGCAAATTTATTCCATGGAGTTGCAGCGATGGCCTTGACAGCAGCGGCGTTGACGCCCGTTTCCATCGGCTCCAGTCTTCCGGCCTCATCCCGATGATTGAGCGCCAGAAGTTGCAGTGCAGAGTTGAGGGAGAGATCGAAGAATAAGGAAGAAGACGACGTGCCGCTATTGATGTCACTGACGAGCGAGTGGACGCGCTGCTGATAGTCCGCGGAGTTCACGTCGAAGGAGTAGGAGTCGATCAGCGGATAGCGCGGAGCGGTTCCCTCGCCGTACACGGAGATGACGTCATTCAGGCCGCGAGCACAGGTGTCCCATGCGTTCGCCAGCAGGTTGTCTCCACTCTGCTTTTGATACAGCACATACGCGCCACTGGGGCGAAGTTCCTTGTCGACAAGAAGCCGCAACGATTTGTTCTCCCGGTAGAGCCGGGCCAGTGCGAGAGAGACCGCATGAATTTCTTCGTCGTTCCACAAAAGGCCTTTGAGGGTACAGGCAACATTCTCCTTGCATTGTGCGAGTTCCCGTTCTACGGAACGTTTCCGCTCCGCGCTGATCTCGGCGATTTCCTGATCCGCAACAAGCGCACGCCTGACCTCGGCATTTTTTTGAAGCAGCGAAAGAAGATAAAAGTTCTTGTCCTGCAAAGGCGCGTTCAAAGGCAGTGGCTTTGTGACGGCCTGAGAAAAAGACGCTTGCGGAAAAGCCAGTACGAATGCGGCGAGCAACATTCGTCGCAGGAAGGAAGGCGGTGTCGACATGGAACATTCTCCGGATGACGCAAGAGGTATGAGGGCTCAGACGGTACGAGCAGGCTATTGGTTGCAGCGGACCGGCGGTTGCGTTGTTCCCGGCAGGTTGATGCCCATCCACCCGGCCAGCGTAGGCGCTATCTGCCGCATGTCGATGGTGCCAAGATCGCAAGCATGGATGCTGGAGCCTATCGCAAAAAAGGAGGACTGCAGTTCGGGATGATCGGGAAGGTATCCGTGTGTTCCGGTGCCGGGAATGGGTCTCAGGATATCGCCCTCAAGCCTTCCTCCGGCGGTAAACCCGGGCTTCCAGTCCACCAGGAATGAGGCTTTGGGATCGCCGCCGCGCGCGACAATTTCTTCATGAGTGAGAATGCGCGCGATTCCGTAGAGCGGGTCTTGCTGCATGTTGTCCAGGAGTGCTTTCACCTCGCTCAGAGTCTGCGCGTCATCGGGATCTTTCAGCATGATGTATGCAGAGCCGTCGGCATTCCACATCGTAGCTTTCCAGGAGGCGATGGAGGGTTGATTGTTTGGAGGAGACTTCTTGATTTGAATGAGTCCGGCTTCGACAAAGCGAATCAGCAGATTCACGCTCGTATGCGTGGCTGCAAAGCCATGATCGGAAACCACTGCGACGATTGCATTCGGATCGTTGGCGCGCTCGGCCTCGACCAGTTCCCCGATCATCTGGTCGATCTTTTCCATGGCCTTGTTGCTTTCCGGGCTGAATGGCCCGGTCGCGTGCTCGGCGTGATCCAGCGACACGAGATGAATGGTCATGAACCCTGGTTTGGCGTCGCGAATGATGGAGACTGATGACTTCGTCAGCAGGTCATCGAAGTCCGCTACCGAATCGTAGATGTAGAAGGGCCCTGTCTGCTTCTCGATCTTCTTCAGGTATCCAACAGGGCGAGAGATCGCCTCCATCAGGCTTGCGTCTGCGGGAGTGCGAATCGGATAGGCGGGCAGCAGGTAATCAATATCGTCCGCGTTTGTGGTGCTGGGCCAGAAGACGCTCGCGGTAACAATCCCCGCCTGCGCGGCCTCATGCCAGAGAGTCGGCGCTTTGAGATCGCTTGCGTACCAGAACCAGGCGTCGGTGTTGCGATTGAAGGGATCGAAGCGGACGTTGTTGTAGATTCCATGCTCCTGCGGCCACACCCCGGTGACCAATGTAGCGTGGCCCGGAAATGTCACCGTGGGCACGACGCCGATAACACCGTCCGCATACATGCCGTTTTGCAGGAAGCCGCGGAGAACGGGAAGATTCAGCTTATACACATCGGCTTTTGTTACATAATCCGGACGCATGCCATCGACGGAGATCATCAGCACCGGTGGTCTCGTCTTTGTCGTCTGAGCGGATGCGTAGTGGAAAACAGGGAAGATGGCCAGGATAAGGGCATAACAGAAAACCCGCCTGAGAAAACTCAATGACTACTCCTTTTAAATCGCAAAAAACTAGGCAGAAAAATTGCAAAGGCGATGTGGCCACATTGCGGCGGCCACATCGCGCGATCGAACTTTAGAAGTGGTAGCGAGCTGAGAACTGAATCTGCCGCTGCGGAGAACGCGTTGAGGTGATCTGACCGAAGTTGGTGCTGCTGATGCTGCTGGAGGGGTCAGCATAGCTGGCGATGTTGAAGGCGTTGAAGAAGTCCGAACGGAAGTCGACAGACTGGCCGCTCTCCGTGAAAACAAATGTCTTGAAGAGCGAGAGGTCCATTTCGCGATAGCCGGGACCGCGCTCGGTGCCCACTGCGGCGGTGCCAAAGGTGTTAGGCAGTTCCGGACCATACGCGCAGGCGTTGTTGTACGCGCCGGTACACGGCACTGCGGAGGGATCGGTGCCGAACCAGTCTTTCACGCTCCGGTCAAGCACTTTCAGAGGCTGGTACTGGTTGGCGCGGGCAGCGAAGGCGTTCGAGTTGGCATTGTTGGGACCGGAGATTGTGATGGGAAAGCCAGTGTGGAGCGATCCGGAACCGGCAAGCTTCCAGCCGCCAATGATCTCGTTCACCAGGTTGTTCCAACTCGCGCCGAACTTCTTGCCATGCCCGAAGGGCAGCTCGTAGATGCCGGTCGCGCTGAGATTGTGGCGCAGATCGAAGCCGCTCGGGCCGTAATCCGCTTTCGGATTGTAGGCATTCTCCCAATAAGGGCTGGGACCGTTGACTCCAGGAACGCCGTAGAAGCCTGGGTTATCCGTCAGCGACTTGGCGTAGGTGTAGTTGACGGTGAACTCCAAGCCGTTGCTCTGGCGGTGCCGCACGACAGCCTGAAGGGCGTTGTAGTTGCTCATGGCTTCCGATGCCGTTATGTCGACCGCACCGGTCTGCCCTACGAGGTTATAGAACGGAGCATTCGTGCATTTCGATGTGCAGGGGGATGTCCATTGGTTGCCGTCGATCGGCACGATCATATGCTGGCCGGTCTCTCCGACGTATCCGGCCTGGAACGAAGTATTAGCGTTGATTTCATACTCCGTAGTGAGACTGAATTCCTGCATGTAGGAGGGGCGAAGATTCTGGGACCAGGCATAGTACTGGGTGTTTGAGACCGAAACATTTCCGGGAGCGGTTGAAAAGCCGTTCACTACCTGCAAGGGCTGTCCACCCGCGTTTGTAGTGGGAGTGATTGCCTGCGCGGTGAAGGAATGCTCGTAGGGCGGATTTTCTGTGAGACGGAGGCTGGAGCCGGTGCCTTCGAGGGTGACTGTGGTGCCAAATCCTCCCCGCACGACCAGGCGCGGCGTAGGCTGATAGGCAAAGCCGATGCGCGGCATGAAGTTGGTGTAGACAGGGTTGTAAAGAGCGCGGCTGTTGCCGTTCTGCCCGGCATATTCCAGGCCCGCAGTTCCCAGCGAAGGATCCGCCAGGTTGACGTTCACTTCCTTGTTGTTGACTTCATAGATCGGCTGATCGTATTCATAGCGAACGCCGAGATTTATGGTCAGATTCGGCCGCACCTTCCAGTCGTCCTGCACGAAATAGGCATCGCGCCACTGGCGCTGTCCGGTGTAGCCTCGCACGCCGCCTACGCCTGCATACGAGGAGTAATCCAGAACGAAATCGGCAAAGGGATAGCCGTTGGATTCTCCCTGCGCGGGCGAGCCGGTGAACTGGCCGCTGTATTCGAAGAGGCCGAGAGTGCCGTCATTGCCCGGATCGAAGTTGTTTTGTTGATAGCGAATGAACTGGGCTCCGAACTTGGTAATGTGCGTGCCGTGCTGCCAGGTCACGTTATCGGAATAGATGTAGTTGTTGTCACGCTTCGAATAGACACCCGCGGTCGTTCCGAAGCTGCCCACCGTTCCGTTCGTCATGTCCTGTTCGCTGAAGCCGTTGTAGGTTTGCGCCCCGGGGATGCCCACCTTGGAGTTGCCGGTAACGCCAAACAATCCTGTCGGGTCGACGAGGTTGGTGTTGCCGTATCCAAGCCGGGTGAAGCTGGCGCGGGCTTCGTTCACCAGCGAGTTTGAGAAGACACGCGTCCAGTTCAGCACAATGCTGTGCACCGGGTAGTCGTCGGCTGCGGGAAAGCTGATGGGAAGCACGGAGTGAGCCACGCCGTCGTAGGCATCGCCCATGGAGTAGCGCCCCATGATCGTGTCCTTCGAATCGAGCGTGTAATCGACGCGGACGTCGCCCTGATTGTTGCCGATGAACGATTTCTGATAGCCGAGGTAATCGTTCTGGGCGATGCCGTCGGTGGCGGTTCGGTTGGGCAGAGGATAGGCTTCCGGATGGGCAAAGAGGAACTGCGCGACCGGGCTCTTGATCGGTACGTTCTGATTGCCTACGAAGGGAGCGAAGTTGTTTTGCGAGTCGTAAAGCTGGATGTTTTTTGAATCGAGAAGAGAGAAGTCGCCCTCGCGGAAGGATTCGGGGGCGACACTCGCGGTTCCCGCGCCGCCAGTGTGATAGCGAACGCCCTCATAATCGCCGAAGAAGAAGAGCCGGTTGCGGATCACCGGGCCGCCGAAGGTAGCGCCAAAGACTTCTTGCGTATAGCCGTTCTTTTTAACACCGGAGAAATTGTTGGCCCAGGTGTTGGCGTCCAGGTTGTCGTTCTCCAGGTAGTCGTATGCGCTGCCGTGAAAGTGATTGGTGCCGGACTTGGTGGAGAGCAGAACGGCGCCACCATTCACGTTTCCGTATTCGGCGTCCGCATTTGCGGTAATCACCTTGATCTGTTCGATGGCCTGCGGGGACGGGTTGTAGCCGATGTCATTGCTGAAGCTTTCATTGATGTCCGCGCCGTCGAGGAGGTAGTTGTTTGTTTGCTGGCGGTTTCCGTTAAAGGATGGAACGTCGGAGGCGCTGGTATTGCGTTCGATGGAGTTGGAGCCTGTGAATCCAGTCGGCTCAGGAGAAACCGAGCCCGGCAGAAATTGTGTGAGCGTCGAGAAGTTCGGACCATTCAATGGGATGTTGGCAATGGTCTCGGACGAGAGGGTAAGGCCCAGGGTCGCATTCTCGGCATTGAGGATAGGGCTCAGTTCGGAGTCCACGTTCACCGTTGTGCTGGCCTGCCCCACTTGCAACTTCATATTGACGTTGGCGACCTGGTCGATCTCCAGCCGGAACGGTCCCTCAGATGCTGTATCGAAACCGGGCGCGGTTACGCGGATGGTGTAGGTTCCAATCGGCAGAAACGGAAAATCGTAGAGGCCGTTGCGATCGCTGACTGTGTTGTTGATGACGCCGGTGGCCGTGTTTGTGACACCCACCTGTGCATCCTTCACAACCGCCCCGCTGGGGTCGGTGACGATACCGCGCACCGAGCCGGTGATGGTCTGGGCCGACGCTGTCCATGTGCTCGCAAACAGAGCTATCCAGCATATTGCGATCACAGCGCCAAAACCGTAAACGGATAATTTCCTAAGGCAATACGTAGAGCGGAAACTAAGCATTGTGTTTTCTCCAGCGGACTGAGTCCTCGACCGCTGTCTGGATTGTGAAGGCGGGGCATTGCGGAGTTGCGCGGTTTTACCCGCGTTTTACTGTCAAACTGCGAGCTTCTTGTCTACGTGGGAGATCGCATGTGCGCGTTACAGTCGCATCGGGCCGAAAAAGGGTCGATTTCCGTGGTGTTCATCTGCTGTTCAAGAACGGAAAGCTGGTCGGGATGCGATTCATGCGGGAGCGGTCATGACGCGTTTGTGGAAGAGCATCGCTAGAGCTGCGACGATGGCTAATCCTGCGCGAGCGTCGGCTGGAAGATCCATCAGACGTGGCAAAATGCGGATTGCGAGGCTTGATGAATGCTGCAGATACCGGGACGGGAATTCGAGAGGAGGATCGTCCCGGATAAATCTAGGGGTATATGCGATAGGCCACGATTGCCGGTCGCGAACCGATGCCGTTCACTTCCAGCGTTTTGAGCAGTAATTCAAAATGTGGCAGGGTCGGCCGATTTCCCAGAATAGGCGTGAAGAAGGAATCGAAATCATGATCGTTGGAGACGAACTCCGCTGCTGCCTGGGTGCCGGCGAGGGTGAATCCCTGCACCACTATCACGCTGCCTGTGCCGCTCAGGTTGGGCAGAAAGGCTACGGTGGCAAAGCCGGAGTCCGTAGGATCACGGTTGTCGTAGATATAGTCGGCGCGTTCTCCCGGACCCGGCTTTTTGTTTTCTACCTCCAGCGGCCCTTTTAGCTTGTCGTCGTGAAGAATGAAATTCATCTGGTGCTGGAAGAGTTCAAGCCACGGATCGGCTTCCAGAGAGCCTATCAAAATAAGATTCGCCTGCTTGAGGTCGTCAAGCTCCAGATCGCGCGCATAGCGGATTTCCGTCCGGCTGGGCACGGCTTCGGGCATATGGGTGAGGGCCACGGCAAACTTCAGATCGGCGAGTGAGGTGTACCGATGCTCGGCCAACGTCTGAAGCATTTGCCGGTCGCATGGCTGCTGGCAATCAACATCAGACAGATATCTTCCGCTTGCGTATTCCGCGATGGTCACGGGATGCCTGGTAAAGGCCTTCAGGATGATCAGGCTGCTGTCCGCGGGCACAATCAGCGTATCGCGGCTGCGGCTGAAGATTGCCGACCAGAGCTTATGCGCGGGAGTCTCCATTTGGCCGGCAGCGCGATGCCGCCAATCTCGGATGAAACTCGCCGCCGGCAGGGCGAGAGCCAGGATCAGGGCACATAGAAGGATGCCCGCTAGCTGGAAGCGGCGGACGGGCGGGAATGCTGGTTGTTTTTCCGTGACGGGAAGGATTGTTTCTTCCTCAACCATTTCGGCCGGAGCCGCAGGATAAGGCTCTACGATTGGGGCTGTCTCGATGCGCTCGAACTGGGGCACATAACTGCCGCGCGGAATCGAGAGAAGCAGTGACTCTGCGCTTCCCTCCTCGCGGAAATATGTCTCAAGACGTTGGCGAAGGCGGCTGGCGTGGGAACGGACAATATTGTCATCCCGAGGATCGTAACCGACGGAGCGGCCGAAGACGCGCTCCCCGATGAGCTGCTCATTCAGCTCTTCTTCCCTGCCCTCAAGGGACTGCTTCACGATATGGACCAGCAGGGTCGACAGCCGCGCCGACTTGGCGAAACCCGGAGCCGCTACGATGCGCTCGACAAGCTTCCACCTTGGATCCTTCTCGATGAAGCTCCGGGGAGCTTCTTCTTGTGCAGTCATCGGCATACGAGCATCTCGATCCCGATTCTAGTAGCCTGCACCGCGATTTTTTATGAAGACGGCGTGAACGTCAGCCGGACCGTATCCGCATGGAAGGCCTGATGCACCCTCGGATACGATCGCGGCTACGCATTAATTCACTTGGTTCATCTGGTATTTGAGATCCTGATCCATGATGTATCGACGCTCGGCATCGCGTTCCCGGAAGACTGTGATCTTACCCTCGGCCAACAGGAACGTGGTTCCAGTCTCGGGACGAGTGACCTGCCGGTTCACGTCCTTCATGGCACTCAGCAAACGCGGGCTATGACTGTTTTCCATGAGTACGACTTTTTGCAACTCGGCAGTCTCTGTATAAGCCTCCGGAATCGAGACTGAGGCATATCCCTGCCTGTTGAGGAGTGCAATCGCACCGTGAGAAGCCGCCTTCGTTACAGAGAGATGGGGATTCGTTGGCTTGTCGAAATCGACAACCGCAGTGCCGGATCCATCGCGAAAGGCGACCATTTCTTTGCTGTTGCCGATGGGCGCGACAAAGTCATACGCTCCATGGCCTTCCGTGACGACGGAGGCAGTCAGGCTCATGTGCTTGGGATCGGTGACGTCGAAGACTGTCAGGATTGCGCCGTCCCCTTGTTCTACGTATAAGTATGTCGAGCCGTTGTCATCCGCGCGGAGCAGAAGATCCTGGCTGGCGTTCCGCGCAAATTGCGGCTTGGTGGAGAGAGGCTGCACCATCAATTTCGGTTGGATGAAGGGTGCAGCTTGCAGCAGCGTGCCTGCGGATGTAGCTAGGAGCGTCGTCCCCAGAAGAATCTTTTTGATTGCGGAGTTCATGGCATTTCCCCTTCAATTTCAAGTCTCGCCTCCGCAAGGCCAGCCCGTCCAAATACAAATTCTTATTAATAATAAGTTTGATCGTTGCCCGTTCAGCGGGGTTCGGTCGCAAATGCTCCTGATTCGCGGTTCAGTTCGGGCGAGGTCGTTGCGCCTGAGTACAGTGCGATACGGTAACGAAATGTAACGGACTGGCCTTTTTCCAGCGTGTAGTCAAATGGCGGTTTTTTCGGGTCGAAGATGCTTTGGCCCAGCGGATTAGCTGCGAATAGTCCATAGCCGCGCGCGTGCCAGTAGGTTGGATAGCCGGGATTCTCCGGGTGATCGAAGATAGCGATCGTGACGGTGTGGCTCCTGGTGTGCCCTGTCAGCGCGCACCACTTGCCGCGTGTTCCCCAGGCTGCGTCTCCCTTCACGTCTTCGCTGGTGAGGTAAACGCCGGTTGCCGGAGTTGAGCCGGTGGCGTCTGTTGGCGCGGCATCGACTTTCGTGGAGTTTCCATTGGCATCCGTGAAGGCGCCGCCTTTTTCGGTGGGCGATTCGAGCCAGCGCGCGACGCGCATCCCGAGCAGCCCCTCTTTGTCGTCTTTGAAGACGACGCGGTCAAGAGCTGTGAGCGTGACGGCCTGATCAATGAATCGGACACTGCTGCGACGCCGGAAGACATAGCGCGTCGTCTCGTTGAGAATCTGCTCGTTTGCTCCGGTAATCCACGCGGATTCAACAACCAGTTCGCCGCGATCCGCGCCGCTTGTTGCAGAGACGACCTTCGTATGCAGGATCGTACCCATCTTCGACCGGGTATCCGGCGGGATGGCGTCCGAGTTGTTCCAGAAATCGAAGCCATTGGCGTTGCCGTAGTTGAACCAGAGGCCCGCGTGGTGAGGATGATCGACGCGCTCCCCCGCGCGAGGCTCCAGCGGGTAGCCTCGCGTGACCGGGATGCCTTCTTCGGTAATCAGCGGGTAGAGAGTCGGCTTCTTCAAGGAAGTGGGCCAGATATACGAGGTGAAGGGCTTGCCGTCGACCTTGATATCGACGCGCCGATGCGCCTCATCCGGCACAACCTGAATTCCCTTGCCGGGCGCAACGGCCAACGCGCTCGCCGCACTCAACAACACTGTAGCCAGCAGACTGAACGCCGCGATTTTAGGCATAGACCTTGCCCCCGGCCATGACTTGCTGAGTCTTATGGTCGAAGGTGACCTTTTCGCCTGTCTGGATGGCGGCAACGTTCATGCAGAGAGCGATGGAGTGGCTGTAACCAGCCTCGATGGAAGCATTCGGAGTCTTGCGCGAGCGGACACACTCCATCCAGTTACGCATGTTGGCCGAGGTCTGCGGATCGCGGCCGGTATCAGCCCCGTACGAAACGGATTCGGTCTTTTCCATCAGCGAGAAGCTCGGCAGTTGGTTTGCCTTGAGGCCCATCGCGGCTGCTTCCTTCGCTTCGAGGCCACCATCGGGAGTCACACGCTGCTTATCCATGTCAATCATGCCGCCATTGGAGTAATAAAGCTCCTTGACTCCACCAGCGGAATTCGTGAAACGCGAGGAGTATTGCACCTGGAATCCCTTGCTGGGATCGTCAAGCGGGCCGTAGTCGAAGACGGCGGTCATCGTATCCCAGTTCTGCCTGCCGTCCTTCCAGAGATAGATGCCGCCGTTCGCAACCACGCTGCGCGGATGTGGATACCCGCTGAACCAGTGCACCGTATCGATCTGGTGCACCAGCCACTGATCGGGAATGCCGGAGGAATAAGGCCAGAAGAGACGGAATTCAAGATACTTGCGCGCGTCAAACGGCTCATAGGGACGGTTGAGCAGGTAGCGCTTCCAGTCGGTGTCCTGCTCCTTCAAAAGCGGTACAACATCGGGACGCCGCCATCGGCCCGGCTGATTAACGTTCCACGTCATCTCGACCATGACGATGTCGCCAAACTTGCCGGATTGAATATACTCCGCTGCCTTCTGATAGCTGGGCGTCGAACGGCGCTGCGTTCCCACCTGCACGATCTTGCCTGTCTTATGGACAGCCGCGCGGAACTTGCGTGCATCGTCCATCGTGTGCGCGGTCGGTTTCTCCACATAGGCATCGCGCCCGGCTTCAACCGCCTCCACGCCATGCAGCGCGTGCTGAAAATCAGCCGTCGCAATCAGAACTGCATCGACATCCTTGCGCGCATACAGCTCATCATTGTTGCGAACCGCCGCGATGGAATTCCCACTGAGTTTCTGAATATAAGCCGCGCCTTCTTCGCGACGCCGGTTCCATATATCGGAAACGGCGACAAACTCGAAGTTCATCTCCTTTGCATTTTCGAGGAAGGCAGGAATCAGCGAACTCTTCATGCGGTCGCCGCAGCCTATGACGCCGACCTTGACGCGATCGTTCGCGCCCAGCACTTTGGCATAACTCGAAGCATTCCATGAGACTGCGGTTGCAGCCAGCACCGCGCCGCCCGTCTTCAGAAACTCTCTGCGATTGTCGCACTTCAATGACATCTTCTGCTCCTCCAGATAATTAGGTTTTAAGTTCGCATTTGCCTGGCTTTTTTCCGAAGGCTAATCCTCCAACCTCGGATCACTCGCAGTCAAGTCACAAGCGGCCGAATGTCTCATATTCCGACTTCTGGTGATTTGAAACTCTACAATATCTGCGGCCGCCATTCGTCTACAGAAGTGAGCGGATAGGCCATGAGCGTGACTTCGATGATCGAGCAAGACCGAACTATCTCCGAGGTCCTCGCAGAAGAACAATCCCGATTGCGCAAGTTTATCCGCAAGCGTGTGCCAAACGAAGCAGATGTGGAAGATCTTCTCCAGGAAGTCTTCTTCAAACTGGTGGAAGCCCATCGCCTGCTCACGCCGATTGACTACGTAACCGGCTGGCTATTTCGCGTCGCGCGCAATCGCATCACTGACTTTTTCCGCAAGAAGACAGCAGAGAACTTCGGCGACGCGTCCGTCATGGATGAAGAGGGTGAATGGCTGGAGATTGAAAATCTACTGCCATCGCCAGATGCTGGACCGGAAGCAATCTATTTCCGCAAAGTCCTTCTTAATGAGTTGGAACAAGCGCTCCGCGAGCTGCCCCATGAACAGCGGGAAGTATTCATCGCCCACGAACTGGAAGGTCGCAGCTTCAAAGAGTTGTCCGCCGAAACCGGCGAAAACATCAACACGCTACTCTCACGTAAACGGTATGCAGTGCTCCATCTGCGTGAAAGATTGCATCGCATTCACGACGAGTTCGCAACGAAATGAGGTAGTCCTATGGGAAACTCCTGGGTTATGAGAAATAAGTGGATCTTCTTTGTCGCCCCGCTCGCAATGGCGGCTTTCGTCTGGATCTGCGGTGAAGTGGTGATGCATTTATGGAACTGGCTCCTGCCAATGCTCTTCGGTTGGCACGAAATCACTTTCTGGCAAGGCCTCGGGCTGCTGATTCTTTGCCGGATTCTCTTCGGAAGCTGGGGTAGCGGTTCAGACCGTTCCAACTCCCGCCGGCATCGGGCCGATCGCTGGGAACGCATGACGCCCGAAGAACGTGATAAATTTCGCGAAAACATGCGCACTGGTTGCGGTCCCTTCGGAATACCACCTGCCGAAGGTAACGAGCCAGCCTAACGGCGCCCTCACGGGCCGCCATCAACGAACGCTGATGGCGGCCACTTCGTAGTCCTCCACACGCGGAATCGAGAAACGCAGCACCTGGTCTTCCATGCGGAAGTTCACGCTCTGCTCCGCGCAGAGCAACTCGACAGACTTCACATGCACGTCAGCCGGAAGCTTGAGGCTTACGCTCTGTGCGCCGAGCGGATAGACCGACTGCATCCAGCCATGATGCGCGTTCGGGTTGGTGTAATTGAGTAAGTGCACGGTATAACCGAGGTTAGTCTCCCAGGCAAAGACTTCGACAAATCCGTCCCCATCCACGTTCACCACGCGCTCGTCTCCGGTAAGCCAACGGATGGTGTTATGCATGAGACGCAGTAAGTCGCCATGACCTGTAAGCCAGTAAGTACGCTCGATATCTCCCGGAAAGTAAGCTACACGGCTTGTGCCTATCTCGCGCAGCACTACCGCAGGCTCGTCTGTATGAGACGCTGCAGGATAAGCCAGCTCCGGCGGATAGCGCACGAATCCAGGAACAACCGTAAGCACCGCATCCTGCACCGGCTTGAGCGGCACGCGATTCTGCGCGCCCGGCAGCCAGTTTGTGTCGGCAAAGCCGCTCAGTATGGCGTGCTGGCGCTCAATGCGCTGATAGTACGCATTGCCATTGGTGCCGATCACTTCGCCTGCCTTGCGAATTCCGAGTACATCTGCAAGGCCAAAGTCCGCGCGCGGTTTCAACTCTTCGTCATAGAGGCTGGTTTCAAAGCTGGCCATGATCGACCCGCCCGATTGCACATAGCTTCGAATCTGCTCACACTGCCGGTCGCTCAGCATTGCGATGTTAGGCAGCAGGAGCACTTTGTACTTACTCAGCCGCTCCGGCTCAAGACGATCTTCATGCACATAGTCGAAGGCAAACCGTCCAGCTAGCAGCGTCTCGTAGATACCGTGCGTCGTATCGCGCATATAAGTGCGCGAGTGTACAGCGCCAGGGCCGGGATAGAGAAGCTGCGTGCTCTGTCCCATCACGACGCCGACGTTGGCAACCGACCGCCGCACCTTGAAGTGAGCATCGTGCTTTGCCGTCCAGCGAAAGTAATCCGCGCCGACTTTCTGCCAGCGGCGATCTTCGCCAAAGCCATTCTCCGAGCCGATGAAGTGGTAATACGGAACCAGCCCACCAGCCAGCGTTTCATTCAGCCACATCTTTGCCTCGGCGGGATTCTTAGCAGCATTGCGCCATGGCACTTCGCTGGTCGAATAAGCGGCCGTGATGTTGGCCGCAAACTTGCCGTCGAGCACTGCGTTGCACACGCGGCCTTGCAGGGTGCATCCCCACACCGCGGGGTCTTCGTTGGTGCGGCCCTGGTTATCGCCCTGAAACCAGACAGCGGTCTTGCCCAGGCGGTCGAGATTCGGCCCCGCGTGGACGTTTCCGCCCAGATTCGCAAAGAAAAAGCTGTCTGGCTTCTTCTCTTTGGCGATCGCGTCGTACTTATTCCACAACTCGAAGAGGCGGTCGTTGAAAGCGCGCCAGTAGGCCACCGTATTCGGCGGCGCCAGCTTGCTGCAGATGCCGCAATGGCACTCAGGCAGGCTCCCCAGAGGCGGCCAGCCATTGGTATAAAAGCAGTCAACATCGTAGAGCGAATTCACCTCTCGCATTACTGCAGGAACGTAATCGTCCATGTAAGTGGAGAACATGCAGGTCCGGAAGAGGCGCGGTTCTTCGCCGTTGAACTGAACCGATCCATCCTTGTTGCGCATTGCCCACTCTGGATGCGCCTCCAGCGCGTCGCCCCAGTTCAAGTCCGGACTCATGCGGGCAACCACACGCATGCTGCGCTTGCGGGCGGCGGCCACGCACTCGCCAAAGAAATCACGGCCATTCAGGAATTTTCCATGCCGGTGGAACTTTACCTTCGATGGGTAATACGCCAGTATGCCGGTAACGCTGATATACACGATATCTGTGTTGCACGCGTGCCAATAGTCGGCCCACTCCTCGATGTTCATGACTGCCGGGTCATGTTCGGTCATGTTGCTCTGGCCCACGCGCCGAATCCGTTGCTGCCATGCCTCGGTGGATGAGTCCACCGGAGCCAGTCGAGTTGGCAGCGCTGCGAGCCTTACTGGCGTCATCACTCCCGCGACAGATGCAGCCTCTTCCGCGGAGGCCGTGAATGTTGGTTGGAGCGCTTCAAGCGCCGTTGCCAGGGGCAGTGCGGCTGCGCCCGTGGTGATACCGGTCTTCAGAAATGTGCGCCGATTGAGCATCGATTCTCCTGCGAGATACCAGCCCAGAAAGTGTAACCGCTGTCTTGAGTTCGCGTCGCTTTTCCGTTTCTGGTTCAGCATCGTGCCAGAGATGTGCGCCGTCCGGTATGCTCGTTTGCTGTGAGTTCCCCAAATTGCCAGGACGGTTCTGATGACGGAAAAGCGCGGAATTGCGAGGAGAGATTTCTTCAAGCAGGCTGCGGGCGCAATCGGCGCGGCGACACAGGCGTCGGGTTGGCCCGGCTTTACTGCGGCAGGCGTTGCCGCGGAGAGTATTGCTGAGACAGCACAGGCGGATCAGGAGCCGCATGCTGATCAACATACGAAGAACGCCGCAGTCGGGATTCATTTTCCGCGGGTCTTCACTGGCTCGCAGCTCAAGATGCTTGCCTTCCCGCTCGGCGGAGTTGCTGCCGGAAGCATTGCGCTGGGAGGTCGCGGCCAGCTACGGGATTGGGAGATCTTCAACCGGCCCAACAAGGGGTTTTCGCCCTCGTATGCATTTCCGGCAATCTGGGTTCAGTCAGGCGATGCGAAGCCAGTTGCACGTGTGCTGGAGGCTCGAATTCTGCCGCCCTACGAGGGTCAGGATGGGCTGGGTTCGAGCAATGCTCCGGGACTGAGTAGGCTTGCGGGAGCGGAGTTCACGGGACAATACCCGCTTGCACGGGTGCGATTCCTCGATCCGAATCTGCCGGTGCATGTTTCACTGGAGGCATTCTCGCCGTTTATTCCGCATGACCCTGACGACTCCGGCCTGCCTGTCGCGATTCTACGTTACCGGCTGCACAACCCAGGGACCGTGAGCGCAAAAGTGAGCATTGCATTCTCTGTTGACAATCCTGTGCATGGCGCATCGGGAGGAAACGCAGGCGGAGCTGCGGACGCGCCGAAGCCCGACTCGCGCTCGAATGAGTTTCGCTCGGAAGGCGGGCTGGCTGGGCTGGTGATGAGCAATTCCGGAATTGCGGCGGACGATCCCAGATTTGGAAGCTTTGTGCTTGCTGCGTTGACTTCCGGAGGGGCTGGGCCAGCAGTGAATACTACCTATTGGCGCGGATGGCCGAAGGGACGGTGGTGGAACTCTCCGCTGTTTTTCTGGGACAGCTTCTCTCGCGATGGAGCGCTGCTCGACGAGCCGCAATCGCGCGGCACCGTCAGCTCACTTTGTCAGCAGACGACGGTGCCGGCGGGTGGCTCGGCGAGCATCACCTTTCTGCTGGCGTGGCATTTTCCGAATCGGACTCCAGGCTGGTGCGGCTGGGATGCGCCTGCGGGCGAAGCCGGAACCATCATCGGCAACTTCTACAGCGCACGCTTCAAAAGCGCGTGGGAGGCAGCGCAATACACGGCTGCGAATCTCACGCGATTGGAGGCTCGCACGCGCGCATTTACGGATGCTTTTGCCGGGAGCACTTTACCTGATGCGGTAAAAGAGGCGGCGAGCGCAAATCTTTCGACGTTGGCTACGACGACGTGCTTTCGCACAGCGGACGGGGAGTTTCACGGCTTTGAGGGTTCAGACGATAAGTCGGGATGCTGTTTCGGCAACTGCCTGCATGTATGGAACTACGAGACAGCCACTGCATTCCTGTTTCCTTCGTTTGCGAGGTCACTGCGCGACGCCGCATTCGGATACAGCATGGACGATCAGGGCGGAATGCGATTTCGCCAGCTATTGCCGGATGGAAAGGAACGATTCAGAATTGCAGCCGCGGATGGGCAGATGGGACAGATTCTGCATGCCTATCTGGATTGGAAGCTGAGCGGGGACAATGCGTGGCTTAGGACGATGTGGCCACGGATCAAGAGAGGTGTAGAGTTTGCATGGATTCAGGGCGGGTGGGATGCGAATCGCGATGGAGTCTTCGAGGGCGTTCAACATACGACTTACGACGTTGAGTTTTACGGTCCTAACCCGTTAGGAGGCGTCTATTATCTCGGAGCTTTGCGCGCGGCGGAGGAGATGGCCATCGCTGTCGGAGAGAAGGAGACTGCGAGTGAGTATCGCAGGCTCTTTACCCAGGGCAGCCGTTGGATCGATGAGCATTTGTTTCAGGGTGAGTTTTATCGACAGCAGGTGCTCGGATATCCCAGGGATAAGATCGCTCCGCAACTGATAAGCGGAATGGGCAGCGAGAACACAGAGACGCCGGAGTACCAGGTTGGCGGCGGATGCCTTGTGGATCAATTGCTTGGGCAGTATCTTGCGAACGTCGCCGGGCTTGGGCCCCTGGTTTCGCCGGAACATATACGCGCGACGCTTGAGTCTATCTATCGCTATAACTACAAGCGTTCGCTTGCGGATCATGATTCGGTGCAGAGGACGTATGCCCTGAACGAGGAAGCTGCGGTAGTGGTTTGCGATTACGGAAAGGCTGTTCGCCCGAAGATACCGTTCCCTTATTACGCAGAGGCGTGGACAGGATTGGAGTACTCGTTGGCCGCGCTGATGTTCCATGCGGAGATGGTGGCGCAAGGGGTAGAGGTGGTTGAGAATCTGCGTGCTCGATACGACGGGGAAAAGCGCAATCCATGGGATGAGGCGGAATGCGGCCACCATTATGCGCGGGCGATGGCTTCGTGGACCAGCGTTGTGGCCCTGAGCGGATTCGAATATGACGGCGCTAAGGCGGCGGTCGTTGCGGCGCCGCGAGTGCCGCACGCGGAGTTCAAATGCTTCTGGTCCACCGGCACGGGATGGGGGACGTTTGCTTACAGCAAGGAAGGCGCCGGGGTGAGTTACCTGACGATCAAAGTGCTGGCCGGCAAGCTTCCGTGCAGGTCGATTGAGATGACCGCAACGGGCAGCGTCACCTGCTCAGGAAGCTACGGACGGATCAAGGCGCATGCGGTGCAAAGCCGCGATGGGCGGACGGTCTATCAATTGGATGAGCTTGTGGTCATTGCAGAGGGAAAGGAATTCAGCCTGGAGGTGCAGGCGTGAGTCTGACAACTGTCGACGCAAGGCCGTGGATTATTGTGGTGGGCGGATTTCTTGGCGCGGGGAAGACAACTCTTCTACTGGCTGCGGCGCGGGAGTTGAAGCGGCGTGGTGTGCGTAGCGCAGTGGTGATGAACGATCAGGGCGAGGCGCTGGTCGATTCGGAATATGCGTCCTATGCGTCGGCGCAATCGATCGATGGGTTGCGGCAGGGCGAAGTGACTGGGGGATGTTTCTGCTGCCGATTTTCTGAGTTGATCGGTGTGATGGAGGAATTGCGCGCATTTTCGCCGGAGATTATCTTTGCTGAGCCCGTTGGCAGTTGCACGGATATATCCGCGACGACGCTGCATCCCCTGCGCGAATACAGCGATCAATACCGGCTCTCTCCGTTCACTGTGCTGGTTGATCCGGAGCGGGCGCGGGAGGTGCTTGCCGGCGACGCTGATACGAATTTGAAATTTCTGTTTGAGAAGCAGCTTCAAGAGGCGGATGTTGTCTGCTTCTCCAAGTCGGACAGGAATTCTGTCACGCCTTCGCTGGATGTATTTGGCGCAGGAGATGTGCGGAGGTTGAGCGCGAAGACGGGCGATGGTGTTGCCGCCTGGCTGGATGAGATGCTCTCGGGAAGACTTTCCGCTGGGAGCCGCATTCTCGATATCGACTATGAGCAGTATGCTTGCGCGGAGGCGGCTTTAGTGTGGCTGAATCTTGAGGCCGAGGTTCGTCCGGCAGTGGCCGTTTCTCCTGCTGCGCTGTTGGGGCCGCTCTTCGATGAACTGGACACGAAGCTCAGCGCGGGCGGGATCGGCATTGTCCATCTGAAGGCCATCGTGCGCGCTGAGTCTGGGTTTGTGAAAGCCGCCATCTGCGCGAATGGCCAAGAGCCCGATGTGGAAGGGAATCTCGCTGCCTCTCCGGCGGCGAATCACAGCCTGCTGATGAATCTTCGTGCGCTTGGCGCAGCCCCGGAGGTGCGGAAGATCGTAGAAGAATGCCTTGGCAGGATCGATGGCGAGATCGATGACCTGAGGATCAGTTGCTTTCATCCGGCTGCGCCGAGGCCGGAACGACGCATAGTGGGGATGCGATCAGGACTCTAATTCGCGATATCCCGAGCACAAGTAGAAGGCCTCTTGTACGCTCTGTTGCGAGGCCGCCAGGAATCTCAAATTTTCTGTACCCATATCTGTCTGGATGGCTCTTGACAGACTGGAAGGCGGCCTTCAAGAATTGGGATTCGTTTCCCCGCAAGCCAGGGTCAGAAATCAGTCGAGGAAGAGTGTCGATGGCAAACGATCGTGTGTATTTTATTCCGTGGGACCAGACGACGGGATCTGTGCTTTCCAGTAGATGTGATGTTTATAACAACTACTACAAGGACCAAACTCACCACAAGCGCAATTGGACTCCGGTGTTTTATGACGACGTTCACCCGGGCGGCGTAATCGCCAACATGGGATCGGGATGGGGAACCCGCTTGGTCGTTGCAGGTCACGGAGCAGTCAATGACGGCAATATCTATGCAACCGAGGCCGGTGCAAACCCATTGAGTTACACAAACATTGTCGATCGCCTGGTTGCGCACGGCTTGAAGAAGTACTACACGGGAACCATCGGTTGCGATGTCTGTCATAGTGCGGAGGGCGCGAATCCTTTTGCCAAGCGGCTGGCCAAGGAATTGCATAATCGCGGCTACAAACTTACCTGCGTGATTGGCTATAAGGGAAGTCTGTACTCCGGCTACGATCTCGCCGCGGATTCTACTTTGGATGGCGACCACAAGTACCGGCATCGCACGGTAGAAACGGCAAGCGGAGACCGCGTCAAGAGCAAGAATGCGCAGGAGCGATTCTACGGATTATGAGCCATGCGGGCCTGCGCAGGGCCCGCATGTTTCTAAAAACGCTCGAGCCGTACGCGAACTACTTCGGGCTGTTGATGGAAGCTGAGGCCGCGGTCGGTTTCATCGCCATTCCAGAGGCGCAGCGGTTTCCAGATACCATTTTCATACGTGCCCTGCTCGGCGGTGACGATCTCCGAGCGAATCCATGGAAGCTTGCCGGGGAGATGGAAGCTGACGCTTGCGTCGATCCCGGTGACGAGGAATTCATCGGGGCCGAGTTGCGCTACGATTGCCGAACCGTGGGCGTCCTTGGTGCCTGGGGCGCGGCGTCCATCGGGTTGCGGATAGCCGAAGGCGACGGTTGCCTGCCATGCGCCGAAGTCCAGCTCCTGCGTGGCGTGGCCCGGTTCTTCGACACTGGTTTTCAGCTTGCCATCGAACTCGAGTTGCGCGATCTCGCGATCCATGGGGCCGACGAGCGCGAAGTTGCTGGAATGCGCTTTCCAAGGCTCGTCGCCGAGGATGTTCCAGCCGGAGGCATCGACGCCGAAGGGCGAGAAACCGATAGCTCCGTCGCCGAGGGCGTAGAAAAAGAATTTGGCGAAGCTGTCACCGCGGCCGGTTTCGGGAATCCAGAGTGGGTTGTCGGGACGGTGATAGGTGGCGATGATTTCGCGATAGAAAGGTGAGTCGTCGGAATAGACGTCGGGGCCGATGAGGTCGATCGACGGCGTGAGCGCCTTCCACATGCCGACGAGCTTCTGCACCGCTCCGCCGCTGGGATATTGAATACCCGGAATCGATATCTGGCGCTGCGGCAGCTCGGCTGCGGGATAGCTGACCCAGACGTTCATGTAATAGGGGATGGATAATTCGGCTTTGCCTGCGGCGGCTATTTCGTTGAGGTATTTGGCTTGATGGTAGGCCTGGAACGTTTCGTCGGCGTCGGAGCCGAAGACCTGGCTCCATGTCCCGGGTTGCTTGTGGGTTGCGGCGAGCAGATCGCCGGGAACGGGACCGGCGAACTCGCGGTTGGACTCTGCCGAGAAATCGCGAACGCTGCCGACGCCACCGGACTCGTTCTCGACCTGGATCATGAGGATGGTGTGATCTTCACTGTCGATCTCCTTGAGATGACGCGTGAGGGCGACGAATGCGGCCTTGTCGGCTTCCAGGGTGTTGCGGGAGTTGGCCGAGAGCACGTCGATGGGTTCGCCGTCGGGGCGGATCATGCGGGGATAGCGCTTGGTGTCAGCTTTGATCCAGGCGGGAGCGTAGTGGTTGTTGCCGTTTTTCCAGGTGCCGAACCATAGCAGGATCACGTGCAGGTTATGGCCGCGGGCGCCTTGCACGATCTGGTCGACGTTGGTGAAGTCGAAGTGACCCTGTTGCGCTTCCATCTGTTCCCAGTAGACGGGGGCTGCAACGGTGTTGGCGTGCAGTGCGGCCATCGATTGCCAGACCTGTGGGAGTTCGCTGGGCCACCCGCTGGAGTTGTGGATCTGGCCGCCGAGAATCAGATAGGGATGGCCATCGACCATCAATGCGTAGCGGCCGTCCTTCTGGACGAGCCTTGGCGCCTCTGCTGCCTTGGCGATGGTCAGACACGCGAGGACAAAGAGCACGGATAAACAGAAACGGAGCAGAGACGATTTGCGCATAATGGAGTTACCCTCAACGAAATGTAATCGTCTACATTCCGTAACGCAATGAAATTGTTTGAACCTGACAAATTGTTCTGTTTGCTGCGTGAGAGCGTCTTCACCGTTCTGTAAAGCCGGACGGCGGCAGCTTTGTTAGGGTTTTTATATGCGGAACTCTGTTGTAGTTGCATCTCTCATGACAGCCCTGGCGTTCGGCGCAGGCGCACTTCGAGGGCAAACGGTCGATCTGCCCACCAGCAAACAACTCCTTGGAGAGATTCCGGGGCATCCGCAACGGCTGAACAGCCTGCCGATGTCGATGGCTGTCTCGCCGGATTCACGGTACGTGGTTACGGTCGATGCCGGTTACGGGACTCGTGAGTCGAAGTTCGAGCAGTCGCTTTCTGTGCTGGATACGCAAACGGGCGTCGTTGCCGACTTCCCCGATGACCGGACAATGGTGCGAGCCAAACAGACGCTTTACTCGGGCCTTGCTTTCAGCCGCGATGGAAGCCATGTTTACGCGAGCATCGGCTCCATCTCAGACCCGCTTGGCAAGGACGCAGAAGACACGGGCAGCGGCGTGCTGGTTTATCGCTTCGCCGCGGGGAAAATCTCGCCGGAGCGAATGATCCATCTGCCGCTGCAGACACTTGCGCCGGGTAGGACGACCAAGGTGCTTGATGGCGTCCAGGGCGATAAAGGCGTGCCTTTCCCGGCTGCGATTGCGGTGGTTGGAGCTGCGGGTTCGGAAAAGCTGCTGGTTGCCGAGAATCTCTCGGACGACGTGCTGCTGATCGACCCTGTGAGCGGGGCGATTGAGAAGCGTTTCGATCTCTCTGAGAACGATGTTGTGCCATCGACATATCCCATCGCGCTGGCGATTTCACGGGATGGCGCTAAGGCTTATGTCGCGCTTTGGAATGCTTCGGAAGTTGCGGAACTGGACCTGGCAAAGGGAACGGTTGGGCGCAAGCTGGCGCTGTTGAAGCCGGAGAGCGCGGTTGCTCCTGGAACGCACCCGTGCGCGCTGGAGTTTTCGCCGGATGGGCGAACGATGTACGTGGCGCTGGCCAATCGCGATGCTGTGGCAGCGGTAAATATCGGCGCGGATCAGTTTTCCGTGAAGGGATACTTTGACACGCGGCTGCCGGGGCAGACCTATTTCGGCGCGGAGCCCGAGGCGCTGGCCATCAATGCCGACGGAAGCCGGTTGTATGTAGCCAATGCGATTACCGATGCCGTTGCGGTGTTGGATACGGCGAAGTTGACGCCGAAGGCCGCGAAGCAAGGGATGGTTGCTCCGGTTGGATTCGTTCCGACGGATTGGATGCCTATGGCGATGGCATTTCTGCCGGCAGCAGGCGGTGGAAAGCTGTACGTCGCCACGGCCAAGGGTCATGGAACGGGGCCGAACAACTCGCCGATGCAGATCATGGATGCGAGAACCGGTAAGGAGGTTGAGCGTCCTTCGACCTATATCGGAACGCTGCTCTACGGTTCGCTGGCGACGCTGGATGCAACGGATATCGAGAAGAATCTGCCGGAATGGACCTCGGTGGTCATCGAATCGAACCGGATGAAGGCGGCTTCGGAAAAGATCACGTTTGCCGGTGGGGCGCAGGACCGCATCAAGCATGTGATCTACATCATCAAGGAGAACCGGACTTACGATCAGATTCTTGGCGATTTGGCGAAGGATGGGAAACCGGTCGGCAATGGCGATCCGAAGCTGACGATGTATGGCCAGTCGATTACGCCGAACGAGCACAAGCTGGCGCTGCAGTTTGGCGTGCTGGATAACTTCTATGACTCGGGCGAGGTATCCGGGGATGGGCATGTGTGGTCGACGGCGGCCATCGGAACCGACTATCTGGAGAAGACATGGCAGCAGTCTTACCGGGGCACGCAGCGCACCTATGACTTTGAGGGGATTGTCGCGTATGGGTCGCCGCTGTTGCAGAAGATTCCCGATGTCAACGAGCCGATGAGCGGATATCTATGGGGTGATCTCGCCGCGCATGGCAAGAGTTACTACCACTTCGGCGAGTACATCGCCACGGTCTTCTGCAATGACCTGACGAAGGCGAAGAACGCGAATCCGCAGCTTGGTCCGATGCTGGAGGGACGCGACTGCTCGCACAAGGCCGTTGAGCCGGGAGAAGAGCTGCCTGCGGAGTGGGGTGGCGGGGTGAACAAGTGGCCCTGGCCGATTCCGCTGATGGCGTCGAACACGGCCACCAAGCCGCAGCTTGTGGGGCACTTTGCCGAGGAAGCTCCGGACTTTAATTTGCAGGTTCCCGATCAGGTCCGCGTGAACATCTTTGAACGCCATCTCAAGCAGTGGGTTGCGGACAAGGAGCAGGGCAAGGACACGATGCCGAACTTTGTGCTGCTTCGCCTGGGCAACGATCACACGGCGGGAACGAGGCCGGGCGGGCCTACGCCGAAGTCCTCTGTTGCGGATAACGATCTGGCTGTGGGCAGAGCGGTCGAAGCGATTTCGCACTCGCCGTTCTGGGACGACACGGCGTTCTTCATTCTTGAAGACGATGCGCAGGATGGCGGCGACCATGTCGAGGCGCATCGCAGCATCGCTCTGGTGATCAGCAAGTATGCTCCGCGCAAGGCGGATGGAACGCCGTTTGTCGATAGCCGATTTTATTCAACGGTAAGCGTGGTGCGCACGATGGAGACGCTGCTTGGGTTGCCTCCGATGAACAACAACGACGCCTTCGCTTCGATGATCTCGACGCTGTTTACCGGCCCTGGCGATCAGCCCGCGTATACTGCCGATACTTCCAATCGCGACAACGGACTGATCTACACCGCGAACAGTAAGAAGGCGGAAGGCGCGCAGGAGAGCATGAAGATGGACTTTCGCCATGCGGATCATGCCGATGCGCAGAAGCTGAATGTGATCCTGTGGAAGGATGCGATGGGCGATGCGCCGGTTCCGGCACAGCTCAAGCAGCATCACAAGAAGACAGCCGACAAGGATGATGATGATTAGGCTTCGTTAGTTCGGGGGGCGAATGCCTGCATCAGGCTTCGCCCCATCCGCCGCCGCCCGGAGTCTCGATGCGCAGAATGTCTCCTTTGGATAGTCTGCGGCTGCATTTGCCGGGTAATAGGATCTTTTCCTGACTTTCAAATTTTGTTACGGATGCCGTTCCGGCGAATCCATCTTTGCCGCCCTGTAAGCCATAGGGGCGGCATTTTCTGCGGTCTGCGAGCAGTGTGACCTGCGCATCGGCGAGTAGCTCGATCTCGCGGATGAGTCCGTCGCCGCCGCGAAATTGCCCCGCGCCGCCTGAGCCGTATCTGTACGCGTATCGCTTGACGCGGAAGGGATACGCGTATTCGAGCGCCTCGATGGGCGTGTTGAGCGAGTTGGTCATGTGCGTCTGCACGCCGGAGATGCCGTCCAATCCGGGGCGCGCGCCCATGCCACCTGCGGTGGTTTCGTAGTAGGTGAAGTGGTTGCCTGTTCGCGGATCGAGGCCGCCGATGGTCAGGTTGCTCATGGTGCCCGCGCTCGCTCCGGGTATGCGCGATGGGATGGCCTGCGCGAGAGCGCGCAGCAGAACGTCGACGATGCGCTGCGAGGTTTCGACATTGCCGCCCGCGACGGGAGCGGGCGGAAGCGCGTTGACGATGCTGCCCGAGGGTGTGATGAGCGTGAGCGGCCGCAGGATGCCCGCGGTTGCCGGGGCATCGCCTGTAAGAAGACAGCGCAGGACGTAAAAGCACGCGGAAAGCGTAATGGAGCGCACGGCGTTGATGCTGCCTGCTACCTGATTCGAGGATCCGGTGAAGTCGATGTGAATCTGCGCGGCATCGGGGTTGAAGTTGAGTTGTACCGCGATCCTGTGGGGCTGGTCGCTGACGCCGTCGTCATCGAGCCAGTCTTCGGCAGAGAATACTCCAGTCGGCATCGAGCGCAGTTGGGCGCGCACGAGACGCTCGGAGTAATCGAGCAGCTCTTCGGTGAGTGCGCGCAGCTTTGCGGGATCGTATCTTTCGGCCAACTCCCGAATGCGTTGTTCGCCTACGCGGCAAGAACCGATCTGCGACTGGAGATCGCCCTCGCGCTCTTTCGGTGTGCGCACGTTGAGCAGGATCAGATCGAGCATTTCGCGGTCAATTTCGCCGCCGCGCACGATGCGAACTGGCGGAATGCGGATGCCTTCCTGAAAGATTTCGCTGGCTGGTCCCATGGAGCCGGGAAAGGTTCCGCCGACATCGGCGTGATGGGCGCGATTGGCGATATAGAACGCAGGCCTCGTCATGCCCTTCAGAAAGACGCCTTCCAGAAAGACGGGAAGAACCATGGTGATGTCGGGCAGATGCGTGCCGCCGGCGTAGGGATCATTGAGGATGGCTATGTCGCCAGGAGCGAAGCGGATGGCTTCGATTGCAGCCTCGACGGACATGGGCATGGAGCCGAGATGCACGGGCATGTGATCACCCATGGCGATGACGCGTCCTCGGCCATCGAAGACTGCGCAGGAGTAATCGCGCCGCTCCTTGATGTTGGGCGAAAGCGCGGTACGGCGCAGGGCTGCGCCCATCTCTTCCGCTACGGAATGGACAGCGCTTTGGAAAATGGCGAGTTCGATGGGGTCGACTACAGACTGCGTCATGCTTCGGGAGCCTCAGCGAGCGTGATGACCAGGTTGCTAAAGCCATCAACCTGAGCGTGGCAGCCGGGCGGCAATAGTGTGGCGGAGGTATATTCGGTAATCATCGAGGGTCCGTGAAGAATGGCGCCCGGATTGAGCGCTTCGCGGTTGTAGACCTTTGCGCGGAGCAATTTTCCGTCGAAAGAGAGTTGCCGCTCGGCGTAGCATGCCTCACTGCCATCGCCTCGGATGAGATCGGATTCAGGCGGAAGGTAGGGTTCACGCGCGGCTGTCATGCGCAGTCGCAGATTGACGATTTCCACCGATTTCTCAGGGTCACAGAAGCCATAACGCTGGAGATGGAGTTGATGAAAGGTCTCGATGGCGTCCTTGGGTGAGCGCGGTTCGCAGGGAACGTTCAACTCGTAGCCCTGGCCGCGATAGCGCGCATCGATGCTGTAATGCGCTACGCCTTGCAGCCCTTCTTCGGTGAAATCGGCCACGGCGCGCTGCCTGAGTTCGTCGAAGATGTCGCTCAGGCCATTGATGGCGTCCTCTGGAAGCATCACGGTGCGAGAATAATCGCGCACAGCGTCGGCAAGCAGGATGCCTACGGCGGAGAGCGCGCCGGGCATGGCAGGAATGAGAACCGTGTCCATTTTCAGGGCTCGCGCCAGCGCACAGGCATGGAGCGGGCCGCCGCCGCCGAAGGCCACGAGCACGAACTCGCGGGGGTCGTGGCCCCGCTCGATAGAGATGACGCGGATGGCCTTCTCCATGTTGGTTTCGACGACGCGGAGGATTCCGGCGGCGAACTCTTCCGCGGTGGCCAGGGGACCCTTTTGTTCGCTGAATATCTGCTCGGTTCGCTGGCGGTTAAGCTGCACGCTGCCGCCGAGAAAGCTTTCCGAATCCAGCCTTCCCAGGAGCAGGTTCGCATCGGTTACAGTAGGGCTGATTCCGCGCCCGAAGCAGATGGGACCGGGATCTGCGCCTGCCGACTCGGGTCCCACGCGCAACATGCCGCCGGCGTCAAAACGGGCAATGGAGCCGCCGCCCGCGCCCACCGTGTGAATGTCGAGCATCGGCACGCTGATGGGCACGCCGGCTACGACGGATTCGCGAGAGAGCTGTGCGCCTCCGGTCGCGCTCCCAGTTGACGCGTCGGACAGAAAGACATCGGTGGAGGTGCCCCCCATGTCGAAGCCGATGATGCGCTCGAATCCGGCCCAGCGTGCGACCTGGCAGGCGCCGATTACCCCTCCTGCGGGACCCGACAGAACTGTGCGCACCGGCTCCTGAGCGGCGAGACGTGCGGGGATAATGCCTCCTGAGGACTGCATGACGTCGACACGGCTGCCTGCGTGTTGCGCTGTTACGCGCTGCTCCAGTTGCGTGAGATAGCTTTGCATGCGCGGGGCGAGATAGGCGTTGACAACCGTAGTCGATGCGCGCTCATATTCGCGGAACTCGGGCAGGATGCGATGCGAGGCCGAAATGGGAAGATTGAGAGAGCGCAGAGCTGCTTCGACGCGCTGCTCCGACTTGGGGTTGGCGAAGGAGAAGAGAAGCGAGATGGCGATTGATTGTGCATCGCTGCCGCGTACCTGCCGCAACAGCACGTCCAACTCTTCTTCGGTGGGCTCGCGCAGGATTTTGCCTTCGGCGCTGACGCGCTCGGAAACGCCGAAACGGAGTTCGCGGGGAACGAGGCAGACCGGAACAGGCGCGAACCAGTCGTAGAGGCTGGCGCGGGTTTGGCGGCCGATGGCGATGGTGTCTTCAAAGCCAGCGGTTGTGATGAAGGCGACGCGCGCGCCCTTGCGCTCCAGCATGGCATTCGTGCCGACGGTCGTGCCATGGCGCAGGTCCAATGTTTCGCGCGCGCCGAATTGCCTGAGGGCTTCGAGAATTCCGAGAGATGGGTCGGCGGGAGTGGAGAAGACTTTGAGAACACAGAGTTGGCCGCCGGAGAGGCAGACGCAGTCCGTAAATGTGCCGCCGGTATCGATTGCTACTCGCAATGGGGAATGCTCCCGTATTGTGGAGTTACGGCGTCCTGTTGCACCGTACTTTGAACTGTACTGCAACGGGAAGAATTGAGCACAGGGAGCGGATTTGAGGGCGATTTACGGATGGCTGGCCGAAGCTTCGACCGAGCAAAGGCGCAACCTCGTCGCTGCATCGCTGGGCTGGATGCTCGACAGCATGGATGTAATGCTCTATGCGATGGTGCTCGGCGAGGTGCAACGGGCGATGCATCTCTCCGCGGCCATGAGTGGAGCGATGATGTCGGTTACGCTGGTCTCTGCCGCTTTCGGCGGGATTTTCTTTGGCTGGTTTGCGGATCGATTTGGACGCGCACGTGCGCTGACTTCGAGCGTGCTGGTGTACTCCGTCGCAACGGCACTTTGTGGATTCACGAATACAGCGGTAGAACTGATGCTTTGCCGGGTGTTGCTGGGGCTTGGGATGGGCGGTGAATGGGCCTCGGGTGCTGCTCTGGTGGCCGAAACCTGGCCTGCGCGCCATCGAGGCAAGGCGCTGGCTCTTGTGCAAAGCTCCTGGGCCATTGGCTACGCGCTGGGAGCTGCGGTGGTTGCACTGGTTATGCCCCGGTTTGGATGGCGCGCTGTCTTTTTTGTGGGAATCTTTCCGGCATTGATTACGCTGTGGCTGCGGCGAAGGCTGCGCGAACCAGAAACATGGCAAAAGGAACGAACATCCAGAGTGCCCGTCGGCCAACTCTTTCGCGGCACTTTCGGCTACAGCATGCTCATCTGCGCGACGATGAATGCGGCCACGCTCTTTGCCTGGTGGGGGCTTTTTACATGGGTGCCGCGCTTTCTTTCGATGCCAGCCGCAGAGGGCGGCCGTGGTTTGAGCATCGTTCAGACCTCGGCCTGGACCATTGTGATGCAGATGGGGACATTTCTGGGATACGTTCTCTTTGGATATATCGCCGATCGCTTCAGCCGTAAATACACTTATATCGGCTATCTTGTGGTCGCTGCGCTATTGGTGCCTCTGTTTGCCTTCGTGCGCAGTCCGGGGGCGCTGCTGGTGATCGGACCGCTTGTCGGGTTTTTCGGGACTGGATACTTCAGCGGATTCAGCGTCATTACCAGCGAGCTATTTCCCACTTCGCTGCGGGGCTCGGCGATGGGATTTGTTTATAACAGCGGTCGGCTGGTCAGCGCCACGGCTCCTTACCTGATTGGCAGTGTTTCGGAACACGCGGGCTTAAGTTACGCGCTTTGTCTAACTTCAGGCGCGTTTCTGCTGGCGGCGCTGATTGCGACCCGGCTGCGGCTGCCTGCGATGGTTAGAAACTCGTTGTAAGGCGCAGATCGAAGCTGCGCGAGGGTCCGATTGCGTTACCCGAAAATAGTCCGCCAAAGTCGATGACGTTGAGTATGTTGTTCAGATTCTGTCCATCCACCTGAAGATGCATATTGATCCGGTCCGACTTATAGATATCGGCTCCAGCAGAGGCGTTGGCCTGGAATGCTGGATAAATTCGGCCGCGCGTGAAGTTAATGCGGCTTAGGACCTGAGGGCCATACTCCTGCAGTACCGTGGACGCGTCTCCGTCAAAGTCAAAGGGAAGACCTGTGTCATATTGCAGGCCGAAGGCGGTCCAGAGACGCGGGGTTAACTGGTAGCGAATGCGTCCGCGAACGGTATTGCGCTGGTCCTGCGAGTCCGGAGTATGGCCGGTCAATTGAGAGGCAGCCTGAGCGGCGTTTGAACCGAAGAAAAGACCGCCGGTGACTGGGAACCAGACATTGCCGACGGTGTACGAATAACTTCCGAAGCCAGAGAAATGGCGCCAGTCAGGGATCTCGACCTTACCTTCCGCACCATAGACGATTCCCTTACGGAAGGAGATAGGAAAGCTGATGGAGGTGTTGAATATCTGGCTGTCGTCGGCGTAGTTATCGACGACGCGCCGGAAGTAATTGCTCCCGATTTTCAGATGCCCGAGAAAGACCCAGGTCAGACCTGCTTCGTAATAATCGCCCTGCGAGGGCCTGACAGGCAGACTTAGAAACCCGGTGGGATCAATGGAAGTAACGGCACCTGAGCTGGATAGCAGGATGTTCTCAAAGGACGGTGTTTGAAAGACCCGGTCATAGGAGAAATGCAGGACTGTCTCGGCCGAAGGAAAGTAGTGCGAGATGGCAAGACGGGGCTGCAATGCCTGGTTGTTGAGTAATAGCTGATAGTGATCCCAGCGCAGACCGGCATTGATCGTCCAGTTATGAAGGCGTATCTGGTCTTGCAGGAATACCGATTGCTCAAGGTCGGGGCGATTGGCCTGATAGGCGAATGTAAGTGGCGATCCGGGGTCAAACTGCGTGGGATCGGTAATGAGATAGTTCAGCTTCTCATTCAGAAACAGGTTGTCGGATTCGACGCCGGCCTTCCATTCATTGTGTCCGCGATCGATAGTGACGCTCGCTTTGAAGTAGCCCTCGCGAAACCCGTTATGTTGAAAGACCTCGATGGGCGTCGACTCCGGGTTGGAGGTGAAGTCGGTCGTGTTGTCGCGCACCATTCCACGCAGATCGCCAATGGCGTCTCCGGAAAAGATGTGCTGGTACGAAATGGCGCCCATGGTTTCAATGCTGTCCGCATTCTGGCGTTGCCCGGCTGCCTGTTGCACAAATTCGTTTGGAATGTCGTAGCGGGCGAGTTCGTGGCGGAGGCTGAGACTGATTTGGTCATTCAAGGTAAAATCGCGCCGGAAATTGAGGGAGAAGTCGCCTTGCGTTCCGGTGTTGGAGTAATTTTGCGGGACTACGGGATTCAGATAGTGATCGGTCCGGCTGCCGCTGCTGCTTCCGCCCAGTGTGTTTCTGCCCCATGCGTATTGCCCTTGCGCGAAAGCTCCGGCTGTATCGAAGCTGCCGCCGGAGAGCACGGCCTGGCCGTGAAATCCTGGCTGTGCATCCTGCAGCGTATTGACCTCGACTACGCCACCCATTTTGCGCCCGTATTCAGCGGGAATTCCGGCGGTGTAGATGGTGACGGACTGGGCATCATCGGCTTCGATCTCAGGGCCGAAGCCGGGCGAGCGATTGTCGATGAGTGGAATGCCATCGACGACGAACTGCGTCTGATATTCGGAGCCGCGCGGATGCAGGACGGCATTGCCTTCGTAAAGCCAGCCCGGCTGCGAATTAACGAGGTCTTGCAGCGAACGGCCGGGGATTGAGCCGAGGCGGTTTTGAATCAGGGAACCTCTGATCTGATCAACGGAACCAGCCTGATCCGGATCGATGAGTGTATCGCTGGCGCTGACGGTCACCGATTGCTTTACAGACGACAGCTTGAGCTGAATCGTGTAGTGCACTGGGATGGTGGAACGAACATCGAGAAACTCCGAAACCTCGGCGAATCCCGCCTGCTGGAGCTCCAGGTGATAGCGGCCGAATGGCAGGCGCGCGGCGACCGCGCGTCCCTGGGCGTTGGTTGTGAGTGTGCTTGTGTAGTGATTGGCTTCGCTCTCAAGGCGAATCACGGCCTTGATTGCAAGGCCGGAGGGATCGGCGACGCTGAGATGCAGTTCTCCCTGATTTGCCTGGCCAAGAGCCGGCAGCGCCACAGACAGCAGGAGAAGCAATAGTTTTCTCATGGAGGCGATACCCGCGCCAATCTTCTACTCGGGAATGAATCTTCTGAAGAACCATACCCTTGGGGGGACAATGATTACCCGCTGTTTTCTAAGCTGATCGATATTCAGTGTAGTCCACGCGAAATGGGAGATGGCCGCCTGGATTCCGCTGAATGGATTTTGACGCGGGCACCGCGCGCCAGCGTGAATCATGCTTGCGGCCATTGCCGAAAGCGGACTGTTATTTGCTGCGTTTGCGCCGGAAGCAATCCGGGCTGTGGTCGTCGACGATGCCGGTGGCCTGCATGAATGCGTATACGATCACCGGGCCTACGAATTTGAAGCCTCTCTTTTTCAGGGCAGCCGAGATCGTCTCCGAGAGCGGAGTTTGGGCCGGAAGCGTTCCCGCTTTGTTCAGGATCGGCTTGCGGCCGGCCATTGTCCAAAGATAGTGCGAGAAGTCCTCGCCAGCGTCTTGCATGGCCAGGTAGATTCTGGCTCCGGCGACCGTTGCTCCGATCTTGGCGCGCGAACGAATGATGCCGGGATTGAGGAGCAGGCGGGCGATATCGTCTTCAGTGAATTTCGCTACGGCCACGGGGTCGAAGTTGCAGAAGGCCTCGCGGAAGGCTTCGCGCTTGCGAAGGATTGTGAGCCAGGAGAGGCCGGCTTGAAAGCCTTCCAGCATGAGCGCCTCCCAGAGCATGCGGCTGTCGTATTGGGGAACGCCCCATTCTTCGTCGTGGTACTTGCGGAGCAGGGGGTCGGTTTCAGCCCAGGCGCAACGATGCAGTGTGCTCATTTTGACCTCAGTGAAATTGTCGCGAAGCTGGGCTAGCACCAGAATCCGATAGACCGCTGTGCGGCCAGCGCTTATATTGAACTTCATATTACGGGAGCAGCCACGGCTGGGCCAGTTGGAATGGACGCAAACCAGTCTTCGGGAGCGTAGTCGAGAGTGATATCTGGAGATAACTATCTGTCGGCGGCTGCGACTCTGGGGCTAATTGGAGTTCCCCGCCCGGTAAAGGAATTGGCCGCGCAGCAATGGGACGCAATCGTCGTCGGCGCAGGACATAACGGGTTGGCCTGCGCGGCTTACCTGGCGCGAGCCGGCGAGCGGGTGCTGGTGCTTGAGTCGCGCGAGCGGATTGGCGGCGCGTGCACGGTGGAGGAGGCTTTCCCCGGCGTCAAGATGTCTCCCTGCGCTTATCTTGCGGGATTGCTGCATCCGCTGGTGATTAAAGAACTGAACCTGCCAGCGCGCGGATTTACATGGTCTCCGGCAACGAATGGGTTGTTTGTTCCCTTCCTCGATGGCCGCAGCATTCAACTTTGGGATGATGACGCCCAGTGCGACGCCGAGGTGCAGCGCTTTGCGCCGCGCGACCTGGAGGGTTTTCGCGCGATGTGCGCTGTGATCCGCAGGCTGCGCAACGCGCTGCGTCCGCCGGATGAGCGCGACGTTTGGATTGGGGAAGCGCCGACTCGGGAGCAGATCGAAGAGCGCCTTGGCAACGACACGGAAGCGCGTGCTGTGCTCTTTGACTGGTCGATGGCGGAGTTTGTGGAGCACTATCTTGAGGACGAGCAGCTTCAGGTTGCTTATCTTGGCCAGGGAGTGATCGGGACGAACGCCAGCCCATTCGATAAAGGCACAGCCTCGGTGCGCTTTCATCATTCCTCGGGACGGCTGGGCGGAATGCCGGGTATGTGGGGCTACGTCAAAGGCGGCATGGGGATGGTTTCGTTCTATCTGTGCGACGCGGCGCGCGAGGCGGGTGCGGTGGTGGCCGCGGGTGTTCCGGTTGCGCGGATATTGCCGGGCGAAGGCGTGCTGCTCGAAGGCGGAGAAAAGATCTCCGCGCCTGTGGTTATCTCAAATGCCGACCCGCGTGTGACGCTGCGCCTGCTTGGCGCGCAAGCGGACGCGGGATGGCGAGCGCGGGTTGAGTCTGTGCCAATCGAGGGATGTACGGTCAAGCTGAACGTGCTGCTGAAGGAATTGCCGAATTTCAAGGCACGCCCCGGGATTGACGAGCCGCACCATTATGGCCAGATCAACGCGCCGCTGACGAAGGCGGAGTGGAAGCAGAGCTTTGCCGCAGCGAAGGATGGTCGTCTCCCGGAACAGCTCTGGTGTGAGCTTTATTTTCAGAGCGTTCATGATGCGAGTGTTGTGCCGGAGGGAAAGCACACGATGAGCGTCTTTGCGCAGTATGTTCCGCATACCTTCGCGCATGGGTCGTGGGACGATCATCGGCAGGCAGCGCGCAAGCTGGCGCTTGACTCGATTGGGCGATTCTGCAGCAACATTCCGGAGGCTGTTGAAGATGCTCAGGTGCTTGGTCCTCCGGATATTGAAAAGAAGGTTGGACTTACCGGTGGGCATATCTTTCAGGGCGAGATACTACCGCAATATATGTGGAGCAACCGGCTTACCGCCCGCACACCTATGCCGGGCGTGTATCTATGCGGCGCTTGCACGCACCCCGGAGGCTCGGTGATCGCCATGAATGGGCGCAACGCTGCGATGGCGGTACTGAAGGATGTATCTGCATTGGTGGGCAGGTGAGGTAACTCCGGCAACAGGAAGGCGGCAGCTTTGGCGGATGCGAGCAACGCGGTAGCGCAGCAGCCCAGTGTCGTGCCCGAGATGAAGCGCGAGATCGGCTTCTTCGACCTGACGATGTTCTATGTTGTGAGCGGTCTGAGCCTGCGATGGATCGCGACTGCCGCAGCGTCGGGGCCGAATTCCATTGTGGTGTGGATTTTCGCGTGGATCGGTTTCTTTCTGCCGCTGGCCGCCTGCGTACTTGAGCTTTCTTCGCGCTATCCGCAGGAGGGCGGACTGTACGTCTGGGCTCGGGAGGGTTTTGGCGATTTCGCGGGATTCATCTCCGCATGGACTTACTGGATGAGCAACCTGCCGTATTTCTCCGCCGTGCTGTACTTTGCGGCGGGAAGCGCTCTCTTCGTTGCCGGGCCACAAGGCGCGAAGCTCGCCAACGAGAGCGGATACTTCATGACTTTTTCTCTGGTGGCGCTGGGCGGGATTACAGTCTTGAATATTCGCGGCGTAAAGCCCAGTAAGTGGCTGAACAATGCCGGTGCATTGGGAATGACTTTGCCGGTTCTGGTGTTGCTGATACTGGGGCTTATTTCATGGATGCGCGCAGGTTCGGCGACGCACTTCACGTTCGCTGCGATGGTTCCTCATGCCAGCATAAAGAACGCTATCTTCTGGTCGACGATCTTCTTTGCCTTTGGCGGCGTGGAGAGCGCGTCCTTTATGGGCGGGGAGATCAGAAACACGCGCAGGACGGTGCCACGGGCACTTATCTTCGCCGGTGTGCTCATTACGATGGGGTATATTCTCGGCACGATTGCCATGCTGGTTGCGATGCCGAGCGAGCAGATTAGCGGTCTGGGCGGATTTATGACCGCTATTGCACGGATGTGCCAAGATTTTCAAGTCGGCTGGATGGTCGTCGCCATCTCGCTGATGGTTACGCTCAGTTGCCTGGGTGCGGCTTGCGCTTATCTTGCGGCCTGTTCGCGGCTGCCCTTTGTCGCCGGCATCGACAACTATCTGCCCGCAGCTTTTGGCCGCATCCATCCCAAGTGGAACACGCCATATGTCGCGGTATTTTTCTATGGCCTAGCCGGAATGCTCTTTGCTTTTCTTGGGCAGGCAGCAACGACGGTCAAAGGCGCTTATGACGTGCTGGTAAGCATGAGCGTCATCACCTATTTCATCCCTTACCTGTTTCTCTTCGCTTCGATGATTCGTGTGCAGAGCGAGCCTGCTGGCCCGGATGTGATTCGCGTTCCGGGCGGAAGGCGGGTTGCGATTCCGCTGGCTGTTCTTGGACTGATTACAACCAGCATTACGATCTGCCTGTCCGTGTTGCCTTCGGATGACGAACCGAACAAGACGCTTGCGGTGGTTAAGATTGTCGGAATGACCTTTGTTCTGCTGGCTGCCGGAGTTGTGATCTACGCGCTTGGCAAGCGCAGGCAGGCGCGGAGTATGCACTTGCAACCAGTTATCGCCGAGCCAGCTCCGCTGATGCGAAACCTGCCCGATTAGTTTTTCCTATGGAAACTACCGATATGGACCAAAGGCTGGTCTCGATTCTCGCTTTATACGACGAAACTGCCCCGCTGAACGAGGCGCGCACCATCCCTGCGCCGTGGTATTTCGATCCGGCGATTGCAAAACTCGAAGAGCAGCATGTCTTCGGCGGGAACTGGCAAGTGGTTGGACGAACCGGTCAGGTGGCCAATCCCGGCGATTACTTTACCGCCGAACTTGCGAGTGAGCCGATTCTGGTGGTGCGTGGAGCCGACGGCCAGTTACGCGCCTTCTATAACGTATGCCGCCATCACGCGGCGGCGGTTGCTACCGCGCCTTACGGCCATGCGCAATCGTTTCGATGCCCTTACCACGGCTGGAACTACGGCCTCGACGGCAGCCTCAAGGGTATGCCGGAGTTCGCTGGCGTTTGCAACTTCGATCGCGCCGCGAACGGACTTGTGCCGATTGCTGTTGACGCGTGGGAGAGCTTTGTCTTTGTGAATCTCGCGCCGAACCCTGCCCCGCTCGGGAATTTCCTGGGGGACCTTGTCTCTCGCGTAACGCCGTTGGGGCTCGGCAACCTCCACTTCCACTCGCGCAGAGAGTACACACTCAACTGCAACTGGAAGGTCTACGTGGATAACTACCTGGATGGCGGATATCACGTGCCGCACCTGCACAAAGGCCTGAACAGCGTGCTGGACTACGCGCACTACACAATTGAGAACGGCGAGCGCTACTGCCTGCAATCGAGCCCGATGGTTGCTTCCGAAGACGCGCAGATTGCAGCAACTAGAACGGGCGACCGCGCCTGGTATTTCTGGCTTTATCCGAACTTCATGATCAATATTTATGACGGCGTGATGGATACGAATCTCGTTGTTTCGCATGGCGTCGACAAATGCCGCGTTATTTTCGATTTTTACTTCTCCGATATTTCCTCTGGTCGGGAGGAACACAACCGCGCCAGCATTGCTACGAGTGACAAGGTTCAGGATGAGGATGTCGCGATCTGCGAGTCTGTGCAAAAGGGTCTGGCTTCGCGCTCCTATGGAGCGGGGCGGCTTTCCGTGAGGCGCGAGACCGGCGAGCATCTTTTCCATCGGCTGCTGGCGCGGGATTTGAGATCCGGCAACGAATTTGACGCGAAGGAGCCCTTCCGACTCGCCGTGCGATGATAATCCTGAACGGATTCAGCGCGACTCTCCGGAATGTGCGCTGCATCACACAATCCAAGAGGCTTTCTTCTTCATGTCTGACAATACAATCCCGGGAACGGAATCGATCCTCCCGACCGCTCCCGAATCTGACTCTCACGCGACCGAAAACTCATCCTCCGCCGGGGATATGCAAGCCGCTGAACCCCAGACGCTCTCCGTGGTTGATCCCAAGATCGATCCGGAGATAGCGGCGGAAGTGGAAGCGGAAGTGCAGGCTGCGCATACTGCCGAGCCGTCTCCCGCTCCTGTTGCTGAGCAGATTAAACCCGCAGCCGTACCGGCCGCCGAGGCCAAGGCCGCCGAAGTCAAGTTAGCCGAAGTCGAGCCAGCCGCTGAACCGGAAGAGTCCTTTGCGGATATCTTTTCGGAGTTCCAGCGCACGCACTCGCGTCGCGAAGGTGAGAGCCAGATTCGCGGCACGGTTGTCGCCGTTACCGCGGACTCGGTTCTGGTCGATATCGGTTTCAAATCGGAAGGAATCTTGCCGCTGACTGCATTTGCCACCGCGAAGGAGCCGGTTAAGGTGGGGGACGCGCTGCAGGTTTCGGTGAAGGGACGCGACGAGGACGGGTATTACCAGCTCAGCCTGTTCCGGACTGCCGTTCCCAAGGATTGGACCAGCCTGGAACGCGCTTTTGCCGAGAAATCGACCATCGTCGGCACGGTGACCGGGGTGGTCAAGGGCGGTTTACATGTGGACGTCGGCGTCCGCGCCTTTCTGCCGGCCTCACGCAGTGGTGCGCGGGATACCGCGGAGCTGGAAAAGCTGGTTGGCCAGGAGATTCGCGTCCGGATCACCAAGCTGGACGTGCAGGACGAGGACGTTGTCGTCGATCGACGCGTTGTGACCGAGGAAGAAGCGCTCGAAGGCAAGGCCCGGCGATACGCCGAGGTACAGGAAGGTGCGGTTCTTGATGGCACTGTTCGCAGCCTGATGGAGTACGGGGCTTTTGTCGATCTGGGCGGGGTTGACGGGCTGCTGCACATCAGCGATATCGCCTGGAGCCGCGTGGCCAATGTCGCGGATGTACTCACGGTGGGCCAGCAGATTGAAGTCAAAGTGCTGAAGATTGACCCGGAAACTCGCCGCATTGCGCTCGGACTTAAGCAGTTGCAGCCTCATCCGTGGGATGCGGTCGCGGAGAAATACACGGCTGGCCAGCGCGTGCGCGGTGTTGTGACGCGCATCGCCGAGTTTGGCGCATTTGTCGAGTTGGAGCCGGGCGTCGAGGGGCTGGTTCATCTGTCCGAAATGTCGTGGTCGAAGCGGGTTTATAAAGCCACGGAGGTGGTGAATCTCGGCGACGTGATTGACGCTGTGATTCTAGCGATTGCGATTCCTGAGCGGCGCATCTCGCTTGGCCTCAAGCAGGCTCTCGGCGATCCATGGGTGGAAGCGGCAGCGCGAATGGTTCCGGGATCGATTATCGAAGGTCCGGTGGCGAGCATCACCAAGTTTGGCGCGTTCATTCAAGCCTCGGAGGGCGTCGAGGGGCTGGTTCACATCAGCGAGATTGTGGCAGATCGGCGGCTCAACCATCCTTCGGATGTGCTTCGCGTCGGCCAGGTGGTGCGCGCGCTGGTGCTCGATCTGGACAAGGAAAAACGCCAGCTCCGGCTCAGCATGAAGCAGCTCATTCCGACCAGCCTCGACGAATTTCTGGCTGAACACAAGGCCGGGGACGCGGTGACTGGCCGCATCGCGTCGATTGAAAACGGCGTCGCGCAGGTTGAGATTGGCGAGGGAATATTCTGCTCGTGCAAGCTGCCTGCGGCCGGTCCAGCGCAGGCAACCGCACAGCCGGAACCGGAAGCACCCAAGCCGGCGGCTGTCGATCTCTCTGCGCTCAGTTCGATGCTCAAGACGAAGTGGAAGACCGGTTCGAGCCCGACGGACGCGGCTTCGCCGAAGGCCAAGTCCAAGACTGTGGAGCCCGCAGGTCCCGGCCAGGTGCGCAGCTTCCGCATTTCTCAGATCGACTCTGCCGCCAAGCGAATCAGCCTGGAACTGGTGGGGTAAGATGTTTCAGGCTTTCGAAATGCATTTTTATCGAGCCTGAAAATAATTCCCTACATAGAAGGGGCATCAACGCATGGGCAGCTTGAATCGTCGTCAGATCTTGCAGAGCGGAGTCGCGTGTACAGCGGCCGCGCTGCTCGCTCCATCTGGTTCGCTAACAGCGGAAGCACAGACATCCGCGCAGGCTGCGCCGGTGCAGCGCAAGGGCAATATTCACCAGTCCGTCGCGCGCTGGTGCTACAAACAGATTGCGCTCGACGATCTCTGCGCCGCTTCCGCTCAGATGGGGCTCAAGGGCGTCGACTTGCTGCAGCCGGAAGAATTTGAAGTTCCCAAGCGTTACGGGCTTGTCTGCTCCATGGGTTACGCCGATGGCGGCGCGATCGACAAGGGCCTCAATCGGCTGGAGAACCACGACGCCATTGAGGCCGGGCTGCGCAAGAATGTTCCGCTGGCGGCCAAGGCCGGGGTGCCCAACGTCATCACGTTTTCCGGACTGCGGTCGGGCATGACGGACTGGGAGGGCGCGCGCAATACAATCATTGGCCTGAAGCGCCTGCGCTCCCTGATGGAAGACAATGGGGTGACTCTCTGCGTTGAGCTGCTCAACAGCAAGAAGGACCACCGCGACTACATGTGCGATCACACCAACTGGGGCGTCACAGTGATGGCGGAGGTTGGCTCCAACAACATTAAATTGCTGTACGACATCTACCACATGCAGATCATGGAAGGCGATTTGATCGCGACGATCACCGCCAATCATCAGTGGATCGGCCACTTTCACACCGGCGGCGTTCCGGGGCGGCATGAGCTGGACGATACCCAGGAAATCAACTGGGTCGGTGTGATGAAGGGAATTGCCGCGACCGGGTACAAGGGCTATGTGGCGCATGAATTTGTGCCCAGCAAAGATCCGCTGACCTCGTTGCGCCAGGCCGTCGACTTGTGCGACGTATAACGATCCTGCACTGAGCGCGTTGCGTGGAGTTTGAACTTCATCGAGGGCGCTTGCCAGCTTTCTGAGCTAGCCCTCGACGTCGCTTGCCACCGGCAGCCGCATTTCGACGATCAGGCCGCCCTCTTTCGAGTTTCGCGCTGTGACCGCGCCACCATGCAGGCGGATCGCACGCTCGGTGATCGCGAGACCTACGCCGTATCCGCCTGTCGAACGCTGCCTGGACAAATCGAGGCGATAAAAGGGCCGGAATATCGACTTCAGTGCCGCTTCGGGCACGCCCGGTCCGCAGTCTCTTACCTGAAGCACGGCGAAGTGAGTTCCAAGGCGATTTTCTTCGAAGAGCTGGATCTCGACGGAGGTTCCTTCGGCCGTATAGGCGATTGCGTTTCGAATGACGTTTTCAACCGCGCGCCCAAGCAGTTCGGGACTGCCCAGGACGGCTCCCGGGCCGGCTTTTTGCGGATCGCCTTGTCTGGATCCGGCAAAGCTGACGGCGCAGTTGCGGCGCTGGGCTTCGTAGTCCATATCCGGAAGCAGCTCGGCTACGACGTCGCGCAGTGAAACACGCAGCCGGTCGGGCAGCCGGGTGGAGGATTCTAGATGCGAGAGACTCAGCAACTGGCCGATCAGGGAATTCAACCGCCCGGTTTCGCGCTCGATGCGGTCGAGCTGATCCTCCATGCCCGGTTGCGCTTCTTCACGGGCCAATTCGAGCGCCACGCTCAGGCGCGCCAGCGGGGATCGCAGTTCATGGGAGACGTCCCGAAGCAGAAGTTTCTGCGCATCCACCAGCGACTCCAGCCGATCCGCCATCTCGTTGAAGTCGTAGACCAGCCCCCACAACTCGTCGCCTGTTTTGCGATTTGCCTTCCCTTTAGGCCATTTCGCGCGGGCGCGCAGGTTTCCCGCCGCTAACTGGCGCGCCGCCTCCCGCAGCGAGCCAATCGGGCGGGTGATCACCATCGTAATACCAAAAGTGACGAGCACCGAGACAATCAGGCTTATCAGCAGCCTCGGCAGCATCTCCCGATACGGTATGTAAACCTCTTTGGGATACGTGCCACGCAGCAGATAAGCAAATTTCTGCCCGTGCGCATCCTTGACCTCGATGCCTTCCAGATAGCCCGCATCGCGCCGCTCGCCAAGCAGGTAGCCGTCTTTGTGAAGCTTCGCCACTTCGGGCGCATAAACCTTCGCATCGACTGACTGGCAGAGTGCGTTGCCTCCCGCATCGAAGAGGATCGCGGGCTGATCGGCCGGACCTGGCCCTTCCAGAGGAAATGTGTTCGGAACTGCGAGAAGGGCCTGACAACCGCCTTTGCTGTACGCGGCTACCGACCGCTCGGCGTTCGACTCCATCATCCCGAACATCGAGGTATAGACAATTTCGTTCGATTCAAACTGATGCGCCAGAATGAAGATGGTGCAGATCAGGATCAGGAACTCGGTGAGCCAGAAAGAGAGAAATATCTTGGTAAACGTGCTTCGCATCCCGGTCAGATCTCCCGGCCTGCTGGAATGGATGGATCGGGCGAGGCTGAGGATGCCGGCGGATGTGCGGCAGCACCCGAAACCGGGACGGCCAACTGATAGCCGACGGAGCGGATGGTCTTGATCTGGTCGCCAAGCTCGGCGGCGTCGTCCAGCTTGCGGCGCAGACGGCTCACATGCATGTCCAAGCTGCGATCAAAAGGATTGAATTTCCGCTCGAGTACCAGCTCGGTGAGATGTTCGCGGGTGAGGATCTGCCCTGGAGAGCCCATCAATGCCCCGAGCAATTCAAATTCCACGTTGGTCAGATCCAGCTCGACCCCGTTGCAGGTGGCGGTTCGCGCACCGCTGTCCAACTCGATGCCCCCGACGGAGAGATGCTTGATGCAGGTCTTGCCGCCAATGGCTGTTTTGTTTGCGGCAGAACGGCGCAGAATTGCCCGGATTCGCGCCAGTAACTCCCGGGGATTGAAAGGTTTGGGCAGATAATCGTCGGCGCCGATCTCGAGACCCACGATGCGATCGATGTCCTCGCCGCGCGCTGTCAGGAGCAGTACGCTTACCTGCGAGCTGGTGCGCAGCCTGCGCAAAACTTCGAATCCGTCGAGGCCCGGCAACATCACATCGAGCAGAACCATTGAGAAGTCGCCGGTGAGAGCCCGGTGCAGGCCGAGTTCGCCGTTGTGCTCGGCGGTTACTGCGAATCCGTGACGCGCGAGATAGGCCTCGAGCATCGAGCACAATTCGACGTCATCATCAATGAGCAGTACGGGGTCCACGGGATTTCCTCGGGGCCGACGGTCGCGCTTAACTCCTGCGCGTGCATCGGCCACAATCTCCGTTGTACTCCAAAGAGCCGGTCTTCGCCGTAACGATTTGTAACACACGACTTATCACGCTTTGACACTTCTTTACGATTCGTGACGCATTATGACCGCACGCACTCCGGGTGGGTGATGTCATAGCAGATAAGGCAGCGACCAACAGAGTTCTTGCAAGCACGTCTTCTGCCTGGGAGCGGCGCCAGCTGGAAACAATCCGGGTGCCGTGAACCGCGAGTCTCATGGACCAGGCACCGCTCCCATTTGCATTGTTTCAACAGAAGACCCGCAAACCGGCAAGGAGAGCTTCGATGAATACGGGAAGTACCGAACTGGTGCAACTTTGCCTGGACGGCGACGACAACGCCTGGGCCAAACTGGTAGAGGAATACCGCGGCCTGGTTTACAGCATCTGCTATCTCTTCTGCGGCTCCACGCAGGATGCCGAGGATCTGGTACAGGATACGTTTCTCAAAATCTGGATGAACCTGGCCAGCTACGATCCCTCCCGCGGCGAACTCAAAGGATGGATCGCAACCGTCACCCGGAACCAGCGCGTCGATCGTTTTCGGCGCAGCGGCCAGGAGCGCCGCACTGATTCCATCGATTCGGTGATGACAACCGGCGGCCAGTGGGATCAGACCAACGCAATGCCTCTGGCTCAGCGCATTCCGGATACGCGCCCCACGCCGCATGACGTTGCTGTAACCAGCGAAGTGACGGCTATCGTAAGCAAGGCTGTCGACAGGATCTCGCCGGAGATGCGAGAAGTGGTCACCATGCGCTTTGTTCAAGGGCTGGATAATCAGGAGATCGCCCACCGTCTGCGTATTCCGGAAGGCACGGTGAAATCCCGCACCAATCGCGGGCGCGCCCAGTTGGTATCTCTGCTTAGCCCGATGCGGACTGCCCTTGGCGCGGCCTGACCGCCTCATAGTGCGAGAGATGCGCGCAATGGCTTGTGTAGGATGGGAAGGTCGCGTGGACGATGCGATCTTCCCATCCCAATGGCCACACTTCCTCTCACTCGGTCTGCAAATCCGTCGCGCCGATGGCGCATCGCCTGGCTGCTCGGCCTGGGCGTGCTGGTCAACTACTTCGACCGTGTGAATCTGTCGGTCTCGCAGGCGGCGCTTTACACAACCTTCGGAATCTCCAGTGTTACCTTCGGTTACCTTTCCGGAGCCTACAACTGGACCTACGCGATGTGCCAACTGCCCATCGGTGTGATTCTGGACAAGTTCGGAATTCGCCGCGTGGGCCGTGTCAGCACCTTTCTGTGGAGCATCGCGTCTTTTGCCGCAGCCATTTCACCCAGCGTTGGCGGACTCTTTGGTGCACGTCTTCTGCTCGGAGTCGGGGAAGCGCCGACCTTCCCGGCGAATGCCAAAGCTATCGGCCGCTGGTTTCCGCCACAGGAACGCAGCTTCGCCACTTCCCTCTTCGACTCGGCAGCCAAATTTTCCTCGGCGATTGGCGTCCCGGTGATTGGCCTGCTGCTGCTCCGGATCGGCTGGCGCTGGAGCTTCGCGGTTACCGGCCTCATCAGCTTCCTATACTTTCTTCTCTTCAGCCGCATTTATCGCGATCCGCAGGACGACCCGGAGCTGACAGAAGCAGAACTGGACTATATCGAACACGGCTCTATAACTTTGGAGCAAGGCGTTGCCGCGCTGGCCACACACCAGAAACCAGCCGTGGAAGATCCACCTGTGCCGCTGTGGACGCTGATGCGCCAGCCCAAGGTGCTGGGGATGGTCCTCGGCTTCGGCTCGTATAACTACGTTTTCTATCTGCTGCTGACGTGGCTGCCAGGCTATCTATCGATCCAGCTTCACCTCGACCTGATGCACTCGTTTTTGTACACCGGCTTTCCCTGGCTTGTAGCGACCTTTGCCGACCTGTGCATCGGCGGCCTGCTGGCCGATGCGCTCATCCAGCGCGGGTGGAATAGCAGCCGCGTGCGAAAGACCATCCTGGTTGGCGGGACGGCCTGCGGGCTGGGCATTTTGGGCGCGGCCAACGTTCATAGCCCGCTGCCCGCGCTGCTCTGGATCAGCCTTTCCATCGGCGGATTGTCGGCCGCATCGGCTATCGGCTGGTCGATTCCGTCGCTGATTACTCCGCGCAACTCGGTGGGAAGCGTGGGCGGGATTATCAACTTCTCCAACCAGATATCGGGCATCTCGGCACCGATTGTTACGGGCTATCTCGTCCAGTCCATGCATTCGTTCGCATGGGCGTTTGGAGTTTCCGCAATCTATCTGGTCATCGGAATTACTGCATATCTGGTCCTGCTTGGCCGTATCGAACCGATGTTCCCAGAGAGCCTCTGACGCTGTCTGAGTTATCTGGCAGCGTAGTGCTTTGTGGCTTCAGTCCTCGTGTTGGTCACGTCGAAGCTGCCATCCGGGCTCGCTGTCAGTTCGAGGGAATGTCCGGCATCTGGCCCCTGGGGGTTGGCGATGTATTGTTCCGCGGTGTTGTTGATGGGTCCGCCCTCTTCCGAGAAATGAAGCTGCCAGAGCGTCTCAAGGCCCGGCGCAGACTTGATCGTCTGGAGAACTGGCGTCGATCCACCCTTTGTAGCGCCGTTATCCATGATCGCGACCCGCGCATGAATCGCGTCCACCAGCGCCGGGCTCGAGCTCTGATTCCAGCCGTGATGGGAGACGATATAAATATCGACGTGTCCGAGCCTGTTGTTCGGGCACATCAACTGCATTTCCTTGTCCCAGGTGAGGTCGCCCAGGTCGAGCAGCTTCAGCTTGCCAAAGTTGATTTCAATCCCCAGCGAGCGCGAGTTCTCCGTCTGATCTGCGGGCCTGACTTCGGAGCTGGCGCAATAGGAGTTTGCCTCGCCGCCGCCAGGCAGAGGCTTGCCGATCAGGTTCCCATCCTGGCTGATTACGGTGGCCGTGAAGCCCTTAATAGGCAATACATCGCCCGGCTTTGGATGAATGACCTTGTACTTTCCGGTCGCCAGCGCCTGCTGATAGAGGGCGTAATCCTTCTCGGTAATTCCCTTGTCAAGCTCGCGATTCGGCCCGTGATCGAGGAAGGTTCCGACTGGAATGCGCTCTAACAGCTGCGGTATTCCTCCGGCATGATCGACGTGATAATGCGTCAGCAGCACATAGTCGATCTTGCTGATACCCGCCTCTTTTGCCGCTGCGACAATGCGGTCCGCATCGCGGCCGTTGTTGCCCGGCCAGCCCGTGTCAACCAGAAGCGACTGGCCCGCCGGAGTAACAAAGAGCGTCGACTGGCCACCCTCAACATCAATGAAGTAGACCCGCAGCTTACCTCCGGCTGGCGCGGCCTGAGCCGTTACCGCCGAAGTCATACATCCAGCAATCAAAACAACCGCAACGAAACTTATCGACTTGTGCAACCAGGATTTCACGCCGAATCTCCTCTTGTATCTCATAGTTCAAATAGTGCTAGCTATGTTGTTTTTGACCTTGCGGTAGCGCGGGTTGCGCCGGTCGATACGCCGCCATCCACCAGCAGCGTTTGCCCAGTAACGTACCGGCTTGACTCGGAGGCGAGAAATACAATCGCGCCATCCAGATCGTGCGGCTCGCCGTGACGCTTCAGCGGAATGCGGTCCATCAGATACTCCACCCACTCGCGGTCTTCGTAGAGAATCTTGTTCTGCTCGGTCTTGAACCACCCCGGCGCGAGACAGTTCACGGTGATGCCGTACTTGCCCCAGTCATCGGCCAGGCTCATCGTCAATTGCTTGATGCCGCCGCGGCTGGCGCAATACGGACCAAGCCCCGCAAAGCCGGCGACGCTCGTGACCGAACCGATATTGATGATGCGGCCGTAGCCATGCGGCACCATGCCGCGTGCGATCTGCTGCGCGACAAAGAAGCTGCCGCGCAGATTGGTATCGAGCACCAGATTCCAGTCGTCCCAACTGACGTCGAGCGCCGGCTTGCGCACGTTGCATCCCGCATTGTTGACGAGGATATGCACTTGTTCGCAGGCTGCGTTTACTGCCTCTGCCATGCGCAGGATGCTGCCGTGGTCGCGAACATCCAGTTCCAGCGGCAATGCCTTATGGCCCAGCGATTCGATCTCAGACACAAATGGCGCGAGATCGTCGATGCGACGGCTGGTAACGATCAGGTCTGCGCCAGCCTTTGCCAGTGCGCGCCCGAAATATTGGCCCAGTCCGCGGCTTGCGCCTGTGACCACTGCCGTTTGCCCGGTGAGATCAAAGAGAGGATTCGTCATAGCGTGTCCGCAGCTGCTAAACGAGGATCGATGACGATCTTCATCAGGTTTGGCTCTCTCGAATGCAGCCTTTCAAACCAGCTTGCGCCGTCGCTGAGCGGCGCGACCGCAGTGATGAGAGGCGTAACTCGAATCTTTCCGTTCGAAACTAACTCGATCGCCTCGGGATACTCCCCTGCCGAGGCGCACGAACCCTGCAAGCGGATCTGCCGCGAGACGACCTTTTGCAGAGGCAACGTAACCTGGGGCGTGATGTTGCCAACGAGCGTGACCGTGCCGCCTTTGCGCACTGCGTCGACTGCGGCGGAGACGGTTTCATCGCGCCCAACCGCTTCCAGAACGAGATCCACACCTCGCCCGCCGGTCAGCCGCATGACTTCCTCGGCCATCGCCGTTCCGGAGGCAAGAATGGTCTCGTCTGCACCGGAGTTTTCGGCCAGTTTTAGCCGTGTGGCGTCGACATCTGTGACCAGAATGCGAGAGCAGCCCGCTACCCGCGCCGCCTGCAGGATCAGAAGGCCGATCATTCCAGCGCCGATCACAAGAGCTGTTTCCCCGCCTTTGAGATCGGAGACCTTGACGGCGTGCAGGGCAACGGAGACAGCTTCCAGCATCGCCGCGTCGGCGAAAGGCAGCTCTGCGGGCAAGCGATACACAATGTGCTGAGGAACCGTGACAAACTCCGCGAAGGCTCCAGCGCGGCGAAAGTCCGGGGTGGAAACCCCGACGACCTGACGGTTGTCGCAGAGATTGATTTCGCCGTCGAGACAAAACTGGCAGGCCCCGCAATAGACGGTCGAATCGAAGGTGACGCGGTCGCCGACTGCGAACCCGCTGACACCCTCGCCGACTTCGGCAACAATGCCCGCAGCCTCATGGCCCATGACGAGCGGCGGAATCCGGCGGCCTGACGAGCCGTCATATCCATGCACGTCGCTGCCGCAGATTCCACAGGCGGCGACCTGAACCAACACTTCCCCCGGCCCCGCGACTGGGCGGGGTAGTTCTGCAACTTCCAGCTTGCTGTACTCGGACAAAAGTAGCGCCTTCATGGCGTGTGCAACCTCGCATACCAATGTACTACCTTGGGCAACTGCCCCTGCCACGGATTGAGACAATCAAAAGCTTGCAAATTGCTCCGGCAATAGGCAAGCTCATTCCCATGCCCGAATTGCCCGACATTACGGCGTATATTTCGGCGCTGGAAGCGCGCATTCTCGGCGAAGAGCTGGAAAGCGTTCGCATCGCCAGTGCCTTTCTGCTGCGCACCGCCCATCCCGCCGTCTCTGAGACCGAAGGCAAGACCGTGCGCGAACTGCGTCGCATCGGCAAGCGCATCGCAATTGGCGTTGACGACGATCTTTGGCTGGTTCTGCATCTGATGATCGCCGGGCGTCTTCACTGGCGGCCGCCCGACGCAAAGCTCGCGGGCCGCAATTACCTTGCCGCCTTCGATTTTCCAAAGGGCTCGCTGGTATTGACCGAGGCAGGTTCGAAGCGGCGCGCTTCTCTGCACATCGTCGCCGGAGAAGCCGCACTCAATGCGATGAACCCCGGCGGTGTCGAAGTCTTTGCGACAGATCTGGATGGATTTCGCAAGGCGCTCTCAGCCGAGAACCGTACCCTCAAGCGGGCGCTCACCGACCCGCGCATCGTTAGCGGAATCGGCAATGCGTATTCGGACGAAATTCTGCACGCCGCGCAGCTTTCGCCCGTTACTCTGACACACAAACTTGGCGTCGAAGAATGGAATCGGCTGTTCACTGCAACAAGGGAAACTCTTCAGCTATGGATGGATCGGATGAATGCCGAGGCCGCCAGATCGTTTCCGGAAAAGGTGACCGCGTTCCGGCGGGAGATGGCCGTGCATGGCCGCTTCGGCCAGCCATGTCCACGATGCGGCGAAAAGGTGCAGCGCATTCGCTACGCAGACAATGAGACGGACTATTGCGCGCGATGCCAGACCGGCGGACGGCTGCTGGCAGACCGAAGCCTGTCGAGACTGATGAAGTCTGACTGGCCACGTACGCTCGATGAACTTGAAGCTATCAAGCACAAATAACGACGCTGATTGACCGGTAAAGCAACCGATGGAAGACGGCAATTGCGTTGAGGCGTCGAGCCGAGTAGCATGGCCACGTTGACCTTTCGATTTACGATAGACAATCCAAGAAACCGCGCAGGAATCCAAGGGATGAAAAAGAGTCTGCTGCTCGCCATTCTTCTGCTTGGCGTCTCTTCGGCTGCATTCGCAGCTTCTGTCTTTACAACACGGCTTGACGACCCCGGGGCTGTGTATCTCACAGCTCAGGAATTTGGCGTGCACGGCGATGGGGTTGCCGATGACAGCGCAGCGATTCAGGCTGCGATTGATAAGACTGACACCAAAGCGACCGAAGGCATTGTCTTTGTGCCCTCGGGCCGTTACCGGCTGACTCGCACCATCTATATTCCGCTGGGCATTCGTGTGATCGGCTATGGCGCGACTCGTCCGGTCTTCGTGCTCGCCGATCATACTCCCGGCTTTCAAACCGGTATAGGCGACATGGTGATTTTCACCGGTGCGCATCACAGCGGGAGCGCGGCTGTTCGCGTACCGTTTCCGACCCCCGGCAGCGTGCCGCCAAATGATGCGATTGCGGACGCGCATCCGAGCACATTCTATTCGGCGATGAGCAATATCGACTTCGAGATCGGCGCAGGCAATCCGGCGGCGATTGCGATTCGCTTTCATGCAGCGCAGCATGCGTATCTCAGCCACATCGATTTTCATATCGGTTCCGGGCTCGCTGCTTTGACTCAGATCGGCAATGAAGCTGAGGATCTGCATTTCTACGACGGACGCTATGGGATTCTCACGGAGAAGCCTTCGCCTGCGTGGCAGTTCACGCTGATCGATTCCGTCTTCGAAGGCCAGCGCGAGTCGGCGATTCGCGAGCATGAGGCCAATCTCACGCTGATCCACGACACCTTCCGCAATGTGCCAACCGCCATCGATATCGATCCGCATTACTCAGATGAGCTTTGGGTCAAGGACTGCCAGTTCGAGAATGTCTCCGCGCAGGCCGTGATCATCAGCAACGAAAAGAGTCCGCTCACAGAGATCGGATTCGAGAATGCAGTGCTAAAGAATGTGCCAACCTTTGCGCTCTTCCGTGAGAGTGGAAAGAAGGTCTCCGGCAAAGGCGGAATCTATCAGGTCCGCAATTTCAACTATGGCCTGATCGTGCCCGGCGAAGGAGTGATGGGCTCAATCGAAATGCTATATGACGCGATGCCGCTGGGCAGTCTATCGGCGCCGCTCAAATCAGCGATTCCCGCCTTGCCGACAACGGATACGTGGGTGAACGTGCATACGCTTGGAGTCGTTGGAGACGGGACGACAGATGACACAGCCGCGATCCAGAAGGCTGTCGACACGCATCGCGTGCTTTACTTCCCGAGCGGCCATTACGTTGTGAGAAACACGATCACGCTAAAGCCTGACACTGTGCTGATCGGACTGCATCCGACTTTGACGCAGTTTGATCTGCTCGATGAGACGGCGGGCTATCAAGGCGTGGGTGCGCCTAAGGCCGTGATCGCTTCGCCTGCGGGCGGGACGAACATCTTGAGCGGCATCGGAATCTTCACCGGTGGCGTCAATGCGCGCGCCGTCGCTCTGCTTTGGAAGTCGAGCGCGGATTCACTGGTGGATGATGTGCGCTTTCTTGGCGGTCATGGCAGCGGGACGAATCCTTACAACAACAACCACACGGCCGATCCTGATCTGCACAAGCGATGGGATGGGCAATACCCAAGCCTGTGGGTAACGCAAGGCGGCGGTGGAACCTTTGCGGATATCTGGACTCCGGACACCTTTGCGCAAGCGGGATTCTTAGTTTCGGACACGAAAACTCCGGGCCATATCTATGAGTTGTCTACCGAGCACCACGTTCGTAACGAGATCAAGTTTGATCATGCGGAGAACTGGGATCTCAATGCGCCGCAGACCGAAGAGGAAGCCGGCGAGAGTCCTGAATCCTTGTCGCTGGAGTTCGACTGGTCGAAGAACATTACCGTCGCGAACTATCACGGTTATCGCGTGACGCGAACGCGAGCGCCCTTTTCGGCTGCGGTTCGCATTTATAACTCCGCGAACATACATTTCCGCAATCTGCATGTGAATGCCGAGAGCGGATATGCCACCTGCGATGACAACGGCTGTGGCACATTTCTCCGGGTGAGTAAGTTCCCTTATGAGAATGCTATCGAGGATGTGACGCGTCATCTGGAGGTTCGCGAGCGCGAGTTCGCGGTGCTCGACATTCCCGCACAACCAGTAACTCCCACACCAGTGGACGTCTCTGCAGTGCTCACGCCCGGCGCAAAAGTCGAAAGGCTCGAAGACGGCTTCTTTTCGATCTCCGGGGCTGCTGTGGATGCGGCAGGCAAGCTATATTTCGTCGATCATCACCAGCAGCGCATCTTCGGCTGGTCGCAGGCCGAGGGTCTTACGATCGAGCGGGACAGTCCGCTCGATCCGGTGAATCTGGCTTTCGACAAAACAGGTGATTTGCTGGTGCTTTCTTCCGATGGGCCTGCAGGAACGGCTTATTCGTTTCGTCCCGGCTCGCCGTATGATCCAATAGCAGTTCTTTCCTTGCGGGATACAAGGCCGCATCCAGAAGCGGCAGCAGTGTTACCGGTCAACTATTGGAACAACGGGGAGTTCAAGGACCAGCTTGATCCCAGGACATACACTTACACCACGCTTCCAGAGATGTTTGCACAGGATGTATCGACGTCCAAGGCAAAGGAGTATGTATCTCCAGATGGCAGCCTGTTTCTGCCTGCGGGGCGCGTCTTCCAGCAAGGGCCACCGGACTCAAGTGGATGGCGCTTCTCCGACAATCTCGACACTTACGGATTCACGAGTGCTCTGCCCGGCAAGCGGGTATATGTGAGCAGCGAATCGGAAGATCGCACCTACAGCGCCCTCGTCGGAGCAGACGGCACGCTGGGAGATCTGAAGCCATTTGCAGAACGCGGGGGTGAAAGTGTCGCGGTCGATCGTAAAGGCAATGTCTATGTTGCGAACGGCCAGATCTTTGTCTACAACCCGGCGGGAAAGCTGATTGGCGAGATCGATGTGCCGGAACGGCCGATTGATATCATCTTTGGCGGCGCTGACGATGACACGCTGTTTATCCTCGCCCACCACGCACTCTTCGCTGCAAAGGTGCGGGCTTCGGAATGATGCTCAATAGGAATCCGCCACGAGCGGGCGTGGCTCGCTGATTTGGATTGGCTCCTTCACGATCAGAAGATACGAGAGTGCGCCGAGGATCGAGACCATCGCGCAGATTACCAGTGTGAGATGAAAGGAGTGGGTGCGATCGAGAAGCCAGCCTGTGATAACAGGCGCAAAGGACGCGAAGATGAAGCTGCCGAAGTTCTGGATGGTCGCGACAGAGGCGACGATTTCGGCGGGCGCTATCGATTGCACCAGACCCCAACCTGAGTTGCCTGCCAGATAGGTGAAGAAGAGCGCCATGCCAATGCCGAAGGCCGCGCCTGTTGCGCCCGAGATGTATGGAACGAGCAGTGTGCACAGGGCGGAACACGTCATTCCGATCACCAGAAGAGTCCTGTGCGTCCTGATCGGCGGAACCCCATGGCGAACGAGAAAGTCAGCGAGGATGCCGCTGAGCATCATGCCGACTGCGCCGCAGGCGAAGGGGATGACAGCGATGACTCCGGTGGCCGAGACGCTTACGTGATGCACGGCTTCGAGGTAGTTCGGCATCCACGACATATACAGCCACACGGTATAGTTGACGCCTCCAAAGCCAAGCATCATTCCCCAGACAGTGCGGAGACGAAAGAGGCCTGTCCACTGCGAGAAAGTGATAGCAGAGCTTCTGCTTCCCTCACGCGAGGACTGGAGGTAAGCCTGCTCAGCGGCGTCGAGAGAAACATGCTTCCGGTCACGATAAAAGGCGTACCAGGCGATAGAAAGAAGCACACCAGGAATCCCAATCAGCATGAACATTCCGCGCCAGCCAAAGGCCAGCATAGTTACGGTGAGAATCGGCGGAGCAATCGCCTGACCAAGGGTCGTGGCAGAGTTGACGATTCCCATCGGCGTAGCGCGGTCGCGAACATTGAACCAGTCATTGACCGATTTGACGGCCGAGACGACAAATGGCGCTTCGCCGGCGGCCAAGCCGATGCGAGCCGCGAAGAAGGATGCGAAGCCACGGACAAGACCAGTCGCCGCCTGCGTTACGGACCAGAGAAACATGCCCGCTCCGAGCACGACGCGCTCGCCGATGCGGTCGAGAAGGATGCCCATCGGCAGTTGCGAGATGGCGTAAGAGAGCGAGAAGACCGAAAGCAGGAACCCCATGCGCGTGGCCGAGATGCCGAGATCGGCGCGGATGGTGGTGTTGGCGATGGCAAGCGAGCCGCGGTCGATGTAGTTGATGATGCCCGCGATGGAGAGGATGGAGACGGCGAAGAACTGAATTCTGGCGATACGGCGCGGTTTGTGCGGTGCGGTTTGAGAAGCCATGCTCTTTGCAATCATCCAATGCCGTCTATGGCGATGCGGCGGCGCATGGCAAGTGTAGAACATACGTGGCTGAATTCGTCACGTGGCTGGAATCGTTGATCGCGTGATCGGAATGGTTGAATGAATTCGCCGCGTGATCACCCACGGCGGCTATGCAGGAGAGATTATTCTAGGCAGACAGTACTTTGCTCGTTGACGCCTTGGAGGATTCTTACGGATGCGTTTTTATCGACGGATGATGTGGTCTTGCCTATGCTTGCTCGCTCTCACGATTGCCGGAATGGCCGCCGGCGCACAGACAAATGCTGCATCTAGTCCGGTCACGACTCAATCGACTTATGACCCGCGACTGACCTTTGCTCCGCTGACTTTGCCCGATCCGGTCAACCAGTACCGCTCCAGCAACGGCGCGCCGGGGCCCGCCTACTGGCAGAATGAGGCGGACTACGAGATGCATGCCGATCTCGATACGAAAGCCAAGGCTCTGCGCAACGATGAGGTGATTACCTATACCAACAACAGCCCGGATGTACTGCCCAGCCTGTGGATACACATGGAGCAAAACATCTACCGCAAGGACGCGAGGGCGCGCGTGGCCAATGGGATGCGTCCGCGGCGAAGGCAGACGCCGGATGACGAGGAGAACTCGAATGGTCGAACCACCGATGGCTTTGTTCTCGATTCGGTTGAGATCGAACAGGGCAAGGAGCGCGTAAAGGCTGACTACATCGTCGATGACACGCGGATGCAGGTTCGGCTGCCCAAGCCAATGGCGCCGAAGGGCAGTGTGCTCAAGTTACATATCCAGTATCACTATCAGATTCCCGGCGTGTGGGGTGGTCGCACGTCCTGGGGAATGTCGAAGCAGGGCGAGATTTACGATATAGCCCAGTGGTATCTCCGCATGTGCGTGTACGACGATCTGCGCGGCTGGGACACGCTGCCCTACATTGGCAGCGAGTTTTACCTTGAGTATGGCCACTTCGATTACTACCTGACGGTCCCGAGCGAGATGATTGTGGCCGGCTCCGGGGAGTTGGTGAATGCGAAGGATGTCTTGACGAAGACAGAACTTGACCGTCTGGACGCGGCCCGCAAAAGCGATAAGACGGTCGTCATTCGCAGCGTGGATGAGGTGAAAGACCCGGCCAGCCGCCCCAAAGTTGGAGGCACTCTTACCTGGCACTTCCGCATGGACCACACGCGCGACGTTTCCTGGAGCGCGAGCCCGGTTTTTGTGTGGGATGCGGCTCGCATCAATCTGCCCGATGGAAAAACCAGTCTTGCTGAAAGCGTTTATCCGCCGGAAAGCACAGGCGAAGAAGCATGGTCGCGATCTACCGAATATGTGAAGGACACCGTTGAGCGATTCTCTCGCCAGTGGTTCCCGTACCCCTGGCCGGCGGCGATCAATGTGGCTGGATTCTCAACCGGAATGGAATATCCGGGGATTGTTTTTGACGGCATTGAAGACAAAGGCAAGACGCTCTTCTGGATCACGGCGCATGAGATCGGCCACGACTGGTTTCCGATGATCGTGGGATCGAATGAGCGCCGCAATGCATTCATGGACGAAGGCTTCAACACCTTCATCGACATCGGGGAATCGGCTGAATTTCAAGGCGGGGTCTATGGTCCGAAACGCGACTCGGAATACTCTGCAAATGGAGAGCCAGCCGACACGATCCTCAAGGTGCTGGACAATCCAGCCGCTCCGAATATTCTCATGCCCGCAGATGCTTATCCATGGACGCTTGGTCATCCGGTGAGCTACTTCAAGGGCGCTTACGGCATGGTGCTGCTGCGCGAGCAGATCCTTGGCAAGGATCGATTTGATTGGGCCTTTCACAAATACATTCGCGATTGGGCTTACAAACATCCCTCGCCCTCGGACTTCTTCCGCGAGATGAGCAGTGAAGGCGGCGAAGACCTGGGCTGGTTCTGGCGCGGATGGTACATGAACAACTGGCGCTTCGATATGGCGGTTACCGCCATCGATGGCACGCACGTGACACTGGTAAACAAAGGACAACTGGTGCTTCCGGCGACCGTTGAAGTGCAATATACCGATGGAACCAAAGAGCGCTTTCGCGTGCCGGTGGAGAGTTGGGAGTCCAAGGGCGAATTGGCATGGCTGGGGGAGAAGCCAGTCGCGTCTGTCATTGTCGATCCCGATCATGTGCTGCCGGATGACGATCGCAGCAACAATTCGATGAGCGCAAAGTAACGCAAATCGTTATACCTCGACAGCCTGCGCGAGAGTCGCTGCCAGCGTCTTGACTCCGCGCAGGTCCATCTTGCCTGTGCCTAGCAGTGGCAGCGCGTCAACATGGAAGAAGAGGTTCGCCTTCGGCTTCCGGAGCGCGGGCAGATCGCTTTTTTGCAATTTATCGAGCACTGAAGCGAGTTTTTCCTCCGACAGCGTGGACAGCACGGCAATGCGCTCACCCTTCTTTTCATCGGGCAGGATGTTACCGAGAGAACCTGCTCGGTGACTCCAGCAAATTCATGCAGCCTGTCTTCGATGGTGATATGGGGCACCATCTCACCGCCGATCTTGCTGAAGCTCGAGAGACGATCAGTGATGGTGAGAAAGCCGTCTTCCTCCATCATGGCGACGTCGCCGGTCGTGTACCAGCCGTCTTTCAGCACCTCGGCCGTCTTTTCCGGGCGTCCCGGAGAGCCCTTCATCACGTTGGGCCCTTTCACCAGCAGCGTTCCAGCAGTATCGGGAGCAACTGGCTCCCGGGGTTTCTATATCGACGATCTTTACCGAGACTCCAGGCAAGAGATGGCCGATCCGGCCACGTCTTGAGGCAGCCTGGTGCAGTGGGAAGCGACACCAATCAGGTGTCCCGGTGGCGGCGGAAGCCACGGAGTGAGCCACGCGTTGGCGGACCGGATTGGCAATGTGATGAGTTCGACGCCGGAGGGCAACGCTGCACGGACGAGCTTGGTTTTGCTGGGTCGGCACAAAGGAATGGCGCCAGCGAGGGTTTCGTCTCGTGCGCATTCTTCCAGCGGAACGCCGACGGCTGGAAACGCGGTCGCCTCGCGAATTTCTGTCAGCAATATTTCGCGCAGGATCGGATCAGAGTCGATGAGCAGGAAATGATCCGGCGGAGGCGCGGCGAGCCATTGGGCAACACGATGCCGGATCGCTGCGGCAGGAAGGTTCAATTCTCGGACGGCCCGGAAGAAGCCCGCTATATGTTGATCGAGGATCTGCTCGGGCGTCGAAGGCGGTTCGGCGTTGGCGCGAACATAGACTCCGCTGCCATGGCGGCGTTCGGTCCAGCCGTCGTGTTCAAGTTGGCGGTAACCGGCGCTGATGGTGTTGGGATGGATGTTGAAACGTCGCGCAAGTTCGTGGGTACTCGGCAGCCGGTCACCGGGGCGAAGATCGCCGGACAAAATCGCCAGAACAACCTGGGTAACAAGCTGCCGATAAAACGGAACTTCGCTGCTGGGGGGCGAACCAGAGTCTCACGCGGAACCTCTGGGCTATTGTGACACTGACGGCTCAGTCCGCGAGTGTGCGCCGCCATTCGCCCGGAGTGGCATTCACTTTGCACCGGAAGCTCCGGATGAAACATGCCTGATCGGCGAATCCGCATCGAAGCGCAATATCTGCCTGGGTAAGGCGGGAATTCAGGAGAAGATCCTTTGCAGCTTCGATTCGCCGTTCCATCAGCCATCGATATGGCGTCTGACCAACGGACTGCTTGAAGGCGCGCACAAAATGACTTACGGATAACTGACATTCCCGCGCCACCTGCGACAGCGAAACATGCCCGTCCAGATTTGCGGTTAGTATCTCCGTTGCGCGCTGCATCTGACGGCGGGTCAAACCTCCGCGCATGGCGTACGGTTCGATCCTCATACCGCCATAGGTGCAGGCAATGTAAGCATGGATTGCAAGCACCGCATGGTCCAGATACAAGCTGCCCGCAAGTTCCGGGCTTTCCATCGCCTGCAGCAGACTGACTCCGAGATTCTTCAGGATAGGGTCAACTTTGCCGAACGGCCAGTTGAGCGTCTCGCAGCGGCGGGCTCCATGCTCGTCTGCAAACTCGCACAGGGAGGCGTGCGGCACGTATACCTGCAAAAGATCGAAAGCGCTCCCGAAGTAAACGGATGGCTCGTCTTCCAGATTCAGGATGCAAACCGCGCCCTCGCAACGGTTGTGATCGGCATTGACGAGGCGACTGCGTTGCCAGAGAGAGACAGGGCTGACGCTTCGCAGGTACAACTCGACGACAAATGCTTCTTCGGGCGGAGTCGGAATCGATACGTCAGGGAGAGGGTCGTTGGAACTAAGTCTCGTAACGGCGAGCTTGCAGATTCTGCGCGGCGTAACTCGGAATATCGGCTCATTGGGCAGCCGCATGTAAGCGGCCATCTGGGGCCCATATGCCCCCGGCTCGGACGCGCGCATGCTCTTTGAATTGTGGCTTGCTCCTGAACAACCGCGAGCCAAGACTTGGGAATGGGTTCGGCGAACCGGGACGGCGGTGATGTCGCTTCTCAGATTTGGCATCTGCATCGGAAGACCACCTAACTAAGGAATGTCGGGGTTGGGGAAAAGGATTCAAAAAATGTTGACGTGTCACGAATCGAAGGGTGCCGCTAAGAAAAGGCTAGACTTAGCGAGCCCCTCTGCGAAACCCCAATTCGGGCTTAGTTGATATACCTATTTGGAGGGAGCAGAAACCAGACCGAATGGGCCAGAGGGAGACCAGACGGGCAACGCGAATTGCCGCCAATAGCCCTTTGAGCGGGCTAGGCGAATCTATTCTGGGGGAGAAAGATCGACTCGGGACTATTACCGTTGCGGAGTGTGACTGTGGAATGCATCAGCGCCGCGAAAGGGATCGCGGCGCCCGAAAGACGGCTCCTCAGTGAAGTTTCCGGCGCAACGCAGCTTTGGCGCGCATCATACGAGACTTTGTTGCGGCAAGAGACAGGCCGGTCATCTCCGCAACTTCTTTAATGGAGACATCGTGACGCTGCTGAATTTCAACAACTTCCCGAAGAGCCGGCCGCAGTCGAACGATTGCCCTTCTCAGGTTTCTGGCGCGTTCGCTTCGAACGCAGTGAGCTTCGATATCGATCGAATGATCTTCAAACTCCCGGCATTGATGCGTTTCACCCGGCGCGCCGATATCCACGGAGGTCTCGGGATAGGAGCGTTTCCGGCGCAGGATCATCAGCGCAGAATTGATAGCGATGCGTGTGAGCCACGTCGAGAATTTCGATCTTCCGTCGAAGCCTTTCAGATGAACAAATGCCTTGAGGAACGCATCCTGGAGGGCGTCTTCGGCGTCTTCGCGGTTTCGCGTTACGCGAAAAACTGTCTTGAAGATCTTGGCGGAGTGCCTTCTCCACAGTTCGACAAAGGCCAGTTTTTCTCCGGCTTTAGTTGCCTCTACCAGCATCTCGTCACTCGCATAAGACAAGGTGCGCTGCACAGTTACGTCGTCGGCAAAGTTATAGGAATTCATGGGAAGATCCTTTTCCGAAGTGATCGGCTATCAACCGCTTCGACTGACTGATTTCGATCCTAAGATCCCTCTTCGCAGGAATCTTGACGAGAATTGCTGAAAATGTGCCCATGTTGCTCAGATTGTTCTTTTCAGTCACACACTCCGATGCGCGTCCTCTCGTTCGTACTTGACCCCGAACTCGGCGCTCTCTCGTCTCGGCCATTCTGCGCGAAGCTATAATTCGTCAACATTCCCCAGAACGTGCAAGACTTGGAAGTGAGGGCCGGATGCGCACGCCGGTTCTTGCAAGCATTTTCCCTGCGTTTGGAGAAGATGGATTTGAAGCCAAGATATCTTTTGAAGTTGCTGCTTTTGATAGGCGCCTCTGCGGCATTGGGACACACAGCCTTAGCGCGTGCCGAGTCTGCGGTCACGCGCTCGACTTTGCCCAACGGTATGCGCGTTGTTATCATTCGCAATTCGCTTGCCCCGGTTGTCACAGTCGAGACTAATTTCATCGTCGGTGGCAATGAAACTCCGGCAGGTTTCCCCGGAATGGCCCACGCGCAGGAGCACATGGCTTTTCGCGGATGCGCAGGCATGAATGCCGACCAGACCGCCGCTATCTACGCGCAACTCGGCGGCGATAACAATGCAGACACGCAGCAGAACATCACGCAGTACTACGCGACCATCCCGGCGGCGGACCTGGATATTGCACTACAGGCGCAAGCCACTTGCCTGCGCGGCGTCGACGACTCCGATCAGGAATGGTCCCAGGAGCGCGGCGCGATCGAACAGGAAGTCGCGCGCGACCTGTCCAATCCAACTTACAAGTTCATCAGCCGCCTCAATGAAGATATGTTCGCGGGCACGCCCTACGCGCACGATCCTTTAGGCACGAAGGCGTCCTTCGACACTACGACCGGGCAGATGCTTAAGGACTTCTATAACAAGTGGTACACGCCCGGGAATGCCATTCTGGTGATCGTCGGTGACATCGACCCGGCGTCTACCTTATCGAAAATCCAGCACCTCTTCGGCGATATTCCAAGCCATCCCTTGCCGGCGCGGCCGACAGTCGAACTGAAGCCGGTAAAGTCGGAAAGCTTTTCGCTCGATAGCAATCTCCCGTACGTTCTCTCTTTCATTGCATACCGCCTGCCTGGCACGAGTTCTCCGGACTACGCGGCGGCGCAGATCCTTTCCGATGTTTTGGCCAGCCAGCGCGCCGACGTCTACGCCATGGTGCCCGCTGGAAAAGCACTGGCTGCCGAATTCGGCATGGCTGAAACCTATCCCAAGGCCAGCGTCGGTTATGGCGTCGTCGCAGTCCCGTCGGCCACCGATATTTCAAGCTCCACTCAGGAACTAAAGAAGATTCTGGCCAATTACGCGGATAAGGGCGTTCCCGAAGATCTGGTGGCTGCGGCAAAGCGCAGCGAGATCGCCGCCGCGGAGTTTCAACGCAACTCCATTCCCGGCCTGGCCAATGTATGGTCCGATGCGCTCGCAGCCGAGGGCCGTACTTCGCCCGATGAGGACATTGACGCGATCCGGAAAGTTACGCTCGCCGATGTGAACCGGGTCGCCAAACAATACCTTGTCGATCAGAACTCGATAACAGCAACATTGAAGCCAGTCCCATCCGGGCAGCCCGTCGCGGACAAGGGATTTGGCGGTGGAGAGAAGCTGACCAGCGCTCCGACCAAGCCGGTGCAGCTCCCGGCATGGGCCGCAAGTTCCCTGGCGCAGCTCAAGGTGCCGTCCGACTACATCCAGGCTTCGGACACGACTCTACCTAATGGCATTCGTCTGATTGTCAAGACTGATCCGACAAGCCCGACGATCTCGGTAGCAGGCTCAGTCAGGCACAACTCAGACCTGCAAACCCCGCCAGGACAAGAAGGCGTCTCTGATCTGCTCGATGGCCTCTTCTCATACGGAACGCAAACCCTCGACCGGCTCGCATTTCAAAAAGCACTGGACGATATCGCAGCGAATGAAAGCGCAGGCTTCGGCTTTTCCCTCAGCGTGCTGAAGGAAAACTTCTCGCGCGGTGTTCAACTGCTGGCGGACAACGAATTGCATCCTGCGCTGCCGGCGGACGCCTTCGCCGTTGTGCAGAAACAATCCGAGGAGTTTGTCGCAGGCAACCTGCAAAGCCCCGGCTATCGCACCTCGCGAGCGCTGGATCTGGCGCTCCTGCCGCCGAACGATCCTGAGTTGCGTGAGGTGACTCCGGCAACACTCAGTCATGTCACGCTGGACGAAGTCAAGCAATTCCACGCGTCAACCTTCCGTCCGGACCTAACCACAATCGTAGTGATCGGCGACGTCTCCGCAGCCGAAGCGAAGACTGTTATCGAAAAGTGGTTCGGCGACTGGAAGGCCGCAGGTCCTAAGCCCGAAATCACCTTGCCTTCCGTCCCGGCCAACAAGCCTTCGACGGTGAGTGTGCCGGATGATCAGCAGGTTCAGGACTCGGTGGTCCTTGCAGAACAGATCAACATCAACCGATTCGATCCCGACTACTACCCGCTGCAGTTAGGCAATCACGTGCTCGGTGGGGGCTTCTACGCAACGCGCCTTTATCACGACCTGCGCCAGACCGCCGGTTACGTCTACACAGTAGACGTCAGCCTGGACGCATCGAAAACGAGAGCCAGTTATTCCGTCACGTATGGCTGCAATCCCGAGAATGTGCTGAAAGCGCGTACGCTCATTCAGCGCGATCTTGACCAGATGCGAACGGAAGCTGTCTCCGCGGATGAGTTGCACCAGGCGAAGGCGCTGCTCCTCAGGCAGATTCCGTTAAGCGAATCGAGCGAGGAAGCAGTGGCCGGAGGACTGCTCAGGCGCGCCGAGATTGGACTGCCTCTGGATGAGCCGATACGCGCGGCAAAGCGCTACTACGAGCTAAGTGCCGATGATGTGAAGGCCGCGTTCGCAAGGCAACTGCGCACTGGCGACCTGGTGCAGGTAGTGCGCGGCCCGGCTCCGCACTAAAGCAGGAATCGGCCTGAGTCTGTACACGTTTCGCCGGATTCAGGCCGATTTCAAAACAAGTTTCCAGCCACCGTCTCCGCGATGTGCTCAAGTGCATCGTCCTGCGCATCCGATGACTTCTCTGAATCGCTCTTCGCACGAAGATTGAGAGTGACAGTGAAGTGCATATCGCGCACCCGGCTGCTGATCGTCTCCGCCATCTGGCCTGGAAGCTTACACCGCAGTGCTTCGTTGCCGATCCCTTTGAGCTGACTGCTATCCGCCGGACACGAGGCCAACGCGCTCCTGCTCACCTCAATCCTGAGAAATGCAGCAGGCTCCAGACTTCGCGAAAAGTTGCATGAGCCTTGATCCTTATCCGATAGATTGACAGATAAAGATACTTCCCCGCCAAGCGCTTTCTCGGCAGTTCCCTTCGTTACCCAGGGACATGCTGTCGGCGCAGGAGTTTGCGCATACACAGAAACAGCAGTTACGGCGAACAGGCTGAGTAGAAATGAGTGCCTAACCATACCTATCCTGCGGCTTTCGTCTTCGTCTTAAGTTGCGGTAGCGCTGCGGACTTGAGAATCTTGCCGCCCTCCTGAAGCACGTGGAGTTGATTCACGTCCAGATTTCTGAACTGATCTACCTGGCCGCTCAGCCATCGAACTTCTACCAGGTCAACTTTCGTCGCCTGATCCAGCCCGAAATGCATACGTAGATCATTCTGCGAAAAATAGCTCCCTCCGCTTCGCAACTCTTCCATCTGCTGTAGGGGCTTGGCTGCATCCGGAGTGGTCTTCGTGGTGACAGTTACGCGGCTGCCGATGCCGGTCCGATTGGACTTGACGCCAACAAGCTTGATCTTGATCCAGTTGCGTTTAAGCGTCGAATCGCAGCGTAGCAACTGCGGCACAGCATTGATGCAGTTGACTGCAATGTCGATATTGCCGTCGTTGTTGTAGTCGCCGAAGGCACAGCCGCGAGCCGGAGCATTTTCAAGAACGCCAGGACCACCCTGGCTAGTCACTTCCTCGAAGCGCCCATTGCGCAGATTGCGGTAGAGATACTTATGCTCGGCATACTTCAGGTCGGCTCTCGACTTATCGACTTCGGGATAGACATGCCCATTCGACATAAGCAGATCAAGCCAGCCATCGTTGTCCATATCGAAGAAGCCGACACCCCAGCCAAGCAGTCGGGTGTTGACGCCAAGACCACCAGGATAAGTTCGATCCTCAAAGGTTGCATCGCCAAGATTGGTATAAAGCGAATCTGTATCGCCGGCGAAGTTCGTCTTCACAACGTCGAGATTGCCATCACGGTTGTAGTCCCCAATCGAAACGCCCATGCCCGCTTGAGGCTTGGCTTCTGCCGAGAGCGCTGCGCCCGCCTCAATGGCGATATCGCGAAAAGTTCCGTCCTTCTGATTGAGATAGAGCGTGGCCGGAGCGGAGTCATTGGCCACATAGATATCAGGCCAGCCGTCGTTGTCGAGATCTGAGGCCGCGACGCTCAGTCCATAAGTTCCGACCGCTGTCCACATGCCCGACTTTTCGCTGACATCGCTGAAGGTTCCGTCACCGTTGTTGTGATAGAGAAGATTACGACCACCCGGCAGCCCCGGCGGTCCGCATGCGACAAGAATGCCTTTATAAGTACACGGCCCATCTTCGGGCTTAGGTGCAGTCTTCAAGTCGAAGTCGACATAGTTTGCCACGAAGAGATCCAGGTTGCCGTCGCGGTCATAGTCGACAAAGGTGCAGCCCGTGTTCCAGCGGATCTTCGGTCCGGGTTGGATCAGCCCCGCTTGCTGTGTAACATCGGTGAATGTACCGTTGCCGTTGTTGCGATAGAGCGCGTTCTGACCGTAGTAGGTCACAAAAAGATCGTCGTGCCCGTCGTTGTTATAGTCGCCCACGCAACAGGCCTGACCCCAACCAGTCTTGTGCTCCAGGCCAGAGCCGGTCGTTACATCCATGAAGGTTCCGTCACGATTGTTCTTGAAGAGGTGGCAACGTGGCTCCTGGCCTGCCGGAAACCCATCCAAACGCCAGCCATTAACGAGGAACAGGTCGACCCATCCATCATCGTCGTAGTCATAGAACGCAAGGCCACAACCAGTCGTCTCAAGAAGATACTTATTCGTGAACTCACCGCCATAGATCGTCTTAACGTTGAGGCCGGCTTCTGTCACCACATCCACAAAGCTGACTCCAAGCGGCGTACCTTCAATGGGAGACTTCGGGCCCGGTGGAGGTGGCGCGGGCTTGGCCTCGTAACTACGCTCCTGCGGTCCAAGCTTCGGTAGATTGGGTGGAGTCTGTTCCTGCATCGGCGAGGCCAGGGCAAGTATGTCCGCAAAAGGCAGAACTAGCGCTGTGCTACTGAGAGAACGAAGAAACCTGCGGCGATTCAACGAATAACCATCCTTAGTATTCAGGGTTGCCCGGCGACAGCAGGTTGCGGCCTGTCCATGTGTACGTGCCACGGAGAGCTTTCTCTATTCATCTCCGGATGCATCCGAAGAAACTCAAGCGAGTAAGTTGGCGCGCCAGGGTCGATTCGCTTCATCGTATACTGCGCCGCTTCGTCCGTGGCTTGCTTCTTCATGCCCACGCGGCGATACAGGACAGCGAGATTGTAGTGAGCCGCCAGATCGTCCGGATCGATTTGCTGCAACGCCTTGAACTGCTGCATCGCATCGTCGCTGCGATGCTGTTGATAGTAGGATATGCCGAGTTCCCGCCGCGCATCGCGGGAATAGGGATATTGCGCAACGACCTTTTCGAGATCGGCAACTTCGGCCTCTGAGTGCCTCTGCCGCCGCTCGACCAACGCAAGGTAATAGAGAGCCCGTGCATCGTCCGGGTGCAGTTTCAAGGCCGTCTCCAGCGGTGCTCGCGCTTCATCATATTTTTCCCATTCGATATACACGATGGCTTTGTTGATGTACCCATCCTTGTAATCGGGGTGCAGGTGAATCACCTGCTCGAACGCCTTCATGGCTTCTTCGTACTGCTGTTCGTCGAGATAGCCGATGCCGACATTGTTCCAGCGCATCCAATCCTGATTATCTGTCGGTAATGGGGACGATGTTGGATTGTCGCCGATATTGAAAGTACGGCTTCGCGACGCAAGCTCGATTACCGGATAAGCAGGATGGTCTTTACCCAATACGTTGTTCAAGTAACTTTGGCGAAGATGCCGGTAGTCAACGGCTGCAGTGATCGTTATTGGACCTGTCAAATCTTTCGGGATGCGGAACTGATACCGGACAAGCGCGGAGCGTCCCGCTTGCACAGTGTTGTCATAAGCCACGGAATGAATCGTCCAGACCTTGTGGTTATCGACAAAATCTCCCAGCACGTCGACTGGCCGATTGGTAAAGCTGTGCGCGCTTGGATCGATCAACCCATCGAGCTTGAGGAAACCGCTCTCATAGACCATCGCGCCGGATGCATCCTTCACTGTGAACTTGACCCAGGCTTCATAAAGATCGCGCACCTCTGGAATCAGCGAGTGGCCTATGTTCTTGTTCTGCACGACGACATAGGCTTCCACAAGTTCATCCGGCTTGATAGAAACCGGAACCGAACCAAGCGGAGCAGCCATCGTGTTGTCGGATACTGACTTCAACGCAAAGATATCGACATTGAGATAGTTGCCGCTCTCCAGAAAGTCGACCGTCTTTTGCAGTTGCTCGTCGAAGCCGTAGTAGAACGGCACAGCCGTGTTGCCCGCAGGCCAGCGATGCGACATCAGTGTTCCCTGCTTTGCTCCGTAGTCCGGTAGCGTGATCGCTTCGCGTTTCATATGGCAGCCCTGACAGGGCGTGTAGTCTGCGCTGTAAAAAGTAAGTGGATTCTGTTGCGAGAATTTTGATCCCTGCCATTCGTCATAAGCGGTAAATGCGCGAATCCACTTATAGTCATTGAGCATTGGCGGCAGGTTTGCCTTGTGGCATGCGGCGCAGAACTCAGGCTTGTGAAGGAAATCCTGCATCACAGCCTTGCTGTGACGGTCAAGGTGCGCAAGTATCTCGGCGTCCGGAGCAATCCCGGGGATACGGTTTCCCTTCTCATCCACCAGCACGGCGGGCACGCCCATCACGAAGCTACCGTTGCCGAGCTTGGTTTGTACGCTCTGGATCGAGTGGCAGGTCATGCAGGTAAGCCCGTCGCGATCAAAAGACCTGTCGAACGGGTAGGTCTTATTCAGTGCGCCAGCGAGAATTCCGACCGGATTGTGGCAGCTATCGCAGTGACGCGCAAACTCAATGCCCTTGGTGCGCATGAGTATGTTCACACTGGTGCGATAGAACGGCGTCCGGAATGAATTGGCATGCAGCGACTGACGCCACTGGTGGTACGCCTCCTGATGGCAGTGGCCACAGTATTTGGCATCCGGAAAAGCTGTTGGTTCAAGAAAATCGCCGCCCTCCACGGCGGCATTTCCCGGCAATGCGATCCTGTCCTTGGCGAATGGAAACGCGTATAGCGGTCGCATCTTGTCCGCGTAGGCTTTGCGAACGCTAGCTTCATCGCGGGGTGGATCGTCTGCGCCCGCTGTGCCCGCGCCGTGAATCGCCTTAATGCCGAAAATCAGCGCCGCACAGAATAGCAGGCAAGGGAGAACGGCGCGTGTCGAGAGTGGCCTTATCGCCTTCGCTAATTCAGAGAGTTTGCGCATTGCATTCCGACCCGCTCAACCTGAGAAACGTACGACAGAATACAGGCAAATTGGGTGCACCCACTATAACCAAATCACGACACGAATGTACATCAACCCTAAGTCGGGCGATTGTTCCAATAAAGAGTCCTGCTTGGACTAAGTTCTGACTTTATCGCTTTATCGAAGCATCTTTTGCGAGCGCTTCGGCCTTTTGCCGCTCGGCAGTTGCTTCCGCGGTCTTGCCCTCCTGCTCCAATGCCTTGGCCAATCCCGCATGAGCCTCTGTGTAATCCGCATCGAAGCTGAGAGCCTCTCGAAACTGCGCAACGGCTTGTTCCAGATTGCCGCTTTTCAGTTGCGAGTTTGCTGAATTTGTCGCGACCTCGGCGCGTTGCCGGTTCATGTTGGCCCGCATCAGATCGGCGGCTTTCCGGCGCTCTTCTGTGGCCTCCGCCGGCTGATTCTGCCTGGCTAACACCGCCGCCAGCGTAAGATGCGGATCAGGCTGTTGCGGCAGTTGACGGATCGCCTCGCGCAACGCCGTGACTGCGTCGCTCAACTGGTCCAGCTTGCTGTAGACGCTGCCCAGAGTGGCCCATCCGTCGCCATTCTCCGGACGCAGCTTGAGCGAAACATTCAGCTCCCGTGCAGCCTCGGCGTAGCGACCCACCTGCATGTACAACACGCCGAGAATATACGGAGGCTCCGGCGCGGATGGGTCAATCTTTTCGGCAATCTCCAATTCGGGGATTGCACCGGCCGCGTCATCTTCCATCTTCAGAGCGAGGCCGAGGTTATAGTGCAACTGTGCTGCATTCGGAGATATCTTTAACGCTGCTCGTAGCTGATCGACCGCATCGTCGAACTGATTCAACTGGATGAATGCCGCTGCGAGATCCTGATGAGCTGTCGGATTCTCGGGAGCCAGCGACACCGCGCGTTGCAGGATCGGAACGGCATCTTTGGCACGCTGCGTCTGGCAGAGAGCCATACCCAGATTCGTCAGCATTTCAGCATTCTTCGGCTCCGAAGAGGAAGCCCGTTGCAGAAGAGCAATAGCTTCATCCAATCGATTTACGCGCTGCAGCGCCAGGCCCAGTTGATAGGCAGCCGCAGTGGAATGCGGATCGCTCTTGACGGCGTGCTCCAGCACTGGAATGGCCTGCGCGTCGTCGCCAGTATTGGCCAACTCCTGCCCGTACTCGACAGCGACGAGTGCGTTCTCTGGGGCCAGTTGATAGGCTTTGGCCAACTCGTCGAGGGCACCGGGCTGCTGCTCTGCTTTGCGCGCAAGTCCGCGATGCATGTACGCCATGGCAAAATCCGGATTTGCACTAAGGGCCTTACTAAAGGCCTGTTCCGCGTCGGACCAATCCTCGCGCTGCGCATAAAGAGAACCAAGCTCGTCCTGCAATTCGGCGCTGCGCGGATCAAGCGCAGCGGCCTCTTTCATTTTGGAGATCGCAGCTTGCACCTGATTCGCCGCCACGAGCGCCCGCGCATACGGAATGAGAATAGATAGAGCTAGCGGGCGCTTTTCCGCTCGGGCAGAGGACTCCAGCTTGGCGAAGAGCGGAAGCGCCTTGGCAGGCTGCCCGTTCTGTTGATAGGCAAGGGCAAGATTGAACTGCGCGCTGCTGTCGCCGGGCTTCATCGCCAGCGCTTTTTCCAGTTCCCGCGTGCCCTCGCCGACGCGGCCTAGGCGCACGAGAACAGCTCCCAAAGCGCTGTGGCCCTGCTCAGCCGAGGGCGCGAGTCGCACGACCTCCTGAAAATTCGTCAAGGCTGTTTTCAAATCGTTCCGAGCAAGCGCCGCCGTTCCCGAGCGATAGTCTGCGTCGGCCTGTTTGAGGCTCGCGGATGGCTCCTGAGCGTAGCTATCGGACCCCAGCGCGATGCAAGCGAACAGCAACAGGACGCCTGTATATGCAGTAAGCCGCATCCTGTTCAGGAGCAAAGTCATCGCGGAGTTCATGGTAACTGATCCTCTGACAAGCGAACAGCCATGGGAGCGGAGAACAGAGGCTACGTTGACAGCGCGGCGGATGGCTCTGTATGTTGGCCCCTGTTGATTGCCTGATAATTGCTTGACAATTGCTTGATAGACGACAGGACTCGGATGACGTTTCTTGAAACAACCAGATGTATCCTTACCGACAGCCACTTTGTCATTCCTCTCATCGTGTTCTGCGCCGGCCTTGCTCTCCTCATCGCCCTGCACTGACGGAGTTAGCCCAGGACACAGCACGGTTGAAGTAACGTCCGATTCGATCAGGCAATATATCTCAGCTGGAGTCTGGATGGTCGGCCTATGAGCAGTAGTTCCAACCGTTTTTATTCCGATAGGATCGTGAGCCTGGAGCCTCATGAAAAAGACAGTTACCGTGTTGTGATTGACGTAGGAGATGGAAAAACCATTGAAACGGTTTGCAGGGTTCACCAGACCTTCCCCGAACTCGGCAAAGCGGGTCGGACCTGCACCTTCGACTCCCGTGAATTTGGGTTGGAGTTTATGGCGGGAAATATCAATTCACGGGCGATTTGCAGGAAGATTGTTGAGTTTCATAACAAGCTGAACCCGATAATGTATGGCGGAATCCGTAAATCTGGAGAGAAAAACCCCGAATGAGTGAAGCTTCAGCTACGCGCACACCCTCCGCCGTAAATATTGGCTCAAGGCACGGCCTGGGCGTACTCTGCGGGCTCGCCGCCGGGGTTTGGCTTGGGGCCGCCGAAGCGCCGACCAAACTGGTTAACTCCGGCCTGTCTCCATTCGCAATTTCGCTGTGCATGGTAGCTGGGGTCTTTACTGCGCGCTGGACGGTTCCGACACTGCTCAAAGGCTCCCGCTATGTCTTTGCGGATCTTGCCGCGAAGAAGCATCTGCTCATCACCGCGATCCTGGCCGGTATGCTCTGGGCGGTTGCGAATACGCTGACTGTTTTTGCCATTCGCGATGTCGGCCTGACCATTGCCTTTCCGCTGTGGAACACCAACTCCCTCGTCGGCCTCATGTGGGGACGGCTGCTCTTCGGCGAATTGAAGGGAGCGAGCGCCAAAAACATTGCCAAAGTCGTGCTTGGCGCATTGGCAATCGTCGCGGCAGCGGTCATGCTCGGCTTCAGCACCATTCATGGCGATGTTGCGAGCGGCGTACACGCGGGTCGCGCGGTGAGCGGTATTCTGGCCGCACTGGGAGCGAGCCTGCTGTGGGGCACGATGTACATCCCGTACCGCAAGGCCTACATCAGCGGCATGAATCCGCTTTCGTTCGTAACCGCCTTCACCATCGGGGAGCTGGGCACCATGTTCGCCCTGGTGCTGGCGCTCGACGGCGGAACAAAGGCCGCGGTCTTTCACTCGCCGGAGGCAAAACACATGCTCTTCTGGCTCTTTCTGGGCGGCTTTGTGTGGGTCATCGGCGATCTCTTTCAACAGTTTGCAACCAAGTATCTCGGCATTGGCAGAGGCATTCCTCTCTCCAACACCAACCAGATCTGGGGAGTCGCCTGGGGCGCGCTGGTCTTCGGAGAACTCGCTCATGCCGATCTCACTCACAAGCTGCTGGTTATCTCCGGATCCATTGTCATGATCCTGGGAGCACTGGCGGTCAGCACTGCCGTCGCGACTTCACGCGAGCACACCTCGACCAATGATTCACTGGTGCGCGAATGTTCCCGCTACAATCTCGATTACCACTCCGTATTTGAGGCTTACGCCGGTGTTGAGAACAAAGACAGAGAGCAGAAACGCGGCTGGTGGGACTACGCAATTGTCGCGGTCGCCGTTGGAGCATTTATTTACCTAGGAGTGAATGCGAGAGTGCCGTCGCTGGCCATCGACTTCCCCTGGCTTTGCATCCTGTCCGGGGTTCTGGTCGTGACTGCAGCGGTGGGCGGCTGGGGACTTTGGAAGGCGACCCGATTCTCCTGAGTTCCGCAGTAAAACAGCTCGAACTCTCTTCCATCCCGCGTTTCACGCCGATCTGGCGTACTGTTTTGCGCTGCCAGAAAACGCATCCTGAGCGGCATGAGCCGCGAGGTGTCTTGGGATTTCCAGAAAAATCCACCTTGCCGATGAGTACGAAAAGCGGCTCTGCTGCCGTTACTCACGAATAATTTGGCTTGACATGGAACGCGAGCACGAAGGACTCTGTTCGTTGAGGATCGAATCTAATTAACTTGACAATTCCTCCCGATTTCCTGGAAAACGGTTTCTAGGGGGCTCCTTGACAGATCGTCCTGCGGCAAAAAAGAAAACTTCCGATGACTTGACCGAGCGCATGGATATCCGAACCATTGCGCGCATGGCCAACGTATCGATTGCCACCGTTTCGCGCACCATCAACCGGGTCAGCACGGTCAATCCCAAGATGGCCAAGCGTGTCTGGGACGTCATCGAGAAACTTGATTTCGTGCCCAACACCCAGGCTCGTGCGCTGGTTTCAGGTCGCAGCAAGCTCTTTGGGCTGCTGGTTTCGGAAATCACGAATCCCTTCTTTCCCGAGTTGATCCAGGGCTTCGAAAACATCGCGGTCGAAAACGGCTACGAAATCCTGGTCAGCTCCACGAATTACGATCCCACGCGGATGTCGCACTGCATCCGCCGCATGCTGGAGCGCAAGGTGGAAGGCGTCGCCATCATGACGTTTGGCATTGAGGAGCCGCTGCTCGACCAGTTGGCCAAACGAAAGGTTCCGCTGGTTTTCATCGACATCGGCCCGGATCGGCCCGGCGTCAGTGTCCTCAAAGTCGACTACCACCACGGCATCCGCCAGGCCGTGCAACATCTCGCCGCCCTCGGCCATCGTCACATCGCATTCGTTTCCGGACCGATGCGCCTGCATTCGGCGCAGTCCCGATTGGCAGCCTTTTCCAAGTCCATGCAGGAGTGCGGCATTTCGCCCGACGTGAGTCAGATCATCGAGGGCGACCACACGCTGGAAGGCGGCGCGGTTGCCATGGAGAAACTGCTCGCCCAGAAAGAGCTCCCAACCGCTGTCATCTGCTCCAACGATATGACAGCCATTGGCGTGCTGCACAAGCTTTACCGCACAGGCCTGCGCGTGCCCGACGATATTTCCGTGATTGGCTTCGACGACATTCACATCGCCGAAGTGATGATGCCTCCGCTGACCACGGTGCAGATGTCGCGCATTGACATCGCCAAGGCTGCTTTCGCCGCCCTGCGCGGTCACGTCGAAACGCCGGAACAGTTTCAGGGAAAACGCGAGTTCAAGATTCCAACCGATCTGATCGTCCGGGAATCTACGAGCTTTCCGCGCGGAACCATGACTCATCTGCGCAAGAAGTCCTGAATACCTTTGGATCTGATTTCGGATAGTAAATCCAAGTATATTTTTCATTCCATCAACAATCCTTTACTGCGCGAATTTTTAGTCATATAACTTTTCGTACCGCCATCTGACCGTTGCCAGTAGCGACAACTCCGGCACGGGCAAATTACCATGCGAGGGAGGATTTCAAACAGTGAATGCTTCCGCTTCCGCCCTTCGTGTGCCTGTGTTCCGGAACAGGCTTGGTACCGCCATCGTGACTGCGATGTTTACATTTGCCTTTCTGCTGCTTCTGGCTATTCCATCCGGCGCGCAGAACGTTGCGTTGAGAGACAAGATTGTGGCTGCTCTGCCGCCCGAGGCGCAGAACGTGATGACGCGCTTGTCGAGCCTGAGCGAATTGCCGGATGGGGCGTGGAAGATGCACTCCGGCGACATGGCTCACGGCGAGACGATAAGCCTCGATGAGAGCAACTGGCAGCCGATTGCCAAAGAAGCCAAGGCTCCCAACGACGCGGTGTGGTTTCGGCAGACGATCACTGTGCCGCCCACGTTGAACGGATACGACCTGACGGGCGCGCGGATCTGGTTCCAGTTCCATGCCAACGCCAATGGGCCAATGCCGCAGATTCTCTACTTCAACGGGCGGCGCGTGGCTCTGGGCGACGACCTCGAACCGATTGTGCTGCTGGATGAAGCAAAGCCCGGCGACAAAATCGTGGTCGCGGTAAAGCTGCTGCATACGGTCGACCAGAAAATCTTTCGCGGCGCGACGATGCGCATCGAGTTCCCTGCTTCCCGGCCCAATCCAGCGGCGTTGCGGACCGAGTTCATGAGCGCTGCGCTGCTCGTTCCAAGCCTCGCGCCCGGCGACGCTTCGAAGGAAGCGACGCTGACCGACGCCATTGAGGCGGTCGATCTGAAAGCGCTCGACGCACACGACCAGGCCAAATTCGATGCTTCGCTCAAAGCATCGCAGGCTAAGCTCGAAGCGCTTCGTCCGCTGCTGCAGTCGGCAACCTTCTATCTGACAGGCAATTCGCACATCGATGCCGCGTGGCTCTGGCCGTGGACCGAGACGGTCGACGTGGTCAAGCGCACCTTTGGAACCGCCCTGCAATTGATGTACGAGTACCCCAACTACACCTACACCCAGTCGGCGGCGGCTTATAACGAGTGGATGGCGCAGAAGTATCCCGATCTGAACGACCAGATCAAGCAGCGGATCAAGGAAGGCCGCTGGGAAGTGGTCGGCGGCATGTGGGTGGAACCAGACCTGAATATGCCGGATGGCGAGTCGCTGGTGCGCCAGTTGCTGGTGGGCAAGCGCTGGTACAAGCAAAACTACGGCGTCGACGTTCGGATTGGCTGGAATCCCGACTCCTTTGGATACACATGGCAGTTGCCGCAGATCTACAAGAAGAGCGGCGTCGACTACTTCGTGACCCAGAAGATGACCTGGAACGACACCAATCAGCTTCCCTTCAAGCTCTTCTGGTGGGAATCGCCCGATGGCTCCAAGGTCCTGGCATATTTCCCGCATGACTACGCCAATGACAACCTGAACCCCGTGCGGCTGGCCGATGACCTCGCGACCGCGCGAACCCGATCCACCGGCATGACCGACATGATGGACCTCTACGGCGTCGGCGACCACGGCGGCGGCCCCACGCGAGCCATCCTCGACGAAGGCGAAGCGTGGACGCCCGGCAGCACCGTGCCGCAGGCTGAAGCCGAGCCTGTGATGCCGAAGCTCCAGTGGGGAATTGCACAGAATTACTTCTCGTCGGTGGAAAAGCAGGTCGCTCCCGAGAGCCAGACATGGGACTACTCGTCGATCGCCAAGGGATATACGGCTCCTGCGGCAGTCGAAGGCAAAGTTTCCATCCCCACCTGGAAGAGCGAGCTTTACTTCGAATATCACCGCGGCGTGATGACCACGCAGGCCAATCACAAGCGCAATATGCGCGAAGCCTCCGAGGAAGTGCTCAATGCCGAGAAGTGGTCCTCGCTGGCCTGGCTCGACGGCAAAGCATATCCTGGCGCGGAGCTCACCGAAGACTGGAAAAAAGTCCTCTTCAACCAGTTCCACGACCTCGCGGCAGGCTCCGGCATCGGCGTCATCTACAAGGACGCGCAGAAGGATTACGACGTCGTACGCTGGTCCACGAATGAGATCGACTCGAGCGCGCTGGAGACAGTCGCCGCCAGAATCAATACAACTGCGGGAGAGAAATCCTCCGCCGAGCCTGCGATTGTCGTCTTCAACCCTCTCGGCTGGGAACGCTCTGGTGAGGTAAAGGCAACGGTCCAGGTCGCAACTCCCTTCCGCGAACTTCGGATTGCCGAGAACGGAGCGAAAAATGAATCGCTAGTTGCTCCGACCATCGTTTCCCGGACGCCCGGCTCAGGGCAAATGGAGATCAGCTTCCACGCGGAAGGAATTCCAGCGATGGGGTACAAGGTCTTTCATGTTGTCCCGGTCGACCGCAGCGAGGCGGCGACGCCAGTACCACCCTACACGCCGAAACAGGAGACAGGCGGCAAAGAGCTTGTCCTGCAAAACGAGCGGGACGGCCTCTCGGTGCATGTGAGCACGGACACCGGCTGCATCACCAGCCTGCGTGACGAAAAGACAAAGTATGAATGGCTCGCATCTGGAGCGTGCGGCAATGAACTGCAGGCCTTCAAGGACACGCCCAAGGATTATGACGCCTGGAATATCGATCCGGGAACGCTCGATGCCGCTCCCACTTTGATCAACAAAGCGGACTCCGTGGTGATGGTCGGCGATCAGTTGCATCACGGAGTTCGCGTGACGCGAACCTGGCAAAGCTCGAAGTTCGTCCAGACAATCTGGCTTGAGCCTGGCACGGACTACGTCGACATCGACAACGAGATCGACTGGCATGAGTCGCATGTTCTGCTGAAGGCTGCGTTTCCCCTGGCTGCCTCAAGCGATCACGCAACCTATGAAATCCCCTACGGATCGATCGACCGCACGACTCTGCGAACCAATAGCTGGGAGAAAGCGCAGTTTGAGGTCCCGGCGCAGCAGTGGGCAGACCTCGGCGACGGCCAACACGGCCTGAGCGTCATCAACGAGAGCAAATTTGGCTACGACGCCGTAGGCAACGTACTACGCCTTACCCTGCTTCGCTCCCCCAAATGGCCTGATCCGGATGCAGACATGGGCCACCATCATTTCCACTACGCGATCTATCCCCACGCCGGAACCTGGCAGCAGGCGATGACCGTCCGTCATGGTTTCGAATACAACTATCCGCTGACGGCCGTCGTAACCACTGCTCATTCCGGCGAGCTGCCGGCTGCGCACTCCTTTGCTTCCGTATCCCCGGACAACATCGTCCTCACCGCCATGAAAAAGGCGGAAGACACCAACTCGCTCATCTTCCGCGCCTACGAATGGGCGGGCAAAGCCGCCACAGTCGAATTCCACGTGCCGCCGGGCGCGACCGGAGCAACCGTCACCAACATGATGGAGACTCCGGAGGGAGATGCACTTTCGGTTTCCGGCGATACCGTCAAGGCTCCGATCAAGCCGTTTGAAATTCTGACGGTTCGAGTGGACTACCCAGGGAAATAGCATTTGAAACGGAACCCACCCCGGTCACAAAATCAACCTTGTTGCCCGGGTGGGCCAACCTGATTTGCCGGCCATGCTAGGCTAGAGCCGAGGGAGTACGGAATGGATATTACGTCGCCGTTTTTTGTCGTGCCGCTGCTGGCGGTGGTCTTTCTTGGCTGCATCCTGTTTGCCACGCTCACCGGCAAAGAGAAAAACTCACACTAGAGCCTTTTAGGAAACGAACAGCGAATGCTCGCGTGGTCTTTCTATCAAAGAAAGGCCACTCTTCACCACTCTTGATGAACCATACCATTTCCTAAAATGCTTTAAATTCCCATTGAAATTTTAGAGATTCGGGCTCGGCGTCTGCGCAGGATCAGACGCCGAATCGTTTTTCGTCTCCGGCTTTGGATCGGACACAGTCGCATCTGCCGGGGCGACCGGAGTTGCAGTATCCTGCTTCCCGGCAGCGACAGCCGCTGGGTTGGCCGTAACCGCAGAGTCCGTCGCAGCCGGAGTTACACTTGAAACCGGCGAACTGATGGGCAGGTTGAGCGTTTGGACCGTATCGGGGTCATCGCGCAGACGCAGGTAGAGCGTTCCATTGCCCCCATTCGCTCCCCCAGAGCGCGCGATATTCGGAATCGTCACAGCGCTGCCGGTAAACTCAGCCGGCACCTCGACGGCATTGGCCATATCCGGCGTGGTTGCGACTTCCGTGATCAGAAACAGATTGTTCCCGCTCAACTGGCATGGCTTTGCAGGGTTACGCGGGCAGCGCAGGTCCTTCGAGGCGGGACCAGCGGTAAATCCCGGCAGACGGACCAGCGTACCGAGCGGCACCCAGTCTCCTGTGATGCCATCTGCAGTAACGGCACGCAAATGAATCGGCCCGAAGGCCGATGCTCCGAAGCGCGCCAGCGGATCGAGGGCAGCGACGGCGGTGTGCGAGTCTTCCAGCATCAGGCTGCCATCGGTAAGGGACAGCGTGGTCTGGAAACTGCCGTCGACAGCAGCCAGCTCAACCTTTTCCGTCCGGGGAAATGCGCGAGGGACGCGCGAGCGCAGAAAGAAAACCAGCCTTCGCTGCAAAGGAAGATCGTTGGGGCTGCCCAGGTGTACCGGCAGCTGACTTCCTGGATCACCCTCGGAATCTTCGTGTTGGACGCCCTTGCTCAAGAGATCGACTTGAGGACGAGGCGCGCTGACAGTCGCCGGCACATGCAGCATTCGGCCATCACGCAGAGTCACCTTCGCCGAGTAGCTGTTCCCGGGTTGAAGCGTGTCCGTGACGCCGGTAGCCGACAATTCCAACTGATCGAAATCCTGAACGCGGTTCAGCGCCGTCGGAGTGAAGCTGATTCCAGCCAGATCGGCAGAGTCCACTTCATCCAGTCGCTTGCCTTTGAGCTCGGCGACCTTGTCACCGGCGCTGAGCGTAAGGTGCTCGATAGACGCAGCTTCGGCATAGGCTTTCAGGGGAAGCTCTTCCGGCTTGGCCAGACCGTATTGGCGGATAGCCATTGTAACTGTGCCGGGCGCAGCTTCTTTGAGGGGTACGGTAACGTCGAGTAATTCTGGCTTCGTGGATTTCCAACCGACCTTCACCGGTTTGGGCTCCGACGCCTGACCGGAAGACTTCGGTAAGGTTGCCTCAACCTCTTCGACGCACAGCGTACTTTCTCCCTCGATGTGCAGCGAATCCTCGCGACCGGTAATCAGCGCGTTGCGATCCGAGGCGGGGACGATCCAGCCGCCTTCCCGAGGCGAGCGCAAATGAAACTTCAGGCCCTCCCAGGAATCGAAGCCCCATTTGCCGCGCAATTCCGCGACGACTTCCGCTTCGGGCAATGTGGGCAGCGGTTTCGTGAGAACGAAACCGCCATCGGCGGGATTGGCTTCGACGGGAATATCGATGCCGCTCTCCGCCGGCTTGGACAGAGGAATCGAGCTCACCTCAACCAGTTCCGGATGCTGGGAGCCGGAATCCGCCAGCTTAGCCTTGGTTTCCAGATGCAGGGTAAGGTCGTGGGCCATCGCCGTTGCAAAGACCAGGGGCGCGCCCTCGGCAGAGAAGGTCAGATCAGGCTTGGTTGCGCAGTACGCCGGAGCCTGATTTGTAGCCGGAGCCTGTGCAGCAGTCGAGGCTGCGGCCTGCGCCGGCTCCGCCGAATGCATTTGAGGCAGATGGCTCGGTCCGACCGGAGGCAGCGCGATGACAATCACCGACTTGGGATCGCGAAAGGACGGCGGAACATTCAAGCGTAGATTGAGCGTGTCTCCCTGCTCCTTCTGGGGCAGAGCCAACGCCGGAATGTACTGATATTTGGCGGTGTGCATGCTGCTCAGGATCTTCGCCATGTCCACGATGGCTCCGACATACGGACTTAAGGCTCCAGCGCCGGCCATCGGGGCATAACTGAGCTGGTTCATCATGTCGGCGGCTGAGCCATTGGCCATCTGGTTGACGACGGATTGCGCGTTCGAGTCGTCGAGAACCAGCCCGTCTGTGTGCTGGACGAGGCATGGCGCCTGCTGTTCCGTCGGCTTGTCGAAACACTGCTGATCGACGTGAATACCCAGTGAACGTGCGGCGAGCTCTGTCTTTTCCTTGAGGACTTTGGGGTCGTTTGGAGAAATTGCCTTGACCTGCGCCAGATAAGCATCCAGTCGCATACGGTCCCAGCTGGCCTGCTGGAGATCCTGGCCGGCTCGTACAAATGCGCCCGGCCGATCATGGACAGACTTGCGCAGGGTGGTAAAGTCGCCGCCGGTTTCAGGGGCGAGAAAGAGCAGCGCCTGCTCGGCTTCAGCCGGAACCACAACAAAGACGCCTTCCTCGCGCACCTCGTGATTCCAGGTTTCTACGCGCCGGAACCAATCCGGAGGGGGAGGGTTGGTAGCCCCGCGGAGAAATGCGACGATCAGCACGTAATGAGCGGATTGGCTCTCAGGCAGGTCGGGATGGATCCAAAGCCGGTCGCCGGGGAGAAGATTGGGCACCTCGGCTATGGGCAGCGTAAGCCCATTACGCTGTACGTGAACATCCACTTTAGGACCGGCCAGGTCAAAGGCCGCGCCGTCTCCAAGACACGCCGTCGCGGCCCCCAGAAGAACGAAGAGCACAGACATCAGGACGGGCAACCGAGGAAAAACACAGCGACGCATGGCTACTATTGTACGGATGCCGCTTTGTGCCCGCATGGTTGCCGGATTAAACCGGCAAAAAATCGGTGAAAATTCCCGATTACCGGAGCGGTAATTTCTAAGATTGATTGCATGGCATCAAAATATGCTGGATCGTTGTTTCATATCGCGCAGTCATATATAGAAATTCTGGCTACTATCATGGCAGAAGATAAGGTTCGCGATATGTTAAGGGTCTTGCTACAATTGTAAGATTCTGCCGCAACAACTTGAGAAGCAGCTTAGTTCGGCGAAATCCGAAATCGAACAAATTCGTATTCTCTGAATTCGACTATTTTCGAATCCATTGCGGATTAGTGGAATCCGGGAGGACTTCAACAGCGTATAGGATTCTGGGTAGAAAAATCGACGATGGAGACTGGAAACAAAAAACGGAACCTATCCGCGAAATTATGACGTAATTCCCTAAGGAAATACGCTTAACGTTGTGAGTGGGGACTATATTCCCCTTTCGGGCCGTATGAGCGAATCGCAAGAAGCAAGAAATGAAGACAAAGTAAAACTAATACCGACTCGGTCGGCATTCCTCCCAACATAGCCTCGATGATCGAAGCTCCGATACGAGCTAATTTAGAGGAAATGGAAGAGCCGAAGAGGAGTCGGAAAAGCGGAGAGAACGATGAAAGCGATACAAAATACCCACCTGCGCGACGAGATAGACAACCTCACAATCCCCGAGGCTGAAGAGATTATCGAAGAGGCTCTGGAAGAGCTCGGATTTTCGACCGACCCTGGACTAATGCGGGCGCTGCGCTTCCTGGCTCCTCCTGGATATCAGGCGATTGTGGAGTTATGTGGAGAAAACGGCCGCAGTAAGCGACGCAACGCGAACGCAGCGTCCTGGAGTCCCGAAGAGGATGAAGTGCGAATCTATTTTGAACGGATCGGCGGAGATTCCGGGGAAGATGAGGACCGAGGGGAGGAACGGCACGCGCCACCGGCGCGAGTGCGAAATCCCCGGCCAGTGACGGCAATCTTCGAAGAAGGCAACGTGGAAGAGAGCAACGGCGCTCTACCGGCGGATATCGATGATCGCATCAAGGAATTGTGCGCGACTCTGGCCGAAGCCGAACGCGGAGGCCACGCATTCATTGCGTTGAAGTGGTTCCGGGATTCCTTCTTGCCGCGTAAGGCCTTCAGTTGGAATCAGAATCCGGAATCGCGGCAGATGATTCTGGCGGAGGCGATCTTGCGCGGAGTGGTGCTGACCAGCAAGATTCCCAATCCGAAGACGCCGGCCTATCCGACGACCACAATTCGGCTCAATCGAGCCGAGGCGGGCGTACCGGAAGAAGCGCAGCGTTTCCGCCCGGTGGCGGTCCAGGGTGATCTATTGAGCGTGGCCCTGGACGACGACCGGGGGAACCTGTGAGTTGCTATTTTCTTGATTCCACAGCTTTTATGAAGCTGTTCGTGCAGGAAGCCGGGACAGACGCGATCATTCGCCTGATGGAGGCTACTGAAGACAACCGGAAACTGATCTCGGCTGGCACCCCGCTCGAGGTGTATGCAGCCCTGAAGCGGCGCGAGCGCACGGGTGGCATCGCACCCCAGGATAGTGAGGCTGCGCGCAGCATTCTGCGTGTGGAAGCGGCCCGAATGGTGCAGCAGCCGCTCAACCCCGCAGTCTTGGAAGCCGCGCGGCAGATCCTGGATCGTCATGAGCTGCGATCCGCAGAGGCGTTGCAGCTGGGCGCGGCCGTCGTGGCGCGGGAGATGTTTCAGGGGATGGAAATCATCTTTGTAAGCTCAGATGAACGTCTCCTGGATGCCGCCAAAGGAGAGCGCTTCGAAACCCTCAACCCGGTCGGCAGTCCCGTCGGATAACAAAATACACGACGAAATCGCGAACTCCACCGGTACGCCTACAGGAAGCTGGCACGAGCGAAATGGGGTTTTGTTCCTCCGGCTACCGAACCATCTCGCACACAGACTTGGGCCAGAATTACTCAGGCAGACTTGCGTCGAAACAGTTCGTCCTTCTCCTTGCAGCCACAATTGGAACAACTGAGGCAGCAGAAAAGTAGAACTGCGACGCCTGCGGTGATGAGCACCGCGAGGAGAATCCCAACCGAGAATAAGGAGTGTGCCAAAGAATGCATAATGCGAACCTTATTGAACGGAACCGTTTTGAGCCAACCGGACGTTCAGCCTCCGGCAATCACTTAGATTGACGCGCAGATGAACAATTTGTCACGGAATCGCCGTTGCGTCAAGTGTAGCACTGGATTCCGGCTGCTGAATATTTAGACGCTCCAACAAAAGTTGCAGTTGCATCCCAGCGAATAAAAAGCGAAAATAGATAGATCGGGTGCCGACCATGGCCACTGCCTCCAATCCGGTCTCAAATACATTATCGGCAGCTCCCGCGCCAAACGTTAACTGGCTTTTTCTCGATTTGAATTCATACTTCGCCTCCGTGGAGCAGGAAGTTCGCCCGGAGCTTCGGAATCGCCCGGTGGCCGTGGTGCCATCGCTCGTGAATACTACATGCTGCATCGCGGCAAGCTACGAAGCCAAAGCGCGTGGCGTAAAGACCGGAACGATGGTGAAAGAAGCGCGGGAGCTTTGCCCCGAGATCGTCTTTGTGGAGGGCCGCCACGAGCTGTATACCGAGTACCACAAAAAGATCGTAAGGGCTGTGGAAACCTGCATCCCGGTGACTGCCGTCCGCTCGATCGATGAGATGGTCTGTCAGCTCATTGGGCGGGAGCGGTCTTTGCTGGCGGCGATGGACCTGGGGCGGCGGGTCAAAGAGGCCATACGCAAGCAGGTGGGCAGCACGCTGCGCTGCTCCGTAGGACTGGCCCCGAATCAGTACCTTGCCAAGGTTGCCACCGATATGGAAAAGCCGGATGGACTTGTTGCGCTGACCAAAGATGTGCTCAAAGACGCCTTGGCGACCCTGAAGCTCCAGGACCTGCCGGGAGTAGGCGCGCGAATGGAGAAGCGCCTGAACGACAAGGGCATAAATTCTATGGCCGATCTGATGGCAGTTCTGGAAAGGGATCACGGTCGGGAGCAGACCGGCGAGTTGTGGGGATCGGTGTGGGGCGAGCGAATGTGGCACTGGCTGAATGGCGACGATTTCGATATGGAAGAAACCGAACACGCCAAGTCAGTAGGACATCAGCATGTGCTGGCGCCAGCGTTCCGCAATCCGGAAAGCGCATGGGCCGTGGCGCACAAACTACTGCACAAAGCCGCCATGCGCATGCGCGGCGAAAAGCTCTGGACCAGCCGGATCGGATTGACCATCGCATTCGTCGGCAAGGGGCGCATCCGGGGATCTTCGCCATTTGGGCCGAGCCGGTCAGAGAGCTGGTCGGCCGAAATGCGGCTGCTGGAGTGCCAGGACAATGCCACGCTGATCAGGGCGCTGCATAAGCTGTGGAACCAACGGCCACAAGGACCGGCGTATCAACAGCCGTTTTTCCTCAGCGTAGTCCTTGCAGGCCTGGTCCCAGAGGCACGGCATTCGCTGACGCTCTTCGACGCGCAGGATGGCAGCGAAGGGCGGCAGCGGCTTGCCGAGACGATGGATACGCTGAACAACAAGTACGGAATGAGTACGCTGGCTCCGGCGACCATGCTGGCGGCCTTCGAAGCGGCGCCGACGAGGATCGCCTTCCGCTCCGTGCCCGAGCTGTTCGATCACTCACAGAAGGGGATCAGCGGTCGGCTGTAGCATCAGCCTCAGAAATCTTCGTGGAATGCCACCTCACCGGCCACTGCCACCTGATAAGCCGACACGCGCCGCTCGAAGAAGTTCGTCAGCTCCTGTACATCCTGAAGTTCCATAAAGCTGAACGGATTCCTGCTCCCGAAGATCGGCTCCATTCCCAGGCGAACCACTCGCGAATCAGCCACATATTCGAGATACTGGCGCATCTCGCGGACCGAAAGTCCAGCCACGCCGCCCGAGAGCAGATCTTCGGCAAACTGCAGCTCGCAATCGACCGCTTCGCGCATCATCGTAACGATGTCGGCTTCAAGCTTTGCATCGAAGAGCCCAGGGTGCTGGCTGCGAACGATGTTGACGACTTCAAACGCGAACTCCAGATGGCAGCTCTCGTCGCGGAAGACCCAGTTCGTCCCGGCGGCGAGGCCATTCAGCAGACCTCGGCTGCGCAGGAAGTAGACATACGCAAACGCAGCGAAGAAGAACAGGCCCTCAATGCATCCAGCGAAGCAGACGAGATTCAGCAGGAACTGCTTCTGCTCTTCCGGCGTGCGCAACTCATCGAGCTGCTGGATGGAGTCCATCCATTTCATGCAGAAATCTGCCTTCTTGCTGATGCTTGGGATGTTTTCTACTGCGGCAAAGGCAGCGGCACGCGCCTCCGGGTCAGGAACGTAGTTGTCCAGCAGCGTCAGGTAGAACTGCACATGCACGGCCTCTTCGAAGAGCTGCCGCGAGAGATATAGCCGCGCTTCGGGAGAGTTGATGTGCTTGTAGAGGTTGAGGACGAGATTGTTCGAGACAATCGAATCGCCGGTCGCGAAGAACGCAACCAGCCGTTGGATGAGGTGGATCTCCGCCGGGGTGAGCTTGGAACGCAGATCGACGAGATCGGTCGAGAAATCGACTTCTTCGACTGTCCAGGTGTTCTTGATGCCGTCCTTGAACATGTCAAAGAAGACGGGATAACGCATGGGCCTGAGCGTGAGCGACAGGCCGGGATCGAGGATGCTTAAAGGGGCTTTCGTAGACATAATGACTCCAAATTTCTGTTCAACCGGGATAGCTTACTGGCAGGCTTCGCAGGACTCGGGATTATCGAGCGAGCAGGCCACAGCTTGAATCTGCTCGACAGCCCGGTTGGCGACAGCAACCGTGGTCTTTGCAATCTTGGTAGCCGGGCGCGAGCGCAGATAGTAAGTGGTCTTGATCCCCTTCTTCCACGCGTACATATACATCGAGCTAAGCCGTCCGATATTCGGCGACTCGCTGAAGAGATTGAGCGACTGGCTCTGGTCGATATAGGCACCGCGATCGGCAGCCATGTCGATAAGCGAACGCATGGGAACTTCCCACACTGTTCGGTAGATCAGCTTCAGCTCGTCCGGGATTTCGTCGATCTTCTGAATCGACCCTTCTGCCATTTTGATCCGCGTGCGCATCTCTTCCGACCACAAGCCAAGCTGCTTTAACTCGGTGACGAGGTACTTGTTGATCTGCATGAACTCGCCGGAGAGCGTCTCGCGCTTGAAGAGATTGGAAATCTGCGGCTCGATGCATTCGTAGCATCCGACAATCGATGCAATAGTCGCCGTCGGTGCAATCGCGATCAGCAGCGAGTTGCGCAGGCCGACCGTCTTCATCCGTTCGCGCAGAGTCTCCCAACGCGCCGTGTCACGCGGCGTAATGCCCCACAGGTCGAACTGGAACTCGCCCCTGGAAGCGCGAGTCTCTTGAAACGCAGCGTGAGGACCATTCTTTTCAGCCAGATCGCACGACGCAGAGAGCGCGTGGAAGTAAATCTCTTCCTGAATCTTGGCGGAAAGCTCACGCGCTTCCGGCGAATCGAAGGCCCAGCGAAGCTGGAAGAAGACATCCTGCAGTCCCATCACGCCAAGCCCAACCGGACGCCAGCGCGAATTCGACACTGCAGCCTGCGAAACGGGGTAGTAATTGATATCGATAACCCGATCCAGCATCGGAACGGCATGGCGAACCGTCGCCGCGAGCTTGTCAAAATCAAACTTACCGTCCGTCAGGTGACGGCCAAGATTGATCGAGCCAAGGTTGCAGACGGCCGTCTCCTGATGCGAAGTGACCTCGGTGATCTCCGTGCATAGATTCGAGAGATGCACCGTGTTCCCCGGCTCGCCCGTCTGGTTGCACTTCACGTTGCAGGCGTCCTTGAAGACCATCCACCCATTGCCTGTTTCCGCCAGCGTCCGCATCATCCGCGCGTACAGATCGCGGGCCTTGATCTGGCGTTTGTAGAGCTTCTGGGTTTCCGCTTCGATGTACGCCTTTTCGAATGCCTCGCCGTAAAGATCCGTCAGGGTCGGCACATCCTTGGGGTCGAAGAGCGACCACATCCCGTCTTCATCGGCGCGACGCATGAACAGGTCCGGAATCCAGTTCGCAAGATTCAGATTGTAGGTCCGTCGCGCCTGATCGCCAGTGTTGTCGCGCATTTCGAGGAATGACTCGACATCGGCATGCCACGGCTCAAGATAGACGCAGCACGCTCCCTTGCGCTTGCCGCCCTGGTTGACGGCGGCGACCGAAGCATCCAATGTGCGCAGCCACGGCACGATGCCGTTCGACAATCCATTGGTCGCGCGAATCAGCGACCCCTCGCTGCGAATGCGATGAAAGGCCAGACCAATACCGCCCGAGAACTTCGACAGCAATGCAATTTGCTTGTAGGCGTCGTAGATCGAGTCCAGCGAGTCCAACGGCGAGTCGATCAGGTAGCAGCTCGACATTTGACTATGTTTGGTGCCGCTGTTGAACAGCGTCGGCGAACTCGGCAGGTAATCGTGCGAGGCCAGCAAGTTGTAGAAATCGACGGCCTCATTCACCCGCGTCGAAAGCCCGGCTGCCACGCGCATGAAGAAGTACTGCGGAGTCTCCGTGACCAGACGCGTAATCGGATGCCGCAGCAGATAGCGGTCGTACACCGTGCGCAGGCCGAAGTATTCAAAACGGTCCGAAAAGCGGTCATCGATGGCAGAGTTGAGCTTGCGGGCATTCGCCTGCACAAAGGCTGCGGCATCGGCAGAGACCACGCCCTCGCGGTTGCCGATCTCGATCGACTGCGAAAACGAATAAATATTCTGGCCAGCAACTTCCTTCGCAATGGTCGCAAGCAGCAAACGCGCAGCCAGGCGCGAGTACTCCGGCTCCTCGGCGATCAGCGAAGCCGCGGTCTGGATTGAAATGGAGTCAAGCTCCCGCGTGCTTGCGCCGTCAAAGAGGCCGCCGATGGTCTTGCTGGCTACGCGGATGGGATCGACATGGGGCAAGCCATGACAGCAGCGCTCGACGGCGCGGACAATCTTGTTGACGTCCACGGGTTCGAGACCGCCATTCCGCTTTCTGACTTGCATCTGAGGCGCGGCTTCGGCGAGCGGAAAATTCGGGTCGAGGTCCGTCAGTGTGGACTGAATTGTGGCCATAGGAATGGTCCTTTCGAAAGCCTTGTCGGCTGAGGTGAAGCGAATCTTGAGCCGGGAGGGTTCGAGACCGGAAAACAAGGGTGTCCTGAAAAAACGACAGCCCACATCACCCGGCCATCCCCTCGGAGGCGTGTGCATGTGCCATGCCCTATCGGACATGTCTTTCGGCAGGTCTTCGGACTTGCAGGCTACCTATTTGCTCCAGCTTCCCAGTCTTGAGAACGTCCACGGCTGGACAGTTGCTCGACCAGTGCTTGTATTGGAGCGTTCGTTCCTGCTTACCGCTGCGGGGCAGTTCCGGCATTTAACCGGATTCCCTTTCAGGTGAACCGCACGATTCACCACCGAAAGCAGAATCGACTATATCGTGAGCCTGAACGCGGGTCAACATCTATATGTTGTGGTTAATGTGGAAATAGTGACCATAGTCATGCGGCACCAGGGTCGTATGAATTCAGGAATCAGGCTTCGAAACATCTCCCAGCGCAGCTCTTGAAACATCTTTCTCAAAAAAAGCGTAAGGCTCTGCATCCCGCCCCGAGGAATTTTGCGGATTAGAGAGTAGAAGCACATGAGGAAGCTGTTGAACTGGCAGGCCCAATCCAATCTCGAGTTCGAGCAACTCGTCGAGGAGCACCAGTCGATGGTTTTCTCGCTGGCATGGCGCATGACGGGAGATCGCGGATTGGCCGAGGAGCTGGCCCAGGATGTGCTGCTCGAATTGGACCGCAATCTCCACAAGCTTTGCTCGGCCCAGCACGTCCGCTTCTGGCTGCGGCAGGTGACCGTACACCGTTCCGCGGATGCATTGCGCCGGAAGCAGACTAAGGCCGCAAGTCTGGGTACCGATTTGTGGGTAGAACTGGAGGAGCGGCACGTGCTCGTGGAGCCGCTGGATATGGACGACGCGTCTCCGCTGGGGCGGCGCATCGAAGAACTGCTGGCAGGTCTGCCGGAGTCGCAACGCGCGGCGCTTGTTCTCCGTTACCAGGAAGACCTGACGCCGGAAGAGATTGCAGTAACGTTGAAAGCGCCCGTGGCGACCGTAAAGAGCCAGTTACAGCGCGGCCTGAAACTGCTGCGCATGAGGGCGAGCCAGACGTTGAAGGAGTATGTCCGTGGAACATAGAGATTTGACCGAACAGGAACTCGCGGACTTCGAACGCAAGCTGCGGATCGCCTTGCAGCATCGCGATGCCCCGCCCGGAATGAAGCAGCGGGTGCTGGCAAGAGCACGCGAGCGGAGACAAGGACAGCATGGCCGCTGGTGGATGCTGCAGCGAATCGCCGCATCTGCGTTGCTGGCCGCGGTCTTCGGCGGCTTTGCGGTCTACAAACAGGTCGAAGAGCGCAATCTCGAACGGCGCAAGGGCGAGGAAGCGCGACAACAAGTGATGACGGCTTTTCGAATCACCCACCAAACACTGGAACGAGTGGGTGACCGCGTGAACGAGGGCACTGTGGCAGGTAGCCGGTCCAATTTGGGATATCAGACATTCAGGTAGTTTCCCCATGGGGAAGAAAGCGGGACAGGATGAAGCGGAATCAGGTTTGGGCCAGCTTGGTGGCATTGGGAATTGTAGTGACGGGCTCGTCCGGCGTATTTGCACAGGATTCCCTGCCAACAGCGTCGCCGATTGAAAAGACGCTGGCGGATCGCGCCACGCACGTAACGGAAGTGACGTTGGACAAAAACATGCTGGCCTTTGCGGCGAAGTTCATGGGTAAGGACAAGGACAAAGACAAGGATGGCGACAGGGACGACGAGGCCGTCAAGCAGATGATTCAGAACCTCAAGGGCGTCTACGTGCGCGACTACGAGTTCGACAAGGATCACTCCTACACGGCGGAAGAGCTCGAAGGGTTGCGCAAGTATATCCAGGGCACCGAATGGTCGCCGATGGTGCACGAACGAACCAAGGGAGCCGCTGAAGGCACGGACATTTACCTCAAGCTGGTCGACGGACAGGTGCAGGGCTTGTTTGTGCTCGATGCAGAGCCGAAAGAACTGGCTCTTGTGCTGATTCTGGGACCAGTTGATATGGACAAGATCGGCAGCCTTGGCGGTAACTTCGGGATTCCCAAAGACGCCGTGAAGTCGGTCAAGAAAGCACAGAAAGAGGCGGGCAAATGAAAGACAACCGTTGGTATGGGCTAATGATTCTGGCGGGTCTGGCAGCCGTCATGACTCCGATGATTCTGCTCGCCGCGAGCGGCAGCGGATCTGGCTTTGACTCCGTGGTGCACGGTATCGAGTCGCGCTACCACGCCCATGCCACGCGGATTCCTTTCATGGCGCTGATCAGCGGCATCGCGGGAATCGCATCGCATGGCGGCGTTCACGGATTGCACCTGGCCGAGATCGAAAACCTCCAGGGCCCGGTCGATGGCGCGGAACTGAACGCCCTCGTCGAGCAGCGCGTCGGCCCAGGTTGGCAGCGGATGATCCGCGAGACAAGCCGCAATTGCAGCAATCAGACCCTGGATCAAACTTCGGATCAGACCTTGAATCAAACTTTGATCTATGCAAAGCCCGAAGGCGACCGTATGGGGCTTTTGGTCGTTGATTTGGATGGCCACGAGATGGACGTCGTACAGGTGTCCGTCGATCCGAAGCACATTGACGACGACATGGGTCAATTCCGCCATCCGCATGGGAAGAAGCACCATCAGGATGATTCCAGTAGCGCCAAACAGGACGAAGACGAATCAGAATAACCGGAGGACTGGACGCGGAACCAAGTTATCCATTCCGCGCGCCTCCGAGCCTGCGTAGACTGACAGGGTGGGCACACAGCGAATGCCGCCGGTCTTCACCATGCAAGCCCCCTTGTACGCGTCTGGAAACACATCGGGACACGCATTGGGGCCCGGCGCGGACAATCCGGAGTCTCAGGCTTTCAAGGGCGGCGCGGAACCCTATCGTGGCCGTCTCGCGCCCTCGCCGACCGGAATGCTGCACGTAGGCCATGCGCGAACTTTCTGGACCGCCTATCAGCGCGCCCGCGATGCCGGTGGCACGCTTGTCATGCGCATGGACGACCTCGACCCGGACCGCAGCCGCAGCGAGTACGCCGAAGCCGCCGTCGAAGACCTGCGCTGGCTGGGCATCCGCTGGCAGGAGGGTCCGGGCGCAACCGGACAGGACAAATCCGACAAGTCCGGCAATGGCGGACCTTACGGGCCATACCTCCAAAGCAAGCGGCACAGTCTGTACGAGTCGGCCTGGCGCAAGCTGCTTCGCCGAGGTTTTCTCTATCCCTGCCGGTGCACACGCAAGGAACTGGCAGCGCTGGCTTCCGCCCCGCATGAGGGGGCCCAGATCAACCCCAGGACCAATCCCGAGATTAATCCCGAAGACGAGCCGATCTATCCCGGCACCTGCCGCCATTTAAGCGGAGAGACCGCGCAGCTTCCCGGACCAACCGCAAGCCGTTTCGGACCGGAGTCCGCCAACTGGCGCTTCCGCGTGCAGGACGGAGCGGTAGTCGAATTTTACGATCAGCATCTGGGCCGGCAGCGCTTCGTCGCCGGAGTGGACTTCGGTGACTTCCTGGTGTGGCGCAGAGACAATGTCCCCAGCTATCAACTGGCCTGCGCGGTAGACGACGCATCCATGGCGATCACCGAAGTGGTGCGCGGAGCGGATCTGCTCAAATCAACAGCCCGCCAGATCCTGCTGCTTCGTGCGCTGGGCTATGCCGCACCAAGCTGGTATCACTGCACGCTAGTAGCCGACCACAACGGCCAGCGGCTGGCCAAGCGCCACGATGCATTGAGCCTTCGCTCACTGCGACAACGAGGGCTCACGCCAATGAATATTCTTTCGGCCGATCTGCCTGTGATGGCTTAGCTCTGCTGTCTAGAACACGGTTAATTAGATGAGTCCTTACTCTTGAACTTCAAGACATTCCTCAGACCGAGAATGCCCGGAATCAGGAAGATCACGCTTCCAATTACGGAGAAAACGCCTATGACGTCGTGCTCGCGAAACTCTATTACGGAGCCGTTAATCAGCCAAACACCGGCGAGACAGAACATCAAAGAGAAGATCGTGAATCCAACTCTTTGAACAAGTGGCATGGACTCGCCGTCTTTGAGCCATGCCAAGTTGAAGGTTGGAGCTTCTTCTCTGATCGTCCGAAGTGGGTCATGGCCTTCATTCACCCGGATACTATGCAAGTGATCACGCTTAGTCTCGGAGTCCTTTGGCAGCATCAACGAAGCCTCAGCCGAGATTCTAAGACAGATTCGTACTCATGTCGAAAAGTTGTTTCGAGCCATCGCTGACTGGGACTCACCGCCCTTCAATAAGAACGCCAACATGAGCCCAAGCCTTTGAATAAGCCGCGAAGCTATTCAAACACCGGCACATAAACAGCAAACCCCCGCGGCGGCGCAGGAAACTCAGCATTCCCATCCCCGTCCGTCGTGCGTTCATCGGGATGCGCGTTGTCGTGGCCATCCCACGCCATCGGGCGAAATTTCTGATTCGGCCACTTAGTCTTGACGCTGGTTCCGCTCCACTTATCGCCGAGGTTATTCAAGACATACACCAGCCCCGGCTGGTCCACTTCGTCATTCTTGAAGCCGACGCGCTGCATGATGTAGAGGTCGGGATCGGCATGGAGGATCTGCGAATCGCCGCCCGCATAGTGATGATGCACATCGACCAGCGCGTCAATGCCATTTGGCGTTCCGCCACGGCCCAACCCATTGTTGAAGTAGTCATACCAGAAGATGCACGGATACCCTTCGTGTACAAGGATGAACGAGTAGGCCAGCATCTTGTCGTTGACGATCGCGTTCTCGCCCATGTCGTGGTTATCGACGAAAGTCGCAGCGTGCATGGGGCGCTTCATGACAACAGAACCGCCGTCCGTGAGATTGCGCAGATCGTAGTTGAGCGTGTCGCAGACGTCCTTGAGCTTGTAGCGAAGCGGAAAGTCAAAGGCAGCGATCTGATTGTCGGTCATGCCATTGACCCGGTCGATCCACTGCTCTATATCCTGGGGGCCGGACCACATCTCAGCGACGACGTAGGGCGTGAATTCGTTGCCGTCCCTGACATAGCGATACTTGGAGAGCACGCCAATCATCCATGCGCCGAAACCTTTTACGAAGTCGAAACGGAAGCCATCGAAACCCAGTTCCTCAATCATGAGCCGTGCGTAATCGAACATGGCCTTGTAAACCTCCGGGTTGCGATGGCACAGGTGAGGAAAGCCGGCGTAATTCTCCCCTTCGACCATGACCTGTTCGAAGCGGCTGGGGTGAAAGCTGTTCCAGTCGCGCGGAAATTTGCCGCTCTTTGGCTTGAACTTCGTCCAGCGCTTCTGGCCATCCAGCGGATTGACCTCTTCCTCATCCGCGCCGGAGTTGTGATTGATGACCATGTCGGCGTAGAGGCCAATACCGCTCTGGTGGGCCTTGGCGGCGAGCGCTTCAAGCTCGGCTCGATTGCCCCAAAGGGTCTTCACTCCGCCCTTCTGATCAAAGTCGCCTAGATCCCAATAGTCATACGGATCGTAGCCCATCGATCGGTGATCCGACGCCTTCGAAACAGGCGGCAGCCAAAGCGCGTTGAAGCCGGACTTGCCCAGCGCTTCGACACGCTCGGCGATCACATTCCACCAGTTGCCTTCCTTGTTCTCCAGCTTTGGCGCATCCCAGTAAAACGCCTGCATCATGACAGCCATCGTGGATTCTCCTCCAGCGCACAGCCGCGCATCCGGCTGCATCGGATTTCCGTAGCCCAATCTGGTCGAAATGCGGGTATGTTTTCCGGAACTGCGGAAATCCACAGGCAAGCGACAAGTTCTCAGATGCAACCGGGGAGGAATCGGCTGTCTCGCCGTGCTTTAGCTCGGAAGAAAGCATTAAAGCAGCGAGAAACCTGCGGGCCTTCAAGAACTACCTCAGCCCGCACGTCGAACTATGTTTGCGCTACTTGAGCTTCAGATCGAACTCCACGAGTTTGCGGGAGTCAAAGGAGCTGATCGTCTTGACCGCGCTCTTCTTCTTCCCCTGCTCGGCCCAGACTTCGTAGTCGTCAACCATGCCGACCTGGGCGAATCGGAAGGATCCGTCAGGGATGCTGGTGAAGCTCTTGATGTCGCGGCTCTTGAGATTCTTGAGAAAAACGGTGGCGCCCCCCACTGGCGAATCCCCCTCGCCAATGACTTTGCCCTGGAGGATTCGCTGACCAAAGTTCTGAGCTTCGGCGACTACAGGCCCAAGGCTACCGGAGCGGCCCGGATTGCCCACCGGAATCAACCCCAGCACCGTGATTGCAATCAGGCCGGAACCGAACAGGTAGCTTCTGGTTCGCTTCGACAGCTTCTTTGTTGGAAATGCACTTGGCATCACTCCTCTTCCTCTTCCTCGTCCAAAAACTCGTCGTCCTCTTCGTCAAGCTCGTCGCCATCCACATGCGCCAGCTCAATCGGCTCCGTACCGACCACTTCAAACTCGGTCCCACATTCGTCACAGGCGACAATGTCGCCCTCTTCCACTTCGTCCACTTCAAAATCCAGCGGGGTCTCACACTCTGGACAATTCGGCATGATGGCTCCTCCTTCTTAGCACCATTCAAGCTTTATGATGACAGCATCGCGCGGTGCGACTCCGCTAGTTTTAGGGAGAGACCTGCCTCCGGTCAAGGGCAGAGCGGAAGCAATCGCACTGAAATTTGAGACCAGTGGAGAAGAAACGCATGAATTTGCTTCGGTGCCCGCGCATGTCGCTGGTCTCTGTTCCATTTTGGCCCGTGTTCATCGAGCCTTTGTTCGCCGGGGTTATCCTCGGAATAGTCCTCGCCACTGCCCTCGGGCCTGTTTCCGCGGCGCAAGCGGATTATCAACAGCACGCCACTCCGGTCTCTGCGGCTCCAGCAGATCCGGCAATCGCCGGAGCGCTCGCCCGAGTTTCCGAAGCCCGCATTCATCAGACGATTGAAAAGCTGGTTGGTTTTGGCACGCGCGCCACGCTCTCCAGCATGGAGACGGACCTGCCTCCCGGAACGGGAGTGACCGCTGCCGCAGACTGGATTGCAGGCCAGTTCGAGGCGATATCGAAGGAGTGCGGCGGCTGCCTCGAAGTAAAGCGCGACACCTTCACCAATCCCATCGCCGAGCGCATTCCCAAGCCCACCACAATCACCAATGTCTACGCCATCCTGCGCGGCTCCGACCCGGCTCAGGCCAAGCGGATGTACCTGGTAACCGGGCATTACGATTCGCGCAACTCCGACACCCTCGATGACCACAGCACAGCTCCTGGCGCCAACGACGACGCCTCCGGCGTAGCTGTTTCGCTCGAATGCGCCCATGTCCTCAGCAAACTCAAGTTTCCCGCCTCGCTGGTCTTCGTCGCGGTCGCCGGCGAGGAACAAGGACTGAACGGCTCAGCACATCTGGCAAAGCTGGCCAAAGACGAGGGCTGGCAGCTCGAAGGCGTGCTGAACAACGACATCGTAGGCGGCAACACCACCCCCGGCGACACCCTCCAACGCAAAGACGTGGTGCGGGTCTTTTCCGAAGGCATCCCGCTCACAGCCTCGCCCGAACAATTGCGCCGCATTCGCGCCCTTGGAACCGTGGACGACGCACCCAGCCGCCAACTGGCCCGCGCCATGGACGATGTGGCCCGAACATACTTCCCCAGTAGCAGCTTCGGTCCGTTTCTGGTGGCGAGGCCAGACCGCTACCTGCGCGGCGGCGATCACACCAGCTTCAACCGCGAAGGATTCACCGCAGTCCGGCTGACCGAGTGGCGCGAGGACTTTAACCATCAGCACCAGAATGTTCGCGTAGAAAACGGCGTCCAGTACGGCGACCTCATCCAGTTCGTCGACTTCGCTTACGTCGCGCAGGTAGCGAAACTGAACGCGGCCACGCTGGCGACGCTGGCAGCTTCACCGGGAATCCCCCCGGACCTGAAGATTGTCACCGCAAATCTCGAAAACGGCACAACCCTGACCTGGAAAACACCCGAAGGAGCTCCATCCAGCCTGCACTACGAGTTGCTGTGGCGCGAAACAACCGCTCCCGACTGGCAATATGTGCAGACCGTTCCGGGGACCGGCGCGAACCCGATGACTCTGACTGTTCCCATCTCCAAGGACAACGTAATCTTCGGCGTTCGAGCAGTTGATGCCGCAGGGCATCGCGGACTGGTGGCGACACCGTAATTTGCAACGAAAACATGCGTAGCCTCTGCTATGGTGCTGCGTATGACCAAACGTCTGATCGATTGGATGGTGCGGAGATCGCCGCGCTGGGCGTACCTGCACAACCTTCCGTTCCGCCAGTTTGGCGTGCTTCTGGCAGGGGCCTTTCTTCTGTTCACTGTCAGCGGATTTTACGAAGATCTGTTGGACGGCGGCAGAATGCCATACGCCGTCGCCCTCACTATTGGGATTGTCAGCGGGCTGAACACAGTGCTCTGGATCGTGGTTGCCGCCCGGTTGCCGATGTACTGCCTGTTGGGGATGATTGCGCTTCAGTTCGTCCTGTCGACAATCAACCGTGTCATCCGCGAGTGGCTGGAGGCGACGTGGCATCTCTCGCCTGTCCCGTCCGGGGCCGGTCTGCATTTCGCGGCTACCTCCATTGCAATTGTGATCGTCGCCTCGTTCATCTGCTTCCTCCGATTCATGAAGATGACCGGACAGGAGGCAATGCGCATGAGGAGCGAGCTTGAACTGGCCCAGGGCATTCAAAAGACACTCGTTCCGCCCGTCAGCCCAAAGACCTGTTGTTTCGAAATCTACGGAATCTCTCATCCCAGCGAAAAGGTCGGCGGCGACCTGGTTGACGTGGTCGACCTGCCCTGCGGCGATACAGTGGCCTACGTGGCGGATATTGCCGGGCATGGACTGCAGGCCGGAATCCTGATGGGCATGTTGAAGACAGCGATAAGAACTGCCCTGGCAGACGAAGACGAAGTTGACGGCAAGGCCATGCTATCGCAGCTGATGTACCGGCTAAACGTGGTGCTGCCGCAGGTAAAAGAAGCCCACATGTACGCCACATTTACCTCGCTTCGCCTCAACCAGGACGGAGAGTCGTTTTATGGGATGGCCGCCAGCCCGCCGCTGCTTCACTGGAGCGCGGCAAGTCGAAGCATCACCTGCATTGAGGAGCAGCAGTTTCCGCTCGGATTGCTCCCAGTCTCCGAGTTTCCCGCCTGCCGGTTGCCTATGGAATCAGGTGACCTGGTAGTGATCGCGACGGATGGCATTCTCGAAGTGGCTTCGGAGACAAAATCCAGGCGGGGTGCAGAGCACAGTGTCGAATTCGGAGCTGCGCGGCTGGAAAAACTAGTGACCGACTGCGCCGAGCTGCCACTCCACGAGTTGGCGGCGTCTGTCCTTAGTGCAGCGCGTAGCTACGGCAGACAATTGGACGATCAAACCCTGCTGCTGGTGCGACGACTGACGAGCTGAAGACGAATTGTCATTCAGTATCTGGCGTCAATCCCATCAAATTTCTCGAAAACTCAGATGAATCTGACGCAAAACGACTGGCGCATGACATTGAAGCTTGAGAGGATGTAGGCTCAAGGAAGACGAATATGCCCAGGTTCGGTTCTGCACAATTCGCATTTCCCGAGTTCTCCGGTGCCACGCGCCGCCTGATCCTGTGGAACCTGGTGGCGTATTTTGTGCTGCTGCTGGCAACCACCGCTCGGCTGGACACGCTGCTGACCCTGATCAGCCATCTCGCCTTGCGTCCGGACATGGTCTTTGCCGGAGAAATCTGGCAGCCGCTCACGTACAGCCTCGTACACCCCGCGCTACTCGGAACACTCTTTGAGTTGCTGTCGCTGTGGTTTCTCGGCGGCCTCCTAGAATCGATGCACGGCAGCCGATGGCTGGACGGCCTCTATCTGGTTTCAGTCCTTGGAGCGGCGCTGACGGCAGTCGTGATCTTCGCCATCGGCTACAAGCTCGGCTCGCCGCAACCGCTGATCACCATCTACGGCTGCATGGGCGGCATCTTCGGAATGCTCACGGCCATCGCCGTGCTGCACGGCGACTTGCAATTCCAGCTTTTCTTCGTCATCGGCATCAAAGCCAAATATCTGGCTATCATCTACACCCTGATTGCCCTCGCGCAGACCTTCGGCGAACAGCGCATCTACGCCTTCGCACAACTCGGCGGAGCGCTGGCCGCCATCCTGTACGTGCGCAGCTCCCCCCGCCGCGGCTTCGGATTCGCTCTGAGCGAGCGCTGGTACGGCCTGCGCAACCAATATTACCGCTGGAAGCGCCGCCGGGCGGCCAGCAAATTTCAGGTGTACATGAAGAAACAGGGCCGCACCGTTCGCTTCGATGGTCAGGGCCGGCTGATCGACGAAGACGACGTCAAGCACGACGACCGCAAGCGCTGGAATTAGCGACTCAACCCTTACCCCGTTGAATCCAGTAGAATCCCTTCCTGTATGACTACGAAAAAGATCGCTTTCCTCTTTCCCGGCCAGGGTTCGCAAACCGTGGGCATGGGCCGCAGCCTCGCCGAAAATTTCCCCGTCGCTGCCGCAACCTTTGCCGAAGCCGATGACGCACTCGGCTTTCCGCTGAGCCGAATCTTCCTCGACGGCCCCGACGATGAATTGCGTTTGACCGAGAATACGCAGCCGGCAATTCTGACCGTAAGCGTCGCCGCCCATCGCACCCTAGCCGAGCACGGAATCACGCCAGCGCTAGCCGCCGGGCACTCTCTCGGAGAATGGTCAGCGCACGTGGCAGCGGGAACGCTCAGCTTCACCGACGCCGTTCGGGCCGTGAAAGCCCGAGGACGCTCCATGCAGACCGCCGTCCCGGCAGGCGAGGGCGCCATGGCCGCGATCCTCGCGTTGGCTGCCGAGCAGGTCTCTGAAGCATGCGCCGAAGCAGCGGCTGCAACTGGATTGGTCGTGTCGGCCGCGAACTTCAACTCGCCGGATCAGACCGTGATCTCCGGTGCGACGACCGCCGTTGAGAAAGCTGCCGAACTGGCGAAAGCTCGCGGAGCCCGCAAAGTAGTGATGCTGCCAGTCAGCGCTCCCTTCCATTGCGCGCTCATGCAGCCTGCTCAGGCCGATGTCGCCAAGTTCCTCAGCGGCATCACGATGGCCGAGCCACGCATTCCCGTTGCCGCCAACGTCAGCGGAACCCTGGTAACGACCGCCGATCAGGCACGCACCGCGCTCATCGAACAGGTGACAGGAACCGTCAACTGGGTCGGCTGCGTTCAGGCGCTCGCTGCGGCAGGAGCAGTGACGTATGTTGAAGTCGGACCGGGCAAAGTCCTCGCCGGATTGCTCCGCCAGATCGACCGCAGCCAGAAATGCGTCAACGTCGAGGACGCAGCAAGCCTTGAGAAAGCCCTGGCGGAACTAACCGCCACTCAGTAGTGGTCCAAACTCAGCTCAAACGGAGAAAATCCAAGCGTATGCTCTTTCTTGTCAAAGGCAAGAAAGAGCGGCTTGCTCTTGCGCCCATTAATCATCGCACCCACGATCAACTCCGTGCCAGTGAGCTTTCTCGCGACGATAATATGGCTGCTGATGGTTCCATAGTCGTTCGCCGAACTGTCCCGGCCCCAGTCTTCCGCAAATCGCTCGTAAGGATAAGTCGCGTACTGGGCCTGATGCTGTTTCCAGTCGAAGTCATTGCGCCAGATACCGTAGGCGCGAGGCAGGTCGTTGCCTTCCACCGCCTGCAGAAACTGGTTGACATCGCGCTCGCCCGCCCAGTAGGTCCACCAATTCCACGGATAGTCGATTGGCCGCCCCGTAAAAAACCACATTCCGACAAGAAACACGAACAGGAAAGCCAAAGTGCCCGAGAACACCTGGGAACGGCGGCGTGAGCGGGCAGCATCGAACTTGGGCGCATCCATCAGGGTCATCGTTTGCTATTCCTCAGCCGAGCGGGTTGAAAAAGAAGCATCTGGGCAGAAATGGCCGATCACCGGGCTGCCCGCAAATCGGGAACACTTCTATTAGAGACAACCAGACCCCGGAAAGTGTTCCCTGTGTGCTCCGGCGTCCTCCTATTTGTTCCCCTCATCCCTTGGCGACATTAAAACTGAAGCTGGTTCGGCTGCGCTCCTTATGGCGTTCGAAGGCCAGTTCGATCAGACGGCTGATCAAATCTGAATAGCCAAGGCCAGTAGCCTGCCACAGCTTGGGATACATGCTGATGGAGGTAAAGCCGGGCAACGTATTGACTTCATTCAGATAAATCCTGCGCTTGCCATCCGGCTCCATCAGGAAATCGACGCGAGCCAGACCGGCCAGATCGCAAGCGCGAAAAGCCTCGACAGCCATCGCGCGGATTTGTTTTGATTCAGCCGCAGTGATCTTGGCCGGAATGATCGGTACGGAGCCGTCCGAGAGATACTTCGCCTCGTAATCGTAAAACTCCTTGCCAGGCACAATCTCACCAACCACGCTCGCCTTCGGATCATCATTTCCCAGCACAGCCACTTCCAGTTCCCGCGCCTTCTTCTTCGCGCCGCCCACTCCCTGCTCGATAACGATCTTCCGATCAAAGCAAGCCGCAAGCGTCAGCGCCGGACCAAGCTCCTTTCGATCATGGACCTTGCTGATTCCAACCGAGGAACCAAGATTGGCCGGCTTGACGAAAATCGGGTACTTCAGCGCCGCTTCGATAGCCGCCACCGTCTTGCGCGGCGAAGCCTCCCACGCAGTCCGTAGAACTGTGACATGCTTCACAATGGGCAGTCGCGCCTGCGCAAAGAGCCGCTTCATGGCATCCTTGTCCATCCCAGCAGCCGAGCCCAAAACGCCGGAACCCACATAGGCGATATCCGCCAGTTCAAAGAGTCCCTGAATCGTGCCATCTTCGCCAAAGGTCCCATGTAGTACTGGGAAAACCACATCCAGCCGTCCCGAACCCAGGCTCGCCGCGTCAGGAACAAGCGCCGTGACAGCATCCGCCGGGGATGCCGTCGTCTCTGCCTCGGCCTGGAGAACCAGGTCGGCGGACTCGGAGTGGTTGCCCGTCAGCAGCGCCTGCGCACCGCCCGCTGTGAGCCAACGGCCAGTTTTGGTGATGCCGATCGGCACCACATCGAACTTCCTGCGATCAATTGCCTTAAGAATCGAAGCTGCCGAAAGCAACGAAACTTCATGCTCGCCGCTCCTGCCACCAAAGAGAATACCTACGCGCAGTTTCTTAGCCATGCCTCTTCGATTGTAGTGTCCCTGTTTCCGAGTGCAGGTGGCACGCCGGATTTTGTTTCGTCGTCACAATATCTTCTTCCCAAACGCTGAGCAAGCCAGTTCCACAGCCAGATCCGCAGTCCGGTTGCGCTCGTCAATCACTGGATTGACCTCGACGATCTCAAAGCTGAGCAATTTGCCATCGTCGGCGAGTATCTCCATGGCCAGATGAGCCTCGCGATACGTCACGCCTCCGCGAACCGGCGTGCCCACACCTGGAGCGTCTTCGGGATCGATCCAGTCCATGTCGAGCGATACGTGGTAGCCGACGGTGCCGCGCCCTGCGGCGCGCAAAGCTTCCTCCATCACCGCGCGCATCCCGCGCTCATCGATGTCGCGCATGGTGTATACCTCGGCCACGCCAGCGCGGCGGATGTTATCCCGTTCTGCCGAATCGATGTCGCGAACACCAACAATCACCGTGTTCTCGGGAGAAATCTTCGGCGAGTACCCGAAAATGTGGCTCAGCGGGCCCAAACCTGAGTCGGATCCTAAATCGAGTCCCGAGCCGGCACCCAACCCCAACAGCGCCGCCAGCGGCATGCCATGCACGTTGCCAGAGGGCGAGGTCTCCGGCGTGTTGATATCGGAGTGGGCGTCGATCCAGATAACACCGATCTTCTGATTGGCGCGGCGGTAAAACTCGGCCACTCCAGAAATCGTTCCAGCGGCCAGCGAGTGATCCCCGCCCAAGACCAGCGGCGTCATGCCGTCTTCCAGCGTCTGAACCACAGCCTCCGCCGTTCGGGTGCAGGTATCGGCAATCTCTCGAAGGAAACGGGCGTTGGCGCTGCCCAAGTTCTGCGTTTCCGCTATTTCGACCCGGATATTGCCACCATCGACGACCTGATGCCCAAGCGCTTCAAGCCGCGCTTCGAGGCCGGCAACGCGCATTGCCGACGGCCCCATATCCACGCCCCGGCGGCTTGCCCCGAGATCAAGCGGCACGCCAAGCACGCGGATCCTCCGCGTTGGGAGCGATTGGGTTCCGCGCCGCGAATATTGCGACTCAATTCGGGACTGTACGCCGGTTCTGGCCGGAATAAATTCGACTAAGTCTGATTCGTTGGTCATAATTACTGCTCCGACACATCTGCACTTTCTCCCGTTGTGAAGTTTCCATCGCCCGGGAGGTGATGAGTGTCAACCGCCTATTAAAGCAGACGCGGCCTGGAACTGACACTTAAGGGATACAAGTGACACATTTTAGGGATTTTACCTATTGCAGAAGGAACGTTATTCTTAGCTCTGCGAGCACATTGCTGGCGGGGTTAGATGTGGGTTGGTTCCCAGGGCTTATATCTACCGTTACATCAAAGCCGGCCGATAGTTCATTAAGGTGAATAACCGACCGGAAGCTTATGTGCAAGGCCCGAAAGTGGCGGGAGGCAAACAAATGCGGAAGCTGTCGTCATTCCTGCTGCTTCTGCTCTTTTTGCCTCTTGCAGCAGCCGCGCCTGGCCAGAACCGAGCCCCGCTCACCCACATACGGGACATAAAGTATTTGAGCAACGTGGAAGCTGCCAAGGACCTCCCTGTTCAGATCGAAGCCACCATCACCTATGCGCGACCCTCCGAGAATAATCTCTTCGTCATGGAAGGCGGCTTAGGGCTGTATATCCAGCTCAGTCCCGAGCTCGGTTCAAAGCTTGGTTCAGAGAACGGACTCGCCGCCGGAGACCGGATCGCGGTCACTGGCGTGACCAATGCCAGCTTCCGTCCGATGGTGATGGCAAGCCAGATTCGCTTCCTCGCTCACGGTGTATTGCCGGCCCCGCAACACGCAGAGTTCGACCAGTTGATCCGCTCTGAATTCGACTGCCAATACGTGCAGATCAGCGGGCACATCCTCTCCGCCGCATTCGATGACTCCCAGCCAAACCCGAAACTGCGCCTGCGGATCAAAGTCCCCGGCGGCACCGTGGACGGAATCATTGTCCGCCCCGGCGACCTGCGTCCAGAAGCGCTCCTGGACGCTGATGTCAGCCTCACCGGTGTCGCCGCGGCAACGTTCGACAGCAAGATGCAGGAAGGCGGGATCTCGCTGGATATGAACTCCTGGAAGGATCTGACTTACATTCGCCGTGCGTCTTCCGATTCGTGGTCGATCCCGGTGATCCCAATGGATCATGTGATCGATTATTACCGGTTCAGCAATCAGAGCCAGCGCGTTCGGATCACCGGCACGCTCACCTATTTCGAGCCGGGCGCGCTCGCGGTGGTGGAGCAAAGCGGCAGGTCGATGCTGGTGAAAACCGATTCCACGCTGCCATTGCATGCCGGCTCCGCAGTTGAGGCCTCTGGCTTTCCCACCATCGACGATGAAAATGTCCGTCTGGAAGATAGCCAGTTACGAGCAGCAACGCAGGCTACATCGTTCCCACCCACCAAGATTGATTGGGAGAGGGCCTCCGCCGGAGCCTATGCCAACGACCTTGTCGCCATGGAGGGCGAAGTCGTCGGCCTGGTGCATGACTCGCGCGTCGACCTGTTCATCATCGACTCCGGCGGCCACCTGTTTTCTGCAACGCTGCGGCACAGTTCCTCCGACGCAGCCAACGCCCTGTCGTACGCAATCATCCCCACCCTCGGAAGCCGGGTGCGCGTGATTGGAGTATGTTTTACGGACTTCGGCAACCACTGGCGCGACCGGTTCTGGTTTGACATTCGCATGCGCTCGCTGGCCGATGTTGTTGTATTGCAGCAGCCCTCGTGGTGGACAGTCAGACGGCTGGCGTACGTGATTACGTTGTTAAGCGCGATCATCCTGATCTTCGTGATCTGGGCAGGGCTGCTCGACCGTCAGTTGCGCAAGCAGACGGCCATATCGGCCAGGCAGAGCCAGGAAGATGCAATCCGCGAGCGCAGACTGGCGCGTCAGGAGCAGCAGAGAAGCCGCATCCTCGAACTCATCAGCAGTTCCGCCCCCTTGCCAAAGGTCTTGCAGGAGATCCAGACCATGGTTTCGTCGCGATTGTATGGCGCGTCTTGTCGCTTCGAATTGAGCGCCAGTCTCGGAGAAGGCGCTCGTCCGGAGCGTCCCGTCGATCCCGCAATCGTCTGCGAGGAACTGCTTTCCAGAGACGGCGCCACACTGGGTCTTTTGTTGGCAACCCCGCTGCGCCACATCTCCAGCGAAGCTGAAATTTCCGCTGCGATAGCGGCCGGAGCGCGGCTTGCCGAGTTGGCCATCGATACCCGCCGCCTGTACAGCGATCTGCGCCATCGCTCCGAGCACGATCTGCTCACCGATATTCCAAACCGATTCAGCATGGAGAAGAGACTCGATCAACTGATGCAGTCAGCACGCCGCAGCGAGGCCGTCTTCGGCATGATCTATGTCGACCTCGATCGGTTCAAACAGGTCAACGACCACTACGGACACCGGATCGGCGACCTCTACCTGCAGGAGGTAACGCGGCGCATGAAGCTTCAGTTGCGCAGCGAAGACATGCTGACCCGAATCGGCGGCGACGAGTTCCTCGCTCTCGTGCCCATTCTTCGCAGCCGGGCCGATGCCGAGGAGATCGCCCTTCGCCTGGAACGGTGCTTTGACGAGCCGTTTGATCTGGAGGGGATTCAACTGCACGGCTCCGCCAGCGTCGGCCTGGCAGTCTACCCGGCCGACGGCGCCACCGAAGAAGAGCTGCAGCGCTCCGCGGACGCGGCAATGTATGTGCACAAAGAGAGCAAGCGGCAACAGAAAAAACTCGCTCGGGAAATGCGCCACGCAAGCAGCCCAGAGATAATTGACCAGAAATAATTACACCGGCCACAGCGATCAGACCGGCGCTACGGCTTGGCTGGCTTGACCACCGGCGTGAGAGCCGTCGGCAAAGGATCTCCCCAGATATAGTGATCGAACCAGTATTCGTTCTCTTCCATCACCGCCCGCTGCTGCTTGGGCTTGTTGATGGGGTGTCCGAATCCGTCGTACACCACCATCTTCACCGGCACGCCATGATCTTCCAGAGCCTGCCGCAGCTCAAAGGAATTCGCCACCGGAACCCGCCGGTCCGAACCCCCATGCTGAATTAACGTCGGCGTCTTCGCTTTGGCGATATAGCTGATCGGCGAAGTCTTCCTGTAAATCTCCGGATCGTCCCATGGCGTTGCTTTCAGATACTGCGGCGTAAACGGAGTTATATCGGTATTGGCGTAGTAAGTCATCCAGTCCGAGATCCCCGCGCCGACCGAAACCGCTTTGAAGCGGTCGCTCGATGTCGTGATGAAAGCCGAGATATAACCACCTTCACTCCAGCCCATCGAACCCACGCGATCCTTGTCCACAAAGCCCTGCGCGATCAGGTAGTCAACGCCCGAGATCACATCCGCATAATCGCCCACCCCAAGATTCCGCACATTCAGCGAACGAAACTTCTCGCCATACCCCGCCGAACCGCGATAATTCGGCCGCAGGATCAGTGCGCCCTTGGCCACAAAACGCTCCATCGGGTAATACCGGTCTGGATTGATCATCGGCATATCAATGCCCGTCGGGCCACCATGGATTACAACCAGCAACGGATACTTCTTGCTGGGCGAAAAGTCTGCCGGCTTGTACAGAACTCCCTCGATCATCGCGCCGTCACCCGACTTCCACTGAACCACCTCCCGCTTCGCCGTATCGAATCCGCTGAGCTGCTCGCCAGCGTGAGTCAGCTTCACAGGCGCAGCAGCAGCCAAATTCGAGGCAAGCTCCGAGGCATAAATCTCAGGGAATTGATTCGCCCCAGCACCCTGATACGCCACATGCCGGAAGTCCTTCGAAAGCGAGAACTGCATCGCAATCTCAGACCCCGGCATCTCGATCTTCCTGACCGCCTCCGTCTTCGGGTTCAGCACGAATAGCGAAGAAGCCATCTTCTGCAGCGCCGAGAAGTAAATCCCATCCGGGCCCCAGTCCAGCAAATCGGCGTCTTCGTCGAAGCCCTGTGTCAGCACGCGAGGCGTTCCACCATTGCTGTCGACCACCGCAATCCTCTGGTCGGCATAAAAGAAGAACTTGCTCCCATTCGATGTCACATAAGCGATCTGGCTTCCATCCGGCGACCAATGCGGATTCACGTCCGGTCCCGCCGTTTCCACCAGTTTCTTCACCGCGCCGTCCGCGACCGCAACGGTGTAGATATCCGCGGAAAAGCCAGAGATCAGGTCAGGATCGCGTTGCGCGCTGAAAGCGATGCGCGAGCCATCCGGCGAAAACCGGAAGTAGCCGACACTGAACGTCTCTCCCTGAGTCAGCAGCTTTGGCTCCGCAGGCGCAGCCGTGCGGCCAGCGGCATCTGTTTTGGGCAGCTCAAGCAGCCACAGATGCGCCATTTCGTAATCGGCGTGAAAGACATGATACTCGCCGAAGTAATCCTTGCGGTCTTTCATCGCCTTGGGCTCAGGCCCGGTGGCCGCAATCGCGATCCGCTTCGAGTCAGGAGACCACTCGAAGCCCTCTACGCCGTCCTCCATCTTGGTCAACTGCTGCGCTTCCCCGCCATCGAGCGGCATCACATAGAGCTGATTCTTTTCCTTCGGCGAGCTAGGAAGCGGCCCGGGACGATTGGACAGGAACGCGATCCAGCGGCCATCCGGCGACCAAGCGGCATTATTGCTGGAGTTCGCCATGGCCGTAAGGCGATGGCTCTCGCCCGTCGCCGTGTCAGCCAGCCAGAGATCGGTCTCAAAAGCATTCGCGTCCCAATCCGTGCGCGTCTGCTCATACACCACATGCTTGCCATCCGGCGAGATACGCGGAGAAGCAACATGGTGCATCTCAAGCGATTGATCGATCGTCGGCGTTCTGGTGGGAACAGGCGTCTGCGCCCCGGCATCGGCAACAGCAGCAACAGAAAGAGCAAGCAACGCGAAAGATACCAGCGCAAGACGGTTCAAGCGTTTTCTCCTGGACGGATTTGACCGAAGTATACCCGCCCCAAGCTGGCCCCGCCAGTTCCCAGGCGATGATCGAAACCTCGGATTTCACGAACAATCATGGTAGTATTCCCCCACAACCCCGGTGACCACTATGCCGTTCGAGACAGATCTGTTCATCAGCTACACCCACATCGATAATCAACCCCTCATCAAGGGGCAGGAGGGCTGGGTTGACCGCTTTCAGTTTTCGCTGGCCTCGCTTCTGGAGAGGTGGATGGGCGAGAAGGCGCATATCTGGAAGGACGAAAGGCTGTCCGGCGACGACAACTTCGCCAAAGAAATCCTCTCTCAGTTTCCGAAGACCGCCGTGATGCTCTCCGTAGTCAGCCCTCGATACATCAAATCAGACTGGTGCAAGCAGGAGGTTGGGAAATTCTGCGAGGTAGCCGAACAGACGCTTGGGTTAGAGGTGAAGAACAAGTTCCGTCTGGTCAAAGTCGTTCTGGCTCCAATCGAACGCAGTCAACTCCCTCACCCCGCCATGATCAAGGGGCTGGGTTTCGAGTTCTACGAGGTAGGCAGCGACCAGACACCGCGCGAATACGACCCTTATTTCGGAGCCGAGTGGGGCGAAAAATTTCTGGATACAGTGCAGAAACTCGCCTTTCAGTTAAGCCTGCTTCTGAAGCTGGTCGCTGAGGCCGAGGCCGAGGCAAAAGCTCAGGCTAAGGCACTGACCGACACGATAAACGGGGCTAAGCCGGAAACCGCAACAACTACTCCGTCAACCCCATCAACCCAATCCAAGCCGACCGTGTATCTGGCCGAGTGCAGTTTCGATCAACGTACGGCCCGCGAGACACTGGATGTCGAACTGAAGCGCCATGGCTACCGAGTCCTGCCCGATCAGGAGCTGCCAAAAGATGAAGAGGCATACACAGCCCAGGTAGCCGAGTGCCTCCGGCAAAGCCAGCTGTCGATCCATCTGATCGGGAGCGCCTATGGAATGGTCCCCGACGGACCGAGCCAGAAGTCGGTCGTGGTGCTTCAGAATGAGCTGGCGATTCAACAAAGCCGGAACACTGGACTAAAGCGCCTGATCTGGGTTCCCGACGGCATCGCTCCCAAACAAAAAGAGCAGGTCGACTTCATCAATCTGCTGCAAACCAATGCCGACGCTCAGTTCGGAGCCGACCTGATCTCTTCCCGCGAACCGGAAGCAATCAAGGGCGCGATGCACTCGGCACTGCAGAAGCTGGAACAGAAGCAGGCAGCTGCCGCGGCGGCCGTGCCAAAAAGTGGCCAGGATGGCCGCAAGATGATCTTCCTCATCTGCGACGAAAAGGACCTGATGAGCACCATCCCGCTCAATAAGCTCCTGAAAGCGCGGGGATTCGACGTTGAGATTCCTTTGTTTGAGGGAGATGCCGCAGCCGTGCGCCAGACGCGTGTGGATCTCTTCGGCCGGGCCTCCGGTGTTCTGGTTTTCTACGGCGAGGGTGGCGCACAGTGGAGAGCGTCCATCGACGCCGAACTGAGAAAACACTCAGGCGGTCAGCATGACAAGGCGATCTACACCTGCCTTGCCGGGCCCGAAACCGTCGCCAAGCGCTATCTAATCGCAACCGAGGAACCGAACGTGATCAACTGCCTCGAAGGAATTAGCGAAGCGGCAGTCCTTCCCTTCCTCACTGCCATGAACGGAGTGCGCGGATGACGGAACTCGTGTCATTCACCATACCGGTTTCGACGACACTGGAGAACCCATTCCCCGGCCTGCGTCCCTTTCACGAGGATGAAGAGCATCTCTTCTTTGGCCGGGAACACCAGGTCGACCGCATGGTCGACAAACTCGCTGCGACGCGCTTCCTCGCCGTCGTCGGCACTTCAGGCACCGGCAAATCGTCTCTCGTCAACTGCGGCCTGAAACCTGCGCTGCATCGCGGTCTGATGGCCTCCGCAGGCACCTCCTGGTGCATGATTCAGTTTCGCCCCGGCGGCAGCCCTATCCGGGCGATGGCCCAGGCATTCGCTCAGGAACCCGGCTTTCTCGGCGAAGAAGATCCAGGCGGCCTGTCCCTTTTCCAGATCGCCCAATCGACCCTGCGAATGAGCAGCCTTGGTCTGGCTGATCTCTATCGCTTTGCCCGTCTCGCCCCGGGAACAAATCTCCTCGTCGTCGTCGATCAGTTCGAGGAACTCTTCCGGTACAGCAAGGCAGCCGGCGCCACCAGCCCCGACGGCGTCAGCGGCGACGCAATCGCCTTCGTGAACCTGCTCCTCGAACCGCTCTCCCACCCCGAGTACCCCATCTACATCGTCCTGACGATGCGCTCCGACTTCCTTGGCGAGTGCTCCAAATTCGACGGACTACCCGAAGTCATCAACGAAAGCCAGTACCTCGTGCCGCGCCTCACCCGCGACGAGCGCCGCGCCGCCATCGCCGGTCCAGTGCGCGTCGTCGGCGGAGAACTGAATCCTGTCCTGCTCACCCGCACCATCAACGATGTCGGCGACAATCCCGACCAGCTCTCCATCATGCAGCACGCCATCAACCGGACCTGGGCGCATTGGCAGGAAGACCGGCACGGCGAAGGCGTTGTTGCTCTCGAAGACTACGAGGCCGTCGGCACCATGGCGCGCGCCCTCGACGAACACGCGGACGAGGCTTATGGAGATCTGGAACCCGGCCGTCAACGCACGTTGTGCGAAAAAGTATTCAAGGCGCTGACCGACCGCGGCACCGACGCCCGTGGAATCCGCAGACCGATGCCATTTCAGACTCTTTGCTCGGTAGTCGGCGCAACTCCTGAGGAACTTACTCCCGTTCTGAAGGCCTTTCGGGACCCCAGCCGTTCTTTCCTGATGCCTCCCTTGACCGACGCGCTCGAAGCCGGAACGGTCATCGACATCTCGCACGAAATCCTGATGCGGGTTTGGGAGCGTCTCAAGCGATGGGCCGATGAGGAAGCGCAGTCCGCCAGCACCTATCGCCGTCTGGCCGAAAGCGCGGAACTCTTCGCCGCCGGCAAAGAAGCCCTCCTGCGCAATCCCGGCCTGCAGGCCGCGCTCGACTGGCAGTACTCCCAGACACCGAACGCGGCCTGGGCGCAGCTCTATCGAGCCGGATTTGACAAAGCAATCGAGTTTCTCAAGAAGAGCAAGGACGCACGGGACAAGGAGCGCGCCGAAGCCGTATTCGAGCGGCAATTCCGGCGACTTACACCTTATCTCATCGGCATTGCCTTTATCGCTTTCCTGTTCATCTCACCGAAGATCTCCGATTGGCTTCGACCGTCGATCAAGCCGCACCTGATACAAATTCTCAAAAGACACGAAAAGGCAGAGGATCTGACAACCGGGAGTATCCCCGTCAACCAGACCAATCAACCGAAATTCGCCGCAAAATCAAAGGCTAAGCTGGCTGAGGGATCACCAGCGTCGGAGATCAATGCGCCACCTGGCCTCGGCGCAATCACAAATCTAGGCCGCGAAGAGTTCGGCAATCGGGCCGAGCTAGCCGAAACCATCGTCAACACTCTTGGATACGGGCTGGGCGGCCTCACCAGCAGCTTGCTCTACCTGGCACTCTGGTCGGCAGGCAAAAGGGCTTATCGCCGCTTCGCATTCCCCGGAATTCTCATTCAGGCTGGCGCCAGGCCCCCAGCGGCACGGGGAGCAAAAGAACCAGAACCCAAACGTGGCGCCGCCAGCCGCACGGACAGCTCGGTTGCTCTATCCGCATCCGCGCCTGTAGATCTGGTGATGGCAACAATCTGGCGAAGACTACTGGCAGGACTGGTAGACTTCTGCGTCTTCATGACCCTGGGCATCGTCGCAATCGGATTCGTGATCTTTACCGAAGATGCCCTCAAGATTGCGAATGGAACGACAGGAGAAGATACCTGCATTTTTGGCATCTGGCTGCTCTCCGACTACCTGTACCAGGCGTTGACCAGGCAATGGGTCTTGCACGGCACCCTCGGCGAACTCGCCTGTGGCCTCTCCGTAACGGACCGAAACGGAAGGCTCCCCAGCTTCGGCCGTAACTCTGCGCGCTATCTGTTGCGCGCGCTGCCGTGGCTGGTCTCCTATGGATTGAATACTTTCGTCCGGTCAGGGGTATCCGACGCCGAGGCAGCAAGCACCATGCTCGGCTTCGAAATCATCTGCTCCTTCTTCGCCTCGGTTCTGGCGGTATTCACAATTCCATTCACCCCGCGAAAACAGAGCATCTACGACATGATCGCCGGAACACTCGTAGTTCGCCGCCCGAAGAAAGCCAAGCCACCGGCCAATCGCTTCGACCCCGCGGAAGCAGCATAAAACAAAAAGCCGCAATCCATCGCGGATTGCGGCCTTTGTGCTTTTATGGCTCAGATGGCTTACAGTTCCTTCACGCCCTCGACAAACGCCCGCAGCTTACGCGACCGCGACGGATGACGCAGCTTGCGCAGCGCCTTGGCTTCAATCTGCCGGATGCGCTCGCGCGTCACCTGGAAGCTCTGCCCAACTTCTTCCAGCGTGTGCTCCGAGCCATCTTCGAGGCCAAAACGCATCTTGATAACCCGCTCCTCGCGCGGAGTCAGAGTACGCAGCACCTGCGAGGTGTACTCCTTCAGATTCACGCTGATCACTGCCTCCGAAGGCGAAACCGCCTGACGGTCTTCGATGAAGTCGCCAAGATGCGAATCTTCCTCTTCGCCAATCGGCGTTTCCAGGGAAATCGGCTCCTGCGCGATCTTGAGCACCTTGCGGACCTTCGCCACCGGAATATCCATGCGGCGCGCAATCTCTTCGCTCGAAGGCTCGCGGCCCAGCTCTTGCACAAGCTGGCGGCTCGTGCGGATCAGCTTGTTGATCGTCTCGATCATGTGCACCGGAATACGGATCGTGCGTGCCTGATCCGCAATGGCGCGGGTAATCGCCTGCCGGATCCACCACGTCGCATACGTCGAGAACTTGTACCCACGCCGATACTCGAACTTGTCCACAGCCTTCATCAGGCCGATGTTGCCCTCCTGAATCAGGTCGAGGAACTGCAATCCGCGGTTAGTGTATTTCTTCGCGATCGAGACCACGAGACGAAGGTTGGCTTCAATCAGCTCCCGCTTCGCCTTCTCCGCGTCCATGTCGCCCTGGATCATCTCGCGCTGCGTCCGGCGCAGCTCGACGACTGTGACGCCCGCTTCCTGCTCCAGCTTTTCCAGATCGATGTGGCAATTCTTCTGCTGTTGCCGGTACTGCTTCTTCAGATCCTCGCTCTTGGAGAGGTCGAACTTCTGGTCTAGCGACTTGATCTGCCGCTCCAGCGAACGCATGATCTCGACCGTCTTGTTGACCTTGTCGAGGAGCCGCTTGCGTTCCTGGCCGGTGTACTTGAGTTCGCGAACAATCCGCGAAATCAGAATCTTCTCTCGTGCAATGAGCCAGCGAGTCTTGCGATGCTCGCGCGCCTTGGTCTTGGCGTTCAGCGTGAGCAGCTTCTCCTCAAGCAGCGCGATTTTCTTCTGGTGGCGCACCAGCGCGTCGATCCGGCTCGCCGTCTGACGAACCCGAGCCTGCACCACATCTTCGGTGAGCTCTTCCTCGTCGAAGGTCACCACTTCTTTCACATTGCGCACGCCGCGCTTCAAATCCTCGCCCAGCGCCACAATCTCGCGAATCACCACGGGCGAACGCGACAGCGACTTGAGCACGCGCATCTGCCCGCGCTCAATGCGCTTGGCAATCTCGACCTCGCCTTCGCGGGTCAGCAGGGGTACGGTGCCCATCTCCCGCAGGTACATGCGGACAGGGTCATTGGTTTTTTCCAGCGTCCCAGGGGTCAGATCCAGCTCGACATCTTCGCCCTCTTCGAGGTCAAAGTCCTTGTCGCCGCCAAATTTGGGGCCATCGAGCAGATCGATGCCCTGGGTGCCGATGGTTGTAATCAGGTCGTCCAGATCGTCGGCATTGTGCATATCGTCCGGCAACATGTCATTCACGTCGCCATACGTCAGATAGCCTTTTTCTTTGCCCGAATCGATCAGGTTTGAAATATCGTCTTCGAATTTGTCTTCAATCGCCAAAGCGCTCACATCTCCTGCGCGAAAAGTCTCGACTGCTCACCGTGTCGCACACGCAGCTCTATGCGGCGTCTGGCCCAGAGCTGAAAATATTTTCAGCCGCCAAACTCCGTACAGGCAAAAGTGCCCAACAACATCGGAGAGCGATGTCTGGTTGAGTTGCTCGGATCGGGACAATCTGCGCAGTTGGCCAAGTTTGGCCCGCCCCGGAGCCGCAGCTCATCTTTGGGGCAGTCGGACGCATGTCCTTCAGAGAGTAAAAGAATAACACATCGCACCTCCCGGATTAACAGCAAAACGCCCACGCAAGTCAAGTATTTTTTGCAGGCGCTCGGCGTTCGTCCGTCCCGTTTCCACGGTCTCCGTGCGGTCTCGCTCTGTATATAGATGTAAATTCAGGCATTTTAGTTCCAATTCTCCCTCCCTCGCGCCCAATTCCAGCTACTTTCCCCGCTCCAATACGGGAAACGAGCGACGGAACGGTCTAATATCTCCGTTTCCGCATGCTATAACGGCCCAATGCGCCACCAAGACTACGCACCCCGGCCCGCGCACATCCGATGGCTCCTCGATTCCGACCCCGCAATCCGCTGGCAGGTCATGAGAGACCTTACCAATGAGCCCCCCAAAGCAATTGCAGTCGAGCGCTCGCGCGTCGCAACCGAAGGCTGGGGAGCCCAGCTTCTCGCCCGCCAATCTCCGACCGGTGACTGGCCTGGCGGGCAGTGGGATCTCGTTACCCTCTGGAGCCTCGTCGTCCTGAAGGACCTCGGCCTCGCCCCCGCCAGCAAAGAGGCTCGCCGAATGATCGACCGCGTCGAGAAGGGACTCGTCTTTAAGCCGCTCAACAATCGGCCTTATCTTCATGGCGAAACCGAGCCCTGCATCAACGGTAGAATCCTCGGCATCGGCGCGTATCTCAAGGAGCCGAACGACGCTCTGGCCCATCAACTCCTGGGCGAGCAGCTCGAAGATGGCGGCTGGAACTGCGAAGCACCCAAAAGCCGTCGTTCTTCCTTCCACACCACCATCTGCGTCCTCGAAGGACTACTCGAATACGAGCGAGCAGGGCGCAAATCAACAGCCGTCACCGAGGCCCGCAAAAGAGCCGAAAATTATCTCCTCGAACGTCGCCTCTTCCGCTCGCTTCGAACTGGCGAAATCATCGACAAACGCTGGCTGCGCTTCTCATACCCAACGCATTGGCACTACGACATCCTACGCGGACTCGATTATCTGCGCGATGCAGAAATCAAACCCGACAGCCGCGTAAATGAGGCCATGGAAGTCGTGATGGAACGCCGCCATCAGAATGGGCGCTGGCCGCTCAACCTCCTTCATCCCGAAAAGATTCCGTTGGAGATGGAGACAGAGGTCGGCAGGGCAAGCCGCTGGAACACACTCCGCGCTCTCCGAGTCCTGCGCTGGTATAACTCAGCGAGTTCGTAGTAATTCGGGCGCGTTTGACGGCAATTCACTTCGCTGGAGCTTTAGCCTTCTCCAGATCTTTCGCACCGGCAAGATGTTTCTCCAGAACGGGCAAAGTCTCCTCCGCATAAGACTTCAGCGCTGGATTCTGTGCATCTGCCGCTTCTTTTTTGTAAATGGCTATTGCCTTGGTGTGTCCAGCTACCATTTCTCGGACATAACGAGCATCGAATGCCGCGCCGTTCAATTTTTCGAAAGGAGCAATCATCGCCTTATTATTTTCGGCGTCGATCGCGTTTGGCACATTGAGGCTCATCTGATGCGCTGTGTCTTGCACTTTATGCAGGTCGTTTGTGTGATCGGTGACCAGCATCTGGGCATAATCTTTTACTGGCTGCGAAGAAGACGCGGTTTGCGCCAATTGCCCAAGATTGGCTTCCACCATGTCCGTCTGTGCAACGAACTCGACAAATTGCTGATCAGTCATGGTCGAGCCTTGCATGGGCTTCCCTTTGGCTAACGCAGGAACCGAACAAAGAGCGAGGCAGCAAACGGCTGAAATCACATGTTTCATCAGATTTTTCCCCTTTCAAACCCGTTGGATGCCGAAAACAGCCGCCAGGGTCAAAAGCTGCTGCGAATAGCAGCATAGCCTTACAAAGCTGGATACAGCCCACACCGTCACCCGGCACACCTCGATCTCGCCGCCTGAATGTATCCGTGTGACTTGGATGGTGACACCGCAGCCTCCGGTCAGACAGCGATCCTCTCGGAACTCTCAGCTCTGATTGGGAGATTACCTGCCGCTCACGCCAGATGATTTCTGCGCAGGACGAAACTTGATGCCCATAAAGTGATTCGGAACGCCATTTTCAGCGGGGGTCTTTTCCAGAAGCCCCTTCGCAGAATCGTCGTGCTTCAGGTAAGCATCCAGAAAGTTCAGAGTATAGAGCGCAACCCAGGCGTAACTCGTGTTGGCGTCCTCGCGTCCGTAGTCGGCTACCTGATTCTCCGCAAAGCGTTGTGCACTCTCCCTCCGCTGGAACATGGAACTGAATTCGGGGTGTGCCATGCCCAGCATATTCACGGCGAGGAGATCACCATGTATCCAGGCGTTGAGGACGTTTGGACCAACTTTGTCTGCGGGAGGAATGTCATCATTTTCCAAATCTTCAAGACTCACATTTCGAGTGAAGCAAAGAAGCGGTATGGTCATCCGCTCTGGATGAACGTCTCCGGTTCCTTTCACGAGCCCGGGGTAATAGCGCATACTGCCGTCCATCTCCACCAGGGCATCGATGCGAGGGTCTCGTGCTGAGGCAAACAGGCTCGAGATTCCTCCCCAGCTCCAACTCACCACGGCAACTGCAGATAACTCGGTGTCGGGAAGCGACCTGGCATACGTAATGAGAAAAGAGATGTCGCGGGCCTGTGCATTGATCCCGTCCAGATCATCCGTCATGTCGCGCGTCGACACCCCTATAGACGGGCTTGCAAGAACGACGTAGCCATGACTGGCAAGATACTCGCACAGATCTGCATTCTCCCACGAAACGGAAGAGTCGCCGGGAGCATAGATAAGAATGGGATAACGCCCATCTGCCGGCTTCGCCTCTCGCACCGCCCAAAGCGGAGTGTCGAAGGACGTCTTCAGCAACGAACGCCACCGATTCTCTTTCTCATCTGGCGCTTTGAAATGGATCTCCGTGTCCGCCAGTTGGCTATAGTCGCCAACCGTCATCGGTTCTCCCGTGCTTTTCAACGATGGATACCAGATCAGTGTCTGCAGGGGACGGGCGTCCTCGCCCGCAGCGGGCTTTGATGGAGCCTTTGGGGAAGCGGGATAGGTACGTGAGCGATCGTACTGATCGACGACCCTCAACCCTACCGGATACGGTCCGGGCTTTTGCCGGAATTGGAATGAGGATGTTTGTGAAAGCGCGAATACGGAACCAGAGCATATAAATAATGCAAGAACGACAGTTTGGATTCGCGTTTTCAACGTGGCATTTCTCCCGATCTAATATACGGCTCGCGAAGCTGAGAGGTTCTGAAAGGCTAAACAGGATTCCCTGCCAAATCAACGAATCAATCCCCGGAAACGGGCTTCACTTCGGCCATCATCTTAGAAGTCCTCGTACACGGCTGCATGAGGCCAAACGCTGTAAGGACTAGCCACATAGTGAAGTCCAGTGTAGGGGGATTAATTGTATTCGGCGCCATGAAGACGAACTGCATATTACTCATCTCAGCCATAGGTCGGCTAAGTAATCGCGTTCGCTACATACACTCCAGTTCCCGCAGCTTCCGCTCTAGTTGCAGAATCTCCTGCGAGATACGAATGTTCTCCATCGAGTTACGATCAGTGGCCATATCCACAACCGCCCGCTTCTGGCCGATCGTCCATTTCAGCGCCTGAATCTCCAGATCCTTCACGATCTCTAGATCCTGCTCGTGCGTGCGGATATGCTCTCCAGGCTCCAGAAAGACCTTGCGCAGCAGCACCCGCTGCTCCTCCGTCGCTCCCGTAGCCTCAATATCCTGATTCTGGCGTCGCACCACAAGCTGCTCAAACAGCCCGGCAGGTAGATTCTGCAGCACCTGCTGCTGCCAGTCCGCCCGCGCCGCAACCTGCATCTTTTCGTCGAAATCGCGCAGGTTCGCGTGCAGCTCCTCGTACTCCTCCGGCGACTTCTGGTCGTTGCACGCCGCCTCGATGAAAAACTTCTCAAAGGCCATCAGCCCGGCCCCGGACTGGCTCTCCGCACGAGCTTCGATATGATCCTGCCGCTTCAGCGCAGCCTGTCGAATCTCCTCCCGCAAGACAGCCGAGTCGATCCCGAGCTTCTGCGCCGCGTCATGCGCAAACTGGTCCCGCTCCAGCTTCTGCGGAATCCGCCGGATGTGCGGCATCAGGTAGTTCATCGCCTTGATCTTCGCATCGGAGCTTGCGCCGGGAAAATTCTGCCGCGCCCGATCGATCAGATAATCCGACTGGCGGCGCGCCCCGCGAATCGCTGCAACGTACGCCTCCACGCCTCGCTCGCGGATGAAGCGGTCCGGGTCCAGACCGCCGTCCAGGGTCACCACCTTGATCGTGAATCCCTCTTCCGTGAGCAGCGAGATAGATTTCTCCGCCGCATTCGCCCCGGCTGCGTCCGGATCGAAGTTCACCACCACATTACCCGTCTGGCGTCGCAGCAGTCCGACCTGCTGCTCGGTAAAAGCAGTCCCTGAAGTTGCAATCACATTCTGAATGCCGCGCATAAAGACCGAGATGCAGTCCATCTGGCCCTCCACCAGCAGCGCAAACTCCATCGCCCGGATCTGAGCCTTAGCCTTGTCGAGGTTAAACAGCACCTGCCCCTTGGAATAGAGCGGCGTTTCCGGCGAGTTGATATACTTCGGCCCAGCCTTGTCGCCCGTATCGAGCGTTCGCGCCGTGAACGCGATGACCTTGCCCGATTCATTGCAGATCGGGAACATCACCCGCTTGCGGAAGCGATCGTAGAGCCTTCCCGGCTGCGCAGCGCCCGTCCCATCGCCCTGCTCCTTCCAACTGAATAATCCCGAGGCTCGCAGCGTTTCCGCGTCGGCCATTGGGGACAGCCGGTCTCGCAGCCCGTTGAAGTTATCCGGCGCATATCCCAGCCGGAAGAGTTTGATCGCCTCCGGCGCAACCCCACGGCCTGCCAGATATTCGCGAGCCAGCGCGCCCTCCGGCGATTGCAGTTGCTCCTGGAACCACGCCGCCGCAGTCTCGTGCAGGTCGAGCAGCTTGCGCCGTTGGCTGGCTTCCGCAGCCTCTTCCGGACTGTTGTACTCGCGTTTCGGCAGCGGAATCCCGCACTTCTGAGCCACTGTGCGCACAGATTCCGGAAAGCTCTGGTTCTCGATCTTGCCGACAAAGCTAAAAACGTCACCAGATTCGTGACATCCAAAGCAGTAGAAATACTGCCGCGCGGCATTCACCGAAAAAGAAGGCGATTTTTCCTTGTGAAATGGGCAAAGCCCCGTAAACCTTTGCGCCCCGGCCTGGCGCAGGCGGATATATCCGCCGATCACTTTGACAATGTCAGCCTGCTGTTTAACGGTTTGTGCGAAGTCGGACACGGACAGGTTTCAGAATAGAACCTGAGCGCGTCTCGCCCCGATGTGCAAATCCTGCTCAGAGTATCGGAAAATGCAGGTCATCTACTCTTTATCGCATGTAAACTACACAAAAACAAACACTTACACGCACAGATCGGAATTTCACATACCCGTCAGCCGAAACGTGGAAATCCCACGTCCCGGCTGAATGCTAATTATCAAACGCTACACGGACTCGGCTACGATCTTCGCCAGGTTAACGGCGAGATCGAGAATCTTCTCCATCACCTCACCAGCCTGCTTGAGCTTGGCCTCTCCGGATGTGGCGATATCTTTCTGGCGGAATTGCACACCTTCCTCCGGTCCGCCGAAAAGCAGCAGCAGGCTTTGATGCATGTCGGTTGGAACCTTGAAAGAGTAGAGGGTTTCGCCAGTTGCGTGATTCCGGAATTCAAGGGAATCCGTACCATCCCCATTACCCACGCGGTTGACGCGAAGGCCGCGCCCAGGGTCGCCCTGAAGCCTCTTCTCATTGCCGAGTTTCTTGAAGATTACGCGAGCGCGTTCGTGACCTGCCGACTTGCCTCCATCAGGAATGCCACAGTCGTCGGCGCGAAGATGTGCCTTCGGGCCAATCGTCAGCCATTTTCCTTCGTTGGGATAATACCAGTCGCTCGATTCGTCGTAGGGTTTGTAAGTTCCCTCGTGAGCGTTGTCCCACACATACATGTAGAAAGTGTCATTGGTTTTGTTGGTAATTTCGGTGAGTTCAGAGATATTGGTGGTCACTAAACATACCCTTTCTTTTCTGGTTTTAGAGCGCGGCAAGTTTATAACGCCGGGCCAGGGTTCGTCCCGATCATGAGGCGAATATAGGTCGAACTCAATTACCGGGGTTCTGCTGAAGGCTGAGCACATTGCCAAACGGATCGTTGAACCAGGCCACCTGCGTACCTCCCGGTGCCGTCCAGATGGCTAGCGGGTGGCTGTCATTCATGCCGGGATATCGGTTAAAGGTCACTCCAGCATCCGTGAGTTCGCCAACGGTCGCTGCAATATCGGAAACCTGCCAGCCAAGGATAGTAAAGGGCTGGGGTTTGAACTCGCCTGCGAACGTAACCCGGAACGTAGTGCCGTCGAGATCGAAGATGAGCGCAAATGGGCTTTGATCTTCAATGAACGCGAGGCCAAGCTGGTCGCGATAGAAGGCGAGGGCTTTGTCCTTGTCGCTGATCGGAACAAACGCAACGTGGGCTGCAGCGGAGAGCCTGAGAGAATTAGACATAGTGTTGTTCCTCGCGTCGGGAGTGGGCTTCCAGAGTGGCGAGATCAGGATATACGCAAAGTTCGCCGGAAAACGGGACCGGAACTGCAATTCTGGAGTGAAATGAAGTCAACAAAGACTGGTCTTTCCGACCCTGCCGTTTCCGACTTGGGAGCAATCGGTTTCGCATTGGCCGGCTTTACATTCTGGGTCTTGGCCGACACTTGCATCAAGCTGGTGGGCCAGTCGGGGCTGCCGCCGTATGAAATGGTGGCGTTTCTGGGCCTGTCCATGGCGATCTTTCTCAGTCTGTACGCAATTTCGCGAAAACAGATACACGTCTTACAACCGAAGCGTCTCGACCGTCAACTGACCCGCGCCTGCCTGGATATGGGGAATAACGTCTGCGTCGTGATCGCCCTGCGGCATCTGACGCTGACTTTGTTCTACATCCTGGTATTTACCGCGCCGATGGTGATTGCGCTTCTATCGGCGGTCTTTCTGCGCGAAGGACTGCCTTTGCGAAAAGGACTAGCGATTGTTATAGGATTTGCTGGAGTTGTGGTCGCAGTGAATCCGTTTGGAAGTGCGCGCGAGGGCGATTGGATCGGCTTTGCGGCTTGCATGGTTTGCGTCGCTTGCTTTTCGGTGAATATGGTCTGGTCGCGGGTTTTGACGCGCACGGAGCATCCGGAAAGCCTGACTTTCTTTTCGGGGGTGGTAACGGCGGCGGCGGGGTTTGCGCTGATGCTGCTGATCCATCGCGAGCCTTTGACGGCGCGGCTGCTGTTGGGATTGTTTGCGATGGGGCTGTTTTGCGCACTGGGGACGCTGTGTTTTTACATCGCGGTGAAGCATACTTCGGCGGCGAATGTTTCGCAGTATCACTACACGCAGCTCATTACCGGGACGCTGCTTTCGTATCTGATCTGGCATAACAAGCCGGGGGTTTTTGTGGTGATGGGTGGGGCGCTGATCTTTGCTTCGGGGTTATATATTGCCGTGGCGGCGCGGGATGTTGTGCCGCTGACTGAGGGGAATTGAGCGGGTTTGCAGTGTTCCACAATTGTTCCACGTGGAACATTGATTGCTGAATTGCGACGGGCTGATTTGGGTTTGTTGGAAGTGGCGTGATTTCAGAGAGTTCGCGTTGCGGAGAATTTTGAGCTTTTGTGCCTTGTTACAGCGAATGGGGATTTTGGTGTTTCGCGTTTTGTGAAACACCCGGCGTACGGACGATCCGCTAACTTTCTATCAGGATTTCGGTTTGGTATTTGGGGGCCAGCGCCAGGGCTTTCTTTATGAATTTGGCCATCTGGTCTTTGTCGAGAGCTGGCGGGGGTGTGGTTCGGCTGGCGACGGGTACTCCGACTTCGAGGAAGAACTTCTCGATTCCGGCGGGGGAACAGATGCAGATCAGGCGGCCCGGCTCGGAGGCGGCGTTGTGGAACTTGTGCGGGGCGTTGGATGGAATGGTGGCTGTGTCGCCTGCGCGGGCGGTGGTTTTTGTGCCGCGGAAGGTTACTTCGATTTCGCCTTCTAGGACAATGAATGTCTCGTCGTAGTTATGGCGGTGCAGGCCGGGTCCGCCGCCGGGAGGGACGTGCATATCGATGACGCTGTAGCGGCCGTTGGTGTCCTCTTCGGAGACGGTGATGGTGTAGGTGTCGCCGACCAGGCCTATGTGTGGCAGCTTTCCCTCACCGAGGCGGCCCAAGGCCAGGTTGCGGCTGAGATCGTCGGGTGGAAGGGGCCGGTATTCCGTTGACTGCTCAGGCATGCTGTTTCTCCCTTGGCTTTGTCGGCTGATTCCTTGTGAGCGCCTTCTGATCCCCTGGCCGACGAATTCGCCGGAACAGATTCAGGCTGATCGCACCTACGGATTCCTTCACGATAGTGAATCAATGCCTGCACGCGATGGTCTTCTTTGCACGCTTCTCAGGCTTTGAGAAGCCCAGGTTTCAAAGGCGAGACCTGGGGCATCCGCATTTCTTATTTGTTCGAACCTAGGCCTCCCGGCCTTTCCCAGGTTATTGCGGTACAAGCTTCAAAATAGTTTCATAGCGCATGCGCTTTGACAGGCTGTTTTTTAAATTCGCTGACGGGACTGGAAGGTATCGCTTCGCCATCGGCAGCGGTCTGTTGAATTGCGAAACGAGCTTAAATTCAGCCAGTCGCGCAGCCGCAACGTTGATATTGGCGTTGGAGATTGAGATTCCTCTCAGGCACGAGTCGCCTACTACGAGCAAAACTTGACCGTCTTCTTTGATAGAGTGCCGGAGCTGTTTCATGAATTGGTATACGTCTCCAGCATATCTCTCAACCATTCCAGCTTCCTTCTGAGTGAGTTGCTCCGTTGTTCCGGCGTCCCTCAATAGCGTGTTGGTCATTATGCCATCGCGCTGGCCCGGAGCGGAGCGTTCGGTTCCGATGCTACCTGACCGAATATCACGAAGACTTTCTACGCTATATCCAAGCCACACCAGAGAGAGTCTATGGCCTCTCAGATAATCGATGGCGTTTAGGTATGGTGGAGACGTGACGACTGCATCGACGGAGTGGGAGGCGATTCGCGATATTTTTCGCGAGTCTCCTCGGCACACTGTCACCTTTCCTTTGAGAGACCGCGAACCAAGACGATTTGCCAGAAGTTGGGCGGACCTTAATAGGCCGCCGTATACGTCGAAATCGTTCCCAAAAAACACCCTGTGAGGTCGGCTGTGAGAAGTATCCCTGGCAACGGACGCTCCACGCTCCTTCGTAACGATCGTTCTGCTCAATGCGACGCGGAGGACATCCGCCATGGGTCCCCTCATCTCTTTAAGTGCGCTGGCAATCCTCCTCAGTTGGGTCGCCTGTTTGGGCTCGAACCAGAAATTCACATATTGTGTTGTTTCTTCAGACGAGTCGATCCAAGGCAATATCGGACTCTTCTTTTGCTTTGCCTTGAGAATGAGGCCTTCTGCGGCACCTTCGATTTTTGAGTCGTCGACTGGTGTAGTCCACACCTTCGACATCAGTACGGCTAGTGGATCAACATCGAAGCCAATTGCCTCATGGCCTGACTCTGCGGCTACCCGCAGGACCGTTCCTGAACCGGCCATCGAATCCAAAATTACGGAACCGGGGCGGAGTGTCTGTAATACGCCGAACACGAGTTCGGGGGCCATCCGCGCCGGAAAAGGATGTATCGTTTTAAGATTCATATGTTTCAACGTGAATTCTTAAGGAAGTTCACAGATCCTGTGTACTTGTAGAAAAGGCGAGCCTTTCCCGCGTTATTGTGGAAGATTTTTACATGGTGTTGAGCATTTGGGAAGCGCCTAGGCTCCAATTGAGACTGGCCAAGAAATCCTTTTGCACGTGAAATCGTCTCTTGGATAGCGTCCGACGAACCCGCAATCGACGAGGACTCATGAATTGCAAGTTCTCCCGAGCTTCCCCTTGCTGTGCCTGCGATAAATTTGATCAGAAACGAAGGAAGTCCCCCTTGTCCGACGAGGTTGTGAAGGCTCTCAAGGGTTGTGATCTCTTCGGGCGCCCCTTTCACCACGGTATCCATTTCTGTCGAAAAATCAAAGAGGCCAAAGCCCATTTCGCCGCTGCTTGTTGAAACTGTTGCGCGGTCTATGCTAGCGTTTGAAACCTGAGAAATTCGGCTGTCTCCAATCCAAACGGGAGAACCAAGCTTAGCCAATATGGTTTCAAGAGACAGCCTGTGGTACACGAAGCAGCGATGCCAGTCTTGATATAACTGGGCTGGGATTGTGAGTTCAAAGTGTTCAAGATACCTTCCACGGGCTCCGAACATGCGCGCCCGTTGGATATAGGTATCCTGCTGGAGTTTTCCTCGAACGTTACGAGTGAAAAACATCGAAAGAAGATTAGGAAATGTGACTCCGCGTGACACGATGTTGCCACCGATAATTACTGTGAAGGGGACGGTCGGCTCGCTTGCTCTGTCGCCAAGTAACTTTCGGTCTCGCTCGCTGTTTAGGACCACGATAGAGGCCCGCGATGCGTTTTCGATAACGTATTCGATGATTGTCCGAACATTCGCCCTTGGATAGAGCGTCGGAGCTGTGGTGCGAATTTGCTCTACCAGGCTGTTGAATTCGCTGTTTTCGTCGTCCATGAGGATGTCGAAGAAGCCCTGCACCGTAGATCTGTCGATTGCGTGATCGCTTTTGTTCCCGCTCGTGTGCATCAACAGGGTGTAGTACTCTTCGGCGCCATTAACGTGTGAGTTTAGGTAACCAACCGTGATTGCGAATCTGATTAGGGCTGAAAATGCTTCGCTCTGGCTGGACTGATTTGAGACATGCCGCAGGCGATAATCAACCGGAGAACTGACCGAAAAGAAGACATCCGGTCCGGTATATGCCGGATGAGCGCGAAATCTGACCCACTTCTCAGTTTCGTTGCGCAGTGTGTTATTGAGATCTAGCCTTGCCGGAGTTGCGGTAACGCCGATGTAAAACCCATTTGCTCCGATCACCTGCTCAACCAGTGCGTTAATCTTAGTTTTCTTGTTCTTATTGACCTTTGAATTCGGCGTCGCGTAATCCGCTTCATCGTCGATAACAACGACTGAGTCACGCCCTTCTAACGACTCGATAAGTTTTCCCAAATCAGTGGCATTCTTCTTGCACAGAACGACCATTTCTTGGGAGAGTGGAACCTTTGCCGATGCGGCGAGTTCGAAGGAGCTTTTTGCAGCGGGGGCGAGCCCGGCTTCCTTGAAGCGGCGAAGATTCTGATTGAGAAGGTCAACGCTGTCGTTCATCAGATGGATGATCGTGCGGTGTCCAGAATCTAGGAGCCTGCCGGTAAGGCAAATCATCATCTCTGTTTTGCCGCTTTGTGGATCACCGTAGATGACCAGCGAACGCTCCTTCGCAGTTTCCAAATTTGCGGACGCTTCTTCTACAGTTTCTTCAATGCACGCTGTAGCAATCTCTTTCCGTTGCAACCGTGCCAGTTGTTTTGCGTAGCGGTCGCGTAATCGAGTTCGATCCTTGAAATTCGCTAATGATTCTTCTGGCGTCATTTAAGTCTCCTCTAATTGATAAGTCCAGACTAACTCTACTGTTGCAAGTTGCTACACGAATGAATGCGGATGGAATCCCAATAGTCAATGGATGGCTTCAGTATGAACCGTCGCTGGCGAAGTCATCAATTCTACAAACGACTTATCAAATTTAGATAGGTCGAGCTCTAGCTGGGTGCGGACTTTTTCAAGCTGGTTGGAACCTGCGGATTCCTTCCGGGAATGATCGACAGAAAAGCAACGGCAACTGCAGGAACAGGGCTAGCTTTTGTGGTTTCCCACCCTTGACGCAAAGTGCGCGTCAAGAATGGGGCACCCGGACGGTGGTGCGATGTAGGTTGGGGATAGGTCGGGCTTTCAGCCCTCTTGTTGGTTGACGGGGATCCTGTCCCAGGCGATGCCCTGGGCTGGGATAGCGGCGCGCCTTTGGCGCTTGGCCGGGCTTAGGAACATTCTCTCGGCGGCTAAAGACGTATTGATTTGTATGACCGTATGGCGTGGATACTGTCTGGGTTAAAACCCAGACCTGCCAGCCACGCCCTTTCAAAACAGTGGGGTTTTCATCGAGCGTGGCCGGGGTTATTTCAGGGCTTGGGGTGGGTGGCTTTGAAGGTGCCATCGTAGGACGAGAAGGACCAGTTGCCGGTGATGGCTTCGGAGTCATCGAGCTGGCCGTCTAACTTCAGTGTCGCGGTTTCGTTGGCTTCTTCGGAGTATGTGTCGAAGGCCATTTGCAGATGACCGTTCTTGTAGGTACCGGTGGCGGGTTTGTTATTCCAGGTGCCGGTGATGTTGCCTTCGGCGTCGACTGAGAACTCGGCGTCAAATTCGCGGTCGCCGCCCTGAGTGTCGAATACGAAGTGCCATTTGCCGTTGATTCGCTGATCCTGCTTATCCTGTTTGTCCGGCTTGGCCTGGTTATCTTGCTTGGCCTGGCTGGCTTGGTTGTCTTGCGCGTGGGCGGGGGTGGACAGGGTGATTGCCGCCAGAGCTGTTGCGAGAACAGCCAAGAGAAGTTTTTTCACGTTTGCTCCTTGAAATTGCAGTCTATCGGGCGATGGTGTGGCATGGCTATCGGATATTGGTTTGCGACAATGGCAGTTTGAAGAAAAGCCAACCCTCAGGGGCTAAAGTGTGTGCGTGAGAACTCGGGCCAGAGACATAAAGGACATAAAGATCGATGCGAAACGGCCCGTGGCTAAAGCCACTCCCATGTTTTGCGCTAAATTCAGCAGCCTAAAGGCTGCTGCTCCCTCCGATTCGCATACCCAAGTATTATGCCGAAATGAGTTCTCACGCGGACATTGAGGCCCGTACCCTTCAATTCTCCCCTTCAACCCGCTTTGAACTGACTCATTCCGTGGTTTGTTTATAAGACAGATCGAGCGCATGACTAGAGTTATGAGCGGCAGTTATGGCTTTTGGGGCGGCGCGGTCATTAACTCGATGAACATCTTTTGAAATCTGGGCAGGTCGAGGTCGAGCTGGGCATGGACGTGTTGCAGGTCTGTCTGCGGGCGGAAGTCGTCGGTCCACGTGAGGGTGTTTCCGTAGTTGGGGCCGTGGTTGATGTCTACGTCCATGTAAACGTATTTTTCGTGGGTGATGAGGGTGGGGTCGAGCCAGGCTGCGGCGGTGATCTCGTCCCACATGTAGTAGCGCTCCTGGGAGTATTTGGCGATGTACTGAGCCGCGGGATTGGACGACTTGCTGATGGCGTCGATCATGGCCGGGGTGAAGAGGGCTTTGATGGAGATGTCGACCGTGGTTACGTCGATGCGGGGCCAGTGGGCGCGCAGGGTGATGTGCGCTGCTTCGGGGTCGAACCAGAAGTTGAATTCGTGGCGTGGGTTCTCGGCGTATTCGGGGTCGGTGGTCTGGGGGTTGAGGCTGCCGCCCATGAGGATGATGCCCTGGGTGAGCGGGGCGAATTCGGGGTCGATGCTGAGGGCCAGGGCGATGTTGGTGAGCGGGCCGGCGGCGTAGATGGTGACCTGATGCGGGTGAGCGTGGACCTGACGGATGAGGAAGTGGACGGCGTCTTCTTCGATGGCGTGGGTGTGGGGCGCGCCTTCGGGCATGGGCGGGATTTCGTAGGGACCGTGGGTTTTCTGATAGATGACGGAGGCATGGGGCTTTTCGCCGTGGATGGAGTTGTCGGCTGATTGGACGAGGTTGGTTGGGCCTCCGCCCCAGGCGCCTAGCCAGTCGACGTTGCCGACGAGCGGGGCTTCGAGGCTTGTCTCCTGCTGGTTGCGGACGAGCGGGTAGATGGCTCCCATGGCGACGGGGACGTCGGTGCGGCCGATGAGTTCCAACATGCGGAGGGTGTGCTGGGTTTCTTCGTCGCGCCAGGCGTTGCCGGTGACCATGGTGATGCCGAGGACCTGGACCTGCGGGGACTGGAGCAGGGTCATCATGGCCATCTGGTTGGAGCCGCCAGGACCGGAGCCGTCCTGGTCGATGAGGACCATTTTGCGGGGTGCGACTGAGTGGTTTTGAGCCGAGGCGGACGGGATCAGGCAGAGAAGCAGAAGGAGGGCTGAGAGCGGGCGCATGGGCGGTATTGTTGCATACCATGGCCCGCAGATGACGGTTGCCCTGGGAATTTGTCCTATGTGAGATTGCTTTCGGGTTTCCAGACGTAGAGATAATCTTCGTCGCTCGAAGTTACGATTTCGATCCCTCTTGAACGGGTTGCACGGCTCAGGGCAGAACGGATGTTCTCTTTTGAGTCGGGCAGGGCCGAGAGAGGAACCTTGAGTGCTGAGCCGTGCTCTAACTGGGCGATGTCGTTCAGCAGCAGTTCGACGATTTGTTTGTGCTTGCCATCGCGGCCTTTTGGGACGTCGGCTTGCAACATGGATTCAAACATCATTGGGGTCCGTTTTGGGTCTTGGTTGGTTGCCATAGCGTCTCCTCTCACGCAATCGGCGCGTAAACGTGATGCTAACGTGATACAAACATAACATGCCCGTGGAAAGTTCATCAAGATTTTTTGGCGAGGAGCTGGCGTTTACGTACAACTAAAAGATTTTTAAAGAGTTAACCCGTATTTTGGATTCGCTGCTAGGCTCGAAGCAAGGTGAACTATATGTCCAAAGTAATGAATTTCGAAACCGTTCCACTGGCTGAGCTGGCTTCGAAAGGCATCACGGCTCGGGTTGATCGACCGAAGCCTATTGTTCTGGTCGTGGACGATGAGCGTGTGATTGCCGACACGCTTGCGGCGATTCTTGGACGAAGCGGCTTTGCAGCTCTGGCTGCTTATCAGGGATTTAACGCGCTTGAAATTGCGCTTGCGAATCGCCCTGATCTACTGCTGACTGACGTTGCGATGCCGGGGATGAATGGTATCGAACTGGCAATTGCGGTGAGGAAGGCAGTTCCGGAATGCAGGGTGCTTTTGTTTTCCGGACAGGCCACGACAGCGGGTTTGCTTGCGCAGGCCCATGAAGCGGGGCACGACTTTACGACTCTCCAGAAGCCTCTTCATCCGACAGAGCTGCTGGCTCGCATCTCCGAGACTTTGGAAGTTCCAACCACAATATAGAAGTAGGCTTGCGCGAATTCCGGCGTCAGCGCCGGTAGCCGCTGTCGCGCCTGGGACGGTCGCCGCGACCTCGGTCGTTGCGGTTTCCGCGGTCGCTGCCATAGCCGGAGCGGCTGGGCATGGTGGGGATGGGCGCGGGCAGGTGGGTCTTGCCCTTGGGGTAGACGACGAGGTAGCGCTCCTGGCCTTCGCCGACGGAGGCGGATTCGACATCTTCCATGTTCTTGAAAGCGAGATGGAGCATGCGGCGTTCGCGGGAGTTGGACGGCGGGAAGCTGAAAGGCTGGCCTGATTGGCGAACGCGTTCGGCGGCGGTTTCGGCGGAGAGCTGAATCTCCTGAGCGCGGAGGGCTTTGAAGTTGAGCGCGTCGAAGCTGACGAGGTCGTGTTCGCGGACGTCGAGGCGGAGGATCTGGATCGCGATGTGCTCGAGGGAGCGGAGGAGTTCGCCGCCGCGCTGGGTGAGCAACGGAGCGTCGGGGCCGGCGAGCTCTACGTTGAGGACCTGTGCGCCGCCGGTTTCGGCGCTCTCTGGCGGGGCGCTGGCGCTGATGCGGTATTTCAGGCGCAATCCGCCTAAGTGGATGACCGAATTGAGGAAGTTCGCGATTTGTTTGGCGGATTGTTGCAGGTCGGCGATTGGCATGACAAACAAGTATCGCAAATTGGAGCGCGGAACGGGAATTGCGGCTTGATAGCCGGGTTCTTTGCGTCGACAGAACCCGGCTGGATGCTAGAGGATTTGGCGGCTGGGGGCGGTTTCGCGGCTTGCGAGGTAGCGGCGGACGGCGACAGGAACTCCAAAGGCGAGGGTGAGAATCAGGCCGGTGGAGAGAAGATCGCGGCCGTAGAAGGGCAGTCCGGCGGCGAGACAGGTGAGCAGGCCAGTGAATGTGGGCGCGTACATGCCGCCTGGGTTGTGCGCTCCAGCCCAGACGGCGTAGTTCGATGCGAGGAAGAAGGACGTGGGGCCGATGATCGCTGCGGAGGCTACTCGCAGGACGGAGACGTGGCGGGCGAGCAGGATGCTGCCCAGCACGATGGCGGCGGCGTTCCAGGCCCAGGTGACGAGGTAGGACTGCCAGATGAAGTCGTAGCCGTAGACGTGCGTGGTGAGGTAGTAGTCGACTCCGGCGAATGCGGCGACGGGCAAGAAGATTTCACGCCAGTTGCGGCGCGCGCCGAAGTAGAGCAGCGAGCCACCGACGGCGGTGAATCCGTACCATCCGGCGTGGGGAATGACGCGGCTCAGAAGAGCGGCAAGCAACAGCAGATATGCGGGCATGAATACCTCAGGAAAATTGATTGAACTGGTTGATTGGATGGGCTTCAGAAAAGCCGGAACGCTCTATTCATTCTGAGGAGCATTTGGGGATGGGTCAACTGAAAGCTGTTGACGGGATGAAATTATGCTGAATTGGCGTTAAAACTGCGCTCCGATTTCCTGCCCTTAGTCATTTTCATCATTTTCATCATGGCAAGTAATCCTACGCAGCAAGTATGAGGGACGAGGTGCTGGATAACGGCCCAGGGCTAAAGCCCATTTCTTATCGCCCCCATCTTCAAGGGCCTGAAGGCCCCTGCTCCCTCCGACTGGAGGAATACGCATTTGTGCTGTTGGGAGACTTGTCTTGATCATTTTTGTTCCTGGCCACCGAGAAACTGGCCGGCGTCTTCTTTGCCGTCTACGATGTAGACCCAGCCGGAGAGTGGGGATTGGCCGAGGATCTCGTCGAGCCGATCGTTGGAGGCGCCGATCATGCTGGTGTTTCGCCAGGAGTATGCAAAGCGGAGGTCGCTGAAGTCGACGGTGGTCCAGGCGCGGGATGGCGGGAGATCGGGAGCCGGATGACCGGAGACGGATCTCCGGCCGAGGTCGCGGACGACCGGCCACTGGGACCAGTCGAGATAGACCTGACCGAGGCGGGTGCGTTTGGCGGCTTCGATGGCGGGGGTGTCCTGCGGCTTGAAGAGCGAGTCGACGCGGGAGTCGCTGACGACCTGGCCGGAGCGGGTGTCGACTTCCGCGGTTTGCCAGGTGGTCTCGGTTTCGAGCAGGGCGTGCCAGCGCCAGGGGTTGATGGGGTAGGGTTCGAGGGCGATGCGGCGGATAGGGGTTGGCGTGACCTGGGCTGCTTCGACGAGGTTGCGGGCGGCGGCGTGCTCGGCCCAGCGCCAACACCAGAGGATGACCATGCCGGAGAGTGCGGCGATGGCCCAGCCACGTCCGCGAAAACGGGTGCGGCGTGCGCCTACTTCGCGATCGGCGAGGCCGAGAATTGCCGGGACGATGAGGGCTGCGAGAAGAAGCGCCCAGAGCACCGGCTCGGCGATGAAGACGAGATCGCCGGAGTACCAGCGGGGGTTGAAGGGAAAGAATGGGCGCAGGCCGTAGTTGTTGGTCCAGTCGAGGAGCAGGTGACTGAGATCCGCAATGAAGGCTGCTGCGTAGACCCATAGCCAGCGGATGGGCTGACGTTCTCTGAGGTTTCTGCTACGAGACTGGAAGATGCGATTCAGGAGCCAGTCAATGAACCAGACGAAGCCGGTGATGGCGAGCGCCATGACAGGGGCCGCGACGAAGGTATGAGTGATGCCGCGATGGTGTTCGAGGCCGGCGACGGGCCCGCTGTAGGGCCAGAGGACGTCCATATCGGGCGCTTCGGCAGCGAGGGTGGCTGCGAGGGTGGCGTAGGCAGTGCGGCGGTTGAGCCCGGCGCGTCCGATGCAGGCTCCGGTGAGGAAGTGGGTGACTGGCTCCATAAGTGACCTATTCTAGGTCATTCTGGGCTTGAGGGCTGGCGGTCGACGCAGGTGTTGTGGTCGTCAGCGTTAGCGTAGGCAGGACGAGCTAAAAAGTTGTCCCTCTGACTCATTCTTGGACACATGCGCGTTTCTCGGTACCTATCTTGAATTCTTCACGGAAACAATTCTCGATGAGTGATTTGCCTGAATGCATCTTCCTACTGTTGAAGTTTCTGCCTGATCCTTTCGCACGCTTGCGCCGCCATATTCACGTGGATGATGCCCTCGCTCGTGACAACCCGTTCGATGACATCCTTGTTGTCACAGAGAGCCTCCAATGCTGGCAGCGCCCGTGGATCGCCGATCCATTCCAGAGCGCGTATGGCATCGCACAATCCGACGAGACGCATTGTGTGAAGGGTGCCGAGAAGCGGTACGACCGCCGGCTCTCCTATCAAAGCAAGAGCGTTTGCGGCTTCGAGAGTTGTCTCAAAGTTGCATTCTTGAAGCACTTCAATCAGCCCACGGATCGCCCGTGGATCGCGAAGGGGTGCAAGCGCGCGCAGTGCCGCGAGCCGAACATCTATGTCATCGTCATTGGTCGCGGCTCGCAGGAGACCGAGAAGAGCAGAACGGTCCTTTATGAAACCGAGGGCTTGGGCGGCCAAAATACGGACGATCCAGTCATCGTCCTCTTTGAGTGCGTGGACCAAGCTATCTGCCAAAGCGGGGAACAGTTCCGGCGCAGCTTCCAACCTCTCGACGGCATAGTCATCCAGCAAGTCGTGTCGGCTCAACCGATCTTCGTTTATCTCGATGAGCGCGCGGGACGCGAACGCTCTCCCGACGTCCTTGCATCGATTTTCGGTCAGCCTCACATCGAGGCTCCGCCACAACTGCATCACCAAGCGGAAGGGTATTCGACTACCTTTGGCAAAAACGCCGAGGGTGTAGTACAATGTTTGATCCTCTCTCGGGAGCCGGTCCAGGCTCACATCGAAACAGATCTTCAGATTGGTCTGAGGATCTTTCGAGTAGCGATCTAACCTTATCTCGGACACCCGCTGTACTTCGGCAAGCCAGTCCATTCCCGAAACGTCCTGCGAAAGAACAGCTCCGGCGATCTTGAGGGCCAGCGGAAGGTATGCGACGCGCTTTGCAACGAGCCCGAACGCCGGGTCCTCTCGTCCTGCCCACCTCTTCAAGAGTTCTACCGACTGCCCCTCTGTTAAACATTCCAAAGAGAGCACCTTAGCTGCCCACTGGAGGCCGACGGACCGGTCTCGCGTCGTAAATAGGATTCGAACACGGGGAGCGCTCCACTCGCCAGTCCGGAAAGTTTCAAGCTGTTTGGCTTCCACAACATCATCCAACACCAGGAGCGTCGCTTTTTGTTCCAGCAAGTTGCGCAACCGGCTTGAGCCCGAAGCCAGAGTCTCGTAAGCTGATTCCCGATCACCAAGAGCCCTCCCAGCTTCTCGCACTTGCTCCAGGAGATTGGCCTCGTTGATCCCCAGCCAAATGATCCCGTCGGGAAACGCATCTTGAATTACACGGTCATGACAGATTTCTTGGGCAAGTACGGTCTTGCCAAGGCCTCCCATCCCATGTATGCCGACGATTCGCATCTCTGGGCCTTCGCCTGTAAGGAGTTGGCGCATCTTCGTCACCTCCTCAGGGCGCGCGACGAAGTTCGGCGGAAGCGGCGGGACCGTGGAGCGAGTGACACGATACTCCAGTCGCAGAACCACGCTCGCACCTCCGCGAACGTCTTCGAGCAGGAGCTTGAACTGTGCGGCATAGGAGTTTGCACCGCTGAAGTCGCGGTACTGTTTTGCTTCGAGATACAGTGGAATATCGCTGCCCAAGCGGGCAAGCAGGGGAATAACCCGTTTCCCCTTGCGAAGTGAGCGGAGCTGCTCTGCGCGGCAAATCTCAGAGGCATTACATCCCGGGGTCACCAAGGCCAGGACCACGTGGGATTTGTCGATGGCGCGCTCGATTTCGGTCGTCCATGAAGCGCCACCCGCGAGGCGCTGCTTGTCTAGCCAGGCGTCGAAGCCTTCCGCCTGGAGGTCCCGCTGGAGGCGCTGAGCCAAGTCCGCGCCGTCCTTGCGAGCATATGAGATGAAGATGCCGGCTTTGCGCTGCACAGCCATCCGTGGTGTCAATCTATCATCTTTGATTCTCAGTCGCTTGACGACGCGATAGTGGGAGCTCCCGGTACAGCGTTTTTGGCTCACTCGGAGGGACGCCCAAGACACTTTTGGCGAGTGGTCGTTCACTCAGAAGTTGGTCCATACCTCGGATTACTCCCGCCTTGTCGGCATGTCGGAAGGAATTATCGAGGCACTGGAGTAGTTTTGGGCGTATCACCGGCAAACCGGACGTAGTTCTCAAGTTAGCGCCTGTTGGTTTTGTGGTCTCCCACCCTTTGTGCAAACTACGCACAAAGGATGGGGCACCCGAGTTCTTGCTGAGACTTAAATCGAATAACTCTTAATAGCACTTGTAAGGCAGGAATTTGCCGCTCATCTCGATTTTGACGCGGTCGCCTTTGGGGTCGGGTTCGCGGGCGATGGACATGTTGAAGTCGATGGCGCTCATGATGCCGTCGCCGAATTCCTCTTCGATTAGGGCTTTCCACGTTGTGCCGTAGTTCTGGACGAGTTCGTAAAAGCGATAGATGAGCGGATCGGTGGGCGGCATGACGGAGCCTGCTCCGCGCATTGGAGGTTCGGTGAGGAGCGCTGCGTCGGCGTCGTCCAGATCGAGGACGGCGGCTGCTTTCTGGGCTTCTTCGGCGGTGAGTGGGAACTGGCCGAGCAGGGCGGCCGTGTACATAACTGCTGAACCGCTGCCGAGGGCGGGAGCAATGGTGGACCACTTGAGCTTAAGCCGCCGTTTTGCTGCAAGGATCTTTTCTGTGAGTTGCTCTCGCGCTGTCATGGTTCCCCTCTGTTGTGACTCTCGATCTTGAATATATCAATGGTCAATCCATGATCAGTTCATTGTTCCCGGGAACTTTTCAGAAAGGGAGTTGCGTTGTGATTCAGGTGAAATTCTGGCAGGATGGCTTACGAGCTCCGATGCGAAAATCCAGGGATGTTCCTCTTACTTTGCTGGCCGCTGCAGCGCTGGCTTCGGTTGGCTGTCACAATGGGCCGCGCCGGTGCGTGGATGCGCAGAATCATCTTATGCCGGATTCGTATTGCGACGAGAAACACGGCTCGGGTGCTCATTTCGTCTATGGCGGCTCGAGTGGCGGCCATGTTGGAGATATGGTTGTAGGCGCGAGTGAATCGGGCGTAAGCTTTGGCGGATTTGGCCACGGCGGCGGGGATGGCGGCGAATAATGCGGCGGCACAGGATTGAACCGCGACGTAATTGGCGAAAGTGCGTGGAGCAGGTGGGATTAACTTACCACTCGCTAGAGGACGGCACTCCGTATTGGGATGAGTCGGCTTATTGGGAGTTTTCTTCGGCCGAGATCGACAGGCTTGAGGCGGCTACGGCTGAGATTCAGCGGTTAACGCTGGCTGCGGGAGATGTGATTCTTGAGCGCGACTGGCTGGGCAGGATGGGGATTCCGGCCAGGGTTGCCGGGCTGATCCGGGAGACATGGCAGAGTGAGCCTCCGGCGCTGTATGGACGGCTCGATCTGGCCTATGACGGACGCAATATCAAGCTGCTCGAATACAACGCCGACACGCCGACCGCGCTGGTGGAAGCTGCGGTCGCACAGTGGTATTGGCTGGAAGAGCGATTTCCGAAGGATGACCAGTTCAATTCTCTGCATGAGAAGCTGGTGGCGAAGTGGAAGGATCTGGGGCCGTATGTCTCCGAGCCTGTGTTCTTCGGCCACGATGGCAGCGAAGAAGACTCGATGACGATTGCTTACCTGCGCGATACGGCGCAACAGGCAGGGCTGAGGACGGCGGCGCTGGCGATGCGCGAGGTCGGATGGGAAAGTGCTCAGGAGAGATTCGTGGCGCCGGGGCGGCATCCAATTGGGACGATTTTCAAGCTGTATCCGTGGGAATGGTTGCTGGAGGATGCTTTTGGCGAGCACGCGCTGGCGACGATGAACGCAAGGCAGCAGAAACCGGTTCCGGGGAAGGTGCCGTGGATAGAGCCGGTGTGGAAGATGATGTGGTCGAATAAGGCGCTGCTGGCGATTCTGTGGGAGCTGAATCCGAACCATGAGTTGCTGCTTCCGGCGTACCTGGATGGTCCGCGCAATATGCAGAACTATCTTCGAAAGCCGCTGTTTGGGCGCGAGGGAGCGGGAATCACGGTCTTTCGCAACTGGGCGGAAGATGAGGGTGCTGTGGCGGCGAACGCGCTGGATGCCAAGGCTGCATCGGGGAAATTTGTGTATCAGGCGATGGCTTCGATGGCGCAGGGGGATGGCAAGACGGCTGTCCTCGGAAGCTGGTTGGTGGATGGAGAGCCCGCGGGGATGGGGATTCGCGAGTCGGATGGGTTGGTGACGACGAATACCAGCCAGTTTGTGCCTCATTTGTTTCGGTAAGGCGGATACCGCGCTGCAAGTTTTTGTGGTTCCAACCCTTTTCGCGGAGTATGCGAAAAGGATTGGGCACCCGTCAGGACGGCACGCGGCTATACTCTTGAGCTGAGAATCCAAAGGAGAAGAGAATGACGCGGGACAATGCCACGATCGTCCGGAGCTTTGCGGATGAAGTGATCACACAAGGGAACATCGAAGCCGCAGCGCAATATGTCTGGGAAGACGTGATTGAGCAGGTTCCACTGCCTGGGCAAGGTCCCGGACTCGAGGGTCTCAAAGACATCCTTCGCGCCATGCGCGCCGGCTTTCCCGACCTGGTCTTCTCCATCCTGGAACAAATCACAGAACACGATAAAGTCGCCAGCCGCTTCGAATGGACCGGTACGCACCGTGGTGAATTTCTCGGCATTCCCGCAACAGGACGTTTTGTTCGCGTCTGGGGGATTGTCATTGACCGCCTGGAGGATGGCCGTATCAAGGACACCCGCATCCTCATGGATACCCTCGGCCTGATGGGCCAACTCGGCGTCCTGCCTTCTCCGGGCACACCTTGAAGCACAGATCATCACGAACGTGCTTCGGTCACGATGACAAGGCCCTATGCATTGGAGCTTTTCTTCCGGGGGCTGAAGCCCCCGGCTCTCTCCGAGATTTTTAATGGACTGCTGGCGAGTTCTATGCGTCGCCCAGCATCTGGTGGACTTCCTGTAACGTCGCCATGGAGGATTGGGCGCCTTTGCGGGTTACGGAGATGGCGGCGGCGGCGGATGCGAACATGGCGGCTTCGAGGCGGGACTGGCCCATCGTGATGGCTGCGGCGAAGGCTCCGTTGAAAGCGTCGCCTGCTGCGGTTGAGTCCACGGCTTGCACGTGGAAGGGCTGGATGCGCATTTCGCTGCCGGAGGGATCGGCGAGAAATGCGCCCTTTGAGCCGAGCTTGAGGACAACGCCCTTTATGCCTTTGGCTTGCAGCTCCTGGGCGGAAATGGCGAGGTTTTTCTCGGTTTCGCCGATATAAAACGCGGTTTCGGTTTCGTTGGGTGTGAACCAGGCGACTTGACGGAAGAGCTCTTCGGGCAGTTCGCGGGCGGGTGCGGGATCGAGGATGAGCGGGACGCCGGCGTTGGTGCAAAGCGTGGCGAGATGGACTACGGTTTCGAGCGGAATTTCCAACTGAGCCAGGACGAGGCCGGCTTTGCGGATCTTTTCGGAATGCTGATCGAGGAAGGCCGGGGTGACCTGGGTGTTGGCGCCGGGGATGACGACGATGCTGTTTTCGCCGGTGGCGGAGACGGTGATGAGAGCGACGCCTGACGATCCGGGCGCGGTGCCGACTGAGCTGGTGTCTACTCCTGCCTTGTTGAGGCCGTCGCGGAGCTGCTTGCCGATGTCGTCGGAGCCGACTTGGCCGATCATCTGAACCTGAAGGCCGGAGGGCACTCCGAGGCGAGCGGCGGCGACGGCCTGATTGGCTCCTTTTCCGCCGGGATGGTTCTGGAAGTCGGTGCCGAGGATGGTTTCGCCGGCCGCGGGGATGTGCGCGGCAGTGACGACTAGGTCCATATTGATGCTGCCGACGACGACGATTGGTTTCTTTTCTGCCATGGGATGGATGAATCCTCCTGCGATGATTGGGCTCGCGTTCAGGCCTGCTTAATAAAGTGGCGCCAGGGCTACCAGCGTCAGACCAAGGAGGAACAAGACAAACATCCAGAAGAGCAGTTGCTTTGCTTTGCCTGGTGCGGTGGCGAACTCCCGCCACGCGAAGACGCCCCAGGCCGCTGTCACCATGGTAGCGCCCTGGCCTATGGAGTAGGAGACTGCGGGGCCAACTACTCCGGTACGGGAAGCGACAAAGTTAAGGGTCGCGCCGGTGCACCAGATGGCTCCGCCGACGATGCCCCAGAGATGCCAGGAGGGTTTGGCCTGTGCGTAGGCCGCCATGGAGACCGGGGCTTTGCCGTCGAGCGGCTTGCGCATGAGCAGGTAATTGAAGGGAATGGCGCAGAGGGCTACTCCGACGACGAAGAGGAATGAGATGGCGTAGGGCCCGGGCGCGCCTTCCCCTGTCATGGCGCGAGAGACGAAGGGGTAGAAGGTGCCCATGAGCAGGCCAGCAACGAGGCTTAGCAGGATGCCGCGCAGGCTGGGCGCTTGTTTCGTCGCTTCGCGGGCGCGGTAGGCGGCGGCATCACAGACGATGGCTGCTGCAACGAGCGCGACTCCGGCGAAGAGCATCAGCGGATTGCCCTTGGGGGTGAGGAGATAGCTTGATACTGCTCCCACGACGAGGGCGATGCCGATGCCGATGGGGAAGGCCACGGCGAGACCGGCGATATCGATTGCTGAGACGAGGAGCAGGTTGGCGATGTTAAAGTCTGCCCCGCCGAGGACGGCCCAGAGGATGCTGTTTGGGCTGGCGTGGGCGATGTCCGCCAGAAACGGCAGGCCTGCCGTGCCCATGCTGCCGAGCGTGAGGCCCCAGGCGATAGCGCCGACGAAGAGACCGAGGACGTAGTCCCAGTAGAAAAGCTGGAAGCGATAGCCAGGTGTGAGCTTGAGGGTGTTGGCCCATGAGCCCCAGCACAGCATCGTCACGATCATGAAGGCCAGGGCTATGGCGTACGATTCCGGCTGATACATTGGGCCTCGCCTTACGAAGCATTCAGCATAGTGGTATCCCACCCTTTTCGCAAAGTACACAAAAAGAATGGGGCACCCAGCGCTGGGCTTATGCGTTCGATTTTTCGAGTGCTTCCTTCATGCCTGCCCAACTGATGCGAGTGGAGGCTTCGGGTGTTCCGGCGCCGCGCCAGTGGGTTTCGAGGCTTACCGCGCCGCGATAGCCGGTCTGCTTGAGTGCGTGGAACTGGGCTACCCAGTCGGGCAATCCCTGGCCTACTGCGGCCCATTCGAAGCCGTTTTTGGTGCCGGGCTTGAGGACGGCGCATTTGACGTGGCAGTGGCCGATGCGGTCTTTGGGCAGTAGATTCCAGCCTGCGGGGAAGGCGTCTGTTTCGCCACGGGCTACGGCGTTGCCTGGGTCCCAGTTGAGTTTGAGGTGCGGGGTCTGCACTGCGGCGAGGGTCTTTACGGATTCGCGGGCTGTGGCGGTATTGCACTCGTATTCGTTTTCGAGGACGAGGAGAAGGTTTTGTTTGCCAACGATTTCGGCGGCTTCGCGCAGCTTGGCGTTGATGGCTTCGCGATAGGGGGCGGGATTGTCGAGACGCCAGAAATCGAAGCAGCGAATGATGGCGGTCTTGAACTGCTTGGCGAGGCTGATGCACTTTTCCAGGACTTCGTCCTGCTCTTTGAAGCCGAAGCTGGCGCCGAAGTTGTCGTTTTTGGGGCTGTAGGGAGAGCGCGGCGCGCCGGGCCAGTCGGTTTTGAAGAGCGGGCTGGCGATGTCGGTGACGCGGAGCTTGTATTTGTCGAGGATGGCGTTGGCTTTGGCGATGTCGGCGTCGTCGAGCTTGGAGATGTTTTTGCCCCACATGGAGCGCAGTTCTACCCATTCGAGGCCGAAGTCGTTGGCGATGACAGAGCAGGCGTGGTCGAAGTCGTCGGAGATTTCGTCGCTGATTATGGCTACGCGGAAGCTTGATTTGAATTGGGCAGCGATTACGGAGATGGGCAAAGAGCTTGCAACGGCGGTTGCGCCGGTTGCTTTTAGAAAAGTGCGGCGGGAAAGATCGGACATCGTGGCTCCTGGGGCCTGAAATGGTCAGGGAAGGTTAGGGCTAGCGATTATACGAAGTCAACTTCTTGCTTAAAGAGACAGGCTTTTCGTGAATGGCCTGTGACTGGACAGTGCCAGCGAAGCAAGGATAGTATCGCGGCCATGATGTCTGCAACGAGTCGCAGAAGTTTCCTTCGGGCGGGGGCCATGGCAGCAGCCGCTGCGGGCGCACTTTCTTCGCGTGGATTGAGTGAGTCTGGATTAGGCGAACCGGCAATGGCCGCGGAGGACGGCAAACGTCCGCAGATCAGGCTTGGCGTTGCGAGTTACTCGTTTCACAAGTTTGACCGGGCGCATGTGATCGATTTCATGAAGCAGTTGAACACGCCCTGGCTGAACTGCAAGGACGTGAACGACCATCTGCCGATGACTACGCCGGAGGCGACGGGCGCGGCTGTGGCGGCTTACAAGGCTGCGGGCATTGAGCTGACTGCGGCGGGTGTGATCTATTTTCCGACGACGGATCGGGCGGACATCGAGAAGAAGTTTCAGTATGTGACACGGGCGGGTTTGTCGCTGATTGCGGGCAGTCCGACGCGGGAGTCGCTGCCGGTGGTGGAGGAGTTCGTCAAGCAGTATGACATTCGTCTGGCGATTCACAATCATGGGCCGGAGGACAAGCAATGGCCTTCGCCGCTGGACATTCTCAAGGTGATTCAGCCGATGGACCGGCGCATCGGCCTGTGCATCGACGTAGGGCACACGGCGCGGACTGGCACGGACCCTGTCGAGGCGATTCGCAAGGGCGGGTCGCGGGTCTTTGATGTGCACATGAAGGATCTGGCCGATATGGCGGTGAAGGAAAGCCAGGTTGCGGTGGGCGACGGCAAGATGCCGGTGCGCGAGATCTTCGCGGCGCTGCATTCGATGGGGTACAAGGGGTTTGTGGATCTCGAATATGAGATCCACGAGGATGATCCGCTGCCGGGGATGATCAAGAGCTTTGCTTATATGCGCGGTGTGCTGGCGGGGATGGGGTATGAGGATTAGTGGCTGGAGAGCAAAGCCACGGTAGCCGTATCCCTTTCCGGCATCGTTCAAAGTGGATTTTTCTTAAGCGGAAATGGTAGTGGGTCCATTTTCAGATTATTTATTTATGGCGGGCCGTCGCTCGGGATTAGCTTTCACTTCTCACAAGCCGAATTGTAGGCTGGAATCAATACCCACAAACGAGCACCGCCGCAGCAAACAACTGGCGCAACGGCCGCAAGTGCGTATGAGCAAAGGGAAACTCTCACACATGAGGCATCTCAAGCTGTTCTCTCTTCTTTCGGTTCTGTCGCTGGCATTGTTCGCCGCAGGTTGCGGCAGCGGCAATAGCATCGGTCACACCGCGCAGACCATCACCTTCGACAATCCCGGCACGCAGACAATGGGAGCACCGCTGACGCTCTCGGCGACGGCTAACTCCGGCCTCACGGTCTCCTTTACTTCGGCGACCCCCAGCGTCTGCACGGTCTCCGGGACGACGGCCACATTTGGAGCCGCCGGAAACTGCACAATCGACGCCAGCCTGGCCGGCAACAGCACCTATGCCGCGGCGTCGCAGGTACCGCAGAGCTTCACAGTCAACCCGGCCATCAGCCCAACCACAACCGTTTACATCGCCGGGTTTGCGCTCACTGCCACGTCTGCCGGGAGCCCCGGCAACAATGTGGCCGAGATTTGGCAGCTTACCTCCGGCAGCCCAACTGCTACCACGACGGCTCTATCGATGCCCAGCGGCATGACAAGCTCGCAAGCCTACGCAATCGCGGTCTCGGGTAGTGATGTGTATGTGGCGGGAACTGCCTCGAACGGCACGAACGATACCGCCGTATATTGGTTGAACGGCGCGGCCACTATCTTGCCCAGCAACATGACAATCTCAGAGGCCGGCGCAATCGCGGTCTCGGGAGGCAATGTGTACGTGACGGGATTTGAAGAAAACAGTGCGGACAGCGCCACCGCCGTACTCTGGGTGAACGGCACAGCCACGACGTTATCCCCGCCCAGCGGCATGGCATATTCGAGCGCCGGCGCGATCGCGGTCTCAGGCAGCAACGTGTACGTTGTGGGATTTGCGTGGAACACCGATAGCGACGAAAGCGCTGTACTCTGGGTGAACGGCACGGCCACACTTTTGCCCGTGCCCAGCGGCCTGACGGGTGATTATTACGCCAACGGAATTGCAGTCTCGGGCAGCGATGTGTATGTGTCGGGAACCACGAGCCCAGACGTCGGAAACGACACCGCAATAACTTGGGAGAATGGTGGGGCGGCCACGACGCTGCCGATACCTCCTAACGACACGGCACAAGATTATGGAGCGGGAGTGACCGCGGTCTTGGGCAACGATGTGTACGTGGCGGGAGCTGGGGTGAGCGGCACGACGGGCAACACTACCGCCGCATACTGGCTGAACGGCACGGCCACGTCGTTGCCCCTGCCCACTAATACGACAGGTTCTCCCGCCACTTCTTCGGCCGTCGGGATCGGCTTCTCCGGCAGCGATGTGTATCTGGTGGGATCTGCGGGCCAGCACGCCGCATACTGGGTGAACGGGGGCGCGGGTACGCTTTTGCCCATGCCGAGCGGCATGGCATATTCTAACGCCAGCGCGGTTGCAGTGGCGACTCAGTAACAGGGAGGGGGACACTCTCGGTCGGCAGGTGGCCCGATTTCGGGAACTCTTTCACAGCCATCAATGAGGGCACCGGGGAGACCACGGCCCGCTACAGTTGGGATCGATCATGATCGATCCCCGCAAACGCCCTACTCGTCAATCAATTTCCAATTTGCAGTCCAGAATCGGAAGCGGGGATTCAATTGACCCGCTTCCGGGGATGATCAAGAGCTTTGCTTATATGCGCGGGCGTGCTGGCGGGGACGGGGTACGAGGATTAGGGATCGGCAGGCAGCCTTGTCAGTGCTCGCCGTTCGCGCTGAAGTCGAAACTTATAGTCGAAAAGCATGAGCAACCATCTATCGGACAGCGCATTTCTTCACCTTTCGAAAAATCCTCGATGTCGTACGCGATGATTGTGTGCGGGTTGAATGGGTGCCCACACTGTCTGCAATTGCCATTCTCATCATCCATGCTCTGACTGGCGGCAGGCTTTGGAGCAACCATCTCTGATTTTTTGTTCACCCGAGCCTCCATTCTCTATAGCACCTACTTGTTCTCTTCGATAATGGCCAGATCCCAGGGCTTCAGGATAAGGGTTTGATTCGGTGAGATCGCGGCTCCGGTTAGCAGGTCTTGTCCGGCGGCGTAGGGGTACTTCAATGTCTGGTTGGCGCTGGAATAGTTCAGGTAGTAATGCAGTTGCTTTCCTTCGCGATTCGTGCCGTGTTTGACGTGGACTGAGGCGGGAAGTTGCTGGTCGGCACTGGTGAGGCCGGCGCTCTTGAGGCAGTCGAGGACGACTTTGGCTTGCAGTGCATTTGAGAGCTGCGTGCCTTCGTAGACTAGTTCGCCGGAGCCGTAATGGTTGCGCGTGATGGCGGGCCATTTTCCGAAGAATGGGTGATCGTAGTAGGCGAGTGCTTCGGCGTGCTCCAGTTGCAGGAATTCGGCCCATGCGCTGACTTTGTTTTCTTCGCCTGCGTGGTATGGGTCGCCTTTGAGCGCTAATGGATGTTCGAGGTTGGAGAACTCCTGGTAGTTGAAGCCTGCGGCTTCGCGCAGCGGGCCCGGGGCGCGTTCCCAGCGGACGGCGTCGTTCTCGTTGGTGAATCCGCTTTTGAAGGTCATCAGCACATGGCCTCCGCCTTTGACGTAGTCGGAGATTTTCTTCAGCAGCGCGTCGTCTGCGACGTACAGAGATGGGACGATTAGCAGCTTGTATTGCGAGAAGTCGGCGTTTTCGGGGAATACGAAGTCCGCGCCTACGTTGGCGTCGTAGAGAGCGCGATGCAGTTGGACGATCTGGCCGCCGTAGCTGTCGCCTGCCTTGCCGGGGACCCATCCGCTGCTGCCGCCGCGTTCGTAGGGCATGAAGGTGATGCCGTTGGAGGAGTCGACGCTGTAGAGGATTGCGACTTGATTTTTGATCTTGAGATCGACGAGTCTGGGGCCTATCTTTTCGAGTTCGTGGGCGGTTTTTGAGACTTCGGCGTAGGCGCGGTTGGGTTCTAGATCGTGACTGAGGACGCCTTTCCAGTACGTCTCCTGCCCGGCGTGGATGGAGTGCCAGTGCCAGTACTCGACCATGTTGGCTCCGCTGGCTAGATAGCCGTAGACGTCGAGGCGCATCTGGCCGTCGTAGGGCGGGAATTGACCGGCGGAGTCCCAGCCGAGGGTCTGTGCGTTGGTTTCGGTGACGAGGAAGTTGCCGTGCTTGAGGGATCGGGCGAAGTCGCTCTGCTCGGCCTGCCATGCGCCGTCGAGATGATCCTGCGTGCCGTGGTAGATGTTGTTGGCGACGACGTCGAGGGACTTGGCGATCTCGAATTCGTTGCGGTCGGTGTGCATCATGCCGCCGAAGTCGTGGGTGACGAACTGATTTGGCCCGCGGTACTGGCGGACGAGCGCGGCCTGCCACGCGAGATAGTCGGCGACGCGGAGCTGCTCCCAGCGGGACCATTCGAGCTTGTAGCTGGTGCTGGTGGCGCGGTCGGGGATGGGCATGTTCTCCCAGCCGTTGACGTCTTCGCCCCAGTAGTTGAGGAACCAGGCTTTGTTGAGCGCGTCGGTGGTGCCGAACTTCTGCTTGAGGTGGTTGACGAAGCCGGTGAAGACGTCTGGATTGTACGCCCCGTAGGAGCCGGTTTCGTTGTCGATCTGCCAGCCGATGACGGTGGGGTTGTCGCGGTAATGCGCGACCATGTTGGCGATGACGCGCTCGGCGTAGAAGCGGAAGGTGGGATTGTCGGTGTCCATGTTCTGGCGCATGCCGTAGGTGGTGTTGGCATCGGCGCCCTGGTAGCGGGCGAGGACTTCGGGATGCTCGTGGACCATCCAGGTGGGAACGGAGTAGGTCGGCGTGCCCATGATGACCTTGATGCCGGCCTTGCCCATGGCGTCGACGACGCGGTCCATCCAGGCGTATTCGAAGTGGCCGTCTTCGGGCTCCCAGAGGCTCCAGGTGGACTCGCCCATGCGGACGACGCTGATGCCTGCGTCTTTCATCAGGGCGACGTCCTTTTCAAGGCGACCGGGCTGGAGATCGGCTGGCATGTATTCGTTGTAATAGGCTGCGCCGTAGAGGACGTTCTGGAAAACAGGGGGCTGGCTGGCTGTGGTGGTTTGCGCGGGGCAAAGCATGGGCTGCGCGAGCGCGCATATAAGGGCTGGGAGCAGGGCGGATGACAGGGATATGCGCATAGAGGTCACTTCCGTAAAGGTTTTCTGTAATTGCCAATGGTACAGGATGGAGGTAGCCGCGGAGACCCCTCGTTTCCCCGATGCTGTCTCGCGGAGCGCCCCGGATTTCTTAGCGTTCAATTGTGGACAGCCGATTTTGTGGATTTGCGGAATAATGAAGGGTCCGTATGGTCACTCGAATTTGCGTGGCCGGGCAAAAAATTCGATGAGAGGTTTCCACAGTGATGAACTCCCCCTTTGGGTTCCGGACTTATGGACGCTTGGCGTTCGCGGCGGCATTGGTGATTGTTGGCGCGAGCGGTTGCAAATCCAAGCAGGACGCGGCGATTGAACATGCGAAGCAGCAGGCCGCGAGCACCGGGCAACCGCAGCAGGTGATTTCAACGGACAAGGATGGAAATACGGTCACGACCGTTGTGCAGCCGCCGGAGCCGGGGCAAAAAGGCGAAGTGGTGACGACGACGGTGACTCCGAAGCCGGCGGCTGGAACACCGGCGGCCGCAACGAATGGCGCGGCGGATAGCTCCGGTTCTGCCGCGCCGAGTTCGCCTGCGGGCTCAGGGGCCACGCCGGCTTCGCAGACTGCGGCTGCGCCTGCGCCGCCGCCTCCTCCGCCGCCGGTGGATGTACCTGCCGGAACTGAGCTTGCGATTCGGGTCGATCAGCGGTTGAGCGCCAAGGGAAGCAGACCGGGCGAAAAGTTCACGGGCGAGATTGTGACTCCGGTGAAGGATGGCAGCGGCAACGATGTAATTCCGAAGGGATCGCGTGTGACCGGGGTAGTGGACGAGGCGCACAAGCGCGGCCACTTCAAGGGCGCGGCTACGCTAGAGCTGCGGCTGACTTCGCTGACCTTGGGCGGGAGAGAATATCCGCTGGAAACGGCTGATTTACGCGAACGGAAGAAGGGCAAGGGCAAGCGGACTGCCGGTATGATTGGCGGCGGCGCAGGGCTGGGAATGCTGATCGGCGGGGTAGCTTCCGGGGGAACCGGGCTGATCATCGGCGGATTGGCCGGTGCGGGTGCGGGAACGGCAGGCGCGGGGTTGACTGGTAACCGGGACCTCGTGATTCCGGCCGAGTCGATTGTGCACTTTAAGCTGAAGGATGATTTGCAGATTCAGCCCTGAAACCTCAGGGCTGAATCTTGATGTCGCATTCGCGTTACGGATTGAGCATGTGGATGGTGTGCAGCCAGATATCCACGCTGTCGGGCCAAGTGGTGGCGGGGGTATCGGCGCGGCGGCGCAGTCCAAAGCCGTGCCCGCCCTGGGCGTAAATGTGGAGTTCGGCGGGAACCTTGGCGTTCTTGAGAGCGAGGAAGTAGGTCGTCGAGTTCTCGATATGGACAGGGTCGTCTTCGGCCTGCACGATGAATGCGGGCGGCGTCTGGGCATTGGGGTGAATGTCCAGCTTGTCGAGGAAGCTCTGTTCGGCATCGGCCAGGTAGCCGGGGTAAACGAGGACCGCGAAGTTGGGGCGGCAGCTTAGCTGGTCGGCGGCATCGATTGGCTGGTAGAGCCGCTTGTCATAGTGGGTGCTGAGGGCTGCGGCGAGATGCGCTCCAGCGGAGAAGCCGAGGACGCCGATACGGTCGGGATCGATGTGCCAGTCGGCGGCATGCGAGCGGACCAGACCGACGGAGCGTTGCGCGTCTTCGAGGGCGGCCGGGGATTTCGGATACGGGCCGGTGTTGGGGACGCGGTACTTCACCAGGACGCAGGCGATTCCCTCTTTGGTGAGCCAGTCGCAGACTTCCGTGCCTTCGAGGTCAATGGCCAGGATGTTGTATCCGCCGCCGGGAAAGACTACGACGGCAGCTCCGGTGTTCTCGCCTTTGGGTGGGTAGAGGGTGATGGTGGGAGTGGAAACATTGCCCAGATGCATCAGGGGGCGGCCGGCGATCAGGTTGTCTTTCGGGGTGGTCAGGTCGGCCTCGGGGCCTTTGGTCGGGACTGGGTCGGGGATGGCATTTGGCCAGATATTTATCGTTGTATGGTCCGGCGACGGCGGCCATACCGGGTTCTGAGCGGAGCTTTCTAAGGGCAGGCAGGCGATCAGACTGGCAGCTGCTGCCGCGAGGATGGGGAAGCGATTGCGCATGGGAAAACCCCTTATCTAGTATCAGAGGCGATGATTGCAGCCGGGGGCGTGGCAAGGCAAGCTGCGGGGCTGGCTTACGCAAGGCAGGTCTGTTGGTATATCTTGACTTGCAGCCGCTGAAAGGTCTCGCCAAGGCGGCCGGGGGCGCATGAACTGGACAATTAGGGGCCGTCTGGGCCTGATGATGTTCCTGGAGTATTTCATCTGGGGCGCGTGGTACGTCACGCTGAATACATGGCTTTCTACCTCGCTTCATTTCTCAGGAACGCAGTTGGGCGTCGCTGCCGGAGTCACCACGATTGGCGCGATGGTATCGCCGTTCTTTGTTGGACTGGTGGCGGACCGGCTGTTTGCGATACAGGGTTTATTGGCGGTAATGCATGGGCTGGGGGCGATTCTTCTCTTTCTGGCCTCGACGCAGACGAGCTTTACGCCGTTTTACTGGGTGATTCTGCTGTATTCGCTGTGCTACATGCCTACGATGGCGCTCACCAATGCGCTGGCCTTCCGCCAGATGCGGGAGCCGCAGACAGAGTTTGGCCCGATTCGCGTGCTTGGCACGGCTGGCTGGATTGTTGCGGGACTGCTGGTCGGCAACCTGCATATTGAGCCGACAAAGATTCCGATGCAAATTGCAGCGGCATCTTCGCTGCTGATGGCGTTGTACTGCCTCACGCTTCCAAATACGCCTCCGCTGGGCCGGGCGACGAAGGTCACGCTTTCTTCAGTCTTTCCGATCGAAGCGATCAAGCTGCTGGGAAACCGGTCGATGGCGGTCTTTGCGATTGCGTCTTTTCTGATCTGCATTCCGCTGCAGTTTTACTATGCTTTCACCAATCTCTATCTCAATCAGATCGGTGTCGACAACGCAGCGAGCAAGATGGCGGGCGGGCAGATTTCGGAGTTGGCGTGCATGCTGCTGATCCCGTGGTTCTTTCGCCGGCTGGGAGTGAAGTACATGCTGGTGGCGGGCATGTCGGCGTGGGCTATACGGTATGTGTTCTTTGCCTTTGGCAACTCGGGCTCAGCGATGTGGATGTTGTGGGCGGGGATTCTGATGCATGGCATCTGCTACGACTTCTTCTTTGTCACCGGCCAGATCTATATCGACCGCAAGGCGGACGTGAAGCTGCGCGCGGCGGCGCAGGGCCTGATGACTTTCCTGACGTATGGCGCGGGAATGTTTGTCGGTTCGTGGCTCTCGGGTGCGGTGGTGCAGCGTTACACCGTGGGAATGCTTGCCGATGGCGCCGGACACGACTGGCGCTCAATCTGGCTCTTCCCGGCGATTATGTCGGTTGTGATTCTGGTGCTGTTCCTTTTCACCTTCTCTGACCGGACAAAAGCTCGTGTGGCGGAGAGCGCAGAGCTGGCATCGCAGGCTACTTCCTGAGAAATAAAACGCGCGTGATATTAGATGGGCCAAGGAGATACTCGGATGAATTCCCTATCGAGACGAAGGTTTATTGCAGGCGCAGGCAAGGCTGGCGCGGCGGCTGTTGCGGCATCAATGATGCCGCGAGCCATGTGGGGTAACCCTGTTGGATTGCCTCTCGGTATTCAGCTTTACACCGTCAGCAAGTCATTGCAGGAAGATATTCCCGGTACGCTCAAGCAGTTGCATGACACCGGCTATCGCGAGGTGGAGACAGCGGGTCTGGTGAAGCATACTGCGAAGGAGTTTCGCGCTTTTCTGGACGATGCGGGGTTGAGGTGTCCGAGTTCGCACCTTCAACTCGCGGGCGACAATCTTGATGAGCAGTTTGCCGATGCGAACGCTTTGGGAGCGCACTATGCGGTGACTTCTGTGCTGCGGAGTTTCAGCCCGGCGGAGGTCAAGGCGCTTACGTCCACGGCCGCGACGCCTGCGGCTGGAAGCAGCGCGCCGCCGAAGCATCCTCCGATGCAGCCGCTTGGGCTGGATGGCTTCAAGAAGACCGCGGCGCGGATGAATGAGGTCGGCAAGCAGGCCAAGGCCGCCGGATTGCAGTATGCCTATCACAACCATAACTTCGAGTTTGAGAAAATGCCCGATGGCAGCTATGGGTATGACGTGCTGGTGAAGGAGACCGATCCGGATCTGGTGAAGTTTGAGGTCGATTGCGGCTGGATGGTGGTTGCCGGGGCCGATCCGGTGGCTTACTTCCATAACTTTCCGGGACGCTTTCGTATGCTGCACATCAAGGATTTTCAACCTGTTCCGAAGCCGACGACCGCGCTAGGCGGGCCGGAACGGCCGAAGGGCGCGGATCTGGGCACCGGATTTGTTCAATATACGAAGATCTTTGGCGCTGCGAAGGCTGCGGGCATCGAACATATCTTTGTCGAGCAGGAGGCTCCGTTCCCGGTCTCGCAGATGGATTCGGCCAAGGCCGACTATGTCTTTCTTCAGAAATTCAGTTAGGAATCCGACTTAGTGGAATAGGACAAACCATGACTATCTTGAATCGCAGGAATTTTCTGAAAGCTGCAAGCGTTACTGCTGCCGGTTCTCTGGCTGGAACGAAGCTGTTGGCGCTTGCGGGACGTGAGGGCGGACGGCCCCTTGCGGCCAATGACCATATTCAACTGGCGCTGATCGGAGCCGGCATCCAGGGGCAGGGCGACACGCGAACGGCCATTCAAGTGCCCGGCGTGAAGCTGGTGGCTGTAGCCGATTGCTACCAGGGACGGCTCGACCACAGCAAGGAGCTGTGGGGCGACGATATCTTCACAACGAAGCATTATGAGGAGATATTGGCTCGCAAAGATGTGGACGCGGTGCTGATCGCCACTCCCGACCACTGGCATAAGAAGGCCGCGATCGATGCGATGACGGCGGGCAAGGACGTTTATTGCGAGAAGCCGATGATCCATCTCTACTCTGATGGACCGGAGATGATCGAGGCGGCTCGCTCGACGGGGCGGATTATTCAAATCGGTAGCCAGCGCGTGAGTTCGGCGGTATATGCCAAGGCGAAGGAGCTGCTGGCCGCTGGTGCGATTGGCGAACTGAACCTGGTGAATGCGCGCTGGGATCGCAACTCGGCGATGGGCGCGTGGAATTACACCGTGCCGCTGGATGCCTCGCCGGAGACATGCGACTGGCCGCGCTTTCTGGGGACGGCGCCGAAGATTCCGTGGAATGCCGAGCACTTCTTCCAATGGCGCAAGTGGAAGGCGTATGGAAGCGGCGTGGCGGGGGATCTCTTTGTACATCTCTTCAGCGGAACGCATTTCATCACTGGCGCAAAGGGTCCGACGCGAGCCGTGGCTTCAGGCGCGTTGCGATTCTGGAAGGATGGCCGCGATGTGCCAGATGTGATGCTGGGAATCTTCGACTACCCGGAAGGCTTTAACCTGAGCCTGCGCGTGAACTTCGTGGATGGCGGTGAAGAGAGCGAAGGGCTGATCTTCACCGGATCGGAAGGTACGATGGAGATTGCCCGAAATACGGTCAGCGTGAACCGTTCTCCGCGCCAGAAGGGTCCGAACTACACCGTCTTCACCTACACGGAGGCGATGCAGAAGGAGCTGATCGCGGATTACGAGAAGAAGTATCCGCGCGAGCGTGAGACGGGAGCGCTGCCGCTGGGTTCAGACAGCTATGTTGCGCCCGTGGGATACAGCGACAGCTACGACCACTTTCATAACTTCTTTGATTCGGTGCGCAGCCGCAATCCGGTAGTTGAGGACGCAGTCTTCGGCTACCGCGCGGCAGGTGCGGCTCTGCTTGCCAATCTCAGCTATGAGAAGGATGCTGTGGTGCATTGGGACCCGGAGAAGATGAAGCTGGTTTAATGAAGGCGGCGGGTTAGCACAGAGGGGTGTTCGTAAGCGGACACCCCTTTTCATTTTTGGACAGCGCTGTATTTGCTTCCGCAGTGGATATATAGAAAACAGAACGGGTTGGGAATGGCTGTTTAGCTGCAATGTTTGCTTGGATTTCGTTCTTTCTGGAGGCGCGATGTTCAGTGTTGTGCAGGATCTTCGATTGGCGGTGAGGCAGTTGCGGCGGTCTGGGAGCTTTACTTTCACCGTCATTCTCACGCTGGCGCTGGGTATTGGGCTGAATGCCGCAATCTTTACCATGGTGGACTGTGTGCTGCTGCGGCCGCTCGGGTATCGCGATGCGGACCGGATTTTCGGGATTGATTCGCGCTTTCTTGATGAGCATCGAGCAATTCCGCGAGTGGGCGGAGCGGATTATGTGGATGTTGCCGGCAGAATTGGCGGAACTACCGGGGCGCTGGAATATACGGCCTTCTACAGCGGATTTCAGGATGGGCTTCAGGTCGGCGGGCGCACCCTATTTACGGACATTGCTTATGCCAGTCCGTCTTTCGGCCAGGTGATGGGCGTGGAGCCGCTGGCGGGGCGAGTCTTTCTTGCCGACAAGCCTGGGACGGGCGATGTGACGGAGCCGCAGGAAGCGATGGTTTCGAGCGCCTTTGCCCGGGAGAACTTTGGAAGCGTAGCGCAGGCTGTTGGGCGAACGATCGGGACCGAAGGCCAGTTGCGCACCGTGGTGGGCGTAATGCCGGATGGATTCTCGTTTCCCGGCAGGACACAGGTGTGGATTGAAGCGCCTTCCGCGCCGGATGTACCGAGCCGCACGGCCTACAACCAGCGAGCGATTGGCAAGCTGCGTCCGGGAGTGACGGCAGCGATGCTGAATGCCCAGTTGGATACGCTCTCGAAACAACTGGCCGCGGCATATCCGGAGGACAAACACAAGGCGCTGGAGGCGGAACCGCTGCAGGAACAAATCGTGGGCAAGATACGACCGACGCTGCGGCTGCTGATGGCGTCGGTGGGCGTGGTGCTGCTGATTGTCTGCGCGAACATTACACATTTGCAACTGGTGCGGGCTACGAAGCTGCGCCGCGAGGTGACGATTCGCACTGCGCTGGGAGCAACCCGCGCTGCTCTGGCTCGGCGCGCCGGGCTGGAAGTGCTTGCGCTGGCTATTTGCGGCTGCGGCGCGGGCGTGCTCGTGGCGCAGCCGACGTTGCAACTGCTGATCCGGCTGGCGCCGCCGGAGATTCCGCGCCTGAATGATGTGCGGCTCAATGTAGATGTGATCCTGTTCTCATTTTTGATCAGCTTGCTGACGATGGCGGCGACGGCGCTGCTGCCGCTGTGGCGGTCATGGCAGGTTGATCCGGCGTCGGCGATGAAGCAGGATGCGGCGCGAGGGACGGAAAGCCGTGGTTCTGGCCGGCTGCGACAGGCGCTGATTGTAGGAGAGGTGGCGCTGACGCTGATGCTGAGTGTGGGCGCGGTGCTGCTGGTTCGGCAATTGATGGCGCAGGCGCGCGTGGATCTCGGATTCGCCCCGGAGGGACTCGTGATGCTGGATACACATAAGATCGGCGCCATCGCCAGGCTGCGGCCTGAGCAGTTCTTTGGGCCTCATGCCGATCCGGCGGCCGTGCAGGCGGCTGGGCAGCATGATATGCACGAGCTGGAAACGGTGCTGGACGGGGTGCGGACGGTGCCAGGAGTGGGGAGCGTGGCCGCGGCTTCCGGCGCGCCCACGACGTCGATGATTCCAGACGTGGATTACGCAGTGCGTGGGGTAAACGAGTTCAAACCCGGAGCGGAACGCCTGCCGAATGCGAACATTCTGGGCGTCACTCCCAATTACCTGGAGACCATGCGGATTCCGGTGTTGCGAGGCCGAGGCATTGCGGATGCGGATCGCGCGGGCACCGAGAAGGTGGTGGTGATCAGCGAGTCGATGGCACGGCAGAGCTTTGCCGGGAAGGACCCGATCGGCAAGCAGATCACATGCGGGTGGGATTCGAATGGCGAGTGGTGGACGATTGTGGGCGTAGTGGGAGACGTGCGGCAGGATTCTCCGGCTTCAGTTCCCTATCCAACAATCTATGCGCCGATTTCGCAACATCCGCATACCTCCAACGATGTGCAGTTGATGGTGCGGACGCGCACAGACACCCGTGCGATGACAGCTGCGCTGATGCGGTATCTGAACAAGCAGTTTCCTCAGGTTGCGGTGAAGGGTGCGACGATGCGCGAGAATCTTGGCGAATCGCAGCGGGCGCAGCGGTTTCGGACGTTGCTGTTTGGAGGCTTTGCAGGGGTGAGCATTCTGCTGGCGATCACCGGGATGTACGGCGTGACGGCTTATACCGTGGCTGAGAGACGCTTCGAGTTCGCGCTGCGATTTGCGCTGGGTGCGCAGCGGGCACAGGTGCTCGCGTCCGTGCTCAAGGGTGCGCTTACGGTTGCGGCGGTTGGCGTAGCCGGCGGCGTTGCGTTGAGTCTGGCGTTGATGCGCGTGATCGACAGCCTGCTTGGCGAGATGCCCGCCTTTGACCCGGTTTCTTTTGTGATCGCGGCGGGCGGGGTCTTGTTGATTGCGCTTGCTGCGACGCTTCAACCTGCCTATCGGGCGGCTACGGTTGAGCCGATGCAGGTTTTGCGCGACGAATGAGTGTTGAGGCAACCCACCCTTTGTGCAAAGAGCGCACAAAGGATGGGGCACCCAGATCCTCGAGAATTGAAGACACGAAAACCAAGGCTATTGCGGCAATGGTTTCAGGTTTATAGTGCGGCCGGTTTTGGCGGATTCGCGGGCGGCGTCGAGGATTTGCATGACGATCATGTTGGTGTCGAGTGAGGAGAGATCGCCTTCGGCTTTGACCTGACCGCGAAGAACAGCGGCGAGATAGTTAAGCGAGCTCTGCTGGTTATCTGCCAGCGGCGGCACTGTCACTTCCGATTCGGCTTTTTCGCCCGCATAGCGAGCGCGCATGTGGTCTGCGGCTTCGGTGATGGCATAGCCTGTCGAGCCGTACACTTCCATATCCTTGCGGCTGAAAGGCCAGTTCCATGAGGGTTGCAGGACTGCCTGCGCCTTGGGGTAGCGCACAATAATCGTGGCGTCGTCATCGACCTTTGGGTAGATGCCGGGCTTGTCGGTGAGCGCTACGGCGGTGACGCTGAGGGGAGTTTCGCCGTGCATAATCAACGTCATCAGATCGGCGCCGTAGCAGCCGAAGTCAAACATGGCGCCTGCGCCGTTCTTTTCCGGATCGGTGAGCCAGTTCAGGAATTCAGGCCCTACGCCGATCTCCTTCGGGCCTTCGTGGCCATCATGTACGACGACGCGGCGTACCTCGCCCAGTTTGCCCTGATTTACTTCGCGAATTGCTTCGGCGTTGCTGGAGTACCAGGTGGTTTCGTAGTTCACGAGGACCTGGACGTGGTGTTCGCGGGCGGCTTTGCGAATGGCGATGGCATCGGCAATTGTTGTCGCCAATGGCTTCTCGACCATGGAACTGATGCCGCGCTGGGCCGCCGCTTCGATGACCTTGCGGTGGTCCTGGATATCGGTATAGACGAGGACCGCGTCGGGATGAAGCTGGTCGAGCATGGTATTCATGTCGGTGAAGAAGAGCTTGTGGTCGAGATGAAACTGGGATGCGTATCTTTCCGCCAGCTTCGTATCGGGCTCGGAGATTCCGACCAGTTGCATGTTGGTGTTCTTGGACAGCGGGCCAAAAAGCCCCCGTGCATGGTCGTGAACCAGGCCAACGATGACGACGCGAATTGGCGCGCCCGGTGTTACAGCGCGAGAAATGCCGCAGGCGAACGTCAAGAGCATTAGAACCAGAAGAGTGTGATTGAGCCGTCCGAGCAGGAGTTTGCGAAGCATTTAATAACCTCTCGTTTGTATATTGAATTGATCGTGGGTCTTGCGTGTGCCGGCAGAGACGGTTTTGCTGTCCTCGCCGCAAGCGGGCAGCGTGCTTAGCCGGATTGATCTTATCGCAACAGACCACCGGGTTGTCATGGATTGTCGGACGATACCGGACGACGGCGTCTCGATGCAGCGGGCAGTTGGGATAGGATATACTTCCGCCACGGTACATGCGGCCCAGCTGATACCCGGGAAATTCCTGGCAATCTATAGAAGCTAACTTGATAACCGCAACCGATTGCCGCTTGATCCATCGGATGGATTGACTCATGCACGATCGGCGCAATTGTGTGTACCGACATTGAATATGATGCGCTTTCCGATCTCAAAGCTCCTCGCATTCGCAGCCATGACTGCCATGGCCGCTTCCCTTTCCGCGCAACAGACGGAAAAGCCGAAACCCGAAGACACGGAAATATGGGAGCCGGTGCCGGCGGTGGTGACGCCGGGCGCAAACAACACGGCGCCTCCATCAGACGCAATCGTACTTTTCGACGGAAAGAACGAGGATGAATGGGTGTCGGCGAAGGACCATTCGCCGGCCAAGTGGACGGTTGCTGACGGGGTGTTGACAGTGAGCAAGGACCCCGTCAACGGTGGCAGCATCGAGACCAAGCGGAGCTTCAAGAACTACCAGCTCCATGTCGAGTGGAAGATACCGGAGAATATTACCGGCTCCGGTCAGGCGCGCGGCAACAGCGGAGTCTTTCTCGCCTCCACCGGGCCGGGAGACGCAGGGTACGAGCTGCAGGTGCTGGATGCTTTCGGCAACAAGACCTACGTCAACGGGATGGCGGGCAGCATCTACAAGCAGGCGATTCCGCTGGCGAATCCGGCGCGAAAGCCAGGCGAGTGGGAGACATACGATGTGGTGTGGACTGCGCCTACGTTCAACGAGGACGGCTCTCTGAAGACGCCGGCGTATGTCACGGTCTTTTTCAACGGCGTACTGGTCGAGAATCACTTTGAATTGCAAGGTCAAACGCTCTACATCGGCAAGCCGTTCTACAAGAAGTATGACTCTGCGCCCATCAAATTGCAGGCGCATGGCGACAAGAGCGAGCCGATCAGCTTCCGGAATATCTGGATCCGCGAACTGCCCTAAGCCGTGTTGGATTACGGCGGAAATTCCGGCGTTATTTCCCGGCTCAGAGGCGAGAACCCATCACGCATGGCGGCGAGCAGATACGCCGTTTGTCGCCATGCGGTAAAATTGGGTTTTGTCGGGCCTATAGCTCAATGGTTAGAGCAGCGGACTCATAATCCGTTGGTTCCAGGTTCAAGTCCTGGTGGGCCCACCAGCTTTCTCTGTACGAAATATGAAGGTGCGCATCCGGTACAGTGCCGAGGAGTCATCCACGATTCCCGTGCTTTTGGCAACTTGTTCTGGCTTCATAATGCCGGAATCATCCCGTTTCGAATGAGACGAATGCTTTCGTTTGCTTCGAATATTAGTAACGCATCGAGCGAGTCTTCGCAACCCTCTGAAGACTCGCGAGGAATACCTGAGCACGCTCGAGAGACAAGGACTGATTGAATCCGTCACGACGTGAAGGGCCACCGGAGGTACGATGAGTCCCATGTTATGGGAAAGAGACAAGACTGGCCTCGTTGCGCTCCATCCCGCGGCAGAAAGCACGGGATGGAAATTGTGAAAGACAACCCTACAGACATTCTTGGCGAAGGCACCGAACGAGCGGCACCGGAGGTACGGCACCGTTCGTTCAGATAGTTGTTGGAATTAGTGCTGAATGGTCTGGCGATGTTGACGCATGCTTCCCTCCACGGCCGGAGTTAGATTTACAGCGCTCTGCGACATGAAACCATCAGTCAACGTCTTCAGGAATGCCACGATATCGTCTTCGTCCGAATCGGACAGCCCTAGATTTCCGATAGTAGTGTCTTCGTTTGCTGTAACCTCTGCCTGAGGCTAGCAGGTCTTCTTTACATTCGGATCGTTGGCGGTCGGGCACTTAGCATCGCGAGTGTTATAGAAGTGCACAACTTCTTTCAGGCTCTTCAGGTATCCGTTATGCATATATGACTTTACGAACCCGGGATAAGGCCTGAGATCGACATTACGCAGCGTGGGCACCTGCACTTTGCCGTCGAATTGCGGAGCTAGCTGTATCCAGGACTGGTCAGGAACCGGCGTTCCCTGCGATCCGCTCAGAAACGCTCCTACTCCCAGATCCACAAATGCCAGACCTTGGGGATTAGCAACGAAGCCATGCTGATCCGGCTTGTTTTCGTGGTAGAAGGGAAGGTCCAGATTTTTTGGCAGACCGAGATTTGATGAGGTGAAATCGGTGAATAGTGGCGCAGCGTCCGCCACCGTTCCGCCAGTAGCTCCGTTGGCATTTCCGCTCAGATGGCAGGTGTTGCACTGAGCGTGGCCATTGAATAATGCATAGCCATGCTGCTCCTGCGCGGTGAGCGTAGCCTGCCCTGCCAGAAAGGCATCGAATTTGGACGAAAAGGCATTAACGCCTGGTGAAGCCTCATACGCCGCGATGGCCAAGGCAAATTGATCGTAGACGGCATTTGCACGGTTTCTGTCCTCGGTGCTGAGGCTCAACTGCGGCCCTACACTATTCCTGCCGACCGGAGTGCTGCAGGTCTTTTCCGCATCCGCGGGCCATTGAATCGATTGCAGCGACGGCCCACACACCTTAACGAAGAGAGTGGCATAGTTTCCGCGCGATAACCGGTACGCCACGCAGGCAGTGTCCGGTAGACCCATTTCTACAGGATTTGTTGGCGGCCCCTGGGACTGTTCCGCCGCGGCGCTCTGAAGCCTTGCTCCAGTAGCCCGCATATCCCAGAAATTTCCTCCGTAGAAGTCCTGCTGAGTGGCGTTGAAATGCAGGATGGGAGCCAAAGTTGCATAGCCATAGCTCTGCGGCTTACGGGGCCCGTGAGCATCTGGTATAAGGTGACACCCAGAGAATAGAGATCACTGCGGGTATCAATCGAGCGATTCATGCGGCCGGTTTGTTCAGGCGCCATATAGGCCAGGGTTCCGGCAATAATCTCCGGCGGCGCGGGTGGCTGACGTTCCTGCCTGAACTGAGACGCGATTCCGAAGCCGGTGAGCCACACTTTTCCGGCTTCATCGACAAACACGTTTTCAGGCTTGATGTCCTTGTGGATTAGGCGTTGCCGATGGACTTGGCCGAGGGCTTTCGTCAAGCCAATGGCGACGCGCAGGAAGCGTGTCAAATCGAGTGCTTGCCCTTGGTTCTGCCCAAGAATCTTATCCAGCGGCTCGCCGCCAGGGTCCTCAAGTATGAGGATCGTCCGCCCGTCGTGTCGAGTGAGCGCGAGAGGCTTAACTGCCCACGCGGAATCGAGTTCGGCCGCTAGTGAGAATTCATGCTCCAGCCGCCGAATAACCTCAGGCGACTGCTGTTCTGCGGCGAGTGCCACCACCAATATTGAAGATGGGTTGCCATGCTGCTGGACGCGGTAAAGGGCGAATTCCGCGCCGTCCCTGAGGGGCACGAGCACGTACCCATAGGGTCCCGAGATGGAGGGAAGCCCCGTCGCCATGGCTGCACGTTTTCAGAATATTCCCTTTGGCGAGAGCTTAGTAGGACCTCAACATCGCCTCGGCGCAATTTCTTTTGACGCCCCATCTTGGCTGGTGCTCTCCGACTGCGGTCGATTGATCGACTAGTTCGGTTGGGTGGGATATCTAGCGCTGTGAGAACCGCGACAGTAGATCGCGGTTGATTTGGAATGGGATAGTAGTGGTCGCACCTGCCAAACAGAACGCACAAGCCGCTGTGATGTCGGTGGTTTCCTCTTCTCAAGTACAGTGACGGTATACCCGTCAGCTTTTCTCATTTACAACAAACTGCTCTAAATTACGGTCGCTCAACTACTTGCGGTTACGCTCAATTACGCTGGCATTTTATTTATTATCATATACTTACAGAGATTTCCGGAAACTCATAATCCGTAAATTACGCTCAATTACCCTTGACTACGGTCCATTACTCTAAACTTCGGCAACGCGAGGCCGGAGTCAAATAAGGGCCCATAGCTCAATGGGTTAGAGCAGAGCACTCATAATGCTTTGGTTCCAGGTTCGAGTCCTGATAGGCCCACCCGAAATCAGATTCTCAGCTAAAGGTACGCAGGCAGTACATCGCAAAAATCGTCCAAGAGCCCTAAACACCTACTTCTTAGATCAGTTCTCGTCGGGCGAATAGAGCCTCTGTCGGTCAACACTGAACTCTCAATGAGCGCACTGGACTGAAGTCAAGAGTTGAGCCAAGGGTCACTTGTCCGGAATGCCGACTACACGGCCATGTGACCCGCTGACACTTGTCGCTGAGCGAGTTGACGATTTTGTTGTAAGTTGAGATCATCGCGGGACTATCGCGGAAATTTTGCTCATATGACACCTAAACTGGCGAGATATTCATAGTGCCCGCTGGTGGGGTTGCGAGGCGTTTCAGGCTTCACCATTCAACGGCGACCTTGCCGAAATAGACGCCACTGGCCTGGTAACGGAAGGCGTCGGCCAACTGATCGAGGGGGAAGCTGCTGTCCAGGACAGGGCGCATCCCCGACTGTTCGAGCGCAACGACATAATCCTGCTGCTGGCGCCTGCTGCCGACCATAAGTCCTTGCAGGCGGGCCTGCTTGGCCATCAGATCGACGGTCGGCACTTCACCTTGTAGCCCGGTCAGAACGCCTATTAACGAGATATGGCCCCCTACGCGCACCGCTGTGATGGATTGGGCAAGCGTGCCGGGCCCCCCGGCCTCAACGACATGATCTACGCCGCCTCCCGTGAGGTCTCGCACGCGCTTTCCCCAGTCCGGCATTTGGCGATAGTTGATCACATGGTCGGCACCGAGGACGCGGACACGTTCCAGCTTCTCGTCAGAAGACGACGTGACGATAACCGCCGCACCCGTCATCTTCGCGATCTGCAACGCCGCGATGGAAACGCCGCCGGTACCCAGAACCAATACTGTGTCGCCGGTTTTGATTTGCCCATCGCAAACCAGAGCCCGCCAGGCGGTGACCCCAGCGGTGGTAATGGTTGCGGTCTCGGCGTGGCTCCAACCGCGTGGCGCGTGCGTGAAAGCCGTCGCCGCACGTACCGAAAAGTACGCGGCGAAGCCGTCGATGCCATCGCCTGGCGTGCCGGCGAGGTCGCCCACCGGTACCCTGGGCAGCCCATCCTGCCATTGAGGGAAGAAGCAGGAAACGACATGGTCGCCTGGCCGGAACTCCGCCACGCCTTCGCCCACGGCTTCGACCACACCGGCGCCGTCCGACATCAATACCCGACGGTCAGCGGTCGGGAGACTGCCATTGGCGACCAGCAGGTCGTGGTAGTTGAGCGATGTCGCGTGGAGCGCGATCCGGATCTGGCCCGGCCCCGGCTGACCAGGGTCCGGGATGTCGCGGACCTCGATCCGATCCAATCCGCCAGGCGCACGAAGGACTGCAGCTTTCATTACGACCTCCCTTTCCGTGCCGCGGCGACCAGACCGTCGAGCCAGTCCTGATGACCGTTGATCATCACGTTGGGCTTCGTCTTGGCGAGTTCCTGGGCTGGTTTGCCCTTCTGGGATTCCTGCGTGAGGATGCGCACCCGCCCGCTTGGGAGATCCTCGATCAGCCAGGAGTGATACACGTCGAAGCGTGTATCGCCTTCGCCGCCCCAGCCATGCCAGCCAACGCGCCCCGGCTTACCTTCGGCCGGTGGAACGTACTCCAAAACCTGCGCTTCCACCGGCAAACCGAAGGTCTCGAAGTAGAAACGCACGCCGTCCTCGAGCTCTGGCCCCTTGCCGTCATAGAAACGGATATTGGCTGAGTTCGAATAGTAGGTCGGCCAAAGCAAGGCCTTGCTGAGGAATGGCCAAATATCGCTACCGCTTAGTCCTGCAACAATAGCTTCGTTTGATGCGAAGTTGTCGGTGAAGCCAGGGATGTAATCCTCGGGCCAGAAAATCTCATTCATCTAAGTAGCTCCTTTCCCGGGCTGCACTGCTCCCGGGCGATGGTGTTCGATGGTCTTTCAGAGAGCGGCTGGTGACTACGTCAACGCACGCTGAGTTCAGGAAGGCGGATCGCTGGTCTGGGGCTCTGGAAGGGCGTGGCGGGATAAACGCCGCCGCAAGGTGTTTCGTACCCTTCAGACAGGCTCTTCCAGTACCAGAAAATTTGAATCCATCACCTCATCTCGCAGCGGAATCAGCGCCTGGTACCCGGGAGAACCGTGCCAAGCTTCAATCGCCGCAGCGTCTTTGAATCTCACGATCAAGCAGGAATCAGCGCTGAACCCGCCAACGAGCGATCGGGCCTTGCCGCGGGTGACAACGCTTCCCCCCTGACGCTCCTAAGGTTGGTCCAGCGGCTGACGAATACTCGGGAATGCGGTTGGCATTCTTTACCTTGGTAAATGCATTCAAATAAGCGGCCACAATAATCTCCTGCTGGCTATGGTTGTGATGGCTTCGAAGTAGGCTTACTTTTCAAAGAACATGAAGAGCGGAACATCGTGATAGTAGTTCGGCACGTCGGCAGCGCCCGCCTGGCCTTCCGGGGAGGCCATGGCATCGATGGCAGCCTGAGTGCTGTCGAATGTGCCGGACCAGTACCAGAAGAATTCGCCGGCACCGCCGTCCACCGCACGGACAGGCCCATAGCAGTAGCTTCTAACTCCGGCCAGTTTGGTGGTCATCGGCCCGTGGACTTCGCGATAGTACTTCTCGAAATGCTTAGGATCGTTGGGTGTCTTGTAGAGAACGATGAGTTCGACCATTGGTATCTCCTTTTGGTTTGGCATTCAGATAAGTTGAGCGACAATCGCATCGACAAACTGCGGGATGTCGTAAATAAAGCGGCCCGTGATTACGTTCCCGTCGATCACCACTGGCTGGTCCAACACGCCGGTGCCGATTTCGAAATACCCTAACGTGGTCTTTGGAATGCGGCGTTGTGCAACCTGCACCAAGTCTTGGATTGTGGCGAGTCGAGCCTTTGTCATGGGCCTAGATTAGAATTACTGGATGGGAGTCGCATGTACGTCCGTGCAGTCTTTCTTGGATTTGGCTGCACCGAAAGCCAGTGGCAAGGTTGCCAAAGCTGGCTTTCGGCAATAGGGTGACCTATTCGCCAGAACTGCAAAAAGGTGCGGCTCGAAGGATGTATCTGCTATGGCAAGCCTGGCAGTCGCGACGCGGCGGACATATGTCGATCGGGAGTCTCTCCATCACGCCTTGACTTCCGATCTGGTTGGCTGGACCGTTTCTGAAACGCGCGAGGCTCCTCTTCTCACGCACGTTGTGTCACATCGCCTGGGTGACATCCGCCTCGTCGAGCTATCCGGCAATCCGTTTGGAGCGGTACGCGGGCGCGCGGAGATATCGGGGGACGGCGACACGTACCTTGGAATCCTATATCAAAGATTCGGCTCGACCCTGTGTAGGAGAGGCGACCACCTCGTGATCGTCGGCCCCGGCGAAATCTGCGTCTGGCATAGTGGGCGCCCAGTTTCATTTGAGATGCCTGAAAAATTCGAGAAGCTGTGCATGATCGTCCCGATCGCGCGGTTTGAAAGCGTGTTGTACAACGCCGAGACCTACGAGGGCTTGCACTTGCCTGGTGGCAGCAACCTGGCCACGCTTCTGGGTTCCTATTTGTCGACATTGACCGATAGCGTGATGACGCGGAACGATAGCACGCCTTTTGACGCCGTCGACGTAACGCTGGAACTGCTGGGAGCCGCATTCCGGGCACAGCGGCGATCGTCAACAATAGCGCCTCGCGATCAGCTATTTGCGCGCATCAGCGACGATATCGAAGCCCGCCTTGATGACGTCAATCTATCGCCGACGAGGATTGCCGAAGCTAATGGGATCTCGATTCGATATCTTTATACGCTGTTCAGCGAACAGGGCGAGACCGTATCAGGGTGGGTGCGAAGACGACGTCTCCTGCGTTGCCGAGCAGAGTTAGACGGAGCAGATACCGAGGCCTCCATAACCGAGATCGCCTATAGGTGGGGTTTCAATGATTCCGCCCATTTCAGCCGATTGTTCAAAGCCTCTTTCGGAATGTCGCCGACACAATATCGGTCTTCGCGACGGTTGGGTGCATCCGACAAGTAATTGCGTTCCCTGCGATTTTGTCAGCCAAAACTCACGAAGCGGTAACCGGCGGCGCCTCGTTGTTTACTATCCGGCCATGCGACTATCAGGGAGGTCCCGTTGGAGCCGGCGGCCCAAATGAGTGCACCCCCGCCTGGCTTCCCGATCAGTGGAAGATAGACAACCAGCGCAAATGCCGGCTCGGTAAGCTCACACCCCACCTGTGGTTCGTGTAGCGCTCACCGGGAAGTTGCCGTAAAATCGGCAAACCGGACATTGGGCCAAAACAGGTGCTGTCCGGATCGCCGACTATAAAACCGGAACTACGGCACGACTGTTTCTGTCAGCGTTCGCACCCAAGTCTCAGTGACTCGCCGCGGCCTCAAGACTTCCCAGCGTGGTCGCCATATTCCCAGTCATAAGGCTCGCCGATGTCGCCGAGGATAAACCGCACCAACTCGACGAAGCCCGCTTCCGAGCGAACATCATTCGAAAGGATCAACACGCAGCGCTGACTGGCCTCGATACAGATCAGAGTATTCGCGGTCTGTCCATCATGGCCGCCCTTAAAGAAGCCGTGGCCCTGCGGGCCGTCAAATACAGTGACTCCCAGCCCCGAAGCCAGATCCTTGCGCTGTTCACTCACAGGCAAATCGGGCTGGAAGAGCGGGAACAGACCGGCAGTCGTGATATGCAAGCTTGGCTTTGTGATTTCGGCGCGCGAGGCCGGACTCAGGCCATCGCCGCTCACCAGTGCCGCGGCAAACTTTGACAGGTCTGAGATGGTGGTATTCATCGATCCCGCCACGCGCACCTTGCTGCGCTTCTCGTGGGGCTGCGGTTGGCCCTGATCGTTCCAGCCATCCGCCACGTTGGGGTCGGAACCGTTCTTCCACACAAGGCTTGTGCGGGGCATTCCCAGACGGTTGAAATCTGCCTTGGCCAGATCGCCGACGTCCAGCCCCAACCCCTGCGCCGTTCTCCCGTGTTCAATCACGAACTGCAGCAGGATCATCCCTTCACCCGAATAGCTGAAACGAGTGCCGGGTTCGAAATGGATGCGCAGTTTCTGGTCGGGCTCAATAAACCAGAAGTTGCTGAAGCCGGTGGAATGAGTCAGGCACATACGCGGCGTGATCTTTTCCCAACGCGGATCGTCGGCCAGATCTTTATAGGGCCCGTACTTGTCTGGGAAAACGGTATCGGGGCCATAGCTCGGGAGCGCCTTTTCCAGGTAGTCTTTGAGCGGTGTGTCAAGTTTGAGCTTGCCCTGATCGACCAGTTGCATGACGGTGTAGGCAAACACTGTCTTGGTGAGAGAGGCGCCGTACATGACCGTGTCCGTGGTCAACGGATCTCCTTTGGCGTTACGGATGCCGTAGGCGTCGACGTAGTCGACCTTGCCGTGATCGATGACTGCAACGGCCATACCGTTGGCGTGGGTGCGAGCCAGTATCTTGCTAACTTCGGCGTCGATGGCCGTGCGGTTGGGTATGGTTTGTGAAGCAGCCGTGATGGGAAGGCATATGGCAACGAAAAGCGCTGTCAAAAGCGAAAAAGCATTTCTCCGTGCATTCATGATGAGAGGTCCTTTCAGAACTCGATCCTGACTTGCGAGCTAACCACGTAAGCGACCACGCCCGGCCTGCAAGGGTGTACGTACTCGACTCCACGAAAGTTCTGTGACTGCTCGCGGCTCATGGCCCACTGAGATTTCCAGGCAGGATCCGCTTTCGGCTGGGTGAGAATTCGGAGAACCTTTGCAAGTTCCGCTGCTGTCGGTGGATGCATTGTCGCCGGGCGCTCGTCGGAGACCCTGCGGACTCCGAATTTACTGGTCGCGGGCGAGTGGCCGGCCACACTTACATGATCCAGTTCTGGGAAGGGCGAGCTGGCCGCTGGGAGCGACCTCGGTGCTCTGTCCAGATAGGCGACAGCCCAGGAGTTGGGTGTAGGCGCCCTTGTGCAAATGTCCGGATAGCCGACTATACAGACAAGTGGATTATCTCTTTGAGGGAATTGGCAGCCCATAATCTTTTCGTTGAATGCTGTTAGAAATCGGCCTCAATATCAATGGTGAACTTGATCTCATCTCCAAGAATTGCCGTCTAATTTAGGAGCAAAGTTGAAATCACTGCGTCTAAGGATGCCGATTGCATTGAAACCGACGATCAACTCGGATTCGCTACAGATTCTTAAAGAGTGCACAATAACTAATACGCTCATCTATCACTGAAGGCATCATAGTGCCGAACGAGGTGGCCGATTTCAAAGATAAGTTAGTAACAGAAATGTCTAGCGCCCAACATTAGCCGCGCGTGGTGCCAGTTCAAATCCTCTATGTGACAAGCATCACCGCGATCGTCAGGGATCAACGTTGACGGCCGCTAAGCCGCCGACGCTTCCTTACTAGCGCTTGCTCTTACCCGCACTCTCTGCATCTACTTCAGCGCCCTGATAGAAAATTTATCTGACATCACTCTCAAATTGTGTGAATCTCCAGGACGGCTACGGTGTAGGGATCGAGGTCAATGGTGAGATCTTTTCCGTAAGTGAAAGGACGAGAGACAGGAGCGATAACCTCAGGATTTTCGATCGAGGCCTGATCGTTGAGTCTTGCGGTGATGATGTGAAGGGTCGCGGTGGCCCGCTCAGGAGCAGCGTTACCCTGCAGGCGGACAAGAAGAGTGTTGCGGTTTCCCTGATAGTTGACAGCTTTGATGACGATACGGCGGTTGTCTTCGCTGGTGGTGGCAATAGCGTCAACGGAGTCGGGTAGCCAGCCGGATGGAATCTGGGTGGAGATCTTGTCGAAGAGGAGCTTGCGGTCAGGAACGTCCCGAATAGTGCCAGCGGCGGAAGCCAGATAGCGTGGCGCGAAGTGCTGGCGGAAGAGCTTTTCAACGACGTAGCTACCGCCGGGAAACCAGGATACGTGGTCGTGATAGATGGCCGAGGTCCACTTTGGATCATCAGTGGTGTTACGCATAAGAAGGGCGGGGCAGGTCATGGTGAGACCGGGGCTGAGTTCCTCATACATGATGAGGCTACCAGCGGCGTGTAGGCCGGCACGCCAATCATAAGTGTGTTGGAGACTCCATTCGAGTACAGCAACCTCAATGTTCGGATGTCTGGAGGCGCGGACGTACTCGCAGAGGTTAGTTAGGTAGCCGCGAATACGATCGATGCCTGAGGCAAAGTTATCAGGCTCGTACTCATAGTTGTGGCAGCCAAGGATATCGAAGTTATTGCCCGCAATGTCGATGACCTTCTTGCTCCAGTCCATGTCATTGGAACGCTTTTGGCCGCAGGCTACGATGCGGGCGCCCGGAACGATTGCGCGAAGACGGCGGCCGTAGATGTTGACGATTCCAGCGTAGGACTCGGGCGTGAAGCCGTTGTTCATGGGCTCATTGTCGATCTGAAAGTAGCGAACGTTGTAGGGCTCGGGATGGCCGTTTTGTGTTCGCAGGCGGCCCCACTCGGTTGAGGGTGGGTCATTAAGGTAGTGGACCCAGTTCATGGCGTAATCGAGATCTTCTTGCTTGGTTGTAGGAGCGGCCAAGACGATGAGCGGTTCGCAATTGAGGCGCTTGCAGAGTCCAAGGAACTCATCGGTGCCGAAGCCGGCGTAATCAGAGTAGTTGCCCCAGTAGATATTGGGGTGATAGCCGCGAGCGGCATACCGGCCGACGGCTTCCTTCCATTTGTAAGTGGAGGCAAAGGAGCCTCCGGGCCAGCGGATGAAGGAGGGTTCGAGACTACACAGAGCATTGAGGAGATCGGGACGAAGCATGCCGTCGTGGCGGACATCAGAACGCATGAGGGAGACGAAGTCGATGAGGAGGGCGCCATGGCCGGAGGCGGTGATCTCGATGGAGGCCTGGGTGTCTCGTAGATGACTGGTAAAGGAAAATGGAAGCTCATGCCAGTCAGTTCCGTTCAACACAAGTGGCACCGATGCTATGGTGTTTCCAGTGGAACCGAGGACTCCTAGAGTAAGCTTCGGGGAACCATTCTCTCCCTTCACCCAAAGAGAGCCTTCGTATTTCGTATTGTCCTCAAGAAAGATACGCTTCTGCCTGATGCCTGCCTCTCCTCCGTCGACGCGCAGGCGTACACTCTTCTTGCCATTCTGAAAGTCGAGCTGGGCAACTTCGACATGACCCTGCTGAGAAATAGGTTCCCAATAAGTCTGAAAATCCGGACCTTCGAATCCAGCGCCACGGATTTGTTCGGCGAAGAGGCCGTCTTCGACCGAGTGATTGATGTGCTCCAGAAATTGGCCGTAGATGCGTTTGTCGATGGGTACGGACGCGCGATCTGTATCAATCACGAGGACAGCAACACGGGATTCCTCCGCAGCAACAGTGGCAATAACTGAATTGGAAGCAAGTGACGCGGTGACGGCGGCTGCAGTTGAGTGGATGAGGAAGTGTCGTCGATTCATAGGGAGCGGAGTCCTCGACTTGAGTTGGCTAGATGGCTCGAATTGTCGAACTTCGAGACCTGTTCGGCCCCGCTATCATCGTCCTGCAAACGCGGCCATGCTCTTTGACTGTCGCACTTCACACGGTGTGGTCCGCATGCCCTGTTCGCGACGCCAGGATCCGGTCGAATGGATTATGCCAATATGATCCTGCGAGCTTCTCCATCGGGATCATCCGACATACGGCATTGGTTATTCCAGATCATCGTCCTGTTCATTTCAGGGTCGGTAGGCTCCCATCTCAGGCCAGGTATGCTCGGATTTCCAGTTGCTGCAAACGTTGCCCATGATGCAGCCATCTTTCTCGCTAGTGCCTGCGCCTCGGGTGTGTTGCCCGTTCCCTGCTCGCAGCGCTTGGTGTTATCAAAGCAGAATTGGAGATCGGCGGTGTGCCACGCGCCCGGTGCGCCATCGAGAATCTGTGTCTGCCAGGTGAAGTAGTAGGTGTAAGCAGGAGCGGCTTTGAGTTCGTGCTTCAATCGCGCCATCTTCACCACGTTGTTGCGCATGGATAGCCCGTTCAATCCTGGATTGCCGCTGCATATGTAGGACAAGGTTCGAATCTGTTTTTGCGGATAGGCCTTCTTCAGAGCGGCTACAATGGCCGTTGCCTTTTCGTCGCCGTAAGCTTTGGTCAGGCTCGCATGCCACTCTTCTTCCGTAGGCTTAGAGGACATGCGGTTGCCTTCTTCACTGACGGAGCCAATTAAAATGGGCACATTCTTCGATATCTCAGGCGCAGCATCGAAGAAAGACCGCATGTTGATCACCTTGCCGTCTACACACGGTGACCACCCGACCCGCGGTGCACCCGGCGCTCCCGGTCCCATCATCGGCGGCCCCGGCGGATTAATCTTCGCCGCTGCAGCATTGCCTGCTGCAAACAGCTTCGCCCACTCCATCTTCTGTAGGGCCCCAATATCATTCGGCGCAAGCCCGAGCTCTTTCATCACCTGCCGGGCTAGTTCTTTCTGCTGATCCCTGCTGGGAATATTCCCGCCTCCGCCCGACTGCGCCGAAGCCCGATGGAACAACCCCACCGCCGAAGGCATGCCCATCAGCGTCGTCACCTTCGACCCGCCGCCCGACTGTCCGTAGATCATCACCCGATCCGGATCGCCGCCAAAGTTTTCGATGTTCTCGTGAACCCACTTCAGCGCTGCAACCAGGTCCGTCATCCCCACGTTCGCCGAGTCCTCATACGCCGAGCCGCCAATCTCCGCGGCATCAAAGAACCCAAGAATGTTCAGGCGATGATTGACAGAGACCTGCACCACGTCATGGTGCCGCGCCATCTGTGCGCCTTCATGCGAGGGCAATTCATAGGACGATCCGAAACTGAACCCTCCTCCGTGCATGTAAAACATCACGGGACGCTTACCTGTCAGGCTCGGCGTCCAGATATTAAGCTTCAGCATGTCCTCGCTTTGCCAACCGTCGTCCCAGTCAAAGAGGAACGTTTGCTCGATGCCCGTCCATGCATGCAGATTCTGGGGGCAATTGGCTCCGTACACCAGCGCTGGATATTCGTCCGTCCAAGGTGCGGGCGGCTTTGCGGGGAGCCAGCGATTCTCCCCAGCCGTGGTCTCGCCATAAGGCACTCCCTTGAACGTAAGCACACCGCCGTCGACAAACCCACGCACCTTTCCATACTGCGTCTTCGCAACCGCCGAGCGCGGCGTGGAGCAGTTGCCAGGCTCTTGATGTGCCGCGGTCTTGATACTGTCGGAGGCGAGCGCGGATTGGCCGGTTGTGATGTTTACTGCCGCAGATGCGGAAAGAAGCAGCGCCTCGCGGCGGGTGAGAACAATACGGTTTGAAGATCCCGACATGAATGCTCTCCTTTGCATATCTCCTGCCGCATAACCAGACAGATCTTTTTTGCAGCGCAATTGCAGAACCCGTGTTACTTATTTTCAGACGAATGAGTGATAATTGCAGACCTTGTGAAGATGTTAGCGGCAACCTGTCGTAAAGCATAGATTCCGGTTGAAGAATGGCAGCACGTGGTTCTGGAAGCGATCAGCCACAGCGCTCGTGTGCGTGCCAGAGTATATCTCAAAGCTGTTTGCAACCCCATAGTTATCGAGAATCTGGTGCAGTTTGGTGGCGTCGAAGCGCAAACCATCTTGATCGCCGACATCCATCGCAATGGCGCGGTACTGCTTAAGATTTCCGATGTACTGATCTACGAATGCCAGCGGGGCATTGGCTGCATATTTTGCCATGATCTCCGGCTGCGGCACACCGTCCTTCGTTGGCAGATCGAAGTAGAGCGGCGGGTTCTTCGGATCGGGCGCCCAGGCTGCCGCCGTCGCGTATTGGGCCGATTGGAAGCCCGGCGACTGGGCGGCGAGGTCGGTCGGGGATTTCGCCGCCGAAACTTTCTTCTCGTTGGCAATCGCCCGCTCCTTCATTTGATCGGCTGGCCCAGGTCCACCGCCAGCCATTGGAGACATACAGCACGGGCTCATGATATAGAGTGCGCCGAATACATCGGGGTGTTTCATGCCGATGCGGGAAGCGCCGTATCCACCCATGGAGTGGCCGGCCAATCCTCTGCTCTGCCGATCCGGGATGGTGCGGTAATGCGCGTCGATGTAGGCAACAACATCGCGCGCGACATAATTCTCAAAATCGCCCGTCGTGGCAGAGCTTGAATACATGGAGCCGTTGTAAATCGTCTTGGAATCGGGCAGGACGACGATCATCTCCTTCGCCCCTTTCGCGAACGCTCCTTCAACGGTCTGCGGGACATGAATCTCATGCGTCCACTGCTCGGCTCCGATCGAGTATCCGTGCAACGCATACACCACCGGATAGCGGCGCTTCTTGTCTTTCTCGTAGCTCGGCGGCAGAAAGACAATGACATCTCGATCGACGGCCTCGCCCTCGAGGTTTCCTTCAAGAGACGCACCATGGATCTTGATGTGCTCCACGGCCACCGGCTTTGCGCCCGGCACGGGGTCGGGCACAAGCGTCTGCACCTGGGCGCGGAGCGTCCCCGCTGGTGCGGTAATCATGACAAGTGCGATGACGATTGACAACGGAACGGTTTTCATCTGGACTCCTTGCTCGAAGGCGGACTACTGCACTGGATAGGAATAAATGTTGACGCTAAATGGGCATATAAACAGTGTTCCGGGCAGTGCCCCGAGCGACTGCTCCTCGACCTGAACCTCGGGCGTTTTATCTACCTGAACCGTCGCATCGATTTTGTCCGGGGCCATGCGCCACAGTCCGGAAGGTCGCAGCGATGCGCCAATTCATCGCAGGAGCAGCTCCTCGGTATCTGAGAACAGCAAGAGCCAAACGAAACACATCTCCCCTTTGCGCACTTCAGCAAACGCTTTCTGAATTGTTGGCCCCGGGGCCGTCCTAGAAAGCGTCGTTGATCTCCAAAAATGGAACCACCTGACTATACAAAGGACAGGACGAAGAGTACAAGCTAAAAAATCGCTTTATTTATGCAGATCCGCCGGTATAGGATACCGATGCTTCTATTTCCCTCAGAGACAGAGCTTTGAAAACATTTTCTGTCACGCAGGTGCATGATGCGAACAATCGGAATCGTGATGTTGTTAAGTGCAAGCCTTTGCCTTGCTCAGGGCTCGGGCGATTTCAAGCCAGCTTCATCCAACGTTCTTGACGCCCAGTTTCCGCAGGTCGATAGCAGCTCGCGTGTCCAGATTCGCTTTAGGGCGCCCGATGCGACTAAGGTGCGGATCAATTTCTGGAGCGGCGAGAAAGCCGACATGGAGAAGCAGCCGGACGGGTTCTGGACCTTCACGACAAAATCCATGGCGCCCGGCCTTCACTACTACACGATCGTCGTCGACGGCGCAGAGGTCAGCGACCCGGGGAGCACAGCTTACTTCGGAGGCAGCAAATGGGCAAGCGCCGTTGAAGTTCCCGAAGCGGGCGCCGACTACTATCTACCTAAGGAAGTGCCACACGGCCAGGTGCGGGAAGTGTGGTATCACTCCAGCGTGACAGGGACGTGGCGGCACGCTCTGGTCTACCTGCCGCCGGACTACGACGCGCAGACGAAGACTCGCTGTGCAGTTCTCTATCTGCAACACGGCGGCGGCGAGAACGAAACCGGATGGATCCGGCAAGGCAAAGCAAATTTCATCCTCGACAACCTGATCGCGAGCGGCAATACGAAGCCGATGATCATCGTCATGGCCAATGGTTATGCGAGCCGCGCGGGATATGTCGTTCCTGACCTCACAGGAAAACCATTCGGTTCGCCAGAGTTCACTAAGGTCATGCAAGAGCGGATGAGCGCCTTTGAAGACGACATGACCCAAGCACTGATCCCATTTATCGATAAAACATTCCGCACAATTCCCGATCGCGATCACCGCGCCATGGCGGGTCTTTCCATGGGCGGGATGCAAACCTTTCAGGTCACCTTCGATCATCTCGATCTCTTCTCCTATATCGGCGGGTTTAGCGGTGCAGGCAATCCTTTCCTGGCGGGCAATAACAAGTTCGACGTGAAGACCTCATATCACGGAGCTCTGGCCGACCCCGCCGCATTCGCAAAGCGCGTGCACCTGCTGTGGATCGGCGTGGGCACCAATGAGCCAGAGCGTATGAAGACAGGGCTGGAGAGCCTGCACACCTCGCTGGATGAAGGAGGAGTTCAGCATATCTTCTACGAATCGCCCGGCACCGATCACGAATGGCAGACCTGGCGGCGCGACCTGAACGACTTCGCACCGCGACTATTCCAGCCGGTCGGTCAACAATCACGAGTGGATCATGGAAGGTAGAGTGAACCCCACCTTCGTTCCGGCGCATTCAAAGGCGATGATCCGTTCTTCTAAGCTGTTTGCGATTGCAGGTCTTTCCATCATGGCGGGATTGATCGGTCAACTCACCCCGGCGCAGACCGCTAACTCACGCGAGGTCCTTTGGTACCGGACTCCTGCGCCTGTGTGGGATAGTGCTCTGCCCATCGGCAACGGGAGGCTCGGCGCGATGGTTTTCAGCGGAGCCAACGCAGGTGCCAACAATGGAGACCGGCAGGCCTTCCCGAAGAATGCTCCGTTGATGGATGGGGCGCAGACTTCAGGTGAGGATGAACATCTGCAGCTCAACGAGTCCTCCCTCTGGAGAGGCAGCCGCGCCGATCGGCTTAATCCGCGCGCTCACGGCGCGGTTCCAGAGATTCGCAAAATGCTGCTCGACTCCAAAGGGTTGGATGGGGCGAAGATTTCTGCTGCCGAGAAGATGGCTCAGGATGAGATGATCGGCGTTCCGCCGGGAATGCCGGGTTACAGCACGCTGGGCGATCTGTACTTGCGCGCGACGAAGCGTGGCGCAATCGACGACTATCGCAGACAACTGGATCTTGGCACTGGGATCGTGCGCGTGACCTATACGATGGATGGTGTTCGCTACACGCGAGAAGTGTTCGCGTCGGTGCCGGACGATGTCATCGTGGTGCGACTCATGGCAGACCGCAAAGGGGCGATCGCCTTTCGCGCGAGCATGGACCGGCCGGATGATTTCAGCGTGGCTGCGCGCGGAGAGGACAGGCTGATTCTGCGCGAGGGAGCTGATCACAAGGATCAGATTCGGTTTGCAGGCGAGGTGCTGTTTCTGCCCACAAGCGGTTCAGTGCATGCAGAAGGCTCAGAGATTGTGGTAACAGACGCAGATGCCGTAACTGTGTTCATCGCAGCGGCCACCGATTTCAAAGGAGGTCCCTTTGCGGGTGGCGATCCTGTGGCAAGGTGTGAGAGTGTCTTGGGTTACGCACAAAAGCGGAGAGCCGAAGAGATTCTCACCAGGCAGGAGGCGGTCTATCAGCAACAATTCCGACGCATGGTGCTGCACCTCGGTGCGACGCAGAAGGTCAGTGAGGACCTGCCCACCGACGAGCGGGTGAAACGCGTGAGCGCTGGAGCTGACGATCTGGGGCTGCAAGAGCTCTATTTTCAGTTTGCCCGATACTTATTAATCAGCTCGTCGCGGCCGGACGGATTGCCGGCTAACTTGCAGGGGATCTGGGCAGCTGGCATCGACAATCCATGGGGATCTAAATACACCATCAACGTCAACACGGAGATGAACTACTGGCTCGCAGAGCCGGCGGCCCTTGGTGAAACGGTATTGCCACTGATCAACCTCATTGACATGGTTCGCGATCCCGCCAGCGGTACCGGGTCACAAGTCGCGGGGCAATACTACGGAGCCCATGGATTCATGATCCACCACAATACCGATCTCTGGGGCGACGCTGAGCCTATTGATGGCTATCAGTGGGGAGTGTGGCCGATGGGAGGCGCATGGCTTTCTCTTGCGGCATGGGATCATTATGCATTCTCGTCCGATAAGCAGTTCCTGCGAAAACGAGCATGGCCAATCCTGCACGATGCTTCGACATTCTTCCTCGACTATCTCGTGAAGGACGATTCCGGCCATCTGGTCACAGGTCCTTCCATCTCTCCGGAGAACCGTTACACCCTTCCGGACGGAACAAGTCATTCGCTCACCATGGGCCCCACGATGGATATCGAAATTGTGCGAGAACTCCTCCAACGCACACTCGATGCAGGGCAAATTCTCGGGGAAGATCCGGCTTTTCTGGAACGGTTGGAAGAGGCTCGCAGCAAGCTGCCGCCCTTCAAGATTGGCCGGCTCGGCCAGTTGCAGGAGTGGCAGCAAGACTATGATGAGCCGGAGCCGGGTCATCGTCACATATCTCATCTATGGGCGCTCTTTCCTGGAACGCAGATCTCGGTGGAGCACACTCCTGAACTTGCCAAAGCGGCTCAGGTTTCTCTGGAACGGCGCCTGTCCTTTGGCGGAGGACAGACAGGATGGTCTCGTGCGTGGGTGGTGAATTATTGGGATCACCTTCATGACGGAAAGCAAGCCTACGACAGCCTGCAAGTCATGATCCGTCAATCGACATTCCCCAATTTGATGGACACGCATCCTCCAGGGCTATTCCAGATCGACGGCAATCTAGGGGCCGCAAACGGAATGCTTGAGACTTTGGTCCAATCGCGTTGGATGCCCAAAACAGTGGAAGTTGCACTGCTCCCCGCGTTGCCGGAGGAGTGGAAAAGCGGATCCGTTGAAGGCTTGTGTCTTCGTGGCGGCTCTACTTTGTCCATGCATTGGGCGGATGGAAGGATTGTCTCCTTACGGCTTCATGCCGCGCAGGATGGATCGATCAGGCTTATGCTTCCGCAGCATGCGTCGATCCTGAGTGTTCACACCCTGGCTGGAAAACGTCAGGATGTGGCGGCGGATGGCGGGTTCAAACTCAAAGCTAACACCTCGTATGAAGTGAGCTTGCAATGATTTTCGATCACTTCGCGATTGGTGCAGTCAGGCCGATGGTTATTCTGACACGCTAGGGCCTATTTCGCGACCGACTCAACTGTCCCTGCGACGGGAAACAAACACCAGCCAAACAGAATGTCCATCGTGGTTGGCAGAAGTGAAGGAGCAGCGCGATCCACTTATGAATATCCGAATTCAATTGTGTTTTCTCTTGGGACTGATCTCCGGTTCAACTCTCTTCGCTGCCGATTTCTCCATGAGGGTGACCGACAAGAATTACCTGAATACTCAGGGTTTCAGCGTGTTTCTGTACGACAGCACGTACCATCCAGTTTTCGTAGACCAGAAGAACACTGCCATGGAGATGATTCTCCACGGGGCACGCATTGCCACCAACGGCGACGTGCGCCTGATGCCAACGCCCGAACAGTGGGATCTGGTGGCGACCCTCAAAGGCCGCCACGCCGATAAGGCGAACAACCGGCTCACCGCTGACCTCGCTTTCCCGTCCTTCGATCTCAGCTATACCCTGGAAGTCGCTGCGGAACCAGGTGGCGTGAAGGTCAGCATCAATCTAGATAAGCCGTTATCTGAGAAACTGGCCGGGCGGGCGGGCTTCAACCTGGAGTTCCTGCCCTCGATCTACATGGGTAAGTCTTACCTTGTAGACGGAACCAAAGCCGGCATCTTTCCGCGAACGCCGAACGATCCGATGGTCAAGGTGTTGCCGTTGGCCGATGAGCCGAAGAAGGCGTACTACCTGGAAGATTGGGACAAGGCCAAGGGATACACGCAGCCGCTGCCATTTGCCGAGGGCAAGAGCATCACCCTGGGTGTCGATGACACGCTTGCCCGGGTCAACGTTGTTTCGGACACGGCGAACCTTATGCTCTTCGATGGACGCGATCGCGCGCAAAACGGCTGGTTTGTATTGCGTTCGCTGATCCCTTCCGGCAAAACTTCTGGGGCTATCGTGTGGCACATTCACCCCGATGTGATTCCGAACTGGACGCGCCCGCCGATGATTGCGCACAGCCAGGTTGGTTATGCGCCGGATTTCTCCAAGGTTGCGGTCGTCGAACTCGATCCCCAATACAACGGGCCGAAGACGGCCAAAGTGCTGCGCCTGATGGAGGATGGATCTTATAAACAAGTGTTCGAGGGCCCGATCACGCCTTCAACGCCCTGGCTGCGCTACGTTTATTCGAAATTCGACTTCACGCCGGTCAAGGACCCCGGTCTTTATGTAATCGAGTATGCAAACCAACGTACGGCGCCCTTCCCCATCTCCAAGGACGCTTACGCGAACATCTGGCAGGACAGCCTGGATCATCACATTGCGGAGCAAATGGATCATGTTTCCGTTCGCGAAGGCTACCGCGTGTGGCACGGCGCCTCGCATTTGGATGATGGCCGTCTCGCACCCGTGGTTGGGGAGCAATTCGATGGCTGGAATCAGGCCGCGGCAACAGACGGGAAATATAAAGGCGGCGATCACATTCCCGGGATGAACGTCGGCGGCTGGTATGATGCCGGCGACTACGACCTCGAGGAGCCTGCGCAGCTAAGCGTAATTCAGAGTCTGGCTCTGGCGTACCGCGAGTTTGATCTCAAGTACGACGAGCTTACTGTCGATGAAGGGGCGCGTGAGGTCGAGATGCATCGTCCGGATGGAGTGCCGGATACGGTGGAGCAAGTGAAGCACGGCGCGCTATTGATCCTGGCGCAGTTTCACAATATCGGCCACTCAATCCGCGGCACTCACGAACCGGATTTGCGCCAATATACCCATCTGGGCGATGGAGCGTCGAAAACCGACGGCCGCATCTATGACTCTAAACTTGGTCCGAATGAAGTGAGGGGGGATTACTCGGGCAAGCCGGACGACCGTTGGATTTTTTCCACAACAAACCCGTTCTTTCAGTGGAATGCCATTGCAGCGCTGGCTGCAGCGTCTGATGTGCTGAAAGGCTATGACGCCGCACTCGCAAAAGACTGCCTCGATACCGCAATTAAGGCATGGAACGACGAGAAGGCTCACCCGACGCCGTCTCCGGTGAGCGGGGCTGGCGGAGGAGCTCCGGCAAATGCTCCCGCAGCGGGCGTGTTGGCGGCGTCTCAGGGTGTGGTGTCTGGCTCTCATACGGGCGCGGCGACGGCTTCTAGCGGAACCGTTGCCCAACCGACTCCGGCAACTCCGCCAGCGCCTCCTGCTGGCCGTGGCGCGTTCAGCGTTGGGCAGGACTGGGCCGCGGCTCTGGAATTAACGATTGCCACACATGGCGCCGAGCCCTACAAGTCCCGCCTGAAGGAGTTGTTCCCTCAGATGATCACCTCCCAGCAGATGGGCTTCCGTGGCTGGACGGCAGTCCGGGCGTTGCCTTATCTGGACGCTAGCGCAAACGATCAGCTGCGGGAAGCGGTGAAGACCTACGTGGCGGATTTGAACAAGCAGTTGGACGCCACGCCGTTCGGTGTGCCCCCGAGCTTGGGCACCTGGGGCGGATCTGGCGCCGTGGTCGACATGGCTATCCGGATGTACTTTCTGCACAAGACGTTTCCGGATCTTGTGGGCCCCGAATATACGCTTCGCGCCGTCAATTACGTTCTTGGCACGCACCCGGTTTCCAGCACTTCGTATGTAGCTGGCGTCGGTACGGTCTCGAAGACGAAGACGTATAGCAACAACCGCGCCGACAATGCTTACATTCCAGGCGCCGTGATTCCGGGATACATCGTCATCAAGCCGGATTTCCCGGAGTGCATCGACGACTTCGGATTCCTTTGGTTCGAGGATGAAGCCGTCGTTGCCGGATCGGCAAGCTGGGTCCTGGCCGGCAACGCTGCGGACGCGATCACTAAGGAAGCAAAGTAACATTGGTGATGAAAACGGCTGGTCGGTCCTCTCCGGCCAGCCGCAAACGCACCTAAGTATCCTCGATCTAAAAGCACCACGGACCTCAACGTGTCGATCCTGATGCAATCGGTTACTCGTGATCAGCTACAGCAAAGCGTTAAAGCAATCAATATAGAGACGTTGCCGGTTGAGGCCCTGCGTTGATCGATGCATTCTGAGACGAATGGGACGAATGCTTGCGTTTGCTTCGAATATTGGCACAATGGAAGCAGAGGTGGATCATGTGTCCTACTGCTGTCCTCACGCCCTGAATTCCGTCTGAGCGGAAGCTGAGCTCGCCAGACAGACAAAGGATATCCTCACTCTGCGCATAGGAAAGAATGCGGCGCTCGATCTGCGTGCCATAAACTTCGCATCGGAGCCGACGGTGAAAATTCCGGCATCTGCCGCGCGTCTCCTGACTGGACAAGGATCAGTCACACGCTTACCAGGACTGATGGCAGGCAGACCTTGGCTACTGGATTCCTAATCTGTCAGCCATCCTGATTAAATCTGCCAGCGAATGTGCTTGCATTTTGCGCATGATCTGCCCCCGATGGACGCGGATCGTGATCTCACTTGTGCCAAGGTCACCAGCGATTTGTTTGCTGAGTCGACCCGCGACAACGAACGGCAGAACTTCTCGCTCACGGCGGGTCAACTTGGAGCAGTTCTCTTGCAGTTCGGCCAGTTGCGATTTGTTGGCCTCCTCCGCGACAAGCGCCATCTGCACTTCGCGGGAGAGGCGCGCCTCGATCACGCGAAGTGCCCTCTCGGCGGCTTTGCGTTGTTCGTTTTCCTTCCTCAACTCGTCCTTCGCAATCGCCAGCTCTTCCTTTTGCTGAGTACGCTCGGAATTGAGTTCTTGAGCAATCGTGCGTTCGCTCAGCAGCTGAGCTTCTCGCAGCCCAATCGCCGCTTGGTTCGCAGCAATGTTGAGAAGCAACCGTTCGGATTTGCTCGGAAAATCGGATCGGTCGGAACCGGCGACGAATACACCCTTTCGCCCATCAGAACCGAAGGGAAATGCCGCAAGCGCGAACTGGCCATCTCCGTGCCGACTGCTCAGCACAGAGGATCGAGTTTTCGGATCTTTCCTGAGCCATTGTCCGAGCACCTGACGAAGACCATCATCGCTCTCGATCGTATTTCTCCAGCCGGTGACCCGAATCCTCTCGATCCGTTTGCCGTCTGGGAGATTCACGCCCGCATATACAAAATCCAGCTCGAAAATACGACAAATGGCGTCAGTTAACGTTTTGATGACATGATCCTGTTCCTGGCCTGCCCATATGGCCGGTAATGCGAGGATCCCGATAAGGTCATTGAGACACGCCTTCAGCCCGACGTCACCGTAGGTCTCAATAGTCTTTGTGCCGCCAGAAGTCAACGCTACCCCACTCTCTTTAGCCGAGTCGGCTTCCTATTACGCAGCTCTTCCAGGAACTCCTGAGGCGGAACGAAGAATGGATTCTCACGAAGCATTCCGCCAATGATGACCAGCGGATGGGTCCTCATCACGTCAACAATGATGTCGGCCGTAAACCGGCTGAGGTCGTAAGTGCAGATGACCGGATTAATGGGCTCGCGTTGCTGAATCCATTCGTAATTCGCGGTTGATTCGTACTCCAGCAGTGCATTCGCGTCCAGATCCGCCTCTAAAGCCCATCCCATGTCGGTCACAAACCTCGTGAGCGGGAATCCCTTTTGCGTCGCATCGTCCATAATTCGCCGATACGTGGATAGCGTTTCATGCTGATCAAAATAGCCCTTGGGAAGATGGGTAGTTGACCAGTCAAGCAATTCCAAGTGGCCATCCTGGAGCACTGCGTCCACTTGGATTCCGGCCGATGCAAGTTGCAGGTAATGGTCAGTGCGTAGGTGAGGATTGATGGTGTGGACATTCTTCTGGCCCAACTCAATGCCCTCCTTCATAAAGGGGAGCAGCACCTGATATTTCTCATCGGAGGTGTTGAAAAAAGCACAAACATGGGCCCGATGGTCCAGCGTTGAGCCAGCCACGTGAATCGGGTGAGTTATTTCGGTCAGCGGGTTACATCGCGACATCGCCGCATCCTTGATCTGGACCATTACAGACGTCTTCTCCGATGGTTGGGATTGCTCAGTGAATCCTGGTAGAGCGCGTCGGTCTTGCGCCCACCCGGAGACCCAACGGCCTTCTCCAGAACCCGGGAATGTGCCTGGAGCCGAACCATCATAAGTCTAAACGAACGTATAATGGACGGCCCATTGTCCCTATCGCATGATGATTTAGGACTTCGGTCTCGTTCAGGATGAGGGAAAGCAGCAGCGCCCTACTCTGGCTTTTAAGAATAATCACGGCTGTAACAGCACTCATAGTTCGCGGATAGCCAGCTAATCCTATTCCTCGACTAACAGTTCCAAGGCAATTTGAAAACCAAACCAGGAGGTTCCAATGTCTGAATCTAAGAAGAAAGTCGCACTTGTTACTGGTGGCTCACGAGGAATCGGAGCCGGTATCGCAAAGCGTCTGGCACGCGATGGCGCAAGCGTGGCGATCACGTATACCCGAGGGGCGGATGCCGCCGCTTCCGTCGTCAAGGAGATTGAGAGCAACGGCGGAAAAGCCTTCGCCATTCAGGCGGACGCAACTGACGCGGATGCGGTTATAGCCGCGGTGGAGAAAACCGTCGCGACATTCGGGCGGCTGGATGTGCTTGTAAACAACGCCGGTACAGCCATCCCGAAGACGTTCGAAGACACCACACTGGAAGAGATAGACCTGGTGATCAATATCAACATTCGAGGTGTGCTCATCGCTACAAAGGCGGCCTTGAAACACATGAACGATGGCGGACGGATCATCAATATCGGCTCTTGCGTTGGAGAGCGAATGATGACGCCGGGACTCGCCGCTTACTCTGCGACGAAGGGCGCCGTGAAGATGTTCACCCAGGGACTATCCAGAGAGCTGGGCGCCCGTGCGATCACCGTCAACAACATTCAGCCGGGTCCGATCGACACCGACCTGAATCCGGCGGCCGGTGACTGGGCTCAACCTCAATTGGCCATGACTTCGCTTCGACGCTATGGGCATGTTGATGAGGTGGCCGCGCTGGTCGCATTTGTTGCGAGTGCGGACGCAGCTTACATCACCGGAGCCAATCTGACGGTTGATGGCGGCACCAACGCCTAGCCAGTCCATAAAACAGCTTGTCAAAAGCTCACAAGCCTTTGGAGCGAGGAGACATGACGCATGAGCACACTTGCAGAAGCGGTCTATTCTGCCATTACAGTTTCTACGCAATTCGTTGAGGCAAACGGCATTCGTTTCGCCTACCGTCGAATGGGACAGCGGGGGAAATTCCCGCTGGTCTTCAATCAACCCAGTTTCCCGCGGATAAAAGGTATGCAGGCAGTACAGCCTCAAGCCGTCTCGCCGCTAACGTGAGAAACGAAACGTCAGGCCGGCGCCGACGCGAAGACTGTTCTGCCAATTTGTAGAATTGTTCGGCAGAGCTGTGCGCAGATAATCCAACTGTACAAGACGAACTGATAACCGCCTGTTCAGCACATAGTCCGCGCCTGCACCGAGATCGAGGGCAAACGAGTTGGCCGAAGACACCAGAGTGCTGTTCTGCGGAAACTGGGAACCGGTCCCGTGCGCAAGGCCGAAGAGGGATTGCGCAAACAGACGCACCTTGCGAGCAGGCAGTGCGTACCGGGGTCCCGCTGTCACTGTCGTCAGAGTCAGGCCGTAGGCGGAGGCAGCGACGCTGGAGGTATGTTCAACACCGGCATCTACCACCACGCCAAGGGTCGAAGAGTGTTCTTCGCCAAAATGAACCAGGTCCCATTTGATATCCGCTGACGCGCCCTCTAGTTCAAAGCAACCGCACGTGCCTGCTGAGCCATTGGAGATCTGTTCGCTGAAACGAATACCAATCTCTTTCGGAGTCACCTGTGATCGCCCGATGGAGGCCGACGCCACGCACAGGAACGCCACGACAATAATGCACACCTTTTGCATGCGTTCTCCTATTGCACAGTCAGAGTGACGTCTGTGGTATGGGTATTGGGCCCGCTTACAGCCGTTACGGTTACGGTGTAGGTCTGGGTGGCATGGCTGAAGAAACCACCTCCGCCGCACCCGCTCATGGCGCCTAACGCCACGAGCGCAAGCAGCGCGATCAACATCCGCCCCGCTCGCGAAAGCCGTGCGGCAGCTCTGCGTGCCCTGCGGCCAAATGCCATTGGCAACAGCAGAAGCGCCAGGGCAGCACGGGTTGCCATTCCGCCGAGCGAAGGGGTCTTGTTTCGCTGGTATGCCAAATTACTGGCGCTTAGGGTCATGGTGCTGGTAGAGGCCGCAGCACCCGCCGGGATGGAAGCCGGCGCAAAGGTGGCCGTTACACCCGCAGGCAGTCCGCTGGCCGACAAGCTGACTGGATAGATGAAGGTCGGATTCGTCGGCGTCAATGTGATGGTGTAATTGGCGGATGCTGAGGGAAGTAGAGTTTGGGCCGCAGGCGACGGCGCGACAGTGAAGTCGGGTGAGATCACGGTGCCGCCCAGCGTGGAGGAGTTGCTGGCGATGAAGTTGGTATCGCCGCCATACACAGCGACAATATTCAGAGCACCCACCGGCAGCGTGCTGAGGGTAAGCGTCGCTACGCCCCCACTCAGAGCAGTCGGAGTGGAACTCAGCATTGAGGCGCCGTTGAAGAAGCTGACCGTACCGGTTGGAGTACCGCTGGTGGTGGAAGCGACTTTAGCCGTGAGAGTGAATGCTGCACCGGCCACTGGCTTCGCAGTGCTGCCGGTGAGCGTAGTGATCGTAGGCGCCTGCGCAATTGCGACAGCGCCCGATCCGGCACCGAGAGAAAGTGTGTAGTCAGCTGCAGCGGAACCCGTCAGCGCGATATCGATAGGATAGGTGCCCGGCGCGGATGTGATAGTGGCCAACGTCGAAAACGCAGCTGTAACTTTTCCGGAATCCTGCGCCAGCACGCCGCTCAGGGTGCCGGTAAGAGCGGGAATGGCTTGGCCGTAGAGGAGATTCACCGCGTTGGCCACAGCAGTCAATGGGGCTGGCGTAACCACGAAGACGTAGACGCCGCTGGTGACGGCAGCGTTGTTTGTATCGCCGCCGTAGGACGCGACAATGTAGTGTGTGCCTGCGGAGAGCTGGCTTGTGCTGATGGACGCTGAGTTGGCGGCAAGTGAAGCTGTGCCGATCACCGACGGGCTAGAACCCTCTCCGTCATAGAAGGTCACAGAGCCAGTTGCAGTGAGGCTACCATTGGAAAAGCTTGCGGTGATGCTGCCTGTGCCGTACATGGCAGTCATTGCGCCGCCGAGTGCAATGGATTCCGTCCCCGGCGGCGCCACCCCGGCGATGGTTTGAATTGCTCCGTTATTGACAGCGCGGATACGATTGTTCTCTGAGTCTGCAAATGCCACCGAGTTTCCGATGACGGCCACAGCCCGGGGCGTATCCACCGACGCGTTGACTGCGAGACCAGTATCTCCGCTGAAGCCCTCGCTGCCATTGCCCGCAATCGTATTCACATTTCCGCCGGTAACGGTGCGGATTCGGTCGTTATCGCTGTCGGCAAAGTACACGTTTCCTGAGGCATCCACCGCTACGCCACGCGGACCCGCCAGTGCGGCCGATGTTGCGGGACCGTCTGCGGTGAAGCCTTTGACACCTGTACCAGCCAGCGTTGAGATGATGCCGGTTGAGAATGTCACCATGCGCACGAGTTGGTTATGAGTGTCGCCGATATAGACATTGAAAGCGGCATCTACCGCAACGCCGCGGGGCGAATCCAGGCCTGCCGCTGTCGCCGGACCGTTATCGCCGGAGTAGGTCTGCTCGCCATCGCCCGCGATGGTCGAGATGTTCGTGCCGCTGATCTCGCGGACGCGGTGGTTATTCGTGTCTGCGATGTAAATATTGCCCTTAGAATCGACCGCGACCGCTGTCGGCAGATCGAGTGCGGCCGAGGTTGCTGCTCCACCGTCCCCTGAAAAGCCTGCAACGCCAGTGCCCGCGATGGTAGTGATCACGCCACCGGTCACCTCACGGATGCGGTTGTTGTGAGTGTCGGCGATGTACAGATTGCTGGCGGAATCTACAGCGACGCCGACTGGTGAATCGAGCGACGCACTCGTGGCTGCTCCGTTGTCTCCATCAAAGCCCTGCTCCCCGCTCCCTGCAACGATGGTAAGCACACCGGCCAGATTGACTTCGCAAATCACGTTGTCGTCCGTGTCCGCAAAATAGAGATTGCCTGCCGCATCGAATGCTAATCCGCCAGGTTTGCTGAGCGGCACAGTTGTAGCTTCCGCGCCGCCTGTCAAAGCCCCGACCGAATTGGGATTCGCAGCGGAGCGGCCCACACGCGCGAGCGTCGCCTGCTGTGCCGCGTTTTGCGCCCAAGCCTGCCGAGGCGCAACCGTCAGCACGATCCCCGCCATCGCGATGAGCACTCCGAAGGTACGCAGCGTGCTTTTCAATTGGATGATCATCCCCGCGGTCTGCACCCGATTCACCGTTCTCTCTCTCAAGTTCACTCGTTCAATGCCGCGCCATGCCGGCCCTGCATTGGTCTGCCCATAGCGCATAGAACAATCGCCTATGGAAGCTGCAAAGGTCCGGCAAGGCAGGAGACGGTCTTTGTCGAAGCCGACCCATACGCCTGTGTTTGCCCGTTATAGCCAGCCTGAAGCACTACGGTGCAAGTCGAGAACGCAGGCCAACCGAGCGCGGTTTGGGGATCAAATGCCGAAAGAGTCCAGCCCCCGTATGCGTTCGCATAGAAAGTGGTGCCGCCATAGTTCTCATGGATGTCACATTCAGAGGATCCGAGCGCGTTCCCCGAATTCTCGATGCTATGGTCGGTTGTCCCCGCACCCACGGACATAATGATGTCTTTGGTCACGGTACCGTTTGTGACAAGCAGAGAATCGTCAGCGGTAGACCAAACCACCGTGCGATAGAAGGTGGGAAGCCCTCCACCACCACTGTTGCCGTCGTTCAAGTAAGCAGTTCCACTGCAGCTTGATCCGTTCGACCACCAAATCTGCGAGGGCGGGAAGGTTCCGTCCACATTGACTGTGATGGCATACCCCGAGTTATAAATCGTCAAACTTCCGCCGTAGCCAGGCGCCTGCATCAACGTGCCCAGGGCGTTTCCATTCGCATCCTTGACTGTGAGGCCTGCGCCTGCGGGACCAGCGGGGCCCGGATTGCCTTGCGCCCCCATAAGGCCTTGCGGTCCTTGAGGACCAGTTGCACCAGTCGGTCCGGTTGCGCCAGTCGGTCCAGCGGAACCGGTGGCACCAGGAGCTCCAGTGGCGCCTTTCAAGGCGAGGACTGCCCAGGTCCCACCAGAGGACGATACATCGATCGCCGGATCGATCCCCTGGTTGGTAAACAATGCTATATAGCTGGACCCGTTTTCTGAGACTGCATCGCCGATCGCATAGATCGTGCTGCTAATCCAGGCATTCTTGAACGAAACGGGCGCACCCTGAGGTCCTGTCGCACCAGTTGCGCCGACTGGCCCGGTAATGCCCATCGGTCCAATTGGCCCAGCTGGACCCGTCGCTCCAGTTGCGCCGGTGAGTCCGATTGGACCCTGTGAACCCGTAGGCCCAATTGGTCCAACTGGTCCTGTTGCTCCAGTTGCACCGGTGAGTCCGATCGGACCCTGTGGACCGGTAGGCCCAATTGGCCCGGGAACACCTTGCGATCCTTGCAGGCCCTGGGCTCCTGTCGCACCGGTTGCTCCAGTAGCGCCCTGAATTCCCTGCGGACCCTGTGGGCCAATTGGCCCCTGCGAAATAACAGTGATATCCAAATGAGCCGAGTGGCTGGTCTCGTCATTTTCTTTGGAGTCGAAAACGATGTCCCCATTTCCGGAAGTCAGCGCGAGGCCGAAGTTTGACGCAGGGGTGGTCACCCAATCCTGTACGAGCGTCGTGACATCGACCACCACAAACTGCTCCGCCGACACCGGATTGAAAGTGGACGAACTCGAACCCAGAGGCGGCATTTTAGAGTAGTTCACGAGAGCTTCGCTCCATGCGCCGGTGAGCGGCTGAACGACGACCTGGCCTGGGGTATTGATCCGATTCACATACAGGGTCAGGGTTGCCTTACCAATCTGGCTGGCAGTCGTACCGGCAGGCAAAGACGACAGGTCAAACTGGATCAGCGCTGTACCGCTGTTGCTGACATACAGGTTCGACAAACTACCGTAGTTCGTGGACGGATGAGCGCTGTTGACATACGCATCTCCCGTAACAACAGCTTCAGTGGCGTGCGCCGCGCCCACTGCAAAAATCGCCCACACTGCCGCTGCAATCGGCAAACCCCAGCCACGTTGGCTCATCTTTCTTCTCCTGTTTGACTAATCCGCCCGAAAAAGACACACTTCATTCCTCTTGCCGGACGGACCCGAAGGGCAAGCCGTCGACAACCCCGCTGAACAAAACCATCATGCGTCACAACATAGCTCCGCTATGACACGTGTCATGGATGAGGAAGAATGAGATGTCTTGTTTAAATAGCTTCCAAAATATATCCGAGACTGCCGGGGTCGCACAAGTGAAGGTCGTGAATTTTTTGAAACTAAAGTTTGGAGTTGCGGGACGAACCCATGCCTACTGGACAATCCCTATATTCGCAGCCTGCACAATCCTCTCCGCTCTTTCAAGGATGCGAATCGGCGAGTCGCCCTTCTGACTTTAGCCTGGAATGGCCTGCATCCAATGATCGCCGAGGTGGTGACTTACATCGTTCAACGCGAAGAGATCTTTTGTGACTTCGGCATGGTTGCGGCGCTGACTTTGTATATCAGCGTGTTCGGATGGAGAAATTGCTGACATTATCTTCTGCTATTTGCATTCGCACTTCAATACTCAATTCTTATCGGGTCTGGCTACTTGGTACATTTCGGCTGCGATTCGATCGAAGAGTGCGTAGCGGTCTGTGCCTTCGAGATAGAGATTGAAGTGGGTTCTACCTGGGAGGAAGGTGAAATGCGCGTCTCCACCGAGTTGATCGAGAGTGGACTGAAGGCTATGGGCGGCGCCGTCCAGATAGAAGGTGTCGTCGGTGCCGACAAAGAGGTGAATCCTGCCTTTGAGATCTGGGCCAATGGTATTCCAGTTATTCTTAAGGCGCTCCACGATGTCGTAATGTTCGCGCCAATACGTTGCCACGGTGGGATCGATATCGCCGGTGATGCGATTGAAAAGAGGCGCTGGACGGCCGTCTGGGCCGCGCGGAGAAAAGACCCACTCGAAGGATGCCAACTGGCCGCCATAGTCGCCGAGAACTTGCTCGACTTGCGCTAGTTGCTGCATGGTGGCGTGAGGTTCGCCGTGATCGCGCAGCATGGGATGCAGTGTGCCTTCCGGGGTGCGATAGAAGTTGGCATGAGGCGCGTAGAGATCAATGGTACTGAAGAAATGAAAGTCGCTCGGATCGGGTGAAGTAGACCAGGTGCCGCCGAAGATTGTGGGGTAGCGGGTCTGGAGCCAAAGCGTGGCCCAGCCTCCGGAAGAATGGCCTTGCAGGAAGCGACCGGAGGTGCGCGCGTCCATGCGATAGCGGGATTCGAGAGAGGGGATAAGCTCCGTGGTGAGTGCCGTACCCCAGGGCCCATTGTTGACGCCATCGGCGAACTCATGTGTTCCGGTTGGACTGCTTTCATCCAGCAACACCCAGATCATGTTGGGCATCTTGCCTTGCTTCATGCGGTCGTAGAGGATTGGTCCATAGCGGGCGCGTAGAGCAGAGAGTGTTCCACCAAAGCCGTGGGTGAAGTAGACAGTGGGATAGCGACCGTTGGGATGCTCACCGTAGCCGGGAGGCAAGAGAACCCAGCCGCGCATGTGAATTTCGCGCCCCCAGAAGCTAGTCAGCGAAGGACTGACAAGGTCGATCGGCCTGATAGCAGAGCTGACTTCTGGGTTCTGAGCAAGCGGATCGGGCGGCTCCGGAAGGATTTGTGTCAGTGTGAGAGCTGGCGCGGAAGCGTCGGCGAAAGGAATGTCGATCGAAGCGGGTGCGCTTACGATATCTCCCGCGGAGCGGCCATCATAGTTGTAACTGTGATGAACGTCGAGGACTGCCTGGACTCGATATTTTCCGCTCGCTGCTTGCGATAACGGCTCAGGAAAGACAATGTCATCTGCATCGATATCAACCGACGCACCTGGAGCGAGGCTTGGGACTTCTTTGGCGGCGATGTACACACTGGTGATCGCCATCATCTGCATATCTACAGAGTCGGATGGTTTGCTGTCGGATGAGGCTGGCCCGATGAAAATGAGCAACCGGCCAGATACCGGCGTCTTGACGGAACTCGCAAATGACTTGTCAAGGGCTACATGGAAGAAGGCGTGTTGCAGGGGTGCTACCGGCTGCTGGGCGTGTGAAGCGGCAAGAACAAGTACGGTTGCCAACGAGAGGACACCGGTTCGGATTGTTCTTCTCATGCCTTCGAATGACTTCATCGAATGCTCCTTTGTCAGGATGTCGTGGGCCGGATAGTCCGGGATCGAATGGACTCATCCTTGGGATCGGCGGAGTTTTCATACAAGGCTAGAAGACCCTGAGATGGAAGACCAAAGGCGTTTACAACGCGATTAAACGTTGCAAATAACGCAGCTACATGGATAGCTTCCGAGATCTCCAAGTCGCCCCAACCGGCCTGGTGCAGCTCTTCTATATCGGCCACGGTGATCTCGTGCGAACGAGTATTGACTTTGGCGACGAAGGAAAGCAGCGTTTGTTCGGCGGAGGTGAGAGCCGGCGAAAGCAGGTCGCCCCGCTGGATAGCGCAAAGTGCCTCAGCTGAGCCGCCCTGCACGCGAAGAGCAAAAGAGTGGCTATCGGCGCAATAGGCGCAAGCATTCTGCGAAGAGACCAGAGTCGCGATCATCTCTTTGTGACGGCGAGTAAGATGGCCGTCCGAAAAGATCAGGCTTCCGGAGAGATCCATCATGTGCTTGAGCAGCAGGGGATGCGTGGCGAAGCACTTGAGGATGCCGGGAACGTCAGGCCTGCCGAAGTGAGACCGGAAGTGATCGTAGAGTGCGGCAACTTCGTCGCTGGCGACGTCTTCCTCAACTACCGGCAGGTTGATCGAGGAAGACGATGGCTTCGGCGATGAGAGTTGTGAATTGCGATCGATTTCCGGATCTCCCAAAGCAGCCCCTCTTTAGAAATTCAACACTTAAAAATCCACGCGTGCGGCGAACTGAAACGCGCGTGGGCCGCCTGAGCCGAAAAAACCACCGGCCGTGCTTACCGCAGAATAAAAGTTCGTTTGCACAGCCTGTGCGGGCGCCGACGGGGGACCCGGTTGTGCCGGAACATAAGGGCTGATGGTGATATTGCGGCCAGAGAAGTTAGCAGCGCTCGATCCTCGGATATTGGTTTCGTTGAACATGTTAAAGCCCTCGCCCATCAGGCTGAGCCTGGCACGTTCGCCGAGGCTGATTTCCTTTCTCAATCGCAAATCGAGAGAACTGAAGGGGCTGAAAAAATTGATACCTGCAGGAACCGTTTGCAACTGTCCGCCTGCCAGGCAGGGGAAGGCAGCCGGACAAGCAGGCAGCGAATTCCATCGATTGATGATGGCGTTCAACTGATTGCTGTTGCTGACTTCCCTTCCGATCGCGTTGCGAGGCAGCAGCGGTAAGCGAGAGCCGCTGGCGCCCGCGCTGTTCGCTGTTCCAGGAAGGAAGGTATCAGCCGGTACACCTGAGCCGAAAGTATAGATCGGCGCCAGTGAGAAGCGCCAGGGTAATTGGGCTTCTCCGTACAAGGTTAGGCGATGGCGCTCGTCGGTCACGGCGTATCCCTTTTCGAGGCGAAGATCGTTGATGCCTTCGACCAGGTCAACTTGCTCGTCTGCCGACGCTGTGAGTTGGTCGTCATCGGAATAATCAAAGGTCTTGGAGAGCGTGTAGCTGACGTTGTACTGATAACTGATGGGGCCGAGCTTTGTAGGGTGATGCTCAATGCTAGCAATCAGGCCGTCGTACCAGGACTTGGCCTGGGATTGCAGCAGCGTGATGTTATCTGAGATTCCGCTGAGCGGGTCTGTGATCACGCAAGGCTGGTTATCGCCGGGGCATGCAATGTAAGGCGAATTCGATGTGGTGTCGCGCAGGAGATGGCCGATGATTTGGCGCGATGCGAAAACATGTAGACCGTCAGCGGAGATGAGCCAGTTGCTGCCGACTTGTTGCTGCAGGCCAAGTGAGAATTGCTGAAAGAGCGGATGATGCGCGTCCGGCCCCATCGCCAAAATGCCGATGCCGCCTGTCTGGTGTGGGCCGCTAAACGCGCTCGCGAGTGTTGGAGTACCCGGCACAAAGCTCGATCCCGGTGCGAAACACAAGCCGAGACTGGGCGGTGCCGGTATAAAAGGATTCGAGCAGCTTGATCCGGCATATTGCGTCACGGTAAGAGCGCGGTCGTTCTGTACCAACTCTTCGGCCCCTGCCTCAAGAATGATCCGATCGTAGTAGATGCCGTATCCCCCTCGAAGCAGAGTCTTGCCCTTCCCCAGCGGATCATAAACAAAGCCAACACGTGGAGCGAAGTCTTTCTTATCAGGAGTCTTCTTGAGATCGATGATATTTGCCATCCAGACGCAAGGCTTGGTGGGCGTGACGGTGAGGCTGGGGCAGGGATCATGCTCGCTGGAGTTTCCGGTGAGGTTAGAGTCATATTCCCAGCGCAAACCAAGATTTAATGTGAGCCTTGGATGGATGCGCCAATCATCTTGAACATAGCCCGCAACGTAGTCGTCATAGACCTTTGGGATGGGTACAGGAACGACGGGCGCAGTGCTATGGAGAGCGACCGCGAGCGGGATGTCGAGGTCGTTGATAACCCCATCGCCGTTGAGATCGGCGAAGCCGAAGTCCGAGGTGAGAATCACGGTACCGGTGCCGAATACGTTGATCTCACCGTTCGCCTTATAGTGTTGAAACTCGCCCCCGAGGTGCAGCGTGTGCTTACCCAGAGACCAGGTGAGTCCATCGCGAACCTGATAACGATTCAAATGCGTGGCCTGAGGTAGATTGAAGTTTTCCCCATCGGCCAGGTCTGGAAAGATGAGTTCGTTGGTGAGATCGAGCGACGCTGGATCTGTCGCGGGCTTGTCGTCCGGATATGGCGGAATGTCGTTATAGAAATTGTCGAAATGAAACGAAAGATCGTTGACCTTCGTAGGGGAAAGAACTGAGTTGAAGTTAGCGACGGCAGAGTTGAATCGGTTGAGGGAGTTCTGTCGCTCCGCAGCCGAGAACGCCGGCGCGCTGGACCCTGGCGATGCTCCGGAAGTATCGGTGGAGCGATTGAATGAGTAGCGGATCATCAGGCTGTTGTGTTCGCTGATTTGCTGATCTAAGCGGGTAGACAAGAGTGCGTCGCGCAGCGGCGCCGGGGCCGCGCTATTGACGACTTGCTGCGTTGCGAAGTCGCGAGTGCCGGTTTGCAACGACGCATTCTGGTCGCGGAACTCAAAAGATCCGAAGACCCAGGAACGATCTCGTTGGATTGGTCCGCCAATCGATCCACCGGTTTGCTCGCGATCAAATGGCGGTGTGGGTAAGCTCCGATTAAAGGTTGCGGGGAGGGCCTGTAGATTGCGATTGCGCTCAAAGAGAAACGCCGAGCCATGGAAGCTATTTGTGCCGCTTTTGGTGACGATGTTCACGATGCTGTTTCCGGATCTGCCTACCTCCGCGGTGAATCGGCCGGTGGCGATCTGAAATTCCTGCACGGAGTCTTCAGGAAAGTTGGCGAGGGTTCCACCGACGACTTCGTCGTTGTTATCGCCTCCGTCGACGGTGATGTTGCCGCCGCGGCCAAAGCCGCCAGCTGAACTTACTTCAAGGGTATTGGTCTTGGTGGGATCAAACGTGGGCGCCGGCCGGTTGCCTGGCACCAAATAAGCGAGTTCGAGAAAATTTCTGCCGTTCAGAGGAATGCTTTCAATGGTCCTGGAGGTAATCTGGCCTTGAATCATCGATTGTGTGAGATCGAGAATTGCTGTCGATGCGTTGACATCCACTGTGGCGCCTGTGCTGGCGATCTGCAGTTTTGCATCGACCGTCGTGGTACGACCCGCTTCGATCGTCACAGCCTTGAACTCGCTCGCCGCGAAGCCCGGGGCCTCGATCTTGAGGTCATAGATTCCCGCAGGCAAGTCGGGCAAAACATAAAGACCGCTGGAGTTGGTGACAGTGTCGCGGGTCGTGCCCTGGGCCGCGCTTACTACTGTCACGTGTGCACCGACCAGAACGGCGTCCCTGGGGTCCGTGACAAGACCATTCACGCTGCCGTCCGGAACCTGTGCGGTAAGCATAGTGACTGCAAAAATGAAGAATCCGGCCAGAACAAAACGCAAACCGCGACCTCGCAACATCCTCGAACTCCAATGGGATAGAGATAAGCCGTTCATCAGATTCCGTTCGCCGGGTTGGAACGGAAACACGGCGAAAAATGTGATACGGCAGTGATCGTGCAACTCTATCCAATCGCCACCTTGCTGTCCTCATTCCTGTGATGGGGAGAAATCCCAATCGAAAGGTAGAGATCAGATAGGTTGAGATCCATGGACTTTGAGCAACTCATCGTGCTCGCGAATGCGACCGCTGACTCGATCTCCCATCAGCGGTCGCGGCGCGTTCTTCAACTCGGGACTTATATTTAGCTTCTGTTCTCGGAATAGATGGCGCTCTTACCGAAATAGCTGATCAGGTAAAACGATACTCCAAGTGATATGACATCCTTGAAAAGGAACAGGCCGATAAAACTCATATACCTGATCCCGTGAACGGTAGTGGTTGAACCTGGAGTGGTTATAAGCATGGTGCTGGTGGTGAAGAACATGACTGACGCGATGAGTCCGCCCAGGATACCGGCTTTCGGTCTCAGATATCCGGCGAGAATCAATATTGCGGCAGTGATCTCGGTAAGCCCGATCAAATCAGAGCCTACATAAGGGCCGAACAATCTAAAGTGCCAACTGACCAGTGGACTGTTGGAAACCAGAGGAATTATGCCTTCGGCTCCTGGAGCGGTCATCTTGTAAGATCCTGCCCAGAGAAGCATCACAATCATGCCGATGCTGGTGACCAGGAAAGGAATTTTGCGATGGTCTATCCATGCAGCCAGTCTGGTCAAGCTACTTTTTGCTGTTATTGAGGAGCCAGTTGAGGAAACGAGGTTTTGTTGCTCCGCATGAACTTCCTGTGCGAACTGGGATTGACTCATGATTATTTCTCCTTACTAAGTGCGAGATGATCGCGTATGGCGATCTGTTGTGATCCCCGCAAATACTCGGGCTGAAATGGCCGCGCATCAGATGCCTTTCACTTCCCCGCCGTCCATGCGCAGGGAAGCTCCCGTCATCCACTTCGCAGCGGGCGACACCAGAAAGGCCATTAAGTCCGCAATCTCCTCGGGCTTGCCGAAGCGAGCGATGCCTGTCTCCTCGGGAAATTTCTTCGTCGCCTCCTCAACGGTCAGGTTGTGTGCCGGCGCCCACTTTTTGAAAAAGGACTCCCGACGACCGGTCATCACAGCACCGGGAACAACGCTGTTGACCTGCACTCCATCCTGGATGCCCTGCTCTGCGAAGGCCTTTGCAATTGCGATGATCGCCGCATTGATGGCGGCTACCGCAGCGAAGCCAGGCTTTGGATCGAGAGCAGCGCTTCCCGAGATCAGAACGACAGATCCGCTCGATGCCTTCAACGCGTCCCAGGCTCGAACGGTCAGGCGACGTGCGCCATGGAGCTTGAGCGCCAGGCCATCGTCCCACTGCGCATCCGTCATCTCGAACAAATCGATCTGAGGCACCGCGCCTGCGATATTCAGCAGAGCATCGATTCTGCCAAAGTGCCCGAGTGCTCCTTGCACGAGAATGTCAGCCGACGCAGGTTCACGGAGATCGAGCGCGTAGGCAAGTGATTCGGCACCGGCGAAGTTTACTGCGGTTGCGGTCTTTTCTAACTCATCCTTATTTCGCGCCGCAAGCACCACGGCGGAGAAATCGCGCGCCAGCCGTATTGCGGTGGCACGGCCAATTCCCTGGCTTGCGCCGGTAACGATAGCGACAGAATCGTTTTTCATATGCTCCTTATGCGCGGTCCCAACGCACGATGCGATCCGTCTGAGAACGCATCGGATGTCTTCACTTGCAGACAGGTTCGCGCAGCTTGGCTTGCCTTGAATGCGTTTCGCGGACAGCAGCCAGTATCACGTCGACTACGAGATCCGAAGCCGAATACATCGGAGTGTGGTCAACGTTATGCGACCGAATTGTCGCTCCCATCCGCTCAGCCATGAAGCGCTGCGTTTCCGGAAGGATCATGCGATCCTCCTCGGCGAGGAGATACCAGGATGGTGTCCCCTTCCATGCGGGTGCTGGAGCCTTTTCCTGAATACACTGCACCGCAATCGGCCTCTGCACCGCGGCCATGACTACAAGCTGGTCTGGTGAGGCCCTGTGCGCGACAGCGCGAACAAAACCCTCTTCCGGCATCCAGATCACTCCATGGTCATCCGGTTGAAGATGAGGAGCCTCCGGATGCGGCGCGGTGCGATAGAAGACATCCGCAACCGTTTCGCCTTCATCCGGCGCTAATGCGGCAACGTAGACGAGCGACTTCACCCGATCGTTGTGCGCCGCAGCAATCACCGCACCAGCATACGCATGGCCAACAAGAATGACTGGGCCAGTGGTTCTGTCGATCACGCGCTGAAGAGCGGAGGCGTCATCGGTGAGCGATGTAAGCGGTATCGGCGCCGTTGTGACGTGCAATCCATGGCGCCGCAGGGGCAGAATGATATTGCTCCAGCATGATCCGTCGGCCCACGCACCGTGAACCAAAACAACATGGCCAGTCTCAAGACGAGCGTTCATCGCGACAGCTCCTTCTCGCGTCTGTCAGAGACGCCTCTCGCATCGAGGAAGTCTTTGATCGCATCAGCAATCTCGACTGCATGTGTCTCTAAGGCAAAGTGCCCTGTATCCAGGAAGCGGACTTGCGCATTTGGAATGTCCTTGTGGAATGCTTCTGCACCCGCAGGAATGAAGAAGGGATCATTCTTGCCCCAGATCGCCAGCAGCGGCGGCTTCGATTTCCGAAAATACTCCTGAAACTTTGGATAAAGCTTCACATTCGATGCGTAATCGAGGAACAGATCGAGCTGAATTTCTTTGTTGCCGGGACGCTCCATCAGGGCCGTATCCAGTGTGTATCCTTCAGGAGCAACCGCCTCCGGATTTGTTACTCCGTGCGTGTACTGCCAGCGAGTGGTTTCCAGGGTCAGAATGTTCTGCCGGAGCACGTCTCGGTTTTCTTCTGTCGGCTCGGACCAATATTTGCGAATCGGCCCCCACGCGTCGCCGAGGCCTTCTTCATAAGCGTTGCCGTTTTGCGAGACGATGGCTGTCACTCGTTCCGGGTGGCGCATCCCCAGACGCAAGCCGGTGGGAGCACCGTAGTCGAAGATGTATATTACGTAACGGTCGAGGCCGAGTGCTTCGGTGAAGGCCTCGATCGTGCCCGCCAGAGCGTCGAATGAATAGATATAGTTTCGCTTTGCCGGCACCTCCGTGAATCCAAAACCGGGCAGGTCTGGCGCGATCACCCTGTATTCGTCTGCGAGGCGAGGAATCAGCTCACGGAACATGAAGGATGACGTAGGGAACCCATGAAGCAAGAGCAACACAGGTGCTGCCGCATCGCCGGCTACCCGATAGAAGATCTCGACTCCGTCCGCCATCACTCTGTGTATCGACGTCGCAGGCACTTGGGACTGGGTTTTCGCTGGGCTGTTTGCATGTCCTGACAGGACCGGGTTCATAACAACTCCTCCTGATTTTGGCGCGTTTTACAAAGCGTCGTGAACGCCACAGCTCTTATTGCAATCGCGATACCAGGAATATCGCCTGCCTCTTCCATCCCTGTTGCGGAGATAAGTTGTTCTGTACCTGCATGATCACTTCACGCCGGAACCAGTAGCACTCAGCCACGCACTGACAGATGCGAGACGGACCTCCGACATTGACGGGAATCAGTCACGAGCTTCGTCGCGAAATGCAGCGGGCGGATGCCTGATGACGACGAGATGCTCGTTTGATCATTGCTGCATGAAAAACGGGGGAGGATGGATGCCGAGGTTGGAAGCGGAGCTAGACGGCGGGCACTCGGCCGTCGACCGCGCTGGTTTCTCGGGAGGAGGCGGGACGAACGATCCGATGCTTCTGCATCTTGTAAACCAGAGAGGTGCGTTTCATCCCGAGCCGCTGCGCCGCGCCGTTCCGTCCTCCGACGATCCAGTTGCTCAACTCAAGAGCGCGGATAATGTGATCCCGCTCCAGTTCGTCAAGACCTGTCATGGGAAGATTTGATTTGCCTGAAGCGCTGAACTGCTCGAGTTCGGCAATAGGTGCCTGTAACAACGTACGAGGAGACAGGATTACTGCACGTTCGATGAAGTTTCGCAGTTCGCGAACATTTCCCGGCCAGCGATATCGCACAAGTGCTTCCATCGTTTCGGCGGGAATCGTATCGATCTTCTTATTCATTCGCTGTGCATAGAAGGCAGTGAAGTGGCGGACCAGTTTCGGAATGTCCTCGGTGCGCTCCCGCAAGGCGGGAATATTGATTGGGAACACCTTGAGCCGGTAGTAAAGGTCGTCTCGAAACGCAGCCTGCTTCACCATCGCTGGTAGATCACGGTGCGTAGCTGCAATGAGACGAACATCCACCTTGCGCGTGCGGTTGCTGCCGAGCCTCTCAAACTCCTGCTCCTGCAGGACGCGCAGCAGCTTTGCCTGAAGCTCTAGCGGAATGTCACCAACTTCGTCCAGGAAGAGCGTGCCTTTATGCGCAAGTTCGAAGCGTCCCGTCTTCTGCGCTATCGCGCCAGTGAACGCTCCCTTTTCATGCCCGAACAGCTCGCTTTCAAGGAGTCCCAGTGGGATAGCGGCGCAATTCAATTTGACAAAGGCCCGATCTCGGCGGCCGCTTAGATTATGAATGGCGCGCGCAATCAATTCTTTGCCCGTACCCGTCTCACCCAAAATCAGCACGCTCGAATCGGTAGGAGCCACGACGGATACCAGATGCAGGGCATCCTTTAGGACAGGGCTACCGCCGACGATTTCCCCAAACTCAGCCCGGATTTCCTCTTCGAGATACAGTCTTTGTTTCGTTTCTTTGTCTCGATCCTTTGTCGCCCTTTCGTACTCCAACGTGTTCTCTACTGCAATCGCTATCTGGCGAGCCACCTGCTCAAGCAGGATGACGTCGTTTTTCTCAAAAGGATTGTTGGAACGCCTGCAAAGCATCAGAACGCCAACCACGCGATCTCGGCTCACAAGCGGAAGATAGCACCCCACGCTGAGGCCTTCCTCGATCACTCGCTCATAAATAAACTGGCCGTCAGGGTTCCCATAAATTTCAGGATCCTCGCGGACCTGTTCGAAACTATCGATGCGGATGGTCTTGCCCTTCCGCAATACCTGACCCGAGATCGAACTATTCATCGACACCAACGATCCCTCTCGGTAGGGTCCTCTCGCGTCTGGGTTGTGCAAGACAGTGACACGTAACTCACCGCTCTCGATGTCGGGTAGCAACAAGGCGGACACGTCACATTGCATTGTCCTGAATAGATTCGTCGAAAGCCCTTCAACCACTTGCCGGAGGTCCAACCTGGATGTCACGCTGCTAGTGATTTCCAGAAGCAATTGCAAGCGATCGCGTTCATACCGTAACTTTTCTTCATTCAGGTGACGCTCTATCGCGATTCCCGCAATGTAGCTGGCATTCTCGATCATCTGCAGATCGGCCGCGGAAGGGCTGCGCACCTCACGATAGTGGATGGCAAAGGTTCCCAGCACCTTGCCGTCGCTCGTGAATAAAGGCCGCGACCACACTGCACGAATTCCGAAGGGCAAAAGCAGGTGACGATAATGTTCCCAGACAGGATCATTGAGAATGTCGGTCACATATACCGGTTCCCGCCGAAAGACTGCCGTGCCGCAGGATCCTCCTTGCGGACCAATCAGCATGGACCCTACATGCGTGATGAATCCGGGAAGACCAGGAGCTGCCGCGCAGTAGAGCTGCCTCTCATAATCGCTGGGAAGCCAGATGGTGCACAACGTCCCGTCGCCGCGTGACTCTACCAGTTGCGCAATGATAGTGAGCACTTCCTCCAAGGGTGCTCCTGCAAGAATTAATCGCAGGATCTTGAGCACCGATTCGGAGGAAAACAGGCCGAACTGATTCTGCGTCTCTCTGTCGCTCGACATTCGATGTGCATCGGATTGCTCGATAGACGCCATCGGCTCTCCTTTTCTAACGTGACTCCGTAGAAGGAGAATATGCCATTAACCCACGGGGCCTAAACGTAGTGTGGGATTTCACGATGAAGGTTGTCAATGCATCAAAATCGAGGGGGATATCCTGTGGATTTCTGTCCGCTAAGCGTCTGGTTTGACAGCCAGTGGCCCCTCTCCCGGTGCTCACCGGCATTTTAGGCGTGATTCGGAGAGGGGAGAAGTTGGATGGAAGCGGCAAAGCAGACGATCAGCACGCATACGGCGAGGCATCTTACCGGCAAGGAGGGCGGGGCTGCCGGATGCGCAAACCGGCAGCCTGAGAATCCGCAGTATGCGAATTTCGTCCTTTCACAGCTCCCTTTCCCGTTTCAATCTTTGTCTTCGGTTGAGTCTCCCGCATCGACCAGAGGACGGAAACGATGCACTGGTGAAGGCATCGGCGTGTTCACTCCTTTCACGCTCTGCCAGATCACCTTGTTCAGGGCATGCATTGGCGCGCGATCCAGATCGTTGAAGTCCATCTTCATGCTCTCTGCCGCGCCAGGGGACTGTTTGGTGTTTTTGGCGTTTACGTCAATCTTCGGGGCGATCACGGAGAAGGGAGTGATCTCCGGAACCGCTCCGAAGGAAGCGTAGAGAGGCATCGCCGCCGCGTCGTATTGGCTCATCGGCGGCATGCCGAGGAGCAGTTCGATCGAGCGCACGAACGAACTGGTGGAGTAGAGCGTGCTGTCGACGATACCGCGCTTGACGTAGGGGCTGATTACCAGTCCTACGGTGCGCCGGGCGTCGACGTGATCTGGGCCGTCTTGGGCATCGTCTTCGATGAGGAAGATGGCCGTGTTGGGCCAGTAGCGGCTATGACTTACTGCATCCACGAGTTGGCCGATGGCGTAATCGTTATTGGCCACCATCGCCTCGGGAGTAAACGCGCCAGGCTGAGTTCCCTTGGTGTGGTCTTCGGGCATGCTCATGACCACAAAGTTGGGAAGACGCAGGTTGGGATCTTCGCTGTCGTAGTTGTTCTCGTACTGCTTGAATTCGCGTAGAAACACGGCAATGTTATCCGTATCCCTTTGCCGGGAGCCGAGATACTCCTTTGAGACATGTCCGACGAGCCCGGATGCGCCAGGAGCCGCGTCCATCGTGGTGCCGGTGCTGGCCCGGGCCGCGTACTCGCCATAGGAGCGATAGGTGAGGCCTTTGCGCTGCGCTACATCCCACAGGTGCCCTGCCGATGGCACATAGGCTCGCGAAGGCAAGGCATCGCTTCTTCCTGCGTAGGTTGGCGGCCAGAAGCGTTCGTTGAAGTCGGTCGCATAGGCTGCGTCCGACCAGGAATGGCCATCGACGCTGACCTCGCCGTCGCAATAGAGGTTGTCCAAGATCACATACTGCTTCGCCAGCGCGTGCTGGTTGGGCGTCACCTGTTCTCCAAAGATAGTGAGCGCCGGATCGCCGTTTGCGTTCTTCAGGTCTCCGAAGACCTGATCATAGGTGCGGTTTTCTTTGATGATGTAGATTACGTGCTTGATCTCTGTGGACACGCCAACAGCCTGCGGAATGATGGTCGGCGTCTGTGGCGGTCTGGCCTCGGCCAGCATCGAATCGGTGTACGGCGTGTTATTGACCACCATCTTTGTCCAACGCGGAAGGTCCTTTTGAAGCGTGGCTACATTGAGAACTTCGACACTGCTCTTCTGCACTGTTTTTACTGACTCGTCTCCATTCCAGATGGAGGCCAGAGGACTGCCCGGTCCTTTGCGGTCAGGATGTCCCGACTCGCCCTTGCTGTTGCCAATGTAGAGTTCACTGCCGTTGTGGGTGAGCGCAAGCGCCGATGGATACCAGCCTGTAGGAATGAATCCAACCACTGAGCTATGCGCCCGGTTGGAGATGCGGATCACGGTGATCGAGTTATTGTCCGCATTGGCTACATAGAGTAACTTACGCACGTTGTCGATCTCCGCGGCATCCGGCGTCGAGCCTTCCGGCCCAAGCGGGGTCAAGGTCGTGGACAGCCGCTCGATCACTTGCAGAGTACGCGTGTCGATTACATGAATCGTGTTGTCGTTGGAGCAGACGACAAACAGCCTTCCGTCGGTCGACAACTTCATGTCGTTGGGATTCATGCCAACGCGAAGAGTTCGGATGACTTTGTTGGTCGCGGTATCGATCACGCTTACCGATTCGCTGGCCCAGTTAGAGACAAACAACTTGCTGCCATCCGGCGTCAACACTAACTGGTATGGGTTGATCTCCACGGGAATGCGGGTGAGGATCTGCCGCGTTTTCGCATCGAAGACTACTACATTGCTTGGCCCCGTCCCGGTGCCTCGGTTGGCGGCATAAAGATAGTGCTTGCCGGAAAGATATGCGACGCCCGACCACCACACCTTCTTGGGATCGATCGTTTCCACCATCTGATTGGTTGGCTTATCGCTTAGACGGCCATCGCTGTAGCTGAACTCATAGATCGGCGCTGCGCTTTGCGCTATTGCCTTCGCGCCGGTCGCATTCCCGCCTGAGACATAGAGAGTGGAGCCATCCGGTGACCAGGTCATACCCAACCAAGTGGTCTTGAGTTCAATATGCTGGATGACCTTCTGTGTCTTCACGTCCATCACATCGATTCCGTGCGGCTGGTAACCGGCGTGGCTCGCGACGACGACCCTTCCATCCTTCGAGACCAGCATGTTCAGCACCATGTCGTTCAGTTCCGCGATTGGCTTGCCCGCTGGGGTGATCCGCCATCCGTTAGGCAAATCGAATCCGCCCTGGATGAAATGCGGTAACTGCTTTGTAGACTGTCCGATAGTACGCGGCGAATCATCTGAAACAGCGGGAGGTGCGGTGTTCTCATTGGTCTGAGCATGAACTGGCATCGCGCCCAACAGACCCAGGGCAATGAAGCCTGCGAAGCCGCAGAACTTGGCAGTAACAGACATGTTCTTCCTTTCGAAGTGGTTATGCTAGGGCCTGGGCCAGAAGTCCGATACCGATTTCAAGGCGGTACCGGGAACAGAAATCGCTGAAGAGCAGACAAGTTAAAACAGCGCCAACGCCTTGGTTCTCTATCTAAGCCGTACGTCGTTGATCGTACGCCAGGATTGTTAATTCTCGTTGAGAAAGCCTACAGCAGCGGCTTGCGCCCGCTGCGTCTGGGAGACACAGCGGGCATTTGAACTCCTTAGAAATTTAGATAGATTGGATTGCCCGCGATCAGCAGGCTTCCGCCGCTGGATCGAATGTTGATCCGGAGCCAATGCCGCTTCCCGTCGCTTGTATAGTCGAAGTTTCGCGTCTCTTCTTTCCCTTGCACCGCGGCAGCGTCGACGAGAGTAGTAATCTCGCCATCCTGAATTACTTCAGGATGCGCTCCTTCGAGTTCGGTCATCTTGATTGAGAACTTCACCTTCTGATCGGCTGGAGACTGGATTGCGTCTCCCATCGCAGCGGTGGCAGTTCCTGCCTGAGCGGTGAATTCGAGGATGCGGTTCGATGTGCCTTCGATATCTATGAATACGTGTCCGACGCGAATGGCGTCGAGAATGGCGCGCTCCGAGAGGTTCGCAGCGTACACAACCGTAGTGGGATGACCGATTGCCGACCTGGTTTGCGGAGGATAGTCGGCATCATGATTGTCGCTTCCGCCAACACCCGTAAGCCGATAGCCCTTGTTCAGCTTGTCCTGCCAGAAGGGAATGCCAGAGCGGGGACCGTCAAGTGAGCCGCCGTTGATCGCTTCGATGGATGTTACGCGGCTATAGTCCGTGTCCGGAACCGTCCAGCCGCAGCCCATGCAAGCTGCGCCAGAGGGCGAGCCGGGGTGATTGATCGAAAACAATCCATGCTGATCCTGCACTTGTTGCAGCATCTGATTGATGTTCGGCACGTGTGGGCTTGTCAGCCGAAAATCGATGAAGCTTGTCGTTCCAAAGACATTAGCGTGTCCCTGAAAGGTCGTGATCTCGCGGCCTGGGATCAGCAGCAGTTGATCGAAGTATGGCTGTAACTCGCGCATGTCGTTATATTGCGAGATTGTATTGTGATCGGTGATTGCGATGAAGTCGAGCTTCCTGTTCGCAGCCGCTTCGACTGTTTTGTATAGCGGGCATGGGACTTTTTGCCCCGACTGGCTGAGGCACGATCCGTCGCTGTGGGCGTTGTGCATGTGCAGATCGCCGCGATACCATGCAGGACCGTTACGCAAGGGCGTCTGGCTAAACGTCGAAACCTCAGGCGTTTCGCCGGCATGAGCGAAATAGATTTTGGCTTCGTATTCGGAGCGCACGCCTTCCTCGATATTTGGAACACCCAGAATGAGCTTCCACTTACCGGGGATAATTACTCCCGGAAGATAAGACGGCGTGGCATCTGTCTCGGAGATAGTGAAGTAACTCTTGTTGCCGCCGCTCCATCCACGAAAGCGCTCGCTATCGAAGACGCCCAGATCAATGGAGGTATGCTTATCGCGCTCGGTGTAGGAAAGCTCCACGCTCACGCGGGTGACGCCTTTCGGTACTGCAAAGGGCAGCTCCTTGTAAGTCTGGCGATCGGCATAGGTGACCGTTCCATGCAACACCACGTCGGGCTTCGCGTGCTGGGCATATCCAAGAGGTTCGTTCAAGCACGGGATCATGCATAGCAGAGCAATGACGATTGTCCAGCCGTGGGAAAAACCAAGGCGCTTTGCTGTCAAACTGAAAACTCGCTTCCGATTCATATTGTCTTCTCCATGCGGCCGAGGGAAGGATTTATCCCATCTTCCGCTAGTCAAATAATCCGAGGGTAATCCGAGGGCAAAGCCGTACATGCCGTGGTGATTCTTTCTTCTCTATGATCAAGGCTCGACACGCGAACCGTTGCACAGACCTTATAGCGAAATGGATGCAAGCCGTGAACACTTACTAAACGCCGTAGCTATAAACACGGAGAGCCCGGAAGCTCCCTTGCATTGCGAGGGATAATTCCGGGCTCAGGGTTATGGTGAGTGTTAGAAATCCAGCTTGAGTGCAAATTGCAACAGTCGCGGACCATTCCGCAATGCGGTGATTTCACTGAAGGCAACCGGATTGGTGTAATTCAAGTTACCCGGCTGTGCGAACTCTGGATGGTTGAAGGCATTGAACGCCTCGGCCCGGAACTGCAGACGGGCTACATCTCCAAATGCGAAGTTCTTGAAGATCGAGGAATCCAGGTTGTACCATCCTGGTCCGCGCACCTGCTGTGGAGCGCCACCAAGAACGGAGTAGTTCGATTGTCCAATCTGAGTGGCCGCGGCCGGCTGGGAAAATGCGGCGGGATTTAGCCATTGCTGTTGGTTGTGAGGACCGGCATAGAGATTCTGCCCTGGAACTACAGGAGCGAAGCAGCCAAAGTCCGAGGTAGTCGCAGTGGCGCAACCAACCGTCAGCGGGTTTCCGCTCTGGTAGGTGTAGATAGTGTTGACCGTCCATCCGCCGAGAACTGTATCGACTGCGCGGTTTGCGTTTCCTAGGAATTGCTTGTTATGGCCAACCGGCAGAGCATAAGTTCCAGACGCGTGGATGACGTTCGTGGCGTCCGTATCGCAGAGACCGTAATCTCCCTTGATTCCGAAGCCAGGCAGCCATTGCGCACGATAAGCCGATGTTGCAGTGCCCTGTGTTCTTTGATCGCTGTAGCACCGGCTGTAGGTGTAGTTAGCTAACATACGCAGGCCCCAGCTCTCCTCGTGCTCATAGGTTGCCTGCATGGAGTTGTATGAGCTGTCTCCATTCGTCGACTCGTAGATCGCATTGGGCGCGAACTCCGGAAAGGGAAGGAAGCTCTGATAGTTGTTGCTCTGTGTCGGCAGCTGCTGGATGTTGGTGCCTACCGGCAGGATCTGGGAGGGAGAATTGTCTGCACCGAGATTATCCAGGTGACGGCCAACCGTGCCGACATATCCAATCTGGAACGAATCGTGATTAGTGAACTGCGTTTGCGTGGTCAGGTTGTAAGTCTGAACAGCAGGCGTCTGATAGCTGTACTGGCGCCCATACAGGTTAATGCCGTAGCCATTGACCTGCGTCGGGTCAGAAAGATTGATGGTTGAGAAGGTGTTCTCCATGGTCGCTGTCTGACCATTGGAGAGCTGCAGAGGAGCCTGCGAGCTAGGCGCGTTCTGAGTGATCGCGTAAATGAAGGGATAGTTGGTGCCGAGGGTTCCACCAAAACCGAGATTGCCCAGAGCGCCATAGGAGATGCCATAACCGCCGCGAACTACGAGGGTTGGCGTGATCTTATAGGCAAATCCTATTCTGGGGGCGAAATTGGTGGGTTGAGCGTGGCCCAGAGTCAGGCTGGAGACGCAATCGAGATTGATGTTGCTTGCAGCCAGAAGGGCGTTAAAGGTGGACGACCGCGCGACCTGGCATCCCTTGTTCGACATGTAGTACGTACCCGTCGAGCCGTTGCCGCCGTTGGCGATGAAATTAGCCTGACGTCCGTTGACTTCCGCATACGGTGTGAAGTAATCCCAGCGGAGTCCCAGATTCACGGTAAGAGCCTGCGTGACTCTCCAGTTATCCTGGAAGTAAATTCCCGAGTACCAGCGATGATATTGAACTCCAGCAAAGTTGGAGCCTTCAAAGCTGGCGAGTCCACCGACTTGATTGACGCCGCCAACAGTAGAATTCGTTGGGCTCAACAGAAGATCGGCAATGCCATTCAGCTGTTCATTCTTGTTGGGAACGTCCGTGAATTGTCCGCTGTAGGTAAAGAGGCCTCTGGGCGCGGGAGGCTGCTCGATGTTGCCTTCCAAATCGTCTAGCTGAGCGCCGAACTTGAAGGTGTGATTGTGAAATTGCTTGGTCACGTTGTCCGAGTATTCCGCATCCCATACGGTTTGGACGGTCGGCCGGTCATCGGTTGGTCCAAGCTGGCTCAGCCCATCGATGTTCAGCGTGGAAAGGCCGCCATTATTTGTAACTTGTGGAATGCCCTGAATGCCGTACTGCGCAGGAATACCGGGGGTGTTTGCGTCGGACAAGATCTGATTCTTTTCGCTGTGTCCGAAACCGAAGTGAAATTCATTGACCAGGGTCGGGCTAAACGTGTGGGTATAGCCGGTTGCTACTTCGTAAGACGGGAAGCTGTCGTTCTGGTCGTTCTGTCCGGGCAAGGCACCGGGCGCAAATTCGCTGTAATAGCTTTCGTCGAAGACGGCGAAGAGTGAGTCCTTGGCGCCAAAGGTGTGGTCGATCCGAAGATCGTATGCATTGATGGTGAAGGTTTCCTTGGGATTGTTGAGGTAGTTGTTTGCAAGTCCTGACCCATTGGGCAATGGATATTGGCTAAGCAGCTTCACCGCGTTGGGGTCCAGGCGCCCGGCCGGCAGCATGTTCAGCTTCGAGGTCATGCCGGTGAAGTTCGTGATTCCGCCTACACTTCCGGTAAAGAACGGGTCACGGACATAGACTGCGCTGGACGATGAATTCTGCAGACCGGTGATCGGATCCACTTGTCCAGCTCCCACCATACGGGTGGTTGCGGGATCGAGAACGGTGCCATGCGGAATCACGCGACCCAGACCGTCGGTCGTTGTGCCGCCGTTATACGTGATCAGATCCTGCAAATTGGTGAAACCGCTATTGACCATGTTGGGAGTGGGAACCGTGCTGATCGCTTGAGAAGGTGTGACAATTCGTGTTCCCTGGTAATCGAAGAAGAAGAAGGTCTTGTCTTTGCCGTTGTAGAGCTTGGGAAGGAGGACTGGCCCGCCCACCGTTCCGCCGAACACATTCTGGCGGTACTCGGGGATTGCGTTGTGCTTCTGGGCATCGAAATAATCGTTGGCGTCGAAGTCATTGTTGCGGATGTATTCCCAGAGATTTCCGTGAAGTTGATTCGTTCCGGAACGTATGACGGCATTGATCACGCCGCCTGTGGAGTGACCGAATTCGGCGCTATTATCCCCGTTCTGCAATTTGAATTCCTGAACGGCATCCGGGGGAGGAGTGACGGTGGCGTCGGTACCGACCGAGCTGCCTCCAAAAAATTCGATGTTGTTGTTGATGCCATCTAGGCGAAAGTCATTCTGATAGAGCTGCACGCCATCCACCGAGTAGAAGGCGTTTTCCGGTGTGCCACCGTTCTGCCCGATCGGAGCAGTTGCGACGCCCGCGGCAAGCTGTCCCAGAGAGCCCCAGTTGCGGTTTTCCAACGGCATATCGTTGAGCGCCTGGCCGCTAATCGTCTGTCCGACAGAGCCGTCTTCCGCCTGTAGGAGAGGAGCCGCGGCGGAGACAGTGACTTCCTGCTGCACGCTGCCGGTAGCGAGCTGGAGATCGATGGTCGCGGTCTGCTGGACATGCACCTCGACTCCGCGGACCACGCGGGTTTCAAATCCAGTCGCAGCAGCGGTGATGGTGTAGGTGCCCAGATTCAGCCCGTTGAACGCATAGTCGCCGCTCGCGTTGGAGGTGGTGACGGCGGTGATGGCGGTGAGATCGTTCTTGAGCGTGATATTGGCATTGGCGACAACCGCGCCGGATGAATCCTTAACGGTGCCGGTGATGCCGCCTGCGTCAATTTGCGCCCAGGCCGTGCCTGAGAAAAGGATTGCGAAGAGCAGCGCGCAAGCCAACGCGACAACTCGGTTCTTAGAGCCGATGTGTTTCATGGTCTCCTCTGAAATGGTGCGTGAACTGTTTCATGTGTTTTTTGAACGATCCGTGCAGCGAGGAAGGCTTGAGGCCAGTTGCCCTCAGCCGCTCGGAGTGAGAGTGCCGCCCGTTATCGATTCCGAGTCTAGCGACGACAGTCCTAATGGAAGATTGGGGCCTTTCAGGAACCGCCTTCAAGGGTATTTAGAGGGTATACACTCCATTTTTCCGGCAAAAACGCAGATTTCGCGTTGAATGCATGAGGCTCTGAGGCAATATTAAAATTTGGCTTCGGCAGGGGGTATACACCTCGCGTGTGCTATGTTTTAAGTGTGAATAGATGGCGTGAGAGTAAGAGGTTTGCGTCAATACGGAAGCGCATACAAACGAATTCACCGACGTCTTAACATTCGCATTCCTAGCGACGCGGAACGCAAGCCAGATGTGCGTCGCGTTCCGGTACGCTATTCGTTGATCTCACCGAGGTATCAGTGGTTACCGTGTCTGTTGATCCTCTCGACACGACTCCTGAACAGGAACTCGTTCATCGCATCCTGACAAGCAAGCATTTCAACAAGGCTCCGCTCTTGTCGGAGTTTTTGGCTTACGTGTGCCGTCGAGCGCTCGGAGATGGCGCTGACCGTATCTCGGAACAGGAGATTGGGGTAAGCGTCTTTGGCCGCAAGCACGGATACAACTCCAAGGAAGACAATATAGTCCGGAACTATGCCCGGCAGTTGCGCAGGCGGCTCGAAGAGTACTACTTGACCGACGGGCGGGACGAGACGCTTCGCATAGAGATTCCGAAGGGCGGATACCTTCCCGCATTTGTATCCATTCAGGGCGCGACGGACGCGGAACCGATGGATGGGGAATCTCTCCCGGACGAAGACCAGGAGCAACCGCCCCGAATTTTCTCTTCGCGTTCGCCTGGATTGAAGCGAGCCGGAGCCGCCACTATGGCCATGATCGTCTGTTCCCTGCTGGTGGGCGTAGCGGCAGGCGCAGCAGGGATCTGGGCATGGCAACACTTCAAATCTCCAGCCAGTCATGTCAGCGAAATGCATTTGCTGTGGGCGCAGCTCTTCCGGCCGGACCAGGATACGTTTATCGTGCCCGCGGATACGGGCTTCGTCATGCTTCAGGAGATCAAGGGAAAATCCTATTCTCTGGCGGAATATGCGAGCTGGTCTTCGGTCAAACAGCCCGAGCCCAGCTTCATAGCGGACCTTAAAAATCGAAAATACACCAGTGTGATGGATATCGAGACGGTGGTGCAGCTCGAACGCCTGCCGGAACTGATACAGGATCGCTGTCTGATTCGGAATGCGCGCAGCCTGACCCTTGAGGACTTAGGCGAAAGAAACATGATTCTTCTGGGGTCCGTCTATAGCATCCCCTGGATAGAACTTTTTCAGAAGAACCTGAATTTTCAGTTTGTCTACCGGCCAGGAGAGAACCGCGCATGGATCGAGAATCGGCACCCTGCTTCGGGCGAGGCAGCTACCTATGCCAACAATTGGAATGGCCTGTCCGAGAAAGCGTATGCCGTGATTGCCTTCCTACCCAACCTGAATAAGACGGGCCATGTTCTGTTGGTGCAAGGTCTGGATGGGGCGGGCACGGATGCAGCCGTGAACCTTCTTTTCCACACCGGGGATTTGAACGGAGTGATCGATCGAGTTCGACACGCCGATGGAACTCTGGGAAGCTTTGAAGTTCTCCTCGAATCGACCAGCGTCAACTCTCACGCTACGAATATTCGCATCGTGTCGGTTCGGGAACCGCGCTGAAAACCTCTGCTAACTAACTTACCCTCAATTATTTAGGCCACGCCGCATTCCGTTCGATTTTCTTGCATTATCATGGACTTACAGGGCTAGGCCTCAGATCTTAATCTGCCGCTTCCCGGTTCAAGTCCTGGTGGACCCGACTTTTTGAGGATTTCTATGGCTGCACTGTTAGACGCGATCAACGTCAAGCGCAAGATGTATTTCGAGTTCGAAGGTGCTCCGTATTACTGCCTCGAATCCGAAATTTCGACCCCTACGGCAAGAGGTGGCCAGACCCTGGTTCGGCTGAAGATGCGCAACCTGCTCACGCGTGCGGTCTTCGACAAGACCTTCAAGGCCGGGGACAAGTTCAAGGAGCCTGATCTGCAGATGGTCGAGGTCTCGTACCTGTACAGCGATGCGGATGGCTCGTACTTTCTGGACCAGGAGAGCTTTGACACGCTTACGCTCAACGTCGACATGGTCGGTGATGCCCTGGACTTTCTGCTGGAAGGCACGATCCTTCAGATTCATAAGTTCAATGGCAACCCGATCGGACTGCAACTGCCCCAGCAGGTGGAATTGGCGGTTACGTATACGGAACCGGGTGTTCGCGGAGATACGGCCAGCGGCGCGGTTACCAAGCCGGCCAAGCTGGAAACAGGCATCGAAATTCGCGTCCCTTTTTTCATCAAGCAGGATGAAAAGATCAAGGTGTATACGGAGACGCGGGAGTTCGCCGGCCGGGCCTGACTCTTGTAGGCGCTATTCTTCGTCCGGATCGATGAACCGCGATTCACTTAGATCCAGTTCGCGCTGGATGCGCCGCAGGACTTGATCGTTGATTCGTCCTTCGTCGCGTAAGCGAACCGCCGTTTCGCGCTCGATGCGCGCCGTTTCCCGTGAAATTTCGACAAAGCTGTAGTGGTGCGAAACATGCTCCGGATCCGCTTCCGCGGGCTGTAGGCTGGCAAGCCGATGACGATAGTGCCCGACGATGTCGTCAATGATGTGATCGAGCTCCTCGCTTCGTTCTTCCCGGATGGACTCCAGATGAGAGATGGCGGCTTCGATCACGATGCGCCGCGCCTCCTGCTCCTCGTAATCCGGGCCCGCTGAACCATGCAGGCCAAGGGCGCGAACCAGCGGCGTCAATGTCAGGCCTTGAAGCACCAGGGTGACCAGGATCACGATGAACGTCAGAAATACGATGAAGTCTCTCTGCGGGAACGGGCTGCCGTCCTGCAACGTCGTTGGCAGCGAGAGAGCTGCAGCCAGAGAGACGACTCCGCGCATACCGGTCCAGCCAACGACAAATACCTCTCGCGGTTTCGGCGTCTTTGTGGTCGTGTGATTGAGCCGGCAACGTACGAAATTCCCCAGCCAGGAACCAGGAAATACCCATAGCAGGCGCAGCAGGATCAGGAGCAGGCTGAAGATGGCGCCATCGAGGATCATTCCAGAGAGGTTGTATCCGCGGATCGATGCGAGGATCGATGGAAGCTGCAAACCAATCAGGACGAAGACCAGTCCGTTCAGGACAAAGGTAAAGGACTGCCAGAAGGACGAGACCTGAATGCGGACCGTTGGCGTGAACATGTCCGTGCTGCGTCTGGTCAGGTAGATTCCGCAGGCCACAACCGCCAGTACGCCGGAGGAGTGGACAGCGTCCGTAATGAAGTAGGCCGCGTAGGGCACCAGAATGCTCAAAGCAATCTCAATGGGTCCGTCGTCAATGCGGCGTTCCACGCAATAGGCGATCCAGCCGACGAGCAAGCCAAGGCCGACGCCTCCCAGCGTGAGCCATGCCAGCGAAAGGAGTCCTCCCGATACGGTCGGCACACTTCCGCTTACGACAATCGCAATCGCAAACTCGAGCGCCAGGAGACCGGTCGCGTCGTTGATGAGACTCTCCCCTTCCAGCACATCCACGATGCGGTTTGGCAGGCCGATGCGGCGGGCGATGGAAGTGGCGGCGATGGCGTCTGTGGGCGCGACAACTGCTCCAAGCACGAGGGCGAGACGCCAGTCAAAGCCAGAAAGAACCTTCGGTCCGATCAGGGCAACTCCCAGGACTGTGAATCCGACGAGGCCAAATGCCAGAAAGAGGATGATCGCCAGATGCAGGCGAAAGTCACGCCAGGACGTTGCCCATGCCGAAGCGTAGAGCAATGGTGGCAGGACCACGAGAAAGATCAGGTCCGGATCAAGCGCGATCCGTGGAATTCCGGGAACAAACCCCAGCAGCAGTCCCCCAAGGATCATCACAATCGGGTACGGTGTCCCGATCTTTCGCGCAAGCTGGCCGAAAGCGATGATGAATAAGAGAAGCAGCAGAAAAAGCAATTCTACGGTTCGGATATCAGTCATCCAGCGTACCTCCGGTGACGTGTTTGCCTTGTAGCCAAGATTGCTGAGATTGGGTCGCTCGCGGCTGGCCCGATCTTATGGACGGCCATGCCTTAGGATGAGGCAATGGCTCCAATTTCCGGTCATCCAAATTTACGCGCATCCATCCTGGAGATCGAGAACCTGCACGTGTGGTTTGGCGCGAAGGAAGTTGTACGCGGCGTGAGCCTCACGCTGGAGCGCGGTGAGGTTTTGGGCCTCGTGGGCGAATCCGGCTCTGGAAAGAGTGTCACGTCGCTGGCGATTCTGGGGCTGCTCGATCCTGCGGCTCGAGTGGAGGGATCGATTCGCTGGCAAGGCCGCGAGTTGCTCGGTCTTTCGAACAAGGAGCTGCGTACGATTCGCGGACGGAAGATTGCGATGATCTTTCAGGAGCCGATGACGGCGCTGAATCCTGTCATGACGGTGGGAAGGCAGATCTCAGAGGCGATTCTCGCGCATACTCGGGGGAAATCCGGCAAGGAAGCGAAGCGTGAGGCGATTGCGGCGCTGGAGTCGGTGGCGATTCCGGATTCGGCGCGGCGGTTTGGAGATTATCCGCACCAGTTCTCGGGCGGGCAACGGCAGCGCATTCTCATCGCGATGGCGCTGGTGCATCAGCCGCAATTGCTGATTGCCGATGAGCCGACAACCGCGCTCGACGTGACGGTGCAGGCGCAAGTACTGGAGCTGATGCGCACCTTGCAGCGGGAGCGTGGGCTTTCGATGCTATTCACCAGCCACGATCTGGCGATTGTAGGGCAGATGGCTGGACGGGTCGCCGTGATGCGATCAGGACAGATACTTGAATCGGGACCGTCTCGGCAAGTGCTTACAGAGCCTCGACATCCTTATACGAAGAGCCTGCTCGGCGCGGTGCCGACGTTGCGGACAGATCGCAATCTGCCGCTTGCAACTCTCGCGCACGACGCTGCTGGAGCGCCCGGACAGCTTACAGTGACCGAAACAGAGCGCGAGAGCTAGCCGCACTTTCCAGGATTTTGACGGATTTGCGGGAAAGATACACTTCTGTGCAGCGCGTCCGAGATAGCCCTTGGGGAGAGAGCGGCAACTTCGAAGACAACCGAAAACTACTAAATGAGTGCCTGGCTTGCCCTGAGCGAGAGCTCAGGACAAGCAGGCGGAGCCCGTGTTACGTCCGAATAGCCGCTTAGACAGCGACGGCAGCTTCGGTGGCAACAGCCTCAGCAACATTCTCTGCAGCGACGGTCACCTTCACATGGGCGGTGACTTCGCGGTGCAGCTTGATGGCTACCGAGGTTTCGCCGATGGCCTTGATCGGCTCGACCAACTGAATCTTGCGGCGGTCGACTTCAAAGCCCCTGGTCTCAAGTTCGTGCGCAATGTCGGCGGAGGTGACTGAGCCAAAGAGGTGGCCGTTTTCGCCCGACTTGCGGGTGAAAGCGAGGGTGAGAGGTTCGAGCTGTGCAGCCAAAGTTTCGGCAAGTGCCTTCTCCGAGGCGGAGCGGCGGACAGCTGCGGCCTTCATCTGTTCAATGACGGCCTTGTTCGAAGCGGTAGCCTGCAATGCCAGCTTACGCGGCAGCAGGAAGTTGCGACCATAGCCCTCGGCTACTTTCACCACGTCTCCGCGGTGGCCGAGATTTGCTACGTCTTCCTTCAGAATGACTTCCATTTTGAAACTCTCCAGTGTTGCGGGCGGGGAACATACCCTGGATGCCGAGCCTTCTGTCTTCTTTGACACCGGGCTTGGGCCAGGGGTTGCGCCGCGACGGATTATAGAGCCATACCACAATAGTCTGACTAGTCCACAAAAGATGCAGCGTGAAGATTTTTTGAAAAATCTTTAGGTTGTGCGATTTGAGGCATTTTCAGAGCTATTGCGAATTCCCTAGTGACGCGCTGCAAATGGCAGCAGGGCGATGTTGCGGGCCTGCTTGATGGCGCGGGTCAGACGGCGCTGGTGCGTGGTGCAAACTCCCGTGAGCCGCCGGGGAACGATTTTGCCGCGCTCGGCTACGAAGCCCTGCAGAAGGCGCACGTCCCGATATGGGATCGCATCGATCTTCTCGGTACAGAACTTGCAAACCTTCTTACGGCGAAAGAATTTGCCGCGACCGCCAGGACCACCTGCAGGACGCGGAGCGCCAGCAGGGCGACCGCCGCCGGGATGGCCGCCGGGGCCGGATTGTCCCGATGGCCCGGATGATGCACCGCTCTCGGGTGCCTTGACTTGTGTCTCGTCGGACATAGTGTTTCCTTTTCTGAATGCGTTGCCCGGCATCTCCGGGTCGCTGGTTCCGGCTGACTCACCCTGCTTTAATCCAAGCGCGGGTCGCCAGCGTACAAACAAAAACTAAGCGGTCGCCTGGGCAGTCTCGGCTTCCGCAACGCTGGCAACAGGCACTGGCTCAGAGACAGGGGCTGCGGCCGCAACCGGTGCAGGAGCATGGGCTACTGGTTGGGCGCTGCGTTTCTGATGCGCATTGCGCAGAGCCTTGACCTTGGCCAGACGCTTCTCTTCCTCGTCCATGCGCACGGTGATGAACTTGATCACCGGCTCGGTAACGCGAAGACGGCGTTCCAGTTCGGCGACCACGGGGCCATTGGCCTCAATGGTCAACAGAATGTAGTTACCGTCGTTGAACTTGCGCACAGTATAAGCCAGCTTGCGACGGCCAAGCTTTTCGCTGTTCTTGATGATGCCTCCGCCATTGGTGACGGTGGTTTCGAAGCCTGCAACCAGCTTGTCCAGTTCTTCATCGACCACATCGGGGCGGACAATGAACATTACTTCATACAAACGATCCATGTTTAACTCTTTCCGCTGAAACTTAAGTTTCAGCCACCCCGCCGGTTGCTCCACGATCCTAAGAGGAATCGGTGGCCAACCTTAGCGGCCTCTTACCTGTACTTCGTACTTCCCGCTTACTCGCCGCTTGCCTGATCGCCGGGCCGGTTCGCCCTGTTTCGATCAACCTTACTGGCCCTCTTCCCGTCAAGATTTCCCGTCCGGCTTCCGGTTGAACTCATTCATCGCTACCGCCGGTCCCTCTTCCACGATTCTTCGGACGGCTGTCGCCACCCTGTCCAAAACTTCGTCCAACACTGCCAAATCTGCCTTTCGCATCGGCTCCAGCAGATAATCCTTGCCGCCCCTTCGTTTGGCGCCTGCGGCTATCGCCTCTTGCGGAAGATCCGGCCCTACGCCGATCCGGAGCCTCAACCACTCATTGCTTCCCAAGGCTCCGGAGATGCTGCGAGCCCCGTTGTGGCCTGCCGGCGAGCCCCGTTCCCTGACCTTCAGCGTCCCCAGCGGCAGATCCAGTTCGTCATACAAGACGACCAGATTCCTGTCGCGCTCCTCGGGACCAATTCCAAATTCCTTCAAGAGAGCGGCTACGGAAGCTCCGCTCAGGTTCATGAAGGTCTCGGGCTTGGCCAGGATCACTTCCCGTCCGCCCAATCGGGTGGTCGCGGTCAGCGCCTTGCATCGCCGGTTCTGGACCACAACGCCCTGCTGTTGCGCGATGCGGTCGATTGCCATAAATCCCGCGTTATGCGGCGTCCAAACGTAATCTGTGCCGGGGTTGCCAAGCCCCACTACAACTACTGGTCCGGCTGGCTCTGGCCTGGGTGCCGGGGTTTGCGATTTCACTTCCAGTTCTGAGTGCGAAGTGTGGAGTGTGGAGTGTGAAAAACCTTCGATTTCTGGCGCCGTCACACTTCACACTCCACACTTGTCACTACTTCTTGGCGTCGGCGGCAGGAGCGTCGGTCTTGCCCTTCTTGGCAACTTCGGGCTCGGCTACTGCGGCAACTGCTGCAACTGGCTCGGCTTCCGCGCGAATCGAAACGACATGGGCGACGGTTGCGTCTTCGGCGTCGAGGAACTTGATCGAACCGGAGTGCGGCAGGTCGCTGACGCGAATGACGCCGTGCAGGCCGAGGTTGGTGATGTCGACATCGATGTGGCTCGGAATATCTCCGGGCAGGCACTCGATTTCAACCTCGCGCAACACCTGATCGAGCATGCCGCCCTCGTTCTTGACGCCAGTGGCGACGCCGACAAGGCGTACCGGAACACTGGCCTTCATTGCCTTGTCCATCGCGATGCGCTTCAGGTCGATGTGCAGCAGCGAGTCGCGAATCGGCTCATACTGCCAATCCACGATCATGACCTTGGCCAGACCCTGACCTGCGATATCTGCGTCGAAGATCGTGTTGTGGCCGGACTCGGAGTGGAGAATCCGCAGAATCTGCTTGGGATCGACTTCGACGGCTACCGACTCGTGTCCAGCGCCGTAAACCACGGCGGGAATTTTGCCGGCAACGCGGACACGCCGTGCTGCATTCTTGTTGAACTTGCCATTGGCTGGCACTTGGCGAGGCTTTGCGACTACGACTTCAGGCATTGATCTCTCGTTTCTTTCTTCGGGCACGGCCCCAGTCTTTTGGACTGGCTTACCGCTCCCTTTGTTAAGGCGTTCAGTTAAACAGCGTACTGACGCTGGTCTCCATGTGAATGCTCTCAATGGCCGCGCCCAAAAGCCCGGCGATCGAAAGCACCTTAATCTTGGCGAGCTTCTGTGCTGCCTCGCGCAACGGAACGGTATTCGTAACGACCAACTGCTCCATGCGCGAGTTGGCGATGCGATCGATTGCCGGCCCCGAAAGCACCGCATGGCTGGCGCAGGCATGAACCGAGGCCGCGCCATTGGCCAGCAACGCGTCGACCGTCTTCACCAACGTTCCCGCCGTATCCACAATGTCGTCGATGACGAGGCAGGTACGTCCGCGCACATCACCGATGACATTCATGACTTCCGCAACATTCATGTCCGTCCGGCGCTTATCGACAATCGCCAGCGGAGCACCCATCTTGGTGGCAAAGAATCTTGCCCGTTCCACGCCGCCCGCATCGGGCGAAACCACGGTCAGGTTGGGCAGGTTCAACTCCCGGAAGTGGCTCACCAGCACCGGGCTGGCGAAGAGATGATCCACCGGGATATTGAAAAAGCCCTGAATCTGCGCCGCGTGCAGATCCACAAACAATGCGCGGTTGGCACCGGCCGTCGTTAACAGGTCGGCAATCAACTTGGCGCTGATGGCGACGCGGGGACGGTCTTTTCTGTCCTGCCGGGCGTAGCCGTAGTACGGAACCACTGCCGTAATACGCGCGGCAGAGGCTCGCTTGAGCGCGTCAATCATGATCAGCAGCTCAAGCAGATGCTGATCGACGGGAAAACAGGTCGGCTGAACGAGGAAGACATCCGTGCCGCGAACATTCTCCAGCAGCTGGAAGTAAACCTCACCATCGGCAAAGCGCTGGAGCTTGCTTTCGCCCAGCTTGACGCCGACAAATCCGGCAATCTCTTCCGCCAGAGGACGATTGGCTGTTCCGGAAAAGAGCCGGAAGCTCTTGTCCTCACCCAATCCCCTGCTCCGCTTCCGCTCAGAGGCCAACTTGGCCTCCTTCATCTTCGGAACAGCTTCCAAACCCGTTGCGACTCCGGTAGTGGTTACTGCCGGCGACTCTTCGACTGCAACTGCCTGTTCTTCGGTGCTCATTCAAATGCTCCTCCCAAGCTGGTTGGCTTTGGTTGGGACTACGCGTCCCGCGGACCCTATGATTTTCGCCCCGGAGCAAGCTTCCGCCCCTGGAAAATTCTGGCTGGGCGACTAGGATTCGAACCTAGACAAAGTGCGTCAAAGGCACTTGACCTACCATTAGTCGATCGCCCAGTAATCAATCTGTTCCTGCAACCGCACGAGAGTTTCTCTCTCCGCTGCAACAGCTGTCAAGTTCCTTATTTCAGAATCATTTGCCGCCAGTAGGCGATGCGTGGAAGGGTTTGTGTCAACAAGCTTCTGACACCCATCACACGCAGCCGCTCACAGGCTGCCTCTGCATCTCCCTGGCCTCGGTAAAGACCAAAGAGAGCTGAACCGGACCCGGACAACGACGCATGGAGAGCTGCCTCCGGAGTACCGGAAGCCGCAAGAGTGCGCTTGATCTCGCTCAAAAGGGGATGCTGCAGAAAGACGACGGATTCGAAGTCGTTCGCTATCCCGGTGCGGACAAGCGCGGACACCTGTGGTCCGGCCAGGTCTCCTCCCCCATCATTGCGAATTTGGGAAGAGACACCGGAGGAGCCGTTCCAAGCCTCAACTCCCGTTAAGGAGCTTGCCCACGTAAGGGCGCTGGCCAAGACGCGACTCAACTCATTTAGTTTAGCGTCGCTTGCCTCTGCGGTCAAACGGGTGCGCAGGCAGAGGGCATCCCAGTCACGGAAAGCCTGCGGAGTCGAGACGCCCACCGAGGGGGTTGCGACCACGCACCATGCCGATTCCTCGCCGGAGAGCAGATCGGGCACGGGGAAGACCATCTGGCCGCGATCGAGGCCGAGAACCGTGCCGCCGATCAGAAAAAGCGGCACATCGGAACCGACCTGCGAGGCGATTTGCAGGCGGGTTGCGCCCCAAGTTGGGTCGCTTTCCTGGCCAATTCCGAGTTCTGTTTCGAGGCCGACGAGGGCTGCAACAGCGTTGGCCGAGCCTGCGCCCAACCCGCCCTGAATGGGCAACCGCTTGTCGATGTGGATGGAAACTTCAGCCGAGACTCCCAACGTGTGGAGCGCCAGTTCGACCATCTTCCACGCAGTGTTGCGGCCATCGGTTGGAACGCGACGGTCATTGGAGGTGAGCTGGATCGTTGTCGTCTCTGCCCGTTGCGCGGTAACCGTCAACAGATCGTGCAGGGCTAGGGTCTGATAGATCGTGACCAAGCCGTGAAAGCCATCGGCGCGGGGTGCGCCGATGCCCAGGCCCAGGTTGATCTTCGCGTGTGAACGGACGGTTGTCGGCATCTTGGAACTTTAGTTTACTGGTTCCCCTCCGTTCCGGTTTGCGCCTCTAGTCCATCAGCTTCTTCGCAAGGTAGGTGTACATCTCGGCCCAGGTACGAGCGTCTTCTTTCAGGTTTGCGCCCGCCGCGTGGCCGCCTTCTATGATTTCGTCGTAATAGAAAGGCTTGTGGTACTCCTCCATGCGTGCGGCAAATTTGCGCGCATGGACGGGGCCAACGCGGTCATCCTTGGTGGTGGTGAAGATAAGCGGTTCGGGATAGGTCACGTCGGGCTTCAGGTTGTTGTAGGGCGAGATGGAGGCCAGAAATGCCCGCTCCTCGGGCACGGAAACGGAGCCGTATTCTCCAACCCACGAGGCGCCTGCCGCGATGTGTTCGAAGCCCAGCATGTCGAGCAAGGGAACCTGAATGACGACGGCGTTCCACAGATCCGGATGCTGGTTGAACTCGACACCCATGAGCAGGCCACCATTGGAGCCGCCCATGATTCCCAGTCGGCGCGGCGAGGTGATCTTGCGCGCGATGAGATCCTGGCCAACCGCCGCAAAGTCGTCATAGATGCGTTGGCGATGGGTCTTGAGGCCGGCCTCATGCCACGCGGGCCCGAATTCTCCACCGCCACGAATGTTGGCCAGCACATAGACGCCGCCGTGCTCGAGCCAGAGCTTGCCGACCAGGCCGGAATAATCCGGCGTCATGGAGACCTGGAAGCCTCCGTAGGCGGTCATGAGGGTTGGATTTGAGCCGTCGTAGGGAATGCTTTTGCGATGCACGACGAAGTACGGCACCTTGGTGCCATCTTTCGAAGTCGCTTCCAGTTGCTCGACGATGTCCGTCGAGGCATCGAACTGGGCAGGCAGCGTCTTCACGGCTTTCAACTCGCCCGTCGCGGCGTCTCCGAGTTCGAGCGACGACGGTGTCAGGAATCCTGTGAGCGAGAGGAAGAATTTGTCGTCGGAGGTATTCGTAGTCTCGATTTCGACGGTGAGGTTGTCGGGGACATCGAGTTTCTTGCGAGTCCAGGCGCCGTCTTTGCCGTGCGTGTATTCGTAGATGCGTCCCTGGACGTGATCGAGGGTGGTCAGAAGGAGATGATTGCGAGTCGCGTCAACGGATTGCTCGAACTCCTGGCTGCTGGGAGCAAAAACTACGGTGGGCTTGAGGTGTACAGGGTCTTTCTCAACATCGGCGAGGGAAAGGGCGAGGACGGTTCCCTGAACAAGTTTCTGCGAACCGGCCCGGGCCCCAGCCGGAATCCAGTCTTCATTGATTTCGAAGATCAGCTGGCCATCGAGCAAGCCGCCGGGTACGAACTTACGCGGCAGCCCCAGCAACTTGACGCCGCTGGGCGTTACCAGAGAGAGTTCGATTTCGAAGGTGCTGAGAGGCCTGTAGATGAATACAGCCCGATGGCCCTGAGCGTCGTTCAGAACGAAGGGGCTGGTGCCGTAGCCGCCGTCTGTCTGGGTTCCGCGAAAAATCTCCGTGGCCTGATCGAGCGGCTGGCCGCGCTTCCACATCTTGACAACGAAGGGATAGCCGGACGCTGTCATGGTTCCGTTGCCCCAGTCGCGGGCCACAAGCAGGGTGTCCTTGTCGACCCATGCGGCGCGCTGCTTGGATTTCGGAAGGACGAAACCACCGGCATCGGGGCTGACAAATTTACCGGTCTTGAGATCGAATTCACGTAAAGTATCAGCGTCTTCTCCGCCGGCGGAAAGACCGGCGAGGCAAAGACCATCTCCGGGATAGAGGCACCTCAGACCGTGCCGGACCCAATTTTCGTTGTCCGCCTTGGCCAGAGCGTCATAGTCGAGGACGGTCTGCCATTTGGGCTGCGGGGTGAGGTAGTCGGCAAGCGTGGTCTTGCGCACGATGCCGCGGACATGCTCAGCGTCCTGCCAGGTGTTGTAGACCGTGCCCTCGCGAAAATCTGGGATTGCCAGCCGGTCCGGTGACTCAAGCACTTTGAGCGCATCGGCGCGGAACGCGACAAACCTGGGATCTGCTTCGAGGACCTTGGCGGTGCGCTCATTTTCCGCTTTGACCCACTCCATCGGCCGCGCGCCGTTGACGTCTTCCAGCCACTGGTAGTTATCCGGCTGCTCTGCCGGTGCGGGATTCACCGGTGCGCTTGCGGATGGATTCGCAGATGGCTGAGAAAAACTCAGCGAAGGCACAAGGGAGACAGAAAACGATACAAGAGCAGCGAGGTGAACTACGCGATTGGTATACATGATCAACTCCTAACAAGGACCACGTGAATTCAAGGTTGACCGAAGCGTAAAGCAAGAGAGCGACGCACACAAGAATTATGCTGGCGGTATGATGGTCCCAATCCGATGATTATTCGCACATTCCCCAGGCGCACTCCTCTGCTGGCAGTTACTCTCGGAATTTCCACAGCTTTTGCACACTTCGGCGCAGCTCAGGAAAACAAGCAGGAAACCGGCGGTATCGCCTACCGCGACGAGCAGCCGGTTCGCGCCCAACACGGCATGGTGGTCAGTGTGCATCACCTGGCTTCCGACGCTGGTGTGGAGATCCTGAAGGCTGGCGGCAACGCGGTGGATGCCGCGGTCGCGACAGGATTTGCGCTGGCCGTGGTGCATCCGATTGCCGGAAACCTGGGTGGCGGCGGATTTCTGCTGCTGCGCACGCACGACGGACATTCCACGTTTATCGACTATCGCGAGCAGGCTCCGCTGGCTGCGTCGGAAGACATGTATCTCGATGCCAAAGGCAACGTGCTGCCCGCCGACAATCTGCAATCGAGCGTCACAGGGTATCGCTCCATTGCCACGCCCGGCTCAGTGGCAGGCATGGCGTATGCCGAGAAAAAGTATGGCAGGCTGGGGCTGGCCCGCGTGATGGCTCCGGCGATCAAGCTGGCCGAGAATGGTTTTGTCCTAAGCGGCGAAGAGGCTCACGAACTCCACTCTTCCGGTCTCGGTCTCTTCCCGGATACAAAGCGCATCTTCCAGCGCGATGGCCATTACTACGAAGCCAATGAGGTTTTCAAGCAGCCAGAACTGGCGCGGACCCTCAAGCGAATCGCCGCCGACCCAAGCGACTTTTATCACGGCAAGCTCGCTCGGGAACTGGTCGCCGACCTGCGCAAAGGCGGTGGGCTGATCACGCTCGACGATCTGGCGCATTACGAGGTCAAGGAGCGAACGCCGGTCACCGGTTCCTTTCACAACTACACGGTGATCAGCGCACCGCCGCCGTCCTCTGGCGGAGTGGTGCTGCTGTCGGCGCTGAACATCCTTGCGGGCTACGATCTGACGAAGTTCGAAGACCGCAGCCCCGCGTGGATTCACCTGATCACCGAGGCTTACCGCCGGGCGTATATGGACCGCAGCGATTATCTGGGCGACCCCGACTACAACAGGATTCCGGTCACGGAGCTGACCAGCAAGCAATATGCCGATGCGTGGCGCGCGAGCATTACAGACAAGGCCACTCAAAGCGCCGACCTGCACCGGCCGGATGGATTTTTGCCGCCTGCGCCCAGGACCGCGGGCCAGCGCATCGAGTCGCCGGACACGACGCACTATTCGGTGGTGGACAAAGACGGAAATGCCGTTTCCGTTACAACGACCCTGAACAACTCATTTGGTTCTCAGGTCACTGCGGGCGACCTCGGTTTTCTGCTCAATGATGAGATGGACGACTTTGCCGCAAAGGTGGGTGCACCCAATCTGTACGGCCTCATTCAGGGCCCCGCGGACGCGATCGCTCCGCGCAAGCGGCCTCTGTCTGCGATGACGCCGACGGTTGTACTGGAGGATGGCAAGCTTCGCTTTGTACTCGGTTCGCCCGGCGGCGGACGCATTATTACCACCGTGGCGAATATCTTCTTGTCCGCTTCGGAAGGTGGCCTGAACATTCAGCAGGCGGTCGACGCACCCCGCTTCCACCACCAATACTTGCCGGACAAGCTCTCGCTCGAAGCCGGGTTTCCGCAGTCCACGCAAGACGCGCTGAAGGCGATGGGTTACACGATCGACACACGCTCTCAGTGGTCCAACGGCGAATGCATTGCAGTCGACGCGAAGACAGGTGAGCTATTAGGCGGGCAGGACCATCGTAGCCACTATGGCAAGGCCGCTGGATACTGAGTTCCGGCGGCAAGTATTGACGAACCTACTCCCCTGATTCATCGTGGGTTCTTCAAGCGTCAGCCCCGAAAATGCGACAATGGTTTCAGTACCGTGGCTGTCAACTCGGTATCGGGGGCGAGAACAACCATGTTGCGATGTCTTTCGACGCACCTGTTCCTGAAGGAGCGCCTGCATCCGGGGCTGCTTGAACTGGCCGCCCGGAGCGGCGCGCAGGCGGTCGAAATCTTTGCCGCGCGTCAGCACTTCGACTACACCAGCCGCGAGCATGTTCATGAGCTGGCCGACTGGTTCGCATCGAATGAATTACAGCCATGGTCGATGCATGCGCCGCTCTTTCCGGATCGCGAGATGGGCCGCGCCGGTGCTCCGGCAGTAAACCTGCTTCATCCCGAAAAATCGCGCCGGATCGACGCCATGGACGAGGTCAAGCGCGCCCTCGAAACCGCCGAGCACATCCATTTCAAGAACCTCGTCGTGCATCTGGGCGAGCGATCCGATACCTGGTCGCCGCGTACACTGGAGCACGCCCTCACAGCACTTGAGCATCTGGATGCTTTCGCGCGACCGCTCGGCGTGCGGCTGCTGGCGGAAAATCTGGTCAATGAACCGACCACCCCCGAGCACCTGATCGAGATCCTCACCTTGGGCCATCTCACGCGCATCGGCGTCTGCATGGATCTGGGCCACGCCCACATGACGGTCGGAATCCCGGACGCTATTGCCACGTTGGCCAGCCGTCCTGGAACGATTGGTTCCGTGCATGTGCATGACAACCATGGCATGCGCGATGAGCACCTCTGGCCGGGCGACGGCAACATCGCATGGCCGAAGACCATGGAATCCTTCAAGGCACTGGCCGAACCTCCAGCGTTCGTGCTGGAAATCCACTACACTCTGGCCGAGACTCACACTGCGATCAGCGAGAAAGTACAGTCGGCCTTCGATCGGCTGGCGTAGTCTGCATCGGGTCCGGCCTGTCCGGTAAAAACTCGATATTCACACCCTGGCTTATCGCGAGGTTGCAGTGACACGCCGGCCATCCCATCGGTGCTGCCGGAGACACGCCGGTAACGCCCGCGCCCACCCCACTCGCCCCGCGTTATCCTGAAGAGTCACGGAAGTTCACGAAAGCGGTCCCAAACATGTCCGAAATCACCTCAACTGCTCCCATCTGCACCATCGCCGAAATCGGCCGCCACGAAGGCCAATCCGTCACCTTGCGCGGCTGGCTCTACAACCTGCGCGAGAGCGGCAAGCTGCTCTTTCCCATCTTTCGCGACGGCACCGGCACCATCCAGGGAGTGGCCCACAAGGCCGGCGTCGCGCCGGAGGTCTTTGAAGCGCTTAAGGGCTTGACCCAGGAGTCGAGCGTCATCGTCACCGGTAAAGTCCGTGCCGACCAGCGCGCCCACGGCGGCTTTGAGCTGGATGTCGAACAGATTCAGGTGGTGCAGCGCGTGCCCGAGGACGATCCGTACCCGATCACACCCAAGGAGCATGGCGTCGAATTTCTGATGGAGCGGCGGCATCTCTGGGTGCGTTCCTCGCGGCAGGTGGCCATCCTGCGCATCCGCGCCGAAATCATGCGCGCCGCAGCGGAGTACTTCGATTCGAACGGATTCACGCGCACCGATCCGCCCATTCTGACCCCGGCAGCCTGCGAAGGCACTTCGACGCTCTTCCCGGTCGATTACTTCGGCGAAGAGGCATTCCTGACGCAATCCGGCCAGCTCTACATCGAGTCAACGGCGCTGGCGCTGGGCAAGGTCTATAGCTTCGGGCCCACCTTCCGCGCCGAGAAATCCAAGACCCGCCGCCACTTGACCGAGTTCTGGATGATCGAGCCGGAGGTCGCCTACTGCGATCTCGACGGCCTGCTGGAACTGGCGGAAAACTTCCTCAGCCACATTGTCCAAAGCGTGGTGAAAAATCGCGCGCCGGAGCTGCAGGTAATTGGCCGCGACATCGCTAAGCTGGAGGTGATCCGGGCTCCGTTCCCGCGCCTGCGCTACGACGAAGCCGTGGCCATGCTCAACCAGGCGCACAAGGACGGCCATCTGGAGAATCCCTTCGAGTACGGCAACGACTTCGGCTCGCCGGATGAGACGTGGCTGAGCAGCCAGTTCGACCGCCCTGTGATGGTGCATCGCTACCCGGCCAATGTGAAGGCCTTTTACATGCAGCCCGACCCGGTCGACCCCACCTTTGCAATGTGCGTGGACGTGCTTGCTCCCGAAGGCTACGGCGAAATCATCGGCGGATCGCAGCGCGTGGACAGCTATGACCTGCTTAAGAGCCGCATCGAAGAGCACAAGCTGCCGCTCGAAGCCTTCCAGTGGTATCTGGACCTGCGCCGCTACGGGAGCGTGCCGCACAGCGGCTTCGGCATGGGCATCGAACGCGCCGTAGCGTGGATCTGCGGGCTGGATCACGTGCGCGAGACAATTCCGTTCGCGCGCACGCTGAACCGGATGTTCCCGTAAGGGAACCGGTCGGTAAACCAAGTCGGCTTTCGAGGTTCTTGTAACTGAGTTTGCAATTCAGTCACAAGAACCTCACCGCATTTAGAACCCAGACGGATGCTCTCCCACAACGCGGAATGCGGCTTCCAGCGCCACCCCAGCCTGCGCCAGTGTCCCTTCATCAAATAGCCGCCCAACCAGCGTGACGCCATGCGGCACACGGCGTGGCGGATCGAACTTCGGCAGCGGATGGTTCGGATCAGGCGCCCAGTCGCTGCGAGCCTCCGAGACTTCGACGAACCCGGCACGGAAAGTCAGCGAAGGATGCCCGGTGTTATTGGTGATCACCAGCATCTCGTCGCGCAGGGACGGCACGAGCAGCAGGTCAACCTCTGAGAACACCCGCGCCATCTCCTGCGCGACCTTGCGGCGGAGCCGGTCGGCCTGCACGAAGTCGACCGCCGAAAGGAATCGCGCCTGCCGGAAGCAGTTGGGCCAGGCATCGGGAACCTGCGCTTTCAGTTCGGCGAGTTGGCCGCTCAGGGTAAGTTCTTCAAAGGCCGCAGCACCCTCGGCAAAGAGGATCAGGTTCAGCGAATCGTAGGGCCAGTCGGGAATTGCGACCTCGACAGGGACCATACCGAGCTTCTTTATGGTCTCAAGCGCGGCGCGATCAACGTCAGTCGCCGGAGCCTCTTTCATCCAGCCGGGAAAATATCCGACCCGCAGGCCTTTGACATTCGCGCCCGCATTGAATGCAAGCTCGCTCGGCACACTGGCCACGTCGCCAGCGTCAGGGCCGGAGATGGCGTTGAGCACGAGGATTGCATCTTCCACGCTGCGCGTCATGGGGCCGAGCTTATCCAGCGACCAGCAAAGCGTCATTGCGCCTGTGCGGGCCACGCGGCCGTAGGTCGGGCGCAGACCGGTCACGCCGCAGCGCATCGATGGGCTCACGATGCTGCCGCCGGTTTCGCTCCCAATCGCAAAGCCAACCAGTCCCGCAGCCACAGCCGCGCCCGGTCCGGCGCTCGAACCCGAAGCACCCTCTTCGAGCAGCCACGGATTCATCGTCTGCCCGCCAAACCAGATGTCGTTGAGCGCGAGCGCGCCAAGGCTGAGCTTGGCCACCAGCACCGCGCCTGCGGCATTAAGGCGTGCAACCACGGCGGAATCACGCTCCGGGACGCGATTGCGGTACGGCTCCGCACCGTAGGTCGTCGGGATGCCCGCGGTATCCAGCAGATCCTTCGCGCCCCACGGAATGCCATGCAATGGTCCGCGATATTTGCCTGCGGCGATCTCCGTGTCGGCCTGTCGGGCCTGCGCCAGCGCATGTTCGCGTGTAAGCGTGATGACGCAATGGAGTTTCGGATCGAAGCGCTCCAGCCGGTGAATGTAAATCTCCGTAAGCCGCGTCGAGGTGAGCTTGCGGCTCTCTATCCAACGCGAAAGCTGCCAGACCGGCGCGAAAGCGATCTCTTCTTCGCTATCGGGCAGCGGCGCGTGATTGTCTTCGCTACGGACGAACGCATTTCCGCTTGCCAGAGCCTTCGGAACATCCGGCAAACTGGGATTCCACTGCGTCGCGGGCGCGAGCGATGATTCCAGCGCCAGTTTGCGTGGACCGGTGCGGCGCTCGTACAACGGAGCCATCTGCATGCGCCAGTTGCTGGCCGCAGTCGCGCGGTCGGCGGGAGTCATCTCGAATTGGACCAGCTTTTCAGCCTCGGCAAATGTCGCGGTCGTTACCTCAGGCCCAACCGGAGGAGCTGTACCGAAAGCAGTCGGCGCGCCCGGCGTCTGGTTTGGCGTCTGGTCCGGCTTCTGTTCGGGAGCGGCCGAAGCCTGGGCCTTGGCCTGAATGGCCGCGCCGAGCAGGCCGGCGGAGCCGTAAGTGAGGAACTCTCTACGCGAAGATGGCATTGTCTTCCTTGGAGCAACGGGATAAGTCTTGTTTCCCGCGAACTATCGAAACTATATCAGCGAGCCGCGCCCCGGAAACCTGTGCAAACTCGTCGAATCTTCCCGCTGCAAAATGCGAAGGCCGCCCAGATTGGACGGCCCGCGCGTTTGAAATTCCTGGGATGATTACGAATCGTCCTCAACCGGATCAGATCTGCATGATGTCGATTTCCTTCTTGCGGGCTGCTTCTTCCAGCTTGCGAATCTCGTCATTCAGCATCGTCTGCACTTCTTCCTGCGCCCGCTTTTCCTCGTCTTCGCTGACTTTCTTGTCCTTGGCGAGCTTCTTGAGGTGATCATTGCCGTCGCGGCGAACATTGCGCAGAGCAGTCTTGTGATCTTCGAGCTCCTGGTTGAGCTGCTTGACCACGCCCCGCCTGCGCTCTTCGGTCATGGGCGGAATCGGCACGCGCAGTATCCGACCATCACTCTGCGGATTGAAGCCATGCTCAGGCGCTCGCAGCGCCTTTTCGATCTCCTTCACCAGCCCCGCATCCCAGGGCTGCACCAGGATCAGGTTCGCCTCGGGAGTCGTAACCTGCGCGATCTGCGTTAGCGGCGTAGGCGTGCCGTAGTAGTCGACCCGCACCTGATCCAGGAGCTGCACGCTGGCCCGCCCGGTTCGGAGCGAAACCAGATGCGTCTGGAAATCTGTGACTGCCTTGTCCATCCGCCGCTTCAGATCCGAATGCACTTCCTTGAGCACCGGATTGCCTGCCATAAACGAAACTGCCATCGCGTTCCTCTTCCCTGTGCCCCAACACTGTGAGCCCGGTTGGCACAAATGCAAAGGTTATTTTATCGAACTGGGTCAGAAAGTGCTGCCTCCGCAACCATAATCGCCGCCTCAATTGGGTTGAAGTCAGCTCAACACAGGCGATCTACGCCAGCACTCGCAGCCCGGTCGATGCTGCCTGCTCATGCGCGTGGTAGCTCGACCGCACAAGCGGACCCGACTCAACGTGGCGGAAGCCCATCTTCAGCGCCTCAGTCTTGAGATCGGCGAACTCCTTCGGCGTGTAAAGCCGCGCCATGGGGAGGTGATCCTTCGACGGCCGCAGATACTGCCCGATCGTCAAAATGTCGCAGTGCACCGCAGCCAGATCGCGGAAAACCTCCAGCAGTTCGCTGGTTTCTTCGCCGAGACCCACCATGACCCCGGACTTGGTGATGCCGCTCGGATTTAGCTCCTTGGCGTATTCCAGCAGGCGTAGCGTCCGTTCATAGCGAGCACCGGAGCGCACGACACGGTAGAGTCGTGGCACCGATTCAGTGTTGTGATTCAAGACTTCCGGCCTGGCGTCGACCACCACGCGAATCGCCTCGGGATTGCCCTGAAAATCCGGGATTAGCACCTCGACCTGGCACCCAGGAGCCTGGCGGCGAATCTCGTCGATCACCATAGCAAACGCCCGCGCCCCGCCCACCAGATCATCATCGCGATTCACGCTGGTAATGACCGCGTGCTGCAGACCAAGAATGGCGACAGCCTCCGCCACGCGGCGCGGCTCGTCATAATCGATTGGCTCAGGCCGTCCCTTGGGCACAGCGCAAAAGCCGCAGCGCCGCGTGCACAGGTTGCCGAGCATCATGAAGGTGGCCGTTTTGTGCTGCCAGCACTCGCCGATGTTAGGGCAATGCGCGCTCTCGCAGACGGTGTGCAGGTTGAGCGAACGGGCCAGCCGCTTCAAGTCGTGGTAGTTCTCGCCGACGGGCGCGCGCGCCTTGAGCCACTCGGGTTTCGGCGTGGGAGCCTTGCGGACCGGTTCGATCTGAATGAGTTCCATCACCCACTATTGTAAGGGCTGCGGCAATTCGACGGCGTCGCCGAGCCCGCGTTCGGCGAACATCATGCGCGGCTGCCCCATCCAGAAGCGATTGCTGGTGCGGGTCAGAGCACCTACTCCCCGTCCGCTGACCCGGCTCATCGCTTCGAGATATGGGCCGGTAAATCGCACCGTCGCGGGCAGTCTTCCGTAGATACGCGGCAGCCAGAGACGCGCTCCAGCCGCCGCGTCTCGTTCTCGCCTGCAGAATGCCAGCCCGAATTCCTCCTGCAGCCGCTCCGGCAGCCATGCCGTCGTCAACGCACGGTACCAGCCTGGCACAGGCACCCACGTCCCTTTGCTTTGCAGAACACGGTGCGCCATCTCGCGCGAGAGATCGTTGACTCCCAACCCGGCGGACTCAATCGTGCCGCGGCTATAGGCCTCGAAGTTCAGCCAGGTCGCGGGCAGAACATGCGACGGAATACCGAAGAGCGCGGCCAAGGTCTTGCTCTCGGAGTAGTATGCCTCCCGCTCGCCTGGCGAGAGCGGCGGAAGCACGCATTCATAAGCTACCAGCGCGCTTTCTACCAGCGTGGCGTAGACCCAGAGCAGCGCGTTCGCTTCGTTGGCTTCATACCGCGAGTCTTTTGGGTAGGTTGCGACAGTCTCCGGGATCGCTCCCTGAATCCGCGTATGAATTTGATACAAGTACCGCGAAGCAGCCAGAGCCTGCTCCAGCGTGCCAAAGATCATAGTGAAGACGACGCGAAAAGTGTTATGAAAGCGGGCCAGCGGATCGTTTCTGAGATTGGAGTGCTGATCGAGCGCAGCCGCGACCCAGGGATGCGCCAATTGCAGCAGCGCCGCCCGCCCCGCGCCCAGGAACAGGGCAGACTCTCGATTCACCTTCCAGCTGATCGAGGACGGCCCGAAGATACCCGCGTGAGGATCGGAAGCACGCTCGCGAACCGATGCCCAGAGACACTCGGCATCGGTTCGCGAGACGGGCTGATAATCAGCTTCCATATTTGCCTTGGACGCAGCGGCAGACTACCTTGCTGCAAGAGGCGACGGTTTTGCTTCAGCCTTCGGTGCCGGAGATGCCGGACTTGCAGGCGTATCTTTCCCCATCACATAGTGGTCGTACCAGGCAAGCCAGCGCTCGTACCGATCTTTGATGAAGCTGGGCCGCGTGAAGCCGTGGAACTGCCCCGGATAGACGATCAGCTCCGTCGGAACATGCAGCGCCTTGAGCGCCTGGTACATCTGTTCGCCACCGATGATGGGCACGTTGAAGTCGTTCGTCCCGCCCATATACAGCGTTGGCGTGTGCATGCGCTTGTCCGCCTCCAGCAGCGGATAGCTCAGCTTGAGATACAAATCTCGCGCCTTCCACGGTACGCCCAGCTCGTTGTCGTATTGCAGAATGTACTGATCGTTTCCGTAGAAGGAGAGTGGCGCTGCCGACCCGGCTCCGCTGATCGCCGCTTTGAAGCGGCCATCGGAGGCAGTCGTGTAGTCCGTCAGGATGCCGCCATAGCTCCAGCCGCCGATTCCGAGCTTGCTTGGGTCGGCAACGCCCATCTTGATGACTTCGTCCACCGCTCCCAGCAGGTCGACGACTTCGAGATGACCCCAGTCGGCAAAGATCGACTGCGCATATGCCTGTCCGCGGCCAGAGCTGCCGCGATAGTTGACGTTGATCTCGGCATAGCCGTGCGCAGCGAACCACTGCCGTTCAAACGCAAAGTTGTGCCCGTCCTGCCCGTTCGGGCCGCCATGGATGAAGAGGATCGTCGGAACAGGTTTCTGGGAGGGGTCGCCCGTTTTGTAGCCAAGCGGCTTGGTCAGAAGGCCATGCACCTCGGTTCCGTCCTTGCTCGTTGAGGTGAAGTCCTCTGCCGGGACCAGGTTCAACTCCGCCAACAGCGAATCGTTGACCGCTGTCAGCTTGCGCAACGAGCTACCTTCGAGTGCGAAGATCTCTGCCAGATGCGTGTCATCCTGATGAATGAGGGCAACCTTGTCGCCGACGCAGGTGATCCCAGACACCGTGCCCGCTTCCGGCAGGATGCGATGCGCTCCGTCACCAGTCAGCTCTACTTCCGCCGGATATTCCGAACGATCGTCGCTTACGAGATAAAGTAGCTTTCCGTTGGGCAGGAAGCATGGCTGACTCACGCTCCGGTCCAGTTTGGCCGCCGGATAGCTCACTTTGCCGTCGAGCGTGACGACCGCGGGCCTGCGCTGGCTGTAAGCCGAGAACTCAGGCTTCGCCCCCTCTGCGTAAGCAATGAACTTTGAATCGAGCGACCACGCCAGATGACCGCCGTCCGGTCCGTTCCAGGAGGTGAGCTTCTTCGCTACGGAGCCGGCCTTGGAGGCTGCGACAAACACATCGGCATTATCTGTGCGGTCCGGATCTTCGTCGTGGTTGCTCACGAACGCGATCCATGCTCCATCCGGCGCCCAGACCGCGTCCTGCTCATCCACATTCTTGTCGGTCGTCAGCTTCTCCAGTTTTTTTGTGGCGATGTCATAGAGATAGAGCGTATCCCGCTCATCGTTCCGCAAATAGCCCTCAATATCCTGCTTGAAGTGATAGCGGTCGATGACGATGGGCTTCGGCGGTGCGGGCGGCTTGCCTTCTTCGGCGTCCGGCTCGTCCTTGGGTTGCAGCATCAGTAGAAGCCGCTTCGAATCCGGCGACCAGGCATAGTCTTCAATCTCATGGCCGCTAATCTCGGTGAATTGTTCCGGCTCCCCGCCGAGCCGGTTCAGGACCCAGATCTGGGTTCCCTTGGCTTTGCCAGGACGCCCTTCCCTTGAAGACACGAAGGAGATGTACTTGCCGTCGGGACTGAACTTGGGGTGGGACGCTCCCTCTTTCCCGAAGGTGAGCTGCATGTTTCCGGTACCGTCCCATCGTTCCATCCAAAGATCGGACTGGCTCTTGTCCTCTTTGGTGTCAATGCGCGAGACGGAATAAAGAAACCAGGCTCCGTCCGGGGAGATTACCGGCGAGCTTACCCGGCCGATCCGGGCGAGGTCATCCAGGGTAATAGCCCGCCTGGCGGGGGGAGTTTGAGCACTCGCGTGGAGAGAGACGACGGCTGTGGCGATCAGCAACAAGACGGAGCACCGGCGAAGCGCAGCACGGGTCCAGAGGCAGGAAGCGAGAAGAGATGGACGCATGGGGCGAGATTAGCATCTGCCCCTCGGGGAAGGGGAGTAGCAATTTTCCCGATCTCGATTCTCAAATCCGGCTTCTTGAGAACTCGCCCGAATCGGGCCGGGCAGATAGGACCTGATAGGCCAATCCTGCGATAATGAAACTCTGGAAAGGTGGTTTCCTTTGTTTCTCGCTTCCTCACGTAAGGCATGGCTCGCGGTCGCATTGGCGCTGACCGCTGCGGTTGGATGTAAGGCACAGGAGCCCGCCGCAAAGAGCGGCATCGCAGACCCGGTGCTGGCTCGCAGGATCGAAGTCATGGTACGAAGCCAGTTCAACGTGCCTGCTGAATACGACGTTTCGCTCGGCGCTCGCACGCCTTCCAAGATTCCCGGCTACGACTCGATCCGCATCACCTTTTCGCATCCGCCGCATACGACCACCACGGATTTCCTCATTTCGGCGGACAACAAGTCCTTGGCGCGTCTTGAAACCTTCGATCTGACGAAGAATCCGGCGCAGAGTATCCCGGTCGACCACCGCCCGATCCGAGGCAATCCTGACGCGAAGGTTACGGTGATCAGTTTCGATGACCTGGAGTGCCCGTACTGCGCACGCATGCATCAGCAACTGTTTCCTGCGACACTCGATCGGTACAAGGACAAGGTACGGTTCGTCTACAAGGACGACCCGCTCACAGAGATTCATCCCTGGGCTCTCCACGCCGCAGTGGACGCCAATTGCATCGCAGACCAGAATAGCGGCGCCTACTGGGGATATGTGGACTATCTCCACGCGCACGGGCAGGACGTGACCGGTCCAGATCGGGATGCGCAAAAGAGCGCAGCTACGCTCGACAAGATCGCTCGCGAACAGGGCAAGATCTTCTCTCTCGACGCCGCGAAGCTGGACGTGTGCCTGCAAAAGCAGGATGATACTGCGGTTCGCGCTTCGATGAAGGAAGCAGAAGCTCTCAACATTGACGGAACTCCTTATCTGTTCATTGATGGCGAGCACATCAACGGCGCGCTGCCGGTCGAGCAGGTGTGGATGGTCATTGATCGCGCACTACGTGCCGCCGGCGTGGAACCGCCGCCACCCGACTCTCCTGCTGTGACCACCCCAACTTTAGGGAAATAGCGCTGGTGCGGCTTTCGTGGGCCACGCCGGGGGTTTATCCTGTTTGTCTGAGGCTGCGTCATTTGAGATTGCCAGCCAGGAGATCTCAGGTTGTCGTCAGCGAGTAGAGTACAAGGAGTTCGGAAGTTTCCTGCGGCTGTCGCAGCGGCAGTATTTTCCCTGAGCGTCGCCCTTTCCCTGAGCGGGTGTCATCCGGCGCCGTCGCCAGAAGTGCTGGCCACCGTGAATGGGAAAGAGATTCTGGCTTCGGAGCTGGATCGCGCCTACAAGCAGAACCTCGACGCGAGCGCACCCGCGCCCTCAAAGGAGGAGGCGGCGATCCACCGGCTGAATCTGCTCCACGGCCTGATTCAGGACGAAATTCTTCAGCAGAGAGCAGCCAAGCTCAATCTTGTTGCGACGGACGAAGAGGTAGACGCAAAGTTGACTGATCTGAAAGCTCCCTACACCCAGGAGGAGTTCGATCGTCAGCTCAAGGAGCGGAACCAGACCCTCGACGACCTTCGCCGTGATATCCGTCATCAACTGACGGAGAGCAAGCTGGTCAATAAAGAGATTCAATCAAAGATCAATATTACAGACGCGGAGATCAGCACTTATTACAACGCTCACAAGAGTGAATTCAATCAGATCGAGCCGCAGTACCACCTGGGGCTTATTCGTGTCACGAACCAGCCCTCCAAGCAGGTAACCAACCTGCAGAACAATAAAGCCGGCAACGATGCGGAGGCCAAAAAGAAAATCCAGTCACTTCGCAGCCGGCTCGACACTGGCGAGGATTTCGCATCGCTGGCGGCGAGGTTCTCCGAGGATCCAGTGTCCAGTTCTAATAATGGCGACCTGGGCTTTGTCTACGAATCTCAGCTGAAGACAGAAGATCCGGCGGTTTTTGCAGCGATCAGCAAGATCAAACCCGGCCAATCCACCGAGATTCTTCCTATGATCCAGGGGGATGGTGCAAGCCGTAAGACGGTTGGCTACCAGATATTTATGCTGATCGAAAAGCGGCCTGCGGGCCAGCGCGAGATGAGCGATCCCCGCACGCAATTAGGTATTCGCCAGTTGCTGCGCACCAACCATGCTCAGTTGCTCCAGGACGCATACCTCGAAATGCTTTATAACGACGCTAAAATTCATAATTACCTCGCGGAACAGATCTACAAGAATGGCGCAAATTAAGGCCGGGCTCTCTGAATGTCTCCAGCATGGGCGAAGGCGACCCAAGAGTCCTGATCTGGAGCGGTCGCCTTTTGAAGCGGGATTTAAAGACAAAGGACAGGTTCAGGCGGGGATGCTTACTTCCGCAAGGGACTCCGCTCGGATTGGTTTGGGTTTTGCCGCTGCGCTGATAGAGTCGGAGACAACCCAGGCAGCTCCAGCCAAAGCGATACAGATGGCATTGCCAGCCCAATTGAAGTGATTGTTAGGCCCGCGAGAGAGATTCGGAATCCAGATCACCAACTCGAAGATCACGATCTCCGCGATAAGGAGGCGCGCGGCAAGCGGCGCCATGATGCCGGTGAGAATGGCGACGGCTGCCCCGAAAAAGCCCATGGTCGTGGCATAGGCCCAGAACATCCTGGTCGGCGGCAGCCAACCCGGGATCCAGCCCAACAGGCCGGGCATGTCAATGATGTGGACAATGCCGAAGGAAATGGGGCAAATGCCGAAGAGCAACACGAAGAAGGACCGTCGGCGCGCAATGGAGGAACCGGCTGGCGAGAAGATCGCGCAGAGAACCAGGCCCGCGGCGACCAGGGCGAACTCCTCAAAGACATTGCCGATGGGGTCGTAATTGCCTAGATTCACAAAAGCCTTGGGCACCCAGATGAGCGTGAAAACCGAGTAGACAATCGTCAGGGTTAGAGCGCCTGCACGCGCGGTGCGGGGCACCAGGAGCGCGATCCCTCCGGCAAGCTCAATGATCGCAGTGAGATAGGCAAGCGGTACCCGCAGAGGAACATTGGGACCGACGTTTTGCCAAGTGGTAGCGAAGTCGCCCGAAGCCAAGCCGAGCAGGCCGAGAAAAATTGCGGCTCCGCCATAGACGTAAAGCCCGAGATGTGATGGGATGCTGCGTTCTTTTGCCATCGAGTGCCGGGGTTCAGTGTCTTTCGGCGAGTTGCGGTGGGCCATACCCACTTTGCGCGATTTGATCCGGACCAGTGCTGTCCAACGCCAGATTTCACGTTCCGTGGATAACCGCTGCTAAAGCTGAAAGGCCTCCCGAAGGAGGCCTTTTTAGCATTCGACTTGACCGTGCCTTTTACTTCATATTTCCGTTTGCATCCATAGTGATACCGCCCGGTCCTGCGTTCTTCTTGGCTTCATTCTCTTTGCGGGTCCCCATGGCTTTGTGGTTCCAGTCCACGGCTGCATCCACGTCCGCCTTGACCGCCGCAGCGTTTCCGCAGTCCACATCCGCCTTGCGGCGATAGGTGAGATTGAGATAGGACATAGCGTCGTCGTAGCTGGGGCGATTCTCGATTGCAAGATTTAGGTATTTCAGACCTTCTTCGACAAGAGGAGCGTTCTGTTTCTGGATGTCGGCGCAGTTGTTCTTCGTCAGCAGCTTAACGTTGCCGGCTCCGTCGTCATTGTTCCCGGTCATCTTCAACAGGTTTTCATGTGCCTGAGTCCAATCGATCACGCCCACTGTGTAGGCAGCTTCGGGGTCTTTCGGATCGATGGCGAGAACCTTCTTCTGCCAGTCCTTCGCTTCGTCGAGTTTCTTGATGTTGAAGTAGAGGCTGGCTACGCCTTTGAGGCTATTCACATCTGTAGGATCTGCCGTAAGCACTTCCTGGAAGGTGTCGATGGCCTGTTGTGCGGTCTTGAGATTGTCCGGAGTGGTCAGACCGGGCACAACATTCTGCGCCAGTGCAGTGGCCAGAAACGCTTTTGCGGTCGGAAGCTTCGGATCCAGTCTCTCCGCATTCTGGAAGTGAGTAATGGCCTCTTCGTAATGCCCGGCCTTGAATGCTTCTACTCCCTTATTGAGTTGGTCGCGGGCTTTGAGGCGGTCGCAGCCGGTAAGCGAGACCATCATGGCTACCAGGACAGCCGCAAGCACCGGCAGACGTGCGATTCGATTCATATTCTTATCCTTCTCCTTCGAGTCGTCGCCAGGTTTTTCGCGCCTGGTGTCTCCGCGCGGCTGGAAGCGGTGGGAGGCTCCCGATCCAGCCATTCAATCTTTGCTTCTGATGCAAACCTTATCAAACATCTCTGCGCAGCTTGCTTCAGTGTCGCAGAATACAACAAATGCGAGGCCCCGCGAAAGAGCGGGGCACCGTTGTTAGTTTCCTTCTGCGATTTTGGGAGTAATCAGACCGACGTGGTCAACTCCGGCTCCGCGACCAATATCAATTACATCCGCGACCTGAGCGAAATTCACGTCGTCGTCGCCCTTGATAAACATGATGCGCTCGGCCCGGTTCGCATAGATGGCAGTCAGCTTGGCCAGAAGATCGGATTTGGCGACATCGTCCTGGTTGATCTTATAGGCAACCTGAGTACCGTTGGTGTGGAGGACCGAAACCACGATAGTACGTGGATCTGGAGGCTGGGGCGTCTTGTCCTTCGGTGGCTGCGGGACGAGTGCATCCAGGCCTTTGGGAACCACCGGCACGATGACCATGAAGATGATCAGAAGCACCAGCAGAACGTCGATCAGCGGGGTTACGTTGATGTCGGAGGAAAGTCCCCCAGGACCACTACCACCTGTCATTGCCATATCTTTAACTCCTGAAGTGTCCCGCCAATTTTGCGGTAATGATTCGCGGGTTATTCGCCTGAGGATCCTGGAGTCTGCCGCTTTTCCGTCAGCAGGCCAACCGATTCAACACCCGCAGTGCGGACATCGTCAATCGCGTTCTCAACATCCAGGTACTTGGCGCGCGCATCGGCGCGGACAAATATCTGCTTGCCGGGCTTGTCGGTAAGCTTGTCGCGGATCTTTGCGCCCAACTCTGCCGGATTAATCTTGTCCTGGCCCAGGTAGACCGAGCCGTCGCGGGTAACCGCGACTACAATCGCATCTTCCTTATCCGCATCGGGCATGGACGTGGGGTTGTCGGTCTTTGCCAGATCGACGTTGACCTTGTTCTGGAGCATCGGAGTGATGACCATGAAGATGATCAACAGCACGAGCATTACGTCCACCATTGGCGTGACGTTGATGTTCGAGTTGACCTTAGCGCCTTCGTTACGTACTGAAATGCCCATGTATGTGCTCCACGCCTGTCAATCAAAGGATCCTTAAATCAACTGACCATTGGATCTATGGATCTATTGACCAATGGATCTGTTCCGTCGAGTCGCGACTTCTTTTCATCGTGCGCCTGAGTGGCTTTCGATGCTCTTGAAGATCCGGCAGTGGAGTGGTCGTTTCCACTGCCGGCAGAAGAGTTCCTCGCCCATCAAGCCTGCCGCCTCGGCAGTTGGCCCCGCACGCTTTAGCGCTTGTGGCTCTGCTTGATGAAGTAGTCCACCAGCTCGCTAGAGGAGTTGTCCATTTCAACGTCGAATGCTTCCACGCGGCCGCTGAAGTAGTTGAAGGTCATAACGGCGGGGATGGCAACGAGCAATCCAAAGGCCGTGGTTACGAGAGCTTCTGAGATACCGCCGGCGACCGCACCGATACCCGAGGACTTCTGAGTGGCGATCTGCTGGAAGGCGTTCAGAATACCGATGACCGTTCCAAGCAACCCGACGAACGGCGCCGTCGAACCGATGGTGGCAAGGACACCCAGGCCGCGCTTCAGCTTGGCGTGAACGATTGCCTCAGCCCGCTCCAGTGCGCGCTTGGAGCTTTCGATGGTTTCCTCGTTCACAACGCCCTGGGTGCTGCGAAATTCCTGCAGGCCAGCGGTGACGACTTCGGCAAGGTGGGACTTCTTGCTGCGATCGGCAATCTTGATTGCCTCTTCGAGCTTGCTGTCCTTCAACGCGCCAGCCACCTTCGGGGCAAATTCGCGCGACTGCTTGCGGGCAGCCGAGAAATAGAGGTAACGGTCAATCATGACGGCCAGCGACCAGATGGACATCACGAAAAGGATGAAGGCGATGATGCGCGCCGGCCATCCCATGTTGTTCAAGAGACCCAACAGACTGAAGTCAGGGGCGCCAGTATCCTGGAACATGGCCAGGCTGGCCGGGTGCGAGGCGAAATGTGCTAGCTGAGCGAGAATCACTGAATCGTTCCTCCTGAGGGGGTGCTTTCTGTACTGCGTAAACAAGTTACCGGTTTACCGCTTCGCCTAAATTGCCGCTGCGGGAGAATGCGTCCGATGTCGGTGCACATTCAGGTCATTCGGAAAGGTGATTCTCTTGAGTTCCGAGGAAATCACCCGAGATGTGCATCAACCACCCAGGTTGAAAACCACATTGATCGTAGTATCAACTTCCACCGGCTCCCCGTTGAGCATATAAGGCCGGTAGCGCCACTGCCGCACGGCATCCAAAGCCGCCGACTGCAGCATCGCGTTGCCGCTGACAACACGAAGATTCGTGATAGTGCCTTCCTTGGAAATCGTAGCCTGCAGGACGACGGTGCCAGACTGGCGGGCCGCCTTCGCAATTGGCGGATAGATCGGTCGAACTTGCTGGATCAGGAGACCGGTGGCGACGCCGGAGGAGATGGCAATCTTTTTCGGCGTCGCCACTTTGACTACTGGCTGCGGGGTTGCGTTGCCGAAAACGCTTCCGATTACGCCGCCTGCGGCGCCGCTGCCCATGCCTTCCATGCCAGCGACGCCAAAGCTGGACGGCGGCGCTTCCTTCTCCGTAACCATCTTGATCTCTTTAGGAATTCTGGTCGGAGCCGTGAGCTGATTGTTCATCATCTGCGGCTTGACGACCGCCTGATGGACCTCGGGCGGCGGCGGTGGTGGCGGTGGTGGCGGCGGTGGTGGGGCCACGAGAAGGGTTGTAAGAGCTGCCTTCGGCAGGGCTTCCGGATAGAGCAGTGGGATCAGAATCATGACAGTGAGGATCGCCAGATTTAGTCCGGCTGTGGCGATGACCCACCAGTTGGTTTTCTTGATCCGATTGCTGGATTCGAACGTTGAATCTTCAAACATGGCCGACCTCGAATCTCGTATTGAGTTCTCCCAAATTTAGACACCGTCGCCCCGAATAGTGTTCCCGGCCGAAGGAGTGAACCGCTTTTGGGTCAACTCAAGTGTGCTCAACCTATATCAGAACAACCGTACACGTGCAAAACATGTTGCGAAATCAGTGCAACCGTGAGTCCATTATGCCCGTCCATATGAGACATTTTCGTTGCTCATTTGCTTCGTTTGCCAGCCGGCAAGACCGCGGCCTTACCTTTGCTGGCGCGCCAATCCTGGTATGCCACCAACATGGGCGCCGCGACCGCGATTGAGGAATAAGTTCCAATCAAGATACCCACGACCAAGGCAAATGAGAAGTTGTGTAGGACTGCACCACCGAATACGAAGAGGGCCAGCACGGTCAGGAATGTGAGCCCGGAGGTGAGCACGGTTCGGCTCAGGGTCTGGTTGATGCTGCGGTTTACGACCTCCGTCAATCCCTCGCGGCGCGACAGGCGCAGGTTTTCTCGAATACGATCAAAGACGACGATAGTGTCGTTCATCGAGTAACCGACCAGGGTGAGAATGGCCGCAATGACTGTCAAACTCAGTTCACGGTCTGTCAGCGCGAAAAAGCCCAATGTGATCAGCGTGTCATGAAAGACCGCGACGACGGCCGCGACGCCATAGATCAGCTCAAAGCGGAACCAGAGGTAGATCAACATCGCGATGAGTGAGTAGAGGGTTGCGAGCGCCGCCTGCTTCTCAAGCTGATGCCCGACGGTCGGACCCACAACTTGCACACTGGTAGTCACGATCGGATTGTTGTAGTGCGCGTCGAGCGCATCCACGATCTCTTTGCGGCCCGCGTCGAGGGACGCGTCACTGGGTGTCGGAAGACTGATGAGCATCTGGCGTTTTTCCGCAGCGTCAAACTGCACGATCTGCACGTCCTTGATACCAGCGGCATCGGTCGCGCGGCGGATGGCGTTCGCGTCAGGCGAGTTCTGAAACTGCACCTGTACCTGCGTACCGCCCTTGAAGTCCACACCCAGCGGCACGGGGCTTCCGATGTGAGCCCAGTGCAGCCCCATGGAGATTACGCCGGCCACACTGAAGATCAATGAAAAGCAGAGGAAATACCATTTCTTCCCCAGCCAGTCCACGTTTACATTACGAAAAAGTTCCACGATTCCTATACCTTCCCCAGCACCTGAGTCAGAGAGCGATCGGTATCATCGACCGCCCGCTCCAACCGGTAACTTGATAACTTGCCGCGCCGCGGCGGCAAGCTAGAACGACTAAATCAGTTAGATCGACAGCTTTTGCCCCGCCAATTTGTGGTTGACGTGTGAATCAAAAATTACACGCGATACAAAGACGGCGGTAAAGAGGTTTGCGATAAGACCGACAACCAGCGTGGTTGCAAAGCCCTTGACCGGGCCGGTGCCGAACATGAAGAGGATGGCTGCAGAGACGATGGTGGTAACGTGCGTATCGAAGATCGCAGTCCAGGCATGCGCGAAGCCTTGATCCACAGACTGCGCCGGGCCTTTGCCGGTGCGCATTTCTTCACGAATGCGCTCGAAGATCAGCACGTTTGAATCGACGCCCATACCAATTGTGAGAATCACGCCTGCAATGCCCGGCAGCGTAAGGGTCGCATGGCTGAATCCCATGAATCCAAGCAGGATCACAAGGTTCAGAAACAGCGCCAAGTCTGCGTTGATACCGGAGCCGCGGTAATAGATCAGCATGAAGACCATCACCGCTAACATGCCTGTTACAGCCGCGATAACTCCCTGGCGGATCGAGTCGGCGCCAAGCGAGGCTCCGACTGTGCGCTCTTCGATCGGAACAATGCTCGCCGGAAGCGCGCCAGTGCGGAGGGTGAGCGAGAGATCGTCGATCTGCTGCTTGCTGAACTGCCCCTCGATCTGGCCCTGATCCCGAATCGCGCCCTTGATCACCGCGACGTTCTTGACGCGGTCCCCCATGGTGATCGCCATATAGCTGCCGACGTGGGATGAGGTGTAGTCATAGAACCGTTCGCCGCCCGCGTTGGTGAGCACGAAATTCACGCCCTGGCGTCCGGCGTCATTCACGCCAATCGCGCTTGCATCGCGGAAATCCCGGCCGCCGACGATCGACACTCGCTTCACCAGAAAAACGTGATCCTGCCCGTCGGAAACCAGCCCCTGGCTGTCTCCGTGCAGCAATTCCTCATCCGGAGGAAGCGTGCCGCCAAGGCTGGTGAGCGCCTCCTGCTCGCTAGCGTAGCCGGCGGAGTTACCCGCGACCTCATGGACTTCGAGACGGGACGTGGATTGGATAATATCGCGCACCCGGTTGAGATCGCTCACGCCCGGCAATTCAACGAGAATCTGGTTGTCGCCGAGGCCATAATGCGCAATCACCGGTTCGCTCACGCCCAACTGATCGACGCGGTCGCGGATTGTGTCGATCGCCTGGTCGACGGTCTTCGATTGAAGTTCGGTCAATTGCGATGGCTTCATGGTCAGCGTGACGGAGTTGTCCGCGCTGCCGGTGATGTCGTACTCCGTGCCGAAACGGTCGGCCAGATCATTGCGGACATCGCTGGCCTTGCCGGCATCGATCCCGGTGACCTTAATGATCTGCGGGTTCGCCGGATCGGGCTTGATTGGCTGGCCTTGCAGCTTGCTGGTCTGAAGTTCCTGCTGGATGCGGGCCACGGTGTTATCGGTCTCCGCATTGACCGCATCCTTTACGACGACCTGCAGGATCAGGTGAGCGCCGCCGCGTAAATCCAGTCCTAAATGGATGCGTTGCGTTAGTGCGTCGAGCAGCGCCGCTCCCGTCACCCCGTGGGGTATGCCAATGATTCCGTAGAGGCAAATCACCAGGACGCCAATGATAGTCGCAATCTTGCCGTTGAGATTTTTCTTCATGGTTGTATCGTCAGTACGCGCCAGACCGATCGTGACTTGCGGTCGTCTGCGGCTACTTGCTTCCTTCTTCCTGGGTGGTGACAGCGGCAATCGCGCTCTTCACAACCTCAATCTTGATGCCATCCGGGGCTACTCGAAGAATCAGAGTGTCGTCCTTCAGGCTGATAATCGTTCCCCGGATGCCGCCAGTGGTCGTGATCTTGTCGCCGGTCTTCAATTCCGAAAGCATCTGCGCCCACTGCTTCTGCTTCTTCTGCTGCGGACGAATCATCATCAGATAGACCACGCCGATCATCAGCACCGGGAGCAGTAGAGAGAAACCCGAACCTCCGGGACCGAAACCTGGCCCAGCCGCAAACATTATCAAAAATCGATCCAACACACACTTCCTTTTTCTGTCTGGCTGTCCAGCCAGGACCAAGGCACGACCGGACGCCAAGCCCGCCTGCCCTGCACATGAGTTTTTGTCTCCGGGAATGGTCCGCCGGGAGCGGTGTGAACGAGAGTTCTCCGTCCCTGACAATCACGACAATCGGAACTTTGCCGCATTGCGGACTAAGTCAGACTGTCATCTACTTCCTGTTCGACACCGTTTCTTCTTCGACCTAATTCCTTGATGTGATTCCCTGTCCTATTTCCTGCCGCGATCCCCGGTTCGAGCCGGACGCTGAATCTCTGCGTCTTTCCGGCCGCCGAAGCATCGCAATCAGTCTAGCAAACCGATGGGGAAAACGAATAAATCAGACGGCAAAATGGGCTGCGAATCGATCCCATCTACTGGTTTTCGGCGTCTAAGGCTCGCCAATAGCGCAATCCGGGGTCGGCGCAACTCAGGCATAACCTTCGGAAATTGCCCTCTTTTCCGGAACCAACTTCGGCTGGAACCTCCACATACCGGTCGAAGTTGACTCCCTCACCGCACTCGTCGCAGGTCACTCGCTGTCCCTTGTATCCCGGCATTTCCCTGTCTGGAAGCTCTACCGCGACCCACTGTTCGCGAAAAAGCTCCGCGTCTTCCAGTTCTCGGTAGGCCATCATCTGCTGCTGTCCCTTGCTTTCAATCTGGGGATAACGCTGCTGCGCGAGCTCTCGCGAATTCTCAAGCGCCACAATGCGTACCGCGCGGCCGGTGGCGAGATTGACGAAAGTTGCCGCCATCTTGCCCCAGTCGCGGAACTTGAGCGCCCGCTTGCCCAGCCTGCAGCCGGTCACGAGGCCGATGGCGTCGGTAGCGCAGCGGTCGATCTCGATAAAGCTGACCAGCTTCTTGCGATCCGCTCCGCGTGGATCTTCGACTCCGAGACGCCTGCAGGCCAGCATCACCATCCGCACACCCAAAATCTGGCCGGCGCACATGTGTCCGTGGGCCAACTCCGCCTGTTGCAACAACTCCTCGAAGGATTCCATGCACCGACCTCGCCAATACCATCTTAGGGCTTGGCGGGCGCTTCGGAATTGTCGTTCTCCTCCACCAACGCAGCCGACCCGCCAACAAGGTCAAATCCGGCCGCTTCCTGGCCGCTCGGATGGAAGGTGATCTTGAGCGGCTCGCGCTGCCACTCCGGCAAGTCGCAGATCGGCCACGGATGATTCCCAGCGTCATACGCCGAGAGCTTCTTCGCCAGCACCGGCTTGCGTACTCCAAGTTGCGCCACCACCGCGTAGAGGCTCTTACCCGCCGCAGTTACTCCGCAATAGGCCGCGTAGTCGCGAAACCAAGCCACCTGACTCGCTCCGGGATCATAGTCGGGCAGTTTGAGAGCCGTGACATGCCCGGTCAGCCGATCCACAAGCAGCCACGGGCCTCGTTGCCAGACCCAGTGCGCCGAAGTCAGAGCCGGTTGCGGGCCGGTAGCCTGTTTCGCGTCTGCTGGTTTATCGGGAGGCCTGTCGCTCGGCAGATTGTCGTTGATCCGCAGCGCCCGCCGCACGACAAAGCTGCGGTCGGTGACATCGTGGGCATCGCCGGTCGTCCACTCGCTCACCCGGCCATCCACCAACAGGGCGCGGATACGCAGAGTGGTTTCGTCCGGGCCAGCCCCGGCGGGGTCGCCCGTCTTGGAATAGGGAACCTGTTTCGCCGACCCGAGCACGACCGCGTGCGGCTTTTTCGGCGGTACAGCACTAAAAACGGGCGCAAGGGTCAGCAGCCCGACGGCGAGAGCCGAGGGCCAAAATGCAAGTTTCCTGAAAAGGTGCATGTTGGCACCGATAGTACCGGTTTTCGGCGACAGAAAAATCTGACAAGTTATTCGTCAGATTTACTTAACAAGTCCTGTTTCCACGGCCTGAGCAACCCGGAAGGCAACCGACTCGCCAAAATGAGGCGCGAGCACCTGCATTCCAACCGGCAGACCTTCGGCCGTTGCACCGCAGGGCACCGAAACGCCGCAGATCCCAGCTAGGCTTGCAGTCACGGTATAAATATCGGCGAGGTACATCGCCAGTGGATCATCCGTCTTCTCGCCAAGCTTAAATGCCGCAGTCGGCGCGGTGGGCGTGACAATGGCGTCGACCCCGGCGAAAGCCGTCAGAAACTCGTCGGCCAACAACCTCCGGACCTGTTGCGCCTTCTTGTAATACGCGTCGTAATACCCGGCGCTAAGAGCGTAGGTTCCCAAAAGAATGCGCCGCTTTACTTCCGGTCCGAAGCCCTCTTCGCGAGAAAGCCGGTACATCGATGACAGATTCGTCGCACTCGCCGACCGATGGCCGTAACGCACACCGTCGAACCGCGCAAGATTGGCGCTGGCTTCCGCCGTGGCGACAAGGTAATACACCGGGATCGCGTATTTCGTGTGCTTGAGGCTGATCGTCTTGATCTCGCAGCCCGTAGCCCTCAGCGCGTCAATTCCGGACTCGACCGCCGCGCGCACCTCAGCGTCCAGACCCTCGGCGAAATACTCCTCGGGAATGCCGATGCGCAGTCCCTTCACATCCTTTTCCGACTCAGCGGCGTAGTCCTCAACTGGACGCGAAGAGCTCGTCGCGTCATTCACGTCAGGACCAGCGATCACCTGCAGAATCTCGGCGGCATCGCGCACATTGGCCGCAAACGGCCCGACGCGATCCAGCGAAGAGGCGAAGGCAATCAATCCATACCGCGAAACGCGCCCATAAGTCGGCAGCACACCTACCACGCCGCAGAAACTTGCCGGCTGGCGGATCGACCCGCCTGTATCCGTGCCCAGCGTCGCGACTGCAAGATTGGCCGCAAGCGCTGCCGCCGATCCGCCACTTGAACCGCCCGGAACCCGCTCGGTATCAACAGGATTGCGCACCGGGCCATAGGCCGAGTTTTCATTGGATGAGCCCATGGCAAACTCATCGCAGTTGATCTTGCCCAGAAGCACCGCTCCTGCGGCTTTAAGCTTTGTGACGGCGGTCGCGTCGTACGGCGGATGATACCCCTTGAGGATTGCCGATCCTGCCGTCGACGGAGCGCCCTGCATCACCAGGACATCCTTGATGCCCACAGGGATTCCCGCGAGCGGCGACAGCGGATCGCCCTTCGCTGCAATGGCGTCCACGCTTGCCGCCTGCTCGAGGGCCTGCTCTTTGGTCAGCGAGAGATACACGTTCAAAAGAGGATTATGTTCCGCGATGCGCGCGTAATACCGCTCGGCCAACTCAGTAGCCGTAAGCGCGCCATCGGTTATTGCCCTTCGCAACTCCGCGATTGTCGCCGGCTTCTCTACCAGTTTTTCTGTCGTCATCGTATCGGTCATCAAGGCTTCCCGCGCTTCCTGTCCCCTGCTCTTTTATCGCTCGATTACCTTGGGCGTCTTGAAGAAAGCTCCATCGGTTTCCGGAGCTTCTTCCATCACGCGTGCCCGGTCCAGCGAGGCCCTGAACGCATCGGCTCGCAACGAGACGCCATGCCCGTCGTCCTGGCCGACGGAGTCATCGAGATGACTCAGCAGGTCGCTTACCTGAGCCATCGGTTCGATGCCTGCTGTATCGAGTTCATTCAACTGCGCCACATACTCCAGAATGGAGTTCAGATCGCGCTGCATGCTCGGCTTTTCATCCTCCGCAAGATCCAGATTGGCCAGTTCCGCCACCCGCTCCACTTCTTCCATACTCACATTGGCGCTCATACTATCTCGTCCTCTACCGGGCCTAGAACTCACTATCAATTTCCAAGTATAGCCCGGCGCGAAACGCAGTTCAGCGCAGCCAGGTTCGCCCTCGCCAGATCAGACGCCTGGTTGCAGGCTTAAACGCTGACTACTCTTACGCCAGCGTCGGTAAAGGACTTCACTGCGTCTTCCGAGATGCCGTCGTCGGTGATCAGAAGATCAATATCGGCAGCTGGGCAGATGACGGCGGGGCTGATCATGCCCACCTTGCTCGAATCTGCGACGACGATCACCTGCCGCGCGCGACGCGCCATGGCGCGAAAGACAGCCGCTTCATCGGCTTCGATAGTGGTTGCGCCGCGATCCGGGTCGACTCCGCAGACGCCGATGAAAACGCGATCCATCACCACGACATTCAGCGATTCGATGGCCGTCGGGCCGATTAGAGAAAACGCGCCGGGCCAGCGCATGCAGCCGCCGGTGAGCGTCGTATCTAGCCCGTTGCTGGAGCTCAATTCCATACCGATATTCACAGCGTTGGTGATAATGTGCAGCCCGGCCCGCTGGCGAAGCCTTCGCGCTACCTCGGTGGTGGTCGTTCCGGCCGTAAATCCAACGGTCTCGTTCTCCTGCACCAGCTCGGAGGCGGCCACGGCGATGCGGCGTTTCTCCGAGGCAAAGCGATCCTCGCGCACGCGAAAAGAAGCGTCGAAGCGGAATGGCTCATAGACCGCCTGTCCGGCCAGCATCGCGCCGCCGTGGGTGCGATGCACCAGCCCTCGCTCTTCGAGGCGCACCAAATCGCGCCGGACGCTCGCCGGAGATGTTGCGAATAACTCGGTCAGCTCCTCTACGGAGGTTTTGCCATGGTTCAGGAGCAGCCGAAGTATCTCTTTCGCGCGCTTATCGGTCTTCGAAGACATACTCTTGCCGTTCTTTTCCGTAAATTGCCGACGGGCAGCGTTTTAATTGTACGAAACAAAAACGCCCGCAGCCCTGGTATCTCAGTCTGGGGATTTCGCACTGTAGCTCAGGCTGCTGTCCATCGCCTGCCGCAGATTGCGTACATCCTCCGCCACCACAACATTGCGCGTGTACTCATCGTTTCCGTCCTCCCCGAGACTTAGTCCGGGGTTGCGATAAAGAACCGGGCTCTCGACAGGCCGACGCAGAGCTGCGTGAAACTCCCGTGCTCCCGTGGCAAGGGCGATCTCCTGCACATTTTCCGGGCGGACGTTGCCGCACACCATGACGCCAATGCGTCCCTGCGCCGCCCTTACCAACCCAGCCACACGCGAACTGCCCAGCACCGCGCTCTGTGCCGCGCCGGAGGTCAGAATTCGCTGCGCGCCGGTTCGGACGACATCTTCGAGCGAATCTTCGAGACTTCGCGCCATATCGATGGCTCTGTGGAAAGTGACTTCGATGGGGCGTGCAGTCGATCGCCGTACAGCCATGGCTTCTTCCACGAGGCGTCCCGTCCGTTCCACATCCACGTCCCCATCGGCCGTCAGCAGGCCGAAGACCACACCGTTTGCTCCTGCCTCAACCGAGATTGCAAGGTCGTCGCGCATCACCGAGAACTCGTCGTCAGAGTATAGAAAGTCTCCACCGCGCGGGCGGATCATCACATTGATTCCGATGCTGATCCGTGATCGCACTGCGCGAACCAGCCCAAGACTCGGCGTCAGTCCCCCCTCTGACAAAGCGCTGCACAACTCCACGCGCTGTGCGCCGCCCAGCTCCGCGGCAATCGCCGATTCCACCGAGTCAACGCAAATTTCCAGCTCCATCATTCCCGCATCCCTATTGGTAAGACTTGCTCAAAAGAATCCGGATTCCCTGCTGAAGACCGTTCTGCCAGCGTGGAATCCGGGGTGTAAGAAGACAATTCAGCCCTTGCCGGAAAACTGCAGCTGCCGTACTTTTTACGGCAGCCGCCTGGCTAGAAGTTGTAGTGCGCGGAAAACTGCAGATGACGCTCTACTGACCGAATCGCGTTTTGCGGAGCAATCTGGCCGAAGCCAGTGTCGTTGATGCCTGTATCAGGATTACCATAGCTGACCCTGTTGAAGGCGTTGAAGGCATCGAAGCGGAAGCCGACCGTATGCTCTCCAACGATGTGGAAATCCTTGAAAGCCGACAAATCGTCGTTGAAGTAGCCAGGACCGCGAACCGAGCCGTTTCTTGCAGTACCGAAATGATTCACGGAAGCTGTGCCATAGGCGCAGACTCCGTTGTCGATCGCGTTCCCATTGCTGTCGGTCGCAGTGCAGGGTGTCGCCGACGGATCGGTTCCAAACCAGTTGTCCAGCGAACGATGAACGATCCTGAGCTTGCGGTACTGGTTAGGCCGCTGGGTGCCATAGCTTTGCGAATTGCTGCTGTTGCCGCCCATGAGGGTTTCCGGGAAACCGGTGTAGTTAACGAGAGACGTAGAAATCTTCCAGCCTCCGATCACTTCGTCGACCACGCGGTTGGCGCCGGAGAGATACTGCTTGCCGCGTCCGAGGGGCAGAGCATAGACCCCGGTCGCGGAGATGTTGTGGGTGACGTCATAACCTGCCGGGCCGTAGTCGGCTGCGCTGTCATAGTAATTCTGGAAGGCGCCGCTGTAGCCGTTGACATTGAGCCCGTAGTTGCCGAGGCTGTTGGTCATTGCCTTGCCGTAGGTGTAGTTGACGGTGTACTCGAGCCCATTGTTGAGACGCTGCCGCAGCACGGCCTGGAGGGCGTTGTAGTTCATCATGGCGCGCGACTCGGTGACCAGCAGTTGCGAAGAACCGACCGCCGTGGCGCTGGGCGTATTCACACCGATGTACGGGCTGTTGTAGAAGGGCGCAGAGGTCGGATCGTTGTTAACCTTCCACTGGTTGATATTGCCGTAGTCCTCAATGTGCTGGCCCTGTTCGCCGACATACCCGGCTTGCAGCGAAAGCGTTTTGTTGAGCGCGTACTCCAGGGTCAGGTTCCACTCCTGCACGTAGGCAGGCTGGATGTTCTTGGGATAGACGTTGTACGATCCGCCGGTGGTGGCCCCGGTGGCGAAGGCCGTCTCCGCAGTAAGCGGGGTCGGAACATTGGTCAGCGTGGGCTGCGTGAGATTGAAATTGATGGCCTGAATAAAGGGCGCGATCGAAGTCAAACGCTGGTTGGACGAGTTGCCTTCGAAGAAGCTCGAAGCGCCATAACCGCCGCGGATCACAAAGCGGTCGTTGGCCTGGTAGGCAAAGCCCAACCGGGGCATGATCTGGTGGAAGCTCCAGTCATAGCATCCACGATTGGAGCACAGCCCCGATCCCGGCGGCGCACCAACAGGAACCTGGTGCGCATACAGCACCTGGCCCGTAGTCTCATCCACATTGCCGGTCTTGTTGTTCTGCTCGACCCAGGGTTCGTCAAGCTCCCAGCGAAGGCCGACATTGATAGTCAGGTTGGGAAGCACCTTGATGTCGTCGTTGAAATACTCAGCCGAACGCCACTGGCGCTGGCCCACGTTTACACTGGCCTCGGTAGCGGCGACGGAGAAGACGCGATCTAGAAGGAAGTCTGCGCCACCATAACCGGAGTTCGAAACCGTGGGGCTTTTCGTATAGTCGCCGTTGTAAGTCAACGAGCCCAGATAGCCGTTGTTATTGGCGGTGGGATAGTTGTTCTGGTAACGCAAGGCCTGCGCTCCAATAGTGATCAGATGCTTGCCGCGCTGCCAGGTGAGGCTGTCGATGTAGCTGAAGGTGTTGTCGATGAGGCCGGCGCCGTAGACGGGATTTCCGCCGCCAAACAGGCCGCCGTTGATGTTTTGGTACGAATAGCCGGCAAACGCCTGGTTGGGGAAGTTGATCCCGACCTTGGAGTCGCCTGAGGTCCCGAATTGCCCCGTCGAATCCTGGGAGAAATTCTGCGCCCAGACCGTACGCGTAAAGCCAATGCGAGCGGAGTTGATGAGGGAGGGCGAGAAGGTGTGCACCCAGTTGGCGCCCAAGAGCTTGGTCGGATACAGATTCGGGCCAGGAAAGCTGATGGCCAGCACCGGGGTTGTTCCGTCATAGGCGGTGGACATCGAATAGAAGCCAGTAATCTTGTCCTTGGCGCGGGGATCGTATTCGATCTTGATGTCGCCCTGGTTATTGGCCTTGAAGTTGTGAATCGGGGCCTGGTAGTTGTTCTTTGCGATTCCGTCCGTGGGAGAGGCGTTGGGCAACGGGTAAAGCTTTGGGTTGGCGAGCAGGAACTTCGCCACCGGATTTACAACCGGCACCCCCTGGTTGTTCGTGTAGGGTGCGAAGTTGTTAAGCGGGTCGAAGAGCTGGATCGGATTGCTTCCCGTCAGCAGTACCGAGAAATCGCCATTGCGCATCTCTGGCGTAAGCACGCTGGCCGTTCCCAGGCCGCCCGTATGATAGCGCGACCCGAGATAGTCGACGAAGAAGAAGAGCTTGTCGCGCTTGATGGGTCCGCCCAGTGAGCCGCCGAACTGATCCTGCGAGTAGGGGTTGACTGGAACGATGGGGTTCTGATTGTTGTTCTGCCACGAGTTGGCATTGAGCCGGTAATCCTGCACGTAGCCAAAGGCTGAGCCATGGAAATGATTGGTGCCGCTCTTCAGCACGCTGACCACACCGGCTCCATTCACATTGCCGGCATCGACGGGCGAATCCGCGGTGAGCACCGTGATCTCCGCGAGCGCGTCAGGAGAAGGCGTATACGAGATCTCGTTGTTGAAGGTCTCGTTCATATCGATGCCATCAAGCGTGTAGTTGTTGGCCTGGGCGCGATTGCCATTCAGGTTGACCGAGTCGGTATAGTAAGTGTCGCGCTCGATGACCGTCGTACCCGCTGTGCCGGCCGTGCTCACCGAGCCGGGAACATACAAAGTCAGCGCGGAGAAGTCGAGACCGTTCAAGGGAAAGTTCTGAATGGTATTCGAGGTAAAGGTGCTGGCGAGGGTATCGTCGTTGGTGTTCAGAATCGGCGCCGCGGCGGAGACATCCACCGTCGTCGACGAATTCCCTACTGAGAGCTTCACGTTGAAGGTCGCGGCCTGCAGAACTTCGAGGTTGAATGCCGGAACCGTTTCCGTGCCAAATCCCTTGGCTTGGATGGTCACCTGATATTGGCCGATCGGCAGAAAACTGATGTGATACGTGCCGTCATTGTTGGTGGTGGTCGGAGTATCGACCCCGGTGCTGATATTGTGCGCCACAACGGCCGCGCCGGCGACGACCGCGCCGCTCGGGTCGGTGACGGTACCGTTGATCGATCCAGTGTCTGTTTGCGCGATTGCATTGGGCAAGCACATCAGCACCGCGATCACGATTGCAAATGCCGCTTTCAGGAAATTGGTCTTCATCTGGGCCTCACTGAATTCATTGCTGCAATAGAAGGTGCCGCTGCGAACTGGGAAGGAGGCGACTGCGGTTTACTCCGGAATCACCCAAATAAACCCAGGCATAAATTGGGACGGCTCGCGTGGGAAGCTGCTCGAATCCGCCAGGTCGTCAATCGTTTTCCGCGTTCGTTGAATCGGTTTGTCTGCGGGTGTTGAACCGAATTACAGGTGGCTTCACCCGTGTTGATTTCTTGTAAAAAAACAGTACTCCGTTATGAAGAAAGTGTCCACAAAAATGATCGTTTTGATCATATTTCCGTCGAAAAAGTGACGCTAGTGGTTACTTCTCAGGGCAAACATGCATCTTAATCGCTGATTTCAGAGCCTTTACACCTTTCCGGGAAGCTGCAAAAAAAAACGGGGCACCGTTTTTGAACGATGCCCCGTGATACCGGTTCAGAATTGTCTGCCGCGTGGCCAGACTTGCTAATTAGACTTCGGACTTGGGCCGAACATCGTTGCCCTGGCCAAAGCTGCCCTCCGCGCGATCCGTCAGACGGAAGACAAATCGGCCGCCCTCCGCCACGTCGGCATGCGCAAACCACGCGTTCGGATGCGGTTTTCCATCGAACTCAACCGACTCGATATACACGCTCCCTGCCGATTGCCGCTTTGCCTCGAAGACCAGCTTACGCCCACCGGCCAGCGAGAGCGTCGCACGATCGAAGAGCGGCGAACCGAAGACATAGTGCGTGCTCACCGGATCGACGGCATAGAATCCAATCGAACTTAGCACAAACCACGCCGACATCTGACCGCAGTCCTCGTTGCCGGCCATGCCATCGGGGTGATTCGAATACTCGGTTGTATTGAGCATGTGGATTCGCTCTGCGGTCTTGTCGGGACGTCCGGCATAGCTATATAGATAAGCGATGTGGTGACTTGGCTCGTTGCCGTGCGCGTACTGACCCACCATTCCGGCGATATCCGGAGGCGCGTCGGCCGGCAGCGTCGAGGGCTGATTGAACAACGTATCCAGCTTCTCAACAAACGCCTTGTCTCCGCCGAGCAGTTCAATATATCCGGTGGCGTCGTGCTGAATGCCAAAGGTCGTCTGCCACGCATTCGACTCGGTGTAATCGCGCCACTTCTTTGAATGGCCCATCTCAATCGGGTCAAAGGGAGTGGCCCACGAACCGTTCTCGAACTTCGCCCGCAGAAAACCTGTGCCCGGGTCCCAGTAATTGCGGTAGTTACGCGAACGCTTGCGCAGCAGCGCCGCATCTGCAGCCTCGCCCACATGCTCGGCAACGTGCGATACAGCCCAGTCGTCGTAGTCATATTCCAGCGTCTTCGAGACCGATTCCTCTTCCAGATCGCAGGGAATATAGCCCATGCTGCGATACCACTTCAGGCCGCGATAATCGTCCACAAAAGCGCGCTTCTTCAACACGGCATAGGCCCGGTTGTAGTCAATGCCCTTGAAGCCCTTGGCGCAGGCCTCGGCAATCACCGCCGCGGAGTGATACCCGGTCATAGTGCCGGTTTCCTTGCCTTGCAGCGGCCAGACCGGCATGCCAGCTGGGCTCTGCTCCGCCATGCAAATCAAGCTGTTCACCATATCCGGAACGCGATCCGCGTGGATCAGCGTAAACAAGGGATTCTCAGCGCGAAAGATATCCCACAGCGAGAAGGTTGTGTAGTTGCGCTGGCCCTTGTCGAGTTGGTGTATCTTGCCGTCCATGCCCATGTACTGCCCGTCGACATCGTCAAAGAGCGTGGGCGCAACCATGGTGTGATAGAAAGCCGAATAGAAGACGCGCTTGTCATTCTCATTCGCGGTCTCGACACGAATCTTGGTCAGCTCCTGCCGCCAGCGATCTTCCGCAGCCTTCTGCACATGCGCAAAATCCCATCCGCTAATCTCCGCCGCAAGATTCTTCCGCGCGCCTTCGGTGCTCACGCCCGAAAGACCAGCCTTGATGAGAATCTGCTCGCCGGCATGGGTCTTGTAATGCACCACAGCCTTCAGACTCTTGCCCTTCAGCCCCGCGCCAGCCTCGGCTGGCTTGTCATCCTGATAGAACTCAACGCGATCAAATGGCCGTGAGAACTCCAGTGCAATATACATCTCGCGTCCCGCTCCCCAGGCGTTGGTAGCATGACCGGCGAGAAGCGTCTTGCTGCCTTCCTGGCTCAGTTGGCACCACTCGATATTGCCCGGCGTCCGGCCATAAGCGTGTGTCAGGTCGAGAACGATGTGACTCGTCTCGCTCGCGGGAAAGGTGTAGCGATGAAAGCCGCAATGCTCGGTCGCCGTCAGCTCAGCGCGAATTCCTGTATCCTTCAGCAGCACCGTGTAGTAGCCCGGATGCGCCTTTTCATCGTCATGGGAAAAGCTGGAGCGGTAGCCTGTACCGGGCTGCTTGCGATCTCCCGGAGCAAGCCGCACTTCTCCGGTGCGTGGCACAACCAGAAAATCCAGCAGATCGCCACAGCCGGTGCCGCTCAGATGCGTGTGGCTGAAGCCCATGATCGTGTTGTCGGAGTCGTGATAGCCCGAGCACCAGTCCCAGTCGTCGTTATAGGTATCGGGGCTCAGCTGCACCATGCCGAAGGGCACCGTCGCTCCGGGATAGGTATGGCCATGACCGCCAGTTCCCCAGAAAATGTTGACCTGGCTCAAAAGATCATCGTCCGTGCTGGCTGCTCTCGCCAGCTTGCTCATGCCGGGCAGTCCTACAGTCGTGGCTGCGCCAACCGCGGTCAATCCCTGCAAAACGCGCCGCCGCGTCCACTGATTCTTCACTTCGTTATTCATCATCCCTCTTTTACTGCCAAATCATCCTTGCAAATCGTTAGTTGACCGCGGGCATCCCCAGCGATTCTGCGGTTGGAAGATCCTTTTTCCCGTCAAACCCGCGAATCACCTCATCGAACCGCCAGCCGCGCTGCTGCCATTTCTGGATCTGAAGATCATAGCGGGCTAGCACATTGCCCAGCCAGTAAGGCCGGTTTTCGCCGAGCCAAACTCGTGCATACTCATCCCGCGTCGCCGAATACGCATTCTGGAGATCCTGCATATTTCCGTTGTTGCTGCTGATTCCGTACAGCAGGCCGTAAATCTCCGATTGCTGGTCCTTGTCATGCTGGCCGGTAATCGCCCGCGCATAGGCCCGGGCCATCTCGTTACTCAGCTCCCACTTCATGCCGATCAAGTCCAGCCTGCGCGCGCCGAGGTCCATCGCGTCCAGAGCAGCCGCTTCGCGAAGTTGCGAATTGCCTGCTCGCGCCTGTTCCACCAGCACAATCGCTTTCTCCGCATGAAGGCGCAACTCCTCCGCCAACGGAATCAGCTTGACGCCAACGGCCTGACCCTCAGCGCTCCACGGATCGAGCCAGAAGAGATCGTCGCTATTGAAGTCGGTCTTTACCCTGCCAAGAGTCTGATTGGCCAACATCAGTTCTTCTTCCGCTGCATTGATCTTCCCACTTCCGTCGCCATGAAAGACCGGTCCAAAGGCCGCCTGGTACGCCGGAATGCTGCTTTCACCCGGCTGCCACGCCGCAACCGCACCAAAAAGAACGCCGTACCAGTCCTGATTGAAGAGTCCTTCACCATCGTCATTCCAGACCGTCGTAAGCGCACCGGTCGAGCCGAGCCGCTGACCATCGCGAATAAACCCCTGAATATTGCCAAAGGCCACATTCGCATCCGGATAGACCAGGCTCCAGTTCGCGTCTCCGGGAGCCACCCAGGTCTCGATTCCCGCCTTGGCAAAGGGTTCGATCATCTTGTCGAAGCCCTTGGTGTCCCCGTAATTCCACGGCACGGCGATCATGTCCTTCGGCAGCTTGGATACCGCCGCCGGGTCTGCCCCGCCGATATCGCCCCAGAACACCAGCCTTTTGTGCAGCGGCGCCAGCGCGTCATGAATCCGGGTCAGAAACTCGACATAGACCGGTCCGTATCCCCGCTGTTTGACCGCATCTTTCGTCCGTCCCCGGCCCAGGTCATCGGTCTCATCCGCGCCAATATGCATGAATGGAGAAGGAAACTCCTTTGCAATCTGCCCAAACCAGTCCTGAATCAGCTCCAGGCTCTGAGGTTGCCCCGGAGCCAGCACCTGGCCGTGCGGAGTCTCGGCCGCATCGGCATACAGGTCGTACTTGAGCACGTGGTGCAGGTGCCCGAAGGCTTCCTGCTCCGGAAGAATGGTCACGTGATACTGGCTGGCATAGCGAACCAGTTCCGCCACGTCAGCCGGAGTCATCGCCGATCCGGGAATCGCGGCAAGTGGCTGGTTCGGATACTGCAAGGTGTGTTCAAAGTAGGGAGAGTAGATGTTGACCTTGAAAGACGCGAAGACACGCACCTGGTGTTTCTGAAACTCCAGCGTAGGAAATGGACCGCGCGACAGGTCGTCGTCAATGGCGCGGTACTTCATCGCCGGCCAGTCGCGAACCGTCCCGGCGGGGATCTCCGCCTTTTGGCCCGCCAGCGGCAGAAGCTGCTTGAAGGTCTGGACGCCGTAGAAAATCCCCTTCGCCGACTCGGCTATCACCTGCGCCTGCGCGGGACCAACAACGAGCGCATACCCCTCCTCGGCCATCTCAGGAGAAAGGCTCACGTGGTCCGCCGCCAGCGCAGCCTTGCCGTCCGCCGAATCGGCCCGCAACAGGATCACGGGGTAGCTCGCGTCAGACTTCGCTCCGAATGACATCACAGCCTCTTCCAGATCGTGCGCCGCGAATTCATCCTCAGCGTCGCGTCCCGGAACCTCTACGCGAATTCCTGCCGGGATCGCGACCTCACCGGAAAAATGCGCCTCGCGAGGCTGCGGCAGCAAATGAACCTCCGCAGCGACAATCCCTTGCGCGAATAGCAGAACCCCAGCGGCAGCCGTTATGCGCCTGAGCATTCGTGGAACTCCGCCCTGCATACCGCTCGAAACCTTCCAGCACACTCCGGCCATCGTCACTCGTCTCCGAATCAGAAAAATGATCGTTTCATTTCAATACGATCATTGTATGCTGAACCTGCGCACCGTTCCCCTGCAAACCGCCCGGCATTTCCGACAGAATGCACGGTTTCTGCAATCTTTTTCGGCAATCCAGAGCGGTCGTCTGCGGGCAACTTAAACAAAAGCAATTCGAGCATAAGTTAGTCAACTGGGTGACAATAACCGCTATGAGTTCCAGCAACCTGCAGGCCACGGCCAGTACCTCCGCCATTCGGAATTACAACCTGTTTCTGCTCCTGGTCGCGGGACTCGGCGGCTTGCTCTATGGGGTGGACGTCGGCATCATCGGTGGCGCGCTGCCCTACCTCGAAGCGACCTCGCGGCTCACGCCCGGCCAGCTTTCGGTGATCGTCGCGGCAGTGCTGCTCGGAGCGACGATTTCCACCTTATTTGCAGGCATGATCGCCGACTGGATCGGGCGCAAACCGTTCATGGTCCTCAGCGGCGTCACGTTCATCGTCAGCATTCCGGTGATTGCCCTCTCGCACGGATATGAACCGCTGTTTCTTGGCCGTTTGCTGCAAGGCATCAGCGGCGGCTTCATTGGAATCGTCGTTCCGCTCTACCTAGCGGAATGTCTCTCCGCCTCCTCGCGCGGCAAAGGCACGGGAATCTTCCAGTGGCTGCTCACACTGGGCATCGTCGTCGCGGCGCTGGTTGGGATTTATTACAGCTATCGCGTGCAAGCCGTAGCCGCGACGGCGGACGCCGCAACCCTTTTCACCTTCAAAGACCAGACCTGGCGACGCATCTTCTGGGTTTCTTTGCCGCCCGGTCTGCTCTTTGTTCTTGGAAGCCTGCTGGTAACCGAATCGCCGCGCTGGCTCTTTCGCCGCGGGAAAAAAGAACAGGCTCTTGCAGCACTGCTGCGCTCCCGCACTCCAGAGCAAGCAGCCACTGAATTGCGGGAAATGGAAGAAAATGCCCAGGCGGCTTCGGCGAAGCTCTCTTCCGGAGGCAAGTCCGAAGGCTCTCTTTTCCGCCGCAAGTATCTGATTCCATTCATCCTTGCGTGCGTCATCCTATCGCTCAATACCGCGACGGGCATTAACTCGGTCGTTCAATACAACACCGACATCCTGCTACAAAGCGGCCTCTCCGACCTGCACGCTCACTGGGGCTACGTGGCCTTCACCTGCACCAACTTCCTGATGACCATCGTGGGCATGACGCTGGTTGACCGCAAGGGCCGCAGGTTTCTCCTCATCCTCGGCACCAGCGGCATCGTAATTTCGCTGATCTGTGTCGGGAGCTTTTTCCTGCGCACCGAGAAGCAGAGCATCGATTGCGGGAACCTGATTCAGGCCCGCGTTGACGCCGATCAACAGGTCACTCTGAAATTCGACCCATCGGAAGCAAAGCGACTTTTGGCGGCAGAAAACTATTCCGGAAGCGTGATTGACCCAAATCGCGCCTCTATGGTGATCATTTACTCCTACGGCGACTTCACCTCGTCCACCAGCGTAGTCCGCTCGGATGATGCCGCAACCCCGATCCAGATCACACGAGCCAGCGCCGTTCCCACCAACAGCGTCGAATCGTTCTTCAAGAATCCCTTCGCCAATCTGGATGCAGCCCGTACCGCTCCGCTCGTCATCAAGAAAGCCCTCATTGGCCGCGTGCCGGAGTCCAGCCACGGTTGGCTCGTCGCGCTCGGGCTTTACGCTTTCGTGGCCTCCTACGCCCTCGGCCCAGGCGTCTGCGTCTGGCTCGCGCTCTCGGAACTGATGCCGACCCGCATCCGCTCCAACGGTATGAGCATCGCCCTCACCTTAAATCAGTTGGTTTCAACCACCCTCACGGCCATCTTCCTGCCCTTCGTGAGCAAATTCGGCTATTCCTCGATGTTCTTCCTCTTCGCTGGATTCACGCTGATGTATTTCCTGGTTTCCGCATTTTTCCTTCCCGAAACCAAGGGCAAGACACTCGAAGAGATCGAAGCCCACTTCGAAGGGGTCAGGTAGAAATCCAGAGCGGATGCCATGCGGCCGGTCTCGCGAAATGAGACCGGTCGCCGAATCTGCTCTGCGACCTCATTGACAGATCTAGAGATGGGGCGTTCTGCCGCTGATCGGACCGGAATGGGTCCGTAAAGAACAATGTTGCGCGCAAACGCGACGTAAAATAGCCGCACGCATGGCGCGCTACTCCACGCCACGCGATGATCTCGCCTAATCTTGCTTAAGCCGAGCCCTGGCCCGGGGAACGAGAACACAAGGAAGCGCATCCAATCACGTCGGAGACAAATGCGTCAGATCAGAGAAATTAGGGGCATAATAGCTCGGAGACATGAAGCGTGAAAAAGCTGGCAAGCGCAACCGATCCCCTCTGGTACAAGGACGCGATCATCTATGAACTGCACGTCCGCGCCTTTGCCGATTCGAATAACGACGGCATCGGTGATTTCCCGGGATTGATGTCGCGCCTTGACTACCTTCAGGATCTCGGCGTCACCTGCCTCTGGCTCCTGCCCTTCTTCCCTTCGCCCCTGCGCGACGACGGCTATGACATCGCCAACTACGTCGACGTGAACCCTTCCTATGGGACGCTGAACGACTTCAAGGCATTTCTGGATGCCGCCCACCAGCGCAATATGCAGGTGATGATCGAGCTGGTCATCAACCACACCAGCGATCAGCACCCGTGGTTCAAGGCCGCCCGCCTTGCAGAGTCCGGCAGCCCGGCGCGCGAGATGTACGTCTGGTCCAACAGCGACCAGCTCTACAAAGACGCCCGCATCATCTTCACCGACACGGAAAAGTCCAACTGGACATGGGACGAGGCGGCCAAAGCCTACTACTGGCACCGCTTTTTTTCCCACCAGCCCGACCTGAATTTCGATAATCCCGCCGTCATCGAAGAAGTTCTGAAGGCCATGCGCTTCTGGCTCGATTTGGGAGTCGACGCGCTCCGCATGGATGCCATCCCCTATCTGCTCGAACGCGACGCGACCTCGTGCGAAAACCTGCCCGAGACTCACGCCGTCATCAAGGCCCTCCGCACGGCCATCGACACTGGCTACGCCAACCGCCTCATTCTGGCAGAAGCCAACCAGTGGCCGACCGATGTGCGTCCTTACTTCGGCGACGGCGACGAATGCCACATGGCCTTCCACTTTCCCCTGATGCCGCGCATTTACATGGCCCTTCGGCAAGAGGATCGCCTGCCAATCACCGACATTATGGCCCAGACGCCGCCGATTCCGGATAACTGCCAATGGGGCCTGTTTCTCCGCAATCACGACGAACTCACGCTCGAGATGGTCACCGCCGACGAGCGCGACTACATGTACTTCGCCTACTCCGCCGACCCTCGCATGCGCATCAACGTCGGTATCCGCCGACGCCTCGCGCCCCTGGTCGACAACAACCGCCGCCGCATCGAGCTATTGAACTCGCTCCTGCTGAGCTTCCCCGGCACACCGATCATGTATTACGGCGACGAACTCGGCATGGGCGACAACATTTATCTCGGCGACCGCAATGGCGTTCGTACCCCCATGCAGTGGAACTCCGACCGCAACGCCGGTTTCTCAAAGTGCGACCCGGCCCGGCTCTATTTTCCGGTAATCATGGATCCCATCTATGGCTACCAGGCCGTAAACGTGGAAGCCCAGCTAAGCGACCAGTCCAGCCTCCTGCACTGGACCCGCAACATGATCGCGCTGCGTAAACTCTTCCAGGTCTTTGGCCGCGGAACCCTGGTTTTCTTGAATCCGGCGAACCGGAAAATCCTCGCTTACCTTCGAGACCTCGATCGTGGCGACGGCTCCCACGAGACTGTTCTTTGCGTCGCCAACCTCAGCCGCTTCGCTCAGCCTGTCTCGCTCGACCTCCACGACTACGTGGGCTTTGAACCAGTCGAAATGCTCGGCTACGTTCCGTTTCCACCCATCGACGAAACCGCGTATGCGCTGACTCTCGCTCCGTATTCGTTCCTCTGGCTCGAACTCCAGCCCGCCAGCATGAAACCGGAATCGCTCGCCCAATCCATCCCAACACCACCCGTCGTGGAGATGGAAGAGACTGACGTCACGGAGACGATCGCGCACCATCTGCTCACCAAAGGCTGGTCCGGCGTCATTACCGGCCATGGCCTGTCTCTCCTCGAAACCGCTTTGCAAGCCTGGCTGCCGCAGCAGCGCTGGTTTGGAGCCAAGACCCGAAAGGTCCAGCACCTGCGCGTGCTCGACTGGGTCGAAATTCCCAGCGGCACGGCCCCCGACGCCCGCGACATTCCTCCTGCGCTGTTCTACTTTGAAATTGCCTACTCGGACGGCACCACCGACAACTACCAACTTCCTATAGCCTTCAGCACCGGCGCAGATGCCGAAGACCTGACCGCCAACTTGCCGCAGGCCATCGTCGCGTCTCTCACGACCCCCGCCGGTCCCGTGGTATTGCACGATGCGACAGCGCGCGAAGATTTTCGCCTTGGCCTGCTCAAACTCATCGAGCAAAACGCTTCTCTCACGCTTTCGCCAAACCGCACCGCCGCTCTGGAAGCTGGCGTCTCGCCCGCTCCCCTGAGCGCTCAGCCTGGAGATGCGGTTGCACCGCGCTCAAACGTCGGTGTAACCCTCTCAGCAGAGACCGAAACATTACCCGAATCTCAGATTGCAGGGACCTCCGCGCCGCAGGATGGCCGTTTGACTGCTCGTGCTTCTGCTTCGCTGGCCACTTTGGATGACTCTCGACCCCTGGCAAGCCGAATCGCCTCCGGAGAGCAATCCAACACCTCAATTCTTTACGGCAAGCGTCTGATTTTGAAACTATTCCGGCGTCTCCAGCCTGGGGAAAACCCGGACGTGGAAATCGGCCGGTATCTGACCGAAGTCGCCCGATTCCAGCGCATCGCTCCGCTGCTGGGAGAAATCTCGATTGCCTCCGCGAGCAGTGAAAAAACAACAGTCGCCATGCTTCAGACATTGGTCGCCAACGAGGGTGACGGCTGGCAGTGGTTTCTCATGCAACTGGCTGGTTTCTTCGCATCCGTCGCCAATCTTCCGGCCCCGCACGAGTCCCCCACCCCGAGTTTTCTCCATGAACGGGAACCAATCAGCGAGGCTCTCGAACACGCCAGTCCAGCGCTCGGAGCCGCCGCGATCCTGGGCCGGCGCACAGCCGAAATGCACCTCGCCCTCGCCGCCGCGACCGACGACCCGGCCTTCGCAGCCGAACCCTTGACCGCGGCGGATCTCGCCAGCGACGCGCGGCGCATCGACGCACAGATTACCTCCACATTGGAAACCCTCAAGGCCAAACTCTCTACCCTCAAAGACCTCACTGCCGATGACGCTGGTTTGCTTCTCTCACGCCGCATCCATCTGTTTGCACGCGCCAACGCCATCACTGGCTTCACTCCCACCGGGCAGCGCATCCGGATTCACGGCGATTACCACCTGGGCCAGACCCTCCGGACCGGCGGGACAGACTCCGGCAAATCAGAGCCCGGCGACTTCGTTCTGCTCGATTTCGAGGGCGAACCCGCCCGGTCCCTCGCCGAACGGCGCCAGAAGCAGTCCCCGCTGAAGGACGTCGCTGGCATGATTCGCTCCTTCTCGTATGCCGCCCACACCGGTCTCGATCAATACCTTTCTGCTCACGGCGAAGTCTCGCACACGGACGCAACGAACCTCGAAGCGTGGGCGATCCTCTGGCAGAACGCAGCTTCCGCGGAGTTCCTTCGAGCCTACCGCGAAGCTGTCGCCGTCAACCCGCTCCTGCTGCCCTCGCCCGAGCAGTCTCAATTGCTACTCGGAACCTATCTCCTCGAAAAAGCCCTCTATGAAATGCTCTACGAGCTGAATAATCGCCCGGCATGGCTTCGCATCCCGCTTGCCGGCATCTTATCGCTTTAACGTCCGTTGAATTGCAGGACTCAGACAGCGCTTTTCCAGCACCCTGCATTGCTCTAACAGTGGTTTCAAGAGAAAGCAATGATGGCGACAGCAAATCCGATCTCCGACGTCACACCCCCATTGGCCGAAGCCGGCGCGGACCTCCTCGTGCTGCTCGCGCCCATGCCGCTCGACCAGCTTGAAACTGTCCTTGCGAACCTGACGGCTTCCTTCCAGGCAGAAAGCCTGCTCATCGCGACGCCGGACACTCCCTCCACAGAAGCGAACCCTTCCCTGCGAATCATCCCAGCCCCCGCCAACACGGCCTCCTGGACGCTCACCGCATTCGACTTCGTCACCGCCCATCAACTTGCTCAGAAGAACAATGCGCGCGCTATTTTAGTGCTGGGTCCAGGGTCCGCGTCGCTGGCTTCGCCCTCGCTGTTCGAACTTGCCAATGCCGTTCTCGCCACGCCCACCGACCTCGCGGTTCCCCACTACGATTTGTCGCCGCGCGCCGGCTTGGTCAACTCCGCCATCCTCTATCCGCTTACCCGCGCACTCTTCGCCTCGCGCGCACGCTTCCCCCTGGCCATTGATCTCGGCCTCTCTCTGCGCATGGCCGAACGCCTCGCCGCCGTGGCCCAGCGCTTTACCTCCCTGAACCAACCCGACTCAATCGTCTGGCCGATCGAGGAAGCCGCAGTTGCCGGATTCGCCATCCAGGAGTTCGACGTTGGACCACGCGTCAGTCCGCAGCCAACCGAGACCGACCTGAACGCGATCCTCGCCAGGGTTACCGGCTCTCTTTTCGCCGATATCGACGCCAAGGCAGCATTCTGGCAGCGCAGCCGTCCTTTGTCGCCTGCGCGCAACTCGAGCCAGCATACAGGGACGCACGATTCGGCCGCCGATGGCGCACCCGAAATAGGCCCAATGCTCGATGCCTTTCGCCTTGCCTACACCAATCTCCGCGAGATATGGTCGCTGGTTCTGCCGCCAAACTCACTGCTCGGACTCAAGCGGCTTTCTGTCACCGAAGCAGCGGACTTCCGCATGCCCGACAATCTCTGGGCGCGCGTTGTCTTCGACTTTCTCCTCGCTTACCGGCTCCGCACAATCAATCGCGGACATCTTCTTGGCGCGCTTATCCCGCTCTACCTGGCATGGGTTGCGAGCCACATCAATATCACCGCTTCCGGCGTCAACCCGGAGAGCCACATCGAAGCGGTCGCTGCCGCCTTCGAGGCCGACAAGCCCTACCTGGTCTCGCGCTGGCGCTGGCCAGATCGATTTAACCCTTGATGTCCAATGTTGGATACCGGGTTTAACACGTGACCCCGTTTCCGTCACGAAGCGAACGAATTGAATAAAGGAGTTAGTCCTATGCGATACGTTCCAGCCACCATACTTCAGTCCGTCACGGACCAGGTCCCGCAGACCGTGTACGTGGACAATGGTTCAATCTGGCAGCATATGTCCGATGCGCTTCATCAATCGCTCTACCGCATCCTCTCGCTGCTCATCGCGATCCTGCCGGGCATCCTCGCTTTCTTCGTTGCACTGGCTATCTTTACGCTGGTCGGCATGGCGCTCTCCGCGTTTCTGCGGCGGGCGCTTACCTGGGCAAAGTTCGACGATCGCCTCATCCGCGAGCGCGGCAACGCCGATTGGACCCCGGCGACGGCTCCGACCGAATTGATCGCCCGCATCTCCTTCTGGGCCTGCATCCTGCTCGGGTTGATCATCGGCGTCTCCGCCTTCGACGCTTCTTACGCAACGGCAGCCACGCTCCCGATCTCCCTCCTGCCTTATCTCACCCATGCCGTCGGCGCGATTTTCCTGCTCATCGCCGGCAATATCGTAGCCCGCTTTCTCGCGCGATCCGTTCTCATTGGAGCCGTCAACGCACAACTCCAATACGCGCGGTTCCTCTCGCTGGGCGTCAAATGGCTGGTGCTTGTTCTCACAGCCGCCATGGTCCTCGACCACCTCCAGGTGGGCGGCAACATCGTAGAGCTGGCCTTCAGCATCCTCTTCGGGGGCATCGTGCTCACACTCGCTCTGGCCGTCGGGCTTGGCTCTCGTGAACTCGTCAGCCGCTCGCTCGAAAGCCGCGCCGAACGCTCAGGCGACCTCAACGTGATGCCCCCGGTCACCCCGCCTCCCGGGCACGTGGAGTCCCTTCGCCACTTCTAAGGGTGTAAGCGCCTATGCCACAAATACCCTTGTCGACATACCGGCTGCAATTGCATGCAGGATTCACCTTCAAAGACGCGGCCGGAGTGGCCGACTATTTGAAGAGGCTCGGCATCTCGCATGTGTACTGTTCGCCATATCTGCAGGCAATTCCCGGCAGCACCCATGGATATGACGTGGTAGACCCCGAAAAGCCTAATGAGGAGCTGGGCGGCGAAGAAGGACACAGCCGATTCTGCCAGCGTTTGAAAGAGCTTGAGTTGGGTCAGGTGCTGGATATCGTGCCGAACCATATGGCGCTCGGCCAGCAAAACCGGTACTGGTGGGACGTAATTGAAAACGGCCCATCCAGCCGGTACGCAACCTGGTTCGATATCGATTGGCAATCGGCGGAGGTGAAGCTGCAGAACAAAGTTCTGATTCCCGTGCTCGGGGACCAGTACGGACGGGAATTGAGCGCAGGCCGAATCAAGCTGGAATACACAGGCGACCGCTTTCAAGTGCGCTACTCGGACAATCTCTTTCCAGTCGCTCCAAGGTCTTTGTCTAACTTGCTTTCAAAGGCTGCCGAGTACGCGCACAGTGACACGCTTCACTTCATCGCCGGGAGTTTCGCGCGTCTGCCGTCACCGGAATTGAGCAATCGCGGCGACGCGAGTGCGAGGCATCGCGACAAGACCGTGATCTATCGAATGTTGAAGCAGCTTTGCAAAGAGCAACCGGAAGTATCCGCGGCAATTTCCCGCGGCGTGGACGAGTTGAATCACGAGATGGATGCATTGGATGAGGTGCTGAATCAGCAGAGCTATCGATTGGCCTATTGGCGCACGGCCGATCAGGAGTTGGGCTATCGGCGTTTCTTCGACGTGAACACGCTGATCGGCCTGCGAATGGAACGGGAGCATGTCTTCGAGGCGACACATTGCAGAATCCTACAATGGCTCGAGAATGGCGTGCTGGACGGCGTGCGCGTCGATCATCCCGATGGTCTGCGCGATCCCCAGCAGTATTTCGAACGATTGAGAAAACGCGCGCCAGAAGCATGGATTGTCGGCGAGAAGATTCTCGAGCCCGGAGAGTTTCTGCGCGATAGCTGGCCGATTCAGGGAACCAGCGGCTACGACTTCATGAACGTGTGCAACAGATTCCTCGTGCATGGCGAGGGCCTGACGGAACTCACGAAGATTTATAGCGAGTTCACCGGCGAGCCGGTCGACTTCGCCGAAGTGGCGCAGCAGAAGAAACAGATGGTTGAGCAAGAGGCTTTAGGCAGTGACATCAACCGTCTGGCGAGTTTATTCGTGGAGATATGCGAGAGCAACCGCGACCGCCGCGATTACACGCGCGCGGAGATTCGCCGTGCGCTTCGCGAAGTGGCGTCGAGCTTCCCGGTCTATCGAACGTATGTGGTTGCCGATCGAGACCGCATCCTCGATGAGGATCGCTTATACATCGACAACGCGGTGGCAATGGCCAAGGCGCGAAGGCAGGATCTCGATGCTGGCCTCTTCGACTTCATCGCCGATGTGCTGACACTGCGTGTTCGGGGCAAGATGGAAGGCGAATTTCTGATGCGCCTCCAACAATTCACGTCTACTGTGATGGCGAAAGGCGTGGAAGACACGGCGTTTTATTGCTTCAACCGCATGGTCGGCTTGAACGAGGTGGGCAATAATCCGGGCCTCGACGGAATGTCCGTTGAGGCGTTTCACGATTATTTTGCAAAGATGCAGGCAACTCACCCTCTGACCATGACCACGCTCTCAACGCACGATACGAAACGAGCCGACGATGTAAGAGCACGGCTGGCGACAATCACAGAGATTCCAGGACGATGGAGATCTGCGCTGAACCGCTGGTCGCGGATGAATGCGCGGTTCCGGAAAGGGAGTCACCCTGATCGAAACACGGAGTATTTTTTATACCAGACCCTGATCGGCGCATGGCCCATTGCAAAAGACCGGCTGATTGCTTACATGGAGAAAGCGGCTCGCGAAGCCAAGCAGCAAACCAGTTGGACGCAACAGAACAAGGAATTCGAAGACGCATTGCGAAACTTCATCGAGCGGATTCTGGATTCCGCCGAATTCATCGCAGAGTTGGAGAAGTTTGTTGAACGCGTATTGAGTGCAGGGCGCGTCAACAGCCTCGCACAGACCCTTGTGAAGTGCACCGCTCCAGGCGTGCCGGATACCTATCAGGGCGGTGAGTTGTGGAACCATAGCCTCGTGGACCCGGACAACCGCAGGCCAGTCGACTACGACGAGCGCCGAAGCATCCTGAGCAAGTTGGAAAAGGGCGTCGATGTAAAAGAAATCCTGAGCCGGATTGGCAGTAGTGTCGATAAAGGCATGCCGAAGATGTGGGTGATCCACAATGCGCTGTCTCTTCGCTGCAAACATCCGGAGTGCTTTGGAGCAGACGCAGCTTATACGCCATTGGCCGCTGAGGGACACAGGCGCGAGCACGTCGTGGGATATCTGCGAGCAGACAGGGTCGCCACCATCGTTCCCCGCTGGACGCTGAAGCTTGGCGATAGCTGGGCGTCAACGACGCTCGAATTGCCACAGGGTAGTTGGAAGAACGTGCTCACCGGCGATGGAGTGAAGGGCGGCCGTATGCGTGTGCAGGCGTTGTTGCAGCACTTTCCCGTCGCGCTTTTGATCAAGGAGGCGGAGTAGATGCATCGGTTTGAGATTTGGGCTCCGCGAGCGAAGAAGCTCGCTGTGAGAGTGAGCAGCGCTCTATTGGCGCCGACCACATTCGCGATGAATGGACCGGATGATCATGGCTGGTGGCGGCTCGATGTCGCGGAAGCCATGCCCGGCGCGGATTACGGCTACCTGATCGATGACGATCCGAAGCCTTATCCTGATCCGCGTTCTCTGTGCCAGCCGAACGGTGTTCACGGGTTGTCTCGCTTGTATGACCAGCAGGCATTCGTCTGGAAGGATGTCGATTTCAGGCCGCCTCCGCTCGCCAGCGCCGTGATCTATGAAATGCATATTGGCACCTTCACACAGGAAGGAACGCTGGATTCGGCGATTGGCAGGCTCGATCACCTCGTTCATCTCGGCGTGACCCACGTGGAGTTGATGCCGGTTGCATCCTTCGCAGGCGACCAGGGTTGGGGCTACGACGGCGTCGCACTCTTCTCAGTCCATCAACCGTATGGAGGGCCGGACGCTCTGAAGCGATTCGTCGATGCCGCGCACGCACGGGGCCTATCAGTGCTTCTCGACGTGGTCTACAACCACTTTGGCCCAGTCGGAAACTATACCGGCAAGTTTGGTCCCTATCTTGTGGAATCGCACAGCACCCCCTGGGGTGGGGCAGTAAATTTTGAAGGCGGCGGAGCGCATCAGGTACGAAGATTCTTCTGTGACAACGCTCTGATGTGGATGCGGGACTTTCATATCGACGGGTTGCGGCTGGATGCAGTGCATGGATTCGTCGACCGATCGGCGATTCATTTTCTGGAGCAGCTCGCCGCCGAGGTGGAGGTATTGGGAGCAACTCTCGCGCGCCACTTCGTACTGATCGCAGAGAGCGACCTGAACGATCCACGCGTAGTAACTCCGCGTGAGGCCCGCGGCCTTGGCATGGATGCGCAATGGAACGATGATTTTCATCATGCACTGTTCACCGTGCTCAACCCCGGTCCAACAACGGGATACTACGCGGACTTTGGCCGGTTAAGTCAATTGGCAAAAGCCGTGGAGCGGAACTTCGTCTACGACGGGATATATTCGAAGTTCCGGCACCGTATCCATGGGCGCTCCACAGGCAGCCTGTCGCAGCATCGGTTTATTGGATTCATCCAGAATCACGATCAGGTGGGAAATCAGGCAACCGGAGAGAGATTGCTGGAGATTGTTGGCTTCGACCGCGCCAAAATCGCAGCCGCACTCGTGTTGCTGAGCCCATTTATTCCGCTGTTGTTTCAAGGCGAGGAGTGGGCTGCTTCATCGCCCTTCCAATACTTTGCCGACCATCAGGAACCAGAGATGGCCCGGCTTGTTTCCGAAGGACGAAAGAGAGAGTTCGCGGCCTTCGGCTGGGACCCGGATCTAATCCCAGACCCGGAGAAGCGAGAAACGTATGAACGATCGAAGTTGAAATGGGACGAGGTAAACGAAGGTACGCATGAAGAGATGCTGGCATGGTACCGCGAGCTGATCCGGTTGCGCCGCACTATGCCCTCGTTGAACGATGGCCAGCCGGGCCAAACGCATGTTCGATTTAACCAATTTGACCAGCGCGAGATGTGGTTATCCATGGAGCGCGGCGAGATAATCGTAACCTGCAATCTGGGCCAAGACGAATTTCGCGTTCCGTTGCCGCAAGGCAAGCGCCTCATCCTCAAATCGCGCGGCGGTGTAACGGAGATGGACGGCCAGGTGATCCTTCCAAAGAATTCGATAGCCATCCTTTCGTAGATTTGCGTTGCGCGCTAAGGGCCATAACCCAGCCAACTAAAAATCAGGAAACAACCAGCGCCGAACCGGAGTAATCTGTCGTCGCAGGCCTCGGCACACGCCAATTTTCTTTGAAAAGACTCTGCGCAAGATGTCCGAGACATCTTGGTCCAGCAGGTGATCCTTGAAGCTTCTCAAGCTAGCTGCGTTCCTGTTGTGGTGGATGTATGCGATCTCCTGTGCCGCGGCCTTCGCACAGAAACCCCATCTTGTGGTCGAATCCGGCGCCAACACCGTGATGTCGGTTGCTTTCAGCCCTGACGGCCGCGTTATCGCTTCCGGAAGATACGATGGCACGATCAAACTTTGGGACGTCGACACCGGGCGCGGGCTGCGAACCCTGGCTGGACACAAAGGCCCCGTTCCCTCGTTGGCCTTCCGGCCCGACGGACACATGCTGGCTTCCGGAAGCTGGGATGGCTCGGCCAGGTTGTGGGATACGGAGACGGGCCGCGAGTTGAACAGGATTGAGACAAAGAGGGGCTTGCCGGCTTGCGTGGCCTTCAGCGCAGATGGAAATACCCTGGCAATGGGTGACCTCAAGCGGGTCGTGCTTTGGGATGTGGAAGCAGGACGCCAGCGGCTGAGCCTGGCCACGGAGAAACTTCCTTCGACGGTAGCCTTCAGCCCCGATGGGCATCTGCTGGCCAGCGCGGGAGAGAGCGCCACGATCACGTTGGGAGATCCGTCAACCGGACGCGAACTGCGAAACTTGACAGCCCACGCCGCCTTCATCTACTCCCTGGCCTTCACTCAGGATAGCCGAACCCTGGCCTCGGGAGGCCTAAGCAGGGCAGTCGAGCTTTGGGACATGAAAGCCGGAGGCGAGCCGAAAATGTTGTTCACTCATCTCGATCACGTGCATTCATTGGCCTTTAGTCCCGACGGCAAGATCTTGGCGATTGCAGGAGAAGACAACACCGCCACACACGTGAGCGGAGCCGCACCAAACGCGATCGAACTCTGGGAAGTAAATCCCGAACGCCTGATCCGAACCCTGGTGGGCCAGTATGCAAGCTCCGCAGGGCTGGTCTATTCCGTCGCTTTCTCGCCCCATGGAGACATACTGGCTTCCGGCGGTATGGACGCGACAACCCGCCTCTGGGACACGGCCACAGGCCGGCAACTGCGAAATCTTACCGGCCACGCCAATGGAGTTTTGACAGTTGCATTTTCTCCCGATGGCCATAGCCTTGCATCGGGTAGCGGCGATGGGAAGATCCGGATATGGGATGCGGAAGCTGGACATGGGGAACGAATCCTTGGCAGCCACGCAAGCGGGGTTGCAGCCGTCGCGTTCGATCACCACGGCGGCGTTCTTGGCTCCGGAAGCACAGACGGCAAGGTAAAGCTCTGGGATGTAAAGAGTGGCGGCCAGCTCCACGAAATGGACGGAGACGTCTGTCCTCCGTCTGCATACTACTGCGGAGTCACTTCGCTCGGATTCACCCCCGATGACAGCGTTCTGGCGTCACTGGGAACAACCAGCGATGCGATCAATCTCTGGAGTGTGACCAGCGGACAGAAGAACCGGTCTCTGACAGGCCAGAAATGGAATCAAGACATCGCGCTCAGCCCTGTCGGTCATACTCTGGCTTCGGTGAGCCGAGCGGGGCCGATCAGGCTCTGGGATCTCGAAGATGGACATGAGGTGTTGAATATCGCCGGGAAAGACCCGAGTTTCAGCACATTGGCCTTCAGCCCCGATGGCCGGACCCTCGCCGCCGGTGGCATGTACAAGATCAGACTGCTCGAAACATCCAAAGGGCGGGAACTGGGGAATCTGAATCCGCATAGTACTCGCGGCACATTCGGCAACGACCGCATCGTATTCAGCGCCGACGGCCACAGTCTCATTTCGGGCCTCGGAGACGGCACCCTGAGGCTCTGGGATATCGACCATAAGCGCCAGGTGTGGATATCGCCCGGGCCCGGCGAAGCAACCGCTTGTGTGGCCATTGACCCTGCCGGCCGGCATATCGCGTCATGCCACACCGGCGATGGCGCTGTGAGGCTGTGGGACATCAACGGCAAGGAACTCGCTGCGTTGTTTGCCGTCGACCGGGACCACTGGGTTGTTTCCGATCCCGAAGGCCGCTTCGACACCGACGATCTGGACGAGATCCGGGGCTTGAACTGGGTCTTTCCCGACGATCCATTTCGAGCGCTGCCGCCGGAAGTCTTTCTTCGCGATTACTATGTCCCGGACCTCCTCGCAAAACTGTGGAACTTTGAGAAGCTTCCCGCAATCCGGCCATTGTCCAGCCTGAACCGCGCACAGCCCACGGTAGAACTGATCAAGGCCGATCCAGAGCCAGACGGAGAGTTTGTTTCCGTCGCCGTCAAAGTAAACGGCCCAGCCTCAGAGACACAGAAGGACGAGCGCGGCCATCCTATGCAAAGCGGCGCTTACGATTTACGCCTGTTTCGGGATGGGCAACTGATCGCTCAGTGGCCTGAAACAACTGGCGTTCGAGAGCGGTCGCCCAATGCACAGGCCGCACAGACGGAGATAGAATCCTGGCGAAAGACTCATGAGATCGAGCTGGTCAACGGTGAGTACACACACGTCTTCAACCATATCCGCCTGCCACGCCGTAAGGGCATTGAAAAGGTCGACTTCACGGCGTATGCCTTCAACTCGGATCGGGTCAAGAGCCTGACTGCCGGGCCGCTCGAATATCCTCCGCCCAACGCGCCGTTTTTGTCCGAGGCGCCGGTAACCCGCCGCGCTTATCTGATCACTGTCGGGGTGAACGCAAACCAGTCACACTGGAATCTGGACCTGGCCGCGCCAAGCGCACAAAGCGCTGCGCAACTGTTGCACGAGAAGCTGGCAAGCGAATATAACGTGATCGATGTTTCACTGTTGTCAACGCTGGCTCCGGACAGTCCACGAGTGGTGCTGGAACAAGCGACGAAAGCGAATGTGAAGGCGATCCTCGATCTGTTGGCTGGACGATCGATCACGGATACTGAACGGGATGCCGTCGATCCGGATCACAAAGTTCAGACCGCAACTCCGGACGACGCGGTCGTGCTATTCATCTCCAGCCATGGCTACGCCGATCCGCAAGGAACTTTCTACGTTGTGCCTTACGACACCGGCGCCGTATCAGGAGTTACGGAAGACGTGCTCACTCGCTGCCTTACGCATCCCGAGGAGCAAAGTCCGGCCTGCCAGAAAGCGAGCGCGTTTCTTCAGCGCACAATTTCCAGCCAGGACTTCAGCGCCTGGTGGGCAGGAGTAGATGCTGGAGAGGCGGTGATGATACTGGACTCCTGTCATTCGGCAGCGATGCCGGGTCGAGAGTTTCGTCCCGGGCCGCTCGGCGACGCCAGCTTCGGACAGCTTGGCTACGACAAGCGCATGAAAATCCTCTCTGCCACGCAGCCTGACAAGACCGCAAGAGCGACCATGGTGCAGGGGTTGGGTCACTCGTTGTTGGTAGAGGCACTCATCCAGGAGGCAAAAGCTCATCCGCAAGAACCTTTGGCGCAATTGCTGCACGATACGCAGCAGCAGGTGCGGCCTCTGGTTCGACAACTCTACCCGGAAATGAAGGAGGCCGACATTCAACTGCCGGCCTTGTTCGATTTTGGAATGAAAGACAATCTCAAGAGCGAATTCTGACATACACGGGAATCTGACCGAAGAGGAGCGAACCGATGAGTCTGCGGCTCAAGGATGCAGCCAGGAATGCAGCCGGCATCCTCCTGTTACTGGCCTCAATTGTTAATCCATGCGGGGCTGGATATGTTGATACCACCCTCGCCGGCCGCACCATTAGCGTTGATTTGATCAAGGCCAGCGACCTTTCTCCCGCACCCTGGCCCGACGGCGATTTTGCGCTTACGACAGAGATGATCACAACCCAAAGCACCGCCAACATCTATGATCTGCTGACGGCCAACGGCATCGAACCGGATGTCGAGGCCTTTACCGTGGTCTACGATCTCAATCCTTCGTTGAACAAGATCGATCCCCTGTCCGCCGGAACCCGTCTGGTGCTGCCGAAGGCAAATGGTGGAGAGAAACTACGGCAAGCACTTGGCAGCGGATTTCTGATCAGTCTAACCGTGGACCGCGCTCTGCGAGAGGAACTGGCGAAGAGCACAGCCGAGCTTCACGATCTTTCCATTCGATTCGACGGCCTTCCCGCGGAGCGGTTTCTCAACCCGTCTGACAAGGACGTAATGACAGCAAGAATCAGAACGCTTGCCGTCTGGCTCGCGCACGCCCACAAGACGTATTTGCAGAGAACAGGCCCATCCTTGCGCAGGGAAACACTAACCGGGATACACGATGAAGCGCAGGCACTCAATGCACTTCTCGCCGTAATACTCAAAGGCCGGGAGAAAGTAACTCCAGATGACGAGGAACAAGTGGACGCGGTTTACAACGATATTCAGAAACAAATGAAGAAGTACGACAACGTCATGGCTGGAGAGCCTCAACCCGGCGACGATCAGTACAAAGTCGTGGTAAGCATACGCGGAGGGGACGCCAGGCTTGTCGAAGGCCTCCAGGTCTACTACGCATGGGAAGGCCTGTTCCGAAAGCCTCCGAAGGAGCCGTATAAGAGCCAGGCATTCGATGGAGTTGGGTCGGGATCATCGGCAACCTTGACCATTGCGGATTACGTAATCTGGGCCGGCAAACCGGGGCATCCATTTCCTCCACTGACAGATCAGAAACCCATCAGCATTGGAGCATCCGGCGGCAACCCAAGAAACGTAGTCCTGAGTGTGATCCAGTGAAGACGGCCAGAGACGGCAGAAAAATCATCGTCTCCCTTGTGCAGGTCGTGCTGTTCCTGTTTACCGCGTTCGGCGGATTCTTGAAGAAGATTGCCCCTCCGGACGAGACCCAGCCCGGCTATCACGTCGGGCTTCTATCTTTCCTCGTTCTCATCATTCTTCTGACCATATCGGCGCTGGCCCGGCAAGCACCGGCAGCAAAATACCGCCGAGCCTGGACGATCGCAGGCATTGTCTGCTTCGTCATCGCGATCCTCTCCGGCTTCCTTTATCCCAGAATGCTTGACAGGTACACCTATGCATACCCCCCGGAAAAGCCAACGCAGATTCGTGTCAAAGGCCTGGATTCCGGCTTGACTGACGTGGCAAGAGAGTGGATTCAGGAGCATCCCCTTGAGTCGAGTCCCGGCACATTAGCGCGAAAACTCCCGAAGGAGAATATATGGACTCCTGAGTCCATTGAACAGGCAAAGACCATCCTGCTATGCAGCTATGGTTCACTCGTTCTGAGCCTTGCTGCAGCAATTTTCTGTCTCATCGAAGCGAATCCGGCGACTAAAGCAAAACCACAGTAGGCGCATCTCAAAGCAACCACCGCCAAGCAGATTCTCGGAAATATATCTTGGCGGAATTCGTCTGCCGCAGTGGGAACGTCCCCAATTGCTCAAGCGGTTCGTCCGACGATTTACACCCTCCGTCAGCTATCGGAACCCTTTGTCAGAAACTGAATGCGCCCGTCAGGGGGGTGCGGTACCTTCCGTTCAGTGCAAGGGCACTCCGGAAAGGAACCTGCGATGGATGAAATAGTCGGAGTCGAATCCGTAAGTCGAAGATACTCCCTGGACCATAACTCGGTCAGCGCCCTCGACGATGCGAGCCTGCACATATGTGCCGGAGAGTTCCTGGCGATTGCAGGCCCCAGCGGCAGTGGAAAGTCAACCCTGCTGAACCTGATCGGCTGCATCGACAAGCCGACCACCGGCCGAATTCTGCTGCAAGGCGTCGACACGTCCAGGCTGGATTCAAAGCGGTTGACCGCGCTTCGCCGGGAGAAGATTGGGTTCGTCTTTCAGACCTTCAATCTGATCCCCGTCTTCACGGCCGCGGAGAACGTCGAATTTCCGCTCCTCGTGCAGGGGGTGCCCGTAGCTCAGCGCCGCGAACGCGTCGCCGCCGCACTCGCGAGCGTAGGCCTCGCTGACCGTGCCAATCATCGTCCGGATCTGCTCTCCGGCGGCGAACGGCAGCGTGTCGCCGTGGCGCGCGCTATCGTGCACCGTCCGGCTCTCGTGCTTGCCGATGAGCCGACGGCCAATCTCGACACGCGCAATGCCACGCAACTCATCGACCTGATGCGCGAACTGAACCGCCAACTCGGCCTGACCTTCCTGTTCTCCACCCACGACGCGCGATTGCTGGAACATGCCGACCGCATCGTTGAGCTATGCGACGGACGCATCGCGTCCGACTCTCTTACCGAAGGAGGCAGCCATGTGGAAGTTCTTGCTTCTTGCCTTTAGAAACATCTTTCGCAATCGGCGACGGACCGTGATGACGCTGGTCATGGTCGGCGGCGGCGTAGCCGGTCTTCTGCTCGTCGGCGGATTCTTTGCCCGCATGTTCTGGGGCCTGCGCGAGAGCACCATCAACGACGGCCTCGGCCATATACAGATCTTCACCGCCGAGCACTTCGACCGCGAAGAAAAACACGTCCTCGATACCGGCATCGACAACTGGCGGCAGGTGGCCGCATCCGTATCAACCGGCGGCCATGTACGCGGCGTCGCACCCCGCATCGAGTTTTACGGCATGCTTTCCAACGGCGTGAAGTCCGGCGTTTTCATGGGAAGTGCCGTCGATCCAGTAGCCGAAAAAAGCCTGGGCTTTACGCCGCGACTGGCCGTGGGAAGAGACCTCGATGCCAGACCGGGCGGGGAAGTAGAAGCGCTCATCGGCACCGGCGTGGCCCGCTCCATGAATGTAAAGCCCGGCGACGGACTCACGCTCCTTGCGGTAACCTCCGACGGAGCCTTGAACGGAATCGACGTGCAGATCGTCGGCACGGTGAACACCGGTTACAAGGAGGTCGATGACCGCTATCTGCGCATTACCTTGCCCTCAGCACAGCGTCTGCTGCAAAGCGACCGCGTCACCAACCTCGTCGTCGGCCTCGACGCAACGGAAAACACCGACAAGGTCGCATCTGCGCTCGCTCCGCGCCTGAACGGATCGCCACAACACCTGGTTCTGAAGAAATGGATCGATCTCGCCGCGTACTACAAGCAGGTCCGTTCTCTCTTCAGCACCATCTTCGTCTTCCTCGGCGTCATCGTCTTCTTCATGGTCCTCATGTCCAGTGTGAACACGCTGCTGATGAGCATGTTCGAGCGCACCCGCGAGATCGGAACCATGCTGGCGATGGGTACGCCACGTTCCTGGATCATGGCTCTGTTCATGCTCGAAGCCACTCTTCTCGGAGTGCTTGGCGCAATCGTGGGCGTGGTCGGGGGTAATCTCCTTGGAGTCCTCTTGAATCATTCCGGCATCCATCTGCCTCCGCCTCCCGGAACCACGGCGCCAATGAGCTTTCGCGTTCTCCACGTACCCAGCCTGATGATCGCCTCATCATTGCTGGTCATTCTCTCACTGGCGCTCGCATCCATCCTGCCGGCGATCCGCGCATCGCGGCTGCAAATTGCGGAGGCATTAGCTCATGTCTAACATCAACTCGATTCTGCGCACGTTCCTGCTTCTCCTCCTCGCCGGCTTTCTCTTCACATGCATGCTGGTGAGCCACGGCGCGACCCTCGCAACCACTCCTGATGCAGAGGCCGTCCTCAAACGCGCCGATATCTTTCGCAACGGCTGGCCATCGTATGTCCTTCACGTCAAAATCACTAACTACGAAGCAAGCAAGGCAGACGAAGAGAAGCTTTACGAGGTCTCGCAGAAAGGTACCGAGAAGACTTACGTCGAATTCATGAGCCCCCGCGAAAAGGGACAGCACTTGCTCATGCTGGGCGACGATATGTGGGTTTATCTGCCAGATACCAGCCGCCCGGTACGCATCACGCCATTAGAGCGCCTGTCAGGCGACGCCTCCAACGGCGATGTCGCACGCACCAACTATGCCGCCGACTACACTCCCGTCTATTTGCGCACGGAGAAGGTCGGCACGCAGGATTGTTACCTGCTCGATCTCACCGCAAAGCGAAAGGGCGCCACGTATCAGCGGATCCTCTTATGGGTTCGCGTGGAAGATGACCGTCCGGTGAAGGCCGAGTTCTATCTCACCTCCGGTAAGCTCATCAAATCCGCAACGTTCGACGAGTTCGCGTCGGTCAATGGCAGAGTCCAGCTCCGGCGCATGACTCTCTACGACGAAATTCGCCATAACTCCCACAGCGTCCTCGAGTACTCCGGCATCGCCCCGCGAGAGCTCCCAGACAAACTCTTCTATCAAGGGCGCGCAGACCGATTCTGACCGTGTTGGGCTATCACTCGGGAAACACACACACTGACAGCATTCTCCCGCATTATTCAGCAAAGCTGGCGACAACGATGAAATATCGGATCCTCATTTCGATCATCCTTGCCACGGCGTGCTGGCAATCCAGAGCACAGGACAATCTCGTTTCAGATACGCCCGTTCCGGATGCTCCCACTCCACAGAGCCGTTATGACTTCCGATTTTCGTTCGCCGCCATCGACGACGCGACTGTCTACAGCAATCTGCAGGCGCCGATTCCGCAGGTCCTCAACCAGGTCCTCCTCGAGCCCTCCTTCACCCTCCGCTACCAACGCTGGAGCCTTTCCTCCAGCGTCGTGGGACTCGCCGACACGTACACCGACACCGCGACCCAATTGCGCGTGAAGGAGGCATATGCCGGTCTTTCCGCCGGAGACTTCGATTTCACGCTTGGCCGCCGCATCGTTCGCTGGGGTACAGGCTACGCCTTCACGGCCGCCGGAGTTCTCGATCCGCCCCGTGACCCAACCAACCCCACCGACCGCCTCAGCCTCAACGAAGGCCGTGACATGATCAAGGCGGACTGGGTCCATGGCCCGCACGCCATGAGTCTCGCCTGGTCGACGGCTGCGCTCGCCCCGGCGCAGTCGAACCTGCACGACACCACGGCCTTCCGGTATAACGTTCTGGTGCATGGATTCGATACTTCGCTCATCGCCGGCCACGATCGCGGCAGCGATACCTTCAGCGGACTCACCTTTACGCGTGTCCTAGGCGAGGCCTGGGAGTTGCACGGCGAGGCCGCCTGGCGCGAGCATGAGGCCATCCTCCTCGGCGGCAAATACACCACCACTTCCGGCGTCACCTTCATCGGCGAGTTTTTCACCCCTCCCAATATTCCGTACTATCGGGACGCGACCGTCTTTCCTCTCGTCGGACGCCAGCATTACGCATTCCTTCGCGCCGGTAAAACGCGCCTGCGCGAGCTGCCCGGCTGGAAGCAATGGGACCTGGCCGCTTCCGTGGTTGCAAACCTCAACGACCGCAGTTGCACCGCCATCTTCGACACTGAGCGCAGGTTCGGCAACCGCTTCTCTTCCTACCTGCACCTGGAAATTCCAGCCGGACGAGCGACCTCGGAGTACGGATCCACGCCTTACTCCGCAGCCAGCTCGATGGGAGTTCGCTTCCAGCTATGAAATCAGCTATGACCAACCAAGCCAACCCTCCCAAGGCCGGCGTTGCCGGAGATACGCGAACGCCGACCGGCTTCGCCTCATTCCTCGTGCGGGTGATATGGGCCGTTGCCGGCCCCACGCTGTTGATCTTTCTGATTTTTCTTTCCTCGGGCCGCATTCGGCTCTCCCAGAGTGTCATTGAGATTGTCGGCGCATTCGTCTATTCCACGATGATTGCCCCGCCTTCTGTCCTTCTTCTCAGCTGGATGGGGCATCACTATTCAAAGAAATATCCTCGCCTCGTTTATCTCATGTATGCGCCGACACTCGTCTGTACGGCAACCTTGGGCTCTCTTGCCGGCGCCCTTCTCTTGCAGATCGCCGGCGTTGTTCCGAAAGGCGCCTATTGGATCGAGCTCCGCGAATCACTTCCGTTTGCAATCGTCATCTCGCTCATCTTCGGCCTGAGCATCTCGACCTTCGAAACCATGCGCTACAAACTCCAGACCACCGTTCTCGAACTGCGCACCAGGCAAGTGGAGCAGGAACGCGCATACAAGTTGCTTGCCGAAGCGCGGCTATCGTCTCTCGAATCGCGGATCCATCCGCATTTTCTCTTCAACACGCTGAACTCGATCGCCGCTCTCATTCCCGACGATCCGCAGCGAGCAGAGGACATCGTCGGCAGGCTGGCCTCACTCTTGCGTTTCTCTCTGAACGCGAGTCAGCGCAGTATGGCGCCACTCGGCCAGGAACTGAAGATCGTTCGCGACTATCTTGAAATTGAGAAGACCCGCTTCGGGGCGCGGCTGCGCTACGAGATCGATGTGCCGGCATCTCTGGAGTTCGCAAGTCTGCCACCATTGGCGCTTCAATCGCTCGTGGAAAACTGCGTGAAGCACGTTGTCACCACGAGGCAGCAAGGTGGCGAAATTCGAGTCACCGCTTCCTCCTCATCGGACCGCATCTTTCTGGACGTAATCGATGACGGCCCGGGATTCTCCCTGGAAGCCATCTCTCCAGACCACGGACTGGCCAATCTCATCGCGCGCATGCAGCTTCTCTTTGGCGAAGCCGGATATCTTGAGGTAACACAAAGGGAAGACCGGAACTGCGTTCGATTATCCTTCCCCACCGCGCCGTAGGAATGAGGAACCGGGATGGAAAATACACCTCTTCGTGCCTATCTGGTCGATGACGAAGCGCTCGCAATCGAGCGCCTGAAGCGCCTTCTTGCGCGCTTTCCCGAGATTGAGATTATCGGCAGCGCGACCGATCCAGCCGTTGCGCTCGAATCGCTCAACAGCGAATTGCCCGACGTGCTCTTCCTCGACATTCAGATGCCGGTCATGAACGGCTTCGAGCTGCTCTCCCGCCTGGACGAACATCCCTTCGTCATCTTTACAACCGCCTACGACGAATACGCGCTGAAGGCCTTCGAGGTGAACTCCATCGACTACCTGATGAAACCGATCGATGTCGAGCATCTGGAGCGTGCACTCAAGAAGCTTGGCCGGATGCGCCCGGTTGCGAAGCCCGGATGGCAGCAAGCCCCGGAGTTGAGGACGATTCTCAATGAACTAGCCTCAACTCTTCGCAATCCCCAGGCGACCTACCCCAACCGTATTGCCTCACGGGTTGGCGAACGAATTTCATTCCTCGATCTGGATACCGTGACTCATTTCATAGCTAAGGAAAAGCTGACCTACGCCGTGGTGAAAGGACATCCGCACTGCGTCGATCAAACGATCGCGGAACTCGAACAGAGGCTGAATCCAGCAAAGTTCATTCGCATCCACCGGGCAATTCTATTGAATGTGGATTGGATCCATGAAGTGAACTCGTGGTTCGCCGGTAAAGTAGTTGTCTCACTCAAAGATGCTCAGCGCACGGAACTGACGGTAGCGCGCGATCGCGTGCGCTACCTCAAGTCCCAACTCGGAATATGAAGCTGAACATCTACTGGCTCTGTTCGACCACAGCCTTGGCGAGATTGCGCGGATGATCGACGTTGATGCCATGCTCGATAGCCATGAAGTAAGCAAAGAGCTGCAGCGGAATCACCTCGGAGATCGGCAGCAGATGTTCCGGCGCGGGATCGACGAAGACGCAATCCGAAACCAGCCCGGAAATTTCCGTATCGCCGGTGTTGGCCAGAGCAATGACCTTCGCGCCCTGCGCCTTCATATCGCGCAGCAATTGCACCGTCTTCTCATAGCGAAGCACCGACCCCTCCAGCCCTTCGTCCACAGTCGCCAGCACCACCAGCGGCACCTGCTCGCTCACCAGCGCATTGGGACCATGCTTGAGCTCGCCCGTCGGGTAACCCTCGGCATGGATATACGAAGATTCCTTGAGCTTCAGCGCTCCCTCGCGCGCAATGGCGTAGTGTATTCCGCGGCCCAGATACAGAAAGGTCGCGGCATCGCGATACTTCTTTGCCAGCGCGGCCATCTGCGTCTCCCACCCAGCCAGTTGCGCATCAATTGCCTCCGGCACAGCCACAAGCTCTCGAATACGCGCCGAGAGTGCGGCCGCATCCAGACGGTTCAGGCTTACGCCCTCATACAGCGCCAGCAACGCCAGCACGGTGAGCTGGCTGGTAAAGCTCTTGGTCGCCGGAATCGCCTTCTCCCTGCCCGCAGCCAGCGGCATCGAGAGATCCGCCTCACGCGCCATCGTCGAGTCTTCCACGTTGGTGATGGCCAGCGTCTTCTGTCCGCGCTGCCGCGCCTCGCGCAGCGCCGCCAGCGTATCCGAGGTTTCGCCGGATTGCGACAGCACGATCACGCTGGGGTTGCGCAGGTCTTTTGAATTGGGATTGAATCCGCGCAGGCTGTACTCGCTGGCGTATTCCACATCGACGGCGAGCCCGCACTCGTCTTCCAGCAAGATCTCTCCCGCCAGTCCACTGTGACGGCTCGAACCGCTCGCCAGGATCAGCACCTCGCCATGCGCATTGCCCCACTGCGCCAGCGGTGGAAAGAACTCCGGATTCAGTTCCAGACTGCCCGAAGCCTCGACCGTATAAAGCGCGATCGTTCGGCGAATCGCCTCCGGCTGCTCATACATCTCCCGCAGCATTTCATGAGGAAAGACTCGACCCATGCCAGCACCCCCGAAATTCGCGGCAAACTCTTGAAAACCCGCGATATTGATCATATTAAATGCATACGATCAATATGATTGGCATTTCGTGCGAATATACCGTAAACACCTCTTTGGAGTAGAGTGGATGGGAACTTCGTTTGCCAGGAAGATTACTCCGAGTATGTCCACGCTCAACTCGCGCTCTGAACGCATCATGAAATTCCTGCTTCGCACCGGCACCGCCAGTATTGAAGAGATTCTGGCCGAAGCCGGCTCCTCGGCTCCCAGCATTCGCCGCGACCTTGCCCGCCTCGAGAGCCGTGGCCTCATCCGCCGCACCCATGGCGGCGCAACGCTCGTCGAACCGCTGCTCTACGAGCCGTTCCGCTACGACCGTTCCTTTCAGGCCCGCGAAGAGCGTTACGCCGCCGAAAAGCGCCGCATCGGCCTCGCCGCCGCCGAACTCGTGGAGCGCAACGAGACCATCGGCCTCACCGCGGGCACCACGACCACCCACATAGGCCGCAGCCTTCGCCATCGCGAAGACATTCAGGTCGTGACCAACGCCATCAACATCGGCATGGAACTCTGCAACCAGCCCGGCATCCGCACCTACGTCACCGGCGGCGCAGTTCCATGGGCGTGGTCCTTTTCGCTGACCGGCAGCGCCGCGCTGAACTTCCTGAACGACGTCTACATGGACAAAGTCTTCCTCAGCGTAACCGGCCTCGACATCGAGCGAGGAGCAACCACGCTGGAGTCCGATGAAGCCCTGGTCTTCCGCAAGATGCTCAAGCAGTCCAAAAAAGTAATCGTCGTAGCCGATTCCAGCAAGCTCACCAAAGTAAGCCCGGCGCTCGTTTGCCCACTCTCGGAAATTCAAATGCTCATCACGGATGTCGGAGCCACCGAAGAGTGCATCGAACCTTACCGCAAGCTAGGCATTGAGGTACAGCGGGTATAGTGGGCCGAGCCGTCCCTTCCGCACCACATACACTGTCATCCTGCGGGCACACCACAAATGTTGTCATCCTGAGCGAAGCGAAGGATCTGCTTTTGGGTTCCTCCTACCTTAGCTCCGATAAAGACATATCCTGTCCGATCGCTGTTGTTTGCTCATGAGTAGCTGACGAATAGGCGACCACGCAGACAGAACCAGAGCCGGGGTAACTCTGAATACTATTCATCGGGTTTCGCACCCTTCATCCACAACGGGTCCCGACCTCGAATTACATTTATGTACTCGGTCAGCTGTTCTGCGAGTTCTGGATTGCTTTGGATCACGTCGTCAATCATTACAATGGTTTCGGGATGATGAAGGTGTTCGAGTCCGTGCAGAGCGGAGCCCCGGCAAATCGATGAGTCGATTTGAAGAACTTGGGAAAGCGTGCCGAATAAGACGTCCTGCATTAATAAGTCCTCGCCTCCTCGTGACCTTCGCCTATTTCCGCATTCCCAATCAAAACAAAAGCTGTCCCACCACATGGAGGCCGTGAACCCAAAAGCGTCATGTCGAAAAATGTCTCTGCAAAAGTGAAACATTGACCTGACACACTCTCCTCGATCAGAAAACGGCAGGTCTGGATTCCACATAAGTTGCCGCATCGAGCAGGACAGGCTGCGGCCCTGTATCACCCTAAACCCTTGCTCAAGCTCGCCACGCGAGTAGCGTTCTAAGAGAAATCCAGCATCCCGAAACAAGTTGACGTAATAACCGCACACCCGGCGTGGATCGAAGGATACGCGGGTGTTGAAGTACCACCTGTCGCGTATAGCGGATTCAGGTTGAACTAAAGGGGTAAAGAGGAAATCGATAAATTGATCGAAATCGCAATGTCTGATGTCTATGTAAAGTCTCGTCCGCATTCAGAGCCGGGGGGCTGCAGAAAGAGCGATCCCGGCAATCGCTTGAAATGATTTCTACTGCTCTGAGAGTATCACCGGCAAGCCATCAATTACTGCTTGATAAGCATTCCCTCGAACTCAGGACCCTGCACATCAATCAAGCTTCGCCACCAGCAGTGCAGGCCGTTCCTTCGCCAGCTTGAGAATCAGCTCCCCATACAGCGTATTCGCCCACGCAAACCACGGCCGCGTGAAATCCTTCGGGTTGTCGCATTGAAAAGATTCGTGCATAAATCCTGTGCCCGCCGTAGTGTCGCGCAGCCAGCGCAGGCACTGGCGAATCTCCCCGTCATCGACCGAAGTCAACGCCCGCATCAGGATCGACATCGGCCAAATCATGTTCAGCCCCTCATGCGGGCCGCCAATCCCCTCCGCAGCCTTACCGCGAAAGAAATACGGATTGGCCGGACTCAGCGCAAAGCTGCGCGTCCGCCGGTACAGCGGGTCATCCACAGCGCAACAACCCAGATACGCCAGACTCAGCAGCCCCGGCGCATTCGCGTCATCCATCTTGAGGACGTTGCCGTAACCATCCACTTCGTACGCCCAGATGCGCTCCTGTGCAGTGTCGTCGGTCATTCCGTATTGCTGAAGCGCGCGTTCCACTTCCCCGGCAAGCTCCAGACAGCCTTCCCGCAGCTTCGCGTCGCTGAAAACCTCTTTGGCCAACTCGGCCAACTGCCGCAAGCTGGTCACCGCAAACAGATTCGCGGGCACAAACAGCGGATAGATGCAGGCATCATCCGAAGGCCGGAACATCGAAAAGATCAACCCCACAGGCCGCGCCGGATTGCCAAACCCGCCCAGCGGAACCGTATCCGTCGGCACCGGGCTCTCGCGCTGAAACGAATACGGCCCCGGCCCAGCCTTGCGCTGCTGCACGCGAAACGTCTCAAGGATCGTCCACGCCGTCTGCTTCCATTCGCCGTCAAACGGCGCAGTGTCGCCCGTTTCGCGCCAGTACCCGTGCGCCAGCCGCACCGGATAGCACAGCGAATCGATCTCCCATTTGCGTTCTCCCACGCCCGGCACATGGTGCGTCTTGTCATGCACCGCCCAGCTCAACGGCGGGTCCGCCGGGTTGCGCATAAAAGCATTGGCGTAGGGATCGATGCGAATCATCCGTCCCTGGCGGCGAATCACGCCTTCCACCAGCTCGCGCAGCTTTGCGTCGCCCTTCAACAAGGGAAGATAAGGCCAGAGCTGCGCCGAGGAATCGCGCAGCCACATCGCGTCGATATCGCCCGTCACCACATACGTATCCGGCTTGCCTTCAAATCGTCCCGGCCACACCGTCGTATCCAGCGTGTTGGGAAAGCAATTGGCGAAGAGGACTCCGAGATTGGGATCGCCAATCCTGCCCTGTAACCGCTGGATCGTCTCCTCGACCGCCGTGCTAACAAAGCGCCGGTCCGCAGCCTTGGGCCGCGCCTCGGGCAGGCGCAAATCAGCCGCAGCCTCGCCCGGCGCAAAACCAAACAACGGTTGCAATTGCGAGCCGACGGTCAGGGCCGCCGCGCCTTTAAGCCATGCGCGACGGGATACTTGCGGAAGTGACATTAAACTCATTCTGATTCCTGATTCCTAGCTCGAACGACCGCGGCTAAAAAGCAGCTTCTAGACATTCCTGCTTCAGCACCCGCATTGCCTCGCGGATATCCAGCTCCAGCAACGAACGCCTGTCCGTTCCCGAAACCCCCGGGCGTAATAGCGACCCATGCAGCTTGGTCACGCGGCTGCGGCGCACCACCTCCGCCATGGAGGCAAGCCGTAAGCCACCACCAGCCATAATCTCAATCCGCCCCGCGGCTTGTCTCATCAGGCGGCCGATCCGGTCCGCGCCCTCCCGGACATTGGGCGCGCCTCCCGATGTAAGCAGGCAATCCGCGCCTGTAAGAATCACATCCTCCAGCGCCGGTTCCAGATCATTCGACTCATCGAAGGCGCGATGGAACGTCACTTTCATCGGGCGAGCCAGCAAGGCAAGCTCTCGCGTGCGCTCAACATCAACTCGCCCGTCGGGCCGCAACACTCCGATCACGACACCCGCTGCTCCAGCAGCCTTAGCGTGCTCAATCTCGTCGCGCATCCGCTGGAACTCGGCGCTCGTGTACACGAAATCTCCCCCGCGCGGACGGACCAGCACATGCACAGGAATGGAAACCTCGTCGAGTACGGCGCGCAGGAGCGATTTGCGCGGCGTAACCCCGCCGACCGGCAGATCTTCGCACAGCTCCAGTCGATCCGCGCCGCCGGCCTGGGCAGCTCGCGCAGCCTCCAGGCTGTCGGCACACAATTCAAATAACAAGACTCGCTCCACAAAGTCCGAGAATACACCAAATTAGTGGCAAATCCATCCCTGATGTGATTACAGGGAAGTGAAACGATCACCCTTGTGATCGATATCGTCAATTTTTCGATTTCCTTCGGCCTTTTCCCATTACAATCGGACACAAACGAATTGGGTCTCAGATTCGCATAGCGAGCCGAGTGAATCCATCGGAAAGCAGGATCGGAATGAAGCATATTGTGCGGTTAGCCCGCTTGTCATGCATGGCGTTGGGAATTCTGTTGGCGTTGGGTCTCACCTCAGCCAGCGCAGCAGCGAAGCCGGTTGCGCTCTTCTATCTCGGCACCAACCCTGATTCGATCCGCTCCTTCCTCGCGCACTACAAACAGATCGACCTGCTCGTTCCCACCTGGTACGAAGTCGATCAGGACGGCCTGTTGACCGGCGATCCCGACCCCACCGTCCTCGAAGTAGCCCACCGCGACAAGCTCCCGGTCATGCCCCTCATCGCGCTATTCAACAAAAAGGGCTTCCATGAGTTCGCCGGCAACCACGCCGCCTGGGACCACATGAACGAAGCGATGATCCGCGAAGCCAAACTCCACGGCTACACCGGCTTCCAGTTCGACTTCGAAAACGTCTCCTACCTCGACCGCGACGGCCTCACCGCTCTGGTCAAGAACTCCGCCGACGCCCTGCACAAGGCAGGCCTCCAACTCAGCATCGCCACCGTCCCCAACGCCCCCGGCTACCCCGCCGGCAAAGGCGGCTTCGCCAAGTGGATCTACACCGACTGGCGCGGCGCTTACGACATCGCCGAGCTGGCCAAATCTGTCGACCTGCTCTGCCTGATGACCTACGACCAGCAGACCCGCTGGACCATGCCCGGCCCCGTCGCCGGCTGGCAATGGACCGTCGACAACCTCGAATACGCCCTGAAAGTCGTCCCGAAAGAAAAGCTCTCCCTCGGCATTCCCCTCTACGGCTACCACTGGTACACCGGCGCGCCCAAAATCGACAAAGCCACCGGCGACGAGCAGCCCAACCAGCAGGCCGACTACATCAACGCCCTCGACGCAACCCAGTTGGCCACCGCCTACAAAGCCAAAGTCGAGTGGGACACCTTCGACCACAGCGCATATTTCTGGTTCTACCGCGACCAGATGCGCGAATGGATCTTCTATACCGACCTGCACACCTTCCAGGACCGCTATGAATTAGTCAGAGATCGCGGCCTTCAGGGCTTCTGCTCCTGGGTACTCGGCGCAGAAGACCCTGAAATCTGGAAGTACCTCCCGCAAAGCCGCTAGACAAACAACATTGTCATCCTGAGCGAAGCGAAGGATCTGCATCTCCACCAAAGGAAACCCCATGCCCTACTTCCTCGCCGTCGACGCCGGAGGCACCAAGACCGAATTCGCCCTCGCCGACGAAGAGCGCGAACTCCTGCGCGTCCGCACCGGAGCCATCCAGCGCCAGCGCGTCAACGAGCAGACCGCCCAACAGAACCTCGACGAAGCCCTCAGTCAGTTGGAATCGCTGACCGGCGTAGCCATGCAATCCGTCCGCCGGTCCTGCGTCGGAACTTCTGGCATCACCGTCCCGGTCGTCACCCAATGGCTGCGTGAGGCTTTCGCCGCCAGCGTCGGTGGCGAACTGCTCCTCATCGGCGACGTCGAAATCGCCCTCGATGCCTGCTTCCCCGGCGCTCGCGGCGTCCTCGTTCTCGCCGGAACCGGCTCCAACATCGCCGGCCGTTCCAGCGACGGAACCATCGTGACCGCCGGAGGATGGGGACCGGCCCTGGCCGATCAGGGCTCCGGCCACTTTATCGGCCGCGAAGCGCTCCGCCGCGGCTTTCTAGCCATCGATCAAGAGCGCCCGACCACCCTCCTCACCCGCGCCATGCAGCACTGGAAGCTGCCCTCGCTCGCCGTGCTGATCGAGCACGCCAACACCAAGCCCTCGCCCGACTTCTCAGCACTCGCCCCGCTCGTAGTCGCCGAAGCAGCTGACGGAGACCCGGTCGCCCAGGAGGTCTTAAAAGAAGGCGGCCAGGACCTCGCCTACCTCGCCGGTCTGGTCATCCAACGCATCCGCAAAATGGAACCCGCCTCCAACGGCAGCTTCCTGCCCCCGCCCGTAGCCGTCGCCGGCAGCATCCTCGGCAAGGTCGCCCCAGTCCGCGAAGCCCTCACCCAATCCCTGCGCCACACCTACCCCGATCTGCAAATCATCGACGCGCCCGCCGACCCCATCACCGGAGCACTCTGGCGCGCCCGCCAAGGTAAGTAACGCGCCTTATCGCGTATAACGGTTAACGAACCAAAGCGCCCGCCAATCACGGAGTTCCATGAAGCAGCTTCACAAGTTCGCGCTAGATAGCTTTGATAAGTTCGCTCTAGCTGCCGCCTGCGCCGTCCTTCTGGCAACATCAAGCCCCGCCCAGAACTTCTCCGAAATCAAACCCTCCCCGCAGCAGACCGCCTGGCAGGACCTTGAATTCGGCGTCATCCTCCACTTCTCCACCAACACCTTCCTCGACCGCGAATGGGGCGACGGCACCGCCGACCCCAAAGTCTTCAACCCCGCCAGCTTCGATCCCGACCAGTGGATGCAGGCCATTCAGGCCTCCGGCGCAAAATACGTCGTCCTCGTCGCCAAGCACCACGACGGCTTCTGCCTCTGGCCCACCGCGCAAACCGACTACAGCATCAAAGCCAGCCCCTGGAAAGACGGCAAAGGCGACATCGTCGGCGAAGTAGCCCGCGCCGCGCGCAAATACGGCCTTAAATTCGGCGTCTACCTCTCCCCGTGGGACCGCCACGACCCGTGCTACAAAGACCCCGCAGCCTACGACAAGTACTATCTCTCCGAACTCGAAGAACTGGCCTCCAACTACGGCGACCTCGTCGAATTCTGGCTCGACGGAGCCGGCAGCGCAGGCCACGTCTACGACTTCAAAAAGATCATCGAAACCCTGCGCACTTACCAGCCCAACACCCTCGTCTTCGCCGACACCGGCCTCTTCGAATACGGCGACGCCCGCTGGGTCGGCACCGAAAGCGGCCGCGTCCCGTACGAAAACTGGAACGTCATCGACCGCCACGGCTACCTGCGCTGGCGTCCCATCGAAGCCGACACCCCGCTGCGCAACCTGCACTGGTTCTGGCACCCCAACGACGAAGCATCCCTCAAATCCCTCGACGAACTCCTCGAAACCTACGACCAGACCGTAGGCCGCGGAGCACAACTCATGCTGGGGGTAGCCCCCGACAATCGCGGCCTCCTGCCCGACTCCGACGCAGCCCGCCTCAAAGAATTCGGCGCAGCCATCAAAGCCCGCTACAGCCACAACCTCGCACTAGAACACGCCGCTACAACCCCAGAACAAGCCGCCGCCCTCGATGGCAACCCGGACACCTTCTGGTCCGCCCCGCAAGGCTCGCACCACAGCACGCTCGAAGTGAACTTCGCCAAGCCCATCACTTTCAACCGCGCCCTGACAATGGAGTGGCTCAACGACGGCCAGCACATCCAGAAATACGCCATAGAAATCTGGGACAGCCAGACCTCAAAATGGAAGCCAGTCGCGCAAGCCCAGGCCATCGGCCACAAAAAGATCGATACCTTCCCCGCAGTAACCGCCTCCCGCGTGCGCCTGAACATCCAATCCAGCACCACAGAAGCCCAAATCCGCGAGTTCCAGATCTACAGTGTCAAATGAAAAGGTCACCGAATGAGTCGGTGATTTTACACGTCCCTAACTAGAAACTAGCAACGTTAGCCTCCCTGCGCGACTTCGCATTCGACGAAATACGATTCAAGCGATCAGATCGCTGTGGACCTCCTATACCGAGTCTAAGGGTAATTTCGATCGAAACTGGGAGATGATGCGATTCACCTCCTCGGGATAAGCCCTGACCCATAGGGTGATGAAAGCTTCTTTCACCCGGTCCTCCGGTAAGAACCCGAGTTGCTTGCCTACTTGGCTAAAGAGCAAGTGAGGATCTCGATTTGTATTACGAACGCTCCGTATGACGTCAGCCACCCTTGAATGCTCTTCATAGGGCCTCAACAAAGCCACGGTTAGCTCACCCGCAATGCCCTGAAGCTTTTCAATTATCTGATCGAATATGTAAGCCTCGGGACTCTGCCCGGGTAGCCTAAAAACGCCAAGATCAGAATTTTCCGACTGCCGTGAATCTCCATCAATGATGCATATAGCTGGTTGCGGAACGGTGGGATTAATGTTGTGGAACGCGCAGACATTCACAGCGTTCCCATCCCCTTCCATCGAATGCACGCTTAATGCCTCCATGGCGACGCCAGAGAGCGACCGAAAAACTGCCTCCACCCAAAGCTTCGAGAACGTGTCCTCTACAAAGACGACGAGCTTTGAGGCAATCTGTCCGCTTATAGCACGGAGCGATCCGACATCGAGCTTCCCTTGAAATAGCTGGCCGTTGACCGCCGCCCATATCGCCTTGTCAGGCAGGGGCCGCAGCGCTTCGTTCGAATGGGTTGTGAAGATCGCCTGGATCTTACGTCTTTGGGCCAGCTCTATCAGATACTCGACCATTCTCACTGTAGCGACCGGATGGAGGCCGTTCTCAATCTCCTCAATAAGTATCAGGGAGTTCTCAGCGACTGACTCCAAAATCATAGCCATTCTGATGACGCTCGACTCACCAGCTCCAAAGTGAAACTCCGAATAGCCCTTTCCATCGTTGGTAGTGCCCGCTAATAATGTCACCCGCCCTCGACCGTCAACATTCACCATAGAAAAATCAGTCACATCTTTGTCGAGGATGCGAGCAATAGCTTTCGCCGTCGTGGCTCCTATCTTAGAAATCTGGGCTTGTGGTACGTCAAAGCTTCCCGATATGCATCGCCGCATCTCTTTTCGCTCTGTCGCAGGGACCGTCCGAGAAACTCCAAATATCCTGACCTCTCGATCAAGACCTTCGCGGGACCACTTGTAATTTGTGAAGTTGGCGCTTCGCCGAATAGTATCGTCCCTCTTAACGGAGCGATCAATCAGGTCGTAGTCGAACCTCCAATTCTGCATATTCTCATCGAATTTCCCACTCTTAGAAAAGTACAGCGAGGGCTTGACCGTCCTATACGCACAGGCCGCCGCCCCCAACACCGTCGTTTTTCCTCCGCCGTTGGGCCCAACAACAGCAGTCACAGGAAAATCAAAGACGATGGATTTATCCTTAAACGCCCTTGCCTTCGCGATGCTGATCTTCAATAGATATTTCCCATATCCCTTGTTCGCCACCTTTTCGAGAAGCTCATTTATCGTTGACGCTCTAATTTCACTCTGAAATTCCATTTGCCCCCTTCCAAGATCTCCAACTCTTCGGTTGCGTCATCTGGCTGATCGTTAATAGTTATAGCGCGAACCTAGGCACCGATTATAGCGGTTAGCCTTCGAGCCATTCGTTTCCATAGCTGGTTCTTACTTTCGACTGGAAAGACCACGAGCCGTGGCAGCCAAGTTAGTCAAAACCTGCCGAGAAGCTTATATCACACCCTGAACTAGTTGCTTCAACAGAAGCCAGCCAATCTGCTATCGTGAACCCGTCCGCTAGAGAAAGCTCGCACGTCATCCAAATCATCCTTCGGAGTTCCCATGCGTCTCGCAGCACCCATCATCCTGCTCTCTTTCGCCATAGCCCTCGCCGCACAGCAAGCCCCGCCGCCCATGCAGTCCACCGCCGCAGCCGACGCCGCGCAGCGCGACTCCAGCTTCATTGACTCCGAGGGCCGCGCCCACATCACCCGCATCATCCCCGTCCCTGCCGGACTCAGCCCACAGTCCCGCTACTGGCTCTCGGAGCAGGTTCCCGACGGCGACCCGCATGAGTCGCTCGCCCACCGCCGCGAAGGCACCGACAAGTGGGCCGCCAACGCCCGCGATCAATGGCTCGCGCTCTACCCCGCCAAGCTGACCGAAGACAAAATCGCAGGCGTCCCGGTCCGCATCGTCGTCCCCGAAGGCGTGCCCGACGCCAATAAAGACAAAGTCCTGCTCAACCTGCACGGTGGCGGCTTCAACTCCGACTCCGGCTCCTACACCGAGACGATTCCCCTCGCCGGAATGACCAAAATCAAGTGCGTCGCCGTCCTCTACCGCCTCGCACCCGAGTTCCCATTCCCCGCCGCCGTCGACGACTCCATCGCCGTCTACAAAGAGCTGCTCAAGACCTACAAACCCGACCACATCGTCATCTACGGCACCTCGGCTGGAGCGATCCTCACCGGCGAAGTCGCCGTCAAAATCAAGCAGCTCGGCCTGCCCATGCCCGCCGCCCTCGGCATCTTCTCCGGCATGGGAGACTTCGCCCGCCCCGGCGACTCGCTGGCTATGTACGCCTTGCGCGGCCTCTCCGGCCATCTCGACCCGCCGGACGACAGCAAACCGCACAACTCCGACTACCTCGGCAAAACAGACCCCAAAGATCCCGTCCTCTCACCCATCTACGCCGACCTGCACGGCCTGCCGCCCACACTCTTCGTCACCAGCGGCCGCGACCTGCTCCTGAGCGGCACAGCCAACCTCCACCGCGCATTCCTGAACGCAGGCAACGACGCCCGCCTGGTAGTCTACGACGCCTTGCCCCACGCCTTCTGGTACAGCACCAAACTCCCCGAAGCCCTCGAAGCCAACCACCTCATGGCCGACTTCCTGGCCAAACAGTTAGCGAAGTAACCGGTTGCGAGCGTGGGTGTGGATGTGGGTGTGGGTGCCCCAGGTCTCGCTTCTGAGACCTGGGACCAAATTCGCGCAAAGCACGAACCAACTGCGCAGAATTTCGCCACAAAGGCGCACAATCAAAACAGCAGCCATTGTCTTTGCTTTTTCTTGTCTGTCATTCCCGAAGGAAATCTGCTGTCAGAAATGCGCACCAAAACAGCCTAAAAAGGGCATTTAAGCACCCCAAAAATCAGCACAAAATGAATAAAATCAACACCTTACAGAAGAAAAACAGGTACCCCCTACCCCCCACCCAAATTTATTCCCCATCTCTTCGCCCAAAACCCTCTAAACTCTAGTCCATGATCCACAACGGCCTCCGCAAACTCCCGTACAATCCAGAAGCAGCACTCGCCCACCTGCGCGCCTCCGACCCCAAACTTGGCGCACTCATCGACCGCGCCGGCGAATTCCGCCTCAAACTCGGCCACACCGGAACGCCCTTCACCTCGCTGCTCGAATCCATCCTCTATCAGCAACTCCACGGCAAAGCCGCCGCGACCATCCATCGCCGAGTGTTGTTGATCTACGGCGGCCACGAACCCGCCGACCCACATCCGCAAGCGCTGCTCGACACGCCAGACGAAATCCTGCGCACCGCCGGCGTCTCCTTCAACAAAATCAAAGCCCTCAAGGACCTCGCCGCTCGCACCCTCGACGGCACCGTTCCCACCCACAAAGCAATCCTGAAAATGCCCGACACCGAAATCATCGAGCGCCTCAGCGAAGTGCGCGGCATCGGCACCTGGACCGTCGAAATGCTGCTCATCTTCCGCCTCGGCCGCCCCGACGTCCTCCCAGTGACGGACTACGGCGTCCGCAAAGGATTCGCGCTCACCTTCCAGCGCATCCCAAAATCCAGGGCAATCACCGCAGCCGACCTGCCCAAGCCCGAAGTCATGCTCAAACGCGCCAAGCGCTGGGCTCCGTTCCGCTCCGTTGCCTCCTGGTACCTGTGGCGCGCCTGCGACCTCGACGCAGCCAGCAGAAAAACCGCTGTGGAATAACCGCAGAATTGGGAGACCTCAGGCCATTTTTGACATCCAAGAAACAGGCCATTCCGCCTGTCGCAGGAAATTTCTTTACAATGGCCCAAGCGGGAAAGCCAGCCTGCTGAGGGGGCAAATTGCCGGCAGAAACAACGAAACGCTTCGTCTGCATTCACGGACATTTCTACCAGCCGCCTCGCGAAAACCCATGGCTTGAGACCATCGAGACACAGGACTCAGCCGCTCCCTACCACGACTGGAATGAGCGGATCTGCTCCGAGTGCTACGCCACCAATGGCGCCGCCCGCGTGGTCAACAATGAAAACCAGATCACCCGCATCGTCAACAACTACGCGCGTATGAGCTTCAACTTCGGCCCCACGCTGCTGAGCTGGCTGGCCGAAAACGCCCCACGCACCTATCGAATGATTCTGGACGGCGAGCGCCGCAGTTGCGGTCTCTTCGACGGCCATAGCTCGGCCATGGCGCAGGTCTACAACCACCTCATCATGCCTCTGGCCAGCCGCCGTGACCGCCTTACCCAAATCCGCTGGGGCATCTCCGACTACACCCACCGGTTCGGCCACCCTCCAGAAGGCATGTGGCTCGCCGAAACCGCCGCCGACACGGAAACCCTCGAACTACTTGCCCAGGAAGGTATTCGCTTCACTGTCCTCGCCCCGCGGCAATGCAAGCGAGTCCGGGCTCTTGCGACCGAAAAGACCGCAACCGGCGGTGCAAAGCCGACCGGCGACTGGATCAGCACACCGAACGCCAGCGTCGATCCGACGCACCCATATCTCGCGCGATTCGCCTCGGGAGCTTCGCTGGCAATCTTTTTCTACGATGGCCCAACCTCACGAGCCATCGCTTTTGAAGGGCTGCTCAACTCCGGCGAAAACTTCGTCTCCCGACTCAAACAGGGATTTCTCGATAACAACGAGCCGCAGCTTGTCCATGTGGCCACCGACGGCGAAAGCTACGGCCATCACCACAAACACGGCGAAATGGCCCTGGCTTACGCCCTGCGCCTCTTGGAACAGGACACGAACGCTGGGCTGATCAACTACGGCAGCTTCCTCGAACAGTTCCCGCCAAAATGGGAGGCCGAGATTTACGACAACTCCTCGTGGAGCTGCGACCACGGCGTGGAGCGCTGGCGGTCGAACTGCGGCTGCAACGGCGGAAAGCCTGGCTGGAACCAACTCTGGCGCGCTCCGCTCCGTGAAGCTCTCGACCAACTTCGCGATTCCCTCGTGCCGCTCACAGAGAAGGTCGGCAACCTGCTCTTCAAAGACGTGTGGGCGGCGCGCGACGAGTACATCAACATCATCCTCGACCGCAACCTCGAAAACGTCGAACGTTACTTCGATGCACACCAGCACCACCCGCTCACCGACGAAGAACGAATACGCACGCTCGAACTTATGGAAATGCAGCGGCATACGCAGCTGATGTACACCAGTTGCGGCTGGTTCTTTGACGACATTTCAGGCATTGAAACCGTGCAGATCATCGCCTACGCAGCCCGCGTCATCCAGCTGTCGCAGGAGTTGTTCCTCGAAGACGCCGCAGGCCTCGAACTGGCGTTCCTCGACAAGCTGGCCCAGGCCAAGTCCAATGTTCCTTCTGCCGGAGACGGCGCAAAAATATACACACAGCAGTGCCTTAACATGGAGCTCAGCCTCGAACAGGTGGCAGCGCACTACGCCATCAGTGCTGTCTTCTCCTCATTCGCCGACGAAACTGAGATCTTCTGCTACCAGATCCATCGCATCTCCTACGAAATCTTCAACTCAGGCCGAGGCCGTCTGGCGCTGGGCCGCGCCCGTATTACTTCATCGATCACCGGCAACTCGGAGAGCTTCTCGTTCGCCGTGCTCCACTTTGGCGACCAGAACATCACCGCAGCGGTCAAAGCCTATCAGCCCGATGACCCCACAGCAGCCGAAGGCTTTGAAAAAGTTGTCACGCAGGCTCGTGAGCAGGTACGCAACGCCAACTTCCCCGAGGTCATCCGCCTGCTGGACCGCTACTACGACCTCGACTACTCGCTCACCTCGCTCTTCCGCGATGATCAGCGCAGAATCATCCAGGTCATTCTCAACTCGACACTGGCCGACATTGAGGTTTCGCTCAAAAACATCTACGAAGATCATGCGAGCTTGCTGCATTACCTCGCCCAGACGGGCTTGCCGAAGCCACCCGCGCTTGCACTGGCCGCAGGATTCGCCGTCAACGCCGGACTACGCCGCGCTCTGGAAGCCGACCCCATCGATCTCTCGCTAGTTCGGTCTTTTCTCAACATGGCCAAGTCCGACGAGGTCCCGCTGGATACGCCAACTCTGACGTATGTTGCAGATCTGCGGATGAAGCGCGCCATGCTGGAACTCACGATGTCCTCCGGCAACCTGGAAATCCTCGATCGCGCTCTCAACCTGGCCCGCACCCTCACCGAACTGCCCTTTGAATTGAATCTCTGGCAGGCGCAGAACATCTGGTACGAAATCCTGCGAAGTTCGACCTACTCGCTCACCGCCCACGATCCCGAAGATCGTCCTCGCTGGGACCGGGACTTCCGCGAGCTCGGCTGTTGCCTTTCGATTGCCTGCGACATCATTACCGCCGAAGTCGCAGGGCCCGTTCCAGCGGATGATCTTTTAATTGCGGAAGCGTAGGTGGGACATCGCAAGCGGATGGAAGTCGAGAGATGCACTGTCGCAAAATCTCACACCAATGTCGACTGAGTCATTTGTTGAACTTCGCTTCCTGCGATACACAGAGGCTTCCGTGACTGGTTTCAAACTTGCCTCCCTTCCCCTGCTTGGTTTAGCTCTGACTCTATCCGCTTGCTCGCCATTTGCCTTCGCTCAGGATGTTCAATACAGCCCGCAGGGAGAGCAGATTCCCGGCCCATCCTGCGCCGGCATTCCGCAATGGTATGGTGGCAAGCCGCGCACCTGCCAGTCTGGCGAACTCGCCTTTTGGCTCAGCGACATCCGGCATTGGCGCGATGAGCGACGTTTGCGCATTGGTTTTGAACCGAGCATCTACGAAACTCCTGCGCTCAAGTGGACCCAGTCCAGCTTCATTCAGCCTCAGATGATGGTTCACGACCGCTTCTTCTACGATCCAGCAACGCAGAAATACACGGTCGACAAGTATCTTTCCGACCTCGAATCACGCTACGGCGGCATCGACAGCGTGCTTATCTGGCATACCTATCCCAACATCGGCATTGACAGCCGAAATCAGTTTGACATGCTCTCTGACCTGCCCGGCGGAATCCCCGCCGTGAAAGCCATGATCGCCGACTTCCATCGCCACGGCGTCAAAGTTCTCTTTCCTGTGATGGTCTGGGACCAGGGCACGCGGCCCGATCCCAACTTATGGCAGGAGCTAAACAAAGAGTTAGCCGAAATAGGCGCCGATGGAGTCAACGGAGATACGCTCGATGGCATTCCTCAAATGCTCGCCACGGACTCGCTCAAGAACGATCATCCCCTCGCGCTGGAGCCGGAAACGGGCCTTGCGGCCGATGAAATGATCAACTACAACACGATGACGTGGGGTTACTGGCGATACGACTTTATACCGTCTGTCAGCCGCTATAAATGGCTCGAACCGCGCCACATGGTCAACCTATCGAACCGATGGGCGCATAACCATCTCGACGATTTGCAGGCGGCCTTCTTCAACGGCACCGGCTTTGAAAGCTGGGAGAACATCTGGGGCATCTGGAACCAGCTTACCCCGCGCGACGCCGAAGCGTTGCGCCGCATCTCGGCCATTGAACGCGTCTTTGCGGCACAGTTGATAACTCCGGGATGGGAGCCGCATACGCCGACACGTAACTACGGCGTCTTCGCGAGTAAGTGGCCCACCGAAACCCAGACTCTCTGGACCCTCATTAATCGCAACCCCTACGAGATAGAAGGCGGCCAGTTGCGAATTCAGCAAGCCAAAGCCGCGCACTACTACGATCTCTGGCATGGCGTCGAGTTGCAGCCAACCATCGAAGACGGCGCAATCATCCTCGACTTCTCTATGGAAACCCATGGCTACGGCGCGATCCTCGAAACCACGCAATCATCCGCCGAGTTATCGCCTGCGATTCAGCAGCTTCTCACGCAGATGAAACTCCTTTCGCAGCAGCCGCTGGATTCCTTCTCGAATGAATGGGAATCGCTGCCTCAGAAACTGGTTCCGATCGACAAGACTGAGCCTGCCGCGAAACAGCCCGAAGGCATGATCCGCATCCCCGCCGCTGACTACACATTCCGCGTCAACGGCATCGAAATCGAAGGCATGAACGACGAAGGCGTCGATGTGCAGTATCCGTGGGAAGACTCCGCGCGGCGTTATCACGAGCACCGGATGCACGTCGACTCTTTCTGGATCGACAAGTTCCCTGTCACCAACGCCGACTTTAAGCGCTTCCTCGATGCCTCGCACTACCAGCCTGCCGACGCACACAACTTCCTCAAAGACTGGCAGAATGGCACGTATCCCGAAGGCTGGGCCAACAAGCCTGTGACCTGGGTCTCCATCGAAGACGCACGCGCTTACGCCAAATGGGCCGGCAAGCGCCTGCCTCACGAGTGGGAGTGGCAATACGCCGCGCAGGGCACAGATGGCCGCCGCTATCCGTGGGGTAACTATGAAGGGCCGGCGACGCCCGCCGCCACTCCTCAAGCCCAGCCAGCTTCGCAGCCAGCGCCTGCGCCTGCTGCGCCTATTTCGTCTCCAACTCCAGCGCCCGTAAAGGGTCCCGCAAAAGCAAGTCCAAGGACGACGCAGGCAGCCAAGCCGAGTTCCGCGCCTAATCCTCCTGCGACCGACAAGCCCGCTTCATCGGAAGCCTGTCCCACGTGCCCGCCGGTGGTGATGGGCTCGACTCCCGACCCAGACAGGGGTCGCGAAGCGTTGCCGCCGAGCGAAGTAAACTGGCATCCGCGAGGAGCAAGCCCGTTCGGTGTCATGGACCTCACGGGCAATGTGTGGCAATGGACCGACGAGTATGTCGATGAGCACACCCGGTTCGCGATCCTGCGCGGAGGCAGCCATTATCAGCCGCAAGGCTCCCGCTGGTACTTCCCGCAGGCTTACGAGCTAAGTCAGCACGGAAAATATCTGCTGATGGCTCCGAGCCTCGACCGCAGCGCTACCGTAGGGTTCCGCTGCGTCAAAGATGCGACGCCGTAGATGGGTTAACTACGCCAGTGGAGCTCGACCGGCCCATCCATCGGGTGTTTTCGCGATCCGTCGAGCCGGGCCTGCTTCAACGCGAAATACCATTTCGCCGGCTTGTCCGCATCGTCAATCAGCATCAGGCTGGGATTATGCTTCAGACCCTCCGCCTGCTGAATCATCGTGACTTGATCCTGGCGCACGAATTTCGCTCCGAAGAACTTCGCAATCGGCGTCACGAACGGCACGTTGTAGAAGACATTCCATGCCGCCACGACATCGATGCGGCAGGTGGACGCTGTCACCGGAGTCACCGTCGTCAGGCTGGCGAACCACTTCTTTCCGCAGCGGATCGTCTCTGAGCGGCGATTGGGTAGGACGAAGTCGATGGTCGTTTCAACAGGCTCACCATACACGCCCAGGAGCTTGTAGGGCGCAGAGTTTCCGCTTGGCGCATGCGCGGCCATGCGAAACCCTTCGGGAATCGGCTCGAAGCGCTTGGTCTTCTCGCGGATCGAGCCACGTGAACGCCACCACCATGCCTGATGCACAAACGGCCCATGCGCCGGGTCCATCAGCCCGATAATGCCGTGGTCGACATTGCACGGCAGATCAGCGGTCAGATGGGCAGACCGGTAACGCTCGCTGAACTTGGGCAGCTCAGGAACTGGCAGCAGATCCGCGCCCTCTATCTTGCGTCCAGCACCCGCACCGGGAATGTAGACCCACGCATATCCATCCTTCTCCACACAGGGAAAGGCCGAGGCGAAGATGCGCGTCGCATCTAGCTTGTCGAAACTGGAAAGCGAGGGAATCGCGGCGCACTGGCCGCTGCAAGGCTCGAACTCCCATCCATGGTAACGGCATGTGACATGCTCGCCGTCGAACCATCCGACGCTCAGCGGGATTCCGCGATGCGGGCAGCTATCCCGCATGGCAAAGATTTTGCCGTCCTTGCGACGGCCGAGCACCAGCGGCAAATCGAGAAGCATCGCCGTGCGCAGCCTGTTGCCACGCAGCAGATCGGACCGCATGGCCGGATACCAATCGTCGTAAATCAGCGTCGCCGTCGGCCCGGTAATCGCGGCTCCAGCCGCGTCAATTGTCACCAAACGTCCCACGTCCCCAACATAGCACCGCAGACCCGAAGGCCGTGTGACGTGGCTCGCACAGCGAGGCTAGAAACTTGCCTTTTCCAGACGGCCGCCCTTTAGCAAAAAACGCTCGCCGCGCCAGACAATCGTATTCCCCGCAAAGCTCCAGACCCACACGGCAAATCCGACCGCGTCGCGCAGCGGCAGCAGCCAGAGATTGGCCAGCACCTGCCGGTCTCCAAGCACCCCAGCGCCCACTTGCATCGCCACACCAAGCCTCAGAAAGAACGCAAGGCCCAGCAGCAGGATACTCAGCAGGCTTGCGCCCGATGCGAGCACGTTGGCTGCGGCCAGCGGCAGCAGATGGGTAAAGATCAGTCCGGTATAACCCCATCGCCGGCTGTCGCGGACCGTCCGGGCCCAACGTAACTGATGGCTCAGGAATCCTCCCAGGCTGTAGGCCGGAACGCTGGTTTCGACCACCTCTGTTGCGAGACGAATGGAGTACCCCGCAGCCGCAATCCGCGCTCCCATTTCGTAGTCGTCGCCGAGCTGATCGACCAATGCCTCCAGGCCGCCGGCGGCAACAAGCGCTTCACGCCGCACTGCCAGCGTGGAGCCGAGGCCGAAGTGAATTCCGCCCTCGACGACTCGCGCTGTCAGCACCCCGGCCTGAAAATCCGTGGCAATCCCTAAAGCTTCCAGCACGGACCCCAAGGTCCACGAATGCGCCTTGCCCCGATACAACGCCGTCACCATGCCGACCGGCTTTTTTGCGGGTGCGGCGAACTGGCGCATCACCCGCTCCAGATACTTTGGGCTGACCCGGATGTCGGAATCGTTGATGAGTAGGAACGCGTGACGTGCTCCGTCCTGCGAATCCGCCAACATTTGGATCAGGTTCGAGACCTTCCCGTTGGTCCCCAGCCGCTCAGGGCAAATCACCAGCCGAATCCGCCGCTTGGGAAACTCGGCAATCAGCCGATGCACCGCTTCGACCGCCGGATCGCTTTCGCTGCCTGCGCCAAAGATCAGTTCGTAGTCGCCCGCGTAGTCCTGCAGGCAATGGCTGCGAAACGCCTCATACATTCCGGCGTCGAAGCCCTTCACCGGCTTCAGAATGCTCACGGAAGGCGAAAACCCGGGCAGCTTTCGGTATTGCCGCGCGTATTGCCGGAAGCTCAATGCAGCCACCAGCGCCAGCAGGCTATAGACCATGCTCGCCGCAACGAGCACGGTCGTCAGAACCTCGGTTGTAAACGCAAATGTCTGCATCGGGCCTTCAACCAGTGTAGCGAAGGCCCCAGGTCAGGTCTCAGCCTTTGTCACTCATACCGCAGCGCCTCGATGGGATCGAGATTTGCCGCTTTCCAGGCCGGATAGATGCCGAACATCAGCCCAATGGCGCAAGACACTCCGAAGCCGAACAGGACCCAGAAGGTCGAGAGCGCAGCAGGCAGCCCAATCGGCAGAAAGAAGACAATCCACGTGATCACGGCGCCCACCATGACGCCAAAGACGCCGCCGATGGCGCACAGCGTCACGGCTTCTGTCGTAAATTGCGTCAGAATCGTCCGCTTGGTCGCGCCCAGAGCCTTTCGTATACCGATCTCGCGGGTTCGCTCGGTCACCGAGACGAGCATGATGTTCATGACGCCAACGCCTCCGACCATCAGACCTACGCTAGAAACCGCCAACATGAAGAGCCGCAATCCCCAGGTGATCTGATCCCAGAGCCGCGCCAGCGATTCCGGCCCGAAGATCTCGAAGTTGTCCGGGTCCTGCACCTTGACCTTGCGCCGCACCCGCAGCATCTCGCGAATTTCTTCCTCGACCAGGGACTTGTTGACCGGATCGTCGTACTTGACGGAGACCCACACATCCTTCTGCTCGGGATGCAGGTTCTCGAAGGTGCCATAGGGGAAGTATGCTGCGTTATCGTTCGGGTTTTTGCCGCCGCCGAAGGGCTGTTTGCGCTTCTCAACCACTCCGATCACGGTGTAAAGCCCAGTCTCGATATTCACTTCTTTGCCGACAGCCGGTTCGTTGCCGAACAAGTCTTCCCAGGTATCGTGGCCCAGCACGACCACTTTGGCGTGGCGCTTGTCCTCGTCATCGGTAAAGAAGCGGCCTTCCTGCAGGTTGATATCGTTCACCGCGGCGATCTCGGATGTGCTGCCCTGCAGAATGGCTCCGGCGACTTTCTTGCCGTTGTACTTCACGGAAACATCCCCGACGCGGAAGCCCGACTTGACGTATTGCTTGCCGCCATCGGCTCCGACAACATGCGGCAGCGTGCGCAGCGCGTACACGTCTTCGATGGTCAGCTTCTTGCGCGTCAGTTGCTCCGTGGTAGGACGCACGCCGATCACCGGCATATGAAATATCCAGAAGACGTTGCTGCCCAGCGATCCAACCCAGGCATCGACGCGATTGTTCAGTCCATTGATGACGGAGGAGATGGCGATCACCGATGTCACGCCGATCACGATTCCCAGGATCGTTAGCCCTGAACGCAGCTTGTTCGTACGCAGCGTATCCAGCGCCATTTTTACCGATTCAGTTGTCTGACCTTGCGCCATAAAGCGAACTCCTTGCCGCCTCTTTACATCTCCGAACGGAGCGCCACAATCGGATCCAGCTTCGCGGCCTTGCTTGCCGGATACACCCCAAAAAACACCCCGGTTCCCGTTGCCATAAACATTCCCAAAAATATCGAACCGATTGAGACATTCACTGTCACGTCGAATATTTGCGTGATCAGCGCGGCAACGCCGACTCCGATCAGGATTCCGATGACGCCGCCTAGCGTTGCCATCAATCCCGACTCAATCAGGAACTGCAGCAGCACATCTCTCTGTCGCGCCCCGAGGGCTTTGCGCACGCCAATTTCGCGCGTCCGCTCGGTCACCGATACCAGCATGATGTTCATGATGACGATTCCACCCACCACAAGCGAAATCGACGCCAGGGCGAAGACAATGAACACGAACATCTGGCTGATCTGCCTCCAGAGGTCCAGAAAGGTATCGTTGGTCTGGAGTTCAAAACTGTCTTCGGCCCCAGGAGCATCATGACGACGCGTACGCATGATCACCCGCACTTCGTCCTCGGCGCGCGACATCACCTTGGAGTCGCCGTTGGCCCGCGCATACACCGTCATGGAGTCATTCGTTCCGTAAGTGTGCTGGTAGGCCGTGAGGGGAATTGCCACCCAGTTGTCCTGGGATTGGCCGAAGGTCTTTCCCTGCCGTTCCGCCACGCCGACGATCGTGTATGGAACTCCATCCACGCGAAGCTCCTTGCCGATCGGGTCGCCGTCGCCAAGGATGTTGTCCACAATGTCGTAGCCCACCACCACTGAATGCGTGGCGTGGTCGATGTCCGCCTCATTCAATGCCCTGCCAATTGCGATGTTCAGGTTATTCAGCGAAAACATCGTCGCCGTGTAACCGCGCACGCCTGTATCCTTGCTGGATTGACCGTTGTACACGACATTGGTGGTCTTCGATAACAGTGCTCCGACCTCTTTGCAATCGGTGCAGCCGTCCCGAATTGCCTCATAGTCTTCATACTTAATGATCTTGCGCTTCTGGAACTTGAAATATTCCTCGGCGTTGAAGACCAACCCAGACCGGTCCACTGTGAAGACATCCGCGCCGTAGCCGGTGATCTTCGTACCCATGTAGTCGTTCGCCGTATTTGTCAGCGTGATCACCATGATCACGGAAGCCACGCCCATCACGACGCCGATCAGCGTCAGTATGGACCGCAGTTTATTGGCCCACAACGATTGCAGCGCGAGTTTTACGGCTTCACTGAATAGCATTGGTTCTCGACTTTTATGCCCGGACGGTTCGGGTCTCGAACCGAATCCCGGGAATTCTGAACTTGTTCTGAACTTGATGGCGCTGCCCACGAGTCTAGCAGCGAATGCGACGGTTGGCGCTAGTCAGACTACGCAGCGGCGACAATTCCGGTTCCCTTCGTCGCGGAACTGGCCTTATTCTTCCTGCGTATCGCCTTCGTCCGAGTACACTGTCGCTACGTTGTTGCCAACCGGAGAGCTCATGAACCTGACCCGACGCCTTGTCTCGCTGAAAACTTCCCTCCTGGCCGCCTTGCTCGTCGTGACGCCAATAGCCCTCGTTCCGGCACCCGCGATAGCCGCAGCAGCTCCGCCTTTGCTCCTGCGTTACCCCTCCCTGAGCCAGAACACGATCGCCTTCCGCTACGCCGATGACATTTGGACTGTTTCCCGCAGCGGCGGAGAGGCCGAGCGCCTCACCTCCACTGGTTCCGTCACCGACGGTCCCTATTTTTCCCCGGATGGCTCCCAGATTGCGTATACGGCCCGTGTGCATGGCGCTTCAGACGTTTACGTCGTCCCAGCGTCGGGCGGTATTCCGCGCCGCCTTACCTGGCACCCGGCCGGCGGCTATGTCGTCGGGTGGACGCCCGACAGCAAGAATGTTCTCTTCTCCAGCGGCAGCGTGAGCTACCGGCATTATCTGCGCCTGTTCCTGGCACACGCCGATGGCTCAGGCACACCCGAGCCGTTGCCGCTGCCCGCCGGAAGCCAGGGTTCTTACTCTCCGGACGGCCAGTACCTGGCATACGAGTCCATTACCCGCTGGGAGGACGCCTGGAAGCGCTACAAAGGGGGCCAGAACTTCCCTATCTGGATCGTCAACCTCAAGACGCTTGATTTAGAGAAAATCCCCAGCAACAACACCCACGACTCCGATCCGATATGGGTTGGCGACCAGATTTACTTCCTCTCTGACCGGAACGGCGAAGCCAATGCCGATCCTTTCGACAACAATCACTATGGGCCGGTTTCGCTCTATCGCTACGACACCAAAACCAAACAGGTTACGCTGGCCGTTCCAAACAAGGGCCTGGACGTGAAGACCATCCAGGCCGGCCCGGGCGGGCTGGTCTACGAGCAGTTCGGTTCGCTGCATCTTCTCGACCTGGCCGCACCCGATCAGCCCGGGCAGGATCACACGCTCGCAATCAGCATCCATGGCGACCTGCCGAAGCTGGCCCCGCATCTCGCTTCAATCTCCGCCGAGGAGATCCAGAACGCAAATCTGTCGCCCACCGGCCAGCGCGCGGTCATCGAGGCTCACGGAGACATCTTCACGGTGCCCGGCGAAAAAGGCGACACCCGTAACCTCACCAATACCTCCAACGCGGCAGAGCGTGATCCAGCCTGGTCGCCGGACGGCAAGACCATTGCTTACTTCTCGGACGCGTCTGGCGAATACCAGCTCTATCTGCGCGATCAGACCGGCTTCAAAGCTCCGACCTCCGTCGACCTTGGTTCCAATCCTTCGTTCTTCTACGCCCCGCAATGGTCACCGGACTCCAAACACATCCTTTACACCGATAAGCATCTGCATCTCTGGTACCTCGACGTTCCGGGCAAGGACGACAAGGGCAAAGAGATTCCTCCGGGTAAACCAGTCCTCGTCGACACCAGCCATCAGGGAGGCTTCGGCGGCAATGGCTTCAGCGCCAACTGGTCTCCTGATTCGAAGTGGATCACTTACACCCGCGACCTCGACAACAACCTCAAAGGCGTCTTTCTCTACTCGATCGACAAACACGCTTCAACTCAGGTCACCGACGGCATGAGCGACACCAGCAGCGCCGTCTTTGACCCCAATGGCAAATACCTCTACTTCCTTGCTTCCACCGACGATGGCCCCTCAAGCGCAGGCATCGACCTCTCCTCGCTCGACCGCGCTCAGACCACTGCCGCCTACGTCGTCGTCCTCTCCAAAGACGAAGCTTCTCCGATTCCGCCCGAGAGCGATGACGAAAAGATCAAAGAAGAAAAGAAGCAGGACGACAAGAATCCCAATCCGCCAAATCCACCCAGGACTGACGTCGACGACAAGGACAAGAAGGATCAGAAAGCAGACACCAAATCCGGCGAGAGCAAGGATAAGGAAGCCAAGAAAGAGGACAAGACAGAAGACAAGAAGGTCGATGTCAAGGTTGATCTTGATGGCATCGGCAACCGCATCCTCTCGTTGCCCGTGCCGTCGCGCAACTACGGCAGCCTCATCGCAGGCAAAACTGGCGTGATCTACTTGCTCGAAGGCCCTCCCTTTGGGCGACCGTCAGGCGACGGCGGTGGAGGAGCGGGTATTCGCGCCGTCTGGCGTTTCACGCTGGAAAAGCGCAAGACGGAGCAGGTTCTCTCCGACATTGACGGCTTCGTAGTCTCTGCCGACGCCTCGAAGGCGCTCATCGCGCAGCATAACGCGCTCTCGATTGCCGCCACAGACGATCTGAAGCCCGGCGACGGTAACTCCGGCAAGCCGCTCAACCTCTCCAACATGACCGCGGACATCGACCCCCGCGCCGAGTGGCGGCAGATCTTCAACGAAACCTGGCGCATCGAGCGCGACTTCCTCTACGATCCGAACACCCACGGCCTCAGCATCTCCAAAGTAGAGGCCCGCTATCGCCCGTATCTCGATGGACTGGCCAGCCGCAGCGAATTCAGCTACCTCTCCACTGAAATGCTGGGCGAAATCACGATTGGCCACATGTTCCTCGGCGGCCCGCATGAACCGGACAAATCGCCCATGACGGGCCTGCTCGGAGCGGATTACACGGTCGATCACGATCGCTATCGCATCTCCAAAATCCTGGGCGGCCAAAACTGGACGCCCGGGCTGGCCTCGCCGCTGACCCTCCCGGGCGTCTACGTCAAGGAAGGCGAATATCTGCTCGCCGTCAACGGCAGGGAGCTCCACGCCAGCGACAATCTTTACTCTTTCTTTGACGGTACAGCGGGCTTGCAAACCGTCCTTCGAGTCGGACCAAATCCTGACGGCACGAACGCCCGCGATGTCACCGTCGTGCCCATCGCCGACGATGACGGCCTGCGCAACCTCGACTGGATCGAATCCAATCGCCGCAAAGTAGACCAGCTCTCCGGCGGCAAGGTCGCCTACGTCTACATGCCCAACACCGGAGGCTCGGGCTACACCAACTTCAACCGGTACTTCTACTCGCAGCTCGACAAGCAGGCTCTCATTCTCGACGAGCGCTACAACGAAGGCGGCTTCATCGCGGATTATGTGGTCGATGTCCTTCGACGCGAGCCGCTCTCAGGAGCCATCGAACGCGACGGTAAGCCTCTGCATGACCCGGTCGGCGCTATCTTCGGACCGAAGGCCATGCTGATCAACCAGAACTCCGGCTCCGGCGGAGACGCCATGCCCTGGTACTTCCGCAAAGCCGGCCTCGGCAAGCTGGTGGGCACGCGCACATGGGGCGGACTCGTCGGCATCGGCGGGTACCCAACGCTGCTCGACGGCGGCCGGGTCACCGCTCCCCGTTACGCCATCTACGGCCTGAGCCGGGACTGGGAAGTCGAAAATCACGGCATCGCCCCTGACGTCCCCGTCGAAGATACGCCCAAAGACTTCGCCGCGGGTCACGACCTGCAACTGGAAACCGGCGTCAAGCTGGTCCTGGACGAATTGAAAGCCCACCCAATTCCCGAAATCCCGATCCCGGCCTATCCCAACTACCACCAGCAGGACGGTCTGGGCAAAAACTGACTCTGAACTCCCAAGCGCAAAACGAGCAAAAACGCGAGCCGGGATTATTTCTCGGCTCGCGCTTTTATTTTCTATTCCTGCATCATTTCCCGGAGCTTCCAAAGCCCTTTTCAGCTCGCGAAGAATCGCCCAGTTCCTCGACCTGCCGCACCACTCCCGTCAGCACCGGCACTGGAATCATCTGCGCAATCTTGTCTCCGGCATTGAGCCGAATCGCCTCGTCCGTCAGGTTGGTCAGCAGAATCTGAATCTCGCCGCGATATCCGGCATCGATGACGCCGCCTGTGACCGCAACACCACGCGAGGCCATGGAAGACCGGTCGCGCACGAGGAGGCCGAGCGCTACTTCCGTTTCTGGGTGCCGCGCCTCGACGGCGATCCCCGTCCGTACCCGAAGAGACTGGCGAGCCCAAAGCTCCACCGTTTCCAAGGCAAACACGTCGTATCCCAAATCCTCACCCGGATGCGCCACTTCCGGCATCCGCGCGCCATCAGCAATCAATTTCACTCGCAACATCTGTTTATCTTACTGTTTCGCAGCATGATTCTCCCGCACGACGAATCAGCTTCCTCCTGGCTCTTGTGGATAGGAAGTTGCGAATCCGATGTGAATCGACGTACTCTTGATCCATTTCCCGTTGTACTTTGAAAGCAGCACCGCAGTTTTCTCTCGGGAGACCATTCCCCGTGGCCGATGAGAAATCAGGATGACCTCGACTCCCCACTCGCGTAACTTCGCGCGCGCACTTTCGTCGCACGGATCTCTATTGAGATCTTTGACCGAAGGGCTGGCTTTGGCCTGTCTGGTCTTCCTGCTCGAATATGCGATGGACTACGTCGGATTCTTCAACAGTCACGGGCAGGCGATCTGGTGGCCAACCAATGGCCTCGCGCTCGCCTTATTGATCCGCAGCGATCGCTCGCGGTGGCCCGCGATACTGGCCGGCGTCCTGATGGGGTCATGGGCCGGGACACTGATCCACGGTTACCCGATTTCTTCCTGGATCGTCAACGCGACCGCAAACTCTGTCGGACCACTGTTTGGAGCGCTGATGCTGCCCAGGTTCGAGAAGCTGGAGAACTGGCTCCAGCAACCGCACCTGGTCATCCGTTTTGTCGCGTTTGCGCTCTTGCTGGCTCCGGCTCTCTCGGCAACGATCTATGCATCAAACGTCCATCGGTTTATGCCCGGCCTCGACTACTGGACCGTGCTCCAGACCCGCGGCGATTCCGACATGCTCGGATATGCGATGTTCGCTCCCCTGGTGCTGGTGCTCAGCAGCAGGGAAACATACCGCCTTGCGAGCATCTCGGATTTGGCCATGCCGGTCTTCCTGCTTGGGGTGGTCGCCGGCACGACATACTGTGTCTTTTGGCAATTTTCTTATTCCCTGACCTTCGTCCTGGTTTCGGTGATTCTGCTGGTAAGCCTGCGCCTCGGGTTCGCCGCCTCTGTGATTGCTGTCAACCTGCTGGCTGTCCTCGCCACTACAGCCACAATGCACGGCCATGGGCCGCTTACCATGGGAACCGGGGATGTGCTCGAACATCGGATACTTTTGCTGCAAGGCTTCCTTTCCCTAACCATGGTCACCGCATTTTCAGTCTCGGTCATCCAGATCGAGCGCGAGGTCTTCCAGCAGAAGCTCCTACTCGCGTACAAAGAGATGGAAACACTGGCTACTACCGATGCCCTCACCGGTCTGGCCAACCGCAGGCTCTTCGAGGAATCTCTGAAAGCAGATTGGGCTCGGGCCCTGCGCAGCGGCGATTCTTTGGCACTGCTCATGATCGACGTCGATCACTTCAAGTCTTACAACGACCGCTTCGGACACCCGGCAGGCGATATCTGTCTTCACGCGATTGCACAATCGATTGTCACCATGGCGCATCGCTCCACTGACCTGTTGGCCCGTTACGGCGGTGAAGAGTTCCTCTTCCTATTGCCCACGGCAACACTGGAAGACGCAGCCCGTCTGGCTGAAACGATTCGCTTGCGCATCGAGAGCCTGCACGAACATACCGAAAAGACCATCCATTGCCCGGTTACGGTTTCTGTAGGCTGCGCGGCAATGACCCCTGCTCCCGGACTGGCTCCAAACTCGTTGATCGCAGCTTCCGACGAAGCGCTTTACCGCGCCAAGCGGAATGGACGCAACCGGGTCGAACTCGCCGAAGTTTCTGCCGTGCCCTTTGATCTCAATACGGTTCTCTGAACTGCTGCGCTTTGAACAAATTTGCACAAACAGGCCGGCCCCGCATGGTGTATCCAAGCGGGGCCGTCACTCCAGCAAAAGAGCCTGTAAGCCGAATTCTGTCGTGTGCGGTCATTCCTCTAGGCGCCGCGTCGCCGCGGACGCTCATCAGCGACCTACCCGGAGGTTCCGGCAATTGCTCGAACCGCCTGTCGCGTACCGGGCCGATACGCCGCGCCGCCCGGTTCTTGGGCTGAGGCGCGTCCCTCCCTATTTGGTCTTGCTCCGTGTGGGGTTTACCATGCCTCACGCCTTACAGCGGGAGCGGTGCGCTCTTACCGCACCTTTTCACCCTTACCCCGGCGGGGGACTTGCCGTCCAGGCGAACCTGAACGAGTCTCCGGTGACCCTCCTAAGAGGGGTAGCCGAGGCGGTATCTTCTCTGTGGCACTGGCCGTCTTCAGGCCTTGACGCCTGAATCCCGGACGTTATCCGGCACACTGCCCTGCGGAGTTCGGACTTTCCTCCCCCGAAGCATCGAAATGCCCCGGCAGCGACCGCCCAGCTCCCTTGCTATATCCATTCTATCTGGATTCGGAATTTTAGATTTCAGCAGATACCGGGGCGGGCTTCCACATCGTGCTCTGCATGGTTACTCATGTGACTTGATTTGCGCAGGAAATAAATTGCTCCCACAAGCACCGTAATTACCAGCGCCAGCACGCCGAACTCGATCATCGAGGCCTCAAAAAGCGGCTTGCCGCTGTTATCCCAGTTCTCCTTCTTAGTCAGCGCCTCGGCCTGCATGCCCAGCACAAGAATTCGCCGGATGGAAGCGATCAGCCCCACGACCAGGAATGGCTCGACGACCAGCGCACGAGAGCGGATCGAAATGCGCAGGGTATGCAGAATCTCAAGCAGCATCAACACGAGAAGGAGCCGGTCGATGAGTTCGAAGATATCCTCGGTCCTGTTCCAATTGCGTATGGCGCCCGCCACCAGCGAAAACGCCCCGGCCACTCCCAGCGCCGCGGTCACTGCCAGCAGCGTTCCCAGCAGGATGTATATGAGCACTTCCACCAGCGACAGGTACTGGCAGTAGCCCACGCGCATGCGAGCTTCAAAGGAGTGAAGCCTCTCTGTTATCGACAAATTGGCCCCCTCCATCGCTGCGCGAATGGCCTATACCAGTATCCTAATACCGGAAATCGGAGACTTGGTTCGGCCCCTTAATCCGCCTTCCCAACCGTCTTTTCGGTATAAGCCTTCTGCAGGACAAAGAAAGCCTGCTTCTTTACGCCCTGATCGCTGATCAGCCCTTTGCGGTTGAACATATCCTGAATCCCGGCCAGCGGACGGCGCGGCGAGCGGAAATCCATCAGAATCCACGGGCTCATCCCGCGTAGCTGATCGATCCGGTTCAGCATCCCAAGCTGGTGGCGGAAGACGTTGGCTTGGTACTCCTCGGTCCAGCGGTCGTTTTCGCCCCCATGCAGTCCGGCCTTGGCGTCGGCGCCGAATTCGCTCATGATTAGCGGCTTCTGGTAAGAGATTTTCCAGTCCGTCGTATCGGCCGTCTCCGGATGCTGCTCATACCATCCGATGTATTCGTTCGTCCCCAAAACATCGAGGTACTGCCCAAGTGGATCGTCGACGACCTTGATTGACCGGGCACCATTCTGCTCGGTATGCACCAGCAGCGCCGCCGTGATCAGCCGCGTCGGATCAAGCTCACGCGCACGCGCTGCAAGCGACGAGATGAACTTCGTGCGCAAATCGTTGATCGGTGTCTCATTGGCCATTGACCACAAGATGATCGCCGCATGATTCCGTGAGGTGCCGATCTCTTCTTCCAACTGATGCTGCGCATTCGCATAGACTGCCGAATTTCCAAACTGCACCGCCCAGTACACCGGGCTCTCCGACCACACCAACAGGCCCATCCGGTCTGCCGCTCGAAGCATCGTTTCATCGTGGGGATAGTGCGCCAGCCGCACATAATTCGCGCCCATTTCCTTGGCCCAGCCGAGCAGCGTTTCCGCATCCTTGTCCGTATATGCGCGACCCAACCGATATGGAGCCTCCGCATGAATACAAACCCCGCGCAGGAAGATCGGCTTCCCATTCAACAGAATCTCCGTCCCTTTGACCTCAACCGTGCGGAAACCGATCAGATCCTCGACCGAATCCGTGCCGGCTTTTACCGAAACCTTGTAGAGCTTCGGCGTCTCAGGCGACCACAGCGTTAGTCCCGGCGCGCTGATCTCAATCGAAGCGCGGCCATCCTCGCCCACCTTCGCTTCAGCCTTTGCATTTGCTTCGGGAATGGCAACATCGACAGTCTCGCCGACCGCGCCGCCGTTTACATGCACCCAGCCCTCGATTTTGCCGTGGTCGGCGCGAGAGAGATGCAGATCGTACTGATCGATAAACGCCTCCGGCACAGTGATCAGCGAAACCTCGCGCGTCAGGCCGCCATAGTTGAACCAGTCGGTCTGCGTCGTCGGGACACCGTCTTCATGGCGCGTGTTATCGACTACTGCGATCACGAAGTTGCTGCCGGGATGCACCTCTGCGGTCACATCGCAGTTGAAAGCCGTGAAGCCGCCCTCGTGTTCGCAGACCTTCTGTCCGTTGACCCAGAAGATGGACTTGTAGTTGGCCGCGCCAATGCGCAGGAAGGTGCGCGTGTGCGCCTTCGGCTCGAAGTTGAAATCCTTCTCGTACCACATCAGCCCTTCGTACCAGAAAAACTCGGGCTTCTGCGTGTTCCAATCGCCGGGCACTTTCAGTGTCTCGGCTTTGGAAAAGTCGTAGTCCACCGGCCCGGTATCGCCTGGCTTGGCCTTCTGATTGACGAACCATCCCCGTGCAATCTCATGTTTGTGAAAGTCATATAACCCAGTTTGATAGGGGTCGGGAATGACATGCCACTCTCCATTGAGCGACTGCACAGGCCTTCTGTCCGCGCCGGTAAGGACAATAGGCGCAGCCGGGGAAGATTCAGCGACGGCGCAGGCGGTGCTCAGGGCAACCAACATTGCGGACAGGACAAGAGCAGCAGGAAAACGCAGCAGGATCAGCTTCATCAGGAGGGCCTCAATTCAATGTAGATAGTATGCCCGAGGGTCGAATCTGCAAGACCATCCCCGTGATCGCGCATTGGAAGCAATTTGGCTTGCCGGGCAGGCTCATCCTACAATCTTGCGCCCTGCTGTGTACACCCCGGCAGTCCTTGCAGCAGACGACGAGGCCCTCCCAGCAGGGAAGGCCTCGTGCTCGAGTTACAAATCGAAACGGAAGTTACGCGCCGAGATACTCCACATGCACATAAGTTCCGAGGCGGACGTTATACGCGAGATACCAGCCGATATGGTCCGGATCGTCATAGATGATCACGTCATCCGAATCCCATAGCCAGCCGTCGCAGAAGCCTACATCATAAGGGGCTACGCTGAAATAGAAGCCGCCAAACCAGAACCGCCCAGGTCCGCCGCCTGCGAGACGCCAGTGATGACTTGGCCCGAAACCGCCAGTGAACCGGCCGTGCTCAAAAGGGTGATCCAGATGATAGTGCGCGTCATCCCGGCCGGTGTCATGGCCTACCCAGGTCGTGCGTCCGTTGTTGCGATCGACATGCGGCGCGTTCGGGTGCCCGTTCTTGTCGCTGAAATTCGGATGATCTGCCGGCGGACGAGGTGTGCCGTGAAAAGCTTCCGGGCCGCGAGCGGGTGGTGGCGGCGCCGCATGTTCCTGGGGATGCTGCGCCAGCGCGGGCAAGCTCGCCACCAGCGCGAGAGCCAAAATGCTCACATAAGCTTTCATAACTATCTCCTTCAGGTTCCTTTTTAGCCCGGTGCCATCTTACAGCAGGAAAGCTACCGGAACCTCTATTGGTAGGTTGGAACCCGGCCACTTATCCTAAGTTGCCTGTGAAGGAGGATTTTTCTCGTATGCTATACAGCAGTCGTAACTGGTTCGCGTCGCCAGGCATAGAGCGGGAAGTGATTTGCCATCTCGCCGACCTCGCCGCGAATACGGGCTAGCACAGCATCGTCGTTACGGCTTTCGAGCGCCTTGCCGATCCAGAGCGCAATCTGGTGCATCTCGGACTCTTTCATGCCGCGCGTGGTGAGCGCAGGCGTACCGACACGAATTCCGGAAGGCTTGAGCGGCGGGTTTGCGTCATACGGAATCGCATTCTTATTCACCGTGATCCCGGCCTTGCCAAGCGCCAGCTCTGCCTCTGAGCCGAGAATCCCCTGGGAGAAGACGTCCACGAGCATCATGTGATTGTCTGTTCCGCCGGAGATAATTCGCCAGCCGCCAGCTTGCAAGGCAGCAGACAGCGCCTTGGAATTGGCCACGATCTGCCGTGCATAGGCCGCAAAATCCGGCTGAAGCGCTTCCTTGAAGGCCACCGCTTTGGCAGCAACGATGTGGACCAGCGGACCGCCCTGCTGTCCGGGAAAAACTGCACGATCGACGGCTGCAGCCAGTTCCTGATCGCAGAGCACCAGCCCCGAACGCGGCCCGCGCAGAGTCTTATGGGTCGTCGTGGTCACGATCTGCGCATGGCCCACGGGCGTAGGATGCGCTCCGCCGGCGACGAGGCCCGCGATATGCGCCATGTCGATGATGAGCTTCGCGCCAACCTTGTCCGCGATCTGCCGCATCCGGCCAAACTCCCAGATGCGCGAATATGCGCTCGCTCCGCCGATGATGACCTTCGGATGCTCGCGCACGGCGATCGATTCCAGCTCGTCATAGTCAATCCGCTCGGTATCCTTACGCACGGTGTAAAACGTGGGCCGGAACTGCTTACCGCTGAAGCTGAGCTTGTGGCCATGCGTCAGATGCCCGCCATGCGCCAGATCGAGCCCGAGAATCGTATCTCCGTGCTCCAGTACGGCCATATAGGCCGCGGCATTGGCCTGCGAGCCGGAGTGCGGCTGGACGTTGGCGTGCAGAGCTACGCCTGGAACTGCAAAAAGCTGCTTCGCGCGGTCCCGGGCAAGGTTTTCGACCACGTCGGTAAACTCGCACCCGCCGTAATAGCGCCGCCCCGGATATCCCTCGGCGTACTTGTTCGTGAATACCGACCCCGCCGCTTCAAGCACCGCCTCGGAGACAAAGTTTTCACTGGCGATCATCTCCAGGCCCTCGTGCTGGCGAAGTGTCTCGTGTTCAATGGCGGCGGCCACCTCAGGGTCAGCCTGGGCGAGCGGAAGAGCAAAAGCGGATTGGGCGCGGTCAGTCATACAAGAATTCTAGCTCGCGTTGCGCGGGCCGGTACGTTTCTAATGACGACCCTTCAGTGCCAGTTGTGAACCCCAGGCCAAAAATTCCGGCCCTCAGATACCGGCCCATGGATACTTGGCCTTCACGGCATCCATATAACGTTGCTGATATTCCACCAGTTGCATGGCAATGTGGTCCCCGAATTTCTCCGTGATCAGCCTGACACGGCTATCTCTTACGGCCCAATACAGGACACTGGATTCCGCTTCCACGGTGAGCCACCAGCGCTCCGCAGGAATCGGCTCGCGATCCGCCCACATTTCCCCGGATCGAAGCGGCCGGCGGGAGAAAACGACGCGATATTTCTGTGGCGCGTCGCCAACGACGGTCCCTGCTTCAAACAACAGAGCCACGTCCTTCAACTTGAGAAAATCCGGATAGGAAGCCGGGTACGGAGACCATTCGAAGAGGTCCGCGCCCAGCATTTTTCCTTCGGTAATCTGACGGACGCGCTCCTTGAGCCGTTGCCATTCCTTCTCTGCCGCCATGCGAAAGAGAGCCCTATCTCCAGCTTCCAGCGTTTTCGCCTCATTCCGCTGACGTAGGAATTCCTCAAACGAGAGGGAGCTGGGTTCATTCATAGAAAAGTCTTAGCCTCAACCCGGAAAGATGGACAAGAACCAATCTAACTCAGCGCATGGAATGCAGCGCGCGACGAGAATTGTAACAACCAAATGCTTCTGTCGTGTGTTGGGACTGCGGCGAGTCACCCTTTCATGTATTCGACCGATTTTCGCGGAGGAAACGGCTTTTGGAAGCCGGTTCAATCTTTCCTGTTGACATTCTGCCTATCGAGGCGCACCGTATATGTAGAAAATCAACAGGAGCAACAAATGGGCGAATCGAAATCCGATGTTCTGCAAGGCACTCTCGACCTGATGGTTTTGAAGACTCTGGAAGCCATGGGCCCACTGCACGGCTACGGCATCGCGCGACGGATCGAGCAGGTCAGCGGAGACACGCTCAGCCTCAATCAGGGCACCATCTATCCCGCTTTGCTGCGCCTGGAACAGCGCGGCTGGATTCACTCCGAGTGGGGCACATCAGAGACCAATCGCCGGGCGAAGTTTTATTCGCTGAGCCGGACCGGCCGCAAGCAGATTGAGATGGAAACCGAAAACTGGGAGCGCGTAGCCGCCACCATGGCCCGCTTCCTCGCACCCTCTTAAGGAGCCGACGATGGACACACTGCGCACGCTCCTCAGCCGCATCGCATCTCTCTTCCGCAGTAGAAGGCTCGACTCCGAACTCGACGAGGAACTTCGCTGCCACATCGACCTGGCTGTCGAAGAGAATCTAGCCTCCGGCATGTCTCGCAAACAAGCCCGCACCACAGCCCTGCGCAGCCTCGGCGGCCTTGCGCAGACCCAGGCGCTGTACCGCACGCAACGGGGACTGCCCTGGGTGGATGCCATGATGCAGGACCTCGGCTTTGCGGTGCGGACCTTGCGCAAAAATCCCGGCTTCACTCTCGTGGCCGTGCTCACACTGGCGCTTGGCATCGGCGGAAACACCGCGATGTTCTCAATCGTAAACGGCGTCCTGCTCAACCCGCTCCCGTTTCCCGAGCCGGACCGGCTTGTAACTCTCAGCGAGAGCAAGGCGAACTTCGCCCGCGGCTCGATCTCCTATCCCAATTTTCTCGATTGGCAGAAGGAAAATCGCAGCTTTTCGGCAATGGCCACAGCGCGATTTTCAGCCTTCAGCCTTACCGGACGTGGAGAAGCCGAACAGGTCGAAGCGGAGTTTGTCTCGCCGGATTTCCTTCCCATTCTCGGGGTCCGGCCATTGTTGGGTCGTCTTATCGCAGCAGCGGATAACGAGGCCGGCTCCGGGCCGGTCGTGCTCATCAGCGAAGGCTTGTGGCGGCGCAAGTTCGACGCCGTGCCCAACATTCTCGGCCAATCCATCACGCTGGATGGCCGTGACTTTGCGATCATCGGCGTCATTCCTGCGAACTTCCACTTGCGCGTCCCCAGCTTTCGCGACCGGGATGTCTACGCTCCCATCCGGCGATGGACGAATCCGCTGTTGATGGAGCGCGGCGCGGGCCTTGGTATGCACGGCATTGGGCGGCTCAAGCCGGGCGTGACTCTCGAACAGGCACGCGCCGACATGGAGCAGATCAACCGCAGCCTGGCCGCGACTTACCCCGACGCGGACCATGGCATCGGCACCACGATCATTCCAATGAAAGAGGAGATGGTCGGCGATGTGCGCCTCTTCCTGCTCGTTCTGCTCGGGGCCGTCGGCTTTGTGCTTTTGCTTGCATGCGTCAATGTCGCAAGCCTGTTGCTGGCGCGTTCCGCGGCACGCAGTCGCGAATTTGCAGTGCGCACGGCCCTCGGCGCAAGCCGCGGACGGGTCATTCAGCAGTTGCTCACGGAAAGCCTACTGCTCGGAATTGCGGCCGGAGCACTGGGGCTGCTTCCCGCCTTCTGGGGCACGCGAGCCGCACTCAAACTGTTGCCCGCCGCATTGCCGCGTGCCGAAGAGATCGGCCTCGACTTCCGCGTACTCGCCTTCACCACGGCAATTTCGCTGCTGACCGGGGTGCTGTTCGGCCTCATTCCAGCATTCAAGAGTTCGCAGACGAATCCGCATTCCGCACTGAAAGAAGGCAGTCGCAGTTCCGGCGGAAGCCATCATCGCGCTCTGGCGACATTTGTCGTGGCTGAAATGGCCATCACGCTGGTCCTGCTGATCGGCGCGGGACTGATGATTCGCAGCCTGACGCAATTGTGGAATGTCGATCCTGGATTCAATCCGCGCAATGTGTTCACCTTTGGCCTATCGCTGCCACCCAACTTCGAAGGCGCGTCTCCGGCCAAGATCCGCGCGGAGTTTCGCGCCATCAATGACCGCTTCGCCTCCATCCCTGGGGTTACAGGCGTCTCGCAGGCCTGGGGAGCGCTGCCGATGAATGGGGAAGACGATCAGCTCTTTTGGCTCGAAGGCCAGCCCAAGCCGAAAAGCCAGAATGACATGAGCTGGTTCATCGATTACATCGTCGATCCCGACTACCTGCGCATCATGCAAATTCCATTGCAGCGAGGCCGCTTCTTTACCCGGCAGGACGATGAGCACGCGCCGCTGGTTATCGTCGTCGATGAGGTATTTGCGCAGAAGTTCTTCCCAGGACAAGATGCAATCGGCAAACGCATTCATCTTGTCTATAACAGCGACAAACTGGCGCAGATCGTCGGAGTCGTCGGGCATGTCAAGCAATGGGGGCTTAGCTCGGACGATAAACAATCGCTTCGCGCGCAAGTCTATCTGCCCTGTATGCAGATGCCGGACGCCTTTATCGCCATGTCTCCATCAGCCTCAAGCGTGGTCGTACGCTACGAGGGTAGCCTGGCACGCGCATACGAATCCATCCGCAGCGCCAACCGGCAGATGAGCGCGCAGCAGGTTATCTACGGCGATCAGACGATGGAGAGCTTAGTCTCCGACTCGATCGCGGAGCGCCGCTTCGCCATGATCCTGCTGGGCGCGTTCGCCATGCTGGCGCTGCTGCTGGCCTGCATCGGTATCTACGGCGTAATGGCCTATCTCGTCTCCCAGCGCACGGCGGAAATCGGCATTCGCATGGCGCTCGGCGCACAGCGCGGAGACGTGCTTGCGCTCGTTCTATGGCGCGGCGCAAGACTGGCGCTGATCGGCGTAGGCCTCGGCATTGGAAGCGGCCTGGCGGTGACGCAGTTCATGCGCAGTCTGCTGTTTGAAGTGAGCCCCTACGATCCGGCAACCCTCGCAGGCGTAAGCCTGTTGCTGATCGCCGTGGCCTTCCTGGCGTGCCTGATTCCAGCTCGGCGCGCTGCTTCTGTCGACCCCATGCAAGCGCTGAGAACTGAATAGGAGCCTCGATTGAAACCGCATCCACCACAACCACGAATAACAGACGCGCTCCGCACACTTTTCAGTCGGACCGCAGCCCACGTCCGCGAAAAGCGTCTCGATGACGAACTTGAAGAGGAATTGCGCTCGCATATCGATCTCGCAATCGAAGAGAATATGACCCTCGGGATGAGTCGCAAGGAAGCGCGAGCCGCAGCCCTGCGCAGCTTCGGCGGAGTCACGCAAATCAAAGAGCACTATCGCAATCAACGAGGGGTCCCAATGCTGGAACAAGTCACCCAGGATATTCGCTTCGGATTTCGCCAGTTGCGCAAATCACCCGGATTCGCTATCACCGCCATTCTTACGCTGGCCCTCGGCGTGGGAGCCAATACGGCGATCTTCACGCTCATCGACTCCATCGTCCTGCGGCCCTTGCCATTCCCTCAGCAGGACCGGCTGATGTTCGTCTCCGCCGACAGTTTCTTCCCCAAAGGCTGGGTTCGCGCCCTCCAGCAAAACGCCCAATCTTTCGCGTCGATTTCCGCATATGGCGAAAATGCCGAATCCAACATAACCGGCGTCGACAGCGCGGAGCGCGTCTTTGGTTCGAGAATCACAGTCAATTCCTTCGATACGCTGGGCATCCATCCCGAGCTGGGCGGCTTCTTTACCGCCGACAACGCCATCGAGGGCCAGGACCAGGTCGTCGTGTTGAGCCATGGCTACTGGCAGGAGCGCTTCGCAGGCTCTTCCGCCGTTCTCGGGCAAATCATCCGCATCGACGGTGTCTCGCGCCGCATCGTCGGCGTCATGCCCGCTGGAGTTCATTTCCCCTACGCCGACACGCGCTTCGTCATCCCCGTGGCCTTCAAAGGAGGCGACCCCATCGACCCGTGGCTGGGCTACGATCTGCGCGGCGTCGGCCGCCTCAAAGATGGCGTCGCGCCCGGCGCAGCTCAGGCCGAGCTGCGCCGCCTGCATCCGCTTCTGTTGCCTCTCTTTCCCTGGCGCATGCCCGATACCTGGGTGTCGGACACCACCGTCGTTTCTCTGCTCGACCAGGTCGTCGGCGACACCCGTCCCCGGCTCATGCTGCTCTTCGCCGCCGTGGGCCTCGTGCTGCTCATCGCCTGCGCCAACGTAGCCAATCTAATGCTCGCCAAAGCCGCCTCCCGCGAGCGTGAAATGGCCATCCGCGGTGCGCTGGGCGCTTCCGGCAACCGCATCGTCTCGCAGCTCCTGATCGAGAGCATCCTCATTGGATTACTGGCCGGAATCACCGGCCTGGCCATCGCCTTCGCCACGCTGCGTGGCCTCACCCTTATACTGCCCACCGATACACCGCGTCTTGCCGACATAGGGCTGCATTGGCACGTCTTCCTTTTCGCAGGTGTGGCCTCCGTGCTCACCGGCGTCCTTTTTGGACTCGTGCCCGCGCTCAAAATGTCCTCGCCCGATCTGCAGCAGACTCTGCGCTCGGGCAGCCTCAGCGTCATCGGCAAGGGCGCAAGCTTCCGCGTCTCGATGGCTCTCGTCGTCGGCCAGATCGCCCTGTCGGTCGTCGTCATCACCACCGCCGGCCTGCTGCTGCACAGCCTCTATGGCCTGTCTCGCGTGAACCCAGGATTTGACACGAACCGGGTGATCACCGCCGAAGTCTCGCTTGACGCAACCGCCTGCAAGCAGACTGGCCGTTGCAAAAACTTCTTCAACGAAGTGGTCCGCCAGACGCAGGGCATTCTGGGCGTCGAATCCGCGGCCCTGGTTAGTTCCCTGCCCATGAACGGCCTCGGCCTCAACTTCGTCTTCGACGCCGAGGGCCATCCCCGCCAGGCCCGCGAAGACGCGAATAAAGCCGCCGGGCGCACCGTCTCCACCGGTTACATCCCGCTGATCGGCCTCCACCTGCTGCGTGGCCGGCTGCTCACCGACGCCGACCAGACCGGAACCTCCCGCGCCGTGGTCGTCAATCAGCGTCTCGCAGAAACTCTCTGGCCCAACCAGGACCCGATCGGCAAACACCTCGAATGGGTCAACGATGAGAGAACACCGGCTACCTTTGACGTCAACATCGCCTCCATCGTGGTCGGCGTGGTGAGCAACACCCACCATGACGACCTGCAGGCCGCCTTCGACGACGAGGTCTACCTGCCCCTGACTCAGGCCCGCGAAGAGCCCTCCATGAGCATCCTGCTGCGTTCCCCGCTGCCCGCCTCTCAGCTCACATCCTTGCTGCGCAAAACAGTGGCATCGATCGATCCGTACGCGCCCGTCACCCGCGTCCGCACCCTCAACGAAGTGGTTGCGTCTTCCGTATCCGCGACCCGCGCGCTCACAGTGCTGCTGCTCGGCTTCGGCGCGCTCGCCGTTGGAGTAGGCGCAGTCGGCGTCTACAGCCTCATCGCTTACATCGTGAACTGGCGCACCCGCGAGATCGGCATTCGCCTCGCTCTCGGCGCTTCCAAATGGGGAATTCTGAGCCTCGTCTTCCGGCAAAGCATGATTCTGAGCACCCTGGGGTCGGCGCTGGGACTTGGCATCGCTCTCGCCGCCGCGCGCCTGCTGCGCAGCTTCCTCTTTGAGGTCAGCCCACTGGACCCGGTTACCTTTTGCGCCGTGCCTTTGCTGATGCTTGTGCTTGCCCTTGTAGCTGCCTGGGTTCCTGCGCGAAGAGCCGCATCGATCGACCCGATGCACGCCCTCCGGTCAGAGTAGGAATTCGACCGCAAACACTCTGCGGGTACGCATTTTTGCAAAGATGTTGAGGACAATCCACATCGGATTATCGGCCAATCGTCCGCTCGGCGAGAGCCAGTACATGGCCGTTTTTCCGGTCGATCTGGAAGACGACCAATCTCATCGCGCCAGTCGTTCCCGGCTGGCTGGCAGCGGAAGCCTTCATAGTGAAGGTGCGGCCATCCACGGCTCCTCTCGCCATCTCCTGCATCACACGCACCACCGCGACATGACGCAGATTGCGTCCGGAGTTCTCGCCTCGCAATACGGAAGACTGCGCAGAGTCGAGCGCCAGCGCTGCAATAAGCGTCTTTCCGGAATCCGCATCCCCGCCATCGACCGAGAAACGAACGCTTCCGCTGTCCCATTGAGCATCCGCGATGCTCAGCGGGATCTTGGGCGCGGCCGCCGCGCGGGCGATCGCTGTATCCAGCTCGCGCTCGTGGCTGCCGACGATCTGGGCCGCGCCATCGACGACCGCCTGCGGCGTATACACGTCATCCAATCCAAATCGCCCCGCATACTCCTGCTGACGCTGGGTGATCGACTCCAGCGAAAAGGGGTCGCGCCAGCCCTGATGATCCCAATACGTCACGTGCTCGCTCAGAACGATCACCTCTGCGCCGGGTACAGACTGCGTCGCATCCAGTTTGGCCAGAAGCGCGTCCGCCGGAGGACAGCTCGAGCATCCTTCAGAGGTAAACAGCTCTACCAGAACTGGTTGCCTGGTGCCGGATGCCGCTGCAACCGCCGTTTGTCGAGCTGAGAAGCCAACCGCCGCAACCGTGGCGACCACTACCAAAGCCAGCCCCAGCCACCCGGATGAGTTGAACCGAATCTTGCGCATACATCCTTGAGAGTCCGCGAGGCGCGAGCAAGTTACAAGCGCATGCCGGCGACAGCCGCTATCCTGATTGGAATGCTACGCCGCATTCCCAAATTTTTCCTGCTGCTGCTCATGACTTTGTGCGCGGGAGCCGCTTCGTCGTCGCGGGCGCTTGCTCCGAATGTCACCCTGACGCCAGCCATCGTCGAGTCCGGTTCTCCGGAACTGATCCGACTCCACACACCGGACACAATTGTGAGGGTGGAGGGGGAATGGCTCGGCCGTAAACTGGAATTCTTCCCAAACCGCGACCATAGCGCCTGGTTTGCGCTCGCTGGGGTCGATGTCGAGGCTCCGGCTGGTTCATCCGAACTGAAAATCACCGAATTCACCGGGACAGGCAGAGATGCGTTATCGCACGATTTTTCCACAACCGTCCCCATCCACCCCGCGCACTACCGGACAAGCTCCATTACGGTTGAACCAAAATTCGTCGAACCCGGCCCCGAGGAGCGCAAAGAGATCGAAGCCGACAGCAAAGCCAAACAAGCAGCCTTCGCTACCACCGCAGACAAACCCCTATGGTCCGGTAGCTTCCTGGCTCCGGTGAAGGCTCAACCGACAGACAGCTTCGGCACGCGAAGAACCTTCAACGGCAAGCTGGCCAGCATTCACAAAGGCACAGATTTTCGCGCCGCGTCAGGAACGCCAGTCCATGCCGGAAACTCGGGCACGGTTATCCTCGCTCAGCACCTCTATTTTGAAGGCAACTGCGTCATGATCGACCACGGCCTTGGCCTGATTTCGATTTCAATGCATCTGTCGCGTATCGACGTAAAGCCCGGTCAGCATGTATCGCGCGGCCAACAGGTAGGGCTAAGTGGCGCGACGGGCCGGGTGACCGGACCGCACCTGCACTGGGCTATCCGCTGGCAAGGCGCCATGCTCGACCCGGCCAAGCTGCTGCGCCTGAATCTGTCGCAGGTTCGCTGACAGACAGGCGCGAAACAACTAACTGGCGGCTACGTGGCAGGTTCGCCGCAGCCACAGAATGATCGAATAAAGCTCCTGAGTGGGCAAGGCGGTGGCTGCTTCCAGCGCCGCCCCGCCCACGCCAAGCAACACGATCAGATCCGGCAACAACGCAATACTGAAATGCGAATTCATCGCTTCTCCGTCACCGGCAGCTCTCCGGATGCCGTAGCATGGGGCTGCCTCTACCGGTAGTGTGGTGCGAGAGCGAATTTCGTTACAGATCCGCGTTACAGATTTACAGCAATGAACTGCGATTTACCGCGAAGCCAGCTCTTCTTCAACCGGAGTAGCAGGGTTTTCGGCCGTTGCCATCGCGACGCTGCTCGCCTCTTCGCGAAGCGCCTTGAATGCCCGGTACACAAACGACCCAAGATACCAGCCATCGATGTATTGAAACGGCGTTTCGCCGGTCGTGTAGTGGCCACACGGCAGCACCCGGCGCTCGAAATCTATCCCATGCTCGTGGAACGATTTCACCACCTGCAACGAATACTCCAGTGGGAAGGTCAGATCGTATTGCGCATAAATCAGCAAGACCTTCTTTGCAAATTCCGCCGCGTTCCCTGTTCGCGGATCACGCGAACTATGACCGGCAAATTTGGAGTAGTAGTTCACCGGGCTTGCCCCTGCCCACAGCGCTCGTACCCGATCCTGCGTGAGCCCAGCCTCTTCCAACGCCTGACGAATATGCCGCGTGCTCTGCCCCGCCCAAACCACATCGCCAACCGCCGCTGAAGCGTGATTGAAGGCATTCACCCGCAGCCGCCGGTCGTGCGCGCTGGCTAGAAATCCGTAAGCGCTGCCCAGGCTCGTCCCCAGCACGCCAAACAGCTCGTATCCTTGTCCTTCAAGCCAATCGAGGCAGCATCGAATATCCACTACCGCCTGCCGGACCGCCGAAAGCGTCCGGCCGACATTCGCGCTCACCGCGTAATCGGATCGTTCCAGCTCCGAGGGGCGTCGAATATCGTGATACGGCTTCGACAACCGCAACGCCGAGATGCCAAACCGGTTGAAGAGCGAACAGAGAGCGTTATGGCTGAAAGCGTCCGCATTCCACTGCGGCATGACGATCATGGCCTGTTTTGGCTTGCCTTCCTGTTTTTTAGGATCAGCCGGATACCAGCGGGCGTTCACCAGGTCGTTTTCAGCGTAGGGCGTCCGCTCGGGTGAGGTAAATCGCAGAAATTGCGCCCGCGGCAGTTTACCCTGCGCTGCCAGATTCCTCAGCCGGGCATCCCGATCCAGCGTCTCCGGCCGCACGTTGGTCGGAAACAGCATCGGATGCCGTTCCTCGAGCCGGAAATCCTTGGGAGTGTCGTAGGCAAAAAACCGGTCGCTGTCTGCCAGGATCGCCTCGTTGACCGCGACCATCGCCGCTTCGCCTTCGCCCGCAGCCTCCATACGCTCGACGTGCCCGGTTAACCCGGTTTCGTCGAGAAACGGACGCAGCCAGTCGAAGCCCCACTCCAGGGGGCGCACCACGCGATTTTCGTCGCGTGTTGTCAGCCGCGTTTCCCAGCTATACATCCAGCGCGCGTACAGTTCTTTGACCATTGTCTATGCCAAGTTTACCAGCGGCGGTATCGCATCCAAATCAACGTGCGAAGGCACTGCCAACTCAGCTTGGATGTTCCGAATAGCCCAATCGGTTCAGCCGCTTAAGCACTTATCTGCTCAACCCCCTTAATCCGCTTGGCCCGCGCCGCAATCGAAGTAAATATCTCCCAGGGAATCGTCCCGGCCCATCGCGCGTGCTCCTCAGCCGTAATCGACTCCGCGCCCTGCTGCCCCAGCAAAACCACCTCGTCGCCTGCGACTACGCCGGAAATCTCGGTAACATCGACCACCGCCTGGTCCATTGAAATCCGTCCGACAATCGGCGCGCGCTGACCGCCGATCAGCACCGCGCCGCGATTCGAAAGCGCGCGATTCAGTCCGTCGGCATAGCCCACAGCAAGCAGCGCTAGCCGCATCGGTTCCGTCGCCACAAAGGTTCCGTTGTATCCAACCACGCGTCCTGCTTCCACCGAACGCACGCTGACCACCCGCGTCTTCCACTCCAACACGCGCCGCAGCTTGCCGCGCAGTTCCGACACGACCTCCGGCTCATCCGGAACAAACTCGGGCGCGAGGCCATAGAGCGCGAGCCCCGGCCGCGCCATCGCCTTCATTCCAAACCGGTCACAGATCGACAGCAGTTCACGCGGCACGATACCGGCCAGCACCGCCGCTGAATTCCCCACATTTAGCCATTCCGGCTTCAAACCGGCCGCTAAAACTCGCTCGACCATCCGGGCCGTCAATTCGAGTTGCTCCCGCGTAGCCTCGCCATCGCTCTCATCCGCGGCATACAGGTGCGTCATCAAGCCGCCTACCCGAAGCGCGGAACGTCCATCCAGAAACCGTGCCAGAATCGCATCCAACTCCCCGGTTCCAACGCCCTGCCGGCTCATTCCCGTATCCAGTTCCAGATGCACGGGCACGGTACCTGCTTCGCACCCCACAGCTCTCGCGGCAGCCTCCAGCTCGTCCAGCTGCCAACCCTGCCAGACCACGGCGGTAAGGCGATGCGCCATTACATCCGCGCTCTGCCCAGGGAACGGGCCGCCGATCACCAGAATTTCCGGCTCCGCGACCCCGGCTTCGGCACAAAACTTCCGCGTGGCAACGCCCTCCTCGACCGAAGTCACCCCGAGCCATCGCGCACCGGCTTGCACCGCCGCTGGTGCGCACAGCGCCAATCCATGCCCGTAGGCATCCGCTTTTACAATCGCAAGCAACTCCACGGGCCGAGCGTCGGCCGCGTCTGCTGCACTACTCTGAACGAGAACCTGATAGTTGTTTTGGAAGGAGCCGGTCGAGATCTCGACCCAGCAAGGGCGACTATTCATAGAGATTCCAATCTCTATCCTATCTCGCCGCCCTGAAATCTATGTCGTACGAGATCGCAAATGGCACCGGCGAGGACTCCTGAAATGCACGCGTTCCTTGTCTGGAAAAAGCCTGGTTGGGGCAAAAAAAGTGTGGCCCAGGTCTCGCTTCCGAGTCCTGGGCCTGAGGGTTTCCTTTGAATAGTTCGCGGTTTTTCGGGCGTCCTCACTCTCTTTGCGATCGTGGACGTCGAAGCCTCCTCAGAAGCTGACCCGGAGGCCAAACTCCATCTTGCGTGGGATGTTGGCCTGGGACGATTGCACGCCCCAGGTGCTTGGTGAGTTGATGGCAAGCTCTGAAGTTCCACCTGGGTCAACAAGGATGTTGTGATTGAATACGTTGGTGAAGATCATCGAGAACTGGAGGGTGGTTCGCTCCCAGATCTTGATGTTCTTCTGAAGGCTCATATCCACGTTCCAGTACGGTGTGCCGTTAATTGGACCTACACCTGGATTCTTGGTGTCGATGCCCAGAATCGGCGCGCGTACCTGATCGAAGACTGCGACCGGGTTCTTAAACATATTGACCGCTGCGCCGCCGCTGCCTGCGACTGCCGTTCCGACGGAATTGCCGTAGGGGTCCGTTCCTCCGCTGATGTTGTAATGCGAGTGAACACCGGCAGTGTACTTGCTGGTGAAGACGCACTGCTCATTGTCGAAGTAGTTCGCACCGTCGGCGCCGCCGAATGCCTGCCCGTCCGTATTGGTGTTGCAGTAGAGAGGCTCTCCGTTGCCCGCCGTGAATATCGGCGCGAAAGACCAGCCGCCCGCCAGCCGCCCCATCAGCCCTTGCTGGCCCTTGTAGTAAGGGTCCTGCCAGACCATGTAAGTGTTGAAGACCAGCTTCCGGTTGAAAGGCTGCACGCCGTACATCGCGTCCAGATTGAACGGATCGTTGGGCGTGTATTCGCTGGTCGCCTGCACCTCGGCGCCGGTGCCCAACGCCTTGCTATAGGTGAAGTTCTCATGCATTGTGAGGCCGTGCCAGTCCAGCAGTGCGAAGCTGACAAAGCCGCCGTTATAGTTTCCGTGGCCTATGCTCGCGTTCTCTGCAATACCGCTTGTCGACTGGCCGCTTCCGCCGTTCGCGGAACCGGGAATCGGCGTGTTCATCATGGTGCGAGGAAAGTTGAAGCCGCCATTGTCCAGGTCGGACCAGAGACTCCACACGGACTGGGTGATCAGGTTGGAGTATTCATTGTTCATGACCGCCGTGGTGCAGTTGGCAAAGCCAGCACAATAGCTAGTCCCTTTGAGCGCGTTCTCAAAGAAAGACTGAGGTGAGACCGCGCTTGGCATACCCCCTGCGCCGCACTGCGCCGCCGAGGTAGCGCAACCGAGCTGTTTCTCGAGCGCAGCGTAGGCCTGGGCGAAGTTCTGCGTGCCTGCTGTCATCATGTAAGGAACTGCGTTGAGGTTGACTGGCTGATATTCATGGTGAATCAGACGCCCAATGTAACCCACCTCGATCAGTGTCTTGCGAGTGATCTGGCGCTGAATCGTCAAGTCGAAGGAATCAACCGCATTGGGACGGAATTCCGGATCGAGCCCCTCGCTGGCCGAACCCGCGGCTGAGTTGTAACCCGGATAGACCGGCTGAGGCAGCGTAGGGCTGGCCGCGGCCAACGGCGCCGAGGTGCCATCAACGCCGATACGGAAAGCCGTTGTCGCAGTTGGATTCGCCGGTCCGCAAGCGCCGCTGGCAAGGGCCTGCCTGCATTGCACCGGCTGGATCAGGCCGATTCCCAGCAGGGGCACCAGCACCAGGTCCACACCATTCAGGCGTCCATAGATGCGCCCATACCCGCCGCGTATCACCGTCGCGTCAGGACCGAAAAGATGGCCCAGAACAGTATCCGACGCGAAATGCGGGTTCCACGCAGCACCGACGCGAGGACTGAACGAGCCGTAGAACGGATTGTACGGGTATTTCAACCCGGCGCCGACGTTGCCCACCAGCGCGAAGCCGAGTTCCGGATTGTACGCCTGACCGGCCAGAGCATTCGCCTTGCGCTGCGCCAGATAATCCGTCGTCTTGATCGGTTCATCGGACGCATCCACAATCTCTACCTGCTTGCCTGTCGCCTCCGTCGGCGGCATCTCCAGCGTCCAGCCCATGCCAAACGACAGCGTGAACGACGGCTTCATGTGCCACGTGTCGCTGAAATAGACGTTGTAGTAAGGGATGGTGACTTTATCGGATGCCGGCGTTAGAGGCGCATTCAGCGTGAGGCTGTTTCCAGAGCGGGTATACGCCACCTGCGAATCCGTCACCATTCCGTACACCGCGGCTGCCACACGAGAAGCCGCCGCGCCGGTTGGATACCCCTGAGCCGTAAGCGCCGAGAGATCGATCAACCCTGAGCCAACCGAATCTCCGAGTTGGTACGTCGGGGTGAAGTTGATGCCGCCGCCGTTGTCCGTGCGCTGGTGGTAGTTGAAGTTATGCTGATACTGGCCGCCGAACTGAAGAAGGTGGTTGCCTCTCAGGAAAGAAACATCGTCGCGCAGGAAGTGATCCTCTCCGTCCCAGAAACGTGTCCGGATATCCTGCGTGTCCACGTTGAAGGGCACGAGCGCCTTGGTTGCGGATTCGCCGAAGGGCTCAAGTGCTCCGCCCAGCCCGGAGATCTGCGGCGGGGCGTTGTTGTCTGACCACGACCAGTAGTTGCGCAGAAAGCTGTAGTGGAAGTCATTGGTCATATGCGCCGTAATATTGGTGGTGAGTCCTGCCACCAGATACCACGGCTGCTGCGGACGGCTCTCAGCCGACGCCGGGGTGCCGAGCTTGTCACCGGAAAAGAAACCGCCAATATCCACCTGGTTGGTCGTGGCGCGGGTGAGCCGGTAATAGCGGTAACTCGTCATGAAGTGCCACTTGTCGCCGAAGTCGTGATCCAGGCGGGCAACCATGAAGTCGTCGCGCTCGGGGAGCGCCAAGTTACCCTTGAAGCCTACCTCGTTGACGCCGTCGCAATAGGTGCCCAGCAGTGATCCGCAACTCGTGTCGTTCCCTGGCGGCTCATATTTGTTCCACATCGTCTGGACGTCGGGGTTGACTCCAATGCCGCGCGGGTCCAGGGCCTTGAGATCATAAGTGGTACCGCCGAAAGTGACGATCCCGTTGCGCATATTCGCTGAGGGAACGACACGCTCGTAAGTCTGTGCGTTGGGATAGCGCCATCCCTGATACAGGGCGAACAGATATGTTTTTCCTCCCAAAACACTTGGTGCAATGGGACCGCCTGCCCCGGCGCCAAACTTGCTGTAGTGGTAACTCGGCAGCGGCGTCCCGGAGAGATTGTTATCCCAGGTGTTGGCGCTGAAGTTGTTGTCCAGATAGTACTCGTAGACCGATCCGTGAACCTGGTTGGTTCCGCGCTTGGTCACGATCTCCACCTGCGCGCCGGCCGAGTTGTTGAAGTCCGCGGTCTGGTTGGCCGTATTGACCTTGAACTCTTCCACGCTGTCCGCCGGTGTCGGCAAGACGCCCGTAGGGCCCGCCGCAACGCCCGCATTCTGGTTCGCGATGCCTGTCGGGTCGCCCGCGAAAGACGGCGTGTACACGGACATATCGCCATCCATGTCATTCGTATTGTTTCCACCGTCAAGCGAGAATGTGCTCTGGTCGCCGACTGCTCCAGCGACGCTGCCGTCGGGGCTCACGCCGGGTTGAAGTTCGGTAAAGGTGCCGACATCGTGGAGGAGGCTCGGGAGCGAGTCGATTGCTTCCGAATCTACCGTTCCGCCAACAGTCGAATTCAACGTCTGGAGATCTGTACTCATTGCCTGTACTTCGACCGTCTGTTGTGTACTGCCCACCTGCAACTTGAAATTGGCCGTGGTTTGCGTGCCCACCTCTATGGTCTGACCCACAATCTTGTCTGTGCGAAAGCCGGATTTGTTGACGGTGATGTCATACTTGCCCGGCGCAACGTTTTGCATCACGTACTCGCCGGCATGATTGGTGGTCGTGGTGAGCGATGTGTTGGTCGCAGGATCTGTCAAAGTAATCAGCGCGCCCGGAACTACCGCGCTGCTCTGGTCTGTAACCACGCCTACTACCGTGCCCGTGTTCGTCGCCTGGCCAAGTATTAGAGTTGCCCCCGCACACATCCACACCAGCAGCATTGTTGTCAGCATCGGCCAGCGGAATCTAACTCGCGTCATGGACTGCCTCCTCACCGTCTGTGATTTTGTGTCTTTGGAATATCGTGTCGTTTACAGAATCCAGAGTTCTCGAAAACAGAGGATCGAGCTCCTCTGATTCCGAGGCGAAAAACTCCCCTCGATGGCGTGGCATCTGGAGCGTCGCCGCAGCCTCCAGCGAGGTGGAAACCAAGATCACGTGCGTCAAGCTGACTTGACGACCGAAAACGGGGATCTTAGACCACCTTCGACAGGAACAGTGCAATTCAGAAATTGCCCTGGAATCGCTGCATGAAAAGGCAGATGTCAGGTCAAAGATTCAAATCGATGGATCGCGATAAATAGAAGCGCACGAAGGACTTGTCAGTCCTTCCCCCTGGCCGGCCCGACACCAGGTGTCTGCTCCATGAGTGGTCGACTCAAAAATTTTAGGTTCTTGCTTCGACTCGCTCCCGGGAACGGCTATCCCGCACTGCGCGGGCGCCCAACTACTGCACAAATCCCAATCACTACCAGTCTCGCTTCATCAGACTGCGAACTGTCATGCGTCTGATTATTTGGCGATTCCTGAAAGGTGAAAACAACCAGCGAAGCACTGGTTTCGTTGAACGAGTGTTTCGCTTGAGCGGATTTTCTCGAGTGCAATTGGTTGACGGTTCGCTTGCAAATCTTCCGGCTGGCATCGTTTCACGCCATTGCCGAAAGGAATCGTTTGAAATGTTGCTTCAACGTACCATGAAAAAATTAGCTATTCAAGCGCAGTGAATAATATTTTTAATGGGCTTGCTGGGATTACGCCGGGAGAACGCATCATAAAAACCTAATCCATATCCAGAACCTTCCCCGGATTCATCCGGTTATCAGGGTCCAGTGCTCGCTTCAAGCTCCGCATCACCTCAAGCGACTCGCCATGCTCGGCTTTCAGGTATTTCTTCTTTCCCGAGCCCACGCCGTGCTCTCCCGAGCATGTGCCGCCCATCCCCTGCGCCCGAGCCACCAGCCGCTCGGCGAAAGTATCGGCCTCTGCCATCTGATCCGGCCCGAGCAGGCACTGCACATGGAAATTCCCATCGCCCACATGGCCAACCATCACCGCCGGAAACGAAACCTGGTCCAGATCCGCGCGCGTCGCAACAATACACTCCGCCAGCTCCGAAATCGGCACACAAACATCCGTAGTCAACACGTTTGACCCCGGCCGCAGCGCACGCGTGGCGTAGTAGACATCGTGCCGCGCCTTCCACAGCCGCTCCCGTTCAGCCAGCGTTGTCTGCCACTGAAAGCCAAGCCCACCATGCTCTTGCGAAAGAGACTCGGCCATCTGCGCCGCCTCTTCCACGCTGGCCTGGCTGACTCCGTGAAATTCAAACAGCAACGTCGGCCTCACCAGCAAACCCAATTGCGAATAACGATTCACGGCGTCCACCTGCCGGTCGTCCATGAACTCAATCCGGGCCACGCTGACTCCAAGTTGAATTGCCTCGATCACCGTCTTCACCGCGCCCTCAATCGTCTCAAAAGCGCAAATGGCCGCCGTCACCGCCTCAGGCTGCGCGTGAAGCCGCAGCGTGACTTCCGTGATTACGCCCAACGTGCCCTCCGAGCCGACAAACAGCCGCGTCAGATCATAGCCGGCGCTCGATTTGCGCGCCCGCGTCCCAGTGTGAATGACGCGGCCATCGGCCAGCACCACCGTCAAACCCAGCACATTCTCCCGCATCGTCCCGTAGCGAACGGCTGTTGTCCCCGATGCGCGGGTCGCCGCCATCCCGCCAAGCGTCGCATCCGCGCCTGGATCAATAAAGAATGTCAGTCCGGTATTCTCCAGCGCCTTCTGCAACTGCTTGCGGCTCACACCCGCCTCGACCGTCGCATCCATATCGTCCACGCTCACGCGCAAGATGCGATTCATCTGCCGTGTATCGATGCAGATTCCGCCGCGCAGCGCGTTCACGTGGCCCTCAAGCGAAGTCCCCGCCCCGAAGGGAACAACGGGCAGGCCATAGCGCGCGCTCACCTTGACGATGCCGCCGACTTCTTCGGTGGATTGCGGGAAGCAGACCAGATCGGGCACTCCCGGCGGATGCGTGCTTTCACCGTGGCTGTGATGCTCGCGCACTGCCTCCGCCGCTGAAACGCGGTCGCCAAGAAAGCTCCGCAAGTCAATCAAAGCCGCTTCAATCGCTGTAATGTTCTGAGTAGACGCCATTTGCCGCTCCAGTCGCACTGAAAAAGCAATGATACTGCGCAGCTTCAACAACTGGCTCCTGTCGCTGAAAACGCGAAATTTGCGGCGCGTCAAAAAATACTTGGAAATAATTGGAATAATTTTGAAGATTTCTCTTGCAATGTACTAGTTGATTGGTACATTATTTCACCCATGAAGCGAGTCTCTGAAATCGAAACACAGGCATTCGCCTTCCGGCTGGACGCTCACAGCGGCGTGCCGGTGTACCGGCAGTTGATCGATCAGGTACAGGCAGCTATTGCTTCCGGTGCGCTGGCAGTGGGCGATCAGTTGCCCACGGTGCGCCAGGTAGCTGTGGATCTGGCAATCAACCCCAACACCGTTTCCCGCGCCTACCGCGAGATGGAGATTCGCGGACTGCTCGACACCCAGCAGGGCACAGGAACCTTTGTCGCGGACCGGAAGGTTGAGTATTCGAAGGACGACCGCGAACGGATGCTCGGGCAACTGGTCAGCGAGTTCGTCTCACGCGCTGGCGCAGCCGGTTTTACCTTGAAGCAGTTATTGAAAGCGCTGCGCGAAATGCAGCCGGATGAGGAATTGAAGCGAAAGTAACAAGTTCATGAGGAGGAAGTTGTGACTCTGCACAAGGGATTCAACAGTGTTGGTGTAACTGTCCTGCTGATCTGCATTGCCATCGGCCTCGCAGCCGCAAAGCTTCTCAACATGCCACTCCTTGCAGCGGCCTTCGCCCTCGCGGGACTCTACTTTCTCTTTGCCGTCGTAGTCGTAGACCAATGGGAGAAAGTCGCGGTGCTGCGCTTCGGGCGCTATCGCGGACTACGTGGGCCGGGACTGTTTTTGATCGTCCCTATCGTCGATACCCTGAGCCGCTACGTAGACCAGCGCGTGCGCGTCACCACCGTCAGCGCCGAGTCGACGCTCACCCGCGACACGGTTCCGGTCAATGTGGACGCAATCATCTTCTGGCTCGTATGGAATGCAGAAAAATCGATTCTCGAAGTCGAGGACTTCACGCAAGCCATCTCGCTCAGCTCGCAGACAGCACTGCGCGAATCAATCGGGCGGCATCAGCTTGCGCAGATGATCACAGATCGCGAGACGCTGGGCCGTGAATTGCAGAAGATTCTCGACGAAAAAACGACGCCGTGGGGCATCACCGTGCAGTCGGTCGAGATTCGCGATGTGCGCATTCCGCAGGCACTCGAAAACGCCATGTCGCAGCAGGCGCAGGCCGAACGCGAGCGCCAGGCGCGCGTGATTCTGGGAGAGGCCGAGGTGCAGGTGTCCGAACAGTTCGCGCAGGCCTCGCGCGTCTACAACGACAACCCAGGCGCACTGCATCTGCGCGGAATGAACATGCTCTACGAAGCGATCCGCGAGAAGGGCGCAATGGTGATCGTGCCTTCCTCCGCAATTGAAACCATGGGCCTAGGCGGTACGCTCGCTACAACCGCCATGGCCAAGCAGCAGAACTGATCGACTCGCATTAAGCGTAATCGCGCTACGACCGATCAATGAACCGATCAATGAACAGTTAACGGAGGGAGGCGGGGGTTTCAACCCCCGCACCTATGACAGCGAAAAGAAAGGGGCTTTAGCCCCGGAGGCATCATCATGAGATTTCGAGCCAGTCTTCTCATCTCCACAGCATTGCTCACCAGCACTCTCGTCCCCGCCGCCGAACCTCCAAAGCTGCCCACTCCCTCCGGCCCCTTCGGCATCGGCAGACTCAGCTACGACTGGACCGACACCGCACGCCTCGACACCCAGGGCCCCGATCCAAAGCGCAATCGCGAACTCATGGTCTACCTCTGGTACCCCACCGAGCGCCCATCCAGCGAACCCCACAGCGAGTATCTGCCAGGTGCGAAGCAGATCGACGCCGACCCCGAACTCGGTCACCAGATGCATGGGGGCTACGGCGATGTCTGGCCGCAGATTCTCTCCGGCGCGGTCTACTCCCACGCGATCGAAAATGCGCCAGCAACCAAAAGCCCTAAGCAGTTCCCCGTCGTGATCTTCTCTCATGGCATGGGCGGCTCAAGCTTCGGCTACACCGCGCTCCTCGAAGCGCTGGTCAGCCGCGGCTATGTGATCGCCGCCATCCAGCATCCCGGCACCGCCGATGCCGTCGTCTTCTCCGACGACCGCATCGCGCACGAATTCCACGACACACCGCCACCCGGCCTCACCCCAGACCAAATGTTTCATCGAATGATGGACCAGACCGGCAAAGGCATCGAAACCGGTGCTGCTGACGAGCGATTCGCGCTCGACCGGCTCACGCAACTGAATACAGGCAGCCATAAACAATTCGCTCTCGCAGGCCGCCTCGACCTTAACCGCGTCGCCCTCATGGGTCACTCCGCGGGAGCCGACTTTGCCGCCCGTGCCTGCGAACTCGACGCCCGCTTCCGTGCCTGCATCGATCTCGATGGAGCGATGGCCCCCATCGAGGCGTTACCCGAATACCCCGACGGCAAAACCATCCAGCAGCCTCTGTTATTTCTTGAGGCTTATCACGACGAAGCCCATATCTTCGGCACTCACGAACAGAAACTAGCCTTCTTCCAGAAAGAAAAGGAACAACTCGCCAAATGTCCCCCGGGCAGCTATGACGTTGTGCTCAACCCTCCGGGCATGATGCATGGCAGCTTCAGCGACGCCTACCTGGTTCACTCTCCCAATACGCCCGAGCAGACCACGCAGGCGCTACATAACCTGACGCTGGCACAGTCCTACATCCTCGCCTTCCTCGACAAGAATCTGAAAAGTCAGCCCGCACCTCTGCTCGACGATCCGAACACTCCACATCCGGACGCGACCATCCAACACCTCGGCACCTAACCCCGCAAATAAGCCCGCGCCCGAGACAAAACGGCATACCGCAATCGAAGGAGGATATTCGAATGAAGAAACTTGCGCTCGCATCGATCATGCTGCTCGCATCCGCAGCCGTTTCAGCTCAGCCGAATCCGGCTGCACAGGACTGGACCGGCGTCTGGAACATCACCAACCCGGATAGGCCGGGCGGCTCCCTCAATATCGCCAGCGACGCCGGCCCCAACGGCACATCGCTCTCCGGCACCATGGTTTTCTACGTCAATGATCGCGAAACCGGCCAGCGCATCGCCGTCGAGCCACGCACCATGGTCACCCCCCACCTCGAAGGCAACACGCTGGTCTTCCAGGTCAGGAACACCCTCAAGCCGCACTTGAGAGGCAGCCCGCCGGCCTCTCAGGAGCCATTTGACCCCACAGACGTGGCCGATATGATCCTGACGCCGGCGGGCGACGGCAAAGCCACACTCACCTGTCCCAAATGTCGCGGATACGCGCAACTCGATCTTGAGAAACAGCGATAAGAATGCCTGCAAACTATTCGAGCCATCCCTGAGGATGGCTCGATTAGCAACAATCTCGCTGGCCTTTGCCAATCTCAACCAATATCGCCGGACCAGTTCTCCAGCGTCTTCTTAAACTCTGCCATGAACTTCCCGGCATCCGCCCCATCGATCGTGCGATGGTCGAAGCCCAGGCAGAAATTCTGTGTCCAGCGGATGGCGATGGTGTCGTTGCCTTCGCTGTCGGTGATCACCAGCGGCTCCTTCTTGAGGCCGCCGATGGCCAGGATTGCCGAATCGGGCTGGTTGATGATCGGGGTCCCGAACTCTTCGCCGAAGATGCCCGAGTTCGTCAGTGTAAAGGTCGAGCCGGAAACCTCTTCCGGCTTGAGCTTCTTGCCGCGTGCGCGCTCTGCCAGATCGGCGACAGCGCGAGCGAGTCCGAGGAAGCTGCGCTCCTCGGCCTGCTTGATGACCGGGACGATCAGGCCCCATTCCAGCGAGACCGCGATGCCGAGGTTGATGTTCTGGTGATAACGAATCGCATCGCCTTCCATGCTCGCGTTGACGATGGGGAACTTGCGCAGCGTCTGCACGGCGGCGGCGGCGATAAACGGCATGTAGGTAAGCTTGACGCCGTTGCGCTGCTCGTACTTGCCCTTTTCCTTCTCGCGGAGTTTGGCGATACGCGTCATGTCCACCTTAAAGACGGTGTGGACGTGAGGGCTGGTGTGCGCGCTCTCGACCATGCGCTGCGCTATGATGCTGCGCATCCTGGTAAGCGGCACCAGCTCACCGGGAAGCGGAGACGCCGCTGGCGCGATGGGCGCGGCAGCGGCGATGGCAGGCGCGGAGGCCGCGACAGGTGCAGCCACAGGCACGGCAGGGGGCGTTGCTGGAATTGGTGCCGGTGCCGGTGCCGTTGCGCCCGCGCCCTTTTCGGCGAGGAACTTGAGCGTGTCGTCTTTAGTGATGCGACCGCCGGAGCCGGTACCGGGAATCTGCGTCAAATCGAGGTTGTTGTCCTTGGCGATGCGGCGGACGAGCGGCGAAGAACGGAGCCTTTCCGCTGTACCGGCCGACGCGGGGATCGGCGCTGTCATGGGCGAAGCGGCTGGAGCTTCGGACTTGGCTGGAGCGCTCACGGGTGCCGCCGTGGCCGTTGCCGGGCTTGCCGAGGAGCCTCCGATGACGGCGACTACCGTGTTAATCTGCACCGTTGCGCCTTCGGGAACCTTGATTTCGCTGAGTTTTCCGGCGACGGGCGCAGGAATCTCTGCATCCACCTTGTCGGTCGAAATTTCAAAGAGTGGTTCGTCCTTCGCAACGGAGTCGCCCACTTTTTTCAGCCACTTGGTAATGGTTCCCTCGAAGATGGACTCGCCCATCTGAGGCATGACCACGTCCGTTCCGCCTGAGACTGGCCCAGCACTGACCGGGCCGGAAGCGTCGGGTTGCGCGGTGGATTTGGCTGCTGCATTCGCGGCGTCGGAAGCGCCATCGCCGGCGGCGCTCTTCGAGGCCGGGGCCGTCGCCGGCTTAGAGGCAGCGGCAGGTGCTTCCTTTTGAGGTGCGGCGGCTTCGCCTACCAGCGCGACGACGGTGTTGATCTGCACGGTCGCGCCTTCGAAGACCTTGATTTCGCTGAGCACCCCGGCGACGGGCGAGGGAATCTCGGCATCCACTTTGTCCGTCGAGATTTCGAAGAGCGGCTCGTCTTTCTGGACAGTGTCGCCGACCTTCTTGAGCCACTTGGTAATGGTGCCTTCAAAAATCGACTCGCCCATCTGGGGCATGATTACTTCGGTTGCCATCTTCCAATCCCTTTCGATTCCCTGCGTTTCCGCGATGCGGGACGCGGTTTCCCGCCTCTTTGCCAGTTGGATTATATAGGCCGACGGGTAGGGGATGCTGCTTGGCGGAGGACCGCTACACGCGGACGGCTGCGCGGATAGGATGTCCGGCGTTGCCGCGGAGGGAGTCGACGCCTTCAACGGCCAGAATCTGCTCACCGAAAACATGACCGAAGTGCCGCGCCGCTGCATCGGCGGCCTGTTCCAGCGTCGGCAGTTGTTCGGGACTCGGCATTTCGAGTTCGAGGCTGGTGACTTCGCGATCAGCGATACCGCAGGGCACGATCCACTGGAAGTCGCGCAGGTCGGTGGTGATGTTGAAGGCAAATCCATGCGAAGTAATACCACGCGAAACATGGACGCCAATCGCGCCAATCTTCTTTTCCTGTCCGGCGACGGCGTTGGTCCAGACGCCGGTTCGCCCCTGTACGCGGCCTGTGAGCACGCCATACCCGGCGCAGAGACGAATCAGGGCTTCTTCCATGCGGCGAACGTAATCGACCGGGCCAAGCCTTCCGCCGGTCGAGTTTTGCAGGCTGCGCAGATCGAAGATCGGGTAGCCGACCAGCTGCCCCGGACCATGATAGGTCACGTCGCCGCCTCGGTTGATCTCATGAATCGTGACGCCTTTGCGGGCCAGCATCTCATCCGTAGCCAGAATGTTGCTGCGATGGGCGTTGCGGCCCAGGGTGAGCACCGGCGGATGCTCCAGCAGCAGCAGCGTGTTTTCGATGCGACCCTGGTGGCGCAGCTCGACCAATTCCTGCTGCATCGCGAGGGCTTCGGCGTAGCCGATGCGGCTGAGATAGAGGTACTGGATCATGCGGCTGATTCCATTGTACGAACCTACCCGTCAGGTCGCATTTTGTAGCTTTTCGCGCGTAAGCCCATTGAGGATTTGAATCGCCTCGGGCAACGGTGGACTCACGATTCCCGGCTGGACGAGATCCATGATCTTCTGCGGGGGCACGATACCGGTTTTGTTGACCAAAGCTCCTTTGACCCAGCCGACAGCCGCCAGGCCATCCGCGCCAACAAAGGTCTGCTCCATGTAAAACCAGCGCTCATCCCAGCAGACGAGATGCGTAGCAAGCTGATAGCGCGCCCAAAGCGGCAGCGAGCGCCGATAGGTGATCCAGACAGCACCGACGACCGGCGCCCAGCGCGCCTTGAGAATCGGCGTAAGCAGTCCGACGCGAGCCAGCAGGTGAATGCGTCCGTAATCCATGACGCTCAGAAAGCGGGCGTTGTTGAGATGAAAGTTGAAATCGACGTCATTCGGCCAAACACGCAGATGCAATACATCTGTCTCCAGCATGTCGATACGCGACAGCGGCGCGATCGCCTGGCGCAGCACGAACATCGGAATCCGGACGAAGCTGTTGTAATGGGCCATTTTTTCGCGCTGCCTCGGTTTTCAGTGTAGCCGGGCTGAACGAGTCCCCCGATTCGACGGGGCATCTCGCAAAAACCGGTTGCACGAGAATCAAATCCGGAGTACAGTCGTTTATCGATATATCGACCATCGAGCATCTATGCCAAAACGAAAACTCGATCCATTGCCTTCGGCGGCCTTCCAGATTCTGCTCTCACTCGCGGAAGAGGACTTGCACGGCTACGCGATTATGCGCCAGGTTGAGGAGCAGACAGCCGGCCGCATGCGGCTGGGCCCAGGCACGCTCTACGGCTCCATCCAGTCGCTCCTCGAAGAACAACTGATCGAGGAAATCGAGCCGGAAGACGATGAAAAAATTGGCCAGGACCGGCGGCGCTTCTACCGTTTAACCGCATCCGGGCGCAAAGTAGCTCGCTCCGAGGCCGAAAGGCTCGCCGACCTGCTGCGCGTCGCCCGCGCCAAAAAGATTCTGAGGGGGGATTATGTCTGAAAAGATATATGCCTTTCTGATCCGGCTCTTTCCCGTCCATTTCCGCAAGACCTACGGGGACGACGCCCTGCAATTATTCCGCGACCGCTCAAGTGCCGAAAAAGGACTTCTGCCGGGATTGCGGCTGTGGCTGGACATGCTGGCAGATCTGGCCGTTTCCATTCCTCGCGAGTACCGTCACTCCGAACCGGCACTCATGCGCGCCCCTGCCGCGCAACACGAGGACGGCATACCCGGCTTCGAACTGGTGGAAACCGAAGCTCCACCTCCCGGAACATTCTTCTCCGCTGCCGTCCTTTCGATGGCTATTTTCGCGGCCATCTCGGTTCTGATCGTCCATGGCGGAAGTTATCGTGCGCTGTGGCTCCGCGGCTCGCAGCCGCAACATGCGAACGAGGCGCAAGCCTCCAACTCGGCCCACAGGACACAGCCACCCAGCGGGGATGGTAGAGAAAAAATCCTATCCCCGAGCGGCCCAGCGACGCAGATAGCCAGCCTGCAAGCAGGCGAAGCTCATCCGTCGGAGGCCGCTTCCAAGCAAAAGGCGCTGACCGGCAGCGCTCTGCTTGTCCAGGCAAGCCAGGCGCAAACGACACTGCCAAATCCGCAGGACGCGACCACCACGATTGCCCCAGCCGTCACTGCGGAGCGCACGCGCCTAGTCGATGCCGCAGCCGCAAGTATCAGGCAGTATTACTTTGATCGAGGCGTTGCCAAACAAACCGCGGACGCTCTGCAAGCACACGCAGCGCGTGGCGACGACAGCGCGGCAACGAATGGCGAGGAGCTAGCCGAGATGCTGACGCGGCAGATGAGAGACGCGAGCCATGACATGCACCTCGAGATGGTCTACAGCCGCGAAACACTCCCCGAACCCCGTGCGGAACCGGCGCCAGAGAACCTTGCGCGTTACCGAAAGGAGTTGAAGGAGAATAACTGCTTCTTCGAAAAGGTGGAGATCCTGCCGCATAACATCGGCTATCTCAAGCTCAATTCCTTCCCCGATATTTCGGAGTGCCGGACAGCAGCAACCCATGCGATGGCCTCGTTGAACCACGCAGACGCAATCATCTTCGACCTGCGGGACAACACCGGAGGTTTTCCGGAGATGGTGTCGTTCATCGCCAGCTACCTCTTCGACCACCCTGAGTATCTGTTCAACCCAAGAGAGATGCCGTCGCCGCAATCCTGGACGCGGTCGCCTGTTTTCGGCAACCGGCTCGCGGACAAGCCTGTATATGTGCTGACTTCAGGCTCGACCTGGTCCGGCGCGGAGCAATTTTGCTACGACCTGAAGATGCTGAAACGCGCAACGTTGGTGGGCGAGAAGACGCGTGGCGGAGCCCATGCGGGCGTCTTCCATCGCATCGACGACCATTTCGGCATCGGCATACCAGAAGTGAAGGCGATCAATCCATTCGGAGCGGCCGATTGGGAAGGCGTAGGCGTTGAGCCCGATGTGAAGGTGAAAGCTGCGGACGCTCTGGAAACAGCAGCCAAACTGGCAACCGACAAGCTGCAGAAGAAATAGCCGGTCTGAATCCCACAGAATCCACAGATCGATAACTCGCGCCACGGGACACGAAGCTGTCAGGCGGCGATTCGTCGATGAATCACCACTTGACAGCTCTTACTCGGATGCGGAGCCATCATGCTTTAGTGCCTTTCGCCTCCGTGTTGCTCTCCGCCGCCGACGTGCCCTCGCCCATCTCGCATTTCATTGCCTTTAAATTGCCGCGGCGCTCTCGTGCGGTATGTAGCTCGTTCGCCTCTCTCAGGCGCGCGGCCCTGATAGCCGTGCTGGCGGTCGAAGCTGTTATTTACGTGCCCATAGAAATTGCTACGTCCGTGGTACCAGGGGCCAGCTCCAATGAAGGCGCCTCCGTGAAACCATTCGGGACCGTAGTAGCCATAAGGAGCGCATCCGTAAGGATCATAGTCATAGTAGCCATAGGGGCAAGCCGGAGCGACTCCGATCCTGATACCAATCTGAGCCTCTGTTTTGGGACCCCCTACAGCAAAAATCATCGCAACACCAGTTACCAAGGCAATCAATTTCAATTTACACATAAGCTTTCCTCTCCATCGCCGTGACCTGAATTATCCAGCCTCAGCGTTCTTCACAGTAGAGATAGAAAGCTGCCGCGTCTGAGCTATAAGAACCGCATAAGTCAAAGGAAGTCTATTGTTTTTCGGACGCGAGATAGAGCACCACGCCGCTGATCAACGCGAGCATTGCGAGGCCGGGGACCAAGTACATCAGGCTCACCCCGGCCTTGATTGCACTGAGCGGCACAAGCGCCTGAAAGTGAAAGGCCTGCGATTGCGAGATAGATGCGACCCAGTCCCCAAGGCCGGCCCAGAACCTGCTCGCGAGCCCGAACTTAAATCCGGACTTAAATCCAGCCCTCATTGAAGAAAGCCAAACCCAGCTCTCCCGGGCCTGCCAGCCAATCAACCAGATGGCCACAACGAGCGTGATGCCGAGAGCAAAAACCTGCGCGCCAACTACAGGCTTGTTGATGCGCTCGACAGCGGCATTGCGGCGGCGCAATTGCGCTCTCCACCACAGCACGCCCGGCGGCGCAAGCTGCGGCGCGCTCAGAGATGCCGCGCGCGCGCTGCGAAAGGTCTGCGAGACGAGAATCAGATCCCCGCAGGCTCGGCAGTTTGCTGCGTGAGCGCGCAACTCCGGCGGGCATGACTGAGCCCAGTGGCCCAATTCGAGCAGTCGCCGGATCTCCGATTCGTGCGGGCATGGACGGAGTGTCATAACTGCATCCTCTCCGGCTCTCGCAGCAATCGGGCGATCTTGCGCCTGGCTCGAAACAGCAGTAGGCGAACGCTGGCTGAGGCCAGACCGGTTACTTCTGCGATCTCCTTGTGCGAATATCCCTCGGCGTGCGCCAGCCAAAGCAATTGACGCTCCCTGGGATTCATCCGCGCCATGGCCGGCGTGAGGATGGCCGCCGCCTGGCCCTGCTCCGAATCCGGCCTTTCGGAGTCGTCCCTGGCGGCAAAGAACTCTTCCGGCATCTCTTCAATCGAAGTAGATGCCGGACGGCGCCAATGGTCGCGCAGCAGATTGGTAGCGATGCGAAAGAGATAGCGCCGGCCAGCGACTTCTCCATCCTCCAGGCGCGGCGTGCGAGCCGCAGAAAGAAACCGCACGTAGCTCTCCTGCATCAGATCGTCGGCAAGCGCCGGATCACCCGAGACGCGCGCCAGATATGCCCACAGAGGACGCGCCGAACGCTCGTAGAATCCGGCGAAGGCATCGCTATCCATGCGCAGCTGGATAAGATCGCCCGCGTGGGCGGCGTGCGAGGCCTCGCCGGAGATTGCGTTCGGAAGAATGGATTCCCAGAGCATTGCGCGTTTCTCTTTTATTCGGCTTGTTGAACTGGTTGAGGACTCCTCTGTCGCAGGATCGAACCCGGGATCCGGTGACATCCGCGATCACTGCCGGTCACTGGCATCAAAGCGCGTTTCATAGGGCTGCGATCCCTTGCCGCCGGCCGCAGGACTCTCCGGGATCAGGCCCAGACGCCCGGCCAATATCCAGGTAACACCTGCGGAAAGAATAAACCCGATACCCGGCATCAAAAAGAGCGTTCCCAGCACAAGCATCGGAATGCGCATATCCGCTTCGGCGTGGCGCAGGACCAGGAATCCGCATCCGAGCAGCACCAGCACGATACCGATCTGCAGTGGAGTCAGCACGCGTGCGACGGCATTGGGAACGCGCTGTTGCGGCTCGAAATCGACGGGAATGGGCGCGGCTTCGAGGAATCGCTTGCCGGCATCTGTGCCCATGTAGTTGAGCAGTTCCTGGTTGGCGCTGAAGCGGTCGATCAGCTTGCCATGCACCTCGGTTTGCAGCTTGAAGATGCGGCCCCATCGGCGGTTCTCCACAAAGAGCCGCGTGAGCCACACCAGCACACCCATCACGCAGATAAAAACAAGAACAGGCGCCCCGTCGCTTATGATTCGCTCAGAAACCGGAGGTCCGCTGCGCGCATCGGCCAGATCCGGCCAGACCTCGCGCTCCAGCGCCTCGTAGCGCTGACCGCCTTGCACATCCAGATGTGTAAAAAGATAAAAATCCGGGTTCAACGGCACTTCCGGATGGTTCTCAAGAAACTGCGCCAGTTGCGGATTGTTCCGGCGTACGTAGTCCTGATCTGCCAGCAGAGAAGGATCGTGCGCCACCACGGCGGTCAAAGTCGGACTCTGCCTCAGGAGCCGGATCAGCTCCTCTTGCGTCGCGGCCACATCTTTGTCCGAAGCAACCGGAGTTGGCGTCGCCGCGGCAAGGTGAGGCTGGGTCGCAGGCCGTGGTTGCGCGGCCGCCAGGCTGGCGAAGAGAGCAAGTGGCAATACGATGGCGCGGCACATCCGCAGTGCCGCGATTTGATATTTCGTCCGGCTCAGGCTAGGCATCTTCGTTGACCCCTCAGGGAAGCAGAGTTTTCAGCGTCTTCTGCCTATACAACGAGCCAGATCGGGTTTGGTTAACAGTTCTTAGCGGGGAGCTTCGGGACCGAGGCTCCCCGTTCTATCTTCAATCACATGCCGGAGCCGTGTTGTAGTTCACGCAGCCCGAGGCCTGATTGCCGATCGTCCACACAGCGGAGACATTTGGCGTATTGGCACGGTGAATGAAGTAGTAGGTGTAGCCGAACCCGGTACCGAGGGTCATGGTTGAACCAACATCGTTCAACTGATCGGTCCATTGAACCGGATCGCAGTTCGAGTTCCAGAACATCTGCGACTGCAAGACTCCCGTCACAGGCTGCGTGGCTGAAATCTGCATAGCCTGATACTTCTGGCCGCCGCTCGTGTAAATGCAGGCATTCCACTTGACCGTCTTGCCCGATGAGGTTGAAACCACAGGCACCGTTGCCGTTGAGGGCTTGAAGGCGTCGTCAAAGGCCGTCACCTGAAGATTGTGAGAGCCGGACGACAAGGCCAGACTCACATTGATCGCGGAATCCGGATTTCCGTCGTACCACAGCAGGTTGCCCGAGTCGTAGACACCCCAGAATGCGACGCTCCCGTCGGTATTGCTGGTCTGCTTCGCGTTGGCTGTGACAGTAGCCGAGCCGTTCAGCGATTGTCCCGAAGACGGAGAGGTCACCGTCACCAGCAAGTCTGACCCCGCGGGGCTGGTCGTCTTTCCGCCCGAACCGGAACCCGAACCTGAGCCAGATCCAGAACCCGATCCCGAGCCGGAGCCAGTTCCTGAACCAGAACCAGAACCAGAGCCGCCTCCCGAAACGCACATGTAGCAACCAGAACCACCGCCGGAACCGGAACCCGAGCCCGATCCTGAGCCAGACCCAGAACCCGTTCCTGAACCCGAGCCGGAGCCAGTTCCTGAACCAGATCCAGAGCCTGAACCAGATCCAGAACCCGCGGCCAGCACATAGAAATTGACCGGGGCGGAATTGGACTGCGTCGAATAGTTCGCAACGTCCACCTGGATCGTCCCCGCGTTGAGGACGTCACCGGAATACATTCCGGCCATCAGCATATTGGCATTGATAAAGTAAGTCTGCAGGGGCTGGATTCCGCTCGATGTAATGATTCTTACCTTCGACTCAGAATTGAAATTCGATCCGCCCACCGTCAGTACGAATCCGCCGCTGCCAGCCTGAACACTGGAAGGCGAAAGCCCTGTGATTGTTTGGCTGAGTGCGTGACCTGTGCAAAACAAACCGGCGAAAAGACACACAAAGAGGTGTGTGCGCGGGGGAAATGGCATAGATACTCCTTCACTTTGGTATTATCGGCAAATCAATACACGAATTATAAGTCGCATATAGTGCGGCTGTCGTATTGCTGTTTGCAATGAATAAAACGTGTCCGCGCAAGCCGCCTGCAATCAGGCCCATCGCTTTTTGTAAATTTTTGAAAGATTTCCATGCACCGGTGCTCCCAACCAGGTCAATACGCATCGATCCGCAACCACTAACCTCGGTCACTGGCGCATGATTAGCCTGATCGGCGACAATCTTTTGCAACATGGCTAACCCAACTCGCCCCGCTCCCGCCGGCTCGCAGATTTCACGCAGGAATTTCGTAGCAGGCGCCGCAGCCCTCTCGCTCTCGGCTACTGTCGCAGGATCAAAGCTGTTGGCGGCTCCAGAGATGCCGCTCGCTTCCAAGCGCATTCTCGTCGGCAGCGGAACCCCCGACGGCATTCTCTCTTTCGCCTGGGACACATCCACCGGCACGCTCAAGCCGGAAGGGATTGCCGGAGTCGTTTCGCACTCCACCTGGCTGCACATCTCGCCGGATCGGCGCTTCCTCTACGTAGCCTGCGAACTGGATGAATTTCAGGGAAAGCCCACCGGTTCGGTAGCCAGCTTTCATCTCTCCGACGGCAAGCTCACGCCCATATCGAACGTAGCCTCACAAGGCAAAGGCACCTGCCACCTGACCACCGACCAGACCGGCCGCACCGTGATCTGCGCCAATTACGCGGGAGGCAGCGCCGCCAGCTTCCTATCCACCGACGGCAAGCTCAGCGAAGCCGTCTGGAGCGAACATTACTCCGGCAAGGGCCCAATCGCCGACCGCCAGGAAGCCGCCCATGCCCACTTCGCCTGCGTCTCGCCCGACAATCGCATCGTCACCATCAACGACCTCGGCGCAGACAAGATCCATATCTACAAACTCGACGCCGCGAACGCCAAACTCACCCCCGCGGGCGCTTTCGAAGCCCGGCCCGGCGCTGGCCCGCGTACGTTGCATTACCACCCCAACGGCAAAATCGCCTATTGCGTCAATGAGCTCAACTCCACCGTCACAGTACTGTCGTGGAGCGCAGGCACCTTCACCCCGATCCAGACCGTCCCCCTGCTGCCAGCGGGCGACGCCTCGAAACACGGGGAAATCACCAACACCGGCTGCGACGCCGTCCTCACGCGTGACGGCCGCTTCGCCTACTTCGCCAACCGCGGCGACGACTTCCTCATGGGCTTCCGCATCGACCCCGCCGGCACGCTCACCCCCATTTCCGACAATCCCCGCACCAGCTGCGGCGGTAAGGTTCCGCGCAACTTCACCCTCGACCCAACCGAACGCTGGATGCTCGTAGCCAATCAAAGCTCCAGCAACCTGAGCGTCTTCGCACGCGATCCCAAAACGGGCGAACTATCCAACGAGGGAAAGAACATCGCCGCCGCCACGCCCATGTGCATTGTTTTCGTATAGACTAATCCCAGGGCGAACAAGTGGCGAAGATGATACCTCTTGTGGATATTTCCCATGGATACGCGCATACTATCTCTGGAACCACCTCCATCCGCATCACTTAGCGCGGCAGGTGGTTTCCTGAGGCATCCATGGTCGTCGATCTCAAAAAGCTATCCGAGGCATTGGGTCGTAGCTCTCCGGAAGAAGACCTTCGCCGCGATCTCCAGCGCATCATCCGCGCCCGTAAGCAGGAGATTGAAGAGACCCTCGCCAGCGGCAAGAGTTACGTGCTTCGCGTACCCGACGGTCGCCGCATTCGTATCTCGCCCAAGACTCCCCTGGAGTCCGTTCCCCTCGCAGGCTAGCGCTTTTCCCGCAATTCGAAGGACGGGGGATCGATGATCGCCCTCGTCACTACCTTTTTCCTCGTCTTCTATATCCTTATTCCGGGCGCGCTCTTCCGCTTCGCGACCTCTTTCTCCTCCGTCAAGCTCAAGTCTTTCCAGCGCACCCGCACGCAGGAGGCGACCTTCGCCGTCGCTGTCGCCGTCTTTCCCTTCGCCCTGGCCCTGGCTGGCGTCTGGTACCTGCCGGTTATGCGCCACCATCCCTTTCCCATTCACGAGGGCACCTCCGCAGAGCGCCGTCAGGACTATCGTCACGTAGGAGAAATGCTGCTCACCAACGACCTCGCCAGGCTTGCCGGTTGCAATCCTTCCGCTCCATGCCTCGCCACTCAGACATATTGGAGTTCGCTCGATCTCGTCCTGCGCCGCCAGGCACGCTTCCTCAGTTGGTTTTTCCTCGTTACCTTCGCAGAAGGCCTCGCCTTTGGCCTCTTTGCCAGCAAATACGGCGACTGGCACAGCACGGCAAAGAATCGGCACAATCCCTTCGCCCGCTTCTACAGCTGGTTTACGCGAAAGTTTGTGTTGCCCAATATCTCCGAGTGGCACGTTCTGCTCACCGGATTCAACTGGCCCAAAGGCGTTCTCGTCGTCGCCGATGTCTTGCAGAGCGACGGTCACCTCTATCGCGGTCGTGTCGAAGATTACTTTGTCGATCCGGATGGCAAATTCACTGGCATCCTGCTCCGCAACGTCGATCGCTTTGACCTCTACGCCTATCGCCACGCTCAGGAGTCAGCCGCCAATCCGCAAACCCTCGCCTCGGAAAACTACTGGAAGACAATCCCCAGCGAAAATTTCTATATCGCCCAAACCGCCATCTCCAACCTCAATATTCGCTTCGCTCCAGGCGGCGACGACAAGCTCGAGGATGTGACTCGGGATGTTCTATCGAGAGAAGCAATCGAAGGCCGAATCACCATCGAAGAGCCGGAGTCGCCAACCAACGGCGCTCCGCAGTCCCACCCCGATATCTATTCCTGAATGGCGAACATCTTCAGAATGACGGCTGGAATCACCGGATTGCAAAGCAGAAAGCAAAGAAAGGAAAAGTAATTTAAGCGCCCACCAGCGCAGGATTCCCGATCCCCGCCGGAATAGCAGTCTCCGCCACAGCCTTAGCAGCCGAAGCGCAGCAAAGCTCCCACGCCGAGCGATCCTTGATCAACCGCGAAACGAGCGCGGTGTGCATGGCATGACCGGCGCGCACCGCAACGACCTTGCCCTGAATCCGCTTGCCCGCCAGCGCCAGATCGCCGATCAGGTCGAGCACCTTGTGGCGCACATACTCGTCCGCAAAGCGCAGAGGGCCGTTCGCCGGGCCTTTGGGAGTAAGAATGATGGCATTCTCCGGCCCCGCCCCGCGAATCAGCCCCATATTCCGCAGCTTCTGTTCATCGGCCTTGTAGCCAAAGGTGCGAGCGGCGGCAATCTCCGCGCCATAGGTTTCGGTTTCCAGATCGACAGAAAAGCTGTCGTAGCCGATGGGCTGCGGAAAATCGATCTCATAAGTAATGCTGTACCCATCGCCGGGATAAACGCCGATGAACTTGTCGCCCTCGCGTACTTCCACCGGACGCAGCACGCGAATATATTCGCGGCGGCGGCGCTGCAGCCGAATCCCTGCAGCGAGAAATGCCTCAACATACGGCTTGGCGCTGCCATCCAGAATTGGCAGCTCAAGATTGTCGATTTCCACGATCACGTTATCGACGCCCATGCCGATAAGCGCAGAGAGCAGATGTTCGGTCGTGGAGATCAGCACGCCCTGGCGCATCAGGCTGGTGGCATAGCTGACCTTGGCGACATTGCGGCCAGTTGCCGGAATCTCGAAGTTGTCCAGGTCCGTGCGCCGAAAGACAATTCCGGAGCCTGCTGGGGCAGGAAGCAGACGCATCGTGACCGGTGCCCCGGAATGCAGACCTACCCCTGAAAACTCAAGGGGCGACTCGATGGTCTGTTCTTGGTGTGTCGGATTAGGGCTAAAATTGGCCAAATAATACCCGCAGGCGTGGGACTGTCTTTCCGTTATTAGTAGACTAGACGAGTTTCCCACAGATTCGGCTGTGGCATTTTTACCACATTATGCGCGGCATTCGCCTTGTAAACAAGGCATTTGTAAAGAAGTTGTAAGCGGCACCGGGAAGAATATGCGAAAGTATCTGGATGGCCGTGACCATCCAAGACCCCATTTCCATCCCCGTACGCGCCCTCCTCGCCGGAGCCCGCCGCAAACAATCTCAACTCCTCGAACTAACCCAGCGCCTTGTCCTTGCCGAGTCACCCTCCGACAATAAAGCCGCCGTAGACGCCTGCATGGACCTCGCCGCCGCTCACGCCAAATCCCTCGACGGCCGCATCAAGCGTCACCGCCAGCGCCAATTCGGCGACGTCCTTGAACTGAGATTTGGCCTCCGCTTTGGTCCGAGAAAGTCGGCAGCCGCCAATCGCATCCTCGTCCTCGGCCACCTCGATACGGTCTGGCCCCTTGGCACACTGAAGACCATGCCCTGCCGCATCAAGCCCGACTCGGAAGGAAACTCTCGCCTCTGGGGCCCCGGCACGCTCGACATGAAAGCCGGCGTAGCCATGGCCTTCACCGCCATCGAAATGCTTCAGGAAGCCAGCCAGCTCAATACCGAAATCATCCTTCTGCTTAATAGCGAAGAAGAAATCGGCAGCCCGGTCTCCCGCCCAATCACCGAAAAGCTGGCCCAGGAATCAAGCGCCGTCTACGTCCTCGAACCAGCCCAGGGCCTCGCCTACAAAACCAGTCGCAAGGGCACCGGCAACTGGCGCCTCAATGTGCAAGGCCTCGCCGCCCATGCCGGAGTCGACTTCACCTGCGGCCGGTCGGCGATTCTCGAACTGGCCCACCAGATCGAAAAGGTCAGCGCCTGGACCGACCTCAAACGCGGCACCACCGTCAACGTCGGCGTAATCGGCGGCGGCACAAAAACCAACGTCGTCCCCGCCGAGGCATGGGCCGAAGTGGACGTGCGCGTCGCCAAACGCGCCGACGGCCCGCGCATGGAAAAGCGCTTCGCCGCCCTCAAACCTACGCCAAAATCCGGCGTCTGCCTCACCGTCGAAGGTGGCATCAACCGTCCGCCCATGGAGCGCACCCGCGGCACCGTGAAGATCTTCCGCCGCGCCCAGACTCTGGCCGCTGAAATCGACTGGCAACTGACCGAGGCCGGCACCGGCGGCGCATCCGACGGCAACTTCACCTCCGCGCTCGGCATCGCCACGCTCGACGGCATGGGAGCCGTCGGCGAAGGAGCCCACGCAACCCACGAATCCATCCTGATCGAGCACCTCGCCCCACGCACGGCTTTGCTCGCCGCCATGCTGGCAGGTTAGGCAGACCGGCCAACAGCAGCATGGTCGCTTTCTGACCATCGCCCAAAGACCCTCGCGGGGTATGATCTCCTGCAATCGCAACCAGTAGCTTCGCGAAAGGGCTTGCATACATGACTCAGGCGAGGACTCAGGCAGGGAAGACCAACCGGCGCGGCTTTTTATCTGGCGCAGCAAAGGCCGCAGCCGCCTATACGGTCCTGAACTCGCCGCTCGCGGGATATCTCGCTCGCGCCCAATCTGGCCAGGCGTCCAAACCGGCTCTCAATCTCGCCTCCGACCCACGCCGCCCTCAGTTCCACCTTCTGCCCGCGGCCAACTGGATGAACGATCCCAACGGCCCCATCTACTGGAAAGGCCGCTACCACATGTTCTTCCAGTACAACCCCAACGCCGCCGTCTGGGGAGACATGCACTGGGCGCACGCAATCAGCCCCGACATGGTCCACTGGAAACACCTGCCCGTAGCCCTCGCACCCACTCCCGGAGGCCCGGACGCCGACGGCTGCTTCTCCGGAACCGCAGTAGTCCGAGACGGAGTCGTAACCTTCCTCTACACCGGCGTAGCCAAGGCGTCCTCGGAAGAAGCGACTCTCCGCGATGGCCACAACAACTTCAAAGAGACTCAGTGCTACGCAACTTCCACCGATCCGGAACTCCGCACCTGGATCAAGCGCCCGACACCCGTTATCCCCACGCCGCCGCACGGAATGCAGGTCACCGGCTTCCGCGACCCCGCTCCGTGGCGCGAACCCGCGCTCTACCCCGATGGCTGGCTAATGGCTGTCGGCTCGGGAGAGCAGAAGAAAGGCGGAGCGATTCTGCTGTATAAATCGCCCGACTTACAAAAATGGGAGTATCTGCATACCGTCGCCACAAGCACCCCCAAAGACGGAGACGCCACCAATCCAGTCGACTCCGGAGATATGTGGGAGTGTCCTGACTTATTCCCGCTCGGAAACAAGCACGTGCTCATCTACTCCACGCAGGGCAAGGTCTTCTGGAAGGTTGGCGAACTCGACTCGAAAGAATTGCTCTTTCACGAACAGCAAAGCGGCCTGCTCGACTACGGCTCCTTCTACGCGCCCAAGACCCAGCTCGACAAGCACGGCAACCGCATCCTCTGGGGCTGGATTCCCGAGAGCCGCCCCGTCGCTGAATACAGCGCCTCCGGCTGGGCCGGCCTCATGTCCCTGCCGCGCGTGCTTACAGTCGGCAACGATGACCACCTGAAGATCGGGGTCAGCCAGGAGGTCGAAAAGCTGCGCAAACACGAACAGAAACTGCACCTCGCGCCCATCAAAGCCGGCGACAAGCAGTTACTCTCCGACCAGCGCCTGAAAGACGCCTGCGGCGAACTGCTCTGCGTAGTAAAGCCGAGTTCCGAACCCTTCACCCTCGACCTGCTCGACGCCACCCCGCCGAACGACGCACCCAAAGACGCGACCACCGCCGTAACATCGCAAGTCAGCTATCTGTCCATCCGCTACAGCCAGGCCAATCCCGGAGAGTTAGTCGTAGATCAGCAGAGAATGCCAATCCACCTCGCAGCCGGCCAGCCGCTCGAACTTCGCCTCTATGTCGACGGCTCCGTAATCGAGCTATTCGCCAACAATCAATCCACGTGCACCAAGCGCTTCTACTATCCCGGCCCAACCGCCCCGGAAATCGCCATAAGCATCACCGGTAGACCAGCGGACATAACTCACCTGTCACTCTGGCAGCTATCTCCAATCTCCAGCGACCGGCTGACGACTTAGAGCCGCTTCTTTGCTTCCAACACCCGAGCCAGCGCTTCGTCCGCAGTAGCTCCAGTAGCGGAAAGATGCCCCATCTTCCGCCCAGCGCGCGCCGTGTGCTTCTCATATAAGTGCAACCGCACTCCCGGCACAGCCAGCGCAGCCGCAAAATCCGGCCGACCACCGGCAGCATCGAGCCAAACATCCCCCAGCAGATTCACAATCGCCGCCGGAGTCAGTATCTCCGTATCTCCCAACGGCAAATTGCACGAAGTCCGCACCAGTTGCTCAAACTGGCTCGTAGCGCAAGCCCGCTCGCTCTGGTGATAGCTGTTATGCGGCCTCGGAGCCAGCTCATTCACCAGCAATTCGCCGTCGCGAGTCACAAACATCTCCACGCACAACAAGCCTTCCAGATCCAGCCCCGCGATAATCCGTCGCGCAATCTCCTGCGCCCGCAACTCCAGTTCCAATGGAATCCCTGCAGGCAGCACACTCCAAGCCAGAATCTGCTGCTCATGATGATTCCGCGCCGCCGGATAGCTCCGCACCTCGCCATTCGGCGACCGCGCCGCCATCACGCTGATCTCAAAATCCAGATCCAAAGCCTTTTCCGCAACCGCAGGCCTCTCGCCAAGACTCACCCACGCACCATGAATCGCAGCTTCGGAAGCCTCACCATCGAAGCCAATCCGCGCCTGCCCGCGCCCGTCATATCCGCCCCGCGCCACTTTAAGAAACACGCGCCCACCCAGCTCCGGCACAGCATCCTGCAACTCCGCCTCGTTGCGCACAACGCGAAACGCGCCCACTGGGAATCCGTTCTCCGCGAGCCACGTCTTCTGCAGAATCTTGTCCTGGATGATCCGTATCGGCTCAACCCCGGGCCTCAGGGGAGCCAGCGCCGCAACCTCGCGTAGCGCGTCCACGCCGATCTGCTCGATCTCAAGCGTCACCGCATCCGCACCCGCCGCTAGCCGCCGCGCGGCATCCACGTCGTCCCACTTGCCGACCACAACCTCATCGACAACAAAGCTCGCCGGACAAGCCGCTTCCGGATCCATCACCCGCACGCGATAACCCATCGTCCGAGCCGCCATCGCCGTCATGCGCCCAAGCTGCCCGCCACCCAGAATCGCCAGCAATCCACCCGGCTCAACCACCCCAGTCAGCACTCGAGTCTTTGAAGCGCTCACCGCGGCAACTCCGTTTCCAGCGATTGCCCCAGCACTTCCGCCGTCCGAGCCGCCCGCCACGTCGCCAGCTTCCCGCGCAACACACCATCCGACGCCGCCAGCATCTGCACCGCAAAAAGCCCGGCATTCGCCGCGCCGGGCCGCCCAATCGCAAACGTCGCCACCGGCACCCCCTTAGGCATCTGCACAATCGACAGCAGCGAATCCATCCCTTGCAGACTCGTCGCGGGCACCGGCACGCCCAGCACCGGAACCAGCGTCTTCGCCGCCAGCATACCCGGCAGATGCGCCGCGCCACCCGCTCCCGCCACAATCGCCCGCAGCCCGCGCGCCTCCGCTGTAGCCGCATACTCAAACAGCAAATCCGGCGTCCGATGCGCGCTCACCACCCGCACCTCATGCGCCACGCCGAACTCCCGAAGCATCTCTACCGCTGCAGCCAGCACCTCATAATCGCTTTTGCTGCCCATCACCACACCAACCAAAGGGCCTTCACTCATTCGAAAATTATACGAGGCGACAGCATTTTCGCTTCCGGTGCTTACAACGAAACCGTTGCCTCCACGGTTTTTCTCAAGAAAAACCGTACCTGGCTACTCTCAGTTGTTAGGACTGGAAGCGAAAATGCTCTAGTGCCTCCGCAAAGCCTCCATCGCCACCTGAATCACCGCCATCACCAGACTCGTAGCCGCCATGAACCCCTTGGCCCGCTGCAGATTCAGCTCATGCCTCTCCACGCGCCGCTCCAGTTCATAAATCCGGCCCGTGTTCCCATCGCCCACCAGCCCGGCCATCTGCGTCTTCAACACACTCAGATCGCTAAGCACCTGCGCCTCAAACTCATTCATCATCCGCATCGACACCGCCAACTCGCTAACTTGCGAACCGCTCGGGTGCCCCATCCTTGTCACAGTCTCATCGTGACAAGGGTGGGAGACCACATAAGCCGCGTCCTCATGATGGATCAAACACTCAAAGGTAGATTCACAAACAATCCCACCGAAAACTCCGAATAGTTCGGAGGCGTAGCGCCGTCATACATCCGGATATAAAACCGGTCCGCCTCCGTCGCCCGCGGAATATCAAAATTCCCCACCGCCGAACGCAACACCAGATCCACATCCTGCCCCGGCTGAAACGCAAAATCCCTCCGCCGCACCTCAAATCCCCCTCCCGTCGACGGAGTCACATTCGTCGCCACGCTCACCGCCGTCGAACTGATCCCCGTCACCGTCAACTGGTTCAGATTCGCCAGATACGTCGGCGACGACGACGCCGGCAACCACGCATTCACCGGCACCGTCCGGCTCGTCTTGATCGCCAGATCGTTCGCCCAGTCATTGGAGAACTCGATCTCATACTGGACAAGATCCGGATCGCTCGCGCCATACTGCAAAGTCACAGCCCGCACCACCACCCCGGCGCTCAAACCACCACCCCCTGAAGCGGGAAAGGACGGAGCCGTCAACAAAAGCTCATCCCCAGGCCAGACATCGCCGCCAGAACCCGCATTCAACGCCACATTCGTCGTCTTATACGTTCCGCTCCACGCCGCGCTCACGCTGCTCGCCGCCGTCACCAGCGCTGTCGCCGCATTCCGGCAATCCTGGCTGCTTCGCCCCGCTGGCGCCGTCACCGTCCCGATCCACGCCGCCGTCGGGGGAGCGCCAACAGCAGCCAGCGCCGCCTGACTCGCCGCATTTACCGCCCGCCCCACCGCGCGCCCAATCGTCCGGTAATTCACCGCGATAATCTCGCCCAGAACCGGCGCATTTCCCGTGTAGAACGTAAGATTCCCCGTCGTCGTCAAATGGCATTCCGACGCATCCGCCAGCGTTCCCACCCTCCGCGTCTGCCAACTCGAAAAGCTCCCGCCCGGCGCGAGGCTCGAAACCCACCCAGACCCCAATCCTTTCAGGTACAGGCTGCGGATGGTCCCAATCAGGTTCACGCTGCTCGCCGCCGCCACCATATACGTCTGCGGCAAGTACCCAACCGCGCCGTCATACAGCACAAACGGAGTCCCAGCCACCCCATCCACAAACTGCTCCACTTCCATCTGGATGTGCCCCGGCGCAATCACTCCGCCGCCACCGTACGCCACCACTCCAGAGTCCCCGGCCGTCCGGTACCATTGCCGAACCCGCTCTATCTCCGGACAAAAGACCCGCATTCGAAATGTGTACTGGTAACCCGCCGTCAGCGTATACGACGGACCGGCGACCACCCCCTCCACCAGCGGAGCAACACTGACCACCCCAGTTCCCTGAGCGGAAGTGACCGCAAAGCCCGCAGTACAATTCGAGCTCTCAATCGTCCCGCTGTATAGCGCAGCCACCGTGCCCGTCGATCCCGGCGAAAGCACCACACCGACCGCCTCAAGCAGCAGCGTCCCACCCGCTTCCACCTGATCGATCCAAACCAGCGCGGCATGCCCGTCTACGCCAGTACCGCCGTTCATCGTCAGCCCCGCGCCGCTGATGGAGAAATACCCTTCGCCCGCCGAGTAGGTCCAGGAACGTAAGTCAATGGCCGCTTCCTGAAACAACTCCCAGATGATCTTCTCGGCTGCGGTCGGCCCGAAATACGGAATCTCCGAAAGCGGAAAAGTCAGCGTCGTGCCATCTCCCCAAAAATACTCCGTCACGTACGCCACCGGTTCATCCGCCCCACAGACGGTGACATCGTTCGCCAGCGCCCTTGCCAGGGCCGTGTTCCCTGTCGTAGTAAAGGTCAGATTCGATAGCTCCAACGATCCATTCGCCTCATTCAGCGCATGCACCGTCGCACCCACCTGCGCCACTGAAAGCGCTCCATTCACCGCCCGGTACGCCGCCCGCCCATGACTAGCAACCTGACCGGCAGACTGGCTCCACTCCGCCCCCGGCTCCGGAACAAAGTGTCCCATCGGCACAGCTAGATTCAGTCCGCTGGTGCGCAGCGCGGTAGAACTTCCGGCTGTCACGCCCGTTCCCGTCACGAGGGCCTGCAGAACCGTACCAACAGACCCTCCAGTCGTTCCCGCGCTCGGCGCAATCAGCTGCGTATCCAGCAAGATCTCGTCGCTAACCGCCTCCAGCGCAATTCGGTACAGCGGTCCGGTCAATCCCAAGCCCGCATACTCCGGCAGCGGCGATACCGCCAGATACCCGGTGAAATACACCGTCCCATCATCGCCAATCACCACCAGCAGCTGGTTCCGCTGCGGAACCGGAAGAGTCCCGTTCGTCGGCAGACTCACCCACAACCGGCAAGTCGAGGGTTCATTCAGCTTCCGCACAATCTCCAGCGGACGCACCGCATCCAGCGCATCCGTGTAATCCGAATTGTTGATCGCAATCTTCATTCGCTCTCTCAACTCTTTCCAACCCAACACGAATGCCAACCAGCCACCCGCAAACCGCTAACTCGCCAATGCGCAAAGCGCGCTAACTTGCTAACTAGCAGGCAAATAACTGCGATAACAAACCACCCGCTCCCCATCCAACGGATCGGTCACCGGCAGCGCACGGAAATCCCCAGCCAGCATCACCCGTTCCAGCGTCCCGCTCTGCTTCCCGGCAAGCGGACTCACCGCCTCCGCCGCACTCCCCATCGACTGCAATCGCGGATAGTGAAAGAAGATCCGCTCGCCCTGCGCACCCTCCATCACAAACAGCGCCGACCACTCCTGGAAAAAGCTCCCGCCCTCGCGATCCACAAAACCCGCGAGCGCCTGCACCTTCATCCCGGTCGCTGGAATCCCACCCGGCAAAGCGCCCGCAAGCGTCAACCCGGCCGGCGCGGACGTCGAAACCGACGCCACCGTCGCCACATTGAACGTCACCCGCCGCGCATAATCTACATCGGTCAGCGCCGTCTTCACATAGGCCCCTGAAACAGGCGACCCCACAAATCCCGTCTGTCCCGTGTAGTCCACATCCACAGACACAACCTGCCCCGCCGAGAACTGCGCCGCATCCGCGCTCGCCAACGGCAGCAGCGTCGCCGAAGCTCCGCTCTGTATGACCACAGCCGGAGCCGCCACGCCTCCATCCGCTTGAGGAGCAGAACCCGCCGCCGGCACCAGAAGATTCATATGCTGCGAACCCGTAGCGAGCGCCATCGTCAGCTTCGTCCAGCTCAAAAACTGAAAGCTAACCTGGGCATCCAACGTCTCCCGCGTCTGCTCCAGTACAGCAGCCGGTATCCCCGTCAGAATCGGCGCCGTCTTACTAGCCGCCTTGCGTGCGAAATTCCTGATCCATCCCAGCGAAACCCACGGCGCAGGCGGAGAATCCAGCGAAAACCGCCCCATCTCCGCCGGATCGAAGAGCACCGGCGTAGCCATCCCACGATTCACCGGCGCAAAATACCCCCGAACCCTCCTCACCACCGGAGCCGGAGCCAAATAAAAAGTAGCCGCCATCATCCCCCCACCAGACCCGCTAACTCGCCAATGCGCGAAGCGCGCCAACTCGCTAACTTGCTAACCAGCTAACTCGCTGCCTTCCTCGTAGCTGTAAACCACCACCCGCGCCGTCCTGCTCAGCCGGTCCCGAAGCGCCGTCAGCGGCCCAAAGACCGGCTCATCCCAAAAAACCTTTGTCAGCATCTGCGTCGCCGGTTGCGTCGCATAGTTGAACTTCGGCGTCCAGAACGGCGTCAGCATCCCGACCAGCTCTTCATCCATCTCCGAAAGAGCGCGCCCGCGATCCAATCCGCCAAAGCTCTGCGTCCCCAGCGTCGAATACAGCACCTCGCACTCCGCAGCCACCATCGAACTCGGCAGATCCTGGTCCACGCCCAGCCCCAGCCATCGCAGCACAAACACATCCGTCGGCAACTGCGCAAACGGAGCCTCCGCCTCTTCCACCAAAATCCCAGGCCTCAACGCCGAGCGCAGCAAAATCGTCCGCGCCGGATTGATCGCCACCAGTCGCGTCCGCAACGCCATATAAAACGAATCCTTCGCGTCCTGCATCCCGCTTTCCTCCGAACCCGAACCTGCTCGGGTGCCCCATCCTTGCCACGTCCTTTATGGCAAGGGTGGGATAACAAATGCGTTCCCAATTCGCGTACATCACGGACCGCATTTCTGTTCCCTATTCCCTGTTCCCTGCCTTCAAACCGCTTCCACCCCAGCCTCGCGCAGCAGCAGCCGATACAGATACACCTGCCCAAGCGCCTCACTCGCCCCAATCGACTCGATCAAATAGTTCTGCCCAGCGACAGTAACTCCCAACGTCATCGCAAACAGACTCTCTACCGAAGCCAGGTTCAGCGTGTTCGCACTTTGCTGGACTCCGGTAGCCGACAGCAGCAGTTCCCACTTCGACTCCCCGCCTTCTTTCCACGTAGGCCGAATCTTCCGCATCACAACAGGCGAAACCACCACTTCGGCAAAGTTCGTGGCAACCAGTCCAATCTCACTCTGGTCCGTATCCGGATTCGCCCCCGCCACCTGCAATGTCGCCGTCGTTCCCGCCACCGTCCGCAGCAGCGCATCCGTCAGCATCTGCGCCGCCGCAGTAGGATTCCGGCTAGCCGTATCGCTCATCGCAAACTCCTCATCGCCCGTTCCCTACTCCCTATTCCCTGTTCCCTGTTCCCTCGCCATTCACCCCAGCCGGTTCGCAACATACGGCCGCAGCCACGCCTGCACCGTTTCATCCAGCAGAGAGCTCGAAAAGTACTTCATCTGCATGGTGTCCATCTTCGTCAGGCTGGCATTCAGCGCCGGCTGTGCCTGCGCATTGCGCACAATCTGCGCACAGGCGCTGAGCACGTCATTCCCAATCACCGACAGGCCCGCCGTATATGTCACCTTCACCTCGTTGTACGGCAGCCCCAGCACATTCGATGGCAGCGTCAACTCGCCGGTATCCGTCGCATAGTCCACCGTGGTCGGATCAATCGTCGCCCACTCCCCAGGCAGCGAAAAGGCCAATGCCGCTTCAACCAGAGGAACAGCAACCATCTCCCCGCGCCGTGGCCTCCCATACCTCCCCTGAATCGAAACAATCGGCGAAGCAACCGCACCCAGCGGAGCCAGCGGCAGATAACTCAACAGCACGGTCTGCGACCCGCTCACCAGCCGCAGCCGCTCCTGGTACTGAATCACATTCAAATCCGGCCGACGACAAAACGAATTGATCAGCGCCGTGGCCGCCGCAATCCAATCCGGAGTCGTCCCCGCCGGCAATCCGTAACTCTCATACTGCGCAGGCAACAGATAAGCCATCGCACCCCCACCCAATCAAAGGTCTTGTCATCCTGAGCTCAGCGAAGGATCTGCTTTCCCCCCTCGCCGCAACCAATCCATACCGCCAACCTGCTAACAGAAGAGGCTCCCGCACGCGGGAGCCTCTTCGCCAACTCGCTAACTTGCCGCTCTATCTGTCCACCAGCACCTGATAGTGCGCATAATTCGCGCCCTTCACCACCACAGCACCAAACTTCACCGCCACATACTGCTGTGTCAGCGAATTCGGAAGCCCCAGCTCAAAGATCCGCGGAGTCGGATCGCCAAGCCAGTGGTACTCGATCAGGTCCTCCGTCACGATGTAAGCCGGCAACACCGCCGAGCCCGATCCCGGAGTTCCCGTATAGCTCAAACTCCAGTCCGGAATCAGCGGCAGATCTCCAGCCTGCGTCGAAAGCATTTTGACCCTGACACCGCCCGTGATGTTCTCCGTGTTCAACACCACATTGAACTCGGTCTTCATCTCGCGGTCGATCAAGTCCAGCAGCACCGGATTGGCATAGATCGCGCTCGGCCTCACCTGATAGCCGTTGTTGGCCACCATCTGCGCCACAGCCGATTTCAGCCCATCGACAATCGACGCAGTCGTAGCGATCGTCGTGGTCTGGCCGCCAGCAGCAATCTGTCCGGCCACGCCGAAGTATTGCATCGTAGTCGGCGCGCTCAGGCTGGTGTCGTTGCCGTTCCACAACGCCACATCGTGCTCCACCATCAGCCCGCTGACAGTGTCAGCAAGATCCTTGGCCTGCAGATAGGCAAACTGCTGCTGCTGGTGGCCCAACTCCACATCGAACAGGTTGTAGTTGATCTGCGAAACCAGCGCCTTCAGCGGCACACTACGCTCCACGCGAGTCGGCGAAACCACCGTCGGTGAAATGCTGCGTGGATTCACAAATCCTGCCGAGCCAGGGTTCGGAATCGCCGTCTCCTCAAAGAACCGCGAAGGATGCCCCGTCGCCGGAACCTGTTTGATGCGCTGCCCAAACGGGCTCGAACGACGGCAGATGTCGAAGATCTCCGTCTGATACAACGGAACTTCAATCGCACCAGGTCCGATGTAGTCAGCGGCCGCATGGATGTCCGCAAATCGTATGTTCATAGATTCCTTCTGCCCGTTTTCCCCGGCGCCAGGGTTAGTCGGAGACAAAAAATGCCCCAGCAGCCAGATCCCAAACAGCAGATCCAACCACTGGGGCTTCTATCCCCACATTCAAATTCGAGCTTCCAGGTTTTAGCTGAAAGCTAGCAGTTAGCGGCTGCCCTCAGGCCATCGCCCCGGCGCGCCGCAACTGGCTCTTCACGGCAATCCGCTGTTCCAGGCTCAATCCCGTGAGAGCTGCATCCAGCGTCCTCACATCCACGGCGCCCTCTCCAATTCCGTGCTTGGCCAGCATCTCAGCCGTAGACGAAGGCATAGTCCGCCGCAACGGCTGCAAAGCCTTGGGAAACTCATTCCCGGCCGATGCCGCGGCCCGAAGCTCCGACAGCTCCCGCTCCACCTCCTGCAGCTTCGCGAGCAACTCCTCTTCCCGTCGCGTACTCTCCACCGTCGCCGAAATCCTCTCCACCTCGCCGCTCAGTTCGCGCTGCCGGTCATCCAGCCAGCCCAGCGTCCGCTCCAGCAACGTCGCAGCCGCCTCCAGCCGTTCCACCAATCCCTTGCTCTCTTGCACTCCGATCGCGTCCATCTATCTACCTTCCCTCTCTGAGAAGCCACCAGCCAGCTTCCCTCGCACTCTACTTCGTCATCGACTCTCGGATCCGAATCTCCATTACTCCGGCGAAACTTTCGTAATCACTCTTGCACTATCCGCCGCACCAAAGACGTTGAAAAGCCCACATTCGTGGGATTACGAGTTAGAAGTGTTAGATAACTCCGCTAACTCATCCCACCAATGGGTCAGAATCCGAACTCCAGCCCAGGCCGGTCACTCAGCGAAAGCCAATCAAGCCAACGATCAAGACTGCAATCAGGCCACGGACTGGGCCAGTCGAAAGCTCGTGGCCCGATAAGCCGCCTTGTCCCGTAATAGGATTGCCGCCCCGGTAAACGTCGCCCGCGTCAGCTTCCACACCTCGTCCCGCATATCCGCTACCTGCGCATCCGCTAACTCATAACTCATCCCCATCGACTCCGGCGCGGAAGCCCGTATCTCATCCGTAGCCTCGGGAAAATCCCGCCCGTACAGGTAACCTTTCACCAACAGCCGCCGCCCCACCACATCCGCCTCGGTAATCAGCCCAATCTTGCGCTTCGCATCGTGCCCATCCCAACCCGGCCGATAATCCACAGCCATCCCCAGCAGCGACGGCAACGCCTGCTCCGCCGCCGCCCGAGTCAGCACCACCCTGTGTCCCCTCGCACCCGCCGGAGCCCGATCGCTGGCCGCATCCACCAGCGTCAACACCCCCTCAAAGTCCACCCGGTTCGGGTGCCCCTTGACCGGAGGAAACTTCACCGCCATCGCCTCTACGCGCATTCACTCTCCCTGAAGTTCCGCCACCGTTGGCAACTGCACCGCAAGTCCCGCACGTTCGAGTCCGTGTGCCTTAGGTCCCGACTCTGAGACTTCGGACCGCGATGCCGCCTCAATCGGCCCCAACCCCCGCATTGCCCGCACCTCATTCACCGTGTAAACCCCCGCCGCCAGCAACTGCACCTGGATCGCCAGCTCCGTGTCCTCATCCCGGGCGCTCAGATCGTTAAAGACAAACTCGAACTCCCTCCACCCAATGCACTTCGAAAACAAATCCCGGGTAATATGCTCCGCAATCAGCTTCGCCAGCGGCTCAATCGCCCCGCGAAACGCCTCATCCGCCAGCTCCGCCGCCGTCGACCGGTTCACATCGCCTTCCAAACCAAGCAGCAGCGGCGGCAATCCAAACGCATTCGCCACCATGCGAATCAGAAACTGCTGCCACGCCAGCCTCAGATCCGCATCCGTCCCCTGAGCAAAGCGCAGAACCTCCGGCTTCTGTTCCGTCGAAATCAACGGCACTCGACCCGTGCCCTCAATCTCGTCCTGCCACCACCGGATCACCCGCTCATGCTGCGCCGGAGTCGCCTCATTCAGCCAAAGTGCATACTGCACCACCGAATTCGCCGCCAGCTTCCCCGCAAACCGGTGCGCGCTCAAAAACTCGTTCACCGTCTCAAACGCAACCTCCAGCGGACCCAGCCCAAACGGCGTAAAGCTTCGCGGATTCATCCGCAGATAGATCAGCTGGTCATCCCGCAGCGGAACGGATTGGCCAGAGACCGGATCTGGAATCTGCCCCGGCATTACCTGCAAATACCGCGGCGAATCGGCCGTCCCGTCCCACGCCGCATTCACCCGGATCGTCGCCCCATCCACCGGCCACAACTGCGCCGGCTGCATCGGGTCGCCCGTCGCCTCCATCTCAATCGCGCCATACCCGCCCGTCAGCGCATCCTCGATCGCCTGCTCCAGCAGCGTTCGAAAGCTGTCCGTGGCATTCGGCTCCTCCAGCGTCCTGCGCAGCGCCTTGAGCTTCCTCTGGAGATAACCAACCTCCTCAGCCGCCGCTCCACGACGCACCCGGACCTGCCAGTCCATGGCCACAATCCGGTCCTTGATCACATTGATCGCCCGCCGCACCACCGGCGTCTCCGCAAACCGCCGCAGATTGGCCTGCGTCGGCTTGGGCAGCCCCGAACCATTCAACCCAGGCCCGAAACCCGACCCATACGGCGTCAGAATCGAAGGCAACGCCAAAGTCCGCCGTCGCGCCAGCTCCGCCCCGGCCTCCACCTCAACCGGAGGCTCATCCTGACCGGTCACCCACCGAAAAACCGCCCGCACTCGCTCCGCAACCATCCAGCCCACCCTCCCCAATCCCTGCCGCAAAAGAAAAGAGGCACAGCCGAACCCGGCCATGCCTCCAAACTCGAAACAATCCCGCTAACAGAAAAGGCTCCCGAAAACGGGAGCCTCTCAGCTAACCTGCTAACTCGCTACGTTGCGAAGCAACGCCAACTCGCTAATCAGCTATACCCTCAACTCCCGTCGCGCCGTCTCCGCCACGCGCCCCAGATCCGCCGTAGTCAGCACCCGAATCCGCCGCTCCTCCATCGTCTCCACAGCAAACCGGTAAGCCGCCAACCGCTCCGAATCAAGCTCAAACTCCTCTTCGCCAACGGGCCTTTGTCGTTTCCCTGTTCCCTGTTCCCTATTCCCTATTCCCTGTCTCAACGGCTCAATCACCGCCGTCAACTCCAGCGCAGCCTTCTCCACACGCTCCACCCCGGCAATCAAACCCGGCGCAGAAAACGCCAGCGCCTTCGCCGTCTCCAAACCGGAACTCAGACCGGTCCCAGAAGCAGCCTCCAGGCTAACCGCCTGAAACATCCGGATCAATCCATTCGGCCGATACCCCAGATCAATCCGCAGTGGATCACCCGGCCGCGTGTACTGCGAAGCCGCAATCCTCTTCCGCAGCAGATCCCACACCCCGGCCCGCTCAAACTCCGTCCGCATCTGTGCCTGAATCGCCGCCCGCCCCGAAACCCTCGAAACCCGCTCCCGCTTCAGCGGCTCCACATACATCCGCATCAGCTCCTCGACGCCGGTCTCAACACTTTCCGCCAGATACGCCTTCGCCCGCGTCATCTGCACCGAATTCGAAAAGGAATCCTCCAGCACATGCATCAGATTCCCCTTAGGCTCCTGCTGAAACCGCCGCCGAAGTTCGCTCTCCAACCCCTCCAGCATCCCGGTATCCGCTTCCGGGTCCAGACATCGCACGCGCCGCCAGTCCGAAGTAAATCTCACCGCAGCCACCGGCCCTGAAACTTCGCGCAAAATCACGCCAACATGCACGAACTCGTTCCGCACCGGATCAGGCACATACCGGAGCAGGAAAAACTCGCACTCTCGCCGTGAATTCATCAAAAACCGCCTCCAGGCTTCAGCTCCCAGCTAATAGCCAGAAGATAACAACTATCCTGACATCGTAACGCCGCCGCAACCTCTCGGAACCCTACATCACCAATCTTTTCCCCATCCCCACCCATTTTGGAAACGGCTCACGCCCTGAGCGTCCAAACTCCTCCACCAGGTCCCGGATGCGCCCTCGCCGCAACAGTAGCGTCTCCACCAGCGCTTCCAGTTCACTCATGTCCCCCCCATACCACTCCGGAGGAATCTCCTCCGCCGCGCCCCACACCACCGCCGGATCCATCGTTTCCATCCGCGTCAGCCACGGCTCAAAACTCGCCCATCCCGTCACCGGCGTATACACCAGGTTCCGCGGATACACCCCGCGCAGCGGAGCATCCTCAAACCGCCACTCTCCAGCATGAAAGCAATACCCCTGATCGATGAAGCAAGCGCTGTACTTCCGTTCGCGCGTCTTCCTCGAAAAGACCGCCTGCCGCCCATTGGCATTACCCGTCCACTTATCCAGGCAAAGCATCCCCGCAAACTCGCGCAGGTTCCGAATCTCCCCCAGTTGCTCCTCCGGCAGATAATCCACTACCTGCCCCGGCATCAACCCGCCCACATACCGCGCTCCAAACTGCAGCCCCGCCGCGCATCGTTCCCGCCGCTGCCCCAGATCCACCTCAAGGTCCGGCGTATGCTCAATCAGCCACTCCGAAACCTCCACCACCGCCGTCTCGGGAACCGTCAGCCCCGCCGAAGCCGCCAGTCGCGTCGCCAGCATCTCATTGGCCAGCACCCTCCGGTGCTGCGGGTTGTTCTGAAACTTCACAACCCACAGCTGCCCATCAGCTCCCAACATCAGGTGACCCTGCGCACCGCCCCGCATCCGCCGGATCTGCTGAACCGCCAGTACAGCCAAGTATCCCGCCCTCAACTCACCTTAAAAGGAACTAATATCCGGATTCTACCCGACCGGCCCATAATTCCACGCAAGCTCTCAGCACCCTTATTCAAAGAGTTTGCAGAGATCGAAGCTAACTCGCCAACGCGCGAAGCGCGCTAACTTGCTAACCCGCTCACTCGCTTCCTTAACAACTCCGCCCGCGCCGCCAGCCCAATCGCAAACGCCATCACCCGGTCATCATGCGCCCCGCTCTGCGCCCCAACGCCGCCATTCGGCAGCCGCACAAAACTCCGGCACTCCGCCAGCAGCTTCCTGCTCTGAAACACCTCCGGCGAATCCGCCAGCGCCAGCGCCATCTTCGCCAGCATCTGCGGGCGACTCACCGAAGTCGTCAGCAAACCCGGCTTCCCATCCTCCCCGCCATAAACCCGCAGATACCCCTTATCCTTCAGCAATCCCAGCTGCTCGGCCCCATGATTGTTCCGTTCCACCACCAGCCATGCCGTCCCATAATCCCACGCAATCTGCCGCGAAAGCTCCATCAGTTCCAGGCCGCCCACATGCCCGGCAAACTCCGCACATTGCATCCCGGTCTCGAGATCCAGCACTTCAATCGCCGAATAATCCCCTTCAGTCCCTCCGCCCGCCGGATCAACCGCCACCACATACCATCGCCCCGGCATCGGCGGCAGCCATACCTCAAACTGTCCATTACGCCTCCGAACAAGTGGCTCGGAAACCGCGTTCAGCCGCTTCTCAACCGCCTCCAGCTCAAAGTACGACTCCCCGCTCGCCCGGAAGCAAGTCTCCTCATCCTCCGCAAACTCCTGCCGCGCCAACCCCTGCAGATTCGCCCGAATCCCCCGCCGATACCCGATCTGCGCCAGGTCCAGCCCCACTCCCGGCCGCGTCATCAACTCCGTCTCTTCTTCCGTCAGCGAATCCACATCCACCGGCGCAGCGCGATATTGCTCCTCCATCCACCACGGGAAAAAATGCCGCACCATCCCGGTCTCATCCGCCCGCCGCCACTCGTCGTAAAAACACCCCTGCGCCCCGTTTGGCGTCGACTCCAGCACCAGCTCTCCCGCCGGAGCCAACCCCGCCCGCAACCCGGCCAGCACCTCCACAGCATCCACCTGCCATCGCGAAACCTCCGAGCAATGCAGATTCTGCACCGTCATCCCGCGCCCCGCGTTCCGGTCCGCCGCAGACACCACCCGATACTCCGAATCGATCTCCGGAAACACAATCTGCCGCACATTCGATTTCGCCGTCTTCAACGCTCCAGCCCTTAATCCCGCCGGCAGATGCTCCACAAACCGATGGACAATTCGCAGAATCTCCTCCGCCGACTCCTGCGTATGAGCCACCTGCAGCGTCAGCGTACCCGGCCGCGTTATCGTCTTCAGCAGAAACCGCCCGGCAACCCAAGTCGTAAGCCCCATCTGCCGCGCCTTCAGGACAATATTTCCCATCCCGCGCCGCCGCTCAAACTCCCGCTGCACCGCATTGGCCTTCAACGGATAAAGCAGCCCATCCTTTCCCCGAACCCGCAACAGACTTTCCGCCAGAAACACCCCGGTGCTCTTCCCCACCAACCGCTCCGGCTTCCGGTCCAGTAACCTTCCCAGAATCTCCAACTCCTGCCGGTCAACTACCGCCCCGCTCTTTCCAGGCACGCCCGTAACCCCCTCCAAACAAAACCGGCAATCCCACCCTCTGCGATAACGCAAAGAACCAGAATTGCCGGCAGTCCCAAAACTCCCGCTAACCTGCTAACTCGCCAATGCGCGAAGCGCGCTAACTAGCTAACTTGCCAACATCAGTTTCCCCCGCACCAATACCGCACCGAATAGGCCGTCCCAGCCCCAAGCACAGCATTCGCCGTGAGCGTCAAAGAAGTAGTCGACTCACTCCACCCCACGCTGCTCACCAGCCCCGTCCCAGCCAGTTGCACGCTCACCACGCAGTTCGCATCGTTCGTATGAGAATTCGGAAAGCTCAACGTCCCCAGCGATCCAACCGTCAGCCCCGTCCCCGTAGTCAGCGTCACCGTCCCGCTCACCCCGTCACAGACGTGCCCCGCAGCGCACACCATCGTCGCGCCACTGCCTGCGGCAGAATTGGCAGCCATCGTCATCGTCCCCGACCCCATCGCAAACCTGCCCGACAGGAACCCGTTCGCAGAGACATTCCCGCCACCCGTCACCGTCAACTCAGCCGTGTTGTAGTTTGCCCCGCCCCCATACACAATCAACCCGCCCGTGCCACCAGTTGAAGTGTTATTGACCGTAACAGCACCAGCCGCTTGCGAGTCGAGATCGGTTCCTCCGTTCACATACGCCTTGAAGACACGCGCAGGCGTAGTGGCATTCGCGTTCTGAATCGTAAGGGCGGTTGTACTCGGCTCAACCTCCCACGCTTCAATCCCCCCGGGATAGAAATTCAGCTGCCCCCATAAGCTTTCGTTACCCGAGCCATCAATCGTGGCCACCGTAGATTCGGCCGTTCCACCGCTACCGAACACAACTCCGCCAGTGCCGGCATTATTCGACCCATTCAGCACCACCGCGCCCGTCCCAGCCGCATTCAGCACCGTCTGGTTGTTCGTTCCACCCGAGGTCGTAATCTCCGCAACCGCATTCGGAGCCGAAGTCTGATTCGTCCCCGTAAAAGCCACCGTGGGCTGCGTCGTATACCCGCTCCCGCCAGCCGTCATCGTGACGGACGCAACCGTGTAACCACCCGAGCAGCTCAGCGAAGAAGTAGCCGCCATCACCGCTGTCGCCGCGGCACCCGATCCTCCGCCACCAGCAAAGCTCACCACCGGGGGAGTCGCAGTCGAATAGCACCCGCCATTGTTCACAATCACATTCGTAACAGTGTCCGCCGCCGCGCTCAGGTACTGCCCAACCGAAAGCCGGTTCACATTGTTCAGCAGATCCGTGATGTTATAGAACTGCTCTCCCGACGTCCCATCCCCGAGTCCCGTCTCCCACCTGTAGCCAAAGTCCGTCTGGTACTCATTCAGGAGCCCGCGCTCGTTGCCATTCCCCAGCCCCAGCCGCAGATGATTGGTCACCGTCGCATCCTGCTGGCTCTGATACCAATCCCCCTTCATCCCGTTAAACGTCCGATGAAAGCTGTCCAGAAAGCTGTTCCGAGTTCCGTTATCGGTCAGCGCCCCGGTAAACATCGTTCCGCCGCCAACCCACGAGTTGTAAGAACTCCCCTGATCCGCAACAACCTGGCTCGTAGAATTCTCATTCCGCAGCCCGGCAACCGTGTTGTTCTGCGCATTCGGCCCCAGATGCAGAGCCGTCGAGCATCCCTCCACATCACCGCCCGTAAAGGTGTTCCCATCCCCCTGCTGCAGATTGATCCCATACGTTCCCGCAACCGGACCACCCCCACTCGTAGGGCAGTCAATATGCAGCCGCACAAACGTGCTCGCATTCATCCAGTCCGTCGTCGCTGCATTCGCAACCTGGTGCCCGATCCCATCCACAGCCGTCTGAAATCCGTTGAATTCCAGGTCATAGAACGTTCCACCCGTGTAATTCCCCGTCCCATCCAGCACCAAACCTGTCTGATTCGAATTCCCCAGGAAGTACAAGCTCTCCAGATCCAGCTCCTGCGTCCTGTAAGCCACCAGCCCTTGCGTCGTGGCACTCGAAGAACCCGTGGTGTTGATCACCACATCGTCCAGATGGAATCCCATCGTATCCGCCGCATACGTCGGATCACCCACCTGCACCGCCGCACCAGTCCCCGAATACAGCAGCACCGTCCCGCCCTGGCTTCCGCTAGCAGCGCTTGCCCCGCGCAACCCACAGCCTTTCAGAGTCACGTTGCGCACACCCGCTGGCACCACAAACTGCCCAGTCGTGGCAATCGTCGCGCACGGCAGCAGAACCGTCGTATTCGGCGTCGAAATCGTCACCGAAGCCGCCATATTGATCGGCCCGGTAAAATTCCGCGCATCGCAGATGCCGCCATAAGGGGTGCTCAGCCCAGCAATGCAAGCCGATAGCTTCGCCCCGATGTCGCCGCCAGCAAACTGATCCACCTGATACACGCCGCCAACCTGCTTGCCAGTAAGCTCACCCGCAAACGCGCTCACCGACGCATTCAAACTCGCGCCGCCCAGGTTAGCCAGTGCCTGCGTGGCCGTCGTCGCACCCGTTCCGCCATTGCCAATCCCAACTGCACCCGTCGAGATATTCCCCGCATTCAACCCCGTGAGATTTCCCCCATAGAAGCTCGGCGCCGTCTGCCAAACCGGCTCATTCGCCGCAGCACCCGTACCCGACTGCACCAGCACCGCCTGTGTCGTCGTCGAGTTCCCCGGCAGCCGCGAAGGATTTCCATTGACATCCCCCACCACCAGGTCACCCTCGCTCGTCGTCAAAGGAGTTGTCGCCGTCGGCGTTCCTCCGCTGGCCGCCGGCGTCGCGCTTGCCTTCGCCCCGCCCAGCAGGAACGCGTAATACGCGCCGGCCGGATAACTCTGCGCCGTCGTCGACGGATTACACGCCGTCAGCGACATCGTGTTCGCCGCAGTAATCGTCCCGCTCATCTGCAACTGCCCCACAGTCGACGGTGCCTTCACAAATAGCACCCCATCCGTAGCCGCAGCGTTCGGCAGCGCGATCCCCGGAACCGTCGCGCACGTCTGTCCCAGTACCGTCCCCGCCGCAATCGAAAACGCCTGTTCAGCAAAGTCCGTCACCGGCAGCGTCCCGTCCGCACTTGAAATCAACCCCGGCCGAACGCGCAGCCCCGGCATTTGTACCGCAGTCGTTCCACTGAACCCCGGATACCCGTCGTTCTCCATAACCAGGTATCGCGGCATCGTTCCCCCGCTGGGGTAAGTGCCTTCAACGGCCCGAGTGCACCACTCATCCTCGTACCCCCCATTCAGACCGAGCATGCAAAGCTCACCCGAGTCCTCGCTCGTCACACCCTGCGGCAAGGAAGTATTGGAATATGCAAGAATCTGCCTGCTCGTCGACACAGGTTGCGTCCGTGGTGACGTGCCCGGTGTTGCCAGGCTCTCCGTGCTCGTCAGGCCTATCCGGAAGTCTGAAAGCTCTTTTGCGGCGCTCACCTGCTGCGGCTCGGCTACCGCCTCCAGCGCCGCGCCGCCTCCGCCGATACTCTTTGCCCAGATATTCGAAAAACCGTACAACAGCACGTTTCCCGGAAGCTGGGCATTCACGTTGTCATACGGGCTCGGACAGCTCGTCGAACCATAGCTTCCGAATGCCCCGTTCCCGTCGCAGTACCCGACATTCTCCGTACCCAGCCCGTCTATAACCCAGCTACCCGCGGACGTCGCGATAATCGGATAGTTCTAAGTCCCCTTCACGTTCACGTTGTGGACAATAACCCCCAGCACCGGCCGGCCATATCGCGAATAGGTCGCAAACACAACGTGGTAAATTCCGCGCCACATCGAATCCGTGATCAGCCCCAGATTCGCCAAGTCCTGATCCGTCAGCCTCGTCTGGTTGTCCCCCACATGGAAGAAATACGTGTTGAACCACGTATCCAGCGCGTTTTGCGCTACCTGAGACTGGCTCTGCGTCCCCCAATTCAGTCCATAAAACACGACCGAGTCCAGGCTCGTCGCATCGCCCAGATTCTCCGAATTCAGGAACACTCCGCCGCTCGTGCTTGTCCACGGCGCGCGCGTTCCCCACCAACCTCCAACAACAACTCCCGCCTCGCCGTTTTGAATGAACAATTCCCGAAAGCTGTCGTACTGCGACGAACCCGCAAGCACAGCAACTCCCACCGTGTTCATACTCACTCGCTCCCACCGCCAGTAGGCCGCTCCCCTCGTGGCGGCGCCAACAAACGCCCTGTTGATGTTGATGTCATACAGATTCCACGAAGAAATCGGCCCATCCGATCCGAAGACCGCAAAGAAGGGCGCACTCATCGTGTACGTCGGTAATCCCGCCACTCCAGTCGTGAACCCGGAGACAATCGTCGCCCCATTGCCGTAGATCGTCAGCGGAGTTGCCTGGGAACTAGGGATGCGAATCGCATATCCCAGATACCCCGGCGTCTCCGGCGGCAGATTCGTGCATGGAGCCCCGGCGCATGTATCAGTGCTCGGAGCCGTGCCGTCATCCCATGCCGTCTGCATGTATCCCGTAATCGTGCCGATGTAGTACGTCTTGCCCTGCGTTAGCGTCACAGACCCGGCGTGCGACCCGTTCCCCGTCGCATACTCGATCGCATTGTTAAAACACTGCGTATCGTCCGTCACGCCATCCGCCGCGCAGCCAAAATCATCCACCCGCACCTCAGCGGAGTAGCTCGTCACCCCTCGTCTCTGGTCCAGCACCGGAACCGGAGCACTCGCCGCCGGAGGCGGAGCCACCGATATCGCCGGACAGCTCGTATATCCCGATCCGCCATTCGTCACCGTGTAGCTCGTCACCTCCCCGCCCGAGACATTAGCCGTCACCGCAAGTCCAGCCCCGGTCGAACTGCTGACCGTGACAGCCGGTGCACTCACGTACCCCAGCCCCAACTGTCCGGGCTCCACCCCAGTCACAACACCCCCTGCGTCGGGTCGTACACGCACAGCGCCGTCGCCGTCATCGCCGGAGCCTGCGCATAGCTCCCCCCGGATGCAATCGAAGCCGTCCCCGGCGGAATCAGCGCCGACGCAGAAGTAGAGACACAATTGGCGACACTGCTCGCCAAAGCGCAATTCGTCGTTCCATTAATCTCCGGAGCATTCAATGCTCCCGTCAATGTTCCGCCGCCAATAGGCGGCGCACCGCCGCCGTTCACAATCTGGCTGGCAACCTGCGAATCGACATACTGCTTGTTCGCAGCCTGGTTCGCCGCAGTTGGCGCATTCGCAATCAAAAGCTGCTGGAAAGCCGGCACAAACGACACCCAAGCCGTCTCGACATTCGTCGTCACACTCGGAGCAAGGGCCGCCGCCGCCACCGGATTCCCCTGCGTAGCCAAGTCACACGCCGAATTCCCCGTAACCGTGTTGTACGGAATCCGGAAGACCTGCCAACTAGTCGTAAGGCTCACCGTCTGATCCGCAAACACGCAGCTTGTACCACCCGAGCCTGATCCAGTCGATCCCGTCAGTCGCAGTTCCTGAGTAACCGCCACATCAGCCTTGGCAGCCACTTCCCACGTTCCCGAACCCACCGGAAATCCATTCCCAAGCACCAGCGAGTTCCCAACGCCCCGCAGCGTCCAGGCCCCTGACGTATCCCAAGCCCCACCCAAAGCCTTCACATACGACCCAGTCACCGGAGCAGTTGAATCCTTGCCAAACAGACTTCCCGCCGCCACAGTCTCGCCAGTAGGCGAATAAAGATCCGCCGCCGAGAAAAACAGATCGTTCAGGCTCGAAAACGCCTGATTTCCCGAGCCAGAGACCGTCCCGCCTCCAAGCAGCGCAAAGTCAGCCGAAACCGTTCCCGCAGCCTGCCGCGCCGGTTCCAGATTTCCCTGTCCATACCCCGAAGCGCTTGTCTGCGCCACCGTATTCCCCAGCCCGTTATCCAGCAAGGCTCCTGGCGCCAACCCAAGCTGCTCAAACCTGTTCGCCGACCCCGTATAGCCATTCGCGACACTCGTAGGCTCCTCGCCAGCGCCCACCACCAGCGCCGGATAAGTCGCGCTCGAAGCAGCCAGCGTCCCGCCTCCGCCCAACTGCATCCCAATCGTCCGCGAACTCGCAGCATTCCAGACCGTATACCCGCCATTCCCCTTCAGCAGGTTCCCGCCAACAAAAACTAGGTCCTTCCCAGCGACCAGGTTCACCGGCTTAGCAGGAACCCAAGTCCCCGGTGCATTCACCGTCGCCACAGTCGTCGTCGAGCAGCCCACACCACCCGCCGTAACGGTGACAGCGCCCACCGAACCATCCCCATTCAGCGCAGCAGTCGCCGCCGCCGTACAACTACCTGAAAATGCCAGCGGCACGGAGACGCCATAAGCTTCAAATCCCAGCCCATGCTCCGGCCCCACCGTCACCGACGTCACCGCACCGCCCGCGGCATTCACCGTCAACTTCGGCTGTACCGCCACCCATTCCGGCAGCACTGCCGCATTGCGCACCGTCCACCCCGACTGCGCACCCGTCCCCACTCCGGCAAGATCCAGCACCAGACCCGTCGGAGTCTCGCCCGTAGCCGCGGAGTTCCACGCATTCACCGCCACGCCATCGAGAACATTGTTGTTCCCCACAGCCATGGCAAAGCCATGCACCGCTTGAATCGTCAAATTCCGCCAGTGGTTCGAATCCGCATTCAACCCCGCCGGCACCGTAGAAACCAGCGCCGGCACAGCAACACCCGTCCCCACTCCGCGCACGTCGATATTCCGAAACTCGCTCGCCTGCGGCCACTGCCCCAGATAAAGCCCGCACGTATGCGTCGAACTCGCCTGCGTATACTGCGCGAGCGGATCGGCCCCGGTAGTCGCAATCGCCACGTTCTCAATCTCTGCCGCCTTCAGTCCATTCCCGCCCGCACCCGTCGCCGCCGACATCGCAATCGCGCAGTTTCCAATCGACCAGGCCGCGCCCGTGCCCGCAATTCCGGTCAAACCATTGCCGCTCGGCGACAGCACCGAATTCGCAACCATCGGCCGGTTCACACCGCAGCTTCCCGCCGCAGCACGACCTTCCGCCGGCGAACACGAAACATCCACGCTCTGGTCCACATAGATCGTCAGATCATGCAGCCTCGTATGGCTCAGCAGACCGGTCGCGTCCGTTCCCGTCGAAAGCACATCCTCGCCCGGAAAACCCATCAGCGCCGAAGCCTGCACCCCTTGCCCGCCAATCGACTCCAGATGCCACGTCAACTGGTGCGTCTTGCAAACCCCCGCCGGCAGCGTCAGCGCAACAGCATGACCCGCCGCAGCCTGTGCCTGGACAAAGTTGATCGCCGCCTGCAGCGCAGCCGTATCATCCGTAGCCCCGTCGCAAACCGCTCCGAACTCCTTCACGCTCCACGCATGTTGCTGCGCCCCGGTCGCACGCATATCCTCCACACGCACCGCGCCAGTATTCGTGAACGTATCCGTGCCGGTGTAGTTCGGCGGCACCATCATCGATCCGCCCGCCGACGCCGCAGCCGTCTCCGTAGCCTGCAAAGTCGACTGCGCCGATCCGGCCTCCGGAGCAAACACCCCATTCATCGACTCGGCATTGAGGGGCCCAAGAATATTCCCGCCAGCCAGCGAAAGCTCACTCGCCGCCGACTCATCCACGTAATGCTTGTCCGCCGCCATCAGCGGAGTCGTCGGATCTCCCGACAAAGTCAGCGGCCCCGTCATCGTTCCGCCGCTCAGCGGCACATAACCGCCGGTCCCGCCGCCGCCTCCACTGATTGCTGCAATCGCCTGGTCCACATACGCCTTGCTCACCGCCTGCGCAGCCTGCACCGACGCCAGCGTCGCCGTCGCCCCCGCCGGAACCACCCAGTACTGCGTGCTCACCGATCCGTCCGAGAGTTGAAACACCGCCGTATAGTACTCGCCCGCCGGAGTAGCTCCAGCATTCGGCGCAAGGTTCACGCTCAGGAACCCATCCGCGCCAATCGTCACCGCCGTGCTCCCAGCCGCCACCGACTGGTTGGCAGCCGTCGTGAACGCAGGCCAGCTCACCAGCAGAGTTCCAGAGCCCGGCGCGCCATTCGCCAGATACACCGTCCCCTGCACCGAAGTCGTGGTCACCGACTGGGCCACAATCCGCCAGCCGCCCACCACCATCGTCAGCAGCCAAACCAACCCAAACCCCGCCCAGCGCCCAGTACGCAACCAAGTCTTCATAGCAGTCATTTCCTCCCGTCCGGATTCCCAACACAACATCAGCCGCCAGCCGCCGTCCCTCGCCGGTAAGCGAGAACCGGAAGCCAGCGGCCAAAACTATTCCCTATTCCCTGGTTCTAGTTCCAGTTCCTTCCAGAGCACCTCGGCCAGACTCGGGTGCGCCTCCAGCGAGGCCACATCCTCGTCCCCCGGACCGTCCGCCAGATCAAGCAGCATCTTGGCGCTCGGCAAATGATTCCCCTCGATGTTCTTCACCAGGCAAGTCATGATCTTCGGCATGTTCTCGTCCAGCGTTTTTTCTGCTGCTTGCTGTAGCCGCTTTCTCACCCCGGTCCGACCATTCTCCGGATCAGACCGTGCCTTGGCTCCCTCCGCGCCAACAACCTCCGGCGCGGTTCCTTGCTCTTCTTCCGCCTCGGCCATCGCACCGCCATTTGTCGAGCAAATGTCGCGAAATGCCCGACATGAGTTCCCCGCAAACGAAAACAGGGAGCAGCGCTCCAGCGCCACTCCCCAATCCCATCCGCGATTGTTCCTAGACTACCCGTCCACCCTCAAATTCCCCGCAAATCGGTGAAATACTCCTAAGCTATTCAAAATAAACAATCTATAAACCAACCCCCACGAATCGATCCTTGACAGCACCAGCAGAACTGAAAAATAAATTGCCCAACGCCCAGGAGCAGTTGTCCCCCGGGTAGCCGGGCATCCACCGCTGCCCAGCTATCCTTGCGGTAACCCACTTTTCCACTACCCCGCCAAACCCTGTGCAAACTGTGGACACTCCGTTCCCGTTGCAAATCCCGTCCCCACTTGACCCGCATCAATCCAAGCTCAAACCCTGCTTTCCACCCCTCTTACCCAAAAATCCACATCCCATTTCCGCCTCGCTGTGGGAACGGTGCATCCTCCGGTACGCATTTCACCCCTGTTTTCCCACCTTTCCACTTGCCCTCAATTCCACAGGCCAGTTTTCTAAAACTCGTCCCAATCCCAACCCCAGACTCAACAACAAGATCCGCCAGATTTCCACTTTTCCTTCCGCAACGGGTACTACGGCGGGGCTAAATAACTCTTTGTTCAATTCTTTTCCGTAACCCGTCGCATCTCCCGCTCTACCTCTCGCAAAACCAAATCCGGGTGCCCCATCCCCTACCCAAAATTTGATGGCGCTTCATCCCGGCATGGGTGGGATCAACCAGTCTTCGAACGCCAACCCCAAATCCCCGCTTTTCATCGGTTCAAGCCGAGTTTTCCACCTGGCCCAAACCTTGCTCTTGCATACAATCAAGGCAGGCCAACCGCGCGTTTTCACTGCATACCCCTGTGGTGTAGAGTGGCATCACGCCCAAAGCGCGAGCGGCCACAAGTCGCAAAGCAACTTCTGACGCAGGAGAGGAAACAAATCATGCCAGGGCTGGGATTCGAAGAAATAGACGTTGTGACCACCGCACCTTCACAGGGGGCTGTAATGGAAATCACCGTAACGCGCCAGGACTTGCTCAAGGAACTTACCGCAATCCAGTCCGTTGTCGAACGCAAGACCACCATCCCCATCCTCTCCAACTTCCTCGTCGAAGTAACCGACGGCGCCGAAGGCGGCCAGATCAACATCACGGCCACCGACCTCGACCAGGCCATCCGCACCTCCGCCAAAGCCAAGGTCAAGAAAGCTGGCTCCTGCACCATCCCCGCGCGCAAACTTTACGATTACGTCAAGCTCCTCCCCGACGGCGAAATCTCCCTCAAGCTCCTCGACAACCACTGGGTCCAGATTCGCTCCGGCCGCTCCAACACCAAGATGGTCGGCCTGGGCCGCGCCAACTATCCCCAGGTTCCCGAGCTGCCCACCGTAGCCTCCGTCAAGATCCCGGTAGCCGTCCTCAAGACCCTCATCGCGCGCACCATCTTCTCCATCTCCAACGAAGAATCCCGCTACACCCTCAACGGCGCGCTGCTCATCCTCAAGGCCGAATCCATCGCAATGGTAGCCACCGACGGCCATCGCTTGTCGTTCGTAGAAAAGCCCGAAGAAACCCTCGATGGCGTAAGCGGTGAAAAGCGCATCCTCATCCCGCGCAAAGCCCTCGCCGAGCTGCAATCGCTCCTCAACTCCACCGAAGCCGAACACGTTGAGTTCGCCGACGACGATCTCTGGCTCTTCTTCCGTATCGGCCATCGCACGCTTTCCAGCCGCAAGCTCACCGGCCAGTTCCCCAACTACGAAGCCGTCATGCCCCGCGACAACACCCGCTTCGTCGTTGTCCGCTGCGCCGAGCTATCCGCCGCCATCGGCCGCGTAGCCCAGTTCGCCGACGAGCGCAGCGGAGCGGTCCGCATCAAGATGGAACAGAACGAGCTCAAGATCACCGCTCAGTCCAACGAATCCGGCGAATCCGAAGACTCCATCGAAACCCCTTACACCAGCGACCCGCTCGTAGTCGGTTTCAACTCCAGCTACATGCTCGACTTCCTCAAAGCCATGGGCAACGAAGGTGAAGTGCGCCTCGAATTCAAAGACGGCCAGTCCGCCGGCCAGATGCGCCCCGAAGATCCCGACGCCGAATACAAATATCGTTATGTTTTGATGCCAATGCGCATCTGACGCATCGAATACGCGGAAGAGGGAAAAATCCGCACTCGGCTCGCCTGTTTAAGTCAGATCAGCTAGGTGCGGATTCTCTTTTTCCCGGGCTATGGCCCAACGGGAGAGATAACATGAACATCTTCATGATTCTCGGGATTAGTTTATTTGCTTTGATGGGAATCGTAGTCCTCGTCTTTTCCTGCCTACCCTCCCCAATGGTCAATAAGCTGATGCGCCGATTCAAAACCACCCGCTGACGAATGGCAAGATAAGTAGGATTCTGTAGAACCCAACAGCCCACGCCTTCGCTGTTGTCGTTGTCTTTGCATTTCTGTCTGTCATTCCCGCAGGGAATCTGCTTATCTAGTCACCCCTCCAACCAAACCCGCATTCCCTTCAAATCCATCACCACCACCGAGTGCTCCAGCAGCGCATGGCCCACCGTCCCATCGAACATCCCATCCGGCAAATGCACCTCCGGCCCCGCAAAATACACAGTTGCATCTTTAGCCAGCACCCGGCCCTTAAACGCCTCGGCAGTCGCCACAGATGTCATCATGTCCACTCCGCCATCGGTGTACTTGATCCTCTCTTTTTTCGTGGACCTTGCCTCCTCAACCAACCCCAGCTTCTCCACCGAAGTCGGATAAATCAGCATCGTCCCACTGAACAGTGAGTCGATCTGCGCTGTAATAGCCTTCCCATTGACCGAGAACCCGGTAGCCACCAGAATCGGCGGCCCGTGCTTCCCAAACGTCGGAGTCGTCAACTCCCCGCACTGCCCCGGACACTGCACATCGCCCGTCTGGAGATCCGAAAACCGAACCTTCCGCCCCACATAATCCATCTCCAGCATTCGCCCCTTGAAAGCCGTATAAGCCAGCGACCCATCGGATTTAGGCATCTGATCCTTCGACATATACGCCGCCAGATCCATTACCAGCACCTTCACGTCGCCCAGTCCCGCATCGCCTATCTTCAAACCACTCAAGACCGCCCTTCCGTATCCCGGGACTTGCTTGCCATCCGCTCCCTTCACCGGCAAAACTTCAAGTCCAAGGTTCTTCGCCACCTGAGTATCCAGCACCGAGCTAACATCTCCGGTATCGATCAGCATCTTCAAATGCTTCCCGCTCGCCAGCGTCACATCCACGCATGGCAATCCAGAGCAATCCAGCATCGCCCCGCCCCGCATCTCCGGCATCTGCGCCCTTGCAGGCAACAAGCCGCCAGCAGCCAACGTCAACACCAGCAGCAATCCAAAAGGCCTCATCCGTCACCTCGACCGAAGAATTCAATCTCAAGAAGAATTCAATCTCAAGAAGAATTCAATCTCAATTCGACGCCAACAGGCCCCAATCAGCACAGACCACTTCTCATATTTCGACCATGCCACTAGAGCATTTACGAACCCAGGCGGCTAACTCGCCAACCCGCTAAAGCGCGGAACGCGCGCCAACTCGCTGCTGTTCGATATACCGCTTCGAATCAAACTTCTTTCCCGTAGATTCCCCCGACATATACCGCACTAACCCAAACACCGGCCGGTCAAACCACGGCCGATCATGCTTCCCCACTATCGCCCAAGCAATCCCCGCATACCCATTCGGATCGCGCCCATCCAGCTCATAGCGATCATTCAAAATCACCGCGCGCTCAAACGCAGTAGCCACATCCGGCGACCACTCTAATATCTTCTTAGCCCAATACATCCGCATGTAGTTATGCATCCAGCCATCGCGTACCATCTCCCGCTGCGCCGCATTCCATAACTCGTCATGCGTTTCGGCGCGTTCTAACTGCGCGAGCGAATAACTCCAGGGCCGCTTATCCCCGGTATGTTCCGTCAGAGTCTTCTTAGCCCATGGCTCCGCGCACTCCCAATTGTCATAGTTCGGGTTGTATTTGCAAAACAAAACCGCCAGTTCCCGCCACCCAATCAACTCATCCAGGTACTTATCGCAGACTTCCTTGCCAGCCTTCCCGCGCGCCTCCACATCTCGTACCGCCAATGCAATCGTCAACGGCGAAATATGCCCATAGTGCAGATACGGCGACATCTGGCTTGTCCCGCAAATCTCCGGATGATTCCTCGTCTCGTCGTAGTCCTTAAGTTGCGTATCGGTAAACTCCTTCAACCTCCGCAACGCAGCCTTTGTACCGCCGACAAAAGCATCGACAGGCCCCACCGACCGATCCAACTTATCGAAGCCAAGCGTAATATCCGCCGCCAGGTCATAACTCCGCAGCTTCAGGTTCCACTCATGACTCACATCGACCTTTTCAATCGGCTTAAGAAACTCCGGCAACTGCGCATGCAACTTAGGCCGAAAGTGATGCAGCAGCACAAAGCTCTTCTCAAATACAGCCGAAGGCACAACGACATCCGCATCCACAGTAAGAAAAGGTATCTTCAGCTTCTTGGCCAAAACGCTCCGCCACCGCTCTGGCTCGCGGCAGACATTCTCATCGCCCACCACCATCGCCGCCCCAACCTCTTCAAGAAACGCCTCCAAAGTATCTCCATCCGAAGGCCGCCGAATCACAAACCCCACCCCGCGCTTGCGCATCTCTTCAGCCACATCATGCAATCCCTGCTGCAAGAAGTAGTAATGCCTCCAATTCGAATTCGGATAATTCGGAATCACGGAGAAATAAGCCACCACTGGCAACCCCAGCGAATTCCCGCAGGCAACAGCAATCTCCAGCGCCGGATTATCGATGGCTCTCTGCGCCCGCTGAAGCCAATAAACCACGCACCTGCCATCCCTGCGAGGCTCACCACCGCGACGTACCGTAACCCGCTTGGCAAACCCAACGTCAAGCGCAATCCCCGCCAGCACCTCTGGCAACTCACCAGCCATCCATCCCTCCAAACCCGACCCAATCCTACCCACCAAAGCTTAGTCCCAAAAGCGAAGGGCCACCGTCTCCGGCAGCCCCTGTCTTTCCGTGAAAGTCAGCTATCACCTGTTAGCGCACTCAAAGCGTCTCCAGTCTTTTCGCTAACTTGCTAACTCGCCAAAGCGCAAAGCGCGCTAACCCGCTAAAAAGAAATCCCCAATCCCAGTCTTCCCCGCATGTTCCACCATCGCCCGCTGTATCTCGAGCGCCAGCGCCAGCGCCTCGCGTCCCTGCCTCGCCGTAACCCGCGGCTCGCGCCGACTTCGCACCGAATCCAGAAACGAGGCAATCTCCAGCTTCAACGGCTCTCCTGGCGTCACCTCAGGCTTGGTAAACGAAAGTCCCGGCAACCCCTCCTGAAATCCGCTCGCGGCCCCGAGCGCCATCGCCTTCTCAATCGAAAACTCCGGATCAATCGCAATCACCAGCAGATCCCGCCGCGCATAATCGATGGAAACATACTGCCGAGGCTCAAAAAACCGAAGCTTCCTCACCCGCTCCGTCGAAACCCGCGAAGCCGTAAAGTTCGCCACACACCCCGACTCAAACTCCACCCGTACATTTGCAATGTCCACCTTGGGCGAAAGCACCGGCAGCCCCACCGCCCGCACCTCGCGCACAGGAGACTTCGCAAACGTCAGCACAATGTCCAGATCATGGATCATCAGATCCAGCACCACATCCACATCCAGCGACCGCGGCGTAAACACGCTCAACCGATGCGCCTCAAAGAACATCGGCCGCGTCAGCTTCGGCTCAATCGCCAGCACCGCCGGATTAAACCGCTCCAGATGCCCCACCTGCAATATGCGCTCATACTTCTCTGAAAGCGCAATCAGTTCATCCGCCTCCGCCAGCGTAGCCGCCAGCGGTTTTTCGACGAGGCAATCCACCCCAGCCGCGAGCAACTCACCGGCTATCGCATGGTGATACACCGTAGGCGCCGACACCGAGGCCGCATCCAGCTTCAGATCTGCCTGCAGCGCGTCCTCCACCGAAGCAAACACCGGAACGTCGTACTTCTCAGCAACTTCCGCAGCCCGCTCGTCATCCGGCTCAATTGCGGCCGCAAGTGTTACACCTTCCGCAGCCAGCTCTTGGTATACCCGCAGATGATTGCGCCCAAAGGCGCCAGTTCCGGCCACGGCGACCCGCAGTCCGCGACCTGCAGAACCGTCCACTAAGCCTTCCCGCCCTTGCCGTTCACCACCGTCAGGCAGCGTCCATACAAGTCCAGCAGCTGATTCACCTGCTCCTCCGGCTTGGGCGCAGCCGACCCACTGAAGCCCGTCGAAGGCACAGCAGCCCGTCCAAACCCGGTCGATCCAGCCACAAACTTCAGCAAATCCAAAGCAATATCTTCGTTACGGCGAGCACCGCTTCCACCATTTCCTACCGATTCCATGCGTTCCTCCAAAGCCGATGCTACCAAATGCCGCGAACGCCAGAATAGTCGACCTCGCCGCGCAATCATTTTGCCACCAACTCCAGATCGCCAGCCCGAGATCAAAGGCGGTTGACCCCCAGCACAACCCGTCCAGCCAGCAAATCGTTCGCCGTTTCTCCCGGCTCCGCTTGCAGCACCTCAGCCTTCACCTTCGCCTGATAGGCCCGCAACACCACCCGCTCCCCTTGAAACTGCGCATACCGCACCACCAACTTCGATCCCACTCGCGCCGCATACAGGTTCGACTCATCCTCCCGGTAAGGTTGAAAGGAAGTATAGTGCCGGTCCAACAACACTACCGCATCCGGCTTGATCAACGGCTCCATGGCACGCGCATCCTCCGCCGAAATCCTGATTGCCACGAACCTGTCCCACTGCCTGCGCGCGCTGGAACACCGAGCCCTCAATTCTTTTACCGCCTCCCCCGCAAATGGCAGCATCTTGATCGTGCTGCTCGGGCGAATATAAGGGTCCATCATCGCCACCACATGCTCCACCAGAGGAATCCAGACTACGGCCTCGATCTGCTCTTCGTTCAATACCCCGGAAGCCCCCCGGCGCGAAGGCAGCAGATCCTCAATCTGCAGCCGTTGCGCCGTCATAATCTTCTCCAGCGCCTTCAGGGTTATTCCTTTCTTGCCATGCAGAAAGTTTGAAATGTGTGGCTGACCAAATCCCGTTTGCCGCGCCAGTTGCGAAACACTAAGCGTCCCCCGCTCGATTCTGCGCAGCAGTTCGAGACGAACTCGTTCTTGAAATTGGGACAAGTCCATGTGGAAACTTCACTGGCAGCAATGGGAAGGGCAAATAAACCATTTCTTGCAGAAAATTCAGAATGGCCTGAATGCTGGCTTTTCAGGGATACCTTTTATTTCCTTCATAGGCGAATCCAGAATCTCTGAGTAAAGGATTGACGCCAGAGAAACCGGACCCTAGATTTATTTCACTTTCTCAAATACTGCCGGTGCAAATCTCTGAGCTCAAACTTGCCCTATGCGCGGAAGCGCAGGGCTGGAAATACATATCGATTGCAGCTTCCCGAGATCGCAATGCCGTCCGTGAATGAGGTTCCAGAATCTGTGCGCCATGAGCATGACAAACGATCAGGGAAGACCTGCCACCATCCCCCAGCCGGGCACCAGAACCCGGCGCGCTGGTTGCCTTCCCAATTACCCTGCGCGATGCGACACGAGCCGCCGAAAAATGAGCGGCCGAAGAACGATCCGCTTCACAAGCGAGGCAAAGCGCGGGTGAACACACACTACGGGAGAGAAAGTCATGGAGTTGCGCATAAACTTGAAGGTTTGCGAAGGTTGCGGTTGCCTATGGTATCGAACCCAAGTCGAGACAAGGGTCTATTGCACCCCTTGCGAGAATCGGTTCAAAGAGTTCCCTACGCCCCAAAGTCGCAAACGACCAGGTAGACCCAGAAAGACCACCCTGTCTACCGTATTCGCAGTACAGGCCTCGGCTCAATCCGACTGGGAGTTGGAAATTGCTCGAAGCCAGAAACCCGGCCTTGCCAGTCTTGATACCGCCGATTGCCGAGCGGTCCTGGAGCAGTCTCCCGCTCCGCTCGAACTGCTCCCGGCGCTGATGAACCCATTTGCAGCCTCCGTCTCTACCTGCAGCGTACTCTCTGGCGGTGCCCAGTGAGCGCAGCCCTTCAGATTCCTCTCATCTGGGCCGCGCAAAAGGATCCAGCGCCGCTCCAGCCTCCATTCATTGCATCCGCCGTCAACCACATCCAAAAGCAGCCGCCAAAAGGAGACACCCAAACCGCCGTCGCAGACGAATCGACTGTAGAGCCGACCGTTACCTACGCCTTCTATCGGAAACACACCGAAAAACTGCTTCGCCGCTATCTCTACGCTTCGCTGCAGGTAGGCCGGTCGCCCAACCTCCTAGGCGACTCGATAGGCCGGGGCTGGGTCTCCAGCCGTCGAGTTCGAACATTCGAAGACGCCCTCATCTTCGTCCTCGATGTGGAACGGTGTATCAACCGTCTCTCTGTCGCCGATCGCCAGTTGATCAGCCGCATCGTTCTCCAGGAATACACCCATGCAGAGGCCGCCGAACTCATCGGCATCAGCACGCGCTCCGTCTGCACCAAATTTCCCCAGGCTATCGACCGGTTAACGGAGCATCTCGTGAAAGCCGATCTGCTCATCCTCCTGGACTGAGCATTTTAGGTAAACATCGTGGCCCGGGTCTCGCATAGAGATCCGGGCCACGATGCTGGGTAGTGGGTCAGTTTGAAGGGTACGGGCTTCAGCCCCTACCCGTTACATCCCCTGCCACAATCAACAGGCTCCCATCGGTCTGGTCGGGAATGATCTGGAAGAAGTCACCGCCCACTTCGCGTGCAGGCCGGTACTCGCTCTCTATCGTGAAGCCTGGAACGGCTTCATTTTTCTCCGGAAGGATGACTTGCTGCACTTCACGTGCCGCGGCCATTTCGCCCTCAAGCACTGCTTGCTGGCGGCTAGTTCGTGCGGAGCGGAGCACCATAATGATGGCCAGCGAGAAAAAGAAGGCCAAGCCGTCGATGTCGTCTAGAGGCAGCTGCAGGATGCCGATGTGGAGTGCAATGAGCATTTGTAGAGCGTTGCTAGCGCTGTGAAGCGGAGGGAAGAGTTCGAGTACATCGAGAGCCAAGTAGGCATAGATTTCCATAGAATAGAAGAGCAACGGAATGAGGAGAATGCCCGCCTCGCGATTGCCGCACCGCATTCGCATCCAAACCAGCCATGGAAGAATGAAATCAAGGACGATCCCAAAGGGGAAGATGGAGTAATTGACGTAGAAGGCAGGGATATTGCCGTACAGGTTCCCCGCGGCTTGAAGGGCGAACCGAATCAGCAATGCCACTATGGCGAACAGCCACAGCAGTCGACTGAATCGCTCGCGCAAAAATGCCTGGAAAACGAGCAGGATGCCGAGTCCTTCTGCAATGTATGTAAGGGAAATGAGGATCGACCAGCTTGCCGGCAGGTTGCGAGTCGCCGTGACTAACGTAATCAATGAGAGTCCTTCGTAGGCTCCCAGCAGGAAGACCCAGAGATACTCAACCTGGTTCCGTTGTGCGATGAAGAGTGCCAGGGCCACCAAGCCGACGCCCAGGGCGAGAAAGCCGTAAAGGACGTCGGCCGCGCTCTCGCCTATGATCGTGAGCATATTTCGATCCCGCAGGACACCCTCATCTCCGACCGCGAGCCTAGCTGGGAAGAAGCCACGATTAGAACTTGTCCACCAAGTTTGTGGAGCGCGAGCTCGAATTGCGACGACGAGAAAGCCAGTGCGCAGTTCCGCTTCCGGGATGCGTACGATCATGCGTGCGTCACGTGTGTACGGCACGAAGGGTTCCACCCGGCCTGATTCCATCAGCTTTTGGCCGTTCACATAGACCTCAAACGCGCGGGAGATGAAATAGGCCTGCAAGGCCAATTTGGGGTCTGCAGCGGCGACCTTGATGTGCAGACGCTGCCAGACGACGTCTGGGTGATTGTGAGGAAAATATTCGCTGAGCCGCGTCTTCGAGTCGATAGGGAGCCACCTGGAGTCGTCGAAATCCTTTCGGGCCCAGGCGGGATTGTCGCCGGCTTGCACCAATCCCACGGTCCCGACCTCGGCCGGTTCCCGAATGTTGGTCGCGTCGAATGGGTGGACCGCCGAGCCAATTGCAGGTTGCGGCGCAGTCTGGGCTATGACGACAGAAACGGAAGCGATCAGGACGAGGCAAAGGGAAATGATGAGAAGGCCGGCCGGTGACGTGCGCATGCGCAAGGTCGGAAATTTCACGCGACCTCCTGAGGATTGCATTTAACCCTACCATTCCGCTGCGATGCATGCCAGACCGAGTTATCAAACAGGGGCCAAACCTGATTCAAGCCGGATGACAGGCGATACGGAATTGCTAGTTGACGCAATTCTTTTTTGTGTTCTTCAAGATATGGCTACTCAGCCCTCGAGCATCGGCGTGGAGTATAAGCGACTGGCGGTTTCCCATCCATGCCGCACAGAACGCGTTATGGATAGGGCACCCGCTCTTGTTAATGGGACAAAAAGACAGAAACTAGGTGCGCCAGGGCGGCCTTTAGAGGGCCTGAAGTTAGTTGTTGCGGAGGGCTACCATTGGGTCGATTCTGGAGGCTCTGCGGGCGGGGAGGTAGCCGGCGAGGATGGCTACTGCCAGCAGGGCCATGACTGTGCCTGCGTAGGCGTAGGGGTCCCAGGGGGATGTGGCGAAGAGCAGCGAGGCTATGAGGCGGGCGGCGGCGAAGGATGCGGCTGTGCCCAGTGCGATGCCGATCAGGGCGAGGCGCATTGTGCTTATCAGGACTTCGCGCTGGACTCGGCCGGTGGTGGCTCCGAGGGCCATGCGGACGCCGATTTCCTGGGTTTTCTGAGTTACCGAGTAGGAGATTACGCCGTAGATGCCTAGCGCGGCTAACAGGACTCCCAGCGCCGCGAAGATCGTTACCAGCAGGACGAAGAAACGGCGCGGCGAGACGGAGTGGTCGACGAGGGATTGCAGGGGACGGAATTCGGTGGCGGGCTGGCCGGGGTTGAGTGAGCGCAGGGCTCCGAGGACGGCTGAAGAGAGTGAGTCAGGGGCGATGCGGGTGCGGATTACGAGCGTGGCGCCTTCGGAGTCTGCGTTTTGGGTCATGGGGATGTAGACTTCGGGGCTGGAGACCTCTTCGAGACTGCTTTCGCGGACGTCGGCGATGACTCCGACGACCTGGACAGGGTTCTTGTCGACGCCGGTGGCGAATTTGCCGATGGGGTCTTCGCCCGGCCATTCGCGGCGGGCTGCGGCTTCGTTGATGACGATGACGTGCTGGGTGTCGGCTCGGTCGTGCCAGTTGAAGTCGCGGCCTTTGACGAGGCGCATGCCGATGGTGGGGATGTAGTTGGGCGAGACGAGATAGACGAAGACGGTGCTGTTGTAGTCCTTCGGGTAGGACTTGCCTGCGGCTTCGAGGCCCCAACTGCGGTTGCGGTCGAGGGGAAGCATGTCGGCTATGCCGGTGGATTCGACGCCGGGGAGGGCGTTGATGTGTTGCAGGAGGGTCTGCATATCGGCGCTGTATTTGGCGGCGTCTTTGCCGGGGTGGAAATCGATTTCCATGGCGGCGGCGTGGCTGGGCTCGAAGCCGAGATCGACGTCGAGGACGCGGAGGAAGCTGCGCAGGAGCAGACCTGCTCCGACGAGAAGCACACAGGCTAGGGCTACTTCGGAGACGACCAAGGTGGCGCGGAAGCGTTCGTGGCGGCGGCCTGCGCCCATGCCGGAGGCGTTGTCCTTGAGCGACTCCTGTAGGTTGAGGCCGGACATTTTGAAGGCTGGGGCGAGGCCGAAGAAGATGCCGAGTGCGAGGGCGATGAGGACGGTCCACGCGAGGGCTTCGCCGTCTACGCGGATGCTGCTGAGGAGTGGCAGGGCGATGGAGCCTTGCGTCGCGAGAGCGAAGACTACGGCGTAGGCGAAGACGAGTCCGAGGGCTGCTCCGGCGATGGCGAGGACGAGGCTTTCGGTGAGGAGCTGGCGGATGAGACGGCTGCGGCTGGCGCCCAATGCCCGGCGCATGGCGAGCTCTTTGCTGCGGGTGGCGGCACGGCTCAGTTGCAGGTTGGAGAGGTTGACGCAGACGATGAGCAGGATGAGTCCGACGGCGGACCAGAGGACGACGAGGGAACGGCGGAGTTTGCCGCTGACGTGGTCTTTGAGGGTCAGGAGATTGGAGGAGTAATCCTCAAACCAGTCGGGGTGCAGGGCTTTGAGGTGAGGGAAGAGGCGGTCGGCTTCGTCCTGAGCTTGGGCTAAGGGGACGCCGGGCTTGAGGCGTCCGACGACGGCCAGGGTGTTGCCCCAGGTGCGCCAAAAGTCCATGATGGCCGGGACGAAGAGGTCGACTTTGCGGCCGGGGGCGAAGACGGAGCCGAAGTCGAAGCTTTCGGGGAGGACTCCGACGATGGTGACTGGGGCGTTGTTGATTGTGACGGCTTTGCCGACGATAGCTGGATCGGAGTGAAACTGGGTCTTCCAGAAATACCAGGTGAGCAGGGTTGCGGGTGGGCCGCCTTTCTGGCATTCCTGCTCTGTGAAGAGACGGCCGAATGCGGGCTGGATGCCGAGGACCGGGAAGAAATTGTCGGCGACCTCGACGGCGGCTACCTGCTTGGGCTCGCCGGAGCCGGTGAGCTTGTATTGGAGAGAGTTGTAGAAGGTCTGGAAGCTGGTGACGGCTGCGAAGGACTGGTTGTTGCGCTGGAACTCCTGGTAGGCGTCGACGGTGTAGGTTTCGGCGGAGAGACCGGCGGCGGTGCGGGCTTTGTCTTCTATGCTTTTACCGGCGATGAACCAGACGAGCTTTTGCGAGTCGGGGAATGGCAAGGGGCGCAGGAGCAGCGTGTTTACAACGCTGAAGACGGCGACGTTGGCCCCGATGCCGAGGGCTGCGACGAGGATGGCGACGGTGGCGAAGCCGGGGTTGTTTTTGAGGGTGCGCAGGGTGTAGCGGAGGTCCTGGCGGAATTCGGTCCAGTAGTCGGTGAGGCGGCGACGGCGTTCCATGTGCTCTCCCATGCGTTCGCCGATGTGCTGGACGGCGAGGATGTTGCCGAACTGGCGTTCGGCTTCTTTGCGAGCGGATGTCGGAAGCCAGCCGCGTCGGATGAGGTCTTCGGTTTTGGAGTCGATGTGGAAGCGGAGTTCGGCTTTGACGTCGGCGGCGGGGTCGGGGCCGTGGAGTCTGTCGAATCTTCGCCAGATGGGGATATTGCTCATGCTTCCTCGGTCATTGGCGGCTGGGTTGCGCCGAGGACCTTGGCTACGGCGATGGCGTAGGCTTCCCAGGTCTTTGTTTCCTGGCGCAAGTGGCGGCGGCCCTCTTCGGTAAGGCTGTAGAACTTGGCTTTGCGGTTGTTTTCGGAGAGGCCCCATTCGGCTTCGATTAGATTCTTGCTTTCGAGACGCCAGAGCGCGGGGTAGAGAGTGCCTTCTTCGACGAGGAGGGCGTCGTCGCTCTGGCGGCGGATGAGGCTGGTGATGGCGTAGCCGTGGAGCGGTCCCCAGATGAGGGACTTGAGGATCAGAACATCGAGGGTGCCGCGAAATAAATCCAGCCGGGTCTTTTCCAGCATTCCATCTGCTCCCCTTTGATTTCATGGGAAGGATGGCATGGATTCCCCTTGGAATGCAAGGGGAATTTTAATGGCTCGAATTCCGAAGGAATCTGTTGCTGTTGACTGATTTCTTCGCTATTGTTGAGGATATGGCGGAACGGGCTTATCTGGGTGAGTTTGAGTTGATGATTTTGCTGGTGCTGATTGCGCTGGGCGATGACGCGTATGGGGTCTCGATTGCGCGGGAGCTGGAGCGGCATCGGGGGCGCGAGGTGGCGCTGGGCAGCGTGTATGCATCGCTGGAGAGGTTGGAAGGCAAGGGACTGGTGACTTCGACGCTGGGTGAGCCGATTGCGGAGCGGGGTGGGAAGGCGCGGCGGTACTTCCGGATTACGCAGGATGGTTTGCGGCAGACGAATGAGACGCGGCAGGTGCTGACGCGCATGTGGCGACGGCTGCCGAAGATGGAAGGAGAGAACGCATGAGAGCGGCTTGCCCACCGGCGGTTGCTACGTGGCTGCTGGATCATTTGTGCGCGGAACGGAACGAGGCGCTGGCGGGCGATCTGGTGGAGGAGTACTTTGGCGGGCGCTCGGCTGGGTGGTACTGGCGGCAGGTGATGGCTGCGATTGCGATTGGTGGCGCGCAGCGGGTGCGGACTGCGTGGCCTGAAGTGATGTTTGCGGCGTTTTGGACTGCGGTTTCGCCATGGTTGCGCTACGTGCAGATTCGGATGCTGGACGATGATGGGGCTGCGTTGCAACGGATCTGGCGGACCGATGGGCCGTGGGCTACGCGATTTGACAGCTCGACGGATGTGTTTGTTTTCCTCTCGGTGCTTTGGCTGGGCGTGACGCTGTATGTAGTTTTCTACTCCTTGCTCGGCGAGAGTTTCGATGTTTCGCGGCTTCTGCGTGCGCTTTTGCTGGTGCTGCCTGCGCTGGCGGGCTTCAGCGTCGTCGCCGCCGTGATTTCCGCGGGTGTTTCGGGTTTCGCGGGACCTGTTCCGTTGTTGATCAGAATGGCGCATGGGCCGTATGGGATGGTGTTCTTCGCTACGGCGGTTCCGTTGGTCTTGACTAGGGTTCGGAGCGGACGGGGCAGAGGCATGGCGATTCACGGTTAGGTCATCTCCGTTTCAGGAGGCGTGTTGCGATGCGGTCGATCTTTGGGAGCGAAGAGATTAATGCCGGTGGCTGGCCGCCGGTGATTGGCGGGCTGCTGGCGGCTATGGATGCGGCGTGGATTGAGTGCCAGAAGCTGCCAGCGCATGGGCATCTTCCGTTCATGACGCTGCTCGTCTCCGGCATGCGCTTTGTGCTGGCGCCTTGTGTTGCTGCGCTGGTGGCGAGCTGGCTTCTTTATCGAAGGATGGAGGAACCTCCGTTTGGATTTGGCCGGTTTGTGGTTCATGCGGGCGTGGCCTGGGTGTTGATTCCTCCGATTGGGCTGTTGCTGCGGATGGATTCGCCGATGGCGGTGTTGCTGATGGTGATGGCGACGCTGGTCTCTGCGGCGGCGCTGTTGAGGTTGTTTCCAGGGGTTGACCGGGCTACGGCGAATGAGGTGGATGGCGGGATGTTTGCGCTGTTGCCACCGCCGGATTCGAGGATTGGGCGGGCGTTTGTTGCGGCTTTGGCCATAAATGGGGCGGTGATTTTGTTTGTTAAGGGGCAGATCACTGCGACGGGATTGCTGCTGTCCGGGGCGGCTTGTTTGCTGCTGTGGCATTGGCGGTCGCTTGTTCCGGCGGATGCGCCGGCGGAGCGCAACGGGCGAGGTGCGGTTAGGATGGCGACGGCGTTTCTGCTGGCGATTCTGGTGACGACGATTACGCTAACGGTGTTGATCGATGAGCGGTGGCTGGGGCGTCCGGTGCAGGCGGCTACGGATGCGCAGAGGCAGGCAGATGAGGCGCGGCGCAGGAAGCAGCTCAATGGCGAGATCAGCTCTGGGTATACGGGGATCATTTTGTGGATGGTTCCGAAGAAGAAGGAGATTGTTGCGCCTGCGCCGCTGAGTGTTTCTATGGCTGCTGCTTCGAAGCGTCGGCCGCTGGTGATTCCGTTTGATGGGCCGTATTGGTATTTTCAGTATCCGCACAAGGCGCCGGGGCGGAATGCGCATAAGGCGCAGGGCGATCCGACGGGGTTCAATATCCGTTCGACGGACAGGTTGCCGCTGCTAATGGAGGCGCACCAGAGTCTTGGGTCGCCGGTGCCGCTGGCTTGCTGCAGTGCGCTGGATATCGATATACGGAATGCGGACAATGCGCGGGGAAGCGTGTTGCTGGGAGTGGTGCTGACGGACTCGCGCTCGGCGGGGAAGCCTTCGCTGTTGCTGGGCGGGCAGAGGGTGGTTTCGACCGAAGACGCACACTTTTCGATCAAGGATGCGCCGGTGGAAGAGGTGTTGCGATACCGGATTCCTGCGAGGCGGGGGATTCAGCAGTTCGATCAGATTACGGTGGTGTTTTTTCCTGACTCGGAGCGGTCGATCTTGGGCGCGAAGATTGCGATTGAGCAGTTTCGGCTGATGCCGCGGTGATGGGAGTTGGTTGAGAAGCAGATTCCCTCGGGGAATGACAGAAAGGGAGACAACGGCAAGAACAGGGCTGGCTTTTGTGGTTTTCCACCCATGTCGCGATGAGGCTGCGCCATGGATGGGGCACCCAGTTTTGTGGTTCGGGAAGAAAGAACAAGAACGGGGTGGGATACCTGGTTCTGTGGCTTGGGTTGATGGAAGATCTTTAGAAGCCTTTTGTATGGAGGTAGAAGACTACTCCGGAGGCTACCAGGCAGTAGATTCCGAACAAGTACCAGCGGCCGTTTTCCAGCCAGATGCTCAGCCATTTCAGAGCGACCAGTCCGGCTATAAATGAGAAGACCATGCCGAGGAGGCTGGCTGTTATCGAGCCGTGGAAGTCGATGGGCGCTCCGGCGGAGATTGCAGCGCGGTGGGCCTTTTCGAGGCGCAGCGCTTCGATGCCGACGACGGCTGGGGTGAGCACGACGGCCATGGCGAAGCTGAAACGCTCGGCGCGTTCCTTGGTGGCTCCGACTAACATGCCGGTGGAGATGGTGGAGCCGCTGCGCGAGAAGCCACGGAAGGGCAGTGCGAGGCCCTGGACGAGGCCCATCCATGTGGATTGGCCGAAGGTGACATTGCCGATGCCGAGGCCATCTTTAGGGATCATCTCGGGGATGACGTTGGCGAGCTGGCGGCGTTCGTACAGGCCAGCGATGAGGATAAGGACGCCGGCGGCGGCGAGGGCCGGCGCGATCAGGTCGAGGCGGCCGAAGAGATTTTCGATTTCGGCTTTGGGTGCACCGTGGAACATCGTCTTTTCGATGAGCTTCTTGATCGCTTCGCCTAGGATTCCGGTGATGGCAGTGGCCCAGAGGACGCGGACGGCGAAGTGATTGAATGCCTCCATCGAGGAGAAATAGGCCTCCTTCCAGGTCTTCCAGAAGTAGACGATGACAGCGAACATGGTGCCGGTGTGGAGCATGACGAGGAGCAGGGTCATCTGCGGAGAGGACGGATCGAGCCCCATGAGCTTTTCGGCCACGACGACGTGGGCGGAGCTGGAGACGGGCAGGAGCTCCGCCAGACCTTGAACGATTGCCAGTAGGATGACTTGAAAGATAGGCATGGAGTCAGTTTATGCGGTCAGGGCGGGGCGTTGATAAAAACTAAATAATTGATGGGTCCGACTGTATTTTTCCTAGTGCAGGCCGGAGGAAATAGGATTCGCGATTTCGTTCGCGATAACAAATCAGGATGGACTGGCAGGCTTTCCCTCAGGGGCTAAAGCCCGGTTAATTTTGCAGCTTTTCTGTACGAGCTAAAGCCCGTACCCTTCAACGAAGCGAGAATTAGAGGAGCGGGTGGAGGGATGGCCAGCCGAGGCAGGTGTCCGGCAAGTCCTTGCCGCCGATGTTGATGTTTTTTGATGTTACTGGGACTGCGCCCAGGTGTTTGTAGAAATCGACGGCGGAATTGGCTTCGAGGGCCCAGACGATCATGCTTTTGAGGCCCCGGGCGTGAAGACTGTCCGCGAGAGTGCGGACGAGTGCGCGGCCTGCACCTTGTTGCTGACGCTGCTGGAGAAGATAGATAGCGTAAAGTTCGCCGTCGTAGTTGCCGATGGGTTCGCGGATGGGGCCGCCGGAGATGAAGCCGAAGATGCCTGATTCGTCATGCGAGACGAAGATATCGTTGGTTTCAGATTCGAGTTGTTGTTGCCACCTTTGTTCGCCGTCTCCTACTTTCAACGATGCGATATAGGCCTCCGGGATGATTCCGGGGTAGGTGGTCTTCCAGCTTTCAAGATGGACGTGTGCGATGGCGCGGGCGTCGTTGGATTGGGCTGGACGAATCTGATAGGGCATGGGAGGGATTGTACGGTGAGATCTGGCTGGTAAGGGCGGTAACTCATTCAGGTTTGATGAAATCCCCCTCAGGGGCTAAAGCCCTTCGATATTGTTGGGCTGGATGTAAGGGCTAAAGCCCGTACCCTTCCAGGCGGTCCATTACCCTCGTGAGCTATTTCTGGACGCGACGCAGGAGTTGCGTCCTATAATGGGCCTGAATTCCAAATAGGAAATAACTCCTTCTCTATTGCTGCACCTGCCGGCTTTCCTCGGGTCATCTTCGGGTCTGCTTCATTAAGGATTTGGGTGGGGTGTCTTTGTCTCTGCGGCTTTGCTGCCGGAGATTGCGGCGGCTCCACGCTCATTGAGCTTGATGGGGGACATGCGTGCGCGGAGCGGGTTGGAGTTTTGCGGTTCTGCCGGGAGTGTTGGGCTTTCTGGCGCTTGGGCCTTTGTGCGTTGGGATTGGCGCGGCTGGCTTTCAGCAGACAGCGAAGCAGTCTTCCGAGATTGTGGTCAGGGCTAGTGAGCGGGGAAGCTCAGCGCCGGCGAGTACGGAACCGCCGCGTGTGCGGGCTGCTCGGGAGTTTCTGGCGCGGCGGGGGTTGAGACTGGGGCAGGCTCCAGGGCATCTGGCATCCCTCCCAGGTCTCAGAAGCGAGACCTGGGGCACCCACACCCAAACTCGAACTCAAGAGCTTGGTCAGGCGATGCCGGAGGCTTCCGGAGGACCGGTTTGGAGTGCTTTGGGGCCGGTGGGGGTGAATTCGCTTTCCTATGGGCTGGTTACGGGTAGGGTTTCTGCGATCGCAGTGGAGCCTTCGGATGCTTCGGGGAACCATGTTTTTGTGGGCACTACGGGCGGGGGGCTTTGGCAGAGTCAGAATGCCGCAGCTTCGACGCCGGGAAGTGTGCAGTTCCTGCCGCTTACGGACAATCTTGCTGTGCTGAGCAGCGCACAGGAGGCTGGGATCAGTATCGGCGCGGTGACGGTGCAGCCGGGAGGAACCGGCGTGGTGCTGGTGGGGTTGGGTGACCCGAATGATGCGCTGGACTCGTATTACGGAGCTGGATTGCTGCGGTCTGGCGACGGCGGTCAGACATGGACGCTGATCCAGCAGACGATGGATCTGGAAGACAAACTGAGCGGACAGGACTATTCGTTTCTCGGGGAGGGATTTGCTGGGTTTGCGTGGAGCACGACGAATTCGCAGCTGGTGGTGGCGGCGGTTAGCCAGGCATATGAAGGGGCTGTTGTAAACGCGGTGCAGAGCGCTGCCAGCTATGAGGGGCTGTACTGGTCGAATGACAGCGGGTCGAGCTGGCATCTGGCTCGGATTACCGATCAGGATGGGGAGGACGTGCAGGGACCGCTCGATGGATTTGTGCTTCCGGATGGGAACGCGGCGACTTCGGTGGTGTGGAACCCGGTGCGCCAGGTGTTTGTGGCTGCGGTGCGGTATCACGGGTACTACCAGTCGACGGATGGGATGAACTGGATGCAGATGCCGTCCTATCCAAATGGACAGCCGGGGGCTGGTTTTACGGCGGCAAATTGCCCGACGGAAGCTGGGTCGGTGGGGGTGGCGGGGTGTCCGATTTTTCGCGGCAGCCTGGCGGTGAATCCGGTGACTGGCGACACATTTGCGTGGTCGGTGGACGCCTTCAATCAGGACCAGGGGATCTGGCAGGACCAATGCAATCTGGAAGGGATTGGCGCCGGGGTGAATTGTGCGACTCCTTCGATCACGTTTGGAACGCGGCTGGCAACGACAGCGCTTGAGAGTTCGGATGAGAATGGGCCGGCGACGATTGAGAATGGCGACTACAACCTGACATTGGCGGCTGTGCCGACGGGTACCGGCGCGGGCGGTGACACGCTGGTTTTTGCCGGGGACAACGATCTGTGGAAGTGCAGTCTGGCGGCGGGATGCGCGTGGCGGAATACGACGAATTCGACGACCTGCATGAGTGCGCAGGTGGGCGAGTACCAGCATGGATTCGCGTGGGATTCGGGGAATCCGCTGCTGCTATACGTGGGCACGGACAGCGGGTTGTGGAGGTCTTCGGATGACGTGGGCGAGACGGGCTCGGTTTGCGCTTCGACGGACGCCTCGCACTGGCAGAACCTGAATGGAAGTTTGGGGTTGCTGGCGGAGGTTGGCTCGCTGGGGGAATCGGCAAGTTCAGCGACGACGGTGTTGATTGGGTTAGGGGCAAATGGCGTGGCCGGGATTGCGGATGCTCCGGCGACAGCGGGGGATTGGAATGAGGTGCTCGGCGGGGAGGGTGGACCGGTGGCCGTGGACCCGACGAGCAATGTGAACAGTTGGTATGCGAATAACGGGGCGGGTGTTTCGATCTTTCACTGCAGTTCGGCGGCGGCTGGGGCGGGGTGTTCGGCTGCGGCATTTGGAACGACTCCGGTGATCGGAGAGTCTCAGGTAGGGAACGATGGTCTGACGATGCCGTTTCCGGCGGAGTTTCGGTTGGATCCGATGACTCCGGCTGACGTACTGATTGGAACCTGCCGGGTCTGGCGAGGGCCGGCTTCGGGGAGCGGATGGTCGGCGAGCAATGCGATATCGCCGATTCTGGACGGAAGCGGAGGATCGGTTTGCAATGGGAATGCGCTGATCCGGTCGATTGCGGCTGGAATCGTCACGGTTCCGGCTGCCAGCGCGGGTGAGGTCATTTATGTGGGGATGGCCGGGGTGCTGGATGGCGGCGGAGTGGCGGCGGGACATTTGTTTTCGGCTAAGGTTTCGTCCACGGGAACGGTAGGTAGCTGGACGGATCTGAGTTATTCGCCGGTGGTGAACAACGAGGCTGCGTTCAACGCCTTCGGCGAGGACGTGAGCGGAATCTATGTCGATCCGCATGACGCGACGGGCCAGACGGTGTATGTCGCGGTCTCCGGGATCGCGAGCCCGTCGGAGCCACAGCAGCACTTGTATGGATCGACGGATGGCGGGGCGCACTGGACTTCGCTGCGTTCGAATCTGCCGAATGCACCGGCGAATTCGGTAGTGGTGGACTCGCAGGATGCCAACACCGTGTATGTGGCGACGGATGTGGGTGTTTTTGTGACGCGGGCGATTGGGAGTTGCGGAGGCGCGACGGTAGGGAGTGGCGTGTCGTGCTGGGCGCCTTATGGCTCGGGCTTGCCGCTTGCGCCCGTGACGACGCTGGCAGTGACGCCGACGAGCGCCGCAAGCCAGGTGCTGACGGCTGGGACTTACGGGCGAGGGGTGTGGGAGATTCCATCGGCGACGGCGGGAGCGGCGGTAACTACGGCTACAGTGACACCCGTTTCGTTGACCTTCGCGGGGCAGACGGTAGATACGAGCTCGGCTTTGCAGACGGTGACTCTGAAGACGACTGGCACGACGGCTTTAACGGTGTCGAGTGTGGAATTGACGGGAAGTGACGCGGAGGACTTCACCGAGACAGATGATTGCGCGGGAGCGGTGCTGGCAGACGGAACATCCTGCCAACTCAAGGTGGGTTTTTCGCCGACAGCGACGGGGAGCCGGTTGGGGAGTTTGACGATCAACGCAAATGTGGCCGGCGGGCAGTTGCTGGTGCCACTGACGGGCACCGGTCTGGCTCCGGGCTCCTTGACGCTGTTGCCGACGAGTCTGAGCTTTGGCACCCAGGAGGTTGGAACGACTTCGGCGGTGCAGACCTTCAATATTCAGAATGTGGGCGGTAGTCCGGTTTCTATCTCGTCGATTACGGTGAGCGCGCCGTTTGCGAAGGTGACCAATACCTGTGGGAGCACGCTGGCTGCGTCGACGGCGTGTGCTGTGACTGTCGATTTTGCACCGAAGGTGGCGGGAGCAGCGACGGGAAGCATTACGGTGACGGACAGTGTGGGAACGCAGAGCGCGCAATTGACTGGAACCGGCCTGCTGGCGCCGACGGATACGTTATCAACCACCAGTTTGAGCTTTGCTTCAACGGTATTGGGACAGACGTCGCCGCCGCTTACGGTGACGATTTCCAACAACGGCGGGGTGCCGCTTACGAGTATCGGGACATCGGTTTCTAGTTCGGCTGGGAGCGGGGACTTCAAGGCCGTAAGTGACTGCGGGAGCCAGTTGGCTGCAGGCTCTTCCTGTGGGGTGACGGTTACTTTTTCGCCGAGCGTGGCGTCGGCTGAGACTGGCACGCTGGTGATTTCGGACGCGCTTCGATCGCAGTCGGTGAAGTTGAGCGGGACTGGAGTGAAGCCGCCGCTGATCAGTCTGTCGGTAACGACGTTGGCGTTTGGCAACGAGCAGATCAACGTTTCCAGCGCTGCCAAGACCGTGACGATTACAAACAAGGGCGGATCCCCGCTTGGACAGCCAAGTTTTTCGATCTCCGGGACCGGAGCGCTGAATTTCTCGGTGGGAACAACGACCTGCGGAGCGAGTGTGGCCGCGGGGGGGGCGTGCACGGTAGGGGTGATCTTTTCGCCGATCGCGGCTGGCCCGACGACGGCGACCCTGACGGTGGCGACGACGAGCCAGGGAGTGGCTTCGGCGAATGTGACGTTAACGGGAACGGGGATGCTGCCGCCAATGCTGGGGATTTCTCCGGCGGTCTTGAATCTGGGAACAGTTGTTGTGGCGAGTTCAAGCAGCGCATTCACCGTGCAGGTGACGAACACAGGGCAGGAGCCGATGACCCAACCGGCGTTTGCGGTGAGCGGGATCTCCGGGCCGAGTGGGGCACAGGTGGGAGATTTTGCGCTGAGCGCGCCTACGGATATCACGGCATGCACGGGGACGGTGAATCCGGGAGCCTCGTGCAATATTCAAGTGACGTTTGCGCCGTCGGTGGTTGGTGTGGAGAGTGCGACGCTTACTGTTACAGCAAGCAACGCGATTCCTCCGACGGGAACAGTGAGCCTGACGGGAACGGGCTCGCCGCCTATCGTCCTTGAATCCAGCGTTGCGACGGTTAGTTTTCCTCCAACGGCTGTGGGGACAATAACTGCTCCTCAGACGTTTTCGATCAGCAACGTGGGCAAGCAGACGGCGAATAGCCTGACCCTGGTTTCGACGGGTCCATATATTTTGTCTTCTACTTTGACGACCTGCGGGTCCAAGCTCGCGGGCGCATCCTCTTGCACGGTTGGGGTGAGTTACGCGCCGACAGCAAGCGGGAGCCAGCCGGGCTTGTTGACGGCGACGGTGAGCAACCTGGGGGTTGCGCCGTTGACGGTTGGACTGGACGGGAGCGGAGTGCCGGTGGGGGGAATCATGGTGAGCCCCACGCAGATGACCTTTGGGAGCGTGGTGGTAGACACGGCCTCCGGGGTGCAGAGCCTGATTGTGACGAATTCGGGGCAAGCTGCACTCACTGGAGTGACCATCACGGCAAATGGCGATTACAGCGTCCTGGCCAACACCTGTCCGGCGACCTTGGCGGCCGGGGCGAGTTGCTCGACGGATGTTCAGTTCACGCCTCCGGCGACCGGAATACTCGGAGGGACGCTGACGATCAACACGGATTCGACGGGAGTGACGCCTGCGGTGGTGCCGCTGACTGGCAATGGGATTCCGGCGGGATCGATGACGGTCAATCCGGCTGTGGTGAACTTTGGCACGGTCACGGTGGGACTGACGAGCCCGGCACAGACGGTAACAGTGAGCAATGCGGGGGCGACGACGCTGACGGGACTAGCGTTTCAGGTTGCTGGAGATTACAGTCTGGCGGCCAATGGCTGCGGCGGCTCCTTGGCCAGCGGAGCCAATTGCACCTTGACGGTTCAGTTTTCGCCCACTGTGCCCGGAACGCGCATTGGGTCTGTGACGATCCAATCGACTACTTCAGGATTTGTGCCCGTACTGGCTGGATTGACGGGGACTGGTCTGCCTACGGCACAACTGGTGGTTGACCCGACAACGCTGGCCTTCGGCTCAGTGGAGGTCGGGAGCAATAGCACACCGTTACAACTTACCGTATCGAATCCGGGAACCGGCACGCTGCAAGGACTGTCGATATCGACGGCGTCGCCTTTCAGCGTCGGATCGGGAAACTGCGGAACCAGTCTGCCGGCCGGTGGGACATGCACGGCGCCGGTGACGTTTTCGCCAGTGGTCAGCGGCAACCAGAACGGGACAGTGGTCCTCTCGAGCACCAGTCTTGGCGTGCCGACCGTGCGGGTATCGGCTTCCGGGACGGGGCTGGCGCCGGCGTCGCTGAGCTTCAACCCGACTTCTCTGACCTTCTCAGGTACGGGAATCGGGACTGCGAGCGCTGCGCAGATCGTGACGGTGACGAATCCCGGAGGAGAGCCGTTGTCGGGGTTGACCTTTGCGATTTCCGGCGTGGCTGCTGGGGATTTTGCGATGAGTTCCTCGAATTGCACGTCTGTTCTGACTGGGGGAGGAAACTGTTCGGTGTCGATCACCTTCACTCCGACGGTGGCGGGAGGACGACAGGCATCTCTCACGGCCTCGAGCTCGACGCTGGGAGCGGGGAATGCGGCTATTACGGCTTTCGCGAGCTTGAACGGGACCGGATTGACACCAGCCGTGCTGAGCATTACACCCGGCGCGCTTACATTTCCAGCGACGCTGGTTGGCCAGGTAAGCGGCACGCAGACAGCGACGATTGAGAATTCAGGTCAGGCTGGAATTACCGACCTGGTGCTGGCGGTGTCAGCGGGATTTGGCCTCGATCCAACAAAGACAACTTGTACGCAGGTGTTGAACGGCGGCGCGAGCTGCACGGCAGGGGTAGTGTTTACTCCCGCTGCCGCGGGGGCTGCGACGGGCGCGCTGACGGCGAGCGCGGTGGCTCCCGGGACGGCTGGTACATCGGGTTCGATTGGGGGTTCGATTAGCGCGTCGACGGCGCTCAATGGTGCGGGCGCTTTGCCGCCGGGAATTGGAACTACGCCTGCGACAACTGTGCAGTTTGGCACGACTGGTGTTGGGCAAGCGGCGCAGCCTGTGCAGCTAACTGTTAGTAATCAGGGCACGTCTTCTTCGCTGACCGGAGTCACGTTAGCGATCGATGCGACTGGCGAGACGAATGGCTTTGGGTTGAGCAATAACACATGCGGCGCAACGATCGCGGTGGCTGCGAGTTGCACGGTGAATATAACTTTCGTACCGACGGCTAACGGGACGCTGACGGGAACGCTGCTGCTGACGAGCACGAATGGCGGGAGTCCAGTGAGTCTTCAACTGGTGGGAGTTGCTTTCGACTTTCGGTTCACCGTCATCGGAAATAACTCAGCATCGGTGGCACAGGGTCAAACAGCCTATTACACATTTGCTGTAACAGCTCTGGGTGGAGCGGCACCCGGATCGGGGGGTACGTTCAGCTTTCAGTGTGCTAACCTGCCTGCGAATGCGCTTTGTCTTTTCAATCCCGCGCAGTTGAGTCTTCCGTCCGCGGGTGTAGCGGGAAATATAGATCTTGGCATTAGTACGGGATCGGCTACGGCTGAACGCAACAAACCAGAATGGCGAGGGAAGGCTCTGCTGCTTTGCGGCGCTCTCGCAGTGCCGCTGGGTTGGCGGAGACGGAAGATACACCAGCAAGCTTTGGCGCTTGGATTGATCTTCCTCGGCATGGTGGGCTGCATGTGCAGCTGCACGGGAGCGGGCGGCTCTGGGAGCTCGAGTGTGCAATTACACACGGGCGGCAGTACTCCGCCGTCAAGTTATACGGTGACAGTGACGGCGAGTGCAAATGGGGTGGTTCATAGCTTACCGGTGACTCTGGTTGTGAACTAGACATGTGTGGGTCTTGAGTCGATAAGTCAGGCATCTTTCCGGAAGATCGAAATTCGAAAAGCGGAACAAATTCTATCGAAATCAAGGGCCGCGAATTGACGCGTCCCACGAGGACAGGGCGCAGTAACTACATCTACCGGAACAAAATTGGGAAAGCGTGCAAGATTGGATGATTCCCTGGCTTGATATTGTCGACTTATCCACAGGAATGGGATATTCTGAGGTCTATGGCAATTGAAAATATCATCGCTCAACTAGATGCGGAGATTGCGCGGCTCAAGCAAGTGCGTAATCTTCTTTCGGCAACTGGCAAGGTAGAGGCCAAGATTACAGCCGTCAAGAGCACGTCCACCAAGAAGGCACGAGGTAAGGCGACGGGTCCGAAGGCCAAGGGGACGGTGAAGCGAGTACTTAGTCCCGAGGCACGCAAGGCAATCGCGGACGCGCAGCGGAAGCGCTGGGCTGCACAGAAGGCAAAGACGAAGAAAGAAGCATAAACTAGAAGAAGCGGCCTGCGTTGCATCTCCGTGGTTGCGGTGGAAGAGTTGAGATTCCTATTGTTCGCGGATCTCGAAGATAGCGCCATAAGACCCCCAGACACTGAAGCCGCTTATGATGGGCATCCGAGATTCTCGCGTTCCAGTGTGGTTGCCTGTATAGAAGGCCGCGGTCATTGATCGCGGCCTTTGTGCTGTATACGCTGAGCCGTCTCAAATTAGAGTGTCGACGACGATATCAATTGAACAGCATCAATCAACATTACCAAAGTTTGAATCCGCAGTATAAGCCGATTCATCCGCTTGCAATTGGCCAGTTAGATTTCAGCGACTGAAATGCTTGCACCGGCTTGTATCGAAAAGATTACTTAGAGCTGGTCTTAGCCTGAATTTTGGCGCGGGTTGTCGCCGACCATTATACGAGTCGATGTTACAGCCTTCTTAATTGAATATTGGTCACTATTAAGGTGATCTGACAGCGACTTACCAGAACTCAACGGCGCGGACCCGTGGAGGGCCTGAGTGCCCGTCGATCACCTGGGTTTCGATGACAGCTTCCATATTCATGTTGCGCCAGTTCGAGGGAGCTTTTTGGAGAAGCGCGTTGAGGTCTGCGGCATTCGAGATGAGTTCACCGGCAGCTTCGGTTCCTTCTTCGGAGATACCCGCGGCGATGACGACGGGCTGACCGGTGAGCGAATCGCGGTAGCGAGCGACGATTGCGTAGTCGCGAGCGAGTTTTTCGTAGGGCAGGTCCCAGGCGGTGAACCAGGTGGTTTTGGTGCTGCTTCTTCGATCGACGATAAAAGCGTTCCCATCGATGGAGTCGAATCCGAAGCGAAGGTCCCGGGTAAGGCGCATGGTCCAGAGATTATCGAATGCGCCGATGAGTACGGCGGGGCCTTCTCGTAGCTGGGAAAAGCTGGCCTCGGAGGCTGCGGAGACGCGGAAGGACTTCTTTTGCCTCTCAAGCACGTCGGTCATGCGGGTAAGCGTGACTACGTCGGCGAGGGCGAAGAGACCGGATTGACGGAGACGAAAATACAGCGGCTCAGCGAGCTTCGGATGTTTGATGGTCTGGGCCGGGTCGGTGTCTCCGCTGGAGTCGCGGGCGGGTTCGCCAAGGCAGAAAGTGACCGTCGCGGGACCGGCGGTCATCGGCTGCCAGAAATCGTCGACCGATTGGTCGGCGGGGACGGGAACCGGGATTCTGGACTGGCGATACTGGCGATACCAATAACCTCCGGCGAGCCCGAGCAGGAGGGTGACGAAGACCAGCAGCAAGGTCAATAAAGGGTGGGCGACGTGGTGGACGATCGGCTGGCTCTGCGTGATCTGAGGTAATTCGGCCCCGGTGGGCGGCTGAGGCTGGACCGGCTCCGGAAGAGACTGCGGGACGGAAGGCGGCGCAGGAAGCGCGACCGGAGGCTCGACCGTTTCTATGGTGCGCTGGAATACGGGTACGTAGGAGCCGGTGGGGAGCTCGATGCGAATCTCATCGGCATGCGAGGGGTCGTAATAGTACTGGGCGAGGCGCTTGCGAATCTCGCCAGCGGTGACTCGAACGACCGGGTCGGCGTTGGCGTCGTAGCCGGGAGGGCGGCCGAAAACTTCCATGCCGATGGAACGCTCTTTGACTTGGTCGGCGTTTCCGTCGAGGGTTTGCTCGACGACGAACCGGAGGAGGGCAGGATAACGTTTGCTCTGGAAGAAAAGAGGATGGACGAGGAGCAGCTCAAGTTGCGCGAGGATCGCCTCCCGGTCGGCGAGCGACTGCGGCACCCAGGGTTCGAGTGTTGCACGGGAGAGCCGCGAGGCGGGCGCTCCGGATGCGCCGGCGTCGCCAGGCGGCTTTTGGGAGATATCCACTCTTTTCAATCGCTCCGAAACCGTATGATACGGAGCCATTCTGCCTGGTGTCCATGGAGCGAGGGCGAAAGATTGCGATTTCGCGTAGATTCTCCGGAAAGCCTATGATTTTTGCGGAATTGGAGGAGCTTTCTGCTAGAGTTCACTGCTCTGCAACGTGTTTTTCTGAGGTATAGAACCCCTCCCGCTACCCGATAGAACTTGTGAATTGTTCGGGGGTGACTAGGATCGGAGGTGTACTTCACTGGAACCTCCGTGGTGAAGGTTAGCAGGAAGAGATCACAAGCTGTTTCCCGAACAGTCTGGTCAGCTATTTCTGACATTCAGCCAGAGCAGCGGTCTGCTTCTGACGAAGGTGTCAGCCGGGGTGGAAAGTCGGGCGCGGGGAAGAGGAGCCCCTCGTCAGGCGTTGGGAACAGATTGCGAAACTTGAACTGTTAAGGACGGCTAAGCCGCTTGCCTCCGGGAAAGTGATTCCCAGGGTGGCAGGCGGCATTTTCTTTGCTGGGCCGATTTTGCCGTCCGCTGGCGCGGGGTGACTACGTTGTGTCGATTCACAAGCTAACGGCTTCCCAATGAGAGGACAATATTGATGGTGGTCTCTACTTCCACGGGTTGACCGTTCAGGAGGTAGGGGCGGTAGCGCCATTGCTGGACTGCGTCGATGGCGGCCTGGCAGAGCATGGGATGACCGCTGAGGATGCGAAGGTTTTCGATCGTGCCGGATTTGGAGATGGTGGCAGCCAAAGCGACAGTGCCCGAGACTCCGACGGTGCGGGCGATCGCTGGGTAGAGCGGAGCGCTCCGACTAAGGATGTAGCCTTCGATGACGCCGCCGGAGACCGGGACAATTCGGGGAGGAGCAGGGCGAACGGCTGGTGGAGGGTTGGGGTGGAAAACACTGGTGACGGGACCGTCTGCGTCTGGTACGCCGTTGGATGCTCGATTCAGGTCAATGGACACGGTTGGGGGCGGGGCGGAATCGGCGTCTGTTCTCGTGATTGTTGGAATTGCGGAAGGCGCGGCGAATGGGTCGCGTATGGTCATTGTCTGCATGGGAGCGGATTGCGCGGATCTAGATTGGAATTGGGGTTGGGCCTGGGCAGCCAAAGCTGGGGGTGGGGCGTAGAGCGTGCGGCGGAGTAGGAGACTGGGGAGACTTTCTGGATAGAGGAGCGGGTAGGCGATGAGGACTGCAACCAGGGAGACGTTGAGGGTGAGGGTAACGACCATCCATTTTGATGTCTGGGTGGTTTGGATGCTGCGGGAGTGGAAGGTTGCGTCTTCGAACATGGCAGGCCTCCGGATTAGCGAGTTGGCGCGCGTTGCGCTTTGGCGGGTTAGCTGGTTTTGTGGCTAGCATCGGGCGGACTGGGAAACGTCGATATCGCGATTCTCATGCGGGGGTAGACACCGAGGGCGGGATGGATGTTCCCTCTGTGGCAGGGATGGGGCATTGCGATAGACTCCTGTCCAGTATGAAATTGCGATTGGGGACGGGTTTGCCTGGGTTGTCTGGTTGCCGGTTGGTGGGGCTTGCGTTTGTGCTCGTTGCTATTGGCGGTCGGGTTGCGTGGGCGCAGGATGCGGCTGCTCCGGACCCGGCGGCGACGGTGGGCTATATACACAAGGCTTGGGATGAGCTTTCGCGGTCGATGACGGATTGCCACTCGCTGAAGGATGTGAAGGTGACGAGCGATCCGGTGTTGTATGTTCCGGCTGAGTTAACGGCGCCCGAAGCTGTGAAGGGGTTGACCGAGAGCTGCGGCGTGAAGGTCGTCGCGCTGCCGAAGCGGATTACGCAGTTAGGCGACTTGATGCCGGAGGAGCTGGCGGCGGATAAGATGACTCCGGGATTGCTGTATCTTCCGAATAAGTATGTTGTGCCGGGCGGGCGATTCAATGAGATGTACGGGTGGGATAGTTATTTTATTGTTCTTGGATTGATTGCCGACCATCGCGAGGAGTTGGCGAAGGGGATGGTCGATAACTTCTTCTTTGAAATTGAACATTATGGCGCGGTGCTGAACGCGAACCGAACTTACTTTCTGACAAGGTCGCAGCCGCCGTTTCTCACTTCGATGATTCGAGCTGTGTATGAAGATCCGGCGAGTTTTCGAGATAAGGCGTCCCGGATGGCATGGCTGGAAACTGGATATGCGCGGGCGACAAAAGACTACGAAACCTGGATGAGGCCCGAGCACCAGGCGGGGCATACTGGATTGGCGCGATATTACGACTTTGGCGAGGGTCCGGTGCCAGAGATGGCGGATGACTCGACTTACTATCCGGATGTGATTCGCTGGTTGGTTGCTCATCCGGCGGAGAATCATGTTTTTTTGCTGAAGGGCTCGGCGGAGCCGGGTACGGAAGAGGCGGCGCGGTTGAAGAAGACGAGTTGCGATGTTACGAAATCGACGGTATGTGCGAAGGCTGAGGCGGAGGGTTATCGGCTTACTCGGGATTTCTATGAAGGCGACCGGGCAATGCGGGAGTCGGGGTTTGATCCGAGCTTTCGGTTTGAGGCGTTTTCTGGCGCCACGCATCATTATGCTCCGATATGTCTGAACAGCCTGCTGTTTCGGTATGAGAGAGATATGGAGCACTTTGCGCATGTGCTGGGCAAGGTGGACGATGCGCATGTTTGGGGAGAGCGAGCTAAGAAGCGGGATGTAGCTATGCAGCGGTATCTGTGGTCGCCGAAAGAGGGAACGTTTACGGATTATGACTTTATGAGGGCTCGTAGTTCAACTTATGCGTATGTTACTTCGTTGTATCCGCTGTGGGCGGGCGTGGCTACGCGGGAGCAGGCTGCACAGATTGAGAGTAAGTTGAAGTTATTTGAGCGGCCGGGCGGTTTGGCGATGAGCAACACGGCGAGCGGGATGCAATGGGATGAGCCGTTTGGGTGGGCTCCGACGAACTGGCTCGCAGTGGCTGGATTGGAGGCTTATCAATTCAAGGAGGATGCGAAGCGGATTGCGGCGGAGTTTACGGGGACCATTGATCGGGGGTTTGCGAAGGATGCAACGATCCGTGAGAAGTACAACGTCGAGACTGGAACTTCGGATGTGAAGGTGCTGGCTGGTTACAAGACGAATGCGGTCGGGTTTGGATGGACAAATGGGGTGTATCTGAAGCTGACGGAATTAAAGTAGCAGGTTAGCAAGTTGGCGAATAGGCTCCCAGAGGCGGGAGCCTATTCTTTTAGCGAGTTAGCGGTGGTGATGGTTTTACGCTTTCTTGGTTTACTTTGGTAGGGGTTACCACGTTAGGGTGACTTCGAGAGTTTGCCAGCCCTGGCCCTGAGGAAAGTGGAGATCGAGGGCGGTGGGCTCGTTGGCTCTTTTGGTCGGATCCGGTAGGTCGGGGTTAAGTGAGATGATTCGTGCCTGTTCGTTGGGGTGATCGCCCGGCGTTACAGACTTTATTTTTTCGTATACCGCCTGATTGCGGCGAATCGCCAGCTCGGCGTTTGTGTTGGGTTGACCTGCAAACCGGACAGTCAAACTGCGTGTGCCGTATTCAGTAGAGAGGACTTTGATCTGGCTGGGCCTGGAGCCGGGACTGGGAAGAGCGGGAGCGGGGATACTTAGTTCGATTGCGGGCAGGGGGATCGAGATTTCGACAGTGCTCAAAGTCTTCGTGCCTTCGTAATCGCTTCGAAGATGGAGGTTTTCTGTCTTTGCGTCCTCATCTGCGATTGTTGCTCGCAACCTGTCTCTTTCGCGATAGAAATTGAGGATTAGAGTCCTATTCCCGAGATGTAGATTGCTGACGCGTGCGTTGGTCCAGTTTGCGGGTAGGTGGGGGTTGACGGTGATGGTGTTGGTGGCGGCATCTAAGCTGATGCCGAAGAGGCCGCGCAGCGTTGGGGTGATGACCATTGCGCTCGACCATAGTTGGTGGCTGGTGCTGCGGCCGAAGGGAACGAACCAGTCGCCGGAGAGGAGTTCGGTGACGGCGCCGGGGTCCTGGGCCCAGGTGAGGTCGACATTTTGCATCAGCATTTGTTCGCCTGCGAGGGGTTGGTTGGCGCGGTATTCGGCGAGTGATCCCCAGCCGGTGAAGAGAGGCCAGACGGAGCCCTGATGGTAACTTAGGCCGTCATAGAAGGGTTCGGTGGTGGCTACGTCGCGGAGTCCCCAGTCGGTAGCGATGGTGGGGCTGGCCCATTGGCTCAGGCAGGCGGCGGGGTGAGCGAGCGATGAGTCGGTATCCCAATACGCGATGGAGGGATAGACAGTGCTGGCTTTGTCCTGGGTGCCGTCGGGGTTGTGGCTGAAGGCGTAGCAACCCTTTTCTGGGTCGTAGTATTCGGATTCGATTGTGGAGTGGATTTTGGCGGCGCGGGTGGTGGCGTTGGCGGCTTTGTCTTTGTCTCCGAGGACGGTTTCGAGGGCAGCGTAGGCTTGGCTGGCCTGCTGGTCTAAGAGGGCGAGGTAGACCTCTTGGTGGGGCATGCCGTGGGAGCCGGAGGTTGCGGGCCAGCTTTCTACCCAGCCGGTACCCTGGCTGTTGTCGTAGATGCCGTCGTGGTCGGTGTCGTGGGCGGGATCGGTTTCGAAGGCCCAGGCTTTTTCGATGGCTTCGCGATTTTTCTGGAGGAAGGCGAGGTCGTTGCTGGCGCGGTAGTAGTCGCGGACGGCCATCAGGAAGAGCGGGGTGGCATCGGCTGCGGCGTACATGTAGGGGAAGGACTTCCAGGCGACCGTGGGGTCGGAGGCGGTCTGGGAGAATTCGTGCATGATTTTGCCCTCGGGGCGCTGGCGGGCGATTAGAAACTCCAGTTCGGAGCGGGTTAATGCGAAGTCGCCGAAGCCGTTGACGGCGTAGAGGGTGTAGAGGGCGTCGCGGCCGAAGAACCAGCCGAAGCCGGGGCGAGCGGAGTCTCCGCTGGCGTAGTAGCCGGCGACTAACGCGTCCTGATTGCTTACGAATTCGTGGGCTTTGAGTTGCTCGATGGAGACTACGCCCCAGTTGAAGGCTTCGTTGAGGGATTTGTCGGGGGTTTCGATGGTGGTGGTTTCAGTGATGAGTTTGGTGTAGTGATCGGCTTGGGCTTTATAGGCGTTGGGGATGGCAGCGTTGAGCCGGTCGAGGTCCTGACGCAGAGCAATAGCTGTTGTGGTTTGCGGGGTGGTTCCTACGGCCATGAGGAGCGGGAAGTACTTTGCATCGACGCCGGTGCCGTCGCGCTTGGGGTCGTAGTGGACGCGGAGTTCGAGGGGATGGACCTGCGGGCGCTCCTGGTAGGGGGCGAGGATGCCGGGGGTGGCGGTGGGGATGGTGATGGCTCCGGCGATGTCAGGGTAGTCCATGTGGAGCATGTAGAAGCCTTCGCCGGTGTTCTGGGGTTTGGTTGGAACCCATTCAGGGCTGGGGATGCCGTCGTTGCGCTTGGGCCACATCCAGCGCATTTCGGGGGTGAAGCGGAAGACGAGATCGAGGGGGTGGTTAGCATCGATCTGGAAGAGAACTACCGGCCCAGTGGTGGGGGTGGTATCTGCGGTAGTCATCCCGGCCTCGTTGTCAGCCGGGCTGAACATGATCTGGCGGATGGTGAAGCCGGGGTGGCTGTAGGTGATGGTGGTGTGGTCGGGGCGGACCTCAATGTTCGCGGACTGGGGGTTGACGGGGATGGGAACGGAGTAGCCTTCGAGGTTTGCCTCGATGGTCAGATGGCTGAGGAGCTTGATGGGGAGAATCCAGGACTCGAATTGGCCGTCCTGGGTGCCGACGAGGACGCCGCGCGGACCGGCAACGGTGAAGGGCTGCGGGGGTTGCGTGGGGCGGCTGATGACGAGTCCGGTCTGGGTGAGCGGGAAGGCCGGGATCTGGGCCTGAGTGCTGGCTGCGCAGAGGAATGCAGCGATTGGAATGAGGAGTTGCCGGAGGGTGTTCATCGGCGGAAAGTGTAGCTGGTTTGAGGGATTTGTGCATCTGGATGGTCAGGATTCAGCAGTTGCTGGTCCCACCCTTGTCACGAAGAACATGCCAAGGATGGGGCACCCAGACTTCTGGGATCATCTTCCAGGCTTATATGGATTGGAGGAGGGTGGAGACGAGCGAGATCGGCAGGCCGACTACATTGAAGTAGCAGCCTTCGATGCGGGGGATCCAGCGGGCGGCTCGGCCCTGGATGGCGTAGGCTCCGGCTTTGTCGTTGGGCTCGCTGGTGGCGATGTAGTCGGCAATTTCCTGTTCGGAGAGAGTGAGGAACTGGACTGCGGTGACTTCGGCGGCTACCTGGGTTTGAGTTGCAGAGACGAGGGCTACGCCCGTAATGACGCGGTGGGTGCGGCCGGAGAGGAGTCGCAACATGCGGGCGGCGTCTTCCGGGTTTTCGGGTTTGCCGAGGATGTGGTTGTCGAGTGTGACGGTGGTGTCAGCGCCGAGGACGATAGCGGTTGGTTCGGCGAGTTTGGCGTAGACGGCTTCGGCCTTTTCACGGGCCAGACGGGTTACGTAGGCAATGGGGTCTTCGTTGAGGTGAAGTTCTTCGGGGATGTGGGCGGGATGGACTTGGAATTCGAAACCGGCCTGGTTCAGGAGTTCGCGGCGGCGGGGTGAGGCTGAGGCGAGGATCAGCATGATTGGATTATTTCAGGAAGGGCAGCTTTCAGCTTCCAGCTCTTAGCCGCTAGCTTTCCGGATTCGCGACAGGCTATGGATCTATCACCTGCTTTGCCTTTGCGCATTGGCTGGCAGCGTGATTAGAGGCCGCCGTCCCAGTCGTAGGAGTGGCTGCCCCAGTAGTCGGCGGGTTTGGTGTTGGAGTAGGTGATGCTGGCGATCTGTTTGATCTGTTTGTAGCCGTATTTGAGGGGCATGGCGAGGCGAAGGGGCGCGCCGTGGGCCGGGGTGAGATCTTGCCGGCTCATTTGGTAGCAGAGAAGGGTTTGAGGATGGAGCAAGTCTGCGAGTTCGAATCCGCTGTAGTACGTGCCATCGGGGGTGGCCAGGGCGGCGTAGCGCGGCAGTGATCCGTCGGCGTTGCAGAGGGGCAGATAGGCCTCGAAGAAGTCGCGGAAGCGGACGCCGCCGTAAGTGACGATCTGGCTCCAGCCTTCGACGCATTTGAATTCGGTGGTTTGTTCGACGAAGGGAAGGCACTTTAGGTCTGTCATGGTGAGGAGCAGACCGGGGCCGGATGGGCGCGGGGGTGGTGGCTGGGGGTTGGCGTTCTGGCCGTTTTTGGCGGGGCCGGGGCCGATGGTGGAGAGTTTGACGTTGTCTTCAGTCATGTTTCCGGTCAGGTCGAGAGGTTGATCGTCGAAGGCGCTGTCTGCTTTGCTGGCTTGTTGGGTGAAGGATGGCTGGTAGCGGTACTGCCATGAGGCCACGTCGGCGACGAAGGCAGGGTGATTCTGGGGTTGGTGGAGGCCGGTGAGCTGGAGTCGCCAGCTTGCTGGATCGAGATCCATGCGGAGGCCGAGCGGGCCGTTGGGGAATGGCCTTTTTACGGCGCTGGTCGCTGGATACGTAGGGGCTAGGGCGGTTTTGCCGAGGATTTTTCCGGAAACGGCGCTGTTGAAGTTAAAGGCGGAGCGGAGAGGCCGGTACATGCCACCGATCTTGGGTCCGCGGTTCCATAGGCGCAGGCCAATGGCGGCTGCGGCCAGGGTGACGGCGCCAGTGAGGAGGCTGCGGCGGGTGCGGAGGGCGATTTCGGCGTCGAGGGTGGGCCGGACTAATCTCGTCGAATCTTGGCTCGTTGAATCTTGGCTCATTTGATAAGCCTCTGCGCGGGGATGGGAACGTCTTCGGCGGAAGTGATTTGGTTTCTGGTGATTTCGAATCCGGTAATCATGGAGCGCAGATTGTTCCAGCCAGCGCGAAAGACGTGAACGACATGGGCAACGAAGAAGAGGCAGAAGCCGATGGTGAGCCAGAAGTGAAGCCAGCGGGCGGTCTGGTATCCGCCGCATAGGGTTGTGATGAGGTGCAGGGAGGTGGGTTTCCAGATGGCTGCGCCAGTGAGGACGGAACCCGCGCCCATGAGCATAACCATGGTGTAAGCGAGCCGCTGGGCGGGGTTGTACTTCATGCCGGAGTGAGGCAGGTGGCGGCCGGTTAGCTCTGCGCGGATGGTGGCGGCGAGCTGGGTGAACGCTTTGCGGTCGGGGAGAATATGACGCCATTGGCCGGAAATGGCTAGAAAAAGGAAGTACGCAATGCCGTTGACGGTGAAGAACCACATGCCGAGGGCGTGCAGTCCGAGGCCCTGGGGAAAGTGATGGGGGATGCGAAGGAGGCTGTAGAACTTGTCCGGAAAGAGGCGGAAGAGAGTGAAGGAGCCGAAGCCGATGCGGTAGACCTGATGCTTGCCGCCCTGGCCCGGGATGGAGTCAGCCCAGTAGATCATGAGTCCGCTGTAGATCATGAGGAAGAGCAAAGGGAAGTTGAGCCAGTGCATCCAGCGGGTCGCCGTAGGGTGCTTCTTAATCAGGCGCAGGGCCGGCGGTGCGGGGATGAGGAACGGCTTGGTCGGCAACTGAGACGTCGGCTCGGGCATGGCTTGTTTTTGGGGGTGTTATTCCAATTTAACGCGGAATTTATGTCAGACGGGAATTTTTGAGCGGTGGTTGGAATGCGTCTTTTGAGGGAGTGCGTTAGGGAGTGCACCGGAACACGCCGGGGTCAGACGGTAAGGCCGGTGCGGAGGCCCTGGCTGTTGGCTATGCCCCAAGCCATGCCGGGCGTGTTGTGAGCTATGCCACATTGACCGTCGGGGCCGAGCAGGATGATGCCGCCGTGGCCACCCAATCGCTTGTAGAGATAGGCGATGGCTTCTTTTGCGGCTACTTCCGGGGTTGCTCCCTGGGCGACTCGGTCTGTGGCCCATTTGCCGAGGACGAGCTTCATGATGGGTTCGCCCCAGCCGGTGAGGGATACGGCGGCGGATTCGTTGTCGGCGTAGCAGCCGCAGCCGATCAGGGAGCTGTCGCCGACGCGGCCGGGAGCTTTGTTGAGGGTGCCTCCGGTAGAGGTGCCTGCGGCGAGGTTGCCGTATTGGTCGAGGGCGACGGCGCCGACTGTGTCGTGGCTCTCGAAGCCAAGACTTGGCGATTCGTCGGCAGGAGTTTCGGAGCTCTTGTCGTCGTGGGACAGGGGACCGCTGAAGGTGATGTCGGTGAGGCCTAAAGAGAGACGCATCTGGGCATCTCTGAGGCGGATGCGTTCCCGTTCGAGGACCAGCTCGCGGTTGTTGATCAGAGGCATACCGTGGCTGGCGGCGAAGGCTTCGGCGCCGGCGCCGACGAAGTAGATGTGAGGGCTCTTGTCGAGGACGAGACGAGCGGCCTGGATGGGGTTGCGAAGGCGTTCGACGCAGGCTACGCCGCCGGCGCGGAGGGTTGCTCCGTCCATGAGCAGGGCGTCGAGCTGCACGGAACCTTTCGAAGTGAGAAAGCTGCCGAGTCCGGCGTCGAAAGTGGGGTCGTCTTCAAGGATGGTGACGGCTGCTTCGACGGCGTCGGTGGCGGTGCCGCCCCAGTTGAGGATGGCGTGGCCGGTTTTGAGGGCCTGGGCTACGCCGGCCTGGTGGTCGGCGGCCATTTCAGGGGGAATGGCCCAGGCTCCGCCGTGGACGATGAGGGTTGGTTTGGGCGCGTTTGTGAACATCTTGACCGTTCAGACTACAGGATTCTAGTTCTCCTAATGGAGAACGCGCGGGCCCAGGGGAAAACACATCAATATACTCCGCTAGCCGGGGCTTGTCAGGATTTGTCTGGGTTTGTCTGGGAATCTCGACGGCTCTTAGTGGGTCAATTTGAGGAAATGGCAACCCTCAGGGGCTAAAGCCCCGCCCGTATTGCGGGATTATGTAGGGGCTGAAGGCCGGGATGCTGGTCGCGGTCCTGGTAGGGGCGATCCGCACGGCGGTCCGATTCAGTCCCGATCCGCTTGCTGTGCTGAGAGAACTGAACCTTCGCCTCCTGGGACGTGGCGACGTCCAGGCAACATGCGTCTCACTCCGCATTGCGAAGGATGGCGAGGTGACACTGGCCAATGCTGGCCACCTGCCTCCCTACCTAAACGGAGAACCGATAACGATGGAGGGTGCTCTGCCGCTGGGTATTATCGAAGGCGCAGAGTTTTCCGTGATGCACTTTCAACTGGAGGACGGCGACAAGCTGGTGCTGATGTCAGACGGGATTGTCGAGGCCACGGACGCGAAGGGACAATTGTTTGGCTTCGAGCGTATTCGCGACCTGTTACGCACCGTAACCAAGGCATCAGAAGTGGCCAGCGCGGCCCAGAGCTTCGGCCAGGAAGATGACATCAGCGTTATCTCTGTAACACGGACAGCAGTGCTTGATCCTTCTATTGCGTGAATCAAGCTCGGCGCGTGGCCCGTCCTTGACGCGCACTTTGCGTCAAGGGTGGGATATCACAAATCGCTTCCGTCTATCCGCTATCCATCGGTTTTTCGGCAAGCCGCCGAAAAGTTTGTCGATTTTCGACAGGCATATTCGTTATTGGTGCAGATGTACGCTTAACGAAGCGGGAAGAGGAGAATCGGATGCCACAATACGTACTCTTGCTACACAGTAACGGCGAAGCCTGGAAGAAGTTGAGCCCCGAAGAGATGCAGAAGAAAGTCGAAAAATATCTCGCCTGGCGAAACAAGCCCTTCGTCGTAGGCGGCGCGGGGCTGGTTCGGGATACAGGCCGGGTGATCCGGGCGAAGGGTGACGACGTGAGCGTGACCGAAGGTCCATTTAGCGAGTCGGCAGAAGTGATGGGCGGGTTCTACACCATTGAAGCGGCTGACTATGACGAAGCCGTCAAGCTCTCTCTCGACAACCCTCATATCGGTCTCGGCACCGTTGAGATTCGCCAGGTCATGGTCTACAACGCATAGGAGCGTCTTCGATGCAAGAATCAGGCAGTCCTGTGTTGCTGGAGCATCTATTCCGCCGAGAGTCTGGACGGATTGTTGCCTGGCTCGCGGGACTGCTTGGTTCGGCCCATCTTCAACTCGCGGAAGATGCCGCACAAGAGGCCATGCTCCGCGCCGTGCAGACCTGGCCATTCCAGGGGATTCCTCCAAAGCCCGAGGCCTGGCTCTTTCGCACCGCGCATAACTATGCAATCTCGTCGGTCCGGCGGAGTGGTGTTTTCAACGGCAAGGCCGATGCGCTGATTGCGGCTCTTGAAAGTGGCGCCCAGCCCATATTGGATCTTGATGCAGAGCAAAGCCTGCGCGACGATGAACTGCGTATGGTTTTTATGTGTTGCCATCCAAAGCTTGTCCCGGATGCGCAGGTAGCGCTAAGCCTGAAACTTGTTGGCGGATTCAGCAAGGAGGAGATCGCCCGCATCTTCTTCTCCGAGCCAGCTACGATTGCGCAACGTTTGGTGAGAGCAAAACGGCTGATTCGCGAACAAAAGCTGGCGCTGACCATGCCTTCCAACGGTCAGCTCGAGCAGAGAGTCAACTCAGTGCTCAAGGTGATTTACCTGATGTTCAGCGGGGGCTATGCCGCACATGCCGGGGAAGACCTCATCCGTGCCGATGTCTGCCTGGAAGCTCTGCGCTTGGGAAGGCTGGTTGCGTCCTCTTCGATGGGTGCTCCGCGGGTCGATGCCCTCGTCGCATTGATGGCGTTACAGGCGGCACGCCTGCCTGCACGCACGGACGCGGCCGGAGATCTCGTTTTATTGGAGGAGCAGGACCGCAACCTGTGGGACGATGAACTAATCGCAATCGGTTTTTCGTACTTCGACCGATCCATCGCTGGAGACGAGATCTCCGAGTGGCATGTCCAGGCTGCCATCGCGTCAATCTATGCGAGCGCCGCCAGTTCGACAGAGATTGACTGGGTGTCCATACTTGAGCACTATGACCAGCTTATGGAGATGACGGATTCACCGGTTGTAGCACTGAATCGCGCGGTTGTCGTTATGAAGGTGCATGGCGCGGAGGCGGCCCTGGCTGCATTGACACCTCTCGCAGGAAACAATGCCTTGCAGAAGTATCATCTGCTTCCCGCAACACAAGGCCATGTGCTGGCAGCGCTTGGACGGCTGGAGGAAGCGAGGGCGGCGTTTTCAGCGGCGCTGGAGTGCGACTGCACCCTGCCGGAGAAGCGCTTCTTACAGCGTCGGTTAGCGACGATATCGATGTAAATCGCTCTGCCGTTGCCTTTCTGTCTGTCATTCCCTCGATAAACCGAAAGGCCGGGTGCCCCATCCATCGCGCATCCTCATCGCGAAATGGGTGGGAGACCATCAATCCCCACCCCACTCGGCATAATCGGCACCAATCTCCGCAAACTTCCTCGCAGCCGGCAGCAAATCAGGTGTACATTTGAGGGTCGAATTGCGCGCGATTCGGGAAGGAAACGAACTGGGATTAGAGCGCACGGTGTCTTATGCTCCTTGCAACGCTTCCAATTACGTTCATGGCCATCGTGGGTCTTGTCTACGCCTGGGCCTGGACCGACAAGGAAATGCGTGCCGTAAAGGTTTGCGGACGGTCAGAGACGATTGCCTTGCTAAGCGTATTCGCCGTAACCATGCAGGTGCTGCTCCTTGTCGTGATGTTTTCCTTCGGTATCGGCAGGATCGAGCGCGGCGCAATCGAATTGGTTTCCGGATTCGAGCTTCTGTTCTTCCTCCTCGCACTACCATGCGCACTCATGCGAAAGGGGCCGGTGCGATGGTGGCTGACCCTTGCCTCGATTTACTTTATGGCGCTCGGTGGCTTTGTCTATCTGGTAAGTGGAGTTGAATTCTGACGATTGCCCGATCCCCCGCTCATGTTCTCTCCTCCCTGACAACAAAAGCCGAGTAGATTCAATCCTCTTTGTATTTTCTGTGCCAACAAAGACGAGAATAGGATATCCAAACCTAACCCAACCCAATCTGCCCAAGATGATGCACCAGATGCCCCAGATAATCCTCAGCCAGAAAACGCAAAGTAACCGGCTCACCCGCCCCAATCCGGCAAACCGTCTCTAACTTACCCGCCGGAATCCGCGCAATCACATGCGCCAGATACCGGTTATAACTCGCCCAAAGCGAAACCAGCAGCAACCAATCCGTCTCCTGCACCGCCTGTACGCGAATATTCCCATCCTGATCGTATCTGGGAAACTCCAGCGCCTCCGCGAGCAAAGCCCGCACAAACCGCTGATGGTTATTCGAAGCCGAATCAATCAAATGTCCGAGTAACTGCTTACGCGACCACCCACCCGCCAGCAGCGGAACCAGGCTTTCAGCCTCACTCACCACACGCAATCGCGGCTCAGCCGCATCAATCGCCGCCAAAAGCCTCCGACTCAACTCAATCATGCAACCCTCTTCCGCACCAAAAACAGCCATCCCAGCGCCGCCAGAGTAATCAGCGAAATAATCCCCAGCGAAGTAACGCAGTACACGCACCAAACCAGAAGAACATCTTTCTCAATATGCGTCAGATACAGCGAAAACCCCAAACCCGTCACCGCCGCAGCCAACACCAGCCGCTTCCGCCGCGCCAGCGCCAGCACCAGCATCATCGCGTAACCGGCAATCCCAATCGCCGCCACCGGCACCGGCCCAACCACCGCATACGGCGAATGGTTCACAATCCCGCAATCCCACTTCTCATTGATCGAGCAGGGCTGAGTATCCGTCGAGTAATGAACGTGCAGCGCCAGTCCCGCCACCACCACCCCCGCCAACGCCAGAAGAGCAATCAGATATCGCATAGCTAGAAATCCTACCAGCCCTTCGTCAACGCTGCCGCATCGCGTAGTGGGTCAGTTTGAAAGGTACGGGCTTTAGCCCGTACATTAAGCGATACAAGATTAGAGGGCTTTAGGCCCTGAGGGTTAGCCTATTTTCAAGCTGACCACTTACCGCGCATCGTCAGCACAACACTCCCCAGCACCAGCCCGGCTCCAAGGAGGGTCCGCGGAGTAATCGCCTCCGAAGCCACAAAATAGCCCAGCGCAATGGCCACAATCGGATTCACATACGCATGACTCGCGACGCGGCTGGCCGGCATCCGCCCCAGTAGCCACACAAACGCCGTAAACCCGATCAGCGACCCCGCAACAATCAGATAGACCAGCGCTAGCCCGGCCTTCAGCGGAATGGCAGGAAACGGATGCAGCTCGCCCGAAACCAGCGAAAGCACCAGCAGCAGTCCCCCTCCCAGCATCATCTCCGCCCCAGCCGTAATCACCCTGGACTCCGGCATCACCAGCGACCGGGAAAGCACAGCCCCCAGCGACCAGCTCAGCGAACCACCCAGGATCACCAGGCACGGAACAACCCCAAACGCCTGTTTTCCATCCCTCAGCGTCATCAGCGCCACGCCGGAGAATCCCACCGCAACTGCCAACATTGCGCTCCAGCGAAACCTCTGCTGCCGCAGCACAAAAACCTCGAGCAGCACAGTCATCAGCGGCAGCGTAGCCTCCAGCACCGAGGTGATCCCGGAAGGCACAAACTGCTCACCCCAGAACAGCGCCCCATACGTCGCCGAGAACATCAGCACGCCAATGATCCCCAGGCTCCGCCACTCCCGCAGCGTCGGCCACGGAGTCCCTCGCAGCCGCGCGAACACAAACAGAATCGTCCCCGCGGTAAAGAATCGAATCCCCGCGCACAGCCACGGTGGCACCAGCAGAACCGCAATCCGTATCGCCAGAAATGTCGATCCCCAAATCACATAAATCGCGAAGAATGCGAGAATCAAACGGTAGTTCATCCGTTCGCGAAGAGGCGTATCTATAACCAGTAAAGTGCTCATGACTGGTTAAACTATACAGCAGACGTATATAACCTGTAAAATAAAAATAGAAGGTTATAGAAGCAGATGCCGCAAGCGGAGAATGCCCACGTCAAACCATTCGAGCTGATCGCAGGCCACGTCGCGCTCGACCTCGTCAACACAGTCGATCACCGTTTCGGCCCGCCCGCTCCGCAGGAGCGCCTCGTCACTTACGACGACCTCCTTCGCTTCGCCCTCCAGTCCGGGATCATCACAGACCGCCAGGCAAAGAAACTACGCCGCAGCGAAGCTTCCCTCGCCGAGCGTGAAACGATCCTCCGGCAAGTCAGAGACCTCCGAGAAGCCCTCGCCGCCGTAGCCTACGCCCAGCTCGAAAACAACGAAATCCCAGCCTCCAGCCTGGCGACCCTTGAAGATCACTTCAAGCAAGCCGCCGCGCGCCGCCATCTCGTCGCAGGAAACCTCCTGCTCGTATGGAACTGGTCCGGCCTAAGCCGTGAGATCGCCGCACCCTGGTGGCGCCTGTCCCAGGCCGCAGCCGATCTCCTTCTGTCCGACCAGTCCGCTCACATCCGCTGCTGCTCCAGCGAAACCTGCCGCTGGCTCTTTCTCGACACCAGCAAGAACCACACCCGCCGCTGGTGCGAGATGAAAACCTGCGGCAACCGCATGAAAGCCCGAAGATTCCACGCCCGACAGTCCGAAAACGAGTAAACTCCAAGGCCCAGTGCCGACCGCATTTACATCTTCGCCGCTTCCCGATCGGTTCGCCGGGCGGCCTCCGGGAACGTGCGCTGCGGCATCCTGCTCCGCATGCAATTTCGGCCATCGCTCTTTGCCATATACAGGGCCTCGTCGGCGCGCGCAATCAGAGTGACCGCGTCGTCCTCGGGACTCGCCTCAGTCAAACCGATGCTCAGCGTAAGAGGGCCGAAGTCATCCCGTATCTCAAGGCTTTCGATCACCTGTTTCACTCGTTCGAGCACGATTGACGCCTCGTCGATCGTAGTCAGGGGCAACACGAGCAGAAATTCGTCGCCTCCATATCGCCCTAGGTAGTCCACTCCACGCAGGCACTTTGAGATTGCGAGCGAGACCCCGCGAATTGCTTCATCTCCTGCGGCATGGCCAAACCGGTCGTTGATCGATTTGAAGTGATCGACATCCACCAAAGCGATGCTGAGTTTCATCTGGCTGCGGTTACTTCGCTTTAACTCTGCGTTTAGTTTTAACTCTATGCCGCGCCGGTTGAATGCACCCGAAAGCGAGTCCGTCTCCGATTCCTCCTGGCTGCGTTGAATCATCTCGTGCCCGGCCATTGCGAGAAAACACAGCCCGTAGACAGCAAGATAAACAAGATTCATCAACATCGTTGAAGTCTGAACGATATCGCCTTGCATGAGATTGTTTGGAGCCCCGAGGATCACGGAAAGCACGGAACGTACAACGCAAAGCGCCGCCTGAATTGTCAGAAGAATCCCGAAAAATCGAGCCGTGCTTCTATTGGCACGCCGCGACGAGGTGTCTGCGGACGTCCGAAGAAGTTCCCAGGCCGTTAATCCAACAAGCAGCGCCTGGATCATCCCCATGACTACAATGCGAGGTAATATATTCGGCCGTACCTCGCTGTAGTAATAAACCACCCCAAGGGCCAGCCCCGACGGTACCGTCACGAGCCACAGTCTGATCTTCCCACCAACGAATTGGACCACTCCGCAGTACAGAAGAATGAAGCCGCCAGCCGCCAGCACGTTGGCAATATCCACCGAAAGAAAATCCGAAATGTGTCCCCGCGACAACGCCAGAAATGTGCAAGGAATACCCAGCAGAAATGCAAAGCTAATCGAACGAATGCCTCGAACCATCGGATATACCCGGCTCATACAGAGAAAGAGCGTGGCGAACATGATCGCAAGCACGCACTGGCAGCCGAAGAGTGTCCGATTGTCGAACCACGAGAGCAGAGACATGAGTAGCCTATGAATTGAGCATATCGAACGGGGAACCGCTTCCGGCCGCCGTACCAGATCCGCTTCAGAGAATACGGCGGAAAAATGCATGGATCGGTAACCGAAGGAGCGAATGCACCGCTTCAGCTACCATAATTCTCATGGAATCAGTCTTGCCGGGTTGCGGTGGTGTGGCGTTTTTTGGAGGCAGTTTCGATCCTCCGCACCTTGGTCACATCGCGATAGCTCGTGCCGCCATGAAATCGCTTGGTCTGAATCAGATTCTATTCGCACCGGTCGGCCTTCAGCCCCTCAAACCCGCCGGCTCCTCCGCCAGCTTCGAGCACCGTGTCGCAATGACCCGTCTGGCCATCGCCAACCAGCCGGGCTTTGAACTTTCCTTACTCGATGCACCGAATCCAGCCGGCGCACCCTCCGGCAACTCGCCAAATTACACCTTTGACACCCTGACCAAACTTCGGCAATCCCAACCTGAGGACACCCCTCTCTATCTACTTATGGGTGCCGACTCATTCCGAACCATGCATCATTGGTACCGCTCCGGCGAAATTCCTTTCCTCGCCAGTCTTATCGTCGCCCCCCGACCCGGAGAAGATTTGAGCCATCTTCCAGCCGACCTGCTGCCTGATCTAAGACTCGAAGCACTCCCAAACCAGTCCAACCATTACCTCCTCACCAACTCTGCCGGAGACAGTTCCAAGCTCACCATCCTCTCTGGCCTCAACTACGACATCAGCGCCACTCAGCTTCGTGCCCAGGTTCATGGCGGTGATTGCTGCGAGCCCCAGCTCCTCGATCCCGCAGTACTCGAATACATCCGCCAACACCGCCTCTACGAGCAGTCTTGAATGGACCTGCGGCAGCGGAGGAATCAGCACCGGCAACGCAGTTATTCCCTGTTCCCTATTCCCTCTTCCCTGTTTTCTATGTATCTTCCTGCTAACATGGTTCGTGCCTCTTCAGGGGTGCAGGGAGAATTATTCATAAGATGGCAACTCCGGAAACCCGCCGCCAGCTCTTGGTCGCCGTCGCAGCCTGCGACGATAAAAAAGGCGAAGATACTCGCATCCTCGAACTCGATCCCGCAGACTCCGGTCTCGCTGACTTCTTTCTCATCACTTCGGCCACCAACGACCGTCAGGTCGTCGCCATCGCCGATGAAATCGAATTGCGTCTCAAGAAAGACTTCGGTCTCTACGCGACCTCGGTTGAAGGCCGCCGCCAGGCCGAGTGGATTCTCCTCGACTACACCGACATCGTCATCCACGTCTTCCTCGCGGAAAAGCGCGCTTTCTACGACATTGAGCGCCTTCGCAAGTCCGCCCGCAATCTCACCTCGGCCGAGGTAGAGGCAGAACTGGCTCACGCTCTCGCCGAGAAGACGCGCGCCGTTCGCAGCAGTTCCTCGAAAGCAGCAAAGAAGTCCGCGAAAGTCGCACCCGGCAAGTCCCCCGCAACCAAGGCCACAAAACCGAAGTCCCCATCGGCGAATACGTCTAATAAAGGAGACTCAACAGTGACCGCGAAGCCTGCAAAGAAGGCTGTCAAAAAAGCCGCAGCCAAACCGGCCAAAGCAGTGAAGGCCAACTCCACAGCCAAGACATCCACTCCAAAAGTGGTAGCGAAACCGGCCCTGAAATTGGCCGCAAAGCCGGCGAAAAAAGCAGCAGCAACGCCCGTTGGCGTTCTTGCTCCCACGGCAACCGGGATTCCGGGCAAGGAATTTGCGGATAACCTCGGCGCCAAGCCTCCGATTCTCAAGTGTGAAGATCCCGACGCAGCCAGCTCAGTGAGCATTGCCGCCAGCGCCGCTCCAAAACCAGCGAAGACGGCACCCAAAAAAGCAGCGAAAAAGGCCCCAGTCAAAGCGGCAGCCAAAAAGTCGAAAGGCAAATAGCGCCGCTCGGCACTGGCAGGTCAGCACCATGCAAAAAGGGCAGCCCCATCAGGAGCTGCCCTTTTCCATGTCTCCGGCAAAGCGCCGAAGGGTTGTCAGGTTTAGAAGGTGATCTTACCCGTAACCACCAGCACACGCTGCGTTACAGCCGCACTCTGGAACGAACCATAGGGGCTCGTCGGCGGTGCCTGCACAGAGGTGATCGTGCCAAAGCTGCCCGTTCCCAGCGTGGCGTTCGGGTTGGAGAAGTTGGCATGGTTAAACACGTTGTAGGCCTGTGCGCCGAGTTGGAACGCAACACCCTCGCGCTTCACGAACTGCTTCATGAGTGTCATGTCCGTATCGGCGTAATGAGGCCCGAAGAACGCATTCCTGCGAACATTGCCGAACGTCGTTTGAGTTGCGGCGTACTGTCCAAAGTCCAGGCATGTACCGTTGACCGCGCCATAAGGATTGCTGCCGCAGGTGTTGGTCAGGCTTCCTGTCAAAGCCTGCGGCATCAGCGAGGTCAAGCCTTCAGTATTGTTGATGGACGCGATCGTCGGGTACCCAAGGATCGCATTCGTATTGTTCACAGAGAAAGGCTCACCCGACCGGTAGTAGGTCTTGCCGCTGATAACCCAGCCGCTCACTGCATAGTTAGCGATCTTGTTCTGCATCTTGAACGGTTCTTCGTACACGATGTCGCCGACAAGATCGTTGCGGATGTCATAGTCCGCATTGGAGTAGTTCAGGTTCCCTTTTCCAAGTGTCGGAGTGAGCTGCTTGGTAACGGAACCGATGTTGTAAAACTCTCCAACGCCTCCATTGGAGATCGTGTCCAGAGCATGGCTATAGGTGTAGCTCAGGTGCGCCGTAATTCCGTGCCCCTGGTGCGTGTAGACCACCATGCCGCCGTTGTAGTTGGAGTGTGCGTTGTTCGTGAAGGAGTTCACTTCACCAAAGCTTGGATCCAACGGTGTCGTGTTCAGTCCGGCAATTGTCCCACCCTGCACCGGCAGCCACGTCCCGGTATTGCTGGGCGTGAGTGCGCTGGAGTAAATTCCGGTGCTGGCGTTCAAAAAGGGATTCTGAATCAGTTCGTTGTAACCGTAGTTCCCCGCATAGCCCAGCGAAACGCTGTCGTGGGCGTTGAACTGGTGCTGCACCTGCAGGCTGTACTCCAGATACTGCGGCTCATGCAGAGTTCCATTCGGGAAAACGGCATTCAGGCTCGGCGGGCTGAAGGTAATGCCCTGGTTATACAGCGTGGTATTGATCGAGGAAACAGTTCCCGTGGCAAACCCTTGCTCGATTGCTGTGTTGGCCGCCGTCGCGTAATAGGGAAGGCTTCCCGCTCCGCCCGGCGCCACGGTGCCGGCATACAGGGACTGCAGGTCGTAGTTCGGGAAGTTCTGAATCGGTGCATCCAGGAACCCAGCGGGATAGAGGTCGGCAAACAGACCGATACCGCCGCGAATCACAGTGCTCGGAGTCAGGCCGTAGTTGAATCCAACGCGGGGCTGGAAGTTGATCTTGTCCACCGCGAAGGCCTGATTGTTGTTCGGATTGATCAGGCTGCCGTATGGCGTGGTGACCGATCCAGCTACATTTGGAAAATTGCCGTTATACAACGAGAAGCAGTTGTTCTGGCACGCGGGCGGGCCGGTGCGGTCGACACGTGCGCCCACGGTGATCTTCAACTTGGGCGTTGCCTGCCATTCGTCCTGAGCATAGACACCAAGGTTGTAGAGCGCCAGATGTGCGGTAGGAGCAGTGGTGAACGCCTGCTGATACACATTGGATCCGTTGTAGACCGATTTGTTGGTGCCGAGGGTACCTTGCGCAATATCTCCAAGACTGTCGATCTGGAGCATTGGGAAATCGACATTCGATTGAGCGTCGTAGTCCGAGACCAGGTCGCGGCGGAAGTTCGCGCCGAACTTGAAGTTGTGCTTGCCACGGACCCAGCTGATGTCGTCCACAAGCTGGTACTGAGTTACGTTTCTGCCCTGAGGATAGTAGTTCGGTACACCCAGGTTGGTGAAGCCAGGGACAAAGTTCGTGCCGCTGCCGTCCGCGCCAATGCTGAAATTAGCGTAGAACGGGAGCGCTGCTTGCGAGGCCGCGATGTTCGTCGGCCCGAAAGTGGTGGCGTACCAATTGGCGGCAATCGTCGCCGAGTTCGTCAGGTTGGGCGTAATCACATAGTTGTCGTTGAACTGCCCTTCATACGCAGGCTGCGCGGACATGGCATCAAACAAAGGATTGATCAGGCTGGTTGCCGTAGGCTGCGTGCCACGATCCATCTTGTAGCGGCCATAAATGGTGTGCTTGTCGCTGATGTGCCAGTCAGCGCGGCCGGTAAAGAGCCACTCCTGGTTTTCGTTCGTAGCAGAGGCATAGGAGCTGAGCGCGCAAACGCTCACCGCGGTAAAGGCTCCGCATCCGCCTCCCGGTGTGGGTGTTGCGGTCTTGTACGCCTGCGAGTTGTTATACAGATTGAACATCTGCTGGTACGTGGAGTACGCGGTAGCGGGCACGTTGGCCAGAGCGTAGGCTTCATACTGCGGGCTTGGCAGCGAAACAAAACCGCTGGCAGGCAGCACATAGCGCAGACCCTCATAGTCGGCGAAGAAGAACAGCTTGTCCTTGATAATCGGACCGCCCACATTGGCCGCCCACTCATTCGACACCGCATGGGGCCGTGGTGTGTCCGTGTGATTATTGAACCAGCCATTGGCGTTCAGAGCGGTTCCGTTGTAAAGGTAGTTCGCCTCTCCGTGGAACTGGTTGCTGCCCGACTTGGTCGTGTACTCAATAATGGCGCCAGCCGCGCGGCCATACTGCGAGCCGTAGCCATTCTGCACCACCGTCACTTCAGCCTGTTCGCCCTGACCCAGGGAAAGGTTCGAGCTGCCCGAGTTGTTCAGGTTAAGAAACGGATCCTGGTTGTCAAACCCGTTCATCACAAACAGGTTGGAAATGCCCGGCAGACCATTCGAGCTGAAGTTGCCATACGAGCCACCGGCATTCACCACCACGCCCGGAGCAGTGAAAGCTACCGACGTAATATCGCCGCCCGGAGCAGGCAATTCCTGAATCTGCTGCTCGGTGTAGGTCGTTGTCATCGACGAATTCTGCGAGTCGATCAGCGGCACCGTGTCCGCGCTCACATCGACCACCGTCGTATTGCCCGTCGGAGTCACCTGAATGTCGCCGGGAACCGTCGTGCCCAGAACCACCGAGACCTGAACGGTGTTCGATTGCAGCCCTGACGCCACAGCGCTGATCTTGTATTGATCCGGCTTGAGCAGGCCAGCCGTGTACCGGCCTTCCTCATTCGTGATCACTGTCTGCTTTGCATTGGTCGCGGCATCAACCACGGTCACAGTCGCGCCCGGAACCACCGCTCCGGACTGGTCGGTTACCACGCCGCTCAGCGCACCGGTAACCGAGGTCTGCGCATATGCCGTAGGCGTCGTGTTCAGCACGGCGAAACCAGAGGCAACCAGGAGGCTCAGCGCGAGCGCTGTGCCGCGAAGTCCATTCCTGCTTCGAAATCGTAACAACTGGGAAATTGAATCATGGCCAAAAGACAACAACATTCCTGTTTTTTCTCCTGAGGCGGTTGGGGATGTTAAGAGGAAGTGCAGATGTGCGATCGAATCTAAACATCTTCCCTGGAGTTGTATGGGGTCAGTACGAAACTAAAAGGTGGTTTAAAAAAGCGATCAATGAGTCTTGCCAGGTCTAAACCAGAAGAACAGCGTCCGCCCGGTCCGACAAAGACACCTTTGTATTCTTCGACGCACGAAACGCCCGTCCGGATTCGCAAATATGAATACTAAGAGAATTTCCGTACCGCATACCGATATTTATAGACAGATTTCATTTTCCATATAAACTCTGTTCACCAGATCGAAATCTGACCCCGCTAACTGCTCCCAACACCCTGTTCCACGATGCAAGTAAACTCAAGATGGTGGACCGGTTCGAAAAGCTCCGTTCCAGCGTTTCTCGCACCGCTCATGCACCTGACTCTAGCCCATATCGGCCCAAAGTCCTCCAAATCCGGCCCCCAAGCCTCATTTGACGTGCTCACCCGCCTCTATCTCGACCGCATCCATCCCTATCACCCCATCCAGCCCGAAGCCTTCCCCACCGAAACCGCCTTCCTTGCCTGGCTCAGCCGCCCAGCCAACTCCGGCAAAGCCGCTCGCCTGCCCGCAATCCCTGTCTTGCTCGATAGCCGGGGCCGCCAGCTCAACTCTTCCGAATTCGCCACCTGGCTAGGTACCCGCCGAGATCAAGGAGCCCAGCACATCGTCTTCGCCATCGGTCCCGCCGATGGCTGGTCAGAGACAACCCGCGCCCAGGCCAGCCTCCTGCTCTCACTTGGCCCCATCACAATGGCCCACACACTTGCCCGCCTGGTCCTTGCCGAACAGCTTTACCGCGCTTGTACAATCCTGGCAGGCCACCCCTATCACTCCGGCCACTAAGCACCGTCGATAAGTGGAGAGGAGAAGAAGGGAAGAGAAAAGCAGAAGAGTTGATAAAACCGCACCGCTCCAAATCTCCACCGGACCAGCTACCCTGCTAACTAGCTAAAGCGCAAAGCGCGCCAACTTGCTAAAGAAGGATTTCCATGCCCGACTCCCGACGCGGCCTCATCCTGATCAACACCGGCCCCGGCAAAGGCAAAACCACCGCCGCCCTCGGCACCGGACTCCGCGCCGCCGGCTGCGGCATGCGCGTCCTCATGCTCCAGTTCCTCAAAGGCTCCTGGCACTACGGCGAACTCGATGCCGTCCTTCCCTTCGGCGACAACTTCGTCGTCAAGCAGCTAGGCCGGGGATTCGTCAAAGTAGGCGGCGCGGAGACCGACCCCGAAGATCTGAAAATGGTTGAAGCAGCCTGGGAAGAGTCCCGCGCAGCGATCCTCTCCGGCGCATACGATCTGGTCATCCTCGACGAAATCAACTACGCCATCGGCTACGGCATGTTAGACCCGGAGAAAGTAGCAGCCACGCTTCTCGAACGCCCCGAGATGGTCCACGTAATCCTGACCGGCCGGAACGCCCACCCAAAGTTGGTAGAAATCGCCGACACAGTCACCGAAATGCGCGAAGTAAAACATGCCTACCAAAAAGGCATCCTCGCCCAGCGCGGCATCGAGTATTAAGTCGTTTCAATCCTCGTTCCCAGAACACTTCGGGTGCCCCATCCACGGCGCAGCTCCATCGCGACATGGGTGGGACACCGTAACCGCTCAGTGCGCAGCCGGTCCTGCATTCGAGAGAGCAGCAAACGCTGCCGCCGCGGCCTGCGAGATCGTGACGTCATTTTCCTTGCTAAGGCTGGCGATTCCGATAGCTCCTACCACTTGTTCGCCCACCTTCAGAGGCATGCCTCCCCGCAGAGCCATCAAGTCGGCTGTGATAAAGGCCTGCCTGCCGCCGTTGATAGCGCTCTCCGTCTCCGCACTCGGTCGTTGCAGCAATGCTGAGGTGCGGGCCTTACCGATTGCAAGATCAGGGCTACCGGCTCGCACGTCGTCCATCTTCACGAATGCGACAAGGATACCGTTCGAATCGACCACAGCAATGGCGCACGGCGCATGAAGCCTTTCAGCCTCCTGTTCTGCCGCCACCACGACCTGGTGAGCGCCTGCCTGGCTGATCACCTTCTGGGTAATTGTGGGGTCAGCCGCCCAGGCACTGCTAAGTCCACCTGCTTGCAAAAAAATCAAGCCAAAGTATGCAATTTTCCGCATGGATAAAGTCATTTGAAGTACTCCTCTGGAACTCCGGTTCTTGGGTCCCTAAAGGGTTGGACGAAATAGGGGAGGGATTTGGACCGACTCTTTCACTCACTTCTCGGCATCCGTATGCCATCCCGAATTCATCCATTTCCCGTCCTTCATCACAAAAACCTCCGTAGCCCGCCCCGAATTCACGGACCGTTTCCCCTTCATCTCCGTTTCCACCTCGTAAGTCGTATAGAGAATCGCCACATTCCCATATCGCTGCTCCTCGGTATGCGGAAACGCCAGCCGCACCAGCTTCCCTCCGTCGGCATGAAACTTGGCCGCAGCCTCAAAGATCGCAGCCTGATGCTTCCATTCCTTCTCACCCGCGCTGATCACGATCGCATCCGCGGGAACCAGTCTTTTGAGCGTAGGCACATCATCTGCAAACCATGCGCGCCACACCGCCTCGCGCACCTCCTTCAGGTTCCCCTGGTCTATCACGCCCGCGGCATGAAGACCCGTGGCCATGGACATCAAAACGACAATCACGATAACCGCGCTAACCACAAGATTTGTGCGACGCATCTTCCCTCCAATGTTGTTTCGTTGCTGCAGGATCCATTCACAATTACCATCATGGCATCCGGCCCCGGCCGGCTCAACTCAATCCGATCGAATCACCGCGCCATGGAGCCCGTATGCCGTCACTTACCGAATCTATCTTCACCCGCTGGTCTGACATCCCCGTCGAGCCAATGAACCCGAAAATCGGCCGCCAGTTCGTCGTCGGCACCGGCACCATGCTCGCCCGCGTCCTTCTGGCCAAAGGCGCCCACGTCCCGCTGCACAGCCATCACAACGAACAGATCACCCATATCCTCGAAGGGGCGCTCAAGTTTCATCTCCACGAAGGCCCGAACGCCGCACCGCGAGAAGTCACTGTCTGCGCAGGCGACATCCTCTGCATCCCGCCCAACGTCCCCCACGAAGCCTTCGCCCTCGAAGACACCGTCGATCTCGACATCTTCAACCCCCCGCGTCAGGACTGGATCGACCGCGACGACGCCTACCTGCGCCAGCCCGACACCCCTAAGTAATGGGTCTAAGCCACACCGCTCCAAATTTCCACTGCATCAGCTAACCCGCTAACCCGCCAAAGCGCAAAGCGCGCCAACTCGCTAAAAGCACGGAAGCTCCATATACAATTGACCGGTATGGCTTGGTTCAAGCGCCCCAACCCGAATCCTTCACCAAACGACGGCGAGCCCAACGGCGACTCCAACGGAAACTCCAGTCAGGATTTCGCGGGATCGGCCTTCGCCCCGGTCTCCGATGATGGTTCGCCGGCCCGAGTCCGCACGGAAGGTCTCTGGGTCAAGTGCCCTGGCTGCCGGACCATCCTCTTCAAAGCCGAGCTTGAGGCCAACCTCCATGTCTGCGCCAAATGCGGCCATCACTTCAAAATCGGCGCACTCCAGCGCATCGAGCTTCTCCTCGAACCCGGCTACACCTTCGTCGACGGCAATCTGCGCTCCACCGACCCGCTGAACTTCACAGACATCAAGACATACAAATCGCGCCTGGCCTCAGCCCAGAAACAGACCGGTCTCAACGATGCAATCGTCACCGCTCTCGGAAAAATCGGCCACCACGACGTCGTCCTCAGCGCCATGGAATACGCCTTCATCGGCGGCAGCATGGGCGCCGTCGTCGGCGAACAGATAGCCCGGGCGATCGACCGCTCCCTTGCCACCCATCACCCGCTGATCATTGTCGCGGCATCCGGCGGCGCGCGCATGATGGAAGGCGTCGTGAGTCTCATGCAACTCGCCAAGATCGCCAGCGGCCTCGCCCAGCTCGACGAAGCTCGCATCCCATACATCTGCCTTCTCACCGACCCCACCACAGGCGGCATCACCGCCAGCTTCGCCATGCTCGGCGATCTCAACGTCGCCGAACCCGGCGCGCTCATCGGTTTCGCCGGTCCTCGCGTCATCGAGCAGACCATTCGCCAGAAGCTCCCGGAAGGCTTCCAGCGTTCAGAGTTCCTTCTCGAACACGGCTTCCTCGACGCCGTTGTCCCCCGCAGTGAACTCAAGTCCTATCTGGTCCGTGCATTGGACTTCATGGCCGTGCCCGCCTGACCCTGGTCCTGGTCCCGATCCAAAGTCCGACCTGAGGCCCTGTAAGGTTAGAATGGTCGCTGCAATCCTGCTTGCACAACGTTTGTAGTGACCATTTTTCTCTCAGGGAGCCTCGCATGAAAGCCGCACTCTTAGCCCTCTGCGCCGTGACGATCCTCTCGGCCGGAACCGTTCGCGCCCAATCCCCAACCCCGGAATCAGATCTCATCAATCCCGCCCGCCCGATCCCCACCGGCAAAGCCCCAGCCATGCAGGTCAAGCTCGTCAAAGACACCCCGGAAGAAAAGATCTACGCCATCGTCTTCCTCAAGGGCGACGAGGTCCTCAGCGGACTCACCGACTTCGCCATCAAGTACAAGGTTGGCGACGCCCACTTCACCGGTATCGGAGCCGTGAGCTCAGCCACCACCGCCTGGCTCGACCTCGAAAAGAAGATGTATCACCCGACCGTCACCAATCAACAGGTAGAAGTCCTGTCCCTGATCGGTGACATCGCCGCCTTCAACGGCAAGCCCGTCGCCCACATGCATGCAATCCTTGGCCGCCGCGACGGCACAACCGTAGGTGGTCACGTCTGGGAACTCAACGTCAATCCCACAGTGGAAGTCTTCCTCACCGCCAACACCACCGCCCTCGGCAAGCGACCCGACGCGGCCAGCGGCCTCAAACTGATCGATCCCAATCTATAACTTCAAAAAGCGAGTCGAAATAGGAGTTTTGACTCGCTGCAGCAACTGATTGCGCAATAGACCGGTTATCTAACTCGGTCAGTTCTGATCGTTAGTTTTCACCCTTCCTGCGCTTTTAGTGCTGCGACACAGGCAAGACACAATCGCCCGGCTGTTTAAATCTAACGCTACTTATTCTCATAGAATTAACAAAAAGATACAGGAAACCATAGTCGCTACTGGGATGTCATGAAACTGTAAATATCAAAGAAACAATCGGTTGCGCACCGCGATCCAAACGGCCATCCGCGTGCATTCATATCTTCCAGATTCCCAGCATTCCACGTCTGGTATTGCGCCAGCATTCTAGGTTTGAAGCGCATAAATGTCGGTATGACACACCGGCCAGCCCCAATGTCCCCTTGATAAACGACAAAATCTGGAAGGAAGATCCGATGCAAGTTTTGAGGAACTCTCTAAGTGCTCTGCTCGTGGCAGCGTCTCTATGCGGAGGTGTGTTTGTCTCGACTTTCACCCCCCCATCCGCTCTTGCTCAGGCCGATCTCGGAGCCATCAGTGGCATAATCACAGACGCCTCGGGTGCCGTCATAGGCAACGCCACCGTCACAGTGACCAATTCTGGGACCGGTGCAGTCCGTTCCACCGTTACGAATAGCAAGGGCGAGTATGCCGTCACCCAGCTCAATGCCGGTGACTACAGCCTTTCCATCTCGGCCAGCGGCTTCGCCAACGCCACAGATTCCCTCCGCGTCACCGTCGGTTCGACCATCGACGCCAGCATCAAGCTCGCTGTCGCCGGCAGCAAGACCGAAGTCATCGTATCCGCGGATGACTCCGCCTCCGTGCATCTTGAAAGCGCGCAAGTCTCCACCGTCATCACCCCGGAAGAGATCAACAGCCTTCCCCTCGCCGACCGCGACGCCTATGGACTGGTTTCCCTTTCCGGAAACGTCAGCGCCGATCCCACCGCCGCGATGCGTGGTGTTGGGTTCAACATCGCCGGTGGCCGTTCCTCCTCGGTCGACATCCTCCTTGACGGCGCAGAAAACACCGACCTCTACGCAGTCGGCATCGGCCAGCAAACGCCGCTAGATGCTGTCCAGGAGTTCAGCGTCGTCACCGCAAGCGAAGGCGCTGAATTTGGCCGCGCCTCCAGCGGCGCCGTCAACGTCTCCACCAAGTCCGGCACCAACAAATTCCACGGCGACGTCTACGAGTACAACCGTATCTCGACCTTCGCTTCCGACGGCTTCAATAACAACGCCCTCTTCGCAGCCGGCGATCTGGCCAATCCCAAGTCCCGTTATGTCCACAACCAGTTCGGTTACTTCGTCGGCGGCCCCATCAAGAAGGACAAGCTGTTCTTCTCCTCCGCCACCGAGTGGACCCGCATTCGCAGCGCCGCTACTGTCGTCGCCGAGGTACCGCTCCCTGGCCTGATCGCCTTCGCTGCGCCCAACATGCAGTCCTACTTCTCCACCTACGGCGCAGCCTTGGCCCATCCCGTCAACGGTCAGAGCTACACCGGCCAGGACCTGATCAACGAGGGCGTATTCGCCTCGGATGTCATCGCGTTGAGCGCCACTAATCCGGCCATTCTCACCACGCCGCTCTTCGGCACCGTCGCTTATCAGAACCCCGGCGATTCCGGCGGCGGCGAACCGCAGAATACTTGGAACAACTTCAATCGCATCGACTACAACATCAGCGATAAGACAAGCCTCTACGGCCGGTATAGCCAATACAATCAACTCGAATTCGCCGGAACCAACAACACCAGCCCCTACGCCGGCTACAACACCGGAACCACGCAGAAGAACTACAACCTGCTTGTTTCCATCACCCATTCCTTCACCAGTACGTTGGCCTCCAATACCAAGGTGCTCCTCACCCGCTTCAACAACGCGCAGCCTCTCGGCAGCGTTCCTGTCAGCCCAACCCTGTATGTCAATGGCTCTACGTCGGTTGCGCTCGGCTCCGGTACCATCTACTTTCCCGGCTACCTTCCTACCTCGCCAGGCAACGCCATCCCTTTCGGCGGACCCCAGAATTTCATTCAGGTCGGTGACGATCTGAGCTGGACCAAGGGCAGACACAACATCAAGTTCGGCGGCGAGTTCCTCAACGTCAAAGACAACCGCGTCTTCGGCGCCTATGAGAATGCGGTAGACGCCCTCAAGCAAACAGGCACCAAAGGTGCTTTGCAAAACTTCGTCTCTGGCAACCTCGGCGAAATCGAAGTCGCCCTGAATCCCAACGGCGTCTACCCCTGCTCTCGGGATGTCAATACCGGCGCGACCATCGTCACATCTGCCTGCGAGATCGCCCTTCCCGCCACGCAGCCCAACTTCTCCCGCAGCAACCGCTATCAGGACGGCGCGCTCTACGCCGCGGACTCCTACCACGCCACGTCCCGCCTGACTCTCAGCGCAGGCCTGCGTTGGGAAGTCTACGGTCCTCAACACTCGCAGCGCCCCGGCCTGGACGCCAACTTCTTCCTCGGCAGCGGTGGAAGCGAGTATGAAGACATCCGCAACGGTCAGATCCTGACCCGCGTCAACGCGCCCAACGGCCGCCTCTGGAACCTCAACCTGCTGCAGTTCGGCCCGCGTATCGGCCTCGCCTACGACCTCACCGGAGACGGAAAGACCAGCCTCCGCGCAGGCTACGGCCTTAGCTACGAGCGCAACTTCAACAACGTCACCTTCAACGTCATCCAGAATCCGCCAAACTACGCGGTCGTGGCTCTGATCGGAAGCAGCCCGATCAGCACCAACAATCTGGGCACCTTCGGCACGGGCTCCGGCTCTGTCGCCCTGCCTAACACCACGCTGCGTGCCGTCGATCCTAAGATCAAACCGGCATACGCGGAAAACTGGACCGTCAGCCTTGAGCGTCAGATCGATCCCAGCACACTGATCACCGCCGGCTACGTTGCCTCCCGTGGCATCCATAACTATTCCATCGCCAACCTCAACCGTGAGTTTGCAGGCGGAAACTACCTCGGCGACGCCAACTTCTCCAATCGCCTCAACCTCCAGTACTCCAACATCAACTGGCGCGGCGCGGACGGCGACAGCTACTACGAGAGCGTCAACCTCGGCATTCGCAGCAACAACCTCCGTCGCACCGGCCTCGGCATGCAGGCTAACTACACCTTTGGCCACTCCATCGACAACACCAGCTCCACCTTCACCGATGGCGAATCCAATATCGACAATCTCGGTTATCTCGATCCATTCAATAAAGGCCTGGACCGCGGCAACTCAGACTTCGATGTGCGCCACCGCGTCACCGCCGCCGTCTGGTGGAACGTTCCTTTCTTCAATCATGGCAGCGGCCTGACGAAGGCCGTCTTCGGCGGATGGAACGCCGCAACCACATTCAACGCCGTGACCGGCAACCCTTACACCATCTTCGACTGCGGATATGCCTTCACCCAGTGCCCGCGCGTCAGCTTCATCGGCTACAAAAAGCCAGCCGGGTTGAGCAAGTTGCAGGACATCAGCAGCACATTCGGACCTAACACCTACTCCTACCAGAACCTCCCCGCCTACACGGACGCTGCGGGCAATGCCAACTACAACGAGCAGCTCAACCCCGGCTCAGGCACCTCGGACACACCGCTCCCCGGCGGCGCTGGCCTCGCTTCCGGTGGCTTCGTTCGCGGGATGACCGGCCGCAACGCCTTCTCAGGGCCCGGCTCCTGGGGCGAGAACTTTATCGCCAGCAAGAACATCGCGATCCATGAACGCTACAGCATCAAGCTGAGCGCTACCTTCATCAATGTCTTCAATCACGCCAACACATTCCTGAACCTGGATGGCACCAACGACGTCAGCTCCTTCTCCAACATCCTGGCCTTCAAAGGGGAGAGCGCGTCAGGCAACGTTCCGGGCAACCGCAACACGGAACTCGAAGCCAAGTTCGTCTTCTAACCCATCCAGTCAGCCAACCAAAAGGCCGCTGCTCGCAGGAGCAGCGGCCTTTTGCCGTATGCCGTCGAGTTCGATCTCCGTCCATTTTGTGCACAATTACAGGCGCATCTGGAAAAAGCGTGCAAAGTCAAAATTTCATAGATTTCTAGAATGCATACAAGAAACCATATATTGCATGAAATAAATTACATCATAAGTATTTCACAACAATAGCTTAAGTCTTCAATATCGAACGGCCCGTAAAATGCACTCACTCAATACAGATGCCCTTAGAGCTTCCCGCTATATTGCACGAAGTGCGCATATGTTACCTGCCAATGTCACAGTCGGGCGTCAAGTTAGACCTGGTCCCGTAGCCCTCAATAGATCCTCGCAACAAAACTCGGAAGGAAAACCGAATGCAACTTTTCAGGAACTCTCTTAGTGCGCTGCTCCTCGCAGCTGCTATAGCTGGAGGGGCGGTCGTCAGCAGCTATGTGCCCGTTGCTCAAGCGCAAACTTCAGTTACCGGCGCCATCAGCGGCACAGTGACGGATGCTTCGGGTGGAGCGGTCCCCGGAGCGCAGGTGACCATTACAGATACGGCTACCGACGCCAGGCAGACCGCGGTCACAAACGAAGAAGGGCGCTACACCGTCGGCTTGCTTAAGCCATCCCAATATAAGATCACCGCTATATCCACCGGACTTAAGTCGGATACCGTGGTCGTAACAGTTCTCCTCGGAACAACGGTTCCTGGAGATATCGAGGTCAAGCTCACCGGGGACAGCACGGTAATCGATGTAAATGCTGCCACGCTCCCGCTGATCGACACGCAGAACGTGGCCCTCGCGTCAACCTTCAATCTGGAAGAGCTTCAAGCGCTGCCAACCCCAGGTGGAGACGTTACGACCGTGGCCTTTACGCTTCCTGGCGTAGTCGTGAATGCGGGCGGATCCTACGGCAACTTCAGCTCCGACGGACTGCCGGGTATTTCGAATTTGTTTGTTTTGAATGGCTTCGACAACCAGGACCCGTTCCTCAACCTGAATAACTCGGGCAGCTCCAACCTGACACTCGGCCAGGGCGAGCTGGCTGAAGCGACCGTTGTGCAGAACGGTTACAACTCGCAGTACGGTCGCGCAGCCGGAGCTATCATCGAGTACACGACTCGGTCGGGCAGCAATAAGTTCCACGGCTCGGCTAACTACATGTACAACGGCACCGTTCTGAACGCGAATGGCTGGTTCAACAACTTCACCGACACGCCTCGCCCTCATGCCGTTTCGAATGAGTGGGCAGCCAATGGCGGCGGACCGATTATCAAGGACAAGGTCTTCTTCTTCGCCGACTACGAGGGTCTGCACTACGTGCTGCCGGCAAGCGGATTTGTCTCGTTGCCCAGCTCGGAATTTCAGGCCTACTCGCTGGCAACGGTTCCTTCCTCTGCTGTTTCCACTTACCAGCAAATGTTCAACCTGTACGACAAGGCGCCTTCCTACTCGGGCGCGACACCCACACCGACTGTTGGCGCTGCCTCTCCCACAAATCCTGGCGGCGGATGCGGTGCCTTGAGCGGCACGACAACACCGGATGGCGCCATTCTGGGTCAGACCACCGCTTGCACACTGGGCGCGTTCGCTTCCGCGAACAACATCAACATCGAGTGGCTCTTTACGGGTCGTGTCGACTGGCACATCAGCGACAAGCACAGCCTCTATGGCCGCTACAAGATGGATCGTGGTTCGCAGCCAACCGCCACCAGCTACATCAACCCGGCTTTCAATACTGTTTCGATCCAGCCCGAATACGAAGGTCAGTTCAACGACAGCTATGTCATTACCCCGCATCTGACCAACTCCGCTGTGGTCGCGGCTAACTGGTATACGGCCTACTTTGGACCGGCCAGCGTAAGCGCAGCCGAATCCGTGCTCCCCTTCTGGGCCTACTTCAATATTGGCGCGGATGGAAGCGGAACTTCCAATGTAGCCGGTCTCTCCAATCTCGGTGTCCCGGGTTACTTCCCCCAGGGCAGAAACGTGACCCAATACCAGTTGCAGGACGATGTGAACTGGATTCATGGCAGAAACACGTTCAAGTTTGGAGCCAACTTCCGGCGCGATCTGGTCGAGGACTATGACGCGCAGCAGTACACGGACTTCCCTTTCCTTCAGGTCTACACCTTGCAGAACATCGCCAACGGACAGCTATGCGGTTCCGGTTCCGCTTTTTGCGGCAGCTTCACTCAGGCATTCGTGAACGCTCCCACGGCGCACCTTGCGCTCTACAACCTGGGCGTTTATCTCCAGGATGAGTGGCAGGTATCGCCGAAGTTGAAGCTGACCATCGGCGGCCGTCTCGATCGCACCGGAGATCCGCTCTGCCACGGCGGCTGCTTCTCACTCTATGGCGGCGGATTCCCGAATTCCGCTGCATCGCTGACCACCCCCTATAGCTCGGAGATCAACAACGTCAATGCACATCCGTTCGGAGTGGATAAGATCAACTTCCAGCCTCGCTTCGGATTCAACTATGCCTTTAATGACAAGACCGTGATCCGTGGCGGCGCAGGTCTTTTCGCCGACCTGTACCCGGCCGGCTTCCTCGACGGTCCCATCCAGAATTTCCCGAACTACAACTCGGTTACCGTGACAACGGGCACGGTCGCAACCGGCGGTGCGGGAAGCCTTCCGGCATTTGCGGGTCAGGTCAATGGCGCAATCCAGGGTGGATTCGCCACGGGATCAGCCACTTCGATCAACACCGCGTTGAACGCTCTGGGCGTTCCCTTCACGCCCCCGAGCATCAATGCCTACTTCAGTGGAACGCTGCATGAACCGCAGTACGTGGAATACAGCCTGCAACTCCAGCATCAGTTCAACAAGAGCGACGGTGTCTCGTTGACCTACGCTGGCAACTACGGCTACAACGAGATCATTCAGAACCCCTACCTGAATGCCGCCAGCGGAGCCTACGATAACACCACCGGAACCTGGCTCTCCACAGGCGGATTTGCGGGTCTGAACGTTTCCCCGGCTGATCCCAGCTTTGCCCAGGTGAATGCCTACACCAACAACGCACACTCCAACTACAGCGGCGGCATGATCGCCTACACGCACCAGGGACAAGGCATCACCGCACACATCAGCTACTCCTACAGCCACGCTCTGGATACCATCTCCAATGGAGGCGAGGGCGAGTACTACAACATTGGATCAATTACCAAGCAGGTCACCCCCTCGCTTGGCTACGGCAATCTGAACTACTCCAATGCCGATTACGACATTCGCAACGACCTGGTAGGTGACGTAGTCTACGCCGAACCCTTCAAGATGCAGAACAAGATCGCCAATTCTCTCGTAAGCGGCTGGCTGGTGAGCGCGAAGACCTACTATCGTTCGGGCGAGCCCTACACTGTGGATAACAACAATGTAGTCAACGGCTACCAGACTCTGGGAACTATCAATAATCCTCAGGGTGCAAGTTCACTGATGGCTCAGGTCTCTCAATGGAACCTGACCAACACCTGCGGCAGCAATCCCCACGGCGCGGTCACCAACCCCTGCCTGGATGCGACACAATACGTAACGGCCCAAACAACGTTTGGCAACCTTCGCAGGAATTACTTCTACGGCCCGCACTATGCGAACACGGATATGACTCTCTCCAAGGACATATTCAAGCGGGAATCAACCGCATTCGCACTCGGCGCGCAAGTCTACAACATCTTCAACCATCCCAACTTCTCCAACCCGGGCAGCGAAATCGGAACCAGCACATTCGGCGCAATCACCAGCGTGCAGGCTCCTCCGACCAGCCCGTATGGCTCGTTCCAGAGCGCAGCCGTCACGCAGCGCGTGTTGGTGGTAACCGGGAAATTCACCTTCTAGCCTACCCTCCACCCAGCCAAAGGCCGCTGCCCGTAAGGGCAGCGGCCTTTCCCATTCAGGCAGCTTTCGATGCCGATTGGAAGCGCAGTTTGGAAGCACAGTTCAGTCCGCAATGCCCGTAGTCGCCATCCTGAAATAGCGAACTAGCGATACCCAGCCCAACAAAAAGCCATATAAGTTTCGAATTCCTACAAAAAAACATAGCCCCTTGGAAAGTAGGAAAGACATAAGATATTGATTTCGCGAGATTTGCATATGGTATCTCAAATTGGCACAATAAATGCTTACTCTATCGCCATTTATTGTTTCGTAAATACCGCATTCGTGAAGAGAGATAGACCCTTCTGCGATTTTCAACTGCGGCAATTCCTGAGGGCAGCCCGCCCGCCCTTAATTCCTTTCCGAAGACAACCCAATGGGAGGAAGAGAGCATGTTTCAGTCAATTAAGTCGCACGTTTTGGCGATCGGCATGTTGGTAGGCGCCTTTACGGCGGCTGTTTCCGTATTTCCCACAATCTGCAGTCAGTCAGCCTACGCTCAGACGACCGTCTCCTCGATTCACGGAACGGTGACTGACAAGAGTGACGCGGTTGTTCCGGACGCAAAGGTTACAGCGCTGAACACAGCGACAGGCATCGCCGTCGATACGACCACGAATCGCAGTGGCTACTATCTCTTCACGGACCTCCAGCCCGGCGGTCCCTATTCCGTTACGGTCACGGCCACAGGCTTCGACAGATTTGAGGCGAAAGGCATAACCCTTGCGGTTAACGCGAACTGGGAAACGGACGTGAAACTCACTATCGGCACGACCCAGCAGACGGTCACAGTCGATGCCTCTGGAGTGCAGGTCGAGACCAGCAACACCCAGTTGGAACAAGACATCAACTCAGACCAGATTGAAAATATACCGCTGCTGGGGCGTGACGCCTCCGGGCTTGAAAAACTGGCCCCAGGCGCAGTGGAGTCTTCAGACCGATTTGGAGGCTACTCGGCGAACGGCAGCCAGACCACCAGCAACTCCTACTTGCTGAATGGAGCCGATATCAACGACGGCCCATTGCAGGACGAAGGGCTCTCGGTGAATCCCGATGCGCTGCAGGAAGAGAACATCGTCACCAGCACACTCAATCCAGAGTTCGCGCGAAACGGCGGCTCTGTCATCAATCAGGTATTCAAGGCTGGCACCAACCATTTTCACGGCAGCGGATTTGAATACTACCGCGATACCTTCCTGAACAATGGAGACTACTTTTCACAGAAACGTCCGAATTTTCACCAGAACCTGTATGGCGGCACGCTCGGTGGCCCGGTCGTGAAGGATAAGCTCTTCGGCTTCGTTGCTTACCAGGGATTCCACAACCGTGTCGGAGCCACGACGGAAACGCCGGTGTTCCCGGGTGGCTACACTTCGGGTTCCTTTGGCGCTCAATCCGTATCGACGAATCCAATCCCGTTTGTGATCAACACGGCTGCCGGACCGTGCGGACCGGGCACCGCCGCGGCCACCTGGGATGTATGCTTCCCGAGTGGAACAGTCACCATCCCGACCACAAACTTTAACTCGATCACGGCTGCGCTCACAGCAAAGTACGTGCCGGCCGGGAATGCGGGAACGACACTGAATCCCCTTTACAACTTCAATTCCCCGAGTTCCGAAGTATCCGATCAAGGCATCGTTCGAGTGGACTATCATCTCAGCGACCACGATTCGCTGTTTGGTTCGTTCCTCTTTCAGTCCAGTCCCTCGAACGCGGGCTTGAGCTTCGGCGGGGGGACGCTGCCGGGTTTTGGATCAGTTCAGGTAGAACACTTCAAGATTGCCTCAGCTTCCTACACCCATACCTTCAGCCCGACAATGATCAACGAGCTGAGGGCCGGATATTATCGCTTCATCTTCGGAGCGGTTGAGCCCGCCCAGGTTGTTGCTCCCAGCAGCGCTGGTTTTGATATCACTCCGCAATATCCGCAGTCAGGCCTGCCCTACATGAATCTCACGGGCCTGTTTAATCTGGGATTCAGCCACGAGGGTCCGCAGCCCCGTAACGATTCAAATGCCTCAGCGTCGGACAACCTGAGCAAGACAATCGGAAACCACAACCTGAAGTTCGGTGGCACGATTGAGCAGTTTCTGGTGAGCAACCCGTACAACGCCAATAACAACGGCAATTACAGCTTCGGCGGCTCGGGAATCTATAGCTCCGGTGTTCCGGCCATCGATTTCCTTCTGGGAATTCCGGACACGTACGCCCAAACCTCGGGCGGCTTTGTGGACGCCAAGGCCTGGGAGTTCTACCTCTTCGCGCAGGATAGCTGGAAGGCGACGAGCGATCTAACCATTAACTACGGCATCGCATGGGACACGGAAACCCCGAACTACAACGAGCAGTTCGGCGGCATCGGCATCACCTGCTTCGCGATCAGCAACGCCACGTCGAATGTATTCACGGGTGGATTCCCCGGCCTTACATATCCAGGTGATCCGGGCTGCAACACCCAGGGTGGCGCCACGAATAAATACGATCACTTTGGCCCGCGGCTGGGTTTTGCCTGGTCGCCGGGCAAAGGGCCCGCAGCGTTGATAGGCGCCCCTGGTTCTCATCTCTTTGCCCTGCGTGCCGGCTTCGGTCTTTACTACAACCGCGACCAGGAAGAGGGGCAGTTGCAGAACCTCGGCGATACGCCGTTCTTCAAGAATTCGCTTGGCGCAGCGGACTTCGGCGGCAGCCCCGGATTGGCCAATCCATTTGCCGATGTCGCCGGCGGCGGTTCAGAGCCAAATCCCTTCCCGTACGCTCGCCCGACCAAGGGAGCCACGCTCAATTGGTCGAACTACGTCGAAGAGGACATGAACGCAATTGGCCCGAACTACACGACACCTTACATCATGAACTTCAACCTGAATGTGCAGCGCGAGTTGCCCGGCAAGATGATTCTTCAGGTAGGTTACGTGGGTTCAATTGGTCGTAAGCTGGCGACGACCTATGAGGGGGATCCGATTACTGCCGCCGGTCACGCCGCCTGCCTGGCGAGCGCGATTTGTTCGAGCAAGAAGTATAGGCCCGCGCAGCATCTGTACTTCCCGGAGAATGCTGCGCAGCCGGCAACCACTGACGGGTTTCCCGATTATCTCAGCGTCGGAACCCTGGGCACCTCGGGCACATCGAGCTACCACTCCTTGCAGGTCAGTCTGAACAAGAACCTGTCGCACCACCTGTATTTCACTCTGGCCTACACCTACAGCCATGCCCTCGACAATGCCTCGGGACTGGAAAGCTCCGGCTTCAACGGACCAGGAACAAACTCAATTCCAGGCTTCCAGCACCTGAGCTACGGCAACTCCGATTACGATGCCCGTCACCGCTTTGTTGCTTCGTACGATTATGAAGTGCCGCTTCTCGCATCCATGAAGCGGAACTTCCTCTTGCAAGAAACGCTGGGGGGCTGGCATCTGGCTGGCATTACAGCGTTCCAGGGTGGATTCCCGATCGACATCACCGACTTTTCAACCTTCAACTCGCTCTATTGCGACGAGTTCAGTTACTACGCTTGCCCCGACATCCCTGTTACATCCACCTTCCATATCCCAAAGCTTAATATCCGTAACCCGGCGAACACGTACTTTGACAACAGCGTGTTTTCGCAGGAGCCCGTTGGGACCTTCGGCAACGTCACCCGCAACTTCCTTCATGGACCGGGCTATAACTACTCCAACATGAGCTTGTACAAGCTGCTGCCGCTGGGTCGCGATTCCCAGCGTTCGATACAGCTCATGCTGCAGGCTTCCAACGTCTTCAACCACGCAAACTTTGCCAACCCCGACGGCAACTTCACCGACGGTGCTTTGTTCGGTCAGGTCACGGGCGTGAAGGCCTCGGCTGATGTGAACAGCGATCCGACAGGTGGAAGGACTGTTCAACTGGCTGGTAAATTCCGCTTCTAGCAACTAACTTTAACGCCAGGCTAAAACCTGCACGAACAGCAACGAGAAAGGGCGCCGTAATCCGGCGCCCTTTCTCTTCGTCCATGGAATGTACAGCGCTTAAAACTCCACTCGCAGCGAGAACTGCATCACCCGCGCGCCGGTATTTGTAAATGCACCGTTCGTCGCACTCGTCAGCGTCCCGGTAATCTGCCCGAATTCACTGCTCGTAATATCCGAGATTGGGTTTGAGAACACAGGGTGGTTCAGCGCATTGAAAGCATCCGCGCGGAACTTCACATTAACCTTCTCCACCACCGGGAACGTCTTGCCCAGTCCCGCATCGAAGGTAAACGCCCCCGGTCCGCGCAACGTGTTCCGTCCGCCGACCCCAAAGCCCACAGGACCCGTAAAGTCACCCAGCACCGTCGCCGGATTCGAGTACCAGTAAACGGCGCCGCTCGATGTCTTGTTCAGGTGGCTCTGAATCGCGCCATTCGCGCCCGTAAAGATAGCTGGAGCATTGTTCGCATATCCTGCCACGTAGGCATTCGAAGTGGCATTGAATGGCATTCCGCTATGCCACGCCGGAATACCGTCGACATTCCATCCGCCAATCACCTCATCGATCCACCGCGGAACGTTGGCGGCAAACGTGTTGCCACGCCCAAACGGCAGATCGTACAGCACATCCGAAGTGATCACATTCCGCGTATCAAAGTCCGAGTTACCCCGGCATTCGCGCGGCCGCACCACATCGCAGATAAAGCCCACCCCTGAGTTCGACGCAATCGAGTTCGCAATGAGGGAAGTGTTGTCGATCGAGTGCGACCACGTATAGTTCACATCGAACTGCAAACCCTGCGACAGGTTCTTCGAAAGCGTTACCAGCATGCCGTGATAGTTCGAAGATCCCTTGTTGGTGATAAAGGTATCCTCCGCAAGCTGCGCCGCCATGCCTACGTTGTAGTTCAGAAAGCCATCCGCCGACAGCGCCTGGATCGTATCCGCAAAATCGCCGCGCTGCGCCAGCACTCCGTAGAACTGCGTCACCACCTGCGTTCCGCTATAAGGACCATAAGAGAACTGGTTATCGAACCAGGGCTGCGCCGTCACATTCGACGGATTAACCCCCTGGCGCAATTGCTTCGTGATATTCGCAAACGCCGTCGACATCATCTGCCCCGAGGTCGGGTCAGGGTTATCGATAAGCTGCGAAGCATCCGCCTGCGCAATCAGCCGCCGTCCCAGCCGTCCCACATACGAGGTCTTCAGCACAAAGTGATCCGGAAACTCATGCTGGAACCCGGCATTGAACGCAATCGAGTAAGGATTCCGCAATCCCGGATCAATCGCCGTCTGGAATTCGCCGTTCGCCAGTCCAAACGGCGTCGCGTTTGCGCCCACGCCGCTCACATACGGCGTATACGGAGTCGTGATCACCGGAGCCACCGGCGGTGTCGGAATCGAATCGATCGAAGTAAATCGTGGTTCCACAGCCAGTGAAGCCGTCGGGTCAGTCAGGCCATAGATGTTCGCCGCGCTTGCCTGGAACAGATAGGAGCTCTGATCCTGGATAAAGTTGACCGCATTGATCACCGTGCGATCAAAGATGATGTTCGCGCTGCCGTTGAAAACCGTCTTCGGCGAATTCGTCGGCGTATAGGCAAAGGCAAAGCGTGGAGCAAAGTTGTTATAGCTAGGCTTGTACATCCCCGCCGCATGGTTAGCCTTCCCACCCAACGAGTAGCTGATAAATGGAACGGCCGTCGCACCCGATGCGCCAGCCGCGCTCTGTGCCAGTCGCGCGTCGAAATAACTGTCGAAGCCCGTGTTCTGAATCGACTCCAGCCCCTGCGTTTCGTAAGGCACGGAGTAGAGCATGTACTTCACGCCATAGCTCAGCGTCAGATTTTTCGTCGCCTTCCACGTATCGCCGAAGTAAAGCTCGGTTTGGTAGTAACGATAATGCCGCGCCGCGCCAGAGCCCTGCTGCAGCACACTGCCCTTGTTGTCATAGTCGTAATTCGCGCCTAGCTGACTGTACGCGCCCAGGGCAAAAGCATACGCGCTGTCAAACGTCGTCGTCGCCGCCGTTCCGCTCGCGCCGATATTGGAGGGCCGCAGAGCCGGATCAAGCGCCAGGTTTTCTCCGCCCAGCCCAACCGTAGGAAAGTAGTCGTCGCTGATCAGGCTGCTGTTCGTCTTGATGAACTTGAACGTCCCGCCAAAACCAAAGTCATGATTTCCCTTCTGCCAGCTGAAGTCATCCCGCACCACCGGAATCGGAACCCTGCGCCGCTGCTGATCGGCGATATTTCCATAAGGATTCGCAAAGGGACTGTTGAAGGCAAAGTTATCTACTCCAGTCGGGTCGTATTTCGTAGGAAAGTCGATAACGGAAACGGTGCTGCCGTAATACAACTGGTTCACCTTCGAGGGACTGATCGTCCACGTCCATCCAGCTACATACGCATAGCTTTCATCGAAAGACGGATACGTCAGCGGATCGCCGGCAAACTGGTTCGACAGCCCTGGAGTTACTGCGTTCTCGCGTGCAAACGTGACGCGCGCAAACAGCTTGTTTGCATCATTGAGCGTGTAATCTGCCCTTCCCACATAGTTGTTCAGTGTGTCAGGATTCGGAGAGTTGAATCGGAAGCCGCCCGAATTCACGCCGTCTCCCTGCGTCAGGTCGTTGGCCATCGGGTATCTCGAATTCACAAACGCCAGCAGTTGCGCATTCACGCCGATCCCCTGTGGATCTAGATTTACCGTGGACGCTCCAGCCGTAGCCGCGCTCGGGGTCGCAGTCAGGCCCGCAATGCAATTCGGTGTCGTATTCTGCCTAGAATTGTTGGGATCGCAACCCGGTGCATTCGTGATGTAAGAAATCGTTCCATTGCGGAAAGAATTCAGAGGAACATTCCGCTCCTCCGCCAGCGACTCCGCCACCCGCGATCCATCGTAATCAAAGAAGAAAAACAATTTGTTCTTGATCACCGGCCCGCCGAGGTTGCCGCCAAACTGGTTCCGGATCAGCGGCGCACGCGCCACTCCCGCATCGTTGTCGAACCAGTTATTGGCCGTCGCATCCGTATTGCGCAGATACTCATTCACATTCCCATGAAACTCATTGGTGCCGCCCTTGGTCACCATCTGAAACGCGCCGCCGCCACCCGGCCCGGAATTCGAAAGCGGCCCCGCAACCGTCCCGCGAAACTCCTGTACCGAATCCACCGGCGCATTGGCCACAATCGTGTACGCGCTTCCCGGCTCACCGCCCGCCGCAATATCATTCACATCCAGACCATCCAGCGTCACGCTGTTCTGGTCCTCGCGTGCACCCGTTACCGCCCCCGTGCTGCTCGTGCCCGGCTGCATCGTAAAGAGAACCGTAGGATTGGTGCGGTTATAGACCGGCAGCTCATCCACCATCTTCATATTGAAGTTGTTCCCGACCGTCGCATCCGTCGTATCCAGCGTCACATCGTCGCTTGTCGCCGACACAGCCACAGTCGAAGATACATTCCCGACCGGCAGCCTCGCATTCTGAGTCCGCGTCGTGGCCACATTCAGATACAGATTCGAAACCACCACTGACTCAAACCCATCTCGGGAGAAAGTCACCGTATGACCCGGTCCCGGCGCCACGTCCGTGATGGTGTAGGAACCAATGCCGGTGGTCACTGCTTTGTAGGTCGCGTTGGTTGCCGTATTCACCAGTTCGACATTTGCGCCCGCAATAACCGCTCCTGTCGTATCCGTCACGAGACCCGTCAGGGAAGCTACATCCTGAGCCTTCAGCGCGGTGGAAAAAACGATAGACAACGACAGAACCAGCAACTTCCATAAGGTACTTCTGAACTGCATCCGACTTCTCCAAAAAAGGAATGTATAGAGAGCTCCCCACGGCTTCGAGTTGCGAGCGCAGTCTGGCTCTGTGATTAAGTTACGTGTGATCTTGTTCCTGAAGGAACGCAGCGTTTTAGGACTAAGTTAGCCGGCCAGGCTATTCGGGCGGCCGGGTCGCAGGCCCAATCGGGACTCTCCTGCATTCGCAACAAATGCATTGTGCAGTCAACAACTTGCAGCATCCGAACGAATCGGGAACCGCGCCTCATGTTTCCGGTGTTTTCAAGGTAGCACAGAGCAAGGCTGAATTCCGAGGCGCGAAAGTAACCCAAAAGATGCAGACGGTCCATCGCAGTAAAATGGAGTTGAATGTCCTACGCAGCCGCAATCGAAAATCTAAGCGCGCTCATGCCCGAGCTCTTCCACACCGCAGGCGCGCCACGCCGCAAATTCTCTCTCACTGAAATCGGCACCCTCTGCGCCGCCCTCGGCGATCCGCAAAGCCGATTTCCGTCCGTCCTGATCGCCGGCACCAACGGCAAAGGTTCCACGGCCTCGACCCTCGCCTCGATCGCCCGCGAATCCGGCCTACGCGTCGGGCTCTACACCTCGCCGCATCTCGACCGCGTCAACGAGCGCATCCGCCTCGGTGAACCTGCCCAACCTGATCAACTGGGTGCCCCAGGTCTCGCTTCTGAGACCTGGGCGTCGCTGCAGGACATCTCCGACGACGACTTCGCCCGCTTCTATTTCCGCGTCCACGACACCGCCCAACAGCTCGTCCTCGAAGCCAAACTCCCAGCCTTCCCCAGCTACTTCGAACTCCTGACCGCCCTCGCCTTCCTCTACTTCGCCGAATCCAAAGTAGATCTCGCCATCCTCGAAGTAGGCATGGGAGGCCGCCTCGACGCTACCAATATCGTCGATCCCATCCTGTCCGTCATTACCGACATCTCCCTCGACCATCAGGAGTGGCTCGGTGCAACCATCGACCTCATCGCCCGCGAAAAAGCCGGAATCCTCCGCCCGAACGGCACGCTAGTGACGCTTCCCCAGCACCCCGAAGCCAACCAGGCCCTCGGCGAAGTAGCCGTAGAGCTGAACGTCCGCGGCATCAGCGCAGCCGATTACATGCCCCAAATCGGCACAAATCCCGTCGCCCCCTACGCAATCGAAGTCCTCGGGAAGCAGATCCTCGTCGATTCCCCGCTCAAAGGCGCCCACCAGCATCGCAACATCGCTCTGGCCATCGCAGCCGCCGTCGAACTCCGTCACGCGCGCAACATCCCAATCACCCCCGAGACCATCCAGCGCGGCATCGCCACCACAAGCTGGCCCGGCCGCCTGGAAAAGCTAACCCTCCCCAATCCGCCCGAATTTCTGCTCGACGTAGCCCACAACCCCGCCGGAGCCTGGGCCCTCCGTGCTGCACTATCCGCCAATCAACCAGAGCGTTCGGGTGCCCCACATCTCGCTTCTGAGATGTGGGAGGGAAGCCAGGTCCTCATCTTCGCCTGCCTGCGCGACAAGCCCCTCCGCGAAATGACCCAGATCCTCTTCCCCATCTTCGACCACGTCATCCTTGCGCCGATCCACTCCCCCCGCGCCACCGAAGTCGCCGACCTGCAAGCCGCCGCCGAAGCCACAGGCGTCCCATCCACCCCCTCCAGCACCGTCGAAGAAGCCCTGCAGCTCGCTCTCCAGCTAAACCCCGCGAGAGTCGTCATCAGCGGCAGCGTCTATCTCGTCGGCGAAGCTCGCCATCTCCTCCTGGCATCCCGCATCACCCAATTCAAACAGGAAGGCAGCCGCCAGGACCCCGCTCCGTGAGACCGAACCAGCTTTCATTCTTCATCCGCCAGCGCAGCAACATCCTCCTGGCCCCGCCATTCCTCCTCGCCACCGCCTTCTTCGGCAGCCTGGCCCTCGCCGCCTCGCTCTTCGACAAGCACGGCGGCCTGCAACACCGTATCGCCCGCGTCTGGGCCCACGCCTGCGTTCTCTTCTCCGGCGCAACGCTCCAGGTAATCGGCCTCGAAAACATCCCCGCCGAAACTGCCGTCTTCGCCTCCAACCACACCTCCTACATGGACACGCCGGTAGTCTTCGCCAGCCTTCCCTTCCAATTCCGTATCCTGGCGAAAAAAGAACTCTGGACCCTCCCCTTCATCGGCTGGTATCTCGACCGCTCCGGCCAGATCCCCATCGATACCGCGAACCCCCGTACCACCCTCTCCAGCTTCGCCGCCGGAGTCAAAACCCTCCGTGGCGGCCTCAACGTCTTCGTCTTCCCCGAAGGCGGCCGCACTCCCGACGGCAATCTCCAGACCTTCCTCAACGGAGCCGCATTCCTCGCCATCCGCGGCCAGGTCCCACTCGTCCCAATCGCCCTCGTCGGTGTCCGCGACCTGCTCCCTATGCACACCCGGCACTTCTACCCGTCTCCCAATGGAACCCCGCTAAAACTCATCTTCGGCAAGCCAATCCAGACCAAACATCATCATCTCCGCGAGTCTGAAGCCCTCACCGCCCAACTCCGCGAAGCCATTGATCAGCTAATTCAGCAACACAGCTAAGTCATCCCCAACCCTAATCAGCTCTCCTGCTGCCGAAAAGAAGCCAACACGCCCCGTCCTCTCTGCATCCAACCACGAGAAACAGAGAGGATAGGAAACATGGCGAAAGAGAAAAAGGATAACTCCGGAGCGAACGCCGTCGCAGAACTGATTGATGCATTGAACGAAGACCTGGCCCGCGAATATCAGGCCATCATCGCCTACACCGTCTACAGCAACGTGCTCAGCGGCGCACAATGGATGAACATCGCCGCCGAACTGAAGCTTCACGCCGCTCAAGAGCTTCAGCACGCGATGATCCTCGCCGACCAGATCGACTACCTTGGTGGAGATCCCACCGCCACTCCCAAGCCAGTCAAGCTATCGAAGAAACCCGAAGATATGCTCCGCTTCGACCTCGACAACGAAACCGAAACCATCAAGAACTACCGCAAGCGCGTCAAACAAGCCGAAGCCATCGGCCACTTCGCTCTTGCTGAATCTCTTCGCGGCATCCTCGTGCAGGAGCAAAATCACCAGCACGACCTGGCGACCGCGCTGGGCATTGATGTCCCAAAGGTCTTCGAAGACGGCGCATAGCAACGGCAAAGCTGTTGGGCCTTCACACGCTGCGAAAAAACTCGGTTCGGACGGAGGCTGGGGTTTTAACCCCAGCCTTAAGCCAAAAGAATCGAGGGGGCTTCAGCCCCGGAGGGATGTTTTTCTCTGATTCCGCAGCCTGTTTAGCCCCGTGCGATGACCTCTTTTCAAACTGGCCTACTAAACTAGATCCCCGGCACCAGCTTCAGCACATTGTTGATCGCCCCGGCTACCGCGCCAATCGTAGCTATCCCCCCGGTAATCCCCGATATCTTCTTTTGGAGGGCCTTCAACCCAGTGTTGGTCGCAGTAAGCTGCGCCAGCAGGGCCTGAAACTGCGCATCATCGGCCTGAATCCGATACATATCGTCAGCCTGCAATAAGTTCCCAATGTCCAGTTGGCTCGCGTTCAGCGCCTTCGTCAACTCGAAGTCGTTGGTCGTTTCCAGCGCAGCCTCATTCTTGTCATAAACCGCCTTATAGGCAGCTCGCACATCCGGCGAGAGCGGAATCGTTGGCGTACCCAAAGTTATCCTCCCCTGTCTACCGTGCTACTTAGAAGAAATCGAAGAATAGAACCTGCCCAGACCCTCTCCCGCTGCAATCAGTTCCGTCAGCTTGTCCTTCAGCGATCCCGGATTGGCCTTCGCCAACTCCTCCGCCAGCGCATGATGGGTCATCGCCAGTTTGATGATCGCGCCTCTTAGCCCCGATAACTGCAGCGCTGCCACATGCTGCTCGCGAACCAACTCCTGCATCTTCGCAATCTCGTTCCTGCGCTCCACTTCGCTGAGCGTAATACCCGGGTCCATCACGAATTCCTTCTCCTGCCCCAGCAGGTAGTTGAAGTCAATCGTCTCCGCGTCACTCATCGCATCGACCTCGCCGATCATCGTCTTGCACAACGGAACAACCTGCAGATCAAGTTTGATAATGAGCGGCGGCAGATCTTTTTCGATCGCCCGATAAGTCAGGAACTGCCCCAGAGCATTTGCTCCAGTAGCAATAAGATTCTGGTCCGTCGTCGAAATCGGCATCGCCGGCGTCACAGTTGTGGTGGCCGTTGCGGTCGTTGTCCCACCGGTCTCCGAGGTCGACATGGTCACCGTCGTAGTCGGGCTCGTCGCCGGAATTCCCAGCGCATTCTCCACCGTCGGGACCACCGTATTCCCAAGTCCCGTCAGGTCGCCGCCCAGCGACTTCGAAGCCTCATCCAGCTCTTTCGACTGCGTTCCGTTCGTGATTGCGACCAGCGTCTTCACATATAGCTGAAATGCCTTCAGAACCTTCAGCCGCAGTTCTACATCCTTATCCGACATCAGCGGATGAAGAACCCTCAGCTTGTCTGTCGAATGATCTTTCTCAAACCCTGTAACTTCGTCATAGTCCGCGCGCTTTTCATGAATCGCATTCGCTGCCTGATACGCCGCCGCAGCCTGATCGATCACTGGCGCAGTTGCCGCAGCCAGCGCAGTGGTGTGCTCTTTCACTGGCTTCAGGCATCCGGCCGTCAGCAGGCACAACGACGCGGCCAGCACCACGGCCCCGCGATGCATCGGCCCGCGTCTGAACCACAGGCTCCGAGAAATCAACATGGGTTGCATCCCCGCATAGGAAATCGAACCCAACCCGAATGTCAAGTTAGTTTTTAGTATCAACCTGCAATCGTCGCCCCGGAGAATCTTGGCCGAATGTTATTCACCATCCGTCCACTCCTGGGGTATGGTACTTGCAACCTAGTCTCCGGAGCGACCAATGTCCAAACGAATCGTCTTCCTCTCCGACGGCACCTGGCAGGGGCCTCTGAACAACACCAATGTCTACCGCCTCTATAAAGCCCTGCAGGTCAGCTCCGATCAGGTCGTCTACTACGACGACGGAGTGGGCGCCGACGCTACCGGCTTGGATCGCCTCATCGAAGGCGCCTTCGCCACCACCATCTTTCAAAAGATCATGGATGGATACACCACCATCGCCCACGTCTACGAACCCGGCGACCAGATCTATCTCTTCGGCTTCAGTCGCGGAGCCTATACCGTCCGTTCCCTGGCCGGCATGATCGCTACTTGCGGCCTTCCCAGCGGCTCCTTCACCGACGACTGCGTCACCCAGGCTTTCAACGCCTACCGCAACCCAGCCCAACGGCAGTCAATCCTCGCCTCACTCTCCGCCTGCGGCCTCGCCGACGCCACGATCACACTTATCGGTGTCTGGGACACCGTCGGAGCCCTCGGCATTCCCGCCATCTTCGGCGGCATCGACGAATCCAAATACGGATTCCTCAACACCAGCCTTCACCCCGACGTGAAAAATGCCGTCCACTGCCTCGCCATCGATGAACAACGAGCACAATTCCCCGCCACGCTCTGGGACCCGCTCCCGCCAACACCGCCCGGCCAGCAACCCAGCCAAACTCTCACCCAGGTCTGGTTCTCCGGCTGCCACGGCGATGTAGGCGGAGGCACCCTGCCCGGCGGACCGCTCGACCACGACACTCGTCTTTGCGACTTCTCCATGGGCTATATGGTCGCCCAGGCACAGGCCCACGGGCTCACCTTCGATCCCACAATGGCAGCTCAATACGGTGCCCTGCCGCAGGAGTCCGCCCTCGACATCATCCGCGAATCCTGGGCCCCCAAAGACGGACCACCACACCTGCGTCCAATCCCTCCAGGCTCCCAGGTATCCAACAGCGTAGCCGTCCGCATCCAATACGCCCTCACCTACACACCGGGTAACCTGACGCTCACGGATAGCCTTCTGGACAGCTCCTACACCCAGGTCAATCTAGTCGACACCAACGCCCTCTAATCATGGAATCCATGAAAGAGCTAGCATTTGCCCTTTCTGTCTGTCCTAACCACAAATCTGGGTGCCCCATCCTTGACGCGCACTTTGCGGCAAGGGTGGGATTACCAAAACTCTCCTCATCCGACCCTCCACTGATTTCAACGAACAATCAAAATGCTAGATTGATCCCATGAAAGAAATCGTCGCCGTAATCTTCGGCCTCGGCCTGCTCTGCAACGCTTTGCTTTTTGTGCCCCAGATCATCGCCGTCTGGCGCAAGAAAACCGACGAAGGAATTTCTCTGATCACCTTCGGCGGCTTCAGCATCCTGCAAGTCGTCGGGATCATCCACGGCCTCTACCAGCAAGATCCATCCCTCACGCTAGGCATGGCTGCCAGCCTGCTCACCTGCGGTTCCGTAACAGGACTAACTCTCTTCTACCGCATTCGCAGGTGTGGGTCTGTTTGAAGAGTACGGCCTTTAGCCCGCACATTAAGCCGAGCAAGATAAAACGGTACGGTCTTTTTCAGCGCCAATGGCGCGCCGTTATCCCAGCCCAGCCCAACGGGCTGGGTGTCAAAGGCCTGAAAAATCGGCTCAGGGCTGAAAGCCCGCTCTATCCTCTTCGGGAGCGCTGTGGATGCCGAAAATCATCCTAACTCCATGAAACGCCCGCGCCCGCGATGCTACCATCCCTCCAATGGAACGATCTCGCATGACACTCCCCGACATCAGCGGCCGATTCACCTTTAAGAGCGGATACCAGGGCCAGACCTTTTACAAAAAGGCGTCGGGAGAGCTCGGCGTCCCCGGCCAAGTCATGACCCATCGTGACGAAGCCGCCCAGCGCGGCGTCTCTGCCGGAACCGGCGAGCACGCCGGCCATCTCATCGGCATCCAGTTCGGAGCCCCCGGCGACCTGCGCAATCTGGGCATCCAAAACCCCAACATGAACACCTTCGCCCCAAAGCCGCTTCAGGAAGCCTTTCAAGGCTCCGGCGGCAGCTATCACCGCGTCGAATCCGGTTGGGCCAGCCTGCTCCTCCAGGGCTATCGAGTCGAAGTCACCGTCACCGACAAATACCGCACCGGCGAAAACCGCCCCTATACCCGCTCCGTCTCCTGGACAGAAACGTCACCCGGCGGCGGCGTTACACAAAAAGCCCTGGAGTTCGTCAACTTCACCTCGCCCCAAAGCCGCGCCAAAGCCTGACAGATCAGCCATCGATTCAGCCCACGCGCTACAATCGCCGCAGGGGTAAATCATGTCGGTCCACATCGCCATACCCGAGCCCACCAGCCCTCGCTTCGTCGAAGATTCCCAGGCCTACAACCTGCGTTCCCTCCCGCAGTACCTCCACGCCCTCTACTCCGCCGGAGCCACGCCCATCCCGATCCCCCTGCACGAAACCCCGCAGCGCGTCGCCAAAATTCTCTCTACCTGTCACGGAATCCTTCTCCCCGGCAGTCCCGCCGACATCGACCCCCAGAAATACGGCGAATCGGCAATTCCCCTCTGCGAACGCCCCGACGCCGACCGGGCCGCCGTCGACGAACTCCTCATCCAGGACGCCTTTAACCTCCACAAGCCCATCCTGGCCATCTGCCAGGGCACGCAAGCCCTCAACGTCTGGTGCGGCGGCACACTGATCCAGGACATCCCGACGCAAATCGGAACCGCCGTAAATCACAGCCCTGGCCGCTCCGTAACCGAAGCTCACCCCATAGAAATCACGCCCAACACCCGTCTGGCTACAATCGCAAAGCATTGCCATCCAGAGCACAGCGAAAGATCGGCTCTGCCGCCGCTCTCCATCTCGGAGTACGTCAACTCCAGCCATCACCAGGCCATCCGCACCCCCGGCGACAATCTGCTCGTCTCCGCCCGCTCCCCGCAGGACGAAATCATCGAAGCCGTGGAACTCGCCTCCAGCGATCATTTTGTCGTCGCCGTCCAGTGGCACCCTGAGCGTTCCTACGACCAAAGCGCCCTCTCCCGCGCCATATTCGCCGCCTTCGTCCACGCCAGCGAATCCTGGACCCCAAGAAGAATCGAAGAATCCGTCCTGGCCAGCTAGCAGGAAGTGTCCCTCACTGCGTTAACTGAACAGGAAGCTCCGAGTTCTGTTCCTGTTGCAAGTGCTCGCCGTCCCTCCGCCAATTCCGTTGAAAAAACCGCAGCACAGTATCCGCGACGTCGCGCTTGAAGGCGCGCTTTTCCTTCGTTCGCAGCTTATGGCCCCGCTTCACATCCTGAAGCGGCCTCTCCGGAATAGGCACCGGGCAGCGGAAGAGGTTGTCCGAGCCCATCACCGCTCCTACCGTGGTGAAAAACTCATCGTAGGCCTTGCGAAATATCTCATCGCATTCTTCGCAGTAGGCCGACTGGCGTACCGCCGAGACACCCACGATCTCGCTAACCCCAAACGCCTCTGCGAAACCCTGCAGCGCCGCCAGCAGAAACGAAGCAGGCGCGACATCATTCATCGCCTTCGTCGCCTGCTGAATCAATCGGTACTTCCCCTTCATCCCCTGCATTCGGGAGATCAGAAGAACTTCCGGCGCGTCGGAGTGAACGATCGATCCCGGCACGATCGAGAAGGATATAACGTAGATGCCTGTCCCGTTATGCTCCAAAGTGAGAGAGAGCTCCCCCTCTTTATCCCATGGCCGCGAAAGATTGGTGATCACCCGGTAAACGTTCTCGCCATCGCGTATTTCCAACACAGTCACACTGCGATGCAGAATCCGGCGCAACATCCTGTCCGGCAATGCCCCAAGCAGCCGGCCATAATGATGCAAAAAGCAGGTCTTGCGTTCAGCAACAGAAAGGTCTCGGGCCAGATAATCGTCCGCTGCAAACTTGATCGCGAATCGAGGGTTGCAAGGCAGCACTTCGGCCAGCACTGGATACCTCAGCAGCCGCAGAATCTCCAGCTGGCACGGCAGATGGGACACGACGCGCAACGCCACTCGGGCAAGCCGGGTGAGCGACCAGGTTTCCTCGGCAATCTCTGACCTCTGTGCCGACGCAAAAGGCATTACGCTTTCAACCATCCTGAATCCGCCGCGCAATGTTCAGGTGACGTTAGTAACCCGATCCGATGCGGCTCTATGAGTGCCAGAATACAGGACTTCGGATCGCTGCACCTGTCCAATATGCCTCTCAGGCCTCTGGATTTCGAGAAAATCTGCATATACCCAACAGTTAAAAACCTGCCGCTGGTTCTTATCCGAAGGTCTCGGCTTAGGCACAATTACCGCGGAGGTGTCACGTCTGGCTCGGTTGGTGAATAACGAAGCTCTTGGATTATTCGCCGGAACAAACCGGGAACGGGAAGTTAGCGACTTGCTCTTTTGGAGGCTTGCGAACATGAGATTGCCTACAGCTCAAGCTATCTCATGGACAAAGTGTTGAGTGAGTGCAACTTATCGTGCAGAAGTAACTCTTTCGCCGATCTGTTACTTGCGCCGCGCAAAAGGGGGTGCGTTTCGAGCCAGTCTTGTTTGTTCTCTCAAACCGAATTGCTGGGATATTCGCGTCTAAAAGGCTTGTGAATCCTGGTGCAGCTTCCCTTCGGTTCTGTGTTCCTGGATTCAAGTGGAGGCGCAAATCCGGAATTCGGTCAGCGCGCGAAAAGATTACTGTATCACTGAAGTTACCTCCCATAAGCGTAATTCTGAACCCGAAGTCCACGAATTTTAATCAAGGTAACGTGCCTCCCCAAAGGCGGCTCGTCCCCTTCATACCCTTTCGGCGCTATCATCCTCCCATGCCTCGCCACACGAGTCAGTCCGATCACGCCAACCCAAAGCCCAAGCGCAAATCCCCGCCTTATCCCTTCATCCTCGAAGCCCTTGCGCCTCTGCATCCCGAGGTACGCCCCATGTTCAGCGGCTATGCCGTCTATCTCGGCGACAAAATCGTTTGCATGCTTCGCGACAGCATCAAGTCCCCTGAAGACAACGGCCTCTGGCTGGTCTTTGCTGATATATTCGAGACCTCAGACGACCCCAGTGCCCTTCGCCACGAATTTCCCTCCATCCGTCCGATCAAGCTGCTGCAAGACAAAATCAAACATTGGCTCATCCTCCCGGCCGACAACCCCAATTTCGAGTCCGAATCCCTCGAGGCCTGCGACCTCCTCTTAGCCCACAATCCTCGGCTAGGCCGCATCCCCGAATCCCGTAAAGCCCGCCGCTAACTTGCTAACTCGCGAGGCTGTACACTGTTCTTCTCAAAAAAGGAGGAGCCGTCCATGAGCGCAACGCAGACCCCCGCCGCCCCAAAAGCGAGAACAGAAGCGAGAATCGACCTGTACATCTCCAAAGCCAAACCTTTCGCCCAGCCCATCCTCATCCACCTGCGCGAACTCGTGCACAAAGCCTGCCCCAACGTCGTAGAGACCATCAAGTGGAGCCGTCCATTCTTCGAATACAAAGGCGTGATCCTCGCCAACATGTCCGCCTTCAACGAGCACTGCAGCTTCGGCTTCTGGGGTGAAGAAATCGGCGCCGTCCTGCGTGAAGCCAACGTAGTTCAGGATGGCGGCATGGGCTCCCTCGGCCGTATCACATCCGTCAAAGACCTGCCGTCCAACAAGCAGATGCTGGACTTCCTTCGCCAGGCCACAGCCTTCGTCGATAACGGCCAGTACACCAGCCCTATCGCCGCGAGAAACAAAGTTGTCAAAGCGCCGAAGCCACCCGTGGACGAATTGCCACGGGAGTTCGCGGTCGCCCTGAAAGCCAATAAGAAAGCATCCACCGTCTTCGCAGCCTTCAGTCCCAGTTGCAAGCGCGAATACATCGAGTGGATCGCCGACGCCAAGCGCGCCGAAACCCGGGACAAGCGCATCGCCACCGCCGTCGAATGGATCGCTGAGGGTAAACAGCGCAACTGGAAATACCAGAACTGCTAGGGCCTCGGGTTGCTTTGAAAGGGCGTGGCTTCAGCCACGCCGCAGGGTCAGGCAAATCAGGCAGCTTTAGCGGTAGAGACCGGCTACTCGCTCCGCAGCGCCACCATCGGCTCTATCCTCGACGCCCGCACCGCCGGCACCGCGCAGGCCACAATGGCAGTGAGCATCAGGCAGCCAACCATCGCAACCAATACCATCGGATCGAAGGGGCTCGTTCCGTAGAGGATCGATCGAATTAGGTTTCCCGCCGTCGCGCCTCCAGCCAGACCGATCGCTAATCCCAGCGCCACAGGGCGCAGGCCATCCAACAGCACGATGCGCAATACTTCCGATCTTTGCGCTCCCAGTGCGATCCGAATTCCGATTTCGGCAACCCGCTGCGTCACCAGATACGAAAGAACCCCATAGAGCCCCACTCCGGCCAGCAGCAGCGAGAGCGCGGCAAAGGCGAGCACGAGCGTCGCACTCAGGTTCTGGCTCGCTGTTGTCAGTCCGAGGATCTGCTGCATCGTCAGCACATCGTAGACAGGTATTGTCGAGTCAAGCGCGGCCAGCTGCTGCTGAATGGGAATCGACAGCGCAAGCGGATCGACCGCTGCCCGAACCATGATCGTCGTGCTCCCGGTGAGTTCAGGAATGCCCGCAAGGATCGGAAAGTACATCGTTGCCTTGACGGGTTTGGCGACATCATAGAGCGTATCGCCAACTACGCCGACAATCTCGAAGTCTTCCTTGTTCGTATACCACGCGATATTCACGCGCTTGCCAATCGGGTCTTCCCCTGGAAAATACTGATCCGCAAATGTCTTGTTGACGATCGTGTAGTGGTAGTTCGCCAGACGTTCGTGATCGGTAAAAAATCGGCCGTGAATCAAAGGAATCTGCATCACGGAAAAATAACTCGGATCGATGGTGCGAGTCGTAGCGTCGTCTTCAATCGTCGAAGTTGGAGCAGGACGCCCGGGGATCGTAAAAACGCTGTCTCCCTCGTAACCCCCTCCTGGCGGAGTGGAAACCAGCGCCGCGGCGCGCACTCCGGGAATCCGGCGCACGCGATCCAGCAGCGCTTCGTGGAAGGCAATGACCTTTTCGGGCGTGTCATATTGCTTCTCCGGCAGCCCGTATTTGACCGTAAGCACGTTCTCCGTGACGCAGCCAAGATCGGCGGTACGCAGATGCAGGAAACTCTTGAAAAGCAATCCCGCCGAGACCAGCAGGATCACAGTCAGCGCAATCTCCGCGGTAAGCATCGTCTTGCGCAGCCACGCGCGGGAAGCGCTCCCGCCAATCGATCTCGACGACTCTTGCAGCGCGCCAAGTACACCTTTGCCCGTTGAAGAGATGGCCGGAACCAGACCGGCAAGCAACGCAGTGAGAACAATCAAGCCCGTTGTGAATGCGAGAACGCTTCCGTCCAGTTGAATCGACTCGGAGCGCGGCAGATTACGCCAGTGGCTCGCAAGCCATCGAGTCGCCAGAATCGAAAGCAGAAGCCCCAGCGACCCGCCTGCTGCGCAGATCAGCAAGCTCTCCGTCATCTGCTCGCGTATCAGCGCAAGGCGGCTGCCGCCCAGTGCACCGCGCACCGCAACCTCCTTGCGTCGCGAAGCGGCACGCGCCACCAGCAGATTCGATACATTCAGGCATGCAATCAGCAGCATGCAACCCACGGCAGACAGCAGGACAAGCAATGGCGTCTTCACGTCCAGCACAACATCGTCGATCATGGGGCGATAGAGAGCGTCTTCTGCTACCGGTTCCGATGCGTGGGCGAGGTGGAGCTGATACTGCAAAGCGCTTACCTCCTTCGTCGCCGCATCGGCGCTTACGCCCGGCCTGAGCCGCGCAACGACACGGCTCTGATGAGATCCATGCATCGCATACAGGTCCGCCGGAAAGGTCTGCGCATAAGGCACCCACACCTGAATCCTGGCATTGGGATAGGTAAACCAACTGGGCAGCACACCGACAACGGTGTAAGAGTTCGAGTCCAGATGGATCTGCTTGCCCAGTATCGAAGGATCACCCGCAAAGCGTCTTTGGAATAAGCTCCACGTAAGCATCACAACGTGGCCGGCTTCCAATCGATCTTCATCGGCAGTAAAGGTGCGTCCCAGAACCGGCCGTACGCCGAGCACTGAAAAAAGATTGTAAGAGCCTCCCGCCGCCTCCACGACTTCCGGTAATTCCGCATGCACTCCGGTGAGATTGAATCCATAGCGTCGCCAGGCAGCCATGTCTTCAAAACCATGCGTCTGTCGCCGCCAATCGACGAAATCTGCAGCCGAAACCACATTGAAATAGGTCCCGCTTGACGGGTCCCGGAAGTGTTCGTAAACCATGACCAGCTTGTCTGAATCCGGGAAGGGCAAAGGCTTCAGCAACACCGCGCGCACAATCGTAAACAGCGACGTAGTAGCGCCAATACCAAGCATCAGAACCAGCACGGAGACCAGCGTAAAGCCCGGCGAGCGCATCAGCGTCCGCATTCCATAACGCACGTCGCGCAGCAACGTCTCCAGCCAGTTCCAGTTCCATGTGGAGCGAGCCTGCTCGCGTACAAGGCCAGGATTGCCGAAGGACCGAATAGCCGCCCTTCGCGCCTCATCCGGTGTAAGTCCTCGCGCTGCGTTTTCGTTGATTTGCTGCTCAAGATGAAACTGCAACTCATCCTGAAGCCGTGCCGCTTCCGCCTGACGATGGAAGAGCATCCTTAAAGCTATTCGCACTCGTTCCAACCAGCGCATCTTCGCCTCCCGCTCTCTCACACACCCTCGACGACAAGATTGATGGCAGTCGAAAGCCTGCTCCAGCTTTCCAACTCCCGCTCAAGTTGCGCGCGCCCGGCCGCCGTCAGCGAATAGAACTTAGCCTGGCGGCCTGTTTCTGTCTCGCTCCATTTGGCTTTGATCCATCCCTGCTGTTCCAGCCGGTGTAGCGCCGGATACAACGAACCCTGCTGCACCTGCAACACTTCATTCGAAATCTGCTGAATCCGCTTGGCGATCGCCCATCCATGCTTCGGTTCAAGCGAGATCGTCTTCAATATCAGCAAGTCAAGCGTTCCCTGCACCAGATCACTTGGTTTTCCCATACTATGACTATCTACACCACGAATTGTAGATAGTCAACACCAGGGTTTCAGGTAAGCCAAGGTTTTAACCTTGGCATTTGCGGCGCTGCCACATTTTCCTGCGTTTCGGATGGGCTCGATGCCCATCACAAACGCGAACTACAATCCTCCTATGGTCGCCATCCGCCTCAACCAACTCCTCACCGAATCCGGCCACGCTCCTCTCGACCCGGGGACGACCGGCAAATTTGCGGCCTATCTCGCCCTCCTGCTGAAATGGAACGCGAAAACCAACCTCACCGCCATCCGCGACGAAGAAGGCATCCTCAGCCGCCACTTCCTTGAATCCATCCTCTGCGCCAGTAAATTACCAAAAGACATAGTTTCCCTATTGGATTTTGGTTCCGGAGCCGGCTTTCCCGGAATCCCCATAGCCCTGATGCGCAAAGAAATATCCGTAACCCTCGCCGAATCGCAGAACAAAAAGGCAGCTTTCCTCCGCGAAGCCGTTCGCACCCTGAACCTGAAAACCCAAGTTCACTCCGGCCGCGCCGAAACCCTCAAAACTATCTATGACTGCATCACCCTCCGCGCCGTAGACAATATGGCGCAGGCCATCCCCGCCGCCATCCGTCTCCTCAAGCCCAACGGCTATCTGGCCATCATGACCACCACCGAAGATGCCGCCATGATCCAGTCAGCCGCGGAACAATGCGCTCTGCCCCACTGGTATCCGCTCCAGCCGCTTCCTCAAAACACCAACCGGGTTCTCCTCCTCGGCCAACTGGGGAATTAACCCATTCACCCCATAATCTCGACATCTCACCGTCCAGAACTCTCCACTCGCCGACAATTGTTCCACGTGGAACAATTTGCCAAGGCAGCGTCTCCCAAAATGTTCCACGTGGAACAATCCTGACCCAGGTCAGTTTTGGCTCCGACTTCGCGAAGCTCAAACAGAAATGTTCCACGTGGAACATTTCTGTTTGAGAGCAACATGAGCGCGGATTGAAGCTGGGTTTTCCACCGCAATCCACAGGCTGGAAGGTTGGAGGTAATGCCACACTCTGTACCTGCAACTTGCCTGATATCTTCCATTTGCAGGCGCGGCTGCAGTCTGGCTGTCTAAGTTCTCCACAGATTTCCCGGTTCTGCACAGGCTGGCGAGCTTTTCGTTCCTGGGCGCTACAAGATAGTCTGAATTGCCATGGGCAAGATTCTCGGAATTGTGAACCAAAAGGGCGGAGTGGGCAAAACCACCACCGCAATCAACCTTTCAGCATGCCTCGCTTTGGATGGTTTGAAGATCCTGCTAGTCGATTGCGATCCGCAGGCGAATGCTTCCTCCGGCCTCGGCGTTCAGCGCGACGACAATCGCAACTCTATCTATGATGTGCTGACAGGCGACGCAACCGCCGCGCAAGTCCTTCTGCCGACAGAGATTGCGAACCTGACGCTCCTGCCTGGCAGCAAGAATCTAACCGGCGCTAACATCGAACTTGCGAACGCGGAAGATCGTGCCTTGCGATTGCGCAAGGCGCTCGAAGCTGTCCAAAAGGACTACGACCTGGTGGTGCTGGATTGCCCGCCGGCGCTCGATCTTTTGACGTTGAATTCGCTGGCTGCGGCGGACAGCTTGATCGTGCCCATGCAGGCGGAGTATTTCGCGCTTGAGGGGATTTCGGAGCTGGTTTCGACGCTTGAGCGGGTGCGAGGGGCGTTCAATCCCAGATTGACGATTGAAGGCGTGTTGCTGACCATGTATGACGACCGGACGAATCTGGCGCAGCAGGTTACGGAAACCCTCCGTGAATTCTTCAAAGACAGACTATTTCGCACTGTGATTCCGCGCAACATTCGTCTTGCTGAAGCTCCGAGTCATGGCAAACCCGTGGCGCTTTACGATGCCCGATCGCGTGGGACGGAGGCGTATTTCGAGCTGGCGGCGGAGTATATGGAGCGGAATAAGATCCCAAATCCCAAGGCGGAAGCGCGAAAAGCGGCTATGGAAGAGGCGCAAACTTCCGGCAAGACGGGGAAAACGGTTCGGTTCTGGCCTTACGCCTGACGGGATCCCAAATTGTTCCACGTGGAACAATTTGGGTTTGGGCGACACTTCTGCCGGAACCCTAGTGTAACGGGACTGAGGGTAATTCCACGCAAATTGTTCCACGTGGAACAATTTGAGATTTTTGCAGAGCAAGGACGAGTTTTATGACAAGTGGACAGATGGATAAGAGACGGGCGTTGGGCAAGGGGCTGGACTCGCTGCTGCCTCGGGTGGCTGCGCAGGTGGAAACGCCGAAGTTGCCGGATAGCGAAGCTGGCAAGCCGATGGAGATTCCTGTTGGGGAGATTGACCGGAACCCCTTTCAGACGCGCACTAACTTTGACGAAACGCTGATCGCGGAGCTGGCGGAATCGATTTCGGCAAACGGGGTGGTGCAGCCGATCCTGGTGAGACCGTTGGCGAATGGACGCTTCCAGTTAATTGCCGGCGAGCGGCGGTGGATCGCTTCGCAGAAGGCTGGGAAGAAGACTATCCCCGCAATCTTACGGCAGGTTTCAGATGAGCAGGCGATGGAGATTACCATCGTCGAAAACCTGCAGCGCGCGGATCTGAATCCGATTGAGCAGGCGAAGGCTTATGAACGGCTTGGGCGTGAGTTTGGGATGACGCAGGAGCAGATGGCGCACAGGACTGGCAAGGATCGCGCCACGGTGGGGAATTTTCTGCGCATGCTGCGGCTGCCGGAATCTGTTCAGCAAAAGGTGTCGACGGGTGTTCTGAGCTTCAGCCACGCGAAGGTTTTGCTGGCGCTGGAGCACGCGGACGATGTCGAGCGGGCGGCCTCCAAGATACTATCACTTTCGCTTTCTGTTCGCCAATCGGAGACGATGGTGCAGAACCTTTTGTTTCCGGGATTGGAGGAAGGACGGGCTGCAAAGAAGGCTGTGCAGGAGGCGAAGCCGGTTGATCCGAATGTGCGCGAGGCGCAGGAGAAACTGCAGCGGGCGCTTGGGTTACGGGTGAAGATCGAGGACAGGAACGGGCGTGGGCGGGTGATTATCGAGTACGCGCGGCTGGAGGATTTTGACACGCTGATGGATCAGTTGTGTGAGGGGTAGCGAGTTCGTGTTGCGCACGAGGCGAACAGCAGATTCCCTACGGGAATGATGGACAGAAAGGCAACGACAAGAGCAAAGGCAGAAGCAGATTCCCCAGACAGAAGGACAAAAACAAAAGTCTATTAGACTGATCTTCATGCCGCCCCGTGAATACCATTTCTGGGTCTACATTCTTTGCAGCCGTTCTCGAAATCTCTATATCGGCGTGACTAACAATCTGAAACGACGGACCGCGATCCATCGCGAAGGTGTTTTAGGGACCCACACTGGTCGGTACGCGATCCATCGTCTTGTATATTTCGAATACTTTCGCTACGTGCGCAGCGCCATTGCACGCGAGAAGCAACTCAAGCATTGGACGCGGGAGCAGAAAATTGAGCTTATCGAGCGCAGGAATCCTACGTGGGAGGATTTGTTCCCCACGCTCCTGATCTCGAGCGTGCCCGAAAGGCCAGAAGCAGATTCCCTGCGGGAATGACAGACAAGAAAAGCAAGTGCAAAGACAAGAAATGCAAGTGCAGCAGCCGACAAGGTAACAGCAGATTCCCTACGGGAATGACAGACAGAAAAGCAAGTGCAAAGACATACGTGGAGGTTATTGGCTTGGCGGCTTGGTTGCGGCCTTATCGTCTACCTTGTCGTCGGCTTTGCCGGTGCTGCTGGAGGTTCCGTGGAATACCTTCTTGGTGCCTGAGGCAGTCTTGCCGGCGACTGTCTTTGTGCCGTGAACGGTGTCTTTGGCTACTGTTTTCGTGCCTTTTGCCGTTTTGGAGGCGACGGTCTTTGTTCCGGTCGCAGTCTTATCGGCAACGGTCTTTGTCGTATCGGCGGTCTTGTCTGCGGCGGTTTTTGTGCCTTTAGCTACGTCTTTCGCGCCTTTAGTGGTGGCGTCTTTGACATCGGAGCTTCCGCTGGTGTCCTGTGCGAGCGCGGTGTGGGTGGAGACGAGAAGCAAGCCTGTTGCCAGGATAGGGAGGGCCATCCATTTCGTCACTGGTTTCATTGGTTTGATTTCTCCTGCGGCCTTGGATGCGGGAAGGAGAGGTTTGGTGGCGTTTATTTGCGGGAGATTTGGTCAAGAAAAAAAGACCGGCCCCGAACTGCCCGATATCTGGCTCCGGCTGCAAGTTCGCAGGGAGCAGAGATCGGACAGATGGGGCCGGAGTGGTTGATTTGGTCTGGTTCGAAGAAAGGAAGGGCTATGTTGGGAGTTGAAGTTTGCCGATTTGGTTCAGATGGTGCGGACGGCGCTATCGGCCGCTTCGGCGTAGCGGTTGAGAAGGCTCAGGAACTCCTTCGATTGACCCTGGAAGAGCCCGTCGGCTGTAAGGCTTGCGATGGCCGCTACCGCGCCGGAGTTTTTGGCGGTGATTGGACGGATGGTTGCGCACAGAGGCAGGCTGGCGTTGATGAACTCGGCGGGAATAGGGAAGATCAGGCTTGGCTGGACAAGCGGGCCTCGGTTGTCAGCGAAGAGATTCGGAAAGGTCAGACCTTCGGACGTGACAGGCGCGACGGGAGGCTGGCAGGCGTTGCCCGCGAAATCAACCCATTCAAGGAAGTGAGCGATCTCGTCTCCGCCGATGCCGAGGGTGATCTCGAGAACCTCGGCGCTTGAAACTTTCTGAGACAGGGTGGCGTAGAGGCTTGAGCCGCCCTGCTCGATGAATCCGAAGTGGAAGGCTGCGGTGTTGGCGATGACCTGAATGAGATTGGGATTATTCAAATCCGAATCGTTGAGGGGGATGGCCCTGCGGTTCGTGATGTTGACGGCCTGGGGATAAGGACCTCCGCCAAGATCGGGGTTGGACTGGCTGCGATAGCGGGTGAACCAACTGGTGTCGACGTTGAGGTGCAAGAGGTTGGTGAGGCGGGGTTCGCCGGACGCGCCAGCTGAGAATGCCTGCGATCCCGGCAGGATCTGGAACTTTTCAAGCTCGACAGGGTCGGCGCCTTTCGAGACCAGATAGGCGTTGAGGAAGTTTTTGTGGCTGATTTCGTCGAGGGTGTTGCTGGCGATGTATTGCGGACCATCGCCGTCCAGCTGCGAGAGGGCGTTCTGGTAGGGGTTCATTGTTTGGCTGTTGTCAATTTCGACGGGCTGGTTATCGCCGATGCCGCCCAGCTCGTTGTATTGCTGCCAGAGGTCGGATTCAATGGTTTCGGCGGCGGCGAGGAATTGAAGGATCGCGATGTCTCCTTTGGAGAGGCTGCCGCTGCTCTCGGCGAAGACGGGGGTGGCTTTACTCAAGAGTCCGGCGCCCAATGTGGCTGCGCCCCCTGCCAGCAAGCCGCCCTTCAACAACGAGCGGCGATTGACTGAACGCTTTGTGGCGTTAGATGAATCCTGCATTGTGATTTTCTCCTCAACTAAGAAATTGCATTCATGGCTGAAGGCAATTCCGGAACGAGCTTTTGTCGATGGCTGCTCCGATCCTGAACATAGCGACACGGAAATGGGGCGTTGTCACTGGGAAGCAAGAAGATTGTCATTTGTGGGCGACGAAGAAATGACCTTTCAACGCGATAACCTTTTGCTGTAGAGCGCGTCCGCGCGCGATATATTCCTGCCGGGATTGCTAGCGAGCGGGGCGCGGGTACTATACTTCTGCGATTGAGGTTATCGTTATGCTCGGTGCGGTAGAGCTTCGTTGCGGTTTGCTGCTGGGGATGATGACGATGGTTGGATTGAATGCGCAAATGGTGAAAGCGGCTACGGGGGAAGGCCCGGGCGCCGCGGCGATCGTGGTGCCAGCCGGCGCCGGCGCGGGCGGCGGAGATAGCTGGTGGCGTCATGCGGTGTTGTATGAGATTTATCCGCGGAGCTTTCAGGATTCGAATGGGGATGGGATCGGAGATATCAACGGGATCACTTCGCGGCTGGATTATCTGAAGGACTTAGGGATCGATGCTATCTGGATCACTCCGATGTATCCTTCGCCGGGCGTGGATTATGGGTATGACATCTCGGACTATACGGCGATCGATCCGGAGTATGGGACGATGGCGGATTTCGATCATATGGTGGCTGAAGCGAAGGCGCGCGGGATTCGCGTGATTATGGACTACGTGATCAACCATACTTCGGATCAGAATGCGTGGTTCAAGGAGTCTCGGTCTTCGCGGGATAATCCCAAGCGGGACTGGTACGTGTGGCGGGATGGGAAGATTGGCGAGGATGGAAAGTTAGGGCCGCCGAATAACTGGCAGTCGTGGTTTGGGCACTCGGCTTGGACGTGGGACGAGACGACGAAGCAGTATTACTATCACTACTTTTATGTGCAGCAGCCGGATCTGAACTGGAAGAATCCTGAGGTTCGCAAGGCGATGTATGGGGTGCTTGAGTTCTGGATGAAGCATGGGGTTGCGGGCTTCCGGATCGATGCGGTTTCGCGGCTGTTTGAGGACCCGGAGATGCGGGATGATCCTTACATGCCGGGTTATAACGCTTATGGCGATCGGAATATCCAGCATAAGTACACGGATGATTTGCCGGAGGTGCATGATGTGCTGCGCGAGGTGCGCAAGGTGGTGGATGCATTCCCGGGCGATCCGGTGCTGGTGACGGAGGCGGATGAGCCGAATATCGGCGAGCTGACGAAGATGTATGGAGTGGATGGGAAGAATGATGAAGTGCAGTTGCCGATGGATTTTCAGATTGCGGATGTGAATGAGTTATCGGCGGTGAAGTTTCGCAAGCTGTTTGATGAGGTTGAGGCGAATACGGCGAAGGGGCAGCCTGAGTATTTCTTCAGCAATCATGATCAGCGGCGGCAGTGGGATCGTTACGGCGATGGGGTGCACAACGATCAGATCGCCAAGCTGATGGCAGCTCTGCTGCTTACTACGCGGGGTACTCCGCAGATGTATTACGGGGAAGAGATTGGAATGCGGACGACGGATCCGGCGCGGATTGAGGATGTGCATGATCCGATTGGGAAGCTGGGATGGCCGAAGGAAAAAGGGCGCGATGGCGAGCGGACGCCGATGCAGTGGGATGCGAGTGTTCATGCGGGTTTTACGACGGGTAAGCCGTGGCTGCCGGTGCCGCCCAGCGCTGCGACTTATAACGTGCAGGTGGAGTCGCAGAACCCGGATTCGATCTATTCGACTTACAAGCGATTGCTGGCGCTGCGTAAGTCGGAACCGGCGTTGCGCGATGGGGCTTATGAGGCGGTGAATGAGAGTGACGAGCATGTGTTTGCTTATCTGCGGAAGAGCGGGGATGAGACGCTGCTGGTGGCGCTGAATATGAGCGCGGCGGCGCGGACGATTGCGGTGAAATCTGCCGGCAGGGAGGCGGATGTTTTGTATCGCTCGCCGCTGGGAAAGATGGGGCTGAAGGCGGAGACGGTTTCGCTGGGGAAGATTGAGTTGGAGCCGTTTGGGTTTGTGGTGGCGCGCGTGAAGTGAGGCCTCGGCTCTCGCGCAACAATGTTCGACTTATCGCTTGAGTTATTGTTGCACTTCGGCTGCTAGTTCCGGGATGACGGGGTTGTTCATTGTTTCGAGAGTCCAGTTCAGGAAGTTCACGCGGGAACGGGAGAGTGTGACAGCCCAACCCAACTCTTCTTTGGTTGCTTCGGAGACGAGTTTGCCGCCGAGGACGAGGTCTTCGTGTTGCTTGCCGCTGAGGGCCGCGGTGTAGTTGGTGGCCCATTGCGTATCTTCGTTTTCACCGACCTGACGGTAGCCGCGCGTGATTTCTTCCGCGATGCATCGGACGAGGTACTGGCGAGCGGCGTCTCTGCCGATTTCAAGCTGGTGCTGCGAGATGAGGCCGTCGCCTTCAGAGGCCTTGTTCGGCGCTCGCACCAGTTCGTTGGCTAGTTTGGCGTCTATGCGCAGTTGCTGGCCTATTGCCGGCAGATAGAAATCAATGCGCAGAATCCAGCGGAGCAGCCGCAATGGTTCCAATGCGAGATAGGTGTGATTGATGAGAGGCCACTCCCAGTGTCCGTCGGGCATCATCATGGCTTGCCGGTCGCCAGAGGACATTTTGTCCCAAAGGCCGAGCGATTTGAGGAGATCGAGATGGATGCGGCGGGAGACGACCTCGACGCCTTCGGGAAGTACTTTGTCTTTGAGGAATGCTTCGCTGCCGGCGCGATCGGTCATAACGGCGTAGAGCATGGTTAATTCGACGAAATAGCTGCGGAGTTTACGCCGGTCTTCCGGGGAGAGTTCGTGGTGAAGCGGCGGCGGTGGGGCTTTGATGCTGAGTGAGACGGACTCCTCCTTGGTGGTGAGACGGTTTCGCCACCAAAGGATGAAAAAGATGATGGGTACAACGAGGACGAAACCGGTGCCGATGGCCCAGGCGAGCCAGGCCGCGCAGAGGAACGGTATCAGCAATTGAAAGAGGAACAGAAGTAGGTGCTTGCGTGCGCGACGGTCTTTGTGGACGCGCTTGAGACTGAGCCATGCCTCGTACCAAGTGGCTTTGCGGAAAAGCATAAGCCAGTAGGATTTGCGGAAGAGCAGGACAAAAAGAGAATACATGGGATGTTGTTATGGTAGCGGATGGCAGTGCACGCCGACTTGGCCAGGGACTTGTGTCATTTAGGCGGTGCGCCGAAGAAGTCAGGAGATTCGGGTTCGGCGGAGCCGTCGGCTCTTGGGTCTGATGCGCCGTAGTGGATGCCGGTGGTGGTGTTTGTTAGTACGGCCTGGCCACGGCCCATGGTGGTGCTGTATTCCTTGTGGACTTCGAGGATGTGGCCCATCTTGGTTAGCTGATCGAGGGCTTCGGGTTTGACTCGGGATTCGATGACTATGTTGCAGCCTAGCTTGCTGTTGACGGTGAAGCGGGCTTCTTCCATCGCGGCCTGGATGTTCAGGTGGTAATCGACGACGTTGCTGACGAACTGGGCGTGGGCCAGCGGTTGGTTGAGGCCGCCCATGATTCCGAAGCCGATGTGTTGGTCGCCGTGCTCCATGAAGCCGGGAATGATGGTGTGGAATGGGCGTTTGTGGCCGGCGAGGGCGTTGGGGGATTTGGGGTCGAGAGAGAAGAGGCCGCCGCGGTCTTGCAGGACGAATCCCGCGCCTTGGACGGTGACACTGGAGCCGAAGGCCTGATAGTTGCTCTGGATGAGCGAGAGGATGTTGCCTTCCTTGTCGACGACCGACAGGTAGGTGGTGTCGCTGCCGGTGAGTGCGCCGGGGGTTGCGTCGCAGTTGGCTTTGTCGGGATTGATGAGGGCGGCGCGTTTGGCTGCGAACTTCTTGGATAGCAGCTCGGGAACGGGGATGGTGCTGAACTTCGGGTCGCCGTCGTAGGCTTTGACGTCGGCGTAGGCGAGCTTCATGGCTTCGATGCGGGTGTGGAGTTCTGCGGTGCTGATTGGGCCTGCTGGCGCGGGCTGGGACTGCTCCATGATATTGAGCATTTCGAGGGCGGCGATGCCGTCGCCGTTGGGCGGGAGTTCGTAGACCTTCCAGTCGCGATATGTGGTGGAGACGGGCTCGACCCACTCGGCGGAGTATTGGCTGAGGTCTTCGGCAGTCATCGTGCCGCCGAGGTCATGGGAGGTTTTGAGAATGGCTTGTGCGATGGAGCCTTTGTAGAAGGCGGATTCGCCTTCGGTGGCGAGGGTGGTGAGAGTTTTGGCTAACTCCGGGTTGCGGAAGACCTGGCCGATTTCCGGGGCTTTGTCGTTGGGGAGATAGATGCGTTGGCTTTCGGGGTTGGTTCTGAGAGCCTCGGTTGTGGCGGCCCAGTAAACGCTAATGGCTTCGGGGATGGCGACACCGTTTTGTGCGTAGTAGATAGCGGGTTGAAAGAGGTCGCTCCAGGGGAGTTTGCCGAAGCGGTCGTGGAGTTTGGTCCATCCGTCGACTGCTCCGGGGATGGTGACGGAGTCGATGCCGTATTGCGGCATGGCGGTGATGCCCTTGCTGCGGAGGTGGTCGATGGTCAGCGCTTTGGGGGCCCATCCGCTGGCGTTGAGGCCGTAGAGCTTGTTGGTTTTGGCGTCCCAGTAGATGGCGAAGAGGTCGCCGCCGATGCCGTTCATCATGGGCTCGGCGACGCTGAGGACGGCGTTGGCTGCGATGCCTGCGTCGATGGCGGAGCCGCCGCGCTCGAGGATGCGCGCGCCGGCCTGCGATGCCTGGACGTAGCTGGTGGCCACGATGCCGTATTGGGTGACGACCATGGAGCGGCCGTGGGCGCGTTCTTCGGCTTGTGATGACAAAGAAACAATGGTCTGAGATAGGACAAGCGAAACGATCAGGAGCGTGAGTTGGGCCTTGAACGGTTCTCGGTGCGGAAGGGTTCGCATGATTCTCCGTTGGGATTCATCATCCGGTTTACGGAGAATGGTACACGCACCCGCTTCGGTTGCAGCGGGGGAGATTGCGGTCTTCGCATTTTCGCGCGGGGTTTCGCTGGTTCTGTGCGATGATTTGCGCACGATGGCTGATACTGCTGCGGAGATTTCTCCTTCGGAAGCTACGGAACAACATCGGTTGCGGCGTCAACTGGGGTTGCGGGACCTGGTGCTGGCGCAGGTGCTTTGTGTTGTGGGCAGCATGTGGGTGGGCGTCGCGGCTGGGCTGGGGCGCGCGCAGGCGGTGACATGGGTTGCGGCGATGATCCTGTTCTACTTTCCCATGGCTGCGGTGGTGGTGGTGCTGAACCGGGTGATGCCGCTGGAGGGTGGGCTGTATGTGTGGGCGCACCGCGCTTTCGGGGATCTTGGGGGATTTCTTACGGCGTGGAATTTATGGGTGTATGGGGTTGCGGTTACGGCTTCGATTCTTTATGCGATACCTACGGAGCTTTCCTATCTGATTGGTCCGGCGGCGGCGTGGCTGCCGGAGAACCATGCAGCGTCGTTGGCGATTGTGGCTGTGATCGTCGCGTTGCTGACGCTTGCGGCTGTGCGCGGCTTGGAACTGGGCAAGTGGATTCATAACATCGGCGGCATGGCGATGATGACGGTGTTTCTGGGGCTGATCCTGTTGCCGGTTTGGGGGCTTTGGCAGCACAGGATTACGCGGGGAATGGAGTTTGCGGCGGTGATGCCGCCGATGAATCTGCGATCGATGGCACTGTTTGGGCAGATGCTGGTGGGGGCGCTGTCGGGGCTTGAGTATATTGCGATCTTTGCCGGAGAGAGCAGGCAGCCGGCGAGGAGCATCGCGCGCTCGATATGGATTGCTTCGCCGATTATCTGCCTGATGTTCATTCTGGGGACAAGTTCGGTTGAAGCATTTGTGAAGCCTGGCCATATTGACTTTATTGCGCCGATTCCGCAGACGCTGCGGATAGCGCTGGGTAACTCAGGTGTTGCGAATGTGGTGGCGATGGCGGCGATTCTTATGCTGCAACTGAGGCTGCTGGGTGCGGCGAGTTATCTGTTGACCGGCGTGACGAGGCTGCCGATGACGGTGGGGTGGGACCGGCTATTGCCGGAGTGGTTTACGCGGTTGGATGCTAGGACGAGGATGCCTGTGAATTCGATTTGGTGTACTTCAGGGCTGGTGCTGTTGCTGATTGTGCTGGGGAGTGTTGGCGTTCATGCGCAGGAAGCTTTCCAGGTGCTTTCGAATGCGAGTATGACGCATTATGAGCTGACGTACATGGCGATGTTTGCGATACCGATTGTTGGTGCCGCCGCGCTGCGCGATGCTTTGCCGGGGTGGTTGAAATGGGTTGCGGGCATGGGTTTCTGCGCGGCGCTGTATGCGTTTCTGATTTCGGCATATCCGTTTGTGGACGTGGTGAACCCGATGGCTTATGCGGGGAAGATACTCGGGACGGTGCTGCTTAGTAACTTGATTGCGGTGGGGTTCTATGTTGCGCGGCGTCGGGCGGGCTGATTGGTATCCCACCCTTCACGCACAAAACGCGTGAAGGATGGGGCACCCTCATTTGTGATTGGGGTGGAAAAGACTAGGGCTTGGTGAGGTTACAACCCAGGCTTACTCGACTGCGTTGTTTGCGATTACTTCTCGATACCATCGCGCGCTTAGTTTTGGAGTGCGCTTCTGCGTCTTGAAGTCGACGTAGTGAAGTCCAAATCGCTTGCTATATCCATCGGCCCACTCGAAGTTATCCAGCAGGCTCCAGAGGAAGTATCCCTTCACCGGGTAGTCCTCGGAGACGGCGCGATGCAGATGGGTGAGGTGGTTGCGCAGATACATGACCCGGTCGGTATCTTCGACGTGGCCGGACGGTGTCAGCACGTCATCGGAGGAGGTGCCGTTTTCGGTGATGTAAATTCCTTTAGGCTTCCACAGGTCGCATACGTTGCGCACTCCCCAATAGATGCACTCCGGACCAATGGTAAGCCAGGGCGAAGCCATGTGGGGATAGGACGAAGGGGCATGTTCGACGGCAAAGCCCATCGGGGAATCATCGGCGCGCACATAGGTCGGGGTGTAGACGTTCAGTCCGACAAAATCGAGCGGGCTTCCGATTGCTTTCATATCTGCGGCTTCAAATTTGGGGGCGTTGGCGCCTTCATGCGCGAGATACTCGGCTGGGTACTGGCCCTCCATCAGTGTTGTCAGAAATGGCGCGTTGCCAATCCGCGTGGCGCGCTGAGCTGCTTTGAGGTGTTCCTCGGTTTCGATGACAGGCACAAAGACGGTTGCGTTTTCCGCGAGGCCGATCTGAGTGCCGGATGGAGTGTTGGCTCTGAGCGCCTGCACGCCTAATCCATGCGCGAGGATTCCATGGTGCCTTACCTGATTTGCAGGCCCGGCTGCGAGCTTTAGTCCAGGCGCGAAGCGGCCTTCGCGGTAGCCGAGGTCGGTGAAGCAGGTGAATTCGTTGGTGGTCATGAAGTGGTGTACGCGATCGGAGAGATGTTTGCCGATGTATGCCGCGTAGTCGGCGAAAGCGTAGGATGTGTCGCGGGACTGCCAGCCTCCAGGGAGAGCCTGCGGAAGATCCCAGTGAAAGAGAGTTATATACGGCGTGATGTTATGGGCGAGTAGTTCATCGACTACGCGCTGGTAGTAATCGAGGCCTTTGGGATTCGGCTTGCCTTTGCCCTCCGGAAAGATGCGCGACCAGGAGATGGACATGCGGTAAGTGCTGACGCCGAGATCGTGGAGCAGAGCTACATCTTCTTTGTAGCGGTGATACGAATCGTCGGCGACATCGCCCGTTTCGCCGTTGTAGGTCTTGCCGGGAGTGTGCGAGAAGGTGTCCCAGACGGATGGGCCGCGACCGTCTTCCGTGGCTGCGCCTTCGATCTGGTAAGAGGCCGTCGCACATCCCCAGAGGAAGCCCTTGGAAAATTCCAACCGGCTTGCATGTGGCTGGCTGAGTGCAAGATGTGGCAAAGCGGTTCCCGCAAGTCCAGCGGCTGCGGAAACGGCCATGGTTTTTCCAAACTGGCGGCGACTCATGACGGACATAGATAGATCTCCTGTTTTCTAGAGGCAAGGTTTTCGTATTGATAGCGGGACGTTCGCGGAGTTCGAGATGAAAACAAAGGTGATTATAGAGCCATGAACCCGAGCCTTGTTTTTGCCCTGTTTTGCTCAGTTTTGGCGCTTTCTGGTCGATAGAGAACAGGGCTGCCCGGCGGAATTACGAGTTCTGAGTCTTAGTGCTCAGACAATTGTGATGCAGAGGAGGCATCGTTGCCAGAACTCGTTGGCCCTGGTTTTACGCGGCTTCGAGCTGCGCGGAACCAAGCTGGCAATGAGGAAGAATTCTGGCAAGGTGGTTCAACATGCGTACGACCCGTTTGTTGTTGCTCTCTCTTTTAGTACTGGTGATACCAGTTGTTTCCTCCGCGCAGGTCGCGGTTTCAATTACGATTGCTCCGCCTGAACTGGTGGCGTACTCGCAGCCAATTTGTCCGCAGGAGGGCTATCTGTGGACGCCTGGATACTGGGCCTATGGCGAAGATGGCTACTACTGGGTGCCTGGCACGTGGGTTGAACCGCCTGCGGTCGGCGTGCTGTGGACTCCTGGGTATTGGGGTTGGTCTGGCGGCGTCTATCTTTGGAATGAAGGGTATTGGGGCACGACTGTAGGCTTCTACGGCGGGATCGACTACGGCTTCGGCTATGGCGGCTTTGGGTATGAGGGCGGCTATTGGCGAAACGGAGGCTTCTACTACAACACCTCGGTAAATCGCGTGAGCGGGGCGGGCTTCCACCATGTTTATTCAAGGGCGGTGAGCGGTGGCAGGGCAGGAATCCACGCAAGCTTCAATGGTGGAAGAGGCGGAACGGCTGCTCGACCGACGACTGCTCAGGAGGCTGCCAGGCATGAGGCTCATGCCCGGATGACGGCTGCTCAAACTTCGCATCAGCAGGCCGCGAGAGGGAACCACGAATTGCTGGCGTCTGTGAACCATGGCAGGCCGCCGATCGCCGCAACTTCGAGGCCTGGAGAGCTTGCCGGCAAGGGCGTAGTGGCTGCGAGCGGCGCGGCTCGTTGGCATGGGGCGACGCCTGCTGCGGGTAAGGAAGCTGCGACTCGTTCGAGTGGGACTAAAGAGAGTGGGACCAGGGAGACTGAGAGTAAGACCGCTGCGGCTCGTTCGCACGAGACCAAGCCGGTCGCGGGGAAGGAAACTGCGGCTCGTTCACATGAGGCAAGGCCTGCCGAGAGTAAGGCGACTGAGGCTCGCTCGCATGAGGCGAAGCCAGCGGAAGGCAAGGAGGCGGCGAGTCAAGCAACGCGGGTGACTCGTACGGCGCCGGCGAGTCATTCGAGTGTGGCTAAGGAAGCAGATCACAACGCTACAGCGACCCGTTCGAGTGAGGGTAAGGCGGAGGCGAGTAAGGCCGCTGCGGCTCGCTCGCGTGAGACACATGACACAAAGGAATCCGAGAGTAAGGCTGCTGCGCCCCGCCCGCATGAGGCTAAGCCTGCGGAGAGCAGGGAAGCTCCGAGTCAAGCGAGTGAAGCGAGTCAAACAGCGCGCGCGGCTCGTTCAACTCATGCGAGCGAGGCTAAACCGATGGAGAACAAGGAAGCTGCAACTCACTCTCATGCGGCAAAGGCGGAGGAGAAGCCTGCTCCCCCTCCCTCACATGAAAGCAAGGTCGCTCCTTCGAAGCCGGTGAGTCATCCGGATCATTCGGAGCCGGCGGCTCGTCAAGAGGCTGCGCCACGGCCAGCTGCTCGACCGGAGAGTGCACCACATTCTGCGAGTCCTACACACGCGCAGGCTGCTCCCCATCCTGCGGCCCGGCCGCAGAGTCCTCCTGCGGAGAAGAAGGCTCCGGGAGGGAAAGAGTAGCCTTGAGTTGAGCAGAGGATCGACCTGGGAATCAGGCTACGAATCAGCCCGTCGAGTGCAGTGCGTGGTCTCGAAAACGATCACGAGGCCTTCGTCGCAGAAGCAGACTTTCGCGTTCAGATCGAATCGATAATCTTTTTCGAAGCGATACAGCCAGGTCTCAGCTCTCATGCCTTGTCTGCTTGCCGACGTACATATCGGCATCCGCCGCCGTCAATAAACTGTCTTTCGTTGTGCCGTCCTCGGGATAGGTCGCCATGCCGATACTTGCCGAGCCACGCAGAACATATCCCTCCACTGCAAACGGTTCATCGAAACAGCGCTCCAGCCGCATCGCGACGTCCTTGACATCCGAGCTGTCGCGCACCGCTGGAATCAATGCGGCAAATTCATCGCCACCCAGCCGGGCCAGCACATCGATCGTTCGAAGCTGCCCGGCCATCCGCCGCGCAACCTCCTGCAGATATAAGTCTCCAACGCGATGGCCGTAGTGGTCGTTCACCAGCTTGAACTTATCCAGGTCGACGTAGATCAGCCCAAAGATACCAGCCTTCTCGCGCGCCTCCGCAATGCAGCGCTCCAATTGCTTGTCGAGCGAGAACCGGTTGTGGACCTGCGTGAGCTGGTCGAACTCCGAGCGATAGACGAGATCCGAATAGATTCGCCGTGTCTCAATCGCCAGCGCAGCAAGCCTAGCGCCGACCGTGAGCGCTTCCCCTTCCTCGCCGCCGCTCGCGCTGTTGTCGCCTGGCGCGACATAGATTCGCCCCACCACCTGCCCATTGTGCGAGACGATCTCATGGTGCAGGATTCGGCCGCCTTGAATCCCGGTCGTTGTGCCAAGCGTGGCCCCGGCTGCAATCTCGCACCAGCAGGGACAATCGCCGAGCGTAAAGCTCACCAGCCCCGCAATATGCTCGATAATTTCCGCCAGCGGACGCGATCCGTTGATGTCTTCAAGGATGCGGCTGCGCCGTTGTTCGAGTTGAGCCATGCGCCGCTCAAGCGCCGCTTTGGCCTCAATCCGGTTCGCCAGCGCGACCGTCTGGCGGTGTATCTTGCGCTCCAGAATCCACTGCCGCACGGCGATCGTCAGCACCACGAGCACCAGCACGCTCACCAGCCGCACCAGGTTGCGAACACTCAGCCAGGAGGGATTGCCGACCACAACAATATCGTCGAAGGAGCGCATCAGCAGGCGAAACGACACTGGACCCTGAAAAGGATTCGAGCCATACGTCACCATGCTGATGCCCGTCACGCGCACTCGCGAGCCGACCGGAATCTGCTTCATCGGGGCAAGCTGAAACCCATCCGCAGCGTCGAGGTGATGATAGACAGCCGAGAATACATGACCGTTCGAAACCAGGACGTATTCATCCTGGGCAGCCTGGCGCACCGAGGTCAGCACCTCTCCCTCAGCCGAAACCAGCTCGAATTCATGCGTCCCCGCAGCCAGTTCAGACTCCGTCACAGGCTGCGGCGTGATCGGCGCCTGTACTTCGCTGTCCCATATCTGCCCCAGCGACATCGTCAAAGAGCCGCCACCCGCATTCGGAAATCCAGTCACATCCGCCAGCGCGCCGATATGGTGGCTCATCTCGGATTGCGTATTGATCCAGAGGCTCTTTGTCCCGCTCTGCAACACAATCGCCGATCCCGGCTCAAAATACGTGATCGTTCCTCGCACCCTGATCCGTCGCGTCAAATCGCGCACATGATAGCCGCTCAGTATCTGGTCCATGGGCGTAATCGGCAGCGACTCAGGGGTTATGCCGGCTTCCTTCAATATCTTCACGCCGTCCAGCGACGGAATCTGCAGCAGGATTCCCGTAAGTTGATCCTTGCTGTCGAACTTCCCCGCAACAACACCCGTCACTTCGACTTCCGAATCCAGCAGTTTCTTCAGCTGTACGGCATTGACGGCAACCACCGTCGCGTCCACATGCCCGCCATCCATCAGCAGATGCATGTAGAGGTTATACCGGCCCTCGTCGACCACCATATCCGCACTGCGCACCATCGCGTGAAAAGTAACCCGCGTCGCGTCGAGTTGCCCGCTGATCATCCGGTCGAAATCAGCTTCCTGCGACTTCGGCAACGTGCCGTGGTGAAGAACCGTTATGCTGTCGCCAACGATATCCGTACGGAAGCTGCCCCTGGTGTGCCCGCGCACCAGCACGCGATCCCCAAGAGCAAGATCGGCATTCTGGGTCGCCTGCACATAGATGCCAAGCCCGGCATCCTGCACAAACAAGTCCACATCGCTCTTGTTGTAATAAGTGACAGTAGCTTCAAATTCAACCGGGAGAGCCCGCGCAGCTTCCGCCTTGCTAAGTTCGTGAATAGCGCGCAGGCTATCGACGGCGCCGGGAGCACTTGCCCCAAGAGCCGCGCTGCAACCAAGCATCATCGCGCCGGCCACGATCCATCGATGCATAGAATTTAACCTGTTTGACTCCGGATTATAGCCGCATTTCGCTCAGGGACCGGGGAGAGAATGGCGCTAAGCTCCGCAAAGATTCGGAATAAGTTCTAAAGCGGGAATTTGATACGCTTAGACCCGGGTTGGGCGGGTGAACCACAACTCATTTGAATCAAGATCACCAAGGTCCAATCTTATGAGCCTTCGCTGTAGGCCACGTTTCCCCGAGAGGGAGTGTGACCCAGGTGACTCGGTTCAGTCCTATGAATCAAAAATGAAAATCGAGTAAAGGGTCCCAGCGGTACTTGAGGTCCCCTGTTCAAAATCAAAGTCCAAGGTGATCCTGTGAGGTGTAGGGCCATCGATTTGGCCGTCAATGCTGGCGGAAAAGTTACCGGACTCCCCTTCGTCCAGATCTGAAAGCCCCTCAAGAGATCTCTCCAGGCTTGGCGGCTCCGCTGTAATTTCGATGGAATACCCCAACCCCTGCAGCACGGATAGCCACTGGTCATAGGAGTTATCCCAACTTAATCCGAGTTTTTGCCATTGCTCTGGTATCTTGTCGGTGTCACGGGTCAGGTACATCGTGATACAGATCCCGGATTCTTCGTCGTAACTGAATTCCTGGCCGTTCACCTCATAGGTGAAATAGGGCTCTCCAGTTGTTTTATCGATCATGGACGTTCTCGACCCAATCTTCTCAAGCTGACTCGTGGTCGTCTTCCCCAACACGACGCCATAGAGCGGAAACAGCGACGGCCCGACATCGGCAGACTCCAACTCGGGGACTTCCAAAGTCCGATTGGATCTTCCGGACCCCGCAGTTTTCGTCTTGTCGCCGTCGAATGCCTGTCCAATGGAAGCTATCAACACCTGCACGTCCTGATGAAAGCGTCTGTCAGACAGGTCCCAGGCATTGCGGTACAGGAGAGCCTGCAACTCCGCAGGCAGGTCTTCCTCTACCGGCATTTCAGCTCCGCCGACCAGCACCGGAATAATGCGTAGCCCGTTTTGAAGGGCAAAGGTGATTTCCGCGCGGACATAGTCACCTTCGACGTCGAGCCGGACCCTCCCGGCCCTGTCTCGAACAGTTGTCCACTGCCTCCCGATTACTACGAGCAGCACTTTGCACAAAGACAACGTCCGCTGAAGAACCTCGCGAAAGTCCTCTCCGGGGCTGATTGAATCGACATCTAAAAACACATGATCGCGATCAAAATGGTGAACGAGGGCATCGTACAATCGGCCCGCGTAGGGACCGCTGTCTTCTCGCCGGTAGCTAATGAAAATTCCTGTCATCTCAAACAATTCGGAAAAGAGAGTCCACGACGTGTCACGAATTATGACATGTTCAGGTTGCTATATGGCGGGGCCCCATCCTTGACGCGCTCTTTGCAGCAAGGGTGGGATTTCATAAAAGTCTGCCGCCTGAGTTAAATTCCGTAGAATTTGCAGGGCTTACACCCGCGTCTGGTAGTTTCCGCACCACTTTCGGGATCGGCAGCCCCATATGCTGCATCGAATCTGACAGAGGCTTCCTAAACCCGAAGCCACACCGTCGTCCCGACCGCACAAGCAACACTCACAGTGCGTTTTCGCGGTTTCCGCGGATATCCTGAATGAGACCCCGAAGTTCCGCGCACCCGTTTCTTTGAATCTTTCAAATAGCTCCCCGGAACGCTCGACCGACATTTTTACCCAATTTCTTAAAAGGAAAACCCTGCCTCAAAATGCCCGTTCAAAAACGTAACAATGCATGGATCATCCCTCTTCTCGGAGCGCTCTGCGTCGTTACACCCTTCGCCATCGATATGTACCTGCCCGCATTCTCAAAGATCGCCGCGGCATATGAAACGACAACCTCCGAAATCTCACTTACGCTGTCGACCTTCTTTGTCGGCTTCGCGCTTGGCCAGATTTTTTATGGACCGTTGCTCGACCGTTTCGGACGAAAGCGTCCGCTCTATCTGGGATTGACGATCTACATCCTCTCCTCGATCGGCTGCGCACTGTCGCCCGACCTGAAGACCTTCATCGGCCTAAGATTTCTCGAAGCCCTCGGCGGCTGCGTAGCCCAGGTAGGAGCCATCGCGATGGTGCGAGACTTCTTCCCGGTCAAAGAGAGCGCGAAGATGTTCTCGCTGCTCTTTCTCATGATCGGCGTCTCGCCGCTGCTCGCCCCCACCATGGGTAGCGCGCTCATGGCAGGCCTTGGATGGCAATGGATCTTCGCGCTCCTCGCGACGATCGCCTTCGTCATCCTCGCGCTGATCTTCTTCCTGCTTCCCGAAGGGCACCAGCCGGATCACTCCGTTTCACTCCATCTCGGCTCGATTCTGCTCGGTTATTGGCGCATCCTTCGACAGCCGCAATTCCTCACGTACAGCCTTGCAGGAGCATTTTCTTTCGCGGGCCTCTTCACGTTCGTCGCCGGTTCTCCTATCCTCTTCATGGACGGCTTCCACATGGGCACTGGCGCCTTTGGCGTCGTCTTCGCTGTGCTGGTCATGGGCTTTATCGGAGGCAACCAGTTAAACGTGCTCATGCTGCGTAAATTTACCAGCCAGCAGATATTTGTGGGAGCACTGTTCCTTCAGGTGCTCATCGGCGTCATCTTCTTCGCTGGCATGCGTATGCACATTGTCGGTCTGCCTGCAACGCTGGTGCTCTTCTTCATCTTCCTTTCGTGCATCGGACTTACCTATCCCAACGCGGCTGCCATCGGCCTCGCGCCCTTCTCAAGCGACGCGGGCCGGGCATCGGCATTACTCGGTTTTCTGCAGACGGGCACCGGCGCGGTGGTCTCCATGGGTATCGGATTGCTCGGCGCGCAGGCCGTTGTAACTCTGCTCTCCGCGACCGCCGTGATATCGCTGCTGATTCTCGTCGTTGGGAGACTAAGCATAGGCGAAATAGTCGAGACCGAAGAAACAGAAACCGTTCTCATCCACTAAGGCATTTACGGTTCGGTATACACCTTTCCCTGAAATGCTTTAGCTGCCGGGCGGGGATAACAGGTTCGCGAAGAACTGATTCAACATGCGGCCGTTGGGATCTGCTGCGCGCACGGCGGCGGAGAACTGAAGCCAGCGCTGTCCGAAGGCTGCTTCGACGTGCTGGCGCAGTACAAACGGGCTTTGGTTGAGCAGCGGGATGCCGTGGTTCTGATAGGCGAAATCGTTGAAGGCCTGAAGGAAAGCGGCCCATGCGGCCTGGTCGGTGGGAGCGTGGATGGGATCGAGCGAGAACATTTCTCCGTCATAGGTGTAGGACAGGAGTGAGTGCTGATCGGGACGGACACGGTACGAGCCGAGGGGCATGTTACAGCGGAAGCCGGTGGTCTTGAAGTACTGGTCGGCGAAGTCAAGATAGGCGCGCAGGGCGTTTAGCCATGCGGAGCGCGGGAATGCCCAGAAGGTGAAGGCGTACTTGGCGAAGTCCGGAGTGTTGTCGTAGTTGATGGTCTTGTCGGGGGCGAGGATAGTGATGCCGCCGAGGATGTGCAGGGTGGAGTAGAGCAGCTTGGCTGCGTCGAAATCGCCTTGCTGAAGCGCGTCGCGGAGTGTGGGGTCCTTGGCGAAGCGGTCGATGAGCTGGCCGAGGAAGGCGCCTTCAAAATTCCAGAGAAGGCGGCGAATGTCGGCGAGGAGCGTGGAGAGGATTCCGGCTTCGGCCACCTTGTGGCGCTGCTGGAAGATTGCGGTGCGGTTGACGGTCCAGCAGACGAGGCCTTCGGAGTTATCGATGATGTTATCGACTTGATCCTGAGTGAGCGTGTCTATCGAGAGGGGCAGATAGGTCAGATGAATGGTCTCGATGGGCTTGATGCGGAAGGTAACTTCATAAATTACGCCGCAGAGACCATGGCTTGAGCGCATGGTGCGCAGCAGGTCCGGATTGCCTTGTTCGGAGGCTTCCGCGAGCTGGCCGGAGGGCGTGACCCAGCGCATGGCGATGACGTAGGAACAGAGTTGGCCAAATTCGATACCGTCGAGGCCGTCTTTGCTGTGGCAGCAGGCTGCGGAACCGAGTGTCATGTTGCCGATTTCGATGTTAAGCATCATTTGCAGGTTCTGGGCGCGGAGGGCTTTGGAGGCATCGAGGATAGTGGCGCCGGCCTGGGCGGTGAGGGTCATGCCGGTGCTGTCGATGTTGATGACTTGCGCCATTTTTGACATGTTGAGGATGGTGCCGTCTGTGGAGACGCATGGAGTGAGGGAGTGGTAGCTGCCCATGGCGCGTACTGGGCTGGGATAGGTCGCGGGGTCGCTGAGGATGGCCTGAATCTCTGCCACTGTTTCGGGGTAGACGAGTTGCTGCGGTGAGGCGGTGATGCTGCCATCGTAGTTGGTGACTTGCTTGGGCATGAAAGGCCTCCTTGGCTGTCTAACTCTGCACGAGCGGTGGCTGGAATGGACAGAAAACGTTCTGCGGAGTATGGCGGGAATGGCTGCGCGTGCTGGCGGACCTGGGAGCTTGACGCCGGCCTTGTAATGCGTGAAAAATCGGACTCAGCGTATTACCGGAGTTGGTTGAAGTCAAGAGGATTCTGGGCAGAATCTGAGGGGGAGTTGTGGGTCTATTTCTGAGTAGGCGGCGACATACTCTTAACTTGTGAATTTGCCATCAGGCTCGCGGATTCACGCCTTGGAGACTTGGTGTGAAGCGAGAAACGCTCCAAGCCGCACAGGTGTTTTTCATAATGCAAGGCAACGATGCCGTTCATGGTTTCAGCCATCTCGATACACCCGATCGGGTGTATCAATGTCTACCTTCATTCGTGTTTCGCCGCGGGTCGTACTCCCGGTAGCCTAGGAACATGTTGATCGCCCGGATCGCACACTTTCGATGTGAAATCTATTGTGCCACCTCTGTTGCGCTGTTCGCTGTCCGCAAATTCGAGGGGATGATCGTGGAAATCGAATAGATGTCATGAAGCAGATCAAACGCTGCTGCATAACAAACAGATATTCGCGCAAGTTAATGCTCGACGGTCATTTGGGACAGTGCCCGCGATTCGCATCAATCAACGTAGAAAGGAATTCTAAGCGACACACCATGACCTACTTGTTTTCCCCTTTTTCTTTGACTCGAAGTCGACAGCGTGCCCTTCTTGCTATTGGTCGCGATCTCGTCCGTCGCGGCGTTGCATTTTTGTTGATTTGGTTAATCGGACCCCTTGGCGTCTTGAGCGTCTCGTACGCTCAGACCCCGCCGAACCAAAGCGCACCACCGCCGAATGGGCAACCTCCGCAGGCCTATCAGCAGCTGGATCCGGATAAATTGCATCAGCTCGTTGCTCCCATCGCGTTGTACCCTGATTCCCTCATTGCGCAGGTTCTCGGGGCTGGGACGTATCCAACGCAGGTGGTCGATGCTGACCGGTTTGTCCAGGCACATCCGGGCGTTTCTCCCGCTCAGATGTCGCAGATGGTCGACGGCCAGAACTGGGACCCCAGCGTGAAGGCGCTTACGGCTTTCCCCTCGGTGCTGGCCAACATGGACCGCAATATTGACTGGACCACTCAACTTGGGAATGCGTATTACAACCAGCCGTCTGATGTGATGAGCGCTGTGCAGGCGGATCGGCAGCAAGCATACAAATCCGGAAAGCTGCGTACTACGCCCCAGTTGGCAGTTACATACGCTCCCAGTGACATCGTGATCGCGCCGGCTAATCCGGCAGTCGTCTATGTGCCGTATTACGACCCGTGGGCGATGTGGGGATGGCACCCGTACTATGCGTGGTATGCGCCTCCTCCGCCTGTTGGAGTTGCAATCGGCGTGGGTCTTGGCGTCGGCATCGCCTTCGGCGTTGGCATCGGTATTGGCGCCTTTGCGCACTTTGGCTGGGGCTGGGGACACTGGGGAATGGGCTGGGGACCACACCCCTTTGTCGCATTCAACCACGCGACCTATATCTCTCGCTCGGTTACTGTGATCAATCATGGCAACTACGGCCACTTCGATCGCGATCCCGGCGCTCGCGCCTTCAATGCCCGCTATGCCCACGCGGCTGGTTTCAACCACGGCTTTGCTGCCGGCCAGCGCGCGGGATTCAATGCCGGTGCTCGTGCCGGCGCCCGAGCTGGATTTCATGCGGGAGCGAGAGCCGGCTACAATCACGGGTTTCAACACGGGGCGGCTGCGGCTCACAATTCCCATGGCGGTAACCACCGACGCTGATTTTAAGTCTCAGCTTGAGGCCATGCCACACTGCAACTGAGGGACGGCTAATCTGGCCGTCCCTTTCGTTTTTCACGGCTACCCACCTCCTCTTCTGGCCATAATTCCAATCGCTAACACACTGAGAAGGTAAAGCTCGCATCCATGCCCGGGCCGTGACTTGGGTGGCTTGGGTTATAGTGGATCGGTTCGCCAAGGAGGCGGTTTTGATGCTGGTTCGTATGTTGTCTGGGCTGGTTGTGATGGGTTTATTTGGTGTGGCGGCTGCCGTTTGTGGCGCGCAGACGGGTGGCAAGCTGCTGGTGGTTGTCAAGGGAACGCAGAGCCTGGGGATTGTCGATCCTGTTGCGGGCAAGGTCATTGCTACGGTTTCCGAGGGGAAGCTTGCGGGCAAGGATACGGGGCATGAAGTTGCGGCTTCGCTCGATGGGAAGCGGGCTTATGTGCCGATCTATGGCGACTCGGGGGTGGGCAAGCCGGGGTCGGATGGGCGCGAAATGGTGGTGATCGACCTTGCTTCGCAGAAGGTAGTGAACCGCATCGATTTCAGCGCCAACTATGCGGGGAAGGCTGTACGGCCGCATTTGCCGGTGCAGGGGCCTCCGGTAGCGGGGCATCCGGATGGGCTGCTGTATGTGACTTCGGAGTTGGCCAGGGCTATTTCGGTGATCGATCCCAGGACGATGAAGGTGGTCGGGACGATTTCTACGGGGCAGGAACAGTCGCATATGCTTGCCGTTTCGCATGACGGGAAGTGGGGGTATACGGCGAATGTGGGGCCAGGGACGGTTTCGGTGCTGGACTTGACGCGGAAGAGTGATGGGAGCTGGAAGAATCCTGTGAAGGTGATTCCGGTGGCGGGGTCGGTGCAGCGGATTGCGATTTCGATGGACGACAAGATGGTCTTTACTTCGGACCAGACGAAGCCGGAGCTGGATGTGATCGATACGGCGACGAGGACGGTGACGAAGCGGATTCCGATGGAGAGTTTTGGGTATGGGGCTGCCGTGACTCCGAATGGGCGGTGGCTGCTGGTGCCGATGATGGCTGTGAACAAGATCGCGGTGATCGATCTGAAGACGATGGCGGTGGCGCGGAATATTGACCTTGCATCGGGGACGCATCCGCAGGAGGCGCTGGTGACGCCGGATGGCAAGAGGGCGTATGTTTCGTGCGATCACTCGGGACAGGTGGCGGAGATCGATACTGGGACTTGGGCTGTGCGGCGCATGATCGATACGGGGAAGGTTTCGGACGGGTTGGCGTGGGCTAGATAAAGCAGGGAATAGAGAACAGGGAATAGGGAATAGGAAAAGCCATCCATAAACATTGAGATTTTGCTTGTCCCATCCTTCCGCACAGAACGCGCGAAGGATGGGCAGGACTTGTGTCTTTAGAATAGAAAAACCTGAGGCTGGGCTACTCGGCTTTCGCTTGAGGGCGAACAGGAAGCAAGTGCAAATATGTACAAGATTAAAACCTGGAGACATACATGAATCGTCGTGACTTTCTAAGGGCCGGCTCATCGCTTGCCCTGACGCCTGCTCTTTTCTCTTACTGTGGTTTTGCTGAGACGACAACTCCTCCGCTTCCGGCTCCGGGCGCGGATGGGTGGGTTTCGCTGCTGAATGGGCGGGATCTGACGGGGTGGTACACCATGCTGCAGAAGTCGGGAAAGGGATTTGCCGAAGCGCATGGGATGGTGACTATCGAAGAAGAGATGCTTCACATCATGGGTAATGAGGAGGGCGTGGTTCCAGCAGAGCCGGGCTATATTGCAACGAACCAGGAATTCGAGAACGTTCACATTCGGGTGGAGTACAAATGGGGCGTGAAGCGTCATGCTCCGCGTTATACGCCGAAGCGCGACAACGGCCTGCTCTACGGGCTTGTGGGAGAGGACAAGGTATGGCCTACGTGTGTGGAATGCCAGATTGAGGAAGGCGATGTGGGGGACTTCTTTATGGTGGGCACGCGGGGAGTTCAGGACCATCATGGAAACGGATTGTTTGGCGAGGGAATCAATCCGGTGACGGGATGGCCCAAGCCGGGAGCAGCTTCGCATGGCTCCGCTCAGACTCCGCCGGAACCGATTGGAGGCAGGTTTATCAAAGACGGCAACTTCGAGCTTCTCGATCAGTGGAACACCGTTGAGGTGCTGTGGCAGGGAGACAGGGCCGCGCACATCGTGAACGGAAGAACGGTCAACGTGGCAACCAGGCTGCAACAGCCCGATCCGCAGAACGCGGGCCAGTTTATTTCGCTGACGCGGGGCAAGATCGCTATCGAGATCGAATTTGCGGAGATCTGGTTCAGGCGGATTGAAGTGAAATCGTTAGCTTAGACAGATCTGACGGTGGGTCGTGGCGATACCAAGTAAGACGCTAATGGCCTGATAGATTTGCGTACTCCCCATCCTTCATGCACGGAACAGGTGAAGGATGGGGCTCCGGCCGAATATAGCGTTCTGGTGCATCGGGAGTAATTCTCTTCCTGTTTAGGCCGCCTTTTGCGTTTGTGTGCTGCTCCGAACACTTCCTTGCGACAGTCGAGGGTATGATGGGGCGCATGAAAGATGGCCCGACGACCAAGCAGCGACCGAGAGTGAATACCCTCCCGAAGATTGAGGAAAAGGTGAACGAGCAGACGGCGCCAAATGAGGGATCGTCGCGCGGTGGCGACTGGTTTGGTCAATTTGCGGCCCGAGCCTCTACGTGGCTGGGATCGAAGTGGGCCTTTGCAGGGGCGGGGTTGGTGATTGTCGTCTGGGCGCTCACTGGGCCGGTGTTTCGCTACTCCGATACGTGGCAGCTGGTGATCAATACGGGTACGACCATTGTCACTTTTCTGATGGTGTTTCTCATTCAGAACACGCAGAACAGGGATGCTCGGGCGATCAATCTGAAGCTGAATGAACTGATTCATGCGATTGATTCGGCGCGGAATCAGATGATCGATATTGAGAGCCTGAGCGATCCGGAGTTGAATGCGATTCAGGCGAAGTTCGAGGAGATTAAAGCGGCAGAACCAGCGGAATTGCCGGGGGATAACGTATCACTTAATTGAGCTGTCTGGCTTGCGCCTTCTTCCATTTGCGCCATTCTTCGGCGGTGATTTCCCATAGTTCGGTGGGCAGGCGGCCGCCTACGTAGTCGCTTTCTTTTGTGGCTATAACGCGCATTCCGGTCTTTTCGGAGATGCGGCGGGAAGCGGTGTTGGCGATGGCTTTTGGGGCGCGCAGGACGGGGAATTTGAGGACGTCGAACCAGTAGTCGTTGACGGCGATTACGGCTTCGGTCATCAGGCCTTTGCGGTGCATCTCGGGGATGAGCCAGAAGCCGCGATTGTTTTCACCTTGTATGAGGCTGATGGCGCCGATGATGACTTCCGGGGATGTTTTGAGGCGCAAGGTCCAGTGCCACTCTTCGCCGCGCTCGATGGCGGGGAGACTGTGGGTGCGGTAGTGGTTGAGGACGCCGTCCGCGGGGAATGGCCACGGAACCTGGGCGTTCAGGTGCTTCACTATCTCCCATTGAGGGAAAAGTTGCTGGACCTGTTCTGCGTCTTCGATCTGGAGTGGGCGCAGGATGAGGCGTGGCGTTTGGAGGAGACAGCCCATGGAAGGCAATATAGCAGCGTGATGAGGAACCGAAGAACGCGAAAGCGAACAGGGGGACGGTGAATCGCAGAAGTTTTCTTCTGCCGCTGCGTACGACGGAATTTTTTCACCGGCACTTCAAGGGAATGCGCAGCATCATCCGTGCTGAAGATGTGCGAGACTTGCTTATGAGACAGTAACTTATGACTTCGCTGTTATCCGGCCAGAACTCGAAGGGCTACGAGCAAGTTAGAGCGACCGGACGGTTCCCGGTGAGATTGGAATTGTTAATTTAAATTGGAGCCAGCACGAGCTGTGCAGTATTGAGCAGCCTGCATTCAGCAGACGACGTAAACCTGATCTTAGCTTTCTGAAGAAGCAAACGCGTGCAAGACCCCACCAATGTCGTCCCTACAGAGATTTCCTCTCAGGAGTATTCATGAAATCGATTCGAGCAGCATTGGCACTACCCATCCTGGCTATGGCTCTGGCAAGCATGCCCGCGATGGCCCAGGATCATCAGGACAACCACACTTACAAGCAACATACCGAATGGAGGGCGGGCTCAAAGATCAAGCAGGAAGACTGGAACAGAGGCGAAAAGGTCGATTACCAGCAAAACCACCTTCGCCGTCCGCCAGCGGGACATGAGTGGCGTCAGATCGATGGAAATTATGTAATGGCGAAACAGGACGGAACGATCGTTTCTGTTCGCCAGGCTCCCCACGATCACTAAGCTGCCGCAACCTTTTGTTGAAGAAGAAATCCCAGGTCGCATCTCTCAGATCGGCCTGGGATTTTTATGTCTTTCGTTCGCCGGAGCGAGTGAATGAAGAAGGTATCTGTTCGTTGGGGTTGGATGGGCGCAGATCCGAATGTTACACCTGTTTTGGGATAACTTCCGGGTTGCTGGGTAAACCACCCCGAAGTCGGAAATTCGTGGATCTTCGCGTCTGGACTGGCAAACTCACTGCTCGAGGTGAGTGCCGAGTTAATGCCCAGCAGGTCGTCGACGATTGGCGGTGGATAGGTTCTCAAGATATGAAGAGAATAAGAACCCCTGCATCCTTGAATCCCACGACCGGCTGGGCATTTTGTTAACGGGAGACAACAAGGATTTTGAAGGTATCGGGCAATGCTTTGGGCCGTCCATTGGCACCGGGCTTCAGTTCTTCGAAGTCGAAAGTAGGAAGATATATCTTGCCGTTCGCTGAGTCGAAGTCCATCGTCTTGGCTCCACGCGCAGTTTTCACTGACTGAACTTCGTATTTGCCATCAGCGGACTGGCTGACGACTGCGAGCGTACCGTCTCCGCTGCTGGCGAAAGCTTCTTTCCCCCCAACTTTGGTCGTGTCCACGCCCGTGCCGATGGGCAGATCGCCAAGCACCTTGCCATTCTCTGTGCTCATCACGATCATCTTTGCCGGCTTGCGGCAGCCAATGAGCAGGGTATGCCGCTGCTTATCAATGGCCAATCCCACCGGTGAGCCGCCGGGCGCTACCGGCCAGCGAGCAATCACATTCCGCGCAGAAAGATCGACAACAGCCACGGTGTCCTTGTCCTCAAGATTGACATACACTTTGCCCGCACCATCGGCAGCCAGAAATTCGGGCGCGCCGCCTAGCGGGATCGGAGCTTCGATCTTGCCTGATTTCGGATCGATGTCGGGTTTGAACGTGATCAGGCTATTGCTGTCTCCGGCACTGACCAGGATGCGGTCGGTGCCCGGGTCATAGATGATGCCATCTGCATCCGGTACCGCGGCAATCACGCCAAGCGCAGTGTTGGTCTTGAGATCGAACACAGTAATGGCGCCATTGCCCCCGCCATCGGTGATAAAGCCTCGATGCAGCTTCGGAACAATGGCAACTCCGTGAGCTTTTTGCTGGCCCGGAATATCCCCGAGCGTCTTGCCTGAATCGGCGTCAATCACCATCGTGTGAGTGCCGCGTGGAACGTAGAGGCGGTGTGTCGCAGGATCGACGGTGAGATAGTCCATGCCCCCCATTCCGCCTACCGGAATGGTCTTTTCCAGATGCCACCCAGATTGTGCTTGAGCGGAGTGGAGCGCGATGGAAGCGTAGAAGAGGAATCCTGGAAGTGTGCTGAGGTGTTTCACATATCGCATCTTTGAGGTGCTCCTGAAGTTAGATTTCTCTACCACTTTAGAAGCTCCTCATTAAGTCCTGCTTAAGGTCAGCAGTTCTTGGGGAAAAGACAAAATCATTTGCGTGGAGCCTCCGATTGAAGCTCGCTGCGGGAATATTAGCGGCAATCCAGCTTAGCAGCGCAAGAATACGGGTTCAGTTTCAACTTGGCGCCTCGAAACGTAAACACAGAATTCCGCTTCGATGACAACATATCGCCAACAAGCCAAATCTCTCGTTCATCCACAACGTGGCTCGGCTCCGCCGTTCCGGCTGATTGTGGGCAATTCGAAAATTACTGATCGGTTAATAGGCTCGAAGCGGCGGGAGTCGGTAGTGGGTCAGTTTGAATAAAGGCCAACCCTCAGGGGCTGAAGCCCGTATCCTTCAAACTGACCCACCACCCGGGAGTCGTCTCTATCAGTTGCAGCCACCGGGCTTATTTGACGCCTTTGCTGGGATCCCAGGAGCCCTGGAGTTTGCGGACGTAGATGATCTGGCCGATGTGGTAGGCGTTGTGGGTGCCGATGTGGGCGATTAGCGAGGCGTTGGCGGCCAACTTCTTGTCGTCGGCGGCTTCGACGATCTTCTCCAACTCGGTTAGGACGGCGTCGAGTCTTTTGACGGTTTCGGCCCATTGGGCGGCGTCGAAGTTGTTGAAGGTTTCGTCGTTGTTGCCGCTGAATGGCTGGGCCTTTTCGCCTTTCAGGTCGGCGAGTTCGCGGGTGTTCCAGAAGAGGAGATGGTTGGTGAGCTGGCCTACGGAGTGGACGTCTTTGCCAGGGGTCCATTTGGCCTGTTCGGCGGTGAGACCGGCTACGGCGATGTTGACGGGAACGAACCAGTCTTCTTCGGTGTGGGTGGTGCGGAGCTGTTCGAGGAGGACGCCGCGGAGGTCGGTGGGGGACTTCTTGTTTTGGGCTTGTGCTTCGAAAGACGGGGCCGCGATGGGGAGGGTCAGGAGCAGGAGGAGGGCGAGCTTTCGCATGGGTTTGGTCCTTTTCTGCGGATCTGGGTCTGCGGGTCTGGGTCAGCGGATCGGGTTCTGCGGATTTGGAGAAGTATAGCGGCTGGAGAAGCGAACTTGTCACCGGAATGTGGGTGGCAAGGGGGATTTTGTGACGAGTGGTCAGTCGCAGCGGAGGGCGATCATGGGGTCGACTTTGGTGGCGCGGCGGGCTGGTAGCCACGCGGCGAGCAGGGTCATCGCGGTGACGATGACGACCGAGGCGGCGAAGGTTGACGGATCGCCTGGGCTGAGCTGGTAGAGGAGATTGCGCAGGATTCCGGTGGAGGCGAGGGCGATGGGTATGCCCGCTGCGAGGCCGAGGGCGAGAAGCACGACCGATTCGCGAAGGATCATCCAGAGGAGGGCGCGGGATTGCGCGCCGAGGGCGAGGCGAATGCCGATTTCATTGGTGCGGCGGAGGACAGAGTAGGAGAGCAGTCCGTAGATGCCGATGCAGGCGAGGAAGACAGCGAGCGCACCGAAGAAGGCGGAGAGCTGGGCGATGAGCTTCTGAGTGGCGATGGAGCGGTCGACTTCTTCGGAGAGAGTCGACACGGTGCTGACGAGTATGTTTGGGTTGATCTGAGCGATGGATTGGCGGATGGCGGCAATGACGGGGCGCGGGTCTCCGGTGTAGCGGACGGTGAAGTTGCTGAAGTACTGGATGCGCTGGGAATAGGGGAAATAGGCGGCCATCTCGGGGGCTTCGCCGAGAGCCACGTATTTCGCATCTTTGACGACTCCGATGATCTCTATGTCTCCGCTATGGACGGGGTCTTCGCCGAAGCCAAAGTGGTGGCCGATGGCGGATTGATTGGGGAAGAAATGGCGTGCCATGTTCTGGTTGATGATGGCGACTACGGGAGATTTCACTGTGTCCTGCGCGCTGAAATTGCGGCCGGCAAGGAGCGGCAGTCCGAAGGTCTTGAAGAAGCCGGAGCCGACGACGTTGTATAGGACATCCTGGCTGTTTTCGGGGCTGCGCGGGATGCCCTGCACGATGATGTCGTCGGACCATTGGCCCTCGTTGAAGGTGAACATCGAAAAGCTGGCTGACTGAACTCCGGGAAGGGACTGCACGCGATCTTCGATCTGTTGCTGGAGCAGAGTGAGGCGATTGTCAACGGGGAGATTGGCGGCGCTTTCATCGAGGCCGAAGACGAGGACATTGTTTCGGTCGAAGCCCGTATCGACGCTGGTGAGTCTCAGCAGGCTGCGAAGGAAGAGACCGGCGGCGGTGAGGAGCAGAAGCGAGAGCGCTATCTGGCCGACGATTAGGCTGCGGGCAAGCGTGTTTCGTGTGGAGGTGGGCGCGCTGCCGCGGCCTTCCTTGAGAGTTGGGGTGAGTTCGAGACGAGTGGCGCGGAGGGCAGGCGCGACGCCGAAGAGAAGCGCCGTCAGAACGGTGAGCAGGAGGGTGAAGGCGAGGACGGGGAGATCAGGCGTGAGATCGATCGGAACCGGCGTCTCGCCGGGAGTGGCCAGGTGAAGGAGCAGTGCGCTGGAGTTCCACGCGAGAGCTATGCCGAAGGCTGCGCCGATGAGTGCGAGCAGGGCGGATTCAGTGAGGAGCTGGACGATGATGCGGGCACGCGATGCTCCGAGGGCCATGCGGACGGCGACTTCGCGGGCGCGGGTGACGCCGCGGGCGAGGAGCATGTTGGCGATGTTGGCGCAGGCGAGGAGCAGGACCAGTGCGACGATGGTCATGAGGATTTTGAGTGGAAGCGAAAACATGCGGCGAAGGCCGGATAAACCGCGGGCGGCGGAGGTCAGCTCAATGTGCGCTTGTTGGATGCCAGTGGATTCGCCTTGTATTGGGTAGGAGCCCGCGTAGTCGCTGCGCAGGATCTGCCGGAAGAGAAGGTTGGTGTTGATGGAGGCTTGTTCGGCCGTTTCGCCGGGTTTGAGGCGGGCGATGAGAAAGAGTGAGTGGAAGTTCCTGTCTTCGAGGCCGTGCCAGCCCGGGGATATCTCCTTTTCCATGGACAGGGGTATCCACAGGTCGGCGGGATGGCCGACAGTGGCGCCGAAGAAGCCGGGTTGGGCGACGCCGACGATGGTGTAGTTGTGGGCTTCGATGCGGACGGTCTTGCCGAGTACGGCAGGATCTCCGCCGAAGCGGCGCCGCCACCAGGCGTAGCTGATGACGGCGACTGGGCCGCTTCCTGGGGCTCCTTCATCGGCTTCGGCAAGGGTGCGGCCGAGGGCTGGTACTACGCCGAAGACGGAGAAGTAATTGCCGGAAACGATGTCGATTCGCATCTGTTCCGGTCGTCCGCCGGAGACGGAGCCGTGACTGCCGAACTGGATGCTGCTCAGGGCGGCGATGCCGGAAAAGGATTGCGATTTGGTCCGGAATTCGCGGTAGAAGGGATAGGAGAAGAGTTGCCAGCTCTCGTTGTTGAGGTTATCGGTGCTGCCTATCGCTCCACCCTGGCCGAAGAGGATGAGTTGCTGCGGGTTTTGGACGGGCAAGGGGCGCAGCAGGATGGCGTTGAGGAGGGTGAAGATGGCGGTGTTTGCACCGATGCCAAGAGTTAGCGAGAGAAGCGCGACGAGGGTGAAGCCGGGGCTTTTGGAGAGGGCGCGGATGCTTAAACGAATGTCCGTGGCGAGGTTGTCGAGGGTGGATTCCCAGCGCGAGGACCAGACTTGATGCTTGATGGAGTTACGGCTGCCTATTTCGGCGTGGGCGGCGCGGTGGGCGGCTTCGGGGCTCATGCCGGAGCGCTGTTTGTCGGCGATGGAGGCTTCGAGGTAGCTGGCTAGCTCTTCGTCGAGTTCGCGGTCGACTTGCTGCTTGTGGAGGAGGGACTGGAGGCCGGATTTGAGGTTCTTGAGCCAGTTCATTGATCGTCCTTTGGCAAGTTGGCACCGCTTCGCGGAGTTGGCGGGTTAGCAAGTTAGCGAACGACATGGTTAGTCGCAGCGGAGGGCTACCATGGGGTCGACTTTGGTCGCGCGGCGGGCGGGCAGCCACGCGGCGGCGAAGGTCATCATGGCGACGGCGCCAATGGCGATGGAAATGGCTATGGGGTCGAGAGGGCTTAGCTCGTAGAGCAGGCTCTTGAGAATGCGCGTGGAGGTCATGGCAACGGGAACGCCGATGGCGAGGCCGACGATGAGCAGGAGGATGGATTCGCGGAGGATCATCCACACCAGCGCGGGGGATTGGGCGCCGAGGGCGAGACGGATGCCGAGTTCACTCGTGCGGCTGGCTACGGAGTAGCTGAGAAGGCCATAGATGCCGATGCAGGCGAGGAAGACGGCGAGAAGCGCGAAGAAGCAGGAGAGACGGGCAATGAGCGACCGCGTGGCGACGGAGCGGTCGACTTGCTCTTCGAGGCTGCTGACGTTGTTGACGAGAATGTTGGGGTTGATGTCGGCTATGGTGCTGCGGACTTGTGAAATGAGCGGCTGCGTGTTGACACCGGGAGTGTAGCGCACCGCGAAGTTGTCGAAGAAGCCTGGGTTTTGGGTGCAGGGGAAATAGGCGGCCATGAGTGATCCTTCATCGAGCGCGGTGTACTTGGCGTCTTTGATAACGCCGATCACTTCGATCTCGCCGGGATGATCGGGGGTTTCTCCGATGGCGAAGCGCTGGCCAATGGGCGAGCGGTTGGGAAAGAATCGGCGGGCCATGGTTTGGTTGATTACGGCGACCTTGGGCGAGGTCTGGGTGTCGTGGACATTGAAGGTGCGTCCGGCGACGAGGGGAATGCTCATGGTGGAGAAGAAGCCGTTGCCGACGATGTTGAAGAAGACCTGCTGGTTGTTCTCAGGAGTGCGTGGAATTCCCTGGAAGAGGACCTGGTCGGTCCATGCGCCTCCATTGAAGGTGAAGAAGGCGAAGCTGGTGGACTGCACGCCTGGAAGGGTCTGGATGCGGGATTCGATCTGTTCCTGAAGGTGGACGGAACGGATTTCTTCGGGGGTGTGGTGGGGAAGATTGGCGGTGCTGGAATCGAGGAAGAAGATGAGGACGTTGCGCTTGTCGAAGCCGGTGTCTACGCTGGCGAGGTTGGCGAGGCTGCGAATGAAGAGGCCAGCAGCGATGAGCAGCAGAACGGAGAGTGCGACCTGGCCGACGATGAGCGAGCGGGAAAGCATGCTTCGCGTGCGGGCCGCTGAGCTGCCGCGGCCGTCTTTGAGAGCGGGGGAGAATTCGAGTTGCGTAGAACGGAAGGCGGGAAGCGTGCCGAAGAGCAATGCAGTGAGGACGGTAACTGCGAGGGTGAAGCCGAGGACGGGCAGGTCGGGGGTGACATCCACTGGCACCGGGTCTGGGCTCGCCAAGGCCATGTTCAGTAGATAAGCGCCGGCTTTCCAGGCTAGAGCAATGCCGGCGGCAGCGCCTATCAAAGCGAGCAGCATCGATTCGGTAAGAAGCTGCAGGACGATACGCTGGCGTGAGGCTCCGAGCGCCATGCGGAGGGCTACTTCACGGGTACGGGCGACGCCACGGGCAAGCAGCATGTTAGCGATATTGGCGCAGGCGATGAGGAGCACAAGCGCGACGATGGCCATAAGAATCTTGAGCGGAAGCGAGAAGAAATTGCTGAGCCGGGGTACGCCGTGGCCGCCGGGAGTGAGCTCGACGCTCGCGTGCTGGATGTCAGCGAGCTGCTTTTGCGAGGGCTGGGGGCCAAGGAATCCACGGATGATTTGCTTGTAGAGCAGATTTGTCTCGGCCGTGGCCTCGGCGGCGGTGACGCCGGGTTTGAGGCGTCCGATGAGATAGAGGGACTGAAAGAACTTGTTGTCGAGGCCGTTCCAGCCGGGGGAGATTTCCTTTTCCATGGAGAGAGGAATAAAGAGATCGGCGGATTGTCCGACTGTAACGCCAAAGAAGCCAGGACGGGCGACGCCGACCAGGGTGTAGTCGTGAGACTGAATGCGGATAACTTTGCCGAGGGCAGAGGGGTCGCCCTGGAAGTGACGTTGGAACCATGCATAGCTGGCCACGGCGACGGTACCTGCACCAGCGGCCTGGTCGTCGGAATCGCCAATGGTGCGGCCCAGGAAGGCGGGGACGCCGAGGGCGGAGAAATAGCTGCCGGAAACGAGATCGACGTGGGTGGTTTCGTAGGCGCCGCCGGCGACAGAGGCTTTGGAATTGGATTCGATGCTATTGACGGCGGCGATGCCGGAAAAGGAGGAAGTTTGCCGACGAAAGTCGTGAAGGAAGGCATAGGAGAAAAGCGACATACGGCCATCCGGAACGGACCCGGTGCTGCCGGCAGCGTGGCCGTCGCCGAAGAGGAGCAGTTCCTTTGGTTTTTGGACCGGAAGCGGACGAAGAAGGATGGCATTGCAGAGGGTGAAGATGGCGGTGTTCGCGCCGATGCCGAGAGTGAGCGATAGAACGGCGACGAGGGTGAATCCAGGACTTTTGGTCAGGGTGCGGATTCCCTGCCGGATGTCTGCCAGGAGGCTGTCTATGGTCGATTCCCAGCGGGAGGACCAGACCTGGTGCTTGACGGAGTTGTGGCTGCCCATTTCGGCGCGTGCGGCGCGTTGGGCGGCTTCGGGGCTCATGCCGGAGCGCTGTTTGTCGGCCGCGGATGCTTCAAGGTAGCTTTGCAGCTCTTCGTTCAGTTCGCGGTCGATGAGCTGCTTGTGGAAGAGGGATTGGAGGCCGGATTTGAGGTTGGATAGTAAGTTCATCTGGAACCATCCTGGCTGATTAGCTAGTTAGCGAGTTAGCACCGCTTCGCGGAGTTGGCGGGTTAGCTGGTTAGCGGTTTTGGGTTCGAACGAGGCATTTTTCATGGACATCAGGCTTCCAGAATTCGGCTGATGGCGGCTATCTGGCGGTGCCATTGGCTGGTTTCGGTGCTTAGAGCCTTATGTCCCTGGGCGGTTAGCTGGTAGTACTTGGCGCGGCGGTTGTTCTCGGTGGCGCGCCACTCGGATTGCACGTGACCGGCGCGCTCCATGCGGCTGAGGGCGGGGAGCAGCGAACCGGGATTGACGCGGAAGACGCCGCCGCTGATCTGCTCGATGCGTAGGGCGACGCCGTAACCGTGCATGGATTCGAGGGCCAGGGTCTTCAGGATGAGCATTTCCAGGGTGCCCTGGATGAGATCGCCTGGTTTCGGATTGCTTGACTGGGATTTTGCGAGGAATTCGGACATTGCTCTCCTCTTGATAGACAAGAGGAGACTATGGTTCCTCTTGATTGTCAAGAGGAAAAATGTTTGCAGTTATCAGGGCTGGCTTTGTGCGATTTTTCTATCGGGCGGCAGGAAGGCGTCGGCGAGGTGATCGGGGAAGTGGAATTTGTGGAGGATGCGCGTGATTTCTGGGGAGAACTCGGCGGTGAGATTGTGGCCGGCAAAGTTGGCGAGTTCGAGGGAAGAGCGCTGGAGGGCGTGCGTGGTGTCGTTGAAGCCGTCCGGATAGAAGGTCATGCCGACGAATCCGCCGGCAAGCGATCCCGAGAGGTTACTGATTGCCAGGGTGCGGCGGCCGGAGTCGGAGCGATCGATTACGGTAAAGGCGAGGACATGGATGAAGCGCGCGACCGGGTTAGTGCTGGCGGATGGGTAGTAGCGAGGATCTTCGCGGAAGACTGCTGCGACGGCGAAGTGGCTCAGGCCTCCGGTGGTGTGGCGGGCGAATGTGGCGCCATAGATTCTGCCGAAAGCGCCGGGGCCATCACTCCATTCGCGGGGGAAATGATCGGGCGGGTGGGCCATGGTGATTCCGGCCTCAGCGGCGGGAACTGCGAATGCGCCGGGGTTAAAGGTGGTGTGAGTTTCCAGCGTGAAGCGGTCATGAAGTGTGAGCGGTGTGCCGGGCTCAATTCCGGGGACCGATGCGGGGGCAGGTATGGAGATCGCATCGGAAGAAGGCGGTTGCGAAGGTCCGGAGCTGGCCGCGAAGGACGGAGCAGGGGCGTTGGGAACAACTGAATCAGAGGTGGTTTGGGAGAGTTCCTGGGTAAGCATTGGAACGCAGAGGCACCCGCAGGCTGCGAGGGAAATCGCCACGGCTCGAATTGGTGCTCGCATTGGGCGCAACTTTCTGAAACCAACGTCGAGACGATGCTAGCGAACGGCGCGGGAATTTTCCGGTCTGAATGGCACATACAGAGTAATCATCAGGCCGGAATCTGGAGCGGGGAGTTTGGGATATACTCCGAGGGCGGAATCATAAGGGGTTTTTGTGTGGATTGCCGTGCGGGAGATAGGAATGCACAAGGGATTTGGGCGTTTTGACTTAGTTCGATGGGCGATTGCGGTACTTATCGCGGTTGGAGTGATTGGCGGAACATTTGGCGCGCTGGCACAGGCGGGCGGCGATGCGGTGCTGGCGGCTGCGGATGCCACCAAGCTGCTTCCGGCTTCGGTGTACTTCAAGGGCCAGTCTGCGACGACGCAACTGCGTAACTCGGGCGGCGTGAAGTTTGCGGATGGATTTTTTGTGTTGTCGGCTTTAGTTGATACGAGCGGTTACTCGTCGGATGTGCAGCAGAAGTATCAGGCTTACTTTATTGCTGAGGTTCCGATCAAGATCGAGGGGCATGATCTGGCTGCGGGAATCTATGGAGTGGGATTTATTCCGGACAATAAGTTTGTGGTGCTCGATGTAGGCGCACATGATCTGTTTACGGTAAGTTCGCACAAGGACGAAGAGATGAAACGGCCCATGCCGTTGAAGGTTACAGCCGAGGCTGGAGGCTTTCGGCTGTATGAGGGGCGCAATTACATAACCTTTGCACGGTAGGCCAGGACTTTAGGCTAGATTAGTTCGGAAAATGAGCGGTCAGGCTTTGATTCACTTAGTCCTGGCCGCTTTTGCATTTGCGGCAATTTGAGTGGATCAGGAAGAAAACCAGTTGACTCCGGCGCCGACGAGCGGGGCTTGGTCCGTCAGGGATGACACGACGATGGTTGGAGAGAAGCCGATGAGGGCTTTGCGGGTTGCGGGCAGGAAGAGATGCGCGGCGCGGCTGATGCCTCCGCCGAGGACGATGACTTCAGGAGAAAACGCAGCGGCGTGCTGATTGAGCGCAAGGCCGAGGTGGCGGCCGAAATCGGCGAAAGCCTGGCGGGCTGCCTTGAGTGGCGCATTCGACGCCTTGCCTGAAGCGGGCCGGGCGGAATGCTGAGCCGCGACGGGCTGCTGGGCGAGTGTTGCATCGAGCGCCGGGCAGGGCTGGTTGTCGATGCATTGGGCAATCGCGGCTACGTCGGAGACTTCGGCTTCGAGGCCGGTTAGTGCAAGGTATTGCTGGCGAAGGAAGCGGGTCGAAACAAAGTCTTCGACTGTGGCTCCGTTATAGGGAAGGTTCCAGATTTCGCCGCCGGGAGGAACGGTGGGGTCGCCGCCGGGACGGTGGGATGGGATGGGGATGTGTCCATCGATTGCGAAGGCGCAACCGATGCCGGTTCCGAGGGTGATGCCGATGGCGCGGGAGTAGCCTTTGGCCGCGCCTGCGCCGACTTCGCCGAGAAGGAACGCCGCGGCGTCGTTGACGAAGCGGACTTGGGATGGCTGCCAGCCGAAGCGGGTGCTCAGGGCGGCTTTGAGATCGACGCCGAAGAGCGAGGGCAGCTTGTGGGTCATCTGGCTGATGCCGTGTTCGTAGTCGAATGGGCCGGGCATGGCCAATCCTGCGCCCGAGATACTGGAGAGCGGCTTTTGGGCTGCGTGCGCGGCGGCTTCGCCGAGGGTGTGGATGAGACGCCCGAAGCTGGCTGCGGAGAAATGCCCCGGACCCTCATTGGTTTCGCTGCTAGCGGGCAAGGGAGCGCGGGAGAGTCCGTGGAGCGCGTAGGTGTGTTGATCGCAAAGAGCCGCGGAGATATGGCTGCCGCCTACGTCGTAGACGAGGACGGCTGCGGTGCCGGGCTGGGTGGGGGGAACGGGCATACGAATCAGGGAGGAAAAAGATACGAACGTATTTCGTTGTATCACAGCAGGGTAGATGGAGACTTTGGAGGCAGGGCGAGTTGGTGGGCTACGCAGCGAATGAGTTCGGGCCAGTTGTTAGGGGAGGGCTGGCGAAAGAGACGCGCGGTTGGATACCAGGGGGTGGTGGCGCGGGATTGCATCCAGCGCCAGTCGGATTGCCAGGGAAGCAGGAGCCAGAGGGGCTTGCCGAGTGCGCCTGCGAGGTGAGCGACGGCGGTGTCGGTGGTGATTACCAGATCGAGATTGGCGATGAGCGCGGCGGTGTCGGCGAAGTCGCGGTCGCTGGAGCAGCCGTCGAGAAGCGTGCAGCCTGCGGGGATGGTCTGCTGGGTAGCGGGGATCTCGTTTGCGGCCTCGCCTTTTTGCAGGGAGATCCAGCGGATGTTGGGGATATGGAGCAAGGGCAGGAAGGTTTCAAGGCTGGTGGAGCGCTCGTGGTCGGCGCGGTAGTTGGGATTGCCAGTCCAGGCGATTCCGATGGGGCGGAGATTGGGGAACTGGGGAAACTCGCGGGCGCGGTTATAGGTGAGTTGCGGGTCGGATTCGAGGTATGGGATGGCGTTCGGGACGGTCTGAAGTGTGGTTTGGAAGACTGCGGGAAGGCTCATGAGTGGACAGTGGTGCGTGATGACTGGGATGTGATTGCTCAGGACAATTATTTCTGTGGTGATGCTGGGGCGGTGTTCGGTGAGGCGCGCAATGGAAGCTGCCAGCAGGCGGGTGAGTGGGGCTTGGACGGCGAGGATCAGGTGCGAGCCGCTTAGCCGCTCGACGACCAGAGGGAGATAGCGGACGAATTGCATGGTGTCGCCCAGACCCTGCTCGGCGTAGAGAAATAGGCGCGCGGAGGGACCCAGCGGCTCGCCCTGCCAGCGGGGCTGGCGGAAGCGATGGGGGAGAGGGTGCACTTCGCGGAAGCTCCAGCGGATCTCGTAGCTAGGCCAGCCGTGGGCGTAGTCGCCGAGGCGGAGTTGCGTTAGGGCGCGATTGTATTGTGCGCCGGGGTGGTGGGGCGCGAGGTTGACGGCGGATTCGTGGGCGGCCAAAGCTTCTTCGCAGCGTCCGAGGCGCAGCAGGGCGTTGCCGCGATTGGATGGGGCGGTGGTGTGTCCCTGGGACTCGGCTTCTTCGAAGGCAGCGATTGCCTGCGTAATCTTCTCTTCGAAGGAGTCTGGATTTGAATATGGGTTTGCGGTTGCGGAGAGTTCGGCTAGGAGCAGGATGCCGCGGGCGTTGGCGATTTCGGAGTTCTTGTGTTTGGGGTTGGCGGCCTGCGCTGCTTCCGCTAAACGGAGCGATTGCCAAGCCTCGGGGAATTGTTTTTGCTCCAGGTGGAGATAGGTGAAGGAGACCTGAATCTCGGAGCAGCGCAGGTGGGTCGGCGATGTGAGGGCCAGGGCGCGATCGTAGTGTTCGCGGGCCTGGGTGTAGCGCCGGCGATTGCGCTCCAGGTGGCCGAGGTTGAGCAACGCCGAGATCTGGGTGTGGGTGTTTTGCGGTGAGGCTTTGAGCGCCTGGCTGTAACAGAGGGCGGCAAGCTGGTCGCGTCCGTCGGCGATCAGTTCGACGCCGAGGTTCAGCCAGGCGGAGGCGAAGCCGGGGCGGAGGGTGATGGCGCGGCGGTAGGCGGCGATGGCCTCCGAGTGCGCTCCAAGCTTGCTATGCGCGAAGCCTCGGGCGAAGTGGATCTCCGCGATGTTTGGGGCGATGTTGGAGGCTGTCTGGAAGCTGGTGAGCGCTGCGGGGAAGTCTTCCTGAAGCGCGAGAAGGTTGCCTAGGCCGAAGTGCGCGGCAGCCACGCTTGCATCGAGAGCAATGGCGCGACGGTAGGCGGTTTGGGCCTGCGGTGGCTGGCAGACGGCAGCGAGGAGGTCGCCGTAGTTGGCCCAGGCTATGGCGGAGTTTGGACCTGCGGCCAGGGCGGCTTGCGCCATCTTGATCGCGGAGGGAAGCTGGCGGCTCTGGCGGGCGATGAGGCTCAGTGCGAGCAGTGCGGCCTGCGAATGCGGGTCGGTTGCGAGCGCGCGGCGGTAGGCCTCCGCAGCTTGGAGCAGCTGGCCGTGGGCGTGGTGATGGCGGGCCGTCTCAAGGTGCAGAGATATCGGGGCGGGCGCCGGAGCGGTGAGCGGGGTTGCGGCGGACATGCTGGCTGAATCGAGGGTATTCGCCGATCTGGAGGTTGATCAGTGGGATTCTGGGAAAATCGGGCGTGCATTTCCCGCGTTGGGCACGGGAGCGGCGATGGTGGCTAAAACGGGAGAAATCCGGAATTTCGAGATCGAAGTCCGGAGTTCTCCGCGTTTCGGGTGGGTTGAAGTGCGGTTATTGGTCGTTGCCGACGGTCAGTTCGGTGGAAACGGGCGAGAGGTAGCCGAGGAGGCCGCCTGTGCCGTGGTTAGGGCCAGCGGTGAAATAGAGTTCGGAGGCGGGTGAACTGGCTGAGTCGTAGCTGCCGGCGCTGGCGCTGTTACCGGGGCTGATGGCCCAGAGTCCGTTGATGGCGAGCGGCGTGCCGGATGCGTCTTGCACCAGGCCGAGGAATTTGCCGGTGGCGAGGTCGTAGGCGGCGATGGTTCCGCTGCCCTCGGTGGTTCCGCCGCCAGAGAACTGGCCGATAAGCAGATCGTGGCTGAAGACGCCGAAGTCGAGCGGCGCGAGGGCTACGCCCCAGGGTGCGTTGAGCCAGTCGCCGTGCTCAAGCCGGTTGAGGAGCCTGCCGGAAGAGGAGAAGATGTCGACGAAGCCGAGGCCGGGGCCGTCGGTCTCGAAGGGCTGTCCTTCCTGGTGGAGGACGAAGGTGACGACGATGTCGTTACCGATGGCCTGGACGTTGAAGGGCACGAAGTCTCGGGGAAGACGATCGTCCGTGAAGGGTCTTGCAGATTCGTCGTCACGATCCCGATCATGGTCTCGATTGTGGTCTCCATCGCCCGTGGAGGGTAGGTGGATGCGGTGGAAGGCGTTGTCGTAGACGTCGACGCTGCCCTTGGTGAAGTTGGCGGCGTAGAGGTAGCGCTTTCCATCGAGGATGGCCGAGGTCAGGCCGGTGTAGCTGGAGCCGTCTGTGGTTTTGACGACAATGACGGCCGTTTTGGAGGGCGGCGATCCGCCAGCGGGTATGCCGACGGTTGGGTTCCACCCGGAGATGGTGCCGTCAATGGTAGCGAAGAGAAAATCGGCCGGTGCGCCCGGAGCCAGCAGGAAGTCAGTCGTGCTGCTGTTGGCGATGGTTCCGGTAGGTGTGCCGGTGGGGAAGGTGGTGCTGGCCGGGTTGGATTTGGGGATGGTGACGACGAGGGGCGTGATCGCTCCGGCGCCGTTGTAGAGGGTGCTCAGGCCGGTGCCGTTGTCGGAGATCCACCAAGGGGAGCCGGAGCTGCGAGACATTCCCCAGGGATTGACGAGATTGGGGTCGGTTACGGGTGCGATGCCGGAGGTGTTGGCGACGAGGTTTACCTGGTTGTAGTGCTGGGCATGAGCGAGCGGTCCAACAAACAAGATGGACAGGGCGAGCGATGCTGCTGCGGCCAGTCCTGGTCCTGGGTACTTCTTCATAGCGAAATCTCCTGAAGCTGTGAGGCCCCGCTGACTGGGTGTTGGCACATCGGCCGGTCAGAGACGGACAGAGCCGGGTCTGAGCTGGGTCAATGGCTGGATTTTTCCTGTGTGCGGGGATGGGCAGGCAAAATCCTCACCGAGCGTATCGCTTGCGGTGTACTGCAGATGTCAGCGAGATGTAATCGCATTGTCTGTGGATTTTGCGGATTCTGAAGGCGACGGAGCGGTTTGCACGCGGTGGGAAGCAGGCGGAGGGGTTACGTGCAGCGACGCATGGCTACGATGTGCGAGATGGTGGTGATCAGGATGAGGACGACGCCGACTGGGATGACGGCTGGCGGCAGCGCAAAATGCCCGGCGCGGAAGGCGTGAAGGATGGCGAACTGGAGGATGAGGAATAGGCAGACGGTTTCGGCCTGCAGGAATGCAGTCATCTGGACAGCGAGGGACTGGAGGCGGTCGCGGTTTTGCAGGGTGACGCGGACAGGGTAGTTGAAGGATTCGGGCTTCCGGCTGATGAGGCCGATGATGAGGAAGATGGCCGTGGCGATTGCGGGGAGCAGGAAAAGGCCGTTGGGAGAGCCCCAGGCGTTGGGGTTGCCGGCGGCGTCGAAGTGGGTTGGGATGCGGTTGGGCAAGGCTTCCGGGCCGGTGGTGGCGCGGATGGTGATGGTCCAGAGGATGCAGAGGGCGATTACGGAGATGGCGATTAGGAATTTACGCATTTGGGTCGTCCTTGTTGCGATTATTGAATCTTAGAGGACTCCCATTTGCCGGGGTGGCTCTCGTCCCAGCTCAGATCGTGCCACTGATTTCTCCAGAAGCCAACTAAACGGATGGTGTGGTTGCGGTGATCAACGGCAACGGCTTGAATGCCACGTTGGCCGGTTTTGAGCGTAGTGATGAGATGGAGCGGATCGAGATTGAGAATGTCAATTTCGCTGCCCCAGTCGCGGTCGGTGTCAACAAGCACCCAAGCGACACGGGTGCGACCTATGGCAGCAATCTGACCGTCGAGTGAAACGGTTGGAGCCTTTGAATAAAACCAATCTGGTACTAAGGGGCCGAATAGATTTGGGAAGAAGGGCAAGCTAACTGAAGCAGTAATCTCTCCGGAGCTATTGAAAAGAACTGCTTTCTGGGCCGTTCGATAGTCTACGGTCGTAGTAGTTATCAATTGCTTTGTGTTTGGCACTTGCATCGGGAGCGTTACGTTATCCTTTGGCAAGATTAAACAATCCGTGTAATTGATTCGCGGTAAATCGAAGCTAGCGCCCGGGTGACAGGTATCCGAAAGCGCGGTTGGATTCAGCCATACTCTGCCCAGAGTCTCCGAAACAACCGGCGTTCGCCCGCCGTGACTCGTCCCTACGGGCCCCAGAGATACGTCGGAAAGCAGATCGCCGTCAATGCTCCAACGTTGCAAATGAAGATTCACTTTCCAGCCGGCCGACGGATCAGAGGGACTGTATCGCCAAAGAACTAAAGAGCCATCGGCGAGAAATCCTTGCAGGAAACGGAATGCATATCCAGGCTCACTTGGCAGGTCAGGCCCCAATTGAAGCCAATCAGAGACGAACTGATTCTTAAGAAGACCAGATTGACGATCTACGATTACGACGGTGAGTTTGCTATCTGGCACAACCACGGCCAGCCACTTTCCGTCTTTGCTGAAGGCTTCTTCGCATTGGTTGTTATCGATGGCATCAATCTCGCGGGCTATCGGTTGAGAGTCTGGCTCTGTGAGTCGTATCTCAAGCTTGTGATCGCGAATAAGGCCGGTAGCGAGGGCCCCGTTGGAGGCGAAAGCTACGCAGGCGCGAGCGGGTAACTTTTGCGCATAGCTTTGTTGTGCATAGACATGGGTGATGCACAACGTAAATAACAGTATGGGCCAGCGTGGAGGCATGGGCGAAGAGTAATCGGGTTGTGGATCAGTGGTCAATCCGCCAAATGTACAAGATAACTTTGACAATCTACCTCTCCCAAAGCGCATTCTTTTAGGGGCAAGCGGGGAGCCCATGTTTGACGATTCCGAAGTCTGATTTCTTCTTTATGCTGTGCCTTCAGATTTCATTTTGAACGGCGTGAGGCTCAGACTTGTGAGATCTCGGTGGACGGGGATCGATCCCGTCCCCGACGTAAGAATTCATTCAAGTGGTCGTAGATGCCAAGGCTGAAGCCTTGGCTTACCTAAGGCGTTGCTCTAGTGGATCGTGTCAGGATCTTGCAAGGCCCCTTGAGAGTTTCGCGGCGGCCTATCCCGGGCTTTAGGATGGAGCGGAATGGTTAGGAGTTTTTCGCGATGAAGATGCGGCCGGGAACGCAGACAGGATTTCTGTTGTGTGGCAAGGAATGGACCGATGGTGAGGCGATGGAAGTTCGCTCGCCCTGGGATCAGGGATTGCTGGGGAAGGTGACCGTTGCCACTCGAAAAGACGCGCGGGAGGCGGTGACCCACGCTGTGGCTTCGGTGCGGCGGACGCGGGCTTTACCGCGATGGAAGCGCAAGGAGATTCTGGAGGATATTGCCGCGGCGCTGATCGAGCAGAAGGAGCGGTTTGCGCAGTTGATTGTCGCCGAGGCGGGCAAACCGGTTCGCACGGCGCGGATTGAGGTCGAGCGGGCGATTCTGACCTTCAAGACTGCTTCTGAAGAGGCGATCCGGCTGGGGGGTGAGTCGATTCCGCTGGATTTGACGGAGGGCAACGAAGGGCGATGGGGATTGGTGCAGCGCTTTCCGGTAGGGCCTGTGTTGGCGATTACTCCATTCAATTTTCCTCTGATGCTGGTGGCGCACAAGCTCGCGCCGGCGATTGCGGCGGGGTGTCCGGTGGTGTTGAAGCCTGCGCCTCAGACGCCGTTTACCGCGCTGGCGCTGGGTGAGGTGATTTTGAAGGCGGGATGGCCGGAGGAGGCGCTGGCGGTGCTTCCGCTGGCCAACGAAGACACGGCGTGGCTGGCGGAGCGCGAGGACCGGCTGAAGCTGGTGAGCTTTACCGGGTCGGCTGCGGTGGGTTGGGGGCTCAAGGCCAGGAGCGGCCGGAAGCGCGTGACGCTGGAGTTGGGCGGGAATGCGGCGCTGATTCTGCACTCGGACTGGCGCGGGTCGGATGTGGACCAGAGTCAGGCTCTGGAGGCGGTCGCGAATCGGGTGGCGATTGGCGCTTTCGGGTATGCGGGGCAGAGCTGCATCAGCGTCCAGAGGGTATTTGTCGAGCGGACGATTTTCCAGACGTTTCTCTGGAAGCTGGTGGAGCGGGCGGCGAAGATGGTGCGTGGGAACCCGGCGGACGAGGCGACCGAGATCGGGCCGGTGATCCGCCCGGCGGACGCGGATCGGATTGAGGCTTGGGTGAAAGAAGCGATCGAAGGCGGAGCGAAGCTGGTGGAAGGCGGCGGACGGGATGGCTCCATTTTGCAGCCGACCATCCTGACCGGGACAAGATCGGGAATGAAGGTGTATGACGAAGAGATTTTTGGTCCCGTGGTTCTTGTCGAGCCGTATGACTATTTTGAAGAGGCGCTGGCGATGGTGAACCGTTCGCGGTATGGCTTGCAGACTGGGCTTTATACGCGGGATGCGGGTCGGATTATGACGGCTTTTCGCGAGCTGGAGGTGGGCGCGGTGATTGTGGGCGACACGCCGACGTGGCGGCTTGACCCAATGCCATACGGAGGCGTGAAGGATTCCGGCCTTGGCCGGGAGGGGGTGCGGTGGGCGATCGAAGAGATGACCGAGCCTCGGATGCTGGTGATGGCGGGAATGTAATCCACTCAATCGACGAAACTCTGCCGCCCAGTTCCGATTCCGATTTCGGGTGCGACTAAGAAACCGGGATCGGAAAGTCCATGGAAAGCGCAGAGGTAAGTGAGGGCTCGCATACCTGTATCTGGTACACGTTTTCCCACCCTTTGAGACGTCGAGAAAGTTGCCTTATCCGTTTCGATGCGCTGAAACCGCAGGAACACGCAAGTTTCTTTGTTTTCAACCGGTTATGGATGTCGCGACAGCCAATATTTTTTGCGGATCGCGAGAACCTTTGGTGCGCTTCGTCACATTCGGCTGATATAGTGATTTTTCAGCAAGAACGAAGAAAAAAAGCTCGCTCTAAAAACTACGGACCTGCTTCATGTTCCCAGGCTCCTAAAACCCAGTTCGAGGCCATCTCGAATCGCGGGTCTAGAAAAGGGCAGATTCAGACATCACGGATTCAGGCAATTCGTACCAAGGAAGTCGCAGGACAGCTATACGCAGAATCGTTGGTTGCAATACCCTGTGAAACCGCCGGTGCGGCGGGGACGCACACATGAGAGTTTGGAATAACCGGAAGCAGGGAAGCATTCATGGCGCAGATTTTTGACCGAAGCTCGAACGCGCTGGCACGCATGAGCCTGGTCCTGACGGGATTGATCGTGATCGCACTCGGTGTAACGCTGGATTCACTGCAGCGTTCGCCCTGGGTGACGCGACAAGGTCAGCGGCCGGACCAGCCGGTACCGTTCAGCCACAAGCATCATGTGCAGGGATTGGGCCTGCAGTGTCAGTACTGCCACGTCACTGTCGAGAAGTCGAGCTACGCGGGGATTCCGCCCACCAAGACTTGCATCAACTGTCACGCGCAGATCTGGACCAATGCGGCACTCCTGGAGCCTGTACGTAAGAGCTGGGCTACCAACGAATCAATTGTCTGGACCAAGGTGCACGACCTTCCGGATTACGTCTACTTTAATCACTCCATTCATGTAAATAAGGGCCTGGGCTGTTCGAGCTGCCATGGCCGAGTGGACCTGATGCCTCTGATGTATCAGCAGAATACGTTGCAGATGGAGTGGTGCTTGAACTGCCATCGCGATCCGGCGAAAAACCTCCGTCCCGTTAACCAAGTATACAACATGGCTTGGGAAGGTCCGTCGAGCGAGAAGCCGGTTTGGTGTTCGGTTTCTGAGGAAAAGTCAGGCAAGCCGACAGCACAGAGTGTGAACTGTCAGACGAGCGAGCCGGGCAAGACCGAGGTTGCTTCGCTGGATCTGAATGGGTTGAAGCTGCCGGGAATGCGTCCGGCTGCGGCCGAGGCGGGAGATCGGCTGGTAATGTTGTCGACGGCCGGGAATTACACCAAGTTCACCAGTCAGCGGGAGCTGGGCAACTTTCTGATCGACCACTACAAGATTCGCAAGCCGAATGAGCTTTCCAGCTGCGAGGTATGCCACCGATGAGCAGCGAGAGCGGGAACGGAATGATGCGGCAAGAGAATGGGAATCATGGTGCGGATGCTTCGCCGGCGCTAACTCTGGCCGAGGTTCGCAAGCAGCTTGAGGGCAAGAAGGGTAAGCGCTACTGGCGGTCGATTGACGAGCTGGCCGGGACGCCGGAGTTTGAAGCGGCGGTAGCGAAGGAGTTTCCGGACCAGGCGCAGGAGTGGATCGATCCGGTTTCGCGGCGCGGCTTTATGAAGCTGATGGGAGCTTCGATGGCGCTGGCTGGCCTCGCGGGTTGTACGAAGCAGCCGGACGAGCCGATTTATCCCTATGTCAAGCAGCCGGAAGACCTGGTGCTGGGCAAGTCGAATTATTTCGCTACGGCGCATCCCTTCCCGACGGGCGGCATTCCGTTGCTGGTGAAGAGCGATGCCTTCCGGCCGATCAAAGTCGATGGCAATCCGGACCATCCGTACAATCAGGGCTCTTCCGATGTCTTCACGCAGGGAACGCTGCTGGATCTCTATGATCCAGATCGTTCGCAACATGCTTTGCTGCGTGGGAATGCGGCGGAATGGCCGGAGTTTCTTCAGGCTTATCGTGAGCGGCTGAATGCTGGGAAAGCGAATGGCGGCGAGGGCATTTATTTTCTGAGCACTTCGTTTACTTCGCCGACTTTGCAGCGGCAGTGGGCTGAGGCGCAGAAGACATATCCCAAGGCGAAGCTGGTGCAGTACGATCCGGCGCTGGCAGGGACGGTGTTTTCAAAGGGCGCCAGTCCGCAGTATTCCTTGGCCGACGCTGATGTGATTGTGGCGCTCGATGCAGATTTTCTTTCGGGGGCTGGCTATCCTGGTTCGCATCAGCTGATTCGGGAGTACGCCAAACGGCGCAAGCTTGCTGATGGCGACAAGACGCTGAATCGGCTCTATGCAATTGAGAGCACGCCGACAACTACTGGCATGAAGGCCGAGCACCGGCTGAGCCTGCGGGCCAGTGAGATTCCGGCGTTCGCGGCGGCGCTGGCAAGTGCGGTTGGGGCATCCGGAGTTTCGGCTCCGAGCTATAGCTGGAGCGCTGAGCAGAGTAAATTTCTCGCCGCACTAGCGAAGGACTTGAAGGCCAATGCTGGCAAGAGTGTTGTGATTCCCGGGCTGTATCAGGATCCATCGGTTGCTACGCTGGCGCTTGCGATCAACGATGCTCTGGGCAATGTGGGCAAGACGGTCAAGGCGTCTGTGGAGTCTGAGGGCAGACCCTTTGCTTCTCCTGATCAGATCGAGGACTTCAAGGCGCTGGTTGCGGATCTGAATGCGGGCAAGGTCGACTGGCTGATCGTACTGAATTCGAATCCCGTGTACGACGCTCCGGCGGACTTCGATTTCAAGACGGCATTGAGCGAAGCCAAGATGTCGGTGCATCTTGGATCGCACGTCGATGAAACGGGCCTGGAGGCGATCTGGCATCTGCCCGCGGCGCACTATCTGGAGTCATGGTCGGATGTTCGCAGCTATGACGGGACCGTATCGGTCATACAACCGATGATCGAGCCGCTCTACCAGGGGCATACGGCGCACGACCTGATCCAGGCGATGTTGGATGAGCCTACGATTTCGGCCTACGAGGCAGTGCGCGAAACGTGGAAGCCGGTGCTCTCCAAGGCGGGCGACTTTGAATTGAACTGGCGCAAGGCGCTTCATGCGGGCTGGATCGACGGTACTGCGTTTGCGGTCCCCGCATCCATGAAGGCAGGTCAGGTCAGCGCGCCTGCTCCTTCTGCGAAGGATGCGTTTGAGATTATTTTCCGGCCCGATCCGAATGTCTATGACGGGCGCTACTCGAATGTTGGCTGGCTGCAGGAATTGCCGAAGCCGGTGATTAATCTGGCGTGGGACAACGCGGCGCTCTTTTCGGGCGCAACAATGACCAAGCTTGGGTTGGAAGAGGGCGATATCGTCGAGATTGCGGTCGGCGAGCGCAAGGTGAAGGCGCCGATCCTGTGGGCTCCAGGTCATCCGGATAACTCGGTTACGGTCCACCTGGGTTATGGTCGCGAGGCGGCTGGCCGCGTTGGTTCCGGAGCGGGATTCAATGCCTATCTGGTTCGGACTTCGGATGCTCCGTTCTATACGACTGGGTCGGTCAAGAAGGTTGATGGCAAGTGGGGCCTGGCAGTGACCAAGAGTCATTTTCAGGATCATCGCGGCAAACTGGCCGGCGGCAAGGGCGACGGTAACTATTCGCTCGAAGCGAACGAGGCGGAGACGCGCGGCGTGATTCGCTCGGCGACGCTTGAAGAGTATAAGGCTAATCCCGGATTTGCCAACGAGGGTGAAGAGCATCCGAAGGACGAGTTCGAGACGAGCCTCTTCCCTAACTGGGAGTACAAGGACAATGCCTGGGGCATGTCGATCGACTTGAACAGTTGCACGGGCTGCAATGCCTGCATTGTGAGCTGCTATGCGGAGAACAATATCGCGGTAGTGGGCAAGCAGCAGGTGCGTATTGGCCGTAACATGCAATGGCTCAGGATTGATACGTATTTTGAAGGCGACCTGGCTGCGCCGCGGGCACACTTCCAGCCGATGGCTTGCCAGCATTGCGAAAATGCTCCCTGCGAACAGGTTTGCCCGGTAGGTGCGACGGTGCATACGCCCGAGGGGTTGAACACGATGGTGTACAACCGCTGTGTGGGTACTCGCTACTGCTCGAACAACTGCCCGTACAAGGTGCGCCGATTCAACTTCCTGCTTTATTCGGATTTTGAGACGGAGAGCCTGAAGCTGATGCGCAACCCGGATGTTTCGGTGCGGTCGCGCGGCGTGATGGAGAAGTGCAGCTACTGCGTGCAGCGCATCTCCGAGGCGAAGATAGACGCCGACAAGGAAAATCGTGCAATCCGCGACGGTGAGATTGTGACGGCCTGCCAGCAGGCATGCCCGGCATCCGCGATTACCTTCGGCAATATCAACGACAAGACCAGCAAGGTGGCAAAACTTCGCGGTAGCGAGCGGAGCTATTCGGTGCTGGCTGATATCAACACTCGTCCGCGGACACAGTACTTGGCCGCGGTTCTCAATCCCAACCCCGAACTTGCCGAAGCGCCTGAAGAGCACGCTCCGGCAAAGGGTTAAGAGGCGCTACTGGCGATGGCAACGAAGGATATCAAACCTCAAGATCCGATGATCGACCCCCTGACAGGGGAGTTCCGGGTACTCGCGCCGGGACAGACCTTCAAGTCGGTGACGGCAAAGATTTCGGACATTGTGCTGACGCCCAAGACCTCGCTGGGTTTTCTGGGGTTTCTCGCGATTGCCGGTTCGGTCGCAATGCTGGTGCTCGTGGCGGTGACCTGGCTGTTTCTAAAGGGCGTGGGAATCTGGGCGATCACGCAACCGGTAGCGTGGGGCTTTGCAATCATCAACTTTGTCTGGTGGATCGGTATCGGCCATGCAGGAACGCTGATCTCGGCAATTCTGCTGCTCTTCAAGCAAGGCTGGCGTAACTCGATCAACCGATTTGCCGAAGCGATGACCATCTTCGCGGTGGTCTGCGCCGGCATGTTTCCACTGATTCACGTGGGCCGGCCCTGGCTCTCGTACTGGCTCTTCCCGCTGCCACTGACGATGAATGTGTGGCCGCAGTTCCGATCGCCGCTCTTGTGGGACGTTTTCGCGGTTTCGACGTATGCGACGATTTCGATCGTGTTCTGGTACATGGGCATGATTCCCGATTTTGGCACGCTGCGCGACCGGGCGAAGTCGAAGTTTGCGCAATACGTTTACGGGCTTCTGTCGGTGGGATGGCGCGGCTCAGTCCGGCATTGGATGCGGTATGAGACTGCTTCTCTTCTGCTAGCAGGTTTGGCGACGCCGCTGGTCCTTTCGGTGCATACGGTCATCAGCTTCGACTTTGCGGTTGCGGTGCTGCCGGGCTGGCATACGACGATCTTTCCGCCCTACTTTGTGGCGGGCGCTATCTACTCGGGCTTCGCTATGGTGCTCACGCTGGCCATTCCATTGCGCAAGTTTTACCACCTGGAGGAGCTGGTCACCGAGCGCCATATCGACAATATGGGCAAGGTGATGCTGGGCACGGGTGGCATTGTGGCGTACGGGTACGGCATGGAAGTCTTTATGGCCTGGTACTCTGCATCGCACTGGGAGTTCTTCATGATGTGGAACCGCATGTTTGGGCCGATGGGCTGGTCGTATGGAGTTCTCATCTTCTGCAACATCGCGTTTCCGCTGACCACGCTCTGGGTGCGCAAACTCAGGACCAATATCGCCTTCATGTTCATCCTGTCGCTGATTGTGAATACGGGCATGTGGTTCGAGCGGTTCGTGATCGTTGTGACCAGTTTGTACCGAGATTTTCTGCCTTCTTCGTGGGGCACCTACCGCGCTACGAAGTGGGATTACGCAACATTTGTGGGGACGTTGGGACTGTTCACAACACTGTTTCTATTGTTTGTGCGCTTTCTGCCCATGATCCCTATGAACGAAATCAAGATGATGCTGCCAGCGGCCAAGATTACTCCTAAGACCGAGACGGCAGCCGGGGCTGGTGACTGATGCCTGTACCTGTTGAAGGAATCTACGGCATGCTTGCCGAATTCGATACACCGTCGGACCTTGTAAGAGCGGCGCAGGCCGCGTACAAGGACGGCTGGCGGCGAATGGACTGCTATACGCCGTATCCGGTGGAAGAGGCGGCGGAAGCGATCGGCTTCCACAAGAACAAGGTTCCGCTGGTCACACTCGTCGGTGGATTGATGGGGCTGTGCGCGATGTTTTCGCTGGAGACGTGGATCTCGACGCTGGCATATCCGCTGAACGTCGGCGGTAGACCAACGTATTCGTGGCCGGCGTTCGTTGTGCCTGCGTATGAATGGACGATTTTGTTTGCGGGCCTCTCGGCATGCTTTGGGATGCTGGCCTTGAACGGTCTGCCGAGTCCGTATCATCCGCTGTTCAATGCGCCAAATTTTCGCAGCGGCGCGACCGATGATAAGTTTTTCCTTTGCCTGGAGGCGCTGGACCCGAAATTTGACCTCACCGAGACACGCGCGTATCTCGAGAGCTTCGGGCCGACGTCGGTGGTGGAGGTGGAGTACTGATGCGCAGAGCCTTCCCATTTGAAAATCAAGACGGCCGATCCTTTGCCCGGCTCAGGACGGCAACCGCTCTTGTTGTGGCTGCCGGGGCATTATTCGTAGTGGGCTGCCGGCAGGACATGCACAACCAGCCAAAGTTCATTCCGCAGCGGGGCACTGAGTTTTTTGCGGATCATCGTTCCGCCAGGCCCCAGGTTGAGAATACCGTTGCACGCGGCGGATTGCATGAAGACACCTACTTCTATACAGGAACAGTTCCAGGGGCCAACGGTTATCGAGAGGAAAAGGATCTGCTTCCGTTCCCGGCAACGCTGACTGTTCTTCAGAAGGGACAGGAACGGTTCAATGTCTACTGCACGCCTTGCCATTCGCGTGTGGGCAATGGTCTTGGCGCGGTCGTGCAGCGGGGGTACAAGCCGGCGGCAAATCTGAATGACCAAGTCCGCCGTGCGCAGCCGCTGAGTCATTATTTTTATGTGATGACGCATGGCTATGGGGCAATGCCGGATTACTCGGCGCAATTGGCCCCAGAGGAGCGCTGGGCAGTCGCGGCATATATCCGTGCGTTGCAACTCAGCCAGAATGCGACGGAGAAGGATGTAGCGACGGGCGCCAAGGTCGAGAACCTGAAGGATGTCGCGGTGGCCAAGGGATTGCCGGAAGGCTTTGCCGCGCCATGGGATCTTCCGACGACGGCAATTCAGGCCTATCCGGCGAACGAGAAGGAAGGAACTCCGGCAATGGCTCCGGCCTATCCGGCAGACCCTAAGATCTTTATTCCGAATTCAGCTGCACCGGCAAGCAAGTCAACTTCAAGCAAGCCGCCCGAAGCGTCGATGACGCCGAAGGCGGGGAATTAGGGAGCGGGAAACCGGATGGCACACGTTTCTCACGCAAAGGTACTTCCCGCGGATTTGAGCGCACCTCCATTCGTGAACGCATGGAAGGCGCGGGCGCTGATGATCGCGGTTCTTTTCACGGTGACGGCCGTGGTCCTGGCCTTCCTGGATGGCTCGATGGATCACGTCTATCGCGCCTGGGCAGTTGGGCTGGTGCTGAACTTCGGATTCTGCTGTGGCGGCCTGTTGCTCCTGATGCTGCAGTACGTCACGGGAGGAAAGTGGGGGCTGCTCTTGCGGCGTCCTCTGGAGGCAATGAGCCGGACGCTGCCGCTGATCATCCTGTACTGGATAGCGTTGGGTTTCATGCTGAAGCGCCTTTATATGTGGGCCAATCCTCAGATGGCTCTGGACAGCTTTAATGCGAAACTTATTACGTCCGAACAGCTCCAGACGATTCAGCACGCTATTGAATGGAAGCGACCGATGCTGAATGTTGGAACTTACTGGATCGTGAGCCTGATCTGCTTTGCGATTTGGGGCTACTACACCTGGCAGCTGAACACGCAGAGTCTGCGGCGCGAAAAAGACACCCTGGCGAATACACCTTACTGGATCAAGAAGTTTGAGAACATCTCAGGCTTCGGGATGGTTGTGTATTCGCTGACAATGACCGCGATGGTGATTTACTGGGTTATGTCGATGGACGTGACCTGGTACTCGTCTGTATATGGATTGCTTTTTCTGGTTGGGCAAGGCTACCAAGTGCTGGCGCTCGCGCTGATAACCTCGATGGCTCTATCCAAGGCTGAGCCGTTCAAGACTATTCTGCGCGGAACAGAACAGTATGATCTGGGCAAGTTCACGTTCGCCTTCGTCATGCTGAATATGTATCTGGCTTTCGCGCAGTTCCTGATTATCTGGTCGGGCAATCTGCCGGAAGAGATTCCGTGGTACATGGATCGCATCAACGGGCATTGGGGGATCGTTTGCACGCTGGACTTTATCTTCCACTGGCTTGTTCCCTTCTCGCTACTGCTGTCGCGGGATATCAAGAAGAACAAGAAGCGGCTTATTCGTGTATGCCAGTGGATGATCTTCGCCAAGTTTTTTGATTTGTTCTGGCTCGTTGAGCCGAATTTCAAGGATGCGGCGCGGAACCTGCACTTCAGCTGGGGAATTCTTGAATACATAGCCGTGCCGGTAGCGATGACCGCACTGTGGGTGGCGTATTACTGCATACAGTTGCAATCGCGTCCGCTGGTACAGACAAACGACCCGCATCTAGCGGAGATTCTGGAGCCGGAACATGCACACGCCTAACTCCGCTTTTGAATATCACGAGCCGAAAGAAACAAAGGTCGACGCTTCGCTCGGCTACGAAGAGACGGACGTACAGGTTTCTGGCATCGTTGTGTTTCTGACCGCTCTGGGAATTTTCGTGGCGGTTACAGCGGTGCTTTGCGTCGGGATTGGCAAGGTGATCAATCACGAGTTGGCGAAGGCAGACGGACCGACGACGAAGTGGAATCATCCAGTGGATGTCCGCAAACTGGGTAACTTGGCCAGCAGCCCGGAACTTCAACAGCAGTTCGCGCAACTGGCGAGCCGCTTTCCGTCGCCTCGTTTGCAGACTGATGACGGATACCAGGAGATCATGGACATTCATGCCAAGGAAGACTTGCTCCTGGAGAATTACAGCTGGGTAGACGAGAGCAAGGGGATCCTGAGGATTCCGATCGATCGAGCCATGGAGTTGGTGGCAGAGCGGGGACTGCCGGTGGCTCCGGTTGCGAGTGAGACGCCTCTGTTGGCCGAGGATTCTGTACCGGTTGTGAAGGCGCCTCTAACCGACGGATTTGCGCGGACAGGCTATGAGCAGGATCAGACCGCCAAGGCAGAAGCGCTGAAGTCCAAGGAATAGCTTGAACTTAGGACGAACCGAATAGGGACCAGGAAGTAGGGAACAATGATCACGGCAGTCACAAATCGGAAAGACCCCAAGATGGCGACGCTTGCCACCTCGGTGTTGATTGCGGTGAGTGCGGCGCTGCTGGCGATATGCACGACGAGCGCGGCAGCGCAGGTTTCGCAGCCGGGTGATAAGCAGGTTGGGCCTGAGAATGACCATCCGCCAGCGATTCTCGATAAGGTAGGAATCTCGCAGAATCTGAATGCGCAACTACCGCTCGGGCTCAGCTTTGTGGATGAGACGGGAAAGCAGATTCAGCTTGGCAGCTACTTCGGCAAGCACCCGGCGATTCTGGCTCTTGTCTACTATCAGTGCCCGATGCTTTGTTCTGAGGAATTGAATGGACTCACTTCGGCACTGCGGATGGTGGATGTAAAGCCAGGCAAGGACTTCGAGGTGATCGTTGTCAGTATCGATCCGACGGAAGGACCGGATCTGGCGGCAGCCAAGAAGCGCAGCTACGTGAAGCGTTATGGCCAGCCTGAGACCGCGGATGGATGGCATTTCCTGACAGGGAAGCAGCCGGAAATCGATGCGCTGACGAAGACGGTTGGATTCGGTTATACCAAGATTCCGGGACCGGATGGGAAGCTCAATCAGTTCGCGCACGCAAGTGCAATTCAGATCGTGACACCGCAGGGAAAGCTGGCGCAGTACTACATGGGGGTTGAGTATTCCCCGAAGGACTTGCGTCTGGGCCTGGTAGAGGCCTCATCGAACAAGATCGGAACGCCGGTCGATAACATTTTGACCTATTGCTACCACTACGATCCGGCCACGAACTCGCACAGCCTGATCGTGGCGCGAGTGATGCAACTGGGTGGTCTGGTGATGGTGCTGGGTTTGGGCGGATTCATGCTCGTAATGTTTCGCAGAGACGCTCGGCAACCGGAAATTCATGCGAACGGAATTTCGCAATCGAATCATATGCGACCGGAACAAAGGTGAACGGATAACGGATTATGGGATTAAGTCCAGTACTGTGGCAATTTTTAGTCAAGTGGATGACCAACTTCGCGATCATTCCGCCGGAGGCGTCGCGGATTGCGCCTCAGGTGGACGCGCTGCTGGTGTTCATGACCCTGGTAAGCCTGGTGGGGCTTGTGCTCGTCGGGCTGCTGGTGACGGCATTTTCGATTCTGTATCGCCGCGAAAAGCATCCGGTCGCGGTACAGATCGAGGGGTCGACGCTGCTGGAAGCGACCTGGACTATCATTCCTCTGGGCTTGTTCCTGGTGATGTTTGTCTGGGGATCGGTGTTGTACTTCCGCATCTATACACCTCCACCGAATGCGATGAACATCTACGTCGTTGGAAAGCAGTGGATGTGGAAGGCGGAACATCCAGGCGGCCAGCATGAGATCAACTCGCTCCATGTGCCGATCAATCAGCCGATTCAAATTACACTGATTTCGCAGGACGTCTTCCATAGCTTCTCGATTCCTGCTTTCCGCGTGAAACGCGAAGCGATTCCGGGGCGCTATACCACCGTTTGGTTTGAGGCGACGCAGGTAGGTACCTATCACCTGTTCTGCACGCAGTATTGCGGTACGAACCACTCGGCGATGATTGGCGAGGTGGATGTCCTGACGCCTGAGGATTACAAAAAGTGGCTTGCGGATTCGACCAGCGGCGTTTCGCTGGCGCAGAATGGCGAGCGGCTTTTCGCGAGCCTCAGTTGCAACGCTTGCCACAATGGCCAGCCGGACTCGCGCGGGCCGAGCCTCGCTAATGTGTATGGCTCAAAATTGACGTTATCAACGGGACAGCCGGTGCTCGTGGATGAAGCGTATCTGCGGCAGGCTATTCTGAATCCGTCGGCGCATATCACGCAGGGTTATGCGCCGATTATGCCGACGTATCAAGGTCAAGTCAGCGAAGAAGGGCTAATTTCGCTGGTTGAGTACATCAAGAATCTGAGTACGAATTACCGGGTGCAGCAGACGCTGAATACGACGGCGCTGTTGCCGGAGCAACCCGACAAGGTTCCTGCCAAGGGAGCCAGTGCGCAGGGGGTAGCAAAACCATGAGTACCATCGTGAGTCTTCCCGACCAGGCAACAGCACGAATACCGAAGCGCAATTATCTGACCAATGAAAACGGCCTGCTGAGCTGGCTGTTGACGGGGGATCATAAGCGGATCGCGGTTCTCTATCTGATCTCGATCACCTTCTTTTTCTTCATTGGCGGCGCCCTTGCGGGTATGATCCGACTGGAGTTGCTTACGCCGCAGTCGGACCTGATGGCCTCGGATACCTATAACAAGGTCTTCACGATGCACGGCGTGATCATGGTCTTCCTGTTCCTGGTGCCTTCTGTGCCGGCGACACTGGGGAATTTTCTCATCCCGATCATGATCGGGGCCAAAGACTTGGCCTTCCCGAAGATCAATCTGTTGAGCTGGTACCTCTATCTGGTCGGCGGCGGAATGACGCTGACGGCGATGATCACGGGCGGAGTGGATACGGGCTGGACCTTCACGACGCCGATGTCAACGCACTTCTCCAACACGAATGTCATTACGACCGGGTTGGCGATCTTCGTGGCAGGATTCAGCTCGATCTTTACCGGATTGAACTTCATCGTCACGATTCACCGGATGCGCGCGCCGGGTATGACGTGGTTCAAGTTGCCGCTTTTTTGCTGGGCGCATTACGCAGCTTCGATTCTGATGGTGCTGGGAACGCCGGTGCTGGCGATCACGCTGGTCCTTGTAGTCCTGGAACGCACGATAGGGATTGGGGTTTTTGATCCGACCAAGGGCGGCGATCCGATTCTCTTTCAGCATTTGTTCTGGTTCTATTCCCATCCGGCTGTGTACATCATGATTCTGCCGGGGATGGGCGTCATCTCCGAGGTGATCTCAACCTTCAGCCGTAAGCGGGTTTTTGGCTACACGGCTGTGGCCTTCTCATCGGTGGCGATCGCGGTCTTCGGCTTCTTTGTATGGGCGCACCATATGTTCATCATGGGCGTCTCGAACTACGCGGTGCTGGTATTCTCGCTCCTCACCATGCTTGTCGCGGTGCCCTCGGCGATCAAAATCTTCAATTGGGCGTTCACGTTGTACAAGGGCTCGATCACCTTTGAAACGCCGATGCTGTATGCCTTCGGATTCATGGGGCTTTTCACGATCGGCGGATTGACGGGCGTTTTCCTTGGTTCTTCCGGGACCGATATTCACCTGACCGAGACTTACTTCATCGTCGCGCACTTCCATTTTGTGATGGTGGGCGGGATGCTGATGGCGTTCCTTTCGGGCGTCCATTTCTGGTGGCCGAAGATGACGGGGCGCATGTATCCCGAGAAGATCTCTCAGCTCGCGGCCGTGGTCACGTTTATCGGCTTCAATTTCACCTTCTTTCCGCAGTTCCTGCTGGGAATGTTGGGCATGCCGCGGCGGTATGCGGCTTATCCACATGAGTTTCAGGTGCTGAATGTGTTTTCGACGGCGGGTGCTTCCATTCTGGGTGTGGGTTATCTGCTACCAATGATCTACCTGATCTGGTCGCTCAAGTATGGCGAAGTGGCCGGGAACAATCCCTGGCAAGCTACGGGACTTGAGTGGCAGATTCAATCACCGCCGCTGACGGAAAACTTCACGACGATTCCGATTGTGACGCAGGATGTGTACGACTATGAGTGGCTGGAGCGCCAGAAGGAGCATGAGGTGACGCATGTCGGATAGTCACGCAGTAGCGGTAGTGGGCCACGAAGAGGGGCACAGTGAACATCCGGCGTATCAGCGACATCACTTTGTCTCGATGGAGCAGCAGAACGAGACTGTGAGCTTTGGGATGTGGCTGTTCCTGCTGACGGAAATCATGTTCTTCGGCGGGCTATTCACGGCGTACTTGATTTACCGGAACTGGTATTTCCCAGCATTTGTGGCGGCTTCGCACACGCTGAATCTCTGGGAGGGTACGATTAACACCTTTGTGCTGATCTCCTCGAGCTTTACGATGGCGATGGGCGTGTGGTGTGCGGAGACGAAACGCAGCAAGGGATTGATCTGGTCCCTGATAGGAACGCTGATTCTGGGAGCTGTCTTTCTCGGGATCAAGTACGACGAGTATCACGAGAAGTATGAACTGCATCATATTCCGGGCGAGATATTCCACTTCAACTCTCAGGGGTTTGTGCATCCGAGCGCCGAGGCGTTGAAGACCGGGGAGAAGCCGCTGGCCCCGGATATGGCGGCCAAGACCGAGGTTTATTTCTCGCTCTACTTCGCCATGACGGGCATGCACGCTCTGCACATGGTTATCGGAATGGTGCTGCTGAGCGGCATGCTTTGGAAGGCGTCGCATGGCGGATACATGAACGGGCATATCGCGTTTGTGGAGAACTTTGGGCTGTACTGGCACTTTGTCGATATTGTGTGGATCTTCCTGTTTCCGCTGCTGTATCTCATCAGCCGGCATGCTTGAGACAGGTCAAGATATTGGGTTTGGGGCATAGGGATTCGGGATATCGAAGGGATTGGAAATATGTCGGACAAATATCAAGATCATGACATCAATGCTGGGCACCCAGAGGACGAGCAGCATATAGTCAGTCCTAAGGTCTATTTTGTGATCTTCCTGTGCCTGGTGGTTGGGACGGCGCTTACGGTGGGTGCGTCTCTGATCGAAATGGGGCCGTGGAATCCAGTGGTGGCGCTTGCGATTGCGTGCATCAAGGCGACGCTGGTGGTGCTGTTCTTTATGCATATCAAGTACAGTTCCAGATTGATGAAGCTGACGGTGGGAGCCGGGGTTTTCACCTTCCTGATACTCGTGGGTATGTCGCTCGCCGATTACATGAGCCGGGCCTGGGGACAGTGGTAGGCCTCATTGCATTTCTCTTGAACTGAAAAGGGCTGCCGCATTCCGGCGGCCCTTCTGCTTTCATGGAATTCATGCTTGACTCAATCGCAAGCTTCTCTACTTTTTCTTTTCCCAGAGTTCTTCGTGGCGATCGTCGCGGACCTGAATCCCTGTGACTCTGCCCTGAGCGTCGTGTTCAAAGGTTAGCCGGGTCAGGCTGCCGCTGGGATAGAAGAAGGTGCTGGTGCTCTCGGCCATGATTTCATTGACATCGCCCTGGGCGTTGCGCAGGAAGACCTGTTCGCCCTGGCGCTGGATGGTGGCTACGAGAACGTTGTAGCTGTCGCGGTATTCGCCGACGTAGGTATCGAGGATCGCGGTTGGAAGTTTGAGGGCGGGTGGGTGGAGCGGGATGGTGATGCGTTCTGCGAGCGGCGGCAATTGGGGAACCTGGCTTAAGCGATGCGAGAGGAGCCAGCGCGGCAGTTCGGGTTCATTGAAGGCGCGGGTCCAGCAGTCGTGATGCAGACCCTGGTAGTCCCAGAGGCGGACGTGGCCATTCTCGGCTTTGATCGCTTCGAACATCAGCTCACTCTGGCGGGGGACGACGGTCGTGTCTTCGGCGCCGTGAAAGAGCCAGATGGGCGTGCGGCCCAGGTGGCGGGCGTACTCGGCGGGGAGCGTAGCAACTTCTCGCCAGCGGTCGGGGGCGTAGCTCCAAAAGACTCCTGAGGCGGCTATGGCAATCGCTGCCCAGCGATGCGGAAAATTGCGGGCGAGTTCCCAGGCGCCGTAGCCGCCGAGGGAGAGACCGGTGAGGTAAGTGCGGTCGGGGTCGGCGTGAAATTCGCGGGCTTCCTGGTCGAGGGAAGCCATGGCCATTTGCAGCATGTCGGGGTCAGTCCAGAAATGGCGAAGAGGGCACTGCGGCATGACGACGATGAAGGGCCAGCGTTCGGGGTGGTCGCGAAGCTGTTGGGGAAGGCCGATCTGGGTCTGCCACATGCCTTCGCTGCCGCGTTCGCCGCGGCCGTGCAAGAAGAGGATGATCGGCGGAGCAGGTTCGGATTCCTTTCCTGAGGTTCCGTTGCTTTTCTTGTCGTTTTTTTTGTCTGCTGTTCGATCAGGCTCCGCTCGGTGGAAATCTTCGGGGATGTAGACCTGAAATCGATAGGTAATTCCCTGCACTTCTATGGTGCGATTGAGGAATCCAGTTTCCTGAATTTGGGGAGTCGGATGGGCTTCCCGAGGATGGGATGTTGCGGAGACGGTTGCGTGAGCGATGGAAACGGCCAGGTACAGCAGCAAGAAGGATATAGCCGGGACGGCTGGTCCCTTCCCAGATCGGCCGGATGTTTGCATGTTCTTTATCCAAACACAGTCGAGGCCTTCTGGGAAGGAAGATTGACCTCTCGTACCACCAAAGTTCGAGGAAAGACGCCGGAATTGGGACTTCGTGGTTCCCCAAAACAAAGGCAGCGCAAAACGCCGCCCTTGTTTTCTGGGACCTACTTTTTGATCGAAGAAGTGGGGGAATGAAGCAATCAGGCTTCAAAGATCAAGCTTCGAAACTGACGAGCGAGAACATCGCACCTTGCGGGTCGACGCCCTGGACGATCCAGCTACCGCCGGGAACCTGCATGGGACCGTTCACGACGCTCCCGCCGCCGGCTTTGATGCGCTCGATAGCGGCACTGATGGCGTCCACCTGGAAGTAGAATCCCCAGCAGGGCACGGGAACGTTTGGAGTCTTGGTCATCATGCCCCCGACCTGTTTGTCTTCGTAGCCAAATATGCGATAGATGCCCATTGGACCCATGTCCATATCGGTGACTTTGTCCCAGCCGAAGAGGGTGCTGTAGAAGGTGAAGGCGGGTTCGAGATCACCGGCGTAGAGTTCGTGCCAGCCGACGGTGCCGGGAGTGGGAGGTAGGGGACGGTCGGTGGGAGTCGGCATATTGGGATTGGAAGTGAAGATGACGAATGGTGTGCCCTGAAGGTCTGCGACGACGATGAAGCGGAGCATGCCGGGCACGTCGGTGGCTGGTTTCAGGATCTTGCCACCGGCTTCGACCACTTTGACTCCGTAAGCATCGACATCCGGAACGTGGATGTAGCCGATCCATGAGGGTGGGTGGTTCATGGCCTTGGCCTCTTCGGGAAGGGTCATGAGGCCGGCGATGCCAACTGCGCCTAGGTTGAAGGTGAAATAGGTCATGGATCCCTGGCTGACATCTTTGGTTGTCCAGCCCACAACGCTGGAGTAAAAGGCGCCGGCCGCGGCCGTATCGGTGGTCATCAGTTCGTACCAGGCGAAGTTGCAGGTTGGGCTGGACATAGATGGTCTCCTGTTGGTTGGGATTTGGTGGGGGGATTCACACCCGGAATTGACTCGGTACGTTGATATCAACATAATTCGAGTATGTCAACGGTTGTGGAGGTTAACTTTCAAACAACGCTGCTAGTGCGAGATACGTGCCTTTGTCTACATGTGCAGCGGGCGGCGCGGGCGTTGGCGCGGAGGTTTGACGAGGCGCTCAAGCCGGTTGGGCTGACGAACGGGCAGTTTTCGCTGATGATGAGTCTGAATCGGCCGGATATGCCGGGGGTTCCGCGGGCGACGATCGGGTCGGTGGCGGATTTATTAGGGATGGATCGGACTACAGTGACGGCTTCGGCAAGAGTGTTATTTGAGCGCGGCTTGATTTTGGTGACGGCTGAGCCGGAGGACCGCAGGACTAAGGTGCTAAGGCTGACGCAAGAGGGGCGGCAAGTGCTGGCGGATGCGGTGCCGATCTGGACGCGGGTGCATGGGGAGATTGAACGGGAGCTTGGGGAGTCGAAACCGGAGCTCCTGCGGCGGGATCTGCTGGTTCTGGCGCAGGGCGGATGAAGGGAGTTCCCTCACCCGCTGCCTGGATTCAATTCGCCAGTGAATAGACGACGGTGATAGTGGTCTCTACTTCAACCGGATTTCCGTTGAGAAGGAAGGGTTCATAGCGCCACTGGCGGATTGCGTCGAGGGCGCTTGCCTGTAACTCCTTTGGACCTTCCTGAATGCGCAACTCGCTGGGAACGCCTTCTTTGCTGATGATCGCTTCGACAATTACGTCGCCGGAGATTCTCTTTTCTTTTGCTTCCTGTGGGTAGACGGGTGTGGCATGGCTTATCACCTTGAGCTCTGTCGATTTGACGTGGATCTTCTTTGGCGCGTCGGGCTGCGTTTCTACACCGGCTATTTCCATTCGCAGGGCGATGGCGGAGGCACAGGTTCCGAGTGCAATGGCTGCGCAGACGGCTACGATCAGGAACTTTCGCGGGGCAGCTAAATTGGGGCGATTCCGGGTCAGATTCATAACTCTCCTTTCGAAGTTGCTGGCATCGAGGATTCCGATGGCGTGGAGGTTTCGCTGGGGCGTGGGGCAGGACAGCGTGGTGGCGAGGCGAAGCAGGGAGCGGGCGTAACTGCCTTGTCCGGCGGTGGCGCGAGCGGCGGATTCGTCGCAGACCATCTCGCGGGTTTCGGCGATTCGGGAGCGGAAGAGCCAGAGGATGGGATGGAAGGACAGCGGCAGGGAGAGCAATTCGTAGAGGAGATTTTTGGCGAAGTCGTGGCGCTGCATGTGGGCGGTTTCGTGGGCGAGGACGGTGTCTAAATCGTCTCTGCGGTCGTCTTCGCACAGGCGATCAAAGAAGCCGGGTGGGATAAGTAGTGCAGGTCTTCGGATGCCGATGGTTACTGGGCCGTGGACCGCATCGGAGATGGCTAGCTGGCCATTGCGGATTAGGAAGCGTTGCCTGAAGTGGTTGAAGCGGGTTGTGAGTTCGCTGGATTGCTGGATTGGCTGGGATTGCTTGCGAATCTGGACTGTCCGCAGGATTCCGTATGCGAGGCGTGTTGTGAAGTAGAGGACGGTGCAGGCGTAGAGGCTGATGATTCCGGTTGCGAGCCAGGGAGCTGGATGCAGGCCGGAGCTTTGGACTGAGCCGGAGCCGAGGAGGATTCGGATGCTACCGCCGCCTCCTGGCTTGCCGGGCCATGCGCTTATTGCAAGAGCGAGCGCTTGCTGCCATAGCGCACTCAGACTGAAATTGCAGAGCGGAAGGATGGTCGCGACTATCAGTGAGCTGACCCAGACGCGGTGTTCGGTGCGCGCTCCGACGGGGCGGGCGAGGTGTGCGGCGATACTGGCTGCGGCGAAGACGAGTGGGACTTGCCATACGGAGTTGAGCAGATATTCGATGAGCCAGGATGCGAAAGTGTGATTCATGTGATTCATTTGTCCGCTCCGTCGGCGCTGCCGGATTCGAGGCGTTTGGTTAGCTCGATGATTTTGTCTGGGTCGATCTGACGGGACTTGATGAGGCTCATGACTAACTCTTCGCTGGAGCCACCGAACATGCGGTCGACGAGGTCGCGGATGGCGTGGCCGGAGGCGTTGGCTTCGGTGACGGTGGCGCTGTATTCGTAGGCGCGGCCCTTGAGCTTGCGCTTCAGCTTGCCTTTGCGGCGCAGTATGTTGAGCATGGTCTGCACGGTGGTGTAGGCGAGCTCCTGTTCGAGACCCTCCTGCACGGCGCTCACGTTGCTGGAGCCCTGCTTCCAGATGACCTGCATGATCTGGAGTTCGAGCTTGGTTAGGGTTTCTTCTTTGTGCTTTGCCATTCTTACTCCTAAACAATTAGGACAATAGGCTGCGATTGCGGCATTGTCAACTAAATTCTTAGGAGATGGTTTCGCCGGTCGTTTTGCTGCCTATTGTCTGATTCTCCGGAGTAGAGCGAAGCCGGGCCTGAAGGCCCTGATCTGTGGGATCTGTCTTCGGGAGGCTGAAGCCGCCCGCTCCCTCCGTTACGCTGCTTCGCTCGATGTTTTTGTATTCGATAGGCAGCGGGTTTTAGTCGCCCGTGACGAGGGCGAAGGTAAAGCCGTCGTAGCCTTTGCTCCCTACGGTCTGGAGGGCGGTGGCGGTTAGGCGCGCATTTCCTTGTTGATTGGCGCCGATCATCTCAAACATGGCGCGAGTGCCGGTGATGGCAGGTTCAGTGCTGGCGGGGTTGGCGATTTCGCCGTCGCGGATTACGTTGTCGACAATGATTAGGGTGCCTTTGCGGGAGAGCTTCAGGGCCCATTCGAGATAGGTGGGGTTGTTGGGCTTGTCGGCGTCGATGAAGATGAGGTCGAAGGGTTTGGGGTCTGCGGCGTGAAGTTTCGCGAGTGAGTCGGCGGCTGGGCCGATCTGGATTTCTACGAGGTGCGCGAGGCCGGCGTGGGCGATGTTTTTCTGGGCTACAGCGGCGTGTTTTGGCTCGAATTCGAGGGTGATGAGATGGCCTTCGGGCGGGAGTGCGCGGGCGAGCCAGATGGTGCTGTAGCCGCCGAGAGTGCCGATTTCGAGGATGCGGGTTGCGCCTTGCAGGAGGGCCAGCAGGTGGAGGAATTTGCCCTGGGTGGGGCTTACGTCGATGGTGGGAAGGTTTGCGGCGGCGTTGGCTGCAAGGGCGGATTCGAGGATGGGGTCGGATGAGATGAGGGTTTCGTTCAGATAAGCGTCGACATCGGTCCATAGGGGATTGTCGGTGGGCTGGCGCATGGATCGGCTCCTTCGGCTGCTGGTTTGAATATAGCTAAGGTCGGATTCTGTTCGCAGAAAAACGGAGATTCCGTGTTGGTGCATGGAGAAAAGCAGATTCCCTGCGGGAATGAGAGACGGAAAAGCAAGGGCAACGGCAAAGGCAAGAACAGGTCTGGATTTTGTGGTTCCCACCCATGTCGCGATCATGCTGCGCCATGGATGGGGCACCCGGCACTCGGACGATGAGTGAGGACTCGGTTAGTGATGTCTTCTTGACCCTTGTGCGGCTGAGACGAGGAGGTCTAGCGCTGAACTTTGGGTGCTGGCGTCGGCTGCGCCGAAGGGTGAAGTCCAGACCTCGCCAAGATGATAGTCGGGGGGATGAACCTGGCTCCAGATGCTGTCGGCGTTGGTCAGGACGAAGCTGCTATATCGTGGCAGGGGATCAATTTCGTCGAGAGCGCGTAGATTGCGGACGAAGATGCCTTTGAACTGGGTGCCGTCTGCGCCGCACTTGGGTTCGCAGCTGTCGTGGAGAATGCCCTGGGCATCGGTGAGCTTCGATAGTGCTGCTTCGGCGATCGCCTTCGCTTGCGCCAGAGTGGCAGGGGCGTGGTTCGCCTGGTGCAACGCGGCGAGTCCGCCCAGGATTACGCCTTGGTTGTAAGTCCAGGTTGTCTTCTGGTTGTTTTTGCATCCGCTGGTGAGGCCGTCGTTGACGAGGTGATCTTCATTGATCATGCCGGAGTGAGAGAACCATTTCCATTCGCGATTGGCCCATGCGAGATAGGCGGATCGTTCCTGGGGGTTGGCGGTGGTATTGGCAAGTTGTGCGGCGACGGAGAGGAAGAGTTCGTTGGCGATGGCGTTCTTGTAGTTGCGGTCTTTGCTCCACCAGATTCCGCCGGAGCAGGTGTTGTCCCAGCCGTAGGTCATGTCGGAGAAGATGTTCTTTGCGGCATCGAGATAGCGCGGGTCATGCGTGATGCCATAGGCATCGATCCATGCAAGAGCCCACCAGCCTTCGTCGTCATAGTATCGATTGATGAAGCCGGGACCCTCTTTTTGCGCACGAGACAGGGTGTTGGAGAAGACGAAGTCGTAGTCGCGAGACTGGGTTATCTTCGCGTAGTCAGCGAGCACTGTGATTGCATTCGCGGAGTTCCACCAGCCTGTCGTTTTGTAGAGGCCGGTGTCGAGGTCATACCAGGCTTGAAGGGATTGTATGGCGAGAGCTGCATGCTGAGGGTAGGAATTCGCCGCGGGGCTGGTTGGGGTGGTCTGAGCAATCGAACCGGCAGGGATTGAGCCGAGGATGCAAAGAATTGCTATGTTCCAAAACAGGAGCTTTTGTGCTGTATAGATATGGCTCATGGATTGACCTCGAGTTCCCTTCTCAGGTTGGCCATGGTGGTCAGATAGAAGGCGAGGTTGTGGATGCTGTTTAATGTGCCGCCCAGGGGTTCGCCAGTTTGCATTAAGTGGCGGAGGTAGGCGCGGCTGTAGCGGCTGCAGGTGGGGCAGGTGCAGGCTGGGTCGGGTGGGTTCTGGTCTTCGGCGAACTGGCGGTTTTTGATATTCATGCGGCCCTGGCTGGTGAATAACAGGCCGTGGCGGGCGGCGCGGGTGGGGATGACGCAGTCCATCATGTCGACGCCCATGCGGGCGTATTCGACGATTTCGTCGGGGAAGCCTACGCCCATGACGTAGCGGGGCTTGTCTTTTGGGAGCAGGGGCAGGACGGTGGAGATGACTTCGCGAGTGAGTTCGCGGGGTTCGCCGACGCTTAGGCCGCCGATGGCGTAGCCGTCGAAGTCCAGTTCTACGAGGCGCTCGGCGCTCTCGCGGCGGAGGTGCGGGTACATGCCGCCCTGGACGATTCCGAACAAGCTTTGGGTCCCGAGGGTGCCGTCAGAGTTGATGATTTCTTTGTGCCAGGGGACTTTGTGCTGGTTGGCGCGAAAGTGGTTGAGCGAGCGGGCGGCCCAGGCCATGGTGTAGCGGAGGCTTTCGGCGGCTCGGGCTTCGTCGGCGGGGTGCTCGGTGCACTCGTCGAAGGCCATGCAGATGTCGGCGCCGAGGGCGATCTGGACATCCATGGAGTGTTCGGGCGAGAACATGTGGCTGCTGCCGTCGAGGTGGGAGCGGAAGCGAACGCCTTCGTCGGAGATTTTGCGGAGACCGGAGAGCGAGAAGACCTGGAATCCGCCGGAGTCGGTGAGCATGGCGCGGGGCCAGCTGATGAACTTGTGCAGGCCGCCTAGACGGGCGATTAGGTCGTGGCCGGGGCGCAGGTAGAGGTGGTAGGTGTTGCCGAGGATGATCTGCGCGCCCTGGCTGTCTGGGCCGAGTTCTTCGAGGATGCCTTGCGGGACGGCCTTGACCGTTCCCTGTGTGCCTACGGGCATGAAGACCGGGGTTTCTACGGTCTGGTGGGGGAGGTGAAGGCGGGCGCGGCGTGCACCGGAGGAGTGCGTACTGAGGAGTTCGAAGCGGAGGGCCACAGATTGATTCTAGATGCTGGTCCCTCCGCGATGCTTTCATGTCAATTCTTAGCAGATGAGGGCACGAATGCGGGACTCGATCATGCTGCAGGGCACGAAGAAGGGTTTGTTGGTGCACTGGATGATCAGGGAAGCGGCTGCGGCGCTGTATTGCCAGGTGAAATCCATCTCCTGGTAGGTGGTGCTGCCGCTTTCGCCTGTCAGGTCGAGGCCTTGCGCCTTTGCCGTTGCGAGAAGCGACTGGTATTTGTCGGCTGTGATTTCCGTCAAGGTAATTGTTGGACAGTTCGCCATTGGTTACTCCTTACCTTTGACGGTAGCAAAGAGAGGGGAAATTGCACGCAAGTGGGGGCGGTGGAAAAGCAGATCCTTCGCTGCGCTCAGGATGACAAGCATTTAGAAAGCGAGACGGTCTTACTGGAAGAGGTTCAGGGTTTGGGGGCCTTCGTCGGTTTCGTCTTCGGGGAAGCCGCCGATGATGCCTTCGGTGGCTAGTTTGTCGATTGTCTTGAGGATGAGGTGCAGGGCGGCTATGGCCAAGATGGTTCGGAGGATCAGGATTGGACGAGTTTCGGTCTTCAGTTCCCAGTTGACGGTGAACAGGGTGAGTGTCGGGAAAAGGACTGCATAGAGCGTGAAGACGATGGCGAGGTTGGTGCGGCCGGGCAAGCGCGGGCGAGTGAACGGGATCTGGGTGCGGCCGAGGAAGAAGAGGTCCGCGAAAAAGAGGGACAGGCCACAGCCGTAGATGGCCTGAATGAGCAGGTTGAGGTAGCTCCCGTGGAGGGCGAGGAGGATGGCGAGGATGGCGGCGGTGAGCGTGAGGCTGCAAAGGAAGGTGAAGAGTTTGGCTGATTTTGCTGCGCGGCCGGGGAAGGCGTAGGGGTTTGGCCCGGGTTCTGACTCTGATTCGCGCTGGTTTGGGGTCAGTTTGAGGTTGATGGGGAAGACCCAGCGGGCGCGCATGTCGACGGGGAAGCTGAAGGCGGCTCCGAGACCGGAGACCATCCAGAAGAGCAGGAGGGGCAGCAAGGCGTGCAGTCCGGGTTGCCAGAGGGCCGGGGTGAGGATGTGGCTGGGCGACAGATGGAAGGTGACGATGGTGCAGAGGGCGAGTGCGAGGCCGACTCCGGCATAGAGGGCGAGGTAAACCTGGTAGCGGGGGTTGCGGGCGATGGTCTGACCGATGAAGTGGAAGATGGCGCGGTGCTGGGGCTGCTTGAGCAGGGTTTTCCGAAGAATTACGGCGAGAAGATTGCGGGGTTGGGCGCCGGAGGACGGAGAGCCTTCGATGGCGCGCTTTCGTTGCCGCGACCAGGCGAGCGGGTAAGTGAGGATGGCGATAGTGGCGGCGATAGCGGTTGCGATGAGGCCGCAGGTGGCGAGTTTTTGAGCTGCGGCAGGGGCGGAGCCTGAGAGATGTGCGTAAAGCCCGAGGAACCAGAGGGGTGGGACCCAGGTGGCGAAGGAGGAGCGGCCTTCGAGGAGTGTCTGCATGTGGTTGCCGCATAGGGGGAAAAGCAGGAAGAGAAGCAGGAGTGCGGTGACGGAGAGTGACTGGAGCAGAGTGGAGACGGTTCGGAACCATGCCGGAGGAAGCAGGCAGACGGTAAGCCCTTGCAGGGCGAGCATGGCGAAAGCGGCGAAGATGCCGGAGAGCGTCGTCGCGACGAAGTGACTGAGTACGGTGTGGGCGACGTTGCCGCCGGGGCGGGTGCTGAGGGCGGAATACAGAATGAGCGGGAAGATGTTTACGGCGACGAGGAACATGCCGAGGAAGGCGAGCAGGGCTTTGGCTTTGGCGAGGAAGAGTTCGCCGGATTTGAGTCCGAGGGGCAGGAGGATCAGGAAGTCAGCGCGATCGGGAAAGAGCATCTCCCACTCGAAGGTGGTGACGGCTCCCATGACTACGAAGCTGAAGAGGACGAAGAAGTAGCGGTCGGCGGCTGTGGCCCACAGGTTGCGGTTGGGGTAGTGAGGCAGCAGCCAGAAGGCGACCATGAGGCCGGGGACGGCCGCTCCGCAGAGGGCGCGGATGACGGTGGTTTCGGTTTCGCCGTCGATAGAAAGAGTGTCGTTGTCGAAGAAGCGGCGGAAGAAGTGGTGATAGAGGATTTGGGCGCGCGAGGGTTGAGGCCGGGAGATTTGTCGTACCCACCCATGTCGCAAACTGCGCGCCATGGATGGGGCACCCAGTTCATGAGAGGACGCATGCAGATCGACTGCGAATTTCTGGGTGGGTTCAGGCATGTTGCACCTTCATTACTCCGACTAAATCGCGGGCTAGCTGTTCGGTGTCGGTTTGCTGGACTAGCTGGGCGAAGACGCTTTCGAGGTCTTTCAGCCGGGTGAGTTCGGTGAGTTTGCTGGGGGCGGCATCGGCGACTACTTTGCCTTTGGAGAGGATGATGACGCGGTCGCAGACGCGTTCGACGACTTCGAGGACGTGGGAGATGTAGAGGATGGCCTTCCCTTCCCGGGCTAGCAGGACGAGCAGGTCTTTGAAGAGGCGGGCGGTGACGGCGTCGAGGCCGGATAGCGGTTCGTCGAAGATGAGCAGGGCAGGGTCGTGCATGAGCGCTGCTGAGAGCAGGACACGCTGCTTCATGCCCTTGGAGTAGTCGGAAATGGCCGAGTATTGCGAGGATTCGAGCGAAAAGAGCGCGAGCAGGCTGCGGGCCTTGGCGTCGATGAGCTTTTCTGGCATACCACGAAGGCGTCCGACGAGCTGGAGATATTCGAGGCCGGAGAGGTGGGTGTAGACCTGGGCTTCTTCGGGGACGTAGCCGAGATGGGCGCGGAAGGCCGAGAGATCGTCGTGGATGTTGCGTCTGCGGAAGAGAATTTCGCCGTCGGTGGGCTCGATCATGCCGGTGATCATCTTGACGGTGGTGGATTTGCCGGAGCCGTTGGGGCCGAGGTAGCCGAGGATTTCGCCCTCGGACAGCGTAAAGCTGACGTTCTGGACTGCGGGGATGGTTCGATAGCGCTTGGAGGCGTTTCTGACTTCGAGCATGATTCCCCTTTCACCGTCGGGATTTGTGGGACCCACCCTTGTCGCGATAAGACTGCGCTAAGGATGGGGCACCCAGAGTTGTGGAACTTTTCTACTTTTATCCTGCATACCCTATGTAGTACACTTCTCATAATTCGTCAAGTATCGACGTCAAGTGCGAATCTGACGTATTGTGATTGCGAGTGTGCGATGAGTTCCGGAAAGCTTTCCCATAGCGTGGCGATTATCCTGAAGGCGCTGAGCCTGGGGTACCAGTTCGGCTTCGAGATTATGGAGGTCACCGGGCTGCCGAGCGGCACGGTCTATCCGGCACTGCGACGGCTGGAGCGGGATGGGCTGGTTTCTTCCAACTGGGAGGCTGAGGACGAGGCTTTGAAAGAGCAGCGCCCGGCGCGGCGGTACTACGAGTTGACCAAGGTGGGCAAAGAAGTGGAAACGACGGCGGTGAAGCGGTATCCGCTGCTTTCGCGGTTGCTGCCGGAGAAGCTGGGGAAGTCGCTATGAGTCCTGTGAATTCTGCGAATCGCCTTGAGGCTGCGATTGAGCGGCTGCTTCCCTTTGCGAGCGGGCTTGTTCCCCGGCGGGACCGTGCGGACTGGGTGAAGGAATGGCGGGCGGAGCTGTGGCATCGGCGGCATGGCGACCGGCGCGTGTGGCGGGAGCGCGGCGCCTTACAGGATGCGGCAAGTTTGGTCTATGGGCTGGCGGCCGATGCTGCGTGGCTGCGGGTGGACCGGGTGCGCGAGGCGGTGCTCGGTTCGGCTTATTCGTGCCTGTGGGTGCTAGCTGCCTATTGCCTGCTGTGCGCGGCGATGGAGCGGGCGGTTGAGGATTCCTGGGCTGCGTTTTTTCATCTGCTGACGGCGCATTTCTTTGGGGGCTTTGTTCTTGTGGCGGCTCCGGCGATCTTTGCGGCGGTAGCGACGTATCCGCTGAGGCCGCTGCGGTGCAATCGGCAGCATCCGGGGGCGCGAGGTTTTCTGTCGACGCGGGCGAAGTGGAATTTGTTTCTGGCTGCGAAGGGGATGCTGACGCTGGCGCTGAGTTTTCTGGCGACGCTTGTGGCGACGGGGCTGGTGCGGATGTTGGTTGGGCGCTACTCGGATTGGTTTGAGCTGGGAATGTATGCGCTGGTTGTGACGATCGGGATGCGGTGGGCGCTGCTGAATCAGGAGCAGCGATGCCAGAAGTGTTTGCGGATGCTGAGCCAGCCGACGCGGGTGGGCAATCCGTCGCATAACTTTCTGGAGTGGAGCGGGACGGAGCTGGCATGCGCGGATGGGCATGGGCTGCTGCATGTGGCGGAAATGCAGGGGAGCTGGTGCTGGTATGACCTTTGGGTTGAGCGCGATCTGGAGTTTGATCCGGGTTGGAGCGGGTTGTTCAGTTCGTCCGGCTCCTGAAGTCCTTCTCTTGACTGCGGGTCTGCGGAAGATCTCTTAGACTTTACGGATGATTGCGATTCGGAGCTTTGAGGGCGCGGATCGGGATGCGCTTTGGGCGATTCTGGAGCCGGTGATTCGCGCTGGCGAGGTCTTTGCGCTGCCGGTGGAGATGACGCGCGAGCAGGCGTTCCGGTACTTTTTGGCGGATGGGAATCGGGTTTTTGTCGCCGAAGAGGATGGTCTGTTAGTTGGGGCGTATTATCTGCGCGCGAACCAGATGGGTGGCGGGGCGCATGTTGCCAATTGCGGGTATGTGACGGCTGGTTGGGCGGGCGGCCGGGGTGTCGCTAGCGCGATGTGCAGGCACTCGCTGGAGTTTGCGAAGAGCGTGGGGTTTCGGGCGATGCAGTTCAATTTTGTGGTGAGCACGAATGAGGCTGCGGTGCATCTGTGGCGCAAACATGGGTTTCGAGAACTGGCGCGGCTGCCCGGGGCTTTTCGTCATCCGGCGCTGGGGTTTGTCGATGCGCTGGTGATGTGGCGGGAGTTGTAGTTAGATGGAGCTGCCCTGAATCGTGTTACTTCACTCACATAGCAGTGCAATTTGGCGTTCGCTTTCGGTTACGCCGGCTTGCACATCGACCCGAGAGTAAAGGTTTCCGGCTTCCTGCCAGAGGGATATTGCGGTTTCTTTTTCGCCTGTGGCGGCTTTCAACAGGGCGAAACCGCGGAGGGTGTTGGCGAGGTCGAGTGTATCTGTGCCGGGATGGCGGCGATAGATTTCCAGGGCTTCGGCGTAGCCCGTGGCTGCCTCGTTGAGCCGGTTTGATTCGCGGAGAATGTCGCCGATGTGGCGGATTGTGTGGGCGAGACTCAGTGGATCGTCGACGGCGCGGTAGATCGAGACTGCTTCCTCGTAGTGAGCCAGGGAGACCTCGATTTCACCTAAGTCCCGTTCGCTTGCGCCGAGGCGCGTGAGTGATTGCGCCAGAAGGGCTTGATTGCCTTGGCTGCGGCACAGGCTGACTGCTTCGGCGTAGAGGAGTTTTGCGTCGTTGTAGCGGTAGTCTCTGCGAGCCTGGTAGCCCTGTTTCAGAAGCGACTCGGCGTTGCTCGTCATGACAGCGAAAGCTTAGCATGGCCGCGACAGGCTGCGGGAAGATTCGCTTGCCAAAGATTCGGCCAGTGGGCCAGTTTGAAAATGGACTAACCCTCAGGGGCTAAAGCCCTTTTATATTGCGGGGCTTAATGTACGGGCTGAAGCCCGTACTCTTCAGATTGACCCACCAAGATTCGCTCTCCCTTGACATTCGACAGGAGCAGGCGTCATGCTCTTGTCGAGAACCGAGGGGAGTCGAGGGAAGATGGCGACGTCAAACGATTTGCTGCAAGGCACGCTGGATCTGTTGATCCTGAGGACGCTGGCGCTGGAGCCGATGCATGGCTGGGGGATTGCGCTGCGCATTCAGCAGCTCTCGAAGGAGGCGCTGCAGATCGGGCAGGGATCGCTTTATCCGGCGCTGCACCGGCTTGAGTATCGGGGATGGATCAAGGCGGAATGGGGGGCTTCGGAGAACAATCGCAAGGCAAAGTTCTATTCGCTTACAAGGACGGGCAAGAAGCAACTGGATGCGGAGATGGAGAACTGGGACCGCATTGCGGGTGCGATTGCGCTGGTGTTGAAGGGGGCTTAGAGCATTTTAGGAAACGGTGTCAACGGAACAGCAATGCTCGCGTGGCCTTTCTATCAAGGAAAGGCCACTCTTCACCACTCTTTATGGCCCATACTATTTCCTAAAATGCTTTAGATTCCGTCAGAGTTTTGGCGGGGAGACTGCGTCGTTTTCAACCCAATAACTGTTTCTGGCCGCTAATTCGAGGTTGGGGTAGTTTTTCAGGGTCAGGCTCACGGCGTGCAGGCCGGTGTGTGGCGACTCCGGGTGGAAGCTCAGCATGTAGCGGTTGGGGACGTGGTTGGAGATGGTTTCCAGATCGCGCTCGAGACCTTTGGTGTCTTTAAATGGAAAGTATTCGCCGCCGGTCAGCTCGGCTACGGTTTCAGGGACATTGCGCTGGAGGCCGCTCAAGCCTGCCAGGACGGCCATCTTGGCAAGGGCTAGCGGAGGCGCGAGCAGGCCGAGGCAGTCGTAGGCCTGATTGGCGAGTTGGCCTGCGGTTCGGCTGCTGGTGGAGGTGTCAGGATCGCCGGGTTGGGAGTCGGTCACGGCCGGGGTGTCTTTGCCCATGCAGCCGTGGCGTGGGCCGGGTGTGTCGTCATTGAAGGCTTTGCCTGTTCGGCGTGCGGCTTCGGCCCGGATGGAAGGGAATCCCAGGCTGTAGATGGCGGTGTTGGTATCGCTGATGACGCGCAGGGCGTCTTCGAGCTTGAGCCGGCTGCCGCGGTCCTGTGTCTCGCTCAGGAGCAGGATGGCGCGGCGGTACTTTGGCGGCTGGTCCTTGAGGAGGTCAACGGAATAGCCGAGGGTATCGAGGATGGCTGCGCCGCTGTCTCCGGGGCTGAGGTTGCGGATTGCGCCTTCGAGGGGATCGTTGTCGGCGGTGAAGTCGAGGGCTAGGTTTGGCGTGCTGTCGAAGGTGACAACGGCGATCTGGCGCGGGACATCGCCAACAAGATTCTCGATCATTAGAGGCAGCGTGGGATATTTTCCGAGTTCGCGAGCGCCTGCTCCTCCGGTTTGAATGGCGACGACCAGGGCTATCGGCTCTTCGCCCGTGTTCTCTTCGAGCGTGAGTGGCTGACGGACGCCGTCGTCGGTGAGGGTAAAGTCGCTGGCCGCGAGGGTGAAGACAGGTTCACCGCTTTTCGTGGTGACCATGGCGGGGACGAGGACGATCGTGGAATTGGCGGTAATGACGGGAGATTGTTGTGTGGGAGGTGTTTGCGCCTGCGCGAATGCGAAATGAGCAAACGGAATGAAGAGGAGAGCAACAGTGAGGCGTAACCGGATCATCAGCTACCTCCAGGCCCTGCTTGTTCGTTGGACGGAGTTTAGCGTGACGGAGTTGCTGATGGGTTGTTCTTTTCCTGTGCCGCACGAAGGTGGGGGATTCCGTTCCCAATGCGGGAATTGTGGGGCTCTCTATGGCGAGAGTCCAAAGGACTTAGTCAAAAAAACTGGCCTCTGACAAGGCAATCGCATAATGGGCTACTTGGCGGCTGGGCCTAGTTTGAAGAGAAAGCCGATACGGGCTACGCGTGGGGTGCCGAGGGTCAGGGTTGGAGTGCGGCCGACTTCGATCTGGCGATTGAGGAGGTTTTCGCCGGAGGTGAATAGCTCGATGCGCTTGCCGAAGTCGTGGGAGGCGTAGGCGTCGAGTTTGAAGTAGCTGTGGAGCAGATAATCGTTGGCGTCGTCGTCGAACTGGTGGCCGCTTATGCGGGCCTGGAGGCTGATAGTGCCGATTGAGTCGCGATAGGCGCGGAGTTGGGCCGACGCCATGTTGTGGGCTACCTGGGGAATCCAGTTGCCGGCGGGGGCGTCGCCGGTGCCTTTGGTGACGTCGGCATTGGTGTATTGGTAGCCGCCCTGGAGGGCCATCCAGCGGGTGGGTTGCACCTCGAGGTCGAGGGAGACGCCGCGGCTTTCGATCTGGCCGAGGTTTTCGCGCTTGAGCTGCATGGGGTTCGAGGTGGTGTTGATGGTGAGGGAGGTGATGGGGCGGTTGACCTGGGTCCAGAAGTAGCTGGTGCGTACGGTTCCCCAGCGCTGCTCCATGGCGATGCCGGTTTCCCAGCCGGTGGCGCGTTCGCTGAGGAGGTTGTTGTTGGGCAGGGTGAGCAGGCTGCCGACCTGGGTGGAGCGGTAGAGTTCGTTGGCGGTGGGGGCGCGATAGGCGCGGAAGCCGGAGCCGGTGAGCGCGAAGTGCTCGCCTATCTTGCGAGCGATGCCGAGGCGGGGGTCGAAGACATGCTGGGCGATCTGCGGCTCGGGGGTGGCGGTTGGGAGCCATTGCTGTCCGTCGAAGTTGTTGAACCAGTCGACGCGGCCTGAGCCGCTGATGGTCCATGCTTTTCGGCTCCATAGCAGTTCGGCGTAGGCGCCGGTCTGGCGCTGGCGGTCGTTGAGGTTGACGTAGGAGAGATTTCCGGATTTGATGACGGATTCGAAGTCGCCGGCGCGGACGTCGTGCGTGTCTGCTCCGGCGAGGAAGAGCAGCGCGGGCGTGATGGGCTTGCTCCAGTGGAGGACGAGGCCCATTTCGTCGTCGGGGGTCTTAGCGAAACGGTTCAAGATTTCAGAGTTGCGATTGGTGGCGATGGTCGAAAAGGTCTGGCGGTAGTGCTGGGCTGAGCCGTAGGCGCGGAAGGTGAGCGTGCTGCCGTTCAGGAATCCGTCGCCGGTTGGCTTCCAGTCGCTGCCGGTAGAGAAACGCCATAGGCGCGTGCCGTTTTTCTGGACTGGGGTGCCGTTGTTGCGGGCTTCGTTCATTGCGGAGCCGCGCAGGAAGAGGCGTAACCCGCCCCGTTGATGATCGATGAGCGCCAAGCCGTTCTGGGCGTGGACGTTGGATGGGACGTCGATGAGGCCGCGCTGGTTGGGTGCGGTCAGGATGTAGCCGTCGGTGCCGAGAATGCCGCCGGTGGCGAGCGCTCCCCAGGGGCCGTGCTTGCCCTCGAGGAGCAGGCTGGTGTCGTAGGTGTCTTCGGAGCCGTAGTCGGATTTCAGTTCGGCGAGGTTGCCTGCGGGGTGCTCCTGCATGACGTTGATGACGCCGCCGATGGCTGAGGAGCCGTAGAGGTCGCTGGCGCCGCCGCGGACGACTTCGACGGAGTGGATGGAGAGCTCGGGTAGCTCTTCCCAGTGGATCCAGCCGGCGAAGGCGTCGTTGAGGGGGATGTCGTCTTCGGTGACCAAGGTGCGGCTGGCCGATGTAGACCCGAGGCCGCGCAGGCTGATGCCCTGCGAGGATGGGTTGGCGACGAGCGAGCTGGAGCGGCGGAAGGTTTCTGCGCCGGGGATGAGGCGGAGCTGGCCGTCGAGGGTGATCGCGGCGGATTGCTGGAGGTCCTGGGTGGTGAGCGTGCGGGTGCTGGCTGGGCTTTCGAGTTCGCCGAGCGGGGTGCGGTATGCGGTGACGGAGACTGTGTCCTGGACGGGCGGGATGACGCTGGCGGGAGCCGGTGGGGTGGTGGGTTGCTGAGTGTATTCGATGCGAGCGTCGATGGCTGGCCGGTCTACGGGAATAGGTGGACCAGTATCGGATACTGGGCCTGAACTCCTAGGGTCAATGGCCAGAGCTATCCTCGAGCCGTCGCGCCACTCCGTGTTAGTCGGATTGAAACCCCTGGCGAAGATGCGGACGCTGCAAGGTGCAGCGCAAGTGAGCGTGAGTTGGCCGGAGGCGTCAGTGACGCCGAGGAGCTTGCCGGTTGCGGTATCGCGAATCTCTGCGCCGGGGATTACCGCTCCAGTTTGATCTACGACTAGGCCGGTGATTTGCTTCAGAGCTTGCGCGGTTCCGTCGTTGGCCTGAGCTTCCGCACGCGGTGATGCAAAGAAAAGAAGCGCGAGCACGCAGAAGAGCGCTGCCAGCGCGACGCTGACTCGGTAGAGAGGCGGATTCGACACTTTCGCGCGCAGGGCGGCGTTCGCGTCTAACATTTTTCGGAAATCCTCTGCTTACTGGGACAGGTCTTTCAATAATTGTGACATGGTTTTCCGGAGTTCCGGGTGAATCAGGTCCGGTGCGATCTCGGCCATGGGTATGAGTACAAAAGAGCGCTGCGCCATGCGTGGATGAGGCAACTGGAGGCTGTGGGTTTTTATGATGCAGTCGCCGTAAAGGAGCAGGTCGAGATCGAGGGTGCGCGGTCCGTTGGGGATGCCGTGCGAGCGATCGCGGCCGAAGGTGCGTTCGATTTCGAGGAGATGGTCGAGGAGGATCTGGGGTCCGAGTGCGGTTTTGAGTGCGATGGCGGCGTTGAGGAAGACGGGTTGTTCGGCGTATCCGACTGGCTCGGTGGGGTAGTAGGAGGATTGGGCTAGGAGGCGGCCCAGTTCGGCGAGCTGGAGGATGGCCGCATCGAGAGTCTGGCTGGGAGACCCCGCAGAGCTGGGAAGGTTGGAGCCGAGGGCGATGTAGGCGGTTTCCATGCTGGTTAGGGGGCGTCAGGCCGGGTTGGCAAATTCGGTGGATTTGCGTTTTCCGCCGAAGGTGCGGTTGAGGAAGCGGACAGTGGGGCGTTCGCAGTAGAGGTGAAGGACGACGGCCAGAAGGAGCGAGATGGAAACGCCGAGGAATGCGCCGGTGGCGGTCTGGCTTCTGAGCCAGTGGAGGCGCGCGCCGAAGAAGCGGTCGAGAGAGTATTCGCAGTAGGGGTGAATGAGGTAGAGGATGTAGCTGGCGTCGCCGACCAGAACGAGCGAGCGGAGCCGCGTGTCCCAACCGGCCTGAGAGAGCAGGCTGGCCGTTGTGACCAGCAGGAATGCCGGAACGCCGAGAGTGAGAACGCGGGAGCTGTTGAAGGGAAAGATGTCGCGAGGGAAGATTCCCTGGATGGCAATGAGCAGGAGAGCGCTGGTGACGCAGAGGACGAGCGCGGGCACTCGAAGGCTGTGAGCTTTCTGGTCGGAGACGGCGCGGCAGAGGTAGTAGCTGAAGATGCCGAGGAGAAACTCGAGGACGATCTCACGGGAGTAGAAGCGTGCGAGTACATTGTTGGCTGCGAAGGGCATGCACGCGACCATGGTGAGCAGGACGATGGCTCCGCCGAACCAGACCGCGTGACGCTTGTGGATGAGCAGGCCGATGGCCAGGGCGAGATAGAAGTACATCTCGTAGTTGAGACTCCAGCCTATGAAGAGGAGAGGCTGGATGAGTCCGCTGCCCTTGGTGAACGGGATGAACAAGAGGCTTTTGAAGAGATCGACGACGTCAGCCCGGGTTGCGCCCATCAGTTGAGGAATGCGCATCGCGATGAGGTAAAGCAGGATGGTGCAGCACCAATAAGGCGGCACGATGCGCAGGACGCGGCGGCGAAAGAAAAAGTCGCTACTGGAATCACTGGATGGGTCAAGGATGCGCGCCATGATGAAGCCGCTTATCACAAAGAAGACGTCGACGCCGAATGATCCGAATGGGCGCAGAAACGGGAATGCAAAGCCGGTGTGGAAGACGACCACGACAGCGGCGGCAAAGGCGCGGAGAACCTGAATGTTGTTGAGCTTGACGGTGTTCTTCATAAGGGCAAGGAGCAGAGCACGGAACTCAGCGAACTGGATCTCTTCTGTTTTCAACATAGCATTCGCAGCTCAGGCGGCCGGATTTTACCGTCTGCGAGAAGACACGATGGTCATGCGTTCGAACGTCGCAGCGAGGGCAGTCGCGGATGCCGAAAAGGAGATGCGGATTCTTGTGTTCGGGCAGATGGGGGGCGTGGTTTAATCGCTGGCAAGTTTCCCCAAGAGTCCTTTGCGCCTGGAGAAGGGAATCGCGCGGCGATTTGCGTTATTAAGGGCGAAGAGAGAACTGGAATTGACAAGGGAAGGTGTGCCCAAGCTGGCACGGGGACGGAGGCGCAATGAGCGATGCGAAGACCACGGAAGCGGTGCTGGGAGAGTTGCCGGACGAGTCGTATTGCCGGCGACTAGCCGAGCTTCTGTTTCCCGATGAGGTGTGGATCGAGGGAAAGCCCTATACCAAAGCCGCACTCGAGACTGCGCTCGCGAAGGAGGAGAACAAAGAACTGTTGCAGCGGCTCGTTCAACTCTGTTTTCTGCAGAGTGGGAGTGTTGTCGATGACTCGGTGGAGACGAAGGCTCGCCTAGTGAAGGAGGTGGTGGACAAGCAGTTCCCGACGGAGCTGCGCTTTGGGGAGATCTATTTTCGGGACGATCCCGCAGGCACGCAGAATTGGAAGAGCAGGAAAGTGAAGCTTTATGAGGCGCTGCTGAAGGATCCGAAGCTGCAACAGTTTGTGGGGGCGCGGCGGTATTACATGCCGAGCAAGTGGCTGGTGGAGCAGGAGAGAATCGCGCGTCGCCGGGGCAAGTGGGACGGGGATATTTATGAGGAAGTGGCGCGGGAGGGTCTGACCGGAGTTTGCTTTTCCGGAGGCGGGATTCGAAGCGCGACCTTCAATCTGGGAGTAGCGCAGGGGTTGGCGCAGCTTGGGATGCTGCCGTATATCGACTACCTCTCTTCGGTTTCCGGAGGGGGATATATACACGAGTTTCTGGCGGGATGGATTCTGCGCAACGGCAATAGGCGATCGGTGGTGCGGGAACTGATTCCGCAGGCGGAGCCGGGATGCCTGCCGCGATCTCCTGAACCGATCCAATGGCTGAAGCGATACGCAAGTTACCTGACGCCGTCGCGTGGGCTCTTTGGGGCGGATATGTGGACGATGTTTGCGATCTGGATGCGCAACTCGATCCTGAACCAGATTCCGATTCTGGCGAGCTTTGGAGTTGGATTGTTCCTCGTGCATTTCCTTGTGCCCCGTGCGGTCTCGGAAGACCTGTCTCTGGCCGGTTGGAGGGGAAGCTCGGCGTTGTGGTGGATTTCGGGTCTGGCCGCGCTGATTTTTGCCGTCGTGTCTCTGGTGAAGCTCTCGAAAAACCTTTTGCTGCACGAAGAGAGAGCTGCTGCGAAGGAAGGCGATTCCGCAAAGAAGCTGCTTGCGAATGGCGACGTGGTGAAGTGGATCATCTTGCCGTGGCTGAGCGGCGCGGTTTGGCTGAGTTACTGGGTTTCGGTTCATCCCGGGTTGGAATCGGGATTATTTTGGATTCCGATTCTGGTGGCATGTGTTCTGACGTTGGTGCTCACGCAGATTGTGATCTTCGCGGGCCGGGCTCCTGCGGCGCATGCGCATTATCACGAAGCTGGGAGCAGTGGGGCCGCGGGATTCTGGTTTGCGATGGCTGGATTGTTTGCGACTGCGGTCGCGTGCGCCGTCGGGTGGGGCTGTGTGCGGGCTGTCGTGGAGTTTGGATGCTTGATGGCTTCCAGAATTGGCATGGTCGGGGGGACGGCAGAGACGGCCCGGCAGGTGTTGAAATTCGCTGTGAGCGGTGTTGCAACGGATTTTCACGCGAGCCTGGAGGGTTCGCTGAATGGAGCGGGCACTGCGATGGGTGGAGTGCTGTTGGATCCCTGGCGAATTCAACTGACGCTGCTGCCTGCGTTGCTGTTGAGCGTGCCCTATGTCGCGATTGAGTTGACGCTGGGGCTGGTTGGGAGAGATTACCGGGATATGCAGCGCGAGTGGCTGGCGCGTTTGCGGGCCTGGTCGCTGTTGTATGCGTTGCTATGGGCTGGTGTGGTGGGGGTGACGCTTCTTGGGCCGTATGTGGGGTATTGGGTTGGCACATTCGGTCCTACGGGTAAGTGGAGTGCAGTGATCGGGTTTGTTGTGGCGCATCTGACGACTGTTCTTGGCGGGGCAAGCGGGAAGAGCGATGGCAAGCCGACGGACAAGGGCATTCTGGGATACAAGCCGATGGATCTGGTGGCGCTGATTGCGGCTCCGTTTGCGATGGTGAGTCTGCTGCTGGTGTTGTCGTTTGGGGCGTCGATGGGTGTGGATGCGCTGACGCATGCCCTGGAGCTATGCCCGCTAAACTTCAATTCGAAGGGGATGGCATTTTTTGCGGCGGACGCGATGTGTCTGATTGCGGCGGCGCTGATCGCGTGGCTCTTTGGAAGGCGCGTGGATATCAACGAGTTTTCGATGCACACGTTTTACAGGAACCGGCTGTCGCGGTGTTATCTCGGCGCTGTGGTTCCGGGAAGGCGGCAGCCGGACCCGTTTACGGGCTTTGATGGGCGGGGATTGGCTGAGTACGAGGGAAGGGTTCAAACGCTGCCTCCGTTTGTCACCGAGTTGTTGCCGGCGAATTACTTGCGATCTTCGACAACGGGCGAGATGGGCAGGTATGAGGGGCCGTTTCCGATCTTTTGCGCGACTCTGAATCTGACGACCGGGGAAGATATGGCGACGCAGGAGCGGAAGGGGACGAGCTTTGCCTTTACGCCGATGTACTCCGGTTACAGCGTGGGATGGACGGATGGCGTAAACGAGAATGTAAGTTTCAACGGGTATGTTCCTACGGACTTCTATGCTTATCCGAAGGACAAGGGCCAGCAGCGCGGCGGGATTCACGTGGACTCGGCAGTGGCGATATCGGGAGCGGCGGCGAATCCGAATATGGGGTACAACACGAATCCGGCGCTGGCGTTTCTGATGACGCTGTTTAACGTGCGGCTGGGGTGGTGGATTTCGAATCCGCGCAGGAAGGATATGTGGGCGGCGGGCAAAGGCCGGGCGACGCCTAAGTTCGCATTGCTGAGCCTGTTTCAGGAGTTGTTCGGGGCTGTGGGGGACGATGCGGCTTATGTGAACCTGAGCGACGGCGGCCACTTTGAAAATATGGGTCTGTATGAACTGGTGCGGCGGCGCTGCCGGTTCATCGTGGTGTGTGACGCGGAGGAAGATGCCGATATGTCCTTCGGTGGCATGGGCATGGCGATCACCAAGTGCCGCGCGGATTTTGGAGCGGAGATTGATCTGGATTTAAGGCCTCTGCGGATCGATCCTGAAACCGGGTATAGCAAGACGCATTGCGTGGTGGGGACGATTCGGTATCCTCCGCCGTGGGCTTCGGTGGTAGATACCCCGGATAAGAGAACGGGCTGCGGATGCCTGGACGATGATGAGACTGATCTCTTTACAGGGGTGATCGTGTATATGAAGTCTTCGCTGGTGGGGGATGAGCCGCCGGATCTGCTGGCGTATCAACTGAAGTCGCCTACGTTTCCGCAGGATTCGACGGCGAACCAGTGGTTCACGGAGTCGAAGTTCGAGGCTTATCGCAGGCTAGGTCATCATGTGGCGATGACGACGATCAAGCCGGCGCTGCCGCCAACCGAGACTGAGGTTGGCGATCGGGCGCAGATTGAGACGCTGTTTGAGCGGATGTATGCGATCTGGTATCCGCGGACGCCGGAGATGGAGAAGTATCTTGGCGATCACATGAAGCTGTATGAGGCGATTTTGAAGGAGCTTCGCGAGCGTAAGGAGCTGGTGGGGCTGGAGGCTGCGCTGACTGATCCGAGGCCGGTGACGGAAGCTGCGCTGGTGGGGTGGATTGCGCCCGGCGTCGATCTGCAGAGCAGGCTATATCCGGGGCAGTTTGCGAGTTCACTGTTGGACTTTATGTATACCGTGTACACGGATCTGTTGCTGGCGTTTCCGGATAACCGAGTTTCGCCGCATGCGGAGTGGTGGATCTGCCTCTTCCGGCGATGGTGCCGGGTGACGCTGGTGCGGGATGCGTGGACCCGCCATGCGCCGATGTATTCGGTGGAATTCCGGCTGTTTGCGCGGCGGGAGCTTGGGTTGCCGCCGGTGGCTGGGGTGATTGAGTAGCGCCCTAGCCTGCGGAGGATTCGCGGGGCTTTTCGGCGGCGCGCAGGGCTTCGTGGATGATCATCTTGAGATAGGTCTGGTAGCGGAGGCCGCGTTCGGCTGCCTGCGTGCGGGCCTTGGCTATATCTTCGGGGTCGAGGCGGATGGTGGTGGTGGGCAGCGGTCGAGGCTGCGGTGCCGGAAGGCCGCGTTCGGCGAGGAGGCGCGCGACTCCGCCGCGCTTTAGACGACCCTCTTTGGCCGCCCTTTCAAACTCATCCGAGAGCTTCTCGCGGTTGTCGAACCACCACTTGGCTTCTTCGGCTTCGGTTGCGAATTTAGGGATTTTCAGATCCGTCATTCCATCCTGCCTTCGTTTTCAGGTAGAGCAGTTTGTCGCGGCTCTCGGCGTCGAAGGCGGTGACGACTCGCATCTTCTCACTGCGTAGTGTGATGATCACCGTTAGGATGCGTCCGCGCTCTGTTTCACCGAGGTAGGTCCAACGCTCTTCGCCGTTCCTATCTGGATCGAAGTTGACCTCCAGCGGATCGCCGAGAAGAACCTGCTCGGCTTCTTCCGGAGTTACTTCATGGTCGGCGATGTGGCCGATGTTTGCGTCGTCCCAGTCAAAAATTGAGTCTGAATTCTGAAGAGAATTGGGCATCGAATCTCCAAGCGGCAGAGCTTAGTTTGGCCATCGGTATTCGAGCCATAGCGAATCCTCTTAGAGGCCGCATCAGAATCTCTCGTTCAGTGTAGCTACGTTGCAGCTATTTTGCAATTACTGACGAAGTTCTACTACCGTCGCGCCGGCGCCGCCTTCCTGGTGGGTGGGTTCCTGGATGCTGGCTACGTGGGGGTGGGTGCGGAGGTATTCGCGGAGGGCGCGGCGCAGGATGCCCATGCCGGTGCCGTGAATGACTCGGACTCTGGGAAGGCCCGCTAGGAATGCTTGATCTAAGTATTTTTCGAGGTCGTTGGTGGCTTCGTCGACGGTGCGGCCGATGAGGTTGATTTCGGACTTCATATCGTCTGAGCCGCTGCTGGTTACGGTGACGCGGACGCCCTTCTGACGGGCTACGGCGTCGAGCGGCTTTTCGGATACGAGCGGCTTGCCTGCGGGGGCGACTACTTCGGCGATGTCGTCGCGCTTGATGCGCATTTTGAGTGCGCCGAGGGCTACTTCGTAGAGGTCCTTTTCGACTTCGCGGGCGATGGTGGCGATCTTGTTCATGCTCTTGATGCGGATCTGGTCGCCGATGGAGATGTGTTTGACGAGGTGCGGCTGGGCGTTGGGGTCGCCCTGGTCTGCGCCGTGCTTGTGGGCTACGACGGTGGAGTTGAACTGCTCTTCGAAGTCGCGGCGCAGGCGCTGGATGCGGCGCTCGGATTCTTTGGAGAGCTTGAGCTGCCCGGCGCGGTCTTCGATGGCGTTGACGGTCTGGCGCATTTGGAATTCGAAGTCTTTGAGGAGCGAGCCGAGCTTCTGTTCGAGTTCGCGAGTGCGCTTTTTGAGTTCGACGTCGCCTTCGCGGGCGAGGCGGGCGCGCTCCTGATTGAGGGCGTACTGCTCGGCGCGAGCGGCTTTGCGGTCGGCTTCAAGATCGGTGAGCTGGCGGTGCAGGTTTTCGAGAAATCGGCCTATGTCGGCATGTTGGGTGCCGAGGCGTTCGCGGGCTGAGGCTACGATGGCGGCGTTTAGGCCGAGGCGCTCGGCGGTCTGGATGCCTGCGCTGGCTCCGGGGATGCCGAGGCGGAGCTGGTAGTTGGGGATGAGGGTGGTTTCGTCCACGCCTGCGGCGGCGTTGAGGACGCCTGGGGTGTTGGCAGCGTAGACCTTGAGGCTGGTGTGGTGGGTGCTGATAAGCGACCACGCGCGGGAATTGAGGAAGTAGGCAGCGACGGCGACGGCGAGAGCGGACCCTTCGTCGGGGTCGGTGGCGGAGCCGAGTTCGTCGAGCAGGATGAGCGCCGATGGGCTGGCGAGGTGCGAGATGCGGTCGAGATTGACGATGTGAGCGCTGAAGGTGCTGAGCGCCTGTTCGATGGATTGGGCGTCGCCGATGTCGGCCAGGAAGGCGTCGAAGACGGGCAGGGTCGCGGCTGCGGCGGGGACTGGGATTCCGGACTGGGCCATGAGGGCGCAGAGAGCGGTGGTCTTGAGGGTGACGGTTTTGCCGCCGGTGTTGGGGCCGCTGATGATGAGCTGGCGGGCTGCGGATTCGAGCTGGAGGGTAAAGGGGACGATGCGTCCGCCGCTGGTGCGCAGGCGCTTTTCGAGGAGCGGATGGCGGGCGGATTCGAGGCGGAATAGTTCAGTAGAGAAGATGGGGCGGGTGCAGTCGTAGTCGATGCTGAAGCGGGCGCGGGCCTGGAGTGAATCGACGAGAGCGAGGACGCGCGCGCCAGCGACGAGCGACTCGGCGTAGGCGCCGACGAGGCGCGTCAACGCTACAAAAATGCGGTGGATTTCGGCTTGTTCTTCTTCGAGGAGGCGAACGAGTTCGTTGTTCTGTTCGATGGTTTCGAGCGGTTCGACGTAGACGGTTTGCCCGGAGGAGCTTGCGCCGTGGACGACGCCGGAGACGCGGCGCTTCTGTTCGGCTTTGACGGGGATGACGAAGCGGTCGCCGCGGATGGTGATGAGGTCGTCCTGGGTCTGGTTGTCTGCGGAGAGGCGGCGCAGGGCGGCGCGCAGGCTCTCTTCAATGACGCGCTGCTGGCGCTGCTGTTCGTTGCGGATGCGGGACAGCTCGGGGCTGGCGTCGTCGGCGAGGGTGCCGTCGGGGAGGAGCTTGCGCTGGATCGACTCGGCGAGGGGGCTGAGGTTTTGGGTGAGCGCGGCGGAGATATCTTGCAGGCCGGGTATTACGGTCGCGGCGGAGGCGGGCGGGTTGCGGAGCAGGGATTGCCAGGCGGCGACGTCGTTGGCGAGGCGGGCGATGGACTGGAGTTCGTCGGGCTCCAGGGCCGCTTCGGGGATCTGGGATTTGGCGGCGAGCTGTGTGGGGTCTAAGAGGCCACCGAGCGGAATGGTGACGCCGGTGCTGAGGAGCGTGCGTACTTCGCCGACGAGTTGATGCTGCCGGTCGATCCATGGCTGGTTGGTGGAGGGAGTGAGGCTGGAGATAGACTCGCGGCCTACGCGAGAAACCGAATAGCCAGCTACCAGGGCGAGAAGAGGTTGCCACTCCAGGGCCGTGGCGTCGAGGTGGGTGACCGGGGCGGGGATGGGGTCGAGTAAGGCTTTGGTTTCCGGGATGAAAGCGGCAGACGACATAGGTCTATCGTAGCGCCGGGAGGTTCCCTCGACGGATTTGCAGAGCCCGAACCTGCAAATCTCAGTCGTCTGTCGATTGGCGAATCGCTAGTGACCTGAATCAGGGGTACGTGGAGGTTTCGGGTGATGTGTCAGGGATGTAGGTCGCTGAAAAGCAGATCCTTCACTACGTTCAGGATGACAAGCTTCAGGATGACAAGCTTCAGGATGACAAGCTTCAGGATGACAAGCTTCAGGATGACAAGCTTCAGGATGACAAGCTTGTGTTGTGAACTTTCGGCTCAAGACGCTAGGTGGCAAGTATTTGCTGCGGTGTTGAGGTGCCGCTCAGGACGGCTACGTCGCCGCGGCCTCGGCGGCCTACCTGATTGAACCAGAGGGACTGCTGGAGGTTATTAGCCGCGTTGGTCCAGTCCTGGGCGTTGATGAACTTCAGGGTGTTGACGAATTGCGCAAACCTGGGCTCGCCCATGTTGAAGACCAGATCGGTGAGGACCATCTGCGGGATGTCCGGGAGGTTGTCGAAGATGGGGACGAGCTTGGTGGCCCCGGCGATAGCGCTGTTGATGGTGATGGTGAGCAGTTGGTCGACCTGGTCAGGTGTAATGTTGACTGCGCCGGTGAGAACGGCGTTGAAGTCGAGGCCCAACGCTTCGATGGTCGCTTGCGCGCCTGCTGCTACGAGGTTGAAGCCGACGCCGATGGTTGGGTTGCCTTTGGGCGTGTCGCCGGGGTTGAGTGGCGTGCCCGTGGCGTCGTCGTAGGACTGGAGCCGGGTTGATTCCCAGTGTGTGATCCACTGCTTGGTCAGGGCGAGGTCCATCGGATTCTCCTGCGCACAGGCTCATATTTTGAAGCTACGGGAGTGCAGGGAAACAATAACATACCAGCTAAGTTCCAATGCATGGTTCATGTATTTGTCAATCACGAAGGGCGTTATGAGTGGGGAAGCAGGCTGGAGGACTCCAAAACCAGAGGAGCCTCCATCTGTTGCGGAATGCCGTTGACCATCAGCGGTTTGAACCGAAGCGTGAGTGCGCGAAATACCGCAGCATCTTGAAGGCCGAAGTGGTCTGAGCTATCGCTGTAGGCTTCGCGCACCTGTCCGCGGCGATCGGTACGGATGTACACCGTGGTGGGGGTTTCGCTCGACGCTCTCTGGCTCACGGGTAAAAGCGTCTTGCCGGAAGCGATGTCCAGAAGGGATTCCGCGGTGTTCCTGGGGACAAGCATGGTTCGAATTTGCTTCTCCGGTGGGGTGAATTCGGCGGCTCTGAGCAGAGAATAGTCTGATTTCCGGAGTGATTCGAGCTGGATAACCCGGCTGCGGACGAGTATGTTTGCGGGCAGGTCATTGACCAGGGTTCTAGCGATCTGTTGGGCGCCGAAGGGCGCGAAGTCGTCAAACCAGACTGACCGGGTGAACTCGACGCCGCTTGCGATTCTTGGCTCGATGTCCTGGAAGCAGATTTGAGCGGAGGCCGTGTCTTCAGCGGACGCACCCGGAATAGCCGGGCTGGAAATGCAGGCATGGGATTGAACGCCAATCGGCACGGCACCTGGCACCCTGCGAAGGAAGGATGCCTTGGGAACCGGATCGAGGATCGCGTCCACGAAATTCTGTATCCAGCGGGGGTAAAAGTCTCCGGCGTCGTGCTCCTCGATTACGGAGCCATTTACGATGCGGGTCTGACTGAAATCGCGGGAGCGAATGACGATGCGGTAGGTGATCGGGTTGAGCCAATAGATTTCAACCTCGGCCCGCATATTTTCAAAGCGCAAATTCAAGGCGCGCTCGTCGATGCCGTGCGCAACTGCGACGTCGCGCGCGGGAGGGGAGATATCGAGGACCAGATGAAATGGCTGGTCGCCTTCGCTGAGTGAGCAAAGTCGAAGAGCACGATCCACGGCTACGGCGTTCGGAAGCGTAGGGGAATTGGACGGGAAGAGTTCTTCCCAGGAACAACCGCACAGCGAACTCACTGCAATGGCCGCGCTGCCCAAGCCAATTACCCAGGCGTTTCGGCGCATACTGTGGATGTTAGCACTGGTATTTGTCAATGAAATGGGTAGTTACCAACGATTTGGTCGGTAACTACCCATGCGAAATGTGGAACAACAGGCGGATTAGTTGCGTATTTCACCTGCAGTCGTAAGTCTTCCGGAGGGTCCGGAACGATGGGAGGCGCTTATGTATTGCAGCGGCTGTGGTCAGGCTTTGGTGGCCGGACAGGGGTTTTGTCCTCGATGTGGCCGGGCGAGTGGTCTGGGGATGCCGGTTGCGCAAGATCCGAATCTGTATGGCGCGAGTTTTCGCGGTATGGTTTCGGTGGCAACGGTAGAGCGCCGCGTTAATGCGCTGGCAGTTGGCTGGTTTATCTACGCGGGATTGGTGGCGCTCACCGGGCTGATTGGCCTCGCCTTTGCGCACGCCTGGATGGGCGGACACATGGGTGGTTTCGGACCTTGGTCAGGGCATGGGTTTGGGCATAACTTTGGCGGTGGTCCAATGGCTCCGTTTTTCTTTTTGAGATTTGCGCGGGTCGTGCTCTTTGTGCGGGTGGCGTTGGCGCTCGCAGCAGGTGTGGGCCTGATGCAGAAGGCCACATGGGGTCGCTGGGTGGCGATTGTGGCCGGGTGCCTGGCGATTTTTCACCCTATCCTCGGGACGGCTCTAGGGATCTGGACGCTGGTGGTGCTGTTGAATGCACCCAATGCGGCTGGATATGAGGCGATGGCGCGGTAAAGGCAGGGATCAGGGAGTAAAGACCAGGCAACAGGCAGGTCGGCTGAGGATTAGAATTAAAGGATGGATTTTCCTTTGATTCGCATGCGCCGGACACGCAGGACAGAGGCGCTTCGCTCGCTGGTGCGAGAGACACGCCTGGAGCCTGGACAACTTATCTATCCGCTGTTTATCTGCTCCGGTGAGGGCGTGCGGAAAGAGATTAGTTCGATGCCGGGTGTCTTTAATCTGAGCGTCGACGAGGCGGTGAAAGAAGCGGAAGAGGCTGCGCAGCTTGGGCTGGGCGGCCTCTTGTTGTTTGGGCTGCCGGAGAGCAAGGACGAGCAGGGGACGGGCGCGTGGGACGATCATGGGATCGTGCAGCAGGGGCTAAGGGCCTTGAAGGCCAATGCCGCTTCAAAGAGGCTGGTGCTGATCGCCGATGTCTGCCTTTGCGAGTACACCAGCCATGGGCATTGCGGCATGGTTGTCGAAACGGCGGACGGCTATGACGTTGAGAACGATGCCTCTGTGGATATTCTGGGGCGGACGGCGGCGAGCCTGGCGAAGGCTGGCGCGGATGTGGTCGCTCCCAGCGACATGATGGATGGCCGCGTGGCGGAGATTCGACGCGCGCTGGACGATGAGGAACTGGAGCAGACGCCGATTTTGAGCTATGCCTCGAAGTTTGCTTCGGCGTTTTATGGACCGTTTCGTGAGGCTGCCGACTCAGCGCCCCAGTTTGGCGACCGGCGCAGCTACCAGATGGATGGCGCGAATGTGCGCGAGGCGATGCGCGAGATTGAGTTGGACCTCGGCGAAGGCGCGGATATGATCCTGATGAAGCCGGCAATGCCGTATCTGGATGTAATTCGCGCGGCACGGGACCGGTTTGAGGTGCCGATGGGCGCGTATCAGGTTTCCGGCGAGTATTCGATGCTGCAAGCGGCGTTTGCGAAGGGCTGGCTGGAACCGGAACGGGCGATGCTGGAGTCGCTGATCGGGATTCGGCGGGCTGGGGCGGATTTTATCGTGACTTACTTTGCTAAGGATGCGGCAAAGGTGCTTTAAGTGCAGGGAGCAGGAACTAGAAAAGCAAGGGTTTTGTGCTCCATCGGCGATAGAAACTGGCTAGAGTTCCGGGCTGATATTCTTCGTGGCGGATGCGCGCCAAGCCTCAAGGCGCGTTCAAACAAATCCGGTGGCGGGAGATTTTGGTTTGAGCTGGTCACGAAGAGGATTTCTGAAGTCGCTGTCACGGACGGCGCTGGTGCTTTCGCTTGAGGATGTGCTTCGGCTGGCTCGGCCCGTGTTTGCGCAGGCTCCCGGACAGCAGAAGCCTGCGGCGGGGATGGAACGGCCTGCGTATGAGGCGCAGCCGAAGGCGGTTGCGCTGAACTCGCCGATTGCCGGAACGCCGCTGGGGTTGAGTTTTGTGGACGTGGCCAAGTCTTCCGGGCTCAATGTTAAGACGATCTACGGCGGCGAACACAAAAATAAGTACCTGCTTGAGACGACGGGCTGCGGCGTGGCCTTTTTTGACTACGATCAGGATGACTGGCTGGATATCTTTCTCGTCAATGGCTGGCGGCTCGAAGGTTTTTCCAAGGGGCAGGAGCCGGCTTGCCACTTATTCAAGAACAATCGCGATGGGACGTTTACGGATGTTACGGCGAAGTCTGGCATTACGCGCACCGGATGGGGTCAAGGCTGCTGTGTGGGCGACTATAACAACGATGGGTGGAATGACCTGTTTGTTAGTTATTACGGGCAGAATGCGCTGTATCGGAACAACGGCAATGGAAATTTCACCGATGTTACGAAGGAAGCCGGGCTGTGGCAGGATAAGTTGCGGTGGAACTCGGGGTGTGCGTTTCTGGATTACGACAAGGATGGGCATCTCGATTTGTTCGTTGGGAACTACATCGACTTCGATGTGAAGACGGCTCCGCTGCCTGAGGATGCGGGCTGCGCTTACAAGGGAATTACGGTAGCGTGCGGGCCTCCGGGGTTGCTGGGCGGGAAGAATCTGCTGTATCGCAACAACGGAGATGGGACCTTTCGCGATGTGAGCCAGAAGGCTGGCATGTGGGACACGATCGGGACTTACGCCTTGTCGGTAGCGGTCGGCGATATGGATAACGATGGCTGGCCGGATATCTATGTGGCCAACGACTCGACGGCTGCGACTTACTACCAGAATCAGAAGGACGGGACTTTCAAGGATGTGGCCATCGAGGCGGGGATTGCCTATTCACCGGATGGCAAGCCGCAGGCCGGCATGGGCGTGGCGATTGGAGATTTCAATCGCGATGGACTGCTGGACATTGTGAAGACCAACTTTGCCGGAGATACGGACTCGCTATATCTGAATCTTGGAGACGGGACGTTTGAGGATCACACATACTTATCGGGGCTTGGCGTCAACACGCGCTATCTGGGATGGGGCGTGGGTTTTCTGGATATGGATAATGACGGCTGGCTGGACATACTCATTTCCAATGGTCATGTGTATCCGGAGGTAGATGGGACGCAGATTGACGCTCCGTATGCGGAGCATAAGTATCTTTACCGGAACTTGCACAATGGGCAGTTTGAGGAAGTTACCAAACTAGGTGGTCCGGGGATTACCGATGCGGCGGCTGCGCGTGGCTGTGCCTTTGGCGACTACGACAATGATGGGCGCATTGACGTAGTGGTGAACTGCGTCAACAGCGGGCCGCAGTTGCTGCGCTGTGACTGGACGAGCGATACGACGCGGAATCGAAACTGGATCAAGATTCGCACTGTGGGGACGAAGAGTAATCGCGCGGGGATTGGAGCGCGAATAGCGGTCACGGCGAAGGTTGATCCGAAATCGCCTAAACCAATGGTGCAGATCGACGAGGTTCGGTCGGGCGGGAGCTATTATTCGCAGAGTGATTTGCGGGTGCATTTCGGGTTGGATCAGGCGAAGAAAGTGGACTCGCTTGAGATACGCTGGCCTTCGGGGACGGTGGATGTGTTAAAAGACCTGGATGTGAATCGGCTGTATGTTGTCCAAGAGGGTGGGAAGATTCTCAAGACCGATGATTTTGGCGGGGGAAAAAGAAGTAAGTAGGCGTGCTGGCCGCCGGTTAGATTGGATTTATAGATGAATCACAGTTTAGGGGATTGATGGACCATACAACTCTTTGTGTTCTGGCGGTGGTGTTTCTCGCCACATTGATTCGATCGACCTTTGGTTTTGGTGAGGCACTGATTGCTGTTCCGCTCCTAGTGTTCATCCTTCCTGTTGAAGTTGCCACTCCGATTGCCGTGCTTCTGTCCATTACGGTTGCCGGCGTCGTTGTTGTACAAGACTGGAGAAAGATTCACTTCGGCAGCGCGGGTTGGATGCTGGCTCCCACCTTAGCGGGTATTCCATTAGGCATTGCACTGCTGTCCTGCGTTCACCAAAATCTGGTGAAAGCAGCCCTGGCAATGGTTATTGTCGCCTTTGCCGGATACTCACTGCTTGGCAAGAGGCCGCCAGAGCTGCGCAGCGACAACCGCATCTGGATGCTGGGTTGTGGCTTCTTTGCGGGTCTGCTTGGGGGCGCGTATGGCATGAACGGGCCTCCGCTGGTTATTTATGGAGCGATGCGCCGATGGTCGCCTCAGCACTTTCGCGCGACATTGCAAGGATACTTTCTGCCGGCGAGCATCGTGGCGATGGCGGGCTACTGGATGGCCGGGCTGTGGACTCCCACAGTGACGCGCTATTACCTGATCTCATTGCCGGTTGCGCTTCCTGCCATATTTCTTGGCCGCGTTATGAACCATCGCCTTCGGGGAGACGCGTTTCTCAAGTATGTCCATGTTGGCTTGGTTTGTATTGGGGTTCTGCTACTGATCCAGGCGTTTGGGCCATGAGAGTAGTGGTGCAGTTCAAGTTTGCGAGTGAAGAGATCTGGCAAGAGGTAGCTGGGCAAGAGCTGAGGTTCCGCCGAGAGTCGAAATTCATCAGATGAAAATGATGTAGGTTACGCCGTCAACCAGTTCGCGCAGAGGTACGTCTGCCGTTGCAGCACGACGAGGACGGCAGCGAGAGCTGGTGAGGCGTAGAGTCTGGATCGTACAGGCAATTGGCTGGTAGCTATTGGAATTGCCGTTTTTCTTGGAATTGCTGGGGATCTTCTGGTCGACGGAAGCGTCCCTGTTGTTCATGCGGGGATGTCTGCGTCCCAGACAGGCAGTCCGGCCTATACGGGACACGATCCTAATGCCCTATGCGCTCATTGCCATCAGGCGATCTATGAGCAATATCGGAAGACTCCCATGGCGAACGCCAGCGGTCCGGCGACGAATGGCTTTCTGCCGGGTGAATTCACCCATTCGACATCGGGAGTCTCTTACCGGATGGTGGAGCAGGATGGGCGGGTCTACCTCAAATTTGCGCGTGCGGCCGAGGCAGTTCAGCCCACCGGGAGCACAGATAACCGCAGTCTGAACGGGCAGCGAGAGTTGAAGTATTTCCTCGGCTCCGGAAAGCGTGGCCGCACCTATTTGTTTGAGCAGGATGGGTACTGGTTTGAGATTCCGGTGAACTGGTATGGCAAGAAGCGTATCTGGGATATGGCTCCTAACTATCTCGAAGCGCGGGAGATGCCGCTGACGTTGCCGGTTGATCCAGGTTGCCTGCGCTGCCATACATCCGGCGCACAGCCATCGTTGCCGCAGGCTCGGAACCGGTATGCGGGGGCTCCGTTTCTTGAGGGCGGGATCACATGCACGGCTTGCCATGGAGATGCGGCGGCGCATCTGGCAAGTGGTGGCCGCACGGCGATGATGAAGATCGAAGAACTGCCGGCGATTCGCCGGGATTCGATTTGCCTGAGCTGCCATCTGGAGGGCGAGGAGATGGTGGTTCATGAGGGCAAACGGCTGGTGGATTTTCAGCCTGGGCAGAGCATCTTCGATTACGCCAGCTACTTTGTACGCCAAGCCCAACCCGGTTCTCAGCACGGTTCCGGGGAACGTGCGACGAGTCAGTGGGAGGCTCTGCTACAAAGCGGATGCAAGCGTGGCGCGGGGGAAAAGCTGACCTGCGCGACTTGCCATGATCCGCACGGATCGACGGCGGTGATGAGCACGGAGGAGCGGGCGGAGTTTTATCGCACGAAGTGTTTGCAGTGCCATGACCCTGGTGCTGTGAGTCCCACTGGATTCGCCGCCGTGCATCACCCCGAAAACCGCGATTGCGTTTCGTGCCACATGCCTCGCGCGAGGGCGGAAGATATTGCACATGAACAAGTTACGGACCACAGGATTCCCCGCGTATCGCGCTCGGCTTCGGCAAAAATCGCACGGCAAACTGGAGATGCAGGCGAAGCGGAAGGTGAGTTGGTGGCGATTGGGACAGCTCCGGGCGTCACGGGCGAGAGCAATGGACGGGATCTCGGGTTGGCGTATGCGTTTGCAGCCTCCCGAGGCGACCGTCAGGCCGGGGAACGGGCGCTGCAACTGCTGCGCGAGGCAGAGGCGCTTCCGTCTGCGGCTGCCGATGCCGAGTTGCATGAGCATCTGGGATTTCTCGACCAACTTGCCGGAGATAAGGATGCCGCGGTGCGGGAGTATGGGCTTGCGCTCGACGCAAATGCAGCGGACTCTATCGCGGAAGGGAATCTCGCGCTTCTGAAGGCCGGCGGCCGGCAGTACGGGCTAGCGGTTCAACTTTGGGAACGGGCATTCCAGGACGATCCGGTGCAGTTGAAGGCGGGGATGAACCTGGCCATTGTGGAGTGCGGCCTTGGCAGGAAAGAAGACGCGTTAGTGACTCTGGATCGTCTCCTCGCATTTTCGCCCGATTATGGCCAGGCCCGGGGGCTTACGCATGAAATTCGTTCAGGACACCGCGCCTGCGGGACGCGCTGAGAAAAACGCTCACAGAAGCTGAGAGTCTCGCTCAGCGCAAACGTTTGTGCGTGGGCCACGGGCAAATGTCATACCTAGAAAGAACGGAATATCTATCGCATTCTGGTTTGCCAAAGTGTTATCAGCAGAGTGCTTTGGGTGATTCCGGAAGACTTACGGCAGCTTCAGCGCCCGACGCGCAAGGAAGATGACGCGCCGTACGGCAGAGCCAAAGGTCTCAGTAAAGGCATTTACTCCAACCTTCGGTGGAACCTCCCGGCCGTTGAAGTGCTATTGTGCGGAAGGCTTTGGTGCAGATGGGGCACAGGTCAGAGCACCGGAATAAGGTAGCAAGAATGATATATCGAATATATAGCATTTTCTCCCTAATTGTTCTAAGGGAAAATTTCGAAATTTGAATCGGCTGATGTATCCCATGGTTAATTTCTGGGAAGTTCAGACGCGCTGAACCCCAGTAGGTTTATTAGTAAAGCGATTACTTTGTGAGAGATCTGGAGTTCTCGGGCTATTCAGCGGGCAATATGGCGCAGATGAAAACGATTTCAATATTTGACATTACTTATTATCTCGATACCAGCTCACGACGGATTCATTTTTCTGTTCGTTAAAGATTGACAGACGACAGTTATTTCCACTAAAGTTCGGCGGTGTTCCGAAGAGCCTAATTTTGCACGCTTCAGCATGCATTGTTCGGGAGCAGGTGCTTCGGGCAGCCCCACTCGCAGGCTGTAGAGGCTGGCGGGGTGGAAATAAAGAGCGGGCCAGCCGACGTGGCGGGACTCGCCAGGAAAGTTCTCAGGCGGGGGCGTGTTTCATCAAAGTTCCGTTCCTGTACAACCACGCAGGCGAGTGACTTCCAGAGTCTGGAGGCGGTCAGCCGCGATGCGATGACGGGGCTGAGGAGCGCGATCCGGTCTGCTGAACAGACACAAGTAGATCCACAAACGGATTGAACGATTTTCAGGAGACCGCATGACTAAGAACTTGCGGGCAGCGTTCGCCATGGCACTCCTCGCCATCGGATGTCTGCTCACTATTGCACCCGCCCGCGCCCAATCGGTTTACGGATCGGTTTTCGGCACGGTGACGGATAAGACCGGGGCGGTTGTTCCAGGCGCCACGGTAACTGTGACGGATGAAGCCAAAGGCACGTCTGAAGTCGCAATTACAAACGATACCGGCGATTACAACGTATCGCATCTTGTGCCCGATATCTACGACCTCAAGATCGAGGTAAAGGGATTCGAGACCTTTGTCAGCAAGGGCATCACGATATTGGCCGACACGTCGCCACGCGTCGATGCAGCCCTGACAATCGGCGGAGGCGGCACGACCGTTACGGTCGACGCCGACGCGGTGCCGCAGTTGAAGACGGATCGCGCGGATGTTTCGACGGTTTTCGATTCGCAGCAGGTGACCGATCTTCCAGTGGAAGGCCAGAACTTTACCAACCTGCAGCTTCTTCTGCCGGGCGCGCAAAAGCTCGGCTGGTCCCATGCGGCCGACGAAAATCCGCAAGCCTCGGCACAGATTCAGGTCGATGGCCAGGCCTTCGGCGGAGTGGCGTATGAGCTTGACGGCACCGACAACCAGGACCCGATTCTGGGAATCATCGTCGTCAACCCATCGCTGGACTCCGTGACGGAAGCCAAAATCACGACGCAGAATTTCGACGCCGAGCTTGGCAAGGCCGTCTCCGCAGTCATGACAGTGCAGACCAAGTCGGGATCGAACAGCTTCCACGGCAGCGCGTACGACTTCCGCACGGGCAACGCCAACCTGGCGCGCGATCCGTTTTCGCAACCGCCCGGACCTGATGCGATCCCTCCCGGCGTGAAAAACAAGTTTGGTGGATCGATCGGCGGCCGGGTCATCAAGGACAGGCTCTTTTTCTTTGGAGCTTATGAAGGGCAGCGGCAGAAGGTCGGAACGTCGGCAAACGCCACTCTTCCCTCGCAATTGGCCACTGAGACCTGCCTCGGTAATGAGGTTGGACCGAGCGGAATTGCGGGCTGCGACTTCAGCCAGTATGCGACGCAATTCGGCGCCGCGGGTACGCTCTACCAGAATGTCACAAATCCCGACGGGACTGTTACCGGGACTCCATTTCCAGGCAACGTGATACCGGCGGCGCTGGTGTCCAAGCAGTGGAAGAACCTTTTGTCCGTCCTGGAGCCATATACCAAACTCGAGAACGGCGGAGTTGCGAACGGTCTTGGCAACAACTACTCGGCAGGCGGCACTGGGCTCTTCAACAGCAATTTGTGGACAGTGCGTGTCGACGACACGATCAGCCAGAAGCAGAGTGCTTTCGTTCGATTCTCCCGCTGGACCAACATACTGAGCGGTGCTCAGATGTTCGATGTGAACAACGTGGGGGCCGGTGGACCCGGCTTTGGCCTGGGCAACTACGGCGGTCAGTCATCGAGCGCGGATGACAGCGTCGCAGTCGGCACCGACTACGTTGTGAACCCAAAGCTGATCACCGACATTCGTCTCGGTTACCTGCGCTATAACATCCTCGACGAGAAGAACGACGCGGCCACCGAATTCGCCAATACGTTGGGAATCCCCGGCATCAATCTCGGGACGCCCTCCACTGGTGGTTCGCCTGGCTTCGAGTTTGCCTCGCTTCCTAACGTGAGTACCCAGCCGTGGTACGGCGACGGCCTCGGCATCTCTCGTTGCAACTGCCCGCTAATCGAGCGCGAGGACCAGTTCCAGATCGTCAACAACTGGACCAAGACGCTGGGCAATCATTCCATCAAGATCGGCGCGGATCTCCGCTACGGCCGCAATCTCCGCGTACCTTCGGACTCCGATCGGGACGGGGTGATGCAATTCAACGCCGGTTCGACTTCAGACGCTGGCGCCAGCGGTACGGGTATGGGCTTTGGAACAATCGCTCTCGGTGACGTAACCAGCATGAGCCGCTACGTCTCCACCTCCACTAACGCCAAGGAGTTCCAGAAGCGCATCTTCTTCTACCTTCAGGACACGTGGCGCGCAACCAGCAAGTTGACCGCCAACCTCGGCGTTCGCTGGGAAGGCTATTATCCTGAGGCCGTCAACGGTCCAGGGAACGGCTCTCTCCTGAGCCTGAATGATGGCTATCTGCATGTGGCCGGTATTGGCGGCGTACCCACAGATATGGGCTGGAATCTCGATGAGAAGAAGCAGTTCGAACCGCGCATCGGCCTGGCTTATCAATTGAATCCGAAGACCGTTATCCGCGGCGGCTACGGACGCAGCTTCGACATCGGCGTATTCGGTTCGGTCTTTGGCCACGTGGTCACACAGAACCTGCCGGTTCTGGCCAACCAGAGCCTCAACTCGTCTGGAACTCAGCAAGCGTTCTGCCTGGGCTCGCCGACCGATAACCCTGGTTGCAATCTTGCCAACCTCAGCACGCCTCAGCCCGCCACTGGCGGCCCCGCAGGCTTCGTTCCGCCTGCAGTACCGGCCAGCGGCCTGCTGCCGAACCCCGGTTACAATGTCAACTCCAAGGCGCGTCCCAATCCGATGCAGTTCCCGACACTGGATGCCTGGAATTTGAGCTTCCAGCGCGCTTTGACTCCGGCGCTGACTCTGACGGTGGCCTACGTCGGCAACAAGGGCACGCACACGCTCAGCGATGGTGACGGAAACAACACCATGCCCAATGAAGAGGCAATCCAAATTGGTGGCCAATACAAGTTTGGAAATCAGACTTTCCAGACCATTAACGGCCAGACTCTGCATTGGGATCCGTCGGCGCCGAGTACACCGACGTCGAGCGGCGCTACCTCCAACCCGCTTTACCTGCAACGCTTCTATGGCGCAAAGCTGCAGGCGTGCAGTGACCCCGCGTATAACTCATCCACAACAGGCGCGAATGTTCCAGCCGGTACCGGTTGGTGCGGCTGGTCGCAGCAGATCAGCTACTACGGCGACGACCAGAACACCAACTTCAACGCGCTTCAGATTACGCTGGCCCAGCAGACCTGGCATGGCCTGAACGTCAACTTCAACTACCAGTTTGCTCGCGCAAACGACCACCTCTCCGCCTATGAGACCTGGGATCCGGCGATTGCTTACGGCCCCGACTCCAACGTGCGCCACCATGCCGCAACGGTCTATGGCAGCTATGACCTCCCGTTCGGCAAGGGTAAGCAGTTCTTCACGGGTGCAAATCATGCGACTGACCTGCTCATCGGAGGTTACGAGCTCTCAGGAACTTTGAGCGGCTCAAGCGGACTTCCCTTCAGCCTCGGTCTGAACGGCTGTTCGTACAACTACACCAATTCCGCCGGTAAGGTTGTGAGTGCCCCAGACTATCCCAATGGTCCAACCTCGGAAGCTCCGTGCTATCCGCTGGTGGCGAATGGCAGCAAACTCCACACCAACCTGTCCGGCTACCAACCGGGTACGGGGTGGACGTTCTACCAGCCGGTCACTCTTGGGAGCAGCGGCTTCTCCGAGCCAGGACTGGACGAACTGGGAAATTCGGGCCACAACAACTACTACGGACCGAAGTTCTTCAACACCGATCTTTCTCTCCAGAAGACATTCGCGATCTGGGAGAACGTGGTGACGAAGTTCCGGTTCGATGCCTACAACGCGGTGAACCACATCAACCCCGGCAACCCGGGCGGAAACATTCAGAACATAGGTTCGATTACCGGCGAAGCGCCGGGACCCGGACCGCGCCAACTGGAGTTCTCGCTGAGGGTACAGTTCTAGCCTCTGATCGGGTAATACAACCGAGTGGGGAGCTTCGGCTCCCCACTTTCCTTTTGTAGAAGCAATGGCAGGGGTAGACTGGTTTGGGTGATTGGATGAAGGGATTCGACGGGGCAATCCTGTTGTGGATATTGCTCAGTGCATCGGCTAGCCATGCGCAAGGTACGCAGGCGAATCAGGCTTCTGCGGCGAATGCTGAGACGGCTCCGGCAGTCTCGCTCGCCGATGCGAAGGCGCTGGCGGCCAAGGGGCATCTGGATCAGGCTTTGGCAGAGTTGAATGAACTGGCCAAGGCTGAACCGGAAGAGCCCGGCGTCGAGCGGTTGCGCGGGATCATTCTGTATCAGAAGGAGCTGTTGCCGGAGGCTGAAGCGGCTTTTCGCAAGGCAGCCGCTCAGGATGCTCAAGACCGCGAATCGAAAGAGATGCTGGGCATTACACTTTACAGGCTGGGCCGGCCGGTTGAGGCGATTCCGCTGCTGGAAAAAGCGGAATCGACTGTTAGTGGAGCGAATGCCGACCCTAAGTACGTACTGGGCCTGTGCTACACCGACACAAAACGGTATGACGATGCTCGGAGGGCCTTTGCGGCGCAGTTTGGCTTTGCGCCAGATTCGGCCGAGGCCTATCTGGTGGCGGCGCGTTTGTTTCTGCGGAGGGAGTTTGCCGACGAGGCGGCGGTCTTTGCGCACAAGGCAGTGGAGCTGAATTCTGCGCTGCCGCAGGCGCACCAGTTGCTCGGAGAGATTGCGCTGGCTAAGGCGGATCTGCCGCTTGCAGTGAGAGAGCTGGAAGCCGAGCAGAAGCTAAATCCGCTGGATGGAGCGATGTATGACAGGCTTGGCGATGCTTATGTGCGGAATGGCCAATATGAAGAGGCGCGGCAGGCGTTGAACAAGGCCGTGCTGCTGGAGCCCAATGCGACCGGGCCCTACATTTTGCTTGGTGAGGCGCTGATCAAGCTGGGAGAGCCGATCCAGGCGCTGCATTATCTGGATCGCGCTGCCTCGATGGATCCAGGCAACTATATAACGCACAACGTGCTGGGACAGGCCTATCGCGCGCTGGGGCAGATGGCGGATGCGAATCGCGAATATAAGCTGGCGGTCGAGATTCAGCATAAGAACGATCCCAAGCCGGCGCAGGCGAGGTAACGGCATGCGCACTCTGATTTGCCGGATCGTGCTCATGCTTTGTGTTGCAGGCCCTGCGGAGATGAAGGCGGCTTTTGCGGTTGCCCAGGACACGAAGCCTCCAGAGACAAAGCCACAGGACGCTGCATTTCTCGCGTTGCAAGAGGCCGATGCGGCGTTTCGGGCCGGGTATGCGGCGATGCAGGCGGGCAAGCTGGACGAGGCACGGCAGAGTTTTGCCGACGCGGTGCGGCTTGCTCCGCAGATTCCGGAAGCGCATCTGGCGCTGGGGGCGATTCTTTCGCAACTTGGACGGCCGGAAGAAGCAATTCCTGAGTTTGAGATCGTGCTGAAGCTGAAGCCCGCAGACGGGGCGACGGAGGCCAATCTTGCCGCAGCCCATGAAGCCGTTGGCCGCAGCCGCGCTTCTGCGGGCAAGCTGGACGAGGCGGAGGCGCAGTTTCGGTCTGCAATCGGAGTTTTACGGGATGCGGTACCAGACGCTCAGGGCGTCGACGCCTCAATTGCGCAGCAGGTCGCGTTACGGGACGAGCTCGGATCGCTGCTGGCGCAGGAGAAGCGTTGGGACGAGGCGGAGTCCGCTTTTCGGGATGCGCTGCGGCTGACACCGGAGGGTGCCAGAGCTGGAGCCGGATCAGTTGCGCCGCACATGCATCTGGGGGTGGTGCTCGTGGAGCAGAAGCGGTATCCGGAGGCGCTCTCAGAGTTGGGCAAAGCTGCCGAGCTTGCTCCCGAAAACGCGCTTGCGCAGTTCCAACTGGGACGCGGGCTGGCCGCCGCCGGTAAGGATGACGAAGCCGTGCCGCATCTGGATCGGGCGTTAAAGCTGAATCCTGAACTGCGGGGCGGGGCGCTTGAATTGGCGATGGCCAAACAGAGGCTGGGTCAGCAGCAGGAGTCGATTCCGCTTTTTGAAAAAGCCGTGGAAAATGAGCCGCACAATGCCGAGGCTCTGACCAATCTGGGGCTGGCGTTGACGGAAACGGGCAAGGCGAAGGATGGCGTGCCGTTTTTGCGGCGGGCGCTGGCCGAGACCCCGAATGACCCGGTGGTGCATGAGGATTTGGGTGTGGCGGAGTTGCAGCAATCGCATTTCGATGAGGCGATCGCGCAGTTTGAGCAGGCAAAGGAGCTGGATGCGGCCAATCCGCAACTGCATTACGACCTCGGACTCGCGTACAAGCTGAAGGACCGGATGGAGGACGCGGTTCGGGAATTGTCCAAGTCTGCAAGTCTGGATGCGACGCTCCCCGATCCGCCTTACACGCTGGGGATTTTGTATATGCAGATGGGAAGGCTTGCGGATGCGGCCACACAGCTTAAGACGGCTCTTGCGCTGCGTCCGGGGAACGGCGACGGGTGGGCGATTCTGGGCAGTGTTCTCAAGCAATTGGAGAGACGCGAGGAGGCGGAGACAGCGCTGAAACAGGCGATTGCCCTGTTGCCGAACCAGCCCGGTCCGCATATTACGCTGGCCGCTGTACTCGCCGAAGAAGGCAGGCGGCAAGAGGCTGCGGACGAACGGAAGCTGGCCGCTGGGTTGAGCAGAACTGCGGTGAACAGGCAGCGTGCGACGTTAAGCACCAATGCCGGGAATCAGTTGTTGCAGCGGGGCGAGATAGCCGACGCTGTGAGTCAGTATCAGGATGCGATTGCAGCCGATCCCGGATACGCCGAGGCGCATGTCCAACTCGCCGTCGCGTATGCGCGGCAAGGGCGCGCGCAAGATGCTGCGGCGGAGCGGCAAAAGGCTGAGGCGTTGGGAAATCAAAAGCAGTAAACTATTGTCCGGAGTTAGGATTGCCACCCCTCGTATAAATAGAAGAGCTACATTTCAGGAAATTTGTGTTGCGACATTCATTTAACTTGACTAGTCTGCCCGAAGAGTTCTTACTTAGCGTGGAAACTCCACCAAAACGAGGTAGATGAGATGCATGCAACGCTGAAGAAGCGCATGGGGATGATCGCCGGCACGGCTATCGTTCTTGGAGTCTTAGCTGGAAACTCGATCGCGCAGGACAGCGCGGGTTATGGCGAGTTTCAACTGACGAGTTCGACTTTCGCCAGGAACGCCGAACTGCCTATATCGACGATTCTGAATAATCAGGTGAATGGGGTCAATACCTGTTCGGCGAATGGAGCTGCTGGCGGTGACTTATCGCCTGACTTAGCGTGGACGAATGCTCCGAGAGGAACGCAGAGCTATGTTGTCGTTCTCTATGACGTCACGGCTGCCTTTACGCACTGGGGCATGTATAACATCCGCGCGGGCGTAACGCAGTTGCCGGCCGGAGCAGGAGTGGCGGGAAGCGGTTATGGTCCGCAGATCGAGAACGACTTTGCCCTTGGCGAAGAATATGACGGCCCTTGTCCTCCGGCTGGGGTTGCCCCGGAGCAGCACCAGTATGTCTTCACTGTCTACGCATTGAGCAAGGAACTGACGCTGCCCAGCTCGGCGAACTTTCCTCCGAATGGCGAGACGCTCTATCACGCTCTCATCAAGGCTGGCGTTGAGGGAGCAATCCTGGGGAAGGCGAGTCTGACGGGATACTATTCGTCTACTCCTCAGAACTAAATGAGTTGTGACCGAGACGGGCTATTGCCATACGGCCAATAGCCCGCCGGTGATCAGCATGGCTACGAGCCAATAACCGGTATTGATCGCGAAGAGCTTGAATGGGCGGCCCTCGTAGACGCCCTGCGCAATGTTGGGCGCGGCGATGAAGCCTGCCCATTCGATGAAGCCGACCAGTGCGCCTTTCCCATAGGTAGCTGCGCCGGACCATGCGATGGAGTGAAACAAGATAAACGAGAGGACCAGGCTGCCGACGAAAGACAGAATCATACCGGCCATCATGGCCTTTTGTTTATCGGGACCGGATGGCGGGTTGACCATGGCCATCCATGGCTTGGCGAAGAGCAGGGGCGAGTACCAGATCGCGCCGATAAGCCACTGAATGACAGCCGATACCAGGATGGCCCAGTGGTTGACGTGGTGAAGGTGGTGGAAGGATTGAACAGCCGAATCCATGGTTATCTCCGCAGAAATTCCAATAGCATCGAGTACCCGGCTCTCGGTATTGAGAGTTACAGGTCGAACAGGTGGTTTTGGGGAACGTGTGAATGACTCTCAGGCAGGCGAGATGGATATGTCAAGGGAATCGCGCTAATTTTCGGGATCGAGGTATTTGCGCCGTCTTGCATCGGGATGCATCCTGATTGCAGTGAGGTTCCGCGGGGATGGAGTTAGTTTCGACAGATTCGACGCTGCAGGTTACAACCGAAGAAATCAGCGTTCTTGTAGACACGTTCTATGGATGGGTTCAGCTTGATCCGCTTATTGGCCCGATTTTCAATCGCGAGGTGGAGGATTGGCCTGCGCATCTGGCGCTGCTCAAGGAGTTCTGGGCTACGGTCATTCTTGGGACGCGGAGCTTCAAGGGGAATCCGATGGAGATCCATTTGAAGCTGTTGCCTGAGCCCCGTCATTTTGAGCGTTGGCTGGAGCTTTTTGCCGAGACGGCAAACGAGGTTCTGACGCCCGCCCACGCGGAGCTTTTTGTTGGCAAATCACAGCGCATTGCGGAGACATTTCAGAGGGTAATTGCGTCGCATCGTAGCGGACTTGGGGTCATGCCTGTCTGACTATTTCCTCCGCCGAACGGCTTGAAACGGGTTTGTGACTGGAGTCACTCCTCTTTGCCTGGTAGGAAGAATCCCTCCATGGTTGTATTTCCTGAGCGAATTTCTATCCAAATACTCGCTATAGTGGGGTAGAGGAACCTCTATGATCTCTGTCGCCATCGTGGGCTCCGGGCCCTATGCCCTGTCCCTCGCCGCTCATTTGAATCCTCTCGGAGTGGAGTACAGGATCTTTGGGCCATGCATGGAGGCATGGGACCGGCATATGCCTTTGCGCATGTTCCTGAAGTCCGATGGCTTCGCTTCGGATTTATATGCTCCGGGCGCCGGCTATCGGCTGGAGGAATATTGCAAGGAGCAGGGGATTGAGTATGCCCCCGTGGGGCTGCCGGTAAAACGCGCGACTTTTGTGCAGTACGGCAGAGAGTTTCAGCGGCGATATGCGCCAAATCTCGAAGAGACGATGATTGTGAGGGTAAGCCAGATTCCAGGCGGTTTTGAGCTGGAGACGGCTGAGGGCGAGCGGTTCCAGGCACGCCGGGTTGTGCTGGCGGTCGGAATCAGCCACTTTCCTTACTTTCCCAAGGTACTTTCCGGATTTTCTCCGGAAGCTGTCAGCCATACGTTTCATCATGGGCCGTTTGACGAGTATCGTGGCAAGCACGTGCTGGTCATTGGCGCTGGAGCTTCGGCCGTGAATGCGGCGGTCGCGTTGAACGAAGATGGCGCTCAGACGGAACTGATGGCGCGGGCAAGCAAGATCAATTTTCACAACAGATCGCCTGATTACCGGCCGATCATGGATCGAATTCGCAACCCTCGCTCTGTAATCGGGGTAGGCTGGAGATCCAAAATCGCTGTCGATCTGCCACTGGTCTTCCATGCGATGCCGGAAAGCCTGCGTCATCGCGTTGTGACGAGGCACCTGGGTCCGGCGCCGGGCTGGTTCTCGCGCGACGGCTTCGAAGGTCATGTGAAGGCAAATCTGGAGTGTCATTTGCAGGAGGTTAGCGAGGCCGGCTCGAAGGTGCGAGTGAAGTATCTGGATCCGTCCGGAGCGACGCAGGAGATATTTGTCGATCATGTGATCGCGGGGACAGGATTTCAGCCGTTCCTGAGCTCATTGAAGTTTCTCGATGAAAAGCTCTCGGCGAAGGTGCGCACAGCCCGTTCGATGGCGGATATGGACTCGAACTTTCAATCCTCCGTCGAGGGGCTTTATATGACCGGTCTTGCGTCGGCCTACAATTTCGGGCCGATGTGCCGTTTCGCCTGTGGAGCGCGATTTACTGCCAAAAGGCTTTCACGGCACCTGGGACAAATGGAACGACGGCGCTCTGTGCGGGTGGTTGAACACGCCAATATTCCCCAGCACAGCAATGAGCCAAGCCGCAGCGTTCAGCAAGAGTCCGAAGCGGTTTTGCAGAGGGAGCACGCCGGGTAGCAGCTTTTCCAGATTCAGCACGGTTGCATTGGGGTAGAAAAAGGCCGACAGAGACGGGATAAACCCTATCTTTGCCGGCCTTTTTCTTTTCTGGCTCTTTCCTTGCGCTGGATCTTCTAAGTCTGGATCGTGGAAGTGAGCAGGTCCTCGATACGGATGGGGAGTTCCCGCACCCTGACTCCGGTGGCGTGGTAGACCGCGGCTGTCATGGCTGGCGCAATGCCCGCCAGGCCGATTTCGCCAATGCCTCGAGCGCCGTATTCGCCAAGGATCGGGTCTGGGAAGTCGAGGAAGTGAACGTCGATGTCGGGTGAATCGGCGTGGGTCGCGACCATGTAGTCGGCGAAGTTGGAGTTAACGGGCAGGCCGTTGCGATGGTCATAGATGGTCTCTTCGAGCATGCCCATGCCGACGCCCATGACGACGGCTCCGAGGATCTGGTTGGCGGCGGTCTTGCGGTTGATCATGCGGCCGCCGTCGATCACCGATACGACGCGGCTGACACGCAGGCGTGCGATGCCTGGGTCCCATTCGACTTCGACAAATTGCGCGCCGAAGGAGTGGGTGGAATACTCCCGGGCCTTGGGATTGGAGCCAAGCGGACCGGAGTTACCCTCACCGCTGGCTGCTTCCACATTAGCCATCTTGAGCAACTGTTCGTAGGGAACGCCTGAAGATGCTGGTTGAGTTTTGATGTGGACTTTGCCTTCGGAAAATGCCAGCGAGTCGGCGGGCTTGCCGTGAAATGGCGATTTTGCAGCGCTGATCGCAGTGGTGACGGCGGCTTTTGTCGCGTTGTCGGTGGCTTCGGCGATGGCGGGCAGAACGGTGGCTGTCGCGGTCGATCCGCCTGAGGTTGGGCCGGGAAGCAGCGAGCTGTCTCCGAGGACGACGCGGATACGGTCGACGGGGATGCCGGTGCGGTCGCTGACCACCTGGGCAAAGACGGTGTAGGTGCCGGTGCCGACGTCCTGGGTTCCGCAGGAGACGCGAGCGGTGCCGTCGTTGAGGAGTTGAACGCTAGTCTGGCAAGCGCCGCGGCCAGCTCCCCAGGATGCGCCGGCGACGCCCCAGCCGAGGATTATGTCTCCATCTCGCATCGAACCGATCTCTGGAGTTCGCTTCGCCCAGCCGAACTTCTCCGCGCCGACTTGCAGGCACTCCTTGTAATGGCGCGAGGAGAATGGCTTGTTCTGGCTCTCGTCGGTGAGGGTGTCGTTCTTGAGGCGCAGCTCGACGGGGTCCATTTTGAGGGCGACGGCGAGTTCGTCCATGGCGGACTCAACCGCATAGAGCCCTGGAACCGCGCCGGGACCGCGCATTGGCGTCGGGGTGCCGACATTGCGCCGGACGAGCGCGGAGGTGACGAGGAGATTGGGCGTTGAATAAATGAACGGAGTGGCTTCACCGCAGTTTTCGCGGATGTCGTCGCCAAAGTTGGTGTGGTTGCGGTAGTCATGGTGCAGGCTGACGAGCTTGCCATCGGCGGTTGCGCCGATCTTGACGCGCTGCTGCGTCTGGGGGCGATGGCCCACGCTGGTGAACATCTGCTTGCGATTGACGGAGAGTTTAACCGGGCGATTGAGCTGGCGGGCTGCCGCCGCGGCCAGAGCGCTTTGCGGCCAGGGAAAGAGTTTGCCGCCGAAGCCGGAGCCGAGAAAGCGGGTGATGACCCGGACGTTTTCGCGCGGAACGCCGAGGGTCTCTGCCATCACGTGCTGGTGATTGACCACGCCCTGCGAGGTCTCGTAAAGGGTGAAATTCGGATCATCCCAGACGGCCACCGTGGCGTGCATCTCCATCGGATTGTGCGTCTCGGCGGGGGTAATGTACGTCTGGTCGACTTTGACCGGAGCCGAGGCGAAGGCTGCGTCGACATCGCCGCGCTTCGATTCGGTATGCAGCGGCAGTTCTCCGGTCTGGGGATCGTCGAGTTTTGTGGAGACGTTGATCGGAGCTGATTCGTATTTCACGACGACGGCTGCGGACGCGGCCAATGCCTGCTCGTAGGTTTCGGCGAGGACGAGGGCGACGTATTGGCCCCAGTAGCGGACTTCCAGATCTTCAAAGGGTGGCCGGGCTTCGCTGGTGCGTCCGCCGTGACCGCCCGGAGCCATCCGGAATAATGGCCCAATGTTTCCGTGGTGAAGGATGTTCACAACGCCCGGCATCTTTTCGGCGCGGGAGGTGTCGATGGCGTGGATTGTGCCGGCAGCTACGGTGCTAGAGACGGCGACCCCGTGGACCATGCCGGGGAAGTGGTAATCGGCAGCGTACTGGGCCTGGCCAGTGGTCTTGAGAGGGCCGTCAATACGCGGGAGGTCAGCGCCGATGACTGTAGATGGGGTGTAGGGGGTTGAATCAGGCAATTTCCTGTCTCCTCGGACTGTATATTGGCTGGATCGGCTGCAGTGGACTTCGAAAGCCGCGCAGAGAAATACTGTAGCTCAATCGCAATCTCTTTGGACCGGAGCAAAAATACGTGTGCTCGCTGGCCCCTTCCCGTTATTCCTAATGCGCCATTCGCGAGCGGCGCTAGTGAATAGACGGATCGAATAGGGGGTGGGATTCACCGCCCGGGCTTGAGCCCCAGAGTTCGCTGACCAGAAGGCCTTTGAGGTGTGATTGGTCGTCATGAAGAATCCATCCGGAAGCGCCGAGAGCGCGGTGGTGCTCGGGAAGGGCCTGCTGGCGGAGATTGGTGAGCAGCCGGAAGGAGCGATAAAGAAAGGATATGAGCGGCGAGGCGATGGCGCGGCCGAAGCGGGATTGCGGGATGGCGAATTCGGAGATGAGCCAGAGGGCGCTTGGGGCAAGAAACGGCGTCAGTCGCCTCGCGAGGGCGGCAATCTCGCCAGTGCTGAGGCAGTCGAGGAAAAAGTGCGTCACGATCAGGTCGTATTGTTCGGCCTGTTCGGCGGTTGCTGGCGACCAGATTCGCAGATCGGCAACTTCGGTGGTGAGCCGGTTGCGGTGGGGCAAAGCGGCATTTTGGAGAGACGCAATCATCCGCGGACTGGCATCGACGGCTGTGACCCGGATTTGGAGATTAATGCGGAGAAGACGGGCGGTAAAGCGGCCGTCTCCGTCGCCGAGGATGAGCGCGTGACGGCAATTGGTGATTTGCGGCAGAAAGTGGGTACGGCAGCGCCAGAGGAATGGGCCAAAGCTGAGATATTCCAGCCAGCGATAGAGGCGGGCAAGACGACTGAAGTCAGGGGGTGCATTCCTCGCCGCGTTCATCGAATCGCGAGCAGCGCTGCGGGGACGAGCAGAACGAGGTCGGCGGCTGCGCGAAGGGTGACGGGTGCAAGGGCGAGCCGATAACGATCCAGCATAGCCAGCATCGCTGCGCTCAAGGTTGCCGCTGCGAGCAGCGCCGCAGAACGCGGATCGTGCAGGCTAGCCGCGACGATAGCGATGAGCGCGGCGCTGACCGCCAATATTGCCGCCAGGCGCACGATGGGCGCACGTTGTACTGCGGTGTCGGATTCCCAGGCTTCGATTGCGTGGCAGTTGAGCCAGGCCAGGGCGATGAATATCACGATGGGCGCATAGAGACTGAGTCGATGGCCTGGAATGCGAGCCCAGGTGGGGGTTGCGCAGGCGAGCGTGAAAATAACGCCGACAAGGAACTCTTTCGGAAGGCGAAGGCCAAGTTTCGGCCGCGCAACGCGCCATGGGCTGTGAACAGAGGTGAAATAGACGAGCGCGGCGGCAGCCAGGAAGGAATTGCGCCCACGCGCTGAGGAAGGCATGGAGTGCAGGACCAGCGCCAGACCGATAAGCGCAGCGGCCACGGCGATTGGAAGGAAGATGCGGCGGTGCTCCCAATGGAAGAGATGCCGTGCGCGGAGAGGAGTGCGAGCATTGCGCGCGTCAAGCAGACGGTCTCCGATGTAGGCCGACCACGCGGCGAGAGCAATCACCACCGGAAGCCAGATCGGCAGGCGCAGATGGGCCGCCCATGCGAAGGCCAGTGTCCATACGACAGCGACGGTCGGGGCGTCGAGACTCGTCAGGTGCCAGAGATGAAGAGAGGCCGGGATTTTCCGGATATCGAACCTGGCACGCGACCTCGCTGCGCGTCGGGGGCCAATACGGGGCCGGAGCGTGGAGGTGGTGGCCACAGCTTGATTTTACGGCGGCGTGGTTCTTTGTAATGGGCGGCGAAGCCAGATCGCGCCTTGAGATTGAGTGAAATCGCAGCAACTCTCTCACGACAACACACGGATTTGCCGGTATGCAATATTGGTTTCATGAATTTACTGGCTGGCTTAACCGAAAATACTCATCCGGAATCGCGGTAAGTCCATATACTAGGTCGGTAAACTCACACAGCGATTTGGATCGAGACGAGACAGACATGCGGGGATCGTTCCTGCATGATATCTGTGGGAAGAAGGTGGTCATTCGCCAAATGGGTTTAGGTTGTTTGCATTTCAAGAGAAGAGGATGGACGATGAAGCGCTTGATCCATTTTGCGGCGTGTCTTGCCTGTTTTACGGTGTTTCTGCTCGGCCCCACCATCGCGTCCGCCGGAGTTTCCAAGAAGGCGCAGTCTGATTTCGAGAAGAACCTTCTGGGTAAGGATGTGAAGGCGCTCCTGGATATGCCGGCCTACAAGGACGGTCTGGACCTGTATGTGGACCACAAGGTGGACAAGCGTCTCGACGAGCGCGGCATCGATCTGAAGGATCTTTCGAAGTATCTGAAAGATAAGGGCGTTGGTGTCGAACGCGACGAGTGGGTGACGATCACCGATGCGAAGATCGATAGCGACCGAATTGAGATTCACCTGGGCGGCGGCGGCGAAGGCCACGGCGCGAGCAAGAATGCCGCGAAAAAGGGGGCTGGATACAAGCGGGCTGGAGGTTCGCGGATCAACTTCCGTTACGGGCGCGACCTGACCGATGCGGATGTCCAGGCCGATACATTTTTGCCGCTGCTGGGCCGTGTGTTGGATACGAGCAAGATAATCGGGGTGGTGATTCCGAAAGACGTTGCGCCGCAGTTTCAGGAGGCGATACGGTCCAGGGATGTGGTCGTCGGGATGAGCTACCAGATGGTGTTGATAAGCTTTGGCGAGCCGGACCAGAAAAAAGTAGATGATTCGACGGATGATAGCCTGCACGAGACTTGGTACTACCTGAAGGACGGGCACCGCTGGGTGGTGAAGTTCGTGAATGGGAAAGTGGGAAAGGTGCAGGTCTTCTAAGGGCTGGCATCTGTGGTTCTGGCCTCAGTTGAGAGGCATGGGTCGGATACGATAGTCGGATGGAAGAATTCACTCGAATCAGGCGTCTGCCTCCCTATGTTTTCAACATCACCGGGGAGATGAAAGTCGCGGCGCGGCGGCGTGGCGAGGACATTATCGACTTCGGGATGGGGAATCCCGACGGGGCGACGCCGAAGCACATTGTGGACAAGATGATCGAGGCGGCGCAGAAGCCGGTGACGCATCGTTACTCGGTATCGAAGGGGCTGCCGCGTCTGCGCAAGGCGATTGCGAACTGGTATAAGACGCGCTACGACGTCGATCTGGACCCGGTGTCAGAGGCCATTGTGACCATCGGGTCAAAAGAGGGCATCTCGCATCTTTGCCTGGCGATTTTGGACTCGAACGACACGGTTGTGGTGCCGAACCCAAGTTATCCGATTCACATCTACGGGCCGGCGATCGCAGGTGCTCACGTGGTCAGCGTGCCGGTACACAATCAGGATCAGTTTCTGGCGGAGCTGGAGAATCTGATTCCGCGCATGATGCCGCGCCCCAAGGCGCTGATTGTGAACTTCCCTTCCAATCCGACGACCGAGTGCGTGGAGTTGCCCTTTCTGGCTCGCCTGGTGGATCTCGCGCGGGAGTTTGGTTTTTACCTGATTCACGACTTGGCCTATGCGGATATTGCCTTTGACGGCTACAAGCCGCCGTCTGTGATGCAGGTTCCGGGCGCGAAGGATGTTGCTGTCGAGTTCTTTACGCTTTCGAAGAGCTACAACATGCCGGGATGGCGCGTGGGCTTCATGGTGGGCAATCCGAAACTGGTTGCTGCGCTTGGGCGGCTGAAGAGCTACTTCGACTACGGGACATTTACCCCGATTCAGGTGGCTTCGATTCTGGCGCTGGAGGGTCCACAGGGCTGCGTCGCGGAGATTTGCGGGATCTATCGCAAACGGCGCGACGTGCTGGTGGAGGGTCTGAATCGGGCTGGCTGGGCGGTGGCGCTACCTAAGGCAACGATGTTCGTCTGGGCGCGGATTCCTGAGCAGTTTCGAGCGCTGGGGTCGCTGGAGTTCAGTAAGCAACTTTTGACGGATGCCAAGGTTGCAGTGAGTCCCGGGATTGGCTTTGGCGACTACGGCGACGGGCATGTGCGTTTTTCGCTGATCGAGAACGAGGAGCGTACACGGCAGGCGCTGCGGGGCATCAAGATGATGTTGGCCGGGAAGGTCTTCGCCTGAGTTTACGTCTTACTTTGTTGCACCATGGCGAGGAACGAGCAGCACGTACGGTACCACGGCCTGCGAGAACTGATCTCGCAGCGACGGGTCGCTGAACGGCGGTGCATGGTCGCCCACAATGGCGATGACGGTAGGACGCGCCAAGTTAGTCATGGCCATATCGGCAACCGAATGATGTACGTTAGCGATGAGCTGATACCAGGAGCAGAGCGACGGTTGCTGCGCGAGGGACGGCGTGAAAGAGCAGGAAGCCGGTGATGTGAGCGGAGACGGCACACGCACGGGCAGGTGCGAATTCAGCGTGACCCAGTAGAGAAATTCGGGAGTTGGCGTGTGCTGTTCCAGCCGTCGTCCCATCCACTCGGCAATGGCCGCATCGCAGATGCCCCAGAACGCGCCGTCGCAATTTGGCAGGTCTTCCTGATGGAACTTGTCGGTGAACCACATGTCCTGAAATCCAATGGTTTTGTACCACTTCACCCGGTCGAACATCTCGCCCCACATCCCATGTATCGCGACGTTGTGATAGCCCATGGCGGCAAGCCGATCGGGAAGGCAACCTTGCAACTCCTGGGCGGAAGCTTTCATGAGACGAAATCCCATCGTGCTGCCGCAAAGCTCGCGGGCCTCGCCACCGAGCGTTGGTCCGAGAAACGGCACTGTCCCCTGTAGGACGTCGTATCGCGCCAGCAATCCTGGTTGTGCATAGGGTTCAACCAAGGCGTTCCTTACGGAGGAGTCCGTATCGATCCCCCAGGACTCGACGAGAATGAGGACGAGATTCGGCGGTTCTCCCTTGTTTTGCGCTGCAATGCTCTCAGCGGACTGCATAGCGAGAGTCGCGGCGTTGCGGATGGGGAGTCCGGATGGCGCCGGGAAGAGTTTTCTAAGAGCCAATCGAAAGACTGGAACACGGGAAAGGCTCAGTTTCGGAAAGTACCCAACGCGGATTTCCCCCCGTATTTCATGCCAGGCTTGGATATGACCGGGACGATCTCCCGGACTACGAAGCACCTCAATGGAATCGATGGACAAGCAGAGTACCGCAAAGGCTAGGAAGCACCCAGCCACTCTTGCGCGGTACTTCTTTGGGACCGTTGCGACGGGAGGTAACGCTGAGATTGTGGCCGCGAGAAGAGTCAGCAGGAGCACTACGGCTCCCGCAAACAGACGGGACGCTGAAAGCTGCCGGACTGCGCCGAGATTGGTGAAGATCTGGGAGATTGGAAGGAAATAGGTCTCGGATATTGCCCCGATTAGATCAATCGCAACAGCCAACAGCAGCAGGAGAGGCGCAATGATTCGCGGCAGGAATAAGGCGAGCAAACCGACAGCGATATACTCCAGGCAAAACCAGCCATCCTGCGAGATTGCGAGCCACCTGCTAGCCACCCAGAAGGGGATATTGGCCAGCAATGCATAGAAGGTTACATAGAGAATCCAGCGGGCAACATCGGTCTGTTTCCATGCGCTCGATGACTTCACAGCCGGGTCGCCGGTGCCTGGCGGATTCTGTTGATAGATGCCCACGTCTGCGTTCCTCTCTGGCGGAAAATCGGAATCTGAAGTTCAAGCGACGCCACAGAGAGGCAACTCTGGCGAAGACAACTTTGCAGGGAAGTCGATGGGCCGTGTGGGATGCTGTCCAGAGAGTCAGTCTAGCGCAGTCGCCGGAGATTCATCGATGGCACTATCGGGGCAGGCGATTTTCGAGGCGACGGAATGAGCAGCCTCGAATGCGAGAACGTCATCCAACTGGCAAGGATGTACAAGGAGATGGAATGAAGTTGTGGCAAAAACTGGCATTACTGACGCTGGTGGTGGTGCTGATCGGTAGCGCGCGATTTTACTTTGTCTGGAAGTCCAGACAGAACCCTGGCGTGATGGCTACGCAAGGCGAAAAGGTGAAGCCGTTGACGCAGGATGAGTTGGCGGTGGTAACGGAGTATTACTTTGCCTCGTTCGATCAGGCCAAACGGTTGGAGGGAAAGCCGGTTTGGATCAAAGCCGGGTATTCGCTGCCTTACTACCCCTACGCAGGCGGACAGGTGCAGTTTGGACGGCGTGTCGGCGAATTGCCTGCGGCGGAGAAGCTTTCCATCTCAAAGCTGATCAAAGCTGTGGCTCCGGCAAAGGAAGATAACCGCGTTCCGCATGGCACGCGTCAGTATTTTGCCGTATTTACGCTCGATGGGAATGCCGATGCGAAGCCGGGAACCTTTGCCGCTCCCATCGGTTATGTAGACGGCGCAAACGAGACGTTGTACTGCGACCAGCTTTTCTATTACGACGATCCCAGAACGATTTATGACAACTGGCCAAAGCCGGTCTGGGACGCGGTCGCCGCGCATGAGCCGAAGGTCGGGATGACTGAGAATCAGACGCGGATGGCGGTTGGGATTCTGATGGAGAGCAGTTCGCAAAGCCAGGGCGACCGGACGGTAACGTATCACGCGGGTCCCAAGACCTGGACTGTGACCTTCGCGAAGGGTGTTGCTACGCAGGTGAAGGCAGGATGATGGAGTTGGATCACGGCGCTATTTTGCGCCGTGATCTGCGGAATCTTTTTAGGAGTTGGGGAAGGGTGAGTTGGCGATCAGGTCGCAGAAGTTGGGGCTCTTGTAGCCGGGGATGAAGCGTTCGCAGACGTCGGCTTTTACTGTGCCCCAGGTGGATCCGGGCTTGAAATCGAAGCCGCCGAAGAACGCCTTTACGATGCCTTCCTTGAAGTTTTTACGCGGGTACTCGGCAACAATCTGTTCACGCAGAGCGGCGGGGAAGTTATCGAAGCCCTCGCCGAGCACATCGAGGCCGACGCCGCTGAAGAGCAGCGCGACTTCCGGCTGCATGTACTGCGTTACGCCAGGGGTGGTGTGCAGGGCGATCGCCTCCCATACGGTTTGGATCTGCGCTTCGGGAATGTTGTGCGCGGTGAGGAACTGGCGCGCGGCGTTGGCGCCATCCACTTCGAAGCGCTCTGTCGTGCTCTGGTACTTCTTGATGAGGCCGAGGTCATGGAAAGCGGCGGCGACGTAGAGCAGTTCCGCGTCAAAGCGCAGCTTTTGCTCGCGTCCCTGCTCGTGCGCAAATAGGTAGACGCGGTGAGAGTGGTTGTAGAGGAGTTCGGTGCTGTGCTCGCGCAGGATCTGAGTAGCTTCCTTTGCGAGTTTGGTGTCGGGAATGTGGGCGGAGGTGAGGATGGACATGAGGATGGTCTCCTTGGATTTCGGAATGATTGGTTCCGGTTTCGTGCTTACACTATCCACACTAGGACTCCTGGACTTTGGCCGCCACGACGCCGATACAGCAATTTAGGACACACATTTCTGCGCGCGGGTCTTAGCATGGAGTTATGCGCAGGGTCGTTTTCACAGGGCCGCCGCCGGTGCAGATACTGGATGTTGCCGGGCCGCTGGAGGTGTTTGCCAGCGCGCCGGGATATGAGACTGTCCTCGGATCGCCATCGGGTGGGAACGTTCTGGAGACCAATCGCGGAGTCTCGCTAACCGGCGCTGTTCCCCTCGGTGAGTTATCCGGACCGATTGACACGCTTGTGATCGTAGGTGGGACGGGAGCTGAGTGCGGCAGCTACGACGCGAGCTTTCTCGCATGGATTGCCGACGCAGCCAAACGCTCTAGGCGCGTGGCGTCGATCTGTACCGGCGCCTTTATGCTCGCCGCCGCGGGATTGCTCGATGGCCGGAACGCTGTGACGCACTGGGCGTTCTGCGACCGCCTGACGCAAGAGTTTCCCCAGGTCCGCGTCAATCCTGATCCGATCTTTCTGCGCGACGGCCCGGTGTATACCTCGGCGGGAATTACCGCGGGAATCGATCTCTGCCTTGCTCTGGTCGAGGAGGACAACGGTCATGCGGTTGCGCTGGATGTGGCCCGCAGGCTGGTGATGTTTCTGGTGCGGCCGGGCGGACAGGCGCAGTTCAGTCACTCTCTGTCGCACCAGGCGCTCACGTCGCAGCCGCTTCGTGAGTTGCAGGTATGGATATTGGAGCACCTGCGCGAAGATCTGACGGTGGAGCGGCTGGCTGATCGGATTGGCATGAGTGCGAGGCACTTTACGCGGGTTTGCCTGCGCGAGACAGGGATGAATCCGGGGCAGTTTGTAGATCGGATGCGTGTGGAGTCGGCGCAGAGGATGATTAACAGCTCCGCGATGGGGCTGAAGGAGATTGCCGATGCCTGCGGATTTTTGAGCGCCGATGCAATGCGGCGCACCTTTCTTCGCGTGATTGGCATTACGGCCGGGGAGTATGCCAGCCGGTTCACGCGGAACGGAAACGGAATCCGGGAATCCGAGACCGGTCAGAGCGTCTGAAGGCTCAGTTTGTCGAAAGCCACCAACCTTCGCCCGAACACCAGCAACTGCGATCTGGCGAGTTATTCCGATAGAGCGATTTGACTTTGTCCCAGTTGCGATTCCGAAATGCTTTGGCGAGCTTGTTGGCTGTGGAGTCGATTCTCGCTCCGACGCAGGGAACAAACTGCACCTGCATGAGAAAGCGAGCCGGGTAGGGCTCGTCGTCGTGCTTCGTGATCAGTAGCATCGCTCCAGCTCCCGCCGCTGGAGTGAGCGGAAACAACAACCGTCCGCCGGGATGGAGTGCGTCAAGCCATGCAGCTATTGGTTCCGTTGCGCCGGCATTCACATAGATTACGTCGCATGCCGGGAGCGGCTCTGTTGCGCCCGAGCGGCAATGAACACGCACATGCGAGAATACGGCGAGATTGGCGCTCGCGCGTTGCGCCAGTTCCGGCTCGATCTCATAGGCGTCCACCCGGCCGGTGTCGCCGACAAGCTTCGACAGAATGGTGGTGTAATAACCGCTTCCTGCTCCAACGTGGACCACTTGGTCACCCTTCTTTACGCCGAGCGTATGGATGCAGTGGGCGTGGAGCGTAGGTTGGCCGTTGTTGAGCGGCGCCGGTGTTCCGAGCGAAACCACGACATCCTGATATAAAAACGTGGGATCGCCGGAGGTGGTTTCGATGTAGCCGACGGCGGTGAATACCTTCCATGGCGGTGGGCCGACGAACTGCTCCCTTGGCGTCGAAGCAAAGGCTGCCTCCAGCTCGCTTCCTGGTGGTATGCCTGCGTTTGCAGTTACAAGGTGAGCGAAGAATCGCCGGACTTCGAGAATACGCTCCATAGTTGGTTTCTAAATCAGATGGCTTCTAAACCGCTGCTGAACTCATTGATTTGCGCTAGCGAATGCTCAGATCGACGCGGAAAACATCCGGTCCCTTCACGGCAAGCGCATGGAGGCTGTCTTTGCTGTCGAAGACAATCTGTCCTCCTTTGGCGATGCCATCATAGAGGTTTGCCTCCTGGTCATTTACCGAGAAGACCCAGCCGGAATCGTTTCGGGCGCAGTACGCCAGGTGCTGGCTGTCCGGGCTGAATACGGGGAAGATATTGGCCAGGTCTTTGTGTTCGCGGATTTCTTTTCCGTCGAGGACTACGGTCCATTTGTCGCGCCGCTTGGCTCCGTACGCCAAGTGCTTGCTGTCTGGGCTGAAGAGAAGATAATTGACCGCGAGATCGTCGTATGCAGTAGATTCCTGGCCGTCGCGTACCACGAACCATTGGCCGTTTTTCTGAATTCCCAGTGCCAGATGCTGACTGTCCGGACTGAAGACAGGGCCGCCTTTCAGCAGTGCATCGCAGGGCGAGTCTTTGATTCCGTCGCGGACAAGCATCCACTTACCATTGCTCTGCGCTCCATAAGCATAGTGGCGCCCATCGGGACTGAAGACGACTGGCCGCTTCATGATCAGGTCGAAGCGTTCTCCCTCTTGTTCGTCGATGACCACCGACCACTTGTTATCGAAGCGCGCACAGTAGGCGAACCGCCGGCTATCCGGAGAAAAGACGAAATAATCTCCCGCTAATGCATCGCGACGCGGGCCCTCGACTCCGTCTACCGTCACCGACCACTTGTCGCCGTTGCGGGTGCCATAAGCAAAGCGCCGGCTGTCCGGGCTGAAAGTGAAATCGGCGTCGAGAATTGCATCGTACTGGATGCTTTCTTCGCTATCGACGATGACAGTCCACTTATTGTTGTTGTAAGCGCCGTAGGCCACCCGCTTGCTGTCGGGACTGAAGATCGCTCCGCCAGTGAGAAGGCCTTCGTTTTGCCGGCTCTCTTTCCCGTCGATGACGACAAGCCATTTGTTGTCCCTCTTCGCCAGATAGGTGTAACGGCGGCTATCGGGGCTGAAGGAGACGCAAGTGCCGGGGTCGCCAACATCGTCGTACCGCCCCACCTCGACGCCGTCGATGATGACGAACCACTTACTGTCTCTTTGCGCGGCGTAGGCCAGGCGCGAGTTATCGGGACTAAAAGTGATCTTGATCTTGGCATTCTCGTACTCCGCGCTCAGCGTCCCGTTTACATTGACGCAGTACTTGGTCACAAATCCCAGGAAGCCGGTCTTCTTCTCGATGTATGCAATTCGCCGGTTATCGGGACTGACCGTAAGTGACTTTTCAACCCAATTGCCGTAGTCGATGCTGACAAGCCGTTGCTGCGATGCAATGAGTCGCCGGTCTGTGAATACGGGAACTGTGAATATGGGAGTCGGTACAAACGTGGGTTTCCCGATTGCGGGTTCGTTCTGAGTGTGCTGAGTAACAGGCGCACGTAGATTCGTTTCCGGCGCTGCCGGAGCATGTACCGGCTGCTCTGGCGGGACGAAGATCGATGGTGCTTTCGTGCCCTCTGGTTTCGCAGACCGATCCCGCGTGGAGACGGCCTGCAGATTTTCTACCAGCCGGCCGACGTCGTAGGTCCATCGAGTATCGCTCAACTCAATGGCCTGGCGTCTCGCGAGCCCCTTGAGCTGGGCTGGAAGCTCCTCGGTCCTGGGCATCTTCGCTCGCTCGACGAGCACAGGGATGACGCGAATCTTGCGGTCAAGCGCGGTCTGGATCTCAAGCCTGACAAAATCGAGATCGTCATCCAGGCGCGCCCGATGATGTTCGTCTTCAGCGGTTAGCCATCTGGGACCGATGACGGCGAGAACGATATCGCATTGACCAAGCGTGTCGTTGATGGCATCGACGAAATCGTCGCCGGGTTGGAGAGTATCCACGTCAATGAAGACAGACTCCCGCCCGAACTCCTGGTGCAGCCGGTCGTAGAGCCGCCCGGCATATCCTGGAGAATCTTCGCGACGATAACTGACGAATATCTTGGGCATCGTTTTGCGCGTCGGTCTGATGATAGCGCAGATTTCGGCCGAAATTGCCGCAGCGCGCGGTGTTTGGCTATACGGCCCGTCAGGCAGGCAAGAGACGAGTGCGAATTTCCATAACTGCACAGAACTGTGCGAAATGTACTCTCGGCCATTTGCCGGTAACTGTTATTCTCGGCGTAAGGAGCCACCGGAATGGGAACTGGGGTCACTCTCGACTATGTGGCGCAGAATTTTCCGCAGAATCCCCATTCGCTTGAGGTAGTACTGAGCGCGATGCCTGTGGGCGTCTCCTGGGCCAACCTTGCCGATCAAAAGATTGTCTTCATGAACCGCAAGTTTACGGAGATTTTCGGCTACACGCTGAGCGACTTCGAGGATATCTCCGACTGGAATCGGAGGGTCTATCCCTTTCCCGAAGATCAGGATCTGATTACAGAAACATGGGTCAAGCGCCTCACGGCCAAAAAGCCGACTGAGGTTGCCATAGAGCCTTTGGAGGTCTGCATCCGGTGCTTGGACGGCAGCCATAAGACGGTAATTCTGAGTGGAGTTATTCTGCCCGACGCCGGATGGGTGTTGGCGACTTTTGTCGATATTACGGACCGCAAACGGGACGAATTGCTCCTCCGGGCGGCTGAGCGTCAGGCTGCGGAGAGTCAGGCGATTTACCGTCTGCTGCTGGACCACTCCCCGGAAATGATTGTCCTCTCCCCATTCGACGAATCCCCTCGGTATGTCTCGCCGGCGGTCGAGCAAGTCACCGGCTTCTCCGCGCAGAAATACCTCAGTTTGGAAAGGTTTGAGATGATCCATCCGGCGGACCGCGAGGCTGCGGAGCGCATTTTCGAAGAACTCAAGCGGGGAAATCTGCGGCATGTATTTCGCTATCGCACTCTCCTGAAGGGCGGCGGTTATTGCTGGGTCGAGTCGATCGTCACCGGTTACATTGATCCTGTTTCAAGGCGGACAGCCGGCTATGTGGCCACGATTCGCGACATCTCCGAAGAGAAGAGGCGTGAAGATCGCTCGGCGTCTGAGCATCTCCGGCTTTCTGAAGCAGCCTCTCTCGACGAGTTGACGGGAATTGCCAATCGGCGCGCCTTTAATCGTGCGATGGAAAGTGAGGTTCGTCGGCAGGCCCGCGCTGCGGACGATCTGTCGCTTCTGATGTTGGACGTCGATCATTTCAAGCTGTACAACGACCTCTATGGGCATCTCTCCGGAGATGCATGTCTCAAGGACGTCGCCGCTGCCCTCAAATGCGCGTTACGACGCGAAGGGGATCTCGCTGCCCGTTTCGGCGGCGAAGAGTTTGTCGTTCTTCTGCCCAGCACCAAGTCCTCGGGCGCGGAAGCGGTAGCCCGCATAATCCTCAAGGCCGTCTCGGCTCTTGCCATACCCCATGCGGAGAGTCCTTATGGTGTGGTGACCGTCAGCATCGGCGTTACCACTTGGCCTTCCGGAGTACCGCTCAATCAGAGCCTGCTGATCGAACAGGCCGACCGCGCCCTGTATGCCGCCAAAGCTCGGGGACGCAATACCTATGTGCTTGAGTCGAGCGATGTGACTCCGGATCGCGGCGAGTAGCTCTTTTTGCGCTCCTATGCTGGTGGTGCGGATTCGAGAAGCGAGAGAAGTCCGGGCTCGTCGAGGATTGGAATGCCCAGTTCCTGGGCTTTGGCGAGTTTGCTGCCGGCTTCTTCGCCCGCGACAACGTAGTTTGTCTTCTTGCTCACGGAGCCGGAGACTTTGCCGCCGGCTGCTTCGATCTTTTCTTTGGCTTCTTCGCGGCTCAAGGTTGGGAAGGTGCCGGTCAGGACGAAGGTGAGGCCTTCGAGCTGCGTGGTCCGCTGTTTTTTCTCGGCGGTCATCTTCAGGCCAAGCTCTGCGAGATGCTGGATGAGTGCGCGGTTTCGTTCGTTCTGGAAGAAATCGTGCACCGATGCCGCAACCTTCGGGCCGACTTCCTGCACACGCTCCAGCTCTTCCTGGGTTGCATTTTCGAGCGCTTCCATACTGCCGAATTCGCCCGCCAGCAGCTCGGCCGTGCGTTCGCCGACAAACGAGATGCCGAGGCCCATCAGCAAACGCGCAAGGCCGGCTTGCTTGGAGTTTTCTATCTGGGTAAGCAACGCCTGCGCCGACTTTTTGCCGACGCGTTCGAGGGTGAGCAACTGCTCTTCGGTCAAGGTGTAAAGGTCGGCGATGCTCTTGACCAAGCCTGAGTCTAGTAACTGCACCGCCATAGCGTCGCCAAGGCCTTCGATGTTCATGACGCCGCGATGCGAGAAGTAAGTCAGCGACTGCGCCAGCCGCGCCGGACAGTCGACGTTTATGCAGTAGGAGTCAACCTCGCCTTCGACGTGCTCGGCGGGTGTGTGACAGACAGGGCATTCTGTGGGCATCTCAAAGACGCCTGTGCCTTCGGGATGCTCTGCGTCGATGACGACTCCTGCGATGTTGGGGATCACGTCGCCTGCGCGCTGCACTCTAACCCAGCTTCCGGGACGAATGCCCAGGCGTGCCACCTCGTCGGCGTTAAACAGGCCGACGTTTGTGATGGTGGTGCCACCGACGACTACCGGAATCAGCACCGCAAGCGGCGTGAGCTTGCCGGTGCGGCCCACGGTGACCACGATCTCGCGGACCTGCGTGATGCCTGTGCGCGCGGTGAACTTGTATGCGATCGCCCACCGGGGATGACGGCCCGTATAGCCCAGACGTACCTGGGTCTGTTGCGCATCAACCTTGATGACCACGCCGTCGATTTCGTAGCCCAGGCTGTCGCGCTGCTCCTCGACCTTGGTGAGAAAGGCGAGAATCTGATCGACGGTGGTAAAGGTGTCCCGATGGGGATTGACGCGGAAGCCAAGTGTTGTCAGCGTCTCCAGCGTGGCGTGTTGGCCTGCGGGATTGTATTCGCCGTTGAGGATCAGAAAGTAGGCATAGAAGTCGAGGCGGCGCTGGGCCACGGCTTTGGTGTCGAGCGTACGCAGCGTTCCGGCGGCGAAGTTGCGCGGGTTGGCAGCGGGGGCTAGGCCGGCGGCTACGCGCTCTTCGTTTGCTTTTTGGAAGGAGGCGAGGGGCATGACTACTTCGCCTCTTACTTCAAAGGTGCTGGCCGCACGGGCATTGCCTTCGGACTGGTCCATATGCGAGTTCTGGAGATGAGAGTCGTGGAGCTTTGCGGGTGAAACATTTAGTGGGACACTCCGGATTGTTCGGACGTTCGTGGTGACGTCTTCGCCGATCTGTCCGTCGCCTCGGGTTAGGCCGCGCAGCAGGCGTGCGCTGCCGTGAGCGTCGATTTCGTAATGCAGAGCGAGCGAGAGGCCGTCGAGTTTGAGTTCGGCGACGTAGAGGACCGGCAGATTGCCTGCCAGTTCGCGGACGCGTCGGTCCCAGTCACGCAGCTCTTCTTCGTTGTAGGCGTTGTCGAGCGAAAGCATGGGGCGCGAGTGCGCGACTTTTTGAAATCCCTCGGCGGGACGGCCGCCGACACGCTGCGTGGGCGAATCCGGCGTCAACAGTTCGGGATGCGCGGCTTCGAGAGCCTTCAGCTCGTTCATCAGCGTGTCGTACTCGGCGTCACTGATTGTTGGCGCATCGAGGACGTAGTATTGGTACTCGTGATGGCGGAGCAGTTCGCGCAATGCGGCGATCTGTGCCGCTGGATTCTCGTTCGGATCTGTGACCGGATCTTCGTTCAGGACGCTCATTGGCAGGATTATAGCGATCATGGGTTGCGTCGTGGCTGCGTCTTGTCGGCCCGCGCGTCGGGGATTCGTAAGCAGAATGAACTGTATACGAAGGTTGAACGTATATAGAAACAGTAGAAATCAGGAGAGAATTCGATGAGTACGACGCCATATCCGAATCCGCAGATTGTTTTTCAGCAGCAGTATGAGTCCGTGCGCAGGGATGAAGTGGTTGGTGTGCTGCTCGCGCTTTTTCTCGGATGCTTCGGAGTCCACCACTTTTATCTGGGCCGGGTGGGGCTGGGGATTTTGTATGTGTGCTTTTGCTGGACGGGCATTCCGGCGATTCTTGGGGTGATCGAGTGCTTCTTTATGCCGGGGCGAGTGCGGATGTACAACGCGATCCAGGCTGCCGGCCTGGCTGCGGCGCTGGGAATTGCAGTGCCGGGCTTTATGGCGCATCCGGGATGGGTGGCGCCGGGATACGGCTATCCGCAATCAATCCACGTTTCGGTACAGACCGATCCGGCTTCCGGAACTGGCTCCGGCGAAACGACGCTGACGACCTGCGGAAACTGCGGGCAGACGAATCCGACGGGGGCGCGGTTCTGCACCGGATGCGGAACGCGGCTGGAATAAGACCGGATTGGGCTGAAACAGGAATGGGCTGACCCGGGGCGGGTCAGCCCAATGTTTTGTTTCTTACATGTTGGCGTGGCCGGAGCGCATTTCTTCATTGAAGGTTGGCTTGGTGATCGCGAGGGCCTTATCGAGTCTTTCGCGGAACTGTTCGGCGCGGCTGAGCAGCAGCGCGGTCGGCGCGGCATATTCGCCGGTAAGCGCGAGCAGTCCCTGGCCGGCTTCGTCGGCGGCCATGCGGAGCAGGTCGGCTTCGGTCGTGTTCAGGTACTGGGCATCGCGCGGATCGGCGATCCAGACAGGCCGGTTTGCACCGAGAACGCCGGAGAGCCAGTAGGTCTTGAGCAGCAGATATTCGAGGCGCGCGGCGTCGTCGGTTTCTGTGAAGACGAACTTCTTCTGCCAGCGGCTGTAATAGCGCGTGGTGACGGGGACGGGCTGGCGGTTGCCGCTCTTTACCAGTTCAAGCTGACCCTGGTCGAGGGTCTTGCGGACAGCGTTGTAGAGAAATGTCTCGGCGTAAGGCTGCTCGGCGGCGGGAACGATCTCGGCGAAGGTGACGGTCATCGCGGCCGCGATTTTTGCGTGGAGCGGGGAGTTGCTGCCGTCTTCGAGGTGAATTTCGCCGTGAACAACGTAGGTGTCCGCGCCGGAAGTCGAGCGGTGGAATGGCCACTGGAAGTTGCGCAGGGAGACGGGCAGTCCTTCCAGGGTGACGTACGCGTCGGGGCGGGGATTGCGCAAACGCTTGGCCTCTTCGGCGAGGTGCTGGGTCATGGCCGGGAGCAGGTCGGGCTTGTTGAAATCGAACTTTTCGCTCAGCTCAAGCTTGAGGGTGTGGCCTGGGTCGGAGACGGGCGCAAGCTCGAAGACGGCTGTGGGCGCGCCATGGAAGTCCTTGCCTTCGATGATGGAGACGAGCTTGAGGCCAGCCTGTTTGGCGGCGATGCCGATCGAGTCAGTGAGTGCGGTCTTGAGGGCGGTCATTTTGGTCCTGTCGGGACGGGTGTCCGATTGAGTCTACAGGTTGATTCTAACTTCTAACGCGGAACGCCTGACGGCTGTTGTTTTTAAGCGAAAACGATGAATTTGAAGGGTAGGGGGTAGGGGGTGAGTCTTTTTTGTGTCTATCCCTTTGATGTGACATGGGTTATCGGAAAAATCAGATGCCCAAAAGTGCCTTTTTAGGCTGTTTTTGGGCGCTTTTTGTTACTGTTATTCTCCTTGGCGGGCGATCAATATAAGTCTGAGGCTGCCGCATGTCTACATTATGTGCTCATGTCTACATTATGTGCTTCTGACGGATAATTCCCTGCAACCGATTCGCGCGCATCGCAAACTGATCACAGTTATTAGAGGCGAAACCCGAGGTGTCCGGCGGACATTGGGATTTGTTGGGAGGGGGTATCTGTAAGTTAACTTCCCGATCCCAGATTCTGAGCTGCGAAAGAACTTCAATATCGCGAAACAGAATATGCCGGCATCTGTGAAAAGTCCTGGCAGCAGCTCAGGTTGGCGTAACGTCGCCCCTCAGAGGCTAAAGCCCCGTGATATTGCGGGATTTAATGTACGGGCTGAAGCCCGTACCCTTCAAGGCGCCACAACACTGATTTTGCACGATGCTACTACTATCCTGTGCGTGGCTAGTGTGTGAATTCGACGCTGACCGCTGTGCGCGGCGGCTCAGTGCGGCCGGCTGCTTCGTCCATGCGGCCAAAGATCATCTTGCCAGAGGCGGTCTGGAGGACTGAGGTCACGGTGATCTCGACGGAGCGGCCGATGACGCGGCGGGCGTGATCAACGACGACCATGGTGCCGTCATCGAGGTAGCCGACGCCCTGGTTGTACTCCTTGCCTTCCTTGAGGATGAGGATATTCATCTTCTCGCCGGGCAGGACGACCGGCTTGAGCGCGTTGGCGAGGTCGTTGACGTTGAGCACTTCTACGTGATGCAACTGGGCGACTTTGTTGAGGTTGAAATCGTTGGTGACGACTTTGGCGTCCCATTTTTTGGCCAGTTCGAGGAGTTTGAGGTCGACTTCTTTGATGGAGGGGAAGTCGTCGGGCACGATCTGAATCTGGAGGTTGCAGTTGGACTGCATTCGCTGGAGCATATCAAGGCCGCGGCGTCCGCGCTGGCGCTTGGAGCTGTCGGTGGAGTCGGCAACCACTTGCAGCTCGCGCAGGACGAACTCGGGGATGACGAAGACGCCGTCCATGAAGCCGGTGTCGGCGACGTCGGCGATGCGGCCGTCGATGATCACCGAAGTGTCCAGGACTTTGAAGCTTTTTCGGCTGATCTTTTCGCCGGTGAAGACGTTGCCGAGGGCGGCGGGATTGAGCAGCTCACCCTTGTTGGTGCCCACCAGCAGGCCCACATAGGTCATCAGCAGCAGGACGAAGACCTGGATCACCGCCGAGGTCGGTCCAGCGGGGAGGGCTGAGCGCAGGACGAGACAGAAGAGGGACGCGCCGAAGATGCCGAGCACGCTGCCGGTGACGGCGCCGATGAGCCGACGCAGGTTGAGGGCGCGGACGCGCAGCTCAAAAACGATGACAGCTCCGGAAGCGATGGCTCCGGCTCCGGCGGCAATGGGAGGGGAAACGCCAAATGGTTGGAGGAAATAGCAGATTGTGGCGATGAGCGTAACGAAGAGAACCCGCAACAGAATTAAGTCCATGGCTTGCAGCTCCTGCCAGAGGGAGGGATTATTCCCTGGCAATTACAAAGTGGGAGTATGCATATCACAGTGGAGAGTCGTCAAGCCGCGAAAGTGTAAATTGCAAAAAATAAACACGCTTAGAAGTGAAAGAGTCGTTCAGTGGTTCTGAATTAGACCCAATGGGAGGGGTAACTGGGAATATTCAAGTACCTTCGAATGGGAGTTACGTTACGGACTTCTGTCTTGTTCTGTCTTGAACAGTGACCTATGGGGAAGTCCGGGGCGGCCTATTTTTAATGACGGAAGCAGGCGCTTTGTGTTTTGCTGTTGCAGTTGTTCAGGGGATGAACTTTGCAGCATAGTGAGATTTTCAGGGAAAGGAAGATTGGATGATCGAGACGCCGCAAATTTTAGAAACCGACGAGCAGCATTATGCCTTTCTGCACCGCAGGGTGCCGACGGCGGAGATACGAAACGTCATGGGGTCAGGGATTCGGGAAGTTTATTCCACGGTTGCGGCACAGGGAATCGCTCCGGCTGGGCCGTGGTTCACGCATCATCTGGCTCGGCCGGGTGAGTTCTTCGATTTTGAGATTTGTGTTCCGGTGAAGGAGCCCATCCAGCCTGCCGGCGAAGTCAAGCCGGGGATTTGGCCCTCGATGCGGGTGGCGCGCACGGTCTACCACGGCGATTACGACGAGGGCGAACACGAAGGACTCGCCGGAGCGTGGCCAAAGTTTATGGCATGGATCGCAGAGCAGCGGCTCACGATAGCTGAGGACCTGTGGGAGCGGTATCTGGTTGGCCCGGAAACGAGCAGCAATCCTGCGGATTGGCGGACGGAGCTGTATCGGCCTTTGGTCGACTAAGCTCCGTCCGGTTCCTGGCTAGTATTTCTGGACTTTAGGGTCGATTTCGTCGGACCAGGCGAGGATGCCGCCTGCTACGTTGCTGACTTTCTGGAAGCCGTTGGCCTTGAGCAATTCGGCGATCTTCTGGCTGCGGGCTCCGCTGCGGCAATGGATCAGGATTTCCTGCTCAGGATTGAGTTCGCCTAGGCGGTTGGGGACGTCGTTTTGCGGGATGAGTTTTCCGCCGATCTGCGCGATCTGATACTCGTAAGGCTCGCGGACGTCGAGGAGCAGGAAGTTGTCGTTGCGGGCTTCTTTGCTGTCGTTGCGGGCTTTCAGCTCTTTGACAGAGATCTGTGGGATGCCGTTTTTCACGGTTGCCGCCTGGGCTGGTTCGGGTGCGATTCCGCAGAACTGGTTGTAGTCGATCAGTTCGGTGACCGTCGGGTTGGTTCCGCAGACTGGGCACTCGGGATTCTTGCGCAGCTTGAGTTCGCGGAAACGCATCGATAGCGCGTCGACCAGAAGCAAGCGGCCGACCAGCGGTTCGCCCTTGCCGAGGATAAGCTTGATAACCTCTGTGGCCTGAATCACGCCGACGATGCCGGGCAGGATGCCGAGCACTCCGCCTTCGGCGCAGCTCGGAACGAGGCCCGGCGGGGGTGGTTCGGGGTAGAGGCAGCGATAGCAGGGGCCTTCCTCGGTGGCGAAGACGGAGGCCTGACCCTCGAAGCGGAAGATGCTGCCGTAGGCGTTGGGCTTCTTCAGCATCACGCAGGCGTCGTTGACGAGGTAGCGGGTTTGGAAGTTATCCGTGCCGTCGGCGACGATGTCGTACTGCGCGAAGATCTCGAGCGCGTTGGCGCTGGTCAGCATGGTGTCGTGCTTGACGACATTCATCGCGGGATTGAGCGCGTTGAGCTTTTCCTGAGCGGAGTCGACCTTTTTGCGGCCAACATCGCTGGTGCTGTGAATGATCTGGCGCTGGAGATTGCTGGAGTCGACGACGTCGAAGTCGATGAGTCCGAGAGTCCCGATGCCTGCCGCGGCGAGATAGAGCGCCAGAGGCGAACCGAGGCCACCTGTGCCGACACAGAGCACTTTCGCGGCCTTGAGCCGCTGTTGGCCTTCCATGCCGACTTCGGGGAGGATGAGGTGGCGGGAGTAGCGTCCCAGTTCGTCGTTTGTGAGCTGGGGCAGTGCTTCGGGTTCGGCGGTCGCATTGGTCATTCGGGGTCCCTTGAGTTTTTATTGTAAGACGAAGCGGCACTGCCTGCTGCCGGCATCCGGCCGGAAGGCAGTATCTAGGTGCAATTCATACTTGAATCAGCGGCCTCCGAAGGTGCGCTCCAGGTGACGCCAGGTCATTACGCCATAGAGGTATCCGGCGATGGCACAACCGGCGAGCGCCACGAAAAACCAGAAGGTTTCAACGGAAGTGGGGCGGGCGGCGGGCTCGATGAGGTAGTCAATTGCGTTGTAGAGCACAAACAGGCTGCCGCCGAAGAAGGCTACGCCGTGTAACCACAGAACCCTGGCACGGCCCTTGCGATAGAGGGCTCCTGCACGAAGCAGGCGGCGTTCCTGGCTGCGGACGAAGAGTTGGCTCATGGCTGCGTCCTCGCAACTTCGATGAATTCTCCGTTCTTTGGATTCAGAATATGGCGGGAAAACTGCGGTTTACTGGCTGATTTGGATCTCCTCCGGCTGGAATTGCTTATCATCTTCCCCTATGCCGGCAAGGTGGAACGAGTGGGTGTCGGCGGCCGATCCCTTGGCGACGCTTGTGATGACGTAAGAGCAGCCGAGCCAGTGGGCTTCCGCCAGGTCGGTCGGGGACCAGTGAGCGGGGTGGTCGGGATGCGAGTGGTAGAAGCCGAGGATTTCCTGTCCAGCGGCGCGGGCATCGCGCTCCACGCGGATCAGGTCCAGCGGGGATATCTCATAGCGGTCGTTCGGGTTGGCGGTGCTTGAGTTTTCCACTGCGACAGCCCGGGAAACTTTCTTTGTGTCTCCAGACAGTGTGCCGATGAGGATTCCGCAACACTCGCATGGATAGGAGGCTTCCCCATGCTGGCGGATCTGGCGGTAGACGGATTGGGGGAGTTGCAGCACTGTGACGGCAAAATTGCGATTGCGGAAGTGATTGTGCGACAGTTGAAGCAATCGGCATCGCTGCCGATATCTATTTCAACACCTCTTTGGGTTTCCGGCCAGGCAATCGTTGGTGGCCCTTTGGGGGACTGGATCGCAGGCATGGCAGGGAAAACGAAGGCTCCCACACTGGGGCAGATTCGGGATGCGCTGCGGGCGCATTCTTTTGAGGTAGCTGAGGCTGCCGGGGCTTTGCGCGTGGCCAAGCATGGATGCGCGGCCGTGCTGGTGGCAAGTGGGGCGGTAGGTCAGGAACTGGGCACGTCCACCGGCACGGATACGGCGGTGGCCTATAAGGAGCGGCCCGGAGCGGTGGTTGCGGGAGAGATTTCGCGGCTGCTGGACCGGGGCTACCAGAAGTTTTTGAAGACGAGCAAGTATGAGTTGCCGGCGACGGCGCAGCAGTTGCAGGCGATTCATCAGTTTACGGAAGAGCTGACCCAGGTGACCGGGGGCGTGAGCCTCTATAACGAGTCACTTGGCACAACCAGTGATTTGTACCAGTACGACCGGGTTAAGGGCCGCGAAGCGCTGCAACCTGCGCCTGCGCGACCCTGGGAACTGGGAGGCGGTCACTGATGCAGTAAGGAGCGGCGGATGGCGGCCCAGCCCGAGACGGTGCAGGAAGATCAGCAGTCGCGCAAGTCGAATGGGCCGGATCGTCGGGCGTATCCTCGCCACAAAGTGGATTGCGCGGCGGTTGTATCCGCCGTTTCCTGGTCCATGCAAATCTGGGGCAGAGTGACTGATGTGAGCCTGGGTGGTTGCCGGGTGGTCACGGATCAGCGCTATACGGCTGGGATTCTGGTGCGGGTCGAGGTGCAGTTTCAACTGCGCGGCGTGGCTTTTCGCTTTGCCGGGGTGATTGTGGGCAGCCGTGAAGCCAGGTGTTTCGCCGTCCGCTTTTTGGATGTGCCCGCACGCCGCTGGGAGGAATTGGCTGAGGTTCTCGCGGAGGTGGCGCAGGCGAATGCTTCGGCGCTGCTCGCTCGATTGCGGACGCCTCCGGAGATTCTTCCGATTACGATTCCAGCCGTGATCCCGGTTGCCGTTCCAGTTGAGGTGAGTGCAGCGCTCAGGGGCGATCCTCCGCAAGATGCCGTTTCTGTCGCCCACTCTGTCCAGTCTCATATCGCGCCGAAAGCGCCATCGGCAGCTTCCGATCGCCGCTCTCACCGGCGTCATGGTGTGGATACGAGCGTCCGATTGTTGCTGATCAAAGGCGGGATTTGCATGCCAGGGCGCATCGTCAACCTGAGCCTTGGCGGGTGCAGGATTCGGACCCAGGAGCAGTTCAAGGTGGGAATCTACGTGCGCGTGGAGGCGGAATTTCAGTTGCACGGACTGCCGTTCCGCGTCGGCGGCGTCAGTCAGGCGATCCAGGACAAAAACACTATCGGGGTTCGCTTTTTGGACGTCAGCGAACGGAAACGACGGCAACTGACGGAGTTGATTGCGGAGATTGCCGAGGCTTTTGAAGAGGCAGCCGGTGAAAGGGGCGCGGGAGATAAGCCGGCGATGACGCAATAAGGCGAGTCTCAGCCTCTCTTTGGAGCGCGATTGCCGGCGGGGTGCCCTTTGGCGCGCTCCCGTTGTAACTCGCGGTAGAGGTCACTCTTGCCTTGACCGGATTCGCGGGCGAGGTGTTTGAGGGCATCTTTTTCGGTCATGCCTTCGGCTTCGAGTTGCTGGAGGCGGACGAGCAGGCTGCGCGATTCTGTTTCCGGGGTGAGCGGAACGGCTTCGACAAGGAGGGTGATTTCGCCGCGGACACGGTCTCGGGCCGCGAGATTGGCTTTCACTTCCTGCACCGTGCCGCGAAGGAATTCCTCGTGGAGCTTGGTAAGTTCGCGGGCGACAACGACGCGCAGCACCGGGCCCCAGACGGATTCGAGGTCGGCCAGAGTTTCCAAAATGCGATGCGGGGCTTCGTAGAAGATCAGCGTTTTCGGCGCGGCATTGTCGGCGGAGCCGGGGGATTTTGCCAGATCTTCGAGGCGGGTGCGGCGGGCCCCGGCTTTTTCAGGTAGAAAGCCGAGGAACTGGAACTCGGCGGTGGAAAGACCGGAGGCGACCAACGCGCTGACTGCGGCGTTGGCTCCGGGAATGGGGTAGACCGGGATTCTGGCCTCGATTGCCGCCTGCGTAAGCCAGCCTCCGGGGTCGCTGATGCCGGGCATTCCGGCGTCGGAGACGACTGCGATGCGCTGGCCGGATTCAAGAGCAGAGATTAGCTCGGCGGATCGCTCGCGCTCGTTGTGCAGGTGCAGGCTTACGGTTGGCGTCGCGATCTGGAAGTGGTTGAGCAGCTTCTGCGTCTGGCGGGTGTCTTCGCAGGCGATGCGGTCGGCCTGGCGCAGGACGCGCAGGGCGCGGAGGGTGATGTCTTCGAGGTTGCCGATGGGCGTGCCGACGAGGTAGAGGCCGGGCGCGAGTCGGCGGTCTGTGGAGTTTGAGGTCTCGGTCTCCGATTCGTCGAGTTGATCGGGTTCACGCACTGAAGATAAGAATAACGTGCGGTGGCGAAGTCGACGACGACGATCAACTCGGGATGACCAGTCTTTGACGGCTTGTTTTTGCGCTACCGAATGCTGATTCCGCCTCCGCTTATGTGGTAATGCGGATAAGTGTCTGTATTTAGAGTGAGGTAGATCCGCGTATCTTTGGGAAGAGTCTGATAGTTTGCGGTCTGCGTGTCAATCAACAATTGGCCGTCATAGTTTTTACAAGAGACGGAGAGCAGGAAGTATCTGTCGCCTGGGAGGGAAAGACTCTTGGAAGGATCATCGCAATAGTAGCTCCCTTTAAAACCCTCACCTCTTGTCAGGGTTAAGTACTGTTTCGTTTTGCCTGAAAGGGTTTTCAGCCCGCGCGGCTCGTCAAACACGATACTCATGTCGTTGTCACGACGCGCAAACCTCGGGTAATCGAAACTGTAGAAAGAATAAAACGGAGATTTGATCGTAACATTCGCAGCCAGCCGGCTGGTTGGAATGGTCTCTACAGTTTCGGTAGGGACATCCGACACGTCCCTGCCATCGAAGTTCTTGAGGATCAGGTCTCCGCTATCGGTCGGGACCGAAAAGTAGATTTTGGATTTGGCGTCGAAAAAGTAATTATCCGCAGGGAAGGGTTTGAGAACTAACCGCAAGCTTTTTTCTTTAAGGTCATATTTCCAGAGTTCGCCATTTTGCGAAAATAACTGCGAGCCTTGCGACTCATAGAATTTGTCTTTGATCAGGTAAAGAGCGTTTGAGTCCCTTGCCCATTGGAATTCTTGATCTCTGAAGAAAGACCTTCCGATGGGTTTAGGTTCTCTGTAGATTGAGTCAACGGTTGTCACTTGATGAAAAGTCGGGTTGTCAAGACTGACGATGAACAAGTGTCCGTCTCCCGCAACGGCAATCTTCCGCTTGTCAGGAGCGACAAGATATTGGCCGACCTTTCCACGGGCCAGAGTTGGTGATTGCGGGTCGATATGATCGGAATGTTTCAACTCATTTCCGATGGAGTAGAAGAAGCTCTCATCGGCTTTTGCCTGAAAGTTCAAAGGGTGGAAGTCAACGATTTCAGAGGGCGTATAGCTGGCATCCATAGACAGCCAGAGGCTCGCGAACAGAATCACCGGCACGAGCGCAATTCCGCCAAAGATGAGGACAGTTCGTCTTCGAAGGAAGGCCGTCATTTGGTGACCCGCGAAAAGAGGTTCATGAGAATTGGCTCGTGAAGGAGTGCTTTGCTTCGTTATTTGATAATGTAAGCCCGGAACCTCATTCGAAACAAGACGGGAGCGATTCTGTATCTCGCATTTGAGGGACACTTAGGGTGGACTTAGTGCTCTCCGTGTCCCTGATTTCGTCTTGGAGCCAGCAGAATCGAGTCAGCCGAAGCTAGTTTCCGGATTCCAGGCGTTCGATTTTGCGCTGCTCGGCGAGCAGGGACATGTAGCTCTCAGGTTCTGGACGCTGACCATGCCTACGATGCGTTCGCCTTCGGCTACGGGGATCAGCCTAAGGCCGCGGCCTGCAGTGATGCGGCGGATGATGGCTCCTAGCGTGTCTTCGGGTTTGGCGACCTGGAAGCTGCGGGAGATGACGCCCTGGATGTAGCCGTTGCCGTCGGCGCGGAGGGTGGCAGCGTAGCGAAGCTGGTCAGCATAAATTCGCGGATCTGCAGCGGTAGAATTTGGGAAACCGGGTCTCGAAAGCGAGACCCAGGGCACCCGAAGCAGCGTGGTCGAAGTTTTCCGGTTATGTGGACGGGGTACGGGTTGCGGGCTTCATAGTTCCGGATTTGACTTCCACTGCTTTAACCGCAATATCCCGGTATTGATATCGGCCAGTCTCTTCTCGATATTCGGTTCTTCCCGCTCAATGCTCAGCGCGCCCTGGTAATTCATCGTTTCGAGTTGCTGCAGAAAGGCGGGGAAATTTACTTCTCCATCGCCCAGCGCGCATTCCTTGCCGAGATGAGTGCTGTCGCCTGCAAGCGGAAAACGAGCGTCCTTGCAATGAACTGAGAGGACGTGGGGACTTAGGAGATCAAGTGCAGCCAGTGGATCGCCAGAGGCATAGATGATCATATTCGCCGGATCGAAATTAACCTTCAGATTTTGCCGGTCTACGTGCTTGATAAATGCGAGCAGGACGTCCGCAGGTTCCTGTCCGGTTTCCAGAACAAAGTCCTGACCATGACTTGCACAGTGGTCGCAGATCAGTTTGGTTAGATCGCTGAGTTCTCCGTACAGTGCTTCCTTCGGATTGGTAGGAATGAAACCGACGTGGCAGGAAAGAGCCGGAATGCCTAAACTATGAGCGAATTTAGATACTTCTTTTGTTCTCGCAATTCGCTCCGCTCTTAGATGTTGCGCAGTAAAGCCTACTGTTTGATGAATGGTTTCCAGGGTCGAATAGTCTTCGCCCGCATAGGAGCACACGGCGCTGGTCACATGAACCTGCCATTTGTTCAGGCTTATCTTCCAATCGTCGAGAGCCGTTTCGCAATGCAATTCCGGAGGGACACCGAGTTGTCCGCAATTCAGCTCAAGGTCTTGAAGCTGGCGAAGAACAGATTCCGCATTCTGGTCGGCCCAAAACACCAGCCCAATCTGCATCGGTTTTATATTTTGCACGACGATTCCTTTTAGGTAGTGGGTCATTTTGAAAACAGTGCGAAGCCTCAGGGGCTAAAGCCCCCTGATATTGCAGGGCTTAATGTGCGGGCTGAAGCCCGTACCCTTCAAACTGACCCCACCTCTTTTTTATCCGGGGTTTGTTCAAAGCGATAATGAGAGCGCTTTATCGTGCAGAGAGATCCCGAATCCAGATATCCTTGAACTCCATGTTGCCCTGGCCGCCTGCGTGCAGCTGGAGCGCGATGGTTCCATCGAAGGAGCTTGGCTTGGGGTCGGTAAAGTCCACCATTTCGACGCCATTCAGACGGGATCTGTAGCGGTTGCCGACGACTTCGAGAAGATAGTCGTTCCACTCGCCCATGCGCACTACGCCTTCATTTTCCGGAGCGGGCCAGGCTACCCATTCGCGTCCGTCTTCCGCATAAACACCAGCGGTGTGATGCATCATCTTGCAATCGATCTCGAATTGCATGCCTTGGGTTACATCCGCTGTGCCCGGCTTGAATGCGGAGTGAAAAAATACGCCGCTGTTGCCATCGCCGACGCATTTAAACCGCAGCGAGAGTTGAAAATTCTTATACTTCTTTACGGTTTCCAGATATCCATAATCTTTGGTGAGTCCTTTGCCGTGAATGAGCCCGTCCTCGACGGTCCAACTCTCGTTGCCGACTTTTGACCAGCCAGTAAGATCGGAGCCGTTGAAGAGAGAGAGCCAATCCTCGCCCGGTAACTTGACCTTATCCTGAGCAACTAACATATAACCGCCTGCAACTATGGTGACAAGGAGCAGAGCAGTAGCGAAAAGGCGCTTTCGAAATCTAAATTGCTGACAATTAGTTCTGGTTTCGGGAGAATTCTCCGGGCGGGATGAAACAGCTTTACGCATGTTCAATGAAATGTATCCTCCGATGACAAGGATTGTAGTGTATGAACTCCTTGCTGTTGGCAGGTTCCGTCCGGCAATAACTCGCAATCGGTGCAGAGTCTCGGCAGTGTTAGCTGCCGGATTCCAGGCGTTCGATTTTGCGCTGTTCGGCCAGCAGGGACATCGATGTCATCAGGTTCTGCACGCTGACCATGCCAACGATGCGTTCGCCTTCGGCTACCGGGATCAGCGTGAGGCCGCGGCCTGCGGTGATGCGGCGGATGATCGCTCCCAGCGTGTCTTCGGGTTTGGCGACCTGGAAGCTGCGGGACATGACGCCCTGGATGTAGCCGTTGCCGTCGGCGCGAAGGGTTTCGACGATGCGCTGGCGGTTTACGATGCCCACCAGCTGCGACCCGCGGACGACGGGGAAATCTTCCTGCAAGGAGTGGACGCAGCGGACTAGCGCGTCGGCCAGCGTGTCGGAGGGCGAGAGCGTGGCGAAGTCGGTGAGCATGACTTCGCGCATCTGCACGGTGTCGACGACGGACTGGAAGAAGATGCCCTGATCTTCAAGCTGCGCGCCGATGAAAATGAAGAAGCCCGCGGCCGGGAGAATTGGGTCGTGCAGGAAGAATCCGACGAAGATCGCGCCGAGAGCCAGCAACTGCCCCAGCCCGACGAGGGCACGGCTGGCCGGGGTTTGTCCGTGGGTGCGGGCAATTCCGCTGCGCAGCAGCCGGCCGGCGTCGAGGGGATAGGCGGGGAGAAAATGAAGCGCGCCGAGGAATGCCTGCAGCCAGACCATGCTGCGGATCAGCGCGGTGGGAGAGACAAAAGGCGCTGCAAAGAGCGAGAAGCCTCCGCTGGCGCCGGTGACGGTTGCAGCCAGCACCAGCGCCGTGGCCAGGTTGGCGATGGGTCCAGAGAGCGCGAGAGCGTATTGCGCGCTGCCGGAGTTGGCTATCTCCTGGCTTTCCGGGTTGGCGTAGGCAAAGAGGCCGCCGATGGGCAGCAGCAGCACGGTTCGCAGCCGCAGGCCGAGCCATGCTGCGGTAATCAGCCGCGCGGTTTCGCGCACGGCAACTGCGCCCGCGATCAGAAACCACAGGCCGAGGCCGGCAGTAGCGCTGACGCCGACGGCGTTGGCAAAGAGCAGGCAGACGACGGCCAGCATCACAAAAAAGGTGTGGATGCGAATTTCGACGCCCATCCAGCGGCCCAACGGGATTGACCAGCCACGCATACACATTGATTGTAGACACTGCGCGGGAGGCAGGCACTGACGGGTGAGTTTTTCAAGCCTCACGGGAGCGGTTAAGTTAAGACAATGCGAGTCATTGCGGGGAGTCTTCGATCTCGGCCACTGCTGGCTCCGGCGGGGCTGGACACGCGTCCCACGGCGGACCGGTTGCGGGAGACGCTGTTTAACGTCCTGACCAACGGCGCGGTGAATCGCGTAGCGGGCGCGGCGTTTTTGGATTTGTATGCGGGGTCGGGAGCCGTGGGGATCGAGGCGCTCAGTCGTGGGGCGGCTTTGGTGACCTTTGTCGAACAGGGCGCTCCGGCGCTGGCTGTTCTGAAGAAAAATCTCGACAGTCTTGGTCTGGGTAGTTCGGGCCTGCGCGGCGGAGGTCTCCGGGTTGAGAAGCGCAGTGTCGGACGGTTTCTGCGCAATGTGGAGAGAACTGCACTGGGATCGTTTGGTGTCGTTTTTCTCGATCCGCCATATGATCTGGCGGAAGAATATGCGACGACACTGGGGCTGCTTGGCGGCGAATGCGCGGCGCTGCTCGCGCCGGGGGCGCTGGTGGTTGCGGAGCATCGGCGCAAGCAGCCGCTTGCGGAGAGCTATGGCGGTCTTAGACGAACGCGGCTTCTGGAGCAGGGCGACGCGGGGCTGAGTTTTTACGAAGTTGCGCCAGCGGCCCCGCACGTCGTGTAAGACGAATTAATGCCGGATAACTCCATTTTCAATTGAAGTTATCTCGTCAAGGAATGGCGGGCGGAGTCAAAGGCTTATTGGCAAGATCGTGAACATGGACGGCCCCATAAGTGGTCATCCCGGCTACGGCTGCGATGCCTACGAGCATCAGCACTTTTTGACCCGTAGTAAATCCTGTTCGGAGATAGGCTACATCTGTGTATAAGATCTCGGTCGTTGCCGGATCGTTATGCAACTGAAGGGTGAAGGATCGATCTCCGATGGCGAGAATCCGGCCGAATAGCTGGACCCCATTTTGTTCTTGTACGGCGATCCAATGATCTACTCCGCGTTTCATCACGCGCACGTGCACTGTTCCGGGGTCCAGCGGTTTCGGCTCAGCATTGGAAGGTGTTGGGATCAGCAGAAGGCAGACTACGGAGAGCGCGACGAGTCGATAAAGCTTCTCTCGGAAGCTTGACATGAGTTATCCCCCGCTGCGTAAATGCGCGCAGTAACTTAGTTGCATCTGGAGACGCATGCGCGGGGAAATAGTTGCACGTAGTAAAACGGAGTCCTAATTCATCTGACTGGACTTGGTTTTCAGGTACTTATTGAAGGGGATTTCGAAGTAAAAGAGTTCTTTGCCGTCTGCGTCTTTGATGGTGTGCAGATTCAAAAGTGCGTCTTGCAGCGGGTGGGAGAGTCCGCTGACGTCGTAGAAGAGAAATCCGGCGCGGGTGGTGTGCGGTTCGATGACGAGGGCCTGAAATTCGAAGGTATCGAAGTCCTGCTCGATCTCCTTGTCGCTGGCTTTGGGCTTCATTTTGATGGCAGGAATGGGGCCGGGCATGGGGATCTTGGTGCCTTCCCGCTCTTTGCGAGTCATGAGGCGTTCGACATCTTCCGGTTCGGCGGCCTGGATACGGTCGCCCGTGGAGGTGACGAAGAGGATGCGCGCGTCGCGGAGCGAGATGGGCCGGTCGCCGTTGTTGGTGACAATGAGGCGGACGGGCATGACTCCGTGGGAGATGTAGTCGACGCGGAAGAGCGTCATCTTGTCCTTGGTGTCGTAGGGTTCCGCGGCGATGGCGAGTTTTTCGTCGGTGTGCACCTCAACGGCGGCGAAGTCAGTGGCCGGCTGGACGGCGGGCGGAGTGTGATCGCCGGCGTGGGAGGGTCTCGGCAGCAGCGCGAGGATGGCAATTGCCAGAACAGCGAGCGGGGCTGAGGTGCCTGTCATTCTTCGACGCGAAGACTTCATCGAAGAAAACTGTATCAGGATTGCCGGCGCGGAAGGTAAACAGTCGAAGCGGGGAATGGGAGAGTGGCCAGAGGGAAACGGGCGCGACTGTATGATTTGAGGGTTGCCCATTCCGGAATTGGTTGCAGTATGGCGGTCTGTTCCGGTTCTTTGGCGCACTGAGTCCATGATTCTTTTCCTTTATAACGTGGGACTGCTGTTGGCGCTGGTGGTCAGCGCGCCGTGGTGGCTTTGGCGGATGGCGACAACGCGGAAGTACCGCGAGGGGCTGCGCGAACGTCTGGGCGGGGTTCCAGCGCGCATTTGGGAACGGCAATTGGACGCGGTTGGGGGTGCTTCTGTAAGCAGACCCGTGATATGGATTCATGCTGTTTCGGTCGGCGAGGTGCTGGCAGTGACTCGCCTGGTTGCGGAGCTGGACGCTGAACTTCCGCAGTTTCGAGTCATGATTTCTACGACAACCAGGACCGGGCAGGCACTGGCCCGCGAGCGTTTCGGCGCGGAGCGGGTTTTCTATTGCCCGCTGGATCTGCCGTGGGCCGTTCGTGCGTATTTCAAGGTGTTGCAGCCGCGCATGCTGGTGCTCGCGGAGACGGAATTCTGGCCGAATCTGCTGAGTTGTTGTTTTCGGCGTGGGATTCCGGTGGTGGTGGTGAATGCGCGGATTTCGGATCGTTCGTGGCCTCGCTACCAGCGTCTGCGCTCGCTTTGGCAGCCGTTTTTGAGCCGTCTAGCTGCCGTGCTGGCGCAGTCCGAGGTCGATGCCGAGCGTTTGTGCGTGCTTGGGTGCGTGCCGGATCGGGTGACGGTGAGCGGAAACCTGAAATTTGATGTACGGGTCGGGGACGAAGCGGCGGCTACGAGCCTGATTCGGAAGCTGACTGGCGATTTGCGGCTGGTTGTGGCTGGGAGCACGCTGGAGGGTGAGGAAGCGATGTTGCTGGCGGCGTGGCCGGAGCTTTTAGATGCTGAGCCTAATCTGGCGATGGTGCTGGCGCCGCGCCATCCGGAACGGTTTGCGGCGGGGGCGGAGGTGTTGGAACGCGCAAGGTTCCCTTGGAGGCGCCGATCGAGGATCGGAGAGCGGGAGCTGGCTTCTGGTGAGATTGTTCTCCTCGATTCCATCGGCGAGCTGGCTTCGGTGTATTCGCTGGCTGCTGTGGCGTTTGTCGGCGGGAGCCTCGTGCCGGCGGGCGGCCACAATCCGCTGGAGCCTGCGCAGTTTGGCGTGCCGGTGGTGATGGGCGAGCATTACGGCAATTTCCGGGCGATTGTTGAGGCTATGCGGGCGCAGGATGCGATGGTCATCGCGCCAGCGGACGAATTGGCCGAGGCCATTTCGTCTGTGCTCGGCGACACAGCGGCTGCGCGTGCTTTGGGGGATCGTGGACGGAGGGTCTTTGAGGAGCAGGCAGGCGCTACGAAGCGCTCGGTTGTGGTGATCAAGAGGCTTCTGGGCGAGGAGGGTGCGGCATGAAGCGTCCCTGGCTCTTGCCCCTGATGCCGCTCTACGCGGCGGGGCTGGCGATGCGCATGGCGGGATTCGGGCTGGGATTGCTGCCGTTGCGGCGGTTGCGCTGGCCGGTGATCAGTGTCGGCAATTTGTCTGCCGGAGGGACGGGAAAGACGCCGTTTACCATCGCGCTGGCCAAATTGCTGCTACGGGAGGGAATCCACGTCGATGTGCTCTCGCGTGGGTACGGGCGCCAGAGCACCGAGGTGGGGAGGGTCAACGCTGGCGGCTCCGCCGAGCAGTTTGGCGACGAGCCTTTACTGATAGCCCGGGAAGCCGGCGTTCCGGTGTATGTGGGGGCGCAGCGCTGGCTGGCTGGCGAGCTGGCGGAAAAGGAAGCTGCCGACGAAATTGGCGTGCATCTTCTCGATGATGGCTTCCAGCACCGGCAACTGGTGCGGCTGGCGGATATTGTGCTGGTCAACTCCGAAGACCTGGAAGACCGGCTGCTGCCGGTCGGGAATCTACGCGAGGGTCTTGGTGCGCTCAGGCGGGCGCGTGTGCTGGCCGTCGCGCAAGGGGACGATGCGGCTGTCGACTCTTTGCAAAAGCTAGGCCTGGGACCGCTGATTGGGCAACAGGTGTGGCGATTTCGCAGGGAGATGATTGTGCCGGAGATTCCAGAGAGCCTGGCTGCGCAGCCGTTTGTCGCCTTTTGCGGGATCGCGCGGCCTGAGCAGTTCTTCTCCGGCCTGGTGCAGCAGGGATTTCAGATTGCCGAAAAGCGCGTCTTCCCTGATCACCACCCGTACATCGCGGACGATGTGGAGGCGCTGTACCAGATAGCGCGGGCGACAGGCTCGGGGGCGCTGGTTACGACCGCAAAGGATCTCGTTCGCCTGGCAAGCCTCGGGACGGCGCTCGACGAGGTGTTGCCGATCTATGCTGTGGATCTTCGGGTGGTCTTTGAGGACGAGGCTGGGGTTGCCGCATGGCTTCTGGGGGTTCTGGGGCGCTGAGCAAATTGACTTCTTTGAATTCCGGCTGTGAGAAAATTGGGGTTTGCGGAGTCACTTTCAGTTTCGGTTGCTGGTGGTTCGGCTGGGGGCGATGGGCGACATTCTCCACGCTCTGCCGGCGGTCACGGCGCTGCGCAGGGCGCATCCGGGGTGGAAGATTGACTGGGCTGTCCAGCCGCGCTGGCGGCCTTTGCTAACGGCTGAGCCGGAAAATGCGGAATTGGATGCCCCACGGAACGAGGCCCGGCCTGTCGTAGACCAGGTTCATCTGGTTCCAACTAAAGCTTGGGGACGCAGGCCTTTTCAGCGCCAGACGCTGTCGGAGATTCGTGCGTTGCGTTCGCAGATGCAGGCGGCCGAGTACGAGGCTGTGCTGGATCTACAGGGAGCGATCCGGTCGGCGGTGGTTGCGCGGCTTTCGGGCTGCCGGCGGATTATTGGCGAGGCCCGGCCAAGGGAAACTCCGGCGAAATGGCTGTTTACCGAGCGGATCGAGACGGCGGGCGAGCATGTGATTGAGCAGGATGTCGAGCTTGCCAGCGCCGTTGCCGGTGACCTGTTGACGCCAGTCACGTCCATGCTGCCCGTTGACGACGCAGCTGAAGAGTGGTGCGACCGGCTGGACGCGCTTAACCACGCTATCGAGATGGGGCGGCCGGTGCTGCTGATTCACCCAGGGGCTGGCTGGGGCGCGAAGCGATGGCCTCCGGAGAGGTATGGCGTGGTTGCTGCGGAGTTTGCGATGCGCGGCGGGCTGGTGCTCGTAAATGCTGGACCGGGTGAGGAAGCTTTGGCGGCGGCGGTTATCGCTGGAGCGCAGACTGCGGAAAGAGTGTCGGTCGTCGCGTGCTCCCTGGAGCAACTGGTTGCGCTGACGCGGCGGGTTTCCATCGTGATTGGCGGGGATACGGGACCGGTGCATCTGGCCTGTGCGCTGGGCAAGCCGGTTGTGGGGATCTACGGGCCGACGGACCCGCGACGGAATGGTCCCTTTGGAAACCGGTTTCGCGTATTGCGAAACCCGGAAAGCCGGAACGACCATACGAGGCGGGAGCAGCCCGAGGCTGGTCTTCTTACCATCTTGCCGAATGCGGTCATGGCTGCGGCTATTGATTTGATGCTGGAGGAACGGAGAGCCCGGCAGAGTGCGGAAGAGCAGTTGACCTCTGGTTCCGGCGACGCCCCGGGCTACAACTCCGGCACGCATCCGGCGTCGGAGGCGCTTAGTTCATGACGGAAACCGCTCAGAACTCTTTTATGGCCGGGTGGCAGAAAATCGCCCGGCGTATTCGTGTGCCCCTCGGCTTTGTCGCGGCGTTGCTGTATCTGTGGCAACTGGCGGTGCACAAGCCACAACCGGTTTTTATCCTTTGGAGCCTGCCGCTGGTCCTGGCGGGATTGTGGTTGCGCGGATATGCTGCCGGGTACGTGAAGAAAAATAGGGAGTTAACGATGACTGGGCCCTATGCGCATGTGCGGAATCCGCTGTACCTCGGTTCGATTTTGATTGCTGCGGGATTCGCGGTTGCGTTGATGAGCGCGGCATTCGCAGTTGCACTTGTGGCGTTTTTTTTGCTGATTTACGTGCCGGTGATCGCCTCGGAGGAGGCGTTTCTTCGCGATACTTTTCTGGAATTTGAGTGGTATTGCGCCCGGGTGCCCCGGCTGATCCCGCGAATTACGGCGGCGCGGACACCAGATGGCCCGAGAGGCCAGAGCGGCAGTTTTTCTTTCGCGCTCTACCGCAAACATCGCGAGTACAATTCAGCCATAGGGGCCGCACTACTCTATTTGAGCCTGTTGCTGGGGATTTTGCTGCACTCGATGCATGGGAAGTAGAATCTTGATCGCATCACAGCACAACATTTCCACGCGGGTCTCGATTTGGGACGGAACTCGTCTATATATGGGGCCGTCAGTTTTCGCCTGTTCTGCTCTGTCGGGGAACGGCAAGTCACAAGACCATATCGGCGCTGAGCCGAAGCGGAAGTTCTAACTTTTCGATCGATATCGGGGCCGGCACGACGACCCTGGGGAGCGGACCCTTACGTTGAAGCACTATTCTTTTTTCTCTTTTTCAGGCGTCGCGGTACTGGCCATGGCCGCGTTGCTCGTTGCGACGGGCATTTGTATTCCACTCTGGAGCCAGCAAAGCGCTCCGCAGCAGATTCCGTCCCTTCCGGCGCCTCGGGCCGGCTACACCTTTCCCTCTAAGCAGACGTTTACCTACGCAGTCGACTGGCGAGTCTTTCCGGCGGCAACGGCTGTTCTGCACTTGGAGGAGGACGGACCGAGGGAGCATCTGACGGCAAATGCCGACACCCTCGGTGCGATCAATCTGCTGTTTCATGTCAGCGACAAATTCCAATCTACCTTCGACCGGGAAAAAGGCTGCACGACGGAGTTTGACAAGCAGACGGTGGAGGGACGGCGTCAGATCACGTCCACGCTCAAGCTGGACTACGCCGAGGGCAAGTCGATTCTCGATGAGAAAAACCTGACAACGGGACAGACGAAGCGGCTCGAGGCGGGAATTCCGTCCTGCGTAACGGACTTGCTGACGGGTGTCTTTTATGCGTCGTCGCAGACGATGACGGTCGGCAAGAGTTTCGATATGCCAGTGTCGGACCCGCTGAAGACGGTGACGGTGACGATGAAGGTTGAGGGCCGGGAAGAGCTCAAGTTGCCCGCTGGGACCTTCAAGACGGTTCGCGTGGAGCCGACAGCCGAGGCCGGAGTGGTGAAGAATCGCGGGCAGATCTGGATCTGGTACACGGACGACGACCGGCATTTGCCGGTTCAAATGCGGGCGCGGTCGTTCTGGGGAACGATCACTTTCCGGCTGGCGTCTCTGGAAAACAAGTAAAGGCCTACTGCATTCGGTAGCGTTCGCGCATCAGCCGCTGTAAACGCGGCCAGAAGATCAGGTCAAAGGCGAGGGCCTTGTCCGGAAACATGGCCAGCGCGGCGCGGCGGGCATCGGCGACCATCTCCGAAGCTTGCTCGACAGCCAGCGAGCGATCCTGCTGGATTACCTGCATGACCATATTCATCATGAGCTGAAGGCGGCGGATGCGTCTTGACTCTTCGGCTTTTTCTTCCGGGGTCTGGGTTTCCTGATCGCTGGTTCCACGATCCTCTGACCCACGCTTTTCGGGGTAATTCGCGATCAGGGCATTCTGCGGGTGGGATTCGGGCTGATGGGCGGACTGGCTCATGCGCGATGGGGCCTCCGGGTGGCACGAACGAAAGCGGGGAAATGCGTCCCTGCTGGCTGCATGGTACACCGCTTCGCTTTTGGAAACTACTGCTCGGCGAACAGGATGAATCATGAGATTCATCAGTGGATTTATCAGTGTTGGCTGCACAATGGCTCTGTCTGGACTGTCTTTCCGTCGAGCAGGAAGCAGGTTGCACCGTCGAGGTCGGTACGAAACGCGCGGGTGTGCGAGGCCTGAAGTTCTGACAGGATTTCCGGGCGGGGATGGCCGAAACGGTTGTGGCGTCCGCAGGAGATGACGGCCCAAGCTGGGTGAACTGAGGCGAGAAAGGCCGGTCGTGTAGACGTCAGGCTGCCGTGATGGCCCACTTTGAGGACTGTGCTTTGCAGGCCGGTTTCAGCGAGCATGGCCTGCTCCTCCGGCGCTTCGGCATCGCCGGCCAGCAGGATCGACGCAGCCTGATAGCGTGCCTGGAGAACCAGCGAATCGTTGTTTGCGGGCTGCGGACCGGGGTGGTAGCTCGGCTGGGGCGCCAGAACGCGGAGATTGGCCTGGCCGAGCTGGATTTCGTCTCCGGCATGAAACGAGCGGACGCGCACGCCAAGCGATGCAGCCTCGTCGAGCAGCGCTTTGTAGGCGGACACTGGCGGGTTGTTGCCGACCCAGAGCTCACGTGGGCGGAAGTTGCGCAGGATGGCGGGTAGGCCTCCCATGTGGTCGTGATGGGCGTGCGTGAGAGCGACTGCGTCCAGGCGGCGGATTCCCCGCGCCCAGAGCGCCGGGGAAACGACCTCTTCGCCTACGTCGAAGTCTGAGCCGCCGCTGTGCGTAGTTGGCGCAAGGAAGCCCAGGCCGCCGCCGTCCACCAATAGCGTCTTGCCGTCCGGCGTGATCAGGAGCAGCGAGTCGCCCTGGCCGACGTCGATTGCTTCAAAGAGCATTGCATCGGCGGGATGGTGCACTGGACGCGGCCAGAGTGCCGCTGTGGCGACAAGCAGCGTAACTGCAAAGGCAAGGCGGCGGTGCGCGGCGCTTCCCCGCGCGAGTTGCAAGGCAAGAACGAAACAGATGAGCGCCACTCCGATCTGGATCGGAGCGGGGTCCGGCACGCGCAGGTCGCCGAGCGAGAGCGCGCCCATCTTTCGCACGAGAAAGACACTGAAGTGCAGTGTGCTTAGGCAGATTGAGGCAGGCAGGATCGCTGCGGCAGGCCAAACGGCGAGAACAAGCAGTACGAGCATTGCGGACGGGACAAGGATTGCGAGCAAGGGCAGGATGAACAGGTTGACGGGCAGCGCGTAAACGGTGATGCGGTGAAAGTAGATGGCCATCGGGAGGGCCAGAACCAATTCGACGACCAGGGTTACGAAGAGGAACTCGCCGAGTTGCAGAATTGACCGGACAGCGAGGGGGAAAAGCTTACGGGCAATCGTGTTGTTGGTGGCGGATTCCAGATGCGTGGCGATGAGGCGCAGGGTTACGCGAAATTGAGCGATTGCCGACGGCAGTTTGGGATCGATTGCGATCAGAAACAAGTCTCTGGTTGCTTTGATGCGAGCATGCAGGGTGTGTTCGAGCAGTGGAATCGCGATGCCGGCGATAGCGGCGACGGAGAGCACGGTCATCTGCAGGCTCGCGTCGAAGACGCTGCGAGGGCCGGCTGCGGTGAGGCAGAGGGTGGCGAATGCGATGACGTTCAGCGGGCTGCGGTCGCGGTAGAGCAGGCGTCCAACCAGGTAGAGCGTGATCATCCAGAAGGACCGCTGGGCGGGTACGGCGAAGCCAGTGAAGAGCGCGTAGGCCAGCGAGATTCCGATGGTGAGAGCGGTTGCGGGCAGGCGCGGAATGCGCAGCCGCCGGGCTAGAGCGAAGACCAAACTGGCCAAGAGCGCCAGATGAAGGCCGGAAACGACGATGAGATGGAAGGAGCCGGTGCGCTCGAAGCCTGCGCGAAGGCCGTGCGTCAGGTACGTCCGGTCGCCGGTAAGCAGGGCCGTGAGCATGGCTGCGTCTTCCGGCGTCGCTCGCAAGGCGTGGGGCAGGTTGTGGGTGAGTGCGGGCAGGGTTTGGAGCCCCGAGCTAGCGGAGTTGCGGGCCTGGTTCAGCAGGCATGGAAACGGGGCATGGGCTGGGGTGTTGAGCAGGATCAGGCGCGGTTCGCCCGCATCGCGTTTGGTGGCGAGGAGGGATGCGGACGCGGTGATCTCTTGCGATTCGAGGTAAGCGGTCCGGCTCCAGACGCCGGGGTCGTGGAAGGTGTCTGGCGGAAGGATGCGAACTACGGCCCGAATGCGCTGTCCGCATTGGATCGATTGCCCCGACGTGGTAGGCCAGATCGCGGACAGGCGGAGTTTTGCTGACTCCGAGTTGGGAAGGCTGCGCGTGGTGTCGGAGGTGTCGGTTACGATCTCGGCGTTTTCGACGCGCAGGTCGATGCGCTGAACCTGTTCTCCCGTGGATTCGGGCGCGGATTCCAATTCCTGATCCTGGGGGGCTTCCTGTGCGCTGTCTCTATTCCGAACTGGGCCTGCGTCGGTGACGGTTCCTTCTACTGTCCGCAGCAAACTGTCGGAGAGCTGTGCAATACCGGGGTTGGGAGCCGGGCTTGGTTCAGTCTCTGCGGACCAGATGCCGAGGACAAGCCAGATTGCGATGATCGGCAGCCAGCGCAGCCTTGGAGTTTTCCAGATTGCAGCAACAGAGACGATTGCCAGAGGGACGAGTCCTGCGAGTAGCCAACTGGGGCGCAGGTACAAGGAGTGGGCTAGGACGATTCCGGCCAGGTAGGCCAGAGTGGCGTAGAAGAGCGGGATTAGCGCGGCGGGAGCGGCTGTCTGGCGAGGTTTTCTTGGCTTGCGAATGGGTTGGAATTCAGGATTGGCGGTTGGGACGGCGAGCGGTGTCAGAGAAATGGGGGTCGAATTTTCCGTTCCGGGCACAGCTTCCGCTCCGAGGCCGGCAGATTAAGTCGAACCGGACCTATGCTTCGCACGCATGTGTCGGAGATCTGGAGGAAAGTTGCAAAGCGCCGGGGTTCCCTGCCCCGCTATGGTTGAAATCGCTGCAGGTTTGGGAATCAGGCCCGAATCAAGCTCGAACTATGGCCCCAATGTATCAGATTGATCTAATGACTCAGATCCGGCTGAGGCGGACAACGGTCTCCAGGTGGAAGGTCTGCGGGAACATGTCGACGAGGATGATGCTGTCGATTTTGTAGCGTTCACTGGTCAGTGCGTGCAGGTCTCGGGCCAGCGTGGCCGGGTCGCAGGAGACATAGACCATGACGGGCGCGTGGATGGCGTTGAGGAGGCTAGTGGTTTCTTCGCCGAGGCCGGTGCGCGGCGGGTCGAGAACGATCAGGTCTGGGCCGGGTTCACGCTCTTCGCGGTTGCGGCGCAGGAAGTCGAGTGTGCTCAGGCCGAAGGATCGGCTGTTTGTGTTTTGCAGATTATGTTCGAGCGCCGGAAAGGACGCTGGCGCTGATTCGATGGCGAGAACCTCTTCAAAGGACTGCGCAAGCTGGCGGGCGAAAAGGCCGACACCGGCGAAGAGATCCCACGCGAGTTTTCCCGAGTGGCTGGCGGCGATGAGAGTGGTGAAATCGTCGATCAGCCAGCGGTTTACCTGGAAGAACGCGCCATGATCGACGCGATAGTCGATCCCGGCGGCGGTATATGTCAGCGATGATCCACCTGAGATCGCCAGAATCTGCGGGTTCAGAGAGCCGTCCGAGTATTGGATGCGCAGGCCGGTTGGATGGGGTGAAAGCGCTGCAGATACGGCGTCCAGCCACGCGGGCGCTTCTTTTTGAGAAGCTTTCTGGCTGAAGAGAGTAATAAGAAGCTGGGACTGGTCGTGGTTGGTGAAGAGCTCGAATTCGGAGATTGGCGAGGGGCTTGGGTGATCCTTGAGGAAGCGAGCAATCTGCGCGGCTGCTTCCATCAGGCGCGGCGCGGCGATTGGGCATTCGCGAATGGGAACGATGGAGTGGGAACGGCGGCCTCTGTAGCCGAACTCCTGTGCACTGTTCAACCCGAGACGGATGCGGTTGCGGTAAGCCCAGGGCTCGGCGGAAAGTAAGCCGATCTCTGGCGGGAGGGCTACGCCTGCGCGGGTGAGGGTTTCGCGCAGGATCTGCTGCTTGAGGTTCTTTTGTGCCGGGTAACCGGCGTGCTGGTAATGGCAGCCGCCGCACGAGCCGAAATGAGGGCACTTGGGCTGGACGCGATCCACGGAGGCTGTCAGGATCTGGTCCACTTCTGCTTTGGCGAAACTGCGTCTCTCTTCGGTCACGTGGGCGGTTACGGTTTCGCCGGGCAGTGTGAGCGGGACGAAGACGGTTTTTCCCCTCTTGGATTCTGATTCGGCTCGGGCGAGGCATTCGCCGCCGTAGATGGGCTTCTCCATCCTCAGCGTATGGGTCAGATTCAGGGTCGGCTTCATGCTTGGCTCATGTAGAAAAGGCTTAGCCGGGGGAGCTGGTAGTGCTCCAGAAGGCGCTTGTGGACGAATTGCTGCTCGATCTGGCGCAATTGCACCGCGCCCATGCGGCTGCGATAGGCAGCGAGGTCGCGGGCGGCTTCGGTCTTAAAGCGAAGGAGGATCTCTTCGGGAACGTGGGTGGTCAGATTGGCGAACAGCTTTTCTTCGAGGACGGTTAGCTCGCGTTCGAGGTCTTCGAGATTCAGGGTGGGTGAGTTGGATGAGGGGCTAAGGAGGGATTCGGCGATCACGCGCAGGCGGTGAGCGAGAGATGCGAGGGCTTCGGGGACGATTTTGGCGGTTTCGAGGGCCTGAGCCGCGGATTGCAGATGGTCTGCGATGCGTCGGGTCTCAAATCCGGCGTCGGCTTCTCGATGAGCCTCAGTGTTAGCGCCAATGGCGGCTTCCTTCTGCTGCTCGGCTGCTTCCATGACGGCCTGCGCGCACCAGGCGAGGCCGTTGACTTGTCTTAGACGGCGCGCGCTCTTTTGCTGGCGGGCATCGAATTTGTCGAAGGCTTCGTCGATGCCGCGCAGGACCACTTCGAGCGGGATGCCGGCCTCGCGCCAGGTTTCGATGAGCGCCCAGTCCAACGTCGAGAGCAGCAGAAGCGACCCGCGACGGTGCTGGAAATGCTCCTCGATCTCGGTGAAGTAATTGAAGTAGTTCTGCACGGCGAGGCTTAGTTGCTCCGCTTGCGTGGGCGAGAGGGTTTGCCGGTGATCGCGCTACCTGCGCCGGTTTGATCCGGGCGGTTGCGAGCGAAGACCAGCCGGAGACCTTCCAGAGTCAGCATGTCGTCGATGGTGGAAATGTAGCGTGAGTCGCCCGCGATCAGAGTGGAGAGACCGCCGGTCGCGAGGATCTTTGGCGTGGCGCGGCCGCAGCGTGGGTCCTCTGCCATCTCGGCGATCATGCGTTCGAGGATGCCGTCGACGAGGCCGATGTAGCCGTAGTACAAGCCGCTCTGGATGTGGGTGACTGTGGTGGTGCCGATGACTTTGGGCGGGCGCTTGATGTCTACGCGGCCAAGGCGGGCAGCGCGGCTGAAGAGGGCATCGGCGCTGATGCCGAGGCCGGGTGAGATGATGCCGCCGAGGTATTCGCCTTTGGCCGAGATAACGTCGAAGGTGGTTGCGGTGCCGAAGTCGACGACAATTACTGGACCTTTCGACGCCGCGCCGTATTTCTCATAGGCGGCGATGGCGTTGACGAGGCGGTCTGCGCCCAGTTCGGCGGGATTGTCGACCAGCACAGGCATGCCGGTCTTGATGCCTGGTTCGACGAAGAGCGGCTTGATTTTGAAGTAGCTCTCGCAGACCTGGAGCAGGGTGCTTTCAACCGGTGGCACGACGGACGAGATGATGATGTGATGGACTTGTGTCGTAGCGAGGCCGTGCAGGTTGAACAGGTTGGTGAATAGGACGCCGTATTCGTCGGCTGTCTGGGTGCGGTGGGTCGACACGCGCCAGTGGGCTACGAGCGTTGGGGACGAATTGCTGGAGGGGTCGAGTGCGCTGGCAAGGCTGTAGAGTCCGAGGACGGTGTTGGTGTTGCCTACGTCGAGAGCCAGGAGCATGATCTTCAATCCTCGGAAACTTAATCTTGTGCGTCACGGATGCCGCCGGTGGTTACGGTGACGAGTCCGTTTGCCGTACGGACGCGCAAGAAGCCACGTTCGTCGAGTCCGTCTGTGATGCCGGTGCAGGTTTGCGGGCCGTGGACTTCGACGCAGCGGCCCTGAACCCAACTTGAAATTGCTGCTATTCGGGAGGGAATTGCGGACATTGCGGCTTCCGACCCGAGGGCAGCTAACTCGATATGCAGCGATTGTAGCAGCGCGATGAGAAGCTGCTGGCGGCTGGTTATCCGGCCTGTTTCGAGATCGAGCGATGTGGGTTCCGTTGCGAGGCCGGGCGGGAAGCGCTGCTGGTGGAGATTGATGCCGATGCCGATGACGGCTGAGGAAGCGCAACCAGCTTCGGCGTGGGCCTCGACGAGGATGCCGCCAGTTTTTCGTCGATCGATTAACAAGTCGTTGGGCCAGCGCAAGTCAATGTCGAGCGCGGTTACCTCGTGGATGGCGCGATGTGCGGCAAGACCGGCAAGAAGCGGAAGCCAGGTAAGGTCAGCGATGGCGATGCCCGCGCTCAGCAATGCAGGGCGTAGCAGAACGCTGAGGTAGAGGCCTTCGCCTGCGGATGAATGCCAACTATGGTCGCTACGGCCGCGGCCCGCTGTTTGCTCGTCGGCAACGTAGAAGCTGCCGTGGGGTGCGCCTGTGCGGGCTTGTTCTAGAGCATAGGTGTTCGTGGAGTCGATGCTGCGGAAGTGGCGCAGACGGCCATGAAACGGTGTGCCGGCCAGCGCGGCGTCGATCTCGACGGCATTCAGTTCTTCGGGTTCGGATGTAGCCATGGTCAGAGCTTGGTCAGAGTTTTTCTGCCTTGATGCGCATGCTGATGTCGGCGGCTTTGGCGGAGTGAGTGAGTGCGCCAACTGAGATGAAATCAACGCCGGCGAGCGCGTATGCGCGGATGTTTTCGAGAACGATGCCGCCCGAGGCCTCGGTTGGAATCCATGGCTTTTTTTCACCGGGGACAGCGGGGTCTGCTTCTTCCTGCTTGGCAACGTGCTGCTTGATGCGCGTGACAGCGGCCTTGATCTGGTCGGGAGTCATGTTGTCGAGCAGGATAGCTTCTGCGCCGTGCTTGAGCGCGTCTTCGAGTTCCTGCGTGTTGCGGACTTCGATCTGGACGCGCTGGCCGGGCTTGCGTCCTGAAAGTGCGGCCGTGAGCACATTGCGGACTCCGCCGCCGAGGGCGATGTGGTTGTTCTTGATGAGGATGCCGTCGGAGAGATCGAGGCGATGATTCGTGCCGCCGCCGCAAAGGACAGCGTATTTATCGAGAGCACGCAGACCGGGAACGGTCTTGCGGGTGTCGAGTACGTGAGCTTTGGTGCCCGCGATGGCGTCGGCGTACTGGCGCGTCAGTGTGGCGATGCCGCTCATGTGCTGCATCAGGTTGAGGATGACGCGTTCGCAGCTTAGCAAGGCGCGGGCGTTGTGGCGGATGACGGCGAGCGTCTGCCCGTCGTGGACGCGGACGCCATCGAAGATTTCGTGATGGCTGATGACTTCGTAGCGTGTCTGCGCAGGGGAACGTTTGTCGAGATGGCTGAAAATCTCCAGAAAGCGCGGCACGCAGCCAAGACCCGCCACGACCATCTCCTGCCGCGCGATGATGGTGGCCGTGGCGCGCAGATCGGGGTCGATGGTGAGGTTGGTGGTGGTGTCGCTTGCGGCTTTGTCTTCGATCAGCGCCTGCTCGAGCAAGGCGTCGATGCGGCGATTTTTCCATTCCATCGGAGTTCCTTGGAGCTACTAGCTGCTAGCCTCTAGCTTTGTCGGCGGATTACTCGGATGGAAGAGCGGCCAGGGCTGCTCTTGCTTTTTCGAGTAACTGCCGGGTTTCGGATTCCTGTTTCTTGAGACCTTCGACGATGTTCGCCGGGGCTTTTTCGAGGAAGCTTTGGTTGCCTAGCTGGCGTTCCGCTGCGGCGAGGCCCTTTTCGTATTTGGCTATGTCTTTGGTCAGGCGCTCGCGCTCGGCGGGAACGTCGATTTCACGTTCGTAGATGACGGCCACGTCGAAGGCCGGCGTGTGATGCTTCGCCAGCCCTGCGCTGATCTTTTCGACAGGGCGGATCTCTGTGACACGCGCGAGGCGCTCCACGATGATGGCGTTCTGTTGGATGGCTGCGCCCGAGTGAGTGTCGATGCGTAGCTCGATCGGCGTGACGGCCTTCTCTTCAACGCCGATCTCCTTGCGCAGTGTGCGGATTTCGACAATGAGTGATTGCAGCAAGTCCATCTCTGCTTGAGATGTCGCGTCGGCAGGACCATCGCCAGCCTGCGGATAGCGTGTCAAAGCGATCGATTTCACAGGTGGATTGCCTTCGTAGACCGTCTGCCAGATTTCTTCGGTGATGAACGGCATGAAGGGCGAGAGCAGCCGCAGAGACGCTTCAAATACGCTGAGCAGAGTTGTCAGCGCTGCTTGCGTCTTGGCTTTGTCCGTATTCTCACTGAAGTCCAGCCGCAGCTTGACGATTTCGAGATACCAGTCGCAGAAGCTACCCCAGAAGAATTGATAGATCGTATTCGCCGCATCGTCGTAGCGATAATTTGCGAGCGATTGATTTACTTCCACGGCGGTCTTGTGGAACTCGGCGACGATCCAGCGGGCTTCGAGCGGCGCATCCTCAGAGACATCAGGCATTCCGCCGAGTGCGGCTGGATCGACGACGATGCCAACTTCGGCTGCGCGATCCACGTTCATGAAAACGAGGCGGGCGGCGTTCCAGATCTTGTTGGCGAAGGCGCGATAGCCTTCGGTTCTGGCTACGTTGAAGGCGATGTCTGTGCCGGGTGAGGCCATTGAGGCCAGTGTGAAGCGCACGGCGTCTGTGCCGTATTGCTTGACGATCTCGATGGGGTCGATGACGTTGCCCTTGGTCTTGGACATCTTTTCGCGGTTGGCGTCACGGACGAGTGCGTGGATGTAGACGTCTTTGAACGGGACGGCATCTTTGAGTTCGCGCTTCGATCCGTCGGCCATGGGTACGTCGAGCGCGAACCAGCAGCCGAGCATGATCATGCGCGCGACCCAGAAGAAGAGAATGTCGAAGCCGGTGACGAGCAGGCTTGTCGGGTAGAAGGTGCTGAAGTCGATGCTTGGTTTGTTGTCCGTAAAGGGCCAGCCGAAGACGGAGACTGGAAGCAATCCGGAGGAAAACCATGTGTCGAGGACGTCGGTTTCCTGCGTGATCAGTGGGCCGCCGCAGTGGGCGCAGGCGGTTGGGTCTTCGCGTTCAACTGTGATCTTGTGGCAGTCTGCGCAGTGCCAGGCCGGGATGCGATGGCCCCACCAGAGCTGGCGGCTGATGCACCAGTCGTGGATGTTCGTCATCCAGTTCAGGTACGTCTTCTTGTACTGCTCGGGCGTGAACCGGATGTGACCCTCTTCGACGGCCTGAATGGCGCGGTCGGCGAGCGGCTGGATCTTAATGAACCATTGTGTCGAGAGGCGCGGCTCGATCACGTCCTTGCTGCGCTCGCAGCGGCCGATGGAGAGCTTGTGGTCGTGGATCTTGCCGAGCAGTCCTTGTGCTTCGAGGTCTTCGAGAATGCGCTTGCGGGCTGCAAAACGGCTCAGTCCGGCGTAGACACCGCCTGCTTCGTTGATGTGCGCCGTGTCGTCCATGATATTGATCGACGGTAGGTCGTGGCGCTGGCCGAGGGCGAAGTCGTTGGGATCGTGCGCGGGTGTGACCTTAACGGCTCCGGTGCCGAAGTCGCGGCTGACCCAGTCGTCGAGGACGATGGGGATTTCGCGATTCATGAGCGGCAGCAGCAGCTTCTTGCCGTGCAGGTGCAGGTAGCGCTCGTCTTCCGGGTGAATAGCCACGGCGACGTCGCCTAGCAGCGTTTCGGGGCGCGTCGTGGCGATGGTCAGGAACTCGCCGGTCGCCTTCCCATCCGGCCCGGCGACGGGGTAGCGGATCTCCCAGAGTGAACCGAGGACTTCTTCGTGGATGACTTCGAGATCGCTGATGGCGGTCTGGCAGCTTGGGCACCAGTTCACGACGTATGCACCGCGATAGATGAGGCCCTGCTCGTGCAGGCGGACGAAGGCCTCGCGGACGGCGACCGAGAGGTTCGCGTCCATGGTGAAGTATTCGCGCTGCCAGTCGACGGAGGCGCCGAGGCGCTTCATCTGTTCGAGGATCGCTCCGCCGTACTGCTTGCGCCAGCACCAGACGCGTTCGAGGAACTTTTCGCGGCCCAGCGCCTGGCGGGACGTGCCTTCGCTGGCGACCTGGCGTTCCACCATCATCTGCGTGGCGATGCCGGCGTGGTCGGTGCCGGGGAGCCAGAGGGTTGGGTCGCCCTTCATGCGGTGCCAGCGGGTGAGGATGTCCATCTCCGTCTGGTTGAGCATGTGGCCCATGTGCAGGCGGCCGGTCACATTCGGCGGCGGCAGCAGGATGGTGAAAGGATCGCCGGTTTCTGCGTCGAGCTCGGGTGTGGGCTGCGCAAACAGGTTTTCGCGGACCCAGTATTCGGCCCAGTGGTCTTCAATGGCGGTGGGGTCGTAGGCTTTCGGCAGGTCGTGTGGCATGTGGATTTTTCTGGCCTATCGGGCTTGCAGGGGCCATTTCTACAGGGCTTTCCGCAATTGAGGCCAACCCCTCACGATAGCACAGGGGTTGGGGCGTTATGAGCTTCGCTTAGGGTGTGATCAGACGAACGGTGGGGAAATAGGTCGTGTAGCGGCGGGCGTCGCGGGTAATGAGTGGGCAGGCCGATGCTTCAGCGTGGCCTCCGATGAAAAAGTCGGGCAGGACGTTGGTTCGCGTTCCGCCCGATTTGCGGTACTGGAGGAATGCCTTTCCGGCGAGGAAAGCGGCTTCGCGAGGGATGTATTCGACCCCGATTCGGAGTGAGGATAGGCTGCCGTCTAGGTCGGATGGTGTCGCAAAGAATCTGGATAGCTCGGCGTAGACAATGACGTTGATTCGTAGTGGTTCAAGCCGATTGATTCGGTTCAGTTGATGGATCGACCAGTTTGCCCAATTCGGATCGTTATCTAGAATGTCTACGATCACATTCGTATCTACGAGTACCATCAGTCCTCGCCCCGGATAAAGGCCATGTATTCGTCCGTGGTGCCTTCCCATTTGATTTGAGCTGTGCCACGCGCCGCCTCAAAGGGATTGGGCGGCTCTACCTCGGGACGAAGCACGAGTTCGCCGGCTTCGTTGACATCAAACGTGAGTTTGGAGCCCGGCTTGAGGCCGAGAGCCTCGCGAATGTGCTTGGGGATGGTGGCTTGGCCTTTGCTGGTGAGTGTGGTGTTCATGGAGTGGCCTCCGGTATTACCGATAATTTGATTGTAATACTTGCCAGCTTTATTCGAAAATCCATCACATCACTGCATGGTAATTTTGCCGTCTCGATCAGAGGGATAAGCCGCAGCTTGAAACTTATCGCGATAACAGATATTTCCGAGTCGAGGGCATTTATACACAGTGACGTGGCGTCCGTGTAATCGCAGAAAATGCACCAACTCCCAAACACGATCAATGCAGTCGCGCGCGTTTGGTTGAAACCAGAAGATTGCTCGACTGGCCTCGAAATTGTCTGGCGGTGTGGGTAGATTGACCTTAAACCAATCTAAAATCTCGCTCAATTGTTTCCATTCGGGAGCATCCAAGTCGCCTGAATCAAGGAGAGAGTGGGCAGCCATGAAGACTCCCTCGGGCTTTCGGGCGTCTTCATCGACGCGGGTTGTAACAAACCGCAGCCACATCGCCATACGATTCGGCTATTTTCAGTTCGCTGCAAGCTGGCGCAGGACATATTGCAGGATGCCGCCGTGTTCGAAGTAGGCGATTTCCTGCGGGGTATCGATGCGGACTTTGCAGGCGATCAGCTTGGTGACGCCGTCGGCTGAAGTGATTTGGACGTGGAGGGTTTTGCCGTCGGCGAATTTGCTGTCGAGCATGGCTTTGAGACCGGGGAAGCTGTACAACTCTTCTCCTGATAGTCCGTGGGATTCGACGGTTTCGCCAGACGAGAATTGGAGCGGCAGGATGCCCATTCCGACGAGGTTGCTGCGGTGAATGCGCTCGAAGCTTTCGGCGATCACTGCGCGGACGCCGAGCAGTTTCGGTCCCTTGGCGGCCCAGTCGCGGCTGCTGCCAGAGCCGTATTCCTTGCCGGCGAGGATGACGAGCGGGACGCCGCGCTCGGCGTAGGTGACGCTGGCGTCGTAGATCGATGTCGGCGTGCCTTCGGGGAGCAGGCGCGTTACGCCGCCTTCGGTGCCGGGGGCGAGCTTGTTCTTCAACCGGACGTTGGCGAAGGTGCCGCGAACCATGACTTCGTGATTGCCTCGGCGGGAGCCGTAGCTATTGAAGTCGGCAGGACGGACACCGTGGTCGGTGAGGTACTTGCCTGCCGGTCCGTTTGCTTTGATGGAGCCCGCCGGGGAGATGTGGTCGGTGGTTACGCTGTCGCCGAGGATGGCGAGGACGCGGGCTCCGGTGATGTCGGCGACGGGCGCGGGGGTTGGCGTGATGCCGTCGAAGTAGGGAGCTTTGCGGATGTAGGTCGAGTCCGGCTCCCACTCGTACGTGTCGCCGAGGGGGAATTTGAGCCCCTGCCAATTGGCGTCGCCGAGCGTGACAGTCGAGTATTCGTGGGTGAATCCTTCGCTGGAGACGGCCTGGGCGATGGATTCGGAAACCTCTGCCTGGGAGGGCCAGATGTCTTTCAAGTACACTGGCTTGCCGTTTTCGTCCGTGCCGAGCGGCTGCGTCGCGAAATCGTGGTCGATGCGTCCGGCGATGGCGTAGGCGACGACCAGCGGCGGCGACATGAGGTAGTTGGCGCGGACATCGACGTTGACGCGGCCCTCGAAATTGCGGTTGCCGCTGAGGACGGAGACTGCGACCAGTCCGTGCTCGTTGATCGAGTCGGAGACGTCCGTGGGCAGTGGGCCGGAGTTGCCGATGCAGGTGGTGCAGCCGTAGCCGACGACGTTGAAGCGCAGCTTTTCGAGATATGGCAGCAGGCCAGCCTTGGTGTAGTAATCGGTCACGACACGCGAGCCGGGAGCGAGCGATGTTTTAACCCACGGTGGGACGGTCAGCCCCTTTTCGACGGCCTTTTTGGCGAGCAGTCCCGCGGCGATCATCACCGAGGGGTTGGAAGTGTTAGTGCAACTGGTGATAGCCGCGATTACGACGGAGCCGTGGTCGAGATACATATCGGGGTTGATGCCGAAGCGGCCTTTTACGGTGTTGGCGTAGGCGTGCGGTTCCGGCCTCCGGCCGAAGCCGCTTTCCATGCCTCCGTCGAGGCCTTCATTGAGGCCGCTGGCTTCGGCGGGCGTGGGCTCGACGGGCGGCTCGTGGACGAGTTCGCGGTCTAGGACTGCCGTGGCGCCGGGTCCAGACATTGTCCAGGTTGCGGCGGTGCGTTCTCCCAGCGGCTTGGCGGATGGGCCGAGCAGGCTGGGAAGCTGTTTGCGGAAGCTTGCGCCGGTTTCGGAGAGCAGCACGCGGTCCTGCGGGCGTTTGGGACCGGCGACGCTGGGTTCGACGGTGCTGAGATCGAGCGACAAGGTCTGGGTGTATTCGGCTTCCGGCGAATCGGCGGTGTGGAAGAGTCCTTGCGCTTTGTAATAGGCCTCAACGAGCGCGATCTGCTCTTCGCTGCGGCCGGTCAGGCGCAGGTAGCGCAGCGTCTCTTCGTCGACGGGGAAGATGCCGCAGGTGGCGCCGTATTCGGGAGCCATGTTGCTGATGGTGGCGCGGTCGGCGAGCGGCAGCTCGGCGATGCCGGGGCCGTAGAACTCGACGAATTTGCCAACGACGCCCAGCTTGCGCAGTGCTTCGGTGACGGTGAGGACGAGATCGGTCGCGGTCGCGCCTTCGCGCAGCTTACCTGTCAGCTTGTAGCCGACGACCTGCGGAATGAGCATTGACACGGGCTGGCCGAGCATGGCTGCTTCAGCCTCGATGCCGCCGACGCCCCAGCCGAGAACGCCCAAGCCATTGATCATCGTGGTGTGGGAATCGGTGCCGACGAGCGTGTCGGGATAAGCGACTTCTTCGCCGTCGACTTGGGCCGTGAAGACGACGCGAGCGAGGTATTCGAGATTGACCTGGTGGCAGATGCCCATTCCGGGGGGCACGGCGGAGAAATTCCGGAACGCGGTCTGGCCCCACTTCAGGAAGGCGTATCGCTCGCGGTTGCGCTGGAATTCGAGCAGCGAGTTGGCGTCGTAGGCCGAGGGCGAGCCGAATTCATCGACCTGAACGGAGTGGTCGATGACCAGTTCTGCGGGTTGGAGGGGATTGATCTTTTCCGGGTCGCCGCCGAGGGTCTTCATGGCGTCGCGCATGGCAGCGAGGTCAACGATTGCTGGGACGCCGGTGAAGTCCTGCATGAGAACGCGGGCGGGCATGTAGGCGATTTCGCGGCTGGGCTCGGCTTCAGCCTTCCAAGTGGCGAGGAAGCAGACGTCAGCGGCGGTGACGTTCACGCCGTCTTCGCGACGAATGAGGTTTTCGAGCAGGATTTTGAGGCTGAAGGGCAAGCGGGCGAGGTTGAAGCCCTGAGCTGCAAGCGCGGGCAGGCTGAAGTAAGTGAAGCTGCGGCTGCCGGAGGTCAGTGTGGTCCGGCTTTGGAAAGTGTTCATCGCAGATGCCTTTCTGGCTTTGGTGCTTATCGGGAACTTGTCACGCGGGCTGCATTCTCATTGCCGGGCTCCGGTCAGGAATCACGGGAACCGCCAGACTGCGCCATCACAGGATTTTGAGATAGAGATCGGCTCAGGCCGGTTGGCTTCGCCCGCGATCAACCCGTCCGTAGCGAAAGCGCTTGGGACGTCGAACGGCAATTGCGAGCCGGGTGGGGCATTTTCTGGCTGCGGCTTTAGGCGTATTGGAAAAGGAGGGGTTCATACGACGCAATCATTTTAAGCCATTCGGAATGGGATTGGCCTGCAGGCTGCGCCCCAATCTTCAAGTAGAGGCGCAGCCTGCTGCATTTACTTTGCGGCGGATGGCGGCGGTTCCGAGGCGATGCCGATTACCCCCTTAAATGGCTTGCCATCGTAGTTGTAGATCAGCGTGTCCGCGACGTCGATGGCTTCGCCGTCCAGCTTGAAGGGCTCGAATTTCCAGTTACCCACGCAGTCGCCTGCGGCTTCGGCGAGCTCCGGCGGTCCTTGGGCGCCACCGTTGGGTTTGACGCCGCCATCCTTCCGGATGACTACCGGGATATAGACGATGCCGTGTTCCTGTTTGACCGATGCGGCCATGGGATAGGCGCACTCCGTGATCTTGACCGGAACAAGCGGCACATCGCCGGCCAGATGCATATAGGGTCGCGCGGCCGCCTTTCCGTCGGGAGCGATCTGGCCCTGATCGCCTGTGGTGAGGGGCTCGAGCAGCGTGATTGCGAGATCGGCCGCGACTTTGCCGCCGTAGTTCACATTTACCTTGGTTGCAACCTGGCGATTGCCCAGCGTCTTGAATTCGGTGTAGCTGATCAGCGTGGTCGGGGTGTTCACGTAGCGCAGAGTGGCATCCTTGACGTCGAAACAGAGACGGGGAAAGAGCACGTTTGGGTCGATGATCCCAGCAGCGGCTGTGGGATTGGCGGCGGCGACGCAATTCAGAGTCTGGCCGGCGAAAGTTCCGGCTCTGCCGTCCAGTTCCATATCCGGCTTATAGTTCGCAGCTTGAAAGAGAGGGGCGGTCAGGGTTGTCGCGACGCGCTCGTCGAGTTGGGCCAGATTGAGCTTGCTGTCCTTGGTCTGGAATTGTTTTGCGCGCGTGACGCTCCATTCATTGTTGACCTGCTTCTTTTCGGAGTAGGTGCGGCGCCAGGTGTAGGGTCCGGTGGCCCACTCTTCCAGCGTGCCGGATTCGGTGAGATTACCCCGGTCGTAGAGGCTGTAATTGGCCTTGATATGCCACGCAGGCGCGTCTTCGGCGGTGAGGCCTGTGACGGCAAGCCCCTTGTTCAATGCATCCCGTGCGGTGGCTTGAGCATCGGCGGAGGGAATCACGCTAAAGAGAGTGCCGCTCAGTAGGACTGAAGTGCAAAATGCGAACCCGGATACGGACAGGGTTCTACCAATGTTGGGAAATTGCATGAATTGTGCCCCTTTTTGAACGGAGCAAGTCTACAACATGCAAGCGGTCGCGTGTTGCGAGCCGAAACGCAGGAGTAAAGCGGTTTAGCGAATGTTGTACTGGAATCGGAAGCGCAACTGGAGGTAGGGGCCGTGGAACTCGCGCGGAAGTGGCGGGTAATCGGCGCCCACGATGCCTCCCCAGGCGGCGCGATCGAGCGCGACATCGCCGGAGCGGCCGGTGAGGATCATGCTGCCTGCCTGCACGCGGCCGTTGGGCAGGATGGTGAAGACGATTTCGCACTCGCCGCGCTTGAGAATCGGGGGATTTACTTCCTCCGGAATCAGCGGGTCCCAGGCGCGATAGGTCTCGCGGATAACCTTTTGCATATAAGGACCGAAGTCCACGCCCTGCGTATCAGAGAGGATCTCCGCGCCGCCAGCGGCTCCAGAGTGCTGTTGCAGGCCGGGTCCGGTCATGGCCCCGCCGCTCTGACCGCGGGAGTCCCGCATGGCCTGACGAAGCTGGTCGGCGGGATTCTGCGAGCCTAGCGAGAAATTCGGGCGCGCCGGAACGGGCGCAGGACGCGGCGTGTCCAAGGCAATCTGCGGATTGGGCACCGGTGGAGCGGTCGATGGCGGCGCGACAGCCTGCTGTTGCTGGGGCTGCGGCGTTTGAACGGGCGGCGGTGGCGGCGTGGCCTGCGCCTGCTGCTCGGGTGCAGGTGGGGCCGGTTTGGGCTTTGCCTGCTCAAGCGCCTTCAGGGCATCCAGCGTCTTTTTGTCCACCTGGGCCTGGTTAGGCTTGAGCGCAGGAGCCTTGGGCTTGGCTTTCTGAATCTGCTTCAGCGCGTCGGGCAATTCGTCCAGATAGGTAAGGTCCTTGCGGTCCTTGATTGCCTGAATCGGATCGATGAGCTGGGTTTGGTGAAAGATGTAGCGCGGAATCCAGGCGAGTCCGGAGAAGAAAAGAATATGGATGATGATGGAGATCCATATTCCCTCGCGAATGCGCTGCCAACGCCGCTCATCCTCGTACTGGGAGATCTTTTCCAGCAATTCGTGGGTGTCGTAGTCGATGTATCGGGAGCTTGAAAATCCAGCAGCGCCGGAGCGGTGATCGCTTCTCTGCCCATCGGTGCTTCCTTCGGCTTCCGCGTCGATCTCCTGAACGGCGGTTGAAGCCGATTCTGGCCGATCCGTATCGGTCGTCGGGACGGGCGAGTTGGTGGGCGTTTCGCTGGCTGGCATCAGGTAATCAATTGGCGGCGAAGCTTGCGCGCCTGCCGGATTCTTGTCCACAACTCGACTATGGGGCTCGATTCTGGACTTCCCCTATTCTCTCATTCTCTTAGATAGACGGCCAGAGCGCGGACAAAGTCCGCAATGTTGCCTAAGAAACAAAAATCCGGGCCGGACGGCTTAAAATGAGTTCTGCTGAAAACGGAAACAACACCTTACCCTGGCGCTTCGATTAGACGAAGCCTGTCGGATGACGTAATCGCAGGAATGCTCGATGATATTGCCGCTCCGAGAGATCCGCCGTCCTGGAATTTCGCAAAGTTGGAACAAACCGGAAGCCAACCACCGAAAGAAACCTGATTGAAGTCACTCTTTGCAAAACTGATGGCGCGCTGGAATTATCTGGTGCTTCCGGCGCTGGCCAAGCTGGGCTTCTGGGGCGTCGGCCTGGTGGCGCTGATCGATTCCTCCACGCTGCCGGTGCCGATGGACCTGATTCTCGCCGGGTATGTGTGGTCGGATAAGGGGCATTTCTGGATTTACTGCCTGATGGGCGCGGCAGGCTCCGCAGTCGGCGGACTGCTGCCCTACGGGCTCGGCCGCGCCGGGGGAGAGCTTTTTCTGCTGAAACGGGTGAACCGCGAGCGCTTCGAGCAGATGAGAACCCGCTTTGAGCGGCAGGAGTTCCTGGCCGTGCTCGTTCCCAGCATGCTTCCGCCTCCAACCCCATGGAAGGCGTTTGTCTTTGCTGCCGGGGTCTTCGAGATGCGAGTGCTGCCATTCATGCTGGCCGTTTTCGCAGGGCGGCTGGTGCGCTGGCTGATCCTGTCGCTGCTGGTGCTCAAACTGGGCCCGAGCGCGGTTTCGGTGATGAGCGATCTCGTCAAGGATCACCTGGCGATCTTTCTGAGCGCGCTGGTGGTCGTGTTTGTGGCAATCGGAATATGGGCCATCCGAAAACGGCGGAAAAACGGCGAAAAAGAAGCTTAAGTCAGCAGAATCTGTACGGTGCTGCCTTCCTGGATCTCCGTGGCTTCCGGAGGGACGACCAGGAAGCAATTGGACCGGGCGAAGGTCGCAATGTCTCCCGAGCCATGCCAGGGCAGGATTCGAACCGCCGGAGCCAGCCCGAAGTCACACAAGGCGGGCAGGAATCGCGTGAGGCCGGGCTTGCCTCGCCATTCACCCCTAAGTTGCGCCAGGGCAAAGCGCGGCAGGGGCGCAGAGTCGTCTCCCAGCGCCGCCAGCAGAGGCGCGGCGAAGATGTGGAAGGTTACAGCGCTGGAGAGCGGGTTGCCGGGAAGCGCAAAAAAAGGCAGCGGCAACTGGCCCATGCGTGGCAGTTGCCCGAAGACGACAGGCTTGCCGGGCTGAATCGCTACGCCGCCGAGGAAGAATCGGGCTCCGGCGCGGGTGAGAGCGTCTTCCACCAGATCGAAGCGCCCGGCGGAGATTCCTCCGGTAATCAGAAGTAGATCCGCAGAGATCGCATGGCTGATGGCAGCGTCCAGCGGAGCATCCTGGTCTGGAACTGAAGGAAGAATGACCGGTTCTCCGCCCGCTGCGCCGACCAGTGCAGCCAGCATCGATGAATTGGAGTTGCGAATCTGGCTGGGTCCGGGAACGCCCTCCACCGGAACCAGCTCGTCTCCTGTGGACAAGATGGCGACTCTGGGCCGGGGCGCAACCGTCAGCTCGCTATAGCCGCACTGGGCAGCAAGAGCAATCTGGGCTGGACCAAGGCGAATACCGGGCGGTACGAGCAGGTCACCGGCGCGAGCTTCGGCGCCGCGCGCCACGATATTTTCTCCGTGGGCGATGGTGCGCGGCGCGGCGAGCCGGATGAAATTCGACGATCTCTCGTGGTGCTCGACCATGAAGACCGCGTCGGCTCCGTCCGGAACTGGAGCGCCGGTCATGATCTCCCAGACTTCGCCGGTTCCGAGCGCGCCAGCCGGGGCCTCGCCCGCGCGAATGTGGCCGGAGAGAAACAGATATTGGTTCGTGTTGGCCTCAGCTGAGCGGCAGGCGAATCCATCGCGCGTAGAGCGCGGAAACGGCGGCTGGTCACGGTCAGCGTGGAGTCCTACGGCCAGAACCCGGCCCGACGCGGACAGGAGCGGTACCGATTCAACTGGTTTGGAGTGATGGCTGGCCGGATTTGCGGTCTTCGCAGTTTCTGGAGCAAGTTGAATCTCGCCCTGCTCGGCGAGCGCCAGAATGAAGCGATGTACCTGTTCGGCGGCCTCGGAGTAGCTCAGCAACGGTGACTCCATAGCTTCGATTGTATCGGCACGCAAAAGAGGCTGCCTCGGAATTGAAGCCTGCTTTGTAAGCGGATTTCAACTCCGGGCAGCCCCGGTTCCTGTGCCGAGGAAAAATTACTTCTTTGCCTTGTACTTGGTTTCGATCGTGGCCTGGCTCTGTGCGAGGATTCCTTTCACATCGTTGGCAAACTGCCCGTCCGGCGCCAGGTCGAGGTACTTCTGATAGGCATCCGCGCAGCCTGGAGGAAGCACGATTTTCTTGGTCTTGTCGTCGACCGTGGCCTTGCTGATCAGCGCCTGCCCCTTGAGGTAGTAGGGCAGAGGATTCTTGGGATCCGCGGTAATTGCTTTGTCCGCCGCCGAGCCCTGAGCGTCCATGTTGCCAACCTGAGAGAAGATCACGGCTTCGTTGGAGTAATAAAAGGCCGTCTTGGTCGGGTTGGTCTTGGCGGCGAGGTCGTATTCGGTGGCGGCATCGGCGGGCTTGTTGTTGCGGGCGTCCACTTCGCCAATGCCCGCATGGGCGCCTGCGATCAGATCGGGGCTGGGCTTCTTCGACGCGCTGGAGAGGTCAATCGCTTTCTTGAAGGCGTTCGAAGCGTCATCCCACTTCTTGAGGCCGGTTTCGGCCATGCCGAGTTCGTACCACAGCAGTTCGCCATCTGGCTTGAGGCCGGTGTCCTTCAGCATCAGGGTTTCGGCCACGTCGTATTTCTTGTCATGGTTGGCCGCGCGGGCGTCGCTTAGGTCTGCGTTGAGGGTCTTGATCACCGCGTTGGACTTCATCACCTCGGCGTTCTTCTTCTTGAACTCCTCAACCTGCTTCTTCTGGTCCGGCGTCATTTTGTCGATATACGCCTGGCGCGACATATCGTCGTCCTGGTGCAGATCCTCGCCCGCTGTAATTTTGACGTTCTCGATCATATCGACGAATTTGCCTTCCGGCGTGTCGGGCAGGCGAAGAATCATGGAATAATTCCCAGGCGCGATTCCATCTCCCGTGAAATCACCGCTCGCAGAGACCGGGAAAGAATACTTCGAGGTGTGGCCGCCGTCCGTGGACAGGCTGATTGTTCCGGCGCCCTTCGGCACGCCAGTGGGATCGGTGACGTGACCATGGATCTTGCCGGGGGCCTCCTGGGCCATCCCCACGGTAGAGCCCGCGAGCGCGATGGAGAGGACAGCGGCTCCGGCAATCGGAAGTAGAGTTCTGAGCTTCATATTTCTTCTCCTTATAGATCGAGAGGGTGAGGGTGCATGGCAGTGGCCCAAGAAATCAGTCTTCGCGCCGTTCGAATTCAGGAAATCGAAATTTAACGGATCGGCTCCCTTGTGCATGGACAATCTTATCGTTCGGGTCAACTCGATCACGCGGTCAAACAACGGGGCAAACACGCGATCAAGTCGATGATCAGGCAGGCGGCGCATAGACGATTGGATCCTTGACTCCGGCAGATTCAAATGCACGCAGGCGCAGGACACAACTTTCGCAGGTACCGCAGGCTTCCTGCTCTTCCCTGTAGCAGGACCACGTTAAATCCAAAGGCGCATTGCATTCAAGGCCAAGTCGCACAATCTGGGCTTTGCTGAGAGCGATCAGCGGCGTGACGATCTCGATTTTGCCATCGCGCGTGCCGGTGCGCACAAGTTGTTGGAAAGCTTCATAGTAAGCCGGACGGCAATCGGGGTAGCCGGAGCTATCCTGTTCCACGGCGCCGATATAGACGCGCGTGGCGCCGAGAACCTCGGCCCAACTGACGGCGGCCGAGAGAAAATGCGCGTTACGGAAGGGGACGTATGTGACCGGGATGGCTTCACCGGAGGCATTGGCCGAGGCTGGCGTGTGGCCAAACTCCGGCGCTGCATCGGGCACCGAAATCTTTGCATCGGTCAGCGCAGAACCGCCGATGTGCCGGAAGATGTCAATGCGCAGATGCAGGAAGTCTCGGAAGCCGAGCTGCAATGCGACCCCGCGAGCGGCTGCGAGTTCGCGGGACTCGGTGCGCTGGCCGTAGCTGAAATGAATTGCGAATGCCTCGGTGTCGCGCGCAGCGAGCGCCGCGGTGACACAGCTATCCATGCCGCCGGAGAGGCAGACTACGGAGCGAATGCGGCTGGGATGAGTATTTGTAGGTGTGCTGCTCACGGCTCTGATCCTGATTTCTGATCCTGCTTACATGGTATCGCTTTGGGGCAGGCGCAGGTGCGATCCGGGACACGGCGGTCTCACCCTACAATAAAACTATGTCGACGACGATTCGCAAAGCGGTTCCCTCTGATGTGCCGCTCATTCTGGAGTTTATTCGCGCGCTGGCTGTGTATGAGCGCGAGCCGGACGCTGTGACAGCCACCGAGGCTGATCTGCTTCGCGACGGCTTTGGTCCCGAGCCTTACTACCATTGCCTGATTGCCGAGCAGGATGGCAAACCGGCGGGATTCGCTTTCTATTTCTTCAATTACTCCACGTGGACCGGCCGTCCCGGTCTGTATCTGGAAGATCTCTTCGTCAACCCCGAATTTCGTGGCTTTGGCATCGGCAAGGCGCTGCTGGCGCGGGTCGCTGCAATCGCTGTTGAAAAAGGCTGCCCGCGCCTGCAATGGGAGGTGCTGGACTGGAACACTCCGGCGGTGGATTTCTATGCAGCGCTGGGAGCCAGCTTCCTTGACGAGTGGCGCAACGTTCGCATGACCGGAGAAGCGCTGGAGCGGCTTGCGGCACTGGATTCAACCCGAGTAGAGGCAAACGTTTGAGTAACTCACGAAAGATTCGGGTCATCGGCGGCGGTCTCGCCGGTCCTGAAGCCGCGCTCACTGCCGCCAGCCTCGGCTGCGAGGTCGAGCTCTACGAGATGCGGCGCGAGGTAGACGGCAAGCCCGTACTGACTCCGGCGCACCAGACTACCGACTTTGGCGAGTTGGTCTGCTCCAATTCGCTCAAGAGCGAGTCGCCGAATACGGCTCCGTGGCTGCTCAAGCAGGAGATGCGGCGCGCGGGTTCGCGGCTGATCGCGCTGGCGGACGAAACGGCTGTTCCGGCTGGCCACGCGCTGGCCGTTGATCGCGTCGAGTTTTCGCGGCGCATTGCCGAAGCTATCGCCGCTGAACCGCGCATTACCGTAATCCGCGACGAGGTGAAAACGCTTGATTTTGGAGATGACGCGCTCACTATCGTCGCGTCTGGTCCGCTGACTTCAGATGCGCTGAGCACAGAAATAGCGAAGCTGACCGGCGCGGAGCACCTGGCCTTTTACGACTCCATCTCGCCCATCGTGGACGCTGAGACCATCGACATGGATCGCGTCTATTTTGCCGCGCGCTGGGACAAGGGCACGGCGGACTACATTAACTGTCCGATGACTCGCGAAGAATATGAGGTCTTTCTCAACGCCCTGGTGACCGCCGAAGCTGCCGAATCGAAAGAATGGGAGAAAGCGGACTACTTCGAGGGTTGCCTGCCCATAGAGATTTTGGCGAAGCGCGGTCCGGACACGCTCCGCTTTGGTCCGATGAAACCGGTCGGCCTGCGCGATCCGCGAACGGGCAAAACTCCCTGGGCCGTGGTGCAGTTGCGCAAGGAAAACCTCCGCGCCGATAGCTACAACCTCGTCGGCTTTCAAAACCACCTCAAGTACGGCGAACAAGCCAAGGTTCTGCGGCTGATTCCTGGCCTCGAAGATGCCAAATTTCTCCGCTATGGGCAGATTCATCGCAACACTTATATCTGCTCGCCCCGAGTGCTGGACGAGCGGCTACGCATGAAGGAGCGTTCCGACTTGTTTTTCGCCGGGCAGATTTCCGGCGTCGAGGGATACACGGAATCGATTGCATCCGGTTTGCTGGCGGGCCTTTACGCAGCCACCGTAGCGCATGGCGAGGAACCAGTGCCTGCGCCACGCCAAACCGCGCTGGGCTCGCTGGTCAACTACATCACGCAGGCCGACCCGAAGCACTTCCAGCCGGCCAACATCACATTCGATCTGCTCGTTCCGCTGGAGGAAGAAACCCGGCGCAAGGTGCGCGACAAGAAGGAACGGCATAGGATGGTCTGTGACCGCGCGCTGGCAGCTTTTGACGATTGGTGGGCGACGCAAAATCGAAATCCAAATAAGGACAGCTTCGACTGGAGAAATTCTGTGCGCGCCGGTGTCTAAAGGCCTAAGGGGGCAACTTGCCGATGGCGATGATGGAGTCGGAGGTGCTATCCAACCCCGTCGTGGCATTTGCCCTGAGAGCCGCGCTGGGAGCGTACATCATTTACATGGCGCGCGGGTTTTACGCCGACCCGCTGAGCTATTTCCGACGATGGATGCCGCGCATGACGGAAAATGCGTGGGCTAAGAGTGTCATCCGCAGTCTGGCGTGCTTCTGCGTCTGGGGCGGATGTTTTATTGTGTCGACGGCAATTGCCACGCAGGTCTTCGGGCTGCACGGAATGCCGCTGGCTTATGCGCTTGTTACCCTAGCCGCGATCGCGACGTGGTTCCTGCTTCCGAAGGGCTCGGCAACGCTCGCTGGGGATGAGTCAGAGAATGAATCAGAGAACGATAGCCTGCGGCGGATGAAGTAACGGCTTGCACTTCGCTTCCGACTGTTTTCGGCTGAGACGGTAGCGTTTGTGCTACCCTTTCCGCGACCGCCATGAACAGCCTTTCTGCTGCACGAGCCATCAGTCCCGCCATTGAGCGGACGAAGCAATTCCTCTTTCAGCCCTTTTGTCTGGGGCGATTCCTGAAGCTGACGCTTGTGGCTCTGCTCACGGAAGGCGGCATGTCGAGCTGTAATTTCAACTCGCATACGCCCTCCGGATCTGGAAAAGCAGGCCCAATGAACATTCCGTTCCATTGGCCGGCGATGCATCTGCCTGCGCTGGCGGCGATCGGTGGACTGCTCGTAGTGGTGGCGTTGATTGCGATTCCAGTTGTGCTCGTGATCGGTTATCTGCTGGTTCGGCTGCGCTTCAGCTATTTTGATTGCGTGCTGTACGAGCAGGACCAGATCGCGCCTGCGTGGAGCCGCTATCACCGCCAGGCGATGCGCTATCTCGGGCTGAGCGTGTTGATCAGCATCGCGTTCTGGGCCGTTCTCATTCCTATCGGCTATAACCTCTACCAACACTTCAAGCCGCTGTTTGACTCAATCGGCTCCGAACACCCTCCTGGCTTCGCGGATTTCCTGCCGCTGATCGCCTATATCGTTCCGCTCTTCCTCGCTCTGGCGCTGGCGGGTTACCTGGTGGAAACGACGATGACCTGCTTCGTGCTGCCGCGCATGGCGGTAGAAGACGCCTCGATGGGCGACGCACTGCAGGACGTCTGGGGCGATCTTCTAGCCGACCCGGGGCAGTTTGCGCTTTTCTTTCTGCTGCGCTTTCTGCTGTCGCTAGTTGCCTCGGTCCTGGGTTTCATCGTGCTGCTGGTGCCGCTCATTCCCATCGCCATCGTTGGTGTCATTCTGGCGCTGGCGTTGAAGGCCGCATCTACAACGCTAGCACTCGGACTCGGCGTACCTCTGGCGATTCTGGCGGGCTTCCTGTTCCTGCTGGCAGTGATCGGCGTTAGCGGAACTATCGGTACATTCCGGCGCAACTACGCGCTTCTCTTTTACGCCGGCCGCTATCCCGAACTAGCGATGGCAGTTTGGCCGCCAGTGCCGCCCGCACCTCCGTTTCCGCCGCAACAGTCCGGGTATCCTTCCGGTCTTCAGCCTGGAATTTGACGCGGCTTCGCTATACCGGGGTGGATTGATCTGCAGAATTAGCGTTGAAAAGCTGTGGGCGCTCGGTCGCGAATGATGCGGTAACCGTCGGGAACGATGAACCACGCCGGGTCAGGTTCGGATAGGTTCAACTCAGTTAATTCGAGCTTCTGATCTTCGGTCCTGGGATCATGACGGTCGACGGCCAGGTTGATCTGCAGTTGTGGCGCGTACCAGTACCGCTTCGTGACTGCGACGGGACGGTCATTGCCGAATGCACCGGCATTGTAGGTGCGTGTTTCGCGGGTATCGATGGCTTCGAGGCTGTCGATGGTCGAGTGACCCATGCTCTCACGCGTCAGGTAAGACAGGCCGTCTTTGGATAGACCTACCGGCTCTTCGGTGACATGCAGATTGGGACGCCAGCTTGTTACGACGCAGGTTTTAGTTGCAGGCGTACAGGTGATTCTTCGCGCATTTTTCGGGTCGCTGAAGTAGAAATTCCTGAGCGGCGGTTCGCGGTTGGAACCCATTGGGATTCGGTCTCGAGTCTCGCGGTAGACCTTGCCTTCGCTATCGCGCACGATCATTGCGTAATAGTGTTGCTCGATGAGCGTTCCATCTTGCAGATGGTTCGTCAGACGCACTACTTCCTTCGTAGTGAAAGGCGCACCCGGAATCGACAGAACCGAGATTCCTTCCACGTGGCGGGAGATACCGCCGTCCGGCGCGTGGGAAATCCCGGATTCATCCTGGCACACAAGTTTTGTTGCCGGAATCAGAGCCAGGCTGGCCGCGAGTACAAGACAGGCAGAGGTCTGCATATTCGCCCCCGGAGCGGGTCAGTACGCGGAACCCGCTCCGGGGGTAGTGTAGTCCAATGTGAATTCGTTTCCGGGCTATTTTTTTTCCGCGTTTCGTGCGCGCACTTTGAACCAGATTGGTGTGCCCTCGAAGCCGAAGGCCTCGCGAATCTGGTTTTCCAGGAAGCGCTGGAAGGCGAAGTGCAACTGGATGTTGCGGTCGGTGAAAAGCACGAAAGTCGGCGGTGCGACCGCGGCCTGCGTCATGTAGAAGATGCGAATGCGCTTGGCCATCGGCACCGGTGCGCGCTGGAAGTCGATCTTGTCCAGAAAGCGATTCATCTGGCCGGTTGTGACGCGCTTGCGGCGCTGCGCGGCTACGCGTTTGATCTCTTTCATCACTTTTGCGAGATTCGTTCCGGAGGCTGCGGAGATGAAGACTACCGGCGCATAACTCAGGTACTTGAGCGCGTGGCGAACCTGCTCTTCATAGATGGCCTTATCGGCGGGCGGCTTGCCGTCCGTACGGGCTGTCGTCAGCAGATCCCACTTGTTGATGACGATGATCACGGAACGCCCACTCTCGTGCGCGTAGCCGCCGATGTGTGCGTCGTTCGCGGTCACGCCCTCGATCGCGTCGATCATCAGCAGCGCCACATCGCAGGACTCAAGATGCCGCCTTGCCATGACGACGGAGAGCTTCTCGGCCATCAGGTGCGTCTTGCCCTTGCGGCGGATTCCGGCGGTGTCGATCAGGCGCAGGCGCTGGCCTTCGTGCTCGATGACTTCGTCGACGGCGTCGCGAGTGGTTCCGGCGATGGGCGAGACGATGGCCCGCGAGGTGCCTGTAAGCGCATTCAGCAGCGTCGATTTGCCGACGTTCGGCCGGCCGATGATGGCGACCGAAGTTTCGTGTTGTTCGTATTCGCCGTGGGTGCGATGCAGAGGCTGTCCACCATCGAGGCTTGCATTCACAATCTCGGCTTCCGTGTCTGCCTCGCTGATCAGGTCTTCTTCCGGCCCGAATTCGCGCGGGTCGGCAACCAGATCGAGGTCGCCGCTGTCTTCCTCCGCAACGTCGATCTCCGGTCCCATATCCTCAAGAAGTTCATCTTCCTCGTTCTCATCGAAGACCGGCTCATCTTCAATGTCCAATTCATCGGGGTCCAGCGGCGCATCATAGGCAGAGTCTTTCGCAACCGGCCCTGTGGCCGCAGGCGCTGGCAAACGGTCAAAGATCGCGTCGAGCAGGTCGCCGATGCCCAGCCCATGTTCGGAGCTGACGAGAAACAACTCCGGCAATCCAAGCTGGCGCAGGTTTTCTGCGGCAGCGGCGACGGTCGGATTTTCCACCTTGTTGGCGACCAGATAGACCGGTTTGCCGCCGCGAATGAGCATTTTTGCGAGGGTAAAGTCGGGCGAAGCCAGCTCCGTCCGGGCATCGACGACCATCAGCAGCAGGTCAGCTTCTTCGAGAGCCACGCGAGCCTGACGGTAGATTTCGCTGGGGATATATTCCTTGTCGTCGGTAATGATGCCGCCGGTGTCGACCAGGCGGACGATGCGCCCGTCCCACTCGATGTCGCCGTAGATGCGGTCGCGGGTGATGCCGGGCTCGTCGCCCACAATCGAACGCCGCGAGTGCGTCAGGCGGTTGAAAAGAGTGGATTTACCCACGTTGGGGCGGCCCACGATCGCCACCAGCGGCAGATGCGAACTGGCCGGGGTCGAGGGCACTACGGATTTGTGATACTTCGACACAGAAAACTCCAATCGCCGTTCGTCTTAGCAAACGACGTCCCACGGGAGCGGGCGCTACCTCTATTCTGCACTGTTTGAGGATTTTGAGCTTGCGGAGGGGTGAGAAGCCGGTTGTGTTTTCAAGGGTCAGGGCGTTGGCGCGGGACCTGATGATTCCTTATTTTCGGCTGAAATCCCTGCTGCTTTAGTTCTACAACTTCAAAGAATTGGAGCGAATGTGCGGCGAAAGCTCTTTCGCCGATACTATGGAAGGAGCCCTCTTCGGGCGCGTCGAGGTTCGTCCGGTTGCCCGAGAATTCTGTTCAAAATCGAGTTGAGAGCGGCCCCGTCCCTACCCTCCACGCATTTTTTGCGCCGGGCGGGATTCTGGCAAAATCGCGGCTGCTCTACGAGCATCGGCCCGGCCAGTTGGATATGGCGCGGGCCGTCGAGCGAGCGCTGGAAGAGTGCCGACATCTGATTGTCGAGGCAGGAACGGGAACGGGCAAGACGCTCGCGTACCTGCTCCCTGCGCTGCGCACCGGCCGCCGGGTCATCATCTCGACCGGTACTAAAGCACTGCAGGATCAGCTCTATTTCCGCGATATTCCCTTTTTGGAGTCGCTGCTTGGCCCGTTGCGCGTCTGCTACATGAAGGGCCGGGCCAACTACCTCTGCCGACACAAGTTAGTGACGCTGACGATGCATCCGATCCTCTCCGGCCTCGAAGAGATCGACCAGTTCCACAAAATTTCGGAATGGGAAAAACAGACCGAAACCGGCGACCGGGCTGAACTTTCCGAGTTACCGGAGTCTAGTCCGTTATGGTCGCGGCTTGACGCCCGTAGCGAAGCCTGCCTGGGCTCAACCTGCCCGGACTACCAGCGCTGCTTTGTTACCGAGATGCGGCGCAAGGCGCAGGAATCGGACATCGTCATCGTGAATCATCACCTATTCTTTGCCGACTTGGCCGTGCGCCAGCTTGCAAGCGGCGCTCCCGATGCCGGAGTGCTGCCCGAGGCTGGGGCGGTGATCTTCGATGAGGCGCACGAACTGGAGGACATTGCCAGCAACTATTTTGGGCTGTCTGTGAGCAACATTCGCTTCGAAGACCTCGTGCGCGATACCGAGGCAATGATCAAGAAGAGCGACAACTACGCCAGTCCGGCAAATACGGCGATCCTGCTCTCGGGCCAGCAGCTTCGCGACCGCGCGCGGATGTTCTTCTCGCAGTTGCCGATGGCTGGCGACGGTCGCCAACCATTCGACAATCGCGAAGAGTTTCTCGAAACCCGTGGCGACCTCTACCTCAGTGTCAAGAACAACCTCGTCCGCCTTGAGGCCGACCTGGACCAGCTACGCGGCGTCGACGAGGCTCCTGCGCTGCGCAAGCGGGTCACAAACCTACGTACCGAACTGGAATTTCTTCTCGAATCGACCTCGGGCAATATGGTCTATTGGCTGGAGCGAAGAGTCAGCGGTGGCCTGCAAAAGCAATCGCGGACCATCTTCCTCCAGGCCACGCCTATCGACGTCTCCGGGCTGCTGGATGCAGAGCTGTTTCAACGCTTTCCGACGGTTGTTCTGACTTCGGCGACGCTCACGGTGCAGGGCAGCTTTGAGCACATTCGCGGAAGGCTAGGCCTTGCGGATGCGCGGGAACTGGTGGTGCCCAGCCATTTTCGCTATCAGGACCAGGCCTTGCTCTACCTGCCGCCCGAGATGCCCGACCCTCGCGCGCCCGATTTCCAGACTGCTGCGGTCCGGTGCATTCAGCGGGTGCTTGAAATCACGAAAGGCCGCGCTTTTTGCCTCTTCACCAGCTACAGCCAGATGCGCGATCTTTACGAGCGGCTGCTGCCGGTCCTGGATTACCCGATCCTGCTGCATGGAACCGCGCCGCGTAACACGCTGCTGGAACAGTTCCGCGAGACGCCGAACGCGGTTCTGTTCGGTACGGCCAGCTTCTGGCAGGGCGTCGATGTACAGGGCGAGGCGCTGAGCTGCGTCATCATCGACCGGCTGCCCTTCGCCGTGCCAAATGACCCCGTCGTGGCGGCGCGGATGCGATTCATCGAAGAGAACGGCGGCAAGCCATTCTTCGATTACCAGGTCCCGTCGGCGGTAATCGCCCTCAAGCAGGGCTTCGGCCGCCTGATCCGGTCTCTGGAGGATCGCGGAGTGCTGGTGCTGCTCGATCCGCGCATCCGGCAAAAGCGCTATGGTCAGGCATTTCTGGAGAGCCTGCCGCCTTACCGGGTAACCAGCACAATCACCGATGTGGCGCTGTTCTTCGAGTAGCAGGAGCTTAAAGTGCGACCACCTCATGACCAGTTTTGCGCACCATGGAAGATTCGGAGCACGTGAATTCGCTCTTCCTCAACGGAGTACACAATCAAGTATGGCAACGGCGACAGAATCAATTCGCGAGTTCCCAGAATCTTTCCGGGGGCGACCCTTCTCGGGCTGATGTTTGAGGGACTTGGCAGATTTGTATATACGTTGGATCGTCTCAAAGGCGAAGTCGGGATGATTTAGTTCTAAATATCTTCCGATTTCTTCGAGATCATTGGCAGCTGCGATCGACCATCGCAGCCTCTTCAAGCGTGTAACATCCTCGCAACTCGCTCATCCATCTCATCTTCGTCGAGGAATTCTCCACGTGCGACCTGATCGATGCCGATTCGCACCTGTTCTTCGAACCACTTCTCATGAGCCAGCATGCGATCCACGGCGTCGCGAACGAGATCGTCGGCGCTGCGCCTTGTTTGGGAGGAAAGCACGGCCAATGAGTTCTGCTGTTGTTCAGTGAGATGAATCTCCATATACAAACGAGCGTAGGCGAGGTGAGCCAAGACGTCAACCGACGCTTTAGAATGAAGCCTGATTAGCCCATCCTCTATGTCCCGAAACTTCTACGCTCTCGCCGCCACTCTCGGAGTTCTCGCTCTGGTCTCCTGCGGCATGACCTTTGTGCCGTCAACCTTCCAGCCCGGGCTGCCGGCGAATGGCTCGCTTTGGAAGACGCTTTCCATGTTTCTGCTGCTTCTGGGGCTGGTCTCGATGTTGATCGGCTCGATGTCGCATCTCTTTGAACAGGTCGACCGCCGCTCTGAGGAGCGCCGTCGCGCAGACCGGCAACGGCGGAAGAAGAATCCCGGAGAGTCGCACGGGCCTCTAAAATGAATACTGGGTCCATTCTTCCGACAGAAAGTATCGAAAAGCATGTATGAAGTGACAGTCGACGCGGGTTTCTCCTCCGGACACTACCTGCGCAACTACTTTGGCAAGTGCGAAAATCCGCACGGGCATAACTACAAGGTGCGCGTGACCCTCGCCGGGCGCGAACTGGATGAAACCGGTCTTCTGCTGGACTTCAAGTTGCTCAAAAACATTTTGCGCCCGGTCATCGATCGCATCGACCATCAGATGCTCAATGACCTTGAGCCCTTTATCGAGCTGAACCCCTCCGCCGAAAATCTGGCGCGCTACTTCTATGACCAGACCAACCAGGAGCTCGCCGAGATGACCGGCGGCCGCGTGCGCGTCAAAGACTGCACCATATGGGAAACCGACACGACGACGGCTACTTACTACGAGTAGGCTGCTACTGCCTGGCAATCGCCAGCATCTTGCGCATGAAGTCATCCTCGGGGAAATTCTGAAGGTATTTTTCCATCGCGGATTCAGCCTCAGGGTATTGTTTTGCGTTGATGAGACGAAGTACGAGGGTCTTTAGCATCGGCGCATTGAAAGGCTCCAGCGCGACGGCCTTCTGCACCATCGTCACTGCCTCATCGGCTTGCCCCTTCTGGTCAGCCACAGAAGATAGATCCATATAAACTGCAGCCTGCGCCGGATCGAGTTTCAGAGACGCCTGCAAGTGCTCCGCCGCATCGTCCAGTTGGCCGCCAGCCAGCGCCTGATGCCCGAGCGCGGCCTGCACAATCGCGTTCTGCGGCTTCGTCGCTTCCAACTCGTGAAGAATTTTCAGAAACGAAGCTTCATACACAGGCGACACGTCTTTCAACTGGCTGTAGGCCTGCAGCAACGTGATCGCTGGCGGCTCTGCATCGCCCGGCGCCGCATCCAGATAGATCAGATCGGGCAGCGCCGCCGTGGTCATCTGAAACGCGGCGTCCGGGAATGCCTCGTCTGGCCGCGCGACGATGCGATGGTTGGTGAGGCTGGTGTGCGAAATCGCTCCGCCCGCGCGCTTCGGCATGTGGCATCCGATGCAGTTGTCAGCAGGTGCGGTTGCGGATGCAGTTTGAGCCCTCGCCTGCGCCGGAGCCTTGCAACTCTGCGCAGAGTGGCAGCTCATGCACTTGCCGTTGAAGTACGCCGGAGCCTCTGCGCTGGTGGGCTCGACATGCGGATCGTGGCAACTGATACAGCGCATCTGCTTTTCGCTGGGCATTCTCGCGCTTGCCCGGTAGCACTTGCTCAGGATCATGGAGTAGTAGTGCTCGACGTGATCCTCGCGCGGCGGATTCTCGCGCGTCGGCGGCACCATCAGAATGGCCATCACTCGATCCAATGGCTGACCCGGCCGAAAATCCAGATAAGTCTTGCCGGGTTGGAAGATGCGAATGTCGCCTGTCTGATGGCAAGACATACAGATGTCGTTGGCCATCGTTGGCGCAATAGCGCCGGGGTTCACGATCGTGGGATCTTTACTCCTGGGGTAGGAGTCGCCCATGCCCATCGCTTCAACGTGCGCCGATCCCGGCCCATGGCAGTTCTCGCAGCCCACCGAGAGCTGCGTGAACGCGGGCTTCTCATACTTCCCTATGGTTTCGGGTACGGGCTGCGGACGGCCGCTGTGACAGAAGATGCAGCCCGGCGCGATGGTGCGGTTGAAGCCCAGGTCGCCCCGCTCATACCCAGGTGATAACGCCCAGGTTCCCGTCTCTCGATAGAAGGAGAGCGGTGCTTCAAACAAGTAGTCGTCATGCTGGATCAGTGCCCCGCGACCGTTCGCCCCAGTCCCTACTATCCATTTGATTTCATGCGTGTCGCGAAAGACTTCATGGCCGACGGCATCGACCTGAAACTCGCTCTGGTAGAGTTTTTCGTTTTCGGAATAAACATCGAAATGGCGATCGAGTTTCTGGTCATACACGGACGCAGAAACAGGAACAGTCTTGAGAAACTCCGAAGTAACAGGAGTCAGCGACCGGCCCATGCTGGTGTGGGAATAGTGGCTATAGATTTCTGCATGGCAGCGCGAACACGCCTCCGACCCAACATAGCTGGCGCGCACAGTCGCAGGGTCCGCGCGAGGCGGGTGTATGCCTTCGGCAGATGCGCGCGCAGCATAGAACAGTCCTGGCATTGCTGCCAGGATGACTATGGTGGCTCCAAGCCCACAGCGGGCTACTGGTTCATTGGGCGAGCGCCCATGAAGCCATCGAATTGTCATGCCACAAAGACGAGCGCGATTTGAAGTAAGTTTACCGATTTACCAAGGTGTTTTGTAACGATTTGTCACCGATATTACATTGCTATCAATAGCACGATCATTCCTTTACGCCGGTTTGTGAAGGTGGTTCTAGATAAATCGCGAGTTTCTAATTTCGCAACAAACGAAGTAATTCTTACTGTTTCGCAATGGCCAGCATCTTGCGCATGAAATCGTCTTCCGGAAAGTTCCGCAGGTAAGTTTCCATTGCAGCCTGGGCTTCTTCGTAATGCTTGCCATTGATCAGGCGAAAGACCAGAGTCTTTTGCAGCGCGGCGACAAACGGGTCGAGCGTGACTGCCCTTTTGGCGGATGCGATTGCTTCCTCCACCATGCCGCTCTGGTCCTGCGCCTCCGAGAGATCGACGTAGACATTGGTCTGCAGCGGATCGAGACGCAGCGCGTGTTGCAAGTGGTCGATCGCCTGCGACCAGTCGTGGGCTTCTAGTTCGCGGTGCCCAAGCGCAGCCTGGACAATGGCATTCTCCGGATTGCTCGTTTCCAGTTCCGCAAGCGTCTTGAGCCACGAAGCGGTAAAGGACGCGGCGAACTGTGGCTTGCTTGTTCTGAGTTCCCCAAAGGCTTGCAGCAACACAAGCGCTGGCGGAGTCGCTGCCTTCGCTCCGCGCTCGCCCGCCGGATTCATGTGAATCAGGTTCGGCAAAGCCGTGGTCGTCTGTGCAAAGGCTTCGTCGGGAAACGGTTCTTCCGGGCGAACAACGATGCGGTGGTTGGTGGCGCTAGTGTGGGAGATGGCCTGGATATCACGCCGAGGCATATGGCAGCCGATACAGTTGTCCGCGGGGGACGTTGCCTGCCGAGTAGCGGCTGTTGCGGTGCAGCTTGCCGCTGTATGGCATGTGAGGCATTTTGCGTTGAAAAACGCTGGCGCTTCCGCATGTGTCGGCTCAACATGCGGATCGTGGCAGGTGATGCAGCGCAACTGTTTCGACGCCGGCAGGCTTCGCGTCGCGCGGAAGCACTTGCTCAGGCTCATCGAGTAGTAGTGTTCGACGTGGTCGTCCTGCGGCGGATTTTCGCGCGTCGGCGGGATCTGAAAGATCGAGAGGGTGTGATCCAGCGGCTCGCCAGGCCGGAAGTCCTGGTAGGTCTTGCCCGGCTGCAACACGCGCGCATCGCCGATCTGGTGGCAGGACATGCAGATATCGTCCGCAAGCTGGCCCTTGAGGCGCGCGGGATTCACAATCGTGGGATCTGAATCCGAACCCGGGCCTTTGCCGTAATCCTCGCCCTGGCCCATCGCCTGCACATGCGCGGCGCCGGGGCCATGACAGTTTTCACAGCCTACGGAAGTTTGTGTAAAGGGCGTGCTGTCGTATTTGCCGGGATAGCTCGCAACCGGCTGCGGACGTCCGCTATGGCAGTAAATGCAGCCAGGCTGGATAATGCGATTGAATCCGTAATCGCCGTTCTGGTAGCCCGGCGAAAGATTCCATTCCGCCGCTTTGGAGTAATACGAGAGCGGCGCCTGAAAGAGATAATCTCCGCGCCGCAGCAGCGCTCCGAATCCGTTTTCGCCGGTGCCGATGATCCAGCCCAGCTCATGGGTGCTGCGGAATACTTCCTTGCCGTCTGCTCCAGATTGGTACTCGCTCTGGTAGAGCTTGCCGTTCTCGGTGCGAACTTCAAAATGGTGATCGAACTTCGCGTCGTAATATGCAGCCGGTATGGGTAGAGTCTTGAGGAAATCCGGCGTAACCGCTTTCAGCGAATGCCCCATGCTTGCGTGCGCAAAATGGTTGGCTATTTCCAGATGGCAGCGCGAGCAGGCCGCGCTGCCCACATATCCGCCATTGGCCGGCGCGCTACTCGCGGCACCGGCGCGTTTCTGCGTCTTCTGAGAAGCAGCCTGCGCCTCGGGGTTGCCCAATAAGGCCAGCATCCCAGTCAGAAAAAAGACCGTGAACCAGACGCTGCTGGATTTTGGAAGACGGAGCATCGCTAAAACAATCGCAGGTTTGCGGAGGGGCTGTCCAGAATCACCTCCGCACCCAACTCCGCCTTAGCCGGTTACTTCATGCCGTCGAGAATCGAGCCGACGATGCCGCCTACCACGCCGCCCTGCACCGATTCCTGGCGTGCCGTGGGCATGTAGTGCTGCAACTGGTGCGCTAGCCGCGAAATCGGCAGCGTCTGCAGCCAGACCCGGCCCGGACCGGTGAGTGCCGCGAGAAAGATGCCGTCTCCGCCGAAGATCATGTTCTTCAGGCCGCGAACGATGGTGATCTGGAAGGAAACCGAGCCTTGGAACGCGCCGACGTGCCCCGGATGAACGCGCAGCGTCTCGCCCGGCGCGAGATCCTTGACCACCACTTCGCCGGAGAGCTCAAGCCACGCCGTTCCGATGCCGCCGACCTTCTGCAGCAGGAAGCCATCTCCGCCAAAGATACCCGCTCCGAGCGACTGCTGAAATCCGACGCTCAACTGGATCTGCTCCGTCGCGCACAAAAAGCCATGGCGATGGATGTAGTACTCGTAGCCCGGCTGCACCTCTACCGGCAAAATGTGCCCCGGTACACGCGTTGCAAAGGCAACCTCGCCCACGCCGCCCCATGCGCGGTATTCCGTCATGAACAGGCTACCGCCGCCAGCCACGCGCTTGAGCGCGCCAAAGAATCCGCCGCCGCCCATCATCTGCGTATGCGTCGTCATCTGGATAGCGCTGGACATCCAGGAAAGTTCGCCAGCCTCGGAGATGATGGCGTCATTCGGCTGCAACAGGAACTCAAGAACGGGCATCGTTGTGCCCACAATGCGGCTTTGCATGGCGATTCTCCTCGCGCGGCGTAAGTTAGCGCCTTTCGAGGGGAAGTATACAACGCGGGCCATCTTCGCGTGGCCGGTTTCCAGCCGGTTGCGGCTTCCACTCCTCACCGCAAATGTTTTGATTCCCTTCCCGAATGAAACGTTGGCGCTTCTCCGCTCACTACCCTCACACACGTTGCAAGCGGATTTCCCGGCCCAGCCGGCGATGCCGTCCTAGTTGCGAACCCCATCGACAAGGAGAAATCAAAGTGCCTACCAAACAGTTCATTGAAAAGCAGATCGCTTTGGAGAAGGATCTGAAGCGCGAGTACAAGGAAACCAAAGAAACCAAGGACATCAAAGATAAGGACAAAGACAAGGATAAGGACAAGGAAAAGGAAAAAGAGCACAAGGAAAAAGAGATTTTCAAGGAGATTCACAAAGAAGAGCTTCTTGAGTTTCCGCAGACTCATTATCCGGGCGTGGGCCCTGGGCCCGAGGCGACCCAGCCCGCTGTGGAAGCCAACAAGATCGTCGAAACCAAACAAGTCGCCGAGAAGTTCAGCGTCAAGGAGTTCAAGGTCGAGAAGTACGAGATCAAGGAGTACAAGCACGAAATCAAGGAATTTAAGCACGAGATTAAGGAAATCGAAAAGATTCCCATCGAAGGGAAGGTGTTGACGGATGGACCCTACAACCCCGGCCAGGGTGGCGATCCTTACGCCCAGCGTCTTGCGGCTCTCGAAGCTACCGTGGCGCAGCTCGTCCATTTCATTCCCGCCGAGTTGCGGCCTGATCTCAGCCAGGGCGCGCTCAAGCAGGAGCCGGAGGCGACAGAGGCCACGGCCTCCAAGGCAACCGCGCCGAAAGAGAAAGACGCCAAGAAGTAAAACCATCAACCCGTAATGGGATGGATCGGGCAGGCATCAAACCTGCCCATTCTTCCGGAGATCTTCGCCATGTGGCTTGTACTGTGTTCCTCCGCAGATGCCTCGGCATTGTGGGCCTATCAGAGTCTCAAACAAATGGGGATAGCTCCGCTGGAACTGGTGACAGCGGAGAGCCTGGCTTGCGCCAGCCGATGGGAGCATCGGCTTAACAGTACCTCGACCCAGATCAAAATCACGCTTGCGAATGGCCTTGTCATTGATGGCTCGCGAGTCCGCGGCGTCCTCAACCGCCTCCACGCGCCCTCGGAATACGCGACACAACACGCCGTTGCAGCGGACCGGGACTACGCTCAGGCGGAACTCCTTGCCTTCTATCTGAGCTGTCTGCACGCACTGCCAGGAGTGGTCGTCAACCGGCCTACGCCGATCGGCCTCTGCGGACCATGGTTCCATCCTTCGGAGTGGGCATTCCGCGCCTGCCGCGCTGGCCTGCGCACTCCCGTCTATCGCCAAAGCGCCCGCGACGATCACAGGCAGCGCTCCCATCCTGCTTCCGCTGAGAACGCGGTTATGCAAAGCGTCGTTGCCCTGCGTGGAGAGGTCTTTGGCGGTGAAGTTCCCGGCAGTGTCTCCAAAGGCTGCGGTAAGCTCGCGGCCGAAGCAGAAACCGAGATGCTGGGCATCGATTTGAGCCTGGATTCCAACGGGCAGTGGCAATTTGCGAGCGCAGCGCCGTCGCCGGATCTCAGGCTTGGCGGGCCGCGACTGGTGCAACGACTCGCGCAGATTCTTCTTCAAGGAGCACGTTCATGATTCTTATTTGTGGCATCCCTTCCGAAACACCGCTGCGCATGGTTATCAATCGCCTCGAAGAAGCGGATGCGGAGTTTGTTCTCTTCAATCAGCGGGACTTCGCCGATTGCGACATATGGTTTGAGATTGAAGATTGCGAAGTTCGCGGAGAGCTCCGCATCGGCAAGCGCACTTACAATCTGCAGGAGTTCACCGGCGTCTACCCAAGGCTCATGGATGATCGCCTGCTGCCTGAGTTATCGAACGAACCGGAACACTCGCCTCTGCGAACTTACTGCCGCGCCTTCCACGACACACTCGTTCGCTGGATGGAGATTTCCTCCGCGCGAGTCATCAATCGCTGCGCGCCCATGGCCAGTAATTCCTCGAAGCCTTACCAGGCGCAGCTCATCCGCGAGCAGGGATTTCTTGTTCCCGAGACGCTGATCACCAACGATCCGGACCTTGTCCGCGCCTTTCGCGCCCGGCACGGACGCGTGATCTACAAATCAATCAGCGCCATTCGATCCATCGTGCAGGAACTGACCGACGGCGACGAAGAGAGACTCGAATTCATTCGCTGGTGCCCGACGCAGTTTCAGGCCTTCGTCGAAGGCATCAATCTGCGCGTGCATACCATCGGCGGAGAAGTCTTTCCCACGGCAGTGGATAGCGAAGCCACGGACTACCGCTATGCAGCCCGGCAGGCCGGCGAAGCTGCCGAGTTGCGCGAAGTAGTTCTTTCCGACGAACTCGTCGAAAAGTGCCTGCGTCTCTCCGCATCGCTCGGCCTCGAGTTCGCGGGCATCGATCTGAAGATCACCCCGGACAACGAGGTCTATTGCTTCGAAGTCAACCCCAGTCCGGCGTTTAGTTATTACGAGGCGAATGCCGGGCAGCCTATCTCGGCTGCCGTCGCGCGTTGCCTGGCAAGCGGCACGGCAACGCGCGAGGGGGCTACACGGGAAAGCTCGATGGCAGTCATGGCTGGGTAATTCCGGCTGGTTAGTCCAATGTGCAACGGTGCGCGTTAATAAGTTGCCGCAAATCGGGATTCCTTGCATCCTATCCAGAAGATTAGTGAGATTGGTGGCGGCCCTGCGCCGATGACGCGGTTTCTGCGCAAGCACGGAAACTGTTGCGAGCGACAGCCTGAATAGGAGTCAAAGAGATGCCAGAAGACGCACAGCTAAGACAGCACCTACTAAGCCTGCTCAACGACGGCAACGCGCACGTGACCTTCGAGACGGCCATCGAGGGCCTGCCACCGGAAAAGCGTGGAATTCGGCCCGACGGAGCGGATCACTCTCCCTGGGAGCTGCTCGAACACCTGCGCATCGCCCAGTGGGATATCCTCGATTTCTCGCGCAACTCGAACTACAAGGCGCATAAATGGCCCGATGACTACTGGCCTGCAACCCCCGCGCCTCCAAGCGATGCCGCCTGGGACGAGAGCGTGAAAGCCTTTCGCAAAGACCTCAAGACGTTCTGCGAGTTGGTCGAAGACAAATCCACCGATCTGTTTGCCAAAATCCCCCACGGCGACGGTCAAACTATCCTGCGAGAGGCGCTGTTGGTCGCTGACCACAATGCTTATCACGTCGGTCAACTGGTGCTGGTGCGCCGGCTGCTTGGCGCTTGGGGATAGGCGGGGTTAAGTTCCCGATTGCCGTCGAGTCTTTAATCCCCACAGGCAAAATTTCTCTTGCAAAAAGCGAATAAAAGGCGAATATTGGTCGCGAGGTGATCCAATGACGCGCAGGCGCACAAACAAGCGAATCAAGAGAAACGGCACAAGTGGTATTTCCACCCAAATTGAACTGTTTCATTTCAATCCTCCTATCTCTTTCGAGGCACGGGATGGCCGAGGCAGGACGCTAAAAAGCGCAGAGGAAATTGCAGTACACAATCGTGCTGCTGCGTTGCTGCGATTTGTTGTTAAGAAACATCGGGCAAGCCGCCTCCACTACGATTTCAGGCTTGAGTGGAATGGTGTGTTGATGAGTTGGGCGGTGCCGGAAGGGCCTAGTTGTTGCCCCAGTGTTCGCTGTGAGGCCATAGAAGTTGCAGACCATAAGATAAAAAACATCGCGTTTGAAGGCGTGTTCCCGGACGGTATGCCTGGCGCGGGCCCTACGATGCCGTGGGACTTAGGGTGGTGGGAGCCTTTACCGGGATATCTGGACGTCGACGATTGCTTTCGCAACGGGTGCCTCAAATTTACGTTGCGCGGCGAGAAATTAAAGGGCAACTGGATGCTCCTCCGGCGGCCCGGCAGTTGCAAAGGTGGTCGAAGGCAGGTTTGGGATCTCGTGAAGTTGCCCGATTCATTTGCGAGAAGTATGGACGCACCAGCCATCGTGGACGAACAGCCGAACAGCATTCTTTCCGGAAAGAGCCTGGAAGAAGTGGAACGTGAAGGAAAAGCAGGCAGGACAGGCAGGAAAAGACGCAGATCGGAAACAACGCTATTCAAAATGGATGAGTGAAACGCTGGCTCAGCTGAACACAGAGTCGCTCACCGGCAATCCACTCTGTCAGCGATTTCAGAAATGAATGTCCCGGTAGAAGATGCAGTGCGTCTCCAGATACCAGGCGAGCAGAAAAAGCACCGCCATGATTCCAGTCGTCCAGAAGAAGAGTTTGACCGGGAATGTGCTCGTGAGGTAGGGGCTGGCTGCGGCCGGATGGTGCTTTCCTTCGCTGAAGGTCAATCCGCTCAACAACGAGATTCCGGCGGAGAGCAGCAGCACTCCAAGCGAATCGTAAAGCCGCTGCTGAAAGCTCGTCTCCGACCCTAGAAATGCGGTGTGAAAGACAGCAAGCAGAGAGATCATGCTGGCAAGTAAAGTAACCGGCCTGGCCAGCTCCAGCAACATGCCGCGAACCTCACGCTGGCATCATTTTAGCGCGGACCCGGTATTTCCTGCGATAGACGAAGACTTCCGATATTTGCTGGTGCTATGATCTGCTCCAAATTTTGACGCCGAGCAAGTCGGAGCAAGGAGATGCAAACCATGTCCCAAACCATGACCATCGACACCGAGAAACTGCACGCGCTTCTGGGCAAAGCCGTAGTGGACTTTGGCGCAACTTTTCACGCAGCGCTGGTGCGCGTCGGAGACAAGCTGGGCCTGTACAAGGCAATGGACGCAGGCGGCCCTCAAACTCCCGCAGAACTGGCCAAGCGTACCGGGACGTCGGAACGTTACGTGCGCGAGTGGCTCTGCAATCAGGCTGCGGGTGGGTATGTCACTTATGACGACCAGACCGCTAAGTTCTATCTTAGCGAGGAACAAGCCTTTGCGATGGTCGACGAGAATAGCCCCGCGTTCCTTCCGGGCATGTTCCAGGCCGCGCTGGCTGCGATCAAAGCCGAGGAACTGATCACGGAGCGCTTCAAAACCGGAGAAGGTTTAGGCTGGCACCAGCATCACCAGGATTTGTTCGTAGGCACCGAGCGATTCTTCCGCCCCGGCTATGCGGCAAACCTCGTAAGTTCGTGGATCCCCGCCCTCAACGGAGTGAAGGAAAAACTTGAGCAGGGAGCAACAGTTGCAGATGTTGGCTGCGGCCTTGGCGCCTCCACCGTGTTGATGGCAATGCACTATCCAAAGTCCAGGTTCTTCGGATTCGATTATCACGACAAGTCCATCGAGACGGCTCGGCAGCGCGCCGAAGACGCTGGCGTAAGTGGTCGAATTGAATTCAAAGTTGCAAAGGCGAAGGACTATCCCGGAGAGGGCTACGATTTTGTCACGTTTTTCGATTGCCTCCACGATATGGGCGATCCGGTTGGCGCGGCTGCCCATGTGCGCGAAACTCTTTCAGCGGATGGAACATGGATGATTGTTGAGCCATTCGCCGGGGACAGGATTGAGGACAATCTGAACCCCGTCGGCCGGGCCTTCTATGGTGCGTCGACGCTTATCTGCACTCCTGCGTCGCTCTCTCAGGAAGTAGGTCTGGCTCTTGGCGCGCAGGCAGGAGAACAGCGGCTGCGGGAAGTGGTCTCGGCTGGCGGGTTCCGCCATTTCCGCAGGGCCACACAAACGCCGTTCAATCTGATTTTTGAAGCGAAGGCGTAGAGCAGGCAATCGACTTCCAGGGGAGAACTGTCTTGGTTCTGGAGCCGTTTTTAGCGCTCCCAGGACTCTCGTTTCCAGAGGGGATAGCCAGATAACTTTGCGGCTCCGGCGAGGAAGACGAGGCCAAAGACCAGTACTCCCGGCGCGATGGTCCAGCGGCCTTCAATGCAATCCATTCCGGCATCGAAGAACTGAACCAGAGCTACAAACGCCATCAGATTGCCGAGCGCGCGTTTCGCACCCAGGCCCAGCAGAGCGAGCAGCAGAATCGCGAGCGCGAAGTTGCGCGACGCAAGATAGCCCGCGTAGATATGAACCGCTCCATTGATCGCGTCCTGCGGAGAAACCAACATCGCCGGATTCACCAGCGCAATCACCGCGCCAGCGCCTGTGAGGAGTGCGCCCAGGCAAACGGCGATTCGAATCCACCATGGAATCGTGGAGACTCCATTCGTCGCGACTGTGGCGATGGCTCTTCCTTCCGGATGCTCATTTTGTGTCGGCATCGTGCTGTTTCCTCCGTTTCGCAAGCGATTGTGAGGCCAATCAATTGTGAGCTTTGTCCGCATGCAATACGCGATTAAACGTCGCTAAGTTCCACTCCAATGGCATATAACACGATTGCCTGCGGCACAGAAATTCGGAAGTCCGTAAAATAAGGAGACGATGAGCTTCACCGAACAATTCGATGTGGCCGTAGTCGGCGCGGGCCACGCGGGCTGCGAAGCGGCCATGGCCGCGGCGCGCATGGGCCTGAAGACGGCGATCATCACCATGAACCTCGACCTGATCGCGCAGATGTCCTGTAATCCCGCAATCGGCGGCATCGCCAAGGGCCATCTGGTGCGCGAAGTGGACGCCCTCGGTGGCGTCATGGGCGAAGTCGCAGATGCGGTCGGCATCCAGTTTCGCCTGCTTAACACCTCGCGCGGCCCTGCCGTCTGGAGCCCGCGCGCCCAGTGCGACAAGCAGCTCTACCGCGTAAAGATGCGCGAAGTGCTGGAGAATCAGTCGAATCTGCACATCAAGCAGGCTGAAGCTGTCGATCTGGTGATCGAAGAAATCGGCGATCCCGCCCCTGCCGCAAACGACGCGGCAAGGGTGGGGCACCCAGATTTGTTGCCTCGACGCCGGGTGCTCGGCCTGAAGCTGCGCGATGGCCGCCAACTCCTTGCCGGAGCCACCATCATCACCACCGGCACTTTCCTCAATGGCCTCATCCACTGCGGCGAAGAGCGCTACCCCGCCGGCCGCAGCGGTGAGCCCGCGTCAGTCCTGCTCGGCGAAGCCCTGCGCCGTCTCGGCCTGCGCACCACCCGCCTCAAGACCGGCACGCCGCCGCGCCTCGACGGACGCACCATCCGCTGGGAGGCGTTTGAAGAGCAGCCCGGCGACGCCGACCCGACGCCCTTCAGCTTCCGGACGACGAAAATTGTCCAGCCGCAGATAAGCTGTCACATCGCTTACACCACGCCCGAAACACTCCAGATCATCCGCGACAATGTGGGCCGTTCAGCCATGTATTCCGGTCAGATCGAGGGTATCGGCCCGCGCTATTGTCCGTCCATCGAAGACAAGATCGTCAAGTTTCCCGAGAAGACGCAGCACCAGTTCTTCCTCGAACCCGAGGGCCTCAACACCCACGAAGTCTACGTCAACGGCATGTCCACTTCGCTTCCTATGGAGGTGCAGTTCCGGATTGTCCGCAGCATCCCCGGCCTAGAAAACGCCGAGATGCTCCGCCCCGGCTACGCCATCGAATACGACTCCGTCGACGCCACCGAACTCGACCGCGCGCTGAAGATTAAGTCCATGGAGGGCCTGTACTTAGCCGGCCAGATCAACGGCACGAGTGGATATGAGGAAGCCGCCTGCCAGGGCATCATGGCTGGCATCAATGCCGCGCTCAAGCTCAAGGGCGAGCCACCATTTACCCTCGACCGCACGGAGGGGTATACCGGCATCCTCATCGACGACCTCATCTCCAAGGGCACCAACGAGCCCTATCGGATGTTCACCTCACGCGCCGAGTTCCGCCTGCATCTGCGCATCGACAACGCCGACCGCCGCCTGACTCCCTATGGCCGCAAGCTCGGCCTGATCGGCGACGAAGCCTGGACGGAATACGAACAGAAGCAGGCGCGCATGGTTGCGCTGGCGCAGCTTCTCGCGACAAAGAAAGTCGATTCAGACGGACTGGCAATTGCCGCCGAAGGACTGGACCTGAGTGCAGTAACCGGCCAGACGTGGGCGCAACTCCTCAAGCGGCCCGAAATCCAGATTGAACAGCTGCTAAAGGCGCTCGCATCCGAACTCCATCGGGACCCGCTCCTGGTCGGCCTGATCGAAGTCGATGGTGAGCGCCTCGCCTCCGTTCCGCGCAACGAAGCCCGCGCCGTCGAAACCGAAATCAAGTTCGCCGGATACCTGGAGCAGCAAAAGAAAGCCATCCTGAAGCTCAAGGAAGCCGAAAACGTCCGCATCCCGGAGTGGCTCAACTACACCACCATCAGCGGCCTCTCCCGCGAAATGCAGGAGAAGCTGGGCCGCGTCCGCCCGCAGACCATCGGTCAGGCCAGCCGCATCCCGGGCGTGACGCCTGCCGCGCTGGGGCTGGTGCACGTGTCAATTCGAATCCAAGGCAAACAACAGAGCGATGCGCCCGGCGAGCGACAAGAGAAACAAGGCGTGGCATAAGGTCCAGCTTCCCTTTGTTCCGCGCTGACTACTGGGCTACACGCCACGGAGAAGTCGTGGTCCAGCTTTTCAACTCATTCTTCGCCCAACCAGTCGATTTGTCCGTGTGGCACGACGTGCATGGATTCGGAATCCCGGACTGTTCCGTCTGCGCAGGAGTAATAAAACGGAACGTGTGCGCGCTCACGAAGTTATCCTTGATCGTCTGCTCGATCTTAGGCATATGGCAGGCGACGCATTGGCTGCCCGCGCTGCCTGCGGCGTGATGCGTGTGTTCGCTCACTGTGCCCTTCAGGCCAGCCGGGTTGTCCTGTGTGTGGCACGAGAGACAGAGTTCGTTTCCGGGTAGCTTCAGACTCGCCGTGTTCTTGCTGCTATGCACATCGTGGCAGTCGAAGCAGCGCAGTTCACGGTGATACATGTTGCTCTGCACAAAATCATTGCCCTGCATCCGATTCTTATGTGCAGTAAGATCGGCAAACTGGAAGAAGTTTGTAGTTCCCGGTTTAACCTCCTCCAGCTTCCATACATCGGCCAGACGCTGTCCGGGCAGATAGCCTACCGGCCAATCGTAGTATTTTCCCGCAATTGGATTCGCCAGCGGCTGCCCCTGGCTATGGCACTGGATGCAGGTATCGTTGCCGCGCACAGAATCCAATGCGCGGGGATTGACGATATTCGCCTTGGTCGGATGAGCAACGTGCAGACTTCCGGGTCCGTGGCACTTTTCGCAGCCCACATTCCATTCTGTTACCTGCTTCGTTTCAATGTTGTAGTTCACCGAGTGGCAGCCGTCGCACGTCGGTCCCGTCGGACGATCAAAGTTGCTGGGACCGTAGTGCGGAACCCACCAGTCTGTGCCCTCTTCCACATGGTAGGGAAGCCACTTAGCCTTCTTCACATCCCACTGAGCCGGCAACGGAAAATAATCCTCGCCGCGTTTTGTGAAATAGCGCTGCTTCCAGCGGCTGCCGTAGACAAACGCAACCTCATCGAGGCCAAATGACCGGACCGGATCGGGATGGGCGAAGTCGCCGAGCACCGCTTCGGGATGCTGATGCGGGTCGCGTACCACATTCGCCATGCGCGTTCCCTTCCACCCCGCATAAGCCTTGGCGTGGCAGCCCGCACATTTTTCCGAGCCCACGAACTGGGCCTTAGCCTCAACTTCTTTGTCGTCCCGGGCGGGTCTTTGCAGGGCCAGCGCTGAACAGTAAAGCCCCAGCGCGACAAACACAAATCCCGCAGTCTTGAACGCTTCCCTCATGCGCAATTGCATATCCACTCCGCCGGCAATCTCGGCAGCCAAGGCGATCAAGACACCTCGTCTGCCGATTCTGGCATTAGGTCTAAGTTGCAAGGAGCTACTGGTTGGAACTGTTGCTCTTGTCGCTTTTCGAGAACAGCGGAATGTGGAACGGCAGCTCTGCGTCGGACTTCGTTTTCGCCTTGGATGCCTTCTTTCCCGGCGCTTCTTCGCGCAGTAGCGTGCGCTGAGCGTTCAGGCAGACCCAGTTTCCGTGCTGGCGCTGGAAGACGTGTGTGAAGACGCCCTTTTCCTCGACCATGTTGCCGTTGAGCTTGTGGGTATAGGTATACGTTCCGTTGGCCACGGCCACATCGCCCAACATGCGCACCGTGATTACCCGCGCATCGGTTGTCGCCGTCTTGTCTTCCTGGTTGATCAGGGAGACCACCTGCTGGTTGCGGGTAGTGATGTCGCCATTCGCGGAAACGTTGACAAACAAAGGCGATAGCACCAGCTCCAGGCCATACTGATCGCGCTGGTTCAACGCATTGTCCCAGGAGTCCTCAATCTTCTGCAGCTCTCGAATCTCAGGCGACTCCGCCGAGGTGGCCGAAGTAGCTGACCCAGCGGCAGCCGGAGTCTGGGAAAATGCAGCGCTGGAAGACAGCGAAAGGACAGCAAAAGCGGCAAAAATGGCGGATTTCATAAACGATTACCCCTATAGACCATGATAGAACGCCGCAGGTGAGCCAACTTTTCGTACCCGGTTATGCACCCTCATCCACACTTTCCACACGCCGCCCATTCCGTACACTCTAGAAATGGCCGCACCATCCAGCTTCGCCCCCGGTTTCGCATCAGATTCCGGCCTTCCATCCAATGTCTCCGCCGAAAAAATGATCCTCGGCGCCATCCTGCTCGAGAACTCCGCCATCTCCGAGGCGGAAGAACGGCTCACCCCCGAAGATTTCTCCCTGGACTCGCACCAGCGCATCTACCTGCGCATGACCGAGCTCGGCGGCGAAGGTCACGCCATCGACCTCGTTACCCTGGCTAACCAACTGGCCAAGTACAAGGAAATCGAGTCCGTCGGCGGCGTCGCCTATCTCTCCTCGCTCACCGAAGGGCTACCGCGCCGCCCGGTCATCGAAGAGTACATCCGCATCGTCAAGGACAAGAGCCTCCTGCGCCAGCTCATGCTCATCTGCTCGGCCGCTATCGCCCGCGCCGCAGACCAGAGCGAGACTGCGCTCGACGTTCTCAACGCAGCCGAATCGCAGCTCATGGTGGTCGGCGAAAAGAGCATCACCAAGGGTCTCGCGAGCCTCGAAGAGATCGTCGCCGGGTCTTTCGGCAGCATCGACAACCTCTACAGCCAGGCCCGCGAAGTCACTGGTCTCGCTACTCACTTCACCGAGTTCGACAAGATGACCTCGGGTCTGCAAAAAGGCGAGCTCATCATCATCGCCGCCCGCCCGTCGATGGGCAAAACTGCGTGGGCCATCAACATCGCGCAAAACGCCGCCGTGCAGGGCGGAGCCGTCGTCGCCGTCTTCTCGCTCGAAATGTCCAAGGAAGCGCTGCTTCGCCGTATGCTGGCCTCGCAGGCATGGGTCGACCAGCGCAAGCTGCAAACCGGCTTCCTCGGCCGCGAAGATCAGGCCAAGCTCAGCCACGCGCTCGAACAACTGGTTGAGTCCAAGGTCTTCATCGACGACACGCCGGGCATCTCGCTCGCCGAAATGCGCGCCAAAACCCGCCGCCTCAAGCAGGCCAACGGCGGCAAGATCGACCTGATCGTAGTCGACTACCTCCAGCTCATGTCGGCCAGCCTGCCCAGCCAGGGCGGCAAGAAATTCGAAAACCGCACGCAGGAAGTCTCCGCCATCTCGCGCGGTCTCAAAGCCCTTGCCAAAGAGATGGATGTCCCTGTCATCGCGCTCTCCCAGCTATCGCGTAACAGCGAGCGCCGCGGCGACGACAAGAAGCCGCTGCTGAGCGATCTTCGCGAGTCAGGATCAATCGAGCAGGACGCTGACGTAGTTACATTCATCCACCGCGAGAGTTACTACAACCGCGACAAAGAAGAAAACCCCGAAGATAAAAACAAAGCCGAAATCATCATCGCCAAACAAAGAAATGGCCCGACGGGCACGGTTGACTTAGCGTTCCTGAGTCAATACACGCGGTTTGAGAATCTGGATACTGTGCACGGAGATGGCGGCTAGTGCGCAGTCCCGTTCTTAATGATCCACTGGTCAGATAGCGAGTGGCCAGAATCTTAGTTAGTTGTAAGGCAGAAGCCGCTCAATCAAGATATCTTACTTCGTCTTCGGAGTATTTGCATGGGGATAAAGGAAAAGTTCTCTCTACGTCAACGAAAGCTCAAAGGCCAAGTTTCAGATGTTTTCATCTATGACCACTTGCCGAGAGCCCTGCGGTCGCAGATTTGCCATATTTTGGCAAGGTGTTTAGGGGCCGAGCAGCGCGACTATGTCGGAAAGAACCGCGCCTATCGGGAGCTTCGACAAAAGATGGCCGAGGAGCTGGGCGTCTTCAATATTGGCAATCCCCTTCGCGGAGATGACGCCGCCATCATGGAGTTTTTCAGAGATGATGCAACTGACGAAGAGGCACTAGATTTAATAGAGACTGCATTTAACTACGCTTTAGAGAGGAACGGGGATTGGCAGTGGCGACAGGCATTCTGTGTAACGGTGTCAATGGACGAAGCTATTAACGATCTAAATAGACGCTTTTTGGAGCATCAGGTCGGCTACACGTTTCTGGGCGGCGAAACTCCTCAACTCATTAAACGAGACAATGACCATTTGCATCAGGAAGCCATTCTACCGGCGCTACGTTTGCTACATGAGGAGGGATTTGAGGGCGCCAACGATGAATATAGGAAGGCTCACGAGCATTATCGCCAAGGCAATCAGAAAGAATGTTTAAGCGAGTGCCTAAAGGCATTCGAAAGTACGCTGAAGACCATCTGTAATCGCAGAAAGTGGGAATGTAAGCCTACAGATACTGCAAAGCCCCTGATTGACATCTGTGTGGACAACGGGCTCTTTCCTTCTTTTATGGAGAGCCACCTCGGAGCGATCAAAGGAGCACTTGCGACCGCTATTCCGACAATTCGAAACAAGATGGGGGGCCATGGGCAGGGCGAACTGGCCGTAAGCGTGCCGCAGTTTTATGCCGAGTATCTCCTACATGAGACTGCCGCTACGATTGTGTTCTTGGTCGACGCCTATAAAGCAATGGGATAGATAGAATTCAAATTTCTAAAAATCTTTGGAGCCTGCCCCCAGGTATCGCTTTTGAGACCTGGGCACTCATTCATGTGCAGCAGGAACCCCAAATTGGCCATTCTCTACAATTGTTCTCAAAAAGAGTACAATTGTTCTCGAAATGAGAACGGAATCAAGCCCACTCGGCGAGTTGCTATTTGGACAGACCAGAGGACGCATACTGCGGCTCCTCTTCGGCCATCCTGATCAGCTATTCTTTGTCCGCCAGATCGCCAGAGAGACCAGCATAAGCGTCGGCTCCGTCCAGCGCGAGTTGGAGGCTCTGTCACAGGTTGGCCTGATCGTGCGTTCAACGTCTGGCCATCAGGTCTACCATCAGGCCAATCGCAACCATCCGGTCTTTGCCGAAATCCACGCATTGGTTGCAAAGACCGTAGGTGTCTTCCAACTGCTGAGTTCCGCTCTCGCGCCGCTCGCACAGCGAATCTCGCAGGCATTTGTGTATGGCTCGGTCGCCAGCCGCAGCGAGAACGCTGAGAGCGACGTCGACCTGATGATTGTCGGGGACGTAACTCTCGATGAAACCCTTGCGCAATTAGCTTCGGTCGAACCGCTGATAGGACGTACTATCAATCCAACCATATATTCGTCAAAAGAGTTCGAATCCAAGCTTCAAAGCGGCAACCACTTCCTCAGATCAGTTATGCGCAGCGAAAAAGTGTTCCTGATCGGAGCAGAAGATGACTCTCGCAAAGTGGGCTGAATATGGCTGGCTCAAAGCCGAACCAACCAGCCCGGAAGAAATCCGCGATCTACTCGGAATCGTGAGCCGTGACCTTGGCGACGCCAGCGTCGAAGCAATTTCAGACGACCGTCGATTCGAAGCCGCCTTCAGTGCCGCTCGTACCTGTTCCAACGCAGCGTTGCGAGCTTGCGGCTACCGTACCGCAGTCCAGCAAGGCCACCATCAGAAGACCATCGAGTCTCTGGAGCTGACGATTCAAGCCGACTCCAGGCTCATCCACAAATTAAGAGTTCTGTCGAAAAAGAGAAACGCAACCAGCTACGATGCAGCCGGCAACGTTTCGCACAATGAATTGGACCAGGCAATTCAGGTCGCCCACGAACTCCAGCAGATGGTAACAACCTGGCTACGCCAGAACCACCCAGAGTTGATCAATGGGCCAAAGTAGGCCGATTCGTGAGCAGCACCAAGTTAGCGGCTGACAAGGAAAACCACGACGTGAGCGCCCATCAGAAGGGCCGGCACCAGCAGTCCGACAGCCACCGGCGCTCGATTGCGTCGCCACAACAGGATCGCGGCTACCACCACAATCACCTCGGTCGGTACGATCACCGAAAAAATGTGGCTCCACATGGTGCGCGGAATGCCGACTGCCAGAAGCGCATCGGCGATCACGTTGCGCAGAAGAAAAGCGACGACTCCCAACGCCAGAGCCATTCCGATTCCTGACAAAACTCCCAACGTCTTTTTTCCTGTCGAGTTCATTTTGTTTTCCTCCTGAATTGGTCGGATTCCCAAGAGATTTGCGATTTGCCTCCGAAGCCACTCACCCCATCCGCGCAGGCACTCCCGGAAGATCGCAGTTGTGCATCCCAAGGCCCAGAACAGCGCGGGCCACTCGCCTTCGATGAAGTCCAGCTCGCGCAGCATCGCCTCAACCCAGGCGCGTTTTTCCTCCGGCGCGTACCGCAGCATGGCCTGCAGCAGCTTTGCGGCGAGGGTGCGTGCTGCGCCCACTAGCCTCGCGCCTCATTCAAAACTGGCACGCCGACAGAGCCCGCCATGCGCGACTCGCGCCGCTCGCGGGCGAACTGCATCCCTTCCGGAGTAAACCGGTACATATGCCGTGGCGGCTTACCCATCTCACTTGCCTCCCACGCTGTCTCCAACAGCTTGCGGTCGGCGAGCCGCATCAGGATCGGATAGAGGGTGCCCGACTTCAGCCCGGTCGAACGGCTGAGGTCGTAGCCGTACTTCCATTCGGCTGGATGATCGAGAAACGCTTCGAGGATCAGCAGGGTTTGCGGGGAGAGCTTCAGTTTCATGCGACAAACTCTACATATGTAGAGTTTGTCTGTCAACTGCTATTTCTGGATTTTCGGTTGACGCTGAACCGAGCCGGAGTTGGCCGCGCATACCTCATTTTTGAGAGTCGCAGCGCGAGGCAACTGGAGTATGGTTGTTGCTGTCAGCGAGCATGGTTATGAATGCGATCGTATTCACGCAATACGGGCCACCGGATCTGCTGCGCTTCCGGCAGATACGCACCCCCGTCCCTGCGGACAATGAGGTTCTGATAAAGATTTGCACGGCTTCTGCCAATCCTCTGGACTGGCGCATTATGAGGGCCGATCCATTCTTCGTGCGCCTTTTTATGGGTCTGTTCAAGCCTAAGAGCCAATTTCTCGGTTCGGATTTCGCGGGGCGCGTAGAAGCGGTCGGCAAAGATGTAAGGCAGTTCCGGCCCGGCGACGAGGTCTTCGGAGCCAAGGGCTTTCAGGGCGGTGCATTTGCCGAATATGTCTGCGCTCCGGAAGACCAACTTGCCATGAAGTCAGCCAGTGTTTCTTTTGAAGACGCGGCTTCAATGCCGGTGGCCGCCATCACCGCCCTGCAGGGGCTTCGGGATAAGGGGCAGATCAGAAAAGGACAAAAGGTTCTGGTGGATGGAGCTTCTGGAGGCGTTGGGACGTTTGCCGTCCAGATCGCCAAATCATTTGGGGCTGAAGTCACAGCGGTATGCAGCACAGCGAAGATGGATACCGCATTGTCGATTGGCGCGGACTACGTGATCGACTACACGCAAGAAGACTTTACGCGGAACGGAAAACGTTACGATCTGATACTTGCGGCGAACGCGTTTCATTCGATTTTCGACTACAGGCGCGCGTTGAGTGCGGATGGGATCTGTGTCAAGGCCGGAGGCAAGCCGAGTTTTCAGGGTGTGTTCCTGGATATGTTTGTGGCGCCTGTCCTCAACCTGCTGGGGAGCAAGAAAACGTGCGGTGTCTTCGCAAAGATGAACCAGAGCGATCTGAGGATTCTGACCGAGATGCTCGAAACGGGAACGGTCGTTCCCATTATCGATCGACGTTACCCTCTATGCGACACGGCCGAGGCTCTTCGGTATCTGGAAGAAGGCCATGCGCGCGGAAAGGTTCTTATTACTGTGGATGACTGCATCGGTATTTAGCTGTTCCGCTTGTTGAATACGCAGTTTCTCTCAAGGCTTGAGATAGCGCGCAAAGAAATCCGTTTCGGCGTCGTAGGCTTTCAGCCAGTCCCGATGCAGGAGGAAGTCGTGAATTTCATCGGGGAAGATGAGTTCCTCGATGTGCACGTTTTGCTTGCGCAGCATCCCGGCCAGCTTGGGTGTCTGCGAAAACTGCACGTTGCGGTCATCGTCGCCGTGAATCAGGAGCACCGGCGAGCGCCATGTCGAGACAGAAGCGACTGGCGAGGACTCATAAGCGACACGTGCGCGATTGGGGTCGGCGTTGGGATCGAAGGCCGTGTTCCAGTTGCCTAGTTCGATGTTCCAGTCGTGAACGCCGTGGAAATCCACTCCGGCTGCGAAGAGATCAGAAGCGCGGGCGAGTGCCAGCGCCGTCAGATAGCCTCCATAGCTGCCGCCCCAGGAGCCGATGCGCGCGGGATCGACATCGGAGCGGCTGCGCAGGTATAGACCCGCGCCGAGGACGTCGTTGAACTCGCTCGCGCCCGCGGCTCCGTAGTTGAGCGCCTCGCGAAAGTTGAGCCCATAGCCGATGCCGCTGCGGTAGTTCACTGAAAGCACTACGTAGCCTTTGCTGGCCAGATATTGATTCATTCCGTAGGAGTTGTTGTAGTACTGCATGTAATGCCAGCCGAGCAGCATCTGCCGCCGCGAGCCGCCGTGGAAGAAGACCAGTGCGGGATGCTTGCCTTCGCTACCTGCAGGCGGGAGGAAGAGCTGTCCGTGAATCATCATGCCGTCGGCGGAAGACAGGATTACCTGCTGCGGGACGACGAGTTGGCTGGCGGGAAAGTCTTTCGGGATCGCTTGAGGGTCGAGATCGGCGAGTGTGCCGGATTCCGTAACGGAAGCTACGCGGAGCGGCAGGCGAGCGTCGGAGCGAAGGAGGAAAACTGTCTTGTCATCGCTGGCGACTACAGGCTCCACTTCAATGCCATCGCCGCTGGTGATCGCGATTGGTTTGGCGATGCCCGAGTCTGGATTCGAGTCGGAAAGAGAGAGTTTCCAGATATGTCTGCGGTCGATGTCGTCCTGGTTCGAAGAGTAAACCAGAGTCTTGCGGTCCTCGCTGAGAGCCACGTGCTCGACCTCAAACTCGCTGGGAGTGGCCAGCGCAGGTATGCCGCCGGAGACAGGGAGAGCGTAGAGGTGCAGCCAGCCGTCAAGCTCGCTGGGAAAGACGATGCGGTTGCCTGCGGTCCAGAAAAGCTGATCGGAAGAGGCGAGCGGACGAAAGACGCTGCCCTGTCCGGCGGCTGCCTTCCAGAGTTCGCGGCTGCGGCCAGTCTTGGGGTCGGCGATCCGGATCGACCAGGGCAGCGCGGCCGTGCGGCTGGGGGCGAATTCGTAGTCGTCGTTCCCGGTCGCGGTGCGGATGTAGGCGATCTGGTCGCTCTCGGGCGACCATGCGGGAGCGATGTCGTCGTCCGTGCTTGGGTCAAGATAGATCAGCGATTTGGCTCGCAGATCGTAGACGCCGATGAAGCTGTGGTCGTCGCGTTTGCTCACGAAGGCAAGGAGCGATCCGTCGGGCGAAAGCCTGAGCGAGCCGATGTTGCCGCGCGTGTGCAGCAACTGCCCTGGCTTTGGCTGTTCGGCTGTGGCTGGCGCTGCTTTGGATTTGCCCGGTTTCGTGTCCGATGCGAGCTGGACGCTCCAGAGCTGACCGCTGGAGAGATAGATCAGGGCGTCGCCTGCGTGAGTAAAAACAGGAGAACGCCCGGCGGCGATCTTGACTGGCTCGGTTGCAGCGCCGGATTTCAGGGAAATGAGCCAGATGTTCTGGTCGATCCCCTCGGGCAACAGCGCGGGGTTTGCGCCGGGCTTTGCGGGCGCTTCAAAGTCGCCGCCGCGAACGTAGGCGATCTGCTGCGCGTCGGGCGACCATGCCACTTCGCCCAGGTCGACGCCGTCGTCGGCGGAGTAATGCGTAAGCTGGCGCGCGCTGAACTTGCCTTGAAGCTGCTCCGCGATCCACAGATTGCGTCGGCCTTCCGTATTGGAGAGCCAGCTGATCCGTCCGAGAGCGGGCGCAGAACGCAATTCCGTAGGGAAGGGTGCGCTGAGAACCTGCGGCAAAGTAAAGCCGCCGGTGGCGGGACTCTGTGCGCAAGCCAAAGATCCGGGAACGAGACAGAGGTTGAGGGCAACCATCAAAACGCGGCGGGACACAATTCGAAGCAAGTCCGATTCTCCCTGGTTCATATCAGCATTCGTTCGGCGTGCGTATCTAAATTCGTATTTAGGGATGCTTTCATTCGCCCTGCGAATTGTCCAGAGACTTTTGGTTCCGGCGTGGCATTGGACGCATCGAATGCTGGTGAGTTCGGAGCGTTGCCCATCGGGAGGAGTTTCAATGGATCGAAGACGATTTAATACATTGCTGGCGATGGCGGGTGCCGGGATGGGAACTCGTGCATTTGCGGCAGAAAGCGCTCCGGAAGTCCTGCGCCTTTCGCGTAATGGCTGGATGCCAAACAACGAAGTGCTGCCCGTGCTGCTGTACCGTGGCGCTTTCGCGCCGAGCAGCGATATGGCCTCCGCGATGGAGGCTGCTTTCGAGCGGAACGGCTGGCCTCCGCAATGGCGCAACGGCGTCTACGACTTTCACCACTACCACTCGACGGCGCACGAAGTACTGGGGTTTGCGCGTGGCTGGGGCCGATTGGTGCTTGGCGGCGAAGGCGGCCATGAACTGGTCGTCAAGACCGGCGATGTTGCCCTGTTGCCAGCCGGCACAGGACACTGTCGGCTTGAGGCGAGTCCTGATTTTCTTGTGATTGGCGCTTATCCGACGGGCGAAACCTGGGATGTCTGCCGCAGTGCTCCGGATGAGGCGGCCCTGGAACGGATGCGCAAGGTCGTCTTTCCGCAGTCGGATCCGGTCAGCGGAGTTGGCGGTCCGCTGATGAAGCATTGGCGCGTCGCGTAGATGAGATCTGATCAGATAGGGGTTCGATTGGAAACGAGTCTGGTAGCGAATGTGCCCATTTATAGTGAAGAGATGACCGAATCGTCTCCGATTGGCCTGGTGGATCTGGTTGGCGTTGGACTGAACGCCACCGACACGCTGATTCCCCTGGCAAGCTATCCCGAACGTGGCTCCAAGATGGAATATCGCTCGGAAACGATCCTACCGGGCGGCCAGGTCGCCTCCACGGTCGTGGCATGCCAGCACTGGGGCCTGCGCACACGGTATGTCGGCAAGCTCGGCGATGATGCTGCTGCGGCCTTGCACCACGCGGCTTTTGACCGCGAGGGAGTCGAAACGCGGATTGTGACTGTGCCCGGAGGCGTCAGCCCGCAGTCGTTGATTCTGGTGGAGGGTTCGGGCGAGCGGACGGTGCTCAATCGGCGCGATGACCGGCTTGTTCTGCAACCGGAGGAACTGACGCGTGATTGGATTGTGCGGGCCCGTGCGCTTCACGTGGATGGCCACGACACCGCCGCTGCGATACTCGCCGCTGGCTGGGCTCGCGAGGCCGGCATACCTGTCGTTGCCGACCTCGACGAGCTCTATCCCGGCGTTGAAGTCCTGCTCGAAAAAATCGACTATCTCATCGTCAGCCGTGATTTTCCCTGCCGGTTGATGGATGAGGCCGATCTTGAGACCGCGCTGCGCGGCATGCGGGAGCGCCATGGCTCCATTCTTGCCGCCGCGACGCTGGGGCAGGATGGCGTGCTGGCCTGGGATGGAGAGCGCTTCCACCACACGCCCGCGTATTGTGTGCCTGTGGTCGACACCACCGGCGCTGGAGACATCTTCCATGCCGGGTTTATCTACGGGCTCTTGCAAGGCTGGTCTCTTGATCGCCAGCTCGATTTTGCGTGCGCGGCCGCCGCGCTGAACTGCACTGCGGCCGGTGCGAGGGGTGGAATCGCGACGACAGGCGAGATCGAAACTCTCATGGCAACTGGTATCCGGCACGATTCGGCATTCCACGGCGCATATCCTGTGAGCATTTCCAAAAAGCTCGCGGATTCTGTGCTCGATCCGGCGCCGTATGCGGCTGCGCGCCGCTAAAAACTGCGACGAGGTTCTATCGTTGCAACAGCATTTGCAGGGCTTCCCGGGCATTTTGCAGGCATCCGCGCGCTTCATCTTCTGACAGCAGTCCCTGATGGACAGCCTTCTTTCCTACGTCGTTGACCTGATTGGCCAGGCGTGGGAAATCCGGGGCAATGCCGGTCGCAAGCAGGTTGTTGTTGATTTCATGCAGTAGATTGCCGAGCGTCGGCGTGTTCCGGTAGCGGGAACGAATCAGCCTGCGCAGTTCATCGGGAAGCTTCTGCTTGATCGCTTCCTCCAAGACCGATCGGCACATGACGGCGCAGGCGGTAAAGAGGGCAAAGAAATAACAGCGTGTCGCTTCATCCAGATACCGGTCGGCTTCCTCCGATGAGGCTGAGGCGACGACGCATTCGCGCAAGTGCGTGGCGCGTGCCACGGCCGGCTCGACCAGGTCGAGGAATTCCGCAGCTACGGCGGCGCGCAGCAGGTCATTCTGCCGGGAATCGAGGGCGCGCTGGATCGACTTCCATGCTGGAGTAAATCGGCTGTCCGCCTGCTGCAGCCGGGTGAGAGAGGTGAGTCGTTGGCGCGCATGCTGGATGAAACCATGCTGCATCTCGTGCGCAAGATTCTCCCACTGCTCGATGAATCCGACGGGATCGCGCTGATAGCGGTCCCAGAGCTCGTCATAGACTACGGGTGGGAGAACCTGCCCGAGGTTGGCGAAGCGGCCCGTGCGCGCCAGATCCGCGATGGCTGCGGAGAACTCCCGTCCCGGGGCGTTCTCGTCGGCCATCTTCAGGAGCAGCTCTCTCAGACGATCAATCTCAATCGCCATGGCCGGATCGCTCGCCGATGAGATTCCCCTCTGCGCTCCAACGCGTGCTGAAGCAGAAACAGGAAAGATGTGGCCTCGACAAATTTGGCGAAGAGGACTTTTTCTTGGCGAAAAAGTCCGTCGAGATCCGTGCCTCCGGATACAGCAATCCTGTTTCTGCTTTGATTGTCTCGCGAACGCTCGGTCCGAAGCTCATGCCTCAGTGTAGGGGCGATTTCGGGCCCCAACTACTCGAAATTCGTACGCAAGAAAGATCGTTTTCCCCACTGGGGAATGCTCTGAGAAGGGACCGGAAACGGGACAGGCGCGCCAGAGCGTCTGTGACCGGCGCTCAATCGGCGGTGACGATGGCTACGAGATCGATTTCGACGAGCACGTCCTTGGGCAGGCGGGAGACTTCAACTGTGGTGCGGGCTGGCGGCTGGGAGCCTGCGGCGGCGAGATGGTCGGCGTAGATGGCGTTCATGGCCGCGAAGTCGTCGAAGTTCTTGAGGAAGACGGTGGCTTTGACGACTTGCGAGAAGCTGCTGCCGCCGGCCTCGAGAATTGCCTTGAGATTGGCGAAGACCTGGGTTGTCTGCTCGGCGATGCCTCCGGTGACAACCTGCTGTGTCTCGGGGTCGAGCGCGATCTGGCCGGAAGTGAAGAGCAGGTTTCCCGCGCGCACGCCCTGGGAATAGGGGCCGATGGCTCGCGGGGCTTCGTTGGTTGCGACGATGCTTCGGGTCGTGCTTTCAGGCGCTTGGCTCATGAACACATTGTATCGGCTGGTGTCCGTGACGGCGATACGTGGGCTGGTTGTGCGCCTATCGCGCAGAGCGCATCCCGGTGAGCCGGCGGCAAAGCCATACGCAGCCCCAGGAGCCGGCGATTGCCAGCAAGGCAGGCACTGCCTGGGTGCGCAGAAGCGTTGCATTCACAGCATTCGACGGGAGCCAAGCTGGGAGGTCTATCGCGATTGACGAGGGCAGGCTGGTGGTTCGAAGGGCTGTATACAGGAACCAGAGTCCCGCTACGCAAGCGATGAACAGCAGCGCGAGTCCAGGCAACGCGAACTTCCACGGGAATGGGAGGGGCGCAGGGGCGGCGGACTCCTGTTGGATCGCGTCCAGGACGGATTGCGCGAAGCCAGAGGATGGCAAAAGAGTGTCCTGCGTAAGCAGGATTTTGTCCAGATTATCTTGCTGATTCATCGAATTCATCGCTTTCCTCCGTTCTCCGGTCGGGCGCCTGATCCTGCCGTCTGCTCTCGCAGTTGCGGGAAGCGCTGCCGGAGCATCTCTCTCGCCCTCGAAAGCCTTGCCTTCATCGTACCTTCGGGAAGTCCCATGGTCGCCGAAGCCGCCGTCAGGTCCATTTCATGAAAGTAGTACAAGATCAAAGGCTCCCGGTACTTGACCGGCAGTGCAAAGACGGCGCGTCGCACCGCTTCATCCCTGGCTGCGCCGTCCAACTCGGCGTCCTGGACGAATGCGTGAAAGGGTTGGGAACGCTCCGGGAGTTGATCGTAGGAGAGGCTGACTGGCGGGATACGTTTCAGTTCGGTGCGGTAAACATTGGCTGCGACGGAGAAGAGCCAGGTCGAAAAGCTACCCTCGCGCCGCCATTTGCCAAGCCCGCGCCAGATGCGAAGGAATGCCTCTTGAGCCATCTCTTCCGCGCGCACCCAATCATGACAGTAACGCCACGCCATGTTGATCAGCGGTCCCTGCCAGCGTTCTACGATTGCCGCAAAGGCTTTGACATCCCCAGCCAGTACGCGTTCCACGGCTGCGACATCCATTGCGACATTCTCGGAGGAGTGCGAGGATGCGGAGCCTTCGATCAAGGAGTGGAGCGACCGCCGGGCGACTCCGGAGTCGGGCCGGTGAGGATCTGCGGCGATGGGATTCAGATTCACTCCCGATGGCTCCTTCCCCCAGGATGACGCACAACATTACTGTGGGTGGGACCAAGCGTACTCGAGGTTGGTTGCATTATCTTGGCTGACTACGCTACAAGCAGGATCGACCGCCTCAGCCCAAGAAAATGCAACCGCAATTGCCGGCCCTCTGTCGTACAGGTCGCAATGGGAGACACCCAGCCAGGAGGAAGCCATGGTATCAAGCGGTCTGAGTATGTTGTTGACGGAAGACTATCGCGCGGTTGCGGGGGGAGCGCTGTTTCTCTTCCTGAGCGTATTGATGATTTCGGTATTTACGTTCGTTTCGATTGCTGTGTGGACGGAGGCGCGACGCAAGGAGCGAGAGGCGTATTACAAGGCCGAGTCATTGCGGCGAATTGCGGAGATCCCGGGCGAGGGGGGCAAATATGTAATCGAGATGATGCGGGAAGAGGAGCGTATCCGGCAGGAGCGAGAGCGCAGTCAGCGGGGCAAGAGCCGCGAGGGGTTTATTGTCGGAGGGATGGTCAATATCGGTATTGGAGTGGGATTGGGCATCTTTTTGTACAGTCTTGGCGGCCACGACTCGCCGTATCTTGTCGGAGCGATTATGGTTTTTATCGGACTGCCGCTGCTCATTTATGGCCTGTTCATGCTACCCAAGCCTTCTGACCGGTAAAGCCGCTGGAACGGCTTCATCCTGGCGTAAAGCCCCGTACAGCCGGGTCTGGAATGACCGGTGATACGGGGCTTTTCTGTGAAAGGAATTGAAGAGAATCCGCTATTCCGGTTTCTTTTCCTCTTCTTTCTTCTCGTCTTTCTTCGCTGGTTCCGGCTTCTTCTTGGCGTTGTTAGCCGTTGGAGCAGGTTTAGCCCCTGTTGTAGGAGCAGGCTTTGTTTCCGGAGCGGCTGGCACTGGTTTGGCTGCCGGCGCAGGTTTGGTTGTTGGCGCCGGTGTCGGCTTCGCGAGCGGAGCCGTTGCCTTTTCAGGCGCAGCCGGAGCCGGTGCCTTTGCCGACGGCGTTTCCTTTAGAGGCGCAGCGGCTGCCGGCGCTGGCGGTCTGACCGTGGGCGGAGCCGGAGCCTTTGCGGTAGGAGCTGCCGGTTCGGGTTTGATTGCTGGCGTAGGTGCCGGTTTGACGGGCGGAGCCGTTCCCCTTTCAGGCGCAGCTGCCGGTGCGGGGGACTTGGCTGCCGGTGGCGCTGGTTTGGCTGCAACCGGCGCGGCGGGCGCAACCGGTTTGCCGCCTACAGTTGGCGTTCCGATTGCAGCGTGCCCAGGGATCGGCTTCGGAGCCGGTGGCACGGCTTTCACAGGAACGGCCACTGGCTTGGCATTGGGAGCGGCAACCGCCTGCTGCCCCTTGTTATTGATCAGCACGGGACGCTGCTGCGGCGCGGCGGCTGGCTTGGCTATCGGGTGCAGAATAACGGGCCGCGCGGGGGGCTGGGCAGCCGGTGCAGCCGGCTGGATATGAGCCAGTTGTTGCGGTTCGATCTTGACAGCGGCTACTGCTCTTGTCGATTTGCCCGCGGCAAAATCCTCCTGCCGCATGGCGGTTACGCCAACTGTGCGGTTGACGTAAGTAATGTTCGTCACATTGGTTACGTTCACGACGTTGACGTAGGTGGTCTGCACGTGAACGACCCGCGACTCATGGATGTTGGTGATGTTGATCCGATCGACGTATTGGGGGCTGCACGGATACCAGGGCTTGTAGGGCTCTCCCGGGCCGAGCGGGAACCAGACGGATACTCCGCCGCCGCCGAATGAGACGCCTCCAGCAAAGACTACCTGCGCGGGAGACCAAACGGGATGCCCTTCGCGCGGGCCGGGAATCCAACCCCAGCGTCCGCCGACCACAACCCAGCGGCCATAGTGGAATGGCGCGGCGCCCCAGGGTTCATCGGCAACCCACGACCAGCCGAAGAACGGAATGTGGACCCAGTGCCCGTAATGATATGGAGCCCAGCCGGCCTCGACACGCGGGAACCAGATGGGACCGTAGTCGGATTCCGGCTGCCAATCTCCGGCAGCATCGAGTTCGTCATAGCCTGGCATCTCCGGGCTTACGTAGCGGGCCGAGATGGAATTGAAGCGGTGCGTTTCGAGGGCGCTGCTCCAGTGCTCAAAACCGTCCGGTTCCGCTGGTTGCAATGGTTGTGCGTAGACGGGGTTGGTGCCGGTGAGCTGGATCGATTGCCCTGGCGGCAAAGTCATATAGAAGCCGCCACCGCCATTGAGCGTGAGCACGCTCTCGTTGGGATAGTTGGTGATGATGGTGGTCTGCTGATCGGGATAGACGTCCACGCGAAACCCGGCCCTGGTTGCTACCGTGATTGCGCCGTTCGGGGTCTGGACGGAGAATCCGTGACCGGGCTCAAACCCATCACTGAAGATGTTGAAGGAGCCCTGCCCCACGCCGAGATTCACGGATATGTAGTCGAGATTGACCAGGGTCAAGTCGGAGTTGGCGCCGAAATAGGCGCGTATCTGGGCTGCCTGTAGCTCGCCCATACCGCTCTGGTCGGTGAAGATGCGGTCACCCGCAGAGGCTGGCATGTTGGAATAGGCTTGTCCCCAATCATCGACACCATAGGGTTGGATTGAGACATTTCCTCCAAGATGAGCGAGACGGGCTGATCCCATCGGGGGATCGTTTTGTGCACGCGACGGAGTAGCAACGAGCGCCATTCCGGCAAGCGCGCCGGCTAGGAGCAGAGTCTGAGCAAGGGAAAAGTGGTTCACGTACATATGTCGTTCCTTCAGATTGGCATTCGTGCTGCCTGTTCTGTTGTTGCGAATCGATACCTGGATACTACTGCTCCCTAACCCGGAAACATGCAAAAAGATGTGCGCACAGGGTACATTTGGTGGAACGGACAGTCCGCATTTGGCGTAAGTCCCTGATGAGGTGGAAAGTATGGAACCCCGGAATTTCAGAAAATTTTTCGGCCTCGCGGCCATTGGAGCAGCGCTGGCGGCGTCGGTTGGCCTTGCCGGATGCCGCGTAAATGTAGATAAAGATGCAAATGGCAAGGAGAAGAAGGTCCAGGTGGATACTCCGTTTGGCGGGGTACACGTGAATACCGATCAGACCTCTGCTGCCGATCTCGGGCTGCCTCTTTATCCTGGAGCAGAGCCGGTTACCGACGACGACAAGCACAAATCCGCGGACGTCCATCTGGGTTTCGGCGAGTGGCAATTGCGAGTGAAGGCAGTCTCATACAGCACGCCGGACAGCCAGGAAAAAGTCGCCGCCTTTTATAAGAAAGCACTGACGCGCTTCGGAGATGTGATTACCTGCCACGGAAACAGTCCGATCGGAACCCCCACTGTGACCCACGAAGGGTTGACCTGTTCGGACAATGGCAAGAATAGTAAGGTCAAATTCGACGATAACGACTTCCGGCAGGACTTCCAGTTGAAGGCCGGCTCAAAGCGTCATCAGCATATTGTGGGATTCGAGGACGCCAAGGCGGGCAAGACCCGGTTCGCCCTGGTGGCGTTGGATTTGCCTGCCAATCTGGATAATGACGACGATAAACAGCAGTAGCCGGAAGTTGGGCCAAATCGCCCACGGATTGCGGTGTTTTGGCCTGAGGGTATAGCTTCAGGGATGGGACTGGTCGATAGAAACGGATTTGGAAGCCACCTGCCAACGATGCCACGAAACGCTCCGCGAGACGGACAGATACTGTCCTGTGTGCGGATTACCCCAGCTGACATATGTCGACGGCGAATCGCCGACGGTCCTGCAGGGTGATGATTCTGCCCAGAATCGAGGTGTGGCGACGAGTGGCCGCGCCGGTATGGCGGATGGTATCGCCTGGCGTCCTGCCCTCAAAGCTGCCCTCATGTTGGCTGTTCCCGCCGCCGTGCTTTGTTCCGGGCTGATACCGGTCGGGCAATCCCTTGGGGTGCTCTGGATAGCAGCAGCGGCTGCGTGGGCGGTCAGCCTCTACTCCAAACGAACCAGTTCAGGTTGGCTTCCCACGGGGACCGGCGTTCGAATTGGTCTCGTTACGGGACTCCTCGCCAGTTGGTTAACGCTGAGTGTCAATGGCGTCTCGCTCTGGTTGGCTCGATTCGTCCTGCACCAGGGCGGCCAGATGGATTCGCTATGGCAGAACGAAGTCGAGACCAGCCTGCAGGCGAGCCAGCAGATGGTGGCCCAGATGGGCATGACCAGTGCCCAGGCAGCTGAGTCCACGCAGTTTTCACGCGCACTGATGCTTTCCGCGGAGGGACGCGCGGGAATCGCGCTGTCGACATTTCTGGCCGGGGCGGTATTTCTGGTTCTTTTTGCCATGATCGGCGGAGCGCTGGGGGCGCGATGGCTGGCCCAGCCTCGGCGGCCATCGTGACGGCCTGGGTGACAGGCCCGCTCGCCGAATGAGTGGCCGCACCGCGCCTGAACGCGAGGCCATACAATAGATCGAAGCCCGCATCGGAACGAGAGAGTTTATGAGCGAAACACCGGAAACAAAGCAACCAGTACTGCGCGAAAAAGGCCGTTTGATGTCCGCGTCAGAGATCGAGAGGACGCTGGTACGCCTGGCCCATCAGATTGTCGAAAAAACCAATGCCAGCGAAGGCCTGGCTCTTGTCGGAATCAAGCGCCGCGGCGTACCGCTGGCAGAGCGGCTTGCAACTCTGATTGGCGGCATCGTAAAGCATCCGGTGCAGACCGGCGTACTCGATATTCAGTTCTACCGCGACGATCTGAGCACGCACGGTGTGCGCCCTGTGGTCCGCGAAGGCGAATTGGGTCTGGATGTGAACGACCGCGATGTGATTCTGTGCGACGACGTGCTGTACACGGGCCGCACGATCCGCGCCGCACTGGACGCGCTCTTCGCCCATGGCCGTCCCCGCCGGGTGCAACTGGCTGTGCTCATCGACCGGGGACACCGCGAACTACCCATTGAAGCCACGTACATCGGCAAGCACGTACCTACCAGCAGCCGCGAGATTATCGAGGTGAAATTTCGCGAAGTCGATCACGACGAACAGGTGCTGCTTGTGGAGAAAGTCGACTAAAACGTAATCCTGCCCTGCATCTCAACTGTTTGCTGGATCTTATGTCACTGAAGGCCGTTTCTGCCCGCCCTATCATCGTTCCGCCGGAACTACCGGCAAATATTTCAGCCTCTTCCGCCGGGGTAACCGGGTCGGTGCTCTCCGCGAGCGACCTTACTCTTGAAGCGGTGAGCGAAATCCTTGCTCAGGCCACGCTGTTGGAGCGCGAGGACCCGATCCAACGCGCGCAGCGGCTGGCCAAGCGCCGCATCGCGCTGCTCTTTTACGAATCGTCGACGCGCACGCGCACCAGTTTTGAGCTTGCCGCGAAGGGGCTGGGCGCGGATACGACCCTAGTTTCAAGCCTCTCGTCGAGCATCGAAAAAGGCGAGACGCTGAAGGATACTGGGCTCACGCTGCGCGCGCTGGGAGCCGAGGCCATTATTCTGCGTCATCCTTCGTCGGGTTCTCCGTGGCTGCTGGAGCGCGAAACCCAACTGCCGGTGTTGAACGCCGGGGACGGGATGCATGAGCATCCGTCGCAGGCATTGCTCGATCTGCGCACGATTCTGGCGCATCTGCGGCCTGGCATCGAAGCGGTGACGGCGGAGACGCTGGCTGGCGTTACGGTCGCCATCACTGGCGATATTCTGCACAGCCGCGTGGCGCGCAGCAACATGACTCTGCTGCCTAAGCTGGGCGCGCGGGTAATTCTTTGCGGCCCAAGGGAATTGCTGCCTGAGATTGCTGCGCAAACCGGACCAGGCGTCGAAATCGAGCGCGATTTCACTCGGGCGCTTCAACAATCGCAGGTGGTGATGATGCTTCGCATTCAAGCCGAACGGCTGGCCGGGTTGCAATTGGATCTTGAAGAATACAAGGCCGGTTATCAGCTTACCGAGGAGCGGCTTGCCAAGCACGCGCCGAAGGCGTTGGTGATGCATCCTGGGCCAATCATTCGCGGGCTGGAGCTGACCGGTGAAGTCGCGGACGGGCCGCAATCGTTGATTCTCGAGCAGGTGCGTCATGGTGTCGCAATCCGAATGGCGCTTGTACAGCGAGCTTTAACGGCGCAAGTGCGAAAAGGGGCAGGCGCATGAGCACAGTTTTGATTCGCGGCGGCCATCTCATCGATCCTGCGGCTGGCGTTGACGCGCCACGCGACATTGTTCTCAAGGATGGCCGTGTCGCGGAGGTGGCGGAGCCGGGCAAGACAAGTCTTGGCAAAGCGAAGGCCAGTTCTGATCTTCAAATCATTGATGCGAAAGGGCTAACTATAGCGCCTGGGCTGGTAGACATCCATGTCCATCTGCGCGAACCGGGTCAGGGCCACAAAGAGACTATCGCTACCGGCACGACCGCCGCGGCGGCGGGCGGATTTACCTCCGTTGCTGCGATGCCGAACACGGTGCCGACCAACGATTCGCCGGAGATTACCCGCTGGATGCAGGCTCCGGAGCGCGGCGCTTCCGTTCGCGTCTTTCCTATCGGCGCTGCCACTCGCGCGTTGAAGGGCGAAGTGCTCAACGACTATGCGGCATTGAAGGCGGCTGGAGTTGTCGCTGTGACTGACGATGGCCATCCGATCCTCAAAGACAGCATCATGCGCGAGGTGCTGATCAACGCGACGCGCAGCGGGCTCAGCGTGATTCAACATGCGGAGGACACGCGCCTGACCGGTGGTTGCAGCATGAACGCCGGGCCAATGGCTTTTCGGCTGGGACTGCGCGGTATGCCGCCTGAGGCCGAATATGGCCTGGTGGAGCGAGATATTCGGCTCGTGACCGAGCTTTCCATGAATGGAAAGGGCGACAAAAATGGCCATCGGCCGCATCTGCATGTGGCGCACACATCCACGGCTCAGGCGGTTGCGGCGGTAAGGCAGGCGCGACGCAATGGACTGCGCGTCACCTGCGAGGTTGCGCCACATCACTTCCTGCTTACGGAAGAGCATGTGGGTGCGTACGACACCAATGCCAAGATGAATCCGCCGCTCCGTTCGGCTGCCGATCGCGACGCGATGATTCAAGGCATTCTCGACGGCGTTGTGGATGCTATCGCCACGGACCACGCGCCGCACGCCGCGCATGAGAAAGAAGTGGAGTTCGAGCGCGCGCCGAATGGCATTACCGGCCTCGAATCCGCGCTGGGCTTGAGCCTGCGCTGGCTGCATCATGAGTGGAAGCTGCCGATCGGTCGCGTATTGAGCTTGTTGAGCGCTCAGCCGGCTGCGCTGCTGGGCTTGAAGGGCCGCGGCACGCTCACTGTGGGCAGCTTTGCTGACGTGATGGTCTTCGATCCGAAGCAGGAGTGGACCTTCCATGCGAAGGACTCGCGCTCGAAGTCGAAGAACACGCCCTTCGATGGCTGGACGATGCAGGGCAGGGTCCATTGGACGATCAGTGAAGGCCGCGTCGTCTACAAGGCCGAGGCTTTGTAAGCGAAGTGGGTCTGCGCCGTGGAGGAATTCCTATGATCAAGTGGCCGATTGTGTCGATTCTCTTTACTGCTTGCGCGGTGCTATTCGCACAAACCCCTAACCATGCAACTGGGATCGTGCACACCGAAGAGGTCGATATTGGCTATGAGACCTTTGGTGTTCCGGGTCCGGCGATTCCAGTGATTGCCGTGAACGGCGGCCCTGGGCTGTCGCACGCTTACATGGTTCAAAACGATGTGTGGCAACGCGTTGCCAAGCATCGCCTGGTTGTCTTGTACGATCAGCGCGGCACAGGCGTCTCCAAACGCATGAAGCCCGGCGCTCCGCAGACGATGGACGCGCAGGTTGCGGATCTGGATGCCGTTCGCGGAAAGCTTGGGCTGGATAAAGTCGCTCTGGTGGGTGACTCCTACGGCGGGATGCTCTCCATGGCCTATGCGGTCGCTCATCCCGAGCATGTTGCGAAACTGGTTCTGTCGGATTCCCCGCCGCCGTCCTGGAAGACTATGGTGCATCTTCTCCCAGAGGTATTTCCCGACATAGAAGAACAGGATGCGGCTGAGGAGAAAAAGCTTGGCGAGTCCACGGACGCGGCAGCTAGGGCAAGTCTGCGGAACCATTTTCGGATGATTTTTTACTCGCCGGAGAAGTGCGACGCTTATATGGCGAATGTCGACGATCTGGGATTTGAGCCAAAGGTGGCGGAGGCAGTGCAGCAATCAACCGCTGACCTGGATCTAACCGCGAAGCTGGCGGACTTCCGCTTCCCGACACTCGTCATCACTGGTCGCTTCGATATGAATGTGGCCCCACTCACAGCATGGCGGCTGGCTCACGCAATTCCCGGAGCGAAAATCGTCTTCTTCGAGAAGAGCGGGCACCTTCCGGCGTACGAGGAGCCGGAACGATATGTGGAAGTCCTTGAGAAATTCCTCGACTGAGGCTATTCCTTCCGCTCAGCCCTTGCGCCGGTAGAGAATCTGGAACTCGTAGCTGTCATTTGCGGGGAACAACGTGGCGACATGGCGCAGTCGCTCCGCAAGCGCAGGCGCGGCCAGCAGCGGGTATTCACGCTCTCGCAGATCGTGATAGTCGAAGTCCAGCGAGAGCGACAGCATATAAATCGCGAGTGAGTCAGAGAATGCCGACTCCTCGTAATTTTTGCGGGCGCGTTCGTCGAGGGGCATCGCGGTTCCCTGGGCATTGGTGACTGGATCGAGAGCGCGGCGGCGGGTTTCCCAGGCATCCTGGCTGGTTTCGCCGCGCACCCCGGCCTGGGCCTGGGACCAGGTCAGCGATGCAAAGCTCTCCGGAACGCCGACGGCGTCGACGAAGTTGTGCGCCACGTTGATGAAGAACTCAAAGGCCAGTCCGAAGCGATCCTCGACGAGTCTTGTCGACAGAAAGACTGCGTCAGTGGAGCCTAACGTAACATTGCGGTGGCATACGGCGCGGTCGCCAAGATCGACTGTATAAGCCGGAGCGGCCACAGGCTGATCGCCTTCCACGATGACGAGCGGAACGAAATAGTAGCAGCGCTTTACTAGGGCGGGAGCCAGGGTGCGCGGCACTGCTCCGACGAGCCGTTCCAACTCCGGTTGCGAGACGCGCGTCTCGCCCCATGCCGCGAATCGGACGCCATTGGGAGCTTCTGCGATCGAACTGGCGGCGGCAACCTTGTCTGCCGGCCACGGTCCGGACGATGCTGGCGGCAGAACCTGGCCGGGAGGGATTTCAGAAGGAACAAAGTCGCTTTGTACAGGAGCAGTCACAACTCCTTATACTAAAGCGGAAGAGTGGTTCCTGCACTGCGAAGGGCCGGTTTTACAGAGGAGAATCATGGCTAGAGGCGTGAATATTGCCAATGCGGGACTCGATTCCGGGCGGCTATCCGGTTCATTTCTAGGCTTTCCGCTTGAGGGATTCGGCTTTTTCACGAGCCTGTTGCTGGCGCTCAGTTCCGGCTTTTTCACGTTTTTTCTGGTGACGGCGCTGTCGATTTTTGGGCTGCTGATCTGGAATCAGGTCCTACATCACAGCGTGAATTACGCGAACGCCTATCTGTTCTTTGGCTTTCCGGCAGCTGTCGCGGTCTGGACGATTGCCTTCGCGGTCTTCGGAACTCTGTGGATTCGCGCCAGGATTCATGCCCAGTAATCCTTCCCCGCGCGGCATGTAATACACTCTGCCCATGATATTTAAAGATGTGGCTTCCCTTCGTTTCCTCCGCGTTATCTGTCCGCTGCAATCTCTGGCGTTGTTGATGCTCATTGGAGCGTCTTCGAGTGCTGTGCCAGCCTCCGCGCAGAGTCCTGTTCACGCGGCCGCCCTGCACAAGCAGGCCGGACCGAAAGTCACCGTCTCAAAACAAGACGCGAAGCTGGCTGCTGCGATCGACGCCCTGTTGGCTGATCCGGCGCTCGGGCACGCACATTTCGGTATCAGCGTGACCAGCCTGGATGGACGGAAGCTATTTGGCCTGAACGATGGAGAGCTCTTTGTGCCTGCTTCGAACGCGAAATTGCCGACGACGGCTGCCGCATTTGCGTTGCTTCCCGTCGACCGGCTGACCTGGACCACCAACCTGGTTACCGCCGGTAGTGTCGATGCGAGCGGCCATTTGCATGGGGATCTCACATTGCTGGGGGCTGGCGACCCAACGATGAGTGGCCGGAGCTATCCATATCACCGCAGGATCGACAGCGGAAACCAGAGCACCCCCGCGCCGGCGCCGAAACCTCTCGCAGCTCTTGAGGAGATGGCTGATCAGATCGTGCGCTCCGGAATCCGGGCGATCGATGGGGATATCGTCGGCGATGACACATTCTTTGTGAGCGATCCTTATGGAAGCGGCTGGAGTTGGGACGACTTGCAATGGAGCTACGGCGCACCGGCCTCGGCGCTGAGCGTGAACGACAACGTGGTGACGCTGCATCTGTTGCCTGATCCGGCGAGCAGTGGGGCAAATACCTCTACTTCGGGCAGGACCCTTGCTTCGTGGCAGCCGGAAACGCCGTTCTACACGCTTCAGGGGGCGATGCTGCTGGCCGCTGCTGGAGTGAAAGCGGTGCCGGGCGTGGGGCCTGGTTTAGAGAGGCCGCTTGGTTCGCGGGTCATTCGCGTCTGGGGAACGGCGCCTGCCGAGGGTTATCATGCCGTGCTGGCCATCGACGATCCAGCCGAATATGCGGCGCGTTCTCTCTTGGCCATGCTCACGGCACGCGGAGTTGCGGTTAGCGGAACGGCGCGCGCACGGCATCGTTACTCAACCTCGACCGACGGATTCAGCGGCGGCCCGGGTGCTGCCGGCGCAATGATTCCGCTGAGCCTCGAAACGGTTGAGGCGCCACTTGAAGGCCGGCGGGTGCTGGCCTCCCATGTTTCCGTGCCAGCGGTCGAAGACCTCACGTTGACAAACAAAGTGAGCCAGAATCTTCACGCTGAACTGACGTTGCGTCTGCTCGGGCGGCTGTTCGCGGGACAGGGACCGGATCAATCCGCAGCGATGGAAGGCAATGCGCCGGAAGCGCAGGGCAGCGTCTCCGAAGGAACTCGCGTGGTACGGCGGTTCCTGTTAAGCGCGGGAGTGGCGCCGGAGGATTTCTTTTTCTACGATGGCTCGGGCATGAGCGCGAACGACCTGATCGCGCCCCGTGCTTATACAACGCTGTTGACTTACGCGGCCCGCCAGCCGTGGGGCGACGCATGGAAGGCGACTTTTCCAGTGGCTGGAGTGGACGGGACGCTGGGCGGGCGGTTCAAGTCGTCTCCGCTGGAGGGCAAGCTTTTTGCCAAGACGGGCACTCTGAATGAAGTGAACGCGCTTTCCGGTTACCTGACGGCGGCGAGCGGCAAGACGCTGGCGTTTTCTATCCTTGTCAACGGACACCTGCCCGGCAGTGACGCCGAGATTCATGCCATGGACCGGATTTGCGAGGCGATTGCGGTTGCGGAATAAGCGCTATTGCCCCGGTTCAATGTCTCGAACCTCTCGCGGTATCATCGCTACAGATGCTTTCCCGTTTTTTCCGTTCTGAAGTTAAGGGGTTCGTAGTGGTCAATCTTCTTGCGTGCGCGGGAATCCTGACCGGCTGCAAGCCGTTGCCACCGTCGAAGCCTGAGGCGCAGTTCACGCCGGAAGAGGCACGCGGAGCGCAGGTATTTCACGCGTACTGCGCGCGATGCCACTATCCCACGACTACGAGAGGATTGAAGGGACCGGGATTGCAGGCGCTTACCAAGGTCAAGGCCATGCCTTCAGGCGCCCCACCCACGGATGAGCGCATCACTCAGACTATCCGCCATGGACACGGCATGATGCAGGCCGTGCCGGTTGGCGATGAGGATCTGCAATATCTGCTGGCGTACCTGCACACACTATGAGCCTATATACGCTATGAGCATCGAACCAAAGGAAGTGCTGCAAGACGAGCCCGGGACTGACGGCGCGAGAAAGAGTACGCTGCCGCTACCCGGGATGGTGGCCATTGGGCTGTATATGCTGGTGCTCGCGGCAGCGGTCACCTTTGGAGTGGTGAGCGGGCATATCCCGCGACTTCTGCTGATTCTGGTGCCGCTCTTTGTGGCTGCCAGCTTCGGATTGCTGCGCTTGTTTCGCTGGGCCTGGGCGCTAACGCTTTCGGCGGTGTTTCTGTTGATGACCTACAACCTGTGGATCTTTTTCGAGCAAAAACAAGCCCCCGGTGCAATTCAAGGCATTCTGAATCTGGTTTTTTTCTTCTACCTGGTGCGACCCGACGTGCGCTCCCGACTGCATTAGCGTTCTCAATACATCAGGTTCAGCAAGGCGGGTGTCGGGAAGACCGACGATGTACGGTGAATGTTTCCGGCGGTTCCGATGCTGGACAGTGTGAATCCCCACAGCCACTCTCCTTCATCGCGCAGGGAACCTAATTCAAAACGGCGATAACCGGCCTGCAGGCCACAGCAATTCCAGTTGTAGATTGCCTCGACTCCGCCGTATTGCAGTGTGCCCTGGGTGAAATCATAGCTGGCGTTCATGGCGACGCTCAGGCCTACATCGGATGGCTTACCGAAGTAAACAAAAGGCTTCACCAACTGGCTCTGAAGGACGGTTGCGCTGCTGCCGCTTTCATCGACGGCATTCAGCAGCGCATGGCCGACTCCTATGGTGGTGCGACCCCAGCTGTAACCGGCAAAAAGATTGTTGGCGCCGAAGCGTCCGGCCTTCGGATCGTAATCCAGATCCCACTCGACGCGCAGATGGTCGATGGCCTCAAATCGCAGCCGTGAAATGACTGGCGAAATGTTGCGTGGAGAGGTGAGAAACGCAATTCCGGTCAGATCCAGCGTGGAGTCGAAGACATTGCGGCGGTTAGGGATCAGCGCGCCACCGAAGTTTGGATCGATGAAGAACTTCTGCGCAATCTGCCAGCTCGCCCACTCACGCGCAGGCGGGCGACACGTACCAGTCTGGTCTGTCGAATTCGTTGTCGTGGACTCCTGGCCGGAAACATCCCCACCCATGGGGTCGAGATTTGGCACGTTCTGATTCGGTACATCCTGAGAATTTTGTTCCTGTGCGCCTGCTTCGGAGTTCCCCCGGGAATCGCACGGCTTGGCCTGGGTGTTCTTTACATAAAAGCGCTGCGTGAAGGAGTAGCCGGCTTCGTTGGTGTCGGTGGCGATGTCCACCATGTCAAATTGCAACGTTTGCTGCGCCTGGTTGATGCCGGTTACGTAGTGGTAGAAGATCTCTGGCTCAATGACGTGGCGGAGTTCGCGATGGAGCCCAGGCAGCTCAAAGTCGCGCTCGACCGCCGGAGGCCGAATGTCCAGGGAGGCTTCGACATCTGATCGGTTCAAGGCATTGTGCTGTACATACGGAACTCCGCCGAAGTGTGTGCCTGTCAGGTCTGGGATCTGGCTGCCGGAGTACTCGGTGGTGCGCACGGCAAACTGGGGCAGGAAGTTCCAATCGCCTAGATGAATGGGCCATTCTATGTGCGGGTAAAGATCGAACCGGCCGACATTGCGCGCATGGAATCCGGGTTCGGCGCGGTCCAGATCGACAACCGAGGTGTCCAGTCCCCAATAAACAGGGGACAAAGCCCTGGAGGAGCTGGGCAGCAGGGGACGGTCAACCACGTCATATCGTAGAGTGGGAAGGTGCAATATGCGCACCTCTGGGACGCTCACCACCGGGCCCGTTGTCGTTGTGCCCGCATAGCTCTCGAAGCGATCCAGTGAGAGCGACGGTACAAAGCCGTTGTGCCAGTGCGTCAGGGCGGCGTTGCTAACCACTTCGGAACTGGTGGCCTGTGCCAGATTCTCATCAAATGCCAGGCGATAGATGTAGCTTGAGAGGTACTCGACGGCGCCGGCAACACGGGTCTGCGGGCTGAAATACTTGTGGCCATAAGCGATGATGTCCGCGCCACCCTGGTTGACCAGCGTTGGCGTGGTTGCGCCGGTTAGGGTCTCCTCGATGCCGCGATCCAGCAGGGCATTCCAGCGCACCGTCAACGCATCCAGGCCCGGCCCGCGGTAGCGGAAGTCGCCTGTGGGAGCATAGCCGCGCTTGCTCCAGTATTGCGCGCCGGCCGTAATATCCATGCTGCGGTTGATAGCCCAGTAGAATTCTTCTCCAATCACCAGACCCTTCACGCTGGAGTTCTCGCCCTCTGGCAGTAGAAATCCGCTCTCTCGTCCGGTTTCGTCGAGGTTTCGCTGAACAAACGGCAGGTAGACCAGTGGAATATGCCAGAACTCGAAGAAGCTGTTGCGCGTGGTCGCCTTTCCGTTCACAACCTCAATCGAGCGCGTAATCAGTTGCCAATCGGGTTTTGGCAGCCGGCAGGAGGTCATGGAGCCATCCACAATCCGGTAGGCTTCTTCGCCCGTCTGCAACAAGACCCGGCCCGTAAAGATAAAGGGATCCGGTGTGCTGTAGATCAGGGTCTTGCCAATGTGGCGCACGCCGAAGGAGCCGGTTACGTCGTAAAAGGTCGCGGTGTTCTCCTGCAAATGCATTTCCCCGTGCGATGCGGTCATGACAGCGTCATTGGGGCCGCCTTCCAGTTGCAAATGTCCTTCCGCTTCCACGGTCGATGTGGAGTGGTGATAGACAATCCTGTCGGCGTGGAGGACGTAATTCTTGTAATAGAGCACGACTTCGCCAGTCACTGTCGAGACGTCTCCGACATGTTCCTGATAGCCATTTGGCCCGGTTGTCCAATGGACGGGAACGCCCGTTGTGGGCAGAGGCTCTGGCCTGGCAATCGGCAATATCTGCTGGCTGGGGTCGTCCGGAACATCGGGGGAAGCGGATGCGGCAGCGGCCGGAATTGCAGGCTGCTGCACCTGCTCCTGAACCGCTGCATTGCCAGCGCCGGTTCCGGGTAACGCATTAGTTAACAGCTGCGCATGCATCTGCTCATGACAGAGCAGAAACAGCGTGATAAACCAAAAGTAGCGAGAATACATCACCGGATCAATGCCCAGCATAACAAAGCTGTGTAGTGCACTCAGGTAAGACGGGATTCTCGCAGCTCTGGCTGCAAAGAAAAGCCGATCTCTCTCCGCGCGGGCTGCATCCCCGTGCGAAAGGTGCTATTTGGCGCAATCTTCTTTCTCTGCGACTTCTTCTCTTCGGTGCCAGGGATGTCCGGACGCCCAGATTGATCGAAGCGGCCTCCGGCCAGCAACCGCAGTCATCGCGCTGCGACAGAAGGGAACCAGCTTTTGAGCAAATCGGCCAGCTTACCCGCACAGCCATTTGACGCATTCGATCCACCATCGAATGAATCCGCCGCCACGCCTACCTGGAAGCAGGAGGTCAACCAGCGTCTGGCGGCACATCGGAATCGTCGCGGAGGGCCACAGGATTCCGCAGATGGCCACGCGGCAGAAAGTCCGCGTGCGACCAGCGCCCGCGCCGCTGAAGCTGCGGCCCGTGTCGCCGCTCGCTATGCCAAGGCTCCAAGCTATAGCGAACTGCTGGCTGGCGAGGCGAGAGCCGTGGTCCGCGCGGCAGGCGCTGCCGCTGAAGCCGCGCGCAATGCCCAGGCCGCAGCTCAGGCCGTGCTGGCTGGTCTTGAATCCGGTCCAATCGCCTCCGGCTTCTGGGAGCCGCATCAGCATGAGACTCGGCGGGAATCGAATGCCTCCATTCCCGCTGCTCTGCCAGAGACGGTCGCTGCGCCGCGATGGCAGGACGAACCACCTGTGTCTGCCACGGAGCGCGCCCGAGAGAATAAGGAAAACAACGAAAACTCCCTCACTCCTTGGGCGGGAGCTCAGCCGAGGTGGGAAGAGACATCGCCGATGGCCTCTTCAGCACCGCAGCAGGGCCAGGATGTCTGGTCGGAGATGCGCCTCCATTCTGGGCATGAGATTGAGTACGGGCAAGGGGCCAAAAGACACGTAAGGCAAGGTCATGCGCAGAACGTGGAAGAGCTAGAACTCTTTTCAGAAGAGTCATTGGATTTTGACGACTCGTATGATTCGCGAGATCCTCTGCGCAGCGCCACCGTCGAACCGGTGCAGCATCTTCCCGCGAACCTGATCGAATTTCCCCGGGAACTGGTCGCCACGCGTAAAGTGCGCCCCCGGTTGGCCGAGGGGCCGTTTTATAACGCATCGCACGAGAACTCGCAGCTCAGCATCTTTGAGGTCGATCCAGACCTTCTGGCTTCGCCAGCCGACTCGGCTCACGCTGTCGCGCCACCGGAATGGGCTTCAATCGAGCTGGATCATCCGGAGCAGCATACCGGGCAGCAGCACTCCACTGGCGGTGAGGACCAGCAGGTTTACGTTGAGCATCGCTATCCCGCAGAGATGCATGGCGGCAACGTCGAGGCAAGGCAACTGTCGGCAACTGCCGTCGAAGAGCTGCCCGTGTCGCCTGTGCCGGAACCGTTTGTCAACTCAGTGAGGAACGCGCCCCCGAAGCGAAGTTCGCAGGCGCAGGTTTCGGCATCTGCTCCCGAGAACGCTCCTGCCGAACTGCTGGTGGCGACGCTCAGCGATCGCCTGTTGGCAGCGGTTGTCGACGGGGCGCTTGTGACGCTGGCTTTGGCAGCAGCGGCTGTTGTGGTGATCGCTTCCACATCGCATCCGCCCACCGGACGCCTCGCGTTGATCGCGAGCGGCTGTGGATTGCTGCTCTTTGGATTGCTGTACCAATTCCTGTTCCTGAGCTACGCCGAAGAGGGCACGTTGGGCATGCGTTACGCGCGCATCGCACTTTGCACCTTCGACGACGACAATCCTACCGTTGACCAAATGCGCCAAAGGATTCCGGCGCTGCTTCTGTCCGCTTTGCCTGCCGGGCTGGGTCTGCTCTGGGCGATCTTTGACAAGGACCATCTGGGCTGGCATGACCGCATGACCCGCACCTACCAGCGCAAGTACTAGAGCGATCTACAAACTACGAGGCCGATGGAACGATTCGTTCCATCGGCCTCGTAGTCTTTTATGTGGCTCTCGCCGACTTCCCTTACCAGCTCTGCGAACGCAGCGCGGCCACTCCTGCGCCGAGGATGGCCGTGTCGTCATCTTCCTTGAGAACTTCCAGGGAATAGCTTTGCAGCGGGCTCATTTTGACCATGGCTTCGAGGTATCCGCGCAGAACCGGCAGATCGAGGAAGCCCACATTCAGCCCGGTAATATAAAACTTTCCAGGACCGCCCAGATGTATCGCCGTTGCAGTGCCGGCTGCAAGGGCGCGATGCCAGAGATCGACGAAATCGCGGCAGCGTGAGTCACCCTGCTTGGCGTTGTCGAAAACCTCCTCCGGCTCCAGATCGAGGAAGCGCAGCCGCATAGCGCGATTGCCCATAATTCCTTCCAGATGGCCCAGTCCGCCGCAACCGCAGTATCGCTCCTTGGGGTCCAGCGTGACCGTCGTATGACCACCCTCCCACACGCCGTCCACCTGGGGCCAGCGTCCGTAGCCGATGCCGTTGCCCAGCGTCCACACCCGAATCAGACGGTCGAGATGGCCGCCCGAGGCCGCAAGGCCGGCAGCAACGGCGTCCGCGTCGTTGAGCACATAGACAGGCGTCTTGATGCCCTGCGATGAAAGCACTTCTCCCAGCGCGTCGGCCAGGCGAATGCCTTTGATCTGCTGAAGGTTCGGCGAGTCTTCCACGACGCCGTTGCGTACGATGCCCGGTACGGCGACGCCAATCGCGGCAACCGGTTCGCTGCTCTCGGCGATCAGGGGTGCAATCTGGCTGGCCAGCAGTTCATACACTTCGCCAGCCGGCAATCCGATCAACGCTTCCGATTCCGAGGGATCGACGGGAAAGCGCAGCCGTCCTCCCTCCAGTTTTTGGTGCCCGAGTGGACCGGTAAGGCGGCCGGCCACAATGTGCTCGGTCATTACTACGCCAATTGAGGTGGTCATCTGAGTCTCCAATTTCAATGCAGACGATAGTACCGCTTTAGCCGGGTTCTGCGGCAAGCGGCGGCTGGAGTGGAGCGCATTGCCAGCCTGAACGCCTGCCTTTATAAGTTTTCTCGACCGTTCCTTTTGCTTGTCACTGATAGCGATGAAGCCGTCCCACGCCATTGAATGCCGCAATCTTGTAACACTCGGCAAGCGTCGGGTAATTGAAGACTGTTTCGATGAAGTAATCGACTGTGCCGCCCAGGGTCATGACGGCCTGGCCGATGTGGATCAATTCGCTGGCGTTTTCCCCGATGATATGGACACCCAGCACCTTGCGCGTATCGCGATGGAAGATCAATTTCAAGCGGCCAGTGGTGTCGCCGCGAATTTGCCCGCGGGCAACTTCCCGGTAATAGGCCATTCCTACTTCGTATGGCACATCCTCGTCGGTAAGCTGCTCTTCCGTCTTGCCGATGAAGCTGATCTCGGGAATGGTGTAGATGCCGTAGGGATAGAAGCCGGGGTTAGAGACGGTGATCATGTCGTTAAAGGCACGCGCGACGGCGATTCTGCCTTGTTCCATGGACACGGAGGCGAGCGATGGAAAGCCGATGACGTCGCCAACCGCGTAGATGGAAGGCGTCGAAGTCTGAAAATTCTCGTCTACCGAGATGCGACCTCGAGAGTCTGCTTTCAGACCAGCGTTTTCCAACTGGAGGTCTTCGACGTTGCCCTGGCGGCCGACCGCGTAGAGCAGAGCGTCGCCGGAGATACGTTTGTTGCTCTGCATGTTGGCAACAACGGTTCCGTCTTCCAGCTCTTCGACGCTGGCCAGTTCCTCGCCCAGACGCATCGTGACACGGCTGTCGCGCAGATGGTAGCTGAGGGTCTCCACGATCTCCTGGTCCGCGAATTCAAGCAGCTTATTGCGCTTTTCGATTACCGTGACGCGAACGCCCAGAACCGCGAACATACAGGCGTATTCCACGCCAATGACGCCGCCGCCAACGACGATCAAGGTGCGCGGCAGCTTGGGCATGTCCAGAATCTGATCGCTGTTGATGATTGTGCGGCCGTTGATCGGCACCTGATCCGAAGTGGCTGGTCTGGTGCCAACGGCGATGATCACCCGGGCCGCTTCGAGAGTTGTACTTGTCTCCGGACCCTCCACGCGCAGCGTCTCGGGAGTGACGAAGTGCGCCACTCCGTGGATGACATCGATTCCGTTGCGGGAAAGCTGGGCTTCGGTGACATCGACTTCGGTTTTGACCACGCCTTGTACGCGGAAGGCTAGATCGGCCATGGTGATTTTTTCTTTGACGCGGTAGTTCATCCCGTAGACAGTGCGGTAGTTGTAGCCGGAAAGATGCAGCACGGCTTCGCGCATGGTCTTGGATGGAATTGTGCCGGTGTTAATGCAAACGCCGCCGACGACCGAACGAGATTCGACGATCGCAACTTTCTTCTTCAGCTTGGAGGCAGCGACTGCGGCGCGCTGCCCGGATGGTCCGGAGCCGACAACAATCAGGTCATACTTGACGGCGCTCATGCGTTGATCCCCCAGGGAAGGAAGAGACAGGTATTCAAGAGACTCTCCACAACCGGAGGCTAACACAGTGCGCTGCCTCGGGCGATGTAACGGAGGTGAGGATTTTCGCGAAATGCAAGACTGGGAGCGACTTTTTCCGCTCCCAGTCTTCGGTTCCAAATACCGCTTGAATCCGGTTCGTAAGGGTTCAATTACGCAGTCCGCCAGGACCGGGAAACCGGCTCTGACGCCTTGCCGCGAAGGTTTCCGCCGGGCTGCGTTTCCTCCTGGAGATGGAACTGCCGGATGACGCCGTCCAGATCGTTCGCAAGCCCCGAAAGTTGCTTGCAGCCATCCGCGGTCTCCTCCGCGGTCCGCGAATTTTCCATTGCCAGTTGCGAGATATGCGCGGCGGATTCGGAGATTTCGCCGGCCGCGGAGGTTTGCTCCGTGGCGGCTGTCGCAATCAGGCGAATCATGTGCTCCACTTCGCGCGCCGATTCGATGGTCGCTGCCAGGCTCTGCCGCGCTCGGCTGGTTTCGCCTATTCCGCTGTCGACGGCGCGGTGGCTTTCTTCCATCAGGTCGAGCGTGGCGCGCGTCTCGTCCTGAATGCCGCGAATGGTGCCGGCAATCTCCTCGGTAGCGCTTCTGGTGCGTTCGGCAAGGCGGCGAACCTCGCCGGCAACTACCGCGAATCCGCGTCCATGGTCACCCGCGCGGGCGGCTTCGATTGCTGCATTCAGAGCCAGCAGGTTGGTCTGCTCGCTGATGTCCTGAATCACGGTGACGACCTTCCCGATCTCCTCGGAGCGCGCGGCCAGACCGGTCATTTTGCCCGCCACGGAGCTCGTCGCCGAAGAGATTCGCTCCATGGTCAGCGCGGCCGTTTGCATCACGGCGCCGCCTTCGCTTGCGGTTTCAGCAGATTTCCGGCTGATGTTCGAGGCCGTCTCGGCATTCCGGCTGATCTCTCCGATGGTCGCGGTCATCTCCTGCGCGGCGGCGGCGATCTGGTTGGTCTTGCCCGATTGAGCCTGCGCATTGGCGTTGGCCTGCACCGATCGCACGCTCATCTCTGTTGCGGAGGCCGTTAGGTTTTCGGCTCCCTGGGCAACAGTTCCCAACACCAGACGCATCGCGGCAACGCAGGTATTCAGCGCAGTGCACATGCGGCCGATTTCATCGGTTCCAATCGCTTCTACGCTCACTGTTAAGTCTTTGGCTGCCACCTGCTCCAGAGCCGTGGTTGCCGCGCGCAAAGAAGGTGCAATGAGGTGGGTGAGCATGACCCCGGTCAAAGCGCAGAGGACGACAGTGACTATCACCAGGCTGACGATCAGCATCAGAGATTGGCGGCTCCGGCTGATGGCTTGATTCCCTTCCTGAACACCGACGTTGAAGGCCAGATCGTTGGCGCTGTCGGCGGCTTGCTGGGCCAGGTCGACGGCTTTGGTCGCCGATGGGTCCATGAAGATCTTCATGGCGACATCTACCTTGCCTTCTGCGGCGGCTTCGCGCCCCTGCGCGCTCAGCCTTTGATACTCGGCAAAGTTTTGCTGGAAGCTTTCAGAGAGGGCCTGCTCGCCGGGATGGCTGATCAGCGGGGTGTATGTACGTACGCCGGCGGCAAAACTCTCCGCCGCCTTTTCGCGCTTGGCTTTGTATGTCGTGGTGCATTCGTCGGTGGCGCAAAGCAGCAGAGCCAGATCTGCTCGCCGGGTCTGGGTGATCGCCATGCGGATTTCGCCCAACGCCTGCCTTGCCGGCATCGCGTTCTCCGCCATGTCGCTCAGAGTCGAGTTGATTTTGACGAATCCATAGATGGCGAGCGCTCCCTGCAAGGCACAGAGCAGGCAGACGATTCCGAAGGCGAACACAAACTTGCGTGCGATTGGGAGGTTGCGAAAAATTGACATTGGAAGTGCTCCGTTTTCTGTGGATTAGGGCCGGACACCTTCGGATCTTGCGGTTCCGCGCGCAATCCGTGGCCGGGAATCTCCGGACATCACCGTCATCGGCAGTTAGGTGGGGGACTTGAGGCAGAGAGGATCGGCTCGCCTGCGTAGCCGATTGCGTATTGACGCGGAGATTCCCGCGTCTTAGGCTCGAAATATGCAATTTCTACTCAGCGACCTCGAACGCGAGCCGATCCAGTTCTCCGTGGCGCTGCCGGCAGCCGCCATTGACTTCGGCGGAGAAGCCGAGCAGGTCGGCAATCTGGCAGCGGAAGGGCGCGCCGAGGTGCTTCATGAACATCGCGGACCCAAGGAGATCGTCTCCGATATTCGCCTGAAGGGCAGCTTCCAGGGTGACTTCCAGGTGCCGTGCGCCCGTTGCGTCGAACCGGTCCAGCACCACCTCACGGGTGACTTTGATCTGCTGTTTCGTCCGCCCGGAGTGGATGCAATCGGTTCTGAACACGCAATTTCCACGCCGGAGACGGAAATCGGGTATTATGAAAACGGTGGCCTTGCGCTTGAAGACGTGCTCCGGGAACAGGTGCTCCTGTCCCTGCCGGCCCGGACGCTTTGCCAGCCAGATTGTAAGGGACTTTGTCCGCGCTGTGGCCAAAACCGCAACGAGACAGCCTGCTCCTGTGATTCGGGTCCAAGCGACCCACGCTGGGAAGCGCTGGCCGGCTTAAGCCGGATGAAGAACTAAAGACGGGATACACGAAATTCCGGAAAGACCTTGAAACGGTTCTTTCGACGCCCGGCGGGATCAACCCTAAATGCCCGCGCCAGTGTTGCTTGCGCGATGAGCGTAGGGAAAAACCACCCGGGCCGGAACAAGAGAGGAACAGTACCATGCCTAATCCGAAACGGCGTCACTCGAAGCGCCGCACTGCACTTCGCCGCTCGCACGACTTCCTGACCGCGGGCTCGCTTTCGATCTGCCCCAACTGCCAGGAAAAGAAGCTGCCTCACCGCGCTTGCCCCAAATGCGGCGAGTACAAGGGCCGCGCGGTTATCGAAACCAAGGAAGCCGTCAGCTAATCTTTAACTCTCCTATGCTTCCAGCGCCCAAGCTTCCGGTTCCAACGCTGATCGACATCGCGCTGGACGCTTTTGGTTCGGACAAGGCTCCTGAGCCGGAGATTCGTGGAGCTATTGAGGCCTGCAGGGCTCTCCCCGTGCGTGTGCACATGGTCGGGCCTGAGCCGGAGCTGCGGGATCTGCTCGACGAGTATCTCGAGGACGAAGATCTTCCCATCGTCATCCACCATGCCTCGGAACGCATCGGCATGGAGGAGAAAGCTGCGCACGCTGTCCGCTCCAAAAAGGACAGCTCCATGCGCGTCGGCCTTAAGCTGGTGAAGGAAAAGAAGGTCGCAGGCTTCGTTACCGCCGGAAACACCGGCGCGGCGATGGCAACGGCCAAGATGGTGCTCGGCGCGCTGCCGGGCGTGGACCGTCCGGCTCTGACTGCGCGTATGCCTACCGTGACCGGTTCGCCCTGTGTGCTGCTCGACGTTGGTGCCAATGTGGACTGCAAGGCATACAATCTGGAGCAGTTCGCGGTGATGGGCGAGATGTTTGCCCGCTTTGTGCTCAAGATTGCCCGGCCGCGGGTCGGCCTGTTGTCGATTGGCGAAGAAGAAACCAAGGGCAACGATCTGACTCGCGAGGCTTTTCCGTTACTCAAAGCTCTGCCCATTCATTTCATTGGGAACGTCGAGGGGCGGGATATTTTCAACGGTAGCGCGGACGTGATCGTCTGCGACGGCTTTGTCGGGAATGTTGCGCTGAAGACTGGCGAGGGAATCGGCCGCCTCTTCCGCGACCTGCTGCGTGAATCTCTGACGCGCACGGTAACGGCGCAGGTTGGAGCCATGCTCTCCCGCAAGGCATTCAACGACTTCCGCCGCCGCCTGGACTACAACGAGTATGGCGGCGCTCCGCTGCTTGGTGTGCGCGGCGTCTGCATCATCGGCCACGGCTCCTCGAACGAAATCGCGATCTTTAACGGCATCCGCGTCGCCATGGAATTCGCCAAGGCGGGTATCAACACCCGGATTGAACACGAACTATCCAACCGGCCGCAACATCCTCCCAGTTCCAACGCGAAGCCGGACGATTCGATCATCCAGTAGTATCGCCTCATGCCCGTCCCGCACCGCTCACACGAACAATCTCGCGAGTTCAACGGCCACGGTTTCGACAGCCTAACTCTGGAGCAATTGGTGTGCCCGGTTTGTTTTGGCGCGTTGCGGCTCGATTTGCGGGATTCACGGATTCATTGTGTCGATTGCAAGCGGGGTTATCCGCTCATTGACGGAATCCCAGTGTTGATTCCTGAACGCGCTGTCTGTCGTGAAATGCCTGATTCGGACCGAGACAACTACTGTCGCGCGTAAAACGGCCAGATGACCATCGCGGCAAAGCCCATCGCCGCCAGCAGACCCAGCGCCAAAAGTGCATAAAGCGGGATCAGATTTGGGCTCTTCGGCTCTGTTTTCCGTTCTGATTCCGGCGAACTCTGCAGGTCGTCCGCTAGTTTACTCATATTTGAGCGACTCCACCGGATCCATCTGTGCTGCGCGTGTCGCGGGGACGGTGCCGAAGATTACACCAACCAGCAGCGAAACGCCGAGCGCGACGACGATCGACCACGGCGAAATCGGAATCGCGTAACTGGTAAACAGCCGCACGGAAAGCGGAAGGGCAAGGCCGAGTATCGTGCCAACAGCGCCTCCTGCCAGCGAAATCATCACGGCTTCGGTCAGGAATTGCAGTCGAATCTCGCGCGAGGTGGCTCCGAGAGCCTTGCGAATTCCGATTTCGCGAATACGCGCGCGTACGTTGGCCAGCATGATGTTCATGATGCCTACGCCGCCGACAGCCAGTGTAACCATAGCTACGGCAATCAGCACCGCGGTCAACCCTTCGGATATTTCAGCGGCTGTGGTCAACAATTCCTTCAAATCGGTCGTTTTGTATACCGAGTTGGGTTTGTGCCGCGCCTTGACGATGTTACGTATGGCGATTGCCGCGTCCGGCACGTCGTCCATGCTGTGCAGGGAAAAGTAAATCTGCTTCACATTGTCTGTGCCGGTGAAGTATCGCGCGACCGAATACGGGATCAGAATGGTGTTGTCGGTGAGTTCGGACTGCCCGAAATCGTCCACACTCTCTCTGAAAGTTCCGATGATCGTGAACGGGATCCCGCTGATCTCAAAGCTCTGGCCAACCGCCGCGTCTGCGCTGCCATATCTCTCAATCGCAAATGGGATCGTCACGACGGCACACTTGATATGCGCGTTTTCGTCTTGATCGTCCATGAATCGGCCGTCCGTCACAATCAAATTCCGCACCTGTTGATACTGCGGAACGACGCCGAGGACGAGCGTGTCTTTGACAACTCCTCCGCCAAAGCTGATCCTGTCGTGCATTTCGAGCACGGGCGAGGAGAAGAGAACGCTGGGCACCTGCGAATCGACGGCTCGTTCATCGTCGCGAGTCAGATAGTCGTTGTACATCGCGCTTTCCGTGCCGGTTGCCCCGCCGCCTGCGTACTCCAACTCAACCATGTTGGTGCCAATCTTCTCGATCAGCCCCAGCGCGTAGTCGCGTCCCGTCAACCCGATGGTGACCACCAGAATCACGGAAGCGGAACCGATCACCATTCCCAGTGCAGTCAGCGCAAAACGTCCTTTGCTGGCGCGAAAGCTATCGATTGCCAGGCTCATGGTTTCGCTGAAGGCGATGGTGCGCCGCGCACTGAGGAGGGTGCGTTTGAAGGAGTCGTACCGGGCCTGGTCCTGTTTGGTTTGGTCCTGTCGGTCCCGCTCCTGCCGCGAAACCGGCTCGGGCCTCGCAACCACCTTCTTCTGTGCTTCTTCCCGGGATTGTTCGACAGGATTCATAGGATTCTCTTCTTGGATGCGGCCGGAACCGAATTGCTTCCCAAACCTTTTCGCAAAGCCGCTCTTCCTCAACTAGCTTACTCGCCATGCCCACCAAGCTCGGGGACGGGTGTGGGAGTTTGAGCCGATACGCTCGTTCGAATCCCGCAAAGCAGGGGCATTCTTAACTCTACAGGCACAAAATGAAGAACGCCGGAGGAGTGGAACTCCCCCGGCGTCCGGCTTTGATCCGAATGAATCAAGTCCTCTCAGAAGTCGTATCGGAGCCCGAACTGCATGCGGCGGAAGTTGCTCTGTGCCGGAAGAGTCGTACCGTAAGCGCCAAGCGTGCCGCCGGTGAGGCCCTCGGTAAGGCTGCTTGTGTCAAAGCGGTTGGTGTTGGTCACGTTGTACACTTCGCCGTCGAACTTCAACCTGCCTATGTCTCCCATCTTCCAGACCTTGCTCAGGGTGTTGTCGATGTCAAAGTAGCCGTCGCCACGAAAGTTATTGCGGGAACCTGGTTCACCGGGATAGGGCAGGCGAACGGGACCAAGCGAAGTTTCAACTCCGGCGTTAATTGCCGAGGGATTGTCAAAGACCTGCTCCTGTCCGTTGATGGAGTGCTTACGGGTCTTGACGTATCCGGTCTGTTCGCCGTAGCCCTCCAGATTCCAGTCGGTAGTCCAGCCAGGCTCAAAGAGGGAGAACGGTAGTCCGCTCGTCCAGCGCGTAATTCCGCCTATCGTCCATCCTCCAAGAACGCTGTCAATCAAGGCTGTGCTGCTGCCGAGGAATCTCTTGCCTCGGCCGACTGGCAGGTCATAAACCAGATCACCAGTCACGAGATGGCGCGTATCAAAGTCCGAGACACCCTTGTTCAATTTCGGACTCCAGGTATTTTGGATCGCCGAGCCGCTCAGGGTGTCAATTTGGGCGAATTCTGAGGCGCGTTCCGTTCCGGAGTTCATGTCGATCGACTTGGACAGGGTATAGCTGACATCGACGCTTACGCCGTGGCTGGTGGGGTGCCGTAAGGTCGCCTGCAGGGCGTTGTAGGAGCTGGTGCCGATAGTGTCCCATGCGTAGAGAGAGGAAAACTGGCCCTGCCAGAACTTGCTCCCGCCGTTTTGGCAGTAACCCCCGTAGTTGCAATAAAAATCGATGTCTGCGAGCGCGGTCGTTTCCCCTGCCACGTAGCGATTGGGCGCCCATTCATGGTTATAAGTCGCCTCGGTCGCCGATTCACCCATGAAATCGAGGTTCTTCATCTGCGGGAAAACGTCCTCGAAATACTGAATTGTCGGTACCGAGACCGGCGTCATGCCATTTCCGGAGCTTCCAGTGCCATAGGCTCCCTGGTGTTGGTCCACGAGCTTCGAGAGCTGGGCGGCGGCAGCAAAGTACGTTCCGCCACCTTGCGGGTCGTTGAAGTTCACCGGTTCGGCCAAGTCGATCTGCTGCAGAAGATGCCGTCCAAGTCGCCCAACATAGGCCTCTTCAAAGATGAAACCTCCGGGCAACTCTCGCTGAAATGAGAGGTTGAATGCCTCGGAGTAAGGAGTTTTCAAACGGTTATCCACGCCAACGGTGTCCAGAAACGAACGGGTCGGCGGCGTATATGGAAATGTCGCCGATTGGACCGGGGCCGGCAGACTGATGGCGGGCAGTGCGCTCGCGCTGGTAAAGCGCGGTGAAGTCTCAAAGCCGAGAACATCCCCCTGGTTCTGGAGATCGGTGCTCAGGCCAAAAGAGCCATTCTGGCTGAAGTTACTGGTCAGAGCCTCGCCGTAATGGTCAAAGTAAATACCCGCTCCGACGCGAAGCGAGGTTTTGGTATTGGGCGACCAGACTGCAGCGAGCCGGGGCGCGAAGTTATTCTTTGCCTTTGGCCAGTATCCAGGCGCGTTATTGGCCTTGCCGGCAGGAGAGAATTGCAGAGCTGGCTCGTAAACGACTCCCTGCGCTGCGGCGTCGCCGCGTTGTTTGAACCAGGCATCGGTGTTGATCGTAGGGGCGACCTGCTGACCGTTGGTTTCGTAGGGAGTTTGGAGAATTGTATGACGCAAGCCAAAGATTAAGTTGAGATTAGACCGGACGCGCCAACTGTCCTGTACATACCACTCATACTCGTTGGCCTTGAAATGACGGCTGATGGGCGCTCCGTCGACCATTAACGTAGCTGCGGTTGGCGAAGATACCTTGTAGTTGTACGCATTGGTGAGCTGCGGGACGGTTCCCACGAGCGTCGCATAGGCAATCACATACGAGTTCTCAAAACTTGAACTCACGGCGGGAAGACCGGTGCCAAGCGAGGAGGGGTCGGCGGGAGAGCCACCAAGCCAATACGGATTGGTGCTGGCGTTGTTGAACGAAAGAGCATCTGAATTGTTGATGCTTTGCACCAGGCGCCAGTTGGCGCCGAGAGTGATGGTGTGGTTGCCCTTGGTCAGGGTAAAGGTGTCCGTGATGTTGTGGACCGGCACATCATTCACGGTCATGAATGTCTGTGCAGTTGGCTGCACGATGAATCGGAAACTGATGTAGTCGCCTGTTACCAGTCCCGACTGACCGTACCCCTGGCGCACATAGCCGTAACGGACATCATTGACGATGTTGCTGGTCGGCGTCCAGGTATGCCCAAAGGCAAGACCCTTGGTGTTGAATTCCTTCAGATAGGAAGGAGGCTGGCCCGGCAGATTGGCGTCTCCGGCGTAGGTATCTTTCTGGTAGTTGCCACGTGCAAAAACCTGCTGTTTGTTGGTCAGATTGGCATCTAACTTGATGATGCTCGTGTTCTGCGTCGTCGGCACCTTGACCGGGAAGAATAGCGAACCGTTGTTGAGTCCGTCGCCCGATGCCGATCCGGTTGCAACGGGTACTTTTGCGTAATACGACAGTACATTGGGATCGGGACCCGGACCCCAGGGGCATACCGGCGCGCCATTGAACGTGTTGGAAGCGCATGGGGCGTCCAGGGCTTGAAGCTCTGGAGTTGTAATAGTGTCGGTGTTGCCGTTGCCGTCCTGATATTGAATCGTCCCGGCCTGAAAGGCGGCCGTAGGGACAGTTTGCGTGGCGATGTCGTCAATAGCTTGGCGCAGCCCTTCGAAGTTCGCGAAGAAGAAAATCTTGTCCTTCTTGATAGGGCCACCAGCGCTTGCTCCAAATACGTTCCTGAGATACTTCGCCGGAATATTGGGCTGACCAGCCGAGAGTTGTGAGTTCTTCAGAAACCAGTTGTTGCTGACGGTGTTGGTCGGACGGTAATACTCGTACGCCGATCCGTGATATTTATTGGTGCCCTTCTTGGTGATCAGTGAGATCTGGGCTCCGGAGGAGCGTCCGGCGTCCGCCGTTCCATTGGACGTGGTCACGCGGAACTCTTCTGTCGAGTCAAGCGTCGAGCGCAGAACGCCGGTAAAAGCGTATCCGTTAACCTGATCGTTGTCATCCAGCCCGTCGAGGGTAATGTTTCCCTGATCGGAACGGCTGCCGGAAACGGCTCCCTGTCGGCTGTCGGTGTTCTCCTGGTTTCCGGTGGCACTGTTGCCGCCGCCTTCGCCGAGATATAGCACGCCGGGTTGGAGGGCGAGCAGCGAGACCGGATCGCGGCCATCCATGGGCAGGGATTGAATCATCTGATTGTCCACCGAGTTGCCCATGGAGGCGTCGGTGGTGTTCAGCGTCTGTGCACTGGCGGTTACATCCACCGTGACCGAATTCGTCTGAATGGAGAGCTTGAAGTCGATGGTCGCCGGCTGGTTCACAAGCAATTCGGCGGTTTTGGACTCGCTTCCCAGCCCCTGGGCCGTAACCGTAATCAGATATCGTGCTGGCGGGATCTGCGGAAACTGGTAGGTGCCTTCATTGTTGGTGGTTGCGGTTAGCGTCTTATCTACGCTCTGATCTGTAATAGAAACCATTGCGTTCGGAACGAGGGCGCCGCTGGGATCCTTGATCGTACCGCGAAGCGAAGTGGTTGCGGATTGGCCGAAAGCGAGGCTACAGGAAAGGACGATGCACAAGAGCATCGCTCCCAGATGGGATCGTTTCACGTCTATTCCTCCGAAATCGTTCAGGTGCAAAAGGGTGAGTTTTATTGGGGATTATTACAATTCCCCGGGATGGTCTTGCCGGCTGGGTCCAGATAGAGGTGGTTGTCGGACCTTCCCACTCTTATAAGTGCCTATATCTTGCACGATAATTCTTTAAGATTCAACAGGAATTATTCCCTCCGTTTCGTTGTGAATCCTGATAAAGGAACCATGGTGCACATAAGCACAATCGCTAATTCCATGGCGGTCTACTGCTGTTGCTGTTGCATCTGCTGGGCGTCAAGCATCGGGATCGCCCGCTCCGGGGGCTGCTGAGCGCGCTCCACGAGAACGGACCAGTCGTCCGGGATCGGGAGCTTCCGGTCGAGCGGCGGCGGATCCATGCTAGCTTCTACATGCACTGCGACATACAATTCGCTGTCGGTTTTTCCACGAAATATCCCATGCGTCGGAGGCACATCGGCATAATCGCGCCCAACGGCCGTGCGAATGTGCCGGTTGTATGCGATCAGGTCGTTGGTGGGGTCGAGGCCGACCCAGTTCAGATGTGGCAGCAGTACCTCGACCCAGGCGTGCGAGACATCCGGCGTGGAGCGGTCATGATCTTCCCTGCTGCGATACAGATATCCGCTCACATAACGCGCAGGTATGCCGATATGGCGTAGCAGCGCAATCATGGTGTGCGCGAAATCCTGACAGACGCCCTGATGGCTTGCGATTGCCTCGTCAATTGGCGAGTCCACGCGCGTCGAACGCGGCACGTACTCAAAATACTCATAAATGCTACGGTTCAACTCGTGCACGACCATGAGTGGATCGTCCCGGCGAACCACGTTCAGCTTTCTGGCCATTTCCAGCAGTGCGGGAGTTGGCTGTGCAAATGTGCTGGGCAGGAGCATCTCGCCGTAGTCGCCGTCGGCCACCATAGCGTCCAGAGCATCCCATGCATCAGGGGATAAAAAAGCGGGTACATCCACCTGGGCCTGCTGTTCCACCAGGGACTCGGCCACGATCACCAACTGGTCGTGCTCGCCGGGAATATCGAAGTGCTGCACATTGTTTCCGTATTGATCGCGATAGCTGAAGACACGGCACCGAGGGCTTACAGAAAGAGAAAAAGACAGGCAATGCTGATTGTGATCCGAGCGCGGATGCATCCGGGTTTCCATGATGCTTTCGCTTACCGGGTCCTTGTAGCGAAAGCGGGTAAGATGACGGATCGAATAGAAATTCATGCTCGCTCCCGATGCGGATAGGCCTTTGGAAAAGTGTCAAAGAGTTACGGCGAGTTACAGCGCGTGGCTGGGAAACTCCTAAACTGCCAGCGCTGACTGGATGGAATATTGCACGTAATACCGATAGATCAACTCATGAATCTGCTTGCATTGCTCACGGATGGAGTGCAGAAACGCGCCCGGATTGCCTTCAAGGATCTCATTGATCGTTGTGTAGCGAAGCATGGAGTGCAGCTTGCCCGCGGTCGCGAGCAACTCATCCGGTGGACGCCGTCCTCCCGCGCGCTGGATGGCGTCGAGCGATTGCCGGACCCCGTCAATCGAATAGCGCAGTGCGTGCGGGAAGTCCCGATTGAGCAGCAGGAATTCGAGAATGCGATCCGGAGAAAGATCCGCTGTATAGACCTGGCAGTAGGCTTCAAACGAGGTGCAGCAGCGCAGCAAGCCCACTTGCTCCAGGTATTGATAACCGGAATGCTCTTGTTCGGCCAGATTCAGCAGGCTCTCCTGATACACCTCCAGCAGCGTGGCCGTGGCATAGGCCCGCTCCAGATAGCGCCCAAGGCGAATGAACTGCCAGCCCTCGCCGTGAATCATCGTTGTATCGCTCACGCCTTTGAAGAGGTGAATGCCATCGATGATCGATGCGAGGAAGTCGTTCATATTGGCCCGGAATTGCGCCTGCGCATGGGGGGAATGCATCTGGTGGTAGAGCCGGTTTAGTCGCTGCCATTGTTCGGTGCTGATCTCCTCTCGCACTTGGCGCGCATTTTCGCGGGCTGCATTGATGCAGGTGGTAACGGAAGCGGCATTGGTCGGGTCGAAGATCAGGGCGCGGGTCATCCCGTCCGCATCGCCGGTCCACTCCACTCCTGGCGGGTTGCCTAGCGAGGTCAGCAGGCGCTGCCAGCGAGTGTCCGCACTGGTCTCTGAGGAATCTAGCAGCAGACTCATGGTCACGTCGAGCTGGCGCACAGTGTTTTCCGAGCGCTCCAGGTAGCGGCTCATCCAGTAGAGGCTGTCGGCGACGCGTGAAAGCATTTGGACTCCTGAAAATGAGCTGCTAGCTGCCAGCTCCTAGCCGCTAGCTTCCTCTCTGTTCGATCAAACCGCTTCCTAGCTGAAAGCTGGAGGCTAGGAGCTAGAGGCTGAAAGTTACTCCAGCACCCACGTGTCTTTGCTTCCGCCTCCCTGTGAGGAGTTCACTACCAGCGAACCTTTTTCCAGAGCGACGCGGGTCAGGCCCCCGGGGACGATGTTTACCTTGTCGCCGAAGAGGATGTAGGGCCGCAGGTCGACGTGCCGGGGCTCAATTTGGCTGCCGAAAAGGCATGGCGCGCGCGAAAAATCCAAGGTGGGCTGGGCAATGTAGTTTCTCGGATTCGCCTCGATCGCCCGGGCAAAATCCGCTCGCTGAGCGGTCGTCGACTGTGGTCCGATCAGCATTCCGTAGCCGCCGCTCTCGCCTACTGCTTTCACTACGAGTTTGTCTAGGTTCGCCAGCACGTGCTGACGAGACTTTTCCTCGGTCAGCAGGTAGGTCTTCACGTTGGGCAGGATCGGGTCTTCGCCGAGGTAGTACTTGATGATATCCGGCACATACGCATACATGGCTTTGTCGTCGGCGAGGCCGGTGCCAAAGGCATTCGTGACCGTGACATTGCCGGCGCGATAGGCATTGAAGAGGCCGGCGCAGCCCAGTCCCGAGTCGGCGCGGAAGATCAGCGGATCGCTGAAGTCATCATCGACGCGGCGGTAGATCACGTCCACCCGCTTTAGACCGTCTGTGGTGCGCATGTAGACGATGTTGTCGTGCGTCACCAGATCGCGTCCCTCGACGAGTTCGATCCCCATTTGGCGGGCAAGATAGGTGTGCTCGAAGTAGGCCGAGTTGTACACGCCCGGAGTCAGCAGCACGATATTCGGCTCCGGCCTGCCTTCGGGAGCGAGCGACCGCAGGGTATTCAGCAGCAGTTGCGGATAGTGCTCGATCGGCCGCACACCGTAGCTGTGGAATAGCTGTGGAAAGGTCCGCTTCATGACCCTGCGATTGGTCAGCATGTAGCTGACGCCGGAGGGGACGCGAAGATTGTCTTCCAGCACGACAAACTCGCCGGTCCGCAGCCGGAGCAGGTCCGTGCCGACGACGGCAATATACACATTGCGCGGCACTTCCAATCCGCACATCTGACGCCGGTAATGCTTGCAGCTATAAACGATGTCGCGTGGAACGACGCGGTCGTTCAGGATCTTGCCTTCGCCGTAAACGTCGCGCAGAAAGTGATTGAGAGCGGTGATGCGCTGGGTCAGTCCTCGTTCGATCCGATCCCACTCCTGGGCGGAGATCATCCGGGGCACCAGGTCGTAGGGGAAGATTCGTTCCGTTCCCTCATCGCGGCCATACACGGTGAAGGTAATGCCCTGGGTCAGGAACGACAGGTCGGCGGATTGTTTGCGCCGCAGCAGTTCCTCCTGCGGCAGGCAAGCCAGTGTCTCGACCAGCGCCTTGTATTGCGGTCGGATGCTCCCATCCGGCGTGCGCATCTCGTCATAGGCTCCGTCCAGCAGGTAATCGCGGAATAGCCTCTCTACTTCGATAGGCTTGCCGGCGCCGGAGGCACTGACGGGTACGTTGGCACTCATCTGAGAGATGGCGGAATCCTTAAAAGAAAGATGTCGATCATGAAAATTTGTTGGGAATCGTGTTGCAGTTCCCAATAGAGTACACCGGAAGGAGGAAACGGCAACCCAGGAAAATGTTCCGGTGCGGGAGAAGCCGCGACCGTTACACCACGAACAAGCGGCACACCCGTTACAGGTATGCCGCGTTCTCGCTTTTTCGATTTCCGCTCTGTCCCCCTTTGAATCAGGGCTTGGGAACGTTGTTGATCGTATGCAGAATCCGCGAGACGATCTGGTAGGGATCGCCTTCGGAGTTCGGCCGGCGATCTTCCAGATAGCCTTTGTAGCCATTCCGGATGAAGTTGACGGGCATCCGGATCGAAGCGCCGCGGTCGGAGAGGCCGTAGCTGAACTTGTCGATTGCCTGCGTCTCGTGATGACCGGTCAGCCGCAGATGGTTATCTGGGCCATAGACGGCGATGTGTTCGGAGACATTTTCCCCAAACGCCTTCATCAGCGATTCGAAGTATTCTTTGCCGCCCACCTCGCGCAGGTACTTCGTCGAGAAGTTGGTGTGCATGCCTGACCCATTCCAGTCGCCCTTGATCGGTTTGCAATGCAATTCCACATCGACTTCGTATTTCTCGCAGAGACGCATCATCAGATAGCGAGCGGTCCAGAGATCGTCGGCGGCTTTGGCCGAGCCTTTGGCGAAGATCTGGAACTCCCACTGGCCCTTCGCGACCTCCGCGTTGATGCCTTCATGGTTGATTCCCGCGGCGAGGCAGAGTTCCAGGTGCTCTTCGACAATTTGGCGGGCGATGCTGCCCATGTACTTGTAGCCGACGCCGCAGTAGTACGGACCCTGCGGAATATTCGGATAGCCACCTTCCGGGAAGCCGAGCGGACGGCCGTCCTTGAAGAGGAAGTACTCCTGCTCGAAGCCTATCCACAGGTCCGGATCATTTTCGATCGTGGCGCGGTAATTGGTGGAGTGCGGCGTGCCATCGGGATGCATGACTTCGCTCAGGACGATATATGCGTCCTTGCGGCTTGCATCGGGATAGAGAGCCACCGGTTTCAGCACGCAATCGGAGCTTTTGCCCTCGGCCTGCATGGTGGAGCTGCCGTCAAAACCCCAGTGGGGCAGGTCGGCAAGGGTGGGCGGCGTCGCAAAATCTTTGAGAAGAGTCTTTCCGCGCAGGCCAGGAACCGGCTTCTTGCCGTCAAGCCAGATGTACTCGAGTTTGTATTTGGACATAAATCTCCTTTTGAAATGAAGGAATCAAAACAGGACAAATCTTGGGGTTCAATTTTCGAGAACATCAAGGAAACGGCCTTGATGCGCTTTTTGTCTGCGAGGTACTTCAATTCAATAACAACAACGCAGCAAAGGAAGTGGTCTGCTGATGATTGTGAATTCAGGGTAAACCGGGAGAGGCCGAGACATATAAAGAAAACGTAAGCGCGCGGCCAAGGCCCGGAATTTTGCACGGAACATGACTACGCGGGGCGCGGACTTGCGGCTCGGGTTTCGCTCTGCCCGGCATTCCGGGACTGATAGCATCGTTTTCAAGGAGATTTAACCTAAATATGTCTTCCCGGCGTCGCCCCTGCCTTAGCCCCAGACTCTTGTCCGGCCTATCGATAGTTGCCCTTGCTGTATTCCTCGCTGCGAGCCCGTCCCCGATTCAGGCCGAAAAGCAATCCCCGAAAAAGACCGAGAAAGCTGCCGGGCAAACGGCTCCGCGCACCCCCATCCAGATCACGGCCATCCTGACCGACGCTCCGCGCAAGCTGTATCACGCCGAGGTGGATCTGCCGGTCACAGAGGGCGCGCTCACGTTGACGACCCCGGAATGGATTCCGGGCAATCATCGCCCTACCGGTCCGGTCGATGACATCACCGGCGTGGTCTTTACCGCCAACGGTCAGACGTTGCCGTGGCGTCGTGATGATGTGGATCTGTATCAGTTTCATCTGACCATCCCCAAGGGAGTGACCACGCTGCACGCGCATCTGGATTGCATCGTCACCGCCCGCGTCACGCAGAAGATGGCGGTCCTTGAATGGGAAAAGCTGCTTCTGTATCCAGCGCATGTTCCGGTCCGCGATATTCCGATTCAGCCTTCGCTGATCGTTCCCGCAGGCTGGGGAATCGGAACTGCACTGACGCCGGAAGGCTCCGGCCCATATCCCGTTCCCGCTGCCGGGGCGACGACCAAGTACGCGGTCACGAACGTCGAGCAGCTTGAGGACTCGCCGGTCATCTCCGGTCAGTACTTCCACGAGTTTCCACTCGCTCCCGAGATCACCCCGAAGCACTATATCGATGTCGTCTCCGACCAGCCGGAAGACTCAAATCTCCGTCCTAGTGTCCTGGCGGAAGTGAGCAACCTGGTCCGCGAAGCCAGCGTCGAATACGCCTCGCATCACTACCACGTCTACCACTTTCTGCTCACGCTTTCCGATGTTGCCGGCGGCGAAGGCCTGGAACACGGCCAGTCCTCCGACAACGGAGTCGGCGAAAAAGGCTTCGCCGACGACAATCACCAGTTGGCCGAGTCCGACCTGCTCTCGCATGAATTCACCCATAGCTGGAACGGAAAATACCGTCGTCCCGTCGGCCTTTACCAGCCTGACTTCGCCACCCCTCAGCAAGGCGCGTTGTTGTGGGTCTACGAAGGAATGACTCAATATCTGGGCAACGTTCTCGCCGCCCGCTCGGGGCTCAAATCCCAGGTGCAGTACCGGGAAATGCTCGCATTGTCTGCCGCTCAACTCGATTACAAGGTGGGCCGCGACTGGCGCCCAACGGAAGATACTGCGGTTGCCGCCAGCATCCTGCGCGGAGGCAATCCAGCCTGGTCGAACTGGAAGCGCGGGCAAGATTACTACCAGGAAGGCGAACTGCTCTGGCTCGATGCCGACACGCTGATCCGCAAGCTTACCGACAATAAGAAGTCTCTTGACGATTTCCTGAAGATCTTTCTCGGCTTAAATGGCGACACCGGGCCGGATATCGTGACCTACGACCGCGAAGAGCTGATCAAGGACTTGAACGCGGTGGTCCCTTACGATTGGGCCAAGTTCCTCCATGACCGCGTCGACCTGATCAACACGCGCGCCGACGTCGCCGGCATCGAGCAGGGCGGCTACAGGCTCGTCTACCACGACAAGCCGTCGAAATCCGAACGGACGATGGCCTCCGCGGGTGGCCCGCGCCGCGCCGGACTTGACTGCTGGTACTCGCTCGGCCTTCGCGTCAATTCAGAAGGCATGATCAGCGACGTTCGCGAAAACGGTCCGGCGGACAAATCCCGAATCGCGCCCGGCTACAAAATCCTCGCCGTCGATGGGAATGTCTTTTCCAACGATGCTTTGAAAGACGCGATCAAGGCTGCGAAGGGTAATACTGACCCGATCCACCTGATCGTCCAGGCCGATACCTTCGTTTCCAGTTTCGACATCGACTATCACGACGGCGAACGCTACCCAGTTCTGGAGCGCATCGAAGGTACTCCGGCGTATCTGGATAACATCACCGCACCGAGAACCACGCCCGAAAAAGCTCCGGCAGAAGCAAAGAAGGACGACGAGCAGTAAGCAGATTCAGTCAACAAACCAACAAGCGAAGGTCCCCACCGCGATCAGGACACCGTTCCCGGTGAGGACCTTTGCCATTTGGCGCAAGTGAAACGTTGCGCCGAGATGCAGTTAATCCAGATTCAAAGTCCAGACGATCAGCGTCGATGTATTGTCGTCCACTGCGGCAAAGAACGCCTGATCCTCTGTCGTGCGTACTGCCAGGCCGAACGATCCACCCTGAGCCGGATCGACCGAAATCTCCTTTACAAACTCACCTTCCTTGGTAAACTCGACGATTTCGCTCGGTTGATTCGGGTCGGGATTGATGCCGTCGTTGTTCGTAACCAGCAAATGTCCATTGGGAGCTTCTGCCAATCCCAGTGCCCCATGCAAATGAACATTGTCTTCATAAACGATCGAACCTATGCCACCATCGCTCTTACGGTCGGCCGCGTCCCATACCTTATAGACCGCGTTGTCGCCTGTCGAAGCGACATAAAGCACGTCACGCCTCGCGTCGTAGACCAGCCCTGTAGGCGCAACGAAAAACGTCACCGGATCGCCCCGATGCACGTATCCGGAGGCAATTGTCGTTGCCTTCAATAGCTTCAAGCCACCGGAACTCACGCTGAAGTCCAGCCGGCTCACCGTCCCGGTCAGTGCGTTCGTGACAAATGCGATGGCGCGGTCGCCACGGTCCACTAGAGCCATATCCCAGGGACTTTGAATCCACGCACTTGTAATTGTCTGGATGAGCTTGCCCTGGTTGTTGATGACGAGCAACGACCCTGGTCCCGCCGTCGCGGAAGTGCCGTCGACGGACGGAGCATTGCCGACTACAACGAAGCCAGATCGCAGCGTTCCCAGCGCCGTGGAGAGGCCTATTCCGGCGCTGCCCTGGAAGAACAGCGTTGCCGGTCCGCTCTTCGGAACCCGCACGATGGTCGTTCCGGTGCCCTGCAGATTCAGGCTGTTGTTGAAGTTAGAGACGAGAATGTCCCCGTGCAGTAACGGTCCTGACCCAGTCGGGAAATCGCGAGGCACAAAGGCTACACCGTAGGGATTCACATCTCCGTTGGCGGGCACAGTCGAAACGACTCTAACTGGGCTGGGCAGAAAAGCATCATCCCGGTCATGATCTCGATCATGGTCCTGCGCAATGCCAATTCCAGTTGTGCCGGTCACTACGACGAAGACAGTGAGAGCCTTCTGCCAGTGGGACATCGCGGCACGACGGGCTAGCGGAACATTCTTTCCATCAAAGGTGAAAATTCCCAGAATTCGCATGTCGTTCTCTCCTGACGGTGCGATTCTTCGTCCAGCGCGGAACGAACCAGGTTCCAGACCGCAGATAAAGGCGCAATCCGCCGCCCCAACACTATCTCTGGCCAGCGATGAAACTTGTCTTTCTTTTGTCATTTCATTGTCAGCGTCTCGTAATGCTGCACGCGGAGCGGTCGTGCTCGTAGCGTAATCTGTTGGCTCAGGAGATTCCGCTCACCTATGCCGAAAGCATTCAAGACTTCCCTGTTATTTCGATTCAGCCTGCTCGTCATGCTTCTTGTTCCCGCGTTGCCGTGGCTCCCGGCCCAGCAGCCTGATGCGCCGCAGGAAAACTTCGTCAAGTCGCACTACACCAAGTACGAGTACCGGATCCCCATGCGCGACGGCAAGAAGCTCTTCACCGCCGTCTACGTGCCCAAACAAAGCGCATTTCCTGGCGATCCCGGTCCGTACCCGTTCATGATGGATCGCACCCCGTATAGCGTTGGTCCTTACGGGGAAGACCAGTATCCCGCGCATCTCGGTCCATCCGATGAGTTCGAAAAGGGCGGCTATATCTTCGTCTACCAGGACGTGCGTGGGCGTTGGATGAGCGAGGGCGATTTCGTCGAGATGCACCCCCACATCGATGAGAAGAAAGGTCCGCAGGACGTGGATGACTCCAGCGACACCTACGACACCGTCGAATTCCTGCTCAAGCATGTCGACAACAACAATGGCAAAGTAGGCATCTGGGGCATCTCCTACCCCGGCTTCTACACCTCGGCCAGCATCATCGATTCGCACCCGGCTATCGTCGCCGCCAGCCCTCAGGCGCCGATGACTGACCTTTTCAAGGGCGACGACTCCTACCACGGCGGAGCCTTCATGCTCTCAGCTAACTTCGGCTTCTATGTCTTCTTCTATCCGCAAACCGAGCCGCAGACACCGCACCCGACGCCTGGCTTCGATTTCGGCACTCCCGATTCGTATCGCTTCTATCTCGACGCCGGCAGCCTTGCCAATATGGAAGCGAAGTATCTCAAGGACTCGAACTGGCTCTACAACGACCAGATGAAGCACGACACCTACGACGACTACTGGCAGGCACGCGACCTCTCTCGCCACATGAAGAACGTAAAGTGCGCCGTGCTTGTCGTCGGCGGCTGGTATGACGCCGAAGATCTCTCCGGCCCCTACAAAACGTTCAATGCCATCAGTAAATTTAATCCCGAAACACCAACGACGCTTGTGGAGGGCCCGTGGGTCCACGGCGGCTGGGCGCGCAGCGATGGCAGCCGCCTCGGCGACATCGACTTCAATGCAAAAACTGCCGAGTACTTCCGCGCTAGTGTGCAGTTTCCTTTCTTCGAGCACTACCTCAAAGGCAAGGGTGCAGCCCAGCCCAAGGCTGTTGTCTTCGAAACCGGCGCCAATGTCTGGCACAACTTTGAGAGCTGGCCACCGAAGGCCGCAACTCCAAAGACGCTGTATTTCCACGCCAACGGCAAGCTGGGTTTTGACCCCCCGACGGAAGCGGCAAGTTCGGACAGCTACGTCAGCGACCCGGCTCATCCTGTGCCATTCGTCGGATACACGACGGACACCGTACCGCAGCGCTACATGGTCGACGATCAGCGCTTTGCCAGCTACCGGCCCGACGTGCTCGTTTACGAGTCCGACATCCTCACTGAGGACGTGACCATCGCCGGTCCAATCAGCCCCAAACTCAAGATCGCAAGCACTGGCACCGATTCCGATTTTGACGTGAAGCTCATCGATGTTTATCCGGAAAACTATCCCGACCCCGAAGAATCCGGACGGCCTAACAAGCGTGTTCTCGATACGCCTCCGCTGCACATGGGCGGCTATCAGGAACTGCTGCGTGGCGAGCCGATGCGCGCCAAGTTCCGCAATAGCTGGGAAAAGCCGGAGCCGCTCACGCCCGGCAAAATGACCGAGGTCGATTTCACCATGCCCGACCTCTACCATACTTTCCGCGCCGGCCATCGCATCATGGTTCAGGTACAGTCGAGCTGGTTCCCATTAACCGATCGCAATCCCCAGACATTTACTGATATTCCAAACGCAAAGCCCGATCAGTTTGTGAAGGCCACGGAGCAGGTTTTCCACCAGAAAGATGCAGCCTCGGGTGTCGAAGTGCTGGTGTTGCCCAGGCCTTAATAGCGCTTCGTGACGGGCGTGGGAGCGGGGCCGGTTCTGCCATTGAGCAGCCAATCCACTGGCCCCTTCACGTCGTCTTCGTGTGCCTCACCCATCACCCTGGCGACGATTTCCCCCTGCTCATCCAGAATCACGGTAGCGGGCAGCACGTTGCCCAGTTGCAGTCGATCGAGCATGTCCAGATCCGCGCCGAGCCACACCTCCATCGCCAATTTTTGATGGCTTAGAAACAGGTCAATCTTCGCCCGCGTCTTGGGATTGTCAGCAGACTCATCCGCTGAAATCGCAACAAAGCGAACCTTCTTGTCCGCATACTCCTGGCTAAGTTGAGAAAGCAGCGGCAATTCCTCCACGCATGGCCCGCACCATGTTGCCCAGAAATTGATAACAGTAATGGAACCGCGCAAGTCTACGATCTTTTGCGTTTGCCCGCTCAGGCTCTTAAATTCCAGATTTGGCGCGCGCTTTGCCTGGGCCATCGGAATCAGGCAACAGACCAGCACGACAGTCAGGCTACGAAGATATCTGCTCATAATTCTTCCTCTTTGCGAATAAGTAGAGCCCTATCGGCACAGGCCTGCCGATAGGGCATTGTTCTGCAGAATCGAAGTTAGAAGCGATGCGTCCAGCTTGCCAGCCAAACGTACTGGGCAAACGCTGCATCGCCATGTGTGTGATACACAGAGTCCGGATAGCTCGAAGTCCGGTCTCGATGCACCGCTTTATATATTCCCGCAGTCAGGATGTTGTGCCCGTGCACATATTGCCCTCCCGGACCTGCCGTGACTGCAAAGCCTGGTCTGCGAAATCCATCGTTGCTGTTCGGGAAGAGGTTATAGGCGGGGACGCCTTCATCACGGGGCCCAAATGTCGCGCTCAATCCCTTAACTTTGTTGATCGGAACCTCAACCCCCGCTTCCAACAGATACTGGTCCGAGATAGCCACATAGTTGTTCAAGGGTTGCGTCGTGCTCAGTGTCGCGCCACGCTGTACGCCATTCGTGCCGCCCTGCGTGGCAATGTAGTCGCCGTCGCTGTAAAAGGTCAGCGACTTGTTCAACCGCTCATATCCAGACCATTGCATTACCATCCCCCAGCCGCCGTTTCCCGGTTGGATCGAGTAGTCCACCGGCGCCGTGACCTCGACAGGAGCGCCAACACCGGAGGTGTTGCTGTCGTATGTGTTCTGCACGTCGTCGTTGCCGGAAGGTATCAATACGCCCAGACCCAGCGACAGATTGTTGCGCGGCCCGTGCTCAGGATTGCGAATCCACACATTCGCGCCCAGGATCGTGTCGCCCAAACCCGATGCGGCGTACTTGATTGGCGAATTCTGGCTCTTGCGTGTCGCAAATAGCCACGGCATATCGATCTCGAGGCTGATCCGCGGTGTCCATTGGTAGGTGAGATTCATCGTGAGCAGGTTGATCCGGTTCTCGACCTGCGTATGATCCTGGGCGCGGTACTCCTGGTACACATCGCCCACATAGTGCTGGTAGGAAAATTGGTGCCGCTCGCCCACGGTGATCTGAAAGTGTCCGGGTTCCAGCACACCGCCTTCACCGGTTGGCAACCCACCCTGCTCCGGTGAGCGTGCGAGGATGCAGCCCTGCGCCCATAGCTGCCCTCCTGACAAAGACAGCAGAGCAGCCGCCGCAAACAGCACGGTCAGCCTTCTTGCGGTACTTCCGGTTCTAACTACGTTTCGCTCTTGCCTGCGTGTCATGGCATAAGTTCGGGATAAAAGATTCTGCACTTTCGGCGACCTCTCAAATGGGGATTTACTTGCAGGTCACGGACAGGGCGCACGAAGGCATAGACAGAATAGGGCGAAGAAACGCCGTCCTATTGGTCATTTCAGATCGTGGACCTACTCTGTCGTAACTCGCAGATAACCTTAGCGAGATGGGCTGCGGAAGCGCATCCAGCCAAGCATTGAGTTATTTATGCATATTTCGATGGAGAGAGGCGCGACAAGGTTGAGGTGTCTTGCGATCTTGCTTTCGATCCTGAAGCTCCTGCCTAAGTCCCGCGTGAAAAGGGTCAGTGGTAATTCGGACGAATGCGTCGATCTCCAAAAGAAAAGAGCGCAAACTGTAACAACCCAGTTAGCGCCCTTCGCATTTTCCGATCAACTTTTGGCTGCGTCAGTTCACCGTCAGAGGCATGGTAAGGAACTGCTCGGCAGCGGAGACGCCGTTGCTTGTCTGCGCCCAGATCGTGAGCGTATACGCTCCTGGAAGCGTACCGTAGTTGGGCGTCGGCGGATGATTCAGGTATTTGTAACGTGCATTGCAAGCGGAAGTCCCAAGCACGCCGATTGCTCCCACCATCAGCACGAGGGCGACCTTCCCAAACAACTTTCGTTTGCGGCCAAGCACGCCGAGTCCGATGACTCCAGGCAAGAGCACTGCCAGGACAAGCGGAGCTCCCGCATCGCGTCCGCGAACTGCGTTCAGGCCTTTGCGATTCTGCGCGAGTTGTCCGGCCGGAGCCGTCGTTTGAACCGAAAAAGAGGAAGTGAAGGTTTTCGCAGAGGAGGTTACCTGCAGGTTCTCAGGCGTAAAGAGGCAAGTAACGCCGACAGGCAACGCGGAATCCGTCGCCGAGCCTGTGCTCACAGGCGGACCTGCGCACGAGAGGCTGACAAAGCCCGTGAATGCGGACCCCGGTGTGATCGTAGCCACCACGGTAGCAGCGTCGCCGGGCGCCGCGATGGTCACGGAGGTCGGTGCGATAGACAGCGCAAAGGTGTCTGCGCTCACCTCTGGACTCACTGTCACGCTCTCCGATTGCGATGCTGCATGCACCGTGTCACCGCTATAAGAGGCGGTCAGAAGATGATTACCGGCAGCCAATCCGTCAAGCCGGATATTGGCCTGGCCTGTAGAATCAAGCGCTGCGCCGGCCAGGTTCTTGCCTTGCTCGGTCAGCATGACGACGCCCTTCGCCGGCGTGTCGTCATCCCCTACGACATTCGCCGTGTAGGTTGTCACGGTTCGTCCGCCAACTTCAACCGAACCGGTCGTCAGCGTGGTGTGCGTTGCAAAGCTCGCCGACTGCGCCAAGCCCGCCGTTGTGGCCAGCAAAGTCGCGAAACCGGCGGCCAGCGCCACAACCATCCATTTTCGCGCCAAACGGCGCATGCCCATCAATCTCGTCACCCGCTGTCAACCCCTGTCCCGAAAGTCTTGCTTCGACTTGAAACCCCGAAAAACCGCACCAAACCGTAGCTTGAAACCCTATTGTATCTTCCAGCCCCCACCCCTAGCGAACCGAGGATGAAGATCCGTCCCGGGCAAACCCGCGAGGGACAATGCGGAAGCAACCTGCATTGAAAAGACGAATTCACAGCTCCGAAGTAAGCCAATTCCAACCAGATAACGGTCGTGCGCCCGGAGCGTCACGCTAATATCAAGACTGCGGAGCACCAGACAGATACGAGGGCAGACCCCAAGGCAGACCCAGGGAAGACAATGATCGCTCACCTACGCGGCAAACTGATCCACAAACAACCCGGCCAGGCCATCGTCGAAGCTGCCGGGGTGGGTTACGACGTCACCATCTCCGTCCCCACCTTCACCGCGTTGCCTGCAGTTGGCGCGGAAGCTTCGCTGCACATCCACACCCAGGTTCGAGAAGATCAGATCGCGCTCTTCGGCTTTCTGGAGCGCGACGAAAAACGCCTCTTCGAGCGGTTGATCACCGTCACCGGCGTCGGCCCCAAGCTGGCCGTCACCCTGCTCAGCGGACTCTCGCCCGAACGCGCCGTTACCGCCATCCGTGCCCAGGACCATGCAAGCCTCACGCGCATTCCCGGCGTCGGCAAGAAGCTGGCTGAGCGCCTCGTGCTCGAGTTGAAAGACAAATTAGACGACTTCGCCACCGCGCCCGTCCCAGCCGCCGTTCAGGGAGCCGCGGCCGAGGACGTGCTCTCTGCGCTGACCAACCTCGGCTATCAGCGCCCTGCTGCCGAAAAAGCAATCCAGCTTTCGGTTGCAAAAGAAGCCGCGTTAGCCGCCGATTTCGATGGTTTGTTCCGCGCCGCGCTGAAAATCATTCGCTGATTTTGCTAATCTTGCGAGGTCATGCCAAGTCCCGCAAAGCCCCGCCCGGCTAAATCAACTGCAACCGCCCCGCACCTTCGCAAGGAAGGCATGGCCTTTCTCCGTGCGCTCATTCGCGTCAACAAGACCGACCCTGTCGAAGCCCGCGAATGGTTCCAGGCCAACAAGGCTGTCTATGAGGCCGAGTTGAAGGAGCCGATGCTGGCCATCATCCGCCACGTCACGGACGCCATGCTGGACTTTGCCCCCGAGCACGTTCGCCCGGCGGAAAAATCCCTCTTCCGCATCTACCGCGACACACGCTTCTCCAACGACAAGCGCCCTTACAAGGAGCACATCGCCGCCTGGTGGACGCACACCGGGCTCGACAAGACTTCGGGCGCGGGCTATTACTTCCACATCTCTTCGAAGGACGTGATTATAGCCGCCGGGGCCTACATGCCGGAGAAGGATCAACTCGCCGCCATTCGCCACTGGCTGCTCGATCATCATGCGGAGTTTCGCAAGCTCCTCGAAAAGCCCGCCGTCAGGAAGGCATTCCGCGAGTTCGAAGGCAACGCTCTCACGCGCCCGCCCAAAGGCTTTCCCGCAGATCATCCTGCTCTCGATCTCATCCGCTGCCGCCAATGGGGTCTGGCCGCCACGCTGCCAGCCGAGGCCGCATTGGAGCCCAATCTTGCCGCTCAAGTCGTGCGGCATTTCAAGCTCGCGGCACCCGTGGTGGCGGCTCTCAATACGCCTATTGCGGCAGCTTTGGAAGAGACTCGCAAGCCACGCAAACCGGTGCTCTTTGGTCTGCCGCAAGGCCCAAAAACGGCCAAAAACCGGTAAAAACCGAATTTTTCGGGCAAAAACCCTGAAAATCTTGTGGAAATATGGCTTTTCGGGTTGACTTTATGCCCCCAAAAGACGCAAGGTATCCATCGACAGGTTTCACCGGACCCGCGTCAACACTGGAGATTTGCGCACACGTTGTCCAATCTGTCTAGGCGCATTTCTTCGGCGGGCAACACCAAAACCGGCGCTACCACGGCAACAATACGGATGCCCTAAGCGGCAGACATCGGAGGAAACAAAGAATGGCAACAGGATTGACCAAGACAGCCCTCATCCGCCTTCTGGCTGAAAAGCTGGAACTCACCAACAAGCAGGTTGCAGCGTTTCTCGACACCCTGGCGGAAACGGCCGTCAAGGAGACCAAGAAGAACGGGGTATTCATCATCCCCGGCATCGGTCGCCTCGTCAAGGCCGAGCGCAAGGCACGCGTAGGCCGCAACCCGCAAACCGGCGCGGCCATCAAGATCAAGGCCAAGACCGTGGTGAAGTTCCGCGTAGCCAAGGCTGCCAAGGACGTCATCGCGCCCGCCAAGAAGTAACGCAGGCCCACCGCCGCAACGAAGAGAAGGCGAGCCGCAAGGTTCGCCTTCTTTGCAGTCGTGTGGCGCAGCGATCCCTGCCTGCATCCAATCCACCATGACTTCAGCCAGCTCTCTACCCGCCGAGAAGCCTGCCGTCGCGCCGCCGGTTCTCTGGTGGCTGCGCCTGGAGGGTCTTGCTGTCGCAGCACTGGCAGTCGTCCTGTACGCACGCACAGGCGCAAGCTGGTGGCTCTTCGCGGTGCTCTGGCTAGTTCCAGATCTATCGATGGTCGGCTATTTTGTCGATCCGCGCCTGGGCGCCAATTGCTACAATGCAATCCACTCCTACCTGCTGCCGATAACCCTCGCGGTCGCCGCGCTATCGTTTCAACGAGCTGCGCTGCCCTTTGTCCTGATCTGGTTCAACCACATTGGGGTGGATCGGCTGCTGGGTTACGGCCTGAAATACCCAACAGCCTTTGGACACACCCATCTCACCGAGCCGCGACGTTTGCAAGCTCCCAGGCAGCACGCTCCTCAGAAGTAAGCGGAATGGGCAGCACCTGCCCCAGACGTCCGGACTCGAACGATGCCTCCAAGATAGCCATCACAGCGACGCCATGCTCTCCCGAGATTGGAGCCGGCTGTCTCTCCAGGATTGCGTCCCGCACACCCGCATAATAGGGCCGCTGATCGCCAACCGGCGCAGGAATTTCGGTCTCTTCCCCAGTCTCGCCGTCGTAGAGAATTCCCGGGTCATCGTCGACGCCAAAACCCGGCGCATCCGGCAGCATTCCGGCGATCAACTGCGGTTCCTGCACGTCTCCGCCGAACTTGGCCCAACTGGCGCGCGTGCCATGCAGCGCAGACCGTGGCCCTCCGCTCACGCCATTTCCCCATGCCACCAGCAACGAGGCTTGCATCACCACGCGGAGCCGGTCGTAATTGAGTTGCACATGAGCCCAGTCGTCGGTCTGGCCGCCCTCCCGCTGAATCGCGAAGTTGGCATTTACCGAATTGGGCATCCCGAAAAGGTGCAGTGCCTGATCGATCAGATGCGGCCCCAGATCAAACCACAACCCCGCGCCGACTCCGGGCTCCTCACGCCATCGCTGGCGCACATTGGGGCGAAATCGATCCATGTGGCATTCATAGTGAACAATCTCGCCCAGCGCGCCAGATTGAATGACAGCCCTTGTTGCCAGCACTTCGCTGTACCAGCGCCGGTTCTGGAAGACCGAGAGGATGCGGTTGTTTTCGCGCGCAATCCGGGTCAGTTCCCGCGCTTCGGCAAGCGTCACGGTGAAAGGCTTGTCGACCACGACATCTTTGCCCGCCCGCAGCGCCGCTGCCGCAAGCGGAAAATGGCTGTCGTTGGGCGTGGCGACGACCACCAGATCGACATCGGGATGAGTCGTCGTTTCTTCTGCGGAACAGACCGCAGCCTCAGGAAAATCCTTGATCACTTCGTCGCGTCGCGTTGATCCGACAACTGTCACTTTTAATCCAGGTACCGTTCGAAGCAGCGGGCCATGAAATGACCGTCCTGCAAAGCCATATCCAATCAATCCAACCCGAATTTCGCCAGTTTGCATCGCGTCTCTATTTTTAGTCATTCCGTCCTCACGACTATCGTAACCGTCGAGCCGGAGAGCAAATTCCACACCTCCTCCGTGTCGTTCAAAAATCCCCCGTGAAAATTTGCATCGATGGTGTACTGTGAAATGTCTGTAATGGAAGCGCAATTTCCCGTCGCTTGCCTCATTCACATAGGAGTGCCTCAACATGAAGATTGTGACCCTGATTGCCCGTGTGTTGCTCGGTCTCACGTTTGTTGTCTTTGGACTTAACGGATTTCTGAACTTCATTCCCCAGCAGCCGCTGCCCGCCGGGCCAGCGCTTCAGTTCATCCTGGCGCTCGCGGCCACGCACTATGTCCATGTCGTCTTTGCCATCCAGCTCATCGCGGGAATTCTCTTCCTCGTGAACCGGTTTGTGCCGCTCGCGCTCACGCTGATCGCTCCTGTGATCGTAAATATTCTTCTCTTCCACGGGTTCATGGCTCCCAGCGGTATCCTGCCCGGCGCGCTCGTGACCATCTTCTGGATCATCCTTTACGTGAATCACCGCCATGCCTTCGCGGGAATCTTTGAGGCTCGCTCGTGAGGTCCGGTCATTTCAGGGTGTCGGTAAGGGCATCGGTCTAGCGATTGGGAGCAGGATGACGGCAGGGGCCTCTAGTTCGTTGAGTTGGACAGCACTCCAAGTTGCTCAATGCGCTTTTGTAATTTTGCAATCCGGTCCTGTATCGCTAGTTTCTCGCGTCTGAGGCCGTCAATGTCGAGCACCGCAACCACGCCGCCTACGATCTCCCCGTCCGGACCGCGGACCGGCGCGGCAGTGGCGCTGACCCACCCATCCGAGCCGTCGGCGCGGCGAAGGAGCAATTCCTCCGGCCCCACCGGTTCCCCGCTGATCAGGGCGCGCGCCAGTGGATATTCTGTGGCCTCCATCGGACGCCCGTCGGTCGTGTGGGCTCCTGCTTTTCGATAGTCGTCGATTGTGTCGGCGACGATCACATTGGGAGGAAGGAGGCTCTCTGCCTGCGGATTGCTCATCACAATGCGCCCGCTGGGTTCCGCAATGATGAGCCCGACCGGCACCGCACTAAAGACGGCTTTTAGCAGCGCCTCGCTCTCGATAAGCGCCTGTTCCGTCTTCTTGCGGTCGTCAATGTCTTCCACGCTGCCGTACCAGCGGATGATCTTGCCAGAATCATTCCGCCGCGGAGAACCACGTGTTCGCATCCACCGCCACTCGCCATCTCCTTTGGAGATTCGGTATTCCATGTCGATAGACTCGCCGGTCTTGAGCATCACTTCCATCCTGTCGACGACACGGGTAACGTCATCCGGGTGCAGCGCCTCCAGCCAGCCAAGCCCTTGGGACTGCTCCAACGTAAGGCCGGTCACCTCCTTCCATCGCGGGCTGATTTCCGTGTTCATGCCGTCGGCATCCATCGTCCATGGAATCTGCGGATTGAGTTCCACGGAATGGCGGTAGTGATCCTCGCTTTCTTTCAGAGCCACTTCGACGAGCTTGCGGGCCGTAATATCGACGACCCCAACCGAAACGCCGATTACTTCATCGGCCTCGTCGCGAGCTGGCTGGTATGAAAGCAGGAGCGTCCGGGGCCGGGGGTCGGGTCCGCGCTTCGGAGAAGTTATTTCAATGCCGCTCAGTGATTCTCCCCGCAAGGCCCGTTGGATGAACGGCTCGACGATTTTGAACATGTCAGGATGCACATCCACAACGCGCCGTCCGAGATGATCGACGACGGGAGCTCCGTTCATCTCCGCAAGGCGTTTATTGATACTCACGTATCGCATGTTGGTATCAAGGAAACAGAGTCCAACCGGCGCTCCATCGTAAATCGCCTGAAGTTGCGCCAGTTGCTGAGCAGGCCTGCCCTCCAGGCTGGCCGTAATTGTTTCGCTCGTAGACCCGGAAGGCGATTCCGTAACGGGAGAGAAATTCCCTCGCGAGACGACCGCAGCAAGCTTTTCCCGCGGTACGGGCCGGCCATAAAGCCAGCCCTGGCCTTGTTCGCAACCCAGCCAGTGCAGCATCTCCGCCTGCGCTGCGGTTTCGATGCCCTCAGCAACGGTGATCAGGCCAAGACTGTGGCCCAGTCCAACCACGGCCGCCGCAATTTTTCGACTCTCGCGCGTCTGATCCATTGAGCGAACAAAGCTCGCGTCGACCTTGAGTTCGTCAAAATGCAGAGCCTGCAAATGGCCAAGGCTGGAGTAACCCGTGCCAAAGTCATCGAGAGCAAGCCGGACACCTATCTCCTTCAGTCCCTGGGAAATCTCGCGCGCCTGCTGCATGTTATCGACCAGAGCGCTCTCGGTGACTTCGAGAATCAGGCGATGCAACGGAAACCTGCCGATGTTTGCGGCCTGCTCAATCTTCAGCGGTAACTCCCGATCGCGAAACTGTACCGGAGAGATATTCACAGACAGGGATAACGGACCAGGAATGTCAGAGGCAGCCGCAAATGCCTTGCGCAGCAGCCTTTCAGTAAGCAATCCAATCAGGCCCGTCTGTTCGGCAAGCAGAATGAACCTATCCGGCGGAATCATGCCCGAGATTGGGTGAATCCACCGGGAAAGTACTTCGAATCCAGTGAGTTTGCCCGTGTGCAGCTCCACTATCGGCTGAAAATATGGCACGATCTCATCGCGCTCTAAAGCTTCGGCGAGGTCAACTTCGGTGGGGGAAGCCATGCTGACTAGACATACTACGCCTGCCAGAGACTTTTAGCGTCCTCCACTCATCGGTAATTGACAAAGTCATGCACTTGTAACACTCGAAATCGCCGGATGCACAGCATTCCAATCGTTCTTTTCAGCGTCAGGCGAGCCCAGTCTCACCGCCCAGCAACCGGCTGAGGCGATCCTGGTCTGGGCAGAATCACTGCCCGCACCACAAGCGACAATCCAAAGCTGATCAGCACAGCGCGGATCAGCAACTCTGCGTTGTATTGCCAGCTCAACGTCGCAAAGCTGGCAAGGACTCCCAGCGGCATTATCTCGCCAAGCAGCGCGCGTCGCCAATGGGGCTTCTGCCCGCTCGCCACCACCCGAGGCCGCAGGCTGGGAACCAGGCGGGGAACAGCTTTGAAGTAAGCGGCGTATGACTCGCCCAGTTGTGCGTCGAGAAAAGCTTCTTCGCCCAGAATCAATCGCAGCAGGAAAATGGTGAGCAGAACCATCGTCACAAGCGCGCCGGTCGGTGACATCAACACAGAGATAGCAGCCACCATCAGCCAGCTTCCGAGATAGAGCGGATTGCGCACATATCGGTACGGACCATCGGCCATGACCGCTCCGGCCTTCATCTCAGTGTTGTTGACAGTTCCCGTGCCCAGGTGAGCCGTTCCCCACACGCGCACAGCGGCAGCCGCAGCCGCAACCAGAATCGTAAGCGCCGTCGCCAACCGAATGCCCACTGCGGAAGAGATCCCCAACCCGCTAATTTCAAATCCGAGCCACAACCACGCTGTGGTTCGTGTACCCCAGTGCAGATACTCGATCCACGGCGCCCAGAACCCAAGCACGATCACCAACGTCATGAAAATCAACCGAAATCGGAACTCCAGCGCAGTGGCTTTCATCATCTTCCTCACCCATCGTCCAGACTAAACTGATCCACACGAAATCGATGCAGGCAATCCGTCGTAGCGAATTCCACGATTCGCCAGCTCAACCCGCGAGGGCCACATTGCCTACAATGACAGAGTGTCCATCGACGTCTCAGCCAGCGAAACCATTGCAGCCATTTCCACTCCTGCCGGCCGCGGCGGCATCGGCATCGTTCGACTGAGTGGTTCCGAAGCCCTCCAGATTGCCGAGCAGCTCGTGAGCCTTCGTGGTCCACTGGAACACGCGCGTGCCCGCCTCGCGGACGTCCTTGATCCCGAGCGCCCTGAAGATAGTTCCAGAATCGACGAAGCGTTGGTCACGTGGTTCGCCGCGCCCAATTCCTACACAGCCGAAGACCTCGTCGAGATAGCGGCGCATGGTTCGCCCATCGTACTCAATCTGCTCCTTCGCCAGGCCCTCGCCCTGGGAGCGCGCCTCGCCGAACCTGGTGAATTCACCCATCGCGCCTTTCTCTCGGGACGCATCGACCTCACGCAGGCTGAAGCAGTGCGCGATCTGATCGAAGCGCAAACACTGACTCAGGCGCGCCTCGCCGCCAGCCAGATGGGCGGCGCGTTGAGCGCGCGCGTCATGCCCGCGAAGCACGAATTGCTGGAGTTGATAGCATTGCTTGAGGCAGGAATCGACTTCGCTGAGGACGACCTCGCCGTAGCGCCGGAGTCCGAAATTGCGCGCCGAATCGCCGCGATTCGCCCGCCGCTCACGACGCTCCAGGCGACATTTGCTCACGGACGCATCTTTCACGATGGCCTGACGCTTGCAATTGTTGGCCGTCCAAACGCTGGCAAAAGCTCCGTCTTCAATGCTCTTGTTGAGCGAGATCGCGCCATCGTGACCGCAATTCCCGGTACGACGCGCGACACCGTCACCGAGCGCATCGCGCTGGGCGGCATTCCGCTCGAACTGGTCGATACAGCCGGTCTGCGTGAGGCAGCCGACGAAGCCGAGCGGCTGGGCATTGTGCGCAGCCGCGAAGCACTGGCCGATGCAGCGATTGTGCTCATCGTCATCGATGCGTCTGAGATGGGACCGGCCACTAAGCTCCATGACGAAGAGCGCCGCCTCATCGAGTCCGTGCAGGGCCGCGCGGCGCTTATCGCGTTGAACAAATGCGACCTGGTCTCCGGCGTATCGAACCCCGCCGTACACGATTCGCTCGACGGCACAGAGTTGCCGGTCCTTGCGACCTCGGCTGTAACAGGGCAGGGGATTTCCGAACTGCGTGAAGCCATCCTTAAACTTGCCACCGGCGGAGCCGCAGCCGAGCCAGGAATGCTGACCAGCTTTCGTCATCACCAATCCATCACACAGGCCATCGAAGGACTGGACGACGCAGCTAATGCCGTCGCCTCGGGCATTCCCCACGAGATGGTCTTGCTGGACCTCTACCGTACACTGTGGGCGCTCGATTCGCTGACAGGACAGACCACTCCGGACGACATTCTGAACCTGATCTTCAGCACCTTCTGCATCGGAAAGTAGCCGGAATTGTTTCTGATTCTCGCATTCGGTATTGCCGGCGAAGCGAGGAGCGAACAGCGCAGGCCACGTGCATAAAATTTGCTCGTTCCGTATTGCTATGTAAACAAAGTGCGTGAAGGAAGTCAGTTTTGGTTCAGCACCCCACGGATTTTACTTGCTAGTTCTAGTCGCGTATATGGCTTATTCAGTAACTCTACCGTTTCGCTCAAGACTCCCCTTTGAATAAAGGCGTCTTCTGCATAACCAGAACAGAACAGAACCTTTAAGGCCGGGTTAAGCTGGCGCGCTTCTTGGGACAGTTCATGGCCATTCATTCCGCCCGGCATAACCATATCCGTAAACAGGAGCTTGATGCTGCCGTTTTCTCGAACGGCATTCAGCGCGTCTTTTCCGGTAGCTGCCTCAATAACTTGATAGCCTAGAAGACCCAGTTGCAACTTCGCAAACTCGCGCACATTGTCGTCATCTTCCACCAGCAGGATAACTTCCGAGCCACTGCCTCCAGGAGCAGGCTCCTGTTGACTCATCGCTATCTCGCTTTCCTGAACGGACCGCGGAAGGTATATCTTTACTGAAGTGCCAAGCCCAGGCTCTGAATAAATCTTCACATGGCCCCGAGACTGTTTGACAAAGCCATACACCATGCTCAGTCCCAGGCCAGTGCCTTTTCCAATCTCCTTGGTGGTGAAGAATGGGTCGAAGACACGGCTTAGAATCTCCTGGCTGATACCGCTGCCTGTGTCAGATACTTCAATGAGGAGATAGTGCCCCGGTGTAACTTCCCGGTTATGTTGTGCGTAGCCAGCGTCCAGAATCTTGTGATCTGCCCGTATCGTAAGAGTTCCGCCCGAGGGCATGGCATCCCGTGAATTTAGGCAAAGGTTGAGCAACGCGCTCTCCAATTGGGTGGGATCAACATTTGCTTCGCAGTTATTCGGGCCCAGGATCACGCGCAGGTCAATCTCGGCGCTGAGCGTACGACGCAGAAAACCTTCCATACCCAAAAGCAGCTTGTTGATGTCGACCGTCTTCGGCTGTAGAGTCTGCCGGCGAGCAAACGCAAGCATCCGATGCGTCAAATCCGCGCCGCGTTGGGCTGCGGTTGATATCATACCCGCCATTTTGCTGAGACGCGGATTCTGCTGAACCTCCTCGCCGATCACCTCGGAGCAGCCCAGAATAACTGTCAGCAGGTTATTGAAGTCATGGGCAATCCCTCCGGTTAGTTGGCCCACCGCTTCCATCTTTTGAGCCTGGCGGAATTGATCTTCCAGTTGCCGCCGCTCCGTGATATCACGGAAGGTCCAGATCCGGCCATAGTAATTGTTTGCCGCGTCCCGAACGGGAGACGAATATCGCTCCAGGATGGAGCCGTCGAGAAACTCAATCTCATCCCTGCTGACTTCCTCAGGATGAGACATGAGATAGCGGGCCTTCTCAGCAAACTGACCGGGGTTCTTGATCCGCGAGGTGACAAAGTCTATCTGTTGGGAAAAGTCCGAATTCTCAAAAACATCTTCCGGCAGTTTGAGCAGGTCGTTCAAGCGCCGGTTTTGGAGTATCTTGTGACCTGCGCCGTCGACGACTAATACGCCGTCCAGAGAGGAGTCCACTTGCGCTTCAAAAAGCGCGGTCCGCCAGCGTAAATCCTTCTCTGCTTTTTGACGGATTTTTTCATTTTGATTTACTTCAAGGGCAAAAGATATATCCATCGCCATTTCGTCCAGAACCTTATTCTCGTCGTCATCGAAAAATCCCAACTCGCCTGCATAAAGACAGAACGTGCCAATGACCTGGCCGCTAGATCGCAGCGGAAATGCTCCGATCGATCGATAACCGTTGTTCAGTGCCTCGGCTCTCCATGGCCGGAATAACTCGTGTTCGACGTCATTGCAGAGGACGTGCTCTCCTTCAAAGAAGCACTGTGCGGCTGGTCGATTGGCCCTTTCCGGATCGTTCAGGTCGATCTTGACGTGATCGAGATATCCATTCACAACGCCGGCGAATGCGATTGGCCGCAGTTCCTGTGCCGTCGCATCGACCATGCCGATCCAGGCCATCCGGAACTCACCCTTCTCCACAGCGATGCGGCAGGCAGATTCCAGAATCGCCTGTGAGTCTTTCTCCCGAACAATTGTTTGATTAATGTCGCTGAGGACCGTATACACACGGTTGAGTCTTCGAACGTGCTCTTCCGCCCGTTTGCGTTCCGTGATGTCGATGTCGATCTCCATCACGCCAGCGGCCTGTCCATCCTTTTGCCGTTGCATGGCCCAGCGGCTGGCTACCACGATCTGTGAGCCGTCCCGGGTAGTATGCAGCAGTTCACCTTCCCAGCGCCCTTTTTGCAGCATGGTCGCTTCGATCTCAGCGAGTGGCTGGGGGAAGACGGTGCCGAGCAGATCGTGCGAGCTTCTGCCCAGCGCCTCTTGCTTGGAGTACCCGTACATCTCTTCCGCGCCACGATTCCAAAAGCGAATCATCCCTTCCGTATTGCGGACCATGATGGTGTCGTGAGCCAGTTCAATAAGATCACTCTGCTCGCGCAACGCAGCCTCTGCGCCGATTCGTGCGCTGATGTCGTTAAAGACAATCGCAACCCGTCGCTGCTCCGGCTCGCCCACGCGATAAGCGCGAACCTCATAGTGACGGTTTAACGCTTTGGCTTCATTGACGAAATGCGCTGGCTCACCGGTTAGTGCGATCTTTCCATAAATCTCAAACCAATGCTCCTCGTGGGATGGAGCAATCTCCCGCATCCGTCTTCCAACTGCGTTATGCACTCCGGTCTGTCGTTCAAACGATGCGTTGACCTCCAGGAAACGGTAGTCGTTCGCCCGGTCCTGCGCATCGAACAAAACTTCAATGACGCAAAACCCTTCATCCATCGAGTTAAACAAACGCCGATAATGCAATTCGCTTTCGCGCAATGCAGCTTCGGCCTTTTCGCGCTCAGTGATATCTTCCGTGAAAACCACAATCCCACCCACTTCGCCAGATGTATGACGCCATGGATGCATTTCCCAGCGAATTTGCTGCAATGAGCCGTCAGATCGTTGGAACGACTCAGAGTCCACGCGCAGCACTTCACCAGCCATTCCGCGACGGTGGGGTTCTTCCCATTGCTCAGAAGCTTTCGGGAAAAGCTCGAAGTGCGACAGACCGGCCACGTTCCTGTCTTCCAAACCATAGTCGGCCAACCAGCGGCGGCTGGCGCAAATGTAGCGCATTGCGGAGTCAAACATCGCCAATGCCACAGGAGCATGTTCGATGAAGACACTGAGTTGTCCCGTGGTTCTCTTAAGAGATTCCGCTGCAATAGTTCGCTGTGTGACATCCAAAGATGTACCGGACATCCGGACTGGAACCCCGGTTGCGTCGCGTATCACGTAGATGGTGTTGCTGAGATACCGCATGGGACCGAGGGCTGGATTTGTTCGGCTTTCAAATTCAAACGCCTCGGCTGAGTCAGCAATATTGTCCATCTGGTGCACAATCGTTCGCCGGTCGTCCTGGTGAACCATCTCGAGAAAATCCTCGAAGGTTGGAGCGCCGGAGGTGGGATTGCGGTAGTAGATGCGGCACATTTCGGCGGACCACGTTCCCTTCCGTGTCGCCAGGTCAACTTCCCAACTGCCAAGATGGGCCAACGCCTGGGCGGTGGCTAAACTGGCCTCGCTAGCAAGCAAGGATTTCTCGATACGCTTTCGTTCCGTAACGTCCATGCTGACGCCGATGAATCGATCAGACCGGCGTTCTTCGCCCTCTCCGATGAAGTACACACGGCCATCCGATGCCAGCCAGTGAATCGAGCCATCCGGCCAGACAACGCGAAAAACCTCGTGCCATACCCCTTCGTCGATTCGGGCCATCGCCTGCCGGAAGCCAAATTCCACTGTCGCGCGGTCGTCCGGATGAATGCGCCCAACCACCTCGTCAAAGGTGATGTGATCATCTGCTTGAAATCCGAACATCCTCCGGCAGTTATCATCGGCGGATATTTCTTGCGTTCCACGGCGGAACTCCCAGGCTCCCAATCCAGCCGCATCGATCGCCAATTGCTTGTATTCCGATACCTGACGCAGCTTGTCTTCGCTGCTTCTGAGGGCTTGTGCTTCCTTATAAGCCGCCACAGAGCGCTGGCTTCGCCGATAGCTCTCGGCTATCAGACTCATGAGTATTCCCATGACGGTGAAGAAAGAAAGAGTTACGACTTGCGAGGCCTTTGCGATTCCAGGCTGTCCCACCGCAGGCAATATCAGATAGCGCGTCGCCAATGCGGATAAAACTGTGGCAAATAGTCCGGGCCAGAATCCGGCAATCATGGCGATCACCATGATTGCTGGGTAGAAAGTGAGAAAAAGGGGTAACTCCATGCGGAAGTACTGAACCATACCGTATCGCAGCAACAAGGATGCAATCACGATTGCGAACGCAATAGCGTAACCAATCGCCGGTCTGTTAGTTACTTGCTTCGAAATTCCAGGCATCGTATTCGTTAAAAAATAACTTCATTGATCGCTCAGTTAGCAAACAATAGCACAGGAAAAGACCATAACATGCTGTCTGAGTGCGCCAAAAATCATACTTAGACACCATGTTCCTGGATCTTGGCATACAGGGAGCTTCTGGGCATTCCCAGACGTTGTGCAGCACGGACAACATTCCCCCCCTCCGCTTCAAGAGCCTGGAGAATATGCCGTTTTTCCATTTCCTTCAGGGTAAGAGTTCCATTTGTAGCATTTTCGGTGAAGTCCTGGCGCAACGGAGCTTCGAACTCAAGTCCAGCCTTGTCGATGACGCCGTCATCGGAAAGCAATGCGGCGCGTTCAAGCACATTGCGTAACTCGCGAATGTTTCCAGGCCAGGAGTATCGCTGTAGTGCCATTCTGGCGTTGTCAGAGATCCGAAGTGGGCCGTGGTTCATGTCGCTTCCAAGTTGCGCCAAAAGCCTGTCCGTGATCAATGGAAGATCTTCCGGGCGTTCGCGCAGCGGAGGTATGCGCAGAGGGAAGGTGTTAATGCGGAAATACAGGTCGCTGCGAAAGGTGCCTTCCGCCGCCAGTTTCTTCAGATCGCGATGGCTCGCCGCAAGGATCTGTACGTCGGTTTTGCGCTCCAGCACATCTCCCAGTCTGTAGAAACGCCGCTCCTCGACGACCTTAAGGATCTTAGGCTGAACCTGCGGATCCATGTCGCCAATCTCATCCAGGAATAACGTGCCATGATTGGCCGCTTCCAGAAATCCGACCTTATTGCTGACCGCGCCGGTGAAGGCTCCTTTTTGGTGACCGAATAGCTCCGATTCAAATAACTCACGGGAGAGCGCCGCGCAGTTCAGATCCACAAAAGCTTCATTGGAACGCGAACCCATTTTGTGCAGCCAGCGCGCCAGCACTCCCTTTCCCGTGCCTGTCTCACCCTGAATCAGCACGGTGACGCTCGCCTCCGACGCCCGCTTCGCCATCTTCCTTAACTCCAGGATGGCCGGACTGTTGCCAATGAAAGGGTCTCGGGCATGGCGCGATTGCTCCAGTTTGCTAACGGCATCCTTTAGCTGGAATCTGGAATGCTCCAATGTATGGCGCAGCATCTTAGTCAGAAAACCGAAGTCGACGGGCTTCGGGATGAATTGTTCGGCCCCGTTCTTGACAGCCTGAACCGCCAGGTCAAAAGTCGCTTCACCGGTAAGCACAATGACTGGAACACGTACGTCGCGGGCCTTGAGCCATGCCAGTAATTCGAATGCTGTGCCGTCCCCTAACTGATAATCCGTCAGAATGACGTTAGGGGTCGATTTCTGAATCTCTAACAAGGACTGGGAAAGGCTATCCGCCGTGATGACTTCGAATCCTTCGACGCCAAGTCTGTCGGAAAGCAAATCCAGCATCAAATCATTGTCATCGACAACCAGAATCTTGTTTCCCATCTCACACTCATCCCGCTTACGATTTCATTCTTTTTCCTTGGGAGCCCGGATGATCTAGAACGATTCAATGAGAGCTACATAGCAAGTCTCAATATCTAAACGGTCTCGGTAGAAAGGTGAGCGCGCAGGGCTCCTCAATCCGACGATCCTCCAGTGATACAAAACATGCTCCATAGCCCGAATCCAACAACGAACATTCCCGTGAAAACATCTCTTTCGAAATATGCCGTTAATTCACAGAAACTTTCGCTTCTGCATGAGCGATGGGGGTGATCTTGAACTCTCCGAAAGCCGAGGCCATGATGTCGTCTTCTGAACAAAATCCAGAATATAGACAATTACGGGAATTCGTCTGGATTATAGACAGACAACCTAACGATCTTCCGCACTTCGTTTGCGGATGATGGGCATAACTGCCATTAAATCAACGCAATAAAAATCAACAGGGCCAATTCCCAAAATGGCCCCATAGATGCAATAGGTACAGCAACGTGACCTCCACATAGTTCAAGTTGCCATAGAACAGGACCGGCAGGACACGTCAGAAGTTGGATATTTTCAGACTCACCCAAATATAGGGACTGACGAAGAGAGGATCTTATGCGAACCCGGACAACGACACATGCAGTACTGCCTGGCCCCGTTTCGAAGCAGAAAGTGGCCCTGATTGACTATTTGCCAATGGTGCGATTTCAGGCGAAAAAAATCCATAGACGGCTTCCTTCCAATGTCGAAATCGATGACCTCTATGCCGCGGGTTTGGTTGGCCTGTGGGAAGCCTATGCCAAATTCAATCCCGGGAAAAACGTCCAGTTTTCGACTTTTGCCCAGTTTCGCGTCCGAGGCGCCATTCTGGATAGTTTGCGCAGCGTCGATTGGGCTCCCAGGAATCTGCGGTCCAAAGGGCGGGCAATCCAGGAGGCGGTCGGGAAGCTGACTTCCCGCCTTAACCGGGCGCCATCTGAAGAAGAAGTCGCCGCTGAACTCAAAATCAGCCTCGAAACTTACCAGCATCTGTTGGGAGAACTGCACAGCCTCGAGGTCGGGACAATTCACCGGACGCCTGATGAAGACTCGGGGGATGAAGTGATGATCTCAATACCAGGCGCGCCGGGCGATGACCCGCTCTTTCGCTGCCTCCGAGGAGAGGTCACCGACCGCATTGCAGGAGCGATAGAGAATCTTTCCGAAAATGAGCGGTTGGTTGTGACCCTTTTCTACTACGAAGAGTTGACACGTCGCCAAGTCAGCGAGGCGCTGGGGATGACGGAAGCCAGAGTGCAGCAGATTCGCAACTCGGCCGTTCTTCACCTGCGCTCAGCACTTTCAGATCTAGCAAGAAGTGGTAATAAGGGCCTCAAACTCGTCCGGAAGACAATCTCGAAATCGCTGCAGCCTGTGATGAAACTGGGTCCCGCAGCGTAATCGTTGCGGGATCGTGTTTGTGCGTTGGCCCACGGAGACCAAGTGAGACTTTCAGCGAATCTACACCTTCTAATACAAAGAGGAGATTCGTTGATGGAGAAACGAAAACTGGGATCTGCCGGGCCTGATGTGCCGGTAATTTGTCTGGGTGCAAACGTCTACGGGTGGACATTACCCGAGGCGGAAACTTTTCGGCAGCTGGACATAGCGCTTGACGCCGGGCTGAACTTTGTCGACACTGCAGATGTCTATTCGCGATGGGCGCACGGTAACATCGGCGGCCAGTCGGAAACGATCATCGGTAAGTGGTTCGCGAAGACCGGCAAGCGCAAAGATGTAATCCTGGCGACCAAGGTCGGGATGGAAATGGGCGAGGGCAAAAAGGGGCTTAAGCCGGCATACATCCGGCAGGCGGTTGAGGATTCGCTGCAGCGCCTCCAGACCGACTACATCGACCTGTATCAGGCACACAAAGACGACGCCGAGACTCCTCTCGAAGAGACGCTTGCGGCCTTCGATGAATTGATCAAGCAAGGCAAAGTACGATACATCGGCGCCTCGAACTACAGCGGTGCGCGATTGACAGAGGCATTGGAAATAAGCAGTAAGCATGGCTTCGCGAAGTACGTCTCCTTGCAGCCGCATTACAACCTTGTCGAGCGTGAGTCCTACGAATCCGATCTGCTGCCAGTAGTGGAGAAGTACCAGGTAGGTGTGATTCCCTACTTCTCGCTCGCCGCTGGCTTTCTCACCGGCAAGTACCGCAGCAAGCAGGACACGGAGCAGGCCGCGCGCGGAGCGATGGTGCAAAAGTACCTCAACGACTGGGGATTCGGAGTCGTTGCAGCACTTGATGAAGTGGCAAACGCCCACGGATCGACTCCCGCGCGTGTAGCCCTCGCGTGGCTCCTCGCTCAGCCCGGCATTACCGCGCCGATTGCCAGCGCAACCAGCGAGAAGCAATTTGCAGATCTGGTCGAAGCCACAAAGCTGAAACTGGATGCTCCATCGATTCAGAAGTTGAACGAAGCCAGCATGCAAAAGTCTCTCGCATAAGCTCGAGCGGCAAAAGGCCTAAAGACGAAACGTCATCTCAGACCGTGTCCGATCCCCCGCGAACGATGCGGGTAGTCGGACCGATTTGATTTCCTGACAAATCGCGATAGAAAAAGCAATCAACCGAGGACAGAGATTCGAAGTCAGTCCTTTGCGAGCCTCAGGCAAGAGAGTTACTCATTTCGAGCTTCAGCTTCCGCCAGCCATCCGCGACGAAGTTTTTCCAACGGAATGCTGGACAGATAGGGTTTGATATCGAGAATCGGAGTTCCATCGAGCATGTCTACACCCAGAACGTGGAGCGATTCGCCCTCTCGGCGTAGCAGCTCAACTACAGTGAGGCCGATTGGATTCGGCCGGCGCGGTGAGCGAGTTGCAAATACACCGTGCGGCCGGTCGTCGGCGGGCGGTTTGCCGATCAGGTCGAAGCCGCCAGAGCGGTCGAAGACCCAGAGTACCATCAGATGCGAGAACCCCTCGATGTTTGTAAGCCCAACTTCGAACTCAGGAAGAATTTTGAGCACGTCCTCTGCCTCGTGCCTGGCGCCAAGGCCCTTGGGAATTGCCGCTTTATCCGTGTAAGGGCTGCTCACGAAGCCAATCGGCCGTGGTGTAAACATAGCTTTCTCGTCCTGTTATGTGCGGATCAGCTTCCCGCCTTAGCTTGCCGGACCATCTCGACCAGCACGGCGCGAGTGTCCTGCGGGGTAGCAACTTCGCGAAGAAAGCTGATGCGAGCGCCTTTTATCCCGCCATTAGTTTTCAATCTCAATGAAAACCCCAGGCGATCAACCGAAGTCATCGCTGCTTCGGTCGCTTCGATCCCTGCGTATGACCGGGCCAGCAGGATCATCGCATCCACATGATCCGCGTTCATGTGAGTGAGGATGCCGGGCGCGGTCTGGGCAAGCGGGTCTGGAGCTGCGCGTTCATAGTCCTGGGAGTCAACCCAGCCCATTACGCCAAATCCACCGACGTAATACAAATCAACAGGTTCAAGGCGGAAGAAGTTGAAGTCGGAAAAGTCAATCCAGTAGCGGCTGTTTTCATGGCGAGTGAGATACTGCTCCCGAACAGAAGCGAGCTCCTCTTCTGACACCGGTTCGGCATGCCCCAGCAGAGTGGCTCGCGCGGCCCCAAGTGCGTCTCCATCTGAACTCGGTTCGCCGACGAAGAGGCTGCAGCGCGGATCTTCCTTCAAATTCTGCGTATGCATCGCCATGTTGCTGATGAGGAAGATGGGCCGGCCTGCAGAGTCCAGCGCGAAGGGCATCAATGAGCCGAATGGAAACCCCGGATGCTTCCGGGAGAGAGTAGACAGCGTTCCGGTCGGCACGAGTGACAGGAGGGTCTGGACGCGCTCGGCGTGGGTCGGTTCCGGTAGTTGCGGCGCTACTGGCCCGGTATGTGCGTGCTGGCGGGTTGTGGATTCATTTGGCACCATTAGCGTTCCACTCGCTTCTCCCATTGCAACGGGTTGGCGATAGGACGAGTGGCGGAGGGAGAGGGATTCGAACCCCCGGTACCTTTTCAGGCACAACGGTTTTCAAGACCGCCGGTATAAACCGCTCACCCATCCCTCCGATCGGGAATCTAAACCTTAGATCATTGTACCCCGGTTCCGTTCTTGCATTGAGCCGGAACCGGGGTCGTGAGGCCTATCGTGTGTGCCGCAGCGCTATTGGATCGCTTAAGCAGGCCTTGAGGCAGGGCAGAGTGGTCCAACTCATTGAGCGCGAGCTTTTGGAGGGGAAACAAAGAGCGGAAAGAGCGTAGAGACAGCCATAATTCCACCAATAACGTGCAACCCTCCGCCGTAGGATCCCGACGCCTGACGAAGATTGGCTATCAGCAAAGGACCGAAGGCGCTCGCAGCGCCCCACGCCGTGAGCATCAACCCGTAGATGGGCCCTACGTTCTTGGAGCCGAAATAGTCTGCCGCAAACGCGGGCATCGTTCCAAAACCGCCTCCGTAGCACATCAGAATCACGAACGAAATTGCGGTCACGATGGCCACGGAAGTAAGACTGGGAAGAAGCCAGAAGAGCGCCACCTGCAGGACGAACATGACCACGAAGGTCCATCTGCGAGTGATGGCGTCCGAGACCCAGGCCCAGAAAACACGCCCGAAAGCATTACCGATGGCGACGATCCCGACCATTCCGGCGGCGACTGCCGCAGATGCCTTTGTAAGTTCCTGAAAGATCGGTGCTTCCTGCGAAATGATTGAGATGCCGGCGCAACTGTTCAGGAAGAGAAGAAGCCAAAGCGCCCACCATTGCCAGGTCTTGAGCGCGCCGCCCAGGGTATAGTCTGATTTAGCGCGCTGGGAGGCCTGACTGGCTGAGGGTTTCCAGCCAGCAGGCTTCCAACCCGCCGGCGGGTTCTGCATAACGAAGCCTGTGGCCATGGTGATCACCAGGAATCCGATTCCGAGCCACGCAAAAGTTTGCATGATGCCAATGCTTTGAATCAGCCGATTAGCCAGTGGGGCAGTGACCAGCGCTCCAGCCCCGAATCCGCCGACGGCGATTCCAGTAATAAGTCCACGGCGATCAGGGAACCACTTCACCAGAACGGCAACCGGGACAATGTAGCTGAAGCCAAGTCCGATGCCGCCAATGACACCATAGCTGATGTAAAGCCACCATAGTCTGTCCGCGGAAAAGCTTGCCAGGAAAACGCCGAGGCCATATAGAAACCCGCCGGTAAGCGCCACAGTGCGCGGGCCGACGCGGTTATTCCACAGACCGCCAAAGAAAGAAGAGATACCGAGCACCGAAATGCAGATGGTAAAGGTGAGAGTGACGTCCGACGCGGACCAGTGAAATTGACGAGTGAGAGCTTTCTGAAAGACGCTCCAGGCGTAGACAGCTCCTAACGCCATCTGCAGCAAGATGCCGGCGGCTGCGATGCCCCAGCGATTTGAGCTTTGCAAGTAAATTACTCCTTTGATGCTTTTGATGCCAGGCAAATACTTCGGGAGTCTTAATGGTTTCGGTTTGATTGCGTTCGTATCTTTAACTGGTAAGCGAGATTCTTCAGTAATGTGCTGATAAGTGCCATGCCTCGACGCAAATCCCTGCTCGCGAGGGCTGTAAAAAGCGCAAAAAGACTGGGCGGCTCATACGCAACGGACTTTGCGTTGCCAAAGGTCTGGCTGATCGCTTCGCACGTGCCATGTAAGACTTCGGGATCAATCGAACCCAGCATCTTGGCCAGAATGATCCCGTTCCGCATGATACGGATCGCCTCCGGCGAATTCGCCCCAGCCGAAGCCGCCTCGACGAGCTTGTCCGATGCCTCGAGAGCTCCGCGTACTGTCGTGAATACGCCGTGCTCGTGTAACTGCTGTAATAACTCGTAGCTATCCAGCAGCGCCGCGGCATATTCAGCCGGGGCCTGTTCCAGGCGCGTAAGCAACTCCTGTTTAGGATCGCGAGGAGGTATCTTGAGTGCAATCGGTTGAGCCATAGCTATTCCTCTCCTTGCTTAGTTTCCCGCTGTCTTGATCTGTACCAGTTCCTGCCCCGGCATCCGGTAATCCGCGCGCTTCCACTTGCGCTCCACCTCAACACCACGCTGTGGCGTCGGATGGCCGAAGCGCGAATTCGTCTTTGGCAGCGGACTCTTTGCGGGGGCCGCAGTTGTCGAAGCCAGCACCTTCATGTGTACGGATGTTTCCTTGTATGCCGGTGTGTGCGTAGCGGTATCGGTGTGGCTGCTGGTGAGACGATTCACGGCCTCATCCATGTCGTCCATGGAGTTCATCGGCATATACAGTTCGTGGTCATGAACTCGATCTGTGACGAGCGTCTGTACGCGCACTTTCCCATAACGTGATGTAAGCTGTACCCAGCTACCCGATTGAATTCCCCGTTCGCCCGCGAGAGACGGCGAGACCTCAACAAAGGCACAAGGCGTCTTCTCGCGAATGCCCTCCGTGCGATAAGTCATATTTCCTTCGTGGAAGTGCTCCAGAAGACGCCCGTTATTGAGATGCAGATCATACTCTTCGTCAGGCTGATCTGTAGGCTCCGACCATGCAACGGGATAAAAGCGCGCCTTGCCGTCCGGGAATGCAAACTCCTTTGTGTAAAGCAAAGGCTGATCGCTGCCATCCGCTGCCACCGGCCATTGTAGCGTCTTATATCCTTCCAGCCGCTCATAAGTCACGCCCGCCATCAGCGGGGTTAGCGGAGCTATCTCTTCATAGATTTCAGATGGGTGCTGGTAGTTCCAGTTCGCTCCCAATCGGTTGGCAATCTCCTGAATGATCTTCCAGTCCGGGCGACTCTCTCCGAGCGGCTCAAAAACCTGATAGAGCCTCTGAATACGCCGCTCCGTGCTCGTGAATGTGCCTTCCTTTTCAAGGCTCGGGCTCGCCGGCAAAATAACATCGGCAAAACGGCAGGTCTCCGAAAAGAAGATCTCCTGCACGACAAAGAAATCGAGCTTGGCTAATGCGTCGGCGACATAATTCGCATTCGAATCCACCAGGCTCATCTCTTCGCCAAAGAGATACATGCTCTTCAGCTTGCCTTCGTGAATCGCATCGATCATCAAGTGGTTGTCGAGGCCCGGCTTCGGTGGCAATGGTACGCCCCACGCCTTCTCGAACTTGGCCCGAATCTCCGGATCGTCAACCTTCTGATAGCCGGGGAAGTAATTCGGCATCGCGCCGTGATCGCTGGCCCCCTGCACATTGTTATGCCCGCGCAGCGGATACGCGCCCGCCCCAGGGCGCATATAATTCCCCGTGGCAAGCAGTAAGTTCGAGATAGCCGTCGAAGTATCCGACCCCATCGAGTGCTGCGTAACTCCCATCGCCCACAGCACGCAAACGCCATCGGCTTCGGCGATCATGTGCGCCACCTGCTTGAGTGTCTCGACAGCAATACCGCAGCGCTCGCTGGCCATCTCCAACGTGAAACTATCGAGGCTCTTCCAATAAGTGTCTGTACCGTTGACCCACTGCTTCAGGAACTCAGTCTTGGCCAGTCCGTTATCGAGAATGTAGCGCGTAATTGCAGAGAGCCAGAGCAGATCGGTGCCAGGGTTGGGATGCAGGAACACATCGGCGCGCCGCGCCATTTCATGCTCGCGCAGATCGGCAACAATGAGCTTCTGCCCGCGCAGCTTGTGCGAACGCTTCACACGAGTCGCGAGCACCGGATGGCTCTCGGCGGTGTTGCTGCCGATGATGAGCACCAGCCCGGCCTTTTCAATATCCTCGATCGATCCCGCATCGCCGCCGTAGCCGACCGTGCGGAAGAGCCCCGTCGTTGCAGGAGCCTGGCAGTAACGTGAGCAGTTATCCATGTTGTTCGTGCCGACAACCGCGCGCGCCAGCTTCTGCATCAGATAGCTTTCTTCATTCGTACACTTCGAGGAAGAGATGAAAGACAGCGCGTCCGGACCGTACGTAGTCTTTATCTCGGTGAACTTACTCGCAACCAGCGTCAGTACCTCATCCCACGTAGCCTCGCGGAATTCGTTTCCTTCGCGAATCAGGGGTTTCGTAAGCCGCTCCTGGCTGTTCACATACTCCCAGCCGAACTTGCCCTTGATACAGGTAGAAATCCCATTCGCGGCGCCATGCGCCGGCTCAACCTTCAGAATGTGCCGCTCGGTCTTCGACTCCTGCGTCCAGATATCAAAGCTGCAACCGACGCCGCAGTAAGTGCACACCGTTTTGGTCTTCTTGATGCGGTCTTCGCGCATCGCAGATTCAATCTCCGAAACCTGGAGAATCGCCCCGTATCCCAGCTCCGGCTCAATGCCCTTGACCACGTCGATCATGTTATTGAGCGCCTGCTTCGGCAGACCCGTAAAGTAGCCCGCGTGTTGCAGCATGGGCTTCTCCATCAGCGCATTACACGGACACACCGTCACGCAGTGGCCGCAGGAGACGCAACTCGATTCTCCAATCGGCGCGCCTCCATCCCACAGCACTCGTGGATGATCCAATTCCCAGCCAATCGACAGCGTCTCATTCACCTGCACATTCTGGCAGGCCTCTACGCAACGCCCGCACAGGATGCACTGATCCGGGTCATACCGATAGAAAGGATTCGACATATCCACTGCATACGGCTTGGGCTTATATGGAATCGTCTGATGCTCGACTCCCAGCAGCGCTGTCGTGTTATGAACCGTGCAGTTGCCGTTGTTGTTATCGCAGACCGTGCAGTAGAGCAGATGATTGCCTAGAATGCGGTCAAACGCCTCACGTTGCGCCGCGTCGGCCAGAGGCGATGCGGTCAGGACGTGCATCCCTTCCGCCGCTGTCGTTCCGCAGGCCCGGGCGAGCTTTCCATCGATTTCGACCATACAGGTATCGCAGGTCTGAATGGGACCAAGCCTGGGGTGGTAGCAGACTTGTGGCAGAGCAGCGCCCGAATCAGCAATGGCCCGATTGATCGCCTCAATCAAAAGTTCGCCAGGCTTAACTTTGCAGGTCTTACCGTTGATCAGGATCGTAGGAGCTGAGGACATAGCTAATTGAACCTTCCTGGGCACGAATTCCTCGCGCCACTAAAAAAGGAATAATACTCGCCAGATTCGCGACACGAAAGCCGCTTGTCTGCCAAGCATTTGGATGCCACAAGCTTCCGATTCGGCGCAGCGACGTTCGAGAAAAGAGGTAGCTCCGATACACGCGACGCAAACACGATTTGGCCCGATGAAAACAGTTACGCTGACTCATCGAAAGGTCGTCGGGAACGGGCGTTCCACCTCGCCAGATTGCAAAGAAGCTCGGTCAAAGCAGCCATCCCTGCCGTTTGCCATAAAACTAGTTGAACGCTTGCGTCGGGGCTGTGGCGCGCACCGGCGAGAATTCAAGGCCAGAACCTGCCCGAAAGTGCTACAAAGTGTTCATGGCAAAGCGCAAAGCCTCCGGACCCCTGCCGGGTCAAACCATCAGTCTGCGAACGCTGGGCGAGTACCTCAATCTCTCGCCGGCCACGATCTCTCTGGTCCTGAACAACGCCGCCGGCGTACGATCCATCCCCCAGGAAACACGCGAGCGTGTGCGCGAAGCCGCCAAGCTCTTTGATTACAGGCCAAGCTTTTTCGCACGTTCCCTGCGCAAAGGGCAGACATTCTCCGTCGGCGTGCTCGTTCCCGACCTCAGTGACGGTTACGCCGCTCAGGTTCTCGAGGGCGTCGAGGATGTGTTGCTGGAGGAAGGCTATTTTTATTTCACCGCCAGCCACCGACGCCGGCAGGATCTCCTGGAGGAGTATCCACGCCTGCTTCTATCCCGCTCCGTCGAGGGGTTCATTGCCATCGACACCGCGCTGGAGCATGAACTGCCGGTTCCCGTCGTGGCTGTCGCAGGCCATCGCAAGATTTCGGGAGTGACCAACGTCGTACTCGACCAGACGCGCGCGGCCCAACTCATCCTGACCCACCTGCACCAACTCGGCCATCGCAAGATCGCCTTTATGCGTGGCGGCAGCCATAGTTCCGACGCCGACGAGCGCTGGGAATGCCTGATGCGGGCCGCGCGCGATCTGAAGCTGGCTATCCGGCCCGAGTGGCTCGTGCAACTCGAGCTCAAAATCTCAACGCCGGAGCTTGGCTACGTTCCAACCATGGAGCTTCTGAACCGAAGAACAAATCCGGCGGACCCGGACGGTCAATTCACTGCCCTGGTCTGCTACAACGACATCGCCGCCATCGGAGCGATCCGGGCACTGCGCGAGAACCGGTTGCGAGTGCCGGAAGACGTCTCCGTCGTGGGTTTTGACGACATTCAGGCCGCAGCCTTTCAAAATCCCAGCCTGACTACGGTTCGACAGCCATTGCGCAACATGGGAACCACAGCCGCGAAGATTCTCTTGCGTCGGATTCGCGCCCAGGGGAGCGACCCTGAGATGGTTCCAGTAATTCCCGAACTGGTGATTCGCGAGTCGACCCTGCCACCCAAGACTTCCAGATCGAGGAAATCTCGTGCTCGTGAGCCGTTAGCTTCCAGCCTCTAGCTAAAAGCTGGCAACTGGAGGCTACTCTTGCCGCTTGCCCTCGATCTCATCCGCCAGCTCGCCCGCCCCATACAGCTTGCGCAGCGCTTCGATCATGCCCGCGCTGTGCACAGCAACGGCGCGGTTGCGCTCGCCCTCATACACAAAGTCCCCGGCCAGCGATTCGATATTGCCATCGAAGATCAGCCCGACCAGTTCCCCATTGCGGTCAACCACCGGCGAGCCGGAGTTGCCGCCAATAATATCTCCCGTCGAAACAAAATCAATCGGTGTCGCCAGGTTCAACTTCGATTGAGCATCGGCAAAGTGCTTGGCCAGGTCAAAGGGAGCCTTGTCGCTGAAGCTCGTCGCGCGGTCATACAGTCCATAGAAGGTCGTAAACGGCGGAGCAACCGTGCCGTTCATCGGGTAGCCCTTGACCGTTCCATAGCTGAGCCGCAGCGTAAAAGTCGCGTCGGGATAGGCATTCTTACCGTATGCCAGGAAGCGCGCCTTCCCCAGCTTCTCTTCAGCCGGTGTCAAGACGCTTTCGATCTCATCGTGGATCATGCGGTTGCGTTCCCGGACAATCGGGTCCAGCCGCCTGGCCACTACGATCATCGGATCGGTGGACGCAGCAACGGCCGCCTCGCCGCCATCGAGAAGCGCTTTGCGAACCGCCGGATCGGCAAGCTTCGTCCCGTCCACTAATGCATTGGAAACCGCCACGGGGTCGCCGCCCTGCAGCACGGCCTGCATGTACGCGTCATCCTTGCCCAGCTTCTCGGTTCCCTGCGTCAGCGCGCTGGTCATGAAAAGCTTCTCCGTAGCTGGATAAATCGGCGCGGGCGACAGAAGCTGGTAGCGCAGCGACTCCAGGCCAGCCTCATGGAAAGCAGCCAGCCGCTCGCCGTCCGGCTTCTTCACCTCAGCCACATACTGCACGATCTGCAAGGCCAGCCTCATAAGGGTGCTGTCCGTGCGGCGGTAGATGCTTCCGGGGAAGAGAGGCCGCTGCTTGCCGACTGCTGCCGAGATCGTCTCCCACGTATTCCCGTACTCGCGCTTCCATTCCGGATTCGCGTCGATCCTGCTTCGAAAATCGGTCTCCTCAGCCTGTTTCTTTGCGGTTACGGCCTTATCATTTAACGCCTCGTCGCGTCCGACATAAGCTTTCAAGGCGTTCTGCAGTCCAAAGATAAGCGTAGCAACCTGGCGCGCCTGCTCCGGCCCCTGTGTGGCATACTGCTGGGCGACCTCAATGCGGTGTTTGAAATAGGCGATAGCGGCCGGCTCAACTACTTCGCGCTCCATGCTCAATTGAGCCACGGTATCCTGCCGTTGCGTCGAACCGGGATGGCCGGAGATGAAGATCAGGTCGCCATCCGCGGCGCCCTTTACGTTCCATTTCAGAAAGTTGTCTGTGTGGATCGGTTTGTCGTTCTCATACACCCGGAAGATGGCCATGTCCAGGTCATAGCGCGGATAGGTAAAGTTATCCGGATCGCCGCCAAAGAAGGCCGCCTGTTGCTCCGGCGCAAAGACCAGCCGCACATCGTTGTATTTCTTGTAGCGATACAGCCAATACTCGCCGCCGTTGTAAAGCGCAACTACATCCGAGCGAAGCCCGGTCTTGTCGGTGCTCTCTTTTTCGATAGCCGCAATCGCCGCGTCGCGAGCCTTCAGCGCCTTTGTCTCCTCCGCAATTCCCCTGCCCGAGGCATCCACCTTCTCTGTCACGTTCTCCATGGATTCGAGCACATCCACTTCAAGATCGGGCGACTTCATCTCCTGATCCGGAGTGGTTGCGTAAAATCCATTCCGTATATAGTCGTGCTCGGCCGTCGAGTTCTTCTGGAGCTGGCCCCGCGCCACATGATGGTTCGTGAGCAGCAGCCCGTCCGCGCTCACAAACGAACCCGATCCCCCATCGTTCAGCCGCACGCTTGAGAGCCGAAGATGGTCCAGCCACTCCTTCGTGGGAACGAAGTTGTATTTCTCCTTGAGCAGCTTTAGCGGAGGATTGTCAAAGGTCCACATGCCCTCTTCTGCATGCAGAATCGGAGTGACAGTCGCAACCGCAACAGTCAGCGAAAGGGCAAGAAACGGCTTTGCCTGCCGCTGGAGCAAGGAAAGAAATCGCGTGAACATTCAGGGCACCTCAACTTCAACTTGCACGAACACTCTGAAATCTAGTTCGATTGAGCAAGTGTAATTTGAACCGGCGCCGAATCGCTGAAATCTGTTTTCAGCGCAAAACTGACCCAATTCCAAATGACGCCCAAAAGGAAAACCCCACTTCGATTCGCTCGAAGCGGGGTCCAGTCCTGTGATTGGGGCAATTGCCGTCAGCGCCGTCCCTGGATCGTTTTGTTGCCGGTCTTTGCAGCGCGTTTCGCCGCCAGCGCGTGTAACTCTCGCCCCATGCCGGAGTTATTGATTCCCAACTGAATTCCCAGGTTGAGCAGGTTGCCCGTGGCCCAGTAGAGCGCGAGGCCGGAAGCAAATCCCCACATCGAAAATCCAAAGATTGCTGGCATCATAAAGGCCATCATCCGCCTCTGCGCCGGGTCCATCCCTGGCGACGGCGTAATAAACTGCACCAGGAACATGCTGGCAATGATCAGAATAGGCAGAATATGCCAGGGATCGGCAATCGCCAGATTCGGCAGCCACCCCCAGCTTGCCTGGCGTAGCTCGATGACGTTGGCCAGCACCCGATAGTAAGCAAAGAAGAGCGGCATCTGCACCAGGATCGGCAAGCAACTGCCATACATATTGATGCCTTCCTCCTTGTAGAGCTGCATTGTCTCCGCATTCATCTCAGCGCGTTTCGGATCGGTAGCCTTGAGATGCGCGTACTTCTTCTTGATCGCCTCCATCTTCGGCTGAACGCGCTGCATTTTCAGCGAAGACTTCATCATCATGAGCCGGGTCGGCAGCATCAGCAGGTTGAAGAAGAGGGTGACGAGAATAATCGCCCAGCCCCAGTTCCCGACGTACCGGTAAACAAAGCGCAGCAACAGGAAGAGCGGCTCGGCGATGACCTTGAGGAAGCCGAACTGGATCAGCGGCTTCAGATCTTCTCCGTCGGTCTTGCCATCCGGGCTGGTCGTGTGGATCGAGCCCAGAACATCGAATTGCAGCGGTCCGGCAAAGAGCCGCGTATTCGTCACGCCGCTCGTGTCGCCAACAGCGACGCCAAGGACCGGCGACTTGAACTTCTCTGCGTTCGGCTGCGCGGCGTCCTTCGGCGCATCGATGGCGTTATGCAGAGTAATGACCGTAGCCCGCGCAGGGACAGACGGCAGAAACGCAGCAGCAAAGTACAGGTCGATCGCCGCTGCATAGTCATACGACTGCTCCAGCGTCGCATTGCCGCTGACCTTATTGGCTGTCACGGAGTCCCGCTTGCCGTCAATCGAAGTGGCGAACTTGCTCGCCGCGTACTGCGACACTTCCTCCTGGTCGCCCAGTCCGCTGGGCCACGCCACCAGCGCCCGCACCGGCAAACCAGATCGAATCACCGAAACCTGCGCATCGATCACGTAGCTGTTGTTGAAAGTGAAGGTTTTGGTGACCGTCAGCGGTCCATTGGCGTACTTGAAGACAATTCCCGCGGGCGCGGCGACGACGCCAGTAGCGGAAGGCTGAAACAACGCCTGATTCAACTCTGCCGTCAAAGCCGGCTCATACGTGTAAAGCGAGAGCGGATAGCCGAAACTCGCCGCCGCGTTCTGATTGACCATATCCAGCGGCCGCCCGTGCGAATCCTTGTACTTCTTGAGAATCCAGCTCTTCACCTGCGCACCGCGATTGGTGAAGGTGATGCGATACAGCTCATTCTCAACAATCGTCTGGCTCTCAGAGGTGGCAACGACTGCCGGGGAAGCGCTCATCGCCGTCACCGCTGACGCGCTGGAGGCAGGCGAGCCCGCAGTCTGCGCCGTCTGATTCGCCGCCTGAGATTGCTGTTGCTGCGTTGGCGTGGGCGTCTGGGGTTTGAAATATTGAAAAGCAAGCAGCGCCACAATCGCCAGCACCGTAAAGGCAAGCATGGAGCGCATATCGCCCCCACCGCTACCCCCCGGGCCCTGTGTTGGAGCGTTCGGATTACGAAGTTCAGCCAATGGGTCAGTCCTATCGTTGTGCGGCCTGTCGTTTCACGGCCTATCGTTGATTGCTGTTGTCTGCTGCGGAGACGCGCCTGATCAAAAGCGCCACCCCTCTATGGTAATGGTTCGCGAAGGGCCGCGTTCGCCAGGCGGCCATGGTCTAAATGGTCTAAATCATCCAACTTGTCCAGATCGGGAATCGTAGAGACCGCCCTGCCAGCTTCCAGTAGCGGAACCGGGTCAAATCCTCCCCGGCTGAATGGATGGCAGCGCAGCAGCCTGCCAAGCGCCATCCCGCCACCGCGCAGCGCTCCATGCACAGCGATCGCCTCGGAGGCATATTGCGAGCAGGTTGGCTGGAATTTGCACCCGGTTGGCAACAGAGCATGAAGTACTGGAGAAGCCCAGTAACGGTAGAGCCGAAGAAATGCGAGCAATATGCGCCTGGTCATGGATTCAGCTGTGTATTCGGCTGCTTATTTTCCGGAGTCTTCGTTCCGCGTACCTGTGCCGCAGCCTGACGGAATATACGCAAAACCTCGCTATCCAGTTTCACAAAATCCATCGTCATCACCGAACGCCGGGGATGCAGGATCAGATCCACTCCATCCGGGAGCGCCGCAATGTGCTGCCGAACAACCTCACGCATCCGGCGCTTGATGCGATTCCGTTCATGCGCCTTACCCAGCACCTTGCCGGCCGTGAGTCCGACACGCGGCCCTTGACTCCCATCCACGCATTCTTGCGCTTCAGCGCGCGCGGCCAGGAACCAGGTCATCGAAGTCGAAAACTGCTTCCGGGTCGCCTTGTACACTCGCTGATAATCAGCGTGTTTGCGCAGCCGCGCGTCACCCGTCCTGGCATCTGGCACATTGGCAGGGTTCTTCGAGCCAACCACGTTGTGTCCTGCAGGCGGCTTCGGGAGCGGAGATTGCGAAACTTGGATCATGGTCAGTCATTGCAGGCTCATACAGCTATTACGCCGCAACCTGATCGGAGTTGCCGCCGCCTCAGCGCTCGTAGAAGCAATTTTGGGCGAGGCGGCGAGGGCTGGCAGTGCTAGTCGCGGAATCCGGCGCTGACAGCGACGCGCTTGCGACCTTGCGCGCGACGGCGGCTGAGCACGGCGGCTCCGCTCTTGGTCTTCATGCGGGCTCGGAAGCCATGGGTCTTGACGCGCTTGCGGCGGTTCGGCTGAAATGTGCGCTTGGGCATGGGAATGCGCTCCTGAATCGTCTTGAGAAAAATTTTGCCTGGTCGAAAGGTGCAACCGGTTCAGTGTACCGGAAATTCCTGCCTGAACGGCAAGTCTCAAGTATAGCGCAGACCCGTTTTGGAATCCAGTCGCCGGCCCGCTCAATTACCGGAAAGACGCCACGGAAAGCTGTTACGTCCGGTGCTTTTCCGGTGGCCCCTCGGGGTGTAAAATCCGAATTCGTACCCAAAATTACCTTGGTTGCGACGGATAGGTATAGCAGTGCAGATGGAAACGAGATCGGTGGTTTTGGTGGACTCACAGCGAGCGCCCAAGTCGGCTTTGGGCTGGTTTCACCAAGGCTGGTGCAATTCCCGGAGTTATGTGAATGAGACGTTGCAGAGGCACCAAATTGTGCTAGTATCGGACCCGTTCAGCAAAGATTCCGAACACACCGCTCAACTGAGTTTCTGTCTACGAAGTCGATGCAAATTTCAGGCGATTCAGCCTGACCGTCTCTCGGCAGATAAGTAATCCAAACCGACGCGCAGTTACCTGCTGCGCGCCGAGGGCGAAGCATTGTTTTTAGGGATGTATCAATTTGGAACAGCGGCCGGAATCTTCGGTTAGTACACAGTCAAGTAAGGAATTCATGATGTCATTCGCAACTACGCCAGCAACGGCGATCAACCCCTGGATGCAGATTCTGGCGGCCCTGGAGAAGAAGGTGAACCGCCAGTCCTTTGAAACCTGGCTCAAGCCCACCCGATTCAGCCACATCGCCGGTCGCACGCTTTACGTGCGCATTCCAACGGAGGAGTTTCAGCATATTGGCGACAAGTACAGCGATCTCGTCCAGGAGGCGATCGATCTGCTCAAGCTGGATCTGGACGACGTAGCTTTCGTCACTGCGGAAGAGGATCCGTCCCAGCCACCGGTTCGCAAGGACGGCGGATTCGGGCCAGTGCCGACTCATGCTATGAGCGCTCCGCCTGTGAACAACGGCGGCCACGCGAATCATTCACCTCAACACGGTCGCCGCGGGTCCTATTCCTCGCAGCCGTTGGAGCAGCAGAGCCGTTTCGACTGGTCCACTGCGGCGCAGCTGAATGCTCGTTACACCTTCGACAACTTCGTCATCGGCAACGGCAACCAGTTCGCGCGCGCGGCCTCGCTGGCCGTGGCCGAACGGCCATCCCGCGCCTACAATCCCCTCTTCCTCTACGGCGGCGTCGGTATGGGCAAAACCCACCTCATGCACGCCATTGGCCACGAGGTAAAGCGACGTCAACCTATTGCAAACATATGCTACGTCTCCGCGGAAAAGTTTACCAACGAGATGATCAATTCGCTGCGAAACGACCGCATGACCAGCTTCCGCGATCGCTTCCGCGGCGTGGATGTTCTGCTCATTGACGATATTCAATTCATTGCGCAAAAAGAGCGCACGCAAGAGGAGTTCTTCCACACCTTCAACGCGCTGCACGAGAGCATGAAGCAGATCGTCATCGCCTCTGATCGCCCGCCCAAGGAGCTTGCGGAGATAGAAGATCGCTTGCGCTCCCGTTTCGAGTGGGGCCTCATCGCCGACATTCAACCGCCGGATCTTGAGACCAAGGTTGCCATCCTGCAGAAGAAGGCAGAGAGCGAACAATCAAGTCTTCCCACGGATGTGGCGATGTTCATCGCTTCCAACGTACGCACTAACGTGCGCGAACTGGAAGGTGCTCTGGTGCGCCTGATCGCCTGGTGCCAGATGAACAACATGGACATCACCCTCCAGTCCACGCAGCAGTGCCTCAAGCAGTTCATCGACACGCAGGTTCGTAAGATCACCATCGATGCAATTCAGAAAGCAGTGGCCGAGAACTTCGCCATGCGCGTAAGCGAACTCAAGCAGAAGAACAACTCGCGGGCTGTGGTCGTGCCTCGCCAGATCGCCATGTATCTGGCCAAGAACCTTACCGAGGCCAGCCTGCCTGAAATCGGACGGCAGTTCGGCGGAAAGCACCACACTACCGTGATGCATTCCATCGGAAAAATTGACGAGCTGCGCCGCACCGACAAGGATCTCAACCGTACCATCAACAAACTTCAGGAGATACTGAACGGATAGTCTCTCCGGTAATTTAGCCTAGTCCTTTCAGTAACCAGAAAAATAAGATGGCCGCCTCCGAAGTTATTCGAGGCGGCCATCTTATTTTCGGGGTATTTTTCTTGTTACTTGGTATGTAGTTCGATCAATTCAAAGGAGTAACCGGGAATAACATGCTTCAAGTTAGTTGCAGTAACCGGAATCGAGCTCTCCACAGGAACGATATGCTTCGGATCGGTAATACTGTTGGTGTCCACGGGCGAAAGCGCATGCAATCGCGTCAGCTTCGCCGGACCAGTCACGCTGTCGACGCCCTTCAGTTCAATCTCCAGTTCCTGCGAGGTCGGCGCGCCATTCACAATCTTCAGGAAGACCTTCCCGGTCGATTTCTGGTTCGTAACGGAGTAGGCAACCCGCGGCCCGACGCCCGTCAGGCTCGATTCCGGAACCGAATCGCCCACATTCCCGGCAAAGAGCGAGAGCACATAGTAGCTCGGCGAGCCGTAGCTGGTCAGGCCGTCATACCCAATCAGGTCCGGATGCCACTGCATCCCGCCGTTGTGCACATTCACCAGCAGCGGCGCGTAGCTCGACATCACCACCACGTCGCTGTTCCGCTCCACTCCCGTCAACCAGGCTGCGTCCCCCAGCGCCGCGCCAAAGTCCGCGGTCGGTGAGCCTTCCATCGTGGCATATTCTCCCATAAAGATCTTCGGGCCGTTGCGATCGAACTTGTCGTAGTGGTGAATATCGTTGAAGTAGTTCTCCGCGCTCAGGTAAAAGTGGTCGTCGAGCACGTCCGGCTTGACACTCTTGACCGGCGCGGTGGCAATCAACTGCTGATCGGGATACTTCGCCTTGATCGCGTCGTGGAACTGCTTGAATCGTCCGTCATAGCTGCCGGATTTGTCGAACCAATCCTCATTACCGACTTCGACATACGCCAGCTTGAAGGGCGCCGGATGCCCGTCCTTGGCCCGCTCCGCGCCCCATTTCGTATCGGTCCCGCCGGTCGCGTACTCGATCTCATCCAGCGCATCCTGTACGTATGGTTCGAGCGCTGGCCCCGGCTCCACGTGCTCCTGCTTCATGGAGTAGCCGCCGTAAACGGCCAGCACCAGGTTCATATGCAGATCCTCGCACCACTCCATGAACTCAAGCAGTCCAAGGCCGTCCGACGAGTGGTAATTCCACGGGCTCGGATGCGTTGGCCGGTCCACCAGAGGCCCAATGGTCTTCTTCCACTCATAGCGCTCGTTGATGTGGTCGCCTTCCAAGTAGTTGCCGCCAGGGAAGCGCAGAAAGGCCGGATGCAGACCCGCGAGGATCTCCATCAGGTCAACCCGGTTGCCGTTCTCGCGATTCTTGTATGTCGGCGGAAACAGAGAAACCAGCGTCATCCAGACCGTTCCCGGTTTGGTCACGGTGAGTTCGAGGTGGTAGGCCTCCGATGCCTCGATCTTTCCCGTATGCAGAGTAACCGTATACTGCTTCCAGTCGCTCCCGATCGACGCAATCTCGGCGCTGGCCACGCTCTTGCCTGTCCGGTTGCTGACCAGGTTCCAGTGCAGCGGGCCAACCCCGGAACCTGGGCCAGCAGAATCCGCCTTGGCATACATCGAGCCCTTGTACGTCATATCCGGCCGCAGCGGATAGCCCCAGTAACCCTGGTTGCGCAGCCCGGCAGGCTCTTCAGGCGAAGCTGAAGTCACCGTCAACTTGATGCTGTCGGTGAGCGCCTCCGATGGCCCGGTCGTCTTGTCTTTCTCCATCGTTGCGCCGGCGCTTGCATTCTGTACCACCAGCCAATCCTGCTGGTTCCAGTTCGGGTCTCGCAGCGTCCGGTTGCGCACCATCTCTGCGTAAAGGCCCCCGTCGTAGGAGTAATTGATCTCCTCCGTCATCATCCCGTAGAGCGTTGGGCTCACGCCATGCAGCGTCTTGTTGACCTGCACGCTTAGCACCGCCGCCGGCTTGGCAGTTGACTGGCCGGATACAAACACGCTGGAAGAAGTAACCAGGAACAGACCCACCAACATCCGAACGGCAGGCTTGCGCAGATTCGTCAAAACTCGAATGAAAGACATTTCAGGAGCCTCTTTGGGTAAAGGTTTACTCGAAAAGCGAGTTTAGCCGTTACACCTGCACTTGGCAAGGCTTCTAGCTACTTTCGCAAGGAGTCGAATCCGGAACCCGATCAGAGCCTGCCGGAGTGTTTCTGGATCACGCCCTGGCCACTTCCACCAGCGTCGAGTAAAACGTAGGAGCCGCGCCAATGTCGGTAAGCCGCTCGCTCGTGAGCGCGTTGACGTTCCGGCCGCCAGGGCTCAATTTGTTCCAGTCCAGCCGCCCCGCAACTACGCCAGCCGGTACGCGATCGGAAATCAGCGCGGTCAGCTCCAGCGTTCCCCGATCATTCCAGATCCGAACCGGATCGCCGTCCCCAATTCCACGCGGCTTGGCATCGGAGGGGTGAATCTCCAGCCGGTGATTGGTCCGTGCCTCCATGCCGCGATGCCCATCCAGGTTCGCGAATGTGGTGTTCATGTAGTTGTCCGCCTTGCGCGGCAAAAACTCGAGCGGAAACCGGCCCGCATCCGGCCCCAGCCGCGACTCAATCGGCGGAATAAACGCCGGCAGCGGATCAATTCCAGATTCAGGGCCGGCAGCGGCCAGAACCTCCGAATAAAACTCGATCTTTCCGCTCGGCGTAGGCAGCAATCCGTCCCTGGCGCTGCTGAAGGGCAGAAAGTGATGCCCGCCAACCCGATTCGCAAACGAGAGCGGAATATGGCCCTGCTCAACCAGCAGTTCGGGCGTGATGTGTTCCATATTCGGATTGCGAGAGTGGCCGTTCTCACCCACATTCAACGCCTGGCGGATCATCTCCTCCGGCGTGTCGCGGAAGCACGATTCCGGAAAACCCATCCGCTGAGCCAGCTGCGAAAACAGCCAGACATTCGAGCGAGCCTCGCCCAGCGGCTCAATCGCCTGATGCGACCGCTGCACAAAGTAGTGTCCGTAGGCCCCTTGAATGTCCGTGTGCTCCAGAAATGTCGTGGCCGGCAGAACGTAATCCGCGTAATCCGTCGTGTCCGTCATGAATTGCTCATGGACAACGGTGAAGAGATCCGTCCGCTCGAATCCGCGGCGAACCGCGTTCTGATTCGGCGCAACGGCAGCCGGGTTGGAGTTGTAGACAAAAATCGCATGAACCCGCGGACCATCCCCGGCAGCATCGCCCAACTCCGTAAGGGCATTGCCAAGACGGGACATATTCACCACCCGCGCTGGACTGCCAAGCGGTGAAGCCAGCATCAGATCTGGCCGTTCAATGGCCGCGCTGTCGAACTTGAACGCACCTGACATCGAGAGCTGCGCCCCCCCGCCCACGTGTTTCCATGCTCCGGTAAGCGCCGGCAGCATGGAAATAGCCCGAACAGCTGTCCCGCCATTCTGTGACCGCTGAACGCCGTAATTCATGCGGAGAACAGCAGGCTTCGTGGTTCCGTATTCGCGGGCAAGTTGCTCGATCTCAACCGCGGTCAAGCCGGTCCACGCGGCGACGCGCTCGGGCGTGTACTTGCGGACGCGTTCGGCCAGTTGCTCAAAACCGTGCGTCATTTCGCGAATGTAATCGCGGTCTTCTAATCCATCGCGCAGAATGACATGCATCATTCCCAGAGCCAGAGCAGCGTCTGTTCCGGGCCGGATGGCGATGTGCCAGTCGGCCAATCCTGCCGTCCTCGTGCGATAGGGATCGATGACGATGAATCGTGCGCCGTTCCGCCGCGCCTGCTCGACAAATGGCCAAAGATGAATGTTGTTCCCGTGGATGTTCGCGCCCCAAGCAATAATCAGCTTCGCGTGCGGAAAATCCTCATTCGGCGTGCCGAGCTTTTTGCCGTAGACCAGCTTGAAAGCCTGCCCGCCCGCCTCAGCACAGATCGTCCGGTCAAGCTGCGAAGCTCCCAGCCGATGAAAGAACCGCCGGTCCATCGAGCCATAGCCCAGCACGCCAATCGTCCCCGCATAGCTGTAAGGCAAGATCGATTCAGGCCCGTATTGGTCGCTCACCTGTTGCAGCCGCGCGGCGATTGCATCCAGCGCCTCATCCCACGAAATCTGCTCGAAAGACTCGAGTTCGTGACCTTTTTTCAGCGGGCCTTTCGCAACGCCGGCCCTGCGCCGCAAAGGGTGCAAAATGCGCTGCGGAGAGTAGACGCGATCCAGATATTTGGCGACCTTTCCGCAAAGAAAGCCCTGCGTCACCGGGTGCGACGGATCGCCCTGAACCTTGACGGCGCGGCCTTCGCCGTCTACCGTAACCAGCACCGCGCAGGAATCGGGACAGTCGTGCGAACAGACTGTGTGTACGATTCGGAAAGGTTCTGTTGCGGAACTAGCAGCCATAATTCATTGTAGAGTGACATCGGAGGAGAAACTATGCGAATTCGCGGGGCTTTGGCGGTGCTGGCGCTGGCCTTGGTGCTCGGCTGCTCGGGGACGATCCAGGCGCAGGAACGAAAAAGCGAGGAAGCAGCGATCCGGATTGTGTTGGAAGAGCAGGTCGCTGCATGGAATCGCGGTGACATCCCGGGTTTCATGGCAAGTTATGAGGACTCTCCTGAGACCACCTTTGTTGGAACCGCGTCGGTCAACAAGGGATTCCAGCCCATTCTTGAGCGTTACAAAAAGGGGTACGCGAGCAAGGAACAAATGGGCGCGCTCACCTTCAAGGAACTCGATATCCGGCTGCTGCCGACCGCCGGTGGCGTCACGGAATACGCTGTAGTGACAGGCCGTTTTCATCTCGAACGGACAGCCCGGGGCGCGGCGACGAAGGATGACGGCGTCTTCAGCCTGGTGTGGCACAAGGGTCCGGGCGGATGGAAGATTCTGCTTGATCACACCGCCTGAGTCTCCGATCTGATACCCTCAATAGCCGTTACCTCCGTGCACCCGCGAATGGCGTTGCAAAGGTAAACTGCATCGGCCGAGGCGAGGTCGGCCAAGTGAAGCACTTTCTCCGTCGCGTCCGGCCTGGCTTCAAGCAGATGACGGCGGTAGACGCCGGGCAACACCCCACAGGAAACTGGCGGCGTGAACCACTGGCCGTTCTTCACGACAAATAGGTTGCTGATGGCTCCTTGCGTGACTTCGTCGCGCTCATTCAAAAACAGCACATCGACAAATCCCAGCGCGGCAGCCCACTGATATTGCTCGTCAAAGAGCCTGCGCCGCGTAGTCTTGTGGCGCAGCAAACGGTCGCTGGAGCGGACGCGGTGCGCGGAGACAACAACCTTTCCCGGCATGTTCTCTGCCGCCGCGGCGTGAGTGATCTGCATCGCTCCGTCGCGGTCCAACGTCAGCCGCACCTTGGTTCGCTGGCCGGGAGTCAAGTCGCATTCCACGGCCTCCAAGGACGCGAGGATGGCAGTCTGGTCGAATCGAAACCCGAAATACCGGGCCGAGAGCTCCAATCGCTCGATATGCATGGAGAGACGGCAGTAGCCATCCTGCCAAAGAATGCTTTCGATCAATTGGAACGGCTCGTTTTCAGCTTCCCGCTTCACGCTCCCGGTCAGGAATCGAGACTTCAACCGGCACTCGCGATACTCTTCGTTGGCTTGCGAGTCGATCACAATGCCGCTGCCTACGCCCATTTCGCCTCGACTACCGGTCAGCAGGACCGTGCGGATGGGAACGCTGAAGACAGCCTCCGAATGTGGCGAAAAGAACCCGATAGCGCCTGTATAAACGCCGCGCGGTTCGACTTCGAGTTCCCGGATAATCTCCATGGTGCGAAGCTTGGGCGCTCCGGTGATGGACCCGCATGGAAACAGGCTGCGGAAAATCTCATCGTTGCTCACATCGGCGCGCAGCGTGCCGGAGATTTCCGACGTCATCTGAAAGAGCGTCTCATATTTCTCAATGGAAAACAGCCGCCTCGCGTCAACGCTGCCGAACTCGCAGATGCGCCCAAGGTCGTTGCGCAGCAAGTCTACTATCATCACGTTTTCGCTGCGGTTCTTCCCATTGTTCTGGAGCCATGCTGCCATTGCCTCATCTTCAGCGCAATCCGCTCCTCTCGGAGCAGTGCCCTTCATGGGCCGTGTGAGGATCTGAGAACCCTTGCGCCGAAAGAAAAGCTCCGGCGAGAACGACAGAATCTTCCAGTCTTCTGCGTGGAGAAAAGCGCTGTACGGCACGGGCTGGCATGCCGTTACTGCGCGAAACAAAGCCGCTGCGGAGCCCGAAAAGTCGAAGTGCAGCTTATGCGTGAAGTTGACCTGATACGTGTCTCCTGCTCGAATGTATTCATGAATTGCTGCGATCTCCCAGGCATAATCCTCGCTTGAAAGAGACCAGCGCAAATCGCTGATTTCGTAGTTCGCCTCTGGCGGCGATCCCTCATCTGACGCGAAATCCGTTGGCGCATCGCCTTCAAATTGGCCGCTTCGGTGGTTGAAGACAAAGGGCTTTGCGAAGACGCCAAGCCACGCCAGCGGAGTCGGGCTGTTTTTCGCGTCGCCGTGGCCCCTGGACTGCATTTGAGCGCTGTATTCGTAGGAGAAGAATCCTGCCACCCAATCCCCATCGGCCAGTGCCCGCTCTATCGCCACGAAGAGCGATTTGTGGGCATACGAGTCCGCCGCGCCGAGGATCTGCCGGGGACGAGTGAATAGATAGCTACGGTAGTTCTCCGCATCCATGCGCGAGGTTTGAAGTAGAACGCTGCCCGGCGTGGACGCGGCAAGCGTGAGACATTGTGGGGGAAGTGGAACAAAAGGATTCAAGGATGGAGCGCGCAAGGGCGCTCCATCCAGTGTAATCGGGCAGATACGCCTGTTCGGAACTCTTGGCATCCAGGGCTCCGATGCGTCCTTCTCTTAAAAACGCGTGCGAACGCCTAGCTGGATTTCACGAGGCCGGTACGAAGTGGTGGCGTTTACGTCGAGTGGCTTGCCAAATTCTGGAATGGTGCTGGGAAGTCCGGTTTTCGTGAGGCCGGTGAGGAAGTTGAGCGTCGGCAGATCGCCCGCGATGGTACCGCGCTCGATCGTGTAGCCGGTGGTTTCGATCTGCGTGACATTCTGGTGGTTGAAAAGATTGAAGCTTTCTGCGAGCACTTCCAACTCTCGATGTTCCCCGAGGGAAAAACGCTTGCCGAGCCGGGAGTCGGCAGTCCATGTCGCGGGGTAACGATAGGTGTTGCGACCGATTCCGTAGAGGCGGTTGTCGCCGCCTGAGCCGTTGATGCCGGGGCCGGCTCCTTCGATCAGGTGGCCCGTGTCGCTGTAAAAACCGGGGATATATCCGCCGGTGCGCATGGTAAACGGGAGTCCGCTGCGGTATTGGCCGATGGCTGCGAACGTCCAGCCGTTGGCGACGGCTCCGGCGAAGTGATTCAGCTTCCAGCGAGTCTCGTAGAGCAGCGTCAGACCACCCGAATTACGAATATCCAGATTCGATGTCCCGTATTCGAGGCGAAAATCTTCTGGATCGAGGAGATCGTCGACCGCGACATTGCCCGATTCGTTGGGATTCCAGTCCGTAGCATGAGCGTAGAGATAATGTGCGCGCAGGTTGAGGCCGTGACGTCCGTAGCGCGCGAGCTTGATCATCGTGGTCTGGTAAGTGGAGTTGGCGCGGCCCTCGATGGAGGAAAGCTGCTGGTAGGCCGGGTTGAGCCGAGCCTGGTAGAACGGGACGGTGATCTGCGGGGTCTTGATCGGTCCAGCCTGGATGGCGTCGACGACGGCGTAGGTTATTGTTTGCGGGCTTTGACTGGGGTCAAAATTCGTGTCGATCGAGATCGGCAACCTGCGTCCCAGGCTGGCCATTCCCTCGACCGAGACGATCCAATGGCCGGGGAGTTCCTGTTCAAGGCCAAATATGGCTTGGTCCACTTCCTGTGGCCGAAAGTTCGACGCAAAGGAAACCGCGCCCGGCGTGACGGCCGTTATCGGCTCGACGGGAAAGACATAGGGGAACGGCGGCGCGCCCTGATCCGTAGGTCGAAAGAAGAAGTTCAGGTCGCCGTTGGTTGAGCCGGTCTGCGTAAGCGCGGCCAGGACGACGGAGTTGTCGATGCGCCCATAGTAGAGGCCAGCGCCAAGCCGGAGCACAGTGGTCCTCCATGGAGAAAACGCAACGCCGATGCGCGGACCCCAGTTCAGCGTTGTCGGCGGGAGCTTCTCGGTTGCCGGAAGCGCAGCGTTTTGCGTTGCGGTAATCGGCGGTGGCAATTGTTCAGCCTCCACACGAACCCCGGCTGAGATTGTAAGGCGATGGAGTGGTTGCCACTGTTCCGTAACAAAGCCCGCGAGGTCGTTGGTGCTGAGGTTCCAGTTTGAAGGGCCGATGCGCTGCGAGTACGACGAATAGCAGGGCAGATAGCCCAGGCCGCCGAGGCTGCCGCCGCCCGTTGCGTAGACGCGGCCTGTGACGTCGCAGTTATGGTTGATTCCGGACGGGTTATCGAGACCGTTGAAGCCGTATTGCAGAAAACTGGCTGCGTCGGAGATGAAGTTGAGCACATTCGGATAGGAGTAAGTGCCAGTCTGGTTGACGAGCGTGCCGACGACGTCGAAGATGTGGCCGAAGCTCGCCCCGGCCTTGAGCAGATGTGCGCCGTGGACCCAGCTCAGAGTATCCTGTGCGACGAAAACGCGTTCATCCGGGAAGCTGGATTTGCCAAGTCGCGCTGGTTTGCCGAGGATGAATCCGTATTTGGAGTCGGCGATGATCTCGGGCAACTGCCCCAGCGCGTTGGCAAGGAAGGGCGCTTCAAACGCAGAGGGAGTCTGCGGAGTCTCGCTCTGGATGTGGCGCGAGTAGAGCGCCGCAACGTCGTTGAGCAGGTTGGGTGTGAGGAAGCTGTCGAGTTTGGCCAAGCCCCATGTGTCTGTGGCGTTGCTGTTGCCGAAGCTGTGGCTGCCGTAAGTCTCCGAACTGCGGGTGAGCGCGCCTGCGGGAGCATTGACATTCGTTGCGTTCCCTTCGACTGTCACGTGCTGGCGCTCGTTCTGCCAGTCGAGGCGTCCAAAGCCTTGCCACTGGCTGGCGGTACGCGGCACTGGGCCGAGCAGGCCAGCCATCTCATTGAGCCAGTTGGAGTAGCTGGTGGCTGCAGCTTCCTCGATTGCCGGGCCGGGCAGGTCGAGCCGGGCGGCGAGCATGATCAGGTCATCGAGCGTGGGTTGGGCAAAGAAATCTGTAGGATGGCGGACCGATGCGACGGCGGGGTCGTTACGCAACAGGCCGTCCAAAGCGGCAAACCAGAAGAGCTTGTCGCGCCGGATATTGCTACCGATGCCGATGCCGAGGGTCTGGCGCGTGTTTGGGGGGGTATAAGGCTCGGCGGTGAACTGTGCCGTGTCGCCCCCGCTTGCGGGGGCGGTCTGCTGCACCCATTGCGTGTAGGGATTCTGCGCACCCCAAAGATTCTGCTTGTCGAAGTAGAAGGCCTGGCCATGCAGTCCGTTGTGGCCCTGATTGGTGTTGAGCCGGATCGCTCCACCTGAGGATCGTCCCTGATCGGCTGCTGAATTGCTGGTGCGCGCTTCCATGGAGAGCACGGCGGATTCGCCGACTGACTCGGTCTGGCGGCTTTCGCGGTCGCTGCTGGTGCGAAAGCCGGGTGAGTTCTCGATGCCGTCTATGCTGGCGGCCGTCGGATTGGCGATGCTGCCGCTCATCGCTAGGGTCTCGTGCTGCGGATCGCTAGCGTCTTCAGGCTGGTCGCCGATTTGGCCACTACTATTTTCGCCCTGCGCTGCGGAACTGGCTGCGGGAGTGATGGCGGCGAACTCTTGCCAGTTACGCGCGCCCATCGGCAGGGAACTCAGTTCTTCGCCTGGGATCAGCGTGGTGACGGCGGCGGAGACAGGGTCGAGTTCGTGAAGATCGGCTTCGATAGGGAGTGCCTGGTTCGGAAGCTGCATCGCCAGCGCAGCCTGGACGCGCGTCGCGTGCCCTGCAGAGACGAGGATGCCATCGACGCCGCCCTTGCCCAACGCAGGAACTGAGGCTTCCAGTTGATATTCGCCTGCTCCGAGTCCTGTAAAGCGATAGCTGCCGTTTTTACCGGTGACGCCGCGCAAGGTCGCGCCGGTCGTCACATTGCGCACGACGACGACGGCTTGCGCGAGCGGCGTGCTGTTCAAGTCTGTTAGTTTGCCGTCGAGCGTGCCAGTCGCGGCGGCTTCGGGGGACTTGGCCTGCGCGCCAGCAACAGTCAGAATGGTCGCAGCTAGCCAAAGAATTGCGGCTCGCGTTGGCTGGATTCTCCGGAAACCACTCTTGCTCTTCATCCCGTTGCGCTCCAAAGGCGACCGTTCGCCCGCGTTTCCGATGGCGAGGGGCCTGACTTAGAGCAAATCCGGGAAGAAAGTTACAGAATCTAAGTATTTCCGCACGGACCAGGGTAGCGGAAATACCGCGGAGCCAGTTCGGAGTGCGTGAGCGACCCGCTTTGAAAGTCGTGCTTTCCTGCGAGGTTCTTGGGTGTTACGAGCGAGTATAGTTGCATTCCGCTAGACTGGAAAGACAGGAAGTTGGATTTTGTACTTATGTTCATTGATGAAGCAAGAATTCTGGTCAAAGCCGGCGATGGCGGCAACGGTTGCGTTGCCTTCCGGCGGGAAAAGTTCGTGCCGCGCGGCGGTCCGTCGGGCGGCGATGGCGGACGAGGTGGCGATGTGGTTATGCAGTCCAGCCAACAGCACAATACGCTGATCCATTTTCGGTTCAACCCGGAGCACAAGGCGGGACGCGGGCGGCATGGAGAAGGCTCCAACTGCACGGGGAGCGACGGCGAGTCGATCACGCTGAAAGTTCCGGTAGGGACGAGCCTTTTCGACGCCGAGACAGGCGAGTTGGTACACGATTTTGCGTTGCCCGGCGAGAGTTTCGTGATCGCCAAGGGCGGCCGCGGAGGACGCGGTAACCAGCACTTTGCCACGCCTGTCCATCAGGCTCCGAGGGAGTCGGAACCGGGGAGGCTGGGCGAGGAACGCACCTATCGTCTGGAGCTGAAGCTGCTTGCGGATGTCGGTCTTGTCGGCTATCCGAACGCCGGAAAGTCGACACTGATCTCGCGCGTCTCGGCGGCCAAGCCCAAGATCGCCGATTACCCGTTTACGACGTTGCAGCCCAATCTGGGCGTGGTTACGGTGGGCGACGTTCCGAATGAAGAGAGTTATGTTGTTGCCGATATGCCCGGTCTCATTGAGGGCGCACATCTTGGCGCGGGGTTGGGAATTCAGTTTCTGCGGCATATCGAGCGGACGCGTGTACTCGTACACCTGATCGATGTTTCAGATAGCTCCGGGCGGCCGGACCCGATTGAGGACTTCAAGGTGATCTGCGCAGAGCTTGAGAACTTCGGGCACGGTTTGGCGGAAAAGCCGATGATTATGGTTGCATCGAAGGTTGATACCGCGAACCCCGAGAAGCTCAAAAAACTGACCGCGTCGGCCAAGCGGCGCAAGCTGGAGTTTCACGCGATTTCAGCGGTGACGGGACAGGGGATCGAGGATCTTAAGTGGTCGCTGGCCAAGCATGTTCGCGAAGCGCGGGATGTAGAGGCTCCAGAGCCTGTGTTTTAGTGTTTGATTGATTGAGCCGGTTGTGATTCGCGAATTCTCTGCATTCATGCTGAATTGGGAGCGACGGGGAGATTCTTTCCTGCTTTAGGCGAAGAAGTGGCGAATTTGAAGCTGTCCGCTCGGGGAGGGGGTGGGGGTACCCTGTTTTTTCCGCGTAAGTTGTTTTATATCATAAAGCTATAGTCTGAAAACATGTCGGAAAACGCCCCAAAAGTGGCAAAAAAGGACGAATTATGCGCATGAGAATTCCTTTCTTCGCAGATGGCGGCGTATGGGACAAGTGCTTTCTTTATTGTGCGCGTTGGGAGGGTAATTCTCCGCAAACGGGTTTCCGATGGTGTAACAGGTTCACTTAGGCTGAGGCGCACAAACCGGCCGGATTGAGCAGCTTCAACACCAAGCGGTCACTCGGTCGTACAATGATTTCGATCGGAGAGCGCGTGAGGAAACCTGAAGGCTATCGGCAGGCGGCTCTAGAGGAGTGCTTCTGCCTGCTCGTGCTGTGCCTTCCGTATTATCAGGCCCTCCTGTTTGCGGGGATAAGCGGGATGGTCTCCGTTCTCCTGCTCACATGTCTTCTACTTTTTGTGGTCGTGCAATCCCCAGAGATCTATCGCACGATTACTGGTCACCTCAAGGCGTTCCCGCTCTCATGGACTCCGCCACTCGGCCGCAGAGATCTTTGGATCTCGGTGCCTTCGCGCGTTGTGGTTCAAGGACCACGTCTCGCCCCTTCCTTTCAGCGGCCTCCGCCTATCTTTTCCTGATTCCAGTGGATTGCACGAGCATTGCGCGATTTTGATGGCGATGCATTCGTTTGTCTTTCAACTGTTTTCCGGGCCATCGTCCCGGAAGGAAAAGGTGTCCTTTGTCCGAAATTTTCAATCCCAATCTTCCGAATCAAAATTCCGGTGGTGGCGATGGCCGATCCATCCTGGTTCTCGCAATCCTGGCGTTCGTGATTCTGTGCAGTCTCCTATATTTCGTCAATTCCAAGCCCGGTACGCCAACACTATTGAACCAACTTGCTGCATCCAGCACGCAGGATGGGAGCATATCCAAGGCCGCAACCGCGCCGAATCAGTTTGGCTGGCTCACCGTGCTGGCCACGCCACTCTATTTGGCGTTGTGCCTGGTGCACGAACACTTAGTTAGTAATTGGGGCTGGGCAATCATCGTCCTCACGGTGATTTTCAATGCATTGATGCTATGGCCTCGGATGATGTCGATGGGGTCCTCGTTGAAAATGATGCGCGTCCAGCCCAAGGTCGATGCTCTGAAGAAGCGCTACGCGCATCTCAAGATGAACGATCCCAAGCGCGTTGAGATGAATGCGGAGCTGATGGCCCTCTACAAGGCCGAAGGCACGAATATGTACGGCGGCTGTCTGCCGATGCTGCTGCAAACACCGTTGCTTTTCGCCTACTTTCGTGTGCTGCAGAATGCGACTGAGTTGCGCCATGCCCATTGGTGTTGGCTGACAGACCTCTCCGCGCCCGACCCGCTGCACATCTTACCGATCCTCATCGTCTTGACGATGTTCCTTACGCAATTTATTACGCCTTCGCCCGGGATGGACCGTGCCCAACGACGGATGCTGGCTTTTGTCATACCGGTGATTATGGGATTTACGCTGTGGCATTACGCCTCAGGACTGGCGCTTTACTGGGCTACGGGCAACATCTTCAATTTAACGATTCAATTTGGGATCAATCGTACGAGGATGGGCAGGGAGATGCAGGCAATCAGCCCTCGTGCTAATGAAGGGGGATAGGGGATTTCGCAAAGGATCGTTTTCTGAGATGCAAAATGGCAGAGGCCTTTGTCTGCCATGTCGGAGAGAATAGAGCGGGCCTTCAGCCCTTGGTCTCTCTCTTTTCTTCGTTACCCAGGCCGATGGCCTGGGCTGATGACGCGCCGTTGACGCTAGGATTGCTTCAGCTCCTCATTGACGGATTGGATCTGCAGAACGGAAATGGGTTCGTGGCGCGGAAAAGCAGAAACGGATTTCCTACGGAAATGACAGAAAGAAAGGCCAGAGCAAATGCAAATTTATTAAGCCCCAAGTCTCGATGATGAGCCCCGGGGCTTTTGTATTTCGATTTGCTGAGGTTGGTACTTTGTTAGCGGCTGACCGCCGCTGGTTCTTCGACAGGGGCAAGCTCCGTCAGGGTTAGCGGGTAGTAGGCATTGCTGATGTACTGCTTGACCATGCGGTTGGTGTTGAAGAAGGAGCCGTTGTAGGCGACGGTGGTGCGCATCATGTTGCCCCATGCCTCGGGGGCTTCGCGATAGAGCGGAACTACGGATTTTTCGAGTTTTTCGTAGAGCGAGGTGGCTTCGGCTGCGTCGTCATCGCCGTCTTCAATGGCCCAGCCGGTGTAGCCTTCCAGGCAGCCCTCGATCCACCAGCCGTCGAGAATGGAGAGGCTTGGCACGCCGTTCAGCGCAGCCTTCATGCCGCTCGTTCCGGAGGCTTCGTAGGGGCGTTTGGGGGTGTTGACCCAGACGTCGACGCCGGCGGTGAGGAGCGCGCCGAGTTCCCAATCGTAATTTTCGAGGTAGACGACACGCAGATCTGAGCCTGAATACTTGTGCGCCTTCTCGATGACGCTGTGGATGAGCGCCTTGCCGGGCTCGTCCATCGGATGCGCCTTGCCGGAGTAGAGAATCTGCAATCCGCCGGCTGATTGCGCGATCTCGAGCAGGCGGTCGGGGTCGGTAAAGAGCAGGTCGGCGCGCTTGTAGGTGGCGGCGCGACGGGCAAAGCCGAGGGTGAGGACTTTGGGATTCAATACAAGGCCGGTGCGCGAGGCGACTTCGGTAAGGAGGGTTTCCTTGGCCTGGGTGTGGGCGGCGATGATCTCCGGCAGCGGAATCTGGATTGCGTTACGAAGATAGAGATTGTCTCGCCGCCAGTTGAGTATGTTCTTATCCAGCAGATCCTGGAATGGCTCGGAAACCCAGGTTGGCGCGTGGACTCCGTTGGTGATGGCGTCGATCTGGTAAGCGGGGAACATTTCGCGGGAGACATTGCCGTGCTGCAGTGCGACGCCGTTGACGTAGCGCGAGAAGCACAACGCGACGTAGGTCATGTTCAGCATGTTTTCGTGACAACAGCCGAGCGATTCGAGGCGCGCGGTTCGTTCGCCGCCCAGGATGCGTGCCGCCTGTTCCCGGCTGAAGCGGTCATGGCCGGCGGGAACTGGCGTGTGGGTGGTGAAGACGCACTTCTGGCGAACAGCCTTCACGTCGAGGTCGGTCACCTTGTTGAGAGGACCGCCTCCGAGCTGGGCTTCGAGAAGCGCGAGGGTCAGCAGCGCGGCATGGCCCTCGTTCATGTGGTAGACGTTTACGCGATGACCCAGCGCATTGAGCATGCGTACGCCGCCCATGCCGAGAATGATCTCCTGTTGCAGGCGATAGTTGGAGTCGCCACCGTAAAGGTGGTCGGTCAGGCTGCGATCCCATGCCGAGTTTTCCGGCAGATCGGTGTCGAGCAAGTAGATGGGAATGGTGTGGCCTGCGCGGCCGACCATGTCATAGCGCCATGCGCGGACGGTTACGGTGCGGTCTTCGACCGTAACGGCGATTCTGGGGGCCTCTTCGGTGCAGAAATCCGCAACCACCCAGGGCTGAATGTCTTCGGTCTGTTTGCCCTCCTGGTCGAGATGCTGACGGAAATAGCCTTTGCGGTGCAGGAGGGTGAAGGCGACCAAAGGGGTTCCTAGATCGGCAGCTGAACGGAGAGTGTCTCCGGCCAGCACTCCCAGACCGCCGGAGTATGTCGGCATGCCTGGATTGATTGCGACTTCCATGGAGAAGTATGCAACTACACCACTTTGAGGAAAAGAATCATAGGAACACTGCTGTTGAGATGAGGAGTTGGACATGATATTAGGGTCTCCGTGGGCGTGCATAAGGACAGTACCTGCGTGCAATCTCCGATACGGTCCTTTATCGGCCAGAAATGGGAATTGATTGTTCCTCTTTGATCTGGCAGATTTTTGAACAAAACGTGCAAATCAGAAACTCGTCCGATTTTAACAAGCGACCCGTTTTCGGAATAGCGAAATCTGGTCGGTTGGCAGCTTTTGAGGAGGCTAGTAGAAGCGCCCTGTAGGAACAATCCCACCTTCGTGCAGGTGTGGATTTTCGCCTAAGCCCTCAGAACTGGGGCGGTTGCCCCTCAATGGAAAGATGCCTGGCACCCCAGTAAGGAGTTGATTTTCATTTTGAAATAGCCAAAATATAGGTCGGAAATTGGGGGCCGGGTTGATATCAAATGCCTGAGATCTAAGTGGATTTCTTAGGCATAAATCGATTCATCGATCAGCCAAGAATCAGCTCCGAGATGGAGCCGGGATCGGATCATCGATTGAGGTATCGCTCTTCATGCCACGCGATGCGCGCCAGCGGAAGCATGGCAAATGTGAATTTCGGGATCGATGCCTGTGGTCTGACGGTATCGCTCTTTGAGCGCCGCCGCGAAGGCTGTGGCCTCGTCGATTTCGACGACGTTGACGGTGCAGCCGCCGAATCCTCCACCCGTGAGGCGGGCGCCGATCAGGCCGGGGAGATCCTGAGCCAGATCGACCATCGTGTCGGCCTCGACGCAACTGCCTTCAAAATCTTTGCTATAGCTTACGTGGGCTTCGTGCATGAGCTTGCCGAGAGCAGGTAAATCGTGGCGCAGGAGGGCGTCGGCGGCTTCGAGGGTGCGCTGGTTTTCGGTGATGACGTGGCGGGCGCGCTTGAGGGCGTTTGGGGGGATTTCGTGGCCCCAGGCTTCGAGATCGGCTACGGTTGCGTCGCGCAGGAACTTGATTTCGGGCCGATGGGTGGCGAGAATGCGGCAGGCTTCTTCGACTTCGGCGCGCCGGGTGGTGTAGCCGTCGCCAGCGACGGAGTGCTTGACCATAGTATTGGCGATGACGAGGGCCATGTTGGCGGGAATTGGGGCTAGGCGATAGCTGAGGTCGCGGCAATCGAGGAGCAGGGCGTTATCGGCGGCGCCGTTGACAGAAATGAACTGGTCCATGATGCCGCAGTTGGCGCCTACGAACTCATTTTCTGCTCTCTGGCAGAGCCGGGCGAGCTTTGGGCCCGGAATAGCGGCTCCGATGAGAGATGTCACCGCTGTGGCGGTGGCTACTTCGACTGCGGCTGAGCTGCTCAGGCCTGAACCGAGAGGGACATCGCCCCAGAGGCTCAGGCTTAGTGGCGGAATGGTGTAGCCCTCGCCGGCCAGAATCGCCATCACGCCCAGGGGGTAATCGCTCCAGTGGCCGCTTGCCTTGGTGGGCAAGGGGTTGGCAGGGAAGCTTCGCTCTTGGTGGAAGTTCTCAGCGTAGATCACGATTTTTCCGTCATTGCGCGGAGAGATGGCGGCTAATGTGGCGAAGTCGATAGCGACCGGCATGACGAAACCTTCGGCGTAATCCGTGTGTTCGCCAATCAGGTTGACTCGCCCTGGGGCAACGAATATTTCCGGCGTGACGCCGAAGCGATGCTCATGGATTTGGCGAAGTGCGGCGGGGTCTTTCATTCCTTTTGTTCCTCAATTGAAGCAGCATCGGTTCGGATTTCGATAGCCCCGAGGTTCCCAGTTTCGAAGTGGGTATATTCCTCGATTCATCCGTTTGATTCATTTGTGTGATTCATGCAAGCTGTTGAGTTTTTCCTGTTCGATTCGGTCGATCTGCAATTCCATTGGCCAGGTATAGGTCTCGCCTGGCGAGAGCTGACGAGACCAAGCCTTGGTCCTGTGCCCTGTCTTGGCCAGTGAGTCGACGGGGGCCGTGGTCGGTTCAGGTGCGACGCAAATCTGTTTCGGTCCCGGGCCTTCGGGCCATCCTCCATAGCAGAGCCACAGACCGAGATACGGTGTAAGCGAGGGTTCGAAGCGAATGGTGACGCGAAGGCCGATCTGTGGGCGCTCGATAGAGCACCAGCCCTCGGACAGTGGAGTGACGGCTCCGGCAAAGAGCTTGTCGCCGATTCCTGAATCGGGGCTTGCGGCAAGGCTCAGGTCGATTTCGGAGCCATGATTGGAACTGGTAACTGGCCACTTGACTGTTAACGGGCTGGATTGAGCCGTGTCCGATGTTCCAAGGCGATTGCCAGCGGAGCCCTCGACATTCAAGGAATGCACATCTTTCGGCAGTACGATCCTGTCACCTGCGGAGACCGCAAATAATGGATGCGCCGACCAGGCCCACGGAACGTTGTATGCCCCGAGATTGGTCAGGGAGTACAGGAGTTGCAGCCGCCAGCTGGAGGCCACTTCGGTGAGAATTGCCGAGCGAGTGAGCTGCAATGGGAGCGAGAAGCAATTGGCCCGGAGAGTGGCGGAGTCGTCGCTGGCGTTCAACACCTGCCATGGCACACGCCAAAGATCTCCGTGATCCGGAACGTGAGCCAGTCCGGCCTCTGTTTGCACGTCGCATTCGGCGACAGAGGGGAGACATTCGTCCCAGCCGCTGGCGTCTCCATCGGAGAAGGCCATGGTTCTGGTTCTGGGCTCATAGGGCTTGAGAGGAGATTGAAGCAATTCTTCGTTTCCGACTCGGAGCGAGCTGATTTTTCCGCCCAGCGCAGGCATCAGGGTGAGGGCACATTGCCCGGCCCGAATGACAACGTTTTCTTCCGATCCCGCCAAATCTGTCTCCTTCAGCCGCCCGACCCGGGTCCGCTTCGTCCAATAAGTTTATCCGTCTAATCGATCGCTATGAATCGGTGAAACGAAATTCTGACGTCCTTTGAATCGCGCATTCAGCTACCGCATCCGTCGCTCATCCCGGCGATTTCCTGGTTGGCAACCGTACTCAGGCGATCCCAGATTTCGTCCAGCCATTCCGCGTGTTCCGGCTTCATCAGAACCGAGCGCAAACAGGTCACTGCGGACTTGGCCGATAGGGCAGTTTGCGCGGTCGCGGAATTCAAGGTGAACATCGCTTCGGGTAATTGTACTAGCGCCAGATGGAGGTTGAGAGCAGCGCAGCCATCAAAAATCCGTTGCGCCAGATTGGAGCGCTTCTCAAGCGAATCGGACTTGGCTGGCTTGGCCTGCCATACAACGATATCCAATTCCGGCTTACCGGCAAATGGTGCAAATGCATCATTTGCGCGAATTCGCCGATCAAGTTCGATCGCGGCGCGACGGCCTGCGGCGAGGCCGCGGGCAAACTCGCCATTCGCGACCAGCGGAAGCAGGCGCTGCGTGGCCCACAGCGCAACGGCGGAAGCGCCGGCTCGCGAACACTCCAGGCTGATTTCGCCCAGGTGCAGCTCATTGGAAGTGAAATAGGTGTAGGGCGAGTCGTGCTTGTAGAAGCGCCCGACGGACGGGTCCTTGAACAGGACGCATCCGCACCCGTAGGGCTGGAGGCCGTGTTTGTGCGGGTCGACGACGATGGAGTCGGCCTGATCCATCGCTTCGAATGCGGATCGGGCCGACTCCTCCAATTCGTTGGCGATCAGCCGGAAGTAACCGCCGTACGCGGCGTCGAGGTGCACGCGGAATCCATATCGATCACGCAATGAGAGGATGTCAGGCAATGGGTCGACGGAACCGAGCGCCGTGGTGCCCATGGTCACGACGACCGTGCCTATGTTGCCGCGACGCAGTTCGTCTTCGAGCGCGTTCAAGTCCATGCGTCCGAAATTGTCCGATGCGACGGTAGTAAAAGGAATCTTCAGTACCGAAGTAATGCGCTTGTGGGTGTAATGGGCTTGTTCCTGGGCTACGATTCGTTTTTCCGGAGCAAGCTGGCCGGCGACCCAGAGGGCTTCCAGATTGGCAAAAGTGCCGCCCGAGGTCAGATGGCCGAGAAAGCCTTCTGCGCCAGTGCGGGGCCATCCGAACATGCGGGCGATTTCGGCGACGGCTTCAATCTCCATCTGCGAACTGGCGCGGCCGCCGTCGCGCGCATGATTATTCGGGTTGATAGCCATGGCGAGCATGTAGGCGGCTCGCGCGATCGGGTGCGGAGGCTTCAACATCTGTCCGGCATACAGGGGATGGAAATAGGGATAGTTGTCGCCCATGCGTTTGGCGACCTCGGCCAGGACAGCGCCCATTGCATCGTGATCGGAAGCTCTGTTCGGGAGGGAATCGAAGGCCGGAAGATCAGTGAATGACTCGGCCAATCGGGCTACCGGAGCTTCGAGCAGGTCCAGAATCGGGTCACGTTCAGAGTTGGCAGCCATGGCGAAAGACCACCATACCACTTTGCACGCTGTGGTCCCAAGATTGCGCAAAAGGAGACACTTGCAGATTTTCGTACCCGGATTTCCAGATCGATGCTAAAATCATCGCAGCGTAAGAACAGAACCGGGCGTGAGCAGTACTCGCCCAACCAAGCAAGAATCTGCCAGTGGTCGCTCCGTTTCACTCAAGCGCAATTCAAAGTTTAGGAAATACGACTCAAAATGGAACAAGGTACTGTTAAGTGGTTTAATGACGCGAAGGGCTTCGGCTTCATCTCGCGTCAGAACGGCGAGGATGTCTTCGTGCATTACTCCGCCATCAACTCGAATGGCTTCAAGAGCTTGCAAGAAGGCCAGGCCGTTCAGTTCAACGTAGTGAAGGGTCCCAAGGGCTGGCAGGCGGCTGACGTTCAGCCTCTGTAAGCTCCTCTGATACAGGACTCCGAGGGATTCTGGCAGAATCCGCAATCAATCAACAGGGCGAGGTGCGAACCTCGCCCTGTTGCTGCGAGTTGATTCGTCCGAGCTGAAACCCTCAAAATGTTCACATTTTGTTAGACGCTAGACTTCGCGAAAAGGACTGCGCTTTCGCCGAGCAAGTTCCTCCAGTGCATTGCAGGCTGTAACCACTCCGTTCTCGCTATGTAACCGCTGCGCGGTCAGCTCAGCCCGGTGGCTGTAAATTGGGCTTTCGAGCAGTTTTCTGAGTTTTTTTGCTACGCGAAGCGGGGTGAAATAGCGCTTCTGGATGGTCCGCGCCACTTTGAGCCTGCGCATCCGGCGTGCGTTGTCCGGCTGGTCGTGACTGTAGGGCATGATCAGCATCGGTTTGCCTGCCCTGAGACACTGCGCCGTAGTGCCGACACCGCCCTGGTGAATGACGGCTGCGGCCCGCGAAAAGAGTGCCGAGTAGGGCGCATATTCCGCAATACAGATTGAATCGGGGAGTGGGTGGCGCGGGCGATTTCGCATATCCGACCCGATCAGCAGCACGGCGCGCATTCCCAGTCTCTCCGCAGCGCGCGCGCCGTATTCGTAGAAGCGTCCAGCGGCCAGCACAGCCGCCGATCCGAGTGTAAAGACCAGTGGAGCCGGACCGTTGGCGAGAAACTTTTCCAGATGCGGGGGCAGCTTTGTATCGCCAGCATCGGAATCGTAAAAGCAAAATCCTGTGATCTTTGTGTTTGCTGGCCAGTCCGGCTGCTCACGGCCCAAGACCCGCGAAAAGAGAGCCAGCACCAGATCCGGGGAGTGTTTGGCGTCAAAGAGGGGGTTGCGGCCTCGCTCCAACCCGAGTTCACGGCGGAGGTCGTAGACGGGCTGTGGCCATTTGCGGCTGACGAAGCGCGCCAGCCGCCGGATGACTCGGCCCATTCCGGGCACGGCCTTATCTGCGCGGGCCAGGCGGGGATACATTGGGAGTACGGGCGGATCGAAGGCGGAAAAGAAGGATAGCGGGGCGAGGACGTAGCTTGCCCATGGAATTCCGGTCATTTCGGCGACGAGCGGGCCGGCGTAGTTCAGCTCGCCGAGCAGAAGCAGATCGGCGCGGGCCGGCATCGTGGCTGCCGCGGTCAGATCGTCGTATGTTTCGCGCAGGGCGGGAAAGAGGAATTCACGCAGACCGCGCTCTGTTCCTTTGCGAACGTCGTAGACCATCTCGGCCAGGATTGTGTTTTTCGGGTCGAGGTCGGGGCGCACGGCATGGAATTCAATTCCGAGCGGGATAACCTTCGGGCCGTACATGGCCGGGACGGCCATTACGGGTTGATGCCCACGCCGCTTCAGCTCAAGCGCGATCGCAATGAGCGGATTGATGTCGCCAAAGGTGCCAATGTTCGATAAGACAATCCGCACGTTGTCGGTAGCCTCTCCTCGATCATGCTATCGCAACGCGTTCATGGACAGCCCTGTTACCACTTCGCCTCGAATGCCCGGAAACGCCGCTCCTGTTCCCATTGGGCGGAGGCCTTTTCGCTGCTGTCGAGGAAGGCTTTGCACTTTGCGGATGGTTTATCGCTGCCGAGAGTCTGACCGACGCATTCGCTCGCTGGGGTGGTGAAGACGTCTTCCTTTGCCCAAAGGCTTTTGCCGGGTAGGAAGTTGTGCTCCATGCCTGTGCGGGCCATCTGCTTGAGCTCGATGTAGCTCAGATTGAAGTCCTCGGCGGCGCGCACGTATTCGTGCGTGAGGTCGATGCGGGAGACACCCTCATCATCGGTAGAGAGCGCTACCGGTACGCCTGCTCTACGATAGAGCGGAAGAGGATGATCGGCGCCTTTGATGCCGAGAATCCCATCATTGGAGGTCAGGTTGATCTCGATCATGATGTGCTTTGCAGCCAGTTCCTTGAGCAGGGCTGGGGCGTCGTCCTCATACATCACATCTACGCCGTGGCCGATGCGCTCGGCGTGACCCAGTTCGACGGCCTGACGGATGTGGAAGCGGAGCCCGTCCGGCGGCACCATGCCGGAAGCAAGTTCTCCAGCGTGCAGCGAGATATGCACTGAAGGATAGACGGAGTGCAGGTATTCGAGCATGTGCATCTGGAGGGTGTAGTCCTTCATGGAAAGATAGCCGTCCTCGGGCTGCACAAAATTGATGCCCACAAACTCGGGCAGCTTGGAGATGGTCTCGAAGCCGAGGAGGGTCTGCGCGAAGACCTGCTCTCTGGGGGCTCCGCGAAGTATCTGGTAGATGAATCGCACTTTCACCTGACAAGCGGGCGTGGCATCCGGTGTTCCGCAGTGTTCGAGTTTGTTGCGCAGGTCATTTGCGTTCTGGATGCGCTCCCGAGCGGCATCGACTTCGTCGTCGAGGCCGTGATCGAGGAGTTTCTGGCGGAGTTCGGCGAGGTTCGCGTCCCATCCAAGCTGCGTGGCGATGGTTGCCGCGTGGCTGAATGGCGGGGTATCCATCAACTCCATGTACTGCTCGTTCTGCGAGGCGGCGCGGGTTGCGACTTCGTCGATCCATTCGCCGGAATGGCGCTTGTCGGTGCCGCTGAAGTGGGCGAAAGTGGCGAAGAACTGATCGTGGCCGCTCCATCCTGCGTAGGGCACAAAACTGCGCATGGAAAAGGCGTCGATCAGCTTGTCATATACATCCTGATTGGCGGGAACCTGCGTATGCGATAGCAGATCGGCGGCGGCAATCTGTCCCAGGATCTGTGGACAGCCACCGGATGGCGGTTTGGCGAAGGTGAGCGCCTTGGTGTCGATGCACAACCCGTCTTCGCCTGCGGCGCGAATCCAGCTCTCAGCGTAGACTGCGCCGCTCAGGTGAACATGCAGATCCGCGCCTTTCGGCATGCCGAGCAGGAAGTTGCGAAGCGCTAGCGGGCCTTGCCTCTTGGCAGCGTCAAAGGCGCGCGTGGCTCGCGCCTCGTGGGAGTCGGCTGCACTCGATGGACCGCCCGGCTGCGCAAGAGAGGAGATGGAAACGACCGCAACGAAGAGAACGGATGGGAACAGACGCATGGGGCCTCGCTGAGATGTATGGGCTGATGGCTAGTGTAATGGACGAGATGGGGACTGAGTCTTCATAACTCCAGCTTCAGAGGCAGTACGTTCGTACTGGCCTCCTCGCCGGGGGCGAACAGGAGCCAGGTGGCGCCGGCTGCCATTAGAAACAGCCCTAGCCAGGTTCGCGGGCGTAATTGCCGGATCAATTGGAAGACTGTCGCTTCGGCGAGGATTGCGAGCACTGGCGCCCAGATGAAACGCGACGCCATTTGTGTCGCGGAAAGCCGAGGCATCAACCAGAAGAGCAGCAGGAGAGCGGGCATCTCCACCGCGATTGACCAGAGCAGTTCTGGCGTCGGAGCGTTCCATTTCCAGAGGCTCCGTTCCAGCAACGCGCCTGCGAGGCCGTTCGCGATTGCGGCGGTCGATGCGGCGACTGCGACGATCGCCGCAAATGAGGCGTGGGAGTGGCCTCGAAGCCGCGCCGCCGCTACTCCGAGGCAATTTGCCGCGGCGATGCTTAAGGACGCCATGGCTACTGCGACAAAGGCTCCGCCTGCTTCCACGCTGGCCGGAATCGCGACGGGGAAGACAAACAGGGTTCCGACTACGGCAAGGAGAGCCGCCGCCAGGCCACCGCGTCGTTGCGCTTCGGAGGCCAAGCCAACGTACGGCTCAAGCACGACTGCAAATACCGAAACCAGGGTAAGAAGTCCTGTGCGCGTCGGTCCCGATACCCAGCGGCTCGAAAAGGAGACAAGCACACCTGGCGCGACAAACAGTCCTAGCCCGATCAGGGCGGGGATCCACAACTGACGGCGGTCCGGCCACCTTGCCTGCCGCATGACCACAATGGTTGCAGCGGCCAAGGCCAGCAAGGCGAGTGGGATAACCTGCCGTTCGAGAGGCGGCAGGGGATCCAGCGCCAGACCGGACATCAGGTCTGTTTTCAACACGGAGCAAGCTAGCAGTAGGCTCAAAAGCAGCAGAGCTGCCGCTGAAGCGGGAGAAATCCTGCGATCTCTGCGATCCACGCGCGGCATCCTGCACCTAATGAAAACACATCCGGCGGGTTAAGGCCGGTCCCGCGACGGGTTGGCGGCAGCCGATCCTCTTGCTATACTTAAGCAGTCGTTGCAGAAGCGCAGTATGCCCGCCTGTCGGTCGATTCCCGCGCAGATCACCCTTCCTGCAATTGCACTGAGGCCAGATAGCTCAGTGGTAGAGCGCGGCCCTGAAAAGGCCGGCGTCGGCGGTTCGATCCCGTCTCTGGCCACCACATTCTAAAGTACTTAGCGGCAACCAGAAAGTTAGTGTTTTAGCCGTCCGAACAATATCCGAACACTGCTACGCAATGCCCTGTTGTTCGGCCTCTTCCTGCTCTGTTTTCTTGTCCAGCATGTTCCAGATCACCTTCGCCGTGTTGCCGGTTTTAGCGATGTGCGCGCGCCCGAGCTTGGCATAACGCTCGGTCATCTTGATGTTGGCGTGACCGAGAATCTTCGCCAATTCGTAGAGATCGCCGCCGTTCATCATGTACCAGGACGCGAAGGTGTGACGCAGATCGTGGAACCAGAAATCCCGAATCTTCGCTCGCTTGAGCAAGTCATCGAAACTCCCTTCCAATCTCTGACGCTTACTCTTCGGTCCGCCCTTCGGCGGGAAGATTCGTTCCTCATCGATCACCGCCGGATATCGCCGAATCTCCGCGGCGAGTTCCGGAGCCATGGGAACGTAGCGCTCCTTACCCTTCTTCAGCTTTGCCCGGACTGCGATCAGACCTTCGCTGTACTTCACGTCGGACCATAGCAGCCGGTGGATCTCGGCGGAGCGCATCCCTGTCGATACAGCGATCAACACGATAAGCCTCATCCGAAGATTCGTCCGATTAGGGTTTTTAGTGCCCTTCTGAAGCATCCGATCATCCAGCGCAAGCTTCAGGCGGTGGAGCTCCTCTGCCGAAAGATACCGCTCTCTTGAATCGTCCGGACGATACACCTCGACCAGATCGGCCGGATTCCGGTCGATGCCGGTTTCCTTCGACCAAAGAGTCGAAGCCTTCTCCATCATGTGATGTATGACATTGAAGTGCCGCACTGCGGTGTTTTCGGCGAGGCCACGCTTGCCGGTCAGGTTTTCGTACCATCGCTGGACGGCGATGCCGTCCACCTCACGCACGAACTTACTACCCAGTTCGGATCGAATCCCTTCCACGATGCTCATCTCGCGATCTGCCGAAACTTTCTTGCTTCCATAGTGCGTCCAGTAGCGATCAATCAAATCGGACATCCGGTAGTTGATCTCCTTCTTCACGTCGAGGTGCCTGTTCTCGTCCCGCGTCGACATCTTTTTGCGCGAGACCTTTCGTGCCAGATCTCTACTGCCATGTACCGTCTGGCTTTTGTTTCGACCTCCTTCTCTCCAACGAACCTCATACAACTCTTCATCCAACTTGTGTACAGACATTCCGCTTCTCCTTTATGCGAAAAATCTCACAAGGCAATCCGCAGAGGCACTCGTATTGTCACGTCGACATGACGGCCCCTTTCGCTCGGCTGAAGACCTTGCCCAGCGTGTTCCATCATTGAACCGGAGAGAGCTGACGCGGCTCGCGCAGATCGGCGCACTAAACCACCTCGATGGCATCCAGCATCGCCGCGATGCGCTCTGGCAGGTCGAGCGCGCTGGGAAGCTGGAAGGACCGCTACTCCGGCAGGGCAGCAGCTGGGGTCTGCATAATCTGGGAGAAGGTTTGGAGTCCGGGCAAATCTGCAGCTTCCGCCTAGCTATCATTCGGGCGGGGCAGCATATCGGGCCCCGAAACGAGGTAGAGCCGTTCAGCCGGATCAGCGGCGAGTTGGAGCAGCTCAGGAGAGAAACCACCCAGGGCAAAGAGTATGTAGCTGGGCTTGTTCCGCCAACGCGCCTCAGGCAAGCTGGCGACCTTGGCTTGCAGGACGCTCAGATCATTCAGCCGTGTAACGCTTTCTGTACGCCATTTGCATTCGCCGAAGAGAAATGTTCCGTCGTCGCGTTCAGCCATGAGGTCAATCTCCGTGCGGCCATCCCGGCTCCAGTATCGGGCCATCTGTCGAACGTTGAGGCCGAGGCGCTGTTGAGCGTTCCGCTGGAGCCATTGGCCGCATATCTCTTCGAAAACTGACCAGCCCATGTATTCGGAGAGTCGCGGGGCGACCTGTGCGGCGTATACCGAAGTCGGGTCGGAGAATTGCAGAGCGCTGGCAAGCGGCGCGACGAAGCGATACCAGAAGGTCAGAAAGGGATCGGCAACACGGTAAAGGGCTCTGCGCTCCGAGCTTTCGCCGAAGGGAAACTCACGCCGAATCCACCCCAGTTCCAGCAATGTTCGCAAGGAACCGGAAAGGGCACCGCGCTCCACGCCAATCAACTGCTGAATGCCATTAAATTTCGTTTCGCCGCCGGCAATCGCAGCCAGGATGGCATTGTACGGAGCCGGGTCACGAATTTGTTCGCTGCCGAGCAGGAATCGGACTTCATTTTCCAGAATTGCGCGTGGCTGCATCAGCAGCGTAACAATCTCCTCGGCTGGAGGGCGCGACGTATCGACGAGTGCGTGGTAGCGTGGCGTTCCGCCAAAAGCGCCGTACATGAGCAGCTTCTCGACAACGCCGTAGTGGGGGCTGCCTGCGTAGAAGGCCGCCACGTCTTCGTAGTGAAGCGGGTCAAGGTGAAAAATTCCGGCATTGAACCGCCCGAATAGGGGGGCGCTCTCATGTCCGAGAGCGGCCATGGCGGAGAGCTGCGATCCGCAGAGAACTATGAATAGGGGAGAATGAACAGCCTCGCGATCCCACCATGCTTGCAGGATGGAAGGCAACTCCGGAGTCTGGTCCACCAAGTACGGGAATTCATCGAGGATAAGAGCAAAGCGGCCTGCTCCCTTCTTGCGCCCGTTTGCCTGTTGCGAAGCGTAGCGAAGAAGAGCGTTCCACGAAACAGCAATATCCTCGGCGGAGACACCTTCACTGGGAAATGCTGCGATCAATTGGCGGGCGAGCGTGAGCCGCTGTGTGGTGGCAGTGGACTGCTCTGCTAGAAAGTAGCAGTGTGGCTTTTCGGGTTCATTTCCGTCTACGCCAGCCGTGAAGTAACGCTGCAAGAGAAACGTCTTGCCCAACCGCCTGCGTCCATACAGGAGCAGCATCTGCCCACCTGCTCCGTGGCGCTTCCATGCGCGGTCCAGGGCTGCAAGTTCGAGCTTTCGATCATAAAAAGGATCTGGTTTGATGGTCATGCCGAGCGCCGGCTGGGTGGCCGTTCCTTTCGATGAAGATTATGAGTTGTCAGTTTATGAAATGTCAACTCATAAATAGACAAAATCCGGGTGATCGATCAGTAGCAAGCTCTTGGGCCAAATACCTCGCATGAGCGATAGAACAACGCTTTATCGCTCACGCTCTGCGCCAGGCTTTGCCTTTGCTTGGCGATGGTGTTCCAGCTTGGGATCGCCGGGTACCGCAGGTCTCGGCTGCGGCTCGGGCAATGGGACCGGTTGCGCAACGGTGGGGGTCGGCGTTGCAGCCGCCGGAACTGAATCCCGCCAGCTTTGAATGCCCATGTCGCCCAACAATCCGATCAAGAGAGTCGCACCAGCAATGAGGGGAATCCAGATGCGCAGAAGATCACTTCTCACTTCACGCAAGAGCGCGTCCACTGCTTTGGCGCGGTTATCCAAAGAATACGTCATCGTAGCCAGGGCAAGACTGTTGACACAGTCGTTATCCATGATCCCGCGGGCAGCCTCACTTGTTTTGATTGTCTAATTTGCCTTGACTTCTTTCGGCCAGGTCCTGGATGGCCAATCCCGCCAGCAACGTGTGAGCGTAGCAGCCGTGCCGCAGGTGTTGGAGACCGGAGCTAAGGCTACGCTTGAGAAGGACGCGGTTCGGGTGACGCTGCCGCTGAGTGCAATGCTAGGCGCAGGAGTGAAAGTTGTTGTCTGGCTCTCCTCCCCCAAACAACGTGCGGAGCGACGAGACCGTTGCCACGTTGGGCACCAATGGCCGCGCGGCTTCAGCGATTCTTCCCTGGCCAAAGGACGTGCGCGGGGCTCGCGTGGAAGATATTGGCTGGTACCGCATTGGGTACCGTCTGGTCCTCGATGAAAATAGATATATCCTGGGGGCATATTCGGGGGCAATTGTTTGAGATTACCTCTGTAAATTGTTGCAAATAAACGTGATGATACGCAAATATGGTGGCGTCTCTGGCCACCACATAATAAAGAACTTAGCGGTATCCAAAGAATTGTTGATTTAGTTCAACGTCCAAATAGCGTCCATGGCTGCTAGGCCGTGAGCGCTTGTTGTTCTTCCGTCTGCAAATGGCTGCTTCCGAGCAAGTCCAGAATCGCCTTTGCCGTGACTCCCGTTTTGGCGATATGCGCACGTCCGAGTTTTGCGTACCGCTCCGTCATCTTGATGTTCGCGTGCCCGAGGATCTTCGCCAGCTCGTAAAGATCGCCGCCGATCATCATGTACCAGGACGCAAAAGTGTGCCGTAGATCATGGAAGCGGAAATGTCTGATCCGGACCCTTAAAAGCAAGTCTTCAAAGCTGCCTTCTAGCCTTTGCCTTCCACTTTTGCTCTTGCCCCGTGTCGGCGGAAAGAGACGATCTTCGTTCTCGACGACCGGGTAGCTGCGAAGCTCCTCGGCGAGTTGCGGAGCCATCGGTACATAACGCACCTTGCCCTTTTTGAGCCTGGCGCGCACAGCGATGAGTCCCTCACCGAACATTACATCCGACCAGCAGAGACGATGAATCTCTGTCGAGCGCATGCCCGTAGCGAGCGCGATCAGTACGATGAGCCGCATCCGGAGATTCGTCCGGTTGAGGTCCTTCGTGCCTTTCTGCAACATCCTTTCATCGAGTGCCACCTTCAGCCGTTCGAGCTCTTCCTTTGAAAGGAAGCGCTCCCGCGTGTCATCAGGCCGCAGAACCTCGACCATATCGGCTGGATTTTTCTCGATACCGGTATCCTTCGACCAGATCGTCGCGGCCTTCTCCATCATGTGGTGCATGACGTTGAAATGCCGGACGGCCGTATTGGCCGCGAGGCCGCGCTTGCCGGTGAGGTTCTCATACCAGCGTTGCATGGCGGCGCCGTCGGCTTCGCGGACAAACAGACGGCCGAGCTCCGCCCGGATGCCTTCCACGATTGAGATCTCGCGATCCGCCGAGGCCTTCTTGCTGCCGAAGATGTCCCAATAACGGTCAATCAAATACGACATGCGGTAGTTGATCTCTTTCTTAACGTCGAGATGCCGGTTTTCGTCGCGAGCGGACAGTTTCTTCCGCTCGATTTTCTTAGCCAATTCGAGCCCGCCGTTAACTTGCAGGCTCCTGTACCTTCCTCCCTCACGCCAGCGGACCAGATAGAGCCCGTCAGCCTTCTTCTTGATGGACATTTATGCTTCTCCTTTCAGTCAATGGTTTCGATTGTGTGTTGCTCGATGTAGCGCTCTAGCGCCTTCACATCGAACCGCAACGCACGACCGACCTTGACGCAGGGAACTTCCCGTAACCGCGATTTCTTGTAGATCGTATCCACTTCGAGGCCGAGATAAAGGGCTGCCTCCCTGACATTCAGGAGCCGCCTACCGATGAGTCCATTTTGCTCTATTTTGCCCGCCTCTTTGTGAAGCATTTCTTGTCAACCTCGACGCGGATCCGCGGATTTCGATTTCCCTCGTTGATGAGCTTCAGCGTGTGTACTCACTGAAGGCGTTCAAGGGGAAGTCTAGCCAAAGCGAATTTGGAGGATTCGGAAACATTTCTATACCATTTCCGGATTTTCAAGAGAGACTCCCAAGCGTAATCCAGACGCGAAGAAGCGCTGCGCGCTTTGGCTCAACCCATCAGTCTCCAAGAATCGCATTCAGCGCGTTTATCGATAGCCCAAAAGTCTCTCACTCCTATCAAGTCGGCCCAATTTGACTCCGGCGGTTTCAGCCCTAGAAGCGCGCTTTGGCCTGATAGCAACATTCTGTGAGCCTTCATCACCCAGCAACCCAGCAATTTGGGGTTTCACATCCCAGCCGAAACTGCAAAACAGCTGTGCGCATTGGGATACCGGCTCGATTTTGCAACTAAACGCGAGAGGGACCAGCGTCACCGTGAACATAAATACTAGACTGGCGAAGGACCGAATCTGACTCGATTCATCGCGATTAAACCGTTCAGAACTGATTTCCTACAGCAATCCGAGCCGCTGAGGTGAGAACGATGGGCAAAGTTCAACATGAGCTTTGGTTTAATGAACCTGTCTTGGGTGCCCTTCCAATTGACGTTGCGGCTCGTAAATTGACAGAGCTGGGCGAGCCAGAGCTGGCTGCAGCTTTGCTATCGGCTCCAAGGAGGCAGATTTTCGGAAGCCCGGTGATTGGCGGCGGCCGTTCCGAACCAAGGCCTGGCAGCATACGTCGCATGCGTTTGGATTTATCTCTCCTCTAATGGCTACGAAAGGCATCCGCGAAATTATGGATGTGGGAGCGATCGAGGCAGACCGTCCACTTAAGCGTACTCGCATAAAGATCACGCTGGATGCATTTCGTATTGAGGAATATCCTGGTGCTGGTACTCACCACATTCTCATGGATTTCTACGCCCAGAATCAGATTAGACCTGCCCCGGAGCACCTTCACTTCAATGCAACTTACAGAGTTGGACAGGGGGAATCTGCTGCTGTCCGTAGGTATCCAAGTGGCCTACCCGATGTTCTGCACCAGTGCGATTGTTAGTGTAGCGCAGCGTTTGAGTTAGTTATTTCGCCGCAGTCGGGGGTGTGGAAAAGTGGGAAGCGTTCTTTGTTTTCCACTTTTCCATGCCCCTGGGATGCTTCGGTCAGCCTGGACTTTGTCGTGGAGAGAGTTTCAATGAAACTTCGCGAGCATTGCGATGCTCGCGGTAGGACTGGTGTCGTTCACGGTTCTGGGGCTGGCGATGACAGCGGGATCATTGTTGCCTGGGTTTGATTGGGAATCCGCAGTGCTGTTGGGCGCGGTCGTGGCCGCGACGGACGCCATTGCGGCGACCTCAATCGCTCGGAGAGTAGGACTGCCGCAACGCATCGTCTACGCCCCTGTGCCATAATCTCGTTCTCAGAGATACACTGCGAGTGCTTGGCACAGGAGTGGAGCGTTCCACTGTACCGGCAAGGATACGAACATCGGAGCCTGGGAGGATTACCCTGAAGTCGATCACATCGATCTCAGGAGCGTCATGAACAGCCGGGATAAGGCGGCATCCGTATCAGCGAGAGACTGTTCAGTGAATTGAAGCTCATGCTCCGTGCGCTCGCAGTTGCGATCCCACGGGTGGATCTCTCTGGCGCGCCATTCGATCTCCAGACGATGAGTTGCCCGGATCAGTGTCAATCCATCAGGCCGTACCTCGCCCTGCGATGAAGCGCCAATGCATTTTCAATCGCTCGTCTGCTGTCATAGGGGGGCGGATTCAAGGTACAAGTGCAACGTGGTTGATTTTAGGTGACCAGTGTTGAACGAAGTCGAAAGCGTCTTCTGGTAGGAAGAGTTCAGCGGGCGCTTTCCATCCCAGGGTTTTTCTTGGCTGGGTGTTGAGCCGCCATGCAATGTCATCCAGCTGATCCTGGGAAAACAGGGACAGGTCGGTTCCTTTAGGCAGGTATTGTCGGAGCAGTCCGTTGGTGTTTTCGCTGATGCCGCGCTCCCAGGGAGCATGGGGATGTGCAAAATAGACGTCGACGCCGGTGTTGGCCGTCAGGGTCTTGTGGTGCCTCATCTCGGAGCCTTGGTCGAAGGTCATGGAACGGCGTAGCTGGCTGTCGAATCGGTTGAGTATCTCTGTGAAGGCCTGGGCCGTAACGTCGGCCTTGCTACTTGTCAGCTTGACCAGGGCGACAAACGGGGTAGTACGTTCTACCAGCGTGCCGACCTGCGAGAGGTTGCCCTTGCCGATAATCAAATCGCCCTCCCAATGACCGGGAATGAGGCGCATCCGGATCTCGACGGACCTCTGATCGATGAGGGTCATCTCGGGAATCGACGGCTTGCTGCGCCCATCCTGGCGGCGGTGTGGCCTTCTGGCGCGATGCCGGCGGCGCATCAGAGCCAGAAGGCTGGACCGCAGATGCCCCCGCGGCATAGTGTAGAGCGCGGTGTAGATGGTCTCGTATGAGAGCTGAACCGGGTCAGGCATACGAGCCAGTGTGGACCCAATCTGGGCCGGACTCAAGCCATGGCGGAGATGATCGACCACGACGATCCATAGCGGGTTGCCGAGGATCAGCTTGCGCGCTACACGCGGCTTGGCAGCCAGTAGACGGGCTCGCCGGTCGGCTGCGACGCATCTGTATCCTCCGGCAATCCTGGTTCTACCCAGGCGAGACAGCTCTGCAGGGGCCAGCCAACCGTTCCGCCGTATCTCGCGGGTGACGGTGGAAGGCGCTCGCATGAGTCCAGCGGCGATCGCCGCTGGACTCATGCCCAACTTCAACTGCGTCTCTATAAGCGCACGTTCCTGAACCGCAAGGTGAGTGTAGCTTCTCCGCATATGCAACTATCTCCTCTTCGGAAACGTTGCACTTGTACCTTGAATCAGCCGAGCTGTTCTTGCTGTGCTGGGCCAGAAATTGACAAGCAGCGGGAGGTCTCGTGATGTCGACAAGCTAGTCAAGCATTTCGGAATCCGCTTTGAGTCTTCCATGCGCGGACTAGCGTATCTCTTTCCTCGCCCAGAGGACCTTGCCGAAGCTGACCTTTCTAGATCCGGAATTAGCCCTGACCGTGCCGCTATCCTCAGAAAGCTCGCCATTGCAGTAGCTCGCAAGAAACTCGCCTTCGAAAGTTCGAGACCATTGGACGAAACGATCGAACTGCTGCGCACGATATGCGGGGTTGACGAACGTGTAGCCCAATGGATAGCGATGCGATCCTATGGTGAGCCGGATGCATTTCCCGCCGGAGATAGGGGCTTGCGGCGAGCGCTGGGAATGAGAACAGCTATTACGGCCAAGTTGGCCCTACAAACCGCTGAACAATGGCGCCCTTGGCGAGCATACGCAGCGATTCACCTTACGGTATAAATGCAATTGGATCGGCAGCGCTGCGCAGGGTTATCTTTGCTAGAATCGCTTTTTGGAAAGAGATATTGAAGTCTCAACTGACGCGAACAGCCCAAGTCGCTCTCACAGAAGACGGCAGCATATGATTTGTGGCTTTCTGTATAGCGATCTAAAGTAGCATCAACATATTGATTCTAAACGCTTTCTGTCCAATAAGAAAGCTTCTTTAAAGCGTGTATGTAAGCGCTCGTTAGAAATGTCCTACACCCTTAATAGCCTCTCGTAGATCCTTACGGTTCACTTAGAGAACCTTTCGGATACCAAAACGTCGCGTAGTCCAGAATGAACCTTGGTGCATCCATGGCCCGGGATCAGCGTACTGCACTGTCTTGAAGTTAAGCGGCAGTTGCGGTGTGGGAGGAAGTGGTCATAGCCAGGAATTGAGAACTCTACGATGCAAGATGTAACTATGTTGTTGTTCACGATAGTATTCTTCGCCCTGGCATTCCTGTACGCCAAAGCATGCCAGAAGTTGAGGTAGTCCCATGCATGTCGATATCGTCACGATAGTTGCGTTGATTCTCTCCATCTTCTTGCTGGGCTATCTGGTCCTAACCCTACTCTTCCCGGAGAAGTTCTGAAATGTCTGCCAACGGTTGGTTGCAGTTTGCTCTCTTCTCCTTGATTTTGTTTGCGAGCGTGCGTCCTGTGGGCATATATCTGTCCCGCGTGCTGGAAGGAGAGCGCACTTGGTTGGATCTGGTGCTCCGCCCCGTAGAACGGCTCATCTACAAGCTATCCGGGGTTAATTCAAAGGATGAAATGACTTGGCGCCAGTATGCCTTCGCGGTTCTGGGCTTTTCGGCCGTTAGCATGCTGATGACCTACGGTATCGAGCGGCTGCAAGCGTTCTTGCCGTGGAATCCCCAAAAACTCGCCAACTTGGGTCCAGACCTGGCTTGGAATACAGCTGCAAGCTTTACAACGAACACCAACTGGCAGTCCTACACGCCCGAAACGACCATGAGCTATCTCACGCAAATGGTCGGCCTCGCATATCACAACTTCGGGAGTGCGGCGGTAGGCATTGCAGTCGCAGTGGCTTTGATCCGTGGAATCAAGCGAACGACCTCCGGCACCATCGGCAATTTCTGGGTGGATGCGACGCGAACTATCCTCTATGTTCTGCTGCCAGCATCGGTGATCTACGCACTGGTTTTGGTCACACAAGGGGTTCCGCAGAACCTGCATGGCTACACGATAGCCCATACGCTTGAGCAACCGTCGCAGATCCAGACGATTGCCCAGGGGCCGGTGGCTTCGCAGGAAGCCATCAAGATGTTGGGAACCAACGGCGGAGGATTCTTCAATGCCAACAGCGCCCATCCCTTTGAAAACCCCACGCCGCTCTCGAACCTTCTCCAGATGCTCTCCATCTTTATTATTCCAGCAGGCCTGACTTATACGCTAGGCCGCATGACCGGATCGCCTGGCCACGGATGGGCTGTACTGGCCGCGATGTATGTGCTGTTTGTTGCTGGCTTCGCGACGGTCTACTGGGCCGAGTCGCAACCCCATTCGCTCATTCATGGAGCCGCCCAGACAGGCACCCTGACAGCGCCTGCCGGCAATATGGAGGGCAAAGAAGTGCGCTTCGGCGTCTCGCAGTCGGCGCTCTTCGCAACCATCACTACGGACGCCAGTTGCGGCGCGGTCAACGGAATGCACGACAGCTTTACCCCGTTGGGTGGCATGGTGGTGCTGACCAACATCATGCTCGGCGAGGTGATCTTTGGCGGTGTGGGCTCAGGTCTCTACGGCATTCTTATCTTTGTAGTCCAGGCAGTGTTCATCGCTGGCCTCATGGTGGGACGCACGCCCGAATATTTGGGAAAGAAAATCGAGTCCTATGACGTGAAGATGACCATGCTCTACGTGCTCATCTTTCCGCTCATCATCCTCACTCTCACTGCCGTCTTCCTGCTCTCGCCCAACGTCGGTCTTTCCAGCTTGAATAACAGCGGTCCTCACGGAATGACGGAAATTCTTTACGCCTTCACATCTGGTGCTGGAAACAACGGCTCGGCCTTCATGGGTTTGAATGCCAATACCTGGTGGTACAACGTGGCCCTCGGATGGACCATGCTTGGTGGACGGCTCCTCATGCTCATTCCGGTACTGGCTTTGGCCGGTAACCTCGCTCAGAAAAAGAGCGTACCGCCTTCGCCAGGAACTTTCCCAGTGAACACTTCACTCTTCACTGTGCTCCTGGTGAGCGTGATTTTGATTTTGGGTGCGTTAACATTCTTTCCGGCGCTGAGCCTTGGGCCCATATTGGAGCACCTGCTGCTCAAGTCAGGCCAGTTATTTTAACGAAACCGCACAAGGGCCACACGAAACGGACTGTCATGGCAGACAAGAAGAGTCTTTGGAGTATTGATATTTTGCGCACGGCATCGATCGATGCTGTGCGCAAACTGAATCCACGGTTGATGGTGAAGAACCCCGTCATGTTTGTAGTGGAGGTCGGCAGTGTGCTGACAACGGCGCTGCTCATCGCCGATACGATTCATCATCGCGCTGGGCTTGGTTTCAATCTGCAAATCACGCTGTGGCTCTGGTTCACTGTGCTCTTTGCTAACTTTGCGGAGGCTATGGCCGAGGGGCGAGGCAAGGCGCAGGCAGATACCTTGCGCAAGGCCAAGGGCGAGACGATCGCGCGCAAGTACAACGTCCATGGCGTGCTGGAAGACGTGACCAGCAGCTTGTTGCGTGCTGGAGATCTCATCTACGTTGAGGCAGGCCAATTCATCGCTGGCGACGGCGAAGTGGTTGAAGGCGTGGCCTCAGTGGATGAGTCGGCTATTACCGGCGAGTCCGCGCCGGTGATCCGCGAAGCGGGCGGCGACCGCTCGGCTGTTACGGGAGGCACGAAAGTGCTTTCGGACTTCATCAAGGTCAAGATCACTTCGAATCCAGGCGAGACGTTTCTCGATCGCATGATCGCGCTGGTGGAAGGCGCAACGCGGCAGAAAACGCCGAATGAGATTGCGCTGAGCATCCTGCTATCAGGCTTGACGATCATCTTCCTTCTGGCTGTGGTTACACTGCAGCCGTTCGCAATCTATTCGAAGGCTCCGCAGACAGTATTCGTACTGGTTTCTCTGCTGGTCTGCCTGATTCCGACTACGATTGGTGGACTGCTCTCGGCGATCGGAATTGCGGGCATGGACAGGCTTGTTCAATACAACGTGCTGGCGATGAGCGGACGTGCTGTGGAAGCCGCCGGCGATGTGAGTACGCTGCTGCTGGACAAGACCGGGACCATCACGTTGGGCAATCGGCAGGCAACGGAGTTCTATCCCGCGCCCGATGTAAGCCAGGAGAGGCTGGCGGATGCTGCGCAGCTTTCTTCTCTGTCGGATGAGACGCCGGAAGGGCGGTCGATTGTGGTGCTGGCCAAGGAGAAGTACGGCCTGCGCGGTCGCGATCTTTCCAGCATCCATGCAGAGTTTGTACCCTTCACTGCGCAGACGCGTATGTCTGGCGTGGACCTGCCTGGGTCGCGCATTCGTAAAGGCTCGGTGGATGCGATTTCTCACTTTCTGGAAGAGCAGGGATCGAGTCTTCCGCGCAAGGTTCGCGACCAGGTGGATGAGATTGCCCGCGCGGGTGGCACGCCGCTGGTGGTGGCTGAGAACGCGACTGCGCTGGGTGTGATCTATCTGAAGGACATCGTCAAGGGTGGGTTGAAGGATCGGCTGGCGCGGCTGCGTGCGATGGGTATTCGCACCATCATGATCACTGGCGACAATCCGCTGACGGCGGCGGTGATTGCGCGTGAGGCAGGCGTGGACGATTTCCTGGCCGAGGCGAAGCCTAAAGACAAGATGGATCTGATCAAGCGCGAACAGGCTAAGGGCAAATTGGTGGCGATGACCGGCGACGGCACCAACGATGCTCCAGCGCTGGCGCAGGCCGATGTGGGCGTGGCGATGAATTCGGGCACACAGGCGGCGAAGGAAGCCGGCAACATGGTCGATCTCGATTCGAACCCGACCAAGCTGATTGAGATTGTGGAGATTGGCAAGCAGTTGCTGATGACTCGCGGTGCGCTTACAACATTTTCAATCGCCAACGATGTAGCTAAATATTTTGCTATCATTCCGGCGATGTTTGCGGGCGTGTTCCCTGTACTCAATGCGTTGAACATCATGCATCTGGCGACGCCGCAGTCGGCGATTCTTTCTGCAGTGATTTTCAACGCCGTGATCATCATTGCGCTGATTCCGCTGGCGCTCAAAGGTGTGAAGTACGAACCGAAGGCCGCTGCTATATTGCTGCGCCAGAATTTACTGGTCTACGGCGTGGGCGGCGTTATCGTTCCATTCATAGGCATCAAGGCCATCGACCTTGTATTGGTCGCGCTGCATCTGGCTTAAGGAGAACTCTCGTGCATTCGGTCTGGAAGACTTCAATTCGTTTCACGCTGGTCACTACGGTATTACTGGGACTGGCTTATCCTCTGGTTATGACGGGTATCGCAGGTGTACTTTTTCCGCGTCAGGCAGGGGGCAGTCTCATTCTCAAGGACGGCCAAGTTATCGGCTCGTCTCTATTGGCACAGAGCTTCACCAGCGATCGTTATTTTCATCCGCGGCCGTCGGCGGCAGGCAATGGTTATGATGCCACCAGTTCAGGCGGTTCCAATCTTGCGCAGTCGAATCAGAAGCTGGTGCAGCGTATTCAGGGAGATATCGACAAACTCGCGGCGCAAAACGCCAGCAAACCTGTGCCGATTGACTTAGTAACGACCTCAGGATCTGGGCTCGATCCGGATATCACTCCCGACTCGGCTTATTACGAGGCGCATCGCGTGGCGCTCGCTCGCCATATTAGTGACGACACGATTAACAAGCTCGTTGCTGCGCATATTACTCCTCGTACGCTCGGAGTCCTGGGCGAGCCCAGAGTGAATGTGCTGGAGCTCAATCTAGACCTCGACAAAAGCGATCGGTGAGATCAGGCAAATCCTCGAGCCTGGAAGAAGTCGTATATCTCGCGGAGCAAACTAACTTTGCGGCAACCGGGGCCGCGCCATCACCTCGGTGACCTTATGCAGCGGCTCAAGGATAACCGCATCGAGCGCTAATCTGGCGCTCCTTCGCCGGGCGGGGCTGCCATGTGCACAAATCTCAACCTGTCTAAAAGTCGATGCTCCTCAAGCGCAGAAGTAGGCAGATAATGCGACTCGGAGCGCGAGGCCTCGGTTTCTTTGCGCAGCGACCCTTGCCTGGATCGGGCCGAAGCCTTTCTACTCCCGTGCGTTAATTACTCAAGTACGCGCATCGCCTGCTGTGCTCTGAGTATCTTTGATACATCCTCGTCCACTGAATACGGAAACCGTTTGCAAGCCGTAAGAAATCCCTATTCATTCTTGCGAATCTCTTTATGCGGTTTTCATGTCCAATGATTAAAAATTGGAGAATCATTGGCAGAACTCGCAGCACTCTGGTTGCGCTCATGTGGTGAAGGCGCGGCATGAGTAGAAGTGTGCGTTACTGGTTCTACTGCTTATCAAACTCATATGACTTTCTGCACTTCTCCTTGCGGTTTCTTTATGCCGCGTCGCATAAGAATCTTAATTGAGCATGGTCCGATATATGCCGACCATTCCTCACAGAGTTAAGACACTTATTAACCCGGCGACGCAGAGCGTCGCGGAGAAATGATACCGATGAACAATACTTTCAGGACGGCCATCCTATTCGGAGTTGGAATCGGCGCTTTCGCTCTTCAGTTCACATGCCAAGCGCAAAGCTCGACTTCATCCTCGGACAAAGTCACTTCGCAACAAACCGGACCCGTTACGCAATTACTGGCGGCAGTCAGCGGAGAGCAGCCGGTAACCCCGGCGGCCGCGCCGGCCAAAGCCGCGCCGGAAACCTCCACCGTTGACCCGGTTGCTGCGACGCCCACAGTACCGAAGATCCCACTCAACAATGAAGTTATCGCGAGGGAACTCGCCGAAATGAAAGCGCGCATCGCGCAGCTTGAAGCGGAGTTGAAGGAGAGCAAAGACGCAGGTGACGCCGTGACGGCGGATAAGGACGTCAACGCATTGCGTGCGGCCGAGGCTGCAACAACCAGCGGAGTTACCAGCAGTTCGACGGCAGGCATAACGCAAGATTCTGCTGCTCCGGCAACAGCAGCGGCTCCCGAGATCAGCTCTCAAATCACCACCAAAGGCGAACCATTTCCTGGAGACTGGACATGGCTCAACAGCAACGGGCATGCATCGGACAGCCCAATGAGCACCAAGTACTTTACGCCTGAATTTCGTGCCGATACGAACTACACGCTGGATTACAACCACCCGAAGGATGACTCGCTTGGCGGTTCGACGGAGACCTTTCGTTCCGATGAGTTTCAAGTCGAACAGTTGAGCTTCGGCGGCGACATTCACATCAACAATGTGCGCGGCAGATTTCTGACCATGTACGGCATGTTTGCCACGACGACTCCACGGAACGACGCCAGCCCTAATCGCGGCCAATGGAATCTGGCTGATGCGTATAGATACATCTCTGAAGCCTGGGGCGGCTATCACTGGGATGTTGCTCATGGTTTGAACGTGGATGCCGGCATCTTCGTCTCGTACATTGGTCTTTTCAGCTATTACAACGCAGACAATTGGACCTACCAGCCCTCGTTCGTCTCCTCCAACACCCCTTGGTTCTTCAACGGCCTACGCGTCCAATACTTCCCGACGAAGAAATTGAAGATCGAGCCGTGGATCATCAATGGCTGGCAATCGTATGCCCGCACTAATGGTAAGCCTGGTCTTGGCGGCCAGATCTTGTGGCGTCCTAAACCCTATCTCGATTTCGTGTGGAATAATTACGGTCTTGGCGAAGACGCCGCCGGTTTCCCTGGCCGCTCGCGCATCCATGCCGACTATAGTGCGCAAGTGAAGTACTACGACCAACCAACGAAGTTCTTTGACAAGGCAGCCTTCACGGTCACAGGTGACTTGGGTTGCGAGTATGGCGGCGGTCCTTCCAGCGGAGCCTACGATCCGAAGGGTAACTCTCCTGAGATGGGGTCGAGTTCAACCTATACGGGTGGCGTGAACTGCATGAACAGCAAGAATGGCCGGCCGAAGCAGGCTTTCATCGGCTGGATGGCCTATGAGCGCATGTGGTTCAAGAAAGACCTATATGCTGTGACCTTGGGCGGCGGTCAGATGAATAACCCTGGACGTTACCTCACCCTGCTGCCTCCGATCAACGGCGCAACAGCGACAACCGGTACCCCTTACTTTACAGAGAACGGCGGGGATCGCGCTCAGATGCATGACGGGACTATCACCTTCGACTACATGCCCAGTCAATTCATTACCTTCCGGTTGGAGGAAGGCTATCGCTACTCCGACGTCCCGTACTGGACTGGCCGCGGCGGCATTACGCCTCCAGGCGGCAACAACGGCAACCCGGCGCACTATCAATGCGCAGCGGGCGGAGATTCCGGCTTCGGTTACGGTGCGCTTACGGCCGCGGAGACTTTCTGCGGCGGCACTGGCGCTGGTACCAGTGCAATCTGGTGGCCTGACTTGAGAACCAACCAGACCGTTACAACGGGTGCGATCATGGTCCGATTTTAAGCTTCGGTCCGCCTAGCAGTAGGCCTTGCACATGGCTAAAGATGCCAGCCTTCAAAGGCAGCACCGGGGTTCAGTTCACTCAGGTGCTGCTTTTGGGAGCGAAATTCGCCACTGAGCGGGCTCTCAGTTCAGTACCGAACAGGTGCTCGGAGATACCTGTGTCCGGGGAAGGCCAAGTCGCGAGAATTGCAGGAAATCCTATGAAAAACAAAGCTCTGAAAAGTGGTTTGCTCCTGATTGCCCTATCCGCATCTTTGACGGTCATCGGTTGCAAGAGCGAAAAGGGTGACGCAAAGGCCGAGGCACCGCCTCCCGCCAAGGTAGTTTCCGGAGTGGATGTCACCTTCTTCGCAGTCGAGCATCCCGAGCGGTATCCCATCGCTACGGCGACCGAATACCAGGCCCCGTCACAATTGTTCGTGACTGGCACTGTAATTCCGGATATCGCGCGAACTGTTCCGGTGATTTCGCTTGCCTCCGGTCGCGTTGTGGACATTCGTGCTCGCGTCGGCGACACAGTGAAGAAGGGCCAGACCTTGCTGCGTATTCGCAGCGACGACATTTCGGGAGGCTTTGATGCTTACCGCAAGGCCATCTCCGATGAGTTCCTTGCGCGCAAGCAATTGGATCGAGCGAAGGATTTGTACGCGCATGGGGCCATAGCGATGCAAGACCTGGAGGTTGCGCAAGACACCGAGGATGACGCTAAGACCACCCTCGATACCGCTACGGAGCATCTTCGCCTGCTCGGCAGCGATCCCGATAACCCGAAGGGAATTGTCGACATTCTTGCCCCGGTTTCCGGCGTCATCACCGATCAGCAAGTGACGAATGCGGCGTTCGTGCAAGCCTATTCTGCGCCGAACCCATTCACTATCTCGGACCTCACCTCCGTGTGGATCGTCTGTGACGTCTACGAAAGCGACATGTCCAACGTGCACATCGGACAACCTGTCGACATCAAGCTGAACGCCTACCCGGACAAAGTTCTCAAGGGCGCTATCAGCAACATTGGGTCGATTCTCGATCCGAATATCCGCACAGCGAAGGTCCGTATTGAAGTGGCCAATCCGGGCGAGATGATGCGGCCCGGCATGTTTGCCACAGCCACTTTGTACAGCAAGGAGAAGCGGAACTACACGGCTGTCCCAGCATCCGCGATCGTGCATCTGCACGACCGGGACTGGGTTTTCATCCCTGTGCAGGAGAAGTTCAAGCGGATTCAGGTCGTCAGCGGGGAACAGTTGCCGAACGATATGCAGGAGATTCTATCCGGGTTGCAGCCCGACCAACAGATTGCGACAAACGCGATCAATCTCCAAAATGCGATCGACAATGAATGACGCTCAACTTCGAGGCCTGAGGAAGAAACCATGATTCGCAATCTCGTAGATTTTGCTCTCAATAACAAGTACGTTGTGCTGGCCATCGGGTTGCTATTGCTCTCTTGGGGGGCGGTGTCGTTTCACAACATGCCAGTCGAGGTCTATCCGGATATCGCTGACAATTATGTGACCGTCATCAGCCAGTGGTCCGGGCGTTCCGCCGAAGAAATGGAGCAGCAAGTTTCGGTTCCCGTCGAAATTCAGTTGTTTGGGATTCCGCATCTCACAACGGTGCGGTCGGAATCGATCTTTGGCCTTTCTCTGATTACGTTAATCTTCGACGACCAATCGGTCAACGAATGGAATCGCCAGAAGGTGCTTGAAAGGCTCACGCAGGTCAATGTGCCGGCAGGCGTGGTGCCTCAAATAGGTACGGACTGGAGCCTCACGGGCCAGATTTATTGGTATACGCTCCGGAGCAAAAATCCGGCATATGATCTGATGAATTTGAGGAGTATCGAAGACTGGACTCTGTACAAGGAATTCAGGAAAGTGCCGAACGTCGTGGACGTGAGCGACTTCGGGGGCACCGCGCGCGAATATCAGGTGCGTGTCGACCCGAATAAGCTCATCTCCTACGGCTTGAACATCAGCCAGGTCGAGAACCAGTTGACCAACAACAACGTGAACGCCGGCGGCAGCTTCGTCGAACAGGGCTCGCAGCAACTGAATGTCCGCGCGCTCGGGCTTTTCCGCAATGTGCAGGATATAGAGAACACCGTCCTTACGACTTCAAATGGAGCTCCAGTCCGCATAAAGGACATCGCAGTCGTCGACTGGGGGCCCAGAATTCGGTTGGGGCACATGGCCAGAGCCGATCATCGTCCGGATGGCGTCATCGTCGATGAGCCCGATGTCATTCAGGGCGGCGTGCTGATGCGCAAGGGGGCCGAAGAAGGCCCCACGATCGATGGGATTCACGAGAAGGTGGAAGAGCTCAACAATCACATCCTGCCCGAGGGTGTGAAGGTCGTTCCCATGCTCGACCGCAGCGATCTGCTCCATTACACATTGCACACAGTGCTGCACAACCTCGTCGAGGGAATGATCCTGGTTACGATCATCCTCTTTCTCTTTCTCGGCAATGCTCGGGGAGCCTTCATCGTTGCGCTTACCATCCCGTTTTCCTTGCTTTTTGCATCCATCTTTCTCAACCTGAGCCATATCCCTGCAAACCTGATTTCACTTGGCGCGCTCGACTTCGGAATGGTGGTGGATGGCGCCGTGGTGATGGTGGAAAACATCATGAGGCACTTGAGCCATGGCAGAAACCGTTCGCTGGAAGCGGGACGCAATACCATGAGCTTCAAGACGCCACTGGAGATGATCCGTGATGCTGCTCACGAGGTTCAACGGCCGGTTTTCTATGCCATCGCCATCATCATCACTGCCTACATGCCGATCTTCACTCTTCAGCGAGTCGAAGGGCGTTTGTTCCGGCCTATGGCCTGGACCGTTGCCTTCGCACTCCTCGGCGCTATTGTGTTCTCCATTTTTCTTGTGCCTGTGCTTTCTGCCCTGCTATTCCCGAATGGTGTCAAGGAATGGCGCAATCCGGCGATGGAGTTCCTGAAGGAGCGGTACCGGGGTGCAGTGAAGTGGTCCATTCAAAATCGTTGGATCACCGTGGGCTTTGGCTTGGCTTCGTTGGCCGTCGCGCTTTTCCTCACATTCAGCGGACTCATTGGCTCGGAGTTCCTGCCCCATTTGGACGAAGGCGCCGTTTGGGCGCGTGGCGCAATGGCCAACAGCGTAGGCGAGACGGAAGGTACGCGCTTCGCCCAGCAAAACCGCTATATCTTCGCCTCATTTCCGGAGGTCACGAAGGTGATTTCGCAATCCGGAGCGCCCGACGACGGAACCGACACGGGCGGATTCGGCAACACGGAATATTTCATCGACCTCAAGCCGAAAGACCAATGGCGACCCATCTTTCATCAGAATAAAGAGGAGCTAATTGCCGCAATGGATCGCGAAGTGGAGAAACACCCAGGGGCCTTCTGGAATTTCTCCCAGCCCATTGAAGACAACATGGGTGAAACGCTAACCGGCACGAAAGGCGGACTGGCTGCCAAGCTTTACGGGCCGGACCTGGACGTCCTGGAGCAAAAGGGCGAAGAGATCAAAGATGTTATGGGCAAGATCGGCGGTATCACGGATTTGGGAATTCAACGCGATACCGGCCAGCCTAATATCGATCTCACCGTTGATCGTCTGGCGGCTGCACGCTTTGGTATCAATGTAGCCGATATACAGGACGCCGTCCAAACTGCCATCGGCGGTAATTCCGTCAGCCAGGTCCTGCAGGGAGAGGCAGTCTACAACGTTGTCGTGCGCTATCAGAAACCGTATCGGGATACCAAGGAGGCAATCCAGAACATCCGACTGCTCTCTCCATCGGGAGAACGCGTCTCCCTGGCTCAGTTAACCAAAGTCCAGGTTCGCGATGACGCTTATGACATTTACCGAGAAAATGGTTCCCGCTATCTGGCCATCCGCTTTGAGGTTCGTGGGCGCGATCTCGGAACCACGGTTAAGGAGTCCATCGACAAGATCGCGAAGAATGTGCAGTTACCGCATGGCTATCACCTCGAATGGTCGGGAGAATACGATAGCGAAACGCGAGCCGAAAAAAGGCTGCTCTTCGTCCTGCCCCTGACGATCTTTTTGATCTTTATCATTCTTTACGCCATGTTTCGTTCCTTCAAATGGGCGCTGCTGATTCTCCTCAACGTGGCTATGGCTCGCGTTGGAGGCCTGCTCGCTCTCTATGTGACCGGCACATTCTTCAGCGTGTCATCCGGAGTTGGTTTCCTGGCGCTCTTTGGGGTCTCGGTTCAGACGGGAGTCATCATGCTGGAATACATCAACCAATTACGGGCTCGTGGACAGACAATACCAGATGCTGCCGTCGAAGGTGCTGTCCTGCGACTTCGCCCCATCATGATGACAATGCTAGTGGCCACGTTGGGACTGCTCCCTGCTGCCATGTCCCACGCGATTGGGTCCGACTCACAGCGCCCGTTTGCCATCGTCATCGTGGGGGGATTGATTTCCGACCTCCTGTTGAGCATCTTCCTTCTGCCGACGCTCTATGTCTGGGTGGCGAGAGAAGGCGACAAGCTCCCGAAACCGGAGGTGGCAGCTTGAGGTCTAATTTGATATTCGCTCTTTCCCGAAGCATGGGCGGTTGCATCATTGGCTTTGCTTTTCTTGCCGTCTCCGCCAGCGCACAGCAGGCACTTACATGGGACCAGGTAAAGGCAGAGTTCGAGGCGGCAAACCCCACACTGAAAGCGGACGAGATCAACGTGCAGGAGATGAAGGATGAGGAGATAACGGCGTATCTGCGCCCCAACCCAACGTTAACATTCTCAACGGATGGTACTCAAGTAGCACGCCATGACGGGGTCTGGCAACCGTTGGCCGGCACTCAGTATCAGCCTAATTTTAGTTATCTGCACGAACGTCGGCATAAGCGAGAGTTACGGCTGGAGAGTGCGAAGGAGGGAACTCAGATTGCTGGATCGCAACACGAAGATCTTGAGCGGAATCTGATCTTCAACCTTCGCACCGTTTTCGTGCAGACCTTGCAGGCTAAGGCGGTTCTTCAACTCGCACAGGCGGATCTCGAATACTACGACAAAATCATTGAGATCAGCCAGGCACGATTCAAAGCCGGCAATATTGGACAGGTCGATCTGGATCGCATTGAACTGTTGCGAGTCCAGTACGAGTCAGAGATTCAGACGGCGATCGTCAACCTGCGCACATCGAAGATTCAGTTGCTGCAACTCCTGGACGACCGGACCTCTTTGGAAAAATTCGATGTGGTTGGTCCGTTTGATTTCTCGGACCAGTTTCAGCCGCTGGAGACCTATCGCCAGATGGCTCTCGACAACCGGCCCGATCTTAGGGCTGCGCTTGAGTCCATTCAACAGGCAGTGACCAACAATAGGCTCGCTATCGCCAATGGATCGACGGACCCGACATTTGGCGCGTGGTACACCTACAATGGGTCGTTCAACAACCCTAACTCAAATCAGACCCTCGGCCTCAACGTAAGCGTCCCGCTGAGAATATTCGACCGCAACCAGGGCGAGAAGAAGCGCACATTGATCGACATCGACCGCAACAAGAAGTTGACCGACGCGGCGCGGGCGCAGGTCTTCAGTGACGTCGACTCAGCGTATGAACAGGTACGAAGCAACATCGCGCTGCTCACTCCCTATCGCGACAAGTACAAGGATCAGGCAACAAGGGTGCGCGACACAGTAACTTATTCTTATCAAAGAGGGGCTGCATCGCTCATGGATTTTCTGAATGCGCAGAGCGATTATCGCGTGGTGCAGTTGGCGTATATGCAACTGGTGGGAGCGTACTTGACCGCCGCTGGTCAGTTGAATCTCGCTGTGGGTCGTGAAGCGATTCAATAATGTACATCTTGTCTACGACGAGTGAAAATGGTTGCGCTGACTTGAACAACACTTTGGAAGGGCTTGGTTGATGAACAGAAACGAGATCCGTGCTTGTATCGAAGAAGTAGGTATCTTCCCGGCCGTTCGCGTTACTTCCGCCGAGCTTGCGCACTTTGCAGCGACCTCGGTATACGAGGCGGGTATTCCTGTCGTGGAAATTACCCTCACTGTGCCGGGCGCGGTCGATGTGATTGGCCAGCTTGCAAATCAGTATCCCGACCTCATCGTCGGCGGGGGAACAGTACTGGACGCGGAGATGGCAAAGCGCTGTCTGGATGCGGGCGCCCGCTTTCTCACGAGTCCCGGATTAGTTCCAGAAGTTGTCGAATTTGCGCTTCGGAATGACGTCGTAATCATCCCGGGCGCGCTGACACCCAGCGAAGTGATCGCGGCTTGGAAGGCGGGAGTTGACTTTGTCAAGATATTCCCCTGTGCCCCGGTGGGTGGTGCGAGGTATATACGGGCATTGAAAATTCCGCTACCTCAGATACCCCTGATCGCATCTGGTGGAGTCGATCAAATTACAGCGCGCGACTTTATCCTTGCCGGCGCCAGCGCTATCGGAATTGGAGCAGAATTGATGCCTCGCGAGGCTCTTCAAACACGGAAGAAAGAATGGATACACGAACTTGCGCGTAGATTTTCGGCAATAGTACGCAATGCACGAGAAACAATGAGTGCGGTTTGAGCAGCCTCTGTCCTTCAAGTTCTATCCAGAGGAATATGGAGTCTTCGCAAAATACCTTTGCGAAGACTCCATGAACCAGTGAGCAAGATCGAAAGCTCTTGGAAAGATAATTTAACCGCCCTTGGATTCTGGCTGACATCAGCTTGTCTATTTCGAGAGAGCTTGGCTAAAAAGTACGGGGTATGGAGGGCAACGGTTTCTCTTGATGCCGCCGAGGCGTCTTCTTTACAACTTTTTGATGGCCGACTGTTTAGGCTTTCCTTAGCTCGTCCGTGCGACGAACGATCATGGTGCAAGGCTTGACAGATCGACGTTACTTAGCCTGGATTAAACCTGCGGGGAGGTTCAGAGCGCTGGGGGAATGTCTTGCCGTTGGCTCAGGCCTCGCGGTGTTGACCTACGGTGGGACCCTCCTGCGGGTTAACCTGACGACGATCAGTTTTCTTAATTTGCTCCTTGTGCTAATCGTGGCGTTGTTTTGCGGTTTCTGGCAGGCGTCACTTACCTCCCTTCTGGCAGTTGCTTGCCTAGACTATTTCTTTTTACCGCCTCTCTTCAGATTTAACATTGCCGATCCACAAGACTGGGTCTCCCTTGGGGCATTCGAGTTTACAGCGATTGTGGTAAGCAGGTTGTCTGCAAGGGAGTTGCGGAATGCAAACGAGGCGGCCATTAACCGCAAAGGGATGGAGCAGCTGTATGAGTTGAGCCGAAGTTCGTTGTTACTGGATTTGCGCCGAGCACCCGGTCCGCAGCTTGTGGTCTTGATTCAGAGGATATTTGAAGCAAGCGCGGTTGAATTGTACGACGCAAACCTCAGTCGCACGGACAAAATTGGCGACTGGGAAGTGGGCGAGGAAGAGTTGGCGGAGGAATGCTATTTGCATGGTGCAGTGCAGGGCGATCAGAAGTCGCCGACATTGCAATGCATTCTGCGGGCTAGTCATGGATCTGTGGGCGCATTGGTCGTGCGGGGAAATCTAAGCACTCTTGTACTTGATGCTTTGGGATCTCTGGCGGCTATTGCGATGGACCGCCACCAGTCATTTGAGAATGAGGACAGAGCAGAAAAGGCGAAGCAAAGTGAGCAGTTACGCACCGCCGTACTAGACGCATTGGCGCACGAGTTCAAGACCCCGCTGACCGCGATTCAAACCGCAAGCGCGGGTCTGCTGGAACTTGGAGAGTTAGGAAATTCTCAAAGCGATTTGGCTACGTTGATTGAGCACGAGGCAGTTCGATTGGAAGAGCTGTGTACGCGATTGCTGCGGACCGCGAAGCTGGAAGCAAGAGAAGTCGGATTGCAAATCAGCAATGTGAACGTGCAGCAGTTGATCTTTGAGGTCTTGGCCAGTCCAACCGTGAAAGAAGCAAGTGACAGGATAAAGGTCACCTTGGATAACCCGGTGCTAACTGTTCGCGGAGATCGTGGCCTATTATCGATGATCCTTACGCAGTATATTGATAACGCTCGAAAGTACTCCACGCCAGGCACGAAGATTGAGATTGCAGCGCATGAAGATCCCACGGGGCTATTAATATCCGTTCATAACGTCGGTTTCACTATTCGCATCGAAGATCGCGAGCGGATCTTTGAGCGATTCTATCGTTCGCCGGATTCCAAAGAGTCCGTCTCCGGCACCGGTATAGGGCTCTCTGTCGCAAGAAATGCGGCAGAGGCCCATCATGGCCATGTATGGGTCGTAAGTGATGAAAAGGAGGGAACGACTTTCTTTCTCTCCATTCCTAACCGAGCAAGGAGCAATCTGTCATGAAAAAATCACTAGGAGCCGGAGAAGGCACAATCTTGGTAGTCGATGATGACAGTTCTACGCGACGCGCGTTGCGTGTGACTTTGTCCGGCATGGGATACACAGTTGTAGAAGCTTCCCGAGGCGAGGAGGCTGTGTCACTTGTGCGTGTCACGTGGTTCGACGCGGTATTGTTGGACGTGGATATGCCGGGAATGGGCGGAGTGGAAGCATGCAAGTCGATCCGCCATGCGATTACACATTTGCCCATTCTGATGTTGTCGGTGTTGGATGATGAGGACGACATGGTGATGGCGCTTGAGGCCGGAGCCGATGATTACATCACGAAGCCCTTTCAGTTGCGCTTGCTTACCGCACGGTTGCATTCGGCTGTACGTCGCCGGAACGCTGTGCAGAACGATCATGACATGCCGATTCGATATGGTTACATCGAGTTGGATCCGGTAAAGTACCATGTGAAAAAGCGCGGAAAGCTGATTCACCTGACACCCAAGGAATTCGAGATGTTGCACTACCTGATGAATCACGCTGGCGAACCCGTACCTCACGAGCGGCTGTTGCGATCCGTGTGGGGCCCAGGGTATGGAAGCGAGTTTGAGTACCTGCGGACGTATATGCGCCAGCTGCGCACGAAGATTGAAGACGACCCGACCCATCCGCAATACTTGTTGACGGAAGCTAACGTCGGCTATAGGTTTAACGATCAGCAACCGAATGAGGAGAACTTACCCGCTTGAATGCTAGACCGAAAGATCCGATACACCGCCTAGCGGCTCTCCTCCGTATTGTCTGTTTTTACGATCGACTGAACGCCAATTATAAGAATGGCGCGGATTGGCCGGTACGTTGTTACCCGCGGCATTGCAGAGTCGCCCTATGGCCGGTTGGGGCCTGTTGAACAAATGCTACACAGAAATGCGAACGGTTTGATCTATGGAATCTTCGTTGGCCCTAGTTGGCTTGGCTCTTCTATTGTTTGCTTCCACAAATGTCGACGATATTTTTGTGCTGGTTGGATTTTTCTCCGATCCCAGACTTCATGTGCGAGACATCGTAATCGGTCAATACGTTGGGATAGCTGCTCTCTTTGGAGTAAGTGTGGCTGTGTCCCTGCTTTCTCTCGTGATTCCCAGCGCCTATATGGGTTTACTGGGGATAGCTCCCATCCTGATTGGCGCGAAAAAACTCCTTGAACTATACAGAAGTCGCGACAGAGTCGAGGAGAGTCTCGAAACTCGCTCGGTTTCCGGAGCCTACATGCGAACTACAGCCGTCGCACTTGTGACGATCGCGAATGGCGGTGACAACATTGGCGTTTACACGCCGACCTTTGCCATCCGATCGGGTCACGCGATCACAATGATCGCTCTCGTATTCGCCGTCATGACGGCACTTTGGTGTTTTATCGCTCATTCGATCGTCAGTCACCCGAAACTAGGCGCACCAATTCGCCGCTACGGGCACCGTGTCGCACCAATGGTGTTAATCAGTCTTGGCTTCTTGATCCTCTTTCAGTCAGGCAGCGTTGGATTGCTGCTTCAACATGCTTGATCCTAGAGAATCGTTGGGACCCGCCCTGTCGGACGTCCTTCACGTTTGTAACAGTAGCGAAGCCTGGTGTCGGAATTGAACCAGTGGCTCAGCAGGAATCACTCCAAACGTTCCAACAGCGGATATCAGAAGCGGTAGATCAGATTGTTACTGAATGCTTCGAGGCGTGTACAATCGTCGTGGCGCACTCCGGCACCATCTGAGCGGCACTGCATTACCTGCTGCAACTTCCCTTGAGCGCGTACGAAGTCCCTTCCATACCTCAGGGCGGCATTGTGGTAGTGGTGAAGCATTTCGACGGTTCGTGGAACGCAGCAGGATGAAGGAGAGCCGACGTTTGCGAGTTTATTCTTGTTACCACTCTCAAACCTGGTGTTGGACGTCTTCGTAAAGCGCGAAGCGTGGTGTCGATCTTAAGTAGCACACCGTTTGTGCTTGAGTAGAATAATCGCGAGAACAACAAACGTCAGGAAAGCGATGATCGATTTGAAAAGTTGATGTGGCATTTCCGAGACAAATGATCCGGAAGTGGAGATGATCATTGGTGAGATAGCCATAGCAGGTACCCGCCTCCAGTCAACACTTGACGCCGTCTTCCATTCGTTGTTTCACTCCACCAGCCTCTACGAGGCTTACGTTACGCGATTTACCTGGGTACCGAACTAGGGAATCAAGAACGCATCTATGAGCAGAAGAAGTATAAGAACGAGGATCGCAAACACGAATGCCCCTTTCCTTCGGTCCTGCTCCTCCTGCACTTCCAATGTCCTCGAGTGGAGACGAATAGCCGAGAAGACTCCATCCGACTTCGTCTTGTGCTTGGCGCCGCTGCTTTGCTCCATCGCCATGAACACAATTTGCTCTTAACCCATAAGCGAAGGATAAAGAGGTCTATGATAGTGCGGGCACTTCGAGTTTATCCCAAGCGCCTCATCGATAAAAGATTTAACCATTCGCCCATTTACTCATCCGGCCGACGAAGCATTCCGATGGTTTAACCGACCAATTGAGTTTCCTTCGAAGAAATCTCAGTGCAGGTACTGAGGCCGCCGAACGATAAAAGTGTCTGATGGAAACTTCTCTTCAGAGTTCTTGTTTTCTTGTTGGTCTCAAGGGCGACAAATGGCATGTTTTGCGGAGGGGAGTCGCCTTGGAGGTCTCGCACGGAGAAATGTACTCACGTAAAGCAATGCCAACCTTGTGGGGATTGATGGTTATGCTTCTTCGCTGAATGTTGCGTCTGGGCAGGGCGTACCAGTCGTGACTTGGATCGCACGTTTTCTGCTTAGGCGTTAGGGCTGATTTGAAAGCAATAGTTTAACCTGAATCGAAGCAGGAAGACATGATGCGCAATGCGAAATGGTTATTGCCGATGATGGCGGGAATAGCCGCATCGTGATTGATCTCCGCAAAGCCCTTCAACGTTTTATCCTTCACCCTCGCTTTAGCCATCGAACCTTCTCCTGCATGGAATCGACGACCGCGGCCCGGGTGCCATCGGTTTAGAAAACTCTCCAACGGGGTCAAGCTGTCTCCAGCCGTCACCACATCTCAAATCGCCAGCACACCGGAACCACGCTCCATAGCGGGCACAAAGCTCCAGAGTGACCGAGGTCATAGCTTGCCGGGCCGTCCATATTTCGACGCGCCTCGCAGCTTCTGGTGTCAGTTTCTGGAATCGCGAAAGGAGGGAACCGCCCTGCGCCGCTCCATACTGACTGTTCGCAGCAGTTGGCTCTGCCTTCTCGGAACGCGTGTCATTCTCGTTCGCTAATGCGCAGAGCGGACTCTGACTGCCGCCGCAAGATCGCGAGAGAGGTGCAAAGCCTTCGAAGCGCTGGCGGCGTGCAGAACGAACTCATCCGAGGATCTGGATTTGATCTGTAACTGCGCGCCGGGAGTGACGCCGTGGGCCTTGAGCCGCTTCAACAAAGGCGCATCCTCATCTGAAACGCTGTCCACAATAAAAGTGCCCTGATCACAAATATCCGTCAACGGCTCGGAGGTCTGTGCGGGCATTTTCCCGTCCATTGCAGGGATGCAATGCCCGTGTGGATCGAACTTCGGGTGGCCCAGCTTTGCGGCGATGCGCTCCTCAAATCGCTCAGAGATGAAGTGTTCAAGCCGTTCCGCTTCCTCGTGAACCTCTTCAAGAGGATAGTCCAGCACTTCGTAGAGGAATGTTTCGATGAGCCGATGATGGCGCAGCACTTCGAGAGCGCGCCGTTTGCCTTCTGCGGAAAGGAGAACGCCGCGATGCCTTTCGTATTCCACAAACGGCAACGCAGAAGAAGCCAGTTTCTGCAGCATATTGGTGACCGAAGCCGGCGCAACTCCCAATCGGTCGGCCAGTGCGGTACTCGATACGCGCCGTTCTTCTGGTCCGCCGAGGGCGAGGATCGCCTTCAAATAGTTGTCCACTGATTCGGTGTTGACGTTCCCTTGACGGCTCGATGGCATGGCCTGGCATCTCCTGGACAATTTCCGGCGAAAATTTGACACTTTGGCTATTTTAGGCGAACCTAATCTTTTAGGCGCGCCTAAATATTGCATATCCCAGGGGAATTCTCGTCCCCTGAGCGTGGTTGCAAGGGCCAGCGCTTTTTCATGGGAATCGTTCCCAATCTCCAGAGGTCATTCTCATGCGAATCCGAAATGTAAAGAGCCTCGCGATCTTACTGATGTTAACTATAGTTAATGCATCTCTTTTGCGTGCTCAAAGTGGGACGAGCAGCGCACTCACGGGAAGAGTCAGCGATGGTTCAGGAGCCGTGGTTCTCAATGCCACGGTGAAGGCTACGGAGGTAAATACGGGAGCGACTCGAACGGTAAGAAGTAATGGCGAGGGGCGTTTTCTCTTCGCGCAGATCAATCCCGGCACCTATCGCGTGGTCGTGCAGGCCGAAGGCTTTGGGTCAGCCGAATCGCAACCTTCCGCCGTCGCCGTAGGCCAGACCATTGCGGTGAACTTCACTCTGTCGCCCGCAGCCACTTCGCAGTCGGTCGAAGTTACAACGAACAGTGGACTGTTGAGCCTGGACAATCCGAATGTCACAACGACAATGGACGCCAAGACAATTGAAAAGCTGCCGAATCCAGGACAGGACCTTACCTACATCGCACAGTTCGCGCAGGGAGCGTTGATGAACACGGCAGGCTCTTCCAATGATGCCAAGGCTGCTGGCGGCTACGGTAACGTGGAGTTCAATGGGCTGCCTGCGACCTCGAACGGTTATATCCTCGACGGCTACGATACGAACGATCCCTGGTTGGGTCTGAACATCGGCCTTTCCACGAATCTCGTGATCGGGCTCGATGCCGTGCAGCAATCAACGGTCAATACCAACTCGTACGCTGTCGATCAGGGAAGGTACGCCGCAGCGCAGGTGAACTACTTTACTAAGTCAGGCACCAATGCGTTTCACGGCGACGCGTACGAGATATGGAATGGCTCGCTGCTTAACGCGGAGGACTATTTTCTTCACGCGAACGATACGGCGAACAGCGTTGCGAAGAAGCCCCGTTCCACTGTCAACGAATTTGGCGTCAGCGTCGGGGGACCGATTCGTAAAAACAAGCTATTCTTTTTCGGGCACTATGAGGGCATTCGTATTGCTCTGCCGCTCGTCTCCCAGATCACGCTGCCGACGCCGGCTTACCAGCAATATGTTCTAAACCAACTCGCGACCGGCGGAACGGACCCTGTCACAGGCACGGCTCTTCCGGCTCAGCCTGCGGAGATCCCCTTCTACCGAAATATCTTCTCCCTGCTGCCGGCAGCGGGCGGCTCGCCGGTGCCTATCATCGGATGCCCGCTTGGGGCAAACGGAATAGACGGCGATGGTTGCGCCAGCCAGCGCCAGGCTTCGCTCAATAACAGCGACAGGGAAAACCTCATCGTGGCGAAGATCGATCATACGATCAACGCCAACAACAGCGCCTGGTATCGGTTTCAGCAGGACACCGGGCTGCAGGCAGTGTGGACCGATCCTATCAATCCTGTTTTCAACTCCTATTCGCCCCAGCCGCAGCGCACTCTGGTCGCGGACTATACGCATTTATTTGGTTCGAATCTCGTGAACCAGTTCAATCCTGGGGCGAGTTGGTACTCCAGTATCTTCGAGCCGAACAACTTCTCCCAGGTGCTTGGAGCCTTTCCCATTGTGCTGGCGTCCGGCAGCGACAGCGTTCCGTTCACAACCATCGGCGGGGATGACAATACTTATCCGCAAGGTCGCAAGGTCACGCAATGGCAGATCAATGACAACCTGACGTGGACGCGCGGAAAGCACACGTGGAAGTTTGGCATCAACACCCGGCGTCTCGACGTAAGCGACTACGACCTGGGCGAAGGCACAGCGCCAACGGTGACCTTTAATGATCTCGCGCAGTTCACCTACGGAGCTGCCTACACGGCCAGTCAGAGCTTTCCGGTTTCGCTGAAAGAGAGGCTCTCGGCGGGCAATCTCGAATACTACGCAATGGACACCTATAAGCCGAGCGACAGGGCCACCATAACCTACGGCATGCGCATAACATGGAACACCAACGTCACCAGCGAAAAGAATCTCTTTGCGCGCATGGCCGGGTCGTTTCTTGACGCTTCGCATGACGTCGACGAGCCCCTGAACCAGGTTGTCTTGGGCAATGTCCACGACCTGTTTCCAGCCACGCCGCTGTTTATCTATCAGCCGAGGGTTTCATTTGCATATCAGGTGCTTCCGCGAACGGCGATTCATAGCGGCTTTGGAGTCTTCAACGACATCATTCCGATGCAGATTGCCGATCTTGGAGCCATGAACGCGCCCAACGATCCGACCTTCGTTGGCGGGATCGCTGGCCAGGTCGGCGGCATCGGCATCGCTCCCGGCGTTCCCGGCAGCGCGATTGATGCTGCGGTGAACGCGAACAATGCATTCCAGACGAGCTTTCGCTCTGCTGGCCCTCCCTGCGCGGGTATTCAGCAGGGCGCACCGACGTGTCCGCTGGCGGTCAGTCTGAACACCTTCCCGAGAGGAACACTCAAAACGCCGTATTACTACCAATACAACTTTGGCATGGAACACCAGATCGGCACGGGCGGGAACCTGCGAGTCGATTTCGTCGGCACACGAGGGCTTCATGAGCCGTACCAGGTGCAGCTCAATGGCTACCAGACGGTTTGCGATGGATGCTTCGCGCCGTATCCGTATCAGAAACCGCTCGATCAGCGCTTTGGGAATGTGAATGAGTTTCGCACGGAGGCCAACAGCAGCTACGCCGGACTGCAGACCGCCTATACCCAGCAGTGGAAAGGACTGACGCTGCGCGCGAACTACACGTTCAGCCATTGCCTCGATGAGGTTTCGAACGGCGGTTTGCTCTCGTTCTCCACCCAGGGATTGCTGTCGCCTCTGCCTGGAGAGCTTCGCCGGCAATATGCCAGTTGCGACTATGACGTTCGGCACAACATCTCCGCCTATGGGATGTACCAGGTTCCGTTTTATTCCGGCAGTCCGTTGCTCCGTCATATCTTTGGAGGATGGTCGGTCTCGGAGACTGCCATCCTGCATTCCGGCTTGCCCTTCAGCGTACTCAGCCAGCCGTATATCGCAAATGGCAACGGTGTTTTTCAGGCGAACGGAGCGAGCACCATTCAATTCAATGCACCCGCCTACGCGAACCGGGTTCCGGGCGTACCCGTGTATCAAAAGAACTCAGTCGCTGGTGTCACTGTGGCGGGCACCAAACAATGGCTCAACCCCAATGCATTCGTTTCAGTGGTCGATCCCGCGACAGGAGCATGTACAGGCGGCGATTCGCCGGCAAACTGCCAGTTCGGCAACTCTGGCCGTAACTCTGTGCGCGGACCGCACTATACAAACTCCGACATCTATATCACCAAAACCTTTCCAGTTAAGGAAGGAATCACGTTCCGGTTCGACGCTCAAATGTTCAACGCATTCAATCATCCTAACTTCGCTCTGCCCAGCGAGGTTGAAGCCGGCGTCCCCGGCGCGTCGATTCCGGCCAGATTTGGAACGCTTGAAAGCACGATCTCGCCCCCGACGGGGCTGCTGGGCGTTGGACTCGGTGGCGATAGCTCCCCGCGCATGATCGCCTTTCAGGGAAGGATCGAGTTCTAAAACGACGCAAACCCAATTGCGCCGGATGGCGGCCTGATCGCGTCCCTTCGTCGTGCGAAATACAGTCAAAACATGCATTATCGCCAATGCACTCACCGACAATGGAATGCGAGCCACATGGCAGAAAAGTCGGCATCTCGGACAAGTAGTTTTCCGTTGGAACTCGTGACAACAAGCCAATGTACTCACCGAGGGGGCGACCAACGCAGCGGGAAGTGTGGATGCCTTCGCTGGCTTGCTAACCAAAAAGGACGTTATCACGCGCCATCTCAATGAGCGCTTTGCCCTGCTGTCGCTAACTGAGCTTGTCTCTCGCTGATTGCAGTGCGGCTTGGTTGTCGACTCAGCTTCCCCGGCACGCAGTCGATCGTCGCGAGGTTCTGGCCTCTGGACCTGGGCGAGATGGCTCTTTTGGCGTGAGATCGCGTGCGAGGGCGGTCTTAGTTGTTGGTCTTCCAGAACCAACGTGGAACGCTGCTCTTGTATTGGAGATAGGTCTGACCGAACGCCGCTTCCAGGCTGCGTTCCTCGCGCGGCAGAATGATTATCGTCACAATGCACCACAAGACCAGAAATCCGATTAAAACGGGTAGGCTCCCGAAAAAAATAGCCCAGGCAAGCCATAGCCCCAGTTCAGCGACGTACATCGGATTGCGTGTGAATCTGTACGGGCCACGCATCATCAAGTAGGGGGGAGTCAGCCCTAACTTGACCCTCTCAGGAGTCTGGGTAATCGATAAGGCCAAAATCCAGATAAGAACGGCGGCCGCAAGAGCAACCACGATCAGGCCAAGTCGATTCCAAATCCCCGGTGATCCCTCTGCCCACCCATAACGTGGCATACGCGTTGAGAGTGCCCACGGAAGTACTCCATGTGCCAGTGGAATAACGATTAGGCAAACGAATAGGGCCACACTGACAGCCATCGAGCGCCGCACGGTGATCATATTCGTGCTCGCTTGATTGGATGAATCAGGCTCATATGCAGATCACCCACCGATTGGTGATTCCGTAAAGGCAGCGCAATACGCGAAACACTGTCAGAGCGTGACGCTCCGAGGAGGTATGTCAGATGTCCAGGTTGCCCAGGAATGGATGTGCTTCCTGCATTCCACTCATAGCCTTCGAATCTTTGAGTAAGTTCCGATAGCTCGGCTACCGTGTAAGACCGAAGTTGAGAGACGACGCCGTCCCAACAGCATATAAAAGGGACGACCGGAATCAAGTAGGTCCATAGCAATCGCCTCCATTGGAAAGGTCGTATGAACGGCGTTGCAAAGAAAACAAACAGGGGCGTAAGCAGCAGTGAAATGGCTGTGAGCAACCCGCGTTCCGGGAATTCAAAAATGCAGATAGGTTGCCCTGCTTTGACTGCATCCTTCAACACGCTCCTTGCCACTCCCGGCGAAAAGTGATGGAAGGCATTGAATATAGTACGCACGCCAATCAACTCGGACGGTACTCTTGTGGCGTCGACGGAATCTGAGATATAGCCGAGATTCAGCGGATATTGAGAGGAAATATCGCGAAATGCTCTCAGATTGGGAAACTTGTCGGTCAGAGTGAATTTAACGTTGATTCCTTCGGAGGCAAACGCTTCGTATAATGACAGAACCATTCCCCCTCGTGCGGAGCAAAGATCGACTACGTTCGATGTACCGGTTTGTTCAAACACCATCCGCAGAAGAGGCAACACAGGCTTATACAGTGCGAAGCGTACTTCCAAAAATCCTAAGTAGTCCAGCGCAAGATCGCGAATCGCATGCGGAAACCATTCCAGATCTTCCCATTCGAATAGATGTAACCGTGGTAAAAACATTTGCTTTCAGTCCTCGTACGGCTGATCGCTTTGCAGAGGGACGCCGCTGCCCGGCAATCAACCTTACACAAAGGTCTTCGATAGATCGTGGATCATTCCTCTCGCAGTTCGCTTTCCAGGCTGGTGCTCTTTCGCAGAACCGTATTTCGTGACACAGGTTGAGGAAACTGGTTATCTTGCGTGGTTCGGAGATGCAATTGGAACAGAACTGGTAAGCTGCTCACCACAAATGCGAACGACGGGGTATACCTTTTCCGCAGACTTAGCAGATCGTCGGAAATTTTTCGCTGGCTCACACGGAAACTCAAAAACGCGACTTCTTCCTGCACAGATGCTGTCCTCTGGTGATAGCAGAAATAACAGCTATGTAGAGAGTGTTTGAGGACCCCCATAGCGTATCTCGTTGCGTTCCGAAAAACGGGAAATACCGCTGCAGCCATGATCATCGCGCTCAGGAAATTGAAGAGCGCCTTCAAAACATCGAGCCGGCGAAGCGCAGGAATTGGAACCTGCTCTAACAGTTCCTCACCCCAAACGGTTACAGCAGAGACGATCACGCCGGCAAATACAATTCGGTCAACGAAGACCGCTTCGAATGGCGAGAGTCCGAGCACTCGGGTCACTTCTCCCGATAGAAGATCACTTCGAGTGCAAACAAAGCCGGACAGAGAATATCCCGCACAGCGCTCCAGATACTTTTCAAACCATCCGCGCGTCCGATTAGACGGAACCCGGAAACCATGCATAATCTCAAGGGCAAACACCTTCTCCTGAATCTCGCGTCGATCCGCTTGGCTCGCACTGTCGGGGAGAACGATAATCAGGTCCACATCCGATACAGCGACCGTGAAAGCTCCCTTTGCCGCACTGCCGAAGAGAATCATGCTAACTAAAGGAGCGCCATTTGACAAACGCAGTTGTGCAACGGACTCGAGATATTTCCGAATAAGAAAACGAGCGTCGGCGGACATCTCGTGAGGCGCGAGAATCGCTGCGTTAGGCTGATCCGGGACGCCGTACGCTGCCGCCTGTTGCTGACCTTCGCTACCAGGCATAAGTCCATTTTAGTCGCCTTGCGGGAAAGGACCACAATCGCTATAACTTGCATCGTCACTTGGCCGTCATCTATGTTGAAGCCGTGGGAACCCGATCGTGCTCGGCCGTGTTCCAAATCACCCTGGCTCTGAGTCAGGGATCAAAAGGTCCTCAGTTTAGACGACAGAGGACGTTCACATCAACAACCCGTCCACCCATTTCCCAAGGCGAGAAACTTAGTGCATACGCGGCTCCTCGCCGCCGAGTTTCCGCGAGGAAGAAACTCTGGAGGCGGCTAGAAGGAGCCGCCTCCTATGGTCCTACAAAATCAGCTTGGTTCCGTCAGCCTTTCTGCGACGGCCACCATCCCTGAACTTCAGCAATCTAAGACGGCCGTGCTCAATACACTTGCTTCTCGGCACTCACGGCGCAGCTATGAATACGCCATCGACAGATTGATCGCCTGGTACTGCAGCGAACCCAGATTGGAGTTCAATCGTTCCGTCGTGGTCAGATACCGTTCATTCCTGGAATGCCTTTCCCTGTCCGTAGCTACGATCAACCTGCATCTTTCCGCGATCCGGAGGCTCGCTGATGAATCTACCGAGGGCGGTTGGCTAAGCCCGGAACTGGCGATTGGAATTCGACGGGTTAAAGGAGTCAAGCGGCTCGGTCGGAAGATGGGCAACTGGCTTACCCGCAATGAGGCTCAAGAGCTAGTGAACGCTGCTTCGAAGACCATTCTACGCGGCTGGAGAGACGGAGCGATGGTCGGACTGCTGTTGGGATGCGGGTTACGACGTTCGGAAGTTGTCGGTTTGAACCTCGATCAGCTGCAATCGAGAGAGGGCCATTCAGTCATTGTCAATCTGATCGGCAAGGGAGCGAGAATACGAACCGTACCAGTGCCATGGTGGGCCAAGGAACTTGTCGATGCGTGGCTCCGACATTCCGGCGTGAGCGACGGCAAAGTATTTAGGCAAGTCTTGAAGGGAGGAAGTTACCCCAAAATTCTATGACAGCCGCGCTCAGAACGACGGCGTGGCGTGCCCTCTTTCGCCCCGCCGTGGGGGTCACTCAAACGAAAGAGGCACATCATGACGACCCGCGAAGAACTTGAAGCCAGATGGAAGCGTTACACAGAAGCTATGGCAAAAACCAATACTCTCAATCGGGCTGTTGTTTTCGCAGCGCTCTCAGCCGACGGCCTATCGCATGTCTTGATCGGCTTTGACGGCGAGGGCGATAGTGGACAGATCGACGGAGGAGCGGCTTTCAAAGACGATCAAGCCGTCGACTTTCCGCAAACGATGGAAGAGATCTTTCGAGCACAGTAGGGAACCGAAGATTTCGCAACAGCCGAAGTTCCCTTGCGCGATGCTCTCGAAGAGCTTTGTTACGGCTACCTCGAACAAGATCATGGCGGGTGGGAAAACAATGACGGCGCCTTCGGTGAGTTCCGCTTCAGCGTGGCCAAATAGACGATTGATCTCGAAATGCACACGAGGGTAGCTGATACCATCCTCAGCGGCCATTCATATTGAGGGTGACGCCATGGCACATCCTTACCACCATTCGCTTTCAAGCGTCCGCAAATGGGGCGGCGTGGTAGCTGATTATCAGCGCATCCACGATTGGTTCGACGAATCAAAGAAGATCATTGTTGATTTCCGGCATCGAGCCTTACGCCATCATGCCGAGGGAATCTTTATGGCCGAGACGATCTTCGGAACGACCGTCACGCTCGGAAACGGGCGTTTGATCCCAGTCCGATTGATCGGTGAACAACACGTCCGCGAAGATCTCGGATTTGTTCCGTCCTTTGCGGATTGGGTCAAAGCTATTCGTCCCGAGCCCTGGATGGGCCGCGCCGTGCGGCTTGACGATAGCTCAGTGACGTCTCAGGGTATGTGATCTAGACTTGGCACCCATGCGAAAATTGATAACGAGGAGTTTTGGTGCCAAGTCTTTTCTTTTCGTACTCTCACAAAGACGAGAATCTTCGCGATCAGCTGGAAACGCAGCTGGCTGCCCTCCAGCGGCAGGGGCTGATTTCGTCGTGGCATGATCGCCGCATCACGGCGGGCACCGAGATCGATACCGCAATCGACAAGCACCTCGATGAAGCCGATGTCATCTTGCTTCTCATAAGTCCGGATTTCATTGGCTCCGACTAATGCTATAACCGTGAAATGGAGCGAGCTCTCACCAGGCATAACAAGGGCGAGGCTCGCGTCATACCCGTCATCCTCCGCCCCTGTGACTGGCATGGCCTGCCTTTTGGAAAACTGATGGCGACACCGTCGGACGGCCGACCAATCACGATGAGCCCCAACACCGATCAGGCCTTTCTCGAAGTCGTTCTTGCGATCAAGAATGCCTTGGCTGAAATGGGCCAGAAGCAGAAACCCGCCACAACACCTTCCGTTTCGGCAGGAGTGCCCAGCGGGGCAAGCCGCATTCAGGAAGTTGCCCGATCCAGCAATTTGCGCATCAAGAAGCAATTTACAGATCTCGATAAAGACCGTTTCCTGCACGACGGATTTGAGTATGTCGCGAAATACTTTGAGAATTCCTTGAAGGAATTGGTCGAACGTAATCCGGACATCGATCAAACATTTCGGCGCATAGATGCTACGCAGTTCACGGCGGCGTTATATCGGGCAGGTGATAAGGTCTGCGCCGGATCGGCCTTCATCGGCGGCACAATGATGAGCAACAGCATTGCCTATGTCATGACGGATGAACCCCGGCACGGCGGAATGAATGAATCCGTCAGCGTCAAAGCCGACGATCAGTCGCTTTATTTCGAGGCGCTCGGGATGCAATCGTATGGAGGCCGTAAGGATAATCTGTCCTTCGAAGGCGCAGCGGAGCTCTTCTGGGAAATCTTCATTCGTCCCATACAGTCCTAATTGAACGAGAACGCGAATTTCTCCGGTAGGATAGTCGCCTGCATCATGGATGGTTTTCTTTCCTACTGCCCGTCACTGCGGGGCGATACAGCCTTGAGCTCGTTACCATTCCGGGCGGACGATCCGGTGCACTCATGTCCTTAGACTTCTACATGCACTCCGAACTCTTTGAGCATTGCCGCGAGTTGATCGAAATCTGCTTTCGTCAAAGCATGGATGGTCCGCCTCAGGGATTGCTTGCCCAATGCGTCTGCAACCAGGTCTCTTGGCAGGTCCATGTTGATTTCCTGAATGACGGCGTCGTGTTTGAATCTCCACTTGCCTTTCTTCCGTCGTTCGGCTCGAAACGGACCGATGACCCTGGCAACTCCATGAATGTGAACGTCCTTCTTTTGAGCAGCGGTATAGCCACGGCAAAGCAGAACAATATCGCCGTTTTTTAGGCGCACGAATTTTTCGATCAAATCCACGGCAACGCTCACTCCCCTGCTCGAATCATCCTCGTATGTCTCTTCTAGGGCCGCGCGCAATTCAGTATTGGATACTTTTGATGGATCTACCGGTAGATCTTCCCATCCGATGGCGACAACATTTTCAGCCATGAACATCGGCCAATGCTGTTCCCCCGTTGAACCTGATGTTGTTTTCAAGGCCCAATAACCCACCTCATTTGTGGCCTCATTTGCGGGTCTTGGAACGCGACGATATTGAGATTGCGCGTCGTAAATCGACTTCGTCTGATCAAGATCGGGCCGTCGAGCCCTTTGGAACAGGCATCGAACCATCTTCTGATCTCCAGCGCACATGCGTCATCTGAGAGATTGCTCGATTCCAGAACCATGCAGGCTTCCTGATTCGAAAACATCCGTTGGTGCGTCAGGTTGGCCGATCCGATAAGAGTCCAATACGAACCATCACGCCGTTTGAGTATTAGAATCTTGGCATGAAGTTTTCCGTGGACATCATCGGGTGCAATGGAACGCAACATGTCGAGCTTGAGTTTCTCAAGCTTGTATGGATTGTTGACTGTGAACTCTTCGGAGACAATCAGTTTTAATTTAGGTAGCTTCGCTAGCGCATCCATCATCCGGTCATCCGGATTGAAGAATGCCACGGCAACAGAAGCCTCACACGCTTTGCCCAGTTCTTTCATTACCAAGTCGCCGATATTATGATCTAAAAACTTCACCGATGGCTCCTCCATACCTTCTTGACGCATTAAACATGAAGATCCAATTCACTCAATCGTGTATTGCTCAGGTGATTCTGGCCAGAAGATAGGATGTACTCCGGCCCCCGGCTGCCTCTTTCGCCAGAACTCCCTTTCGGACCAGATCCTCAATATCGCGCAAGGCCGTGTCCTGCGAGCATTTGGCGAGCTTCGCCCATTTGGACGAGGTCAGCTTGCCCTCAAAGCCATTGAGCATCTGGTTGACGATTTTCCGTTGCCGCTCGTTGAAGGCCGTCGCCGCATGTTTCTCCCAGAAGCGCGCCTTCCTGAGAACCGCCTCCAATGTCGTTTCGGCGCGCGCAAAGGCCCGCCCGAGGCACTCAAGAAACCATTCAAGCCAATTCGTGATATCGAGGTTACCCTTCTGCGTCGCTTCGAGGATGCCGTAATAGGCTTTGCGCTCCTGCCGGATTTGGGCCGACATGCTGTAAAAGCGCTGCGGGCTGCGCTCGGACCGGGCAAGCACCATATCCGCAATCGCGCGGGCAATACGCCCGTTGCCGTCGTCGAACGGATGGATAGTCACAAACCAGAGATGCGCGACCCCAGCCTTGAACACAAGGTCCGTCGAGCTGTCCCCCTCGAACCAATCCAGGAAACGCTTCATTTCATGCCGAAGATCTTCGGCCGCAGGCGCTTCATAGTGGACCCGCTCTTTGCCGATCGCGCCCGAGACCACTTGCATTGGACCCTTCTTGTCGTCGCGCCAGGCCCTCACCTTGATCTTTGACATGCCGCTGCGCGCGGTCGGAAACAGGGATGCGTGCCAGTCAAACAGGCGCCGGGCGGTCAAGGGCTTCTCATAGTTCTGCGTTGCATCGAGCATCATCTCGACCACACCCTCGACATCGCGGTCGGCCGGCGTCAGCCCGCCAATATCGATCCCGAGGCGGCGCGCGATCGAAGACCGCACCTGGTCCCTGTCGAGCGCCTCGCCCTCGATCTCGCTGGATTTGATGACATCTTCAGTGAGTGTCTGTAGCACGGCTTCCGCGCGCAATGGAAAGCCGAGCGTTTCCATGCGGCCGATGAGACGGCCTTGCCGGTGACGCACATCGACGAGGCGCGCGGAGACGCGCGCATGGTCCCAGCTAAACCGGGGCCAGTTCTTCAGCTGGTGGATATAGATCTCTCGCTTTATTCGCCGCGTCATGTGCGTCGAATTTACGCCCTATTCGCCGCAAAGGCAAGATTAATCGCCGCATCTTATGCGGTGAATATTATCGCTAATCTCCGCATCCCTGCCTCAAGTCGCAGCCATTCCTCGAAATATCTCTTTTCCTACTGCCCCAATTACAGTGGGGCGATGGCACTCTAGCTGCCGTCGCTTGCCGTCAATGACGGATTTTGGCTCCCCTCCTCCGCTGACGAGCTGCGCTCTGGAGCGGGGCAGCCACCCAAAATCCTATGACCGCTGCGCTAAGGCCGGCGGCATCTTGTGCCCTCTTCGCCCCCGCTGTGGGGATCACTCAAACGAAAGAGGCACATCATGAACGACGAAAATATCTCCTTCATCGACTATTGGGATCTGGTTGACGATGCGTTGCTGAAATTATTCGGCATCGACACCACAGATGCCGGAATTGAACCCGAACTAATTGCCGGGGCGCAGGAGGAATGTCAGACACCTGAGGAATTCGCCCGCTGGTTCGGCGAGAAGTACGGCCTCGATTACATCGAAGACTTGAAAACAGTCTTTGGTATACCAAGCGCGCAAAGAACCACTGCGAAGATCTCCTTCCTGAATGACATGTGCCGTCGTGCAATGGGCGTCGCCAACCGCCTCGTCCAGACGAGCGGCATCAGCGCCCTGCCCCTCAAGGATCAATCAGCGATCCGCGAGAAAGTCGAGACCTTCGGATGCATTCACGACCGACGACGATCCGCATGGCGAACGTGACTTCGGAGCGTTCGAACACAATGGCGAGCGCATCTTCTGGAAGATCGATTATTACGATGCGACATTGACCTATGGCAGCGAAGACGCCGCCGATCCAACGAAGACCATCCGGGTCCTGAAGATCTTGCTTGCGTCGGAATACTGACCGGTCAACCCGCCGATCTCACCCGCGCGGATTCGTGTTTCGTCGGGCGCTCGGTAATGAAGTCTCTTCATCGACATCGACGGCACACTCTATCAGTTGAGTTCGCGTGCGATACGCCCGATAATCCCTTTCACGACGATTTCCATCTGCGAATGCCTTTCGTAATTTGCTGGCGCAACGAAATTAACCCGGCCGTCTGAAATCAATCGGTGGATCTTTTCGAGGTCATTCTTTTCGCGCTGCTCATCGTAAACTGCGATCGAATGCCCACCTTGATGGCTGACCATTTTCATTGCGGGGATGTCTGTGTCACCGTCGCCCACAAAGATCATGCGTTTGAACGGGACCGGCCGCGACGTCTCGGACATAAATTTGTTTATGGCCGCGTTATCCCAATGATTCTCAACGCCCTTGTTGATCCGAAAAAGATACTGCGTTTTTGTCGTGTAGTTAAGTGCGACTCCGGGCCAAGCCGCTACATCTCCCTCGTAAATGTACTTCGAGGCGTAGATCCTATGAAACGCATTCTGAATTGAGCATCCTCGAATCATTTCTTCTATACCCGAGGACACGATGTAGTGCTGCAACTGAAGGCCGTGTTCCGCCGCGAATTTGTTCATGCGTATGAACCAGGATTCTTCCTCCAGACCACTAAATAGCCTGGCACCCATTCCGTGTTTACGTAGCATCTGCTTGGTAACGACCTCACCCGCCATTTTCGCCTTTTCCAGCATTAGGTGCATGTACACGAGAATTTCGTCTGCGTCCTCTTCGCGAGTGCGCCGTTTAACCTCATCCCAAAACGCTGTACGTGTCATGTTCATCTTGGGAATGAAGCTACATTCTTGAAGATTTCCACGGGCCAACGTGCCATCGAAATCGTACACAATCGCGGCTTTCGCGAGTTGATTTGTCACTGCATGTTCCATGGAGTTCTACGATACCGCAAATTGCCGGTGCTCAGTCACAGGGAGATCCAATCAACCCTTTTGGGGAGTTCGCGATCTATCATCGCTTCGTGCGGTAGTAATTTCACATGGACGACGATCCTTGGCGCGCTATGACTACTTCTCCAGCGCATCGAGCGCGAGGCGTAGCAACTCACCGAGCGGAACGTTGCGGTCATCGGCGGCTTTGTAGAACCGTTCCAGCGTTTCTTCTGTAGCCTTGATACCAAGATGACGGTTACGACCCGTTCGGTAACGGCGTTGCTTGCGCTTCGGCGGCGCCGCCGGTTTTGATGGCTGCCGGCCCGGAAAATTATTCTGGCGCGCGATGTCCTCGATTGCGGTTTCGTCCGCGCGTTTCTCCGGCTTCGGTTTTGTCGCAAAGGCCACGGGCTCTTTCAGAATGGCAAAGGGGCCTACGCGTCCGCTCATGCTGCACCTGCGACGTCTGAGGTTTCATCATCTTCTTTCCTACCGCACCCTGCCCCAGCTTGAGCCGCGCAACGACTTCTTCGACGAATTCCCAGACATTGATCTTGGCTTTGTCGAGATTGGCGACGTCGGCGGGGTTGAGACCGTCGAGCGTCTGCTGGAATGAGAAGATTGCCCGGAACGCGTCACGCTCGTTGAGTTCCGTGTTGAAGGCCGGGATGCCTGCCGAGATCAGACCGTTCTGGATATGCGATTGAGTCCGCGTTCTGGTCGAAGAACTCGTGCGTGTCAGAAGCACTGCGTAGGGTGTTTCATTCTTCGTCATTTTCTGGCTTTGCATGACGACGCGGATCGCCCTGCTCGCTTCGTTCGCGTCGAGTTGCGAGCCTTGCGTCGGGATGATGACGAGATCGGCCTGCGAGATTGCGTAGACCACGATCTTGGATGCCGTTCCTTCGAGATCGACAATTACGAAGGGCGTCCTGGATGCGGCATCCTCGATACGTTCGATGATCGTGTCCTCATCTACATCGGAGACCACCGTCAAACCCGGAGGTGCGTTCCCGCCGTTCGCCCAGGTTTGGATGGGATGATTGAGGTCTGCATCGATGACGGTCACGTCTTGAAAGCGCGCGAGCGATGTCGCGAGCAGAAAGGCGGAGGTGGTTTTCCCGGCTCCTCCCTTCGGGGATACAAAAGCGATGGTCGGCATTGGAGTCTCGCGACAAGAGGTGAAGGAGAACGGATCGAGGGAATCAGAGCCCGGATGATAACCAGTCAGCTGTCCGATGACAAGCAGACATCCTTGAGTGACCTGCCAGATGTTTCACTAGCATCTTCATGGTGTCTTATTGGCAACATGAGGATGCCATACAGTCAACTGACCGGTATCAAACAGTCGCCAAGCAGGTGCCTGAAAGGAAACCATCGAGACACCAAACAGGTGCCAGTATTGCCGTTCCAATTCCAGCTCGTTGCCCGAGTACGATTTCAGAATCAACGCCAAGGCGGAAAAACTCGCGCAGGAAGAGGGCAGGGACCTCGAAGGCAGGGTCGCCGCAGAAATCTCCCAAAGACTCCTCCACGCGCTTCTAATGCAATCTCGCTCTTGGGGGCAGGGGACGGGATATTTAGCCGTCATGGCTTGCCGCGCGCCGCTTAATGGGTGCCCTCTGATGACGCAGCTTACAGAAACCGACAAATGCGGCAGGCGGATCATGGAGTTTTTGTTTGCCACCTGTGACCCACCACTCCCGCCATTCACTTTCCAGTCCATGAATGTCGTAGCCAGGGGCAACCTCACGAGCCTTCTCATAAGCTTCTGCGGGCAGCGATGGCAGGAATTCATCATCTGACGAAGAAGAAACTGGACGCTCGACCCATCTGCCGTCACGATTGAAGAAGATGACCATATCGGCCTCTTCATCAAAAACGAGCCGGTAGTCGGGCAGGTGGTCATGACTGGCGATTTCCTTTACATGCTGACGAAAACGTTTCATCGAGCTTTGCGAGCCCGATTTTTTAGAAGAGTCTCCGTCGAAATATGCCAGGTCGGTTGCCGTCCGCAATGCTTGCGGGCCAACTCGTAAAGCTTGCGTTCGAGAGGTTTGCCGAGGCGGAAATAGTCACGGTGTAGCGTCAGTACCTCGTGGCCTCTGATAGCGTTGAAAATCCAGTCGGAAAGCTTCAGTTCCACCCAGAGCAAACGGCCGTCGAGGCCATGTTTGCGGCGAACAGCAGCAGCGTCAATCAAACCGAAGCTTTCGCGCTGCTCCTCATCGCCCGTGCGGATATTGGTTGTAATACGCGTGCCTGCAAGGCGATCAATGGCTTCGACCAAGGCATCATAATCGCGACCCGAAGTGCCACAATTTGTAAAGACGAGCAAATCGTAACTCGTGATCCTGACCCGCTGACTGACCTTCTCTTGCCGCTTCAGCTTCTCCATGATTTGGGAGATGCAATAGATCAGGATGTCCTTATCGTAGATGGTGGCCAGACCTTTGACACTCGGCACGATTTCAAGCCAGTTGCCGTTGTGCTCGTATTTGCGAATCGCTGTATCTTTCTTCTTGGATAGGGAGAAGAAAGGGTGTTCCATTTGCGGGATGAGGTCCTTGAGCGCCGCATCGGCCACATCACAGATGAACAAATCGCCATTGCTGTGCTTGGCAGGCAGAAGACGTTCATGGGGATTCGTGGTTTCAGGTGCCGAACTTCGGGGGGTCATGTGCACAGATTCGTTGTATCAGGTGCCAGAGTTCGTGATTTCAGGTACCGGGGATCAAGAATTCATAAAGACGGGCAGGGGGTTAAGCCGATTCGTCACGGGCGTAACACTACTTAACACAGACTCTAACTTTAATAACACTGGGCGAGGCAATGATCGACGACCGACAGCCATTCCAGTGGAACGAGGACAGTAGGAAAGAAGGCGGGGCTGAGTGAAAAGATTCGGGTTACGTGTTTGAGTGTTGTGACTTGCAAATGGCTCTCGTAAGCTTGGAGCATGCTTACTGCCCTGCAACGAATCTTTTTGCTGTTCATGGTGGTCTTTGGCCTCACGCCATCAGCAGGGCCGCTATGTTCCTACATTCTTCCCGCCAGGAGGAACTTTGTTCGAGAGCTTCCGAATCGCTGGTTGTGATCGCACGTCAACCTTGGTGCGCGTACCCTGAATCGGCGACTTTTGGCTGTGATCGCGCGAGGGCTACAATGCGGGTCCGGAGGTGCATTGCCTGATACGGGGTGGTGAGACCTCACGTTGGAGATGTTCCCGGACAAGGGGTGGCCATGCCGATCCACTCGAAAGAAGAGGTTGTATCAAAGCTCCGTGACCAGGTGTACGGAACTAACTTCCTGCCGCATGCTCTGCCTAAATACAGGTTTCCCAAGCAGGAGACAGATCCGAAGGCTGCGTATCAACTGGTTCACGACGAACTGCTGCTGGACGGAAACTCGCGACAGAACCTTGCAACCTTTTGCCAGACCTGGGTTGAGCCGGAAGTCCGCAAGTTGATGGATGAGTGCATCGATAAGAATCTGATCGATAAGGATGAATATCCGCAGATGGCGGAGATCGAGTCGCGCTGCGTCCACATGCTCGCCGATCTCTGGAACTCGCCGGATGTCGCAAACACGCAGGGCTGCTCTACTACCGGGTCGAGTGAGGCGGCCATGTTGTGCGGGCTGGCGATGCGGTCGCGATGGGAACGCCGGCAGCGCGAAGCGGGCCTTTCGACGGCTAAGCCAAACCTTGTTTGTGGGCCGGTTCATGCTTGCTGGCCGCGATTTTCGCGCTACTTCAATGTGGAGCTTCGCCAGGTTCCATGCGAAGGCCGCAGGTTGTTGCTGTCGCCCGCGGAGGTGCTCAAGCGATGCGATGAAAACACGATCGGAGTGGTGCCGACACTGGGAGTCACCTATACGCTGCAATACGAGCCGGTGCAGGATATCGCGATGGCTCTCGATGATCTGGAGGAGGAACGAGGGCTGAATATACCGATCCACGTGGACGCGGCCAGCGGTGGTTTTATCGCGCCGTTTATTCATGCTTCGCTGGCGTGGGATTTTCGGCTTCCGCGCGTGAGATCGATCAATGCTTCCGGGCACAAGTTTGGCCTGGCGCCGCTGGGGTGCGGTTGGGCGATCTGGCGGTCGGCTCTCGATCTGCCGGAGGAACTGGTCTTCCGCGTGAAATACCTTGGCGGCAATATGCGAACGTTTGCGCTTAATTTCTCGCGGCCTGGCGGGCAGATCGTCGCACAGTACTATAACTTTGTCCGCCTCGGCCGGGACGGGTATGCGAGGATCACGCAGGACTGCGCCGACGTAGGACAGTGGTTTGCCGATCAACTCAAGAAGCTGGGCCTGTTCGAACTGATTTATGACGGCCGCGATGGAGTGCCGGGTTGCACCTGGACGATTCCTCGCGGGCACGATCCGGGCTTCACGCTCTACGATCTGGCGGATCGTATGCGGGTGCGCGGTTGGCAGGTGCCTGCCTATCCGATGCCGCAGAACCGAGGCGATCTTATCGTTCAGCGAGTGCTGATGCGGCTTGGCGTTAGCCGCGATCTCGCTGGGCTTTTGTTCGGAGATCTGCAAGAGGCGATCAAACATCTGAAGAAGAATCCGTCATCGAAAGCTCTCACTCGTCAGAGTGCGGGGGGCTATCACCATGGCTGAATTTCCGGTCATGTCTCGATTCATATTGCGCTGCTCTGTCCCACATTTTAGGGACTCATTCTGAGTGACCCTAAAAAGACTCGCCATAAGATGTGACTTTTCTGCGCCATTGCGAGAGATCTAGTCTCGCAGGAGTCAGCACCGGAACACCGACCGGAAGGAGGCCACAACAATGGCAGACCACGAGAGTGAATTGGAATTGGAACTTGAGGATGAATTCCACGAGGGTGAATTCGAAGGCGAGGATGAGGCTGGTCTGGAAGGTGAAGGCTGGCTGGGCGCTCTGGGCAGCCTGCTTGGCGAGAGCGAATACGAAGACGAGTACGAACTCGAGGATGAGTTCGAAGGCGAAGATGAGGCTGGTTTGGAAGGCGAGGGCTGGCTGGGCGCTCTGGGCAACATCGCAGGCAGTCTCCTGAGCGAAGGCGAAGAGGAGTACGAGGGGGAATATGAGGACGAATTCGAGCAATTTTCGTTTGGCAGCTTCTTCAAGAAGGCGCTTCCGGTTCTCAAGAGGGTCGCGAAGGTCGCGGCTCCGATTGTCGGCACGGCGATCGGCGGCCCAATTGGCGGCAAGCTTGGCTCGCTGGCTGCGGGAGCTCTCGAAAGCGAATACGAGGACGAGTATGAGGGCGAGTTCGAGGACGAAGCTGAGTCGGAAGTAGCCCACGAGATTGCTTCTCACGAACTGACGCACAATGAGGCGATGGCGGAGATGATGGCCGAAGCCGCATCGCACGAAGCGCATGAAGGCGAGGCGGAAGCTATGGCGGGAGCCGCATTTATGACGGTCATTTCGCCCCGCGACCGGAGAGCGCTACGGCGCATCCTGCCTCACCTTACACGTGGCACGGCTATTCTCACTCGTATCCTTCGCCGTCGTCGCAGCACACGTGCTGGAGTTCGGGCGGTGCCGACGATCATGCGCCGCACAGTGAAAAGCTTGAAGAGCCAGGCCGCGAAGGGCGTAAAGATCACGCGCCAGAGAGCGGGACAGACGGCGGCGAAGCAGGTCCGCAGCGTGCTTGGCAATCCGAAGGCTGCTGCAGCCGCTATCCGGCGTAACGCAAAGGTCAGCAGCGTGTACAAGCGGCCAACGCGTGCGCGCCGCCGGCCCGCAGCGGTAACTACCGGCACGACACGCCGTCGCCGACGCAGCAGTTTGCGGTAGAGATCACTCGGCCCGGGCGGGTTCGAAGCATCAAGTCCGAATCATCAAGCTGGAGGATTCATCATGGCATACGAGATGGAAAGTGAACTGGAAACCGAATTCGAAGAAGAGCTTGAAGACGAATCGGAAGAGGAGATGGAAGATGAAGCCGTTCTGGAAGGAGAAGGATGGCTCGGCGCCCTCGGCAACATCGCCGGAAGTTTGCTCAGCGAGAGCGAAGACGAATACGAAGGCGAGGACGAGTATGAGGACGAGATCAGCCCGGTCCGCAAGGTCTATGCCGACGCCATGATGGAGCACCTCGGCGAGCTAGCAGCCGAAGCGGAGACCGAGGACGAGGCTGCCGAACACTTCCTCCCGCTGGTTGGAATGGCCGCCAGCAAGCTTCTGCCAGTAGTGGCCAAGGCAGTTGCGCCTATGGCGAAAAAGGCTCTGCCGAAGATTGCGAGCGCGTTGACCAAAGCCACGCCCAAGTTGACGCGAGGTGTTGGTACGGTTGCGAAAGCGCTTCATCGAAATCCTCAAACGCGGCATCTGCTTCGCGCTGTGCCTGGCATCGCACGACGCACGGTGGGCAGCATCGCTCACAAGGTCGCACGAGGCGGGCATGTTACGCCGCGCACAGCGGTTCAAACACTCGCCCGGCAGACGCGGCGAGTGCTGGGTACGCCGCATCACAGGGCGCAGGCTCTGCGACGCCATCATCATCTGGAACGAAGGTTCCACCGGCACGTGGGACCCGGAATGGGCCGGGCTCATGCACACTACGGGCCAGCCGCACCAGGCACGCATACGCGCTACGGCTATGGAGTTCGGCGAGTTGCTCCTGGGGCGCCTCGAGTCACAGGGCAAAGTGTCCATGCTGTCCACCACGCAGCAGGCTCAGCGCCAGCCCCGGCCGGCACAACAACCACGCACTATGGGGCGGCCACGGCAGGACCTGGTGGTTGCTCGTGTCCTAAGTGCGTTGCTACCTACTGCCGATGCTGCGGGCAAGTCATTCGATAGCAAGTCATTCGAAAACAGGTTAGGCGCAGGGTGAACTCCATGGGAACGTTGGCCGAAAAATCGCCGGATGCAATCGAGCGGGAAGGACCGGTAACACGGAGGCGACCACGTGCCCATGGGGCGGCGAACGCAGTGTTATTGCCCTGGCTGAGAGCGCAATCGATCAATGTAACGCGTCATGCGGCGGCGCTTCGTCCTTTCAAGCGCGAGGAGTTTGGTACTGGAGCGGCGATGCCGTCGGAGGGACATATTCAGGTTGTCAACGACCTGATTACGAAGCTGCGGCGCGGCCTGCTCAAGATGTCGGAGCGGGTTCATGACTCTATCGCGACTGCGAGCGACAATCCTACCTCGGCCATGTTGCAAACAGTGGTGGCGCGCAAGGATAAAGCCCATCACTGGGTGCAGGGAATTGAAAAGATCTGGGATTTTTACTTCGAGCTCTTTGGTCAGCGCCAGGGCAAGTATGGAGATTGGTTGTTGAGCTGCGACAGGATCGCGATGGATTGCTATCAGGCTGCTTACACCGGGCTTGGGACAGCGCGCACCGTTCCTGCGCCACCGCCGTTCTGCTACATGAAGACAGGCTTTGCACCGGCAACGATCCGGCGTGGCATTCGGATGCGGAGGTTGGGCAAACAACTAAACCCTTTTCCGTTGGTGCAGCTGCCTTATCACAGGCTGGTCAATCCCTGGACGCTTGGTGCGGTGCTGCATGAGGTGAGCCACAATCTGCAGAGCGATCTGGGGCTGAACAAGGAGATTCCGCGTCAGGTCGGTCTGCGGCTGCTCAAGGCCGATCTTGGGCGGTCGGTCGCCTCGGTTTGGGTGCGCTGGAATCGCGAGATGTTCGCGGATATGAGCGCTCTGCTGCTGGGTGGGCCGGAGGTTGTTGGCTCGCTGATGGATGTGATCGGCCGGGCGCCCGCAGCGGTGTTTGGATTCAATCCGAAAGGGCCGCATCCGACGCCGTACTTACGGCTGCTCATCAGTGCCGAGATGCTGCGGCGGCTCGGCTTCGAGAGAGAAGCGGAACAGTACGCACGCGCGTGGACTCGAATCTATCCGAATCCGCAGACGGGAACCATCCCGAAGGCTGTGCTGGCGACTTTTCCCAAAGCGTGTGCGCTGGCAGTGGATGCGATGTGTTTTCATCCTTTTCCATCGCTGGGAAACAAGAGCTTGTCGCAGGTCATTCGTTTTGAGAAGAAGGACCAGAAGATGATTGAGGAATCAGCAAAGCGAATGGCGGCGGGCACAGATCCGGGCATTATTCCGGAGCGTTTTCTGATTGGCGCGGCACGCTTTGCGCTCAATCACCACATGGCTCGCCCGGGCGTTATCACCGACAACTTCTACAAGGAATTAGTGAGGAGATAGCCATGGCTCTGGAAGCGACATTTCGCGGGCTGTCTATTTGTCTCCATCAGCTGAACGATGCGCTGAATGATCTTCAAGTCACTTTAGGGGATAAGCCGCTCGATGACGAATTGGCGATGGCGGACGGGTTGGAGGCAGCGGTACTTGATGTAACCGGAACCTTGTTTGAGGCGCGGAAGGCGGCGGTGAAGGCGCGGAAGGCGGTTGGACATCCGCCAGACCTCGACCTGGCGCGACGCTCGCTGACTCTTTGCCAGGAGCGCTTTCACCGGTTCGAGAGGCAGTTCGGTGCTGATCTGGTGTCTTACGAGAAGTTGAAGGAGTTAGTGCGGATTGGCAGAGAGCGCAAAGCATGGCTGCCATGGGCCAATACGGTGAAGTTTGGAATCGATCAGTGCAGGCTGCCGCTTGAGCGCACCAGCCAGGCGATAGCGGCTTGCTGGCAGGAACTTGCCGAGCGGTTGGGGACGGTCAATCTCTCTGTGCAGACGATCGGACAGCAGATCAAGATGCCGGATACGACCAGGGATCGGGAGCCTGAACGTGTTACTTGAATGGCAGCAAATCTGGGCGTTCAATTGGCGTATCGGACGACGAGAGCTTTGCATCCACCAAGAATCGAAACAGGAATCGACACAGAAATTGAAACAGAGGATGACCGCGGCGGAAGGAGAACGAAGATGGCGACATTGAGAATCACTGGCTGCAGAGTGAACACGACCTCGATTACGATTTCCTTCTCGGAGGCGGTTGACCAGACTACGGCAGTCGCTTTGAACTCGAGCAATGCTACGAATCCAGCTAACTACACAATTTCCGATCCGGCGGCCGGATTCTTTGGGAATCCAACCGGGACTCTGACCGTGGTGGATGACCGATCAGTTGTGATCGCCATGCCGTCGGCGAATGCCTTCAATCCTGGCGACTGGGTCACGATCACGGTTAAAGGAATCGGGCTGGCGTCCAACCCAGGCACCTCCGCGATGACTTCAGAGTCCGTGCATCGGCAGGTTCCCAACGACGCGCGTCGAGCTACGCGGGACGTCGAAGACGCGGTAACTTATCCGATCCTTACCGAGCAGGTGCGGTTTCCGCGCTCGGGCGGGGGGCCGACGACAGGAGTTAGTTCATCGCAAAGCGGAGCGCCTCTCGGACAAACAGCGGCGCTGGCCATCGGCGATGTTCTGGGATGGAAGGTGAGCAGCACCGATCCTAAGGGGTTTGTCGGAGCTCTCTCGCAGGCTTTCACGCTGACCGATGTTGAAGGCCACGTGGAGTCGACCTGGAATCCTCGCACGTATGCGGTGCAGACCGATCTCGGTGGCGGCATCAGCGGCGCGCAGGCCAGCCTTTACACGCGCGCGAAAGATGCGCTCGACCAGTCTCTCTCGCTGCTCAATGGGCTCTATCCACTGGACTCCGATGCCGATCCCGAATATGTGAAGGCGCTGCGAGAGATGGCACGCAGCCAGATGACAGAGATTGTCCAGGAGTTCGGAGCGGTCGGGCTGCCTTCTATCCTGCGCATCGACACTTACTTTGAGATTCTGCTGGGGCAACACCCGACGCGCCATTCGAACCCGGTGCAGTTCGATCCGGACCAGGTGAAGGGCACGCTGGGACAGTTGAGGGATACTTACGGAATCTATTTCCGCGGCAATCCGTTTAATAACTCGATCGAGGACGAACAGGATATTACGAACTTCCGCGTGATCTCCGATTACATGACCTCGCTGCTGCAGAGTTGGATTGCCAACCGCGAGTTCTTCATTGTTTCGCCAAATCGCATTGCCTTCTTCGGCACGCAGCTTGTGCTGATCTCGCGTCAGCTCAATGTGATCGCGGAAACGGTCGATGAAGTGCGGTTCACGCTGGACTCGGTATTCATTGGGCCGAACGAGCGCCAGACTTTGCTGCTCAAGTTTACCGATCACACGCTGCCGCCGATGTTCCTCGAAGATGTACTGGTTGAGATCGAGCGATTTGTCGAGGATGAGGGACCGAGGCTGCTGCGGGATGGCGGCAAGATCTCCATAACCAACAACATTCTGCCTGTGGTGCGGTCTCTGAAGCACATGATTGAGCAGGCGCATGATCCCGAGAACAAGCGGGTATTGCCGGATGGCTTCAAGACAGCAAGAGTGCGCCACTCCCTGGACGATTTGCGGGACCAGCTTGGCGAGCTGATCAAACTGACGACGCAGGTCGAGCAGCAGGTGCCGTTCCCGGAGTACGATCTGAGGATCGACGGGGTTTCGGCTGCTTCTTCCCCGGATACCGGCGGTGACACTTACTCAGCCACGATCTCGTTCTTCGGAAATGCGATTGACTATGGGGCCAGCGTAATTCTCCATTCGCTTGTTCCGCTGGCGACAGCCGACTATACGGTTGAGTACTATTCGGCGGAGCGGATTGATGTTACGTTCACCTCCTTTAATCCTTCGAGTTTTCCGCTGGACAATGGAGACCACGAAGTCAGGGTTGAGAATCCTGACGGAGAACGCGCAACGTTCCGTTTTAGTGTGAACTGGGCTCTAGATTCCACCATTGGTCTCTACAGTCTTACGGTGGCGCCGGTCAATGGCGAAAGTGGGGATTACAGAAACAGTGGCTATACCGGCAGTTCCTTCGGGCAGGCAGCAGCAATCAGACGCTCTAGTGTTTCGCCAACTGCTGCGCTCCCATCTGCGCCTTCGGCGGCTCAGGGGAGTTCTGGCGCACCAGCTCGTCCTGCTCCGGCCCCGGCTGCACCGCCCGCTCCGCCAGCGGCTACGGTTGAGCACATCGCCGCGTTGCAGAAGAAGATGGACGACATGCAGACAGTTCACAAGAACCTCTTCGAACAGCTCGAAAGCAAAATCGCCGGGTTCTTCGAAAGAAAGCCGAAGTAAGAAGCTGAACGCGGAGAGCCAAAGGCGAGGTTTGCAGGGATACCAGCAGGGTTTTGGGAGTTGCAGCGGAATTCAAGACGTGGCACGGACTACGGCAGTGAGGAGGCGCATCAATGGCTTCAGAAAAAGACTACCAGGGTTTATACGATCGCATAGCAGCTCTTCGCGAGCAGGTTGCCAGCCGGCTTTCTTCGGACCTGGTATCCAACCCCTCGCTCGCCGACGCGATCACCAAGCAGATTGATGACATGCTGGCCTCCGTGGTGGACGCCGATTCCAGGATTCCGCCACCGCCGGACAAAGGCCTCAGTCAGCTGGCAGGCGTCGGTCCCGATGCTGCAAAAGCTCTTGGCGCTACGCGCATTCCGCAGGGTGTAGAGGCCTATGACGAAACCATTACTTCCGAACGCATTATTGCCGTCGGAGATATGTACTACCTTTGGCAGCATGAGAAGATCGGAGTCTTTCGCGCGGTGCAGAAGCTGCAGGAGCTATTCAAAGCAGGTACGGTACGGCTGTCTTCGGGGCCTGGGGCATTTGCGCTTTATCAGTTCGATCGTCGCGATGTGCTGCGCTACACCAAGGAAGACCGTCTGGCGGCTTACCGGCGGATCTTCGGCTATGGCGGCGCTCCGGCGCCTACGGGTTCACGCGCCAACACGGACTACCACAAGCTCTTCTCTCACTTCGTTCATCAGGTCACGCTGTTCTGGCGCGACAAGCGCATTTCAGACGTAATCCGGGAGCGCGCCTATGACCCAAGTTTCGGGTCGATCGCAATTGTGCGGCGCGCGGGACTGGATCTGCGCAATAACCTCAAGTGGTTGTCGTTTGGGCACCTGAACGTACTGCGCGTTGAAGTGATGCAACTGCTCGAAGAGGCGTTCAAGATCCTCGACTCGGACGACGTGAAACGCTTGTTCGGAGCCGACACCGGCTGGGATGTGCTGGAAGAAGTTTTGATTCGCTATTTCAACGAACGGCTTGTAACTTCACCTCGTCAGCGTATGGGTGTTACGGGGCGCGAAGTGCTTCGCTGGCTGGCGCAACCGCATATTCTACAAACCACACGATCGCAGTTTGAGACGCTTTTACTGGAGATTGCAGAGCAATCCGAAGAGTGGCTAACGAGTGCGCAGGCCATGGGGCTGGGCAAGAGGACGGGATCGCACCGGGTACTTCCTTGGGATCAGACTCAACCGACACCGATCAAATCAAATGGACGCCAGAAAGCAGGGGTTTCTCCGCAGCGAGCGCCGGCACGCGAGTTCGAGTATGAACTTTGAGAGCGCACGTCTGTCACGGCCCCTGTAACTGCAAAACGCAAGCAGATGCCCTGCTTCCAGCTTGGCGAACCAGAAAGTGAGGCTGTCCATTGAACAACGATCTTTTTCGGCAGGGGCGGATACAAGTGCGCAGACCGGCCATCGTCAGCCCATCGGCCTTCCCAACCTCCGCCAGCTACGTTGGGCGCCAAAGTCGATTTGACGAGCGTTCGCGGAGGAGGTACGGGGACTGGTCCGTCCTCGGAGTTCCGGCGATGTTGCTTTGGCTTGACGACGTCGCTGCGGCTGACTGTCTCGATAACTCCTGTGACGATAACTACTGAAACGATGGCCAGGCACTCAGACGACTTCCATACGATGGGGGTGAACCTTGGATCCACATCGCGCGCTCAACTATGCTCGTGCCGGCCGGAAGAGATTTGTTTCGGAACTGACGGAGTTCCTTCGCTTTCCCAGTGTCAGCTCTCAACCCGAGAGGGCCGGCGATCTCAGGCGTTGTGCAGCTTGGCTAGCGCGGCATCTAAAGAAGATCGGGCTGGATCACGTACGCGTTATACCAACCAAGGGCAACCCCATTGTCTATGCCTCGTGGCGGCGAACTCGCGATCGTCCGACTCTGATCTTCTACGGGCATTATGATGTGCTGCCGGGAGAGCCCCTGAGTGAATGGCGAACTCCGCCGTTCGTTCCGACGCTTGAAAATAATGCTCTTCATGCACGCGGCGCTGCGGATGATAAGGGGCAGCTTTTTTCCCATGTCAAAGCGATTGAGTCCTATCTGAAGACGGAAGGGGCTCTGCCTGTCAACGTAATCTGCATCTTCGAAGGGGAAGAAGAGATCGGCAGCCCCAATCTTTCTTACTTTGTTGAACGCAACCGTCGCGCGCTCAAGGCTATTGCCGCGGTTATCTCGGATACGCGCATGATATCCGCCGATCAGCCTGCGATCAGTTATGCGCAACGCGGCGGACTTCGCGCCGAAATCGAGGTACATGGGCCGCCTCAAGAGCTGCACTCGGGCGCATTTGGGGGAGCGGTTCACAATCCTGCGATGGCGCTCTGCAGTATCATCGCCGGTCTGCACGACGAAGAGGGCCGAGTTACCATTCCTGGATTTTATGACGAGGTGCGCGAATGGAGTGGAAAGGAACGCAGTTCTATGGCTCGATCCGGCCCTTCGGACGATGCGATTTTACGCGACGCAAAGGTCGAAGAGGGCTGGGGAGAACCGGGCTATAGCTTGTATGAACGCACGACGATACGGCCGGATGTTTCCGTCAACGGCATCCTGGGTGGACATACGGGACACGGCGCGAAAGGAGTGATTCCGGCGAGCGCATTAGCTAAGATCAGCTTTCGGCTGGTCCCCGATCAGGATCCGCATAGGATCGCGCAGCTCCTTCGAGATCATATCTCGCGCGTTACACCGTCGACCGTCAGCGTCACACTGCGTACGATGTCTTCCATCCATCCGGCGCTCATCAGCCGTAGTCATTCCGCGGTTCAGGCCGCGAGCCATGCTTACCGGAAGGCATTTGGAAAGCCGGCGGTCTTTATCCGTTCCGGTGGTTCCATTCCGGTGGTCCATACCTTTCAGAATGTTCTGGGCATCCCCGCGGTTCTGATGGGTTTCGGATTGCCAGACGATAACATCCACGGACCCAACGAGAAGTTTCACCTGCCAATCTTCTACAAAGCAGTTGAGACTTGCATCTGGTATTTCAAACTGGCATCTACGTTGGGACATTCGATTCGGGAACCGCAAGCAAAGGAATGGAGCCTATGATCATCGATTGCCATTGCCACGCGGGGAAGGGCGATCGCATGACGGCGCCGTGGAATACGGAAGCGGCGATTGAGCCTTATCTTCGGCGCGCTCGCGCGGCTGGTATTGCGAAGACCGTTGTGGTGGCGACCTTTCACAGCGACTATGCCAAAGCGAACGCCGATGTGGCTCGTATCATTGCCCGCTATCCAGACCGTCTCATCGGTTTTGTCTTTGTCCACGCTAGTCGCGACGCTGGCCGCATATTCTCAATGGTGGCACACGCCCTTCATCGCTGGCATTTTCGCGGCATCAAGATTCACGGCTACGAGGCGATGCCCACGCGTGAGGTTTGTGAAGCAGCTCGCAGGTTCCGCGTGCCGATTTTTGTCGATGTGGTAAGCCGCCCTGAAGTCATCGACATGCTTGCGCCACAATATCCCGATGTCAACTTCATTGTCGCTCATCTCGGCAGTTACACGGACGATTGGCGCGCACACCAGCAGGTGGTTTATCAAGTTGCCCGCTACCCTAATGTCTACGCGGACACTTCGGCGGTGCGGCGCTTCGACTACATCGTAGAAGCCATCAAGCGCGCTGGGCCGCGCAAGCTTTTGTTCGGTTCCGACGGTCCGTGGATTCATCCCGGCGTCGAGCTTCATAAAATCAGGATGTTAGGCTTGCCAAAGGAACAGAGCAAGCTCGTGCTGGGCGGGAACGTGATGCGCTTAATGCGCCACGCCCATGTCGGCGAGGCAGCATCGCATGTAGCCCGCAGTGAGAAATATAGCGGGGATGGCGAGCCAGAGCTTTTTGAGGCTTCGGCCCCAAGACTGTTATCGCCCGATCCCGCTGCGTCCGCGAGCGACTTCAACGAATACCGTCTTTAGCTGCGGTTACACGACAAGCGGCAGATGGAATCACCGTATAAAGTTCCTGAACAAAGCTCACTTTGATCCGACTGTCCCATGATGTTCCGAAGCAAGTCCGCCTGACTCCAGCAACTGCGCGACCATTGCCGCTCTTGATCCCACTCCAAGTTTGGCGAAGATACGGCGCAGGTGGGTGCAAACGGTCCACGAACTTATGTTGAGTACGTCCGCGATGACCTTGTTGGGATGCCCCTTGGCGACCATACGCACGATTTCCTGTTCCCGCGGACTAAGTCGAATTCGGCCGGATCTTGGTTTGGGCATTCGCACCAGAAGGTAGCGAGAACCCTGGATTTCGGTGTCGACGAGAACTTCTTCGGAAGCTTCATCTGTATCACTTTCGAGTGCTTTGCCAGCACCCTTTCTTCCGACCAACTCCACCAGCGTGCGTACCACCTCATCCGCACGTGTCAGGGTGAGTTCGGCAGGAAACTCCATGGCGACCAGGGCTGGGCTGCTTCGCATGGCAATCATCTCCATCTGCATGGCGTGAGGTCTTCCCCAACGCAATACATAGCTGCTACTTACATGTCACACTCCGAGGAACAATCAGAGAAATTGCATTCCTTCCTATCAAAGAGTGCAGGTGTAGCCGTAATCGCTACAAGAGAATCGACGAATTATGGAAAGATATCGTCAGGAGTGACCCAACACCAGTCGCCTATTCAGGCGAAGCCCATACTGACTACTTCCCAAAAATTCGAGTTTTGATTTCGACATCCGAGTTACTCGCGTCTTTCTTCGGCCTAGCAAGTCCTTCAGGATGAAGGCAAATGGTGAGTGGGCCTTTGTTGCGCGTAAGGGGAATTTCGGGAACTTTTTTGCGGAGAGTTGTTCCCATCGGATTCAGAAGATCCAATATAGATGAATGCGCTGGCGAGCCGCTATCAATTTCTATGAAGTTCAGCCTTTTTCTTAATCACGATCCGGTGGAACGTACGGCGAAACGCTGCATGCGATTGATGCGCTCCCCAAAAAAGACGAGAATCTTCGGTTATGAATGTCAAAGCCCGAGTCCGTCGCTTTCCGACACAGATCGCCTCGATCCATCACCAACCTTTCGATATCGCAAATCATCCAATCCACATGGCGTTGAATGCGGATCTATTGCAGAAAACGTTTCGTAACCTGCGCAAGGCATTGAAGAGTTTCCCGAAAGTGCCATCTCCGGACGAGGTACATGGTCTTCGTACGCAGACGCGACGTCTCGAAGCTACCCTTCATGCCTTGATGCTCGACAAGAACGAAGAGGGAAATCGTTTGTCGAAACTCCTGACGCCTGTTCGAAAAGCGGCGGGGGAAGTGCGAGATATGGATGTTCTTTTTGGATTCGTTTCCTCTCTCGCGATCGATTCCGAAGACGAATGTGTGGTGCAATGGCTGGAGCATCTTGGAAGCCGCCGCGTGCAGGCCGCCGCGGAACTTCACAAGATTATTGCAGCGCGGAGGAAGGAGGCGCGCCACTACCTTAGGCGATGTTCGACATTCATGGACGGGGAGTTCGAATCTGCAAAAGCTAGTATTTCGAATCGTTCGCGGGCGTCTGCAGATGTGATGGCGGTGTCGCTTCAGGTTGCTGCAGAGCTGGGAGAATGGCCAAAGTTGGATGCAGCCAACATGCACGCCTTTCGTCTCAAGGTGAAGGAGCTGCGCTATATTTTCCAGTTGGCAGAGGATAGTGATTCAACCCTTATCGAGGCCCTGGGCGAGGTTAAGGACGCCATTGGTGACTGGCATGACTGGAATGAACTTGCTTCGCTTGCGGACGAGGCCAGCGGAGATCGACCCGGCCGTAAGCTGACGAAGCGAATTCGAGACAGGGTGAAGGAAGAGTTTGAGAGAGCTCTCGCAGTTAGCAACCGAATGCGCAAACAATATCTTGGTGCCGCTAAGCAAAAACGCGAAGCAAGGCGCTCTCCTATCCGGCAGAAGGGCTCTCTCGTGGCGGCGACGTCTCGCCTGGCAGGTTAATGCAAGTGGAGATTTCTCTTGTAAACAAACGCACAAAGCTTTCAGTTATGTTGGACTTGGAGCGATCAAGGTTCGCATCCATACAACTCCGGCAGTCGAAATAGATACCAGTTCGGCGCGTTTCTCCATGAGCACAGCAACCTCCAGTCGGATTTCGCTACCGAATGAAGGAAAGAGATGAAGGGCGTGAGTTCCGTGAAACAGGTTCTCTTGGTGAACGGTAAGAGCCAGACAGTCGAGATCGATCCCGACACGCCCTTGCTGTTTGTGTTGAACGACGAGCTTCACTTGAATGCGCCTCACTTCGGTTGCGGCATGGCGCAGTGCGGGGCCTGTACCGTGATGATCGGATCGCAGGTCGTTCGTTCCTGTGTGAAACCGGTCGGCAGCGTTGGTCGGGAGCCCATTACGACGCTCGAGGGTCTTGGTTCTCCGGAGAAACCTCATCCGATTCAACAGGCTTTTCTCGAGGAAGGCGCAGCGCAGTGTGGGTACTGCCTGAGTGGGGTAATTCTGACTGCAAAGGCTTTGTTGGATGCAAAACCGCATGCAACGGATCAGGAGATTCGCGAGTCCCTCGGAGGGGTGTTGTGTCGCTGCTTTGCGCACGCTCGAATATTGCGTGCGATTCGCCTTTACCGAGACGGGAGGCATGGATGATAGCGCCGCGCCGCGAATTCCTTAAGGGGGCCGGAGTGTTGATCGTCGGCCTGTCTTCTAATTTTCTCGCATTTGCGCAGGAGGGACAGTTTGGAACACACCGGTCGCATGTCGATCCGGATAAGCTGGATTCCTGGATCGCTATAAATTCCGATGGGACCGTTACGGCATTCACGGGGAAATGCGACCTCGGCCAGGGCATCTTTACCGCGCAATCCCAATTGATCGCGGAGGAGCTATGCGTACCTTTGCAAGCTGTGAGGCTTGTTCAATGCGACACGGATGTCACGCCGGATCAGGGCAGCACTTCGGGTAGCCAATCGACGCCAACCAACTTTAATGTGCAAGACCTTGCGCTGGCAGCCGCAACGGCGCGGGAAGCCCTCATAGGCATGGCTGCGCTGCAGTTTGGAGAGGACGAGCGGACGCTGACAGCGATAGACGGAGCGGTCAGATCTCCCGGAGGCAGACAGATAACGTATGCCAGTCTCATCGGCACAAAGAAGTTCAGTCTGCCCGTAAACAAAGAGGCGAAACGCCGCTCCCCGAAGGAATGGACAATCTTAGGCAAGCCTGTTCGCGCACTCGATCACGCTGCACTGATGACGGGGGGATTTGAGTTCGTCCAGAATGTTCGCGTCCCCGGAATGCTCCACGGCCGGGTTGTGCGCCCTCCTGCAATGGGGGCAACGCTGCTATCGGCAGATAAGGCTTCGATCACAGGTATCCCCGGTGTGGTTGCGGTTGTCGTCCGTGAGGATTTCGTCGGGATTGTGGCGGAGACTCAGTTTGCTGCAGTGCAGGCTGCTCGCAGACTGGTCTGCAGATGGAATCCTGGTCCAGCGTTGCCGCCGCAGGACAGGTTCTTCGATCATATGCAGCAGCAGCCCTCGCATGACGAGTTGAGTGTGGATTCCGGAGATGTCGCAGATGGACTTCAGAGGGCACATCACGTTCTTCATGCGCGTTATACATATCCGTATCAAATGCATGGATCGCTCGGCTCCTCCTGCGCTGTTGCCGATGTAAAGTCAGATCATGCGGTCGTGTGGTCTCCCACGCAGTCGGTCTATCCGACACGAAACTGCATTGCGATGCTTCTCAATATGCCGCCCGACAGAGTCCGCGTCATCTTTGTGCGCGGATCGGGCTGTTACGGGCTGAACGGTGCAGACGCCGTGTCATTCGATGCGGCCGTGCTGTCGCAGGCGGTAGGAAGGCCGGTACGGCTCCAGTACACTCGGCAGGACGAGATGATGTGGGAGAATTTCGGGAATGCGTGTGTCATAGAACATCGCGTGGGTCTTGATGCAGATGGTTCTATCGTTGCGTGGGACAGGGAGAACTGGGTGGCCAATCGTGGCAGCCGCCCAGGCTACGACAAGCCCGGAAATGTCATCAGCGGAATGCTGCTTGGCTATGATCCCGAGCCATTGAAACCCACGCCCGCGAAGGCGCCCACCAGGAAATTGCGCAACGGCAGCAACACGGTCCCGGAATATGTCGTCGGCTGCGCAGGCGGAGTATGTAGTGGCAGCGGTACTGTAAAGAGCGAGCGCGTATTGACACATACTGTCGCGTCACCGTTTTATACAGGGCCACTGCGTTCACCGTTGCGCATTCAAAATACATTTGCGAACGAATGCTTCATGGACGAACTCGCCTATATGGCAGGCGCGGACCCGGTGGAATATCGACTGCGCCATCTCCATGATGAAAGGGTCCGTGGTGTTCTACAGACCGTCGCCAAAGCCGCGAACTGGCAGGCTCGATCGGTTCACCGAAAATCTGCTTCCGGGCATGAAGAAGTGACGGGACGGGGCGTGGCCTGTGTCGCCTATGAAGGCGATAACGGTTATGCCGCCCTGATTGCAGACCTGGCTGTGAACTTGCGAACCGGTGTTGTGCGACCGATAAAATTTACGATCGCAATTGACTGCGGGCCGATATCGAATCCCGACGGATTGCGCAATCAAGTCGAGGGCGGATTGTTGCAAGGCATGAGTCGTTCTTTAGTGGAAGAGGTCACCTGGGACGCAGAGCGCGTTACCTCGGTGGACTGGGAGGGATACACCAGCCTTCGTCTCGACTATAACGTTCCGGCTATAGAAACCATCTTCGTTGTGCCGGACGATGTGAGCGCGACGGGTGCGGGAGAGACTTCGATCACGGTGGCTCCGGCGGCCATCGGTAACGCGATCTTTGACGCAACCGGAGTGCGTCTGCGTCACGTGCCTTTCACCCCCGCGCGGTTGCTTGCAGCGATCCATCGCCGCTTTGAGGCGACGTCGGTATGAAGCGCATTTTGGCTACACTCATCGCGGGATACGCGGTAATGCTCTATGCCGTGCCACAGTCTGCGGGAACTGACAGCAGCCGCACCGAAGGAGTTGCGGCGTTCCAGGCAATTACCCCCGTGCTGCATCATCCCCGTTGCCTCGTCTGTCACTCAACAGGTGGTTATCCGCGCCAGGGAGATGATCTGCATCAGCACGTTATGGATGTGCAGCGCGGGCCAAACGGAGAGGGCGCCGCACCGGTTTATTGCAGCAGCTGTCATCAGGACCACAACCTCGTAGGCGCGCATATGCCTCCGGGTGCGCCGGATTGGCGCCTTCCTCCGCCCGACAACCCAATGATCTGGGAAGGCCTCTCCGCCCGCCAGCTATGCGAGTTGCTGACTGATCCCAAACGCAATGGTGGACGCGATGCGAAGGCGATTGAAACGCACATGCACACGCCACTCGTGTTGTGGGGATGGCATCCCGGGGATGGCCGCCAGCCGGTGCCGATGTCCGAGGAGACGTTTCTCAGGAAGGTGCACGAATGGACATCCGCCGGAGCACCGTGCCCGTGAGACCAGTAATTCGCAATTTGAAGTTGGTGGGTCAACCGTTTTCTACGCGCATCTTGATATCGGCGTATGCCGTCTCGATGAGCCTGTTGAGCGACGCGGCATCTATGGCCTCGCCCGTTCTTAGCTTTACGTGGCGCATGAATTTGCCGGCGCCTTGCAACAACCGGGCCGGATCCGGCAGCGCTGCGCCGTGAAAGAACCCCACGTTCACGTGCGAAATGAATACATTGACGTAGCCGAAGGGCACATCGCCGAAGCAGGCTACCGGACAGCCGTCATGCAGGACCTCGCGAACTTCATCGCCGCATTTTCGCATCACCTCGAACCACTCGTGCGCGATGGCACCCAGTGCTCCTCCATGCTTATGCATCCACACATCGATGGCTGGATCGCGCTCGACAGTTTCGTTGAATCGTAGCAATTGCGCTTTCATCGCCGCTCCACTTTCGCTTTCGGAATCTATCGTACGCGGTATCTCCCTACATGGAGCTTTTCTGCATCTAAGTTTCCAGGAGAGCCTCTGAATGAAAGCTATAAGCCTTTTGGGTGTGGGAATATGCGGCGGGGCGCTGATTGCCGCAGGATGCCGCAAAACGAATTTCGTGGACAAGATGGCATTCAAGTCGGCGATCAACAATTACTACAGCACCCGCCAGGACTGTGTGTGGCCGAGTCCCGTGAAATTTCCCGTGCAGGCGGACACTTCGAACTATGAGCAGACAAAAGGCTATGATGCATTGACAGACACGGGTTTCCTGGTCAGGAAGGCTGCAGAAAAGAAACGTTTCCTGATCGGGTCCAAGCAAGTCAACGACTATGATCTCTCAGATAAGGGTCGGTCGAGTTGGACGGCGGAACAGACGCAGCCGGGCTATGGCAACTTCTGCTTTGGTCATCGCGAGGTGACGACTATCGACGGATTCTCACCAGCCGATGTTTCGGATGCCACTCAATATAGCGTCAGCTATCACTATGACGTTGCAGGTGTTCCCGGCTGGGCTTCCACCGTGGAGATGAAGACGGCTTTTCCAGGAGTGGCGATGGACATGTCGGGCCAGCAGAGTGCGGTCGCGAATGTCGTAAAGTCAGATAGCGGGTGGCAAGTAAATAGCGTCACACCCACCGACTGAAGATGCGCCATAATCCAACATGATCCAACCGGCCGTCCGGGTTGGTTTCTCTAACAGATCTCCAGACAAGCTGAGAAGGGCACCGCGCAAATCCTCGGAGCTGCAGGTGCTTGGTGTTCTTCAGAAAGGCTGATTCCGATGGTTTTTCCCGCGCGAGGCATATAAAACCTACTTACAAGGCCGAAATTAGTCCAAATCATCGCACACTAACCTAAAACCGGACTTCTTCAAGTCACTTGCTATCAAACACTTCCGTTGATTCGAGGCCGGTTAGCCAACTTGGCGTCGGCGTTGCGATCTCGTCTTTGGCGACCATTTAGAATCAACGAATTAGGTAATGTAATCAAAGGCTTGTACCCCTGATGAAGCGTTTGTATGGGGTTTGGAACCTGCGATCGAGACAAGCCGGCCATTCCGAGAGGGCGTGGCTGGATTTCGGCATGGGGACATCGGAGCCCTGGTTGTTCCATGCTGGAACTGTGTACTTCAACCCAGTCGGAGTGATAATGATCGAAACAAGCCAAAGGCGCATGAATTCCCCAGGCCAGGTCTTATTTGCCAGCCTGGTGGGAACAACTGTTGAATTTTTTGATTTCTATATTTATGCCACAGCTGCGGTTTTGGTCTTTCCTCGCCTTTTCTTTCCAGCTTCGGATCCTGCTTCTTCAACGCTGGCCTCATTGGCAACCTTCGCCATAGCGTTCATTGCGCGCCCGATCGGATCTGCCCTTTTCGGACACTTTGGCGACCGGATCGGACGCAAGAAGACACTGGTTCTCGCGCTTTCGACCATGGGAGTGTCAACTTTCCTGATTGGTGCGTTACCCGCATATCAGACGATTGGTGTCGCCGCGCCGTTGCTGCTCGCTCTCTTCCGCTTCGGACAGGGCGTTGGTCTTGGAGGAGAATGGGGCGGAGCTGTTCTGCTTGCCGTTGAGAATGCTCCGCCGAGAAAGCGTGCGCTCTACGGCATGTTTCCGCAGCTCGGAGCACCCATTGGCTTCCTTTTCTCTGGCGGCATTTTTCTGCTCCTCTCCCGATGGCTCACGGACCAGCAGTTCTTCGCCTTCGGCTGGCGGCTACCATTCCTTGCCAGCGCGGTGCTGGTGCTCCTCGGTCTCTATGTTCGGCTGACCATCACGGAGACGCCGGTATTCCAAGCTTCCATCGAGCGCTCCGAGCCGGTTGGTGTCCCGATGTTTACCGTCTTCCGTCACCACGCCCGGTCACTGTTTGCGGGCATTCTTACCTCTCTCGCGACATTCGTTCTTTTCTATTTGATGACCGTCTTTGCGCTATCCTGGGGAACCAGCGCACTCCACTACAGCCGCGCCAGTTTTCTGATGATCCAACTACTCGGCATCCTCTTCTTCGCGATCACGATTCCTATCTCCGCCATGCTTGCCGAGCGCGGACGCCGCCCTGTTATGTTCACGGTCACTGTGTTGATCGCTCTCTTTGGCCTTGTGCTCGCCCCATTGTTCACGGCGGGCACTGCCGGAGCCGTAGTGATGACGTGTCTTGGCCTTTCTCTGATGGGCTTTACTTATGGTCCACTCGGCACCATCGTCTCAGAGCTGTTCCCAACTCCGGTTCGATATACCGGGAGCTCTCTCGCCTTTAGCGTGGCGGGGATTTTGGGCGCCTCCCTTGCCCCTTATATTGCTACCTGGCTCGCGAAGAATTTAGGCCTGCGATATGTTGGCTACTACCTCACGGCCTCCGCGGTTCTCACACTCCTGGGCTTGCTGTTGATCCGAGAAACGAAAGACGATGATCTCGTCACATCAAATCTTTGATCTGTATGCCGTAATTTGGGATGGCTAATGAAATGTGCCGAATATACGAGGTTCCTGCGTGATCTGCCGTTTGAGACGAAGAGACATCTTTGTATCTTTATATTTGATTGCTTTTCAACTGGCGCTTGGCCAGGAGATGAAGCGGCCTTCGGCGGTGCCCCACACACATGAAAGCACGGTCGCCAAAGCGTTGGAAGTGGAAGATATTACGTCCAGGACGGGTATTCACTTCGATCATCTTTCCTCTGTGGAGAAACGGTACATCGTTGAGTCGATGAGCGGCGGTGTCGCACTCATCGATTTTGATCGAGACGGGTGGCCGGATATTTTCTTCACGAACGCGCCTGACGTCGACATGTTTCTGGCTGGCAAGAAAGCGCGCAACGCGCTCTATCGTAACAACCACGATGGCACCTTCACCGACGTTACGGACAAAGCTGGCGTTGGCTTTCCCTGCTGGGCCATGGGTGCAACGGTAGGCGACTACAACAATGACGGCTGGCCCGATCTGCTTGTCTCGTGTTTCGGCGGTGTTGTCCTTTATCGCAACAATGGAGATGGAACTTTCACGAATGTCACTACGGAATCTGGCTTGAGCGCAGACAAGGGCTGGGCTACCGGGGCTGTGTTTGGAGACTACGACGGGGATGGATTCGTTGATCTCTTTGTTCCACATTATGTAGATCTGGATTTGAACGATCTACCTACGATTGGATCGAAGAGAACCTGCATGTATCACGAGATTCCGGTCCAGTGTGGACCGCGTGGACTCAAAGGCTCTCCCGACAATCTGTATCGCAACAATGGAGATGGCACATTCTCAGACGTTTCAGCGAAGGCAGGCGTGGGGGATGCGCAACGTTATTTCGGACTGGGCGCCGTGTGGTCGGATTTTGACAACGATGGCAAGCTTGATCTTTTCGTGGCGAATGATGGTGAGCCGAATTATCTCTACAGAAATGATGGTAACGGCAGATTCACGGATATGGCGTATCGAGCCGGAGTAGCTGTGAATGGAAACGGCAGCGAGCAGGCCAACATGGGTGTCGCCCTGGGAGATTACCTGCACAGCGGCAGATTCTCCATTGCCATTACGCACTTTAGTGAGGAGTACACGGCGCTGTTTCGTAATGATGGAGGCTGGAACTTCGCGGATGTGTCCTTTGATGCAGGTATTGCTAAGGCTACAGTTCCGTATGTCGGCTGGGGTGATGCGTTTCTGGACATCGACAACGACGGATGGTCGGACCTCGCGCTGGTCAACGGGCACGTTTACCCGCAGGTGGACACGAAAGATATAGGAACCAAATATCGTGAACCGAAAATATTTTTTCTCAATCAGCATAATGGGAAATTTCGCGATATCAGCAGAGTATCGGGGCCGGCTGTTCAGGTCCCGCAAGCGAGCCGTGGATTGGCCGTAGGTGACTTGTTCAACGATGGGCATCTCGAACTGGTGGTCGAGAATATTGAGGGTCGTCCGATGGTTCTGAGGACAGAGCCTGATGCGAGGAATCACTGGATCGGTCTGGAACTGGCGGGAACGAAAAGCAATCGGCTGGCATTGAACGTGCGGGTCCGTGTAACTGCCCGCGACCTGGTGCAGTCGGACGAGGTGCGAAGCGGCGGGAGCTATCTCTCACAGAACGACCTGAGGCTTCACTTTGGTTTGGGAGCACACGCAAGAATCGATAAGGTAGAGATCTTCTGGCCATCCGGGAAGCGGGAGACCTTAACGAATTTGGCAGTAGACCAGTTTTATTCGGTGCTTGAGGGGGAAGGGATAGTGCCCGCGGAACGGATCCGGCCGAGTTCTCCAGCGCGATCACATTTTTAAGGACGTCTCATATATAAAGTCAAATGGCTGGAGCGTCGAACTGCCGATCGTTCCGATTAGGCATCCGTCATGGCTTCTCATCTCAGAGGGCTTGGCCCTCCACGTCGCCATCCTTCGGTCCGTCTCTGAAGCTATCTTCTCAGAGGAAAAGCCTCTGAGGCCGCATGTTGTTGACGGCGTCTCCGTCTCCGATCTCATTCATGCTCAAAGACTAAAGGCGTGATTCCTCCCCTCGATTCAGTTCGATATATTCTTGCCACCGAAGTAAAGTTGACAGCCGCATATTCGTTTTTGTAGTGTTGTATGCCGCCGAAGTAAATCGAATTATTCCGGCATGAATAACTCACCCTCCGCAACAAGGGCGCCCGCCGAAATCTTGCGATGGAGGGAATCATAAGAATTTTTTTAGGAGACCAACTTAATGCCAATCTCGCGAGGGATCGTGAGCCGTTCATTGTCATGGGCGCAAACTCTAGTAACCGGAAGATCGGTGGCTGTGCTTTTGGTAGCACTGCTGCTGGCATTCACTCCCAAACTTCATGCACAGGCAGCAGCACAACTATCAGGCACCGTGACTGACACCACCGGAGGAGTAGTTCCGGGAGCTCAAGTTACCGTCATCAACGAGACAACGAAGGACTCGCGCATAACGGAGACAAACGGCACAGGCTTCTATGCTTTCCCTGCGCTCGTACCTTCGACTTATTCCGTGAAAGTCGATATGAAGGGCTTTCAGTCGAAGGAGTTGACCGGCCTCACGTTACACGCAGGCGATACGCTTGCCGTCCCTACCATCGCGCTTGACATAGCGAATGCAGCGACGCAGACGATCGAGGTTGTGGCTGCTCCCGAGGTTCTGCAGCAGAATAACGGCGAGCGCACCGCTGTGCTGGATGCCGAGCAGATTGAAAACCTTGCCCTGCAGGGCCGCGACACCACCGAGCTATTGAAGATATTGCCCGGTGCGACGACAACTTCAGGTGGTTTGACCCAGGCCAGCCCCACATTCAGCGATCTTAATATCTCCGCGAATGAGAGTTCGATTGGCAACGGCATCAACCTGAACGGCGCTCCTAACCGCGGCGGTACAGCGCTGCTCTCCGACGGCGTCAATGTACTCGATCCAGGTGACAGCGCCGGCTCGATCTCCATTGTCAGCCCTGAGATGACCCAGGAAGTCAGTGTACAAACTTCAAACTTTGGTGCGGACGGGCAATTTGGTCCCATCGTTGTCAGCGCCATCAGCAAGTCGGGTACCGCGAACTATCACGGCGAGGCCTATTTCGACGCTCGCAACGACATTCTGAATGCTAATGACTGGCAGGATAATAACCAGGGCGTATCGAGGGGCGATGCTCACTATTATTACCCTGGCGGCAACTTCGGCGGCCCTGTTCCGCATACTCATAAGACGCTCTTCTTCTGGGGTGGTTACGAGCGATTCCTTCAGAACCAGGGCAATGCCAACGTCCTCAAATCGTACATTCCCAGTCCCGAGATGCTGGCCGGTGATTTCACCTCGGACAACGCCGATAACGTTGCGCTTTGCCCGACCGGATTCTCATCGACGGTTCAGAACCAATGGTGTAACGATCTGACAGGCACGACTCTGCCGGATGGCACGACGGTCACGAACGGTCATATTCCGGGCCAGTTCCTTGACCCGGGCGCAAAAGCGCTTGCCAGCTTCTGGCCGACTCCGAACGCTAACCCAGCAACCACTAAGGGCGGCTACAACTACTATCAACCAGTCGACAATATCAATAACGGGTGGGTCTACCGTCTGCGGGTGGACTACAACCTGAGCGACAAGACAAAGCTCTACATCTCTTACCAGCAGGCCTATAGCGCCGAGCTTGCTCAAGGAAACGGAGCCCACATCTACTGGACGCCGGGGAACGCCATACCTTTCCCGGGAGGCGGAATTTACGGGTACGTCTATACGAAAGCGATTGCCGGCCACTTTGTCCATACCTTTGGCCCTACATCTACGAATGAGTTCATCGCAAGCTGGGGCTACGGCAACTTCCCATTCGGCGCGCCGAACATCAAATCCGCTTACAAGTCGACGCTTAACTATCCATATGCGACGGTCTACAACGGCGGTTCACAGCTGATCCCGTCCTATAGCAGCGCGGGCAACTTTACCTTCCCGGATTTCTCTCAGAGTGATATCTTCGAGAATCCTTTGGGAACGTATGAGGTTCGCAAGGAAATCCCTGCGTTTGCCGATAACTTCACCAAGGTATGGGGAGCCCATACTCTGAAGTTCGGAGGCTTCACGCAGAACGTCGGCAACATCCAAAGCAATGACGGTACGAGTCTGAACGGCAATATCTCTAGTTTCAGCGGTCAGAATCCGAACATCTTTACCGGAACCACCGTCGGCTCCCCGAATAACCCCGTAGCCAATTTCATCATGGGTAACGTGACTGGATACTCGGAGAATAATCTGGCTCCTGTCAGCGATATGGCTTACCAGACAACTGCGTTTTACGCAGACGATTCGTGGAAGGCCACAAGGCGTCTGAGCATCGAGTTTGGAGCGCGCTTCGAGCACGTGGGGCACTGGTATGACCGGCAGGGAACTGGCATGGCTGTATTCTTCCCGAACCGTGTTCTGTCGGACTGGAATTCAGGCAAGATCGATCCCGGCTATTACTGGCATGGTATCGACCCCGGCGTGCCACTCAGCGGGCAGCCCAACCGATTTGCTTTTGTCTCTCCACGCTTCGGTCTGTCTTATGATGTCTTCGGGACCGGCAACACTGTCGTTCGCGGCGGATGGGGCGCCTACCGCTTTACTGGCCAATACAACGACTATGCCGGTGCGCTCACGACGGCACAAGCTGTTCAGACCTACAATCTGCCCGGACAGAAGACAGTTCTGCTCTCCCAGATCGGACAGTTGAAGCCAGCAACGTGCACGATGCAATGCGCATCCGGTTCTCAAAGTGGTCTTGATGCTAATGACTATGGCGAACCCGTGACATATAGCTACAACCTCACGATTGATCAGCGTCTCAAGTGGAACACACTGCTGGACGTTGCCTACGTGGGAAGCAGCACAAGCCAGATTCTGAATAATGGCGAGACTATTGAGGGCAGCGGCTTCAGCGCACTCGCGGATCAGAACAAGACTCCGATTGGAGCTTTCTTCCAACCGGATCCTATCACTGGAGTCATCTCCAACAATCCTGAGAACATAGCTGAGAACACCAACGGCACGCCCACCGGAAACAAGGTTGCAGACTACCGGCCTTTTGGGTACGCATACGGCACCAGTAGCGTATACGAGTCTCAGAGTACCGACTACACAAACTACAACGGTCTTCAGGCGGCATGGATCAAGTCGTCCGGCAAGCTCTCCTACAACTTCAACTTCACCTGGTCTAAAACACTGGGAACGGGCTTGCAGAACAATCCGTTTGCTCTGCGCGCGAACTATGGTGTGGAGGCAATCGATCGCCCCTATGTCTTCAATTCTTCGTACACCTATCAGACCGGAAGTTTCCACTACGGCAATGCATTGGTAAAAGCTGCCATGAGCGGATGGACTATTTCCGGTACGTCCACCTGGCAGGCGGGCGGCAGCTTGCTGGCGCAGTTAGGTAATGGCGTACCGAACTTCGGACTGTCTTTGGCCTACGATCCGGCCACCATTCCCACTTACGCTGCTCCAACTGCTAGCAAACCAAATGCAACCACGACTAACGGCGTCACGACCGGCATTGGGGACCCAACTTACTATGGGACCGACGCGTCGATCGCGATCCAGCCGGTATTGACCTGCAATCCAAACTCGGGACTGGCGAAATATCAACGCGTCCAGTTGAGCTGCTTCGCCGCCCCCGCTGTTGGTACGTATGGTGGCCAGAAGTATCCGTATATGAGTATGGGCTCGTATTTTGACAACGACCTGGCTTTGTATCGGACAATCCATCTACCGCGCGAACAGAACGTCCAGTTCCGGATCTCGGCCTTCGACTGGCTGAACCACCCGCTGCCGGAGTTCAGTTCGCAGAATCAGCTCACCTTGAAATATCTGGTGAACTATGGCAGCAAGGCCATCGCTCTGAACACTGGCACCGGAGGTACAGTTCAGAACTTCGGCTTCATGGATACAAAATCGCAGGCTCCCTACTCGCGCATCCTTGAGCTGAACGTGAAGTACAACTTCTAACCTTGCTTTAACAACGAAATCCGGCCTTCCGCGACTGCTATGAAATGTGGTTTCGGCAGGTTGGATGGATACAGAAGGCGCTTCCATGCGGAGGCGCCTTCTTTTTGATCACCGCGTAAAATCTCAGAAGGATCGCAGGGTGCAGTGAGTGCAATTCGTTTCTGCAACAAATCGAAGCGCATGTATTAGTGACAGCACTCCGCGCAAATATGTCATGGAGATTTCCCTCAGATCCATCGCTACCGTTTTGTTCACCGCGCTTTGCTTCGCGAGTGCGAGCCGCGCTCAGGTCGAGGATGCTATCTCAAGCAGCTCGACATTGCAGGAACACTACGAGCATGCAGGCAAGCAGTTGGCCGCAAATAATCCAGAGGAGGCAGCTAAGGAATATCGGCTCTTTCTCGCAGATGCGCTCGGCGAACTGGCGGTTGGAATCGCCCACGCCGGGCAATATAAAGAGGCGGTTCCGTATTTCGATGAAGCACTGAGTTTTGCGTCGGACTCGGCGACCCTGAATCTGGATTATGCGCATGCGGCGCTGCAAAGTGGAGATATTGAGCACGCGAGCATTCTCGTGGAACGGGCAGCGCTCGATAGCCCGCAGAGCAAGGCGTTCGAGGCAAAGGTGCATATTCTTCGCGGAAGAATCCTGGTCAAGAAAAACTCGAATGAGCAAGCACGGCGAGAGTTGGAAGAGGCGGTTGCTCTTGACCCCACTTTCGAGGCTGGATATGAGCTCGCAGTCACGTGCCTGAACATGGAAGACAAGCAGTGTGCCGCGAAGATCTTTTCCGAAATGAGTGCATCGTTCGGCGACTCGGCCCAACTCCATATGTACTACGGTCGCGCGTACGAAAACTCTGACTTTCAGACGGAAGCAGTCACGGAATTCCAAAAAACAATCGTGATGGACAGTCACCTTGCAGGCGCGCATTACTCGCTTGCAGCCGCCTATCTTGCGATCGGCGGCAATGAGAAGCTCACCCGGGCTATCGATGAACTCATGAGAGAGATCCGGTTGTTTCCAAAGAATGCAATGGCCTATGCCGCGTTGGGCCACCTCGAAGCGGACCAGCACAAGCTGACGGAAGCGGAGAAAAACCTCAATCGCGCTGCGGCTCTTGATGCAAGAAATCCGGACACTTTTCTCTATCTTGGCCAGATCTATGCAGAAATGGGAAAAACAGTAGAAGCAGAAGGAGCGCTGCGAGCATCGATTCAACTCACAACCGATCCGTCGCGCAATCGCTACCAAGTGCAAAAGGCCCACTATCTTCTTGGAAGACTACTTGTGCAGTCCGGAGATGCCGCGGAAGGAAAGAAAGAGCTGGCGGCTTCCGAGGCATTGCTGAACGCGAATCTCTCACGCGACCGGGACAGGCTTTCGGATTATCTTGAGGAAAATTCAGGAATGGGGGCACAGTCCAGACTGCCGTCCGGGACGCAGGCGCTTGTTGTTCCCAAGTTATCAGAAGCCGACGCCGATCCGGAAGCACAGCGGCAGGTTGATGAATTCAAAAGGCAGATAGGACCGGCAGTCGCAGACAGTTACAACAACCTTGGAGCGATCGAGGCAAGTGAGAAAGATTTCCCCATGGCGCTTCGTTACTTCGAGCATGCTGCTGAATGGAATCCCGAGATGGAAGGATTGGATCTGAACTGGGGCAGATCCGCCTACTCCGCAGGCGAGTTCAAAGAAGCGATTGCGCCGCTCACGCGATACCTTCGCACTCATCCGGATGACAAAAATATGCGTTCTGAACTCGGACTCAGCGACTTCATCCAAAGAGACTACACGAACACGCTCGCCACGCTTGAGGTCATCGAGGCAGATCCTGGAATCGCTCCACAAGTAGCTTATGCATACGCTGAATCACTCGTGGAGACAGGGCAAGTTCGTGTCGGCGTAGAGCGACTGAAATCTCTCGAAAGCCGGGTACCAGGTGCGGCCGCAGTCCATAGAGCTTTAGGGGAAGCTCTCGCCGCGAACGGTGATACGAAGTCCGGAGTGCAGGAGTTGGAAACAGCAATTCAACTGAACCCGCAGAGCGCTGAATCCTACAACGATCTGGGGAAACTGCAGCTGAATCAGGGAAACACCACCGCCGCGATCGTCAGTCTGGAAAAAGCCGTGAGCCTTGCACCGCAGGATGGTGTTTTCCATCGTAATCTTGCTGACGCATATCGAAAAGCGTCTCGCGCCGCAGAAGCAGATCGTGAAATGCAGCTCTATAAAACGCTGCCTCGAGCCGATATTCATCAGGCACCCTAAGAATTCAGGGTGATGGGACTTATCCATAGCTTGCTTATAGCTTTACTTGATGTATCAAAGACAAGCCCGGCTCTTGACTCCGGATCGAGCGGACTTCGCCTAGAGGCTGATATGAACTTTGGGTCAGAGAGCGTGTCTGGTGTGCGAGCAAGAACTCAAGCAGGCGGAGAGTCGATAAAGAACGCGAAGCGATCGGGAACGAAAATTGTTGCAAATTGTCCGTTCTACGGCCCAGAATCGTCAGAGTGTGTTCAGTCGTCTGCGGGGGAGCCCCCTTTGCATCGGAGCTGAGCGTGTCCAGACTCGACCATCTTCCGTGGTCCAAATCGTCCCGGATTTCGCGGTACGGGGTTGCTCTTCTCTCGGCTACCGCGGTACTGATTATTTCACGACCTCTGTTCGTTCATTTAGGGACTCCTCCGGGAACTTTTTTTCTTTGCGCAGTGATGTTGAGCGCCTGGTTTGGCGGACTCGGGCCGGGTTTGCTTGCAACGGCGTACTCCGCTCTCGTGTTTTATTACTACTTCTTACCCCCTGTGCATTCCATGGGTGCAAAGCCCGGACAAATACCCAGGCTTGTCATGTACATCATTGCAGACCTTATTATTGGATTTCTGAGCGCTGCACAAAGGAATGCCAAAGAATCGCTCAGGAGCGCGCGCGATGATTTGAAACGCACGGTCGAAGATCTTCAGAGTTCCAACGAGGCGTTGCATGCAGAGAGCCGTGAGCGCAAGCAGGCCGAAGAGGCATTGCGACAGGCCCAAGCGGAGCTCGCACGCGCCAACCGGGCAAGCAGCATGGGAGAGTTGACTGCCTCGATAGCACACGAAGTTAATCAACCGATTGCGGCCGCCATCGCCAACGCCCATGCTTGCCTTCGCTGGCTAACCCGCGATCGACCCGACTTGGACGAGGCATGTGCGGCTGCATCGAGAATCTTAAAAAATGGAAATCGTGCGGGTGAAATCGTCAACCGGGTCCACTTGTTTTTCAAGAAAGATACTCAAGTACGGGAATTGGTTGATCTAAACGAAACAATTCGAGAGATGATGCTTATTCTGCACAGCGAGGCTATCCAATACACCGTGTCAGTGCGGGCGGACCTCGCTGCAGATCTCCCTCAGGTCTCGGGAGATCGTGTACAGCTCCAACAGGTGTTGATGAACCTCATGATGAACAGCATTGATGCTATGAAGGAGGTGGATGGGATTCGCGAACTAACCATCCAATCACAGCGATGTGAGCAGGGGCAGCCGCTCATCTCAGTCAGCGATACCGGCGCTGGCATTCCGCCGCAGCAGGCGGACAAGATCTTTGAGGCATTCTTTACCACCAAGACTCACGGCACGGGCATCGGGCTGAAGATCAGCCGTTCCATTGTTGAATCGCACGGGGGGCGCTTGTGGGCCGCCGACAACCATCCGCGGGGTGCGCGATTCTGTTTCACATTACCTGCCAACGGCGTGACACAAGACAAAGTTTCGTCGGGAGATCACACTGAATCGAGAGAAGGTCTTCACGCCAACAAGCCGGTTGTTGAGTTTATGGATATCAAACGCAGGACGTAGCGGAAGTGAGGTCTGCGAAACGCTCTTCCGTGACTGCACGAGAGTTACGCCGGCCTGTTTTCGCTTGCACTGGATCACACGGGACGGCGCACAACTATGCCACCTTTTGCAGCCGGCTCACTCGTCCTACTTCTACCCATTCGACAACGTAGATGTTACCTGAGTGGTCGAAGCATGCACCATGTGGGCAAACGAACTTACCTGGTTTGAAGTTATCTCGGGTCAGCTTGCGTGTGGCCATATAGTCGCTGGAGGAGTCGTCGCCAAGATGCAGCAGGATGTTGTTGTTCCGGTCCATCAAGGTGACGCGGGCGAACAGGTCGGGAACAACCATATCGCCGTTCTTGTAGATATTGAAATGGCACGGCGCATTAGTTCCATATAGGAAGTCGATGTGTCTGCCGTCAAGCGTAAAGCGCTGAATGCGCTTATTGCTGCGATCCGCGACATTGAGAAGCGGTTGAGCGCCGCGCGTGTCGAGAAGGATGCCGTGCGGGCAGAGCAATTGGCCGGCTTCTTTACCGGGGCCTCCGAAGGCGCGGATGTATTCTCCCTTGCTGTTGTACTGGAGAATGTAACTTGAACCATAGCCGTCGGCGACGTAGATATCGCCGTTGGGCGCGACGGCCAGATTGGTCGGGCTGTATTTCAGTGGTTTTCCATCAGGACCGGGCTTGACGTAGATCTCTGACTCTTTGGGGTATCCCAAAGTAAATACTTCTTCGCCGTTCAATGTTGTTTTGACCACGAGGCCACGTTGAATGTCACACAGGTAGAGAAACTCGGTTCCCTCCTCCTTGCGTATGAATAGGCCATGCGCCCCGCCCCGGAACTCCTTGCCCCAGCTCTTGACGAACTTGCCCTGCGCATCGAATACCACCATGCTGTCAGGCTTCTCGCTGGTGGAATACACGGTGTGATGAATGTAGATGTGCCCCTGTGAATCTTCACAGACGCCGTGTGTGTTGCCGTATTGAATATCTGCGGGAAGCTCGCCCCAATCATGCGTGACTTCGTAGGTATGTTCGCCTGAGCCAACCACAGGCTTATTGCTTCCTGACTTGTTCGTTACTCCAAGTAAGAGCGGGGCAACGAAGCCGGTGCCAACCTGAGCGAGAAATTCGCGGCGAGACGGATTCATCATTATTCTTCCTCGAAATCGGTTATTCGGAAAATGTCAGCGGCTCGGAGCCTGATTTGCGCTTGCCGACAGATTGGTTGCAGGAACCTTCAGCAGTAAAGGTGAAGAAGGGTGCATGGTCGGTGAATTCGATTCGACGATTCCAACGACGTAGATTGGCTGGTCTGCTGGCTTTGCCCACTCCTCGGCGCGCAGCGTGAATGTGCGGCTGGTCTGGGCCTCGGTTACGAGTACTCCGTTCAGTCCTACATTGACCACACGAACGCCGGGAGGAAGATTCTGCACGAAACAGGGCACGCGTCCCTTGAAGCCGTTGTGGCGGTCGACATGGAGCGTTACGGTAACTTCCTTGCCTGGTTCGATGGATATCTGCTTTGAATCGGTGGTTACGACCACATCGGGCGGAGGTGTGATGGACGCGAGTTGCAAGGTTGGATCTTTGTCTCCATCCCGGTTCGCACTGCGAATCATCTCGTGCCCGTCGATAGTGGCGTGGCCGATCACTTCTATCGATGATGGCGGTCCGTCGAGCGGAGCATTTGCCGTGGCCGATAGAACAACTACGGTCGAATCCTGCCCCGGCTCAATTGTCGCGGGATTTGCTATCACTCCCTGTGGCAGACCCTTTACGGAAATGGCGATTGGGGCCTCGTTACCACTCCTTGCAGCTACGGAAACGATCATCGTCGTGGAGCCGCCCCTGGGTATGTTGGGGTTGGCCGGCTCAGCCTTAAGGTGGAAATCCGGAGTTGCATCGCGGATGGTCAGACGGTAGGCAAAGTCGGGACCTTCCATGCCGCGAACATCCTTGAGATGCAGCAGGTAATCGCTATCGGCGGGGGCAACGAAGTCCAGCTTCGAGTCTGCTCCGTAGCCTTGTCCTCCGTCGTCGTTGCGCCAAGTAAGGTGAAATACCGGTAGTCCATTGGATGGCAGGTCGGCATCTGGAGGCAGAATCTGCGCCTTGTAGACGGGAGTGTTGACTGGATGGACATCGGGGGATGTTCCAAGATAGGCGAGACGAAGGTCGTCGATGCTTTTCAGAAGAGTATCCGCATCGGGCTGGTCGGGAATGAAATCGATCCGATTGAGTTCGTCGCCGATCATAAGGTAGTCCCCTTCCCGCAGTTCGGAGGTCGATATGAAACGAGTGTTGACGGTCCTCGAATCCCGGTCGGCGAGAGTCGTCGTTGTCTGGTTCAAGCAGCGAATCGTCGCCCGCGAAATAGAGTTGCCCTGCGCGTCGAGAATCTCTATCACGGAATCCAGCGCGGAGCCCAATCGCGCGGCTGCTACATCGATGCTGAGTTGTTCTCCCTTGTTCGCACGGAAGCGGAAGTAATCTTCGTCCGGGCTTCCGCCGGCTTTCATGCCGCCGTCGATGTGTCCATTGATCGTGACTGGCAGTGTGACGGATTGTGCCTGCGCAATGGTGTTATTGGGTTCCTGCTCAAGTATCTGGGGCTCGTCGCTGACTGCGAGTTTTACCTCATTGAGTGAAGGCAATCCGCTGCTTTTGATTACGAGCGGTATCGTCGTCCAGCCTTCCTGAGAGGCTGCTTCCACTCTTACTTCGTGCATCCCGCTAAGGTTGGCACCATCTATGGAGATTGATGCGGCTTCGCCAGCCCTCACTCCAAGCGGGAAAAAGCTTGTGATAAAAGGCAATGGCCCGGCATTCAGCCTATAGTAATAATCCTTTCCGCCTTCGCGATCGCGGTCGGTGATCGATATCGTGTATCTGCCGTCGTTAGGCAGCTTGAAGTGCAACACTGCGTCTGCATCTGCGTCATTTTTACCGGCGACGGCCAATACCCGGCCCGCATCGTCCCGCAACTCGAGCATCGACTTGAGATTCGAACCGAGCTGCGACGCCTGCACTTGAAGAACGATTTCGTCGCCGGCCTTGCCCTCGAAGGGATAGCTATCGTTGTCGCCGGGCGCGGTGATGGTTCCGATCAGTGTGGCCGGCAATCGGACGACTGCGGGCATCGCTTCGTTGTCGCGCCGCGTGATCTCTGGCAGTGCTCCGATAGCTAAGGCCATTGTGTTGGTTGTCCCGAGTGGAGTCTTGATGCGGAAGCGATGAATGCCGGGCGAAACATCGTTCGAGGCGACGATTTCAAGCTTCGCCGTCTGTTTTTTGCCCAACGGTACCTGCGCCCCTAGATCTTCTCCTGCGCGGGGCGGCGTGATTTGCTCGGGCACGTCCGTAATCTGGGTTAACTTTGCGCTCAATCCTGGCGCGTCAAAAATGACCTGCGTGGCGTCGGAGAGATTCCGACCTTCTACGCCGAAAATTGCGGTGGTGCCGCGCTTCATCCCTGCGGGCGAAATCCGCGCAACACTTGGCGGAATAATCGGGATAAGAGGAGCGCTCGCAGCACTCGGCCCATCGGCGTAAAGCGGTACTGCGCTTGTGAATACCAGACTAAGGAACAGGGTAAATCTAAGAGACCTGATGGTGTCGCGCCTATGTGCAGGGAGGCAGAATGTTTTGGAGTTAGAGGCATTCATTTCCCGGTAACCTCCTTGACTTGGTTCGGCATGGGCGGCAGACGAGGATCAAATACCAGCATCGGTGGCCGTAATTCCTGGTAACTCTTTACGTCATACAAGCTGAGTGTGCCGTCGTAGCGGCCTGCGGCAAGCCATCTTCCATCGGCGCTGATGTCAAGCGCTTGTACCCAATCGGATTGCTTATCGATTACTCCGACTGGGTCGAGCGTTGCGGCGTCGCGGAAACGGATCGACCTGTCGGATGAGGCGGTGATGATCATCTTGCTGTCCGGTGACCAGAGCATCGCGAGCAGACTGTCCGCGTCTGCGATCAGCGACTGACTAAGGTGACCATTCTCCCCCGCCAGTCGCCAGATGTAAATGGTTTTGTCGTAGCCACCGGCAGCTAACTGATCGCCTGCTTTGGAGTAAGCAATGCTGGTGAGGCCGTCCGATGCATCACTGAGTGTATATAAACGCCGTCCCGTTGCGACGTCCCAGATCTTTACCGTCCTGTCCTGCGAAGCGGATGCCAAATGCTTGCCGTCGGGACTGAAGGCAACCGCAAAGACAGCGTCGATATGATCCTGCAAGCTGCGAATTTCCTTGCCCGTCGCGACGTCCCATAACTTCACAAGCTTGTCGTAACTTCCAGAGGCAATCAGCTTTCCATCGGGACTCCATGTAATTGAGTAAATGCAATCTTTGTGGCCATGCATGGTCTTGATAAGCTGATGGGACTGTAGATCCCAGATGTCGATCTCTCCTTCGCTTTGTGGTGTTCCACTGGAGGCGGCAATCAGTTTGCCGTCGGGACTGAACGCTATCGAGCGGACAGAATCGGTCTGGCCAGAGAGCGTTGCGAGCAGTTTGCCCGTAGCTGGTTCGATGAGACGGACTGCCTCGTATCCCCCAACGGCCAGCACGCTGGCATCGGGCGAGAACCTTGCGGCTGTCACAGGAGAAACTACCTTGACGTCGGGATGAATATCAGGGGCGGTTTGAGGTGTAAGCGGCTGGGTTGATGCGCTATTGACAGGACCGGGTGCGCCGGCCTCGATCCACGCCTTGAGAATAGCAATTTGCGCACTCGAAAGCGGTTCGCTCTCAAGAGGCATCTGCGGATCGATCGTACCCTGGATCATCTGAAACAAGCGGCTATCCTTTGCGTCGTGCGCAAGGATGACCTTTCCGTGTCTACCGCCTTTCATCAACGAGTTATAACTGTCCAGAATGAGTCCGCTCTTGTGTTCCGTGCTTGAATGGCATCCGGCGCAGTTCTTCTGCAAAATGGGAGCAATCTCCGCACTGTAACTCGGCGTTGATGCCATCGCGCGGACTTCGAGAGCGTTGCAGTTAACTAAGACTGCTCCAATCGGCGCGATCATCGCGCAGGCCATCGTGATTGAGATGGCTCTACGGATGACGGGTTGGTGGAATATTGCAAATCTCATAGATACATCAGTGATTGAACATAAACTCTTTGCTGGTCAACAGGGCCCACGACAGGTCGATTAGCGCGGCACGACGTGGATCGTCCATGCCCGCGACCTTTTCCTGCTCGGCGGAAGCGAGACCCTGTACGAGCGCGGTACGCTCAGAGTCGGTCGCTGGACGGCTGAAGGCCGAGCGATAGAGATAGTCCACGATCTGATCGTCGGAGAAGCCGAGGCGGATCAGCATATCCAGCGAGCTGCCCGAAGCGCGCAGCTTGTTATTGAGTGTGTCTCCGTTGATGATGTGCAGCGCCTGCGTGATTGTGGGCACTGAGCTTCGCTCGCTCTCGCGCGTCTGCTGCCGAACGGGCCGTCCGAAGGCGGTGAGAAAGTAGGACTTCACCGCGGTATCGGGAAGCTGCATCCCGCGCATCCCGACGGGATAACCATCGAATTTCTCCGGAACCTGGGTGATCTGTGAATAAGCATCGAGCAGCACCTCGGCTGGAAGGCGCTTGATCAAATAATGAGAGCCGTACTTTTCGTCGTCTACGTTTTCTTTCAGTGGTCTCGATGAAGTTTGATAAGTCGCCGATTGCATGATGGTGCGGACCAGATAATCAACATCGTAGTCATGAGCGATGAAGTCTTTCACCAGTGCGTCGAGTAACTCTTCATTGGTTGCTGGATTTGTATCGCGAAGATCGTCGACCGGCTCGATCAGTCCGCGACCCATGAAGTTGCGCCAGACGCGATTGACAATATTGCGAGCAAAGAATGGGTTCTCGGGACTAGTGAGCCACTTGGCGAAATACTGACGGGTGTCGCCGGGAGTTTCGCTCGAAAGAGCCGCAGCATCGAGCGGCTTGGGCGGCAGCGGAATCATCAGGCGATCATCCATGAACTCGCCGGTGGGTGCGGAATAGACGGTCACGTTGTTGAAGAGTGGGCCAACAGCGGTTCGGAAGCCGGATGGCGCAAATGTCTTGAGCCGAACACGCGCAAAGAGATTGGCCATGCCGTAATAGTCTTTCTGGGTCCACTTGGCCAGAGGATGGTTGTGGCAGTGGGCGCAGCTGATGTTGATGCCCATGAAGGCCTGCGCCATATTCTCTGAAGTGTCCAGAGGATCGCGATGGATGAGCCAATAATTGGCCGCTCCATTTTGGAGCGTGTTGCCGGTCGCAGTCACAATCTGCGCTGCGAACTTATTCCACGGCGTGTCGTTTGCCACGCTCTCCCGAATCCAGTTGTAGTAACTCCACATTTCGTCGCTGGAAAGGTGATTGCTTGAAACCAGCAACAGATCGGACCACTTATAGGCCCAGTAATCGACAAACTCGGGCAGCTTCAACAGGGCGTCGATCAGCTTATTGCGCTTGTCTGGTGAAGCATCTTTGAGGAAGGCGTCGGCCTCGGATGGAGTGGGCAGAATTCCCGCCGCGTCGAGATAAGCCCGGCGTAGGAATTCAGCGTCGGATGCAGGCGGCGAGGGCGGAATGTGCAGTATCGCGAGGTGCTTCAGAATTGCGTCATCGATGAAGTTATGCCGTGGCGCTTTGGTGAAGACGACCTGCTCCAGCCTGCGTGGGAAGGGAATGCGCAGCCGGGAAAATGTTACGTGGCTCTGATACCAGACCGTAACTGGAGCCTCGCCATAGCCACGCATGATAACGTGGCCATTGCCGTCAACGCTGGCAACGCCTTCATCGCCGCTGTCAAATTTGGACCAGCGCGTAACGTCTGCTGTGTGCCCGTCGGAAAATACTGCCGTGACAATGAGTTGCTGCTCGGCTCCGATTCGGAGCGAGGCCTCGGCGGGTAAAACGCGTATCTCCGTTACGCGCGGGTCTGATTCCAGAGGGGCTGGCATGCCTTGCGCGAGCCACCCGGCAATCACCTTGTATTCCGGTGAGTTGACGTCGAAACGCCGTCCGCCGCCGTGCGGAATGGTGAGCGTAGGCTTGAGGAGGATCAGGCTATGGGCTGGCTCTATCCTGTCGGTGCGCCGGGCGTTGGCCTGATGGGTCAGAGTGTAGTAATCGACGACGGGGTCATACCCGCGCAGAGTCAGCTTAAATCCATTCTTGCCTGCGGCTGCGCCGTGGCAAGGCCCCGAGTTACAACCCATCTTGGTCATGACCGGGAGCACGTCGTTGCGAAAGCTCCAGGTCGATGCGGTCCGATAGTCTTTGACGGTGAGGGGAGCAGTCGCGCGATGACCCGCCAAGGACGCGGTAATTGTCGCCTGCCCATCGGCCTGCGGATCAACGGAGCGATCTTTGTCAACGTTAGCAACCTTCGAGTCCGAGATGGTGAAGGTAGAGCGCGAAGTGAGATCTTCCTGATGCCCGTCGGCGAAGGTTCCTTCTACGAGCAGACGCTGGCCGTTTCGCGGTCCGCTGATTACGACGGAAGCCGGCAAAATCTCAATCCGGGTAAGTGTGGCCAGGGATGTAACTGGCTTTGGGGGCGGCGCAGTGTTGTCAGTCGTTGTTGCTTCGGGTTTGAGCGTCCCGGCTGGATGAAACGGAGCATCATTCGGAACCCGGACTGCCGCAGCTTGTCCAGGTGCGGAAGCAAGAGCGCTGCGCGGAGCAGGGATTCCACCAAGCATCGCAACGAATGCAACGACAGGCAGAAACTTCTGCAGGTACTTGCTCTGCATAACTTCCCCTTAATGCAACCACCAAGACCATTGGTGTTTTGAAAAACAGCTTACAACTAAGTCACTTACTCTCACTTGCCGCCTAAATCAGAAGTTCTTCTATCGGGTCGAAGCCGTGATCCACAAGCCGCACGTCGCGCCCTTGCGGAGTCTTCAAGATCGTGTCAACCGGTATGCCGAGACACTTGTAAACCGTCGCTGCAACATGCGAGGGCGTTACCGGGCGGTCCTGAGGCGCCGCGCCGATTGTGTCGGATGCGCCGACGATGTTTCCGCCCTTGATGCCGCCCCCGGCAAATACAACGGTCCAGCACTGCGGCCAGTGGTCGCGGCCACCTGCGGGATTGATGCGCGGCGTACGTCCGAATTCGCCCGTAGCCAGTACGAGCGTGCTGTCGAGCAATCCACGCTGGCTCAGGTCTTCCAGCAGAGAACTGTAAGCGTTGTCAAACATCGGCCCGACTAACTCGCTGTAACAGCTAATTGGGCTGAAAGGAGCAGAGCCGTGTATGTCCCAGGTAATGTCGTTGAAGACTGTCTCGAACATGTTGAGGGTTACGAAGCGGACTCCACGCTCGACCAGCCTGCGCGCGAGCAGGCAGCCCTGTCCAAAGCGGTTCATGCCGTAACGCTTGCGAACCTCTTCTGGTTCCTGGTTCAGTTCAAAGGCCTCGCGCGCCTTCGCAGAGGTCATCAGCGTATAAGCCTGATTGAAGGTCGCGTCCATCAGCTTCGTATCTTGATTCGTTTCCTCGAAATACTGAACGGATTTGTCTACTTCTGCACGCCAACTTCGTCTTCGATCCACGCGGACTGCCGAAATGTATTCCGGCGGAAGCATGTCCGGCACCTTGAAGTCAGGGGCGGCGGGATCGGCATTCAAGACGAAAGGATCATAGCCCTTGCCGAGAAATCCCGCTGTGTCTCCGTGCGGCAAATTGCCGCCAAGCTGCCCGATCATGTATGGCAGCAGCACGTTGGGTGGCATATCTCCACGAGCGCCTTTTTCAAATCGCAGTACCGAACCGTAATTTGGCGACTCAAGGCCTCCTTGAAATAACCTACCCGTCTGCATCATCTGGCAGCCTGTATCGTGGACAGCAGCGGCCGTGTGATAAACAGAGCGGAGCAATGCGAACTTATCCGCATGTATCGCCATGCGGGGAAAAATCTCCGAGATTTCGATCCCGGAAACATTGGTTTTGATTGGCTTGAACGGTCCGCGAATTGAGGCCGGTGATTCCGGCTTCATATCCCACGTGTCGAGCTGGCTGGGGCCGCCTACCAGCATTAACTGGATGCAACTTACGTCTTTGTCAGGCTTTACGGCTCCCAGGGCTTTGAGCCGATAAAATTCGGGCATGGAAAGGCCGAGGAACGCGAGTGATCCTGCATGCAGAAAGTCGCGGCGCGTCACACCATCGCAGAAGTGAACTCGTTTATCCGCATCCAGCCGGAACATAGTCTCCGCCTCACGAAGCCAGCGCGCTTCGACTTGCGTCGAACCTGAATCGCGAGCGATCTTAACAGCCTGTTGAAGAGCCCGGCAAGTTTCGTAAGCGGGCGGAATATTCCGAGTCGTTAATTATGGCAGCATAAATCGTCCCAACAACGAAAGGGAGCCGACATTGGCGTCGGCTCCCCATGGATTGTGTGGCTTAGCTCCGAGGCTACTTCTCGAAGACTTTCTTGATATCGCCCACCTTCTTTTCGACGACGCCGCTGATTCTTTCGGCAGCGCCTTCGTCTTCAAGCCGGGGATTGTTGGTGACGTGTCCGATCTTCTGTTTCACCGCGCCCTTCACTTCATGGACCTTGCCCTCCACCTGATCGTGGGTGCCTGATGTTGGTGTTGTGGATGATGTCATACGAGTTCTCCTTGGGTTCCAAACTTGCTGGACGTGCTGGATGGGATGATGCGAATGCCCTCGAATATCCCGCGCGTAGATACTCCGCCATTGCGGATAACCTCTCAGCGCTTTCCCAAGGTAGTCTTTCAAGCTGTGCTTCGGTGTTCTGAAGTGGGCATCGCCGTTCTTTTCCGCGTCTGTTTTCCCCGAGTGAGCAAGATCGCACACTGCCGCATTATGGACTGACCGAGCTCACCGTGATGCCAGGCCGGGGCTGTATGGTGGCCACGCCTCCATGGCTGAGAGTGCCGGCGGGAAGATCGGCCAAGCCGATTCCGGGCCCCTCCCAGAGGAGCCGCGGGCTGCCTGGGCTCGTCGATTCCAGCGCTTCCAGTCTCAGGGTGTGTTTGCCGGCGCGGAGCCCGATCGTTCCCTTTGCGTAGCGCATTGCATTCACCGGCGAACCGCAGACTTCTCCGAAGGGTGGACCGGTCTGCGCGATGAGTTGTCCGTCGATGAAGAGCCGAGAGCCGTCCCTTACCATCAGGGAAAAGCTGTACCCTCCGTCTCTCGGAACGTCGACGAATCCGTCGTAAGAGACTGCAAATCGTGTGAATCCGCCTGTTTGGACCGCTGCCAGATTCGGTGCAACACCGTCTGAGGTCGGAGTCTCTGCGGCGAATGCGGGCAACTCGGGCCATGTTCCGGGGTAAACACGGTATTGCAAGCCAGGCAGAGTCTTACCCCGGGCCGTAGCAGACTGCCATCGCCCGACGACAGTGACATTCTGCTCCGCCCAGTCCTGGTGTCCCTGTTTGTCCTGTACTTGCAGCAGCACTCGAAATCCACCCGCTCCCGTGCCACCTTTGCCGCTCGTGTCGGTCCCGTCCAACTCAGTGCCCATCGCATCGGGATAGCGATGCCGCACGCGCCTGCCGTGGGCGATTGTTCCGTCCCCAAAGATCCAAGTGTATCGAAGGCCAGCCGCAGCGCGACCAGCAACCTCATCTGCCGTAAATGTTGCCGGCATGCCCGGTTGCAGTACCTCGGGGGTTATGCTGAATGCGGCCCGGATTGATTTGTCCACGGCTGCGTATGTGGGTTGTTGAGCGCCGCCAGTGACTCCCACGGGCACATTGCCGTTTGCTGTCAACGCCGTCTGGCCGTATTTCACATTGTCCAGATGCACATCTTTCACCTGGCCCTGTAGTCGCGAGGGGATCAATGGCGGCTGCCCGAGAGCCCAGATATTGCGGAAGGTGAAGCCGTGGAGATCGGGCTGCTCCTGCTCGATCTGGAAGAGGGAATACCAGTCATCCAGCCAGAGATTTTCGAATGTGTAGCCGCTGTGCTGTCCTTTCGCCCCCTGAGCGCCCCAGAAGGTGAAGAGCGCAAACGGCAGCCCGCATGAGCCGATACCGCCTTGCAGAATGTCTGAGTCGCGCAGCGTGAAATTGCGGGAGTTAAATGTCTTCTGGGGCCATCCGGCGCGTACGATATTCGAGATGCTGGTGGAGAGGACGCTATGTTCGACCAGGATGTTGGATACATCCTGGCCCGGAGCTACGAGCGCATCGTGTCCATACCCGTCCCAGTTTCCCTGAATGGCAAAGACATCGTCCGAGGCGCGGAAGAAGGAATCGCGAATGACGGCATCGCCGCCGCCCAACCAGTCCATTCCGTCCTGGTTGGCGTTGCCGGGGTTTCCGCCGATGACGCGCACGTCGTCGTACTCAAAGTCGGTCGAGTCCTTCATCTGGATCGACCAGGTGCGGCTGCGCACGACGCAGGTCAGTCCGCTGATGTGAATGTGATGCGATTGCAGTGCTCCGATGCAATGCCAGTCCGGCTTTTGCATCCAGCCCTCGTCGTCCTCGGGGTTTTGCGGGCCGTTATAGACGATCACGCCGCGGCCCGTCACGGTCACGTTCTGGACCTTCCACAGGTTGAGGCTGCCAAAGATCACCGCTCCCGGCGCAAGGTACCAGGTTTCACCGCTCTTTGGGTTCAGGCTCCCGCGATGCTCGCCTGGGCCAACGAAGTGGAATCCAGGCTGCTCTGTCATTCTCCTCGTGGGCGCGATGGGGGGACGCGATACAAAGAGAAAAAGCATTTTCGCGTGATTGAGAAAATCCTGAGGGCGGGAGATTGAGAGCTTTGCCGGGTCTCTGAGCAGGAATTCAATTGTGCGGCCTTTGCGCACAGGCCTGATACCTAATCGCCAGGGCTGAATATCGACGCCATGGTCCCAGAAGCCATCCTCGGCCGCAGTAATCGTGATCTTTACTGGACCGTTTGTGTCGATGTTGGCAAAGTCGTAGCTGGCCGCCGCGTGCACGACGTCTGTTGGTTTGCCATTGACAAGAACTGTAAATTCGGAGGACTTGAGATCTTGGGGAACGGGAATCTCGGCGACGCGCCCGTTAGCTGGGAGGCAGGTCGAGAGAACCAAGATAACTGACAGCACAACAAGGAGATGCAGTGGCTGATTCAGCAGGGAATTCAGTCTTCCCGTGATCATTACTGAGAATCTAGCGACGTTCGTAGAAATGGAAAATCCCCCGATTGAGGAGTTACCGAAGCGTGACGTGGGATTGACAGCGTCAAGATCGATCTGAAGGGGGAAATTCCCCGCCAACTTGGTCTGGCTGACGTCCAAATCCACTCCAGCTTAAATGCCTTCTCCCATCGAAACATAATCCCGCAACAACTCCAACTCCTGCCTGTAAGCTTCTCGCTCCTCGTCCTCATCGCGGAAGGTATGCGGCGCGGTCTGGACGCCGCCAATGTCAGCCTCCAGGCGCTCTACGCGCTCGGCCAGGGCAATGAGCGCGTCTGAAAGCGGATCTTTGATTTCATGCGGATCGGTGATCAGAACCCTGTGTCCGTTGCGGTAGATGATATGCGCCGGTACACCGACGACGGTCGAATTCGGCGGCACGTCGCGCAGGACGACCGATCCCGCTCCTACACGGGAATTCGCGCCGACGGTTATGTTACCGAGGATATTCGCGTTATTGCCTACAAACACGCAGTCGCAAAGTGTTGGATGGCGTTTTCGACTTACATTGTCGCTGCCTGTCCCGCCGAGCGTTACACCCTGGTAGAGCGTGACGTCATTCCCGACGATCGCGGTTTCGCCGATTACCACGCCCATGCCGTGGTCGATCAGCAGGCGGCGTCCAATTTGCGCGCCGGGGTGGATCTCGACACCGGTCCAGAAGCGCGTGATCTGCGAAAGAATGCGCGCGGTCAGACGCCAACCGCGCAACCAGAGCCAATGGTCGACGCGATGCGCCCAGACCGCGTGCAGGCCGGGCGAGCAGAGCAAGACCTGCAGTCCTGATTGCGCTGCCGGATCACGCTTCATTACGGAATCAATGTCTTCGCGAATCCGCGCCAGCCATTCCATGCAACGTCCTCGGTTGGAAGCCAGGAAATCTCAAAGTGTGGAGTGTGAAGTGTGGAGTGTGCGTGACCCGTCTTTCACACTTCACACTCGTCTTATAGATTTACCGGCTGCGCCTGTAGCGCCTGGACTTCGGCCCGTGTGGCTTCAAAGAGCGCGCTGGAAAGGTAGCGTTCGCCGTAGCTGGGAATGATGGTCACAATCAGTTTGCCCGCATTCTCGGGCCGCGCCGCCACCTTCAGCGCCGCAACTACGGCCGCGCCCGAGCTGATGCCCACCAGCAGACCTTCTTCGAGAGGCAAGCGCCGAGCCATGTTGATCGCTTCGTCGTTGGTTACCTGGATGACTTCGTCGATCAGTCTGGTGTCGAGAATTGCCGGCACGAAGCCTGCGCCGATGCCCTGGATCTTGTGTGGTCCGGGCTTGCCGCCGCTGAGGACAGGGCTGTCGGTTGGTTCCACGGCAATGGCTTTGAACTCCGGCTTGCGCTCCTTGATGTAGCTGGCAACGCCGGTCAGCGTCCCGCCCGTGCCGATGCCGGAAATGAGAATATCGGCTTTCCCATCGGTGTCGTTCCAGATCTCTGGGCCGGTCGTTGCATAGTGGATCGCCGGGTTAGCCGGATTGTCGAACTGACCCGGCGTGAAGCCGTTGGGGGTCGCGGCCAGGATCTCGGCGGCCTTGGCAATGGCGCCCTTCATGCCGTTCGGACCGGGGGTGAGCACCAGCTCCGCGCCAAAGCTGCGCAGCACAACCCGCCGCTCCAGGCTCATCGTCTCCGGCATGGTCAGGATGAGCCGATAGCCCTTAACCGCGGCGACAAATGCGAGGCCAATGCCGGTATTGCCGCTGGTCGGCTCGATCAGTACGGTCTCGCCCGGCTTGATCTTGCCGTCGCGCTCAGCGGCCTCGATCATGGCCAGTCCGATGCGGTCCTTCACGCTGCCCACAGGGTTCTGGCTCTCGAGCTTCGCCACCACGATCCCCGGTAGGCCTTCGGCTACACGGTTTAACCGCACCAGCGGAGTCTTGCCAATCAACTCCGTTACACTCGCTGCAATGCTCATAACAAGCTCCTCGTCTTGCGACATTTCATGGGATGAGTTTCTTGAGTCTTAAAATTTTTCTGGGATTGGCCGGGGCTGAAAGCCCCTGTCGCAGGTCATCGATCTAGAGAGTGTCGAATTTCCGCGCAAGAACGCCTCGGCGTAAGCACCAGACCGGTACTATCGACATCGAGACATGGCCAAAGGTTACGCCGCGAGGCCCCGTTTGCGCAACATTATCAGAAAAATCTCAGTTAAAAATCGAGGCGTGATCATTCAGACGCTTATTGGCTGTTCTACCTCGGAAACGACAAAGAATTTCACCAGGGTCGAACTCCCAAAAGAAGTCAGGAATGCCACATCCGCCGCATCGCGCCCGGTGGCCATCAGCACCCGTCCGATTCGAGGCTCGTTGTTGCGTGCGTCAAAAGCCCACCACTTGTGATCGAGATAGACCTCGAACCAGGCGCTGAAGTCCATGGGCAGCCGCAACGGCACGCCGATGTCACCGAGATACCCCGCAACATAGCGCGCGGGAATGTTGAGACATCGGCAAAAAGTCACGGCCAGATGCTGAAAGTCGCGGCAAACGCCAACCCGTTCTGTAAAAACATCCAGCGCTGTCTTAGTCGGCCGGGCGAAGTTGTAATCGAACCTCACCGCATTGTTGACCCAGTTGCAGATTGCCTGTACTCGGTTCCAGCCCGGCGCAATGCCTCCGAATAGCTCCGAGGCGACCGGGGACAAAAGGTCGACTTCGCAGTAGCGGCTATTGAGCAAGAAACGCAACACATCGTCCGGCAGCTCGTGCGGCGGAATCTCACGAGCATCCCAGGCAACCGGGTCCGGCAATCCCGAGTCCTCGATCAGCGTCGAGTTCCACAGTCTCAGACGGCCCGGCGGGGCAAGAAACCGCGTGCAGATGTTGCCGTAGCTGTCGCTATACTCGTGAGTAGCTACTCCGCCATCCACATGCAACACGTCAGCCTCACGCAGGTCAGCCGCGCGCGACGGATGCACCCGAAGCTGGGCCACGAAGGCCAGCGGCGCGGGAAGATCGAATTCAAGGTCGTAACCTAATCGAATAAGCATGGTCACTTTCGATGCGTTGTAGCATCCATTTGTTGTAGGAGCTGCCTGTATTCGTAGCTGCTGGGTTCAGGCTCGCGGCAAAGAAAGTTGCAGGGACCGGGGAAAAGATGACCTATTGTTTAAGCATCATGACACACGAAGGCTTGGTCATGGCATCGGATTCGCGCACGAACGCCGGATTTGACGACTTAAATGTCGTGCGCAAGATGCATACCTTTATCCAGCCGGATGAACGCGTTTTTGTAATCCTATGCAGTGGCAGTCTTTCGCTCAGCCAGTCGGTCATCAACCTGGTTCGCGCCAGCTTCGACGCAGGCGAGGGCATAGCCCAGGCCAACTCGATGTATGAAGCCGCCCGGGAAGTTGGCCAGGCGATCCGCCAGGTCTCCGATCTGGACCGCGCCGCCCTTGAACGCGACAGCTACAACTTCAATGTGCATCTGCTACTGGGCGGCCAGGTACGCGGGGAAGCGCCGCGGTCCTTCCTGATTTACCCGCAAGGGAACCCGCTCAGTTCGACAGAAGACTCGCCGTTTCTGCAACTTGGCGAATATAAATACGGCCGGCCAATCCTCGACCGCGGCATCGTCTATGACTCCACCAGCCTTAAATCCGCCGCCAAATATGCGCTTCTGTCCTTCGACGCCACCATGCGTTCCAACGTTACGGTAGGGCCGCCGATTGAGATCATCCTTTACCGGAAGGATAGTTTTCAGCTTGAGAACTACCGCAGGCTCATGGCTGGCGATCAAGAACTCGAGACAATCCACTCGCTATGGGAGCGCTACCTGAGAAATGCGGTCGAGGATCTGCCGATTCTGACCTTCGGACCGCATCCAGCGTACGAAAAGCAACCTGCCTTGCTCTAGTTCGCAATGATCAACGTTAGGGTCGAGCTGTGCGAAGGTCCTCCAGATGCTGCAGTTGAGGCCGTCACTGTCACGGTACTCGTGCCGGTCGGAGTGACTGGTCCCGTTGGCGTCGTCGCCTGAGAGCCGCCGCCCCCACAACCAGCGACGGCAATCGCCAAAGTCACGGCTCCAAGAACGAGCAGCATATTCGTAAACATCCACTTGCCGTCTTTCCTGTTTCTGCTGCGAACGCCAAGCAATCCGAGGAAACCTGCGAATCCAGCAGGACCGATGGGCAGAGCCAGCGCAAGCCACCCGGTTTTTGGGGGCTGTGCAAGCGTCGCTGCCTGGCTATTGACGTTAGTGGCAATCGTCAGAGTGAAAGTGACGGGTGAGCCGGTGGGAGTAACCGTCGCTGGACTGAAGGTGCAGATCGAATTGGCTGGTAGCCCTGAACAGGCCAACGTCATGCTTTGGCTGAATCCCCCAACTGGGGAGATCGTGAAAGCAACCGTGCCCGAGCCTCCTTGCGGGATGGTGAGCGAGGTCGGGTTAGCCGTGATCGAATAGTCCGGTACAATGACCGTCTCGGTAACGGCGGGAGACGTTGAGCCTGTAAAGTTCGTATCGCCTGCGTATGTGGCGGTCAGGCTGTCGGTTCCGGCGGGCAGCGATGTGAGGTTCAGCGTTGCGACGCCGCCGGAGAGCGTTCCGGATCCCACGCTTGTGGTGCCGTTCAAGAACATGACTGCCCCGCTTACGCTGTGATTCTGTGCTGTGCCTGGAGTCAACGTAGCCGTCAAGACGACCTGTTGGCCCAGCCCGGTGCTGCTGGGGTTAGTGGTTAGAGACGGCGTTGTCGCAACTGGCTCCGCTGTCAATCCGGTCGTGCCGGAAACGCTGGCTGCATAGTTGGTATCCCCCGGATAACTCACCTGCACCTGGTGCGTCCCTGAACCGACAACTGCGATATTGCTTGTTGTTGCGGTTGCGACCTCGGTCACCTGCGCCAGAAACACCGTGACAGCGTAGTAGAAGTGCCCTAGGACGCCCGCCAGATCCGCCAGGCCATCACCGTTAAAGTCTCCTACGGCTACAGCAGAAGCATTTCCACCGATTTCTGGACTATCCGGCTCTCGCACAAACGTTCCGTTCCCATTACCCAGCAGGATCGTTGATGTACTGTCGTCCGAGTTTGCCGTTGCCAGGTCGGGAATGCCGTCACCGTTGAAGTCTCCGACCACGATGGACTCCGGCCCATATCCCACTTTCACCGGACTGGATGCCGCTTGTGTGAATGGCCCATTCCCGCTCCCGAGCAGGATCGTCACAGTGGCATCTACATCGTTGACGGTCGCCAAGTCAGCAAAGCCATCCCCATTGAAATCTCCGACCGCAATGGATTCTGGCGACTGACCGACAGGAATTGGGCTATCTGGAGACTCGGTGAACGTCCCATTTCCGTTCCCCAAGAGGATCGCCACCGTGTTGGCGGGGTAATCGTTGGCTACGGCGAGGTCGGGGATGCCATCACCGTTAAAATCTGCGATTATGACGGACTTTGGCGAGATTCCGACGTTTACTGGACTATTCACCGCCTGCCTAAACGTCCCATTTCCGTTTCCCAGAAGAATTGTTGCCGTCCCATCCTCATGATTTGCGACGGTGAGGTCCAAATTTCCATCCCCGTTGAAATCACCTACTGCCGCAGAGAGCGGATCGTTACCTGTAGCCACCGGACTGCCTGTAGCCTGCTGGAACGTTCCATCTCCATGGCCAAGCAGAATTGTTACGGTTCCGTCCCCAACCTCCGTAACGGCTAGATCTTCAATTCCATCGCCGTTGAAGTCTCCCATCACTACAAATGCGGGATCGCTGCCAACGGTCACTGGGCTATTGGGCGCCTGAGCGAACGTCCCATTTCCTGCTCCCAGCAGAATTGTCACTGTGTTACCGGTCTCGTTGGCGACGGCCATGTCCAGCAAGCCGTCATTATTAAAGTCTCCTACCGCGATGGATGCCGGACTCTCGTCTGTCCTGAAAAACTCAGGTGAGGTAAAGCTCAAGCTAGGCACAGAACTATCCAGTGTCAGTGATTCAGTGCCCAGCACATAATTCGCATTCGCTGCATCGAGAAACGACACAGTTCCGGTAGGCAAAATACCTTCATTGCCCGAAACTGTCGCCGTCAACGTATAGTTGCCCGCACTGCCGCTTTGTGCGATCGAGGTCATAGTTGGATAGCTTCCCGTTCCAGCCACCGTCAGCGCCGACGCATTCGAAGAACTTGGCGCATTGCCGGTTGTTCCGAGGAAGACCGCTTTGTAACTATGGCTTCCAACTCCAGGCATAAACTTCAGCGTTGCGGTCCCGGCGCTGGTCAACTGCGCCACCCCGAGCAAGTGAATATCCGTGCAATACTTCGCCGTCGCGTCGCAGAACTCGACTTGCCCCGGTGTCACAGCAGTGCTCCCCGCCACTACGGTTGCGGTGAGCGTCACCGCAATGCCAGAAGGCGACGTTGTTACCGCTTTGCCGCCCGATGTCGCGGTCAGAGTAGTTGTCGTCGAGGCGCTTCCCCATCCCGGTAGCGAGCCTCCGCACACCAGGACGCATAGCCCCGCAATCGCCAATGCAATAGGTCTCGAAGTTATAGACATATGAAAGCGGCGGAAACTTATGAGTTTCTCGCAACGGCCCGAAAGCATTGAAGACATTGAGAGAAATCTCCGCAAAGGCTGAGACGGCATTGTCCATCGCAAAAAACCAGCTTGTAACTTGCTTCAAGCGAAGTCTATGAGCATGAATAGTGGAAACTTCGGGTAACTATAGATGACTCTGTCGCCGCTTGGCTACAAGAATGATCCTTGCGTCGTCATGCTGTGCCCCTCCTGCGGCCCGCAGCGGCTGGGGCCCGGGAAAGGGCTCCAGCCGAGCTGATAGAATTAAAGTGGCTAGAAGTGCGGCACAGTGCCCATTTTGCGCCCCCAACCGTGCGGCCCTCAAGTCAGAAGCGACCTGGCCGGACCAAGTGGCTGATCCGATTGGCCGAAACAGGATAAGGAAAACAGAATCTCCGTGAGTCAGACGATACGCAATATCGCCATCATCGCCCATGTCGATCATGGGAAGACTACCCTAGTGGACGCCATGTTGCGTCAGTCCGGCACCTTCCGGGCTAATGAGCAGGTTGCAGACCGCGTCATGGACTCCAACGACCTGGAGCGCGAGCGCGGCATCACCATTCTCGCCAAGAACACGGCTATCTTCTTTGGCGGCGGCAAGATCAACATCATCGACACCCCCGGCCACGCCGATTTCGGCGGTGAGGTCGAGCGCGGCCTCAAGATGGTCGACGGCGTGATGCTTCTGGTCGACGCAGCCGAAGGCCCGCTGCCGCAGACGCGCTATGTGCTCGCCAAGGCCCTCGAAGCCAAGCTCAAGCCCATCGTCGTCATCAACAAGATCGACCGCCCCGACGCTCGCGCGCAGGAGGTGCTGAACGAGGTATACGACCTCTTCATCGACCTCGACGCCGAAGAGGAACAGCTCGATTTTCCCGTTCTCTACACCGTGGCCAAGCTGGGGACTGCGACCACCGACCTGGCGAAGACTGGCGAAGACTTGCAGCCGCTTTTTGAAGCTATCGTCAAGACGATCCCGCCGGCAACAGGTGCCCCGGATGCTCCACTGCAGATTCTCGTAACCAACCTCGACTACTCCGAGTACTTTGGCCGCATCGCCATCGCCCGCGTCTTCCAGGGCACGCTCAATGCCGGGGATGAAGTGATGGTTTCGCGCCGCGACCTGTCTCTGCAGAAGGTCAAGATTACAAAGCTCTTTACCTTCGCCGGTCTCAAGCGCACCGAGACCACGGTGACGGAAGTTGGCGACATTGTGGCCATTGCCGGAGTGGAAGGCATCACCATCGGCGAGACTTTCACCAGCATCGAGAACCCAGCGCCGCTTCCGCTCATCGTCATCGACGAGCCCACCATCGCCATCCAGTTTTCGGTCAATAACTCGCCCTTCTGCGGTAAGGAAGGTTCGCTCGTCACCAGCCGCAACCTGCGTGAGCGCCTCGACCGGGAACTGCTGACCAACGTCTCCATCCGAGTAGAGGAAACCGGCAGTCCGGACAGCTTCAAGGTTCTCGGCAGGGGCGAAATGCAGCTCGGCGTTCTGATCGAAATGATGCGCCGTGAGGGCTTCGAACTCATGGTCGGCCGTCCCGAAATCGTCACCAAGACCGTAGACGGCGTGAAGATGGAGCCGGTCGAGCACGTCACTATTGACGTTCCGGAAGAGCACACCGGCGTGGTCATCGAAAAGCTCGGGCCACGCAAGGGTGAGATGACCAAGATGCACAATCACGGCTCGGGCCGCGTCCGCATGGAGTTCCGCGTACCCAGCCGAGGCATTATCGGCCTGCGCACCGAAATGCTCACCGAAACTCGCGGAACCATCGTCATGAACACGCTCTTTGACGGTTACATTCCGTATCAGGGCGAGATTCCGCAGCGGCCCTCGGGTGCGCTCATCAGCGACCGGCAGGGCGTTACGACCACCTATTCGCTGCATGGTCTCCAGGATCGCGGTGTTCTTCTCGTTGGCGCTGGCGTGGATGTTTACGAAGGCATGATCGTCGGCGAGCATTCCCGCGACAACGACCTCGATGTCAACGTGGTTCGCGAGAAGAAACTGACCAACATGCGCGCGTCGAGTTCGGACGAAGCCCTTCGCCTCGTTCCATATAAGATGATGAACCTGGAGCAGGCCATCGAATTCATTGCCGAAGACGAACTGGTCGAAGTCACTCCCAAAAACCTTCGCCTGCGGAAGAAGATTCTCCAGGCCAACCGCCGACCGAAGCAGCGCCAGAACTCCGGCGAATAGGAATCGCCATACGGGCCGGAAGAGCAGGAGCCCGCTATGGTACCGTTCAAATACGGCGCTGCGAGAGCGGCGCCCGTCTTTGAATGCCAGACCAGAACTTTAGCGTGCCTTCCGAGCTTCCAAACCCGGCACCTGCGCAGCAGGCGGACGGCCCACAGCAATCCGGTTCTGAACCAACTCAGCAGGATGTCAACCTGATGCAATCTTCTCCAGGCGGTCCGGCAGCGCAGATTACCGCAGCGACGGACCAGAATCAAGAGCCGGCTCCTCAGCGCATCCCCTATTGGCTTCAACAGGCTGAGCGATTTCTCCGCGTCATCGTTCGCCTGTATCTCGGCTTGCTGGTCTGTTGCGCGCCCTGGTATCCGGCCGCCTGGGACAACAATCCCCTCTTCGCATCGTCGCCCTGGCTGATGGCTTTCATTGCACATGGAGCCGTTCGTGGGGTGGTTTCCGGGCTGGGAATTCTCAACCTCTGGATCGCTGTCCGCGAAGCTCTGCGCGGCCCCGTCGGCCCGGGCAAGGGATAGTCTCAGAGATAGTTTCGGACCGACTCCGATGCAAATCCCTTCGCGTTGTTCGGCTTCGGCCGGGTTAGACAGGTACACTCAACTTCCAGGCATTTGAGAAGCCGCCGAGAAGAGCGCGATCCTGCTCCAACCGAGATATCAGCATGAGCGATCAGACCCGCAATGATTCAAGACCACACGCCGCCGATGTTCCCGCCGAGATTCCATCCAACCAATCGGGCCCAGATGCAACGGATCAGACCTCCCGGAGTTCCGCGCCGCCGCATCTGGAACGCGCGCCGCTGGCATATGAGAATCCGGCATTCCTCAACAGCGCAGATGGCCGCCTCATCCGCATTCTCGCCGAATACACTGAGCCGCTCGCGCGCTTCCGACGGGAACGCATCCAGGATACGGTCGTGTTTTTCGGATCGGCCCGTTTTTACGGCAGGGAAGAGGCGGATCGCGCGTTGGAATTGTTGGAAAATACTGGTTCTCTGGCCGCTGCGCCGCAACATGAACAACCTGCAAGTATTCCCGAGATAGCTGAGGGCACGGCTTCTGAACTCGGCCGTCGCCGCGCCGTCGCAGCTGTAGAAATGGCCCGCTATTATGAGGACGCGCGCCGCCTGGCGCACATGATCACCACCTGGGCCAGTTCCATCCCGTCGACCCGTCACCGCTTTGTCATTACCTCAGGCGGCGGACCCGGCATCATGGAAGCTGCGAATCGCGGCGCGCACGAGGCTGGCGGCAAGACCATCGGACTGAATATCCGGCTTCCGTTTGAGCAGCGCCCGAACGCCTACATTACACCGGCTCTGAACTTCGAGTTCCACTACTTCTTCATGCGCAAGTTATGGTTCGCCTATCTGGCGAAGGCGCTGGTTGTTTTTCCAGGCGGCTTCGGCACCATCGACGAGATGTTCGAGGTTCTTACCCTGGTCCAGACGCGTAAACTCGCTAAGAACATCACTGTGGTCATCTATGGCTCCGAGTACTGGAAAAAGGTCTTCAATTTCGACTGGCTTGTCGATACCGGTGCGATCTCACCTGGAGACGTCGATCTGTTTCACTTCGCCGATACCCCCGAGCAGGCCTTCGATCTGCTTAAGGTAGGGCTCACGACACATCATCTCGCGCTCGAAGCGCGCCCAGCCGTCAACCCGGAAGATGTATTCGGCCCTGAGTTTGCGCGGACTTTGTAGGAGAAATCCGCGCCCGTGCCTTTAGGGCTTGCGAAAATGCGTGATTGGATCCCGGCTGATTGCATCGATGTCGGCATCAATCACTTCGAAACCTGCATTGACAAGCGCCTTGCATGCATTTTCAACGCCCCAGTGGTACCAACTCGTTTGCCCCGAACCGTTGGCCAGATTCTTTTCCCGATCAGGGGAGACGCGTTCCAAGTCCATCTTCGAACGATACAAATACCATGTTGCGGAATAGGCTAATTTTACCGGGATCCACACTTTCCTCTTCTGATGGTCAAAGAATCGCTTCAAAGAGGACGTGTCTGCGTTATCCAGGCAGCGGATGTATTTGTGAAAATCCGCGCACATCAGAAAACCCGTCGCACCGGGCTGCATTTTGCGGGCAAGCGATTGTACGTACCTCTCGCACATATCAGGCCGCAGATGGCAGAATACGCCGAAGGAAAAGAAAAAGCCGATAGAGGCGTCTGGGATATCACTGAGTTCGAAGTCGTTCGCCACAAGATACGTAACGCGTTGGTCTCGTCCGATATAGTCCCAGAAGTGCGTGTGCTCCGCTGACGCGGCGTCTACCGCGTACAGCCGAGCGCAATTGCGGGACAGAATAGCCTTGGACCACGCTCCCCGTCCGGGACCAATTTCAAGCGCCACGGTATCAGGCCCGACGTATGGACGGATGCACGCCAGATAGATGGTGTGCAGCGAACTGTTATAGCCGTATACGCCATAAGTGGATTCGGCCATGGAATCCAGCGGGTCGCCTTCGAAATAGCCGCCGCCCCACGCTTCAGAAAACTGTCTCGTGAAATCGCGATCTGCCATGTCGGCATTGTATGCTCCCCTTGGAAATCCAATCACACGAAATATAAAAAGTAACTCTCTCACGGTATTGGCAAGTCGATCTGCGTAAGACACCAGGCGGGAGCCGAAAATCAGAATTTGCGCACATTTAGCGACCGGTTCCACCGCGCTGGAATCGGAGGCATTATGGTTTGCAATTCAGCGCAGATCTCGTCAGTTCGATGACCGCCTGAGTTGCTTCCTGCGAATTGCCCAGGCTCTCTGTCAGAGAGTCGAAAAACTCAAAAGATGTCAAAGCATACAGGGACGCAATCTGCCGCGTTCTCTGCTCCTGAGATGGCTGACCGTTGATTTGTGCCAGGCGGTCAACCACTCGTGTCGCAGCCATTTGACGGCGCTTGTTGCGGGCTTCGACGGCTGTTCCGAACTCCGGATCAATTGCCGCGATTCCGTGAATGCGGCGTATTAAATCCCGATGCTCGCTCCAGAATCCAGTAAATATCCTCACGAATCCACTTAGTAGTGCCCCGGAATTAGCCTCTTGCATTCCCTGACACATGAGATTCGCCATTTGCGCCATGCCGCCGTCAAGCGCCAACTGATCGAAGAGCGCCTCCAGCACGCCTGTCTTGGTTTTGAAGAGATTGTGCACCGTCTGGCGGGTAACTCCGCTTTGCCGGGCGAGCGAGTCCATGGTGAGACTGAGATAGCCCCCGTCCTCAAGCTGCGTACGCGCAGCCCTCAGAACCGCCTCGCGTTTTTCGCCCGACTGGTCTGCTCGCTTACCCAGTTTGTAGGGCCGCTTGCAGGCCGGATCGTTCCTGTTGGTCACCAAATTCATATTAACGCCGCTTATTTAATTTGACAATTAGTCAAATTAATTTGAGAATAGCGTTGTCGACAAAAGCAGGAGTCCGGCATGGAGACATATTCGAGGCGGAATCAGCAATTCCTTGAGTCAGATGCGTCTCCCCTGTTGCTGCGAATCGGCTTCTGGGCATGCATCGTTATCTCGGTGGCTGTTGTAGTGCGGCGATTCGTCGCCTTGGTCAATCCTCCCAAATCTGCGCCTCCACAGTTGGCAGCGCTGGACACCGCGTTTGCGTCCCATGCAATCCTCACGCTGGCACATATCCTGCCTGCCCTGGCGTTTGTGCTCATTCTGCCAGTCTATTTTTTGGGAAATTCCACAATTGCATCCTTCGCGGAGCGTCTGATCTTCCCACTCGGGGCAATTGTCGGGATTACGGCCTACGCAATGAGCGCTTACTCCATCGGCGGCTGGTTGGAACTCTCAGCCGTCCTGTTCTTCAACAGCATTTTTCTTATCTCCCTCGCGAGAGCTTATTGGTTCGGTCGGCGCGGTGAAGCAGGTCTGAAGCGAAGGTGGTTGGTGCGAGCTGTCGTTGTACTGCTCGGCATCGCGACTACGCGTCCGGTCATGGGAGTCTTCTTTGCTACGGCGCCTTTGACCCATCTTGCGCCCAGCCAGTTTTTTGGCATCGCATTCTGGATCGGATTTTCCATCAACACGATCGTGGTTGAACTCTGGCTTCGGACAACGAGGCAAAAATCTCTACAAATTGCTTCCAAGCCGGCCCCTGGCTAGCGAACGAATTCAAGTCGAAGGAGGATGGTGATGGCTCTAGCGAATCAAATTTCAGCTCCGCCTCAACGGGATGCTGGACCGAACCTCGGCGTCCTGGCAATTCTCTACACCGTACTTTTTAATGCCGGGCTTTACCCAGTTACTGCCCTCGCCGGAAAACCTTATTGGCCAGGCCCCTGGGAGTCAGCCAGCGTCATCGTTTCCTACTTCCAAAGTCATGGCGCGGCTGTGCTTACCTGCCTGTTTTTGCAGTCTGGCGCCACGATTTGTCTGGGACTTTTTGCGGCATCGGTTGTTGGGCGATTGCATTTCCTCGGGGTTCGCGCTGCTGGTCTCTGGATCGCCTTGCTGGGAGGATTTTTGACCGTCTTCAATGGCATCGCCGCCAGCCTAATGGTCTGGACGATGATTCGTCCCGAGATTATCGGTCAGCCCTCGGCGCTGCTGCCGCTCTATTACCTCTCTTACGCCTTCGGGGGGCCTGGCTTCTCTATTCCGATGGGTCTTTTCATGGCAGGCGTCTGCGTTCCCGCCCTCATCGTGAAACTTCTGCCGAGATGGATGGTCATCTTCGGGCTGGTGCTGGCCGTGGCCGGAGAACTGAGTTGGTTTCACCTGATCAGTCCCGGCGCGTTGTTCCTGATCCCGCTGACGCGTTTTCCCGGCTTTGTCTGGCTCATCGCATTGGGTTTTGTTCTACCCAGGACCAGAATGTCTTCTCTCAGGCAATCGTTCTCGAACGGTTCGTCGGACGTTCACGCGGGCCCGCTGCAACCTGCGCGAGGCTGACATCGGAAATAAGTTACCAACTTCGTGTTTTGGGGGCGCAGGTATCGGAAGTTTATGCACGATCTCCGATTCTGCCCGTTATTCCTTTGATTCCTTTGGGATTTGAACGCACATTCGCACTGCTTTCACAGCATATTTACCGATTTCGAGGCATACTGTTCGCAGCAACCGCAAGTAAGAGAGCGGACAGGAGACCGAATGCCCACTTCTACGATCTCGTACTTGTGGCGTGACCCCGGCGCGGCGCGCACTTACCAAACCGGAGTCTCTCTCCACAGCCACACCAACCAGTCCCAGGAAACCCTGGACTTCGTGGCTGACTGGGGATGCCAATACAAGCTGATCCGTCCCTTGCTGAACCGTCTTGAGCAGCGCTCACACAATAACCATGGCATTCCGATCAATTGGGCCCGCAGCTACTGGACTCCGCCGCTTACTCCCAAGCTGGCCTTTGATCTTGAGAGCCGCCAGATCGAAAAGCTCAACGTGGCCGCGCTCGTTTCGGTTTCCGACCACGATAACATTCAGGCTCCGCTGTTGCTTCGCTCCGTGCCATCAGCGCGTCACATTCCGATCTCGGTGGAATGGACTGCCCCTTACGCCGGTGAACAGAATTCCAAGCAGTACTTCCATCTGGGAATCCACAACCTGCCCAGCGCACGCGCCAGCGAGTGGATGGAAACTTTGGCTGAGTTCACTGCTCATCCGAACGACGCTCGCCTCACAGAATTACTGGTTGCGCTCAATCAAGAGCCGAACGTGCTGGTCATTTTCAATCACCCGCTTTGGGATCTCTATCGGATTGGGCAGGACAAGCACGAGTTTCTGGTCAATGAGTTCCTGCAGAAGAACGGCGCTCATTTTCACGCTCTCGAACTGAACGGCCTTCGCGACTGGGCCGAGAATCGGGCTGTGCGTCGGCTCGCCGAGCGCTGGAATATGCTGCTGATCTCCGGCGGCGACCGTCATGGCGTCGAACCGAACGCCAACATCAACCTCACCAACGCAACCAGCTTCAACGAGTTCGTCTATGAAGTCCGCAAGGAGCGACGCAGCTCGGTTCTCTTCATGCCGCAGTACGCCGAACCCTGGAAGCATCGCATCCTTCAGTCCACGATGGACGCGATCCGCAACTATCCCGAGTTCCCGCAGGGATCGCGTACGTGGGATCAACGAGTCTACCACCCGGACGCAAACGGAGTGATCCGCCCCTTGAGCGAAATATGGCCCAGCGGACGTCCGCCAAGAACTCTATCCACCTTGTTAACGATGGTGCGTATGATGGGCACAGGACCGTTCTCGAGCAGCCTTCGTTATGCCTGGAGCGACTCAAGCCAACTCCGCTTCGAACTGGGAGACCAGGAAGCATACTAGACTTCATTCGCAATGACGTCCCGGGTTTTGATTCAGCTTACGATGGTCGAAGACTGGGATTCTCGCCAATCACCACAAGTACACGCCCAACCTGCCTAATGTCGACCAATCAACCGCGAGTAGCGTACTTTCCGGACTCCTTCCATGAAGTCAACGGAGTTGCGCACACCAGCCGTCATTTCGAAGCCTTCGCCCGGCGACAAAATCTTCCGTTCCTCTGCATCCGCGCCGGAGACCGGTCCGAAAGCGGAGGTCAGGCCTTTATCGAAGACGGCAATGTGTGGACGCTTGAGCTGCCGCGTGGCATTTTCTCTTTTGCCTTGGAAAAAGACCTTCGATTTGACCCGGCATTTCCTCGCCACATCCCCATGATGGGAGAGGTTCTCGACCGCTTCCAACCCGATCTGATCCACATTACCGGCCCCAGCGAAGTCGGCATGCTCGGCGCGGGTCTTGCCTACCATCGCGACCTTCCCCTTGCTGCCTCCTGGCATACTAACGTGCATGAATACCTGGCCCGCCGCTCCGACTGGCTTCTGCGCATGCTGCCCGAGCGCCATTCGCAATCCACCGGCAGGAAGATTCAAGACCTGACTTTGGCTGCGGCGGCTCGCTTTTACTCGATCGCCAAAGTACTTTTCGCCCCCAATATCGAACTCTGCGAATTGCTCGAATCCTCGACGGGCCGTCCCTGCTTCCTGATGCCGCGCGGCGTCGATACGCAGCTCTTCAGCCCAGCCAAGCGACCGGCCACAGAATTGGATGCACCATTCGTCCTAGGATTCGTCGGCCGCTTGTCGGTTGAGAAGAACATTACGCATCTGGCTACCATCCATGACAAGCTATTGGCCCAGGGTCATACAAATTTCCGCTTCCTGATCATCGGCCACGGCGCTGAGGAGCAGTGGCTCCGCGATCACATGAGTCATGCGGAATTTCCCGGCGTGCTTCATGGCGAGGCGCTCGCACAGGCCTACGCCAGCATGGATCTTTTTGTTTTTCCATCGCATACCGATACCTTCGGCAATGTTGTTCTCGAAGCTATGGCCAGCGGAGTTCCGGCTATCGTCACGCCTGACGGCGGCCCGCGCTACATCGTTCGGGATACCGACGGCGCTGACGCCACGGGAAGGATCGTCCCAGACGAAGGGTTCACCGCCGTAATCGCCGGGCTGTTGACTGATGCAGCAAAGCTGGCCTCCATGCGAAGCGCCGCAAGGTCGCACGCTCTGACGGCATCTTGGGATGCGGTCTTCGAGGGCGTTTACGCGGGCTATCAGGGCATCCTGCCGGCCTCTCGCGAACTGACCGCCGCCGCATCGTAGCCGGGCCGCATCCGTCGGCTCAATCGCCCCGCGTTCGCGTACCAAATTCCTCTTCGCACCACGTCTCCAATGCGAAGATTAGTCATGCCCAAGCTGCCTTTGTTTCTCACTGTCCTGCTCTGCCTCGTCTCACCGGCTATCGCGCAGTCTCTTCCTCAGTCTGAGATCGATAAAGATCTCTTCGAAGTCACCATTCCGCAGCTCGAAGGCTTTTATGTCAGCCATAAGTACACCGTCACCCAGGTGGTTCAGTGGCACCTGGCGCGTATTCATAAGTACAACGGCATCTATCGCCCGGTAGAAACAGTGCTGGAGAAGGAAGCATTGGCTGCGGCAGCGAAGGAAGACGCTGACAACGGCACTGCATCCCATGGGCCTCTGTGGGGCGTGCCGATCGTGATCAAGGCCAACACAAGCATTGCCGGCCAGGTCACTACGGACGGCTGGGCTGGCTACACGATTCCTGGCCATGAACTGATCGCGCCACGGGACGCGACCATCGTAGCAAGGCTTCGTTCCGCCGGGGCCATTATCGTTGGCCACACCAATATGCCCGACTTTGCCGCCAGCGATACCAACCGTTCGAGTTCCTTCGGCCGCACCGGCAACGCCTACGATGTGCGCTTTTCGCCGGGCGGATCATCCGGCGGCACGGTCACGGCGGTCACGTCCAACATGGCCGTGCTTGGCAACGGAACGGACACGGGCAACTCGATTCGAATGCCGTCTGCGACGAGTGCCGTGATCGGAGTCTTTCCCACGCGCGGTCTGGTAAGTATCGCGGGTATTGCCCCGCTGGATTGGCTGCTCGACAACACTGGACCCATTGCGCGAAATGTCCCTGACGCAGCCATCGCACTCTCCGTGATGGCTGGAATGGATGAGAAAGGTGAGCCCGCCCCAGACCCGCTGGACCCGCGCACTGCTGAGTCAACCAAAGCCCAGCCAGGTCCATATACTCGATACCTCAAGCCAGACGCGCTCAAAGGTAAACGCTTCGGAGTCCCGGCATTCATTCTCAAGGGAACCGACGTTCCGTTTCAGGGCATCGCGGCAATCGTCCCCAATGATGTAGCGGAGGCGCAGGAGCGCAAGACCGATCTGCCGCTTCGTCCGGAGACTCGTGCGGCCTTCATGAAGTCGCTGGACGGTCTTCGCGCTGCGGGAGCCGAGATTGTTTTCGACGACTCCATCCTGCCCGATAGCTTCGCCAGAATCGCAAGCCGCGCCGGCACTTTGCCCTATCTTCGAGAGGGAACGGAAAACTTCCTGAAAGAGTTCGGACCGGCGCAATACCATTCGCCTGACGAGTACGTGAGAGCCGTCGGAAAGCCACTCCCTGCCACAATCATAGGCAGCGACGTCTCCGGCGACAGGCGCGGGCTGCCGGCGCAATCGCAGTCCCGCATCGAGACAGACCCGCGAGCTAAAGACAATTACTTCGCGCCCCGCGACAAGGCTCTGACTATCTTCAACGAAACTCTCGACAGACTGCACCTTGACGGATACGTCTACCCAGCTACGCAGATGCCTCCGCCGGATGAAACCATGCCTCAGAAGGGCGGGATTAGCGAAGGGCCGCACAGCGAGACCAGTTGGGTGAACATACTCGGCGTTCCGGCTGTCGTCGTTGTTGGGGGATGGTATCCGGGCGGCCTGCCCTTTGGCTTGGAGATTTCAACAAAACGTTGGCATGACGGGGACCTGCTTGGATGGGCGTACGTTTACGAGCAGTCCACGCATTACCGTCATCCGCCGGTGCTGGTGGAGCAAGGGCTGTTGCCGAATGCTCCGTAGCTTTCAACATTGAGTGCAAACAAAAGCGGGAGTCCAATTTGGACTCCCGCTCTGTTTGTGCCGAAAAGCTATTGCACTTCGCCTATATAAACACCGAAGGCAGGCAGTTCAACCTTGTCGATGCTTATAGGGTCAGCAGCCCCCGGAGTCTTCAACAGTGTCTTGACCTTCGTGCCCGAAACACCGGCGGAAGCAGCGCTGAGATTCACAGTTTGCGGCTCGGCGGTGAAGTTTGTTGCCACGACGACCGCAGAGTGATCCGAGCCTCTGCGTAGCCAACTCAGCACCTTGGGGTCGTCCGTATTCAGCATCACGTTCTCGCCTGAGAGGAACGCCGGATTCGTCTTCTTGAGCTTGATTAGAGCTTCGTACCAGTTCAGCAGCGAATTGGGATCCGACTCTTCCGCTTTCACGTTGATCTCGGCCTTGTTCGGAGGGACGGGCAGCCACGGTTTGGCCTTGGAAAATCCCGCGTTGACCGAGTCATCCCATTGCATCGGCGTGCGCTCGCCATCGCGGCCCTTGTCCTTCGGCCATCCTGTCAGCCCAACCGGGTCCTTCACATCATCCTTGCGCGTAGGAGGCGTCGTCTTCATCCCCAGTTCGGCGCCGTAGTAGAAGAGCGACGTCCCACGGCTTGCGAAAAGAATCGTTGAAATCACCCGCGTAATGTCGGTGTCGTGTACGCCGTCGCCGTAGCGGGCGTCGATGCGGGGATTGTCGTGGTTGTCGAAGACCAGCAGCGGTTCGTTGCCCTCGATCTTCGTCTCCACATCATCCAGCTTGCTACGGAAGGTTGCCACGTTCAGCTTATTGATGAATCCTAGCTGCGTATCCATCGGCAGCTCAAACTCAGGTTTTTCCTTGGTTCCGTACATGTTCAGCAGATCTTTGACGGTTGGCACATACGTTTCGCCAATCATCACCCGCCGGCCCGGGAAAGTATTTGGATTCACGCTGTCTTCCACCTTGCGAACATGCTGCAACACGTCATAAACCTGGGGCAGATTATTGGTCATGGCATCATCAAGAGCCACATCGCCATAGGCATTCAGGTAGGTCTTGCCCTCCTTGTCCTTCAACTCCTTGTCGTCGCGCCATTGCGGGTCTTCAAACAGTGTCGTGATCGCGTCGAAGCGGAATCCGGCGACGCCCTTCTTCATCCAGAAATTCAAGATGTCGTCGAAGGCCTTTTCGACCGCTGGGTTATTCCAGTTGAAGTCCGGTTGTTGGATGTAGAACTTGTGATAGTAGTATTGCCGCGTCTTCTCATCCCATTCCCAGGCAGAGTGGCCAAAATCGGACTGCCAGTTGTTCGGCGGCTGGCCTTTGTCGGTGGCTGTTTCTCCTTTGCCATCCCTCCACACGTACCAGTTGCGCTTTGGATTATCCCGGGAACTGCGCGATTCGAGGAACCACTTGTGCTTGTCGGAGGAGTGATTCATCACCATGTCCATCACGACGCGGATGTTATGCTTCTTCGCTTCAGCTACCAACCGGTCGAAGTCTGCCATCGTGCCATACTGCGGGTCGATCGCCTCGTAATCGGAGATGTCATAGCCAAAGTCAACCTGCGGCGAGGGATAGCAGGGCGTGATCCAGATCGCGTCGACGCCGAGTTTTTGCAGGTAATCGAGGTGCGCGGTGATCCCGTTCAGATCTCCGATCCCATCTCCATTCGAGTCCTGAAAGCTGCGCGGGTAGATCTCGTAAATCACAGCGTTTTTCCACCAGTTTTCCAAACTGCCGGCGGAAGAATGGTGAACAGCGGAAGGCTTGGAATCAGGCGTCTGGCCCGTCCCCGGCGGCGCCGCGATTCCAAGGGACATGGCTGAGGAGAGCCCGGCCGCGAGGAACGCGTTGAGGTTCTTGCGATTCATTCGGTGTTACCTCCGGTTATCGCCCGCGGCTCGGTCTTCCGGCAGCGGTGTGACTTCGTCAAACTAATGCATTGGTGCGCAATTTGTACACGCATTTATGCGGCAATAAGATCGCACCTATCCCAAGCCAATTGAATGGGTTTCACGCATTTTCAAGATGGACTACCGTGGTATCGATTTATCTAGAGGTTTAGCGCGATCTGCCGTCTCAGTTCAAGGATATTGCCCCGGTCGTCAGGGCTGTGCAGTATCGTCCCTTTTCCCCAGACGATTGAACTCGACCCCGAACTCGGGGTCCTTGCGAGTGCCGGAGACGTGAATCGGCACGTCGGTCCCAGCGCCATTTTTCTTGAGATATCGGTCGGCAGGTTTTAGCAGAAAACCCTTCCATCCGCCGACCATCTCGGAAAGGGTTGCATCCATTCGCGCATCGCCTTCAAAGCTCAGTGTTCCACCCTGCAATCCATAGGCGCCGTGGGCGAGTATCTTTGCCCCTGGCACCTGGTATTCGAGGTCCGGCAGTTGCAGCGTGCCATCCGCGAGCTTGAAATGGCCGTGCATATCGGATAACACGCTTGTGGGATCGGTTGTTTTCACCTCGTGCGGCTTACCCTGGCCCCGAAGGCTGAGCTGTTCGATCCGCCCTTGCATTTTGTCGTTGTTGAATCGCGCCTGAGACAAGTGAAATTCGCCGTCCATCCTCAATCGATCCCAGATGGTTACATCCCCGGAAGGCGGATTGGGTGGGAGATGAAAGCTTGTTTCAAGAGTCAGACCTCCCGTCATAAATACTGTCTGAGCATCTTCGGAAATATGCAGGATATCTTCAATCCGTCCACGGTCGACCGTAACTTGCAGTCGGATGTCGTGCCCGTGGCCGCTAGAAAGTACATCACGACCTGCTCCAGTTGCCCGAACTACCTGTCCTCGCGCTACAAAGTGGGTGTGGCCCAGTGTCGCCTCTACCGGTTGCAGCCATGTGTCGCCGTTCGTGCCGTCCACGATTGCATGAAAGTGCGTGGTCAGCGGCACACCTGTCTCTTTGGCCACCCGTTCGAGTCGAAAATCAGGCGTCTCTGTCTGCCCGTCCGCCTCGATCTTTCGCAGTGTTCCGGTGTAGTGGCCGGTCGAGGAGAGAATGCCGGCAATGCCCTTGATCGTGCTCAGGTCGGCGTGGTCGAAGTGGTAGTCGCCCTCGACGGGCAATTCTCCGGGATCGCTCGGAGTCCACGGCCCGGCGTAGCCCGTGGAACGGATCGTTCCCACCGGTTTGGGATTGGTCATATCCACCGTGAACGCGATCCTGCCGCTCTGCTCATCGGGAATAAGCGTCATGTGAGCGAAATCGAACTCCAGTGGAACCTTTGGCGGCTTTCCCGGCTCCGGATTCCTCTCAATGACCAGTGTCGCGTCCTGGCATTCGATCTTTCGCACGATAACTCGCGGCATCGGAATGAGGCTCGTCCCCGAACTCGGCGGCTGCACGGCGTTCGATTGGGGTGTTCCCGCACTTCCGGTCGCCGGGGCTTCGGGGGTTGATTGAGACTGGCCCAGATGTGGCCGATCCTGCTTCGGAGGAAGCAAGACCCGCACACCCTCCACATGCACTCCGGAGATTTCAATCGGCTTACCCGGCCTCATGTGCCACGAAGCATGAAAACGCAGCTCCTTCACCACGATCCACGGTTCAGTGCGCCAGGGCGCTTGTTCCGTTTGACCTGCTGACGCATCTTCGGTTGCAACGGCTTCGGCCGGCAGCCAGATCCGCAGTTCGTGGCCCTCCACCCAGAATCCATCCAGAATCGAGACGCGCAAGTCGCCCAGATCCACCTTCGCATGAAACCGTTGCTCCAGTGTGTCAATCAGCCTGGCCCGCAGTATCGGCTCAGCGCGATGGAAAAGAAATGCGACCGTTCCCGCCACAGCTGCGCCGAGGATCAACAGCGCAGCCCCGATCCAGAGCAGCCATCTGGCTAAGCGGGATAAGCGGCGCTTGGGCTGCGACGGTGCGACTTTCTCAGATTGTTCCCTGTTTCCAGTTGCGCCGTCCTCCGTATTTGCCATTGTTCAGCCCCCGATCCCCGTCACCCATTCGTCAAGGCTCTCCGATAGGACGCAGCTTGCGCCTGAATGGCTGCCTCGGCGTTATTCAGGCGTAAGCCAGCGGTCTGGTAGTTAGACCTGAACCAGATTCGCCGTCAGATGGTTTACGAGCACCGTCTGGAACTTGGCCAGCCAGGCAGGATGGGCAGGCCACGCGGGCGCTGTCACCAGCTTCCCATCCGCCACCGCGTCACTCACCTCAATCGCAGCGTAACGACCACCGGCGAGAATCACCTCGGGCGAACAGGCCGGATAGCAGCTCACTTCTTTTCCCTTCACCACTCCCGCCGCCGCAAGAATCTGCGCAGCATGGCAGATCGCTGCGATCGGCTTATCCGCTTTGGAGAAGTAACGGACGATCTCCAGCACCTTTTCGTTGAGCCGCAGATACTCAGGCGCGCGTCCGCCTGGAATCACCAGGCCGTCGTAATCCTCGGCCTTCACATCGGCGAAAGTGGCGTTCAGCACGAAGTTGTGCCCGGGCTTCTCAGAGTAGGTCTGGTCTCCTTCGAAATCATGAATCGCAGTGCGCACCGACTGCCCCGATTTCTTGTTCGGGCACACCGCATGTACTGTATGTCCCACCATTTGCAGTGCCTGAAAAGGCACCATTACTTCGTAATCTTCAACAAAATCCCCAACAATCATCAGTAGTTTGGCAGTCGCCATCGTTTTATCTCCTCCCTAAAATGATAGTCCTTGACCCGAGGCGGCATGGTGTTCCGGAATGCGCAGTCGCTAATCTGGCCGGAATGTGAAAACGCTTTCAAGATGGGTTCGCCTGTGATAGCCTCCCTTCGGTGCCGGAAACTGCAGATTGCGGAGATGTTCAGTGAAACAACTTAACCGACGAAGATTCCTCAGCAGCTCAACAGCAGCTATCGCAGCAGCCGTCAGCCCGATGGGTCTTTCCGTGGCCAGCGCGCAGAGCGTGGGCAGGGAAGACGGTTTCCTCGATCTCCATCGCTATCCGGACAGTGCCGCAGCCTATGTTGAGAATTCGCTGGAGCGCATTCAACTCTCGGGCGAAGCTGGGGGCTGGCGCGGCTCGGGTCGTGGCCGCGATCTGGAACTCGGCACCGAACTGGCCTCAGAAACACTCAATATCAGAGTTTCAGCACCGGGCGTCCCGTTGACCCGCATTCACCTCCGATGGAGTGCGAGGGTCCCCGCCAACGTGCTGGTTCTCGGCGATGCGTGGGAGCGCAGCTACGGTGACCTGGCCTGGCGCGGCATCGTCCCCGAGCGCCCGCTTCCCTGGTATTTTGCGACCCACAACAACGGAGTCACCCACGGCTATGGCGTGAAGACCGGCGCTGGCGCCTTCTGTTTCTGGCAAGTGGACGCCGAGGGCGTTTCGCTCTGGCTCGACCTCAGCAACGGCGGTAGTGGTGTCCTGCTAGGTTCAAGGGATCTCCATGCAGTCACGATTGTTGCCAACCGGGGCCGGGCCGGCGAAGAGGCTCAGGACTCGCTTTCCGCGCTCTGCCGCAAGATGTGTCCTGAGCCCAAGCTTCCGTCAGGACCAATCTACGGCACCAACGACTGGTACTACGCTTACGGCAAGAACTCGGCTGAAGGCATCCTGCGTGATACCGAGCTAGTCGTCTCCCTCGCTCCAAAAGGCGGTTCGCGGCCGTTTTCGGTGGTTGACGGAGGATGGGCCGGCAGTGGCGGCGGTTCCGACATCATTGTCTCCAATGCGAAATTTCCGGACATGCCCGGCCTCGCAGCAAAGATTCGCCATATCGACGCTCGCCCCGGTATCTGGATACGGCCTACGCTGGCTCCCAAGAGCGCAAAGCCCGAATTGCTCCTGCCCGAAAACCGTTTTCATTCATCAAGCAATTCAGACAAGGACCCAGCCTATGATCCGACCAATCCTGAAGCGCTCGCGGAAATGATGGCCAAGGTCACGCAGGCCGTCGGATGGAAGTACGAGCTGGTCAAGCACGATTACTCGACCTTCGATCTCTTTGGCCAATGGGGATCTCAGATGGGCCCGCAACCCACTCGACCTGGCTGGGCATTCCACGACCGCAGCCGTACCAATGCGGAAATCGTTCTGAGCCTGTATCAGTCGATTCGCGCCGCAGCTGGCCCGGAGACGATCCTCCTCGGCTGCAACACTGTCGGCCATCTCGCCGCCGGTCTTTTTGAGCTCCAGCGCACGGGCGACGATACCAGCGGCCAGCACTGGGAGCGCACGCGCCGCATGGGCGTCAACACGCTTGCTTATCGGCTGCCGCAGAACGGCGCATTCTTCACTATCGATGCCGATTGCGTCGGCATCACGAAGGACATCCCCTGGGAACTCAACCGTCAGTGGCTTGACCTGATCGCGCGTAGCGGCTCCGCACTGTTCCTCTCTCCCAGCCCGGATGCCATAGGTGCGCAGCAAAAGGCGGATATCGCGGAAGCCTTCGCCATCGCCGCCGCGGGAAAAATCACTGGTTATCCGGTCGACTGGTTCAGCAACACCACGCCCGCCCACTGGCAATTCGAGACCAGCGAATCACACAAACCAGCAGAGAAGCAGTACAACTGGTGCGGGCAGGACGGTTGCAACCCTTACCCCATCTAGACCCTGTTCGGCGCAGCCAGGGTCCACAAGTGGAGTCCTCTGAACTGACTGTCGCAAAGCCGGTACGCGGTGTCTAAGTAATCAGGTGCGGTAATCAGGTGCACCGATATCAGGGTCGCCAGGTGCTCGCGCTTGTAACTGACACTCTTCCCCCGCGCGGTATAGGCTGAAAGGCAGAAGTATGCGCAAATACGCTATTCCCGCTCTGCTTTCCCTCGCCTTGATATTTCCGGGCGCTGTCGCCTTTGCCCAAATGCCCACCAGCATCGCGCGGCCACCCAGGCCCGCGGCCAAAGCTGACAGCAAAGAAGCCGCCAAGACTCCGGAAAAGGCTGTGTCAAAGTCCGTGTCCAGGCCAGACGCTCTGCTTCTGCCGGCTTCGTTTTCAGGCTGGGATTCCGTCTCCGTAACCCAGGCGATCCCGAAGCCAGTAACTGACCCTGCCCAGGCTGATAGCGCAAATGCCGCCGCGCTCAAGGAATACGGCTTTACCGACGCTCTAATGCGCAACTACACGCGCGACAGCGACACGCTCAAGATCAGAGCTCTCCGTTTCACAGACGCCAGCGGGGCTTACGGCGCGTACTCCTATTACCGCCAATCCGGATGGCCCAGAGAAGAGATCGGCACCGGAGCGGCCTCGGACCACAACCGAGTCCTCTTCTGGCTCGGCAACGTCGTCATCGACTCGCAGTTCTCACGCATCTCCGCCATGTCCGGCTCTGAGCTGCGGGATCTGGCCTCAACGATTCCTATTCCTGCGGGCAACAAGTCTCTGGCGCCGCCGATTCTGGCGAGCTTACCGCAAAAGGACATGGACGGCCAGACAACGCACTACGCACTCGGGCCGGCGGGCTATGCAGGCTCCGGCGGCGTGCTTCCACCCGAACTCGTCGGATTTAATCGTGGCGCCGAAACCGCGACAGCCACGTATGCGCTACGCTCCGGACCGGCTACCCTGACCATCATCGATTACCCGACGCCCCAGATGGCTGCTGCACAGGAGCAGGGAATTGCCGCGTATCTCAAAGCTGGGAATACGCCGCAGCACCCCTTTACCAAGCCGTTGCAGGACTCAAACCCTGCCGCGATCGAGGTTCGCCGGACCGGTCCGCTGGTCACAGTTGTGAGCGGAGACGCAATAAGCGACGAAGCCCACAAACTGCTCACCAGCGTTCACTACGAAGCGGATATGTCTGCCATCCCCGGCCAGCCGAACAACGAGATTCAGAAGACCGCACAACTGCTCGTCGCCATCATCACCCTGGTTGTTGTCATGTTCGTCGCTGCGGTCCTGCTGGCGATCTTCCTGGGAGGCGGTCGCGCGCTTTACCGTTACCTGCGCGGCAAGCCCATTTCGTCTGTTTACGACGAAGAGTTCATTCGAATCGACCTGAGTGAGTGAGATGGCTGACCGTAACTGCCCGGGATTCCTGTGGAAAACTAGTACGAAACCCGGGCAAAGCAGGCGCTAACCGGGCAGAATACAGAAAGTAAAAGGCGAATACAAGGGGAAGAAATTGCCCCGGCTCCGGTGAAATGGCTAATTGTAAGTAAATGATATACAAGTACTTATTTCAAGGCGGATTTTGCCTTGACACCGCCGTCACCCACACCTACTATGCAGCCAGAAAGTTCTGATGGCCTTGCCTCCGTTGGAACTATTCTCCCTGAGGAAAGAGCCGCCTGATTTTGGGCGGCTCTTTCCGTTTTTAACGCGGTACGGATGCGATTCAAGTCTCGTTCCCTTTACGCGCGCCTACGCGCTCTGTAAAATTGCACTGGGGAGTGCCGACGTAGCTCAGTTGGTAGAGCAACTGATTCGTAATCAGTAGGTCACCGGTTCAACTCCGGTCGTCGGCTCCAAATTTATCGAGTAAGTCTATGACTACTCATAGAAGGACTGCAGTCCACTGTTGGTGATTGGCCGATCACTGTGCATTCTCTCGGTCCAGGCTGGAGCCCGAGGCTCCAATCAAACAATTTGAAGCCTCAAGGATTGCCTGTTGCGATATTTAGATAATGTTTTGAACTACCTGCTATTACCGAAATCCTTCTCGATTATGGATAGGGCCTGATTGCAGGAAGCAAGATCCTCGGCAACAAAGTCAGCACCTGCTTCGAGCAGGATGGTCTCGGCGCGTTTCAGTTGCTCTTGCTTAGCTGCCTGCGGTAGCAGTTCCCATTGCTTCTGATCGAGACCGATCAAATTCCCGGTTCTCGTTAGTCCAATGGTCCACATGCCGGCGTTCTTGCCTTCTTCGATATCTACGACCGTGTCACCGATCTTTACGCATGCCGCTGGAGGATAGACGTCCAGAAGCTGCGCATTCTTCATCAGCATCCATGGCGCCGGGCGTCCTGCGCCAACTTCATCGGGGCATACGGAGGCGTCTGGCTGGTAGCCGTACCGGGCGGCCTGGGCCAATACCGGAGCGAGCATGTCCCGGGTGTAGCCGGTGCTGCTGCCAATGCGGATGCCTTGCTCCTGCCACTCTTTTACAACCGTGGTGACACCGGGGATTAGTTGCGAGTGCTGAGTGATGATTTTCATTTGCAACGGACCGAATTCTTCAAAAAGAGAGAGAACTTCAGTCTCGCCAGGTTCCCGGCCGGTGATTGCACTCCACTCGGCGCGGATATTGGGCAATGCAAGAATGGCCTGAATGTGATCACGCTTAAGCAGGCCCATATCGCGGCGTGCGTCTTCGGTGGACAAGGTGATTCCGTGTTGTTCGAAGAGGGTCTGAAGTGCCAGTACAGGCGCCAACGATCCGTGATCGACTGTGGTGCCTGCCCAGTCCAGCATGATGGCGCGAATTTGAAGAGGTTTTTTCATGCGCGGCCCGCTTGTGCAGAGGAGGCGCAGAGGATTCGACTGCTTGTCATTGCGTTCATGGTTGGAGTCTACGTTTGAAAATACAGGGATTCAATCATTGAACGGTTAGTTCGATCGACTGATCGGTTTGGAGATGTGTGCCGAAGACGCTGACTCCACCGGCAAAGAGAGCGAAGAAAACAAAGAGATCGAAGAGTTTTGTCCATCCAAAGTGCAACGCAAAGACCGTGACAAGGAATGGAGAAAGCGTCTGACCAATAGAACCAATGCCATTGACGAAGCCGGCGGCGCGCCCGTGCAACTCGTCGGGGACGGCGTCTAGTACGGCCATGGCGGACGTAAGGAGATCGACGCCATAGATCAGAATTCCAGTGAATGAAATGGAAATAGCTGTGCCAAACCATCCGCTGCCGGCAAGCAAAGGATGAAGAAGGCAGGTAAAGGCGAGTGCGAAGAGCATGCCGGAGGCAAGAACCATGCGCCGTTCTCCGAACCAGCGATCTATCGCATAGGCGGCGGCAAGGGGGCCGAGAAAGCCCAGAAGTTCAAAGTAGGAGGCAAATTGCTCGGCGGAATGCTGGCTATATCCCAGGCTCGATGTGAGGTAAAGGGGCAACCAGAAGAGAAGCGTGTAACGGGTCATCTTGAGAAAGAAGTACACCAGAGAGATGACTTGAATTCGGCGGTTTGTCAGGATTGCGACCCACGCACCGCGTTGCGTTCGCGGGAGATTGGAAGGAGAGAGAGCGGAGGTGAATTGGGCGCGATGCGAATGAACTGGATGCGGTAGATGGTCGGTTCCGAAATAGAAAAAAAGTGCCGCGAGCAGCAAGACGGATGAGGAGACGAGGTACGCGGGTTGAAAGCCGCTGAGCACGACAATGCGTGTGTGAACAAGCAGCCATGCGGTCAATGAAGTCGCAAGCACGCCGCCGAGAATGTAGCTGGTACTCCACCAACCCAGTACCCGGTCCCGTTCGCCGCGTCTGAACCATTCGCCGATGAGACGAATCATGGATGGCCAACCAAGTCCCTGGCCGAGACCATTGCCGAGCAACAGCAGCAATTCCACGAAGGGCAGGGAATGAAAGGCCTGAAGTGCGGTACACAGTATCGAGATGCCAGCACCCGTCAAAGCGGTTCGCCGTGTTCCCCACCCATCTGCCAGCATGCCGCCGACAAGCTGACCGATTGCGTAGGCCGCTCCGAAGCAGACTAGGCTCCCGGCGAGATGCGAGATTCCGGGACCAGTGGTCGGGTTCATGTCCTTGCGGCAGATGTAGTAGCCAGCGTAGAGAACCCAGGCCGAAAGGAAGACTTGATTCCGAGCAGCCGCCAAAGATCTAGTTACTGTTTTCACTGGATCCATTCATGGCTGTCTGGGTCATGGGCAACGCTTCATGAAAGACCAGGGACTGAGCGTGAGGGGCAATGGGGAAGACGATCTGTGTCACAGTTCCATCCTGGAAGCTCCCGGCTAGTTCTTCAGGAAAGGCGTTCGGATTACACAGTGTCATGATAAGAGCGTCGATTGCTGCGTTGTCTGTGCCATCGATATGAATTGATCGCTCGGGGCCATTCACGATAGTGAGCAACGCGGCTGGGCCATCGGTGTTGATGCGAGCATATCCGGCACTGCGGTCGACGATCTGTGAGCCGGAAGGTGATGTGTCAATGAATAGTCTGTTGTCCTCGGAATGGAAAGCGTGATCCTGGGCAGTTGGGACGGAGGAAGAGCCGCTGGACGAGGACGCACTAGACGACGTGATGGTGCCGATGAAGATCATCACATCATTTGGTCCAAGCCGGGACGTGAGAGAGCGGACAGGAGTTATCCCGGTATGGAATTGGCCGGCCAGGCTGAATAACGGTCCGATGTCCTCAAGCCTGTCAAATGGGGCAACTTCCTGCGGCTCTCCAGGCCGTGAGAGAGGCACATAAAGCAATGCGTGATGATCCTGAAATACAGAGTTCCAAAAGCTCGCGAACGGATGTTCCTGAGCAAGCTGCCAACGCATGCAGATAATACAAAGAAAAAGAGCGACGAGGGTCGGACAGGCTAACAGATGCAAAGAGATTTTTGCCGCTGGTGGCGGTTCAGGCACGGCCTCAACTAGAGCCGACTCGGCACTTGCAACAAATTCCGGTACAGGGTTGACATGCTGAAACGAACGAGGCATGTAGAAGCGCGGTACGTAAGAGCCAGCCGGTATGTCCACGGTGAATTCAAAATCGTTGCAGCTCACTGCGTAGTAGGCAGCGAGGCGCTTGCGCACATCGTTCGCGCGGACACGCACGCCAGCATCGGAGCCAGTGTCGTACGAGGCATCCCGGCCCAGTAAGGCGAACCCTATCAGGCGTTCCTTCAATTCGTCGACATTGCCCTGGAGCGTGCGATCAACAATGTGGCGCAGAAACTGGCAGCTTTTGGGGCTGGCACGAAAGGACGGGCTGTCGCAGATTGCTACGACGACAGCTTGCAATTCGGAGATGTATCGACCAAGTTCGCATGGCTGGATCTCTTCGCTCTGCACGTGTGTTCCAGGAACCCAAATTCTTGAAACTTAGTCTAGCGGCTGTGTGTTACAGGATGGTTGCATTCTGATGGCAGATTGGCCAAACCGTTCGCTTAACGGGTGTTTCTGAGTTGCTTAACCTGCTGAACGTTTCGGAACCTGCAAAGAGATTGCAATGGTTAGAAACGATATGTTTCGCACGGCAGGCGCAAACCTTGAATTCGAAATGCAGCGCGTCGATGAGGACGAGCGGTCGTCTGCTGGCGCGATTTACAACGGGCAAGGTTTGGAGCTTCGATGAGATTATCCTCCGGTCAACGCCGGATTTTCGCAATCACTTGGATCACGTATGCTGGCTTTTATCTCTGCCGGAAGAACCTGAGTGTCGTGCTGCCACTGCTGCATAACGTCTCAGGACTTAATGGAATCGACCTGGCCAATATTGTCTTTGGCTATAGCCTGTTGTATGCCGTGGGCCAGTTTGTCTGGGGACCACTCTCGGACCGCATCGGAGCGAAGCGCGTTGTCGGCGCTGGGCTGTTATTGGTCGTGGCCTGCAATCTCCTGATGAGTATGCATGCCTCCTTGATATGGTTGCTGATCCTTGCTTGTCTGAATGGCGCAGGTCAGTCGACAGGCTGGTCGGGGCTGGTGAAGACAATGGCCATTTGGTTCAACGGGGTGAATCGCGGCATCGTGATGGCGTGGTGGGGCACAAACTTTGTCCTGGGCGGCTTTCTGGCGACTACCTTCGCAACGTGGGCGATCCTGCAGCCATGGCTACTGCCAGAACTGGGATGGCGCAGGGGATTCTTGTTTCCGGCTCTCTTGCTGGCGGCGATTACGGGAGTGTTTCTGATTGGCGCCAAGGAGACACCGGAGCAGGCGGATCTGCCACCGGGTATGCAGGTTGAGCTGGCGGAAGTGAGCAAGGTGCGCTCAAGCTGGAGTATTCTCGCTACGCTGCTGTGCAAGCCATCCTTGTGGCTCATGAGTCTCTCGTACTTTTTTCTGACCCTTTGCCGTTATGCGCTGATGTTCTGGCTACCGCTTTATATGGTTAAGGGCCTGAAGTACGATCTACGGACATCTGGATACGTGTCGTCCCTGTATGAACTGATCGGCATTCTCGGCGCACTGCTGGCGGGATACATCTCGGATCGCATGATTCAATCCCGGCGAGCGCCTGTATCGGCGATCATGCTGGCGGGATTCTGCATCATCCTGCTGGCTGAGCCTGCCATGAGCCGTTATGGACTCTGGGGCACAGCGCTGGCCATCTCTTTGGCTGGCATTTTCTCGTACGGTCCTGACACGTTACTTTCCGGTGCAGGCGCTCAGGACATTGGCTCAGCCCAGGGTGCGGCAACCGCTGCCGGGCTTGTGGATGGCATCGGCCACCTGGGTGCTGTCTTTTCACCATACGTGGTGGTCTATATAAGTGAACACTACGGATGGGACCACCTCTTCTTTGTGCTTGCCGGTGCTGCATTGGTTGCCGGTGTCGCATTGATGCCGATGTGGAATCTCAAGCCCTCCAGTCATAGTGCGCTCGAGTTGGAAGACAAGGTGCTGCAGCAGGTGGTGTGAGCAGTATGTGGAGACAAGCCGTCGAAGGGCCTGGCGGCTTGCATCGATTCACCTGCGTTGCAAATAATCCTTTCCTGATTGTTTATATCCAACAGAAATGATTCAACGAAACGCTGGCTCCAAAGCACCTGGCGACTGTTTGACCCCCAAACCGCCAACGTTCATTACCGTTAAGCGTCCCGTCTTTTATTGCCCATTCATATTCTGCGGCCAACTGCTGGCTAGTATCGCATCAAGTAGAGCGGCAATCCGGGCGAACTGGAACTGCGCATCTTCAAACGCTCTGCAGAACTTGATTTCTACACACTCTTGAATGGAGCTGGCGATGCGAACTATAAATCGACTTCTAATTCTCTTCGCAACAATATTCTTAGGTCTTCCTCTCTATGCACAGAATGCGAGCGTCACGGGCAACGTGGTTGATCCTCAGCATGCAGGTATAAAAGGCTCGGCAGTGACACTGATCAACGTCAACACCCAGGTCAAAGTCGAGACCAGAAGTGACGCGAACGGTGACTTCATTCTGCCTCCTGTTGCGCCTGGCAGCTATGAGATCAAGGCTGAGGCTAATGGGTTTGGCCCCACCGTTATTACGGGAATCACGCTCGAGGTGAATCAGTCCAAGGTGGTGACGCTCACGATGAAGATGGGCGCGGTTCGGCAATCCGTTGAAGTGACCGACACTCCAGCGGAACTGAATCTGGATCGTGCGGATCGCAGCCTCATGATCGAACCCACCTTCGTCGAGAGCATTCCGCTCAACATCCGAAACCCGCTGCAAATGATTAATGATGCCGCCGGCGTCACCAAGGGCGACGATGGTCTCTCTGGTACGAACTCCACAAGCGAGAGCCGAACGAATACATATCGTATCAATGGCGCAAAGGGTGCAACGACGGATGTCCTGATCGATGGGGCCACGAACACGACGGCGTACTATAACCAGGACGCAGGCGTGCCTGGAGTCGATTCTGTGCAGGAGTATCGCGTTTACACAGACGCATATAGTCCGGAGTTTGGCCGGACCAGCGGCGGCATTGTCTCGTATGCATTGCGCTCGGGCACGAACGCTCTACATGGCTCAACCTGGGAGTATTTTCGTAATCAGGCGCTCGACGCGAACGGCTTCAACGCCAATCTGGCAGGCTTGCCCAAAGGTTCATTTGGCAGGAATCAGTTCGGCTTCAGGCTCGGTGGGCCGGTTGTTCTCCCGAAGGCGTACAACGGCCATAGCAAGACATTCTTCTTCTTTTCATGGGACGGACTTCGCGATACGAGCGCAGGTTCGTTTACCGGAACTGTACCCACGGCTCTGGAAAGGACCGGAGACTTTTCGCAGACTTTTGACGCAAAAGGCAACCTGATCGTTATTTACAATCCGGCGAGCACGACCCCAAACGCAGCCGGTTCCAATTACACGCGTACTCCGTTTGCAGGCAATAAGATTCCCAATCCGAACCCGCTGGGTCTTGCAATGCTTGCGCTGTATCCAATGCCAAACCAGCATGGACAGGGCCAAAGCAATATTGATAATTTCTACTCCAACGCTCCATCAACCGATGACAACAATAGTTACGACACCAGGATCGATCATCAATTCAACGACCGGCATAGCATCTTCGGGCACTATACCGACTTCACGAATCGAATCAACTATTCCGACTACTTTGGAAACGGCTTGTCGCCGGAGGATGCCAACGACCGAATCCCAGGAAAGAATATTGATGTAGATCACACCTGGGTTATCAAGCCAAATCTGATCTTCGAGCATCACTTGTCGTGGGCGCATAGCGAATCGAATCGAAATGAGTCCGTGCTGAAGAGCCCAGGGTCTCTTGGCATCAATGCATCCGCTGCACCGGGCATCACCGCAAATATGACTCCTCAGATCTCAATCGCCGGGGCTACAGCGACTGGCAGCGAAAGCACTCTGGGCAACTATTATCCTTACGAAAGAAACTATTCGTCTGTCTACCAGTACGCAGCCGACAGCACCTGGGAGAAGGGAAAGCACATTCTCAAATTTGGGATCGACCTCAGGCGCTATCCAACACAGCTTTGGGACCCGGAGCAGATGTCCATCAACGCAGGAACCAATTTTACGAATGGTCCCAATACCACTTCCCCATCGCCGATGGCAGACTCTGGATCAGGCATGGCTGAATTGCTGCTCGGGCTCGCTACCGTCACCTCGGGATATGAACCGGAAACCAAATCGGTCCATTACTACTACGGCGCTTATATTCAGGATACGTACAAAGTCACTCCAAAGCTCACCGCGACTTATGGCCTGAGATATAGCTACGAGGCCGGAGATGTAGAAGAAAACAACCTACTCAATTACGTCAACACAACGGCTCCATCGCCCATTGCGGCGCAAGTCCCATCGATTCCGAATCTTGTTGGCGGCGTCGGTATTCCTGGTCTGAATGGAACCAGCAGACAGTTGCAGGTGTCGGAGAAATTGCACTTCGATCCACGCCTGGGCCTTGCCTATCAACTGAATGAAAAAACCATCGTCCATTCCGGCTTTGGCGTCTTCCATCATCCGGCTGCAGCCTGGCAGCAGTACCCCAACGCGGCTGGAGCGATTCGCACCAGCACCTCTATCGATGCGGCACCCAATGGGGAGCAACCGCTATCCGGCTATAGTCTCAGCAATCCATTCCCTTCTGGCCTTCCAGAGCCCTATGGAAATGCCGCCGGTCTCGGCATCGATCTGGGCCAGAGCATCGCAGGTCCCGGTCGAAAACAGAATGTTCCTTACCAGGTCAACTACTCCTTCGACATCCAGCGCTCTCTGCCAGCTAATTTTGTGGTCACCGCTGCATACGCCGGAAGCGAAGGCGTGCATCTGATGCAGCCGCTGTATCTGGATCAGATTCCCGACGCCGATCTGGGGCTTGGCTCGAAGCTGCGGACTACTGTCGCCAACCCCTTTTACGGCGTGATCACAGATCCTACCTCTATGCTTAGCAAGTCGACGGTTACATACGAGCAATTGCTCCGTCCATTTCCGCAATTCACGGGTCTTGAGCAGATCAATTCAGGTGTAGGGCACTCCACCTACAACGCAGGGCAGTTGACGGTAGAGCATCGCAGCAAGCAAGGACTCTCGCTCGTCTTCGCATACACCTTCAGCAAGGCTCTGGACAACGTGGGCGAAATGACCAGCGTGGCCGGAACTTATACCGGCTTCCAGGACGTCTATTGCCCCAGGTGCGACAAATCTCGTTCCGACCAGAATGAGACACACGTAGTTCGTTGGAATACAAGCTACGAATTGCCCTTTGGCAAGAACAAGCCATTCCTGAATCAGGGTTTCCTGGCGCCAATTGTTGGCGGTTGGCAGGTCAGCGGCATCTATACCCTCGATACCGGCGAGCCGCTCACTGTAAGTTCTCCCAACTACTCCTATTCATACTCCGGAGGCGGCTTCCGTCCGGATGTCACTGGAGTTTCGGATAAGCTGCTCGGTGGGTCGCAAATAAAGCTCGGCGGTCAATATTTCAACGCCGCCGCCTTCACTCAAACTCCCAATTACACCTTTGGCAACGCGCCGCGCCATCTGGCGGACATCGATGCCCCGAAGTCATGGGATTTCGACGCAATGGTTGAAAAAAACACGCATATCACCGAAGGCTATGTATTGACGTTCCGTGCCGAGGCATTCAATGCATTGAACAATGTAGTCTTTGCCGGCCCGACGACAAGCGTAACATCTGCTAGTTTTGGACAGATGGCGACTCTGAGTCAGACCAACACGCCACGAAACGTACAAGCGAGCCTGCGGCTGACATTCTAACCCCAAGGCTGTGCTCCTGCGTGTCCGGAGCACAGCCTTCAATTACACATGGAGAAACAGATGCTTAAAAGACTCTGCGTATTTTTCGCTCTGATGGCGAACGTCGCGTATGCCGCGGATACGATCTATATCAATGCGAACGTAATCACGGTCGATAAGGATCGTCCAGCCGCGCAAGCCTTCGTCATCGACAATGGCCGCTTTACCGCAGTCGGATCGAACGCGGAAATGCTGAAGCTCAAGACCACCTCGACCAAAGTGGTCGACCTCAAAGGCATGACGGTAACTCCTGGATTCAATGACGTCCACGTGCATCCGCAGCAGATCTTCGACGAGAGCTCAGTGTATTACCGCGTCTGGCTGGGTCCCGACAAGGCCAAGACGATCGACGAGTTTGTGGCTGAGCTGAAGAAGAAGGCGGCCATCACGCCTGCAGGCAAGATGATCAATGGATATGGATACAACGACCAGACACTGGGCCGTCATCCTAACAAGCACGACCTTGATAAAGTCTCGACTACACAACCCGTTGTGGTGACTCACAGCTCCGGTCATATTACAGTGGTGAATAGCTTCGTATTGCAGGCTGCGGGCATCACCAAAGAGACGGCCGATCCGCCAGGCGGAGCATTCGATCGTGATCCCGATGGAACCCCGAACGGCGTGGTCCGTGAAAGCGCACGCAGGCTTCTTTCCAAGGGAACTTCTCACAGCCTGCTGAGCAGCGAAATGCCCCACGAAACAGAACTGCAGGGGTACATGAACTGCTTCAAACAATACGCTGCCAGGGGCATTACCAGCGTAGACATTGCGGGAGGCGGTCCCGCGTCATTTCGCTCCATGCAGGACCTGCGTGATCTTGGCAATCCTGTCCGCGTTGGGTTCATGTTCAGTGCGGATGACTTCGATCAGCTTCAGGCAGCGGGATTACAGCGCGGCTTTGGAGACGATCGGCTTCGTGTCACCGCGCTCAAGACCTATCAGGGTAACTCGTTGAGTGGACGCACCGCGTGGCTCAGCAAGGCATACTCTGACCGTCCTGACTACTTCGGCATCCCACCGGCACGCAGTCAGGAACAACTGGACGCGGACTATCTGAAGTGGTGGAACGCGGGATGGCAGGTTGCAACTCACTCCAACGGCGACCGCGAGATCGACATGGTCCTCACCGCGATTGAGCGAGCCGAGGCAAAGAATCCTCGCCCCAACGCCCGCTGGCGGATCGAACACGCGAGCGTCATGAATCAGGCGCTGCTCGATCGCGCGAAAAAGGACGGCGTGATTCTGGTGTTTCATTCCTACTTCTGGGAGTACGGAAATGTACTCGCCTCCTACGGGCCAGAGCGTCTTTCGATGATGCATGCCTATCGCACTGCAATCGATATGGGAATTCCGGTGGCCGGCCACTCCGATTCACCCATCTCGGCAGCGTATCCGTTACTCAGGATTCAGGATATGGTTACGCGTAAGAGTTCGCAGGGCAATGTCATGGGAGGCAACCAGAAAATCAGCGTGGATGAGGCTATCAAAGTATGGACTCTGGATGGAGCCTATACCACCTTCGAAGAGAAAGACAAAGGCTCGATCACTCCTGGGAAGCTCGCGGATTTCGTTGTGCTCGAAAAGGATCCGCGCAAGGTTAATCCCGACACCATCAAGGACATTGTTCTTGAGGCAACCTACATGGGCGGAGACAAAGTCTACACCGCGCCAGGTAAACCCGTTGCTATGATCCCCCAGCCACCCATCAATTACGGCGATGGCAACTACGGCGATGGCGATGAAGAGGAAAATGAAAGTGGCAACAATTAATCCCGGCAAGCTGCTCTTTACGCCCGGTCCCCTGACCACCAGTTCTACGGTCAAGGGGGCTATGCTTCGCGATCTAGGGTCTCTCGATCGCGATTTCCTAACGACTGTCCTCAACATTCGTACTCGTCTCCTCGACCTCGGACCGTATCCCCGCGAGGACTTCGAGTGCGTGCTCATGCAGGGCAGCGGAACCTATGTGGTCGAATCTGTCATCTCTTCCGTGATCCCGCGCGACGGCAAAGTGCTGGTGCTTGTGAACGGCGCATACGGACGGCGCATTGCGCAGACTGCGCGGGTTCACGGCATTGCGCTCGATGTTCTTGAAGTTGAAGAGAACAGAAAATTTACTCCCGAACTTGTCGCCGAACATCTGGCAGTCGCCAGTGGAATCACTCATGTTGCAGTGGTGCACTGTGAAACCACCAGCGGCATTTTGAATCAGGTAGAACAAATAGGGCATGTAGTCCATGCTGCTGGCGCGAGTTACATTGTCGATGCGATGAGCAGTTTTGGAGCAATCCCCATCGATATGGCTGGTTCGCATATCGACTTCCTGATTTCGTCGGCGAATAAATGCATTGAAGGCGTCCCTGGGTTTGGATTTGTGATCGCCAACCGTCGCGCTCTGGATGCTGCAAAAGGACATGCACGCACGTTGAGTCTCGATCTCTACGACCAATGGGCAAGTATGGAAGCCAACCACGGCCATTTTCGATTTACGCCCCCGATTCAGAGCATTCTCGCCTTTGAACAGGCTTTGAATGAACTAGACGAAGAGGGCGGTGTGGGAGCACGCGGAGAGCGCTATCGACAAAATCATATTGCGCTTTGCCGGGGAATGAAGGCCCTTGGCTTTGAGATCTATCTCGCGGAGGAAGATCAGAGTTTCATCATCACGTCCTTCCGCTATCCTTCAAGCCCCGCCTTCCGATTTGCCGATTTCTACGAAAGGCTCTGGACACGCGGCTTCGCAATCTACCCAGGCAAGCTATCGCACGAGTCCTGCTTCCGCATTGGTTCGATTGGCAGAATCACTATCACCGAAATCGAGGCACTATTGACCGCAATCCCTCAGGTGCTGTGCGAGATGGGCGTCGAGATAAAAAGCGAAGTTATCGGGTAAGTGGAGTCTAGTTTGAAGCTTTAACCGGTTAAGGTAATGTAAAGCAAATGGTGATAGGCGCTCCTGTCCGGGTTTCAGACCGGATAGGTGTGCCTCTCTTGTTTCTTCGCGGGCATGCTGCTTTGGTATTGATTTACGCATCGTGACCTGAGCCAAACGTGGAACACGTGTGCTTTTTTTATTCGATGAGTAATGAAGGAGAAGGGGAATGGCGCGAGTGGCAATCGTCGGAGTGGGCGCGATTGGCGGCGTGATAGCGGCGCTCCTGGATGGAACAGGTCGGCATGAGATTACGCTTTGTACGCGGCGGCCATTGGAAGAGTTGACAGTGAAAACGGCAAAGGGTGAGGTCCACGTAACAGCGCAGAATCTAACTGACCCAGCGCAGGCCAGACCGGTGGATTGGGTGATCGTGGCGACGAAAACGTACGACGCAGCGGGAGCAGCGCAGTGGCTGCGCGGGCTTACTGCAGAGGGAGCGCCGGTTGCGGTAGCGCAGAACGGCGTAGAGCATCGGCAACGATTCGCTCCATGGGTACAGCAGCAATCACTGGTGCCATTGGTTGTACAGATCTCAGTCGAGCGGCAGGCCGATGGATCCATGTGGCAACGAGGAGGAGCGCGACTTATCGTAGAAGAGGGAAGCCTGGGGCACGACTTTGCTGCGCTCTTCCGAGGGAGCGAATGCGAAGTTGTGATGACGGAAGACTTTAAGACAGCGATGTGGCGTAAGCTGTGCGAGAACTCCACGGGAACTCTGTCGGTTCTGACGATGAAGCCTTTTGGCGTGTATCGCGATGAGGCGATAACACATGTGGCGCTGGATATGGCGCGCGAATGCGTGGCTGTGGGTCGGGCAGAGGGGGCGCAGCTGGATGACAGTGTGGCTGAGCATGTGGTGGAAGAGTTTCAGGAAGCCATGGAAGATCGCATCAATTCAATGCTCGCTGATCGTCTGGCAGGAAGACCAATGGAAATCGACGCACGGAACGGGGTGATTGTGCGATTGGGAGAGAAGCACGGGATTGCAACGCCGTTGAACAGGATGGCGGTGGCGCTATTGGGGACAGTGAGATGAACAAATCTGAGTTGGAACTTCCCATCCTGTATTGCAAAATATGCAGATAGAATAGGAGCCGGAAGCTTTGTTAGGGCTCCTGAAACGGCGATCCACCTTAGGCCATGGCAGATTCATAAAGAAGCGGCTTTGACGTTGCATTGTCGGCAAGATCCCGCTCCCTGAGTGATGCATAGCGTTCCTTGCCGCCAACCCAGACTCGGGAGACATCCCCGAATCCTCTGTGTGGATGAAAGGCAACCAGGTCGGCTTCTTTGCCCACTTCAATGCTGCCAGTGCGGTCGCCGATTCCAAGGTGCCGCGCGGGATTCAGAGTGAACAGGTTAATTGCCGCGGAAAGCTTCATGCCTGCTTCGGCCATGCGTACGGCGGAAGCCAGCATCGACGGGAAATGATAATCGCTGCAAAGGATATCGACCAGGTTTTCCGCGAGTGCTTCGTGGCAGGAAAGATTGCCGCAGTGGGAACCGCCGCGATAATAATTTGGCGCCCCCATGCAGACCATCATGCCTAATTCCTTGGCTTTGCGCGCGGCCTCAATCGAGCACGGCATTTCGCTCAAAGTGGCTCCCGATGCGAATGCTTCGATCACGTGCTCGACAGTAGTATCGTCATGACTGCCCAGGGGGATTCTTCCTCGCACATGCGCCTTGACCTGCATTCGGTTGTTGATCTTGCCGACTCTTTCGATGCGCTCCTGCATTCTCCGGCGCGCTTCTTCGACGGACGTCTTCTGCAGGCTGGCGTGCTGTTTTAGCATAGCTTCGATATCGCGGAATTGGCGCTGGCCTGGCATATCGTCGTTAAAGACCAGATTCGCGATGCTTTTGAGTGCGAGCAGTTGGTCAAGGACAGGTTCAACCGGTTCGAAGTTCGGACTCCACCGAAGATGAATAAGATGACGAGCGCGCATGTCAGGAATCAGCTCGTCAAATCTCTTTGCCAGCGCCAATCCATCTACGTTCGCTGCGCCGGTCTCGTTTTCGCGCTCTTCCGAAATACGCGCAGCGGTGGAAACGGTGGTGAGGCCGCAACCGAGGGCGCGCATATCCATGACGTGCATTGCCAATTCGATTGGGATGTTCGCTCCAGGACGCGGACTGAGTTCGCGCTCCAGATAATCGGTATGAATATCGATCATGCCCGGAATGAGAATCGCGCGATGGAGATCTATCCCATCGGCAACGCGATGTGGCAGGATATCGGCGATGCATCCGTCTGCAAGGACTAGCGATCCATTCTCGACTTTATCGGGACGAACGATGCTGGCGTTGGTGAGAATTGTTTCAGTCACGGCTCTTCTTTAAACTCCCTGGTCATCCTTCAGTGATTTTGTATGAGTTGCAGACACTTCATAACTCCCGCTAGGCATAAGCAGCATCCTTGAGACGTCCATTTTCAAGGTGCAGTGAGCGATCGGACAGCGCGGCTAATGTATGTTCGTCGTGGGAGATGAGAATGATTGAGGTACCGGTCTCGCGCAGTTCGCGCAGCATCTCGATCACTGCCTCCTTTGTCTTTGGGTCGAGCGAAGCTGTCGGCTCATCGATAAGCAAGATGCGGGGTTGTGCGATCATCGCGCGAGCAATGTTGACGCGCTGCTGTTCGCCTCCACTGAATGTAGCTGGATAGCTGTCCCATAGCTCTTTGGGCAAACTTAGCCGTTCGAAGCAGTCGCCGGCTGCAAGGCGGGCCTCTTCGATGGATCGCCCGCGCGGCACCAGCGCGGAAGCTACGACATCAATCGCCGCGACGCGCGGAATCGCTTGAAGAAACTGCGAACAATAGGTCATCTCGGTCTTGCGAAGCCGCAGCACCGCGTGCTCCAATGCCGTTGCAAGATCAACGATCTCGCCTTGTGCCGTTCGATAGAGGATCTGTCCTCTGCTTGCCAGGTAAGTACGATACACGCACTTCATGATGGTTGACTTCCCGGAGCCAGACTTTCCTGTCAAAGCGAGAATCTCACCCTCGCCGACCTCCAGGGAAACCCGATGCAGAGCGTCGATTGTCTTTCCATTGAGGATGTGGAATTCGAACCGTTTTTCAAGATTCACTATCTGCAATAAATTTTTCATCGATTCCTCTTTGCCTCTAATGCGCCGCAGGCACGGATCTCGTTAGAGCAGAGAACTCACCAGGAGCTGCGTATATCCATGCTGTGGATCTTGCAGTATCTGGTCGGTGAGGCCATGCTCAACGATATGGCCGTTCTTCAGCACCATGGTGCGGTCGGTCAGCATCCGGATCACTCCAAGATCGTGCGAAACGACAATCATGGAGATACCAAGATCCTGCTGCAGTCCGCGGATTAGATCGAGGACTTTGGCCTGCACGGAAACATCAAGTCCGCTTGTGATTTCATCGAGTAACAGCAACGGCGGATCGTTTGCGATTGCCTTGGCAATCTGCACTCTCTGCTGCATTCCGCCGCTGAAGCGCGCTGGCGACTCATCCATGCGCTTCAGCGGCACCTCAGTTTTGCTCAAGAGGTACGCGCCGCGAACGCGAATCTTGGCGACGTTGAAGACACTCGCCATCAGCAGTTTTTCGGCGATATTGCCGCCGGAAGAAAATCGGAAGTTGAGTCCGTCGCGCGGATTCTGATAGACCATGCCCATCAGGTGATTCCGAATGTAGCGTTTCTTCTGGTTGGAGAGATCGAACAAATTGGTTGCGCCGTCTTCGACGGCCTTGAAGTTGACTTCGCCGGAGGTTGGTTCCTGGTCGAAATAGAGCATCTGCACGAGGCTGCTTTTGCCGGAGCCGCTCTCTCCAACGATGCCGAGCACCTCACCCGGAAACAAATCGAAGCTAATGTCGCTGCATGCGACAACTGCTCCCGTGCGAGGACAAATATTCGAGCCGAATCTCGGCCCGGTACGTTCCAGCACTCCAGGCGTTGCCTCGCCGTGGATCTTCGTCAGATTTCGAACACGCAGCAGCCAGTTGTCATCCATCTCGGCCATCGTTTCTATTCGGGGTTGGTGAAGAGTCTTTGCGGAGGCCGTGGACCTTGTCGCACTTTGTCCAGGAAGTTGCTGTCATTGATCACCCAGGACCGGCTGAAATCGTCGGCGTAAACCTCATCCATAAATGCCTTGTTCTTGCCCGACACTGAACAATGGACATCCACAAACTCTTCTACCTTGAAGCGGATGTCTTCGAACTCCAGTGGTTCGACGCGCGTGAAGGGAGGAATGCAGTGGATGCGTTTTTCGCGTCCCGCACCGAAGAGATACAGGCAACGAGCCATGCTGAGATTGGGAACATCCCAGCTCGGAATCGGGGATGGCGTGGCAACGTAACGTCCGTTCACCAGGATCGGATGTCCGGCCCCGCTGCGCAACGCGCCTGTCCTTACGTACGCTTCATAGAGAGTGACCCAGAGCTTCGCGTAGTCGCCCTCAGCGTGCATCGTCCGCGTTTTTGCTTCATGCCTTTCCACGCCACGGAGAGGCTCAGGCTGCGGTACCTGCAAAATGAGGATCTGCTTCTCTGTCAGAATCTCTTCCGGTATGCGATGACGGGTTTGAATAACGGTCGCGGCCGCCGTGTTGAAGGTAACGTTGCAGTTTGCCATCTCCTTGATAAAGAGGCGTAGATTGCAGGCGTTTACGCTGGCGTCACTACCTTGATCGATTACCTTGACCACGTCTTCGGGCCCGACGAGAGATAGTGTGAGATGCAGCCCGCCAGTTCCCCATCCGCGTGAAATTGGCATCTCGGGTGAGGAGTAAGGAACCTGATAACCCGGGATGCAAACTGCTTTCAGAGTCTTGCGGCGAATCTCTTTCTTAGTAAACTCGTCGATATAAGCGTAGTTGAAGCTCTCCTGAAACCGTATATTCTCAATCATCGTTATCCTCCGCACCCGCGATCGCGGCCACTTCGTCTCTTTCTTTTTCCTCGGCGATTCGGGCAACTCTGCGGAAGCCCTCCAGATCGGCCTGGAAGGTGACATAGTGCGGGAGCTTTAGATGATTTGTGAATCCATAGGCCTCAATGACCTCGGTGTGATACAGGACAAACTCCTGGTTATTGGCGGGGTTGTCCGGGTTCGGCTCACGGAGCGCGCTTTCAACAACTCCCATGCAGATCGCCTTGGTTTCGTTCTGGCCAAAGCATAGGCCGTAACCGATCGAAAGCTTAGGTGCGGCGCTCTTTGGCCCGCGGTCGTCGCTGCCCACCATCTCGGCTTCAGTGACTTTGATCCTGCCTGCATAACGGCGCCTTCCGCGCTTGTCTACGATGCGCACTGGCACGTCACCCACGCGCAGTTCGCCCACAGTTGCGTGAGAGTCGCCGAAGCCGCGCATGGTGCTGTAGGCCATGCACATCAAAGCACCCGTCTCAGCGCGTGCCAACATCTGCAGCGTACCGGAGCGCGGCACGGGAAACTTGATCGCCTCACGCGTTACATCGAAGACCCGCCGGTCTTCGTCGAAGCCAGTTTGCTTGCTCATCCAGCCTTCCTGCAGAAAGATGTCGATCACCTTCTTGTAGGTGGTGATGGCGTGCAGCTTGGATGGGTCAACCTCGTCGCGGAGATTGGCTATGAACTTCTCAATAGATCCAAGAGTCGCGTTGAGCAAGGTGGGCTTCAGGAGCCTGAACGAGAAATCACGGGTGGGACCGAGGATCTGACCGCCTGGAATCTCACGGAAGGTGGAAGAGATGCGGCGGTGTACAAACATCTCTCTTGTGTTCAGGACTTCAGCGAAGTAGCGGCGCTCAAGTGTGGCGCGATAGGCGCGCAGATGAAACGCCGCCTCAAACGAATCCCCCTCTACCTGTAATAAAGCCAGGGCCGCATGTGCAGGCGCGTAGAGCGAACCCTCGCCCATTGCCCGATCGACGGCAAGCCGCATCTGGGTGCGTGCCTGGTCTAGTTCAATCGGGGTGGTCTTTCCTCGCCAGCGGAAGTAGTCCACCAGCTTGTTCGCATTCTCGATTGCGTCCTGTCCGCCTTTGACTGCTACATATCCCATCCCGTCTCCACTACAACATCAGCCGCTGAAGCGCACCTACACCTAATCCCATTGCAAACGCGTCGAACGTGGCAACGCCAACACGCATGGACCTATGGCTATACTCTCGCAGGTTAAGAAGGCATCGACTCCCAATGGAAACTCCGCGTTGTGTTCCCGTAATGACTCAAACACTGCTTCGGGCGCACCCTGCACAAACACTATCGTTTCAACTTCGATCCCTGGTCCAGTCAGCGTCAGCCTGAGAGAGTCTGGCAACGGAGTGGAAGAAATTGCCGCGACCTGGAAGACAACCGTTGCGCCCAGATCCGGATAAGCAAGTTCGCCAAGTCTGGCTTGACGCAGGCCATCGAGCCAGCGATCTTCGGACTGCTGGAGATAGGGAAAGATAAGGAAGTCGGCGCGTGGCGCAGAGGTTGGGTTGGCTCCGGTCTCTCGCTGAATGAAATGCAAAGTGGATTCTCCGCCTTGATCCACGTAGAACGAAGTGTCGCCGCTGAAGAGCGTGAGCGCAATGAACGCTGCACCGCGGTTCAATTGCGATGGAACATCCAGCGCTGCCTCGCCGAGATGACCGATGCTGCCAGGCCGAGCAGTGCATTGTAGTAGGGTTCTGAAATGCCTCTGTCCATCGAAGACCCGGTCATACGGTTTTGGAGCAGCGAGAGTGCTCATGCCTCCTCCATCAGCTTGAAGTCCACTTGCGTCTGGAGGATCAAATCGAACTCATCCTGTTCTCTGCACCTGACGATCTCGCCCTGCTCGCGAAGAAAGGTAACCAGTTCGCATGGAGTCTCAAGGCCGGAATACAACAGCGCATCCACGACAGCGCTGCAATACGCACGGACAGGCTCGTCGCCGAGGCAAAGCCCGAAGCCGGCGCGGCCATCGACCGTAACCTCGCACTCCGTAACGAGGGCTTCGCCTAGATAGAATCTCTGTTGTTCAAGGGAGTCCTCTGCGGGAATCATCGTCAGGCAAACCGACGGGCTCTTGCAAATTTCCACTGAATAAGACTGCTCCAACTGCGAGACCAATGTCTGGATTGGTTCCAGGGCGCATTCACAGATGATATAGTCGGGACTCAATTTCGCCCCTTCCGATGCGTTCAAACTGTCATTCACGATTCCGCCCATCATTCCGGATTTATGCATTTTCCTAACTGTTACCGCGGACACGCGACAGTGGCATGGCATCCAGGGAGTGATCTGTCATCATTAAATTCCGTCGATAATTCAAATAAATCGTATTCGAATAAGTTCATAATTTCACAATGTGCGCGGCGGGAGTGTTTCAAGAACATGAAATGGCTATTGCGCATTGTGAATACACTTCGCGTTGTCTCAAGCGCGGTCGCCGGTTTTACGCGGAATATCCCACATCCTTTGCTTCGTAGACGCACTATTGTGACTGAGTACGGCAACATTTATCTAAATGAATTCTGACGGCACGCCCTCGCTTCACTTTGGAAGCCATTCACTGTGATTTGAACGCTATCTAGAGATCAATCCGGGCGCGCCTTGTCTGTGCCGCCGAATCCAGGACGTAATCATGTCTGAATCAAACCAAAGCATCTCCTTCCGCTCTCATTCCACCGGCTTCGATTCCAACAGCTTCACTGGTCCCAGCATCCCCGACGGCAACGGTTTCAGATTCTGCATGTCTTGCGGCACAAATAGCATCCCGTACCGGTCCCAAAGCAACCGGTAGTCAGGCAAAGGCTGCCCGGCCAGCGAGTTGATCGCTGTGTTGCCCACAACGATACGCAGTTCGTTCGCGCCGCCATGAGCATAGTCCGTCACATCCACCCGGTACGGAGGATGCCAAACGACGCCGGCCAGCTTTCCGTTCAAATACACCTGCGCAGCCTCGCGAATCGGTGACTGCAGATAGGCCCGCATGTTGTGCTGGCCCGGCGGCGAGGGAGGCGGTTCAGGGTTGCCCGTACCGAAGTCGAGAAAGAGACGTCCAGCGCGACGCGGCGCATTTTTCGATAGCGCAAAGCTTCTCGTATAGGTTGCCAGTCCCGAATAGAACTGCGTACGTGTGTCCTCGGTCCAGGACGTAAGACGGTCCATCTCTTTGGAGATTCCCGTCGATCCGAACGAGACGTCCCATTTCTGCGACAAATCCGCAATCAGGCTCTCCTGTTGTCTGGTCTTTGGAGTGCCGGTCATGGCGGAATCAGAAAAGAAGATCAGACGCGACTCGTACGGCGCAAGCTCCAGGTCGATCTTCTGAGGATCAGCTATCCCGAATACCTCGCCTGAGAATGCATCCCAAGTCTCCGCGTGGCGAGCTGTCTCTCGAAAATGCGCCTGAACATGCTTTGTCTCATTCGAGGTGTTGGCGACAAAATACAATTCGCCTTCCGCCAGTTTGCGGTGCAGGAAGCCTATCTCCGGCGTTCGTGGATACAGCGTCATATCCGACGCTATATCTCTTGCCAACTCTGATCCGAGCGCACTTTCGTCCTCCACGAAATGCGCGGAGGCGATGTTTCCATGAAACAGCGTCTGCGAAAGCTCCTTGAGCCGTGCCGAATCCTCCTGCGCACGGAGGAAGCCGGGAGCGGTAGCAGGCAGCCGCCGCGTGGCTATTACGATCCCGCCATGCTGGGCAAAGTCGAGGATCTTCTCGTAGGTTGCCACTGGCAGCCGGTCCACTGCGGGCAAAATCAGCACCTTGTACTGCAGCCCAGTGTTGTTGATGGTATCGGCATCGATAAAGTCGAGATTGAACCCGGCATCCAGCACCTGCGCTATCACTTTTTTGCCGAGGAACTTGTCCATCGACTCATCGACGGTCACGTTTGATCCTGACTCATCGAATCCAGCCGGGGAAGTCGGTGTAGCTCGCTTGTGAACCCCCGCAGAGAATCCGGCCCAGACATCGTCATTTGGCAGCAGCAGCGCAACGTCGTTCACAGGCTGGCCCTGCCGCAGCGTAAAGCTCACCCGTTGCAGATAGCGCGTCAGATCCGGCATCGCCGCATACCACGGATTGTGCGCATTCAGTGCCGCAGCGGCGTACATGCGCCAGCCTGGCTCGCCCGCCGAGGCCGGAGAATATGGCCAGCCATGCCCTACCAGTTGATTGATCCCTTGCAGGAAATGCAGATCGGCCTCGGCCTTCATATCGAGCGGTGTCGCCCGGAAAGCGGGCGAATGCAGCCAGGTCCACGTTTCCGACGAGACCACGGAGTGATGGAACAAGTGCCCTGCGGACGCAGCCCAGCGCGTGTCCGAGAACTCGCGCCACATCTGGAATGTCGCCTTTCCCTCGCCTTCCGGCAAGTCGGCGAGCCGGTTGCTGAACAGCGTCACTGGCGGAAAACCGTAGGTCTGCGAACGCAGCAGAGTGTGGTGCTCCTGCGCCCAGGCATGTATCGGAGCGAGAAAGTTATCGTCCGCCATCTCCGTCAATGTCCGGCCCCAGTCATGGCGAATCGCCGCAGTTTCCGGCCCGGCATCCATCAAGAGAGCCAACAGGTGCGGGCGTAAATCGTATCCACGGCGTCGCTGAAACTCGGCCAGCAGCGCCGGACTCCAATCCGAGGCGTAGTCCTCCAGGCTGTCGCTGAAGACGGCATACGGCGGCTGATCGCCGAAAGCCGAAAGCAGCCGATCGCCGACCGCGTGCAGGTGCGTTTCTGTGGCTGTGCGGTCGTAGTGATCCAATACGAAGCCTGCCGCACCCACTGACGGCCGCTTGACCATCATTCCGGTACGGCTCGACAGAAAGCAGAAGATTGTTCGCGCGCCGGAGGCAGCGGGAATCTTGTACCACCCCGACGATGGTGGCGCAAGCTGCTCTGCGCCGGCCAGATCCTCCGTCGTCGCCTTTCCAGCGACCAGAAACGCCGCGATGATTTCTTCGCCTGCGTCTACATAAGGAGCCTGAACCGATGTCGAGCCGGGAGTTACGGCGAGCTCCTCCACGCGTAGCTTGCCAGCCGCATCTGTAACCGGAATCTCAGGCCCGCCAAAGGGCCATCCGCTGCCCAGGGTCACATCCACGCGCAATCCGAGCCGTCTTGCCTCTTCAGCGGCAAAGCGAAGCGCCTCCAGATGCTCCGGGGAGAGGTAAGGCGTATTGTGAAAGCCGGTTGACGGATCATCGAGCGCCAGTGGATACAGATTGGCAATCTCCACTCCGCCGATCCCGGCTGCCTTCATCTGCTCAAGCTCACGCGTCAACTCGGGCTTTGTCGCTGCGGGCCCAAACCACCACCATCGCATCATGATCCGGCTGTCGTCTGGCGGAGTCATAAAGTGGCTGTGCAGTGCTGCGACGCCGGTTGTGGACGAAGGGGATTGCCCGGGTAGGTAGGAAGGCAGAAGGAATAAACCGAAAGCCGTCAGTGCTGGCGTTATCCAGAATGGGGACATGGATCTCGCAAGTTTTTTGTCTGGAATGCGAAGCGAAGTCGTCACAGCAGAAAACCTCCAGAGCCGCTTGCCCTAAATTCAATAGGCGTACATCTTCATATCAGAACCGCCTGCGATTCGCAAAGCTGAACGCTCGGCTTCCTCTGCTCCGAAGTGGAAAAACCTGTCCCAATTGCAGGAATTCTTCGGTATTCCGTCCCATGAACCAGATTAGGTACCAGTTATCCACGAATTTTTTGTTGCGGTGGTTGTTAGGGCGCCGATATCCACGGATAATCGCGGCATAATCGCCTCAGTCCACTACGACTGGGGGTGATTCAATCCCGGCCGAAGGGTGGACACCAGATCGTGAACCGTTCCTTTACCCGATTGATGACCCGCTATAGTCGCCAGGATGTTTTAAGGATTCTTCAAATCAGCTCCCGCCAGTTGCTCGGCTGGGAGCGAGCCGGGTTAATTCCCGCCGCGGAGCAGTACGGATTTCCAGAATTGTCTCAGCTGCGCATCTTGCGCAACCTGCAACATCTCCGAATAAGCCCGCGCTCCATCCGTAACTCCGTTCAGGCAATGCAGGCTGTCTCCGGCATCAGCAATCCTTTGCTCGAAGCGGCGGTCGTCCGCACCGGCGCACGCTTGGCTTTCCGCTACTCCGGCACGATGGTCGATCCTATTCGCCGCCAGTTGCTCTTCGACTTCGAGTCCGCGAACGAACTCGCCTCGGGAAGGCGTTCCGTCACCGTCTCCATGCTTCCGGCTGCCCGCATCTCGGGCAGCCGCGATCCCGAGCTGCAAAGACTTTTCCTCGACGCTGTCCAGCAGGAAGAACGAGGCCGCAAACAAGCGGCGCAGGAGATCTACGGCAGGATTTTGGCCATTGATCCTGTCTATACCGCCGCGCTCATCAACCTCGGCACCCTCCACTATCACCAGAAGCATTACGACCGCGCCGAAGAGCTCTATCGTCGCGCCACGGAATCTGACACATCTTACGTACTTGCGTTCTTTGATCTGGGCAATGTCCTCGACGAACTCGAACGCCCCGACGAGTCCATCCTCGCCTACCGCCGGGCCATCTTCCTTGCTCCGGGTTACGCCGATGCGCACTACAACCTGGCTCTCGCGTATGAGCGCAAAGGCGAACGCCGCCGAGCCCTCACGCATTGGCAGACCTACGTGCGGCTCGACAAGAGCGGTCCGTGGGCCGACCACGCCCGTGGACAGATTCGCAAGTTGCTCAACCGCGAAAAACTCACCATCGCGCACCGCTCAGCCAGCTTTCATCCGCAGCCGCGCCGCTCAGCATCTCTGCTCGAACTGGTTCCATCGCGGCCCTTATCCGCCTAAGAAGGGAGTGCCGCATGAGTATTCAGGAGACTATCGCCAACCAATATCACGCAGTCCTCAAGATGCTGGAACAGGCGATTGAGCTATGCCCGGAGCCGCTTTCGCTCTCCGCATCGGGCGCGTCTCCCAATCATTCCTGGCATATTGCTTACCACGCACTCTTCTACACGCATTTCTATTTGGCTCCGGGAGAGTCTGAATTTACGCCGTGGCCGCATCATCGTCCCGAATATAACTTCCTCGGCACGGTTCCGTGGCGTCCCAACGAGATCCATATCGCTGAGATACCGTACACGCAGGCCGAGTTGCGCGAGTATGTCGAGTTCTGCCATGGCGAGGTTGACAGGCAAACGGCAGTCCTCGATCTCGACGCACCCTCGGGTTTCCACTGGCTTCCCTTCAACAAGCTGGAATTGCAGTTCTACAATATCCGCATACCGCCCACCATGCCGGGCAGCTATCCGAGCGCCTTCGCTCCCAGGCAAATCTCGGGGTGTCGTGGGTCCGCTGACTTCCGCTAAGCTGTTAGCTGTTGTCAGCGGGAGAAAAAATGTCGGAATCCAGCGACCCCCAACTCAGCCACTTCGACGCAGCCGGCCGTGCGCGCATGGTGGACGTCAGCGAAAAATCGACGACCCGCCGCCAGGCAACTGCCTCCGCTTTTGTTCAGCTATCCGCTGAAGTCCTCGCCGCCCTCCCGGCGAATCCCAAGGGCAATCCGCTTGAAGTTGCCCGCTATGCGGGCATTCAGGCCGCCAAGCAGACTTCGGCGCTGATTCCGATGTGTCACCCGCTGCCACTTACATTTGCGGACGTCACCACCGAAATCACAACAACTGGCGTGGAAATCCAGGCGACAGTAGCCACAAGCGGCCCTACGGGTGTAGAAATGGAGGCGCTGACCGCAGCCTCCGTCGCCGCGCTCACCATCTACGACATGACCAAGGCACTGGATAAATCCATCGTTATCCGCAACATCCAACTGGAGTCCAAGTCGGGCGGCAAGAGCGGCGACTATCGGCGCGGCCAGCTCTGAAAGCGCTTCAACAGGAACTCGCAACTTGTAATTCGTGCAATTCTGTAAACATTTTCAAAATGAGGTCCCAATCTAAATGAGGTCCCAGTCGATGCACTCTCGTCTACGCTTCGTCTTACCGCTCTTCGCCCTTGCCGTTCTCTCTGCGACCACAGCTCTTGCCCAGTCCCCGGTAGCGCAAACCCCGCCGATGGGCTGGAATAGCTGGAACTTCTTTGCTGATAAAGTCACCGACAAAGACATCCGTGGCGCTGCCGATCAACTGGTCGCCACCGGTATGAAGGATGCCGGATACATCTACGTCAACATCGACGATACCTGGGAGGACAAGCGCGACGCCAACGGCGTTCTGCAAACGAACGCCAAATTCCCCAACATGAAGGCTCTCGCAGACTATGTCCACTCCAAGGGATTAAAGATAGGCATTTACTCTGGCCCCGGAAACAAAACCTGCGGCGGATATACAGCTTCTCTTGGCCACGAGGAGCAGGACGCCAAAATGTACGCGGAGTGGGGATTCGACTACCTCAAATACGATCTCTGCAGTTTCATCCCCGACGTCATGCAGAAGCAGGCTCCGAATGACAAAGCCGCGCAGATGAAGCTTATGATCGCTGCCTACGAAAAGATGGGAAAAGCTCTCAAGGACGCGACGGCAAAGACTGGCCGCCCCATCGTCTTTTCACTCTGCCAGTATGGCTGGGACTCTGTCTGGGAGTGGGCGCCCCAACTTGGTGGAAATCTCTGGCGTACAACCGGCGACATTGACCCGCATTGGGACCGGATCTACGCCATTGCCAGTCAGCAATCAGGGCTGGAGAAATACGCTGGACCCGGTCACTGGAATGATCCCGACATGTTGGAAGTCGGCAACGGCAAACTCACGCTGGCCGAAAACCGCACCCATTTCAGCTGGTGGGCGATGCTGGCCGCGCCGCTCCTTGCCGGTAACGATCTGCCTAACATGAAGCCCGCAATCAAAGCCATCCTGACCAACAAGGACGTAATTGCTATCGATCAGGATTCCTTGGGCAAGCAAGGAAAGCACGCCTATTCGGATGGCGAAGTCGAAGTCTGGACTCGTGAACTGCAAGGCGGCGCGCTGGCCATTGCTGTAATTAACGTGGGCAGCGACCGACTCTCCACGCATCCCTTCCACCTCGATCTTGCTCGAATTGGCCTCGGCAGCGAGCAGACCGGGAAGAACCTCTGGACAGGAAAGACGGTCACACTTACCAACAACGAACCGATCGAACTGCCTAGCCACGACATCCTGCTCGTCCGGCTCGATCATCCCCAATCGTAGTTCCAACGGAAACATGGGTACTCATCCCGGCACGTCTTTCGTGCCGGGATGAGCCTAACTATCAACTTCGTTTTGCCAGATACACCGCGAACCACCCGCCTGCATCGCTCCACCGGCGTTCTGGCTCAAATCCTGCATTTCGAAGCAACGCCTCAGCCTCACCCTCCCGGTATTTGTAGCTGTTCTCGGTGTGAATTGTCTCGCCACGGGCAAATTCGATCTCCATCCCCAGCGAACCAATTCGCACTGTCTGCTCCAGCAAGCTTTCAAGATGCATCTCGATTCGCGATTCCTCATGATTCCATCGAATTTTGTGCCGAAATGCCTCCAGATCAAACGCCGCACCCAACTCGCGGTTCAACCGATCCAGCATATTTCCATTGAATCTGGCCGTAACTCCAAGGGTGTCATCGTAGGCGGCAATCAATGCGTCTTCGCTTTTTCCAGCCGCAGACGCCGGGCTCGGAGCGAGGTCCACTCCCAATAGCAGACTATCTCCCGGCTCCAGCGCTGCGCGAAGCTCCTGCAGAAGCGTCGCCGCATCGTCCCGATCAAAATTCCCGATGCTCGAGCCGATAAATAGCACCAGCCGTTGCTCGCCTGTAACGCACGCCTCCAGCCGCAGTCCCCGAGTGTAGTCCGCTACGACGGGCTCAACGATCACTTCAGGCAACTCACGTTCCAGCCGCTCGCGCGCCGACTCAAGCGCCGTCGCCGAGACATCGACGGGGTAATACGCCACGATTCCCTGGTGTGCTGTCGCAGCAGCGAGGAGCAGTCGCGTTTTATCTGCCGATCCGGCGCCCAACTCCACCACGCGCAGCTGCTTTCCGTTTGCGGCGGCCGCGATCATCTCTGCCGCGCAACGCTCAAAGATGCCGCGCTCGATACGCGTCAGGTAATACTCGGGCAACCCGGTAATCTGTTCGAACAGCAACGACCCTGCTTCGTCATAAAACAGCCATGGAGGCAGCTGTTTAGGAGTCTGCGAAAGTCCCTCCCGCACAACCTCGCCCACTGCAGAATCGGGAGACGTTGACGGATACGAAGTGCAAGCCTGAACATCAGCCGAAGCGGCAGCCATAGAGTCCTTCGATGCAAGAGACGAGGTTTGCGTTACGAGGAAGCCAGCCGAATTCCTGAAAATTGCCAGCGGGTCTCGGGCGGGAAGAAATTTCGATAGCTGGAGCGAATATGTCCCGCTGGAGTAACGCACGACCCTCCGCGCAGCACCATTTGCCCGCTCATGAACTTGCCGTTGTACTCACCCAGCGAGCCCTCCAGAGGTGCAAACCCCGGATAACCCAGGTAGGCGCTCGCCGTCCACTCCCAACAATCACCCCAAAGCTGTTGCGGAAAGCTCTGCGGCAAGTCATCGAAACCAGCACCGGCTGCAGCCGGACCCAATCGGCCGCTTTCCAGCAGATTTCCCCTGTCGGGGATGACTGGCACATTCTCCGCCACAGACTCCCATTCCTCCTCGGTGGCCAGTCGCTTACCGCTCCAGCGTGCGTAAGCGTCTGCTTCGAAATAGCTTACGTGCGCTACAGGAGTGTTCGCGAGCCGGTGCAATCTCTGGTTGCCGCGCAATGTCCCAATGCTCCATTCGCCGTCCGATTTGCGCCAGTAAAGCGGGGCCTGCCAACTACACTCCTGTACCGCATCCCAGCCGGCGGAGAGCCAGAGCTCCGGCCGCTCATATCCCCGGTCTTCAATAAACTCCGCAAACTCGCCGCAGGTAATCAGCCGCGAAGCCAATTGAAACGGCTCCAGCCATACCCGATGCCGCGGCCGCTCGTTGTCGAAGCCAAAGCCACTGTTCTCACGCTGCCCAACTTCGACCAGACCGCCGTCATAACTGAGGAATTCCAGCGGAACCGTCGTCCCATTCCGGTCTTCTTCTTCCAGATCCTCATCCAGATAGGCCGGCTGCAGGGGATTGGTATAAAGGGCGTGCTTGATGTCGGTGAGCAACAGCTCCTGGTGCTGCTCCTCGTGGTTCAGGCCCAGTTCAATGCGCCGCAAAGCCTCCTCCGGAGGATCGCCACCGAGAAGCCGCCCCATTGCGTCGTCCACATACTCCCGGTAGCTCAGGATCGTTCCCAGCCCAGGCCGAGAGAACGAAGCCCGCAGGCGTTTCTCCGGGAACTCCGCAAAGCTCTGGTAGTAGCTATTGAAGAGCCAGGGGAAGTCCGGATCAAACACCCGGCAGCTCGGCAGGAACTCTTTCAGGACAAACGACTCAAAAAACCAGGCCGTGTGCGCCAAATGCCATTTCGCCGGAGAAGCCTCCGGGCAGGACTGCACCATCATGTCCTCCGGCGTCAGAGGCTCGCAAAGCTGCACGCTCCGCCGCCGCACCAGCCGGTATCGCTCGCGCAATCGCGGCGCACTCGAAATCAACGCTGCTTCCATGTCCACATCCTCTCAAAAGATGCTCTTGCTGCCTGGGCTCGCCGAACGGTCAATTCGGGATTCCTTTCAACGGCATTGTAGCTTTCGATGCAGATAAATCGTCTACCTTGGATACAGAGTGTTGGAGGGTGCAGATGCGCGTCAATTTATTTGGAACCTTAGTCGCGAGTACGGCCCTGGCGCTTACGACCACAGTCGCGGCGACAGCCCAGCAGACCGGTGCCGGACAGGGCAGCAACGGACAAGGACAGGGCTGGCGCGGGCGTGGCATGGGGTTTCCCGGCGGCGGACGCGGCGTTCTCGGCTCCGTGACTGAGGTCGCAGCCGACCACTACACCATCAAGACCGACAATGGCGAAACCTACACTGTTCACTTCAGCGTCAATACTCGCATCATGAAGGAGCCGGCAGGCCGTCGCCAGGGAGGCGGTGGTGACGCGGAAGGCGGTCAGAGGTCCACGCCTCAAGTCCTCAAGTCCACAGACATCAAGGTTGGTGACTTTATTACCGCCGGCGGGGAAGTAGATGCAGCCGCGAAGTCGATCGGCGCGGTCTTCATAGCGCAAATCGACCCGGAGCGGGCTAAGCAAATACGTGAGATGGAGGCCAACTTCGGCAAAACGTGGCTGGCTGGCCGCATCACCGCGATTGACGGAACGACCATAACGATTGAGGGCGCCATGGATCACACCCCCCACTCGATTATGGTTGACGAGAACACTTCTTTCCATCAGCGCCGCGACTCCATCACCCTCGCCGACATAAAACCCGGTGAGCAATTGCGCGCTGAGGGAGCGGTCAAAGGCGGAGCATTCCTGGCGACCACCGTCAACGCCATGGAGCCACAGAATCGCGGCGAAGGCAGTCCGCAGGCTCCCGCATCTCAACCCAAGCCCCAGTAGCAACCGGCTTTACGCGGCCGAGTTAGTCTCAGCCGCCCATGAACATGCCGCCGTTGACGTCCAATACGTGCCCGGTAATGTAGCCCGCTCCTTCAGAAGCCAGAAACACCACGGCTGGCGCCACATCCGCTTCTGTCCCCGCCCGTCCCAGCGGAATCTGCGCCATCATTGCCGAGGTCTGCTTCTCATCCAGCACTGCCGTCATCGGAGTCACAATATATCCCGGTGTAACAGCATTGACCGTGATCCCGCGCGAGGCAACCTCTCGCGCCAGCGCCCGGGTCATCCCGATCAGCCCCGCTTTGCTAGCCGCATAATTCACCTGCCCCGCCTGTCCGGTTCGCCCTACAATGCTCGAAATATTGATGATCCGGCCCCAGCGATTCTTGAGCATCGGGCGCAGCAGCGCCTGGGTGAGTAGAAAAGCCCCGGTCAGATTGGTCGACAGCACATCGTCCCAATCCTCACGCTTCATCTGCATGGCCAGCTTGTCCCGCGTGATTCCGGCATTGTTGACCAGGATCTCCACCTTGCCAAACCGTTCCAGCACAGTCTTTGCCCCGGCCTGGATCGACTCTTCACTGGCCACATCAAGCGCAAAGGCTTCGGCTTGACCGCCCGCAGCCTCAATCTCGGCTTTCACCTCCGCCAGCTTGGCCTCATTCCGCGCGGCCAGCGCCACCGTGACGCCCGTTTTTGCCAGCGCCAGCGCGCACGCCCGCCCAATACCCTGGGACGCGCCGGTAACCAGCGCAATCCGTCCTCCCAATCCGTTCATAATTCCTCGTGAAGTCTCGATATGCCTTGAATTTCAGCGCACTCTTGCAAATTATAGGGGGCAGAATCGGCGCAAACAGGAATGGAAGCTGAGACTGGATGCTTCTACTGCGCTGCCGCCACGGCTGCGGTCGCCGCAACCACCTTGGCCTGCACCAGCTCCGCAGGCCATACGTACACTGCAAGGTGGCGTGAATAGTGCAAGAGCGGAGCGGTATTCGGCAACTGAAGTCCGATTTGCGCGGCCAGATCGTTCTGACTGATCTCCGCCTCAGCTTCTTCGAGCGGCCAAGGCACATGGTGGATATCCGCCCGCATCAGCCGTCCCAGCGCGTTCCGCGTAAACAGGCAATATCTCTCCGTCAGGAAATATTCAATTGTCCCCGGCCGGGTTTGCGCCAGCTTGTGCGTCGGGCCCAATCCCCGGTAGCGCGCCGCAAAGATGACCGGTCTGCCGCTGAGCAATCTTCGACTGTAATATGAGAACTCCCGCTCCCCGCGTGGCTTGATGCTCATTTGCGCCCAGTAGTACGGCAGGTGAAAGAAACTCCGCGCAGCGATGACCGCCATCAGATTCCCCGCATCAAGGGAAAAGAAGTAAACCCCGGGCGTACCCGTTCGCCGGTCCCGCACATACGTTCGCAGATTCAGTTCAGGAAACTTTCTTGCCCCTGGGATCGGCGGCACGCCACGGACTTGAATCTTGTCCATCCAGAATGGCACCACGCCAATCCACGCGGATCCTTGAAAGACATCTGCCTCCAATCCATCGGGCAGCAGCGCCTCAACTTCCGCAATCCTCATCGGCCAGTGAGCGAAGAGCAGATCGTTCCAACGCTGCGTCATGGCCCAGCGTCCCGGCGGCAAAGGCCACGGACGATGTGACGTTTTCTCGAGAACTGCACGCATAGGTTTAAACTCTGCCCTTAATCTATTCCGCCCGATTGCGTCCATTTTGGCCTCGACCTGGAATTAGACGCCCCTGCGTTCTCTTGAATCCTAGTCGAATCCAACGCAAATTGGATGCAAAATCCTTTGCACACGCACTTCCTGCCGTCTGCACGGCCCCATGCCGTATTCTGGTCGCCGGAGAGCCCTTTGTCCACCATGTCGAGTTCCATGCCCAGTTCATCCTCCAGCGCTTCGATTTCCAGTTCCGACCTCACGGCTCACGCCCAGAACCAAACCGAGGTCTTCGCTGTCCACGGAGCCGATCCAGAAGTGCTGGCCTACGCCATGGCCAAATATTCCCGCTCCGCGCTCTCCATGCGCCAGTCGCTCCGCGAAATCAGCTCGCAGCGCGCCGAGCAGTTCCTGAACACCTTCTATTTCCAATACGGCCACCGCTCTATCGCCGACCTGGCCCACGTCGCCTTTGCCATCGAGCGTCTTTCTCTGCTGGCCGCCATTGTTCTCGTCGACGAACAGCGATGGGACGGTCAGGAGCGCTCCACCCGGTATCAGAACTTTATGAAATCGGGCTGGTACCTGCCAGACTTCGGCCAGGAAGCGGAAATCCGGCAACTCTATACCAAGACTGTCGAAGACCTGTTCTCTGCATATGCAAGCACATCTTCGGCGGTCTTCGAGGCCCTCAAATCCCGCGTAGCATGCCCTGCCGAAATGAAGCAGGACGCGTACGAACGCACCCTTAAGGCCCGTGCATTCGACGTAGCACGCTATTTGCTTCCGCTGGCCACTAACACGTCACTCGGCCAGATCGTCAACGCACGCACGCTGGAAACGCAAGTCTCGCGGCTGCTCTCCCACCCCGCCGCCGAGGTTCGCGACCTCGGCAACAAGCTGCGCGAAGCCGCCACCGGTCCGGCCTGGAACCTCGCAGCCGAGGCCAACGCTGATCTCCAGGCCAAAATCGCAGCCCTCGACCCTGATTTAGCCTTGGAATCCGAAATCCTTCTCACTCGCGAGGTTCGAACCGCGCCCACTCTGGTCAAATACGCTCAGCCCGACCTGTATGCCCCTCGCACCGGAGGCGATCTCAATAAGGCCAACGCCGAGCTTTTCGCCAACATCCCCGTCGCTCTGGCTCCGCTCGTGGATCTTGTCGAGCGCACCGAAAGCCTCGAAGTGGAACTGGCCGCAACCCTGCTATATTCCGTCGGCCATCATCCCTACCGGCAGATCCGCGACCTGGTCGCCAGCCTGCCGGAAGCCCGCACTGCCGAAATCATCGAAATCGGCCTCCAGCATCGCGGCCGCCATGATGAACTCCTGCGCGCCTTCCACGCTGGAGCCGCTCTGCGTTTCGACATCCTAATGGATATCGGCGGCTTTCGCGACATGCACCGGCACCGCCGCTGCACTCAGATCATCCAGGAGTTCACCCACCTCCACGGCTACGAAACACCCCACTCCGGTGACGCCGCAGGGTTGGCCGAGGCTGGAATTCTGGCGGAATATCAGGCATCCATCGAAGCGGCCTTCGCCGCAAGCCGGAAGATCGCGGCCAGCAATGCACCGGAAGCCGCTCAGTCCGCTCTGTATGTGTTGCCGCTGGCTACCAGGATTCGCGCTCTTTTCAAGATGGACTTCGCCGAAGCCGTCTATATCTCAGAGTTACGCTCAGGGCCAGCCGGCCACTTTAGTTATCGCAAAGTGGCATGGGAAATGTATCTGGCTGTCCAGCGCCAGCATCCGTCCCTGGCTAAGTACTTCCGGGTAACTGATTTCAACGAACCAATCGACATACTTAAGCGATAACTTCTGCGAAAGTAAAGGGCGCGAATTCCAGTCAGGAGTCGCGCCCGAAAAATAAATCAAATGTAACTCGCGAGAGTGGAAGTTACTGCAGCGGCACAACCGAGAGCAGCGAGCTATTAACATGGATGCGATTGAGCCCGCTGTATTCAATGAATCCCAGCTTGCGGAAGCGGTTCATGAAGAAGCTCACGCGAGACCGTGTAGTGCCCACCATGTCGGCAAGGGTAGCCTGGCTGATTCTGGGCAGCGGTGCAAGTGGCATGTCTTCTCTGCCGGTCTGCGAAAGAAGGAGCAGGGTACGCGCAAGCCGTTTTTCGCTGGAGTTGAATAACTGGTCCACGAGGTCTGACTGAATGCGAGTGTTTCGGGACAGAAGGTACTTGATGAACACGCGCGACATAGCCGGCTGCTCTGTCAAGGTACGCACCATCTCCTGCCGGCGGATGCGAAGCAATGTGCATGGAGTAAGCGCCTTCGAAGAAGAAGTACGCGTCGGCTGGTCAGAGGTGATGCACTCTTCGCCAACAAAGTGACCCGCGCCAAGAATGGCAATCGTAGCCTCTTTGCCTGCCGGAGACACTACCGTCAACTTCACCTTGCCCTTCTGAATATAGAAGACCGTGTCGCCCGGTTCTCCTTGCGAAAAAATCCCTTCGTTCTTCCTGACCTGAAGAATAGTCTTACCGAATCCTCCTCGGGACAGATACTCATGGGGATCGAAGACTTCATTTGTGACAGCCATAACCACAACCTTTCTGGGGTAATTCCAAGGATTTGTACCGAGCATAAAGGCGCTCGTGTTTGTATTGGACGGCAGTACGCATCACCGGGTTGTCTGTTGATGGATTAAGTTCGAAGATACTTTATAAGTAGCAGATTCTAGATGAGTTGAAGCCATTCGAATGAGCACGCGCAAAGTCGCCAAGATAGGACTTAATGAGTCGCAAGAAGGTCAATTCTTGCATTGATAAAAGGCTAGTACTTGCTGCAAATTTCGATGCCTTCTCCCAATGCTGGGTTGTCTCAAATGATACAAATCCAACAAATATTTGAGCGCCGCCCGGTTGGAAGCTTACTGTCCCTGTCTGCCCGCTCAATTTGCGATGCGATAATTTCAAGGAGAGACCATCATGTTCGTGATTCTGTGGCAATTCGACATCGCGGAAGAAAACGTGCCCGGCTTTGAAGCGGCCTACGGCCCCGGCGGCTCATGGGCTGCACTCTTCGGCCGTTCCGCTGAGTACCTTGGCACCGAATTTTTCAAGGATGCCTACGTCCCCGGACGCTACGTGACCCTCGATCGGTGGAGCAGTGAAGAAGCCTTCCGCGCCTTCCGCGCCCAGAACGATCCCGACTACGAAGCTCTCGATCGGGCCTGTGACCCCCTCACTCAGTCGGAAACCCGCATTGGCGCGTTCCTGGCGTAGCCAGCCGCATTTCAGCAATCACCCGTAATGTAAGCTGGTAGGCATCCGACTTCGACGCCCGCGAGGAAGACCATGCCCGCCGCCAACTCATTTCCAGCCTACGAACTCGATAAGCCCGGTCTTGAGCAGATGGACCGTGCATCCGTCCTGCATCCGGCCACCAGCATCGCCGACTTCGCCTCCGGCAAGGCGCCCTCCACCATCGTGGACACGGCCAACGGCGTTCGCGTTCGCGATACCGATGGTCACGAGTTGATCGATGCGTTTGCCGGCCTCTACTGCGTCAACATTGGTTACGGACGCACCGAAGTGGCCGACGCAATTGCCCGCCAGGCCCACAAACTCGCCTACTTTCACACCTACGCGGGCCACTCCACGGAAGAGTTGATTCGGCTCTCCGACCGTTTGGTGAAGATGGCTCCGGCTTCCAGCGGAGGCGGCAATTTCAGGCGTGTTTTCTATGGCACTTCTGGCTCCGACGCCAACGAAACTCAGGCCAAACTCGTGTGGTACTACCACAACCTCATCGGCAAACCAAAGAAGAAGCGCATCATCGCCCGCGAACGCGCTTATCACGGCAACACCGTCATGGCGGGTTCCATGACGGGACTGAGCCTCTACCACGACTTCATGGATCTGCCGGTTCCAGCAATCTTGCGCACCGCCGCGCCGCACCATTACTGGGGCGCTGAGCCCGGGGAGTCAGAAGAAGACTTCTCCGCCCGCCGCGCAGCTGAACTGGAAGCCCTGATCCTTCGCGAAGACCCCGAAACCATTGGAGGCTTCATCGGCGAGCCCGTCCTTGGCACAGGCGGCCTCGTTCCACCACCCATGGGCTACTGGCAGGCGATCCAGGCCGTCCTGCGCAAGTACGAAATTCTGCTCATTGCCGACGAAGTCATCACCGGTTTCGGCCGCACGGGCCGGATGTTCGGCTCGCAGCTCTATGAGATCCAGCCCGACCTGATCACCATCGCCAAGGGATTGACCTCCGCTTACGCCCCGCTCAGCGGAGTCCTCGTCGGTGAGCGCGTCTTCCTGGCCATGGAAGCAGGCTCCGCCGAAGCCGGCATCTTCCCGCACGGCTACACATACACAGGCCATCCCATCGGCGTAGCTGCGGCAAACGCCAACCTCGACATTCTTGAACGCGAAAACCTCACCGCCAACGCAGTCGAAGTGGGCGCCTACATGCTCGAGCGCCTCCACGATGCTTTCGACAGACTGCCTATCACCGGCGAAGTGCGTGGTGTCGGCCTCATGCTCGCGGTGGAATTTGTCGCCGATCCCGCGACAAAGAAGCGCCTCGACCCAGCTCTCAAAGTCGCCTACCGCATTTCCACGCTGGCCCGCGAAAAGGGTCTTATCACCCGCGCCATGCCCCAGAGCGATGCCATCGGCTTCGCTCCGCCGTTGATCCTGACTCGCGGCGATGCCGACAAGATCGTCGAGATCGCAGCAGCTTCAACCCGCCTGGTCATCGACGAACTGACCCGTGAGGGTGTGTTCTCGTAAGTCGGTCGCACGCCTCACGGTTCGCCGTAGTACCCGCTCCTGGTTTGAACCGTGAGCCCAGGCTTGTCCAGTGTGATCTTTAGCGAATGATATTCGTCGGCATGTGTCTCCGATGGCGCGGCGACAGCCAGAGAGTAGAAGTCCTCAGCCTTAGCGACACGGTTTGCAATCTCTTGCCACATATCTTTGTCGCTGAAGTTGATAACGTTGCCCCCGCTTTGCGTGGCCAGCACTTGAAGGGCAAGATCGGCAGCCATCGCTCGCCGCGCGTCGGGTACGCCTTTGAGGTAGCCCCTGTAGTAATTCCACCGCAGCATGTCCGCGCCTGGGGTCCGAACTGGATCGAGGCTATAAAGCACAATACGGGCTTCGCGGAGCCCGTTCGACATTGCCACAATCGCGTTGAAAAAGGTTTGCAATTCCCTGCTGCTTGGGTAGTTCTGCGTACCTACGAGCAGCGGCCAGCCTGGACTGATCCAAAAAACCAATTTTCTGCCCGGCACTCTGGCTTCAGCCTGAGCCAAATTGCCCAGCGTGCCCAATGACAATTGCAACCGCTCCACGGCTCCCCAGAAAGCCTCCGAGCGGCGAATGGGGTGCAGGTTGCTTCCTGCTTTTTCCAGCGCTGCCGCCAGCGCATTTCCGTCCCGGGATGGCTCGGCTATCCGTTCGACTCCGTTGCCGTTGAATGCCAGGAGTTCCACTGGATACGCCAGCTTTCCGCCATCCTGACGAAGAAACTTTCCTACCTGATCGCGCGCGTAGGCTACATCCGGAAGCGAGCTATTCACCGTGTCGAATAGGACCACAACTTCCGTATCTCCGGCGGTCGCGGCATCGGTCTCCCGGCTGCGGGATTCGCGAAAGGCCTGAATCGCCGTCATCTTGCCGTTGTCGAGAACGGTGAAGTCCTGCGCTGTTAGATTCGGAACCGCCTTTCCATCAGCGTCCGTAACCATTACATCCAGGTCGATCTGCCGGTTGGTTCCCTTCTGCGCCTCGCTTGTCGCCTGGGCCACTGCAGAAGGGAAAGAGCCGGCAATTGCAAGGGCCAAAACGAAGCATCTCGCCGTCAACAAATTACGTGCGATTGAGTTCATGGTAAAACCCCCGGTGTCACTTTGTTCGCGAACCTTCGGATGGGAGTTATCTTACATCGGATAGTCCGTGAGAGTCTGGTGTTAACGACCTAGGAAGTTATGGTTCGTCGTAGTAGCCGTGGCGTGTGCGGACGATAAGCCCCGGCTTGTTCACGGTAATCTTCAGTGTGTGAAACTCGTCCAGACGTTCCGCGGGAGGCGCATCGAATGTGACGAAATAGTCGGCTTCGGCTCCCGTGATAGTCTTGGCGATCACTCCGGAAAGGTAATCGTTCGTAGAGTCCACTGCCTGGCCGCCACTCTGCACTGCAAGCACCTGTAGCGAGAGGTCTCCCGTCCCGGCCTTACCCGGCTGTGTCACCCCATTGAGATGGATTTTGTACCGGTCCCAGACCGTTGACGCCAAGCCTCCCGAGTGGTCGGGTTTGATGCAGTACATTTGAATCCGTGCTTGTCGCAGCCCGGTGGAGAGGGCAACAATGCCGGCAAACATCGCTTTTCGGGTTTCAAAAAGTGGCGCCAGATCGCGATAGCGCTGTATGTCGATCATCCAGTCATCATCGATGCTTACAGTATCCCAACCGGGGCTGATCCAAATTAGCATTTTCCTGCCGGGCTTTGTCGCTTCCTCCACGGCCAGCGAGCCGAGCGCAGCAAGCGACATCTGAGCGCGCGGCAACACGCCGACGAATCCCGAGGATCTTCGAATCGGACGCTTGCCAGTCCCGGCCTTTTCCAGAGTGGCTGCCAACGCTTTTCCGTCCTGCGAGGCCGGTGCCAGTCTCTCTGCGTCCTTGCCATCGACGATGAAGAGTGAGACCGGGTGGGTGAGGCGTCCGTCGTCCATTTTGAGAAAGGTTTCAACCTCATCCCGGATATAGGCAAAACCGAGGAGTGGCTCGTTGATTGTGTCGATCACGATCATGACCTCGGTGGGAGGGTCCGTCGTATCGCCCGGTTTTGCGGCGGTACGGCGCATCTCGTGAAAGCCAAGTATCTTTCTCGGCTGTCCATTGTCTAGGAGCGTGAAATTGTCCGCACTCAACCCAGTGATGGGCCTGCCCGCCGCGTCGCTCACTGTGAGGTCTATCCCGAGTTCGCGGCCGGTGCGGCCTGACGACCCGCTCGCCGAATGCGAAGCGGCAATCAACTGCTGGGCGCGCTGCCGCAACGCCAGATTGGATTGGATACTCGTCGCCTCACCGGCAGAAGGATTCGCAACCTCAGCCAACATCTCCTGCGCTGCCTTCGAGGAGCTTTGCGTCAGCACAAAGAGCGCGTGTTCCTTGAATATCTCCGATTGCCCGCCTGACAATATCCGCCTAATCTGCGGCAGAGCCCTGGCTTCGTCCTGATGCATCAGGGCGTTCAGTGCAAGCAGCTTCAGATTCTCATCCTTCTCATTCATTGGATCGACAGGCTGCCCGCTCCTGCTGCGAATCTCAATCTCCATCGCGTCGCAGTCATCAATCCACTTGCTCTTTGGATAGCCCTTGCGCAGCTGCTCACAGGTTTTCAGCGCGACTTCGCTCTTGCCCCCTTTGCTTTGCGCATACGCCTTCCAGTAGAGCGCGCCCTCCGCATGTTCTCCGGGGCGCTGCGCAATCTTGTCGAAGATCGCCTCAGCATCCGCCCAACGGCCCTCCTGGATCGCCTGAGTGCCCCTGCCATAGAAACTCTCATCGTTGCCGTCAGCACTCGCGGATATTTCATCTAAAACAGGCTGAATAACAGGTCGCTCTACCGCTTCAGATCCGGGAGAAAGGAGCAACTGTTGTCCGAACAACAGCGGTTGATCCATCGTGAAAGCAGTCGCTATCGAAAGCCCCGCGACCATAGTTGCATTGAAAAAAGCCGTGCGAAATCGTAATGAGTCCCTCATGTTAGATCATCCCATTCTTTCGCGCATCGCTGTCATTGGTTTGTCCCGCGTCCACCTTCGACCGCAGTACGCGAATCTCGAAAAGCAGCCCAGCGGTATGCAGTTGCTTGCGCAGCCGCATGATCGCCGCACGATTCAGATCGTCCGGCTGATTGGCTAACTCCACCAGCACGGGCTCCAGATCGTTGAGAATTGCCTCGAGCGAAGAGTCTTGGGCCTGAGCGCCGTCCTTCGCTGAACTCCCACGCTCCGCGCTCTGCCGGTAAAGGCGGTTCTCTGTCAACAGTTCACGAGCCGTCGCCTGCAGGCTATGATCCGCAGCAGCCTGATCCGGATCATTCAGCTCGGCGAGCAACCGTTGCGAACGGTCCAGATGATCGCTCACTACAAACAGAATGATTCGCTGTCCTGCCTGCGTGTTGTTTGTCGCTGCAAGCTGCGGCATCTGCTTTTGCTCCCACAAACGCCCTGAATAAAAGGCCGCGAACGCGATCGCACTCAATACAACCACAGCGCCCGCAAACCCAAGCCCAGGACGAAGATTCCAATGCGTTCGCCATGGCCAGAGACGCCGTGGGCTCGGAGTCTGAAGATACGGAGTCAGCAACGGCCGTATTGCGTGCCACACCTCATCGCCATATTCGTCGCTCCGCTCCGACTCGCAATCGTTCAGGCGTATCTCGGCCATGTCGCGAGCCAGTTCTCGTCCCATGGCCACGCACTCGGCGCACTCGGCGAGATGCTCTTGTACCGCTCGCTGGTCCGCGCTCTCGCCGTAGAAATACTCAATCAACTCCGGTTCCGTAATATGTTTCATATCTTTCCTCGCAATGGCGCCAAGCGCCGCCGCAGCTTCTGTACTGAGCGAAAGACAGCCTGTTTCACCGCATTCGGAGCCATGCCCAGCGCCTCCGCAATCTCACTCGTTGAGTGATCTTCAACATGCCGCAGCAGAAATGCCGTCCGCTCAAGCGAAGTAAGCGCATGCATCGCAAACGCTTGCTGGGTTGCCATTTCCTTGCTCAGCAACAATCGTTCCGGCCCCGCATCGAGATCTGGCAACCGCTCCTGAATCCATTCCGCATCCTCAGTCGTATCTTGACTCTCGTCTGGCCCGCGGTGCCCGATCCGGTCAAATGCGCAGTTCACTGCGATGCGATAGATCCACGTCCCGAAGCCAGCCTTGAAGCGAAATGAAGGCAGCTTCTGATAGCCCCGCAAAAAGGCCTCCTGCACTACTTCATCCGCATCTGCTTCGTTGCCTGTGATACGAAGCGCTACGCGTAGCAGCGTTGGACTGTGACGAACCACCAGCCCGCGATAGGCTTCGGTGTCTCCGGAAAGGACAGCCCGGATCGCGCTGTGCTCGTTCAAGTCCATTCAGCGCATTAGACAGCATTTTAGGAGCAGCAGTTAGGAGAAGTTGAGAGAGATTCGTAATCCCGCGGCCGTGCGGCCTAACTCAGTACTTTCGTTGGCAAGAATCTGCCAACCGGCAGGCCGAGTCTGGACCGCGTAAGGCAGGCGTTCCCAACCAGCCGCCCGTATGCTAGCATGGCAGACGCGGTCCAGCGCCAGTTATAAGTAGTGTTTCTCTAACTCTGCGCGGCAGTGTCTGCGAGCCCACATGCGTCATAAGGATAAATTCATGCGAACGCCTATCGTAATTGCAACAATCGCAATGACCCTCACCGCGCTTTCTCATCCACAGTTAGTGAGCGCGCAGAAGTTCCAGGAGCCAACCAAGGAAGAACTGCAGATGACTTCCGATCCAAAGTCTCCTGGTGCTCCTGCTGTTTATCTCTATCGAGAAGAGGTAACTGATAACAACAGTCACTACGTCAGCAGTTATGCTCGCATTAAGGTGCTCACGGAGCTAGGCAAGGAATGGGCGACCGTCGAAGTTCCCTATACTCCCGGGTACAGCGCTCCACCCATCATTGAGGGCCGCACGATTCATGCTGACGGAACAGTCATTCCTCTAGTTGGCAAGGGCGCCGATCTGCTGGCGTTCAGGACAAACAGCGATCAAGAGAAGGTCGCAGTTTTCAATCTGCCAAGTGTTGAGGTCGGCAGCATCCTCGAATACAAGTGGACTGTTCCCCTCACCGGAAGTGGCAGAGTGGGTTCGGTCTTGCAGGAGGATGAAGGCAACATCTCCTCGGAACTCGCCAGCAGCGTCCCGGAATGGGAGGTCCAAACCAGACTCTTCGTGCACAAGGAACACTTCTACTACAACCCCAAGACCGGCCTTGAGAATGGTGTCGGCGGCAATCAGAGTATTTCTCACTATACGGACGGAGAACTGGCCAGCTATCTCTTGTATACCCAACGTTTGCCGCCAGGAGTGCAGGTTGCCAAGAGCCCCAAAGACGATTACTCGCTTGACATTCAGAATGTTCCGCCAAAGCAGAAGGCATCCAATGCGCCTCCTGTCGAAAGCCTGCAATACCGGGTTCGCTTTTTCTATACCCCTTATCTGAGTGCCGATCTGTACTGGGAAAATGAGGAAAAGCGCTGGTCAAAGCAGGTAGATGACTTCGCCAGCCAAAGCCAGACAATCCGCGACGCCGCAGCGCAAATTACCACAGGAGCAACAACGCCCGATGCCAAGGCACGCAAGATCTATGATGCCGTGCAGGCACTGGAGAATACCGATTTCACCCGCACTAAGTCGGATGCCGAGCGCACGAGGCTACACCTTAAACGCGAACTGAAAAAATCTGAGGATGTCTGGAAGGAAAAGAGCGGCTCAAGCAACGACATCGCCGCGCTTTATCTCGCTCTTACTCGCGCCGCGGGTCTCGATGCCCGGGGCGTTCAGGCAGCGGACCGCAACCTGCGTATATTCGATCCCAATCTTCTTTCTCTGGGGCAGCTTGACTCCCTGCTCGTCGTCTTGCGTGTTGACGGCAAAGAGGTCTTCCTCGATCCCGGCGAAAAGCTCTGTCCATATGGTTCTCTGCACTGGCATCACACGTTGGCTGGCAGTTTGTTACAGGACAACAAAACTCCTATATTTACCCCGCCCAACCTTGCCAAAGACGCTGTCACGACACATAGCGCCGACCTCACCATTGCCCCAAACGGAACCATCAGCGGAACCATCAAAGTCGTGATGAATGGCCCGGAAGCCCTGCGCTGGCGGCAGCTCAACCTCATCAGTGATCCGGCCGAGGTGCAAAAGCAGTTCGACGAAGCTCTCCGGCAACAGCTGCCGCAGGGCATCTCTGCCCAGGTCGACCACTTTCAGGGGCTCGACTCCTATAGCAGCGACCTTCTTGCCGTCGTCAATGTTTCCGGTCATCTAGGAAGCGTAACCGGCAAGAGAATTCTCTTACCCGCCTTCTTTTTCTCCGTAGCTGCCCGTAATGACTTCACTGCCGAGACAAGCCGCACCGTGCCTGTCGACCTGCATTATGCCGAACAGGTGATCGACGTCGTCGAATACCGCCTCCCTGCGGGCTTTACGGTCGAGAGTGCACCCACGCCGACGCAGTTTGCATGGCCAGGCCACGCCGCCCTCGTGACAAACAGTGCTCCCGCATCCATGACCCCAAACGCACCGGGCTCGATTGGCATTAAGCACATCTACGCTCGCGCCTTTGTCCTACTCGACGCCAAGGAGTACCCCGCGCTGCATGACTTCTACCAAAAGCTGGCGACCAACGATCAGGCGCAACTCGTATTGACGGCGATGCCCACCTCCGCAGGTAACTGAATCGTCGTCCGAGTAAACTGACTATAAGGAAGCAGGTGCGAGAATCTCAATGACCAGGCCGGACGCCGAGATCGTACGAAACGATGACCTTCTGCTCGTTATCGACGTTCAGCGCGACTTCTGCTCCCGCGGTAGACTTGCCGTTCCAGACGGCGACGCCGTCGTTCCCTTGATCAACAGGCTCGCCGCGCACTTCAAGCACATTGTCCTAACGCAGGACTGGCATCCGGCCGGCCACACCTCATTCGCCTCCAGTCATCGGGAAGCCAAACCATACGATCAGATAGAACTCGCCTACGGGCCGCAAACCCTCTGGCCTGACCACTGCATCCAGCAAACCCCCGGTGCGGAATTCCATCCAGCTCTCGACAGCATCGTCTTCCAGCGCGCTGAACTCATCCTCCGCAAAGGCTTCCACAGGAAAATCGACTCTTACTCCGCCTTCGTCGAAAACGACAAGCAGACCACCACCGGCCTCGCGGGTTACCTCCGCGAACGAGGCTTCCGCCGCATCTTCCTCGCTGGTCTCGCCTACGACTACTGTGTCCGCTTTTCAGCCGTCGATGCTGTCCGAGCCGATTTTGAGGCGGTTGTCATCCAGGACGCATGTCACTCAATCGGTCCGGAAGGCGAGACAGAGCGTGAATTTGCACAGGTTGGCGTAAAGCAGATGCAGTCAAGAGAGATTCTTGATACTCGCGAATGAAACTCTTGCTCTCAGCGCGGGTCTAAAATTGACATAAGGCCAAAATTTCGGGAGACGGCTCATCAATCCACCGGAAATCTGGCCAGCAGCAGGGAGAAAACAATGCCACTGATGAAGACATCCAACCCAGCACTTGGTGCAAGAACATTTCAAGATCTTTCCGGCAGCCGATATGGCGGCTTCATCGGCACCGAAGCCCGAATGACGCTCAACGGCACCGTGAACAAGACCGGTATTCTGCTCGTCTGCGCCATCGTCACCGCTGGCTGGACCTGGTTTCAGTTCATGGAGACGGGCAATCCCGCCTCCGTTGCCCCGTGGATGATGATCGGCCTGATCGGCGGTCTTATCTGCGCCATGATCACCATCTTCAAAAAGGAGTGGTCGCCGGTCACCGCGCCAGCCTATGCCCTCTTGGAGGGGCTGGTTCTCGGCGGCATCTCAGCGGTCTTTGAGCTGCGCTACCCCGGCATCGCGATTCAGGCCGTCGGCCTCACCTTCGGCACCCTCTTCGTCCTGCTCTTCGCCTATCGATCTGGCCTTATTCGAGTTACAGACAAGCTCCGCCTCGGGATCGTCGCCGCCACGGGTGGAATTGCAATCTTTTACCTGCTTGAGATGGTGCTGGGCTTCTTTGGCGTCCACTTCACCACCATCAATGGCTCCGGAGTCATCGGCATCGGATTCAGCCTCCTGGTAGTCGGCATCGCCGCCCTCAACCTCGTGCTCGACTTCGACTTCATCGAAAAAGGCGTGCAATACGGCGCTCCCAAGTACATGGAGTGGTACGGGGCCTTCGGCATCATGGTCACCCTGGTTTGGCTCTACCTCGAGATGCTTCGCTTGCTCTCCAAGTTAAACCGTAGGAACTAGCCGCAGAATTACAGGCTTTACGACGAAGGCCCTTGTCGTTTCCAGCAAGGGCTTTTGTCACTGACTAAAGCAAGCGAACAGCCATCTCAGGCTCCTGCCTTGAGCGGCCAGCTGACCTGTCCATTGCGATGGTAGGCCAGGTTCCCAATATGGCCAGCTCGCGCCGCAGCTACTCCCGCTTCTACCGGCGCATTGGGCTCCTTGCGTGACTTCACGCATTGGAAGAAATTCTCCATGTGCGAAATCGTCCCGTCGCGAAAGCTTTGCTCGGTAAGAATTGGATTTTCCTTTCCCTGAACGCGCTCGCGATATAGACTCATGCCGCTGCGCGTCAGCTTCAGCGTTGCCTCGGTTCCGCGAAATTCAAGTCCGCCATCATCGACAGAAGAAGCCATCATCCCCTCGTAGACCACATCGAATCCCGGATACCGGAAAGCCGCCTGAATCGTATCCGGGCAGTCCCATTGGTCGAAGAAATACTTGTCTCCCAGCATGTATGCGTTGCTCGGCTCGTCCGTCTTCATCGCCCAGTGGACGACATCAATCCAATGCGCAAACAGATCGGTCATCGCGCCGCCGCCAAAGTTCCAGAACCACCGCCAGTGGAAGAACTTTTCCTTCGTGAATGGCTGGTCCGGAGCAGAACCGAGCCACGCCTTCCAATCCAGTTTGTCAACGTCGACTGGCCTGTCCGACGAGGTCCACGAAGGTTCCTTGGAAAAATGATTCTGATAGTTCTGGAACCAGTATGTCCTCACCTGCACCACGCGCCCGAGGCTGCCGGCCTGAATCAAATCCACTGCATTCTGAAAATGACTCCAACTGCGCTGCTGCATGCCGCACTGCAGAATCTGTTTGCTCGATCGGACTGCATGCGTCAGCGTCGCACCCTCTTCGATCGTGTGCGTCACCGGCTTTTCGAGATACACATCCTTGCCCGCCGCAAGTGCTTCCACCGCGATGCGAACATGCCAGTGATCTGGCGCGGCAATCAACACCGCATCCACGTCTTTGTCCAACACCGCGCGGTAATCCACATGCGCCGCAGCCACGCCGTTGGAACGCTCCACTACGGCGTCACAATGCGGCTTATACACATCGCTTACTGCTACAAACTGGCACGGTCCAACTCTCTCCGCGCAGTCGAGCAAAGTTCGCATCCGCCCTCCTGCTCCAATTACGCCAATGCGCAGGGTATCGTTTGCACCGAACACTCTGGTTGAGGCAAGCGCAGTCACTCCGCTTGCAATAAGAAAGCTCCGCCGATTTGTCTGATAAGTCATCGCTCTCCTGTTCGTTTCTTCCCCGCGGATCATTATCCACGCCAACAAGCGAGCCTGGCACCTCGCACCGCATTATTTGAGTAACTAATGAGGAAGCGCAGTCACTCTTGCAACTGAATTCAACAAGATCATGCGAAAAGAAAGCCCGGACTCGAAAGTCCGGGCTCTGTTCGAGTTCCCTTATTGAACGCCGACGCAGCGAACACAGGCTGCTTTAGCGTTAGCGCCGCACGGTGAAAACAAGAGTTGCAGTATGCGAAACGCCGCCGCTCGTTGCCGTAATTGTTATCGTGTGAGTTCCGGTCGGGGCGTTTCCTGCTACGGTCAAAGTGAAATCCGACGTACCTGAACCCGGCGACGCAATCGTCGCAGGGCTGAAGCTCCCCGTGACGCCCGTCGGTATGCCAGTTGCAGAAAGCGCGACCGGCGCGTTAAATCCGCCCGAAACCGTTGTGGTCACCACGGCATAGCCACTCTGGCCTCGCGCCAGGTAACCGGAGGTAGGCGAGACTGAGACTGTAAATGCGCCAGCCACCGGAGCAGTCACCGTCAGCGACACGGTCGCCGTATGCGTGATTCCGCCACCGGTCCCCGTGATGGTGATGGTGTATGTGCCTGTGGCAGTGGTAGAGGCTACAGCCAGCGTCAGAGTGGACGTTCCGGAGCCTGGCGCCGCAATTGACGTCGGACTGAAAGTCGCCGTCACACCAGCAGGTTGCCCGCTCGCGGACAACGCGACGGCTGAGCTATACCCGCCGGAGACAGTGGTCGTCATGGTGGATGTACCGCTCTTGCCCTGTACCACAGATACCGCAGTGGGCGAGGCCGTAAGCGTAAAGGCCGGAGTCGCCGCTGCTGTAACGGTCAGCGAAACCGTCGCAGTGTGGGTGATGCTGTCCCCCGTGCCGGTGATCGTAATCGGGTAGGTTCCGGTCACAGTTGTGGAAGCCAGAGTAAAGGTCACCGTTGAACTTCCTGAACCGGGAGCTGCAATCGAGGCCGGGCTGAAGGTGACAGTGACGCCCGTAGGCTGGCCACTTGCCGACAACGCCACAGCAGAATCAAATCCTCCGGAGACGGTGGTTGTGATCTTGGATGTTCCGGTGCTTCCCACTGCGACGGAGACTGAAGTTGGCGAAGCCGCAAGCGTAAATGCCGGAGTCGTGCTCGAAGGGGCCAGCGCATTGATCAGGTTCGCGCCATTCGGGCTGCCCCATCCAGTTACCAGATCGTACCCGGTCACCGCCGAATAGCTGCCCGACGAGCCGCTCGTGATGTCGTGAAAGTCCGTTGTATAGCTGGACGTGACATTCTGCGCGTAGATCGTCGGGTTGATGAAGCCAAGAAGCGAGCTGCCGTTGTTGAGGGACTGCTCATTCGCCAGCGCGATATAAGCTGCCCACATGGGAGCGGCAAAGCTCGTGCCGCCATACTCGTTTGCAAGGCAGGCTGATTGGTCGGCGCAAGTGTAAAAGGTGAAGTTGGCGTTCGCCGAAACATCCGGTCCGTTGCGTAGCGTAGTCGAACCCTTGTTGCTGGAGTTGATTACGCCAGAGAGTTGCTGCCAGGAAGGAATCGCAATGCTGTCAGGCGAGATTCCCCCGCCCGAGTCGACCCACGCAGTCTCAGATGCCCAAGGCCCAGCGGCACTGGACGTAGTCAGGTCCGTTCCGCCGACGGAAATTACATGCGCATCGTCCGCCGGCCAAGCCTCATTCCGCGAAGACCACGTAGAGCTATCGCCCGATGCCGCAAAGAAGTTCTGTCCCTGTGCGGCCATCCTTTCAAAGTACACGTCGAGCGTTGAGGGATCGGCCGGCGTCCAGCCCCATGAGCAGCCAATTGTTGTTGGCAGCGGGCTGTGTGACGTCATCGAGCTGATGATTGCAGTGTCAGTCGATCCGATATAGACAACCAGACTCGACAGGCCGGGAGCCATGCCGAGCGCCTGGGTCATATCCAGGGTCTGTTCCGTATCGTCGCAGCCGCTCGAATTCAAGCAGGAGGTGCTTGTTCCATCCGTGGACAGAAGAACAGGAGTGATCGCCAAAGTCTGGTTGACATTCTTATAGTAGGTATTCAGATCCGCAAGATCGGTGCCTTCATACTCGAACAGTCCGAGGTTCTGTCCCGCGCCGGTAAGCGCCGTTCCGCCATAGTAAGCCGCGCGCATGTCGCTGCCCAGGAACGATGCCGACGGACCGGACCCCGTGGTGGCATGTTTCACAACCGCCTCGGGAGAGATGCCGTGCGCCTGCGCGTAATCGCTCTTCTTCACGTACATCGGGTGCGGAATCGAGTAGTTGTCCAATCCTGAAATATGCCAGAGCGCGAAGGGCAAACTCGTCGTCGGTTCACGATCCGGAGCATAAAACACGCGATTCTCAGTGGGATGCTGGTAGGTGTGCATGGCCACGTGAAACGCATTCTCAACCGCGGAAACAGGCCCCTTGATCTGTACTTCCATGCCGTCTCGTGTTCCGCCCACAACTTCAAACCCGTTCGCTTTCGCAAAGCGGACGACTGCCTCATAATCCGCTTCGGTTGGGCCAAATCGTTGAGTGAACTCGGAGACGGTCAGAAAGTGGCGATAAGTTGGGCTGGACGGATCGTAGACTTCCGCGAGGAACTTATCCAAACCAGCCTGATCGCGCAGCGGTAGGACCAGGTCCAACTGCAGGATCTGGCTTGCAGGAAGCCGCCCGACAGACTGCGCTTGTCCGTTGACCGTTACTTCGCGCGTATGACGCGTCAATAGTCCCTGCGCCTGGCCTGAAACGCTTGTGGCCAACAACAGAGCAGCGATTACCAGCGAGAACCCACCAATTCTTCGAACCATGTTTTCTCCTTGGACGGGAAATGCGATTTGGTTTCAAAGGGACGGTAGCCAAACGTGTTCTCGCAAAGTATCACTCCAATACGAGAGGCGCAAGGAAAACATAGCGGCAATCGCCGCCAATTGCAGATTTGGGAAGGATTAGCAGCCCAGGAGAAGATAAGAAGAAGATCGGGGTTTTCCCAGTTACTCAGCCATGGCTTCCGCCCGGTGGCCAGGTTCATAACTTTGGGTGCTCACACTGGGCTTCGCCCAAACAGGAAGGCGCAACGCCGCGATCAAGGTCGCCACATGAAGCGCGCAGAGCAGCAGAAGGTCGCAGAAAAGGCCCGCGTATTTCCCACATTGTTTAATGCGCTCGATGGTTCGGAAAAGGACGCCATCCTCGTATGGAGGAAGATCGCAAGCGCTGTCGTAGCCACTGGCCCACCTAATCGCTGGAAGATGTTGATCGCGGTCGTGGCCGCAGGAATCGCTTCCCTGGAAATCGATGAGTACGCCGCAGCAATCGACGGCAGACCGATGGAGCCCATTCCCACTCCGCGAGCAAACAGAGCCATACAAATGGCCCATGTCGGCAGCGTCTGGCCAGAGAGCAGCGCAAACGCCAGCGTTCCTAGCAATGCAATCAACGCACCGCAAGCGCTGACCCGGCGCAAGCCAAAGCGGTCCGTCATCATTCCCATCGAAGGATATGAGCAAAGCATTCCCAGCCCAGCAGGCGCGAGCAAGAGCCCAGTTTCTGCCGGCGAGATGTGCAGCGCGGAAAGCAGATACAGCGGCAGTAACATCTGTCCGCCAAACGAGACTGCGTTCAGTAGAAACAGCGTCCAGGAAGACGCTAGAAAGGACGCATTCTTGAACAGACTCACGTCGATCAACGCCGCTCGCCCACGTCTCATCGAATGGACGGCGAAGGCCGCCAGCAATCCTATCGAGGCGGCAAATTCCAGCATATATTGCGACCGGGCCGCAGGATTCGCGCTTAGACTCTCTAAACTATGCATCGCCAGCACCAGCCCCGGCGAAATCAGCAAAAAGCCGCGTACATCAAAGCTCCGCAATCCCTCCGTTGCCTCGTCTCTGGGCAATATCCAAGCGGCCAGTACAATCGCCAAAACTCCAATCGGCAGGTTGATGAAGAAGATCCAGCGCCACGAGGCATGTTGCAGAATGAAACCCGCCAGCGAAGGACCGCAGATCGGCCCCAGCAGCACCGGCACCACCATGACCCCCATTACGCGCGCGATGTGACGCGGTGCAGCCCGCGCCACCATCATCTGCGCCATCGGAGCCAGCAGCCCTCCGGCCATTCCCTGCAGGACGCGGGCTCCAATCAAATCATGAGCAGAAGGAGCGATGCCGCATAGCAGCGAGGCCAGCGTGAACATCGTGAAGCAGCCCAGGTAAACGCGCTTTGCGCCTAGCCGGTCAACCACCCAGCCGCTGAGCGGAAGCATCAGCGCCAGCGCAAGCAGATAGCCGGTGACTACCCATTGCAGAGTGGTCAGGCCTACTTGCAGTTCTCGCCCCAGCGTCGAGAGCGAGACATTCACCACGGTGGAATCGATACTCGTAAGCAATGGACCAAGCAGCACGACCCCTAAAATCTTCCATACCCGGGGATCGACCCTGTCCCGCTCCGCGGGCTTCATCGTTGTGCTCATGCTCGCGATGCTTCGAGTACCACATCGGTCGTGCGCACGCGTCCCATTCGAGGAAAGATCACCTCGGTTGCAAACTTGTGTGCCTCCGCGCTCAGCGTGGTCATCGCGTCTTCCACAAACACCAGTTCGTAGCCGCGATCAAAAGCATCCCTGGCCGTCGACTCGACGCCAAAGTTGGTAGCGACGCCGCCAATCACTATCGTTTGAATGTCCCGCCTGCGAAGCTGCTGATCGAGCTCCGTTCCGTAAAAGGCGCCCCATTGCCTCTTGGTAATCACCAGATCGCCGGGTTGGCGGTCAAGTTCCTGGACCAACTCCGACGCAATCGCCTGCGGCGGTGGTGCATTCCGATCACGCACGGGCGCATCGACAGTCATGGTCAGAATCTCAGTCATGGAGACGCGGACGTAGACAACCGTCGCACCCTTCGCCCTGAGTTCGCTCGTGAGTCGATTGGCCCGCGCAATCACATCGGCGCTGGAGTGCGGAACTAACGGATAACCGGTGATTCCGTTTTGAAGGTCGATCAGCACAACCGCTGTTTTTCCAGCAACCAGATTCAAAGACGACATCAAAAACCTCCGTAATGTGAGGATAGCCTCATATTTATAGAGCTATAATATGAGGATGGCCTCAGATTTGTCAAACAAGCGACGCGTCCCGCAGCAAGACCGCGCCGAGCGTCGCGTCGCGCAGTTGCTGGAGTCCGCCTCAGCCGTTTTCGCCGAAGCAGGCTACGATGCCGCCACCATGACCGAAATCGCTGAGCGCGCCAATGCATCCATCGGAGCGGTCTATCAATACTTTCCCAATAAGGAGGCGATTGTTCGCGCTCTCCGCGTTCAATATGGCAATGAGATGCAAAAACGTTGGACCGATCTTGAGTCGATCACTGCCGGCCTGACGGTACCGCAGATTGCCGATTACTTGGTCGATGTTATGGTGCGGTTTGTCGAGGAGCATCCCGCTTACTTTCCTGTGCTCGACGCCCCCGTCAAGTACAAGCGCGACCAGGAGGGTAGAAGGCATCTGCGCGAGCAACTGGCCAATGTCTTTCGCAACAGGAAGCCCGCACTCTCGCAGGAACGCGCCTATCGCATGGCAAACGTGAGCCTACAAATCATCAAAAGCATGAACGTGCTGTACGGAGAGGCCAACTCCAGGGAACGGTCCGAACTCGTCAAGGAGTACAAACTTGCCCTCGCCGCCTATCTCGAATCGCAACTGATTTCGCAGCGAAGCCAAAAGCCAACCGAGTCCTGAGGAAAGCCGTTCGATAGAATAAGTGAGAGGTATTAAGCATGGCAGGGCAAGAGGTTCGATTTACAGTAAGTTTCACCATCCCAGAGGAAAACCTGAAGCACTTCAAGGCGATTGCCCAGGCAATGATCGCTTCTACTCAGGCGGAGACTGGCACGCTTGGCTACGACTGGTTTTACAGCCCGGATGGCAGCCGTTGCCGCCTGATCGAAACTTACGTGGATTCGAACGCAGTCCTGACCCACATGACCGGTCACGCCGTGCGGGAACTGGTGCCCAAAATCGTCCACTATGCCCAGATTACAGGGTTTGAGGTTTACGGCGATCCCGGGATAGAGGCAGGAACGATCCTTGCGGGACTTGGAGCCGAGGTCTTCGCATTTGACGCGGGCCTCTCGCGCTGATTTTGCACATGCGGTGAGACTTGCCCGACTTTCGCTTTTTCTTCTAGTATGAGCAGTGCCAATACTGCTACAATCCCATCGATAAGACTTTGCCAAAAGCTTACCAGGCGATCCCCGTGTTGACCCGTCTCAGCCTTCCAGAAAAAGGACGAGAAGTCGGCTGGATTTATGGATGAGCGCAGGAGACAACCACATGGGCTACGCGGAAGACCGTGCCAAAGCAGTAGAAAGCGCACTCTCACAGATCGAAAAGCAATTCGGCAAAGGCTCCATCATGCGCCTTGGAGCCAAGGACGCCATCGTCCCCATCTCGGTGATCTCCACCGGCTCCATCAGCTTTGACGCAGCTCTCGGCGTGGGCGGCGTGCCCCGCGGCCGCGTCATCGAGATATTCGGACCTGAGTCGTCCGGCAAAACCACCATCACCCTCCAGATCATCGCCGAAGCGCAGCGCGCCGGCGGTCTGGCAGCCTTCGTTGACGCCGAGCATGCTCTCGATCCCGTCTACGCTCGCAAACTTGGCGTTGATACCGACAACCTGCTCATCTCCCAGCCCGATTACGGCGAGCAGGCCCTTGAAATCACCGAAGCCCTTGTGCGTTCCGGCGCCATCGACGTTCTCGTCGTCGACTCCGTCGCTGCGCTGGTTCCCAAGGCAGAACTGGACGGCGAAATGGGCGATTCCCACGTCGGCCTGCAGGCCCGCCTCATGTCGCAGGCGCTGCGAAAGCTCACTGGAACCGTCTCAAAATCCCGCACTTCGCTTATCTTCATCAACCAGATCCGCGAAAAGATCGGCGTCATGTTCGGCAATCCCGAAACCACCACCGGCGGTCGGGCGCTCAAGTTCTACTCCTCCGTCCGTGTCGATATCCGCCGCATTGCCGCCGTCAAAGAAGGCGACGTAGTCACCGGCTCCCGCACCAAGGTCAAGATCGTTAAGAACAAGGTTGCAGCACCCTTCCGCGAAGCTGAGTTCGACATCCTCTATGGCGAAGGCATCTCCCGCGAAGGCGACGTCCTCGACATCGCTGTCCTCAACAACATCGTCGAGAAATCCGGCGCGTGGTACAGCTACGATGGCGAGCGCATCGGTCAGGGACGCGAAAACGTCCGCACCTTCCTCAAGGAACACAAAGACGTCTTCGCGAAACTCGACACCCAGGTTCGCCAGAAGCTGGGCATCGGCGCAGCTTCCAAGGCCGCTGATATTCCCGAAATTCCATCCGTTCCCGCCGACGGCCCAATCGCTGCGCAGCAGGCCATTCGCGCGAAGCGATAAATTCGGATCAAACCAGAGCGGCTGCCCAACGGTAGCCGCTTTTTTCCTGCCTGCTAAAATTCAGGGATTGTCGAGTAAAAGGCGCGTATCAGAATGGGCGTAAAGGCCATCTATCCCGGAACCTTCGATCCGCCCACCAACGGGCATCTGGACCTTATCGCGCGCGGTTCGAAGCTCTTCGAGCATCTGACCGTGGCCATCCTCAATAACCCTGTCAAGAACCCGCTCTTCATCGTCGACGAACGCGTCGAAATGCTCAAGGAATCGACCCGTCAGCTCGGCAATGTGTCCGTCGCGACCTTTGAAGGTCTGATGGTGGATTTTGCGAAACAAAACGGTGCAACCGCCGTCCTCCGCGGCATCCGCGCCATCACGGACTACGAGTACGAATTCCAGATGGCCCTGATGAACCGGCGTCTCGCTCCGGAAATCGAAACGGTCTTCCTCCAGCCGGCGGGTCGCTATTCTTTCGTAAGCTCACGCCTTGTGAAAGAGGTCGTCAGCTTCGGCGGCAAGGTAGACGGCCTGGTCCCCACCAACGTAGCCAAGCGATTGGTTGGCCGGATGCGCAAGCCCTAACGCTTTTTCTTCCGTTCGATGTCTACCAGACGCGTTTCCACGAGCTTCCTGACCAGCGAATCGGGAAGTGGTTGATCGCTTGGAAAGCGAATTGCGCCGCTCGATGTCGCATAGGCCTTCAAGTCGTTCCTGAGCTGGGTGATGACCCATCCGCTCATCGGGTAGTAGCTGCAGAACCCAGAACATGCGGCATATCCCGCGATCGATCCCTTCTTCAGCTTGAACGCAGGAACGGCATAGCTGAACCCCTCGACTGCATCCGCAGGAGCAGCGGCCCGGATTGACGCGCGTACCGATTGCAACGTGCTTCGAGCAGGCTCTGGAGCGGCGGCGATGTATTCCTCGACTTTATTTACATCGGGCGACAACGAGCTCTCAGATTTCCTGGATTTCATTTGGATCATTCTCCCGCAGGTTCCTGATAAAGACCGAAAACATTGCCGTAAGGATCGCGAAATCTGGCTGTAATTTCCGGAAAGTCTGCACCGATTGCAGTATGAACCTGGCCTCCGTGGGCCACAACCGCTTCAAGGGTGGTCGTCACACTGTCCACCATGATCGAGATGCGAAGGCCGTTTTCGTCGGCAGGAGGCCGGCCCAACACCCACGTACCGCTCACTTCGCCTACTCCATCATCAAATGCGAGATGGCCGTTCCCACGATCACGAATCACCCAGCCGAAGACGCTGGCGTAGAAACTGGCTAGACTCCGGACGTCGTGGGCCGGAATCTCGATGTAACAGATCTTGCCGTTGCCGATCGTTGGTGGCATGGTTCCCCTTTCCACAAGAGATATAGCGTGAGCGCCGGGCAACGGCTACAACCCCGGTTCCGTAATCGCCGCCATCAGGGCCGCAATATCTCCGATGCTGCTTCCCAGTGCCGAAGGAAGAAGTTCACAGACCGCTGCAGCCTGGGGCAATGCTTCTTCCGCAATCACCTTCCGGGCTGGTCCAAGGATACGCTCACCCAGCACAACTCCCAACGACCCGAAGACGATTACCTGCGGATTGAGCGCATCGATCAGCAGCGCTAGCCCGCGTCCCATCCAATGCCCGGCCACGCGCGCCACCTCCATTGCCTCGTAGTCATCGGTCAGCATCGCCTCGACCAATTCTCGAATAGGCGTGTCTTGCCTCCATCGCGCCGGGAACATCTGTGCTGCCAGGTGAATCAGTCCCGCGCCCGAAGCGAACGACTCCCAGCATCCCCGCTTTCCAAAGGCCAGCGGACCATCCTCCGCCAGCCGCCAGTGCCCGATTTCGCCTGCCGTGTCTGTCGCTCCGCGGAGTATCCGGCCATTCACAATGAATCCGGCGCCGATCCCGGTCCCAAAGGTGAGAAAGATCAGATGCCGCAAGTCGCGCCGATCGCGTCCCACGCCAAAGTGAAACTCCGCCAGCGCCCCGGCATTTCCGTCATGCTCCACATGCACCGGAATCTCAGGAAACGCCTGCCTGAGCTGCGCCTTCAATGCCACGCCATGCCATCCAGGCAAGTGCGGGGGATCGATCAGCACTCCCTCGCCAATCTTGAGTGGTCCGCCAATCGACACGCTGATCGCAGCAACGCTTCGGCTCTCCAGATTTGCAGTTGATATCAACGAATTGAGATTGCCCACGATCTCCGGAAACGTCTCCGAAAAGGGCTGAATCGCCCGCGTCGGCATCTCAATCCGTTGCAGAATCCGCCCATCCAACGTTCCCTCAGCACATGCCGTCTTTGTGCCGCCAATGTCCAATCCAAGAACCGTGCGTGCGGCAATCCGACGGTCCATAGTTTCATCAATATCGTATCCAGAACTCATCTAACTCAATGCCCGCTTTCCATTCTGCAAGTCTGACCGGCAATCCACGCCAAGCAGACTATCATTTCGCTGGCGTTCCGCTTTTCCGTTGCCGCCGTCTACTCCAATGCCTACACTAATCGGCATGAATCCGAACGGTCGTCGTACCTTCCTCAAGCAGGCAGCAGCACTCGCTGGCGCGTTTTCCGTCAACAGCCTCTTCCACCAGGCGCACGCCGCCGAGTTTGCGGCAGCGTCGGGCAAAGTCAGTGCGCTCAGTCCGAGCGAGGTCGCGCAGAACGAAGACTACTGGTCGGTGATCCAACGCTCTTACTCCGTTAATTCCAACTTGATCAACCTCAACAACGGCGGAGTATCTCCCTCGCCCGTAGTCGTGCAGCAGGCCGTCGAGCGTTATAACCAGCTCTCTAACGAAGGCCCCTCGTACTACATGTGGCGCATCCTCGACCAGGGCCGTGAACCACTCCGCGAAAAGCTCGGCAGCCTCGCCGGAGTCTCACCCGAAGAGATCGCGATCAATCGCAACTCGACCGAAGCGCTCAACACCGTCATCTATGGCCTCGATCTCAAACCCGGCGATGAAGTTATCGGGACGAAACAGGACTATCCCAACATGATCCAGGCCTATCGCCAGAAGGCGCAGCGCCAGGGAATTCAATACAAACAGATCAGCTTCGACTTTCCTATCGAAGACGATGCGCAGATCGTCCACGCCTATGAGCAGGCCATCACCGACCGAACAAAGCTTATCCATGTAACTCACATGATCAACTGGGTCGGCCAGACTATGCCTGTCGCAAAGATCGCGGATATGGCGCACGCTCGCGGCATTGAAGTGATCTGCGACGGCGCTCATTCCTTTGGCCTGCTTGATTTCAAGATTCCCGATCTGCATTGTGATTACTTCGGAACGAGCCTGCATAAGTTCCTCTCGGCCCCGATCGGTTCGGGAATGTTATGGATCAAACAGGACAAGATTGAGAAGATATGGCCGCTCACCTGTAACGGCGAGCCGCGCAGCGCCAACATCCGTAAGTTCGAAACGCTGGGCACCCGCAGCTTTCCCATTGAGCAGGGCATCGGAGAGGCCATCAATTTTCATGAGGGGATCGGCAGCAGGCGCAAGGAAGAGCGAATTCACTACCTCAAAGCCTACTGGGCATCGAGAGTGCAGCAGACGCCAAAGGTCAGACTGCACACCTCGCTCAACCACGAATACTCATGCGCCATTTGCGGAGTCAGCATCGATGGCATGACTCCGGCACAGTTAGAGAATGCACTCTTCGACCGGTACAAGATCCACACAGTGGGCATCGTCTGGGAGAACATCAGCTGCGTTCGTGTAACCCCCCATGTTTATACGACCATTGCCGATCTGGACAAGCTGGTTGGCGCGATTCAAACGATCGCGACGAAGGCTTAGCGGCGACCGAAAATTAGCTTTCTAGGCGAAGATTGAGAGAACAAAACCACCACAGGGGGTAGGGGGTACCGCTTTTTCGGCGGTATCGCTCACATTCCAGATGGTTTATGGGGATTTAGAGGTGCATTTTTAGGCGGTTTTGGTGCACTTTAACGCCCTTTTAGTGCTTTGCTCTCTCCACTGCTGTGGGGTGCGGACAGATTGGGGAGGCATCAGCTTTCATTATGCTCGCACTGAAGGCAATTTTCGGCAATATCGGGCGATCACAGGTTTAGCTGGAATTCAGCGCGTAGACAGCGACATATCTTTTCTTTTCCGTGATTGGAATACCTCTCTTATCGCGGTATGAAACCGCCTATTTGTGGCATAGGAGGGACAGTCGGCAAGAGTGCTTTCGAACAACTAGAATCAGGAATTATGAGTGTTTTGATCGAAAATCCGGGCGCGCCTTTGGAGTTGACGGGTGGCAGCCGATTTGTTCGTGCCTGTCTGCGCCGTCCCGTTGATAGGCCGCCGGTCTGGTTCCTACGCCAGGCTGGCCGGTATATGGCAGAGTACCGCGAAGTGCGCAAGCACCACACGCTAGTGGAGATCTGCAAGCGGCCTGAACTGGCTGCCGAGGTGACGATTACCGCCGCTGAGAAGCTGGACGTGGATGCGGCGATCATTTTTGCCGATCTGCTGCTCCCGCTTGAGCCGATGGGGCTGGATTTTGAGTTTGTGGCCGGCGAAGGGCCGCTGGTCCATCATCCGCTGCGCACGCTGGAGCAGATTGAGAAGCTGCGCACGGACCGGACGAGCCAGTTGGAGTATGTCGCCGCGGCGATTGGGAAGGTTGCCGGACATTTTGGCGAATCGAAGGGCGTGATTGGATTTTGCGGTTCGCCGTTTACGCTGGCCAGCTACATGATTGAAGGCGGCAGTTCGCGTAACTACGTCTTCACCAAGCAGATGATGTATTCCGAGCCCTATGCGTGGCAGAAGCTGCTGGATAAGCTGGTGTCGGTGCTGGTGCCGTATTGCAAGCAGCAGGTAGATGCGGGCGCGGATGTCATACAAATTTTTGACAGCTGGGTTGGTTCGCTCTCAGTCGAGGATTATCGCGATTATGTGCTGCCGGTGACTAAGCGGCTGGTTCGTGCAGTGCAGGAGTTGGGTGTACCGGTGATCTATTTTGGCGTGGAGACGGCAAGTCTGTTGCCGTCGATGCGCGAGACTGGCGCGGATGTGATCGGGCTGGACTGGCGCACTCCGCTGGCTGAGGGATGGCAGGCGCTGGGCGATAGCTGCGCGGTGCAGGGCAACCTGGACCCGATTACGCTGTTTGCGCCGGAGCCGATTCTGGAAATGCGGGTGAGACAGGTGCTGGAGCAGGCGGATGGCAGGCCGGGACACATCTTCAACCTGGGCCATGGGATTGTGCCGGGAACGCCGGTTGAGAATGTGCAGACGGTGGTGAAGATGGTGAAGGCGCTTTCGCCTAGATTTACCCGTAAAGACCTTCAGGTCCAAACGGGTAACGGGCCGGAGGTGACGCTTGGCTAAGCGCGCGGTTTTGCTGCTCGCCCATGGAACACCGGCTACGGTCGACGAGATTCCGGAGTATCTGCGTAATGTGGTTAGCGGCAGGCCGATGCCGCAGCATGTGGTGGAGGAGATTCAGCATCGCTATTCGCTGATTGGCGAACCGAAGGGGCATAGTCCGCTGACGGAGCTGACGATGGAGCAGGCGGAGTTGCTGCGGGCTGAGCTGGCCAGGGCCGGCGTGGATGTTCCGGTGTATTTGGGGATGCGCAACTGGCGGCCTTACATTGCGGATGTTGTGAAGCAGATGCGGGCGGACGGTATTGAGGAAGCCGCGGTGGTTTGCCTGGCTCCGCAGAACTCGCGGACTTCGGTTGGGCTATACCGGCGTGCGGTGCTGGCTGAGGCCGGCGGAATGCGGTTCGATTTTCTGGAAGGCTGGGCGGGTGAGCCGCTGCTGGCGGATGCCTTTGCAGAACGGCTGCGGGTGGCTGTCCTGAGGTTTTCGAGCGAGACGAGCGAACCGGTGCATGTGCTGTTTACGGCGCATAGCGTTCCGGTGCGGACGGTTGAGGCTGCGGCGCCTGGCGGAGATGCGGAGGGCAAGCCGATTCACTGGCCAACAGCGAAGCCGGGAGCTGAGGCTGTTGCGGACCCGTATTCGGTGGAGGCGAAGCTTACGGCGCGACTGGTGGCGGAGCGGGTGCCGGAGGTTGCGGCATGGAGCTTTGCTTTTCAGAGTCAGGGTGCGAGCGGCGGGCCGTGGATTGGGCCTTCGGTGGAGGAGACGCTGGATGGGCTGGCGGCGCAGGGCGTGAAGGCGGTCATTCTGCAGCCGATTGGATTTCTGTGCGATCACGTCGAGATTCTTTACGACATCGACATTGCTTTTCGGGAGCATGCCGCCAAGCTTGGCATGCGGCTGGAGCGGCCTGAATCGCTGAATGGGTCGCCGATCCTTGCGCAGGTGCTGGCGAAGCTTTCGCTGGAGGGGGTGGCGCGGCTGGCGAGTGCTCAGGGTTAAGCACCTCGCCAGGTCTGGTATTCGTCCCTTGGCCCACTGCTAAAAAGGGCGACGTAAATCCACGGCTCCGCCTGAAGTTCTACTTGGGCGCACTCTCCAGGTGTTACGGCCCAATACGTCGAAGCCGACACGCTCATTTTTTTGCAGCGATTGCTTCCTCGAAAAGACGCATTGCCAGGAGTCCATTTCCGACTGCCCCGCCTGCACGCAGCGCCGCCGCGATAAACACGGTTTCTGCAATTTCTTCACGAGTCGCGCCTGCCTCAACTGCATTGTTGATGTGTGCCTCGATGCAATAGGCGCATTGAGTCGTCAGAGCGACGGCCACGGACATCAGTTCCCGATACTTAACCGGGATGGCTCCATCGTTTCGTTCTGCAGTTCGTTTTAGGTTAAGGAATGCCGCAGCCTCTTTCGGGGCTGCGCTAAGGAGGGTCTTGGTATATGCACGGTCCTTCGGGCTTTGGTATGCGGATGTCTCTGTATTCATAGACCGTCAACGTTATCACTTCGAGATTCAGATGGTCTATTTTCGGCGAATGGAGGACCTTTCTTGCATGCGGGAGCAGGTGACCAAGGCAGAGGCTGATACGGAACGCGCGTGTGGGTCATGCGATGGTATTGGGATCATTGCAGGCTGCACGTGAGAATGCGATAAAGTGGGATTCATCCAGATTCTATTTACTTAGGGAGCATCCACTTGCATCGCTTATGTTTATCGGTCTTTACTGCGTTCTTCGTCGTCCATGCTTTCACAGCCGGGCAAGCTTTGGCCCAGACATCCGCCTCGCCTGCGCCGCCGACTGTTTATGTGAAGGCCGGGCATCTCTTTGACGCTACTTCGGATCAGTTGCGCGAGAATGTGGTGCTGGTGGTTGAGGGCGAGAGGATCGCCAAGGTTGCTCCGGCGGGTGAGGTTGCGATTCCGGCGGGGGCGAAGGTGGTTGATCTCTCCAATTACTGGGTGCTGCCGGGGCTGATTGATTGTCATACGCATCTGGAGGTTCGCGCGGATCAGTATGACCCGATCAACGAGGTGCGTTTTACGCCGTTTCAGGGCGGGTTCAATGGTGTGGTGAATGCCAACCGGACGTTGCAGGCTGGATTTACGAGCGTGCGGGATGTAGGTTCGCAGCCGTTTTTTGCGGTGGATTTGCGGAACGCGATTGATTCGGGGTTTATTCCGGGGCCGCGGGTAGTGGCGAGTGGGCCGCCGATTTCGATTACCGGGGGTCATGGGGATATGAATGGGTTTGCTCCGGCGGTGCACAACATGATGTATCCCGACGAGAAGGACTTTCAGATTGCGGATGGGCCGGACGAGGTGCGCCGGGTTGTTCGCGAGCAGGTGAAGTACGGCGTGGATGTCATCAAGATTCTGGCTACAGGTGGAGTGCTTTCGGCGGGGGACAAGCCGGGGGCGGAGCAGTTTACCTATGACGAGTTGAAGATCGCGGCGGATGAGGCGCATAGGGCAGGGCGCAAGATTGCCGCGCATGCGCATGGGACGCAGGGAATCAAGGATGCGGTGCGGGCAGGGATCGACTCGATTGAGCACGGCAGTTTGATCGACGCCGAGGGCATTGCGTTGATGAAGGAGCACGGGACGTATCTTGTGGCCGATATCTACAACGACGATTACATCCTGAATAATGCGCCTGCGTTTGGCTTGCCCAAGGAGATGGTGGATAAGGAGAGGACCGTGGGCCGGTTGCAGCGGGAAAACTTTGCCAAGGCTGTGGCGGCGGGGGTGAAGATTGCGTTTGGGACGGATGCGGGGGTGTATCCGCATGGCGATAATGCGAAGCAGTTTCACTACATGGTGAAGTTTGGCATGACGCCGGCCGGGGCGATTCGCGCGGCGACTTCGAGTGCGGCGGATCTGATCGACCGTTCGAAGGATGTGGGTACGCTGGAGGCTGGGAAGTACGCCGATCTGATCGCGGTGACGGCCAATCCGCTGGACAAGGTGGAAGTGCTGGAGCATGTGAGCTTCGTGATGAAGGGCGGCAAGATTTACAAAGACGAGTTGGCCGCGGGAAAGTTGTGATTTTGCGGTCATGATGCGAGCGGCCCGCATCTTACTTCATAAGAGCTGAAAGCTCGAATTGCGGGAATGTCGGGTAGATTTCTGCAGACGCCGTCGATCGGCGTTATCGTGGAGATGCGGGCGCTTCTGTTCGAGCAAGGGAGCCTCGTCGGCGGGTAGAGGAGCAGCGTACGACGGTATGACACGAACTCAGGTCAATCCTGCGCGAACCGGAGGCGAGCTAAAAGCTCCTTCGCGTCGCGCCGTTGCCCTGTTTTCCATGTATCTGCGCTGGTATATGCGGCGGCATTTTCACGCGATGCGGGTGGCCAATGCGGGCCGGATTCCGCCGCAGGCTCAACCGCTGATTCTGTTTGCCAATCGCGCATCCTGGTGGGATCCGCTGGCTGCCATGCTGCTGGGGCAGACGGTTCTTCCGCACCGCGAGCATTATGCGCCCATGGACGAGACTGCGCTGGCGCATCACGGCATATTTCGCCCGATGGGATTTTTCCCGGTGGACAACGGTTCCGCGCGCGCGGCGGGACAGTTGCTGCGTGCGGGATACCAGGTGCTGGCGCGACCGGGCGCGGTGCTATGGGTGACTCCAGAGAGTGAGTGTCAGGATGTGCGCAAGCGGCCGATCATCTTCAGGCCCGGCCTGGGAGCCCTGATGAACCGCATGGGCAGGATGACGTGCGTGCCAGTCGCCATCGAGTATGTGCATTGGAATGAACGCCTGCCGGAGATTCTCGTGAATGTCGGGGAGCCTCTGGAGATTGCCGATGGCACGGTTGAGGATGCGCGCACATGGACTAACCTGCTGTCCTATGCGATGGCTGCCACGCTGGATGAACTGGCGATGCTGGCTATGGAGCGCGATCCGGAGGCTTTTGAGATTGTTCTCTCCTGAGCAAGCGGCATTGGCGGTATTTACGAGATGTGGAAGCGATTTTCCTGCGCCGTTACAGGCCGCCCTTATTACCACGACTCCGCAAGCCTGCGCGATCGATGAGGTAAACTTCCGCTTCTGCTGGCCTATCCGCAATACCACCCACGTCGATTGAAGATCGCGTCATTGGTCAGGATTTCATTGGCTTGCGGGCAAAATGGTAGAGCGAGAAGGCGAGTGCGCCGAACATCAGCACTGAAATCCAGTCGTGGTGCAGGAAGTTCGCTTCGGGGAACTGGATCGGGACGTGATTGCCGGTAAGAGATTCGTAGGCCTTGATGGCCACACCGATCAGGCCGACGATGCCTCCCGCGGCGATAAGGCCTGAGGCATATAGCGCCCCGGGGCTGATCTCGCTTTCGCTTGTTTCCTGGCCGGCTTTTTTCAGTGCGGCATCGACCAGAAGGCGCACGAGTCCGCCGACGAAGATGGCCAGAGTGGTGCCGATCGAGAGGTAAGAACCGACGGCGAAGGAAAGCGAACGGATGCCGAGAAGCTCGACGGCAATGACGACGAAGACGCCCATCAGGACCAGTCCCCAGGGCAGCTTCTGGGTCAGGATTCCGTTGATGACTGTGGCCATCAGCCGGGCCTGCGGGGCGGCGGCTTTTTCGCTGCCGATGCCCTGAATCCACTGGACTTCGATTTTGCCGGAGGTGGGTGAGTAGAGGTACTTGCCGTCGGCCAGCTCAGGAGAGCCCAGCGCGTTAAGGACTACGTATTCGCCGGGAGCGTGGGTTGTCGTTACCTTGCTGGCGTCGACGACCGGAATTCGCTCGGGAAGTTTGGCGTTCTTCTGAACTGTTACGCCGGAGTGGACCGCGTTAATGTCCCAGGATTGCGACGCGGCGCGGAACTCCTGGAACGCGGTATTCATGGCGGTGAGAGTGACGCCGATGATCAGGGTGGAGACGCAGACGCCGATCATGAGTGCGATCTGCTGGAGGCGCGGCGTAGCGCCGATGAGGAAGCCGGTTTTGAGGTCCTGGCTGGTGTCGCCGGAGTTCGAGGCTGCGATACAGACTGCACCGCCGACGGTGATAGCCAGTGCGCCGTAGGCGGGAGCCGTCCAGCCTTTGACGAGGAAGACGGCTGAGGTCGCCATGAGCGTGGCGATGGTCATTCCGGAAACGGGGCTGGCCGAGCTGCCGATGAGGCCGACAATGCGGGAGCTTACGGTCACGAAGAGGAAGCCGAAGACGACGATGAGCAGCGAGGCGGCAAGGTTGGCGAGCGGTCCGACGTAGGCGCCGGGCACGGGGCGGAATTGCAGGAAGAAGAACATGATCGCGACGAGAGCGAAGGACCCGCCGATGACGACGCTCATGGGCAGGTCGTCTTCGGTGCGGATCGCTTTGGCGGTGACTCCGCCGGATTTCCGCATCTTGCTGAAGCCGCTGGTGAGCGCTCCGACGATGGTGGGGATGGTCTTGACCAGGGTAATGAGGCCGGCGGCTGCAACTGCTCCCGCGCCCATGGGACGGATGTAGGTGGACCAGAGCTGGCTGGGGCTCATGGCGCTGATGGGCACAGTGCCGGGGTAGATGGGGTGGTCGAGGCCCGCGCCGAAGAAGTGAATGAGCGGCATCAGGACGAGCCAGGAAAAGACGCCGCCGGCGAAGATGATTCCCGAGACCTTGGGGCCGATGATGTAGCCGACGCCGAGGTATTCAGGGGTGGCGTCGCAACGGATAGCTGCGCCCTTGAGGACGTGTTGCTGGCCCAGGTCGGGCTCGTAGTTAGGCGTGCCGGGCCAGGCTGCGAAGAGGTTTTCGTTTTGAAACAGGGTGTAGATGCCGCCGAGCCCGAGGCCGAGAAAGACACGGCTGGCGAATGAACCGCCGCGGTCGCCCGCCATGAGGACGTCGGCGCAGGCGGTGCCCTCGGGATAGGCGAGCGTTCCGTGCTCCTCGACGATGAGCTGGCGGCGCAGGGGAATCATGAAGAGTACGCCGAGCCATCCTCCGACGAGCGCGAGAAGGAAGATGCGCGAGTACTCAAGATCGAAGCCGAGGAAGATCAGCGCCGGGAGGGTGAAGATGACGCCGGAGGCGATTGACTGGCCGGCGTTTCCGGTGGTCTGGACGATGTTGTTTTCGAGGATCGAGGATTTGCCGAAGACGCGCAGAATACTGATGGAAAGCACCGAGATGGGGATCGAGGCGGCGACGGTAAGTCCAGCACGGAGGCCAACATACACAGTGACGGCGCCGAAGACGATGCCGAAAAAGGAGCCGAGCAGCAAGGCGCGCGCGGTGAACTCGGGCCGGTGTTCGGCGGGTGAAACGTAAGGCTGAAAGTCTGGCACTGTGACGCCTCCGGCGGCGGGATACTGCGAATATACGGGATCAGGCCGGGAGATGAAAAAGCGCAGGCAAGGGAGGCAGCGCCGGACGGGGCGGGGAGTTGAGACCGTCGGCCCGAAATAGGGCAAGGTTTGCACCGGAAGGAGAGCGCGAGTCAGCACCCGCCCGACCTAACCTACTTTTCGATTCAGCCCGATATGGGGGCAGCGCGGGTGCACTATCTTCGAATAAGTGATCAATAACTTACAGATTGTTGCAGGCGATGTACAAAACGAAACACGGCCCCTCGTTGCACAGGCTACCCCACCGTGATTCCGGTGCATCTGAGGTAGGGAAGGACAAGAGGGTAGTAAGGACAAGAGCTACCTAACATCCCCGGAGGTTACATATTCAATGCGAACGAACACGCCAGGTATTATCGCCACCAGTGTTTTTAGTCTAGCGGCATTTGCGGCTGTTACAGTAAGTCCGGCTTTTGCGCTGAAGCCGACGTCCAACGCGGTTGCCATTCAGGAACCGCAGCCCAGCCCTTCGCAGCCTGGTCAGCCAAAACCAACCACGCCACCTTCTACTCCCAATCCCGACCCGAAGCCAGCTCCCGATCCGAACCCGACTCCGGCTCCTAACCCTGACCCGAGTCCAAGCCCGACTCCGAATCCGGCTCCAAACCCAAACCCGGCACCCACCCCGCCGCCGACCAACCCACCCACCGCGCCTCATTCCCACGCGCTGTAATTTCGGGCGTTTTGTCCGATCATGAACGGCTCTTTCCCTCGGATGCGACTTTGAACCAAGTTGCATCCGAATTTTTTTGCCTCTCTGCCTTCTAAGCCGAGTTGTCAAGAACCCCAGCCAGATAAGTTTTCATGATTTCTAAGAGGATATCTGGAAAACGACGTCAAAGTCGTGGCCCAGGATAAGTTGAAAGGTGTTGGGGTACTTATACTTACCGTGGGGTTGCGCGAGATATTCTGACCTCAGGAATATATTCTTAGGGCATGTCGTGCTGCCTGATTGCGGGGATTTCCGCTCTGCGGGCGGATTTCTTTAAATATCTGAAGGTAATTAGCTTACACCTGCTGATTAATATAATGAGCGCGGCCAATGTATATCGGAGAGGTTCAATCTGAATTTTAGACTATCCTCAAATTACTTGAATCCGCTATCCTTGAACTAATCATTCAAAGCGCTCTTAGCGTGAATTCGTATTGGAGGACACTTATGGCAGAGGCAACAAAGAAAGCGAAAGCTACCGCAAAGCCAAAGAAGACCGCGGTTAAAAAGGTTGAAGCTGCGACTGGCATTGCGATGGTGAAGCCCGTTTCGCAAGAGGAAGTTGCAAAGCTCGCTCACCGCTTCTGGGCGGAGCGTGGCTACCAGCATGGCCAGCATGTTGATGACTGGTTCCGGGCGGAGCAGGAGCTGCGCAATAAGGCCTCGTAAGTGGAGATAGTTGAACAGGAAAACTCGACGCGCTCATGGGCCGGAGAGCGCGTCGTCCGGCCTCATTCCAATTGAGAGAAGACTTCCTGAGCAATCGGTTTCCTCCATTGGAGTTTGTTGCCATTTCATGCGACTGTGACGTAGAGGTTAATTGCGAGGGTACGGTTGCCTTCTGGGATAGCTTTCTTGCCTGGGGTCTGCGTATACTGTTGGCAAGGCGGCGCGGATCGGCCTGCCAAGATTGAGGTGCGACTTCAGTAGCGACCCTCGTTCTCATTATCGTGATCTTTCGCGAAATGTCTCCGTATCTGGAGCTTTGTCTTGGTGTGCAACGGTTCTTGCGCCCATGAATCTCCTGAGCGGACTGGGTCATGCTCTGAGTTGCGCTTTTCTTCCCTCCTGCTGTGTCCTTTGCGGGTCTTTCCTTTCCAAAATCTCCGAGGCTCCGGTGTGTACAGCGTGCTGGGACGAAATTCCTCCTCAGCGTGCTAATTGCTGCGTTTGCTGCGGCGAGGATCTCCTCGAACCTGCTTCGGGGATTACCAATGCACCCGCCGCGAAGCAATGCCGGGCGTGCCGGATGTCGCCTCCCGCGTTTGCTCAAGCTGTGAGTTACGGCGTATACGAAGGCTCGATGCGCTTGGCTATCCATGCACTGAAGTACGACCGCATTGCTCCACTTTCGCGCGAACTGGGAGCGAGGTTGGCCACCGCGATTGCACAATTCGCTGAAGACGGTCCACGCGAGATGCTCGTGGTGCCGGTGCCGCTGCATCGTGGCCGGATGGCCCAACGGGGATTCAATCAGGCAAGAACCCTAGCTACCGAGGCTGTGCGTTCGTTGAGGAAAACTCACCCCGAATGGAGGCTGGAGATGTCTTCCAGTTCGTTGGTGCGACAACGATCTACGGAGAGTCAAGCGGGGTTGACTCCCCGCCAGCGCCGCCAAAATTTGCGCGGCGCTTTTTTTGTCTCCGATTCCGGAAGCGTGCGTGGACGGCACATTCTGCTGGTGGACGACATCTACACGACGGGCGCCACTGCCAGGGCGTGCAGCAAGACGCTGATCGAAGCAGGGGCGGCGTCAGTCCGCGTGGCTACCTTGGCGCGTGCGCAGCGGAGGGTTCCGCTGCCGGTGCGGGATGACAGGAAATTTATCAGGCTTTCGATGCCGGAGGGTGCTGGGAGTGATCCGGGCTCGTCCAAATCTGTGAGTATTCATTAACCAGTTCTCGTTTCAGGAGTCAGCAAGGATAGGCAAGGCAGGACAGGTAACGCAAGACAGGCAACCGGATCTACAACGCTAATGAGGGGAAGCGATGTCGCTTGGAAAAGCTATGATACATGCCCGCAAGCAAAAGTCACTCGCCAAAGCCGCAGCTCACGTCGCCCACGGTGACACGCAGACCTGGACGCAATCGAGTCAGGTCATGCAGATGCCTGTGCTGGTCCTGAACGCCTCCTACGAGCCGATCAATATTTGTGGTGCGCGCCGCGCGCTGGTGCTGGTTCTGAAGGGCGTGGCCAAGACGGAGGAAGAGCATGGTCTGATGCTGCATGCGCAACGCAGCCGCATGGCCCTGCCTTCGGTGATCCGCCTGCTCGAATACCGCCGTATTCCGCACCAGACACGCGCGCTTTCGCGGAAGAACATACTGCTGCGCGATCGAAACACGTGCCAGTATTGCAGCGTGGTTCTGCCTTCGAGCGAACTCACGCTGGACCATGTGATTCCGCGCTCGCGGGGCGGAAATTCGACGTGGGAGAATTTGGTGGCGTGCTGCCATAGCTGCAATCGCCGCAAAGGCAACCGGATGCTGCATGAACTGGATGATATGAAGCTGCTGAAGGAGCCTCGCTCCTTCAGCCTGCATACCAGCCGCCAGATCATGCGCATGTTGGGGCGTGGAGATGATCGCTGGCGGAAGTACCTGTTTTATTAGCAAGTTAGCCAACCCGCTAACTCGCTGGTGGGCTGGCTAGCAGCGTGGCTAACGTTGTTCCGATGGGCGAGCCTAAACCGGTGCATGGGTCCCATCCGGGGCCGGCGGAATACGCTCCGTTGTTGCCTTGAGTAATGTCGTTGAAGCCGTTGTTCGGTTCGGGCAGTGTATAGATTAATGGGTTGATGAAACCAAGCCGTGTGTTCAACTGCTGATTGAGAAGCGCAATTAGGCCGGCCCAGAGCGGAGCGACTGCGCTGGTTCCTCCGACAACTTCCTGCTGGCCATCTACAAGAATGTTGTAGCCTGTGTCCGGATCTGCGTCGCCGGAGACATCGGGAACGCCTCGTCCCGTTTGGCCGGGGAAGGATGTGGCCAGCGAAGATTGATACGAGGGTTGGGAGAACTGGACGCTGAATCCGCCACCGGTTGCGCCTCCGTTACCGCCATCGTTCCAGACGGTTTCGCTGGAGATCGTTGGCGGCGTTGTGTTGGAGGCTATGAGCGTTGTGCCTCCGCAAGCCAGCACGTTGGGGCTGGATGCCGGAAAGTCCACGTTGTTGGAGCCGTCGCTGACGCCATCGCTTGAGCCGTTATCGCCGGAGGCGACAGTGATGGTGACGCCGAGAGCCGCGGCTTCCTGTGCGACTTGATCCATGGATTGCATGGATTGCGTAGTCCAGGTCGATTCAGGGCCGCCCCAACTGATCGAGACTGCCGAGGGGTTGTTGGTGCTGTCGTGGATCGCCAAACTCATTGCGTCCTGAAAGCCCTGGTCGGTGTTGGGCGCGAAGTAGACTACGATATTCGCTCCGGGAGCTACGGACCCGGCAACTTCGATATCGAGCAGCACCTCGCCGTCGGCGCTATTGGGGTTGGTGGGGCTGTTGGTGCCGCCGTCAACGGAAACGCTGGTGACCGTGGGAGGAGTGATGCCCAGGGACTGGAAGTAGTTTGTAATGTCGGATTGCTGAAAGCCGCCGCCTAGCTCGATAATGCCGATGGTCTGGCCTGCGCCGGTGACTCCGGTGGGAAAGTTATAAAGCTGGGCTACTTGAGGTGGGTTGTAAGAAATGTTCGCCGGAGCCGCGTCGGAGGCGCCACCTAAGGGGCGAGACCGGTAGTGAGGCTTGGCCTGGGGGCGATTGTCCAGTCCGAAGACACCTTGCACGATGTCTGAAAGCTCGACTGGCAGATGAATGTGACCAGTTCTTCCCCTGTATTTTCCGCCTGGGTGCTCATATTCGTTAAGGGTTACTCCAAATGCTTGCTCGAGATCGGTCACCTTGCCGTATAGCTTGATCGTCCGCCTGGCGATTTCATGGCGGCTATCTACGACGGTCAGGTTGTGCGCACTCGCGAAGGCATGGATGCGGGCGATGTGCTCCGGGTCCGCGCCGTATGTCGAGGCGAACTCTTCATGACTCAACGTACGGCCTTGCAGGTGCTCCAGCTTCAGTTCGCGGCGCTGCTTGAGCACGACGGAGACTTCAACGAGCTGGTTGGGGTCGGTTGGTCCGACGAGACTGGCTCCGCTGAGGGGTGCGCGTTCACTCCCGGCAAGGGGGATTTTGTTCGATTCTGTCATCGTGTGACTCCTGTATCTGCCTTGGGATTCGTTGTTCGCGGGAAGAACGCGTTGCCGCTTTCCGTTGTATCCCCATGCAACGCGCCCGGGAAAATTGCGACGGGCCAAGCGAGATATCGGCCCAGCCGAAGCAAATATACGCTACCGGGCCGTTGTGGGCTAGCACTAAGGAGACAGCCGAAGAAGATGGGATGAATTTAACGGAGCCTACATGAAGCGATAGACAAACGCCTGGGTTCGTTTGAGTCCGAACCCAGGCGCGATGTAATTTGAAGCTTACGAATGCTTGCGTTTGTTGCTGCGGTAGCGCTTGATGAGCGCGTTAGTGGAGCTATCATGCTTGAGAGCCGGCTCCGCTTCTGCTTCAAGCTCGGGGATGATTCGAACCGCAAGGACTTTGCCTAACTCGACGCCCCACTGATCGAACGAGTCGATCTGCCAGATAGCTCCCTGAACAAAGACGCTGTGTTCGTAGAGCGCGACCAGCTTACCCAGCGTGCTCGGGGTCATCTTTTCCGTCAGGATGGTTGAGGATGGGCGGTTGCCTTCGAAGGTCTTGTGCGGAACGAGCCAGTCGGCGATGCCCTCAGCACGCAATTCTTCCGCGGTCTTGCCGAAAGCGAGCGCCTCGGCCTGGGCGAAGACATTGGACATGAGCAGGTCATGATGCCGGCCGAGTGGATTGAGCGACTTATAGAAGCCAATGAAGTCGCAGGGAATCAGCTTGGTCCCCTGATGGATGAGCTGATAGAAGGAGTGCTGGCCGTTGGTGCCTGGCTCGCCCCAGAAGATAGGACCGGTCTGATAGTCGGTAACTCGGCCGTCAAGAGTTACGTGCTTGCCGTTGCTTTCCATGGTAAGTTGCTGCAGATAGGCAGGGAAGCGCTTGAGGTACTGATCATAGGGCAGGACGGCGACTGTCTGGGCATCGAAAAAGTTGTTGTACCAGATGGCCAGAAAGCCCATCAGCGCGGGAAGATTTTTTTCGAAGGGCGCGGTGCGGAAGTGCTCGTCCATCTCGTGGAAGCCGGCAAGCAGCGAGCGGAAGTTATCGGGGCCGATGGCGACCATGGTCGAAAGACCAATTGCGGAATCCATCGAATAGCGGCCACCGACCCAGTCCCAGAAACCGAACATATTGGCTGTATCGATGCCGAACTTCGACACTTCTGCGGCGTTGGTGGAGACAGCGACAAAGTGCTTTGCGACTGCGGCGTGTTCGTGTAGCTTGGCCAGGGACCAGACGCGTGCGGTGTGCGCATTGGTCATTGTTTCAAGGGTGGTGAAGGTCTTGGAAGCGACGATGAAGAGTGTTTCTTCGGGATCGAGATCATGTGTTGCTTCGGCGAAATCGGTGCCGTCGACATTGGATACAAAGCGGAAGGTCAGGTCGCGGTCGCTGTAATGGCGGAGTGCTTCGTAGGCCATGACCGGGCCGAGGTCGGAACCTCCGATGCCGATGTTTACGATGTTGCGGATGGGCTTGCCGGTGTGGCCTGTCCAGGCGCCGCTGCGGATGCTGTCGGCGAAGGCGGCCATCTTGTCGAGCACCGCGTGCACTTCGGGAACTACATTCTCGCCATCGACGACGATCGATGCTGTTCTGGGTGCGCGCAGGGCAGTATGCAGAACTGCGCGATTTTCCGTGATGTTGATTTTGTCGCCGTGGAACATGGCGTCGATGTGCTTGCGTAGGCCAGCTTGCTCGGCTAGCTGTAAGAAGAGCTTCAGGGTTTCATCGGTGATGCGATGCTTGGAGTAGTCCAGAAAGATGCCGGCAGCTTCTGCGTTGAGACGCTCTCCGCGCGTGGGGTCGTCTGCAAAAAGCTGACGAAGATGGGTGCCGCGCAAAGATTCCGCGTGTGCTTCGAGCGCCTGCCAGGCAGGCAACTGCTTCAACGGTGTAATGCTCTGTGTCATCTTATTCTCCTGCGAATGCTCTAGCTTCTTGCTAGTTACACGTGTTAGTCATGCCGATGTTTGTGGTTCTCTTGCATTGCGAGTCTTGCGGATGAATTTTGGGATGCGACGATGCTCCATTGCTCAACGCAGGATTATACGCCGCCCTGTTGCGCGCTGAAATGAATCCCCTCTCAAACGGGAAGGCCCGCGCGAACTTTGATTCGCGCGGGCTCGATTACGTTGCACCTTAATTTTACCCGGTCACTTCTGAGTCTCAGCACCTGGAAAAATGCCTTCGATAGGCTTGCGCTTCTGCTCTTCCAACTCAGGCTGCGGAAGCGGCTTGCGTGGCAGCATCTGGTCGCGCTGGGCGGCGTTGTAGACGAAGATCGCTTCGACGACGGCGATCTGTTTCAGATCGGCAGGCTGAAGGCGTTCAACCGTGTCCTCGTTGGAATGGTGGGTGCGGCTTTCGTAGTCGAGGTCATCCTGAATGAACTGGAAGCCGGGGATGCCGACGGCATCGAAGCTCAGGTGGTCCGTGCCGCCAGTGTTGCGGTTGGTGACGGTAGTGACGCCGAGGTCTTTGAGCGGGGCGATCCACTGCGCGAAGATGGGTGCGATGGCGACGTTGCCCTGTGTGTAGATGCCGCGAACCTTGCCGGTGCCGTTGTCGATGTTGAAGTAGCCTGAGATGAGCTTCTGATCCGGCTTCACGGTGAGCGGCCCTGTCGCACGGCGCATGAACTCAGGCAGTTGAAGCTGGTCTGGCGCAGTGGATGTGGCCGCCGAGCCGAAGTGCTGGGTGACGTAGCCCTTGGAGCCGAAGAGGCCTTCTTCTTCGCCGGTCCAGAGTGCGATGCGGATGGTACGGCGGGGCTTGATGTTCAGCGCCTTGAGAATGCGGACAACTTCCATTGCGACGACGGTGCCTGCGCCGTTGTCTGTGGCGCCGGTGCCGGCGATCCAGCTATCGAGATGGCCACCGACCATCACGACCTGATCCTTGAGCGTGGGGTCGGTGCCGGGAATCTCGGCGACGGTATCGAAGCCGTGTTCGTGCTCGCCGGTGAATTTGGTTTCGACATCAATCTCGACGGAGACGGGCACATGGGCCTGCGTGAGCCGGTACAGGCGTCCGTAGCCCTCGATTGCGGCCACGGCTACGGGTATCTTCACGCGCTTTTCGGCGATGTACGGGGTGCGGCCGAGCGTAGCGCCGTTGTCGTCGAAGAATGTTCCGCCGGAGCCCCCGCCATTCTTGCCGTCGCGGCTTGGTTCGAGGACTGCCGCGACCTTTTCGTCGGCAAAGAACTGCGCGATCTTGTCGATGAGGCGAAGCCGCTCCATGCGGGCTTGCAGGCGGGCTTGCATTTCGGGAGTGAGGCCGCCCGCGCCCGCGGCAACCGGGAACTCGGCTAGATCTTCAAGCTCCTTGTCGGTATAGCGTTCGAAGAGGGCTTTATCCACTGGGGGAACTTCGCGCATAGCGCCGAAGAGGATGATTTTGCCGGCCAGCTTGCCTTTATAGTTGTCGATATCCTTTTCGGTCTGGATGTTTACGTAGACAACGTCGCCGGTGACAGGGCCAGAAGTGGAGGGAGACCATGGAGTCGCCTGCACTGCGAGGACCGCGGTATCGGGCGTCACCATGCGCGCCCATGTATTCAACTGTTGCCAGCCGAGGCCGAACTCGCCCCAGTCTTCGAGGTGGGCGTTCTCAAGGCCGACCTTGGTGAGCGTATCGCGGGTCCATTCGTTGGCTTTTTTGAGATTGGGCGAGCCGGTGAGACGAGGCCCGATGCCGTCCATGAGTGCCGAGGCGAATTCCATCACGTGCGAGTGGTTCAGGCCTTCGTCGCGAATGCGCTGGTAGGCGGTCAGGTCGAGGGTTTCCGTTGCGGGCTGGACTTCGGTATACGGATCGGAGGCAACTGCGGCGGGTTTGCTCTTGTCGGACTTGGTTGGTGCAGCCGCCGCAGCAGCGAGCGGCAAAGCTAGTGTCGTGACAAGGCAGGCCACGGAAATGGGGCGAAGAAATTTCGAGGACATTCGGATAGCTCAAGTGAGAAATTTGCGTCCAGAGGATCGAAAATGATTGTACCTTGAGTTTTCATCTGTTCGGGCGCGCCGTGTCGAGGATAGAGAAGACAGAAAGCCATGCCTCTCTCCTCGAAGGGTGGAGAAGGCATGGCCAGGTCCATGGTCACGTCATCGAGAGGCAAGTTTCAATTAAACCCCACCCTCTCTTCCGCCGTTTATTTATTGTGCATCGGAAGCAACTTCCATGGTTTCCTTTGAACGAGCTTGCAGGCGGTTCAGAATCCACTTTCGCGAAGGGGTCTCGATCCAATAGAAACTAACTACCGAGAGTCCAATCGAGGCTCCGAGATAGACGGGGTATAAAGCGGGTATCTTTTGCCATTGCAGTGCTTCAAAGAGGTGATAGGCAGGTATGTGGATCAGGTAAAGTCCGAAGCTGGCTTCCCCAAGAACAACCATCCACTTTGCGCTTAGTATTTTGGCTGGGAGGATTCGATTGGCCGAAAATGCCCAGATCAGGCAGGCAAAGATTGGCACCATCATGCCGTTGCCCAGCGTATCGATGGACAGATGCGGAAACCAATGGACGACCGCAACGATGCCGATCAGCGCGAAAAGCAGGGCCAGCGCGACTTCCCGAGATTCATTTGCAGCGGACTTTCGATGCTCTCGGTGGATTGATTGCCACCTAGCTACAAATATTCCTAGAGCAAAAGTTGGCAGATGTATCAGCGGGTTGAGCTCAATCACAGCCGTCGGCAGGTGAGGAGCGGCCAGATAGGTAAATAATTGACTCGCAACCCATATAGTCGTTGCGACGATCCATACTTTCCTTCCGCTTAGTTTCCAAATCCAGATTCCGATGAAAGGAAAGAGGAGATAGAAAATCGTTTCAACGGACAAGGACCAGTTAGGATTGTCAATTCCCCGAAGATTGGGAATCCAGGCCTGGAGCATTACGATGTTGGCGAAGAAAGTGACTGTGGTCTTTATAACTGCGGAATGCCAACCATAATGAGCGATGCGCTCCGTGAGCAGAGTTGGCGTATCGACTACAAGTGTGAGAAAGAAGAGTGGGTAAATGCGCGCAAATCTAGCTGCGTAAAAACTGCTCTTGCGCACTGGCCGTTCGCCGCGCAAGTAGACCGCTCCCAAGATATAGCCGGAAAGGAGAAAGAAGAAGCTTACCGAAAGAAAGCCGAGGGAAAGCATGCGCCCTAATATGCTGGCGTGGGTCAATGATGGAATTGCCGTCCATAGCGTGTGGTAGAACACGACGAGCAATGCGGCAAAGAAACGGAGTGACGTAAGGGCGTGAATTTTCTCAGGTCTGTTCTCCGATTTCGGACGAATTCTTTGCATCATCTTTGAAGTGAGTCCTTGGTCGAATGATATGTCGAGGCGCTGATCGGAAAGTCTATCTGGCTTCTTATCCAGTCCAGAATCGAGGGCACCGAGCACGTTGCCTGTTTGGGTCATAATCTTCTCGTCTTAGATCGTGGAACCTTGGATTGCGGACTCGTGGACCGCCATTTTAAAGCGATTGTCTCACAGGGACTTTCGTGGAGAGCGATTTTCGCCTTTTCCAGCGTCGTATTACCCTCGGGAAAGCTTCGGGTCGCTACTTGCTCAAGGCATCTTGCGCGCAGTTGGCTTAAACTCAATTTTGGATTGAGCCTGCCAGATTTTAACGGACACACAAAGTCAATTGTATGAACAGCTGTCGCATGAGGGCTACTGCAGCCTTGATGCCGGCATGGATGCTCATGGCGGATTTGAATCAACGGACGAGAAAGTGTTGGCGGTTGCGCACAGGAATGCTGCAGCTGGGCTCTCGTACGCTTGTTATGGGCGTGGTGAATGTCACTCCCGATTCGTTTTCGGACGGAGGATTGTATCTCGACACTGATCTCGCGATAAGCCACGCACTGCGGTTGCTTGACGAGGGAGCGGATTTGCTGGATCTGGGCGCTGAGAGTACCCGACCGGACTCGCACGCGGGTGAGATCGGAAGTGCGGCCGTCAGTGCCGAAGAGGAACAGGCGCGGCTGTTGCCGGTGTTGGAGGGCGTGATGAAGGCGCGGCCTGAGGCCGTTATTTCCGTCGATACTTACAAGTCTGCGACGGCTCGTGCCGCAGTGAATGCAGGTGCGCAAATCGTAAACGATGTGAGCGGATTTACGTGGGACTCGCAGATGGCGGCGACCTGCGTGGAGTTGGCCTGCGGTGTGGTGCTGATGCATACGCTGGGGATGCCGGAGGAGTGGAAGACTCAGCCCGCGTTGGAGCGGGAGTCGGTGTTGTCGCTGGTGCGCGATGGGCTTCTCGCCAGCTTGCGAGCGGCCCTGGACGCGGGGATTCCTCGGGGGGCGATCGTGCTTGACCCAGGGTATGGATTCGGCAAACGGTTCGATGAGAACTACGATTTGCTTGCAAGGCAGTCGGAACTGCTTTCGCTGGGGTGTCCGCTGCTTGCGGGAGTTTCGCGCAAGTCGTTTCTGGTGCGGACGCTTGCGGAGTCGAAGATGTATTCGGGGCAGCGGGTGACTGAGGAAGCTCGTGAGACGGCGAGCATTGCCGCGCTGGCGGCTGCGATTCTGCACGGGGCTTCAATAGTGCGCGTGCATCAGGTAAAAGCGGCCGTGGAGGCCGCGGCCATTGCTGATGCGGTGCTGGCTGCGCGCTGAAACGAGATAGATTTACACGGACGAATCCCCGGGCATGCCGTGATAGCATCAAACCCAATCCGCAAAAACTGCGTTGCGTGTCCGGGCTCGTAACTCTCTATCTTCTGATTCTATTGGAGGTCTTTCTGTGAAGTTAAGTCTCCTTACGTTCCGGTTTGTGCCCGGAATGCTGATTTGCACCGCATTTGGCGCGACTTCGCTGCATGCTCAGCAGGCTGCGTCAACGACTCCAATGGACCTTGTGCTGAAGAACGCTACGGTCATGACTGCCAGTCATGGCACGATTGAGCGCGGTTCGGTGTGGGTTCATGCCGGCAAGATCGCCGAGGTAGGAACTTCGGTCAATGCGCCTGCATCGGCGGTGGTTGTGGACGCCACCGGCAAGTGGCTGACGCCGGGCATCATCGATCCGCATTCCCACTCGGCGCTGAGCAATGACGTGAATGAGGCCACCAGTCCCGTAACTCCGAGCATGATGATGATCGACGCCTTCGACAATCGCGACAAGGCGCTGTATCAGGCTCTCGCTGGTGGTGTGACGACTGAATTGCTTTTGCACGGGTCAGCGAATATGATCGGCGGCCAGGCTGTTGTGATCAAGAACAAATTCGGCATGTCGCGCGATGCGATGCTGTTTCCGAATGCGCCTGGGTCGATCAAGTTTGCTTCCGGAGAGAATCCCAAACGTGTGTATGGAAGCCGCAATCAGTTGCCTTCAACGCGGATGGGGAACTTTGAGGTGATGCGTCAGTCGTTTGAAGAGGCCAAGTCGTATATGGCTAGTTGGGACGCCTATAACGCCAAGGTCGCGAAGAAAGATACGACGGCGGTTGCTCCCAAAAAGGACCTGAAACTGGAGGCGCTCGCGGATGTTCTACGCGGCAAGCTGTACGTGCAGATCCATTGCTATCGCGCCGACGAGTTCCTTACGGAAGAGGCTATCGCGCATGAGTACGGCTACAAGATTCGCGCCTTCCACCATGCGCTGGAGATGTACAAGGTAGCAGGGCAGATTGCGCCTGAGGGCACGGCGATTGCCACCTTTACCGACTGGTGGGGATTTAAGGACGAGGCATGGGATGCGATTCCGTGGAATGCGGTGATGAGCATGCGCAAGGGTGTGCGTGTGGCGCTGAAGAGTGATTCGAACGATCACATTCGCCGGCTGAACCAGGAAGCAGGCAAGATGGTGCATTATGGCGGAGCGACAGAAGACGAGGCGATTCGCATGGTCACTCAGAATCCGGCGTGGATTATTGGTGTGGATGACCGGGTCGGTTCGATTGACGTGGGCAAGGATGCTGATCTGGTGATCTGGAATGTCGATCCGTTGTCGACGTACGCGCGGGCAGAGAAGGTGTACATCGACGGCGATCTGTTTTTCGATAGCTCTGTGCCTGGCTTTGGCACGCCGCATTTCAGCGGCGCGATGCATGATGGCGGCGGTTTCGGGTCGGATGACTCAGATGAGGATGGCGAATAATGATGCATAGCTCAAAGAGTGCTTCTTTGTTTCTACTTCCCGCTGTCGTTCTTTCTGGCGCGCTTGCGTACGCACAAGGCAATGATTTGGCCCGGACTTCGCCGAAGCAGAGCGGTACGCTGGTGATTTCAGGCGGTAAACTGCTCACCGTCAGTCATGGCACGATCGACAACGGCGTGCTGATCGTCGTCGACGGCAAGATCACCGCAGTCGGCGCTGCCGGTAAGGTTGAGGTTCCGAAAGATGCCACGGTTGTCGATGCGCGTGGGCTCACGGTGTATCCGGGCCTCATCGATCCGGATACGACGCTGGGGCTGACCGAGGTGGCTGCGGACCAGAACAGCAACGATCTCTCGGAACCCTCCGACGAAATCATGCCGCACATGCACGTTGCGGATGCCTTCCATGCCGAGACGGAATTGATTCCCGTAGCGCGGTTGAATGGCGTAACCAATGCCGTGGTTGCGCCAGGCACGGAGGATTCCGTTGCCGGGCAGGATATTTTCATTCAACTAGCGGGGCGAAACCGCGATGCGATGATTCTTGGACGCGACGTGGCCCTGGCCATGAACTACGGCGCGGACCAGCGGCGGCGAGGCAGTCGAGGGAATGGGGGCAGAGGGGAATATCCCTCGACGCGGATGGGGCTGATTACTCAGCTTCGGCAAAGCCTGCTCGATGCGCAGCACTATGAGGTCAGTAGAGATGCTGCGGCGAAGAAGCCTGATAAGCCGGCTGTGGCTTCGGCGGACAAAGCGGCCGACAATTCAGCAGACAAGTCCGACAAGCCTTTTCAAAGGGATCTGAAACTGGAGGCATTGCTGCCCTATCTGCATGGCGAACGGCCTGTCGTCGTGGGCGTTTACGAGGCCTACGATGTCGAAAGCATTATGAAGGTGGCGCAGGAGTTTCATCTCAAGGTGATCCTGAATCACGTAACACATACTCAGGAGATTCTTGACGAGATCGCGGCGTGGAAGGTACCTGTGATCGTCGGTCCGATCTACGATTTTCCCGCAGCCAACGAACGCTATGACGCAGTCTATACACTGCCCGCAGAACTACAGAAGCGGGGAGTGAAAATAGCCATCTCATCGAGTGAGGCCGGCGGTCCAGGCGGCGCTCACACGGTTCGTAATCTGCCTTATTCTGCTGGATTTGCTGTGGCCTACGGACTGCCGTATGACGAAGCGCTCAAGGCAATTACGCTGAATGTCGCTGAAATGTTTGGCTTTGGCGATAAACTGGGGTCGCTGGATGCCGGCAAGACGGCAAACATTGTCCTCGCCAACGGAGATCCGCTGGATGTGCGCACCGACGTGAAGCAGGTGTATATCGAAGGGGTCGCTCAGCCGATGGTGAGCCGCCAAACCATTCTGCGCGACGAATACAGCAAGTGAGTGGCGAGCGAAGGTGATTGAATTTGCTGAAAAATAAGAGGCCCGCAAGCAATCTCGCGGGCCTCTTCCTCTGATTTCAAAAGCCTTGAAGGTTTAAGCTTCGGCCTCTTCCAGAAGGTCGGATTCAAGTTCCGTCTGACGGGACGAGGACCATTTCTCCAAGTAGACGATTCCGAGGAGCAATCCAACAAGAAAGACCGATACGGAGCCGTATTCCATCACGGAGAGCCTCTGGTCTTCCTTCACTGTCTGATAAATCACAATTCCGTGAACATTACGCGGTGTCATGCGCAGTTCACTCGGGGTTGGGGATTTCGGTAAGTTCTCCAGGTAGTCGGTCGATACCATCGCGCTGAAGACCAGGCCCCCCAAGCCGGGCAAGAGAAAGAGCAAGGCGAAAAATTTCAGAACCACCAAATTAGTGCGGTGCATATCGACTCCTATACTGAATGAACGATCCGTCGCTCAGTCTCAGATAGGCCCAGGCGCGATCAAGGCGAGAAAGAGAAGAATCCAAGCGGATTCGAAGTGGGATCACGGAAGACCCCTCAGGAGAGCGATCCAGATGCTAACAAGATGACGCTAATCAATGAGGAAAGTCAATCCTCATAAAAGTAACTGTACTCTCCATCAAAGGTAATGCCGCCCAATTTGGAACAGTCAGGCGCTCGATTCCGTGTTTCAATTGTGGCGCAATCGTCGTCAAAATCGGCTGCTATTTTCGGTCTGGAGTTTCCTGAATTCGGCTGGCCTCGAAGCTGACAATTTTCCATTGGCCCTGTGGATTGCGCACATAGACCCGTGTGTAACGGTACCTTCCTGTTACGTCCTGATCATTTCGACTTCCGGTCAACTCCGCCAGGGAGGTAACAACGGCGGTGGTCCCATAGATGCGTACCTTACGGTCGGAGATCGAAAGAGACCTGAGTTGGAACGCTCCTGACTTGAGGTTGTTGAGCGCCTGTTCCTTGGTCTGGATGGCGCCTTTGGCTGTGATCGCGGTGTAATCGTCGGCGAGCAAAGACTCCATGGCGGCACTGTTGCCCTTAAGCATGGCCGCGCGCCAGGCGTCCTCCAACTGATCGATTTCATGGCGATACTCGTGCCGCTGAGCCCGAGGCACAGGCGCGGGAGCCGCTTCCATCGTCTGCGCCGTCAGGCCGGAGAGCAACAGCAGGATTGGAGTCAGAGATCTGATCGCTGACCAGACCGCTGACCTGACCAGGGACCGGGCAGGAGTCCGGGTCGGGAACGCGCTTCGGAGGCAATGATGTGCGGGCATACGCGTAACGAATCGTAGCCTTGGACGCAACTCCAGGTCAAAAGGAATCCGCCGGGAGCAATGCGGCCTGTGGTAAAGGAGGGGAGGTGGCGCTGAGGAAGCTCTCTGGGGCGCTGTTTTCGAGTTGCCGTGCGAGCGGTCCTGAGGTTAACCCAGCGCTGTCAGGTTCTCTACGGACCGTTCGCGCATTCGCTGGTACAGGCCACCGACCGCGTGCTTTTGGAAGTGCTCGGAAGCCCGGTGAGCCGCCAGCGCCTTGGCGTCGCGATACTGTTCGTAAATTACGACAGTATCGGGGTCACCCTCAACCTGATGCGGGATGTAGCTGACGCAGCCGGGCTCCTTGCGGGAGGCCTCGGCCAATAGGCGCAGGGTTTCGGCAATCTCAGCACGCTCGTCGGCGGCGAATTTAAGACGGACTGTGAAACTGACCATGGACGTTCCCTCTTCCTGTATCGCTCCTGCTGCACTTCCGTTACGAGGCTCTAGTTCAAAGAATCCAGCATGTCGGCGAAGCCTGGCAGAATCATAGTCTGGTCGCGATCCGGACCGGTAGAAACCATTCCGATCTTGGCTCCGCTTTCACGCTCCTGGAAGCGAAGATATTCCTGCGCTGCGAGAGGAAGCTCCTCGAATTCGCGGATGCCTTCGGTCGACTGCTGCCACCCTTTCAGCGTAGTGTACCGGGGAATGATGGATTCGAGACCCTGAACATCCGCCGGAACTAATTCGGTAAACTTGCCGTCGATCTCGTATCCGATGCACACGGGGATCTCCGCCAATTCGTCGAGAACGTCCATCTTCGTCACTACTAGCCATTCCGTGCCATTCACCTGATTGGAATAGCGCAGCAGGGGAATATCGAGCCATCCGCAGCGCCTCGGCCGTCCGGTCACGGCGCCGTATTCGTTGCCGCGTGCGCGGAGCGTCTCGGCGGAATCGTCATGAATCTCAGTCGGGAACGGACCTTCGCCGACTCGAGTGACGTAAGCCTTGGTGACCCCAATTACGGTGCCAATCGCTGTTGGCCCTACGCCGGTCCCGGTTGCCGCGCCGCCCGCGGTCGCCGACGACGATGTTACGAATGGATAGGTTCCGTGGTCAATGTCGAGCATGGTGCCCTGCGCGCCCTCGAACATGACGCTGCCGCCGTCCGCAATGACTTTGTTGAGCAGGTTGCCGGTGTCCGTCACGAATGGGCGGACCTGCTCGGCTGCTGCGGCGTATTCATCGAACATTCTGGCCGGGTCGATTGGCTCGCTGCCGAAGAGGGCGTGGGCGATGGCGTTCTTTTCCTGGCAGGCATTTTCGATATGTGCCTGGAGGATCTTCGGGTTGAGCAAATCGACGATGCGAAGACCGCTGCGCGCCATCTTGTCTTCGTAGGCCGGACCGATACCGCGGCTGGTGGTGCCGATCTTCTGCCGTCCGGGTGCGCTCTCAGCGGCCAGTTCGATCATACGGTGATAGGGCAGGATGACTTGGGCGCGATTGGAGACGAACAGTTGGCCGTCGACATTGACTCCCAGGTCACGCAGCTTGGCCACTTCTTTCAGAAAGGCGATCGGGTCTAGCACGACGCCGTTGCCAATAACCCCTTTGCAATTGGGCCGAAGGACGCCGCAAGGGATGAGCTGGAGTACGAACTTCTGGCCCTCAATGATGACCGTGTGTCCTGCGTTATGTCCGCCGGCGTAGCGGGCCACGGCCGCAAACTGCCCGCTCAACACGTCCACAATCTTGCCCTTGCCTTCGTCGCCCCATTGGGCGCCGAGCACTACCGCTGTCTTCGCTCGCATGAATTCCATTTCCTGGGTCGCCCGCACCCAGCCCTGAACAGAGCAAAGGCCGGATCAAGCTTTTCGGGCCCCGGTCGGGTGAGATACGGATCTACAGGATTTCAGATCGCATGATGCAGCCGCAGCCCCCTGCACCACTCGTAATGATATACCGGCTTCGCTTCGAAACTGTATCCCGGAGCCCGACAATGCGTCGTCCATCCTACGAGCCGCGGGAGCGCCGGATGTGACTCAGAGCGTCATTTGGAAGTCGTCCTCTAAAATCGAGGAATGCCCGAACTGCCCGAGGTCGAGACAATTGCTCGTGGAGTAGACGAGCGGCTGCGAGGCGACCGGATCGTCGATGTGTGGTTCGGTTCCCACTCCGAGCCTTTCAAAACGCTGCCCGACCGGCAGTTGATCGGTCTACTAGATAAGGTGATTCTCCAGGTTCATCGGGTGGGGAAGCATATCGTCTGCGAACTGGGTGGGCCTGAAAGCGAAGGGCCGACAGCGCAGTGGATTGTGCATCTGGGTATGACCGGCCGATTGCTTGTCACTACGCCCGAGGGCCTGGTCGAGCCGCACACGCACGCCCGCTTGACCCTGGCCAGTGGGCGCGAGATGCGATTTGTCGATCCGCGTCGATTTGGCCGTCTGGAATTTCGGGAAATGGGGGAAGAGAAACCATTTACGGGTCCGGGCACTGAGCCGCTCACTATCTCCCCGGAAGCCTTTGCCGTTCTTTTTCGCGGGCGCCGTCTGGCGATTAAGGCAGCGCTGTTGAATCAGTCGCTGCTCCATGGGGTGGGCAACATCTACGCCGATGAGAGCCTCTTCCGGGCCGGGATCCGACCGAAACGGATGGCGGGGCGTCTCAAGCGGGCAGAATTATTCCGATTGCACGCCGCATTGCGGGAGGTGCTGCTCCATGCCATCGAGTTGGGCGGCTCGTCGGTGTCGGACTATGTGGATGCTGATGGCGTCCGTGGCTTCTTTCAGTTAGAGCATCGGGTGTATCTGAGAACAGGCGAGCCGTGTCTGGTCTGCGCCACGCCGATTCGTAGAATTCTGCTGGCTGGGCGGGGAACTCATTACTGTCCGGTCTGCCAGCGTTAGGTTGTCTCACTGAAACCAGGGAAGAAATGGCTCATTCTGAGCGAAACCCTTCCAAATCAGGAATTAGCTTGCAAAATATCTTCTGTTTTTAGGATATTTTGATTCTTTATGCGGCTTTAAGTTATAGAAAACAATCAACCGAAGGATTGGCTTCCTGATTGCTATTAGATAAGCGCCAGTGATGAGCGGCAGCTGTGGTTCAGACCAGTTCCGCGATAGTCGAGGGCTCTAACGTGAGAAGGACGCCAACTAGAGCGTTCCCCAAGTGGAGTCACTCAATCGAAACCTGAGGGTGATCGACAGAATCACCCCTCAAGGTTCCAAAATCTTGGGAGGCCAGTGCCCAAGACGGACAAGATCGCAGCTACGCGAGAGGACAGAGCGCCAACCATAGTGGTTGGCGCTTTTGCCGTTCCCGCAGGACAAAAGCGGGCTAGATCAAAATCTGCAGAAACTAAATAGGTTACGGGAAGAGCCAGGGGCCTCTGTGAAAGTTGCGATACTCGTGACTTGCAAAATGCGGGTGATTGCTGAAATACTCGTGCGCAGTTGGGGCGAGCTGTTCAAAAGGAAAGTTCAAATCTATTTCATTTGCAATGTTGCCAGCTTCCCGGCTTATCTGTAGTATCGAAGATGCCCCTATCGCGCAGCGAAGAGGAGCCTCCCAGGGTTGGGTAATTTGACCGCCGGATAGAGCTCAAAGGCTGCGACACACAAAAAGTACGCTGTTCGTCGCGAAGGTTACATCCAAAGCGAGCCTTGCAGCGGAAGCCGGTTTTTTCCGGGAGAACTCAGTAAATAGTGAGATTCGGGCGGCTACAGTGGAACCACGTGAATAGATTCCGAGGTCCGCTTGCCTGCGTAAGGAAGACAAGACAAGATTTCGAGCAAGATCTCGAAGCGTCGGGGGCAACAATCGGGCATCCGGCAAATCAGTCTTCTACTCGGTTTGAGCAATCCTGCATCGGCTGGTTATGCCGGTTGGTCCTGCTTCAAGCAATCGATGTCTATCAGTTGAGCCCTTTGGCTAACGGCCGGATGGCAGATTGCCTGGCGGGAAACTGGACGGCGACAGCCAGACGTTTATTTAAGGCTTGCAGCGCCTCAGCAGGTCAATGCTGCATTGAGCATTCGAATTAGTGGATAAGCACCAGGAAGTGCAAGCATGACGACAGAATCAACGCAGCCGCCTTCAGAGGCGGGGCAAGCTCAGGCTCCTGTGCCTGGGCAGTCGCAGGGGCATCGGCGCCGCCGACGCCGCCGCAAGACAAAGTCCAGCCTGGCCGCACAGAACCAAAATGGCTTTAGTGCTACTGGCCAACCGCAGACAGCACCACCTGCACCACCTGCACCAGTTGCGCAGCAGTCTGCGCAGCCTGCTCAGGGCCATCAGCGATCAAATGGGTCCAATGGATCAGGCGGATCGCAGCAGGGTGGACAAGGCCGCAAGAAAAAGAAGGCGAGAGACAAGCAGCCCAGTTTCCAGGCTTCCCCGGGAAATAGTGTCAATGGCTCCAATGGCTCCGGTGGCGGCAAGAAGCGGAAACAACAAAAGGGACCGCGGCAGTTTGTTGGACCGATGGACCACAGCTACCGCGTAGCCAATGGCAATATTGCCGATGGTCCGCCGAGTACGATTCCCTTTCAGGGCAACGGCCATGGCGCGTATTACAACGACACGCCGTCTCCGCGTGGAGCTGTCGCTCCTGCCATCGCTGTGGACGCCCCGACCAGGATTTTCTTCTTCATTGAAGATCTCTTCTTCCTGGCTAAGATTCAGGAAGCGAGCCGTAAGCTGGGCGTCAAAGTGGAGTTTGTGAAGGGCGACAAGGAAGTGCTTGCGCGCATCACGGATGCTCCCGAAGCCGAACGCGCCGCGCTATTGGTTTTTGACCTGAATAATGCCGCAGCCAAGCCGTTGACGATTATTCCGAAGCTCCGCGCCAAGTTGAAGAAGTCGGTGTCGATTATAGGATTTCTCTCGCATCTGCAGGGCGATCTGAAGATGAAGGCCACTGAGGCTGGATGCGACACGGTTATGCCGCGTTCTGCGTTTTCGCAGAGCCTGCCTAACCTGCTGCGCAGGTATGGCATGGAAGAGGAAGAAGACAACTATCCACAGCCTGTATAGCCGCAGCCGGTATAGGTGCAGTGTTTGAAGGACAAAGCAAAGGGCGCTTCCGATGGGGAGCGCCCTTTGCTATTGGTGTAGTAAACGACTATCCGGGAGGCCAGACCATGTGTCGTCCGCCGAGCAGATGCAAATGCAAATGATCGACGGTTTGGCCGCCGTCCGCGCCGGTATTGATTACGGTGCGATAGCCCTTCGTCAGGCCGCGTTGGCGGGCGATTTCGGCTGATTTCGCCAGCAAGTGGCCGAGCAGAGGAGTATCTTCGCCGGCCACCTCTGCGAGGGAGCCGATGTGTCTGCGGGGGACGACGAGCAAATGCGCCGGAGCCTGAGGATGAATGTCGGCGAATGCGATACACTCCTCGTCCTCGTAGATGCGATTCGACGGGATGCTGCCGTCGATGATTTTGCAGAAGAGGCAGGACATAACTCGTCCAGTGTAACCCTACTTGCTGAAGAATCGCGGCTTCTGACCGGCGACCCACGGATTGTAGTGGGCCGCAAATATGGCGCGGCTTTGCGTAGAGGGGTGGTCATAACTCCAGAACTCGACGAAGGGGTTGGGGTTGGGATCGTCGAGGTAAGCTTCCCCGAGACTGTCGAATGCGGCAACCGTGGTTTTTTGCGGGTCGGGAACGAGGCCGTGGATGGCTTCCTGCCCGAAGACATCCGCCTCGTGCTCGAAGTGCCGGCTGGTGGCGCTCTCGACCGGTTCAGTTGCGATCTGCAGCAGGGCAAAGGCGAGTAGAAGCACGGTTAGGCCCGGCAGAGCTGCGACCGTTTCGACGCGCCAGCCTTTGCCGAATCGGCGAGTCAGCCACTCTGCGAGTCGAGAAACGGCCCATAGCAGTGCGAATGTGCCGAATGCGGCAAGAGTCAGGCCTTTTGCGATGTGATGGAGAACATAATGGCCCGTCTCGTGGGCGAATGTGAAAAGGATCTGATCGGTCGGCATGCGATCGGCGGTCGTATCCCAAACCACAATGCGTCGGGAAGCGCCGAGGCCGCTTACATACGCATTGAGGCCGTTGCTCTTCTCGCTGGCCTTCATCAAGAACATGCGTTCCGGGGGAATGCTGGTCCCTGTGCGGGCGACGACTCGTTCAAGCTGCTGCGCGAGGGCAGCGTGCGACTGGGAGAGCGGCTCGAAATCGAAGAAGATTGGCTCAATCAACGGAGGCAACAGAAAGGTGAACAACAGCAGCAGCGGCACTATAGCGGCCGCGAACCAGAACCAATAGCGCCGTCGCGACCAGTTCCATTGCATCAGGTAAAAGGCCAGCATCAGCAATGGGATCTCGACCAACAACGTCAGCCCGAGCGTCTTGGATTGATCCAACAGCCACAATGGCCATGTTTCCACGCTGATTCCATAGCGCAGCGAGAAGAAATGGCCGATCGCGCCGACCGGGAGATCGACGGCGAGGAAGACAAACGCCGCGAGCAGCCCGGAAAAGAGGGCAGACTCCAGCCATCTCAAGCGTGTCTTTGCCGCAAGCCACTGGACGAGACGCGTTGCGCTTCCGGTTGCCAGCAGGAGCCACAAAGCGCCAACGTTCCAGAGTTCCGCACCGAAATGGATCAGCGGCCGGATGCGACCGAGAGCGATTGCCTGCGCCAGTTTCGCGGGGGGCAGGTGGTATGGCTGAATCTGGGAAGGATTCGGCCCCGCCGGGAGTTCTGCGGCAGAGGGCTGCTGCGCACAAGCTCCAATTGCCAATCCAAGGGCCAATGCCAGTCCGAGCGCCACGAAAGACCCCAGATTTCTGATCCTCCGCCAAAAGTGATTTCCGTTGTATGTCATGGTCTCGATCCAAACGTCTCTACTATCTGAGACAATAACCGTCAGAAACGGTTTTCGCTTTCCCATTCTCCTCCATACTCATGAGACCAACTTTGCTGGCAGTTCCTCAACGGTTCCTCCCCGGCGGCATCGGATTCCGACGAATCGCCGGTGCCTGTCTGCTGTTGCTTTTTGCATCTGTGTTAGGGCCGAGTTTGCCAGCTCAGCAGGCCTCGCTTCCGCCGCTGCTGGATACCATGAGCTCGGAACTAAATCGCGCCATGGGCTCGCTCGGCAAGCAAGGCGACAAACAGATTCCTCCGTACTTTCTCAGCTATTCCGTGTCCGACGCTACAGGCATCACGATCCGGGCGCAATACGGGGCGCTGGTTAACTCAGATGACAGCCGTCAGCGTGTGGTCGATGTGCAGGTGCGCGTTGGTGATCCCAAGTTAGACAACACGCACGGGGCGCATCGCGGCTCTGCGGTCAACACTCTCCAGTTGCCTATCTCGGAGGATCGCGAGGCTTTGTCGCGCACGTTGTGGCTGGCCACTAATAACGGCTACGGAACGGCGCTGGACAACTATCTTCGCGTCAAGACGGAAGCCGAGGTGCGCGCCAAGGAAGAGGATAACTCGGGAGATTTCTCCACCGAGGCGCCGCAGGTTTACCTCGGCAAGCCGGCTCCGGCTCCAGTGGTGGATAAGGCAGCGTGGGAGAGCCGGGTTCGGGCGCTATCGAAGATATTCCGCGAGTACCCCGATGTATATCAGAACATTGTGATGCTGACCGCGCAGAGCGAGACGGATTATTACGCTTCTTCGGAGGGTACGCGGCTTGCCAACCCTCACCAGATGGCTCGCCTGGTCGTCTTTGCGGTCAGCCGCGCCGACGATGGCATGGATCTCTTCCGCGCGCAGACCTTCGAGGCGGAGACAGTGGACGGGTTGCCCAAGCAAGCTGAACTCGAAGCAGCGATGCGTGACCTCGGCAAGAGCCTGGAAGAGTTGCGCAAGGCTCCAGTGACGGAACCTTTCAATGGTCCGGCGATTCTCTCCGGCCGTGCCGCTGCGGTCTTCTTTCATGAAGTGTTGGGCCATCGCCTGGAAGGGCAGCGGCAGCGGGGTGATGAAGAGGGCCAGACCTTTACCAAGGAAGTGAACAAGCCGGTTTTGCCGAGTTTTCTTTCGGTGGCCGACGACCCGACGCGCACGCGCTTTGGTGACACCTGGCTCAGCGGCAGTTATCTGTACGACGACGAAGGTCAGAAGGCTCAGCGCGTCGATCTGATTCAGGCCGGAGTGTTGAAGACGTTTCTGATGTCGCGGTTGCCGATTGCCAGCTTCAGCAACTCGAATGGGCATGGGCGCGCACAGACCGGGAGGGTCCCGAATGGACGTCAGGGCAACTTGATCGTTTCTTCGACGAAAGCCGTGCCGGAGACGGAGCTGCGAAAGATGCTGATCGAGGAAGCGAAGAAGCAGGGCAAGCCTTACGGGCTTTATTTCGAGGACATTTCTTCGGGATTCGCGGTGACGACACGCAATTCTCCGCAGGCTTTCCAGGTAATTCCGCTTGTTGTGTATCGAGTTTATGTAGACGGGCGGCCGGATGAACTGGTGCGCGGGGTCAGCATCGTCGGCACGCCGCTGGCAGCGATGAAGCGAATTCTTGCGACGGGCGACAAGAGTGAAGTCTTCAATGGCGAGTGCGGCGCGGAGTCGGGGTCGATTCCGGTTTCTGCCGTGGCTCCGGCGATGCTGCTGACCGAGATGGAAACACAGCGCCAGCCGCAGGGAACGGAACGGGTGCCGATTCTTCCTAATCCGAGCGCCACTCCCGGCACTGCTCAAAATCTGACCGCGAGGAGGGGGAACTGATGATCGGAAGTCGCCACGTCGTTTCTCTTGCCGGTCTGTTCCTGGCTGTGGGGGCGTTGACTTTCCCTGCGCTTGGCCTACAAACCCGCGCGGATGCGGAGAAAGATCCGGTCCTGAAGGCTATGCTTGCCGAACTGGATCGCAACAAGGATCAGCTTCAGCTACCCGGCTTTCAGAAACCGTTCTTCATTCAGTACCGGATCGAGGATATCGAGGATTACCAGACAAAGGCCGATTTTGGCGCAAGCGTCGGCGACGAGCATCGGCATCAGCGCCTGGCGCGAGTCACCGTCCGCGTCGGCGACTACAAGATCGACAGCTCTACCTCGCGCGGAGACGGTTCGGTTGAGTTGGCCGCACTGGATGACGATCCACTGGCGCTACGCGCCGGGCTTTGGCAGGCCACGGACACGGCGTATAAGGCTGCACTTTCCGCCTATGCGCATAAGCAGGCGCAGTTGAAGCAGGTGGAGACTCCGCCTCAGCAGGATGACTTCTCACAGGAGACGCCGGTGATCTCGCTGGAAGACACGGTGCATCTGCAGATCGATGCGCCGGAGTGGGGTCGGAGAGTTTCAAGGGCGAGCGGTCTTTATCGAACGGACGCTGCCCTCAAGAGTGGGGAACGCGAAGTGCAATACACGACCGCCGTCTTTCATGCCCGCTCCGTGAATACCTATCTCGTGAGCAGCGAGGGCGCGATTGTTCGCAAGGGGACGACGTCGTACGAGGAGTCCTTTGCGGTCGGCACGCAGGCTGCGGACGGTATGCATCTTGACCGCTCCTACGGCACGAATGGCCTATCGGTGGCCGATCTCGATTCACCCGAAGTCTTTGACCGGCACGCCGTCAGCCTGATCGCGTCGCTCACTGATCTGCGCAAAGCTCCGCTGGTGGAGGAGGAGTATCACGGGCCGGTATTGTTCTCCGCAGATGCCGCGTCCGACGCGATTCACGATCTCGTGGCCTCGGCTGTCACGGCCGTTCGTCCGGATCTGGGCACAGAGGCGCGCACCAAGGGTGCTTTTGCATCCAGCTTTCATACGCGCGTGTTGCCAGAGTTTCTCGATGTCGTCGATGATCCCAGCCTCAGGAGCTTCAAGGGCAAGCAATTGGTTGGAGCGTACAAGATCGACGACGAAGGTGTGCCCGCGCAGACAGTCAAGCTGATTGCCGATGGAAGGCTCGAGAACTATCTGATTGGCCGCGAACCGGTGCGGGACTTTCCAAAATCGAATGGTCATGGACGGGCTGCAGTGACTGGTCCGCCCCGGCCCGAGATCAGCGTGCTCAACGTGAGCGCGCATGAGGGCTTTTCCGAGGCCGAACTGAACCAGAAACTTCTGGCGTTGGGCAAGGATCGCGGGCTCACGAGTGTCTATTATGTCGAAACTCTCGGGCCAGATCTGACTCCGCGGCTGATTTATCGCGTGAGCGCGGACGGTAAACGGGAGCTGGTGCGCGGAGCGACGCTGGATGATCTGGATCAGCGCGCCCTCCGCTCAGGCGTGATTGCCGCCGGTAAGGAGCCTTACATCGCCAATTACGACGGCGCTGTTCCGCAGACGATTCTGGCGCCAGCGCTGCTCTTTGACGATGTGACCGTCCGCCGGGCAAACGAGAAGAATGACAAACTGCCGTTCTATCCGCCTCCGGATTAAGCCGTCGCCGTATTAAGCTTTGACCTTCTTCTTCCACGCGCCGACGATCGCGCCCATGAGCATCATGCCTAGAAGCCAGAAGCCCGCGTTGATGCCCAGCAGCTTGAGTGTGCGCACTTCGAAGACGTATTCGGTGGCCCAGGTTGTCAGCACAAAGCCAACCCAAAGCATTGCCGCGACTTTGATGCCACGCAGGGCTGTTTGTGGCCCGGTGGATTGGGTGATCCGCGAGATTACCGCTGCGATCATTGCGGCGGCGACAAGAGCCGTACCGTATTGGAACGCTGGATTGTAGCCTGCGGCGCTTTCCAGCCATTGACGGGTACGGCCGATGCCTTCGAGCCACTGTTGCATGAAGATTGTGTACCAGCCGGCTTCAAACAGGAAGCAGGCGATTGCTGCGACGATAATCGCCCAGTAATTCTGTCGGACGCTTGAGGATGAGTCGATCATTTGCTCCTCCATTCCAGGGAATCGAGAGATGGATGTGGGGGATGGCGAGAATTCTAGATCATTTCGGCGGACTCTGGGCGAGTTCGAGAATGGAACAGATGTTTTGCGCGTGGATGCCGACGGCGGTGGAACAGGTATAGGATGGGTGCGACGACGCACGCTCGGCTTGAGATTCCGTGCGTCGGAAAGAAGCGCAATGATGTCTACCGGCGTCTTCCATAGGATTCTGGTTGCGGATGATTGCTCGCCTGATGGTGAGCGTGCTGCGAGCGTGGCGGTGAGCCTGGGCGCGAAGTTCAAAGCTGAGGTGATCCTGCTTGGAGTGGTCGAACCTCCTAATATCCAGGCCGAGGGCGAGGGATTGCCGATTGAAGATCCGTCAGTTTGCCGGCGCACGATGGAAGAGCGGTTTGAGAAGTTCCTGCGGTTGGGGAAATCGCTCGGTGTCGAGATGATGGTTGAGATCGTCGAGGGAAATCCGGCGCAACAGATTCGCAGGCGCGCCGAAATGGACCAGGCGGACCTGATTGTGGTCGGGCGCCGTAACATTTCCGGTATGCGCAGATGGTTTGAGGGCTCGACCTCGGAGACGCTATTACGGGATACCAAGTGTTCGTTGCTGATCGCCCGCTGACTAGTCGCCAGGGCAAAACCCGGCATGTTGTACGATAGTTGCAATGGGAATGAGGTCTCCCGAAACCGCCGCATGGACCCCTGTTTATGCGGCTGATGACTTCTGCCAATTCAAGTCTTGAACACTGGAGAGGCAGATCATGTCCTATCTTTGGGTGACCATCGGCAGTGCGCTCGGCGGACTCTTGCGCTACGCAATCACGCGCTGGACGCTCACCATCAGCGCTGGATTTCCCTTCGGTACGATCTTCATCAACATACTTGGCTCGTTTGTGATCGGATATTTTGGAACGTTGACGCTGCAGAGCGGCAAGTATCCCGCCTCCGATAATCTACGGCTTTTTGTGATGGTGGGCATCTGCGGCGGATTTACGACCTTCTCGTCGTTCAGCCTTCAGACCTTTGACCTGATGCGCACTGGCGCCTGGGGACGGGCTTTAGCCAACGTGGTTATCTCCGTGGTTCTGTGCGTCGCCGCCGTCGCCGCTGGCCATCTTCTCGCGCAGCAATCGGTGGCAAAGTGGGCTATCGCGGAAACTGCACCGGAAGAATACACCGGCTGATCGGGGGCTCAGATTGGCTTGCCGATCTCCCAATGATGTCCGAAGGGATCGACAAGCCGTCCCAGGCGCCAATGGTAGGGCTGGTTTTCGACGGGCCAGACGGCTTTGGCTCCCGCAGTAAGGGCCCGCTCGAAAAGAGCGTCGGGATTGTCTACAACCAGGACCATGCGCACGGTAGAGCCACCGAGGGATTCCGGGCTGAAGTTTAAGTTTTCAGGAGACTCGTCGGCCAGCCAAAACTCGGCTCCGGCCACGGCAAGTTGCGCTACCACAGCGCCGTCGTCGAGGCGAAACAGCACTTCCGCGCCGAATCCGGCGACATAGAAGTCGATGGCTCCAGCGCCATTTCGCACCGAAAGCATGGCCGAGATTTTTGTACTGATCCGGGCTGGGCCCGCTGACTCTTCGCTCACAGGAGGGTTCCTCTTTCGAGATAAGCGTCCTCCACGGCTGACATTATGGATGCGGATAAAGGGTACGCCCACTTCCGGACAGACCTACGTGAACTGACAGTCTGAGAATCAGGCAAAAACATGGGGGTTACCCCGCATACCTTCGTCAACCAACACCCCTTCGAGTCTTTCCGGGCTGGCCTTAGCGACTGACGCGGCCTTTCGTGTCGCCTTATCCATTAAACGGGAGAGAGTCCCAATCATCAAAGGCCCCCTCCGTTTTCCTGTCAAAAAGCTGAACGCTGACTTCGCAAGGATTGCAACGCCAATAGAAAGCCCGAGTCCAACTAGAATGAACGAGCCGCCGACTAGGTGACGAAAATATGCAGTGAAGACTCGAGAATGAATGTTCTTCAAATCCTTCCTGACCTCGGCGGGGACGGACTCCAACGAACGCAGCCAATCCTGATAAGATCTCGGATTTGAATTTCGGAGCATCAAGCTCGTCGTGAGCAAAACTGGTAGCGTTGCCATGTGTGCAAATCTGATAGTGCCATTGATGAGAAGTCGGAGTTGCTTGTAGGCAGGATCTTCGAAGGAAACTTTGCCTGATGCTGCAAGGTCGAAGAGCTCATCACGTAACTCAAAGAGGCTTTCTCGAAGGATGTCTATCCTTTGTGGCTTCCAGAAAACTTGCCAAACGGTGAAGATCATCGCGAGTCCTGCGAGGTCTACTAGCCAATTGAAAAGAAGCTGATCGGTCATGCGAGATCCTCCGGTCTGGTTGTTCCTCGACTTGTTAGACCACTCGACGAGCGATTTGGATCGATTGCTTTTTCACGATCGTGAACATACGGAGCGAATCGTTGGATATTCTTCCTTCTCAGGCGGCGTTCCCTCCACCACCCGCATGCACACCCCAGCCCGAAAATCCCCGAAACTACATGAGAAAATGCCGTGTGAGCTTTCAAATCGGCGGCCAGAAAGACGGCAAATTTTGCAGCAGTATCTCGTCCCGCAAGCTCACTCGCGATGCGATACACAAAATACGCTACGATACATACAGCTGCATAGCGGAATATACTCTGGATCGCCTCAACGATCCTTATTCCGAAGACAACGTCATTGTCATTCATCGGCTAAATTTGCCTTTTATATAGCCCTATATTGATAGTCGATCGTCAATCCATTGTCCACAATTGCCCAAAAGTTGCAACAGTTATAAGGCACCGAAATCAAACTTAGTCCAATCGGACGAGGTACGCGTCGCCCTCGGCTGGCCTTAGCAGCCGGACAATCGACTCCGCCTGCTCCTTGTTGTCTCCCTGGGGACGGATGCGCACCCAGTAGCCTGTCGGGCCTTCGAAGTCGATTACCTGTGCCGAGTCGTACTTGCGCTCCAACTGCGCGCGCAGCTTTTCAGCGTTATGTTCATGCTCGAAAGCTCCAATCTGCACGCACCAGCGTCCGCCCTCCTCAATGGGATGCGGGGTCTGATAGACATCGATTCTCACCGTAGCGAGACCGGCCCGATAGACACCGGTGGCTTTGGCGGACGCCATCGATAGATCGAGGAGCCGTCCTTGCACAAATGGTCCCCGGTCGGTGACGCGCATCGTTGCGGACTGGCCGGTTCTCTCGTTGGTTACGACGATAAGCGAACCCATCGGCAGCGTGCGATGCGCGGCGGTCATCGCGTTCTGGTTGAAGATCTTCCCGTTGGCTCCCTGGCGATTGTGGTAGGGCGGTCCATACCAGCTCGCCACTCCCTCTTCGGTATAGATGGGCGAGTGGCTGGCAACATAGGCTGCATCGTCCGCAGTCTCGTCACCGGCCTGGGGCACTGTAACTTGCGGTGCGGGAGCCGGGGTCGGCGTGCGAGCGACGGGCCTGGAAACAGGCTGACTGGTGGAGTCGAGTGGCGGCGGCGCGGGCACTTGTGCCACAGGATAGGAGTGCTTGTGGCTGCAGCCTGCCAAGCCGAGGATCGTGATAGCGGTTGCGGCGAGGTGGAAGAATCCGCGCTTCTGGCTGCAATGCAGATTCGGCTTGAGCTGTGCGGCAGCCAGAATCACAGCCCTCGCTTCCCGTCGGAGTCATCCATATTGTCAAGAGGGTGAAGGCGGTCAGCAAATCGCACGAGATGCCCGGCGAGCACTCTGGAGGCGCCGGCAGCTTCACGGCGCACCTCGGGAACTATCACCCGGTCGATGTATGCCACGGCCTCACGCGCTTCTACCTCGATGCTGTCGAAGAGCGCTTGCAATCGTGGACCGAATCGATCGTTTTGATCATTGGGCGAGGCGTACGCATTCATAGCCAGAAAACCTCGATTTCAGTTTGACTATCGGATTTGGCTCAAGTCAACCGCAAGAAGGCCAATTCTGACCGCGGGGTGCCGTGAACATCAACTCCGACTGTTCCTTTATGTACGAATTCCCGGCGAAACACGTTCCCAAAGATCCTTTAAGTCCCACACCGGGCGACTTTTTGGTATCTTCAAGCGTCGAACCTGAGACGGCGGAAGGCGAGCCCAGCGTGTGGCTAAGACGAAATCGTGGTTTGTTCCACTTGCCCAAGGCTACGCTGATGGCGGCCTTGACCGTCTTTGTGTGCGCGGGCCAGCGTCCGATCTATGCGCAGTCCGCTCCCGCTACCCCAGCGCCGGGCGATGACTCCGCTCCCGTTCAGGCGCCGGCTACGCAGCAAACGCTCACACCGGCGCAAACTCCTGCGGCGACACCTCCGCCGCCAGGACCTACAGAGCAGTCCGGCCAGTCCGGCCTTCCGGATGCGCCAAAGCCTGCCACGCCCAAGACGGCTACGACCAAACCCGCAGCAACTGACCCGGCAAGCCAGTTCGCCGCGACTGTCTGCACAAAGCTGCCGTGTCCCACGCCGATCATCAACTGGTACATGCGCTTCGAAAATGGCCCGCAGGTGAAGCCGCTTACGCCGAAAGAGAAGGCGTGGCTGGCGACCAAAAACCTGATCGACCCATTCAATATGCTTACCGTGCTGGGGGAGGCAGGTATCTCGGTTGCCGCGGATTCGCATTCGCCATACGGGCCGGGTTTTCCGGGTTGGGGGCGCAATGTCGGAGTTAGCTTTACGCAGGATATGACCGGAGAGTTTTTCCACACATTCCTGATTCCGTCCATCGTGCACCAAGACCCGCACTACCATCGCATGCCAAAAGCCAGCTACCGTCGCCGCATCTTTCATGCCATCGACCAGATTGTGTGGACCCAGGGGGACAACGGCAAAGGCATGTTGAACTATGCCGATCTGGTGGGCTTTGGGATCGACGATGAGATCAGTAATTTGTATGTTCCGGGTCGCGAGACGAACGGGAGTGCCACCGCGGAACGCTACGCGATTGCCTTGGCTACCGCGCCCATCGACAATTTCATTACCGAGTTCCTGCCCGATGTGGCGCGCCATGTTCACGTGCAAGTCGTTATTATCCAGCGAGTCATTGATGAGGTAGCGACCAAGGACTCGGGTGGGTCCTGAGAATCCAGACGGCGAACACCCGAAAATCAAGATGCAATCCCTGCGAAACGGAACCCCGTTCGCCGACCGCTTCGACCGCTTACCCCTGAGAAATTGCCATTCACTGTCGTTTCATTGGGTTGCGGCTGCCCGGGAAGTAGCATAGACATGGCTCATCAGATTCCGTAACCCGGTTACCACCGGCATTCGGAATGCCGCCTATTCAACGAATTCCTACGTGAATTTCGATAGAACTAATACAGGGATCAGGTCATCCAACAGATTTGAGACCAAGGAGATAGCGCCGATGTCGAAAGCGGTCAAATACGCCGAGAAAGCAGTCGTCTACGCAGCCAAGGGCACATGGGCGGTATTCGAGCGCCTCAACAGCATCAATCCCAACGAGTCCATTACGCCTAAGTGGAGCGACAAGCCGCTGCTCAAGAGCTGGCAGAAGGAAAAGCCGCCTCTCGGATGGCCTCGCAGCACGGATTCTCTCTGTCCCAAGTGCGTTCCCGAGATTCGCCAGCAGATTCTTGACGGCAAGCTTCCGCATGAAGTCCTGCTGAATGAGAAGGTTGGCGAGATCAAGGCGCAGATCGTCGAGCGTGACGGCCAGATCCTGATGGTCAAGGATTGCCCTAAGCACGGCCATTTTGAAGATCTGATGTCGATGGACACGGCTTTCTTCCGGCACCTCGAAGAGACCTTTCCGGGCCGCGACATCCGCGCCCACAATGACGAGAAGCTGCACAACCACGGGACGTCAACCGTTACCCATGGCCGCGGCTCGGTTCTGACCATCGATCTGACCAACCGTTGCAATATGATGTGCGATCCCTGCTTCATGGACGCGAACCAGGTCGGCTTTGTGCATGAGCTGACGTGGGACGAGATCAAGACCATGCTGGACAACGCGATTACCATCAAGCCGCGTCGCCAGATGAGCGTGCAGTTCTCCGGTGGAGAGCCGACGTTGTCGCCTTACTTCCTTGATGCGGTAGCTTACTCGCGCAAGGTCGGTTACAACAGCGTTCAGGCTGCCTCGAATGGCATCGAGTTCGCGAAGAGCAAGGAACTCTGCCGTGCCGCTGCGGAAGCTGGCCTGCGCTACGTCTATCTCCAGTTTGACGGTATCGGCAACGCTGCCAACTCGCACCGCAAGGTCGGCAACCTGTTCGACGTCAAGTTGCAGGCGATCGCCAATCTGCATGAAGCCGGCGTGGATATCGTCCCGGTTACGACGATCATCAACGGCATCAACAACGAGCAGGTGGGCCGCATCGTCGAGTTCGCGCTCGACAATCCGAAGACCATCAGCTTCCTCAGCTTCCAGCCGGTTTCCTTCACAGGCCGCGACGAAGACATCAGCGACGACCGCCGACAGGCGCAGCGTTATACGCTGAGCCATCTGGCGCATGACGTGAAGAACCAGACCGGCTTGGGCGAGCCAACCCGCGACTGGTTCCCGATCAGCTTCATGAGCACCTTCTCGGATTGGGCGGATAACGTCCACGGACCCAACAACGAGTGGGGTCAGCTTTCCTGCGGTTGCCACCCGAACTGCGGCATCGGCATGGCGCTGATGATCGACAAGGAAACCAAAGAAGCTGTCCCGGTCACCGCGTTCCTCAATGCCGACCGGCTGGCTCGCGATGTGGCTAAGGTTAACGATGCGGCTCGCGGCAAGTTCCTGTCGATCCTCGGCATCAGCCTCGCGCTGCTGCGCAACTACGATCCCTTCAAGGCTCCGACCCACTTCAAAATCAGCGACATGATGAAGAAGATGGACAAGACCTTCGGCGCGACCGGCAAGGACTACGGCAGCGTCAAGGGCGATCGTACCGCACAGGACATCCAGAAGCGTCGTGCCGATCGGTGGAACTTCCTGTTCATCGCAGGTATGTGGTTCCAGGATCTGTTCAACTACGACTTCCGCCGCACCGAGCAGTGCATCATTCCCTACGCCACGCAGGAAGGCGAGATCAGCTTCTGCGCGTACAACACTGGCGTGGGCTGGCGCAACATCATCGAGAAGATGCACATGACCGCGACCCTCACCAAGTGGTACGAGGAGCACGGGCGTCATGAGATCTTCGCCGGCGGCAAGAAGGTGGGCATGGCGCACCAGGGCCACAAACTGCTTCTGAACCAGGAGCACGTGAACGCCGAAGCAAATCACACGCTGGACGATCTGGGCATTGCGAAGAACGCCCGCGAAGAGAAGCTTCGCGCCCGCGACGAAAAGATCAAGGCCGACGCAGAGAACGCCCGCATGGCAAAGCTCTATCGCGAGCATGTTCTCGGTGAAAAGCCAATCGAGGGCCTGATTCGCCTTGACGCAATCGCACCGGCAAAGCCGGTTGCTACGCGCACCGAAGAACCTGTCGCAGGCGACTAACCTCAGTCAGCTACCAATACAGAAGCCGCCCTTTTGGGCGGCTTCTGTGCGTTTGGATTCAACCGCTTAAGCTTTAGATTTCCGATGAAAGGCCTTGAAGTGGAATGCCCGTCGTGAGGCCGAGGCTCAGAGCGAGTGGCGTACGCCAAAGTTGAAGACTATTCCAGTCGAGACAATTGGGTAGACCTTCAACGGTTCAATATCGTTTCTCCATTTGGTAACCTGCGACTGCAGGTCGCCTTGAATCAGGACTGCAATCGGGTTGGTTGGGTCGGCAACATTGGTGCATTCGGTCTGCGCCTGGTCGTAGCATGCCCATCCCGTCAGGCTCATATTGACGGTCGGCGAGCCGGTAAATGCAGCACCGATTTCGAAGGGAATCGACCAGTGCCTGCCGGAACGGGGAATCAGGTTTCCAATTCCAGTGGTCATCGTGAACGCCGGCTTGGTAGCGTTCAGTCCTACAGTGCCGGTTCCGGTAAGAGCGGTTCGCCCCAGTGCCGCATTCGGCGTTGCCGCGTAGAAGGTCTGATCGTTGAGGGTAAAGCTGCTTCCTGGGGCCACGGGAGCATTCGCGGATGCGCCGTTCTTGTTGTAGAAAAGGATCCCTGGGCTAAGACGCAGGCCCCAGTGGAACGGATAATAGTCGACCGATGCCCCAGCCGAAGCCATGTTGAGCTTTGCGTCAACGTTGAATCCATTGGTATTGAAGGTTGTGGAGTAGTTGAAGAAATTCCCCGTGGCTCTCAGGTCCAGATGTTGGCTGAGATTCACAGCCGTTACCAAACCGATTCCCAGAGGGGAGATTCCCGCGCCGACCGCAACATGCGACAAGGGCCGGAAACCACCAGAATTGACGGCCGGAGCGACGTTCAAGCTGGATCCGCCGAAGCTTGCTCCGCCACTCGCAAAAATCGCCGGCTCTGGTGACGCAGAATACGATGCGGCGACAGCTGGCATGTCATTGGAACTGGCGAAGGACTGCGCAAAACCAGCAACCGGAGGTGCAAATGGGGCCAGCATTGCGACCAAGACTGAGAGATGCAAGGTTACATTCTTCAAGGGGGTTTCTCCAGTGTTGAGGATGTTGCCCCGGTATTCGACAAACCGCGGTATCGCCGATGTGCGCCGGGGGATGCACAGCCATGGTGCGGTTTTAGTGTGTACTTTTGATCAAATGGTTACCAAACGATTCTGAAGTAACCATACCATGCAAACTTTCTGCCTCAATTCCCCAAACTGTGTACTGCTGATGAAGATTTCCGAAAGGAATTGCCAGCTTCGCGTCCCAAAATTGCCCTCAGAATTGCTGTCACAATGGATATCGGCAGAGTGCGAAGAAATCGCAGTATGGCCGGAGGTGAATTTTGGCGGAATTGGGAGGCACCGCTCATCTGAGCGGGTATGCAATCGAAGATCTGCGATCCAGATTGCTCGCCTGGTATGATTCGAATCGCAGGGACTTGCCTTGGCGCAGGACGCAGGATCCCTACGCCATCTGGGTGTCCGAAATCATGCTCCAACAGACCAGGGTCGCTGCGGTCGTTGATCGCTACGAGGTTTTCCTGCGCAATTTTCCTTCGGTTGAAGCACTTGCGTTTGCTGCGGAAGACGATGTCCTGACGCTTTGGAGCGGCCTGGGCTACTATCGGCGCGCCCGCATGCTGCATAAGGCTGCGAAGGCAGTCGCCCGCGATCATCTTGGCGTAATGCCGCGCACCGCCGCCGGCCTACGCGAACTGCCTGGAATCGGAGCATACACTTCGGCGGCTATCGCCAGCATCGCATACGGCGAGATGACGGCTGTGGTTGACGGCAATGTGGAGCGGGTGGCGCAGCGTCTCGCGGGGTGGGGCAGCGAATCCCGCGAGGGGCAATCCAAGCTGTCGCGCGCGACCGAAACGCTCGCGAATATGCTGCTCGATCTAAAACGCCCCGGCGACTTCAACCAGAGCATGATGGAACTCGGCGCGACGGTCTGTCTGCCAACGAGCCCGAAGTGCCTGACTTGTCCAATCGAACTCCATTGCCGGACTCGCGGCGAACACCCAACGCCCAAGCGGGCAAAAATGCGCAGCCAGGACGCTGCGTATGCGCTGGTCATTCGAAGCCGGGGCGAAGATCGCGAGGTGTTGCTCGATCAGCGCCCGGAGGATCAGACCGTGATGCCGGGAATGTGGGAGCTTCCTGCGCTGCGGGAGACGGAGGTTGCCGCCTCTGATCTAAATATGGTTGTGCGCCACGCGATCATGGAAGTGAACTACAGCGTCCGCATCCGAAACGTCGCCGAGGAGGAGGCTGGAGAGTTGGTGATTCCATCCGAGCGCCGCAGATGGACTCGGATTCACGACGTGGACGCTATGCCGTTGACTGGCCTTGCGCGCAAGGTTTTGTTTCGGGCGAAGCTGCCGGAACTTTCGCCAAGTATCACGGTGCTCAAATAGGCTGATTCAGTAGTAATCCGAGCAGCTGAGGTAGTACCCGCATTGTGTGCAGACCAGCTTACAGTGGTGGCCGCTCAGCAACTGGCTGCAATTGGGACAGATCTGCTGATGATGGAGAAGTTGCGGCGGCTGCGTTTCTTCCGATGTGAGACTTCCACGTAAATTTTCTTCGGCAAAGTCAGGATCGAAAGCTGCGGGACGGTTCGGAAGCATGCGGAGAGATTAGCATGGAGTTGGGCTTGCGCCGGTAGAAACTGTGCGACGGTGAGGCCAAAGATTTTCAGCAGAAAGCAAGTGGACGGCTTACCGGAATTTTCTCTCCGGTAGCCGGACAGGGAATAGAAAATCCTCATTACCGCCCGCAATGGGCAAGGAGCATGTATGGCGAGCAAGGCAAGCGCAATTTGGACGGGTTCTCTCAAGGAAGGCAAAGGCAGCATCAGCACGGCAACCGGAGTACTGTCGAACGCAAACTATTCCTTCGCGACCCGGTTCGAGGGCGCAGACAGCGGCACGACCCCTGAAGAGCTGATTGCGGCGGCTCATGCAAGCTGCTTCTCAATGGCCCTGGGCGCGCAACTCGGCGGCGCTGGATTCACCCCGACCAAGATTGAAACCCACGCGGCCGTGACCCTGGCGAAGGTCGGCGATGGCTTCTCGATCACCAAGATCACGCTGGACACCACTGCTGACGTTCCCGGCGCAACCAAGGAAGCCTTTAACACAGCCGCTGCCAACGCCAAGGCCGGCTGCCCGATTTCGAAGCTCTTCGCCAACAACACCGAGATCGTGCTGAACGCTAAGCTCACCTAACGACACACTCCAGTTCGCTACAGTTCGGAGACATCCTGAAGGCAGCCACAGTAGATAAGTGGCTGCCTTAGGTGCTTTCACAGGTCGCTGCATGGAATTGTCGCGACCTTATCGAATCATGCGGGCGAAATCGATGTCAGGACTGGGTGCGCCCTGTCCTGATTCCAGATACTGTTGCAGGCTCACTAGATAGTAAGCCCAGCCTGTCGTCGTCAGGGCGTAGATCTCATCGGCCTGTGCGAAATCCCGATGCGCAAACAGAAGGACGGTTGTGCTTCCTTCCGGGCGCAGGTCGAAGCTGATCGAGGTTTCGCTCCATTCGGGACGGAAGCTGGAGATTGTCTTCCATTCCACGTGCGTCGGCGAGATGAGCTCCTCAATGCTCACCCGCGTTGCGTGCTGGTTCGTTCCGTAAGCGCTGAATCGGAACTCGCCTCTGCCGCCGATGCTTTCGTCCAGGTCGGCTTCGCGTGTCCACCAGTTGCGAATACCTTCGGCTGTGGTGATCGCCTGGTAGACCCGCTCAATTGGCGCATGGATCTTGATGAGATGCAGAATGTCAGGCATACTCCGTTCGCTCCTTTAAATACACAGCTCTGGTGATGCTGCGGACGCTCATCGCGGTGAGAACGGCAGTGATGACACAGAAGCCGATCACCCGCGGGTCGTACAGGTTTTGAATCAGGCGCCCAAAGGCAATTGCAGCCACGAACTGGCATGGGTTGAAAACGAGGGTGATCCAACCCAGCGCCCTGTCCTCGGAACGGCTCGCACGGACAAAATTCAATGCACCGAGCAGGAAGAGGAACAACGAGGCGCTCAACGACCAGAGAAGCAGCTCCGGCTTGGAGCCGTAGCCGACAAAGGAGCCAAGAGTGTGTCCGACTCCGCCGAGAAACAAGAGGCAACTGAAGATGCGGTCCATGATTTTCATGTGCGTTTCGTCCATTTCTTTCAACTCTTGGACACCGCACTCCTGTGGCGCCAAGAGTTTATTGTTGCGTTTCGGTGGAGAAGCTACCCCACCATCGCCTGGAATCCCAGTGCTTTGCGCAGGTAGCCCATCTGTCCCAGGTGGTAGCTGTCGTGCCAGGCCAGTTGCGAAATCTCGTCCATCAGCGTTTTCGCGTTCGGTACGCCGACTCCGGTTGCGGCTTGGGAGAGCTGTTCGTCGTCCACCTCGGCGAGAAGAACGCTGATTCGGTCGCCTATCCTGGCCATGGTTGACCGGATCAGCGCGATGTCTGGATAGCCGGACGGGTCACTGATCTTGCTGTATCTCTTGAACTGGTCTTGCCAGGGAAGCTCAAACTCTTCTCCCAGCGCCTTCGGAACCAGGGCGCGGGTGTCGACCATGTGACCGGCAATCCAGAACATCGGGTTGCCGTTTTCGGCCGGGCGGCGCCAAAGGTCGGTATCGGTCAACCCATCCAGCGCCTGCGCGAAGAAAAATTCGTTGATGCGGTACATCCTGGCTATCGGCGCAGCCGCGCGGCTGGCGTATACGGTTGTCATTCGCGTTCCTCCCGAAACGTCATCGTCTCATGCAATGTTTTGCCCGGTCGTCCGGCAGTGCCGCCGAACGACCGGTGAACGAAGGAAATATCAGGCGAAAATGATCAGGCAAAAATGATCAGTCCTCGCGCTCTGCCTCGGTGCGGAAGAGTTCCATGAGCTGGCTCCATCCGCCGGGCTGATCCACCTGATTGCGCATGTTGCCACCACCATCGCCATGGCGCTCGAAGTGGCGATGTTCCAGTTCCACCCAGGTCGTGCCGTCTTCGGAGGGTGTGAATGTCACTTCGACTTCACTGCATTTTGCCAGATCCGGCTCGAATTGCCAGGCGGGCGTAACCTGCCAGGCCATGACAAAGCGTGTTGGCGGCTCCCATACCAGAATCTGTCCCCAGTCGCATTGGGTTCCATCTTCCTGGTCGCTGTAACAGCGCCCACCGACGCGACCTTCCATGACAGCTTTGGTCATCGGTGACTTGCCGATGTGGTGAGTCTTGGGCCACCAGGTATCGAGGCCCTCTGTGAAGACGCGGAAGGCCCGCGCTGCATTCGCGCGAACACGAACATTCTTGCGCACGGGCGGCGCCGATTCAGCAGTCGCCGGCATGGTTGAGACCGGGGTTTCCTGAGTGGTACTCATCGCTTTATTGCTCCTCCACTTTTTGTTGGAATGCGGTTAGGGCAATCGACCAGAATTGGTCGAAGTAAGATCGCAACGTCTCGAAACCCTCTGGATTGAGCTGGTATACGCGGCGGGTTCCCAAGACCTGGTCCGTAACCAGGCTGGCCTGTTTCAGCACCCTTAAGTGTTGGGAAATCGCGGGCCGGCTCACCGGAAACTCCTCTGCTAGCTTGCCAACGGAGACTGGCCCGCGCAGCAGATGCTGAACAATCGCCCGCCGGGTCGCATCGCCGAGAGCATCGAGTTGCATTTGTTGGTAAGTTTTCACTTACCGTAAGTTATTTCTTACAGTAAGTTTCGTCAAGAGTTTTTTCTAGATTTTTTAGGAATTCAGTTGCCTCGGCCTAGGATTTGGCTCGCTCATCCGAAGCGCCTCTTGCGCCTCGCCTGGAGGTCCAATCCGACCTCCAGTCCCTTGACACCCAGCCCTGCTTTTGCGAAACTCGAACTTGCTGCCAATCTGGTTTAGCCGCCAGATGCAATGCCCGTGCCGAAGTGGCGGAATTGGCAGACGCGCATGGTTCAGGTCCATGTACTCGCAAGGGTGTGGAGGTTCAAGTCCTCTCTTCGGCACCAAAAAGCAGCAAGAGTTAGACGCCCCGATCCGGATTTGATCAGGAAAAATCTGATCAAAGTTTGCTACGAACGGGGCTTTGTTGCGTCTGGGCTTAGTTCAGCACGGACCCTGGTTGACTCTATACTGAAGTCAGCATGTCGACCCGCACTGACACCGTTTTAGACAAGATTCTCGCAACCACTCGCGCAACCGTAGCCGCGAACCGCGCTTTGGTCTCGGTGGAAGAACTCGAACAACGGGCCGAACAACATCACCCGCGCGGATGGGCCGGTGCGTTGCGTGCCAGAGCCGCGACCGCTCCGGCGATCATCGCCGAGCTCAAAAAAGCCTCGCCGTCGAAGGGCCTGATCCGCTCGGATTTTGACGTGGAGTGGCTCGCCAGGCGCTACGCAGTGGGTGGGGCAGTCGCGCTTTCAGTGCTTACCGATGAGCCTTATTTTCAGGGCAGTCTGCGCAACTTGGAACTGGCTTCGGCTGCGGTGCGGATTCCGTGCCTCCGCAAGGATTTCACCGTCGACGAGTACCAGATTCTTGAGGCCCGCGCTTACTCGGGCGATGCAATTCTGCTGATTGCCGCGGCGCTAACAGACGGGGAGATGCTGCGCTTTACCCGCGCCGCCCATGCTTTGGAGTTGGATGTTCTGTGCGAGGTGCATTCCGCTGAAGAGCTGGAACGCGTGCTGTCGCTTGCCGAGTCGCCCGACGCAATCGGCGTGAACAATCGCGATCTTCGGACCTTTGAAGTTCGGCTTGAAACGTCTTTGGAACTGGTCGAGCGCATCCCGGCGAGCGTGGTTCGGGTCGCGGAAAGCGGCATTTTTACTTCCGCAGACCTGAATCTTCTCCGCTCCGCCCGATTTGACGCGTTCCTGATCGGCGAGAGCCTTATGCGCCAGGTAGACCCGGCCGCTGCTCTTCATGCCCTTCTGAACGGGACGGAGATCCCTGCAGTCAATTCGACGGGATCGAGACTGGTGCAATGAGTTTGTGGGTCAAAATCTGCGCGAATACGTCCGTGGCTGACGCGCAGATGGCTGTGAACGTCGGAGCCGATGCCGTGGGATTCGTCTTTGCTTCCAGTCCCCGGCGCGTTACGCGCGAACAGGTTGCCGCGATCACACCTCACCTGCCCGCTGCGATAGAAAAGATAGGCGTTTTTGTCGATTCCGATTTCGCCACCATCGCCGAGACGGTCGCGCTTGCGGGTTTGACCGGTGTGCAACTGCATTCCAGCAACGAGGGCGATCTTGCAGCTCAACTCCGCGCGCGTTTCGGTCCAAGCCTACGCATTCTGCAAGTCGTTCATTTTGGAAAGGACGCCAGTGCAGAGTTGCAAGCGGTCAGTGCGAACGGGTTTATTGATGCTGTGCTTATCGATTCCCGCACCGTGAACGCAGTCGGCGGGACAGGCATTCCCTTCGACTGGCAGACGGCTCGCGCGACGGTATTCGACGGCGCATGCGCGTTGAAGTTAATCGCAGCAGGAGGATTGACTCCTGCCAATGTCGCTGAGGCGATCACTACGCTGCAACCTTGGGGAGTGGATGTGGCCAGCGGCGTCGAGTCGTCGCCTGGGCATAAAGACGAGCAAAAGGTGAGAAGCTTCGTGGCCAACGCCCGCGCCGCATCGGCTCAACAATAGCTAAGTACTATGCCGTAATCCCGTCACAGTTATTGGGCGGACGAAACTCGATGCGCGAGTTGTCCCAAATTTCCTCCAGGCTTGTACACTAAGGGGTATCGTTGGGAGTAATTGCCCGAGGGTGTGGGGAGGATTTCTGTGGCGACCGCAACTGTTCCAACAGAGACAGAGAGTTCAATGAAGCCTGGCCGTTTCGGAGCCTACGGCGGGCGCTACGTTCCCGAAACGCTGATGGCTGCGCTCGAAGAGCTGGAACATGCCTACGCGGAAGCCAAAGAAGATGCCGCATTCCAGGCCGAATTGGCCAGTCTGCTCAAGGACTTCGCTGGCCGTCCGACCCCCCTTTATTTTGCAAAGCGCCTCACAGAATCCCTCGGCGGGGCGAAGATTTATCTCAAGCGCGAAGACCTGCTCCACACAGGAGCGCACAAGATCAACAACGCGTTGGGCCAGGGCCTGCTCGCCAAGCGGATGGGCAAGCGCCGCATCATTGCCGAAACCGGCGCGGGCCAGCATGGCGTTGCTTCGGCCACGGTCTGCGCGTTGCTGGGCCTGGAATGCATTGTCTACATGGGCGAAGAGGATATGCGCCGGCAAGAGCTGAACGTGCTCCGCATGAGGCTGCTGGGCGCGGAAGTTCGTGGTGTCTCCTCCGGCTCAAAAACGCTGAAGGATGCAGTCAACGAGGCTCTTCGCGATTGGGTCACCAACGTTCGCGACACCTATTACATCCTTGGCAGTGCTCTCGGGCCGCATCCCTATCCGACGATGGTGCGCGACTTCAATCGTGTGATTGGAATCGAGGCGCGGGAACAGATTCTCGAAAAGGAAGGCCGTCTGCCGACCGCTATCATTGCATGCGTCGGGGGTGGATCGAATGCCATCGGAGCCTTCTATCAATTTCTGCTAGATCGGGAAGTTCGCCTCATCGGCGTGGAAGCAGGCGGTCGCGGCAAAGCTCTGGGCGACCATGCAGCGCGCTTCGAAGGCGGAGTTCCAGGTGTGTTGCAGGGAACCTATTCTTACGTTCTGCAGGATGAAAACGGCCAGGTATCGTTGACCCACTCGGTCTCTGCCGGTCTGGATTACGCTACCGTAGGTCCGGAACACGCCTGTCTCCATGATTGCGGGCGAGCCGAATACGTCTCCGCGGACGACGCCCATGTGCTCGAAGCTGTGGTGAAGCTGGCCCGGACCGAAGGCATTCTTCCCGCACTCGAAAGCGCCCACGCAATCGCCGAATGCATGAGGATTGCGCCAGGCATGGCGTCGCATGACATACTGGTAGTCAATCTCTCTGGACGTGGCGATAAGGACATGGGAATTCTCGCCCGTGAGTTGAATATCCAGGGAGCGCAGGGCATATAAGAAAGCCCAGATCAAACAGGATCCGTAGAGTTCAGACCAGTCCGATGGCCATCCAATTTCAACAACATCCCGGCCTTGTCGTGTACCTCACCGCAGGGGACGCCGGCCTCTCAAACCATCGCCCAGGCAGCGCTGGCGGCGCAGATCTCAGCCTGACCCGCGAGATTGCGCTTGCCGCCATTGACGCCGGAGCCGACGTCATCGAGCTTGGCGTCCCGTTCAGCGATCCGCTGGCCGACGGCCCAGTCATTCAGCGCGCCAGCGAACGCGCTCTCGCCCGCGGCACCCGTCTCAAAGACGTTCTCGGACTGGCAGCCGAACTCCGCGCCGCCCGTCCCAAAGCCGGCCTGGTCATCTTTTCCTATCTCAATCCCATCCTGCGTTTCGGTCTCGCGAAATTCGCCGATGCAGCGGCCCAGGCGGGCGTGGACGGCGTTCTTCTGACAGACATGATCGTGGAAGAGGCAGCGGAGTATATCGCCGAGATGGAGCGGGTGAATCTTGCCCCGATCTTTCTCGCCGCGCCCACCAGTCCCGACGAACGCCTACAGGCGATTGCCGCGCACAGCAAGGGATTTATCTACGCCATCTCACGCACCGGCATAACCGGTAAGCAGAAGACTCTGGCTGCTGACGCAGCCGCGCTCGTCGAACGCATCCGACGCTGGAGCAAGCTGCCGGTAGCCGTCGGGTTCGGCATCTCCAACGCGGATCAAGTGGCGGAAGTGGCCAAATTCGCGGATGCGGCGGTCATCGGCAGCGCAATTGTTGAGTTGATCGAGAGGACAACTCTCGATCATGGCGAAGAGCAGGCACCCGGCGCAGTGGCTCGATTTATCAAGGGTCTGCACCAGCCGCATTCGGTGCAGGCCCTTTGACAGCGGAGGCTGAATTCCCACGTCGCCGCTCGACGAACCCTTGCAGGCGGTCTCAGGTCGCGTGGTTTCGCGCCAGATCACCGTACAGTTTGGTTTAACTCATTTTTCCTGGCCTCTGGGCTTGGTGGATGGAGAGGAACGAATCCACCCACCGAACCGGAACCGCCAGAATCACTACGAGGCAGATATGACGTTGGAAGAATTGCGGACACAGATCGACGAATTGGATCGCCAACTGGTCGCGCTGCTCAGCCGCCGTGCCGAAGCGGCCCTGGAAGCTGGCCGCCTGAAGGCGGCGACTTCGTTGCCCATCTACGAGCCTGCGCGGGAAAAGGTGATCTATGAAAATGTCCGCGCGGCCAATAAAGGGCCGTTGCCGGATATCGAACTGACGCACATCTTCGAGCGCATCATCGACGTCATGCGCGCCTTGCAGAGAAACGAGTTAGCCAGCCAGAGAAACGCCCAGGCAGCAGCCGCGGGCCACGAAGCAGGCGTGCAGTCGCCCGAGACGGGGAACAGGCAATGATCGTAGCAATGCAGGAACACGCAACCGAAGAACAAATTGACGCCATTATCGAGCGCATGGTTGAGGCCGGTGTCAACGTACACCGCACTACCGGCGCAACCCAGACCATCCTTGCCGGGGTCGGTCCCACCCTTTCCGTCGACATCGAAGAGTACAAGCTGCTGCCCGGTGTCCTTAGCGTTCACCGCATCAGTTCGCCCTACAAATTGGCTGGCCGCGCATTTCGTCCCGAAGGCACAGTTGTCGAGTTCAATCACGGCGTCAAAGTCGGCGGCGATGAGATCCCAATCATGGCCGGCCCATGCTCGATTGAGAGCCGCGATCAGATTTTCCTCACCGCCAAGCAGGTCAAAGAGGCTGGCGCCAGCTTCCTTCGCGGCGGAGCCTTCAAGCCGCGCAGCTCGCCGTATGCCTTCCAGGGCATGGGAATCCCGGGTCTCAAACTGATGCGCGAAGCCGCGGACGCCTACGGCCTGCTTGCCATCAGCGAAGTCATGGAGATCTCGCAGATCGAGCCGATGCTGCCGTACGTCGATTGCTTCCAGGTCGGCGCCCGCAACATGCAGAACTTCAACCTGCTCCGCGAACTGGGCAAGATCCGCAAACCGATCATGCTCAAACGCGGCATCGCGGCCACTATCGAAGAACTGCTCCTTTCCAGCGAATACATCCTCGCGGGCGGGAACTACGATGTGATCCTTTGCGAGCGTGGCATCCGCACCTACGAGACCTACACTCGCAATACGATGGACATTTCGGCGATCCCTGTGGTCAAAAAGCTCTCGCACCTGCCCATCATCGGCGATCCTTCGCATGGCACCGGTCGGCGCGATATGGTTCCGGCGCTGGCTCGCGCCTCTGTAGCCGCTGGAGCGGACGGCATCATTGTCGAGGTCCATCCCAACCCGGACAAGGCTCTCTCGGACGGCGCGCAGACGCTCTTCCCGGACCAGTTCGCCAAGCTGATCGGAGAACTGCGGCTGATTGCCCAGGCTGTAGGCAGAAGCGTCTACTCCAGCGCACCAGCCACGACCAACGCATAGTTGACCATGACCCAGCGATGATCGAACGCATCCTCATCCTCGGCACTGGCCTGCTCGGAGCATCGACAGGCCTGGCCCTGCGCGCCGCCGGATTCACCGGCTCGATCATTGGCTGGGATAAGGACCCCGGACAGGCTCAGGAGGCGCTCGCGCGGAGGTCCATCGACTCGGTTGCGGCCAATGCGCTTACCGCTGCGGAAGCCAGTCAACTGATTCTGCTTGCAACGCCGGTTTATGCGATTCTCGATTGGATGGAGCAATTGGCGCCGATTCTTGGCCCAAGCCACCTGATCACCGATGTTGGCAGCACCAAGGCTCTGATCTCCCAGGCCGGCAACCGTCTCTTCAACGATCCTGGCCGCGCTGGATTTCTCCCAGGGCACCCGATGGCAGGCAAAGAGGTCAGTGGCGCAGCGCAGGCGGATGCCGGACTCTTTCAGGGCGCTGTCTGGATCTTCACGTCTGAATCCGAATCTGAATCTGCGAAGGAGAATCCGCCGGTAATGTCCTTCCAGTCGGCGGAATTGGCAGCCAGTTGGCGCAAGTGGGTCGAAGCCATCGGCTGCCGCACGCTTGATCTGGAAGCCAAACGCCACGATGAACTGGTAGCCTGGGTCAGCCATCTTCCGCAGTTTCTGGCAACAGCGCTGACCGCGCTTCTTCAGACCGAGTTGGGCAATGCCCCGGAACTGACCGCTGTCGGCGGGCGCGCGCTTCGCGAGATGACTCGCCTGGGCTCAAGCCCCTACTCGATGTGGCGCGACGTCGCTCTTACCAACACGGAAGCGGTTGCTGCCGCACTGCAAGCGCTGGAGCAGCGGCTGGCCCATCTTCGCGAAAATCTCCGTACGCCGGAACTCCGCGACGAATTCGATCTCGCCAACCGCTTCCGCAAGGGATAGAAATGATTTATTCCATCTCCTGAGCGCCCTTACTCGGTCCCTTCGCGCGCACCCTTCCAGAGGTCGATGCCGCCCTCACGCGCATACTGATCGATAGCGCTCAGTTCCGCATCCGTAAACGCAAGCTTGTTCACCGCATCGAGCGAGTCTTCGAGTTGCGCCACATTGCGCGCTCCGATAAGCGCCGAAGTCACCCGCTGGTCGCGCAAGACCCACGCAATCGCCATCTGGGCTAGCGACTGCCCGCGCTCCTGCGCCAACTCGTTCAGAGCCCGCACCTGCTTAAGATTCTCCTCGTTCAGGAAGGAATCCAGGAACGAACCACCGCCCTTCGCCCGCGAATTCTCCGGAACGCCCTTCAGATACTTACTAGTCAGCAGGCCCTGCGCCAGCGGAGAAAACGCGATGCAGCCGACGCCCAACTCATCCAGAGTTGCGAGCAGGTCGGTTTCGACCCACCGGTTGAGCAGCGAATACGACGGCTGATGAATCAGCAGAGGCACGCCTTCGCTCTTCAAAATCCGCGCTGATTCACGCGTCCGTTCGGGACTATAAGACGAGATTCCGACATAGAGCGCCTTGCCTTGCCGCACCGCATGAGCGAGAGCGCCCATCGTCTCTTCCAGCGGCACATCGGGGCTTGGCCGATGCGAGTAGAAGATGTCAACGTACTCCAACCCCATGCGTTGCAGGCTCTCGTCGAGAGACGCCAGCAGGTATTTGCGAGAGCCGCCGAAGCCGTAGGGGCCTGGCCACATATCCCAGCCAGCTTTTGAGGAAATGACGAGTTCGTTCCGGTAAGGACGAAAATCCTTCCGTAAAATATGCCCAAAGTTCTCTTCCGCCGATCCATAAGGAGGTCCATAGTTGTTTGCCAGGTCGAAGTGGGTTACGCCCCGGTCAAATGCCCGCCGGATCATGGCCCGGCCAGTCTCGAAGACATCGGCGCCACCAAAGTTCTGCCACAATCCAAGCGATACCGGCGGCAATACAATGCCTGATCGTCCGCATCGTCGAAATTGTGCGCCGTCATACCTCATTGCATCGGCTAAATAGCTCATATTTCTCTGATCTCCTATGTCAGCAAAGCTCGCCTTGCCGCTCTCAAAATCATACCTGTGCCTATTCCGTTCTTTAGTAGTTCTCGGGCGTTCAACCCTGAGCGCAGGCATCGTTCTTCGAGCAATCGCCAATGGCCTATAGGTCAGAATTTGCTGAACAACGAAACTTGAGGCCTCAGCCATTTACAATCAAGCCGTGCAGACTGATCAGCCCACCGCCATCATTCAGGCAGAAAACCTGACCAAGGTCTATCGCTCCGGCAGGATCGAAGTGCCAGCCGTGCGCGGCGTTTCGTTCTCTGTGCAGCGCGGTGACTTCATCGCCATTGTCGGACCTTCCGGTTCCGGAAAATCCACGCTCTTTTACTTGCTCGGCGGCCTCACTCACGCCACTTCTGGCCGCGTAGTCATTGATGGTATTGACTTTGGCTCGCTGAGCGACGCTGACCGCACCCGTCTGCGCAAGCAGCGCATCGGGTTCGTCTTCCAGCGATTCAACCTGTTGCCCACGCTCACTGCGATGGGCAACATCGAGATAGCCCATGCCATCAGCGGCGACAATCAGCCCCTGGACCACAAATATCTCGACCATCTCTGTGAGTTGCTTTCCATTCAGGGCCGCCTCGGTCATCGTCCATCCGAACTCTCCGGCGGAGAGCAGCAACGAGTCGCCATTGCGCGTGCCCTCATCACCCGGCCCGCGATTATTCTGGCCGACGAACCCACGGGCAACCTGGACACGAAAAACTCCGATGCCGTACTTTCGATGCTGCAACGTTCGAACAAAGAACTGGGACAGACAGTTCTCATGATCACCCACAACCTGGAAGCCGCGGCGATCGCCGATCGCATCTTGCAGGTGCGCGACGGTCAAATCGTTTCGGACGCGGTGAATTCCCAACCCGCCTCGGTCGTTGCGTCGGTCTAAGGCTCTCCTGCGCAAAGATCAGCGGCCTAACTTAGGCGAGCAGCGGTTTGACCGCATTTGGCTCGCCCGATATACTCATATCTGTAACAAGCGGGAGTAGCTCAGTGGTAGAGCATCGCCTTGCCAAGGCGAGGGTCGCGAGTTCAAATCTCGTCTCCCGCTCCATTCCGCCCTCCGGCGCCAGCCGGATTGGCTACGGCAGGAATGGAAAGAACTCAAAAGTACATTCAGGACGGCCCTGCCAAGGCGCGGTACCCAAGTGGTAAGGGAGAGGTCTGCAAAACCTTTATGCGTCGGTTCGATCCCGACCCGCGCCTCCATTCCTCTCAATAGTCTAGTTCCAAGGAATTATTGGTTTGTCTGAATGGCTAGGTCATTCCGCTCAGATATTCTTTTCAAGTTCTATGCTTATGCCCATCTAGGTCCTTCCACTGACAATCAGGCTGCCCGAATGGGGCATGTTTGCACATATCCCATTCGGCTTGGGTACTACCAGGTCAGCCGGGCTGAAACCTGTAGCTGGCGCGAGGTGGTCGAGGTGCTGGTGATCACGCCTGCCGAGGCGGAAGGCGCAGACGTTGCCGACGAGTAGATGACGAGGTTGGGCGTATTGAAGTTGGCGTGGTTCAGGATGTTGAAGGCGTCGCCACGCAGTTGAAAGTTCAACCGCTCGGCGAGATGGACCGTCTTGTAGAGCGAGGTATCCAGCTCCGTCACTGCGGGGCCGGTTAGGCTGTCGCGCTGGACATTGCCGTAAGTGCCTGCCTGCGGCACTACAAACGCTGTTGGAACGAAGTACTGGCTGGGATTTCCCGTGATGATATTCTCGTGGAAGTTGGGATTGAGAGACGGCCGTACAGGATTCGTGGTGTCGCCGTTGTTTGACGGGTTGAAGCTGAGCTCGGGCGTGAATGGAAGTCCGCCCTGATAGTTGAAAATTCCGGCGACATTCCAGCCGCCCAGAAACAAGCAGCGGGTTCCGCAATTGGCGGGGTTTCTTCCGTAGGGCAGGGAATAGACGGCGTTGATTGTTGCCGCGTTGCGCACATCGAAGTTAGAGCGTCCCCAGTCGAGCCGCAGATTGTGCGCATCTTCCGCCAGTCCTTCTGTGTTGGCTGCACCGCTGGCGTTTAGCGTATCGCCGTCGTCCATCGATCTGGCCCAGGTGTAGGCGCCGCGCAGGTCGAGGCCATGACTCATCCGCTTGCGGAAGTCCACCTGCAGCGCGTTGTAGAGGTTGTCTGCCTGGGAGATCCACGTCCACCCGCTACCGAGCTGCGGGTTTGCCAGCGGAGAGCCTGCCGGATAGTAAATTGTGCCCGCTGGCAAATTGGCTGGGCATGCCGGGTTGGGACAAAAGGTCGGCAGCGCCTGATTCAAATCCGCACTGGAGGTTTCGTGATAGCCATGGGACCCTACATAACCGATGGTCAGAGTGGTGGTGGGAGAGATCGCCTGTTCCACTTTCAGCGTGTAGGAAAGAACCGTCGGCGTGTACATATCCTGCTGCACGCCGTTGGGCGCTACGAGTCCGCCATTGACTGGCTGACCGGGAACGATGGGCAGGCTGGAAAGGGCGATGTTCTTCAATGTGATTGTGGTGTTGAAGGGAGCATTCTGGTCGGTGCGATAGCCCAGAGCATCCTGCAGGTCGTTGTACATGCCGAAGCCGCCGTGTACCGTCGTGCGGCCGTTGCCGAATGCGTCCCACGCAAAGCCCACGCGTGGCTGCGGCAGGAATTTGGCGCGGTTGATGGTGAAAGCCGAGGAGGAGATGCGCGGCTGCGTTTCGAGAGCTCCATTCGGGCCGAGTAGGAAGGTCGAGGCCCGTCCGTTGGCTTCATTCCAGCCGTTGGTGCCTTCGTAGCGGAAGCCAAGCGAAAGCGAAAGCCGCGAGGTCAGGCGGATCTGGTCCTGCGCGAAGGCTGCGCTTTCCAGTGAGCGCCAGTCCATATCCGTCGGAGAAGGCACAGCCGTAAACGTGCTGATCGTGCCTTCCAGAAAATCGAGCAGCGACGAGAAGCTGGCCTGCCCATACTGGCTCAGCGCCAGGTCGTCGTTGAACTGAACCCGCTCGAACCATACTCCGGCGGTGATGGAGTGGCGTCCTGTGGTGTAGGCAATCGAGTCCGCCTCGGTAAACAGATTACGGATGGAGTAGTGATTGTCGCCGGTGTTGGTCCCGGCCGAAGTGATCGAGCTGGAAGTATTGGGCGTCGCGCTGCCGCCGACCACTACAACTCCTACACCCCGTCCCGCGATAAACGGGGGCACATCCGCTGTCGTATCGCTGGTGAAGAAATAATGAGCGCGGGAGTATCCGAGCGTTGCCAGGTTCACCAGGCGAGGCGAGAAGATGTGCGTTTCGCGCCCGCTGACTACCTGCTCTCGCGTGGTTTCGAAGTCCTGAGAATAGGGATTTTGCGTGGGTGTATTGTCCCCGCTGTCGTCCACAAGGTAAGTGGCGCTCAGCGAGTCATTCCGGGTCAAGTACTGATCCAGCCGCGCTGTTCCAAAGTCCTCGTGGATCGTCTGCACCGGATGGCTGAAAGCTTCGGCGATGCCTCCGCCGAGATCCGGGCCGTTGGCCAATGGCCACAGAGCCAGATAAGGCACGGTCGCCGGCGCAACCCCGACATACTTCAAACCGCCGTCGGTTCCCGGCAGATAACCATTGCGCGCATTGTTATCCGGAACCAGCGTTACATCGCTGAGGCTCATGTTTTCGCGAAAGCCCTCATAGTTGCCGAAGAGAAAAGAGCGGTTGTGGCGTAGCGGGCCTCCTAACTCGCCGCCGAACTGACTGCGCTGAAACTCGGGAATTGTCGCCTGATCGAAGTAATTCCTTGCATCCATGGCGCTGTTACGCAAAAAGTCATAAGCTGCGCCGTGCAGTTCGTTGGTGCCAGAGTTCGCTACCATCAACACCTGCCCGCCGGGCCGTTTGCCGTATGCGGCGCCATAGGTATCCGTCAGCAGATTGAATTCGCGCAGCGCGTCGACGCCCAGCAGCAGGCCGCTCGTGCCTCCTGGCGTCTGATTCAGTCCGCTCGCCCCGGTGTATTCCACTCCATCCAGCAGAAAGAGATTCTCCTGCGGCCTGCGCCCGGAAATGGCGAACTGATTTCCCACGACGGAGTTTGATGTGCCGATGCCGCCAGTGCGCTGCGAAGTGAAGTTCACTGTGCCTGGATTCAGCAGAATCAACTGATCGAAGCTGCGGCCATTCAGCGGCAGATTGCGAATTTCCTCGCCGGTTACCAGTCCTGAACTTGAGTTCATGGCTGCGCCCTCCAGCGGCGTATCTTCCTGTACTTCGACCTGCTGGCTTACATTGCCCGGATGCAACGTCAGATCCTGGAGTGCGGACTGGCCGACGGTGAGCTGAATGTTGGAGAGAATGCTTGTCTGGAAGCCCTCTTTCCCCGCCTGCAGCTCGTAGTTTCCCGCGGGCAGCAGCGCAAAGGTGAAGAGTCCCTGGGCATCGGTGACAGTGTCGCGTGTCGCATTGGAGGACGTATTGCGCAGCGTCACCTGCGCTGCGTCGAGCGCTGCGTGTGTTGAGTCATAGAGACGGCCCGAGATCGACGCGGTCTGTTGTGCGTGGAGAAGTCCTGTAACAAGGAAAGACAAATAAATAGCGAAGCCGAAGGTTCTTATCCTCATATTTCGTAGGATTCGAGCTGCGCGAGAACGGGTTCCTCACGGGCAAAGCTGAGCCGCAGAAATGATGGGCCGGGCGAAGAGCCGGACTAAGTGGCTGATTCGTATTTTGGTAAAAGCGAACCTGAGGAAGGAGGAAGGATTTTGTCGATGAAGGAGAAGTGTTCCGTAAAGCAGATTGTAGGAGTCTTGAAGCAGGCTGAAATAGAGGTACCGTTGGCGGAGCTGACGCTCGATAAAACCATGCTGCAGGACGGGCTCCGAAAAGTCGTAAAGTCCTCTCGGAGCCGCCCGCTGGTGAATCATTTGAAAACGAGGTGCCCGTCGCCGTGGAGTCTCAGCGGTTCTGGTGCAGTTCAGGATCTGCGGCGCCTCGCATCTCTTCTCCGAGCAATTCGTACTGGTCCGATGCCACATAGTCCACGTGGGCTGCGATAGCCGCCCGCCATCTGGTCCGCGCCGCGTCAAGGGACCCGAAGTTGTAGCCATGGAACCAGCCATTGCTGCTGAGTTCGGCCTCTGTCGCGCCATCCAGCGTGTAGAAGCGAATCCAGAGGCCATTGGCGTGGGCGCGCTCGACCAGCGCGCGAAGCCGGTGCATCTTCTCGGGGGTCCACTCGCCGGCATGCTGCTGCCCACCAACTTCGACGACTTTCCATGGATTGTTCCACCAGCGGCGATAGTTGCTTGCCTTCTCGTCATCGATGACTTCAGGCGCGGCCTGCGGGTCCTTGTGCCCGGTGTGGATGGCGCCAAAGAGCAGCACTTGCTCGCCGACCGGTAACTGGTCGTAGAACACAGCCTGCTGGGCGTCGGACTCGCCGGTCAGGACCAGAATGGGCTTCACATTCAATGGCTGAGGGGTTTTGCCATCGGCTGTCTTGACTGCCGAGGTGAGCCACGCTCGGTGCTGCCTGAGCAGTTCGAGCACAGCCGCAAGATGCTGAGGCTTGTTGTCTTTGAAATCCAGATTGAGGGTGATCAGCGGCCAGTTTCCGTGGTTCCCGTCTTTCAAAGCCTGCTCAATAATGGGGTGCACGCGGTCGAAGAAGTAATGTTCCATGGTCGGCTCGTTGCCGGACATCTCGCCATGCGTCACCACAGACCAGCTCTTGCCGGTCTTCGGATCGGTGTACCAGCCAAGATCCTGTTCAATAGCCAGCGGCGTTCCGGCCGAGAGCGCGCGATCGATGCGGTCGTTCCACCACTCGAAGTAGGGATAACAGTTGTGAGCGTCCATCTGGGTGCGCGAACCGGGCGCGGGCACCTGTTGTCCGCTGGCGAGACTGGCACTTGCTAGGCCTGCAATCAGCATCCCCAGTCCCAGGGTGGTAATTGAACGAAATGTGAGATTCAAGACGGCTCCTTGGCGTGTTGCTTGAGGTGTTGTATGTTCAGCGCCTCGCGCTTTCGATATAGATTGAGTTGGAAACCTTCGTCAACTCGAACGCAAAAAGTCCGGGAGGCACATGAATGCGCCTCCCGGACCATTTGTTTGACGTTCTACCAGTTGATGCGAGCCGCGAACTGCATCACGCGCGGGTCAGCCGAGAGAGTGGTGATTTGGGCAACGCTGCTGCTGCTTGCATTGCCGCTTGGCTGACCGAAGATCGGGTGGTTGGCCGCGTTGAAGACCTCCCAGCGAAATTCCCCGTTCAAGCGTTCGTTAATCGGAATGGCCTTGATGAGCGCAAAGTCAAAGAGCTGCGTCCCAGGTCCAACCAGCGTGTTGCGGCGTCCGTCGCCGATGTTGTAGTTGCCCGGATCGGCGAACGGCGTGGTCAGGCCCGAACCGGCCGCTGCGCAGGATTTGTTGGCGGTGTCGTAGAACCAGCATTGCTGCGTCTTGAGGTAATGCACCGGGGCCACGATGTTGGGTACTGCGGTCGCGTAGCCATAGGCATCGAGCAAGGTGCTTTCGCTGCCCCAGTTTGCAGTGAACGGGTGCCCACTGTAGAAGGTGTAGACTCCCGAGGTTCTCCAGTTGCCCAGTAGCCAGGCAGCCGGGCCAGTCTGAAGCATCGGCTTGCCGTGGCCAAAGGGCAGCTCATAGACGTAGTTGGCCGAGATGCGGTGGCGAACATCGAAATCGCTGTTGCCATACCACATGCCGTAGTCACGGCCGTTGGGCGCATCACCGGAATTGGTTTCGAGTTCTTCCGGAGAATTGTCCAAATCGTGCGAGTAGGTATAAGCTGCGCGCACGCTCAGTCCGTTGTGCATGACTCGCGTAAGGCTGGCCTGCAGGCCGTTGTAGTTGCCATGTCCCGCTGGGTCCAGGTATTCGATCTGGCCGAAATCAGGGTAAGGAACTGTTCCGCCTGGAGCGCTGGCGCTGGTCACAACCTGATTGCCGGAGATTTCCACCTGGTTGTAGTTGCGAAGCACATCCAGATTCGTTGACTTTGTCCCCACATAGTCCAACTCAGCCAGCCAGACCGGCGTGAATTGACGCTGGACTCCGACGCTCCATTGCTGGACCATCGGCGAAGCTGCGTTGGGGTCGGCGGCGCGCACGTGAAAGTTCTGCAAGGCATTCAGGTTGATGGTGGAGGGATCAAGAAAGTTGGACGGGAATCCGACCGACGGCTTGATCACCGGCGCTGTGTTGCTGGCCAATGTCTTGTTGATCAGATTCGGGGGATTCAACGCAAGTTGGTCCTCGCTGCCGATTCGCTCCAGTGAGGTGTAATAGATACCGTAACCGCCGTGGAGCACGGTCTTGTCGTTGAGGCTGTACGAAACACCAATGCGCGGAGCGAAGTTGGTGGTTTGGGGGTTGACTAATGCGCGGTCCCCAAGCGAGCCGGACTTGGCGAAGACCAGTGAGCCCGAACCGGCGGGATCGAAGTTGGCCATGCGATTCTGGGCGTCGGTAGCCGGCGTGGAGAAGTCGTAGCGGAGACCAAGGTTCAGAGTGAGCCGCGGCGTCACCTTCCAATCGTCCTCGGCAAATCCGGAGGCCATCCAAAGCCGTTGATCGACGAAGAACACGTTGGTTAACTGCGTGGACTGGGTCGCTCCAATCAGGCCGTCGGCATAGGAAAGGCCCGTGAAGACACCCGTGAACCCCAGGTCGCCGCGCACACCAGGCTCATCCTGGAAGATGTTGCGCATCGGCGCGAAGACAGTGGCGCCGAACTTCAGGTTGTGATTACCCAGGCTCCACGAAAGCGTGTCGTTGTACTGATACAGCATCGGGATCTGCTGCTTGGGCAGGAAGTCTGGAGAGCCGATGAATGTGAAGTTGGTGAAGGAAGTAAGCGGCACACCGCCGCCGATTGCCGGATTATTTGGAACGCCGGGCAGAAAGTCGCCCGCAGTCTGAGACTGGCCGAAGGATTGCTGCACAGCCTTGGAGTAATCGCGTACCCAGCCAAAGCGGAAATCGTTGACCATGCGCGGGCTGATCACTCGCGTCCAGCCCAGGACGACGCTGGCACCCTGAAGGATCTGGTTGCCCCACGCCGAGGTCGAGGATCCGTCTGCCAGACCACCGAAGTAGCCTGGAATGTCGCGATTGCGGCTGAAGTAGTTGAAGCGTGTAAAGACCGTATCCGCCGACGTCGGCGTCCAGTCCACGCGCGCATCGTAGCTGCCGTTGAAGTCGGTCAGGTCTCCCGTACGCGAATAGTTGTTCAGCTCAGGATAGTTTGCCGAGCCGTTCTTGAAGTTCGGCTCAGGAAAGAGCGCCATCAGCTTGCTGACAGTGGAGTCGATCTGGCTGGAAGGAATCTGATTGCTGACATACGGGGTGCAACCGCTGCTCTTCAGGTTGTAGGGTGTTGAGCAGGTGGTCGGGTTGTAGATCGTCGGATAGGGCGCGATTCCGTCGACTGCCGCGGCAGCGGCGCTGAAGTCACCGATACGCTCGTTATCCAACGGCACAGTCGATACGCGCGATACACCTTGCTTGACCCGCGTGTCCTCATAGTTGAAGAAGAAGAACAGACGGTCGCGTTTGATCGGCCCGCCAAAGCTGCCGCCAAACTGATTCTGGTTGTCCTCTGCTTTCTTCGCCAACGTCTGCTTGGAGAAGTAGTCGAAGGAGTCGAAGAACTGGTTGCGCACATATTCGTATGCCGTGCCGTGAAATGCGTTGGAGCCGCTGCGCGTGTTTACGGAGACGACAGCGCCGGGCGCACGGCCGTACTCGGCTGAGTAGGGATTGGTGATCACGTTGAACTCGGCGATGACGTCCACCGAAGGATGCGCCGCCTCAGAACTCAGCTCCTGCACATTCTCCGAGAAGGTGTTGTTGTCGATACCGTCCAGAATGAAGTTGTTCTGCAGGGAGTGAACGCCGTTCACATTGAAATCGCCCGTCCGTCCGGCATTGGTCGCACCGCTCTGATTGGTATAGCGGTTGATCTGCACCCCGGGAACCGTACGCAGCAGGTCGTCCCAGTTACGCAGGAAGAGAGGCGTCTCCGCGATCGTTTCGTTGGTGACCACTGTGCTGATCGAAGCGTCATCCTTGGAGAGACCGCTGGCATCCGAAGTCACTTCCACGGTCTGGTCTGCGGCGCCAGGGTGAAGATGAAAATCCGCGCGGGTTCTGGATCCGACGCTGATAGTCTCGTCCTCTTTTTCGGTGGCAAAGCCGCTTGCGGACACCGTGAGGGTGTAGTCGCCAATTGGCAGGTTCGGGAAGACATAGTTGCCGTCCGCTTCCGATTGCACGGTTCGCTTGTAGCCAGTCTCTTTGCCCTCCAGAGCCAGTGTGACTCCGCGAACTACGGCTCCGGAAGAGTCGGTGATCTGGCCGCTGAGGTTGCCGGTGTTCACCTGTGCTCTCGAAATGCCGCCGTCCAAGAGGAAAAGTGCGAGTGCACATCCAAATGCGAAACACGCGCTCCGGCCAGCGGCTTGTCTCAACCGCGGGACAGGCCCGTTCGATGCCGGATCAGGTCTTTTGTAAATGTCCATTAAGTAAGGCGCTCCTTCGTAGGTCCTGCTGTTGCGTCTGGCCAGAGTTCAGCCAGCTTCATCCTACGAAAGGATCACTGGCAACGGGACCGTGTGAAGCCCGTGTGCAACAGGGTGTACACCCCGTTTAACATCCTCATAAATTATTGAAATATAAACATGTTATTCGATCTTTAATATCTGGCGAATCGTTTCGGTGACACGGCGCTGACGAGGCCGTTTACGGTGCGTTTACATGTTTTGGGTATCGTGAGACGGGGAATTGGTCCTCTCGGAGCCGAATCCGCGGGAGAATGCAATGCCAAAGCGATCCGCCAATGCTCAATTTGGACTTCAAATGCCGGTGCGAGTAGACCCCATGACGGAGCCCAAAACGGACTCCTTGAGGGATGCACTCGCCGACGATCCGCGCTGGCGGCTGGCCCGGAGCATCGCTACCGGGAACCACTTCGCGCGTTCTCCCTTGCTTTCCCAATTCCTCTTGTATGTTGTTGCGGAAACTCTGATGGGCCGGCAAGTCGCAGTCACTGAGCATCAGATCGGTGTGCATGTCTTCGGACGTCCCAGAAGCTACCGGACCGATGAAGACAATATTGTCAGGAATTATGCCCGGCAACTGCGCAAGCGGCTGGCCGAGCATTTTGCGGGGAACGGCAACCGCACCGGAATGCGCATCGAGATTCCGGTCGGTGGATATGTGCCGGTGTTCTGCAATTCCCGGGAATCGGAATCCTGCGGGCAAATCGAGAGTCAGGTCGAGAATCAATCGCCCGCGCAACCGCAGTCAGCAGCGGATGTGGGGCCAGCAGTCCCGGAGAACCCCGAGTCCAGTTCCGCACCCTCTCTGGTCTGGCGATTCCTCCGCAAGCTCGCGGTTTCCGGCAAAATGGGGATCGCGGTCTACAGCGTCGTTCTCGTCTGTTCTACATGGGTAGCCGCTTCGCGCATTCTTGTCCCAAGTCCGCCTCCGGAGCCCGCTCAGTTGCTCTGGAAAGAGATTCTCCGCGGGGCGGACAATACCTATATTGTTCCTCCGGATGCAGGTCTGAATCTTCTGGAGGATATTTCTCATCAGCCATCTCAGCTTGCAGACTACATCCGCGGCTCGTATCTTGGACAGTCGCTTCCCAACCTGGATAATCACACCACCGAGGACATCCGCACCCAGCGGTTCACTGATTTCGTGAGCCTGCAGGTTCTTGCCGATCTGACACGACAACAGGAGTACGACCCGCGGCATGTGCTCCTGCGCTTTCCGCGGGAACTGCGCCTCGATAATCTGAAGACTTCGAATGTAGTTCTGATCGGCTCGGTCAACAGCAATCCCTGGTCGACGATTGCCGACAGCGAGACCAACTTCCGAATTGTGCCCAACGTGGGCATGGAAGGAGCTTCGATTGTCAACACCAGACCGCAGCCGGGCGAATCAGTCTCCTACGCAAGCCATTGGAACGAGCCCTCGCATGAAACCTTCGCGCTGATTGATTTTGTCCCCAACTTAAGCGGCAATGGCCATCTACTGCTTCTGGAAGGGTTGGATGTGGCCGGTACCCAATCGGCAGCCGAACTCCTCTTTCATTCCACCGCGATTTCATCCATTCTCAAGCGTGCTCAGCGCCCGGACGGGAGCCTGCGTCCATTCGAGATACTGCTTCGTTCCACCAGTATCCAATCGGATTCAGCAGGCAGCCAGATTGTCGCCACGAGATTCCACTAAGCCATTCCTGGCAGAGGTCTGTTCGCCATCACATTCCGACCAAACTCCCATGTGGTAATCTTGTGCGCGGTTTCAAAACAATGAGGAGGATGGCGTGAGAAGAGGCATGATTCTGACGATTGGGCTGGTACTCCTGGTGGGGTGCGGAAGCCAAGGTAACAAGAGCTCCAGCGTTCCGGCTGAGCCAAAATGGAAGGGCGCTCCGTACCGGCTTACTTTGGACACGAAGGCGAGCAAGCCGAATCAAGCCGCCATCGCCATTCCGCCTGTCGCGTACACAGCAAATCCTGATGCGCTGGAGACAAGAGCCGTTCTCGCCATGCGATTCGCCGGTCCTGCAGCGGCGGACTCGGATCCGGTCAACCACCTCATGATCGGCCCTCCCGTGGATATCCATGGAGACCAGGGAACTCTTCCAGCAGCCTATCTGGACACGGCAAGCAAGAGCGTGTCGGACTATCTCGTAGCACATTGCATTCAGGGAAACGTGAAGATCTCGTTGGCGCTTGCCAGATCGTCGGTGAAACCTCAGGCCGAAGACGCGGAAGTGGACGATAAACGCCTGTCCGACTGGGTGCCGTTCTCGGTCGTTTTCAAGAAGCCTCATTCGAAATGCTAGGGCCTGTTAACACCAGTGGAGCAACGGCGGCGGGAGCCGTTTCTTGCGAGTTCCAGACGATGAAATCTCAAACAGCTCGTGAACCGCGATCGACGAAGCTATGGCCAGACGCAGCATCCGCACTGCAGGACATCGTGCGCGATGATATGTTGCTGGCCATTGGCGGCTTTGGCCTGTGCGGCATCCCCGAGGCTCTGATCCTCGCTTTGCGCGACACAGGCGTGCGCAACCTCACCATCGCGAGCAATAACGCGGGTGTGGACGGATGGGGACTTGGCTTGCTCCTCGAGAACCGCCAGGTCAGGAAAATGATCTCAAGTTACGTCGGCGAAAACGCGGAGTTTGAAAGGCAGTATCTAGCCGGCGAGTTAGATGTCGAATTCAGCCCGCAAGGAACGCTTGCGGAACGGATGAGAGCAGGCGGCGCAGGCATCCCCGGCTTCTACACGCGAACGGGCGTTGGCACGCTGGTCGCCGAAGGCAAGGAACACAAGGACTTCGATGGTGTGACCCACATCCTCGAACACGGCATTCGCGCCGATCTCGCTTTGGTGAAAGCGTGGAAGGCCGATTTGAACGGAAACCTGATCTATCGTCGAACGGCGCGCAATTTCAACCCTAATGCGGCAACCTGCGGCTGGATCACAGTGGCGGAAGCAGAGATCATCGTAGAACCAGGCGAAATCGATCCCGACGAGGTTCACACGCCGGGCATCTTTGTTCATCGGCTCGTACACAATCCCCATCCGGAAAAACGCATTGAGAAGCGAACGATTCGAAAGGCATAGACCGTGGCATGGACTCGCTATGAGATGGCCGCTCGCGCCGCACAAGAACTCAAAGATGGTTTCTACGTGAACCTCGGAATCGGTATCCCTACCCTGGTGGCCAATTACATTCCCCACGGCCTGACCGTCACACTGCAATCAGAAAACGGCCTTCTTGGCATGGGTCCTTTCCCGGAAGAGGGTGCGGTTGACGCCGATCTTATCAACGCAGGCAAGGAGACCGTGACGTTTCTCCCCGGTGCGTCCACTTTTTCGAGTGCCGACTCCTTCGCGATGATTCGAGGTGGCCACATCGACCTCGCGATTCTTGGCGGAATGCAGGTTTCAGAGCGCGGAGACCTGGCAAACTGGATGATCCCGGGTAAGCGCGTGAAGGGAATGGGTGGTGCGATGGATCTGGTTTCAGGAGTTCAGCGCGTCCTTGTTCTCATGGAGCACACGGCACAGGACGGCAGTGCAAAGCTGCTCCGGGAATGCACGCTTCCCCTCACCGGAACGCGTGTCGTGAATCGAGTGATCACAGATATGGGCGTTCTGGACGTGACGCCTTCCGGCTTCGAGGTCATAGAATTCGCTCCCGGCGTCACGCGTGAGCAAGTGGAGCAACGCACCGGCGCGCCGGTCCGCTTCAGCGATGAGGTTTGTTAAGAGATACAGTCGCTTAATTCGTCCACCTCGGCGGTCGCTTCTCCAGAAACGCCGCAATCCCTTCTCGAAAATCGGCAGTCTCGCGAGCCCGAGCGTTGGCCTCCATCGCTTCCGAGATTGCCGTATCGAGCCACGCCTTATTTTGCGCGGCCATCAGTCGCTTGGTTGCCGCGAGAGACTGCCCGCTATTTCCCTGCAAGGTTTGATACAGTGCCTGTATACGTCCCGCCAGTTGATCCGGCGCTAAAACCTCATTGACCAGGCCAAGCCGATGCGCTTCCTGCGCGTCAAAAAGCCGCGCACTCAGCAGCAGGTCCCGGGCCCGTTTGTCGCCAATCTGCAAGGCCAGGTACGCCGACACCAGCGCAGGTACAAAACCGATCCGCGGTTCCGTGTAGCCAAACTTCGCCGCAGGCGTCGCCAGCGTGAAATCACAAAGGGTGGCGAGGCAAGTCCCACCGGCAATCGCTGCTCCGTGCACCGATGCGATCGTGGGTTTGGGCAATTCGTACAGCGTTCGAAACAACGTTGCGATTCGCTCCGCATCGGCACGATAGTCGGCAACAGTCTTGTCCTGCATGGCTTGCAGCGCAGACAAATCCAGTCCCGAGCAAAACGCATCTCCAGCGCCTCGTAAAACGACAACCCGGCAGGAAGTGTCGGCTGCCTCTTGCATCGCGGCAATCAACTCCATCTGCATCTCAGGAGTCATCGCATTCCTGCGCTCGGGCCGATTCAAGGTAATCGTCCGGACCGTCCCTTCCTCCGTCACCATGATTGTCGAGTAACTCAAAATCAATCCTCCGGTCTGAACAAGACCGCCCTCATCACCGCGCTGATTCACAACCGGTATCAAGATGTGCTCGGCCATAGATCTCAGCGATATCCGCGCTGGCTTGTATCAGCGGCTCAAGCCGTGCCAGATCCGGCACCTGCGCCCCAATCGTTTTCAGTTCTGCCAGCAGCATCTCCGTCGGAATATTGCCCACCAGTTCATCCTGCGCAAAGGGACATCCGCCAAGTCCGCCAATCGCCGCATCGAATCGTCGGCAGCCCACCTTGTAGGCTGCGCGAACTTTCGCCGCAGATTCTTCAGGCCGCGCATGCAGATGCACCCCAATTTCGATCTCCTCTAACTCCGCAACGACTCTGGCCACACTCTCCATGATTTGCGATGGAGTGGCGAGACCCACCGTGTCTGCCAGCGAGATCTGGCGCACTCCAAGTTCGACCAGACGATCACAGGCATCCGTCAATTTATCTATGTCCCACTTATCTCCGTATGGATTGCCAAAGGCCATCGAAACATAGGCCACCAGACCCAGTCCAGCGTTGCTCGCCATCTTAGTAATCTGCTGCAAAACCTCAAGCGCCTCTTCCGGCGTTTGATTCTGATTCCTTTTCAGAAACTGCGGCGAGATGGAGTAGGGAAAACCCAAAGTCTGTACTGCTTCTGTCCGGATGGCCCGATCGGCTCCCTTCGCATTCACCACAATCCCGATCAATTCGACCCCATCCGGACGATCAAGAGACTTCAGCACCTCTTCCGAGTCAGCCATCTGCGGCACAGCAGCAGGCGAAACGAAGCTGACCGCATCAATGTGCGTAAATCCAGCTGCTATCAACCTCTGCAGATAGACGGTCTTCACGGCGGCCGGTATCAACGCAGGCAAACCCTGCCACGCATCCCGCGGGCACTCCACAATTTTGACTAACTCACCCATTCGATCACCCGCGCGATGGATACACCTTCAGAATCTCTCTGGCAATGACCATCCGCTGTATTTCGCTCGTACCCTCGCCGATGGTGCATAGCTTGACGTCTCGATAAAACTTCTCCGCTGGATAGTCCTTGATAAATCCATAGCCTCCAAACAACTGCACCGCGTCGTTACAGATTCGCACCGCCACTTCGCTTGCCATTAGCTTGGCCATAGCCGATTCACGCGTAATCTTTCGCCCCGCATCCTTCAGCACAGCAGCGCGCTGCGTGAGCAGCCGGGCCGCGTCGAGCTCCGTCGCCATATCCGCGAGCTTCCATTGAATACCTTGAAACTCCGCGATCGCCTTGCCAAACTGCCGTCGCTCCTTGACGTATTTAAGCGCGGCATCGAGAGCCCCGCGTCCGATGCCAAGCGACAGCGCTGCAATCGAAATCCTTCCGCCATCCAGAACCCGCATCGCGTCAATGAATCCTTCGCCTTCAGCGCCAAGCAGGTTTTCACCGGGTATCTCGCAGTCCTCGAAGATCAATTCGCTGGTGTCGCTCGCCCTCAACCCCAGCTTGTTCTCTTTCTTCCCCGGGCGGAACCCGGGCGTCCCCTTCTCGACGACAAACGCCGACAATCCATGCGTGCCCTTGCTCTTGTCGGTGACCGCGATGACGACTGCAACGTCCGCATAGTGCCCGTTGGTGATGAACGTCTTGTTCCCGTTCAATACGTATCGATCGCCTTTCTTGACCGCGACCGTCCGTGCGCTGCCTGCATCCGAGCCGGAGCCCGGTTCGGTCAGCCCCCATGCTGCGAGCCACTCGCCGCTTGCAAGCAGCGGCACATACTTTCTTTTCTGTTGCTCGTTTCCCGCAAGGAAGATATGATTCGTACCCAGCGAGTTATGCGCGGCAACCGTGAGGCCAAGAGATCCATCGACAGCCGATAGTTCTTCGATGGCCAGCACATAGTCGACATACCCCAAGCCCGCGCCGCCGTACTCCTGCGGGAATATGATCCCCAGCAGACCCATCGTGCCGAGTTTCTTAACCGCCGCCAGCGGGAACTCGCTGGTCTCATCCCACGCCATCACGTTCGGCGCAATCTCGCGCGCGGCGAACGCACGAATCTCCCGCCGAAGATGTTCCTGATCCTCGGTTAGCACGAAGGGATAAAGATTCACATCGGTTTCAAGATCAAGGCTCACTGTTCGCTCCTCTACGCATCGCACACCGGATATTGGACGATGCCTTCCATCTCAGTAAGATGCCGTTCTTTCTCGTCCGGTGTTTCCTCCAAAGCGTACTGACAATCAGGTCTGCAATATCCCGGGGTTAAACTTCGGCACTTCCGGATTCAGAGCGCAAGCCTCAAGTGCTGTGATCAATACATCCCTCGTCTTTGCCGGATCGATAATTGCGTCAATCCAGAGCCGCGCCGCACCATAGCGCGGGTCAGCCTGTGCATCGTAGGTCGCCTTGATCTCGTCATACAGAGCTTTCCTTTCGGGCTCCGACAAGACGTTTCCACCTCGCTCCATCTGTTTGGCGCGAACCTCCGCCAGCGTACTCGCGGCCGACGCCCCGCTCATCACCGCGTAGCGCGCCGTCGGCCACGCAAAAAGAAAGCGCGGATCATAAGCCTTCCCGCACATCGCATAGTGTCCGGCTCCAAAGCTCCCACCAACGATGACCGCGATCTTGGGCACAACGCTCGTACTCACAGCCGACACCATCTTTGCCCCGGCGCGAATGATTCCCGACCACTCCGCGTCCTTGCCGACCATGAAGCCGTTGACATCGTGCAAAAACACCAACGGGACGAGGTTCTGATTGCAGTCCATAATGAACCGCGCAGCTTTCTGAGCGCCCTCGGTATAGATCACTCCGCCAACCTCAATGCGTTTCATCCCCGCTGCCGGACCCATCGCCACCGTCTGGCTCTGGTTGGTTTTTTGATTGGCGACAATCCCAACAGCCCGCCCGCCGATCCACGCATATCCGCACAAAACCGTTCTTCCAAAATCTGCCTTGTACTCGTCGAACTCGCTTCGATCCACGATTCGCGCAATCACTTCCCGCATGTCGTAGACATTGCTGGCTCCCGGCGCGGGATCGAGCAAGCTATACAGATGCTCAGCCTCATACTTTGGCGCATCGCGATATGCATCGAACTCCACTCGCTGAAAGGTCTCGGGTGCCGCACAGCGAGGGCGCCGTTTCCCCATCTTGGCGACCAGTGAGCGCAAGCGCGCCAGGCAATGCGGATCGTCCGGCTCCTTGAAGTCCACAGTTCCCGAGATCTCGGCGTGCATCGCCGCGCCGCCCAGCTCCTCCGGGTCGGTCTTCTGCCCAATCGCAGCCTGCACCAGCGAAGGTCCGGCCAGAAACAAACCGGAGCCTTCAGTCATCAACACAGTGTCTGTCATCACGGGCAGGTATGCGCCCCCGGCCACGCACATGCCCATAATCGCCGTGATCTGCGGGATTCCCAGCGAACTCATCACTGCATTGTTGCGGAAGACTCGTCCAAAATCGTCGGTATCCGGAAAGACATCTTCCTGCAGTGGCAAAAAAACACCGGCAGAATCGACCAGATAAATCGTCGGAATCCGGTTCTCAAGAGCGATGGTCTGGGCGCGCAACACCTTTTTCGCTGTCATGGGGAAAAACGCGCCGGCCTTCACAGTAGCGTCGTTTGCGATCACCATGCACAGCCGGCCGCTCACTCGCCCCAAGCCGGTAACAACACCCGCTCCGGGAGCGCCACCGTATTCGCCATACATGCCATGCGCAGCCCACAGCCCCAACTCGAAGAGTTCCGTACTCTCATCAAGCAAAAGGCCAAGACGCTCTCGTACAGTCAGTCTCCCCTTGGCGTGCTGTGCCGCAGTGGCCTTCGCTCCACCTCCCAGGTGAATCGACTCTTCTTCCAGGCGTAACGCGGTCATGAATGCCGCCAGCGCCTCTCGATTTGCGTTCATCCTTGGAGTCCGCAAATCAAGCTTGGACGCCAGGCAGTTATCAAACTTCATGTCATCCGGCATGAAACCGTCCCAGAAGCATCAAAAGCCTTCGCGGAACACTTGTCAACCATTCCTCCTCATGCTCGCTTATGTCGTTGATGCAGAGCGCGCACTCTCAACCCGGGCGTGCAACAGCTTCTTCGCGTGTTCCAGGACTTGCTTCCGCTCCGGAGTCAGGTTCTTGCCTGCTCGATTGATGTAAAACGTAAGCATCCGCATTCCCGACGCTGGTCCTTTTTGGGAAACCTCCTTAGAGGCGAGTTCCCGTACGATGGACTCCGCATCCTAGTTGAATAAATCCTCGCGCGGATGAGTCGAGTCCGTATCCACTTTCGCGGACCATTTTTTGGCTGGCTCGCCGCCGGTTGATTTGCTGGCGGTTGACTTAGTTTTCCCATCTGTCTTTTGCGATTTCATCTCTCCTACATTCCCCCTTCTCTCGTATTCCGTTGACATATCTTTTGAATTACCCCAGAAACCGTCATCAGGACCGGATGAAGTTATGCGAGTAGAGGTCTTATAGGTCCAACGCCCGCTTGCTCAGTTTCTGGCGACTCGTAGGAAGCTGCTTCCATGGGTCGTGAGCAAGGCGCGATCTCCAGGTGGGATAGTCCGAGACATGAAAGACGGGGCGATCTTCGAGCTTCAGCTCGTTCCAACTGAGCGGCAGAGATACCGGGGCTCCGGCGCGAGCGCGTGGGCTAAATGCAGCGACCGCGGTAGCACTGCGTTCGTTGCGCAGGTAGTCCAGATAGATCTTGCCCACTCGTGCGGACTTCGTCATCTTGGTCAGATAGAGCGCCGGATTGGACGTCTCAAGCTCAAGAACGAAGCCGTGCGCGAACTGCTTGATCGCGGCCCATTCGTGATCGGGCTCGATGGGAGCAACAATGTGGAGCCCCTTCCCCCCGGTCAACTTCAGAAAAGATTCGAGACCAAGCTTTTTGAGCCGCTTCCTTACCTCGATAGCTGTGTCGGCAAGGGTACGCCAAGAGATTGCCGTGTCCGGATCGAGGTCGAATATGATGCGGTCCGGGTGTTCGAGATCGTCATTTTTAGAGCCCCACGGATGCAGTTCGAGGACGCCCATCTGGGCCAGGCCAGCCAAGGCTTCCGGCGTGGAGAGCGTGATGTAAGGCTCAGGTTTGCCGGTCTTCTTGTCAGGCACATCAATGGTCTCGACCGCCGGCGGAAGCGTCGGGCTTGTGTGCCTCTGGAAAAAGCACGGCTTCGTGGAGCCTTCCGGACACCGCACGAGGGACAGGGGACGTCCGGCGATCTGGGGCAGCATATGCGGAGCGATGGCCCAGTAGTAATCGGCCAATTGTTGCTTCGTAAGATTCGATTCGGCATCAATGGTCTTATTCGGATGGGTAAGACGGACCGGTGCGTGGTCGAGCGATACCCGGTTCTTCGATGGAGTCTCAGTTTGAACTGTTCTGGCCGCCAAAGGTGGCGGAGCGGAGTGAGACGCTCGCTTGGATCTCGAGTTTGTTCGCGAGTTTTGACGCTCGGTGCGGGACTTAAGCACAGGTTCCTCCCTGCGGACTTCGCTCGCAGGCTTATCCTCGCGCAAACCCTGGAAAGACGCCTGACGCACGAGGTTATCCGCAGTCCAAGTGGCAAACCGCACCTGCGCGACCAGAGCAGGCTTGACCCAGATCGCTCCTCTGCGGGCCTCCTCGGGTGTGTGTGCGAACGGATTGCTCGAACGTCGCAGATCTTCCAACTGCTTGCGGATGAGGGTATGGGTCTTTTGAGTGAAGCCCGTTCCAGTGCGACCCGCGTAGATCAGCTTTTTAGAAGCATCGTAGTAGCCCAGCAGCAGCGAGCCGATACCGTGAATGCCGGCATGTCCCTTCGCTGGCAAGGTAAAGCCTCCGATCACGAACTCCTGCTCATGGACGCACTTCAGTTTGATCCAGGAGGCCGTGCGCCCCGAGTTATAAGGCGCATCGGCACGTTTCGCGATGATCCCTTCCGCATGCAGTTCACATGCCTTCTCGAAGATTGCTGACGCATCGGAATTCAGATGCTCGGAGAAACGGAGATCCTGTCCTGCCTTCTTAAACAGTCCCGCAAGCAGCGCTTTGCGATCGCTGAGAGGCGCGTTGCGAAGATTGTGACCATTGAGATGCAGCAAGTCGAAGAGGAAGTATGTAAGCGGCTTCCTTACGCCCTCCTGAAAGGCAGCCTGCAGGTCTGCGAAACTCGTAGTACCGTCGTCGCTTAGCACCACCACCTCTCCATCCAGCAGAGCCGACTGTACAGGCAGTGCGGAGACCTCCGAGGCAATCGTCTTCATGCGATGCGTCCAGTCGAGTCCAGTGCGCGTGAGGAGTTTAATTTCGCCCTGATCCAGACGGGCCTGGATGCGATATCCGTCGAGCTTGAGCTCATTGAGCCAGTCCGTACCCGCAGGCGGCCGAGTTGCCTGTGTGGCAAGTTGCGGAGAGATAAAGCCGGGCAAAGACTCTTTCGGATAGTTAGAAAGAGAAGGCGAAAAGCTGCTCTTCATCTCCTTTGTATCTTTGCTGTGCAAGCCGCCTCCATTGGCCGTGGCCTTGGAGTTCCACACATGGTCTTCGTTCGCGGCGATCTGCTCAATCGAACGCTTTGTGACAACAGAGTCGGGCGCAGTTTCCGTGATGGGTTTGTCTTTCTCTGTACGCTCAAAGGAATCGTGTTCTTTGATCAGCAGCCAGTTTGGCTTTTTCGCATTCGCAGCCTTCCCGCCCATCCGGACAAACGCCCAGTTACCCTTCAATTTCGTGCCATGCAGGGTGAACTTAAGCGAGCCTGCATGCAGACCGGCGTCGACATCGGTATGCCCGGCCTGCGGCTCCCATGTGCCCTGATCCCAAAGCATAACGGTCCCACCCCCGTATTGGCCCTGAGGGATGATGCCCTCAAAGCCCCCGTAGTCCATAGGATGGTCTTCCACCTGCACAGCAAGGCGGCGATCGCCAGGATAGTAGCTGGGACCCTTGGCGCACGCCCAGCTCTTCAAGACTCCGTTCCAGCCAAGGCGAAAGTCGTAGTGGAGGTGCGACGCCGCATGTTTCTGGATCACGAACGGAAGTCCAGTTTCCGCCCCTGATCTCTTGCTCGAAGAGCTTTTCTCGCTTTTCAAATCGGTGCCGCTGGGCTCAGACGTGATACCGAAGTCCCGCATCGATCGATAGCGCGCCAGTTGCTGATTGACAGCCTCCGACGCAGTCTCGCGCTTCGTTGCAGCTCCAGCTTCTCTTGCGGGCACATGCTTGGCTGTGCGTTTTTTCGCGGATTTGCCGGGTTCTTTCTTTGTGGTGGGCATAGCGTGTCACGCAGACTTGCGACGGGACTTGGACTTGGTTTCGGGCTTCACGAGCTGCGGACCTTTCTTCGGTGCAGCGGTCTTTTTCTTAGCCGGCTTCGATTCAGGCGTATCGTCTGAGGCACTCGCTCCCGACCGGACGCTCCTGCGCAATGCGTCCATCAGGTTGATCACCTTACCCGCGCTAGCAGCGGGCTCGTTCTTCTGCAGCGGCGCGTGGTTGACCTTTGCCTCGACCATCTCTTTCAGCGCCGCCTCGTACTCGTCATGAAACTTCTCAGGGGCGAATTTCGCGGCCTTGCGTTGGATCAACTCTTTAGCCAGCGTGAGCTGGTCAGCGTCGATCTGCGTTTTCTTGATCTCCGAGAAGTACTCAGCAGGGTCACGAAGCTCCTCCGCATAGCGGAGCGTATAGGCCATCATGCCCCTGCCGCCTGCGTCCTCATCTTTCGCCTCGGGCGGTGCTGAGATCGCAACCAGATGCTCGCGGCCTCCAAAGGCGATCTTGCCCAACGCCGCTTTCTTCGTCGACTGAAGAGCCTTGCGAATGACTGTGAACGCCTCCGTCTGGTTCTCGCCCTCAGGGACGACAAAGTACGGCTTCTCAAAAAGTTCAGGGTCCAGCTCATCCAGGCTGACGAACTGCGAGACAGCTATCGTATTCCGGGACGGAATGCGGAGGTTTTCAATCTCCGAGGGCTCGATGACGACATACTCGCCCTTGCGGTACTCGTAGCCTTTGACGATGTCGTCCTTTTCCACCGGATTTCCGTCCGCACCGTCGTCGCCCGTGACCTTCTGATGGTGGATTCGCTCTCCGGTCTTGCGTGAGAGTTGATGAAAGCGAATCTCACTTTTCGCTTCCACTGCTGGAAAGAGCTTCACGCCAAACGATACGAGCGATATCTGAATGTGGCCGGACCAGAATGGGCGGGGCATAGCTGTGCATCTCCCCTTGTTTGGGTGCATATCGAGCAATAAGGGATGCCTGCCTGCGGCTCAACGGAATGCAAGCCGGCAGCATTCCAGTTTTGAGTTGATCTGCAACAGCGATGCAGTTATATAATTGGCTGGCCAGAAAACGTTTCCGCGCAGCCGCTGTCTCCCGAGGAGAAGATCGCATGACCGCCCTTCCCAGCATGAATCGCCGCACCTTTCTCAACGCCAGCATCGCAGCCGCCGCAAGCTCCTTGCTGCCGCGAATGTACGGTGAAACGAACTCATCGACGCTGGAGGAGGCAGCGAGCGGCTCGCATCTCACCCCCAACTGGAAAGACGAAGGCGTCCTCGATCTCACCAATTCACCTCATGCCAAACTGAAGACGGTTCCCATCCGTGCCGTCGTCATTGAGCAGGGCTTCTGGTCGCCGCGCCGCGCTACTAACGTGACCGCGAGCATTCCCAGCATGCGCGAAGAACTGCTAGAGCACGGCCGCATGGATAACTTCCTGCGCCTTGAAAATCGCTCCACAGCGCAGCAGCGCGGCCCCGTCTACTCCGATTCGGATATATATAAGTGGGCCGAGGCCGTCGGCTTTGCTCTGCAGTCGGAACCGCTGCCCGAACTGCGCCGGACCACCGACGAAATGATCCAAACAGTAGTCGCGGCGCAGGAAAAGTCCGGCTATCTCAACACCTACTACGTCCAGGATCGCGCCGCTCAGCGCATGCTTCCGCACACCCAGGAAATGGGCCACGAACTCTACAACATCGGCCATCTCCTGCAAGGCGCCATCGCGTATTACCGCGCCACCGGCGACCCCACTCTCCTGAACGCCGGAATGCGCTTCATCGACGGCTACCTCTTGCCCGATTACGGCCCCGGTACAAATCAGAAACCAATCGTCGCAGGCCATCCCGAAATCGAAATGTCGCTCATCGAGCTGTATCGAACCACGGGAAACCGCCGCTACCTCGAATTGGCCGGATACATCCTGCACGGCGACGACCGGCTCAATCTGCGGCCGGAGTCAATCACGTACATGTTCTGCGGCATTCCGTTCACTTCGCGGACAAAGCTCGAAGGCCATGCCGTTCGCGCCATGTACGCCTGCTGCGGCGCGACGGATTATTACCTCGAAACCGGCGATCCTGCTTACTGGCAAACGCTGAACCATCTCTGGCAGGATTTGTCGGAGCACCAGATGTACATCACCGGCGGCGTCGGCGCGCGCAGTCAAGGCGAGTCCTTCGGCCACGCCTTCGAGCTACCCAACGCACAGGCCTACGGCGAAAGCTGTGCCGCAATCGGCAACATGATGTGGAACTGGCGCATGCTGGCCGCCTCCGGCGAAGCCCGCTTTGCCGATGTCATCGAACGAGCGCTCTACAACGGCATCAACTCCGGCATGTCGCTCGATGGCAAGCTCTATTGCTACCGTAACCCGCTCGCGCACGATTCCAGCACCCGCGACAAGATCCGCAATCCCTGGTATGACACCACCTGCTGCCCGCCCAATCTCGAACGTACCCTGGCCTCTCTCCCGGGCTACTTCTACTCCACCTCCGAAGACGGAGTCTACGTGCACCTCTATGACAACAGCGAGATGAACTGGCATCTCCACAGCGGCACTTCATTGCACATTAAGCAGGAGACCCGTTACCCATGGGAAGGAGATGTGCGCCTGCACGTCCACCTGCCAGCGCCCGAGGCATTCACCCTCTATGTGCGAATCCCTGCATGGTCACGCACAACTACGGTGACATTGAACGACAAGCCCGTCGAAGGCGTAAAAGCCGGCGAATATCTCCCCATTCACAATCACTGGTCCGGCCACGATCACGTCGAGATCAGCTTCGATATGCAGCCGAAGCTCGTACACGCCAATCCGGCAGTCGCAGATGATATGGGCAGAGTAGCGATCCAGCGCGGCCCCATCGTCTATTGCATGGAACAGCTCGACCAGAAGGCAGGCAGCGCGCCCATCGAGTTCTACGGATACTCAGCGCATCTGACCGGCGAAACCACATCCAGCTTTGAGCCCAACCTACTCGGCGGAGTCGTAGCGCTAGAACATCCCGGTTCCTTCGCCGGAGCACCGGCCACTGAAGCTCTGTACTCAACAGGCGAGCCGTCCGCCGCAAAGGCCGAGCCTGCCACAAAGCTCAAACTGATCCCGTACTACGCCTGGGCCAACAGGGAAGACTCTTCCATGCAGGTCTGGATTCCCTATATCCGGACTTAAGAAGTCTTCCAATCAAGTGCCGAAGCGTCTCGTGAGGGAAATTTGAAGGGTACGTGCTTCAGCCCGTACATCCAATCCGGCAATTTCGGAGGCTTTAGCCTTTGAGGCTGGCCTTTTTTCGGTGGTGGGTCAGTCTGAAGGGTACGGGCTTTAGTCCGTACATTAAGCCCAGCAATATAAAGGGCTTTAGCCCCTGAGGGTTGGTCTTTTTTTCAAACTGACCCACTACCCAACGTCCGCAAACGCACGCAGGCATCGTCCAGATCGTCATCCTTCTTCGCAAAGCAGAAACGCAGCAGATCCTCGCCATGCCCTGCGCGAAAGAATGCCGAACCAGCCACGGCAGCCACGCCTGTCTTCGCCAGCAGCCACCGTGCCTTGATCGCCGCCGTCTCCCCCGGCAACTGGCTCGCGTCGGCCAGCACATAGTAGGCTCCGCGCGGAATATACGGCTTCATCCCGGCATCCTTGAGCGCGGCCACGATCCGGGCGCGCTTGGCTTCGTGATCTGTCGCAAGCTGCGTGTAAAACTCCGGCCCCAGTTGTTCTAGACCCTGCGCCGCGCCATGCTGAAAAGCCGAAGGCGCGCAAACATAAGTCAGATCATGAAAATAGCTGATCGCCCCCAGCCATTTCGCATCCGCCACCAGATATCCAAGCCGCCAGCCCGTCACCGAAAAGGTCTTTGAGAAGCCGGAGATGACAATCGTCCGTTCCCGCATCCCCGGCAATGTTGCCGGGGAGATATGCTCGGCGTCGCCGTAGACGAAGTGCTCATAAATCTCATCGGTGAAAACAAACAGCCCATACTCCATCGCGACTTCCGACAGAGCCTCCAACTCCGCTCGTGTAAAGATCTTCCCGCAAGGATTGGAGGGCGTATTAACGATCATCGCCCGCGTGCGAGGCGTCAGCGCGGCGCGCAAGGCGTCTAAATCCAGCGTCCAATCGGCCTCCGGCGAAACCGGCGCACAAAGCGGCACGATTACTGGCACTACTCGTTTCGATTTCAACTCGCTGGCGTGATAGCCGTAGAACGGCTCAAAGAGAATCACCTCATCGCCCGGATTTAAAAGCGCCAGCGACGCAGCCTGCAGCCCGCCGGTCGCCCCGCTCGTGACCAGAATCTCCGCATCCGGATCGACCATCATCCGCCGGTCACGCAGCATCTTCGCCGCGATCGCCTGCCTCAGCCGAGCAATCCCATCCAGCCTCGTGTAAATGTTGTGCCCGGCATGGATCGCTTCAATCGCCCCTTCGATCACCGGTCCCGGCGGCTCCGTGTCGCACACACCCTGCGCCAGGTTGACGCCGCCGATCCGGTCGCACTCCATCGTCATGGCGCGAATTTCGGATTGCATTGTGCGCGGTGCCATTTCGCTCAGTGTCAGTTCCTGGCGCTTCCAATTTTCGTTCGTGTTCTCGTTTGTGGGCTTGCCGGCTTCAACAGTCGCAGGTGTCATAGGAAAAGCATCCATTCTTTAAATACCGAAGCTCCATTATTTTTACAGCAATATCACACCGCAGGAGATACAAAGATGGTTTTCTCATGGCATTTGATCTCACTATCCAGCGAATACTCCTCAAGATTGATTTGTTACATTCGTGTTAAAATCGGCACTGCGGAGCAGACCAGACTTTAACTTCGCCTGATTGAAACCCTATGAATCTTTACCTGATGCGCCATGCAGATGCTGGCGTCCCCCGCGAAAATCCCGTTCTAGATGCCAAGCGTGGCTTGATTAAAGAGGGCAAGCAGCAGTGCATGCTGATGGCCGGTGTACTGGCTGGCCTCAAGGCCCAGATTGACGTCATTGTCTCCAGCCCGCTCAAGCGCGCGCGCCAATCCGCCCAGTTCGTCGCGACTGAAATCGGCTTCGAAGCCCCGATTCTTACGTCGCCTGCACTTGCGCCGGACGGCGACTACCCCGCCTTGCAGCAGCTCATCGCAGAGCATTCCGGCCGCGAAGGCGTCCTGTTCGTTGGCCACAATCCCAACCTCCATCAGTTCATCGCCAAACTGATCTCCGGTAACGGGAACGGCAATGGCCACAATCACTTGCCGGGTGGTGGCAGCATTCGTCTTCGCAAAGGCTCCATCGCGCGCGTCGATCTGGCCAAGCGCCCGCCGCAACTGCAATGGCTGATAGATCCGCGCCTAGCCCGGGTTGTCTACGCCAGTGTCACAAAGAGTTCGCGCCCAAAGACCTCGCGGAAGTAGTCAGCCTCTTTGCGCAGCGACCAAAGCTCCAGTTCCGCCCCAGTCCGTCCCGGCTCCAGTTCCAGCAAAACCCGCTTGGGATAGACCCGCGCCGCAACGCGCAGGACATCCGAGGCCCGATCCTGGTTCAGCGCCCGCGCCAGCCTCAGCAGCACCACGCTTTTCTGCACATTCGCGTGCTCCTGCGGCGGAATATTCCGCATCGCCCGGTCTCCGGGCTGCGGACGAGTCTTGCCCAGATAGCGTGCCATCGCCGAGATGATCGTCCGCTGCAGTATCGTGTATCCGTAAATCTCGGAACTTGAAATGATGTACTGCGTGTGCCGGTGATGTCCCTGGTGATTCAGAAACTTGCCGGTTTCGCTCAACATCGCCGCTGCTGCAAGCCAGTTTTCATACTCCGCAGGCAGGTGATGAAGCGTGGCCAGATCGCGATAGAGCTGCTCGGCATGATTTTTGACTGGCTCAACCATGCGCAGATTGACGCCATAGCGCTTCGCCGTCGCCAGCACACTTTCCCAGCGCTCCTGCTCAAATTGCAGGTGCGCCGTCGCGCGGTCATCCTTTTCCGCCAGCATCTGGGCCAGAATTCCATCGCGCAGTCCCAGGTCCGAATAGCGAAACCCTGCCAGATCAAAGGTTTCCAGCAACTCGGCGTACACCACAGTCCCGGCCACAATAATCTCCGCGCGTTTCGGTCCAATACCGGGCACAGCCGACCGTTCCTCCATATTCATCTTGCGGAGCTTGGTCGCCAGCCGCCGGACCTGTTGTTGCGTGGTGATGTCCATGGCAACCTGCGATGTTACTGGGCGGGAGGCGCCAGTTTTTCCGCTATGCGTCAATTTGGAAGCACTTCCAGCCGAGCGGGTTCCGGCGATCCTCGCGCCCGGCTTTGTTCCCGCGTCAGACTTGACCAGCGCCGTACGCGCCTCGCACAACGCCGCCGCCGTTCCCGAGGTTGCAATCACCAGCGGCACAGCCCCCGGCTGGATCCGTCTGTGCGCACGCCGCAACTCCCGCGCAATGAACTGCTTCATCCGCGCAAGACCCTCCTCCGATGGCGGATCGTCCGGGATAAACTCCCGCGTCAGCCGAACCGCGCCAAGCGGCAGACTGACCGTATCTTTGATCCGTTTGTGTTCGCTGAGAGTGATCTCGCAGCTTCCGCCGCCCACATCCACCAGCATCACCTTGCCGCCCGCACCCAGTTCGTTTGTCATGACGCCGCGATGAATCAGCCGCCCCTCTTCGAGGCCGGAAATGATCTCAATCGTCCACCCGGTCTCCGCCTTGGCCCAGGTGACAAAGGCCTGCGCATTGCGCGCGTCACGCATGGCCGCCGTGGCCACCACGCGGATCTGGTCCACTCCATGAGCCTGCACGGCGCGCTGAAATCGCTTCAGCGCCTTCAGCGTCGTCGCCATCGCGTCTGGCGAAACCAGCCCGGTGTCGAAGACGCTGGTGCCCAGCCGCGTAACTTCGCGGTCCTCATGCAGCGTTTTCAGGCGATGCGCCACGACCCTGGCGATCTTGAGGCGGCAGGAGTTGGACCCGATATCGATTGCGGCAAAGGTGGCGGCGAGCGTGGGCATTCTCAGATTCGGGCGCGCTCGATGAGTTACTTCACAAGCCGCCTACCGCAACAATACAACACGCAACGCGAATATTCGGTCAAAGGAGTGCCGACGGGAAGCAACATCGGAATTGGACGGAACCCGCGCCACACCATTCACGCCCTCGCGGCAGCACTGCCTCTGTACAAAAGAGAAGCGAGGGAATCACCTCCCTCGCTTCTTTGCATGAACCGGATTGAAGATCCTCTATGCGCTGGCTTCTTCAATGGCTTCAACATGGATCAGTCTTGCCGTCTCTTCCAGCTTTCCGGTCACCTTGACAGACTTGCCTTCAAACTTCTGGGCCTTGTCCGGTGTGTCAAGCCTGTAGACGTCGCCCGAGGAAGCCCGCAGCACGAATTCAGAGCCGTCCTTCACGATGGTTCCCATAAAGGTCGAGGACTTGGCAGTGCGCTGATCCGGCGTAGCCTGGCCGGGTGGCGGCGAAGGAGCAGGGTCCTGAGCATAGATTGCACCGGACCGTTCAGGGGTGGGCTGCAATGCCTCGGCAGCATAGCCCACCATGATTGAAATCGCAAGCACGGACAGGGCTCCCTGCAATGTGAAGATCGAATTGCGCATTCTCATTGAGATTTACCTCCGGTGGTAGATTCCCACTTGCTGCACCCTGATCTTGCAAGTCACGGGCCAAATGTCAACTCCATGGAAATCAGCGAGATGATCGATTCACCCGCGAAACGTCTCTACGTAACTGGAAGTATTTTCCTGCCCCGTGTAAGAAATCACTATGTAAGACTTCCCTCCCAGCTCCCCGCGACGCCGAATTCAGCCCACTTTGCTGCTGATATCCTGAACTGTTCTTAAGAAAACCATGACAGAATCGGCAAAATACATCTCCCGTCCTGCTCCTTCTTCTTCTGTCCGCGCGGTTTGGGCATTGCTTTTGGTTGTTTTTGGTGCAATTTATCTCTCCGCATTGCACACTCCATCCCTGCTGGACGACGCCGACGCGAGCCACGCCCAGGCAGCCGCACACATGGCCGAAAGCGGCGATCTGGTCACGCTCAAAGTCGACGGCATCCGGTATCTGGAAAAGCCCCCGCTACCTTACTGGATCGTCGCCGGCCTGTACAAAGTGCTCGGCGAGAACGCTTACGCAACCCACCTGCCCAACGCTCTCGCGGTGCTCGGCTGCGCGTGGATTGCGTGGCTCTGGTGCCGCCGCGCATGGGGAGATCGCGCCGCGCTTTACGCAGCCCTCGGAACCCTAACCGCCTGCGGACCCTTTCTGTACACGCGCTTCTTTATTCCCGAAGCGCTCCTGAGCTTTCTGCTGCTACTCGCGTTGTTCTGCTTCCTCACCGGCCTCGAAAGCAGCCGCCCGGCACGTTTTTATGTCGCCTGGGTTGCCCTCGCCCTTGCCACGCTCACCAAGGGACTGATCGCCCCCGTCTTTTTCATCGCAGCCGTGATTCCGTTGCTCCTGCTCAGTGGCCAATGGCGGCGCTGGCGCCAGCTCAAGCCCGTCACCGGAATCCTGCTTTTTCTCCTGGTCGCTGCTCCCTGGCATATCCTTGCCGGGCTTCGCAATCCTGACCAGGGTCATCCCGTCGGCAACATTCCGACCCTCGGCAACGTTCATGGCTTCTGGTACTTCTATTTCCTGAATGAGCACGTCTTCCGCTTCCTCGGCACGCGCTACCCCCACGATTACAACCGGCTTCCGTTCCTCGCGTACTGGGCGCTTCCCCTTATCTGGACCTTCCCCTGGAGCCTCTTCTTTCCGGCAGCCCTCGTAGTCGCCTGGAGAACCCGCCACACCTGGCTCCAGCATCTACGCAAAGACGCAGGTCAGACCGTCGATTTCTATCTCGATCACGCCGTCCGCGAAGACGTGGCCAGCTTCGTCTTCCGGCTCAAATTCCGCAGCCGATCCACCTGGCTTCTCGGCCTCTTCGCCGCCTTCACCCTCATCTTCTTTTCGCTCTCCACCAACCAGGAGTACTACACCTGGCCAGCCTGGATTCCACTCATCATGCTCGCCGCCGGAACGCTGGCTGGAATAGAAGAGGCAGGCGAAGACCTGAGGACTCAGAAAACAGCGGGGAAGGTTCCCGGAACGGGCTGGATACTGGCCGCGCATTGGCTCTACGCAGCGGTTGGCGTCATCATCGCCGCATTGCTCGGCTGGGGACTCTGGGAGTCGCGGAAGCTGCCATTCGTCTCCGACATCGGAACCCTCCTCGCCCATCGTGCGTTCGGGGACTACACCCTTTCAATGTCCCACTTGTTCGACCTGACTGGTCCATCCTTCGCCGCTTTGCGCCTGCCCGCCGGAATCGCGGCTGCGGCGCTCCTTCTGGGTCCACTCACTGGCCTGATCTTACGCATGAATCGGCGAAATGCCGCCGCGACCGTCAGCATCGGACTTACCTCCGCCGTTTTTCTCGTCGCCGCGCACATTGCCTTCGCACGTTTTCAGCCCATGCTAAGCTCCCGGCAGCTAGCGACCACCATTCTGCAGAAAGCGACTCCCTCAGACGATTTCGTTATCTTCGGCGACCAGTCTGACGCCTCGTCGGTCATCTTCTACACCCACCGATTCTTCGGCCATCCCGCTCTCGTCGTCATGGAACGCTGCTCGCAACACGGCAACGGGTCTTCGTTGATCTGGGGCTCCTGCTATCCGGATGCGCCAAATATCTTCCTCACCCAGGATCAGCTCGCGGCGCAGTGGGGCAAAGGCCCGCGTCACTGGCTCTTCGCTCAGGACACAAACCGTTCCAAGGTTCAACAATTGCTTGCTGGGCGGCTCATTCCAGTCCAGACCATCGCGGATAAAACTCTCTGGACAGACAGGCCGCTGAATTAGCTGGAGGGGTCCTTCTGACGTGTGGCCTTTACGCCAGACAGAATTCCGAGTCCCACCAGCACAATCGCACCCACCGCAATCCATTGCGTAGGCATGTGCGCTAAGTGAGCGCCGTAAGCCAGTCCGCCAATCAAGATCGCAAATCCGATCGCATAAATTCCAAACGACATAGGGTCTCCTCACCAAGAGAAGGCCCTAGTGTCTCCCATACAAGAAAGGGTTGCTGAGCAGAAAGGCACGGCTTGGCGCGCGTAGTGATTTCGGCTTCTTTCTTTTCGTGCTGGAGCGCCACTCCAGCGACCGAACCTATTTGGCCCGGTTTTTTACTTGGAAGGGTCAGTCACCCGGCCCAGGAACAGAATCCCGCCCGAGCGATTGTCGCGAATTAGAAATAGAAACGGGTGATCCGCGCGGAAAACAATCGGCTGCTCCGGAACCGGCATGCGAGCCATCGCATGACGCATCATCACCCCCGTCGCCGCAGCCGCCTCGGTTCCTTCTTCATTCACATCAATGAAGGCCTTGTGGATCACAGCCGAGATATACAGCCCACGCGGATCGTCGCTCATTCCGGAAAAATTCGCAGAGCCCTGTTGAAACGCCTGCACCATCCCCATCGCGCCCAGCTTGTGTCTCAGTCCAAACTGCTGCGTCATCTTGAAGCTCGGCAACGAGAGAATCACCTTGGGAACCGGTGCCAAACGGTGCAGCCAATCCTTCGCATTCGCCGAGTTCAGAGAGTCCTCCAGAGCAGGCAAGCCGCTCACGTCATTCGGCAGCAGCACAATCATAGAGAGTTCCTGGCTCTTGTAAGGAATCTCCAAAGCCTGAAACGATCCGCCGTTGAAGTAGTTAAATCGGCCTTCCCGATGCATCAGCCGGGCCTTCACCGATTGCGCCGAAGCAAGATGAAAATCCTCATCCAACGTCTTCGTCTTGTCGAATTGCGTCTCCCAGTTGCCCTTGAAATAGATGGCGTTCGTAAGCACCATCCTCGTCCTCGCATCCAGAACACCCGGCGCCAGCAGATCCTTGATCTTGTTCTCGGTCTTCTCCGCAACCCACTGGTTGATCGTCTGCCGCGCAGCATCCGCGTCGAGCTTGAAGTCCACCGGATGGAAACCCGCGCCGTAGTCGTCCTTCGTCAGTTGCAGAAACGAGTCCAGAAACTTGTAACCCTGTTGCGCCCACAGCGCATCGGCCACGCGAAGCTGGTAACCCGCGTGCTCGGCATTGAGATCGTTCAACAGCGAACCCATTGCAGGGTGCAACCGCTCCGGCGGAAGTGTGAAACGTAGAGTTTTCGCCATTTCGGCAGCGGTTTGGCCGCGCGCGCCCGCATAGGTCATAGCCAGCGCCGTCGATATGCTTTCCGGCGAAAAGAAGAGATTGCCGCTCTGGCTCCGCAACTGGCCGTACAAGGCAACGGCAAAGCCGTTGTTCCCCTCAACAGCCGCAGTCCGGTCGGTAGAGTTCTCTGTGGGGGAATTAAGCGCCAGCGCAGGCGCCAATAGGACAAAGCATTCGATCAGCAGAACAAGAAGCAGCTTCATGCGGATCTCCATGACGGAAGCGCGGCCGGAATTTCTCTTCGCGTACTACGCTAGTCCATTTCCGCCGACCCTGACTACCAATCCATGACCAGCAATCCTGACTGGCAGTCCATCTGAATTGACTCTCTGCGCGGAAATCCGTCACTTTGCCGCGCGCATTCTGCCCCCCGGCATCAAGTCATAAATCTTGTCTCGCCAGACAATTGTGCTGGAAAGATAGCTCGCCGCCCAGAAGCCGAACCCCATCAGATCACGAACAGGATAGAGTACCAACAACTCAAAGAGACTCGGGTCGTGAACGACTTTGCGCCCCGCGGCCCAGGCAATCGCCCAGCGGGTCAAAATACCCCAGGCAAAAAGCGACGCGCCCAGAGCAGGATGCCCCATCCCCAGCGCTGCGCCCAGCGCCAGCAGTCCGAATGGCATGCTAAAGGTTAGCGCCGTGCCAAAGTGTCCCTTCGGCCGCGAAAACCGGGTTGATTTCATCCAGCGCACCTGATGACTAAGTGAGTCCGCCAGGCTGTCGTTGAGGATCATGTGATCGATCACATGATGACTGAGCGCAACGCTTCGTCCTTGCTTGAAGACCTCGTTGCCCAGAACGTAATCGTCCGCGCAATAGTCGCCCAGCTTTGCCATTCCACCCATCGCTTCCACGCATTCGCGGCGCACAGCCATCGTCGGCCCGAGAACGAACTGCATTCCTTCCAGCATGTTGGCCACCAGCACGCCAGCCGTCATCTCCACCGACATTCCCACCGCCTCAAGCCGCGCCCAGAGCCCGCCCTCGACCGCAACGCCTCGATAGAGGCAAGTCATCGCGCCGACCTTCGGATCATGAAATGGAGCAGATATGTTGCGCAGGTAGTCTGGCACGACGCGAACATCGGAATCGCTGATGACAAGGATCGGATGTCTGGCTGCGGCCGTCATCACTTCCAGTGAATGCACCTTGGCATTGATATAGCGCAGTTCGCCCGTCGAGAAAAAGCGCGCCGGAATCTGCGGATAACGTGCAGCAACCCGACGCGCAATATCGAGTCCCGCGTCGCCGTCGTCACGAGCGCAGAAAAGGATCTCGTACTGAGGATAATCTTGCTCAAAGAACGTAGTCAGGTTGGCTTCGAGGTCAGGCTCGCTGCCATGCAGCGGCTTCAGAAGACTCAGCGCCGGAGTGAAACTGTTTTTGGGCGAAGGATTGCGTCGACCGCGCAGATGATGCCGCGCGCCAGCCACGACCATCCCAGCAAAGACGGTGGAAGTGAGCAGACCAAAGATTCCGATTGCGAGCAAAGACAAAAACATCCGAATTCCGTAAGTACAACATACTGGCTGAGGCCCAGCGAAGGATTCAGCCTAGGATTTCGGCGTACTTCGGCTGTTTTTGGCGGCTGAGGGTGTGGGGCGTGGAACAATGATCGGCTTGCGCAGCGGGACGATGGCGGATTTTGAAGCAGCGCCCGCCGCCTGGTGAATCTGCGTCAGCATTTCGGTGCGAACGTACTCGACAAAGCTATGCATCTGGCGGTTCATCTCCTCCATCCGCTCGCGCATTTGCAGAATAATAGCGATCCCCGCGATGTTCACTCCCAGGTCGCGCGCCAGGTTGAGGATGAACTCCAGCCGTTCCAGATCTTCGTCGGTGTAGAGCCGCGTATTTCCCTCGGTGCGCGACGGCTTCAGCAGACCCTCGCGCTCGTAAAGCCGCAGGGTCTGGGGGTGAATGTCATACATCTCAGCTACTGCCGAGATCATGTACGCGCCTTTGGATTTTCGCTTGGCAGTCATGGTTTAGGTTCGGTTTCGGTTCGATTTAGGTTCGGCTGTTGTGGTCTTTGCTCCGAGCTTAGTTTCCTCGAGTCCTGCATTCAATGTTATTTGTCTTGGCGCTCACAGCTTGTCGAAGAGCGTGACGCGCGGATCCTGGTTGTTCAGCTTGGCAAATTCGCGCATGATTTCCTTGCTGCGCTCGTCATTGAGTTGCGGCACAACCACCTCCACAGTAACAATCTCGTCACCGCGCTGACCCGCGACGGAAGCGCTCTCAACTCCCCGCTCCCGCATGCGCAGCTTCTGTCCGCTCTGCGTGCCGGGCGGAATGCGCAGTTGCGCGCGGCCGTCGATAGTCGGCACGTCGACTTTCGCTCCGAGAGCCGCTTCAGCGATGGTGATCGGGACGCTCAGGTGAATGTCGTCCGCAATGCGCGTGAAGACAGGATGGTGTCCGGTTCGGACGATCACGTAAAGGTCGCCCGGAGCGCCGCCGTTCAGCCCCGCATTTCCTTTGCCTTGCAGTCGAATGCGTTGCCCGTCCCGGGTCCCGGCTTTGATGCGAAATTCAATGGATTCGGTGCGATGCACCAGTCCTTCGCCATGGCAGGTGGGGCAGGCGTTGGTGACGCGTCCCGTGCCGCCGCAACGAGGGCAGGGAATGTTGAACTTCATGCGCCCGCCCATTTGCGTTACCTGCCCGGTGCCGCTGCACTCCGGGCACTGCATCGGCGCGCCTGAAGAGGCCTGTCCGTGGCAGGTGGGGCAGACTTCCTGGCGCTGAATCTCGATCCGCGCATTGCCGCCGCGAATGGCGGTCCAGAACTCGACGGGCGCCTGGTATTCCAGATCCGTGCCAGGCTCGGGCCCACGTTGCCTGCGTGCTTGTTCATTACCCGAGAAGATGCCTGAGAATATGTCCCGAAAGCCGCCCCAGGAGGCTGAGCCGCCTTGGCTTCCGGCTGCTGGCCCTTGCCCAGCTCCAAAGCCGGAGAAATCGAAGCCGCCGAAGTCCACAGGCGGCGCGTTGCGGGCATTGGCCTGCTGGCGCGCATAGGCCTCGGCTGTCGCCGGGTCGATCTGATCGGAGTAGAAGCCTACCTGATCGTAGATCTTGCGCTTCTTGTCGTCCGAAAGGACATCATTCGCCTCAGAGATTTCCTTGAACTTCTCCTCGGCCCTCTTGTCGTTAGGATTGACGTCAGGATGGTACTTGCGGGCGAGTTTGCGGAAGGCCTTGCGGATTTCGTCCGCAGTGGCCGTCTTCTTGACGCCGAGAGCACCGTAATAGTCTTTGTTTTGTGTGGTTGCCATGTAGGTTTGTCAGCTTGCTTAGATTGCGCTCCCAGATTAGATTCATCGGCGAAGCCAACGATCTAAGTGACTTCTCATCAACAATGCTAAGTCTTATTATGCGATAGTTTGCGATGCCTTGTTGGCTTGAGCGAAGGCGTTAGGCGGGGAAAATAAGAATACGAAGGGGAAGGGGTACTGCGTTGTTTTGGATTTGTGTGGGGATATGTGCATCAATTTACATGATTTAGATGATTTTACGAGTGCGGAAAGTGCGTTTACATGACCATTTTTGCGCTGTTTCAGGACTGTTTTCGGCGCCGATTTCTCGCCGGAATGAGAGTCGCGCCTCTGGATTTCTTTGCGTCTGATTTGGATCTTCAGTAGTGGCCCGGTTTGAAGGTTAGGGGCATCAAGGCGGACCACCAAATAATTCCCATTCGCTGTGGCAAGGCGCAAAAGCCGCAAATTCTCTGCAAATCGAAGTCGCAGAAAACAAATAACCTCCAGCAAACTCGCAAAGGCTCTTTCCCATTCAGCAAAAATTGCTCCACGTGGAACAATTTGAGAAGCCGCAAAATCAGGCAAAACCTTGGAAGAGGTAGCACAGCAAAACTAGACACCTTCGTCCGTTGCACGTCAAGAGAGTGCCAAATCATGGGTTGATGGGATAACTTCCAAGGCTTCGGCAGCAATCTTTTAAGCGATCTGCCCTTCACTCTCAACTCGATCCAAAGCGGGTAGAATCAAGGAAGATCGAGAGGAATGATTGAAGCGGACAACCAGCGCGCGCCGAACGTTCGGGGTCGAGACCATCGAAGCCCGCGCCATGGGTGGTGTCCTTATTGGACTCTCCGTTCTGCTGATTGCTGTCATGCCGTGGACTGAATATTACTGGCAATTCGACAACTTCTTCCACGGCGGTCAAGATTTCGAGTTTGGCCTTCTCTCCACAATGATGATCTTGTGCCTGGTGATGCTGCTGATGCAGCTCGGCAAGCAGGATGTGACGATTTTGCTCACCCTGCGGCGATGGTTATGGATCGTATTTCAACATCCCGACTCGAAGTCTCCCATTCTGCTATTCAGGATGGTGACGGCTTCCTATGCCGTGTCCCCGCCTGATCCCTCATCAGGTATGTGCGATCTTCCTCTTCGCATCTGATCTGTCCCGCCCTGCGCATCCTGAGAATGGCTCATTCTAGCCGTTCGTAAACTCCGCTATGCCCACGAGTTGCGGAAGTTCCTTGTCCATGCAGAACCGGATGAGGAAGATCGACTGGCGAAGCTGCGAAGAAGCTAGTTCTCTCTATTCGGAATCCGCGCACAACAGCAGTACGCATGGCATGAATTCACTTTGCCCCTATGGAGACAGCACTTGAAAAGCGTTTATCGTTCAGCTTTGGTGGGAGCCTTGTCCTTTTTTCTTCCAATAATCCTCTTCGCCCAGACCGATACTTCGGCGGTGCCAGATGCAAACCCTGCCAGGCCCACAGTCTCGACCCCGGCTACACTAACCCCAGCCGGCTACCTGCAATTTGAGAATGGCGGTCTATTCGCTGCGAAGTCCCCCGAATTCTCAAGACGCCTCGGAATCGAACAGGTGACCAAGCTGTCTGTCGATAGCAGGGCACAATTTCTGGCGCTGTTCGAGCCGTTCACGCACAGCACCGGTGCGGCCGTCTCGGGCGATAGGCCGGGTGAAGTCTTCGCCGGCATGCAGGCGGTGATTTTGTCAGGTAAAGACGAGCGGCCAACGATCTCTGCTCAATATCTACGGCGACTTTATGCGAGCCCGGCTCCGGAACTTGATCTTGGCACTTTCGTGCAAAGCGCGACAATACTTCTGAGCGATGATTTGGGAGGTTTCCATTTCGACATGAATGGCCTCGTGATGGAGCAGCAGGACGACACAACGAAAGTGCGGCAAGCACAGTTTGCACAAACGCTCTCGATCTCTCATCCGGTTGGCCGGTTTACTGTCTCAGGTGAGGTGTGGCACTTTGGGCAACCATTGACTCACGGGTATGCCGTCGGAAATCTTTGGGCTGCGTCGTATCCGGTACGAAAGAATCTGGTAGTTGACGCCGGCTTCGATCACGGCTTCACCGGCAGCTCCACTCGGTGGGAGGGCTTTGCTGGATTCACATACCTTCTGCCCCATCGGCTCTGGCGTCAAAGGAACGGTCTCTATTGAGATCGGTGTCTATGACGTCAACCTTCGAGACAGTCTCGATCAGGTGTTGACCTCGCGACTGTGTTTGGATACTGGGGTGACGTATCTCTGTCTAAATTAAGAATTAAAGAACGATTGATCTTTGTTACGACTCTGTCAATTATTCTCTAGGGGGTTACCCTCATTCCCGCGCGGAGGCTGGATGCAACTCAGGTCGTCGACCCTTCCCGGGATGCCGTATGTAAACAGTCGCGAGCGGCGCGCAGCAGCCTCCAGCAGAAATAACTGCGCCGTTTCTGCGAGTAGCCTTGGGCAAGCGAATCTAGTGTGGGTACTCACGATCACAAGATCCATCGTGCTGATGGTGATTGGTTCTTTGCTCGCACCATCTCTAGCCAGCGCGCAAAATGGCACCCCCGCGCCTCGTCCCGAGGACGAAGGGAGCCTCATGCAGCTGCTGACAGACAAGGGCCTGCACGACATTGAGAATGAAAGCTGGAATGCGTATGGACAGTTCACTTATATCTCAAGCTGGAAGCCTTCGTTCTATGCTCCCTATACCAACTTGAACGGCAGCATCAATTCGCTCCTTCCCACAGCCGAGAGGAGCTTCACCGGAACAGCGACACTTTATCTCGGCCTGCGGCTTTGGAAGGGCGGGGAAGCCTATCTGGTTCCAGAAGTCATTTCGGAGCAGCCGCTGTCGCAACTCAGGGGGTTGGGCGGAGCAATCCAGAATTTCGAATTGCAAAAGGGCGGCGCGACTGTCCCTCAGGTCTATCGGTCTCGGCTTTTTCTCAAGCAGACGATTGGACTCGGCGGCAAGAGCGAAGTGGAGGAGTCAGGCCCTCTCCAATTGGGAACCCATTACGACAGCAGAAGACTCGTCTTTGTCGCAGGCAATTTTACGATTCTGGATTTCTTCGACACGAACGCTTTTGACGTCGATCCCCGCCAGGGCTTCCTCGGTCTGGGATTTATGACCTACGCTGCCTATGACTTTGCATCCGACGCACGCGGTTACTCGTACGGAGGCGTCGGAGAATTCCATTGGGATGACTGGGCAGTGCGCTACGGACGCATCACGCCCCCGAAGCAGCCCAATCAACTTCCCGTTGACTTCCGGCTTCTCAAGTATTACGGGGACCAGGTGGAAGTGGAGCACAAGCACACAATTCACGAACAGGAAGGCATGGTTCGCCTGCTTGCCTACCGCAATCGCGAAAATATGGGACGCTTCAGTGACGCGATAGCTGCGTTTGAGGCAGACCCCCCAAAAAATGCTACTACCTGCACCGGATTCAATTACGGATCACAGAACGCCGGTGCCCCGGACCTTTGCTGGGCACGAAAACCGAACGTGAAAGAGGGCATCGGCGCGTTTGCTGAGCAGTACATTGGACACGACATCGGCGTCTTCGGCCGCGGAATGTACTCCGACGGAAAGACCGAAGTGTACGCCTACACATCGACGGACCGTTCTGCGACAGTAGGAGTGCTGGCGAAGGGGTCCGCATGGTCGCGATCCAAAGATGTCATGGGCATTGGCGGCAACTTTGGATGGATCTCAGATATTCATGCGAAATACCTCGGCATGGGAGGCATCGACGGATTTGTTGGTGACGGCGCCATCACAGCAGCCGCGGAAAAATCTTTGGATTTGTTCTATAGCGCCAACTTGGGCAAGGTTTATTGGCTGACTGGCGATTACCAGCACATCACGAATCCCGGCTTTAACGCCGCTCGCGGCCCCGTCAATGTCTTTACGGTGAGAGTCCATGGCGAGTTCTAAACCAAATCTCGGCTGTGTCTACGCTTTGCTGGCTGGACTGGCGCTCTTCAGCCTCCGGCCTTCGCTTGCGGATGCGCAGCAACAACCGTCTGGTTTCGCGGTCGAGCGCTTCTATCAGTCCGCTCCCGGCGGCGGTTGGTTCATCATGGATGACCTCGACATCAGTGGCCGGCTCGGTGGCGCAATCTCTCTTACATCCGGCTACGCAAGAAACCCGCTGGTCATCACAGGCCCGGATGGCAGGCAGAAGCTTGCGGTTGTGTCGGAGGAGGCATTCGTCGACATCGGCGGCGCCGTCACCCATGATCGCTTTCGAGCTTACGTTGACTTTCCCATGCCCCTTTTGGTCACTGGAACGAGCGGAACGCTTGGTGAGTATCAGTTCACTGCACCGTCGGTAAGCCTGGGGATCAATCCCGACACCGTGTCCGACCCTCGTATCGGCGTCGACGCTCGCTTGTTTGGAGAGCCGGGTAGCTTGCTTCGTCTCGGAGCAGGTGCACAAGTCATCATTCCTTCCGGAAGTCGCGCCGATTACGTGACCGATGCCAGATATCGCGGAATGTTTCGGTTTCTAGCTGCCGGAGATGCCGGACCTTACAGCTATGCGGGGCAGCTCGGGATTCATGTTCGTCCGCTCAATGATGCTCCCGACCCCGGGAGTCCAAACGGGAATGAGTTCCTGTACGGCATAAGCGGCGGGCGCAAGTTTGCCGGGCAGAATGGCTGGGCAGTGATTGCGGGTCCTGAGATATTCGGAGAAACAGCTTTTCACCAGTTTTTCAGCGGGGAGACGGGCACGGAGGCTCTTCTGACAGGACGCTTGGAACATACCGGGACGGAGCGGAATTTGCGGATAAAGCTGGGCGTCGGGCATGCTCTCGTGCAAAACTTCGGAGCGGCACAATGGCGAGTCGTATTCGGAGTAGAGTTATTCGGGCATAAGTAGATCGCACTGGTTTCCATTGAGTTGGAGGATAATCCCTATGATGAACGTCTCCCGGTTCCGGATGATCGCGTGTTTTGCGTTGTGCTGCTCGATGTTTGGGTCCGCACTTGTTGCGCAGATGGCCCCCGTCGATCACAGCACACGCCGGATTTACGTTGAGCCGTTTGTTACCAAGGAAGGTTCTGAGAAGTTTCGTGAGGATGTGATCGCCGAGCTCCGTAAACTGAATTCGGTCTCGCTAGCTGGAGACGAATCGAGTGCGGATGTAATCCTGGGTGGTGGCGGCGAAGTTTGGATCAAGGGATACCGCAGTCACAACCCGCAGTTGGGCAAGGTGGCGCCTAACGGGACACCAATCTATACCGGCTTCCTCTCGATTGAGCTGAGAGACAGGAACGGCCAAACGCTGTGGTCATACCTGGCAACACCTCCAGCAGCTTCGGGAGACATATTGAAAGATCTCTCGACCCTGATTGCGAAGAAACTGGCCGACGCCCTGCGGCAAGGCGACGCGCCATCCCGCACTACCCCTCTACCGCAACCCACGACTACCTTGAAAGGCGCCGGCGCTACCTTCCCTTTTCCCGTCTATCAGAAATGGTTCACTAGCTACCGGCGCGAAAATCCCGCTCTCGATATCACATACGAACCGATCGGGTCGGCGGCTGGAGTTCGCAGCCTGCTGGCAAACAGCGTTGATTTCGGCGCATCAGACAGCCCGGAGGTGATTCACGAACTCTCTCCAGGTGACGACGAAAAGTATTTGTTTTTTCCATCGGTCGTAGGTGCGGTCGTACCTGTCGTAAATCTGCCCGGACTTTCCGGCGATATCGCATTCACTCCGGAGGCGCTGGCTGGTATCTATCAGGGGAAGATCACGAAGTGGAACGACCCGATTTTGACCCGCGCCAATCGCGGCCTTCGCCTTCCGGATCTCAATATCGTTGTCGTTCATCGCGCGGACGGCAGCGGTACCAGTTATGCCTGGACGGACTATCTTTCAAAGACCAGTTCTGAATGGAAGACCCAGGTCGGTGCGAGCCTGGCTCCTAAATGGCCGATAGGCCGCGAGGCAAGCGGGAACGACGGGGTATCTAAACTGGTAAAGGAGCAGAATGGCGCAATTGGGTATGTCGAATTCATTTACGCTCTACAGAATCACCTTAGCTACGGTAGAGTTCGAAATCGAGACGGAGAGTTCGTCGCAGCCAGCCTTGAAAGTATCGCTGCAGCTGTAAGTCACTCCGTAAAACTCAGTGGTGACTTCAAAGTCTCTATCGTGGATTCACCGGGTGCGGGCGTCTACCCGATCAGCTCTTTTACCTGGATAGTTGTTCCGACGCATATTGCAGACGACGCCAAACGGAATGCGCTCACGGGTTTTCTGCACTGGATGGCGGGCCCAGCCCAGCGACAGGCCGCCGCGTTGGGATACCTTCCTATTCCAAAGGATGTGGCCGTTAAGGAAGAAGCTGCGATCGCGAAGATTCACTAGAGGCCGTTATTAACTTTGTCCCTTTGATATCCGCAGAATAGCGAAAGTTCAGCAGCGTATAGAACGATAACAAGATAGGGAATCGTAACAGGCGCAGCTATCCGAGTGATGTGAGCGATGAAGAGTGGCGTTTATAGCGTCGTATCTGGCGCTTTGTCGTGAGGATGCAGAGCAGTGGGAGTATCTACTGCGCGCGGCGTTCAACGGGGTTGCACTATATTGCCAAGACCGGCTGCCATTGGCGGATGCTGCCCGATGACTTGCCTCCGTGGACCGTTGTGTATCGCAGATGCGCCGCTGGATCTAAATTCACTCCAAACGTAGAAACGACCTCCGTGCTGCCCTGTTGCTGGAAGAACTCCTCCTTCGAGTCCCAAAGTTTGACGGTGAAGTCGATGGCTATTGAGCCTTCTGACAAAGATATGGGGATCGACATTCTCGCTCGCGTCCGTCTGGGATAACAAGACTACCTTCTCGTCTGTGAGGTCAAGCAGAGTGGTCACCCGCTCAGCCCCACTCAAAGGACATAGCCTCAGCCCGAGCGGCTTCCTTCAAGTCCCTGTACCCGTTGAGGCCATCCCTTGCGAGATGGCCTCAACGATTGCAAAGCAACTCGACTTTTAAAACGCGACCTTTACCGATTCTGTAAACGACCGGCCGCTTCCAACTCCGTTGCCAACATCCAGCGGCAAAAAGAGCCGTCTGGTTTTGGCATTGTGCTCCGGTTAGGCTCAGAAGTTTATCTTCACCGAGGCCTCGAGCACACGAGAACTACCGACGCCGTTGACATTGCCCACGCCGCTGCCCAGGGTACCGGTGATCTTGCCAAGGTTTGATCCAAGAGTTCCGTTTGGCTGGCCGAAAGCCGGAGTATTGGTCATGTTGAAGGCATCGAAGCGGGCTTCGAACGAAGACTCGTGGAAAATTGGGAAGCTCTTGAAGAGTGAAACGTTGTTTGAGAAGTATCCGGGGCCACGGAACTGGTTGCGCTGTGTGTTCCCGACTACGCATGGATTGGGATTGCTGGCCGAATATGCTACGCAGGCGGGGGGCGCCACAAATGAGGTCGGATCGAACCAGGCGGTGTTGGCCGCTCGACTCACACTATGAGTGACCTTGTAAGGCCCAGTTTGATTGACCGTCTGGGTTGTTCCCGGGGTCGCACTGGTTGTCGATATCGTAAAAGGAAGACCAGAGAGCATTCCGATGGTTGCCGAAGTCTTCCACCCGCCCAGAGTGTAGGCGGCGACGCCGGAACTGAAGAAGCGGTGACCATGTCCTGCAGGCAACTCGTAGGTAACCGTCTGCTCGAAGTTTCTCTTGCGGTCGAAGTCAAGCAGATTATAGTTACGGCGCAAGTTTCCGCTCCAATATAACAAGTTTCCATCCTGCGCCCCGGTCTGGTAACCCTGCGCCTTGCCCCAGGTAAATGCGGAGTTGAATGCCAGGCCATTGGTGAAGCGGCGAGTGAGTTGGGTTTGCAGCGACTCATAGTTGCTGGAGAAGCCGACGAAATATTCTGTGACCGATGCAGTTTTTCCAAAGGCGATTTTGAAAGGATCGTATGAGCCGCTCTGGCCATAGATCGTCGGCTGGTTGATGTTCTGCGCGATGTCGATCCGCGTACCGTGATTGGCAACATACGCGACTTGCAGCGACATGTTCTTGGGCAGAGCCTGCTCGACCGCAAAGTTCCACGAGTCCACATAGGCATTCTTGAAGTTTTTGGGAATAAGAAGATTCGACAGTCCGATGGTCCCGTTGGCCGCGCTTTCCACGAGAGCTCCGTTGGATGGAAAAGTCACTGTCGGGGTTGCAGGTATGCCAGTCACAAAATTGATCACACCACCTACAGGGTTGAGGGCTGGTCCATAGGTTGGTGTGTTCGTGTAGCCGGTGCTTGTCTTGATCGGGTAGTTATAGGCGTAGCTATTGTCCACAAACGGAACATAGCTAATGCCAAATCCGGCGCGAACAACAGTTTTCTCTGTGAAACGATAGGACAATCCCAGCCGAGGCGCAAAATTTGTATAGTCGGTCTTCATCCCGAGATTGGAAGAGTTGCCGTCTTCGCCAGCGATAACCAGTGAATTATTGGTGGGATCATAGTTGACGAAGCCGCCCGACTTACGCGGCGTGGCCGGTGGGTACAGTTCGTAGCGCAGACCGAGATCCAGAGTGAGCTTTGGACCAACCTGCCACTTATCGGAGACAAAAAAGAAGAGCCACGTTTGTCGATAGCAAGGGAAGGTGCTGTTGGTGTCCTGGCCAACTTTATAGGGAACGTCGAACAGCATACTGGCCATGTCGTTGGCCTCACCGGTGACGCTGCCATTGAATGCGGTCGCGTTCGGCGCGGAAGTCGTGTTTTCCTGAAAATAGAACTGTCCTGCAGCTGCATTATTGTTTCCCTGCAGAAGATCGTCGCGCACGCGGCGGATGTCAGCACCTGCTTTCAAAGTGTGGTTGCCGATAATCTTCGTCCAGTTATTGGCAAAGTCGATATTGGACTCGGCGCGCAGCCAGGGCAATGACGCCGAATAGCCGATTAACGGGGACGAGAAGACGTTCGCCGAGAAGGCGACTTGCCCGCTGCTCGTGGGAGTGTTGTCGGTTCCATTGGGGCCGTTGCCGGGGATACCAAGCGTCGTCGCATCATCCTTTCCATAATCTGTCTGCGTCGCCGAGTTACGCAGATGGGCCAGACCCGCGCGTGCTTCGGTAAACAGGGTTGGCGAGAAGACATGATCGTAGTTGAAGCCGGTGCTATAGGCTGCTGCAATTCCAGTCGCTTCAAATCCTCCCGCGCCTCCGGGGCCTCCGAGGAACGAACCGAAGAGCGGCGCTTGATTCGTAGTCGTATTCTGGTGACTGAAACGGCCGCTCAAATGGTCCTTGGCAGATATCGCGAAATCCGACTTGATGTCATAGCTGATGGCGTCTTTGCTGAATGGAAGGTTCGACGAAAAATTGTTCGTCGTTGCGCCAGCGATGTATGGGGCTGACGAGAGATTCGTTTTGGGATTTCTGGCGAGGGCATCCAGGTCCTGAAGAACGGTTAAGCCCACTTTGCTTATGCCGGGATTGGTAGTTGGAATCAAGTTGCCGGCAAACGGTGTACGACCGGTCCCGCAGTTGTTGTTCGCTGTGCTGCCGACGCAATCTGCCGTATCTCCAGTATTCGGATCGTAAACCTGGCCCGAATATTCGCTCAGGTTGTAAAAGCCGTTGGTCACGTTATAGAACGGAATGGTCGCGATTGTCGTCGTAGATTCGTGATCAGAGGTGCGGAGAAAATCGCCGAAGATGAACAGCTTATTCTTGAGAATTGGGCCGCCCAGCGAGCCGCCCGTGTAATTGTAGACAAGACGTCCATTAGGTCCGGCTGCGAAGAAGTTGCGAGCATTGACGCCGTTGTTTTCCATGTTCTGGAAGGCCGACCCATGAAACGAGTTTGTCCCTGACTTGAGCGTCACGTTGACTACGGTTCCCACTGCGCGCCCGAACTCCGCGTCGAAGTTGTTCGTCGTGATGTCCACATTCTGAATAGAGGCTGCGGGGGGAACGAGGATGATGTGGATGCCAGTACGCTGGTCGTCATCGATACCCTCAATCTGGTACAGATTGACGTAAGAGGACTGGCCATTCGAGTTTGTGGATAGATCGTTGTTGGCGTTGTAGAACTGCGAGTTGTTGAAGACGATCGGCGCCATGCCCGGCACTGTATTCAGTAGGGATTGAAAGCTGTTGCCGCTACTTAGGGGAAGACTGCTGATCTCGCCTTGCTCGATCGTGTTTGAGATATCGGCACGGTCGGTCTGGAGTTCAGGAGGGGCGGTCGTGACTTCTATCGTTTCCGTCATGCTGCCCGGGACCAGGGCTACATCGACGCGCGTCGTTGTGTTTGTCGCCAGGGCGATGTTCTCGCGGGTTTCTTTTTTGAAGCCTTGTGCGACAACCGTGACCGCGTAGGTCCCGGAAGGAAGATCGGGTTCGGTATAGTCCCCGCTTCCATTGGTGACCGTTGCATATTGGGCACTCTGACCAGTTAGAACAATCGTGACTTGGGCATTGGTTACTACGTTTCCCGCCGAGTCGGTGACCGTACCGAGCAGCGTGCCATTCACCGCCTGTCCCAAAAGAGCGTGGGAAAACCCAAGCACGAAGAGGGCAAGCACGGACCGGATGATGGGCCTCATCATTTTGCGTTGCGTCATTTTGGAGTCTCCTTCATTGATTCGCAATTCTGACTCAATATCTCTGTAGTCCGGCAAAGGGCAGCAGTGCTGCGGCAGAAATAGCTGGGGGATCCGCCTGCTGGGTGCTCAGGGGCACACTGAGCGCAGCAATCGTTGCGATGAAAACAGGAAAGACAGAATATGCGGGGCCAAGAACGGCAATGCTTCGTGCGCGCATAAACCCGGACCTCCAGCTTGTCTTGCATCGTGCAACTGAAGAGAAGTAGTTCTTAACCACTCAGGAAGAAGCGAAAGCAGATTAAACCGAGTTTGCGGCGCCCGGCAAATAATTTAATTACTTTCTGCCAGGCGACCTGAAAAACGAGCGAAATTCGCACCCGGACGCGCTGCGTCAATCGCCTTCACCCCAGGGCTTCGATCGTGCGAGGCCTGATATGCGGTAAGGTTGCCGCCCGGCAGAGAACCCACACGTCAGCAATGGTCGCGTAAGTATCTGTAACTCTTTCACATGCAATCAGTTATAGAGCTAGGGGCGAAATTGATCTCGATATATTAGCTAGCAGCAAGGTTTTTCGAAGGCGTGGCATCGTTCCGAATGGATTTTGGGTCCAACTGAAAGTGAATCCAAGGCTCCCGAGGCGTCGGCGAGGTCATCGCGATTACCCGGCAACCGACGATCACGCCTTCGAAGTCATCGCCTTCAACCGTTTTTGCCACGTTCAAGAGTTAGCAGACGATCGCGCGGGATAGGACCGTGATACTCCAGTCGGAATCCCGCGCCCACTCGCTCATTTTTCAGCTATCCCGCTCAAGCAGATCCGTTAGCCTTCAGCAGCAGGTAGAAACGATCCGGATGAAGGGTGAGGCTGGTCGAAAAATCTGCGGCTTTCTACCACTGAAAGAGCAATTGATCCTTCGGCGAGAACCCAAAGAGCGGTGCAACTTTTGCAGCGGAATGCGCAGAGCGCCCTCTATCCCAGTCTTCCGATAAGGCCTTTAAGAGACTTTGATCCCGGTCGGCAATGTTCTGTATGAGAACGTGTGCTGACTCCCGATCGATCGGTTTTCCTCCGGCTTGTTCGAAGATGGCGGATTCACGCCAGAACTCTCCTGCTTTGAGCCTTTCCTCTTCTTGTCCTTAGTGAAAGGTATAGATCCCATTCTTATGCCTGGTCCGCAGTTCCATGGACCAGTTGCTCGATCCACGCTTTCATCGATTCCTTCGGCTCCCCCATTGCCGCATTTGACACGTCCTCCCACGCTTCCCACGTCTCCAGCCGCTCCGCATACGCAGCGCGAGCCCTGGGCAGAATCGAAGTGCCTAACCCCAATCGCAGCGGCGGATTTTCCGCGTCCACGAGCTTGAGGATTGCTTCTGCCGTCGCCTCTGGATCGCCGCGTTCAACCTCGGCCAGGCGGGTAAGAAACTGCTTCCGGAACTCCGCGTATGGCTCCAGAACATCCGCGATCTGTGAGGACTTTCCAAAGTCGGTTGCGTAGGCTCCGGGTTCAACGAGTGTGACCTTCAACCCGAACGCCTTCACCTCCTGCGCGAGGGATTCGTGGAGGGCTTCGACCGCCCATTTGGTGGCGCAATAGAAGCCGATGAGCGGCAATGCCGTTATCCCAAGCCCGCTCGAGACACCGAGAATGTGACCGCTCCCTTGTTTCCGCAGCAAAGGCAGAGCCGCTCGGAGTACTCGGACCATGCCCAGGTAGTTTGCATCGAAGAGACCGCGGATCTGCTCGTCGCTCGCTTCCTCTGTTGCCGCGAACAAACTTGCACCGGCGTTGTTGACAAGGATGTCGAGCCTGCCGAAGTGCGCGTATGCCCGATGAACCACTTGCTGCACCTGCGCGGAGTCGGTGACGTCGAGAGCGAGAGGCAGCACCGCATCGCCGAAACGTTCCGAGAGATCGGCGACGTCTGCCAGTTTGCGGGCGGTCGCTGTGACCCGATCACCGCGTTTAAGAGCAGACTCGGCCCAGATGCGGCCGAATCCGCGCGAGGCGCCGGTGATGAACCATGTCTTTTTCATGTCGATTCCTCCGTGATTGTGGGGTTATGTTCAAGCCTCGGAATAGCGCATGTTCCCGAGATCGGTCAGAAGCGAGGGGCCGGTGGGGTTCCATCCGAGCTTTGCGCGAGTCTGTGCACTGGAGATGTGGGCGTCCCTCCCTGCGAAGAACCCGAAGAAGCCGAAATGTTCCTGGGCCTGTTCCTGCGGAATGGAAATGACGGGCACATTCAGGCCGCGGCCGATAGCGGTGGCGATGTCTTTGAGAGCAACACCCTCTTCGGCGACAGCGTGGTACCGGGCTCCTGCTGTGCCTTTCTCCAACGCGAGCCGGTAGAGCCGGGCGACATCCGACACATGCGCGGCAGGCCACCGGTTGTGACCATCGCCGATATACGCCGAGACTCCCTTTGCGCGCGCCACCGCAATCAGCGGAGTGATGAGGCCCTGCTTTACGGTATCGTGCACCTGCGGCAACCGCATTACCGAGGCATGGACTCCGCGCTCCGTCAGTGCGACGGCCGTCACCTCGGATACACGAGGAAGGGATGGGGAAGATAGCGGCGGATCGTCCTCGGTGGCGGCACGGCCCTGAGCCACTCCAACTCCAGAGCTGATGATGAACGGACGGCTGGAGCCCTGAAGCACGGCGCCGATGGTCTCGATGGCGCGCTTGTCCATCTCGCAGCTTTTCGCGAACCTCGACCAGTCGTGGACGAAGGCTGTGTGGATGACCGCATCAGACGCAGCTGCTCCGCTGCGCAGGCTTTCCAGGTCCTCCAGATCGCCTCGATGCGCCTCGACGCCCGCGGCCTCAAGCGATTTTGCGCCCGCGTCCGACCGCGCCATTCCAAGGACGTGGTGGCCCGCACCGACGAGTTCTTTCACGATTGCGGAACCGATGAATCCGGTAGCGCCAGTAACGAATACACGCATTTGTGCCTCCTTGATCTCATTCCAGCTAAGATTGACCAAAGGATGCAGTCTCAACCAAAACGGAGACAGCCTCCGAATGAGTAGATAACCGGAGATGTCCTCCGGTTGCAAGAATTTTTGGAGATGATGAAGAAACCTTCCACGACCGCCCGAAAACCGCGCATAGACGCGCTGCGCAACCGCGAGCGTATCCTTGAAGTCGCAAAGGCAGCCTTTACCCGACAAGGCGCCAATGCCAGTCTGGACGAAATCGCGAAGCAGGCGGGCGTTGGAGCAGGTACTCTGTATCGCCATTTCCCTACGCGGGATGAGCTGATCGAAGGTGTTTACCGGAATGAAGTGGAGAAACTTGCTGCTGCCGCTGCCCGCTTCGCCGAAACCATGTCTCCGCTCGAAGCGCTTCGAGCCTGGATGCTGCTGCTGGTCGACTACATCGCGGCAAAACACATCATTGCGCCCGCTCTCAATAGCGTAGTCGGAGGCCCGTCCAGGCTCTATGAAGGTTCACGCACCACGATCCAGGGCGCGATCGATGAGCTGGTCAGGCGAGCTAAGAAGAGTGGCGATCTGCGCAGAGATCTCGATGCATTCGACCTGCTTCGAGCGCTGATCGGCGCATCGCATGTGGGCTCCGGCGCCGATTGGCAACAAAGCGCCAGGAGACTGGTGGATATCCTCATCGCAGGCTCACGCCCGGTCAAATAGACCGCGTCTCGCAGTCCACTGTCTCTGACAGTGGACACCCGTGCCTTCCTCATACCACTGCATCAGCAAAAGTTAACCGGCCTCGCGCTTTCGACCGTAAACATGACGCTCCGGAGACCCAACGTGTTCGGCGGTGCGATCGCCGGTTCGATCTCGACCAGTTTTGGATTGCGAAACTTCGTCAGCTCAAGCCGTCCGTGCCCATCTGGAGTCCGCATCATAGCGATGTCGACTTGAACACCTTCGAGTCCGTTGACGCGGTCCACCCACGAGCCCTCGACGGGCATCTCGCCTTCAATCGTCATGCCGAGCACAGTGAAAAAAGCGATAGCGGCTGCAAGGTCTTCGACGACAACGCCGACGTGGTCCAATCTCTTGATCGTCATGTTCCTAGTGTAGTGGAGGGCGTCCGCGGCGATACACCCTTGAGAAGTCGTTGATGCAGAGACCTGATCCGACTAATCTACGATGGCGAGGAGGAGCCCGAGATCGCACTCTATCGGTCGAAACTGAGGTGGTGTCATGTTGTCCTAGTAGTTTGCGCTGGCCGTGAAGTATTTATAAAACTGCGAAAGCTGGTCGACCAGCGCCGCAAGTGGTGCACATGCGAGTTCAGCAATTTCATATTCCACATGAAGAACTGAGCTGCTCAGGTCTCGTCGCACGATTAGATGTAATTTTTCGAGGGATCTAAGGTTAGCTGTGAGCGCCTTCTTGGACGCTGTTTGTATGAGCCGCCTCAACTGAGCTCGTCAATCTCCTTCTAGAGAGAAGCCGCGAATTCCATACTTCAACGCCCTGACAGACATTGGTATGTCTCCGTGCGCCGTTATAAATATGATGGGTATCTGCAAACCCATCTCATCTAGAAGTCGCTGAAAATCGAGTCCGCTTATTTGGGGCAACCTCACATCAAGGACCAAGCAGCTCTGATCAACGGGTCGCTTCCTGTTTAGAAAGTCCTGGCCAGTTGCAAACGACTCTGCACACAGACCAACCGACTCCACGAGATCTTGTATGGCCTGACGCATACCATGATCATCGTCGATTATGAATACGGTAGGAACCATCGCAGGTTTCATGTGGACTCCTCGACTTTTCCGGGAAGCGTGAAGTGAAAGGTAGCGCCCGCGCCCTTGTTCCTAGTGGCCCACACGCGCCCTCCGTAAGACTCCACGATAGAACGAGTAATGGTTAGCCCCATACCCGTCCCTTGCGATTTGGTCGTATGAAAGGGGGCAAAAATCTGCTCGGTGTACTGCATCTGCAGTCCTATGCCGGTATCGCTAATGGAAACGACCAAACTACCTTCAGGATCCGAACGCGATCGGATCATCAACTCGCCTCTGCCATCTTTCATCGCCTCGATCGCGTTCAGCATGAGGTTCATAAACACCTGTTGAAGTTGTACCCGGTCTGCCATGATTTCTGGCGTATCGGGTTCAAGCTCGGCTTGTATCGTTATGGAGCGCCGATCAGCTTCGTCACGGAGCAGAATGGTCATCTCCGCGATTATTTCCTTCATGTTAACGATCTGGCGCTTTGGAGGTGTCCCCGTTCTGTAGAAGGACTGCAGACTATTGATAACATCCGCCGCACGATTGGCGTCCTGCTCAATCCTGTCTGCTGCTGCTCTTGCTCTTTCCAGGTCGGGGGGATCATGTGCCAACCACCGCAGAAGAGCATTTGCGCTTGTGATGGACGCGGCGAGAGGTTGCTTGATTTCGTGTGCCAGAGCGGCGGCCAGTTCCCCCATCATGTTGACGCGATTGATGTGAGCGAGATCAGCTTCCAACTGACGCAATCTTTCGCGCTCCTCCTCGGCGCGCTTTCGGTCCGTTATGTCCATTGTGATGCCAAAGTATTCGCCGATTTCCTGTGTGGGGTTGTGATGTCCGATACCGCGCAAATATCTGATAGAACCATCCGTCCGGCGAATCCGAAACTCGACGTCATAGTCCGCCCCTGCGCTAATTGCATTCTCAAGCTTTGCACTGACTAGTCGTTCGTCTTCCGGAAGAATCGTTCTGTAAAAGAGGTCAAAAGGTAGCGGGCCTTGGCTGGGATCGAAACCGTAGATGCGCGCGTTTTCGTCCGATGAGTGGAATATTGTCCGTGTGAGCAGATTGCAGGCCCAACTGCCGGCGTGCGTCAGGCTTTGCGCTTCAGCCAGGTACGCCTGCTCCCGGCGCAACTCCTGAGTCAATAGCTCCTGCGCTGTAACATCTATCGTAGTGCCGTGAAATCCCTGAAAAACTTCGTCTTCAACTACTGGAATACCGACACAGCGTACGTATCGTATCTCTCCGTCTGGCCGGGTTATTCGCTTTGTTACATCGCAGCCGCGGCGCTGCTCATGCATCATCTTTATTGTTTCGGCCATGGAGGCTCGGTCTTGGGGATGGATAGAAGCCAAATACTGCTGGAGGGTCGGAGGTTCACTTTTCGGATCAAGTCCGTAAATTTTGTAGACCTCGTCGGACCAATAGATATTTAAATCTTCGGACCAGCGAATACCCAAATCTCTCGATGCCCAACTCCCCATGTGAGCAAGATGTTCACCTTCGCTTTGGTAGAACTGACTTCGCCGGAGAGCTTGTTCTGCGAGTTTACGTTCGGTAATGTCCTGACCGGTGCCAAACATCTCAAAGGCTTGCCCGGACGCATCTCTCTTTACGGTGCCGAGGCCCAGGATAAAGCGCACTTCACCGTCAGGAAGAACGATCCGATGTTCTGACTTGGCGTGTGTCCGACTACGAATGGCTTCCGCCGCTTCGCGAGCAACGGATTCTCGATCTTCAGGATGAATCCTTTCATAAATCCTTGCCATGTCAAAAGCGCCTTTCGCCGGAGGTATCCCCCAGATACGACAAAGCTCTTCGGAATACATGACCTGATTCTCGATAAGATTCCACTGGTAGTGCCCTATGTGCGCCAATCTTTGAGCTTCTTCAAGCCTCGCGTTACTTTGCTGAAGTGCGTTCGATAGAGCCTCGCGTTCCTCCTCTCTATGCTTTTGGTAGGTTATATCCATAGTGATGCCAAAGTACTCGCCAAGCGAGTCAGAGGGGTTGTGATGTCCGATGCCACGCAGAAACCTGATTTCTCCGTCCGCGCGCCGAATCCTGTATTCGACGTCGAAATCCGTTCCGGCGCGGATCGCGCTCTCAAGTTGTGTTCTGAGAGCCAGTTCGTCTTCGGCAAGAATTGAACTGTAATGGAGATCGAATGGATTTGGGTATTCACTGACGTCGAATCCGTAGATGCGGTTGTTCTCTTCGGATGAATGGAATACCTGCCGCGTAACCAAATTGCTGGTCCAACTGCCAGCATGGGTGAGCCTTTGCCCTTCCGCGAGATAAGTTCGCTCCTGTCGCAGTTCCTGTGTCAATAACTCATGCTCGGTGACGTCCATTATCGTGCCGTGAAATCCCTGAAAAACTCCGCTTTCTACGACCGGAATACCAACGCAGCGAACGTATCGTATCTCTCCATCTGGCCGAACGATTCGGTTCGTGACATCGCAGCCGCAATGCCGCTCATGCATGTTCTTCATTGTTTCAGCCAATGAGGCTCGGTCCTGGGGATGGATCGTAGCCAAAACCTGCCGAAGCTTCGGAGCTCCGTTTTTCGGATCAATCCCGAAAATCTTATATACCTCATCAGACCAATAGATATTTAGATCTTCGGACCAATGAACTCCTAAATCGCCGGACGCCCAGCTTCCCATGTGAGCGAGACGCTCTGCCTCCCTCAGATACAACTGCGTTCGCTGTAGGGTTTGCTCCGCGCGTTTGCGCTCAGTGATGTCCTGGGTTGTACCGAACATCTGATATGGCTTTCCCAATGCGTCCGTCTTCAAATCGCCCAGGCTGTGCACGATTCGCACTTCTCCATCGGGACGCAGGAGTCTATGCTCACAGTCGGCGCGAGTCCCGGAACGAATAGACTCCTCAGCTGTCCGAAATACAGCCTCACGATCATCGGGATGGATCATTTCGCCCACTCTAGCCATGTCAAAGGAACTCACCTGTGGTACCAGTCCAAAGATGCGATAGGTCTCGTCAGACCAGATGACGTCACCTGTCTCAAGATCCCACTCCCAGTGGCCAACATGTGCGACTCGTTGTGCTTCCTCAAGTCTGGCGTTACTCTCTTTTAAGTCTCGAGATAGAGCCTGTCGCTCTTCTTCAGCGCGTTTACGTTCCGTTATATCGGAAACTACGCCTATGTATTCGCGGTTGCCGGAACTATCACTTCCTGCATGGGCAACCACGTGGACATACTTGATGACACCGTCGGGCATTTGAAGTCGGTGCTCGTCGTCCAGATCCATCCCATCCTTCACGGCGAGATCACTGAGACGTCGCAAGCGCTCTCGATCATCGGGGTGAATTCTGTCGAACACCAGATCGAGTGTGGGATTCGTTTCTCGTGTCAAGCCCCAAATTCTGTAAGTCTCGTCGGACCAAAGCAGTTCGCCACTATCGACTTTCCATCCGAAAGTTCCCGAATGACTGAGTCTCTGAGCCTCCGCCAGGTACTGCCATCGTCTTTGCAACTCTGCCTGCGCCGCTTTCAACTCTTCATTGGCCTTCTCAAGCGCATCCGTTCGCTCAGCACCCCGAAGATTCAAGGCGTCATGTGCTCCGCTGGGCTGCTTTCGGGCACGGTGCTGTGTCATTTGCGCCCTTTCGCTGGGGCATCCCGCTGCGGATCACGCGACTGTATCAGAGCTCGGATGTCACGATTCTCGAAAATCATGCTGGGAGCGACTCCCATCCCGCCAACCACGACATCGACCATGGCTCTGGCCAAGTCATCGGCCCTGATAACCTGATTGGGAAACATGGCCCGAAATACCGGGTAGATTTTTCGCATGAAACGATAGCTAAAATTCGGTTCTTTTCGCGGCTCCACGGGGTAGATGTAGGCGGGCCTGAAGACGTAAATCCGCGGGAACCCCGAGGCCAGTAATGCATTCTCTGCCTCCCCCTTATAACGAGCGAAAGTCATTCGACTTCGGCCGGTGGGGTCGGCTCCACTCCCGCTCAGGAATGAGAACGCCGCGTCGGAACTACTACTGCGAAGGACTCTGGCAAACTCGATTGTGTAATCGACGGTTATTGCACGGAGTTGCGCGTCTGGCACGGTGCCCGTATATGTGCCCATGCAAAAGACCGCTGCGTCCTGACCCGACAGTGCTGGGGCGAGCGCTGAGCAATTAGCGAAGTCCTGATGCACAACTTCATGCAGCTTGGGGTGAGAGATGCCGAGTTCCCTGCGCCCAATAGACGTCGCGCATTCGATGGCGGGATGTTCGAGCGCATAGCGAAGGGCGTAACCACCCACCATTCCTGTAGCGCCCACGATTACAAGCCGCCTTTGGTCGATCGCTCGAACGTTCATCTACAACTCCCTGGCACTGCAACTGCGTTCGTCGACTCCGTTTGGTAGTTCGAGGGTTATGATAATGCGCGCTCCTCCAGCCAGTCGACATAGAGCAAACGCTCCGCAAACAGCCACACGTCGTCCATCTTCACGAAGGTGTCATAGTAGCGGAGCGAGGCCAGCATCAAACGTCGCTTCTCCCCGTCAACTGTGACATGGTGTGCAAGGCAATAGGCCTCACCGGTTGCTCGATCATTCGTCAACGTGACGATTGTGCTCTGTCCGACGAAGTGTGTGGTCGCGTCATACTTGTTCAGGTCCGCGAATATAGGAGCGAGTGCTTCGCGCGAATGCAGCTCTTGTGTGGGCGTCGGATCTTTCGCGTTCATGTATACGACGAAATGCGTGTCTGTCGTGAAAAGAGACATCTGACCTCGCGCATCGCGCCGATCGGCACAATGGGCGTAGGCCTCGACGAGTTCCCGGATGGAGAGTCGATCTGCGGCTTCTTCCGGCGAGATCGTAATGTGTTTGCTCATAAGTCATCTCCTTGATGAATCTGTTTTAGACGCCGCAGAGGTTACGCGAGAATGGCGCGCGGTTCAAGAAAGGCACTGATCACGTATCTGCCATATTCACGGCCGACACCAGAATATTTGAATCCTCCCCAGGGAGCCTGCGGATCATCTGTCATGTTGTTGATGACGACGCGACCGGCTCGTATCTGTGACGCTATCTTCCTCGTCGCCCAGAGTGACTTGGCCGATTACCTGACCGTTAGTCGGCTTGATGATGTCCATGACTTCCCGGCCGTGGGATTCGACGAATGCCCCATCGATGTAGTGTGTTGTGATCGTTTTCATTGTGTTTCTCCTTTCAAGTCGAATACATGTCAGAGCGAAGTGACAATGCAGTCAATTGGTCGAGCTTCAGATCTCTCCGAAGTCCGAAATTGCTGGTAACTGTATTGGCCAGGCGAAGTTGGCTTTATTTCGTATGCCTGATGGGGCATGCGGGACGTGCGCCCTGATTCCGTCGCAATAACCGGAAGAAGACAGCGAAATGTCATTTCATAGCTCCGTTGTGCAGCGTGGTGCTCTCAGCCAGGAACCGATGAACGAGATGTACCGCCATTGCGCCCTCGCCGACCGCTGACGCAACCCGTTTAATGCTGCCAGCCCGCGTATCACCTACCGCAAATATTCCCGGTACGCTGGTCTCAAGGTGCAGCGGAGAGCGACTCAATGGCCATTGAAAGTCGCCATATTCGACAAGGTCGGGTCCGGTGACAATAAAGCCCTTTTTGTCGAGAACAAAGGAATCCTCAAGCCACTCTGTGCGGGGCGCGGCACCTGCCATCACAAACACGTGGCGAATGCGCTTGGTTACCTTAAGTCCGGACGAGCCTTCCTTCCAGTCGATGCCTTCCAAATGCGCTGCCCCGGTCATACCGACAATCTGCGTCAGATAGTGGACATCAATCTTTGTGTGCGCATCGATTCTCGCAATCAGGTATTGCGACATTGATTCCGAGAGTTGGTCCGAGCGCACCAGAAGATGCACCTTCGATGAGGTTTGGGCGAGAAAGACGGCGGCTTGCCCGGCGGAATTTCCGCCACCCACGACAGCTACCTCCTCTGAGTCACAGAGCTGTGCTTCCATATGTGTCGCGTTGTAATAGATTCCTCTGCCTGCGAAAGCATCTGCCTCCTCAACGGGCAATCGCGCGTATTGAGCACCTGTCGCGATGACTATGCTGCGCGCATTGAACTTCAGACCAGATTCCAGAACGATTTTGTATGGCTGTCGGCTGCAGTCGATATGCACGACTGCTTGGGCTACCATCAACTGGGCGCCAAATTTCTGGGCTTGAGCGATGGATCGATTTGCGAGTTCCTGTCCCGACAGGCCCGTCGGAAAGCCCAGATAGTTCTCGATCTTCGAACTCGATCCTGCCTGCCCCCCAGGTGCAGACTTCTCGATGATCAGAGTCTTGAGTCCTTCCGAAGCTGCGTACACTGCCGCAGCAAGGCCTGCCGGCCCGGCTCCGATCACCAAAATGTCGCGGACCCCTTTGTCAACATTGATGTTGAGATCAAGACAAGCGGCGAGTTCGCTGATGGACGGATTTCTCAGGACATATCGTCTGTCGCAATAGACAACCGGAATTTCGCTATTTCGAACGGCAAGCTGCTCCATGAGTTCGCTGGCGCTCTTATCGCTTTCGATATCGACATACGTGAATGGATGCCCATTTCTGGTAAGAAACTCCCGGATTGCTAGAGTTCGGGCGGACCCGTTCGTGCCGAACAGAATGACATTCCCCTCGCCAAGCTGAATCATCAGCAGACGGCGTGCGACAAAGGCTCCCATGAGGATTTCTCCCAGCTCGGTATCCTTGGCCATGAGAGACAATACTTTGTCCCGAGTGAGTTCCAGTACAACGCCCGCATTCGTCACGCGCGCAGTAAGCAGCGATCGATTCCCTGAGATTACCGACATCTCTCCTGTGAACTGACCCGGTTCACGAACGGCTAAAATCTTCTCATCCTCGCCAGCTCTAGTGATCGAGACTGTACCCTCCAGGACGACGAAGAGAGGAACGTCAGGATGAGAGGGCTCGTAGAGTATTTCGCCACTACGGACGGAACGATGTTGAGCCACCGATCTAATCCTGTCGATGTGTTCTCGACTCAGCGTGGGATTGTCCTGCATACTGTGAATACCTCTTTCCGTGTTCATTGTGTGCATCGATGTATGACTGTATGACTAGACTCGAAAATCAGAGGCGCCGTGTCTTTTTAAGTACGATCGAAGTGTCTTGCGTCTTCGCATCAAACGGGACTTCGCAGCGCCGACAGAGATGTCCAATGCCTTCGCCGATTCCTCCAGCGAACCCTCAGTTCCGTAGTGCTGCTCAATAATTGAGCGAAGGGTGGGTCGCAGCTTCTTGACTTCTTGTCTGATGACGAGAATCATTGGATGTCTTGAGTGGAGTCGTTCAGGATCAAGCGAAAGGTTCAAGAACTCCGCCGCGTCCCGGGCGCCGCCTTCGTCGTTCAAGACATTGATGTATCCTTCCCTGCATATCTTTTTCTTACCCAGTATCATCAATGCTGTGATCGTACCGATGCTTGTGAGCCAAGTAGACAACCTGCAGGTACGACGAAATGTGTCCAAGTACCTATACGCTCTCAGCAAGGTGTCCCGCAGCGCGTCTTCTGCATCTTCTTGATTTCCAACAATCGAAAAGTTTCTCTTTTTCACCATCGGTGAATGTCGGCGACACAGTTCTACGAATGCTTGTTGGTCATCGGACTGCGCTCTCATAAGCAACTGATCATCAGAAGCGATGGAGTGGTTAAGAGTACATCCTCCGTGATCTGCGGTGTTCTCTTCACCCAAGCGCGCGGAAGGTGTTTTGCTGAACCATACAGATGCCGTCATGGACGCTTCCTGAGAACCGTCTCGATGGAGCGACGGAATCGGGCCACGGACTTCGCTAACATTGCCTCTCATCTAGTCCTCCCTCTCTAAGCGAGAGGATTTGCGTCAGTACAGGGCGATGCTATCCGTCACGCGGGCACAAGTAAACTACATGTTCCTAGAGGTTTGATCGATTTGTTGTCGGAGGGCAGTCGCCTCTCAACACCGCTTGAAGACCAAGATCAAAAGAGACATTCGTGCCCTTGGCAGTAGCGACGCGGATTATCTCGCTTTGACTGACCGCTCTAAGACGGCAGGGTCTGGCCACACAAGGGGCACATCGTATTCGTCGATCGCCAAATGAATCAACAAACCGGAGCTATTCGCATCGCAGCTTCATTCCCAAATCCAGGCAATGTACTGCGACCGGGGCAGTTTGAGCGGGTAACGGCGGATACGGAAATACGCCAAAACGCCATTCTCGTGCCGCAAATGGCAGTCCAGGAGCTACAAGGAACTAAGCAGGTTTATATCGCGGGGCCCGACAACAAGGCGTACATCGTAAATGTCACCCTCGGCCCTCAAGTAGGAAACGATTGGACTATCACGAGCGGCTTACGCGCCGATCAAAGAGTAATCACCAGCAATGTGCAAAAACTGCGAGACGGAGCCCCGGTCAGTGTGCGCGAGATCTCCGAGCAGGTGGCTATTGAGACCTCCAGCCCAACGGGAGCGAGGTGGGAAATGTCCAAATTCTTCATTCGTCGCCCCATTGTTGCCATCGTCATTGCAATTCTGACCGTGATCGTTGGTATGGTTGCAATGCTGTCGCTGCCTACCTCTCAATATCCCGACATCGTCCCTCCCGAAATCATGGTTCAGGCTACCTATCCAGGTGCAGACGCCAAGACACTGGCTCAGGCGGTCGCAACGCACATCGAGCAGCAAATGAACGGCGTTGACAACATGCTCTACATGTCGTCGGTAAGTGCGAACAATGGGCAGGGGCCGACGAAGCATCTGTATCCAGCGCCGATCAAGAATCCGTCGGTGACCAAAAATGGACGCAGGTGTTCCATGAGCCGGAATTGCAGGATTTGATCCGGACAGCACTCGAAAACAACTACGATGTGCGGATTGCGGCTCAACGCGTGTTTGAGTCGCAGGCACAGTTAAGGATCATTCGTTCACAGCAATTCCCGACGGTGTCGGTCGGCGGAACAGGTATTGGCGCTGACCTAGGCAGTTCCATTGGAAATAGATTGCCAAGTGGAGCAGCCGCCTTCAGAGCCTTCAATCTCTCCGCTGCCTGGACGCCGGATTTCTGGGGTCTGTATCGCCGGCAGACTGAGGCACAAAGGGCACAATTGTACCGATATAGTCGCCTCGGGAGAGCGAAATGATGGATCACATCGCCGAAAACGGGTAGGACAGCACGTTAGGTTTGTGGGTTCAGTTCACCATTACCGTGACGACGGTCGTTGCCGTCATATTTCCACCCGAACCGGTCACAGTAACCATGTAGCTTCCAACAGTCGTGCCGGGATCGGTTGGCGTCGGGACAGGATTGGCTGCCTTCCGTGCTCCGCCGCAACCCATGACTGTTGTGGCGAACGCACCGAGCAGCAACAGACTAAGCAGGGTCTTTGTTCGGTAACGGCGTGAGGGCACTCCGAAGAACAGGAATGCGGCAAGGGTGCCGCCTCCACCAAGCGCCAACATCCCGTTGTGACGGTTGGGGAATGCAGAGCCTGCCTGACCAGTCGCGTTGGACGAACTACTCGCTGCCGTGGTGTTGACAGTGAGCGTCGCCGTTACGGCTGCTGTTCCCGTGATGGCGGGTGGCGCAGCGACGGAGCAGGTGGGCTGATCGACCGCAGTTGTTGGACCAGTTACGGTACAGGAGAGCGCCACCGAGCCCGTAAAGCCGCCGCTGGGGCTGATCGTGATCATCGAAGTCCCGCTGGCGCCTGGCGTGGCGATGCTGATGGTCGTATTGGTTAGCGCAAAGCTTGGAGCGGGAGCGGTCACCGTAACAGCGACTGTGGTGTTGGCCATGGCAACCCCGCTCGAATCGACTGCATCCACATGCTCCATGTATTGCCCAGGGGTTGTGCCTGGTTGTGTCTGAATACTGAACGTTGTTGTCGTCGGAGCATCCCCCGAGATGGTCACCGGTGGGATGGACGAGCAGGCGGGCACGTCGTTTGCGCCGCCCGGAGAGTTGCCGCCGTTGCATTTCAGGGTCACAGTTCCGGAGAAGCCGTTCGTGGGGGTAATGGTGAGGGTCGAAGTCCCGGTGGCGCCAGCTACGACTGAAACTGGAGTACCACTCAGCGTGAGGCCTGCCGGTGGCGCGGGAGCGGTCACTGTCACTGCGATTATTGCAGTATTGGTGTTGGCCACGACAGATCCGATCGAATCGACTGCATACACTAACTCTCTGTATTTCCCTGGAGGTGTGCCTGATTGTGTTTGGATACTGAAGGCCATGGTTACTGGCGCACTCCCCGAGATAGTCACCGGTGGGATGGACGAGCAGGTAGGCAGATCGTTTGCGCCGCCGCATTCCAACTCCAGGGCCACAGTTCCGGAGAAGCCGTTCGTGGGGGTAATGGTGAGAGTCGAAGTCCCGGTGGCGCCAGCCACGACGGAAACTGGAGTAGCACTCAGCGTGAGGCCGGGCGGCACCACAGTTAGGGACACATCGACGGAGGTACTGCCGCCATAGTTGACGTCGCCGGAATAGATCGCTTTGACGAGATGCGTGCCTACGCCTACGGGGGAAATATTGTTCACCGTTGCAATTGTCAGCGCTGTCTCTGCCAAGAGCGAGGTTGCAGAGCTATCCGCGGAGTTTGCGACAACAAGATCTTCCTTGCCGTCTCCATTGAAGTCTGCCACCGAGACTGAGGTTGAGCCGGTATCCGCCGCGGGGCTAGCTGCGGCAGTAAAAGTTCCATCGCCGTTGCCCAGCAAAATCGTCACATTGCTGCTGCCGACGTTGGCCACCGCGAGATCAGGAACGCTGTCTCCATTGAAATCCGCAACCGCAATGGAATTGGGAGCCGTACCCGTTGCCGTGCTAGCTGCAGCCGTAAAGGTTCCATCGCCGTTGCCCAGCAGAATCGTCACATTGTTGCTGCCGGAGTTGGCCACGGCTAAATCCAGCTTGCCATCTCCGTTGAAGTCTGCTGCAGCAATCGACGAGGGGCTGGTGCCAGTTGCCGGGATTGCTGACACCGCAGTAAGGTTGCCCCCATGATTCAGGAAGACGTTCACGCCATTCGCGCCGGAGTTTGTCACCGCTAAGTCCGGTTGGCCATCTCCATTGAAGTCGCCCACGACGATCGCAGATTGGGAGCCGAAGGTCGCGAAGGGGATGCTGGACCCCTGCATAAAGGTTCCATCTCCGTTACCGGTCAGAATCAGGAGCATGCTGCACGGAGAGTCACCGTTCATGGCGCAAACCACGGCCAAATCCGGCTTGCCATCCCCGTTGAAGTCCGCTGCAGCCATAGCATTGGAAGTAAATGAATTACCGCCGATCGTCCCCAAAATCCCACCCACCTGGGTAAACGTTCCATCCCCGTTGCCCAAAAACACCGCACTTTCGCTCTCATCAAAGGAGGGCACCACGGCCAGATCGGGAATGCCATCTCCGTTGAAATCTCCCACTGCAATAGCGCCCGGCGAGCCACCCGAAAGACTGGGCGCTGCTGTGAATGTGCCGTCCCCGTTGCCCAGGAGCACGGAGATACCGCTTCCGAGTATGACCAGGTCCGGAATTCCGTCGCCATTGAAGTCAGCGGTCAAGACAGTGTTGCCGCTGTTCTGTGAGGCGACAGGTGGTAGTGAGGAATCTACGAAGCCGACACCTGCTTCACTCGTCAACGCCGCCGTCCCGAGCACTGCGTTCCCGTTGCTTGCGTCCACAAACGACACCATGCCCGTCGGCAAAGTATTTCCGTTGCCCGGCACTGTCGCCGTCAATGAGAAGATGTTTGGGACCCCACCGGCTTCGAAGTACGTCGTTGTGGCCAGTTGGCCCGTGCCCTGCGAAGCCGTCACTGTGAGCGACGATGCGGTCGAAGCACTGGGCCCAAGGGCGGCCAGATCGGCAAGAACAGCCTTGTAGCTGTGACTCCCAACCCCAGGGCGGAATTTCAGCGTCGCCGTACCGTTGGCGGTCAACTGCTCCGTGCCCAACAGATGAATGTCGGTGCAGAACTTGGCCGTCGCATCGCAGAAGTTGACCTGGCCAGGCGTGACCGGAGTGCTGCCGGCCATAACGGTTGCCGTCAGAGTGACCACGTTTCCTGAGGTCACCGTCGTTACCGTGTTTCCACCTGAGGTCAGCGACAGAGTCGTTGTCGTGGCCGCAGTTGCGGCCCAGGCTGGTACTGTCCCTGCGCCAGCCGTGAAACACACAATCGGAAAGAGATAGGCAAACAGGTGCAAGGAGACAGGCAGCCGCCGGCCGCTGATTTGCGCTGACTGAGAACGCACGTTTGAACCCCCTGTTGGAAGGAACTTCTGGTATGGCTACAAGGTGGAAACTGACTGGGAGCAGGTTTATTCCCTGCGTTCTGAATGATTAGTATGTGGAAATCCATACGCTTTGAGATCGTATTCGCTGCCTTCGTCAGTAGTTGCTGGTCGCAGCCTCGTTCAGCAATCCTTCGTTCCGGTTTTCATATCATGCGGAAACGCCAGAACTGTTTCCCGCAGCGCGGATTCAGCACCTTGGAATAAATATCTCCCCGCTTAGTTCTCATAAGTGACGATATGAGAATGATTGTTGAAACGGATGCTTAGGATGCTTAGCGCCACTCTTGGAGAGTTAAAGCAAGACAGCCGCACTGATCGGCAACGAGAACTCAAACGTTCAGAGGAGAAGTTATGAAGAAGTATGCAAGGATTCTGGTTGCGGCCGCTTTCGTTCTGGGGCTCAGCGGAACAGCCAAGGCGGCGAATCAAGAAGCAATCGTTGTTAAGCTCCCATTCAAGTTTTTGGTCGATGGAAAGACGCTCCCCGCAGGCACATACACGGTGCGTCGAGTGACGAGTGATAACTCCGGACCACTGTTACTTACCAACAGAGACAATGGTACCAGTGTGTTTGTGGCATATCATGGGAGCGAAAGTGCTACTAGCGATCAGCCCAAGGTAAGTTTCCAGCAAGCTGGGGAGCAGAACTTTCTCAGCACGATTCAAGCGACATTTGACGTCTATCACATCCGCGTTTCCGCTACGGAAATCACGGAAGCCATCGCGAAGTTACGGAACAGCGTTTCTTCTGCAGGCGGAAGCGAGTAGATTGCTGGACTCTCTCACATAGCCCCCAGCGTAAGCCCTTGTACCAACATTCGGCCGGACGTCATCTCTTTCCTGCAATTTAAGCCGGACTTGTTGCACACCGCAGAAGCGACATCAAATGTCAATGCGTAGCCGACACTCCGCTCCTCGGGGTCCTGTTAATGAAAAGGCGATTGGCCTCGGAGCGGCTAGTCGGGGGTGCGGAAACAGGTTGACTTGAGAGTGCTGGTAGTTGAAGCGTTTGGGATTTGTGATCTGAGTGGGCATGCTCGCCCTGGGTTTAACGAGCCGAAGCCGCGTTGGAGTTCTCGTCCTTTACGGGAAGACCGATGCGGCGCGCAAGATCCTGAAAATGCGGATCTGCGCGTAGTGCGTCGAAGCAAGGGCGTTCCAGGACCCCCGGGTTAAATCGCTCTTCATAGCCCTTTTCGAGCCATTCCATTGCCTGAACCTTGTCGCCCAGAGCCACGTAGACCATCGCTATTTCTGCGAAGAGTGGAGCACTCGGAGCCGAGCGTTTTTTCAAACCGTTCAGGAGTTCCGCGGCCTCTGCCTTCCGGTTTGATCCCGCGTAGGCGCGAGCAAGATTGGCGACAAAGATTGGATTGTTTCCAGCTAGCTTGATCGCCTCTTGCAGTTCTTCAATCGCTTCGCCAAACATGCGCTTTTGTATATACGCCTGGGCCAATTGATTGTGCGCAAAGGCAAAACCGGGATTCATCTCGATAGTCCTCCGGCTTTGCTGCATCGATTCATCCGGAAGTTGCGCAATTAGAAGAAGCTCTGCCAGATCGGCGTTTACTACCGGGGAAACTGGGTCCAGATTTTCGGCCTTCTTCATTTCTGCGATCGCTTCGTTGTTCCGCCCCATCAGGCTCAAGTGCCACGCATACCAATGGTGGGCGGTTGCATAGCCGGGGTTGAGATCTATCGCTCGCTGAAATTCTTTGTCGGCAGCTGCAAAATCCCAATTGAATCCCTCCAGGCAAAAGGCAAGCGAAGCATGTGCTTCGCCAAGGCTGTCGTCCAGTTCCAAGGCTCTTCTCGCCGCGGAGAGAGCTCTGGGCATTGCCTCTTTGGGGGTCATCACCGCATATTCCCAGTCTCCCAAGAGAGCGTACGTGTCGGCCAGTCCGCTATAGGCCGCTGCGTAATTTGGATCCCTGGCAATGGCCTGGTTGAAGTATTCGACGGCCTTCTTCAATCCATCTCCTGTCCGTTTGTTCCAAAAGTAACGCCCTTTGAGATACGCTTCGTAGGCTTGAGGATCGATCGTCTTGGCGCTCTTGAGCGCGGCCTGCTCTCGCGGAGTGACTTCGATTCGGATCTCTTCAGCAATAGCACGCGCTACACGATTCTGGACGGCCAATGTGTCGCGAATGCTCCCCTGATAACTATCCGCCCAAAGGTGTTTGTCGGCCGGTACCTGGATCAGTTGCGCCGTGATCCGAACCTGGTCGCCGGAACGCAATACGGAGCCTTCCACTACAGCGTCGACATTTAGCTCACGTGCGATCTCGGGGAGCGGTTTGCGGGCACCTTTGTACATCATCACCGAGGTGCGGGAGACAACACGCAAAGCCCTGATCTGAGCCAAATCCGTGATTAACTCATCCGTCATGCCATCAGCAAAATAGTCCTGCGAAGCGTCGCCGGAAAAGTTCTCCAGCGGTAACACGGCCAGTGACCGGATGCCTGAGGGCCGATGGATCCAGTAGAGAGCGACCAATACGGCCACAATTGACAGCCCCAGGCCGAGCATTGCTGCAAATGTGATCGGACGCGCCGTCCACCATCTCCCTTTAGGAACATCCGTCCAAGCTGGAAGCTGGTGAGCGGTCAGCGTGGCCAGATTCAGATCGATGGAAGCAGATTTTTGGGCAGTGGATTCACGGGCCCGGGCTGCAAACTCGCCGGCCTGACCGTCACATTCGATAAGCGACACTTCGGCGATAAACCGGTAGCCACGTTTTGGAAGCGTCTCGATGTAGCGGGGATTGTCAGCTGAATCTCCGAGGGCGCTGCGGAGCTTGCCAATGGCGATGTTGACCGCCTGATCGAAATCGCCAAAGCTCTCGTTGGCCCATAGCCGGTTCCGCAGTTGCTCCCGGGTCACCACTTCCCCTGGATGCTCAAGCAGGATCTCCAGCAACCTCAACGGTTGCTGTTGTACTCGGATCCTTAGGCCCGCACGCCGCATTTCGCCCGAGTCGAACGAAACCTCAAAGGTTCCAAACCTCGCTCCGGACGTGCGTCGCGACAACTCCATACCGTGCCAGGACCTTGCGCGCATTTTAGCATTTCCGTGCCGTGGCACGACGCTGAGGATAGGCCACGCGCTAAGCCAATCAATCTGGGTTACTTAGCCGGATAGAACGCGGATAGCCGAAAAACAGTTGCGGTACATTGACCAGGCGAGCGGGTGCACCCCAGATTGGATGTCACGACGGGCTCAACGTGATTCGGGAGAAACAAATGAGACGAATCGGATTCGACCGCGTGAAGGTGACTCCATCGAGGACAGCGAAGTTGCGCGAGCGCCAAGCGGTGTCAGAGTTTGAGGAATTGGCGATGCCTCTCGTGAGTTCGGTTTACAACCTGGCGCGCTGGCTGGTACGAAACGAGATCGAGGCCGAGGACCTTGTTCAGGAAACCTTTCTGAAGGCCCTCCGCAATTTCGGTTCGTTTCAGTCCGGCACCGACTTTCGGGCGTGGATGTTTCGCATTCTCAGAAACACATTTCTCAGTTCACGTTCAACGCTGGAACGGCGAATGACTGTCGAGTTAAAGAACGAGGAGGAGCTCCCGTTGTCGCGCGCTCAGTGCATCAGTCCCGAATCGCTCTTTATCGAGAGATCCAATATCGCTGCCATCCGAAGCGCAATTGAGCGACTGCCGCTGAGATCTCGAGAAGTGATTTTATTGTGTGATGTAGAAGATCTTGCCTATAAAGAGATTGCGGAAATCCTCGAAATTCCAATAGGCACGGTCATGTCCCGATTAGCCAGAGCGCGCAAGGCAATTCGAGAGGCACTCCAGCCTGCGGAAATGGATCACTATCGACAATCCGCACCTCTGAATTAACAGGAAAGGAGGGAGCAACTGCCGTGATGTGCATGCTTTGCTCAACCAGCTCTCATCCTACTTCGTACGGGCGGACGATTCGTATGGCGGTGCGGGTATCCATTCTCGAAAGAACTGCATAGCCGTTTCTGTATTTTGCTCATTCATCCGTTTTACGGCAGAAGAGATCGAGAACGGGGCTTAACCAAATCGGCATTACAAAGGAGTGCATGTCCAAGCCCAAATGCGAAGAGGTTTCTCCCTTTGAGTTTTCGGCCTTTGCACGCGATGGAAAGGATTGAAATGACGCAGCAAGCTTTGCCCAAGCAACGGTTGTTCACGGCTGGATCGTTCCAGAGCGGTCACGGGAGCGATGCGTCCCGGGAGCCGCTGTCTGCCTTGACCAGGAGTCTCGCGCTCATTTCCCACGATCTCCGTCTTCCTCTGGCTGCCATACTTGCCAATGCAGAATTTCTCGCACAATCGAAGTTAACTGTAGAGGAAAAAGATGAACTCTACCAGGAGATCCGTTTGGCGGTCGACCGGATGAATGAGATGGTGTCGTCGCTGGTCGCATGCGCCCAGAACGCGGACACTCTCCGGCCTGCCAGGCGAAGTATCGTTGAGACCGTAAGACGTGCGATCCGAATGACGAGCGTGAGACAGGAGTTTCGCCGAATCAGCATCACTCATCACCATCAAGGCATCGCTATGGGGTGGTTCGACTCCAGCCGGTTCGAACGGCTGGTCGCTAACTTGGTTTTGAATGCTTGCGAGGCAGTTTCGCCTGAATCGGGGCAGATCGTCGTCAACACCGCAGGCAACAGAGCCCGTTTGCAAATCGAAGTCTGGGACAACGGACCTGGTATCCCGGCAGCGATTCGGCAGTCCGTCTTTCTACCATTCGTCAGCTATGGAAAAACGAATGGGAGCGGACTCGGTCTCGCTATTGCGAAGAAGATTGTCGACGAACATGGTGGGGAGATTTACTTCGATGGAACATGCGCGAGGGGCACACTATTCAAGATTTCGATACCGTTCGCCACCGCTCATGGACCGCACCCGCACATCTCCGCAAGTTCCATCTACGTGGCGCGGGCCAGTAAGGATGGCGCGCAGTGTTCACCGGAGCAGATTGCGTGAGATTTGCCACTTCCAATCCGGCCCTTTCCATGGTTTGTCTCATCGAGAACTTCTTGAACCTTGTCAACTATCTGAAGCCGGCGATCCGTGAGTTGATGAAGGGCGTCGAGCGGATGGCTTTCGGTCTTTCAGCGTAAAGGTAACTGCATTCGCTTCATCCGGAGGTTTCAATGCGATCCGACCTGATTTTTGGAGCGACACTCCATGTCTCCAATCGCTATCTCTTTGTAAAGCTGGCCGCGAAGGCAGTCCGAGAATTGCACAAGCCGGGAGTTCGCGTAGAGGACACAGCCAATGACGTATTCAGGCACTTTAGCCGCGCCAACGCGATTGGAGAAATCCGGACGACGCTGGAACCTTCTGGGGCCCGGCCACTCCGTACGAGGCCATTCTCAGCCATTCCGAGCTATCCCCAAGTCTTCATGCTTGTGCCGGCTAGTGAGGATTCGGATTCCCTATGGGAGGAGGAGTTGGTTCTGTTTGCTTGAGATGCAGTGCTATTGAGTAAACAATGGCGAGTGCTGTGGCTGAGCGCGCCTTTTCTCGAGGATCCCATTGAGAGGGGAGATTGAGAACTCGCCATTGGTAGAGTAAATAAATTCCGGCCTGTCGTCCCCCAGCGAAGTGAGTGAGTCGGCGAAGCGTACGTGATCTCGTCGGACCGTTGCGGTTCGAAGCAGGATTGGCCGTTCATGACAACAAATCTCCAATCGGTCTGGCCATCAAATGAGCCCCGAACGAGTTGCACCGATCCAGAACGGTACTTACTTCATGCGGTCCTGGACAATCGGAAATCTCTGCGAATTGGCAGAATGACGCGTGAGAAACCCAGGGAAAATAAACACGAAACGTGCTTGCGTGGGCGATTAGGGAATAAATCGGAATCTTATGGAATAAATCGGGAGCACGTCAGTTTACGACGTCAGAGATTTGCAAATCTTGTCAGAGATGCTCATCGACAAACACGAGTCAGGACAGGTAGATCGAGTATGGAAAATCCCATAAGCAACACCAGGCGTTCAGTCGACCGCCGCTCTTTTATGAGGGGCGGTCTTCTGGCAGGTGGCGCAGCTACAATTGGCGCCGGTTTGTTATCAAATGCCACCCTAGCGCGGGCTCAAGATAGCAGGGAAGACGGTCATCTGGATGCAGGCGACATCGCCATTCTGCGGTTTCTGGCCGCGGCAGAACTCATTGAAGCGGACCTTTGGATCCAGTATTCGGAATTGGGTGGTATCGGCGACAATCCGCCTATCGAAATCGATCCGAATGAACAGTTGAACCCATATCAGGCTGCGCTCTCAAACCTCGATTCAGACGGTCCGCAATACATCACCAGCAATACGTTGGATGAAGTAAGCCACGCTACTTTCCTCAATGCCTACCTCGAGTCCAAAGGCGCCGAGCCGGTCAACTTCGATGAGTTCCGCATACTCCAGGGAAGTCAGGCAACGGGAGCGCAGGACATCGGACGTCTCACTAACCTCATGCACCTCAATGTCGACACCAGCTGGTTTGTTCGTTATCGCAGCGCAACCAATCCAGACTTCGGCGCAACATTTCCTCAAGCGATCAAAATCAACAACCGCACCGCTATTCCCATCACGGACGCGGACTTCAACAACGCCAATCACATTCAGGTGATCGCGAACACAGCGGCGTTTCACTTCGGATACATCGAGCAAGGAGGTTCCAGTTTATACGCGGCCATGAATCAGAAGGCGAAGCATCCGGAAGTGGTGCGGATCACGCTGGGCATTGGCGGAGATGAAGTCGCGCACTTTCTGGAATGGGTCGATTTTGCTGGCAACGGAGTGCAGGCTCCGGTGGCGCCGGTTACAGACTCTGGCTTAACCTTTCCCGACTTCTTCGCCAACCCGCCACTCAAGCCGGCCAGCCTGGTTCAACCGAGCCTAATCTTCCCGGTGCCATGTGAATTCATAAGCCCTGACCTGCCCCATGTCTCAATCATTCGTCCATTGACAGATCGGTTTGGCGGGGCTGTTGCTACAATCGCCAGCTTCACGGCCGACGGACTTTTCTTCGGTCAAAGCAAGAAGTTCCTTGCGGTGCTCAACACTCTGGCTGTCGAGGCGGATGCAGCCCATCGCTAACCGATTGCCTTGAATTGCAATCAGTTCCAGAGAGTCGGGGTATTGCTGAACGGCAACGCCCCGAGCCTGACACCAGTATGAAATTCGATTTCATACTGGTGTCGTGTTTCCGCTGGCGGTACCTCTTGTTCTATCGGCCGCCATCCAACTCGTCAACGCCGAGTGTGGATGAGGACCTAGATCATCACAGTGCGAATGTTCTTGCGGAGATCGCGGCAGCAAAGAAATTGCGGTACGCCGCTACCGGCTTCGGTGAAGTCCGCACAACACTCGCGCTCGTATTGTTATAAAAAATCAAATCGTCCGAACTTTCTCCACTGACGCAGCGTTAAGGATCGGACGGCTATTAAGCGAGACGATTTGTGAAAGCCTGAATCGGCTCCGCAGCGAATACAAATCATGTCTCAACTCCAATCTGAGCCATATCTGCTTGCTCGGAATAAACTAACTCATCCCCAGTTTACTTCTATACATGACTCATAGGCAGGCGGGCACCTATGTCGCTGAGGTCTCCCCAGATGGATCACCAACAACGAGCCCCGGAGTCGACTCAAAGTCCTACGGGGTAGTCCATGCCTAGTTCCAATTTGGACAAGGGCAACGACCGGTTGTAGGCGGTACATGTACGGCGATTTATCGATTCAGGCCCAGGAATGGTGCGCAGTAATTGTGCTCGTACCCTTGCGCCGACACAGGTTACCTGACATTGCCGCTCTGAGGCCTTGAGACTCGGGCGTTCTACAAGACGCCTAAACAACAACGTTCAATCAAACGGTGAAACCGGGATGGAAACTATGAGCAGTCAAAAACAAATGGCAATGCTCCGCTTTGGCCAGTGCGGGCGAACACTCTCTCAACAACTTAAGACGTCAATTTTCTGTCTGACGATCTTAGCTTTACTTACTTCTCCAGTCTTTGCGCAGCTGACTACTGCCGATATCCTTGGAACGGTCAGCGATGCCTCAGGCGCAGCCGTTCCCAATGCCAATATAACCCTCATCAACCTTGGGACGAACGAGGCCCGCGCAGCCCAGTCTAATGGCTCCGGCGACTACAGTTTCACACTTCTGCCTGTCGGCCATTACTCAGTCACCGTCAAAGCCGACGGTTTTCAGGTATCAATCACAAAAGATCTGGCGATTGAAGCAGGGGATCGCGCGCGAGACGACGTCCGCCTCCAACTCGGCTCCGCGTCCACTGTGGTCGAAGTCACTGCAAGTACACCTCTTCTGCAGGCCGACAGTGCTACGGTGAGTTCTACGGTTACCTCAATGGCTGTCCAGGACCTTCCGCTTAACGGCCGCAACTTCGTTCAGCTTGTGCAGCTTGTTCCCGGGGCGAACGAAGGGCCCGGCAACGGGCTAAGCAGTGGTGGCCGGCCTGACGACCGGCGCACCAATGCTGCCGGCATTTCTGTCAACGGACAGGACGATACGCTCAACAACTGGGTGGTCGACGGTATCGACGACAACGAACGTATTATCGGATCGATCGGAGTCAAGCCCAACGTCGAAGGTATTCAAGAGATCACGGTTCAGACCAACAGCTACGCGCCGGAAGCTGGCCGCACGGCCGGTGGCGTGATCAATGTCGTCACGCGCTCTGGAACGAATCAGTTCCATGGCAGCGCCTACGAGTTCTTCCGCAACGATATCTTTGACGGCCGTAACGTCTTCCAGACGACCGGAGCCAAGCCCGAACTGCGTCAGAACCAGTTCGGCGGCAGCATCGGTGGTCCTGTGATCAAAGACAAGACCTTTTTCTACTTCGACTATGAGGGATTGCGGGTGGTTTCGGGCGTTACTTATGTCAAGACCGTGCCTACGCTAACGGAGTACAACGACATCAACAGCATTGGTGGAGGTAGCCCCCAGGCGCTGCTATCGGCAGCGAATGGCACAGCAGGACTCGCCATTGACCCAGTCGCATTGAACTATCTGAAGCTGTTTCCAGCGCCTAACACTGGCGGGGCTGGCCAATTGACAAATAACTTCACAATCAGCCCCAACAAGACGCAGTTCAGCAATACCTACGACGCTCGGGTCGATCATAAACTCAACGACCGGAACTTAGTCTTCGGACGCTTTGCGTACAACAACATTGCCACTTTCACACCGCCTGGACTGGGCACCGTGAATGGTCTTCAGATTAGCGGAGGCAGGTTCGACTTTGACGGTCCCGCAACCGATGTGGCCCAGCAGTATGCCTTGGGTTACACGCACATCTTTACCCCAAGCCTCCTGCTTGACTTGAGGGCGGCGTTCACTCATATCAACAACCTCTCTCTCCCGCTCAACTTTGGCGCCGGCGCGGATGCGACGGTCGGCTTTCCCGCGATCCAGACTTCCTTCAGTCCCTTCGCAAACTCTCTGACCCCAGTATCGGTAGGTCCTTTCTCAGATCTTGGCGATGGCGCGTTCGTGCCTCTTCAGGATATCGACAACACTTTCCAGTACGCCGGTACAATTAGCTGGACGAAAGGCAATCACAACATCAAGGCTGGTGGAAGCTTTCTGCGTAGACAGGCCAGAAACGTGCAAAGCGCCTCCGCAGCCGGAGCATATGGATTCGGTCTTGTAACCGACAGCAACGCAGATCTGACGACACAGCAGGACAACCAGCTAGCATCAACCCTGGTTGGCGCCTTTCAAAACGATACGCGCAACTTCAACCTGAACCCGCCCGACTATCGCAGTTACGAATCGAGCGGCTTTGTGCAAGACAGTTGGAAGGTCAACTCGAAGCTCACGATCATTGGCGGTTTTCGCTACGACGTGTTTACGCCCTTCACGGAAGCGCACAACCGTATCTCGAACTTTGACTTTCCGCAGGCGCTTTTGTCCACTTCGGCAAATGTCACGGATGCACTCAAGATCGCTGGCGTGAACGGCGTCGACGGACACGTTAACATTCCGACCGACTATTCCAACTTCGCTCCACGCCTCGGTTTCTCGCTGTCGCTGACGCCGTTAACAGTTGTGCGCGGAGGCTACGGACTCAGCTTCTTTCCCGGCAATTACACCTCCAACGCCGATCTGAAGAATGCCCCGTTTACCTCTGTGTTCAGCCCTAATTGCCAGTCCAGCTTAGCCGTACAAATTGAACAGGACCAGGGAATCAATCCTGCTTCGCAAAACCCAAGCTGCGCAACTGTGGTAGGCGCGCCAACGGCCTTTGACCAGGGGCTGCCTGTTCCCTCGGCCCCAAGTATTTCTAATCTTGCGAATATCCCCGCTCTGTCGTTCGTAGCCGAAGCTCCCAAATTCAGGTCGGCTCTCATTCAGCAGTTCAATCTGCAGGTTGAACGACAGTGGGGCGCTAACGTCGTCACGGTTGGCTACGTCGGGAACATTGGCCAGCATCTGCCGGAATCCATCAATAACATCAACCAGCCTGCACCATTCAATCCCATCACCAATCCCGCTGGGTCGGCTCGTCCGCTCAACAATCAGTTGCCCAATCTCGCTGGGGTGAGTTACATCCAAAGCGAGGGTGTCTCGAACTATAACGCTTTACAGACATCTTTCCAGCGCCGCTTTAGCGAGGGTCTGGCCTTCGATGCGAACTATACGTGGGGCAAGGGATTGAGTGACATCACCGGCTTTTCTCAGCAAGGCGGTAACCAAGGTTGGAGCAATGCCGATCCAAACCACATCCGTCAGATCGAGTACGGCATTGCGGAGAACGACATTCAAAACCGCTTCGCTCTCTCGCTTAACTATCAGCTGCAGTACGGAAAGAACTTTACTGGCGTCAAGAAGATTGCTCTCTCCGGATGGCAAGCCAATGCTATCTCTGCATGGCAGAGCGGTAAACCGTTCACCATTACCGAGACCGGCAGCGGCGCCGATAACCCTCTCGAAAGCGATGGCGAGCAGCATGGCTACAACAATCGCGCCACCCCACTTAACAGCGGAGGTCAGGATCGTCCCAACCAGATCAAGAATCCTCACGTCAACAATAAGAGTCTGGCCGAATTCTTCGATCCTACGGCCTTCGCCCCTCAACCACTCGGAACGATTGGAAACACCCAGCGCAACTCGCAGTTCGGACCTGATTTCCGTCATGTCGACCTCTCCATCTTCAAGGACTTTGCGGTCAAGGAAGGTGTAAAGTTGCAGTTCCGAGCAGAGAGCTTCAATATCTCGAACACGCCGAACTTCTACATCGGAAATGGCAGCAGCGGAGCAAGCTTCGGAAACCCGGCCTTCGGAGGCATCTCGCAGACCGATCCCAACTACACTCCACGAGAGTACCAATTTGCTCTCAAGGCGCAATTCTAAACAACGCAACGCAGCGAACTCGCAGGCGAAGAGGAATCCTCTTCGCCTGCAGTTCTTGCTTGCTATCGGCAGAGCTAATAATGAAGCGAAGAGCCGCCCCTCGATCTATTTCTAGAGCAGTTGAAGAAGGTTAGAACCCGCAGGAGTCTTGACTCGCAACCATTCTCTGCAATCCACGGGCTTTTCACTCGAATTGCCGACCCATTGCCATCAGCGCAGTTTTTACTGCAAGCCATCATCTGTCACGATGACTTACAAGATTTTTCTGCTTCGCTGTGGGAATAATTCTCGCGCAATCCAGTTGGGATGAGTACAGGACTTGTGGCTCTAGGCCCGCGGCTCTCGATCGTCAGGTCGCAGCTCTCAGCATTCGAGGTCAACGGATCGGTCAGCTTATGTCTCGCACCCGCATAGACTGCGGTATTTTTCGGAGGAAGGTTCATGCTCATATCCCCTCGGAGTAAGGTTTTCCTTTGTTCTTGCCTTCTCGCGGCATCAATCGCGTTAGGCACAGGATTCGTTAGAGTCGCAGCGAAGTCGGCAACTGAAGCGCCAGCCGGATTCAACACTCCTAGTTTCAACGGACAACACAGTATCAGCAACGGAATTGTCGAGCCAGCCGGAGACACATTCGCGCTGGATCAGCAGATCTATGAGGAGAATGAGACGGTGGCCGGCGGGCTTGGGCCTGTGTATAACGCCACCAGTTGTGTCACTTGTCATCAGAATCCGAATAGTGGGGCAGCCAGCCAGATCACGGAACTTCGGGTTGGACACAAGGATGCAAATGGCAACTTCGTAAACCCGACCGTCTTTATCAATGACGGCAAGAACACGATTACCGGCAGGTCGATTGTCAATGATCGCGCGATTGGTCCGCAGGCGCAGGAACACATCCCTGCGACAGAGAACATTCGCACCCTGCGCGCCGCCCTCAACACTCTGGGGGATGGATTTGTCGAAGCCATCGACGATCAGACTTTGATCGAGATCGCGGAGCAACAAGCGCAATTGAGCGAAGGTAGAATTCATGGTGAGGTTGTCCAGGCGCCGATCTTTGAAGCTCCTGGGCAGACCCGCGTGGGACGCTTTGGCTGGAAAGACCAGCACAGCAGTTTGCTCTCGTTTATTGCGGACGCCTATCTCAATGAGATGGGAATCACCAATCGACTACGCCCCACGGAGGTTACTCAAGTTCTCAATACCACGACGGGCATTAACGATCAGCCAGATAACCTCGGCTTGGCCGATATCGATCACTTTGCTCAGTTCATACGTGGCACCATGGTACCGCCTCGAGACACGGCCCTTGCCACGACCCCTGCAGCGCTAAGGGGCCAACAGCTATTTCATCAAATCGGTTGCAGCGTTTGCCACGTGCAATCCATCACTACAGCGCCAGCTGGGACAGCCATCGACGGGGGCATGTTTACAGTTCCAGAGGCGCTGGGTGACAAGATCATCCATCCTTTCAGCGACTTCTTGTTGCATGACATCGGGACCGGAGATGGAATTGTCCAAGTCGGCCCGCAAGACACGGCAAATAAGTTGAGAACCGCGCCACTCTGGGGTTTGCGTACAAAGGCGCGCTTCATGCACGACCTGAGATCGCTGTCGCTTACAGACGCTATCTTGCGTCATGAGGAAGAAGCACACGAGCCGGCTCGGCACTTTAGGGAAATGGAGCCCGAGGAGAGAGAGGCGTTGCTCACCTTTTTGAGATCTCTGTGACGGCCTACGCGACGATCGGCCTCGAACTGGCCCGCTGCGTCTGAGGAATTACCGATGCGAGGTGAGCACAGCAGCGGGTCTGGATCTGGGCGCAAGATGAGCGAGCGCTACGCGCGTCAACTGGCCAATCAGCCAGGTGGCACGCAGCGTCCGCGCTTGAGATAGTTTGAACTGCGGGTTCCGCATGCACATGCAAGGGCTATATCGAGTGAACCAGCTGATATGTGCTCGCACTGCCAAGTGCGGTTTGAGGTCTCGTTGGACTCCGCGATGACTGCGGATGACGAGCTGTGATTTGGGACGAAGCTGGCCCATTTTTTAAGCCAAGAGAATCGCTAGGTCCAGTCAATGATACGTTGCGCGGGAATCGACATGGTGCCACAGCTCATACTGGATCTTGAGATTGAAGGGCAGCAGAGAGGCGAGAAGAAGGAAATGCAGCGGCCAAAGTGGCTGCATCTAGTTCATATCTTGCGCGAAAAAGGAAAAAGTTTAGCCCGGTGCGGTTCCTGAAGACTTGCGCCTGCACCACGATGTCGGAATCTTCGCTCAGCCTTGCCTCCAGACACCACTCTCATAGGTGCAGACCTCACCTATTTCAACGGCCAACCGGCAGCGCTGCTTCTCTTTACTATTCACAAGCACCAGGTTTCCATCTTCCTGATCCAGCGAGCAAACGGCTCTGTCACTGCGCTGCGCAGTACCCAGGCGGGTTTCACGATTGACTCCGCCAACACACGAGACCTCTGCATTCTTGCCGTCAGCAACGTCAATCCTGCCGAGCTCGAACTCCTCGTTGCGTCTCTGGTGCGAGCCCAGTCAAACTCTTAGCTCTTAGGGATATTGCGGGCGGCGTCTCTTGTTCTAGTGTCCGACTACCTGATCGAGGCCATTCTAGCCAGTCCGTTCGTGCAATGCCGCGTCCTGAACGATGCTGCAGCGGCGATGGTCTATTCAAGCAACATTTATTTCAGTCGCGCGAAGCGGAACCATTTCTTCTCAGGTGTTCCGCCGAGTCCACTGCTTCATCTCTGGTTCCTGACCAGAAGGCCGCAGTTTCGTCCTGCCGCGCTTCCACGGTCAAACTGTTTCCGGTGGAGGGAATAAAGCCGTCGAGCGCCAGTTTAACACCATGAGCGCGACGCCGGGGATGAACCGGAAACTCAGATACTTCGAAGCAAGGCCTTCGAGCACGACGGCGTCGCGTTAGCGTTTACACAGACTCCAGACTCAAAGTGTTGTCGCATCGGAGAAGGTAATGAAGCAGATAGGCCGTACGCGGGATTTCTCATTGATGCGCGACGCGCAGAGCGGAAACCACATTGCTTTTGAACAGCTGGTGAATATCCATGATCGCGCTGTACTAAGACTTGCGTTCCGTATTACTGGGTCGAAGAACGATATCCAAGATATCTATCAAGAGGCATTTCTGAAAATTTACAGGATGCTGGGCAGCTTCCGTTTCGAGTGCTCCGTTTCAACCTGGATCTACCGTATTGTGACCAATGTTTGCTTTGATCATCTGCGGAAGAGTAGAAGGCGCAAAGAGAAGAGCGCGATAGAAATGAGCGCCGATGGGGAGGAGTACAACCTGTTGGATCAAGTCCCAGACAACAGGCTGGCTTACCAACCCGAACATCAATTGTTCCGCCGGGAAGAAGGGGTTCATGTCCTTCGCGCCTTACGAAGACTTACGGTTCGCGAACGCGCAGTATTTGAATTGAGATATTTCCGTGGGCTGAAACTGCGGACCGTGAGCGAGAGGCTAAGTATCTCGGAAGCGTCGGTCAAAACCACCTTGTCACGAGCCGCGCAAAAGCTGAAATCTCAATTGGCGGGTGACACAAGAGGTCGAAAGAGTCGATGCACGGGCCATGTGATGCCTGAACTGTAAATTGAGACGCTTCCGGCAGAAAGAGAAGGATGCATGGTAACCATCCCATTACGAGAAATGTTGAATTCCCGCATATGCGAGCGACAACCGCCCTTCATTGGCCGCGCTTCGATTATTGAGTGTGAAGGTACATTGCAGAGGGCTCGATTGCGCCAGGGCGCAGACTCCTTGCAGGGCGGCATTTTCAGGAACATTGCGAGTAGGGCGACGGCTTTGTTCCTCGCAATCTGTGGAGATCGTCAGGTGATAGGAACAGTCTCCTTCGTCTGGAAACGGGCGCTGCGGCGACTTGGCAGCAGCCTTCAGCCGAAGCGCATGCACCGTGCATCTACGCCGAGTAATAAGGCCTTCTTTGAACACCTGCCGGAAATCGTTGGGTGTCGTAAAGGCCAGTTGCCTGTGCGGCTCAGCAAGTGGCGTGTGACGGCTGCCGTAGTCGCGTTAGTTCTGCCCCTGAGTTGCATTCACGCAGCGGCGTCAGGCCAAAGTGTCAGCCAAAGGGCCCTCGCTTCTCTTCAAGTCAAGGCAGATCAAGCGGAGCCAAGAGACCGATGTTTTCTCTATGCCATGCTTGTCAACAAACTGATGAACCTAGCCGGCCAGCAGTTCGATTCCGATGATCCCGGGCAGACCTCTGAGTCACTTAAGCTCGCACAGCGCGATATAGAGAATATTCGCACTGGGCTGACTGGTGACAGCAGGAAGCTCAAGGATGCCGAATTACTTATACGGCGGAGCTCCTTTCAACTTAGAAGCATTCTCCGCGAAAGCCCCGTCGAAGATCAGCTTGTCTTGGAGTCGACACTGAAAGAACTGAATCAGGTTCAAGAACAGCTCATGATTCAGGTGTTCAAAAAATAGCCTGCAAGCGGATCGAACTTGCAGCAGCAAAGCACCACCCGGCTTGCAAACGTTCTCTGTCTCCTTCTGGCTGAGCGCTTGGCACAGACGTGGGTTCGGCACCGTTTTTTTTGAACCACTTTGGATGTTAGTCTTCGACTGGTTTGAAGCGCCTGGAACTGCAGTGCCAATTGATTGGTCAGCGATAGGCGTGTTTTCGTTGGATGGAGGGCGCTCGACGGAGTGCACAGTTATCGTGCAAACAGTTCTATCGATGTAAAACACGCCAGCACCGTGTAACCTTTTATAACTCTTAGACTCCAACTAGTGTGCAATCCGCTGACTCTGGTTGAAAGGTAAGGTTTCTTTCATCATAGCTCGGCGCTGTGCACAATATCATTTCACTTACGAGAGGTCGAAATGCTCAGAGTAACCCGTGGTCTGTTGTTGACCATAGTTGGGATCGGAGCTGTATCGCCGATTCTTTGCGCCGCACAATCATCAAATCAGTCCGGAGCTGTGTTCATCGAGACGAATGCTGCCGACCACAATAAGGTCATCGCTTTCGAGCGTGCCTCCAACGGAACCCTTTCCAATGTCGGCGAATTCGACACTGACGGCCGTGGAAGTGGCGGCGTCAACGATCCCCTCGAGTCGCAAGGGTCTCTCACACTTAGCCACGACCACTCCCTCCTCTTCGCGGTCAACGCCGGCAGCGGAAACATATCTGTCTTCGGCGTTCACCATGCATTCTTGACGTTATTGCATAAGGTCGCTTCTGGTGGAAGTCAACCGGTTGCCGTGGCTCAGCATAACAACCTGGTCTATGTTTTAAACTCAGGAGGGGCCGGAAGCGTCGTGGGCTTCCGATTGGGCTTTGACGGTCAGTTGGCACAGATCGAAGATTCCACGAAATTCGTCACCGCCAACGCCACCGGCGGCGCGTCTTTGGCTATTAGCCCGGATGGTCGTTTCCTCGCCGTTACGGAGCGTTTAGCCAATAATGTCGACGTCTTCCAGATTCAGCCGAACGGCGTGCTTGCCCCAATTGTCGTCAATCCAAGCCCTGACCCCGGAGCATTCTCAGTGACCTTCGCCCCCAATGGATCGGCCATCGTCTCTGAAACTGGGCCTGCCGGCGCTACCGATGGTTCCGCAATTTCCTCCTACTCGATTCTCTCCACTGGTAAGCTTGCTTCTATCAGTCAAGGCATCCCGACCCTTGGCGCGGCAAACTGCTGGAACGTCGTAACCCCCGACGGAACAAAGGTCTATGTATCCAACGCGGGAAGTTCTACCATCTCCGGATTTGCAATCGGCCCGAATGGCACTTTGACTCCACTCCCGGGAACGGTTGTCGGCGAGAATCCTGCAGGCGCTACAAACCTGGACATCGCAGTAAGTGCGGACGGGAAGTACCTATACACACTGAACTCTGGTGCCGGTACGATCGGGAGCTTTGCAATTCAACAAAATGGCGCTCTTACCAACATCGGTGAGGCCGGCGATCTTCCGATCTTTGCTGGTTTTAACGGCATTGCCGCATACTAAGGATGAAATTATCTTCTTGAAAATAGGTGAAATGTAACTTAGATCAGAAGGGCGCCAGCGTCCCTCTTCTTTCCAAGAGAGGCACTGGCGCTCTGGGTTTTTTTGTAAGACCAAAGGGGACCGCTCTAGCTCAACACAATGGCCGATCTCGAGCCTTGACGATTCTCATATCAAATTCTGGGCTGCTCACTCGAAATGAATACCCCACAGGGCTGCGCATGCCATTGTCAGACTGCACTCGCCAAAGTTTCAATCGGCAATTGTACGGCGATGTGCTAGGGAAGCGCGGTGTGATCGAGATAGGGATTGATCTCAGGTTTGGCGCTGCTTTCCGGTAGTCGGCTGATTCCAGGCCGTTCCACGCAACTACGCAAGGAAAACAAGTCAGCTGAGATATGGTGGCCTGGAATGCGTAAAGGCATCCTAGCAATTCTCAAGAGAGCCGGAGTGTGAGGGTACCGGGTAGTGTCGTCCCCCGAGGCCATGACGAACCAGACCGAGGAAAACATCAAAGACCCCACCTTGATCGGGACTCAGGGTCATGGCGCTTCGTAGTGCCAGTGCTGCCACTCGGAGGACTCTGCGATCTGCTTGATGACGGCATTGCGCTCGTGGACGAGGGCCAGCATGTAGCGACGTGTGATCTCTTGAAGTCTGATTATGGAGTGGAGTTCAACTCTAGATCGGTGTGCTGCGGTTTCAGGTCCAACTCGCAACTGATCACGCGTGGGCCTAAACCAGCCGCGTCCATGAACAACTGGACGAGTTGCCAAACGCACGGAAGACGTACCGCCGCCCCGCACAAGGCCCAGCCAAGATGTAGATGCTCAAGCGCTCTGCCCATCGCACGAACCCCATCGACAGTGCCGCTTCCGTCTCCGGGATCCGCTCACAATTCGAGCGGAGCGCCCTGAGTCGAGAGGTTATTGATGTAAACGAGATCAATCGAGAGACCATCGCCCTCCTGCGCGGCGAGACAGTGCGATACAACATATCGGTTCGGACGGAACTGGCAGCCGATCTTCCTCAGATCGTTGGAGATCGCGTGCAATTGCAGCAGGTCGCGATGAATCTAATCATCAACAGCATCGAAGCGATGAAAGACGTTGATGGAATACGAGAGCTTGCCATCAAATCGCAGCGGGTTGAAAAAGAGCAGGTTCTTGTTTCGGTGAGTGATACCGGCGTAGGACTTCCGCCGAAGCTCGCGGAACAGGCATTCGAACCGTTCTTTACAACCAAACCCCACGGCACCGGCATGGGGCTTCGCGTCAGCCGTTCAATCATTGAGTCGCATGGCGGGCGCTTATGGGCAGTCGGTTCCTCAGGGCGCGGTGCAACTTTTCACTTGAGCCTGCCCACCGCGCCGTGCTGAAGTGTTTGACAATTGATTTCGTCGAATTGTACTTCGTAAATGCAATTGCTTGGACCGCGCACTGATACCATTCCTTGGCTGGATTTGAACACAAGACTCCTTTTCGCATCACAATCAAACCGAGAAAATAATCTCCTTCGATTAAGGGCGCACCCGGCGATCCTCGGAAGATTCGATAAGTTTCATTTCTCTAATTGACGAGAGAAACTACGGCAAGTGGCCGAAAAACCGGCTACGCGCAAATGTGACTGACTTATCGGTATGAGGTGGCCAGCTCGAATTCAAGTTGGCGAGAAGCCGAAAATTCGCCCAAGTGGAATCGTTGCCCACTGCTGTGAAAGTTGAAACTAGGCGCTGCGCGGATCGTTTTTTCAGAGCTCAGAGATGCGTATGGTAACCGCCAATGGCGCCGCCGGGCGTCGGCTTGGCCCCGAAGCAGTGACCGAGCATGAAGCGCGATTGATATGGGAGACACCCGCCAGAACGCAACAACTTTCCCTTCCAGCGCATTTTATCGTATCCCAGACCTCTGCCTTGTAAACCTCTGTCCACCCGCCGAGAGCTCTTCGAAATAGAACTATGCCTGTGTCGAAGCCAGCGATGATATCCCGCCGAGTCCAGGTGACAGCCTCCTATACGCTATAGCCGATGAACGTTGCGTTGTAGCTATTCAACGAATGCTCGGCTGTTAGCAGCACGAGAGATATTGATGCACGAAAGCGACAGCCATGCTGCCTTCTCCTACGCTGCTGGAAACGCGTTTGATTGAGTTGTAGCGAACGTCGCCTACACAGAAGAATCCCGGAAGACTTGTTTCCAGCAGAAATGGAGTACGATCTGCCGCCCAACCTGGCTGGTCGCTCACCTCGCGACCCGTGAGGACATAGCCGTTTTGGCGTTGGAGTTGAGGTGGTAACCAATGGGTTACTGCATCGGCGCCGATCATAACAAACAGTGCATCTGCAGCCCGCCGGATGACAGGCTCCCCCGCTCTCCGGGTTTCAATTGCTTTCAAACAGTCCGTGCCGTCTGCAGAGACCACTTGAGTTTCCTTCTCCACCTGAATTCCCGGCACGAGAGCGATCTGATCGATCAAGTATTGCGACATGCTTCTTCTCAGATCTTCGCCGCGGACCAGCATAGTCACTGAACTCGCGTAATCCGCGAAGAACAGGGCAGCCTGGCCGGCCGAGTTGCCGCCGCCGATGATAAAGACGCGCTTTCCTGCCACCGTGGGGGCCTCCGTGCGTGCGGCCCCATACAAGACTCCGCGTCCGATGAAGCGATCGACGCCCTCCGCCTCAAGTCTGCGCCAATCAACTCCGGTCGCCAGGATGACGGTCTTTGTCTCAACCGTGTCGCCACCGTCGAGTCCAATCGTATAGGCGCCATCGGGTTGCGGAATGATCTCCTGGGCTTCTCGGGTGAGAATCACTTCGGCTCCAAACTTAATCGCCTGCCGGAACGCGCGCTGACTGAGGTCGTCTCCTGAGATGCCATTGGGGAAGCCGAGGTAATTTTCGATACGAGAAGATGTGCCAGCCTGACCGCCGGGAGCCCTGCGCTCGACCAACAAAACACTGAGGCCTTCCGAGGCTCCGTAGACGGCAGCCGCCAGTCCCGCTGGGCCGCCGCCAATAATCACCACGTCATAGCTTTGGCGATGGGGAGATGTTTGGAATCCGAGCGCTTCCGCTACCTTACGAACTGTAGGAGGATGGCTGACACAGAACGAACCATCCACGACGACGGATAGGCCAGCAACCTCGCAGACCTCGTCAGTCGGAGCGAGATGTGCGCTACGTTCGCGGTCGGCCCACTCATAAGGGATTCGATTCATGCTCAGGAAGGTGCGGATCTCCCGGCAGTCGTCATCAAACTTCGATCCGACTATCTGCACGCGGCTGGAGGGAAGATTCAGCATGTACTTTTGCACGACTTGTACGCGCTCATTCAGCGTCTGTAAGATCAATGCGCTGCACTCGGGCGAGCGTCGGATCAATTCCTGGAGGTGTTGCGGATCTAGCCGTGCCAAGTGGCAAGCTGTCTTCGCGCGGACGGAGGCGGGAGCTGCCGTTGCCATGAGAATGGCCAATTCGCCGAAGAAATCGCCTGGCTTGTGCTCTGAGACTTCGGTTCGACGCCCCATCACATCTTTGAGCACTTCCGTGGTTCCGTCCATCACGACAAAAAAAGGGGTGGTCTCCCCTTCGTGAATGAGATACTCACCCGGCTCCAGATGAAGATCGGCTGCCTGCTGCGAGAGCCACATAAGGTTCGCGTCGTTCAAGCAGGCGAAGACGGGGATCTTCTTCAACTCCGAGGATGTCAGCATGGCGACTGGTGACCTGCTTTCTGTGCGAGTCGCACGGGTCCGGCAACAGGGCTTTCAATATACGCCGGCATATGGTGCACTGAAGTAACAAGAGCGACGAATTCCGGAAATGATTCGAACTCGATCCTCAAATGCTCCCACTCACGCACAAATAAGGGGCTGCGGAACCTGCGTTCCGCGGAACGGAGCATTAGCTCCCACATTCGTTTTGGTATGCGACGTTCACGATACAACAGATGCGTTAGCGAAACCAGGGTGCAGAATCGCAACATCGAGATGATTAACTCGTCGGTTCGCTCAGGAAGCTCTGTGCCAACTGGCACACTCAGCCAGAATGCCGCCGAAGAGTTCTTCAACAGTTCGTCATACTTGGCAGACATTGCGAGGAAGATCTGCGTCTTCACCTGCTCGCGGTGATTCACGACAGCGACAACCAAGCCGAGACCTCCCATCAGAAGCGACAGTAATGTTGCGTATTGAATGATGTGCCCAAAGTTCATAGCAGTCACGCGTGCACCTCCGATTCTGCGGGCATCTCTGCCGGTTTCTCTGAAGCAGCCGACGCCGGGTGCTCCGCTTGTTCCCAACGGATCAATTTCAGATCCAGTACGACGAAGGAATAGAGGACGGGAACGAGCCCAAGCGTCACGAAGGTGGCGATCGTCAGTCCCCCAATCTGCGCATAGCAAAGTGGCTCCCAAAGCGGGCCGCCATGTGCAGCCAACGGAAACAGCGCAATCACTGTGGCTGCAACCGTGATCATCACAGGGCGCAAACGAAGGATACCGGCATCGATCAGGGCCAACTCCAATTCCTCGCCCTCTTCTCGTCGCTCCTCGATAAATTCAAACAGCACAATGATGTGGCTCACAATTACACCGATGAGGCTGATGATTCCAAGGAATGCCATGAATCCAAAGGGCTGGCCCATAATGGCGAGTGAAAAGATTGCACCGACAACGCCGTACGGAATTGCGGCAAAGACGATGAGGGGTTTGAACGCATGCCTGAACTGTGCGAGGAGCGCCAGGTAAATGGCGCTAATGCAAATGAGCAGCACCGTAGTGAGGTCGGCAAAGCCGCTTACCTGCTCCTTTTGCTCACCTGCGAAGCGGAATATAAATCCGTCGGGAAGCTGCTTCTGGAATGCTTCGAGCTTTGGCATGGCCGCTGCGATTACCTCCGAAGGTAAGTGTCCCTGCGTGGGCCAGCACTGCACGGTAATGGTGCGGTACTGATCGAAGCGCCGGATTTTTGGCGTTACCGGACTCAGGGCAGTTGTCGCCACCTGATCTAGAGGCACTGGAGAGGTGTCTTGCCGCGAGAAGACGTATAGGCTGCGCAGATCAGAGGGTTGGGACCGCTCTTCCATATGCATGCGTCCAACAATCGGAAGCTGCTTGTTGCCATCTCTCAAGACTCCAGCCGTAATGCCATGAAGAGCCGCACCGACGGAATCGGAGACATCTGCGTTTGTGACGTGCGCCAGGTTTGCCCGGTCCGCATCGACTTGCACCACTTCTCTTGCACTCGGCTCGCCCCAATCGTCTCGAACTCTGGCGGCGATGGGGATGTCGCGAAAGATTTGCTTCAGCTGCTCAGCTTCCGCTCTGAGACGCGGCAAGTCTTCGCCGGAAATTCTGACCTGAACCGGAATTCCAACCGGCTTGCCCGTTTCGAGAGTCCGCGTATCGATGATTGCTCCAGGAATTTGCATGTCCAATTCCGGCTGCAATAGGGCAAGCAGAGGCGTCGTATCATGATTGTCTTTGGTTCGCAGAATCACCTGGGCATAGTTGGTTTGCCTGTCCTCAGGTGTGGCGCTACTCCAGAAGCGAGGACCGCCGCCGCCCACAAACGTGGTCATCGATTGCAGAACATCCTTCGGGTGTCCGTGCTCTGGGTGGCTTCTACCATACTCTTCCGCTACTTGGCGGGTGATGGATTCCACCTGCTGAGCAACGGCGCTGGTCGCGCTTGCGGGTGTGTCTTCAGGCAGCCACACGTCGATGTAAGAGAAGTATTGAAGGTCTTTTGGAAAGAACTGCGGTTTCAGCCTGGAGAAGACAACGCCGCCCGCTATCAGCAGGACCAGCGAACCCGCCAGGCACAGCTTCCTGTGTTCAATGGCCTTCTTCGCCGTTCGGAAATACCAGCCAGTAAACCCGTGCTTCCGCCTCTCGGCGATAGGAGTTTCGCTCCTGGCTTCCAATAGGAACGAACTGATAAGCGGCACAAAGGTCATCGAGACAAGCAGGGCCGCCAGCAGCGAACAACTAATGACGATAGGCAGACTGTACAGGAATTTCCCTGTATCTCCGGGCAACAGTAGGAACGGAAGGTAGGAGACGATGTTCGTGACTGTCGCAAACGCCATCGTCTTAAGCAACTTCGTCGGTCCCAACCACGCGGCGACCGACCTCGGCTGGCCCGCGCCCAGTTCGCGCACAATCGCGTCGCCGGAGACCACTGGTACATCGACCAATAATCCCAGCGCGATGATCAGCGAAGCGATCGAAACCTGTTGCAGGTCGATTCCGAGCGTGTTGATGACCCCAAATGTGATCGCCAGCGTAATCGGCATCGACGCCGCAATCAGAATGGCTGTCCGCCAGCTCCAGAAGCCAATCAACGCCACGACAACCACCAGCACCAGCGCCTCGATCAAGCTGTGGCTGAAGAGCTCGATGCTGTCGTGTACCTGCAGTGGCTGGTCTGAGGTCCGGGCCAGCACCAGGTCGGCCGGCAATGTTTTTCTCACGCTCGCAAGATTGGCGTCCACCTGTTTTCCAAAAGATCCGATCTGTTCTCCCTTCTTCATCTGGACCGAGAGCGTAATAGCGCGTGTCGTGATCCATTTGCCGTTTTCGTCGCGGCGCGTATACCGGTTCAGGAACGAAGGCGGATTCTCGTATCCCCTGTCGATGTCCACAAGATCCCGCAGGTAAAGTGGCGTTCCGTTCGGCGACGTGCCTATCGCAACATTCCGCAGATCGTCGATGCTCTTGAACTCGCCTGTGGTGTCGACGCTGACCGTGCGTCCGCGTGCATTGAGCGTTTGGCCGCTCTCCGGTAGATTCCGGGCAGCGAGGATGCTGGAAAGATCTGCTGGTCTTAGCTTGTATTGCGCGAGGCGTTGCTGTGAGAAATTCAGGAATACGTTCTCGTCCAGTACCCCGGAACGTTCTGCCTTCGCCACGATCGACAGCGTTTTCAGGCTTCGTTGAAGGGTATCGGTAAAATCGTCCAGGTCGCGATAGGTGTACTTGTCACCAGCCACGGCCTGAAGCGCCGCAGTGGTGTTTGCAGGTTCATCGATGATCGCAGGTTTCCATGCATCGGGATGAAGTTCGTCGGTTTGCAGGCTCTGATTCGCGAACTTTCTCAAGGCCGATTGCAGATCAGGAGTGCTGAGGTTCGTCGCCAGGTCCACCCCGGTAAACCCTGCTCCCGAAAGCACGCGCACATCGGAACACAGATGTTGGGTTGCCATGTCTCGGGTCACCCAAGACAACTTGCGCTCGACTTCGTCGCTGTCGATAGATTTCGGAAAAACCACAACGATGGAACGTCGCGGCTGAGTATGCGTATCCAAACCACTCCGAACCTGGCGGATCTGTGTCTCAACGAGCTTGCTTATCCAGGCGACCTGGGCCGGGTCGGCCGGCGGACTCGCTACCGTAAGCATCAATGCGGACGTATCCCCGAAGTCCTTGATGTACAAGATCGGGCCGGCGCCCTGCGGAAGATCGTGGATAGCATCCAGCCTGATCTTCACGTCGTCCAGTTCCTTGTCCCTGTCGTATTTTCCCTTTTCCGCCAGCTCGAATTGAACCATCGCCGAGCCGGTCCTGGAGGCGCTCTTGATCTCCGTCACCCACTGATTCAGAGCAATGGCCTGCTCGATCTTCCTGGTCACCAACTGCTCGACCTGTTCGGATGAGGTTCCCTGCCAGGGCACGATAATCATCGCCTGGCGCACTGGAATATCAGGGTCCTTCCGTTGCGGCATTTTCAATAGCCCGTAGGTTCCCCACAAGAGTGCAACCGCGAGAGAGACCCACGCGATGTGTCGCTGTTCGAGGAAGAAGCGGGCGAGATTCTGTTTCTTATCCGTGGACTGCTCATTCTGTGCGTGTGTCATTGCTGCGTCTCCTAGTTGACCATCCGGATCAGGCTTCCGTTGCTTAGCTGGTTAGTACGGTTGACGACGATTCGTTCGCCGGGCGTAAGGCCTTCGTCGATGACGACCGACTTGCCGAAGGTTTCACCGATCCTCACACTCTTCAATTGCGCAAACTGTTTGCCATCGCGCTCCCTTACAGAGAAGACCGAATAGTTATTCGAACCGGATTCCGCGGTCATCAAGGCGGTCAGTGGTACTACAGTCACAATTTGCGTATTCGCTTGCTCTATACGGATGCGTGCGATCATGCCTACCTTGAGCGAGCGATCCCGGTTCGGGAGAGTAACCTCGATGTTGAAAACCCGCGACTCGCGGTTGGCGGAGGCGGAGATTCCCGTAATTTGCCCGGTGAAGGTCCGCCCCTGCAATGCATCAAGTTGCAAAGGCACTGCTGCCCCTGGTTTGAGGTGTGCCAGCATGTTGTCGGGAACTCCGAAGTTCACCTTCACGACGCGCGTATCGTCGAGCGTGAACGCCCTTGTCCCCGCAGCAACCAGGCTGCCCGGTTCCACACTCTTTTCGACAATGACTCCAGGCATGGGAGCGTTCAGGCTGGTATCGCCAAGATTGATCCGCGCGGAGAACGCCTGCGCCGACGCAGCACTCAACTGCCCGCGGCGCGCCTCGATCTGACGCACGGCGGCTTCCACACTGGCGGTCGCCGACGTGTGCTGATCCACCGCAGCATCGTAGTCCGGGCGAGTCATTGCTTTGGCGGCATAGAGCGCTTGTGCGCGCTCAAAATCAAGATCCGCCTTTGCCTGGTCGGCCGTTGCCCGGCTGAGTTCCGCTTGCGAAGCATCAAGCGTACCCTGCACTGAGTGCTGCTGGCCGACCGCAGAGTTGAGCGAGGCTTCATAATCGGAGCTGCGCAGTCGGGCCAGCGTAGCGCCAGAAGGTATTTCGTCGCCTACCTGCACATCACGCATCCGACCATCGACGCCCTTCACTCGATACAGAGCGGCGATATAACCGGGTTCCTTGAAGGCCAGTTGAACCTCAGTGTCCGGACGAATCTCGCCGGAGTAGTTCCAACTGGGCTGGACCTGCTGCGTAGCCACAATCTCGGCCACAACGGGAACTGGCTCTGGCCCCGCCTTCTGCGTCTTTGCGCAGCCTGCGAGAACTGAAAACACGGCAATACTCAAAATTCCAATTGAGATACGCATCATTCTTCTCCAATCGCCTTTTTAAGATCGGCTCTGGCCTTCCAGAACGCGGTGAGGGCTTGTTGCTGCTGGCTGTCCGCGGACGCCAGATCCGACTGTGCTTGATACAAATCTCTGCTCAATGCCGCTTCGCGCTTCACCTTCTCCTGCAACTCTTTGAGCTTCTGCCGGGACGCACGTTCGCTTGCATCGCTGAGGGTCAGTTGCCGGCGGGTGTTCTCCAATTGCCGGCACGCATTTCTCACCTCCAGGAGAACGGCGCGTTCCGTAGCGCCGACGCCAACCCTGGCCTGCTCTTCCTTGGTTCGCTTTTCGTCGTATTCATGGCGCTTGCGCCCCCAGTCCCACGGTTCCCACCGAAGCGACATACCCACTGTCCCGACGTTGCTTGGAAATACATTCTCGAAGTTCGCGGTTGTGTAGTAACTGAATGCCAGGCTCACGTCGGGGATATATTCGGCCTTCTTCGCCCGCGCGTCGTAATTGGCTTGCTGCACCTGAAGCTTCGCCTTTTTCACATCTGGCCGATTTTGAAGAGCGCGGGCTTCCATGGCTTGGGATGTGGCGAGATCTGTATCTGCATCGCCGATCGCCGCAACCCGAAACTGCGTGTGTATGTCGCGGCCCATCAGATCGTTCAATCTTTCGCTCGCCGACGCGACCCTGTCGCTCGCATCGCTGATGGCATTCTGTATCTTCAAAAGCTGCGCATCGGCGTTCAGCAAATCCGATTCGAGAATCGTCTCTTTACCGCGGTTCACGAATGCCAGACGATGCGATTCCCGGTAATAAGGGAGGGACGCCTGAAGACTATCCAAAGCGCTCTGTGCCTCGACCACCGCGTAGTAAGCACGTCGAACCTGGTCAACCACCTCCAGACGCGTTTTTACCTGCTCCTGGCGCGTACCTTCCAGCCCCAGTTCAAGAGCTTTCAATTGCAAATGGAGCTGGTACTGCGTCGAAAGCGGCTGGGCAACCGAGACATTCACTATGCCTACGGGTTTTCGCGGGATCTCAACCTTCTGATTCGTCGCCGGGATCGGCCCGGTTGCGCTGTATACCCCGAGCGAGCCCGCCGGGTAAGTAACCGATGGCTTCGTAACCAGTTGAGCGCCGAGCGCAGTGACCTGCGTATTCGCAAAGCGTCTTGTCTTATTCGCAGCCAGATCGTCGGCGGCCCGGAGTGTATCGAGGCTGGCGGCTTTCAGACTGCTGTTGTTCGCAACAGCCTGTTCAACTGCCTGTTCGAGAGTCAATTCAGGGAGGTTTGATTGTTGTCCCGCCTCCTGTTCAACCGTGGGCGGAGAGGGCAGAGGTGTGAGATTCTGGCCCCGCGCCAGCAGCGCCAGCGTCCCCAGGGTGAAGGCCAAGCAGCTTGTTGGAATGCGTCGTTTCATGAGGCAATGGTGCCTCGAACGCGGAAGCGGGGGGAGTAATGCCTCGTAAGCTCTACGTAAGCCGGTTGAAACTTACGGCACCGCTTGTGCTACCGGTTACTGCGACAAATTGAGTCTTTTCAGAAGCTTGGCAAACCTGCGATCAGCGCGCAGAGGATGAAAGAACGGCTCGATCGCCAGAAGATTCACGAAGTTGGTTTTGTGGTCTATTGCTTCGTCCAGGCGCTGAAGCGCCAGATCGAAATCCCCCATCCCGACTGCAGCGAATCCTTCTGCCAGCGGAGTGACGTATTGCCGCCCCGCGAGTTGATGAAGTCTCTCGACACATTCTTCGGCTCGCGATAAGTTGCCTTCCCGGGCATGGGCTGCGGCAAGCAGGCCGATATCCAATGGTGAGGCAGATGTCGATAGACACTGTATCACCGCGTCGTAACGCTGCTGCTGGAAGTGCAGGAGTCCTTCATACAATCTCGCTTCAGGATAGTCGCGATCCAGTTCAAAAGACTGCCGGAGATGCTCTTCGGCTGATGGATAGTCTCCCTTGACGTAATGAAGATAAGCCATCCGCGCGCAGTCGCTGGCCGAGAGCGGGTCCAGTTCAGTCGAGCGGCAAAGTCCAGACTCCGCCGCGCTGATGTCTCCCTGGCACAACAAAGCCATAGCACGAAACATATGCGCCGGGGCGTGACTGGGTTGTAGTTGTAGCGCGTGGTCATACAGTCTGTCCGCTTCATCCCAACGATGCTCAAACCAGGCACGAAGTGCTCCCAGCACCGTGCAGGTGTCACCGGACTCAGGATCGAGAGCATAACCGCGTTCCGCGTTTGCCTTTACTTCTGGATACACATCACGGCCCGAGACCATCCCGAACTGGGCAAGAAGGCCGCTCGCCGCAGCCATGCCGCTGTAAGCGAGAGCGTAATCGGGATAAGTCTCTGTGAGCCGTCGTAGCTGCTCCAGGGCGGCGTGCAGCGTTTCAGGCGACTGCTGGTGAATCAGAAATCGAGCTCGCAGGTACCTCGTATATGCGTCAAGATCAGGAGGGGAGGGCCGCACTGGCCCTGGTACTTCCGGCATGTGAAGCCTGAGTAGCTCCGCAACAGATTGTGCAATCTCTTCCTGGATCGCAAACACGTCCTGAAGCTCGCGACGGAACGTCTCCGACCAGAGATGATGACCCGATTCGGTCTGAATCGCCTGGGCAGTGATTCGCAGCTGTTGGCCGGCCTTCCTCACGCTTCCTTCGATGACAAGATTCGCGCCGAGACGCTGCCCTACTTCCCGGATATCGATGCTGGCGCCCTTGAAGTGAAAGGCCGATGTCCGCGCAATCACGTTCAAACCGGATACCCGCGTAAGCGAATTCGTGATCTCTTCACTGATCCCGTCGCAAAAATAGTCCTGCTCCGGCTCCGGACTCATGTTCACGAACGGCAACACGGCAACGCATATACGGCCAGGTGGCGGAGCGGCGCCAATCTCTTCGCGATGCTTTGCCGGCTGGACGTCAAGCCATCGGAAGACCGGGACATAACTGCCCGGCCGCAATCCAATCAGAACCGGATCAACCGTACCCTGCCCTTCCTCGTAATAGGCCTTCAACTTCGCTCTGAGACGGCGAGCCTCGACCCGAACAATCGCGTCGATATTCGGATCGTACTCCGAGGTGCGGTCGAACACCTCCATTGCAATCGAGAACTCCTTGAGGCTATCGATATCTCCATCGATTGTCCGATTCACGATGTGCGTCAGAAACCGGCATAACCGGACTGATGAAACGAAACCAGGGCTTTTCACCACGCGCGCCAATTGGTCGCGAACCGCCGTCGCCGGCACGGGGTCGGCGGCAGAGTTGGCGAGAGATCTTCCGGATGACAAGGGCGGCGTTGGCACTTGCTTCTCTCCCGCATTCATTATGCTCCTCGAAGCTTCGCAGTATTACGGCGAGCTTACGGCGGCTTACGCCCAATCGAAGGCCTGAGGGCTTAGCGTGGAATCAGGCAGCGTTAGAGAATCGATGCAAACTCACAGACGAGCAGGAACAGTGATTTTCGTGTCCAACAGGAGCCCGGAAACCACCATCGCGCAGGACATCGAAGCGCACGGACTGGTTGTGCGGTGGGCACGCAGCATCACAGCGGCGGTTGACTTGCTCAACTCGGCGCGCGAGAAGACTGTGATGGTCACGGAACTTGCCCTGGCTGATGGTAATTGGAGAGATCTCGTCGAAAGGATGAGGAGTATTGATATCTGTGTGCCGATTGTGCTGGCCACTTCGTCCGGTACCGCGGAACTCTGGTGGGACGCGCTCGAATGCGGCATCGACGACATTGTGCCCTGGCATCTCGTGATTTCTCGCTTGTGCCAACTCTTGGAAACGCAAGGCTCATCATGAAGAATATCGGCGGAATTCTGGCGGGAGCGACGGGACTCGAACCCGCAGCCTCTTGCATCACAGGCAGGCTTTCTAACCAGCTGAACTACGCCCCCGTATAAGGTATTCATAGACGTTACCTTGCGTTCCTTTCCGTGCCCATGGATTCCCAAATCTTCCCCAGAATGCCGTGACAGAGCAGAGGCGTGCAGGGAAATCCAAGTGGCCGTAAAACCGGCAAGTGTCCAAGTTGCCGACTATTGGGCCATGTGGCTCGCATTCCACTGACGCGGAGCGCATTGCGATAAAGCGTAAATCGACAAATACTCCAGGCAACATGGTCGTTTACTGAAACGAAGTCTCCTTGGAACCTAAATCGACGCTGGATGTGCCCTTGGGTGTGACCGCGCGACCCAGAATATACCCGGGAAGAATCGACTCCAAATGCTCGATGGAAAAAGCAATTTCGTTAAGTTGTCGATCGATCCATTGAGGAAGAGTCATTTTGGCAGCGTGCATCACTCGTCGCGCAGCGCGACCATGGGGTTGATGCGCACGGCTCGCCGGCCGGGGATCGAACACGCGCCTAGCGCCACCAGCACAAGGAGGATGCAAACGCCCCCAAACGTGGCCGGGTCGTAGGGACGCACGCTATAGAGAATAGTGGCCATGAGACGGGTGACCGCCATGGCCGCGCAGATGCCGATGACCGCGCCGGCAAGCGCCAGCACAAGTCCGCGCCGCACCACAAGCCGCATCAGTTCCCGCCTTTGCGCGCCAAGCGCCATGCGAATACCCAACTCACGGGTCCGCAGCGCCACTTCGTAGGAGAGCAATCCATACAAGCCGATGCACGCCAGTATCAGGGACAGGCACGCAAAAAAGCTCGATAGGCGCGACATGAGCCGCTCCTGATAGAGTGCCTGCTCAATCTGCTGGGTCTGCGTGCGCATATGGAAGAGGGGTAGGTTGTTGTCGGCCTGCGAGACGATGGTGCGCACCTGTTTCACCAATGCGGTAGGGTCACCGGAGGAACGTAACTCGAAGTCCGCGCTGTTGCCCACAAGGGGCAAGAACATGGTAGGCATGATATCTCTCCGCAACCGAGAGTATTTGGTGTCGCCGGCGATGCCGACGATGAGATAGCCCGGCTGCGGGCCTGTTGCCGGATCGTCCCTTTGCATGTTGCCCATATGGAGGCCCACTGGATTCTGGTTGGGGAAGAATTTCCAGGCAAACGCTTGATTGACGAGAACAGGCTCGGGAGCCGGCTGGGGCTCGGTTTGCGGCTTGGCGGGCGTCGCTGGGCTACCGGGTGCGGCAGCTTCCTTCGCCGCGGTCACCACCGCGTTCGTCGTCTCTGCCGAGGCAAAGTCGGCGGGCGTGAATACGCGGCCGGCAAGCACAGGAATGCGCATCGTCCGGAAGAAATCCAGTCCCACCCGGAGCGTAGCGGCGTTGACATTCGACTTGGGGGGTGCACCGTCGAGGTGCACCGAATTGGCTGACCAGCCTCCGCTTAAGAGCGCATCCTCGGAATAACTGGCAGACACCACACCTGGCAGCGCTTCGAACCGATCCTGCAACTGCCGGTAGAGCTCAACCGTTTGACGGTCTTTGTATCCGGCAACGCTGGGATGAATGCCGAAGAGCAGAACGTTTTGCGTATCAAAACCCGGATTGAGTGTTTGCAGATTATGCAGGGTACGCGCCAGCAATCCCGCGCCGACCAGCACAACTACCGAGAGCGCCACCTGCGCCACAACCAGCGCATCGCCTGGCCGGATACGGCGGCCGCCCTGCGATGCGCCGCCGGAGGTGGACGACGAATTCTCCCTGAGCGAAGGTGTAAGGTCGGCGTGCGCGCTGCGGAAGCTCGGCGCCAGACCGCACAGGATGCCCGTGGCGAACGTAACGCCGCTGGTGAAGGCCAGCACGCGCCAGTCTGGGGCAATGACAAACGGAAAGGGATGATCGAGGCTGCTGGACATCAACCTGGTGAGAGTGTGCACGCCCCAGACGGCAACCAGAATGCCGAGTGCACCGCCAGAAGTTGCCAACAACAGGCTCTCGGTCAAGAGCTGGCGCACAATCCGCGCGCGTCCGGCGCCCAGCGCCTGGCGCACGGCCAACTCCTTTTGCCGATTTGCAGAGCGCGCCAGGATCAGGCCAGCTACATTGGTGCAGGCAATGAGCAAGACAAACCCCACCGCCGTCATGATGAGTTCGAGCATGGCTGCAAGCTGGCTACTCTCGCCATTCAAGGCCTCGTGTGCCGGCAAGAGCAGCAGAGCCGACGCATCGTCCTCGCTGAAGATCGGCTTGGCGGCGTGCAGCACCTCCGCGTGGAAAAGTGTCGTTGCTTCAGCTTGTGCCTGCTCGATCGAAACTACTGGCTTGAGCCGGCCAGCCAGCACGACCCAAAAGCTTGCCGGATCGGACAACCGGTCCCCTGTCCCCCACCATTCGCCCCGAACGCGCTCAGCAAGCGACAGCGGCATGAAGAAGTCTTGGCTCTTGCCCGGAGTCAGGCTGGCGAAACTCGGTTCGACCACGCCCACGATGGCGGCATCCACGTTGTCGAGGCGGACAGTGCGGCCTACGGCGGATGGGTCGGCGCCAAAGGCGCGCTGCCAGTAGCCGTAGTCCAGCACAATCACCGGCGATGCAGTCGGCGCATCGTCTGTAAGGCCCAGCGGCCTCCCCAGGATTGTCCTTGCGCCGACGGTTGAGAAGTAATCGCCCGAGACATACAGGCCGCGCTCGATAGTCGCCGGTCCGTTACCACTGAAACCCACCTCACGTGGACCCGCGAACGCCGCCACGCCGGAAAATGTGGCCGTGTGGCTGCGCAGAGCCTCATAAAACGGCACGGAAAATGAGCAGTCTCTCGTGCGGTTATCGTCGTCGCAATCGCCATAATCGCTGTGTCCGCTCAGCTTCGGGTCGTGATGCGAGCTCCAGCTAAAGATCACCAGGCGCTGCGGGTCCTCTGCTGGCAGTGCGCGGAACATCACCGCATTGACCACGCTGAAGATTGCGGTATTAGCGCCGATGCCGAGCGCCAGCGTAAGAATTGCCACTGCAGCAAACCCCGGCAATTTCGCCAGCATCCGCAGCGCATAATGCAGGTCCTGTACTGTCTGTTCGACCCAAAGCAAGGATCGCTCGTCGCGATGCGCCTGCTTTGCCTGTTCCACGCCGCCATAGGCGCGCTTCGCAGCCAGCTGAGCTTCTTCAGGCGACATGCCGCGACGTTCGAAATCGTCGGCCAGAAGCGCAAGATGCGACGTAACCTCGCGCCCAAGCTCTTCTTCTGCACGATTGTTGCGGAAAAGATTGCGAAACCTGTACTGGATTCGTCTTGAGCGGGACATGACTATTGCTCCTCCGCCAAGAGTTTTTCAACCACACCAGACATCTGACGCCAGCGCGCGGTCTCTTCTTCAAGCCCCTTCAATCCGGCCTTCGTGATGGCATAGTACTTTGCTTCGCGGTTGTTCTCAGTCTTGCTCCAGGAGGCGTGCGTCCATCCATGCTGTTCCAGCCGGATAAGGGCCGGATAAATGGTGCCCTGGTTCAGGTTCAACTGGTCTCCTGAAACCTGTTCCAGCCGGCTCGCGATTCCGTACGCGTGCTGAGGACCCATCGTGGCCAAGGTGCGGAGAATCATCAGGTCGAGTGTGCCTTGCAGTATCGGAATGGGCTTCTTCTTCACTTGGTAACCAAGTAGACCTCCGCTTCACTTGAATGTCAAGTGGAAATTGCGGGACGAGGTTCCGGGGCCCGGCTAATAAATTCGCCAGGCGAGAGGAGATGACTCCTTGCGGCTCACTGAATGTCGCGTATCGGCGGGCTTCCACCGAATGCCAAACCGCGAAGAACTGCCCGGCCCTGCAAGTGCCGCAGGATCGTCAGTTGACGCCAACTGGTCAACGCATTCATTGACCTATTCAAATCGATCTGTGTCTTCGGCAAGTTGACGTAGAACCGGCTGCCGAGAGAAGTGATTCCAAAGCTGAGCATGCGCTGGAAACCATGTGGACGCGTAGCTGACTTTTCGTCCAAGTGGAAAGTCCCCCGCTGGAAATCAGTCAACACTTCGGTGTTTGTCGTCACTAATCTACTTGGAAGTCCCAAACTGAAGCTGGATGAGCGCTTTGGACTGTTGCCGTCGGCCGAGACTTTCATTGCATAAAAGAGCCTTGTTTCTTAGTGCCTAGAGGAATTGATTCCGTTCGAGTGATTAACGAGCTGTTCTGCGAAGATTAGGTACACGCTCGAAGTCCAGGTATATGCAGGGTCGCGTAAGGCCGCTCCCGACAGCGCGTCAAAGTTCTCCGCCATGCCTGATTGTTGCGCCATCAAGCAGAACTTCTTTCGAAGTGCATGTGCAAGTTCATGTTCCCCCATGTCATCAAGCCCTTCCGCGATGAGCATCGTCGCAGGCGCCCAAATGGGACCACGCCAATAGCCATCGGCAAGATAGAGTGGGCTCGATGGTGGCTCCGAAGGAAGTCCATACGGCGACGTTTTCAAACGGCTGCGTAGATCTTCGATTAGCTGCTGCTGAACAGCCGACGGCAATCGGTGGCCGAGAATCACAGGCAGCAATAGCAGCAAGCTCTTTGATTTGATTTGCTGGCCATCCGTCTCCCGGAACGCCACAAACTCGTGCCCTGTCCAAAAACGTTTCAATAATCTGTCGAGCAGTTCGCTCGATCTCTGCTTCCACCGCTTCGATTCTTCCGGTTTACCTAGTCGATCCGCAATTTCCGCGAGTGCCTCCATCTGAAGTACAAGATGGGCGCTCAAGTCCGGCGACTCAACGGGAATACCGGCTATCAGCGCCGTCGAATTATCCCATCCTGATTCGTCACCATGGCGATATTCTGGTAGCCCATTGCCATTAAGATCACGGTACTTGAAGTACCACTCCGTCCATCGTTCCAACGGTTCATAAATCTCCTTCAAGTGCTTGTCATCGCCAAAGTTGCCACGTCGCATCAGCCAGTCAAGCGCCCATCCGTGGACCGGCGGCTTTGAATATGTCCACACCATAGAGTCTGCATCCCACTTGTCCGGCAATGCGCCCGTCGCATTTTGGACATAGAATGGCAGCATGAATTGGTCCCAAGCCAGGGCGGGATTGCTCATTGAAGTTGCCATGGCGTTGAACGTTTGATCCCATGACCACACCGACCCCATCCAGTTTTTCGACATCAGCATTGCTGACCGCTTCAAATTGCCGCTGGGATGTACTACGCTCGACCAGTTCACATAGGCGGCCAGTTCGGCTCCCGCGCCGAGATCGGTATCGACCCTAGGCATCGTCTCGAGCCAGTCCATGTAGGCCGCCTTCTCTCTTCGTTCAACTTGTTCGAACGTGCCTGCGCTTATATGTCCATCCCACGCACTTTCGTATGCATCGATCTCCGCTTCGAAAGCCTCATTTCCCGCCGCAGATCCGAAGGTGAAAACCGCGCCATGATCTGGGCTGCTGCCGTTCCGAACCTCCTCTTCCATGCGGCCTTGCAGCGGCGACAGCATGTACTTCATCGCGTCTGTATTCAGTTCCCACCGCTTCTCGGGATATGGAACTGCCATACCTTCCTGTGCAGTCAGGCGAAACTCAACACCGCGGCCATGCACTCGCAGCCGATCCTGCCCATCAAAGCAAATCTCTACCGTTCCGCCGCCCCCAGATAGCGTCAGCAACGTTGGCGTTGCTTTGACCGAGGTTGCCACGTGTTGCGAACCGTCAACCAACTCGATCTGAAATGATTCCACGCCGCCGTCATGAAGCGACCGCAGGAAAATTCCATTGGCACGATGGTGGTCCGCCTGAAACTGACTCAAGTCGGAAATGCTCATGTACGATCCGAATCGACTAAAAGGAACACGCTCGATCTTGAATTCCAGGTCTCCGTTGTACACATAGCGCGATGATTGCCCATGAGCGACAATCGCGGCGCAACCGACGTACGCAAAAGCGAGGATAGGCATAGTCGCCGCAGCCTTAAAGTCTCTTAGAGAATCTGTAATCCAATCGACCAACTTCATTGTCTTTCCTCACCGCTCTCAGCCATGGCGTACGTACGAAACGCGAGCGCATCCCGGAATTTGATACGGGGCCATTGACAGGTCAAGTGTAGCAAGGCTGCTTCTGGAGCATGCTTCTTAGCTGATCACCGTGAGCTAGCTATCGATCACGTTTTCAGGTTCGCTGAATGCTGCCAATATTTGCGTGGGATTGGAGATGCACATAGTGACGATCCAATGCGTTGAAAAGCAGATATTGCACAAGGAGTGGAGATGAGCAAAAACAACCAAACTGAAGTTCAGGCACCCGTTCAAGATGTCGTCCCCAACATGATAAGCGTTCAAGATGCGACGTTCAATCTATTGCGCAAGCTCGGGCTGACGACCATTTTTGGAAACCCAGGATCTACCGAGCAGCCCTTCCTCAAGAACTTTCCTTCTGATTTTGAGTATGTACTTGGATTGCAGGAAGCAACTGCAGTAGCGATGGCAGACGGCTTTGCTCAAGCTACGGGAAAACCAGCGCTGTTGAATCTGCACACTTCAGCTGGAACCGGGCATGGCATGGGCAACATCATGACGGCTTTCCAGAATAAAACGCCTCTCATCATTACGGCGGGTCAACAGACACGTGAGATGATCCTCTGCGACCCACTTCTTACGAACCGCGATGAAACGACCCTGCCGCGGCCGTGGGTAAAGTGGGCGTATCAACCGGTAAGAGCACAAGACGTCCCCGGCGCAATCATGAGGGCATATACGGTTGCCTTGCAGCCGCCCGCAGGCCCAGTATATGTATCGATCCCATTGGACGACTGGGACCAGCCGGCACTTGGGGAGGCGGTCGTTCGAACTGCAAGCTCGCGGTACTCGCCAGACCCTGAGCGGCTTGCTCATTTCGCCGAAAGAATTCGGAAGAGCAAGAATCCAGTGTTGCTTTATGGACCTGAGATCGAGCGCGCAGGCGGATGGGATGCTGGCATCAAGTTTGCTGAGCGCTTGAGAGCTCCTGTATATATGACGCCGCTCTCTGAAAAAGCGTCCTTCCCCCAAACTCATCCGCAGTTCCGAGGCATGGCGCCGATGGCGATTGGGCCATTGAGCAAGAAGCTTCGCGGCCACGACCTGATCATCGTGGTTGGAGCCCAGGTTTTCCGGTATTACCCCTTCGTTCCGGGAGAATACCTTCCCGAAGGCGCTGACCTCCTGCAAATCACCAATGACCCCTACGATGCGGGCGCCGCTATCGTCGGAGACAGCCTGTTGTCAGACGCAAAGCTGGCCCTGGAGGCATTGAACGATGCAATCCCAGAAGTGACTTCGCGGCCCGCTCCTGCAGCGCCACACATCGAACGAAAGCTTCCATCGCCGCCGAATAGTCCATTAACGGCACTTGAGGCATTCGCGGCGTTGAGCGAGCTGCGACCCGCGAACGCCATTCTGGTGAATGAGACAGCTTCAAATTTCGCGGATCTCGCCCAGTGCTGGCCAATCACCGAGCCCGGTACCTACTACACCTTTGCGAGTGGCGGACTCGGATGGGGAGAACCGGCGGCGGTCGGCGTTGCGATTGCCCAAAAGAAACTGAGAACCGGGCGCCCGGTCATCGCTGCCATCGGAGATGGAGCGCTCCAGTATTCCGTACAGAGCCTTTATACAGCCGCTCGGCAAAAACTCAAGCTCATCTATATTGTCCCGTGCAACGACGAGTACTTGATTCTCAAAGAATTTGCGGTACTTGAAAAAACCCCCAATGTGCCCGCGCTTGATCTGCCCGGACTTGATATCGTCGCAACCGCCAGGGCTTTTGGTTGTGCCGGAGTGGCCGCCCACACTACGGAAGAAATCAAGGCGGCTTTCAGAACAGCCCTCAGCGGCGACGGGCCCACCGTGATCGCGATTCGCGTTGCGCATCAACTCCGGCCGCTGGTACCCGACGTGGACTAGCGTCCACTCAATCGAGGCACAAATGATGTTCAAGAAAATGTCCACAAACGGCGCCGGGAAGGCAGTACTGATCGTACTCTCTGTCCTGGCGCCAGGCCTCAGTCATCGCGCGCTGGGCCAGGCTCTCACCATGGACGGCCAGTCCGGCATCTTCCTTCAGCCCGAGGCCGACGTGGTACCGTCACCTCATCATCAATTCGGCGCTCCGACTATAAGCTTTCATGCTGTCGATGCTGGCCCAGTCGCCGGGGACTACATCAATGTGGGAGTTGAAGAAGGATTCGACAATCGACTGGAGTTCGGGTACACCAGCAGCAATCACACCGATGGAGGTGACCCCACCATCAGCCCTCTATTCAACTTTGAAGGCATGAACATCTTCAACGTGAAAGCGAAGATCGTTCCTGCGGGTGCACACAAGCACAAGTACGTCCCAGCCGTTTCAATCGGAGGCGTGCTCCGGACAAACGATCCCTTTGTTGTCCAGTTTGTTGAACATAAGAACGCGACAAACGGGGACATCTACGGTGTGACAACGGAGTTGTTCACTTTCGGAAAGAAGTTTGCGTTCGTGGGCACTGGCGGAGTTCGCGGCACCAACGCCCAGAAATACGGCTACGGCGGCAATGCCATCGATTGGGAAGCACGGGCCTTTGGAGGTCTCGCCTTTCCGGTACCGATCAAGGGAAAAATCGTGGTTGCACCAGCCGTGGAAGTTAACCAGGAGCCTCGTTACATCAAATACGTCCCGGGCGCTCATTTTCCGACAGATCTCATCTACGCAGTAAGAGTGTCCCGGTATCCGGACTCTAAGTGGACTTTCGACGTTGGCACGGGTCACTTAGGAGCCGCCCTTGCGCCGGGGCTCAATATCAAGGTGAACAATGCGATCGCAATTGCCGCCGACTTTCGATTCTAAGCAATCGCCCTGCGATATAGGCTCCAAGACCGCAGCTTAGAAGACGAGGATGGCACGTGGGGACCAGGCTCTTCAAACTGGGTCTCTTTCGAAAATTAGAAGCTATTTCGCGCCTCGATGAGGAAGACGGAACCTCACTGGCACAGAGGAGAGGTTCATCGTGAATTCAACATCGAGACAGTTTTTCTTTCGGTCCTTTCTAGCTGCTTGTTTGGTCCTGTTGGCGCTCTTGTGCTCGAATGGGACTCAAGCACAAGAGAATGCTTCGCAAACGCCGGCAAACGGGATCCAGAATCTGCATTCTACTGTCGAGGCTGGACCTGCCACCGAGAAAGGATCGGATGCGGCCGCAAAAGACGCTGCAGAGAATCCGGTTGCAGCAGCCATCAGCGTGCCCTTTCAGAACAATACGTTCTACGGGGTGGGCCCTTTTCGCCGTGCTGAGAATGAGCTTCTGATTGAGCCCGTCGTGCCTATCAGGCTTTCGGAGAACTGGATGGTGATTAGTCGAACGATTGTACCCGTCGTCGTTGTTCCCAGGCGCTCTGCAACGGCCGGGGTCGACTACGGTCTTAGCAATATACAGCCTCAGTTTTACTTGTCCCCTGTCCACGCCGGCAAGATTGTGTGGGGCGTGGGGCCGCAACTGTGGCTCCCTACAGCCACTGACCATTCGCTCGGCATAAACAAGTGGGGTGGGGGGCCTGCGACTGTTGCGTTGTTCAGAAGTGGCCATTTGTTGGCTGGGACTCTCATCGGCAATGAATTCGCAGGAGTCAACCACGTGCATGAGAATCAAATGACCATCAACCCGTTCGCTTTTTACAACCTCAAGCACGGGTGGTACGTGGTGTCGGCACCGATCATCACCGCAGATTGGACGGCAGAGAGAAATAAGCGCTGGACCGTTCCGGTCGGTGGCGGCGTAGGAAAACTCTTTAAGATCGGCAGTCAGCCGCTCAACGCTCGGGCGGAGTATTTTAACGACGTTCGAACAACAACTGGTGGCACGGACTGGCAATTGCAGACACAGTTGCAATTTCTTTTCCTTCGCCATAAGTAAACCGTACAAGCGGCTGACCTCGCTCAATCGGCTCACGAGATTTTGGGTTCTAGACTGAGGTCGGCAAAGGCACTTGCATGGCGGAGACGGTTGGTCTCAGGATTCTAATGGGCCAATACCATAGCGCCAGGAGGCAGCGTACCGTCACGCTGCCTCTCTTTTTCGACATCATGGAAAGAATAGAGAATACGAAATGCGACGGAGTTGCTTACGCTCGTCCTCCAGGACGCAGGTCGGGGCCAGTTGGCCACTACTTCCCAATCAGCGTTGCGCCTGCCGGCAGGAGCGGGGCCGCTCAATGCGGCCCCGCAGAAATTTAGCTTCGGATAAATGTCAGGAGGTCCGCATTGATCACATCGGCATTCGTGGTCATCATGCCGTGAGAGAAGCCGGGGTAGATCTTGAGCGTGCCATGCTTGAGCAGCTTCGCCTGCAGCAGCGCAGCGTCCTTATAGGGGACAATCTGATCATCGTCGCCTTGCATCACGAGGGTCGGCACTGAGATTGCGTTCAGATCGTCCGTCTGGTCTGTCTCCGAGAAAGCCTTGATACCTTCATAGAGAGCGAGCGTGCTGCCCATCATCCCCTGACGCCACCAGTTCTGGATAATTCCCTGCGAGGTCTTCGCGCCGGATCTGTTGAAGCCGTAAAACGGACCGCTAGGGACATCGAGAAAGAACTGTGCGCGGTTCGCGGCCAGCGCCTTGCGAAATCCGTCAAACACCTCGATCGGAGTGCCTCCAGGGTTCTCTTCGGTTTTGACCATGAGCGGGGGAACCGCGGCGATGAGAACGGCCTTGGCTACGCGACCTTGAGGTTCGCCGTATTTGGCGACATAGCGCGCCACCTCGCCACCGCCCGTCGAATGGCCGATATGGACCGCATTCCTCAGATCGAGACGCTCGACTACAGCCGAGGCGTCGGACGCGTAATGGTCCATGTCGTGGCCAGTGTCCACCTGGGAGGAGCGGCCGTGACCGCGCCTGTCATGCGCGACAACGCGATAACCGTTGGCAAGGAAGAACAGCATCTGCACGTCCCAATCGTCTGACGACAGGGGCCAACCGTGGTGAAATACGATGGGCTGCGCATCCTTAGGACCCCAGTCCTTGTAGAAGATCTGTGTACCGTCTTTGGTTGTAATTATAGGCATTTCGATCTCTCCTGTGCTTGGTTGTGAAGTTGTTGGGACGGTCATCCCATGCAAATCTGGAGCCGGTTCCCCGATTGCTGCTCCTGTAGCCAGGACACCGAGTGTTATCAAAACATCGCGTCGACTAGGGTAAAGCATTGTGCGAGCGCCTTACGGTTGACCGAAATCATGTGGGCCCATTAGGGTTGCCGGGCTTTGACTCGGCTCCTCCAGGAGGAGCCAATGGTCACTCTCGTTCACGCTAAGATTTGGCAAGGGACGGAGCTGGTGTCCCATTCAAGACCGCATCGATGTTGTCGAGCGCGACCATACCCATGTTGCTTCGGCTCTCAACCGTTGCCGTCCCGATGTGGGGCAGCAAGAACGTATTCTTGAGTTCCACGTAACCGGGATTGAGCTTTGGTTCTCCTTCGTAAACGTCAAGGCCTGCGGCAGCGACCCTACCGCTCTTGAGAGCCTCGATCAAGTCGTCGTCCTTGATCAAAGCACCGCGCGCTGTGTTCACAATGATCGCGCGCTCTGGAAGAAGAGCGATCGTCTTGGCGTTGAGGAAGTGGTGGGTTGTCAGTGTCTCAGGGGCATTCAGACTAAGGAACTGGCTCACTTTCACTAGTTCTAGGGGGTTAGCATAAAATATCGCGTCTCCGGCCTTCTCTGCCGGCAGCTGGTGGATGTTGGAGTAATGGATCTTCATACCAAAACCTCTTGCGCGCTTTGCTATCGCTTGGCCGATACGCCCCATCCCGAAAATCCCGAGGTTCTTGCCCGTCACCTGCCAGCCGAGAAGGGCCTGTGCGCGTGGAATCGTCCACTCGCCGCTTCTGACCAACTCCTGTGCTTCGAATGCTCGTCGGCTCGCTCCGAGAAGCAAGAGCATAGCAATATCTGCCGTCGCATCCGTCACCTCAGCCGGCGTGTATCCAATCGCAATGTTGCACTCCGCAGCCGCGCGCATGTCGATATGATCGACGCCAACAGAATTTGTTGAGATCACCTTGACGGACGGGGAAACTCGCTTGAAGAACTCGGCATCGAGCCTGTCGAATGGCGTGATGAGCATCGCGTCGGCGCCCTCAGCTGCTGCGAGAAGCTCGTCATGCGTGAATGATGTTCCATCGGTCTTTCGCCTGACTTCGTAATTGCTGTCGATTCGCACGTCGACCGGCTTGATGAAATGGGACGTGACCACCAGGACAGGCTTTTTCATTCAATCAGTTCTCCTTAGACATTCGTTGCCGGGCTCAGGGCCAATGTCAGAAGTGCTACATAGATTCTCATGCTCAACTCCCCGATCCCGTGTCTTAATGTTCAGAACGTCAGCTTGCCACGAGCACGTAGTTCGCCGGGCAGCAGTGAGTTGTAAATGATCTCGTGCACCGGAGTGGGAAAATTGCAAGCGCGTCCCAACCGGACGACCGACCCGCTCTGCGCTTCGAGTTCCGAAGGACGACCAGCGACCAGATCGCGCTGCATCGATGACGAGCCATTGGGCGGAGCCGAGTCGACTAATTTCATCGTGCCCACCACCGACTCGCTCGGCACCGGAATGCCGGTAGCGCGGGCCAGGCCCACAATTTCCCGCGCCGCGTTCTCAAGCAGCGATCTGGTCTCGGGCAGGCTTCGAATCACGCCGGCCGGCGCCCTTGTGATTGCACCCACCGCGCCAAATGAAGCAACGAATTCGAACTTCTCCCAGAGCGCAACCTGGATGTTATCGGGAACGCGTGTATCTATTTCCGCGCTGGAGAGGCATTCCACAAGTTTCTCCAGCCGTGGCGTCCGCACATTGTTCCGCTCACCGATGGTGATCAACGCTTTGGCCCCAGCATGCCGGACGACACCCGGCGCAGTGACCATGGCCAGAATGTGACACATTCCTTCCAGTACATGTTCAGAACCGAGCACAGCCGCCAGTTGGTCGTAGGCCTCTACACCGTTTTGCAAAGGGACGACAATAGTTTCTGGCCCAATCATGCTGCGAATCTGCTGCGCCGCTTCCGTCATCTGCCACGCCTTGGTAGTAACGAAGACGGCGTCCACGTGCCCCACTGCTGTGGGATCGCCGGTCGCTTGAACCTTCGGCAGCGCAAAATCGCCCAACGGACTCTCTACGCGCAAGCCGTCCTTGCGGAGCGCTTCGAGCATCGCGCCCCGAGCAATGAAGATAACGTCATTCCCAGCTTTGGCTAACCGGCCACCAAAGTACCCACCCAAAGCACCGATTCCGATAAATGCAATCCTCATGATCACCCCTAAAATTCCTTGCTTTCCCTAGCTTAGGATCGGGCGATTGGAACAATGATGAGCTTCTTGTTCACAAACTCCTCAAGCCCCAAGTTGGAGAGTTCCTTGCCGTATCCAGACCTCTTGATGCCGCCGAAGGGAAGATCAGGCCAGCTCACATCCGGATAGTTGATGAAGACCATACCCGTCTCCATACGACTGGCAACGCGTTTGGCCCTGTCAATATCAGTTGAGTAGACCGACCCCCCGAGGCCAAACGGCGAATCGTTCGCGATCACGATTGCCTCAGCTTCGTCTTTGGCGGGAAAGACGAGCGCCACAGGACCGAAGAATTCCTGCTTATATGTAGGATTTTCCGGTGAGATCCCGGTAAGAATCGTTGGTTCTAGAAACGCGCCGACTGTTCCAGCTCGGTTCCCACCAAGGAGCACTTTGGCTCCGTGACTCGTTGCGTCACCGATCTGCCGCAGAATCAGTTGCAATGCAGCTTCCGAAGACAACGGCCCCAAGGTTACGCTCTCATCGAGCGGGTCTCCCAGCTTCAGTTCCTTTGCAGCAGCTATGAACCGCGACAGGAATTTGTCGAGCATCGATTCGACAACGATGAATCGTTTTGCGCCGATGCAGGTTTGTCCATTGTTATCGAAACGCCCGCGAATAGCCATGGCAACGGTATGATCCAGGTCTGCGTCATCGAGGACAATGAAGGCGTCGCTTCCCCCCAGCTCCATTGTGGACTTCTTGAGATTCTTGCCAGCCCTCGACGCCAAGGCCTCCCCCGCGCGCTCCGAACCGGTAAGAGCGATCCCCTTCACACGAGGATCATCGATCAAGGCTCCAGCCTGATCGTTGCTCAGAAAGAGATTGGTGTAGACCCCGTCCGGAAGGCCTGCCTCCTTCAGAATCCGTTCAAAGGCGACTGCACACTGGGGCACACCCGGCGCGTGCTTCAACAGCATCACGTTGCCGGACATTAAGTGCGGACCAACGAACCGCGACAATTGGTAATAGGGATAGTTCCACGGCTGGATGCTCAGGAGAACACCCAAGGGAGAAAATTCCAGATGCGCGTCTCCCATCGTGGATTTGATGGGCTTAGGTGCGAGGAACCTCGCCGCGTTGTCTGCGAAGTACCCGAGGATGGCTGCGCTCACTTCAACTTCGCCGCGGCTTTCAGCAATGCGCTTTCCCATTTCGAGAGTGGCAAGCCTTGCCAGTTCGTTCTTCTGTTCGAGAAGAAGCTGACCGGCGCGGGCAATGATCTTCGAGCGCTCTTCGATCGGCCGTGCTGCCCAGGAAGCGAACGCAGTGTCCGCTTTGGCCAAGGCGACCATCATTTCTTGATCCGTGTGCTCTGTGAATGTCTTGAGGACTTGGCCAGTGGCTGGATTTACACTGCGATATGGCATGATGAGATCCTTTGCAGTTCGCGTTAAACTGATTAGTCGAGATTCACATTTATGAAATAGACGAAAAGGAGTGAGCTAGCGGACTGCCTTCGTCTTCCGATTGGTGGCGATGCCATCAATGTCTATTGCGTTGCTCCTTGACGTATTGTCGTAGTTAGCAAGTATGGCTTTCGCAAGCTTTTCTCCTGCATTCATAGTTCATCTCCCTGTTGAGATCGATTGTTCACACTGACATGTCGCAAGAACTGGTTGGACACAGCTGAGATCCTCCGGCACAGCCTTGAGAAGGGATCGTCACTATCTGTATCTCCAGTCACACGCAAATATTGGCAGCATTCAGCGAACCTGAGAACGTGATCAATAGCTAGCTCACTGTGATTGCTTGTCGGTCTGTTGTCACTTCTGCTAAGTCAAGACAACTCTTGGCGACAATCACTCCGGCTGCGAACCGCTGGGTCGCCGTTCCTCATAGCTCTTCGCGGCGCCTAACACCGCACCTCGCAACGTTTCGTCCGAAAAGGGGTCCACGATCACGTCATAACATCCCAACTCGAGAACGCCTGACCACAATCGGAAAGTCGCCTCGCGTGTATAGACCAGAATCGCCGGGCGTGGGTTCATTAGCGCTAACACACCCCAAAGTTCCCACCAATCGGTATCGGAGAGGCTCGCCGGAAGAAGAGCGACCTGAAAAGCGTCCTCTTCGCGAATAGCAACTCCCACTCCGCCGATGCGGTCAAGAAACAGAGGGTCGGGCTTTAGAGGTGCCAACTGACGACCGATCTCGGCGCGTCTGTCAGCCGGAACAACAGCCAACATCCGTAATTCTGTGCCTTGCGCATTCACGAGTGCCTCCCGAACCGCCATGCACACATTCGCACTTGGCTCAAAACTGAGGAATGTGAGGAACGCCTACATTGCCGTCTCGCGAGGCGTGCATGACGCGCAGATTGTCACGAACAATGCAACATTGCCGGGCCGAGGACTCGACGGGGTTGTTTCCCACGCACTTGCAATCCAGCAGCCTAAGTGTCACGAGCCATCAAGCAGCAGCCCGCTGATATCCCCGAGATCGATCAAGGGTTTCGAATGGGTACTATCTCCGATCGCTCAGACGTTAATTGGAGCACCCTTCATCGAGGAGAGCGGTAAGGCCACACTGAATCTCGCGCCGCCGTCTGAGTTATTCTCAGCCCAAAGCCGCCCGCCATGCGCCTCGACAATCGAGCGCGATACCGCCAAACCGATCCCCATACCCTTTGCCTTCGTGGTCACAAACGCGTCGAAGATCCTTTCCTGATCATTCACTCCTGGACCATTGTCGATCACTTGTATGACCATTTGGTCCTGATCTGTTACAGCTGCCCGGACCTTAATCAGCGGCGAGATTTTAGTGTTCTGTACAGCTTCGATGGCGTTTGAGATCAGGTTGATGAATACCTCTTTAATCTGTATGTGGTCTACCGGAACTTTAGGGAGATTCTCATCAAAGCTCCAATCAATGTGGACTCCACACTTATTGGGATCCGCCTGAACCAGACGAACCGCCTGTCTCACCATGTCTCGTACGCTTGCCTCGTTTTTAACGACGGGCTCCTGTTTGAAGAGCGAGCGAATATGTTGCATCGATTCGTCTGCCGCGCGTGCGTCTCGTATTATCCGCTTAATGGACAAACTGGCTTCTGTCATGTTCGGCGTGCCGGCATTCAACCATCTGTTCGCGGCCTGTGCGTTCCCAAGTATCGACATAAGCGGCTGATTCAGTTCGTGGGCGATGGAGGCCGACAGCTCTGCCACGGTCGCGATTCGCGAAGCCCTCGCGAGCTCGATCCGCGTGTCGCGAAGATAGTCTTCTGCTCGTTTCCGCTCATCGATGTCAACCACGAGACCATACCATTGAATAACCTTGCCATAGGGGTCACGCAAAGGCTCGCCTTTGGCGTGATGCCATCGATACTCCCCATCTGCGCGTCGCAATCGGTGTATTGCGCTGTATGACTCTCCGGTCTCGATTGCCTGGGAAAATGCTTTTGCCGTTTCATCGAGATCGTCTGGATGAATGATCTTCTTCCAGCCTAGATTAAGGAAACTCTCTAAGAGGATTCCGGTATATTCCAGTAATCTTTGGCTGATGTGATTGATTTCTCCGGTCGGCGACGCTGACCAAAGCATGGAAGGAATTGTTTCGATGATGTCGAGGATTCCATGCTCTCGCATCTGAAGAGCACTTTCAGTGTCCTTCAATGCGTCGATGTCGAATAGAATCCCGCAACCGTCTCGAATGGATCGAAGGACTTCGAATTCTCGAACCGTGAGAGACGTCTCCCCAGGGTGCCCTGCAATATGTGCAGTCGGTTCAAGAGGGATACTTCGCCCCCGTTCGTGGACCTGAGAGATCTGTCGTGGGACGTAACTACGAGGAAAAGCGGTTGCACATTGATGCTCATTTGAATTGATCGGCTTCCGTGAGTGAGAAACCCGTATCGACCTATACATGGAAGGACCCCCTCTCGATTGAATTGAGATTTGCGTGCGAACGCTGTAGGACTGAACGAGGATGTTCGACTCTAGGGACACAGGGCGGCCCGTCTTGTGCAAAATCTGGCGTTCCCCGAGGTGGATCGTCACTAGGTGCATCCCAAGCACACGCAAATATTCGCACCGCATAGCGAGTTCGGAAAGGTGAGCAAAGGCTAGCTCACAGTGATCATCTGGTCGTCTCAAGTGGCTCTTCGTAGTTTGTGCGGTTGTTCATGAAGTCTCACATCGGGATCGATGACGACTCGCACATCTGGAAGCAGGTTGTCGTGATCATTGATTCGCCGCTGCCGCACTGGGCGTCAGCAAAACATGGGCGGCTATTCGGGAGACCAGGCATTGCTGCTAAGCTAGCCGTTCGTTATGTCGGTTCAGGAACAACCTTAGCTCTCTGTTGCTCTCGGCTCGCAGTGGTCCCGAACGTTGACGAAGATGCGCGCATAACCTCGGCGAGCAAAAGGCCAAACCGCCGGTCCTCCCGGATCATATCGAGTCGAGGGTCATGTGCCAGCCAAATAAGCTCTGCTTCGCGCTCCTCGCAGGCGATAGACAATAGCGATATCGCTTTCTCCGAGTTCTCCAAAGCGAGCGAAAGGAGGGCCTGCCGGAATTTGCTGATCGGTGAGTTCGCAGAGAAAAGATTATAGTCACTGGCGATACGATCTGCGGCTGCAGTTTGACCGCACATCGCCAGGACCTCTGCAATTGCACTCATCAAGGCAGGATGGGCGCCCGCTTTGCACACAACGCTCCGGGCCAGCTGTTTTGCCTCATCGCGACGATCTAGCGAAATCAGCATTATGGCTAGGTAAATTTCGCTCTCGATTGGCAACGTTCCATAAGACATCTGTTTCGAAATGTGGTTCACTCCTTTGTCGTTGTCTCGACTAAGGTGAAACAATTTCGCGTTGACCACTTTCTGGCGATACGAAAACGGATCGATCTGATGGGCTTCTTGAAGGTAATTCCAAGCCTCGTCAAATCGCCCCAGCGCGGCAAGAAAGAGGGCATACTGACGATAAGTTCCGGCACTCTCTCCAAGTCCTAGCGCCTGTTGGAAAAGCTTCTCTGCATCATGCCACTTCCATGACAACGCCAGGGCGCATGCTGTGCAGGCAGGAACCAATATCATTTGAGGGTCGAGTTTGGCTGCACGCTGCGATGCTTGTTTGGCGCGAGACACAGCTAAGGCAGAATTGGGCATTCCGCGCAAAGCCATCTCGCAATAGCATAGAGCTATGCCGCAGACAGGCCTAGCATAGTCGGGCTCAATCTCACTCACTTCCTGGAATTTCGACAGCGCCAGCTGCGTGTCCGCCAACGTCCCCTCATCGAGCAATGCTTCCGCTGCAAGGACCAGTGGATAGACAGCAAGCATAGAAGTTCCTGCTGACGCCTTTTGTTTCCGGATCAACGACTGTTCGGGCCGGATACGGCTGATCAACGCCGATACGATTCTTTCGGAGATTTTGAAGACACTTTGCGGATCTGGTCCCGCTTCGAACCGCTCTGACCAGATCTGAAATCCGTCTGCCTTGACGACCCGGGACGTAATACGTAGCTGATTGGTATCCTCATGTACCGTGCCTTCAAAGATGACCTGGACGTTCAGTTTTCGGGCCAGAGAAGGAAGGTCCAGTTCTTGAGTCATCAGTGGTGCCACCGAACTCGCGGCGGTCACTTGGAGCCCGTCCGTGCGCACTAATTCGTGGATCAACTCATCGGTGATGATTCGGGCGTAGGCGCCAGACAAGTCGCTGCGGGATGCATCTACAAAAGGCAAAACCGCTATCCGGACTCCCGGACCCTCAACGAAAAGCTCGTCCCAACCATCGTCTCTCCCAGCACCGTCGCGGCCCTTGCTGCGTCGGAGCCTAAAGACGGGTACATAGCCGCCACGCCGATAATAGATAAAGATCGAATCGTCTTTACCAACGGATTCGTAGTACTCCTTTAGTTTGCGCCGCAGCCTCCGAGCCTCGCTGCGAACGATGGAGTCTTCACTGGGATTGTAAGAAGGTTTGCGTTCGTATACTGTGGTGCCAATCAGATACTCCTTCAACATCTCCGCGTCGCCTGCTAGCGTCGCTTCGACTGTGAAGCGAAGAAATCGTCCAAGTCGGTCCGATTGCACGAACATCGAACTCTCCAGAATTCGAGCGAGTTCATCACGAATCGCCTCTTCGGAAATCGCGTCTTCGTTCTTGAGTTCACCCACGACTAAATAGTTTCCCATGACAACTCCATTCGCAAAGTCGTTTGCGCCATGAATGTACCGTAGTGACTTCTGGTTGCCGCCGTCAGCGATGCTCCGTTCGAACGGCGTCCGGGCAAATAGCGAGTAGCATCAGGCAGCCCTCATATCTTCCCGACTTTATATTCCTGCTCCGACCCGTTCATATCCGCTCTCGCTCTTGTGATCCATTCACGGATATAGGCTGGGCAATTTCTGAGTTCGACTCCGTTTACTTCGCCCACTGCCAGGAGTTTTATGGCTTCCCGATCCACGATGAGGACGTCTTTGAGATCGATGGTCACTGCACCCTTTTCCTGTTCAAGCAAGGTCCGCAGCGTTTCCACACACTCCTCCGTAATTCCTCCACTGATGTACAACGTCGCGCAGTCCTCTCCAATAACTCGGCGGTCGAATCTGCAGTTCATTGTTGGTTTACCCTCCTATCGGTCTGGGTCACCCACCGCCTTGATTGCAAGTCCTCTGCCAATGCGTAAAGTGATGAAAACAAATGAGCAGCACGATCACATGCTGGTCAAACGAAATGGATTTTTCGGGAATCTGGTGAATCTGGTGAGGGTGAATCTGGTGAATGTGGCCGTTCAGGTGGTTGTTTCAGCGGAACTTGAACCTCGTTTTGTTGATCTTTAGGGCGTTGATCCTGTGGTCGAGGGTCGATGGTGGAATTCCAAGTTTGGCCGCCGCGCCTGACAGTCCGGAAACCCGCCCTCTAGACTCGGCCAGCGCCGCCTCGATGATCGCCCGCTCGCTGCTGTCTTCAGCTTCAACTTTGGGAGGTGCCGAAGTTTGGATCCGAGATGTTGCCCCAAAAGATCCTTTGGAGAGCCACGACTCATCGACGGAAAAGACTTCTCCGGAGTTCAGAATTACAGACCTCTCAATTACGTTCTGCAGTTCGCGGATGTTGCCCGGCCAGTCATAGAAGTGCAAGAGATCAAGAGTCCTTTTGTCGATGGAACGGATATTCTTGCCTGCGCGCGAAGCATATCGCTGCACAAAATACTCGACCAACATCAAAATATCGTCCTTCCGCTCGCGAAGGGGAGGTACTTCGATGGGAAATACGTTCAGCCGGTATAAGAGGTCTTGGCGGAAGGATCCATTGGATACGGCTGCTTCGAGATTTCGGTTTGTGGCGGTGACGATCCGAACGTCAACGTGGATGCGCTGATTTCCACCGAGGCGCTCAAATTCCCGTTCCTGTAGCACTCTCAGCAACGCTACTTGAGTGTCGGGCGAAAGTTCTCCCACTTCGTCCAGGAAAATTGTTCCCCTGTCTGCAAGTTCGAAACGGCCAATCCGCCGTTGTGTCGCTCCCGTGAACGCCCCTTTCTCGTGGCCGAATAGTTCCGACGCGATCAGGTCGCGCGGGATGGCTGCGCAGTTCACACTCACGAAGGCATGCGAAGAGCGTCGGGAACGCCTATGAATAGCGCGAGCAACAAGTTCCTTTCCTGTCCCGGTTTCGCCGGTGATCAGAACGCTGGAGTCGCTCGGAGCGACCTTGGATATGCGGGAAAGAACCGTTTGTAGGGGTGACGATGTACCTACGATCTCTTCGAACATCGAAACCTTGGCGATTTCTTCCCGCAATGCGACGTTCTCGTCTTGCAGCTTCGCTTCGGCCCTCTTCCTATCGTCAATGTCCGTTAGCAAGTTATACCAACGGATAATGCGGCCTTCAGCGTCCAACAGCGGTAGGCCACGTATGTGGAACCAGCGATAAGCACCATCGGCGCCGCGCAGACGTTCGTCAATATCAAACGTATTACCGGTTTCGACCGAGTGCTTCCAGGCGGCAACCGCCCTAGGGAGGTCATCTGGATGGACCGCATCGCTGGTAGCCCAACCTTTCAGTTGTTCGAGAGGTCTGCCAAAATATTCCACGGTTTGGTTGTTGACGTATTCAACCTGTCCGTCCGGGGTCATGATGGCTACCAGGCCCGCAATGCCGTCAACGATTAGCCGAATACTCCTTTCGCTTTCACGCAGCACCTCTTCCGCATGCTTGCGATCTTGAATGTCGGCAGCCGCACCGTACCATTTCACGACCTTTCCTCGCTTGTCCCGCAGCGGCACGCCACGGCTCAAAAACCACCTATACTCTCCGTCGGTCCGACGCACGCGCACTTCATCCTCGAACGGCTCGCCACTGGCAAAGCTTGCGCTCATTCGTCGTACACTTCGATTCAAATCCTCAGGATGAATAGCATCTTTCCCGACTTCTCCTACTGTTCCCAACTGCGACAGGCCGGTGTACTCAAGCCAGCGTCGATTCATAAATTGAACGGTCCCGTCAGGTCCAGCGATCCACGCCATCGCCGGAATGGTCTCTATGGCTTCGCGAAGTTTTCTTTCCTCTCCCCGCACCTGTTGCACTCGGAGTCTATATAGCCCCCAAATGAATGCCAGAAACGCAACCGCGCACAATGAACGGAACCAATTCGTCTGGTAGTAGGCTGGCAGTACAACAAAATCCAGCGATGCGCCGGTCTGATTCCATACGCCACTGCCGTTGCATGCGGTCACTCGAAATCGGTAGTGTCTGGGTTTAAGGTCGGTATAGAAGACCTGGCGCCGCGTCCCGGCATCCTGCCATTCCCGGTCCCGGCCCTCCAGCATGTAGCGGAAGCGAACCTTCTGAGGGACGGAAAAACTGGGGGCGGTGTAATCAATTTCGAGGTCGCGACTCAGGGCAGGGATTTTGACAAAGGATGTTGCGTCGAACGGTTTGCGGTCCGCCACAACACCTTCCACATAGACCGGCGGCGGAAGCGCATTCTCGTAGAGGCGGTCTGGATCAAGCACTTGTACTGAGACGCCGGTTAGGAACCACAATCGCCCATCCGGCGCCTTAGAGGACGCCGGTTGGTAAGAATCCCCGGTCCCAGCTTGTGCTCCGTCCAGAGCGTCCAGAATCATGACGGACACCGCAACGTGGGGACTCTCGATCCACTTCGCCCATTCGGATGCTGCGATCCTGACCAGGCCGCATCGCGTATAGATCCAAAGAGCGCCGTGGTTATCCCTGATCGCGCTGAAGGTGTCAGGGCAGGGCAAGCCGTTGTCGCTGCTGAAGAGGGTCAGCTGCCCATGGTTGAGCCTGTAGACACCCTGCGAACTTGGGACGAGGAGAGAGTTGTCAGAGTCCACGAAGAATGCGTGAATACCGGCCGGTCCCTGGGCAGAACTCAGCAACGTGGTCTGCAAACGCCCATCGCGGAAGTAAGAAATGGTACTTTTACCTTTTTGAGTGCCGAGCCAAACGCCGCCGTTCGGGTCTGCCGCCAGATGTTTCAGCCAGCCGAGTTCGTAATTGGGCGAGGCTTGCTGTTCAATTTTGTCCCCAACAATGCTGAATAACTGGTTCCTTTGGTCCGTAAGAACCCAGATTGTTCCGCGCGGGTCTTCGGCAATACCTGACACCCCGCCGAAGCTCGCGAAACGCTGCCCGCCGATTTCTCGAAAACGGCCATTCTGAAATCGCATGAGGCCCATATCCACTCCAAGCCAAACCGCGCCACTGCGGTCTTCCAGCATGGGCGCAACCGAATGTCCCGACAATTTCCGATCGAGAGTGGCGGTTTTGCCGTCTTGTTTTCGCAAAATGTTAAGGGCGTCGCCGGTAGCGATCCATACCGCTCCGTTGCGTAACGCCATAACCGAACGGAAACCGCGTGCCGAAACTCCCTGCCGTGTCGTGTAGCTGATCAGGGCCGTGTCGCGAAACATATCGAGTCCCCCATCGGTGGCGACCCAGATGTTTCCTTCCCGATCCTCAAAAAGACTCACCACGCCATTGCCTGACAGCCCCTCAGACACGCCGTAGTGGTCGGCGACACCGCCGCAGATGCGATAGACTCCATCATTGTCTGTGCCAACCCAGAGAGACCCTCGGCGATCGACCAGCAGGATCTGAGAGTGGACTCTTGCCCCGTCAAACCCCGGGACAGCGTAACTGCTCCACTTACCTCCGGAGTAATACCGAACACCAAGTTGCGGTCCCGTTCCATCTAAACTCGCCCATGCCGAGCCTGACGGACCAAGCGCGACATCGGTTACTCCATCGCCTTTTGCAAGTTCAGCAATTTCACCAAAATACGTTGTAGCAGGAGTGCCGGGCCGCCAGCGAACGAGCACTGAGGACCCGAACCAAATATTGCCCTCGCTATCGTGAGTCAGCCCCTGGCCGTAGGTGACGGGAATACCGTCTTTTTTTCCGAAACAGCGCAGCGTCTCTTCGGAGATACTGCACAGCGGCGCATCGTGTGCATAAAGCCCATAGCGAGTCGCCCATATTGTTCCGGAGTCGTCCTCCATGATTGCGCCGATGCCCGTGGGATGCTCCAAGTCGGTGTAGGTTCGCAGTTGACCGTCCTTCCAGCGAGCCAAACCGCGTGTGGTACCGATCCATAGGCTGCCGTCGCGAGAGCCGAGTATAGCCGAGAAATGCGTGCCGGGCAGATTCTGTCCCTGGGGAGGCTGCCACGGCATGAAGCGGACTCCATCGAAACGCATCAACCCTTGCGCAGTTGTTATCCAGAGAAACCCGTCGGAGGTTTGAGCAATATTGGTAGGGGGAGAGATGGCGCCATCCTGGATGCGCCATACAGTGTGACCATACTGGGAGATCCGCCGGTCCGGATCAAGCGCGAGCGCTCGGGGAAGCCCAACCAGCAACAAGTTCGCCAACACGGTGCCCAACACGAAAACACGTCGTGCCCGCATTCGGGCGACGACCGCGTTGCCCCACATTGTTCGTAGAACCGTCATCACACGCCTACTTTCAGGCGATTAGACTCGCTTGCCCAACAATCTTGACAGGCGGCGGGCATTGCCCTTTTTGCCGACAGTACCACGGCATTAGAAAGATTCTTTTTCAATATAGAGCGACTCGTCCGAGTCTGGCCCTGTTTATTGTATGGAGATAAAAGACAGGTGGCCATTACATGTTCCTGGTAGCACAAGGTCGGGTAAGAAACGAAGGTCACTCATGTATTGCATCCAATGAATGATGCGCACGCTGTAGGATGTCACGATCTTGTGTCAGTGCATGCGACCTGGAAGGCAGGAGCGGGCTTACCGCCGCAGCAACGACCAAGAATAGCTACCCACAGCACACCATTCTTTCCATCGAACGGCGGTGACCTTTCGTGTCGCGTCGCAGGTAGTCATACGAATGCTGCCGGCTGACCCGGGTTTCGTATGGCATGGCGGGGACGCTCCGATAGCGGCAGTCGAGGAAACGAAATGTTGCCCACTGTCTCACAATCTGTCGATCGGGACACGCACGACTGGTCTCAGATCTTGCCTCCGTCCGCAGCTGCATCCGCACTTTTTATTCAACAGCCTTCATGCCATCGGTGTTCTCATGCAGGAAGACGTCGATGCTGCGGGCCGTCTGCTGGTCAGCCTCGGCGACCTGCTGCGCATGGCCCTCGAACGCCGGGAAAACGAGATCACCCTGCAGAGCGAGCTCGAGTTCGTCGGCAAGTATCTGGAGATCGAACAGACACGCTTCCACGATCGCCTGAAGGTGCACATAGACATACCGCCTGATCTTCTCGGTGTCTATGTACCGAGCCTGGCCCTTCAGCCGCTGGTTGAGAACGCCATCAAGCATGGCTTCAGCGTCGATTCCACCGCAAGCCGGCTGGAGATCGCTGCCAAACTCCACGACGGCAGAGTTTGGCTCCGCGTCCGCGATGATGGCCCTGGGCCGGCACCGGCGTCGCTCCTGCGATTCGGCGTCGGACTCAGCAATGTCCGGTCACGCTTGAAACAACTCTACGGGGACCAGTCCTCGCTGGAACTCACCGGCGGCGACGGTCGAGGCTGCGAGACCATCATCACCCTTCCACTGCGGAGGTCGCATTGAAGGCGCGGGTCCTCATCGTCGATGACGAACCGATCGCCCGGCGCGGTATTCGTCGCTACCTTGCCGAACACGACGGCATTGAAGTTGTAGGCGAGGCGGCGAACGGAATAAGCGCGGTGGAGCAGATCAATGAACTTCATCCCGACATCGTTTTTCTCGACGTGCAGATGCCCGATCTCGACGGCTTCGGAGTCATCGAGAATGTAGATCTAGAGAATGGTCCCGCTCCCGTATATGTCTTTGTCACGGCTTACGATGTGCACGCCATTCGTGCATTCGAAGTGCATGCAGTGGACTACCTCTTGAAACCGTACGATAAGGAGCGTTTTGCCCGGGCACTGATTCAAGCGCGCCAGGTCTTCGAACAGCGTCAGGAAACGAATCGAAACCTTGAACCACTGCTTCAATCCCTTCGAAGTCTCCGCCCGTTGGAGCGCTTTGTGGTGAAGGACAAGCAGCGGATTTTCTTTGTTCCCGTTTCTAATGTGCTTTGGATCGAAGCCACGGGAAACTACGCCTGCATACACACTGCCAGCGACAGTCACCTGTTGCGGGAAACCATGGCGCACCTGGAAGAGAAGCTCGCGCCACACCACTTCATCCGCGTGCGGAAGTCGGCCATCGTGAACGGTGCCTGCATTAGCGAGATTCGTCCGATGTTCGATGGGGTTTACGACATCGTACTGACAGAAGGAACGGTGGTCACGTCGAGCCGCAGATACGCTCACAAGTTACGGGCGCTGCTGGAATCCTAGTCTCGGCAACTGGGATGTAAATTGGCGCGTCGGCCTGGAATGCCATCGGCGAAGATGACCGTAGCCCTCCTCGAAGCGCATCGTGGCTTTCAACAGGATCAGGACCTTGAAGACGCGAACAGTGCTTTTCTTCGACTCATCGACCGCGGAACGAAAGGGGTGCAGTCTGCCTTGGAAGGAATACCGAACATAGAAAACGTCGCCCGCGAAAGGACGGTCGCTTCCTGCCGCTGCTTCCTGGGTCAGGCCACATCTGCGCATTGTTTCTCATAATTTCTGGACAGCGAAGGCTCATTGCCGACTACAGGTCAACGAGCTCATTCACATTCGGTTGATGAGTGCATCGGCGATAAATCGCAACTGAATGGGTTCCGTTAGCCGAATATGTAGTTGACGAGGGAACACCGAGAACAGGCGCTTCGTAGGTACTGGAATAAGGAGTGGGCGGCCCTATGTCTCATCGCAGTTGTCTAGTTGGTTCTCTGTTGCTCGCCTTCCTCGCGGTTTCCCTTCATTCGCAGAGCTTAGCCGTCTGGAAAGACCCATCACCCCACACTACGCGATTTGTAACCGTAGACAAAGACGTTCGTTTAGAAGTGCTCGATTGGGGTGGCTCGGGTAGACCGATCGTTTTGCTGGCCGGTGGCGGCAATACGGCCCACGTTTTCGACGATTTTGCGCCGAAACTCACGGCTCACTATCGTGTCTACGGCATTACCCGGCGTGGCTTCGGTGCCTCCGGTTATTCCGCAACGGATCACCCGGCTCATCGGCTCGGCGATGATGTGGTGGCGGTGATTGACGCGCTCAATCTGAAGAGACCCATCCTCGTTGGACACTCGATCGCTGGGGTGGAGTTGAGTTCAGTTGCAAATAGTCATCCGAACCGAGTTGCCGGACTGGTCTACCTGGATGCCGCCTATTCTTACGCTTTTGACAACGGCAAAGGCGCGAGCATTATGGAAATCCAGAAACTTCAGGGACCCCAACCTCCGCCGCCCAGTCAAACGGATTTGGCCAGTTTCAGCGCCTTGCAGAAATATTATGAGCGAGTGAACGGATTCCTCTTTCCCGAAGCAGAACTCCGCGCGCAGAGAGAATCCACTCCTGACGGAGGGGTGGGAAAACAACGTGATCTTCCGGGTGCCGCCCTGTTCATGCCGCTTATGACGGGCACGAAAAAATACACCGCTATTCCAGTATCTGCGCTCGTCATCTTCGCAAACCCACACAGCCAAGGAACCTGGGTTGACGTAAATACAGATCCATCGGTGCAAACCGCAGCCAAGACGTATTCCGCCGCACTAGAAGCTTTAACTGAGAGGCAGGAGAAGTCGGTGGAAAATGGAGTGCCCACGGCGCATGTGATTACGCTGCCAGGTGCGAATCACTATGTATTTTTGTCAAACGAGGCCGAGGTACTTAAAGACATAGATGCGTTTCTCGCTAGTCTCCATTAGCTCCATAGGTCCGCGAAGCACGATGGACCAGTCCGGTTCTCAAAGAACTTCATTCCAATTCTCAATTGACGCGTACAGGGCAAATCAATCATCAAATCCGGGTACGCTGAGAAGGGTTATCGACCGTTAAGGAACATTCTTTGTGGTTCCGATGAGATCCATCAGTCCATCCGCGAAGGTGCCCCGCCAACTCAGATAATCGTGACCGCCAACGAACTGCTGATAGTGGACTTCATATCCTTTTGCGAGCAGCACATCTCGCATGTCGCGGCTCGTCTCGAGAATTCCCCCACCAGTTCCATTTGAATCGTATTCAAATACACCGGCGTCCATATAAAAGCGTAGAGGCAACGTTGGACTGGCTATGAACTGCTTGGCCATCCATCCGGTTTCGGTGGTCACTCCGTCGGGTATTGCCCCTGAATGGTCGGGCGCCCACCAAAAAGACCCCGATTGGCATAGAGCGTTCCCAAACACTTCAGGATGCCTGTAGCCAGCATACGTGGCTGCTAGCCCTCCCAGGCTGGACCCGGCAACCACGACGCTTCCGGGATCATTCGTGACGTTGTAGTGAGCGTGTATCCAAGGCACTAGCTCTTTCGCGAGAAAATCGGCAAACTTCGGATTCGGCGTCAGCTCCGCATTGCGCGACGCTTGCGAAGGATTGGCGATCAGGACAGCGACTGTTGGCGGAATCTTCGAAGCCGCGATGAGGTTATCCAAAATCACGGGCGTGGGTACTTTGGTTAGATAGGCACTCTCATCAAAGATCACGACAAGATCGTATGGAGTAGCGTTCGCCTTATATCCAGCGGGAATGTAAATCGACAAATCGTGGTCATTCTTAAGAAGCTCGCTATGGATCTTCTGCTTCTCAATTGTGCCTGCCGCGATGCTCGGGTTCTTTATGATCCAGGGTTGTGGAACAGCTCCTTTGTTTTCTGCCATGGATTGGCAGTCGTATCGGGTCGCATCGGGCGCACATCCCCATCGGTGCGGGTTCAGCGGATCGACTTGCGTCGTCGCAAAGCGCTCCGGTTGGAATCCGTTGAACACGAGAGGATCATTCTCCGACAGACCATAGGTAAACCGCGCTCCCGTGGGAAGCCGAACCGTCAGGTACCACACATCGGTGGAAGGTATCTGGTGAAAAACATAGTCCAGCGGGTAGAGGCCACCTACCTTAAAGGAGCCAATCGGAAATACGTTTCGCGTCTGCGGTGTTCCGCGCCACAGAAACGTGACCAGTTGATGTTGGGGGTCCTTTTCGATGGACTCGACGAGTGGTGTGCCTTCAGCGGTGACTTGCTTCCAGAAGGCCTCATGATCGAATTTGCCGGCGGCGGCCTGCTTTCGCAATGCCTCCATCCGGGGACTCGGATTCGGATCCTGCCACGGCTTCGGCTTCAGACGTTCATCCAGGGACAATACCTGGGTTAGAGTCAGCTCGAAACGCACCGGCTGAGCAGCTGATGTCGTAGCTTCAATCCGATAGGTTCCAGGAGTGTCTGCGATCAGGACCCAGAGGCGCTTCCCGCCCTCTACTGGGCCAGGATAGTGTCGAACGGGTGAGCCATCGGGTGCGAGAATCGTAAGGTCAGTTGTGCCGTGCTGATCGAGCAGGCCGGCCACGTAGTCGCCCGCCTTGAGTGCGATCGCATAGGACTCGACAGAGCCAGACGAGAGTTCACGGCCTACGGGTTCATTGATTTTGAGTGATTGCTGCGCCCATGCTGTCGTGGCGACGAAAATGCAAAAAAGCAGAACACTTCTCATGATCGAACTCCATTCCAGCTACTCGCAACGTAGAGCTATCAATGGATTCAAACGCATGGCCCGTCGTGCCGGAACATAGCACGCGACCAATGCAACTACCGAGAGTAGGAACGATACACTTCCAAAGGTAAGGGGATCCGTTGTCTCTATTCCATAGAGCATGCTTGAAAGAAGGCGTGTCAGTGCGAGGGCACCCATCACTCCAATCAGAATTCCGGCAAGGATAACTTTGAGGCCCTCACCGAGGACTAGCCGCAGAACATCCTGATGGTTCGCGCCAAGAGCGACGCGGATCCCGATCTCCTGAGTTCTTTGAGCGACGCGTTGCGAAAGTACTCCGTAAATCCCCACAGCTGCCAAGATCAGAGCGAGAACTGAGAACAAGCCAAATAGCTCCGCTCGCAATCGCGGCTCGGAGGTAAACCAGGAAAACGCCTCGTCGACGGTTTGAACCGTTGGAACTGGGACATTGCCGTCGACAGCTTCTACCGCGTGACCGATCTCTGGCTCGACCGCGCGTGGGTTTCCTGTTGTTCGAGCGAAGATAGATAGTGAACCGTCAGGCGCTTGCCGCAGCGGTCGATACAGGCTGGGCCGTTGCGAGTATCCCTCGAAGAGCGTCGGGCGCGACACGTTTCCTACTATGCCCACGATTGTCAGCCATGGCTCTTTGGAGTCGAGCTTGCCGAGCTTAATCCGTTGCCCCAGTTCGGCGCCCTTGGGGAGGAACTGCCTGGCAAATGTTTCATCGACGATCGCCACTGGCACCGACTTGGCACGATCATCTGCTGAGAATTCTCTACCTTGAAGTAGCGGTATCCCAGCAACACGGAAATAAGCGCAGCTTATAGATTCGGGATCTGACGCGGATGCAACGTGCGACCGAGAACCAGCCCCTTCAACGGTCACAGGTCCCATTCCTTGTTCGAAAGACAAGGCGGGCGCGAAGGCGACACCTTGAATCCCGGGAAGCGAAACAAGTTTTGATTCAAGGTTGTCCCAGAAGCTGAGTGTATCCTCGGGTTTTGCATAAGAAGTGGCCGGCAAACGAAGATCCGCAGTCAAGAGATGATCGCGCTCGTATCCGAGAGGGGCATTCTTCAAACGGAGCAGGCTCTGTATCAGTAGACCGGCCGCAACCAGCACAATCAGAGAAAGAGCCACCTCGATCACGACAAGATTGCGGCTGGTGCGATGAGTGAATGTTGAGTGTGACGTGGTTCGACCGGACTGCTTCAGCACCTCATTCAGATCAAGCCGCGACGCCTTCCATGCCGGCATAACGCCAAAGAGGGCGCCAGTCATGAGCGCCAGGAGGAATGTAAAAGCCAGAACCTCCCAGTTCACGGAAATCGGGTTGCCCGGCGGAAGCTCCATCACCCCTTTGGTTGTAATGTAACGGACCGAGAGGACTGCAAAAAGAACTCCGAGACAAGCGCCAAAGAATGAGAGCACCACGCTCTCAGTCAGCAGTTGGCGGATGAGGCGGGACCGGCCCGCTCCAAGTGCGGCGCGAACGCCAAGTTCTCTTTGACGGACGGTAGCCCGTCCGAGAAGAAGATTGGCAACGTTCACGCAGGCGATCAGCAGGACAATGCCCACAACTGCAAAAAGGATGAGCAGCCCCTGGCGAAGATTCCGTCCGGTGAGCCAGGTGAATTCCGATTGCAGGTCCTCAAGCACGGGCTCAAGGTTCATTGCCGCCCAGCTGGGATTTTCAGTGATAACGCGCCTCTGGATGCTGGCCAGCTCCTCTTGCGCAGCAGGACGACCTACTCCTGGTTTGAGAATGCCAAACGCGAGAATCGGCATGTCCCACGGCTTTTGCGTAAACTTGCTGTTCGGCGTGATCAGCGTCCAAAGTTCCGTCTGCTTGGGGTAGAAGGAAAAGTTCCTGGGCATCACACCTACAATCATGCAGGGCTGATCATCAAGTGTCAGGGACTTCCCGATCCAACTCGGCTCGCCTCCAAGGCGCTCCTCCCAAAAGGAGTGCGAGAGAACCACGGTGCATGCGCTATTGAGATCCTGAGACGCGAAGGTCCGCCCCTGGACGGCGTCAACTCCAAGCATGGAGAAAAAAGCGACGGTCGCTGGAACGGCCATGACCTCCTTCTTCTCTCCACGCCACGAGAAAACTGCACCTGCATTGCGTGCCCAGGTTGCGCCGGCAAGTTTCTCGAAACTGTGGCTGTTGCGGATCCATTCTTCGTATTCGCGGTAGGTATCGAAAGCAGGAACTGGCTCTTTTGGCGACTGCTCTGCAATCATCACCAAGCGATCGGCATTCTTGTAAGGCAACGGACTCAATAGCACTGCATTTATGACGCTGAATACGGCTACGTTGACCCCGATCCCGAGCGCAAGGGTCAGCAGCGCTGTGATCGTGAATCCCGGCGATTTGACTAGCTGGCGCATCGCGAAGCGAATGTCGGCAAGGGTGCTTTCTAGATTGGGCCACTGCCATATCTCGCGGCTGCGCTCTTCGATGCGCGTCACATTGCCAAACTCTCGCCGTGCAGCGAACTCCGCCTGCTCCCGCGTCATGCCGCGATCGATCAGGTCGGCAATCTTTTCTTCGAGGTGTTCTTGGATCATCTCGGCGAGCTCGTCATAGCGACGGCGCCGTGACAACAACTGTCGGAGCCAGATCATTGAGCCTCCTACTCTCCGGCCAACGCAAGCACGCGCGTGACTCCGGCAAACATCTTTTCGACGCTCGCAAGCTCCTGTTCCAGGTGTTTCCTGCCGGCCGCCGTCACTTTGAAGATCCGCACCGGACGGTTTCTGGCCGAAACCCCCATCTCTGTCTTAAGCCAACCGGCCTTCAACATTCGCTGCAGTGCGGGGTAGAGAGATCCTTCTTCAATCTGGAGATAATCCTCGGAAATGTCCTTGAGCCGTTGCACGAGCGCATAGCCGTGCATCGGTTTCCAGCTTAGGCTCTTGAGGATCATCAGTTCGAGCGCGCCAGGGAAGAGATCACGACATTCGGCTTTCTTCCTCATGCGCTAGACGATAGTAGTTTGAAACAAGTATGTCAAGAATAGTGTATTCGGACTAATAGATTGCGCTCTGCTCTTCGTTTCCCTCACGAACTCCCAGCGCTCGCCACTGTATTTCGCTGCAATTCATGGTTGGTAAAGCCAGGCGTGGTTCACTCCCGTGCCTCCCGGTTTTGAATAGCCCCCGGCGAGGAGAACTCGGCCATCGCCCAACAATGTGGCAGTGGAGAACAGAAATCCATCGAGCGCTGCACCTCCCACTGGAACAAATGCTCCGGAATTTGGATCGTAGACCTCAGGTCGATCGGCCCCACCCGCAATCAACCCCCGGCCATCTCTAAGCGAGACCACAGCTTTTGACAACTTAAAGCGATTCTCATTTAGCTCCGGACCGGGAAAAAATGAGCCCACTCGCGGATCATAGATCTGCGTACTTGTCACGCGTGTTCCCCATGGGCCACCGGCTTGTCCGCCAGCGATGAGTACACGACCATCCGGCAACATCGCGCCGCCGAACTTGCTGCGTGGAACCGTCATCGTGCCTGTACTGATGAAACGTCGCGAGGATGGATCATAAAGATCGGTACTTGAAGTACCTATCACGAGTGCTTTGCCATCATTCAGCAGCATAATTTGCGTTGGTCGGACAGATGAGTCTTGCCCAGCGAAATGAAGGTACCGGTCGAGGGGTGATAAAGCTCCGCAGAGAGTACTGAAGCACTGTCCGGAGCCGGTTCGCCCCCGACCAGCAGCACGTCTCCGGTCCTCAAGAGCACTGCCCGCGCTTCCGCGCGTGGGACAGTCATCTTGCCGGTAAGTACAAAGGTCCCAGTGGCCGGATCATAGAGTTCTGTCGATGCCGTAAAGCAGGGTGAATCACAGCCGGTTGAGCCTCCCGCAACGAGGACCTTCCCATTCTGAAGGAGAGTTGCTGTGACCCCCCAGCCGTGCGGTGCTATGGGTTTTCCGGTTGTGATAAAGCGACCCGTGGCTGGATCGAATAATTCGGCTCCTGGCTGCATCACACCATTGCGCTCAATCCCACCCACGATTAACACGCGCCCAGTGGGAAGGAGGACCGCGGCGTGATCGAATCGCGCTACGGTCATCTGCCCGGTCGCAACGATAATGCCAGCAGTACGGGTTGTTGCGCCTCTACCGGGCTCTGCCCAAAGCATGCTCAGCAAGAATGCTCCAGTTGCCGTCGCGAAGATCCGCAGGTTCATTCGTGCTCCTCCTCCCGTTACCTGGAATGTTGGACGCCAAGCGTACCTGATTTGTCAGTGCGTCCGTTTGACTAAGCTTCAAAGACTGAGTCTCAAGTCACGGACTTCAAATGACGATAACAGGGCAACGCGCTTATCGACGCCGGATGCCGCGCGGACATCTCAATCGTACGTTTGTGTGCTCGGAATCGGCGATGGCTGACTGTAGTCGATTTTGTGGCGGTCAAAGCACAAGCGATCCACAAATATCACCAAACCATGGATTGGAGCCATGCCACTTCACATTTCAAAGCACTTAGAAGCCGCTAATTTCAACAGACTTCAACAATCGGCTTGACCTGCTTTGGGACAGATGGAGTGCCTTTTCTAAGTTCAATCTCTAGAGCTGCTTACGAAACGCGCTACAGAGGCAAGAGTCCACTTCTAACCCGCTCACAGATTTTCCTCAGCAAGACTCGGATGATTTTCAATCTGGATTTTTTTCGAGGTTCCTCGTGGAACGATTCTGCCGAATGTCCATCGCGGGTTGTACGTGGGCACGATGACATCATCATTGATGCCTTTTCGGGAATTTCTATGAGTGAATTGACGATTTGCACAAAGTGGGAACCCTTCGCGTAACCGGCCCCTTCAATTCTCGGTGTTTGCATCGGATCGAGACGTCAGGCCCAGTGACGTCGAGCGCAACTGTAGTGAACATGCGAGTTCTCATTCAGCGGGCGAACATCAAAGCGCAGGTCGCACGGTCCATCATCCTAGATAGGCACCCGACATACCCTCACTCTTCCACAGATTTGATGGAGTCGCCTAAAATAAGGCCTATGGCGCGGGTCATCCTTCGCCAACGGCGAACGGCCGCAACTAGTTCTCTTCGCCCTTTGGGGCTAAGCTGATAAAAGTTTGCCTTGCGCTTATTCTCGCTGGCTCCCCACTCGGAAGACACAAGTCCACGGTCTCTCAAGCGGTGCAGCGCTGGGTAGAGCGAGCCTTGCTCTATCTGAAGAGTATTTTCGGAAGTCCGTTCAATAAGCCTCGCGATGGTGTGCCCGTGGGCAGGGCCTATCATCAAGGTGCGAAGAATGAGCATGTCAAGCGTACCCTGCAGGATCTCACCAGCTTCCGGTGGTCTTTTGGCTGAGGTCACTTGCTGGTCTTCTTATCTGAAAACAGACCGTAAACATCGACTTCATGTCCAGCGCCAACGTAGACATGCCCGTTTACGACAGTCGGGATATTGAAGCGAACTGCTGGCCCCGCGCGATCCCGACCCGGGTTCTGCTCGCTGGTATAGAGCAAGTGTGAAATATCGGATGCATCAAAGGCATAAAGAACTGCGTTACTGTAATCAACATTCCCACCCTGCGAACGGAGGACCCAAAGAACGCCATCGTGCATACCATTTGAAGATGCTGTTGGGGTCGCAGCTAGGCCAGGGAATTTCGAATCGCTAGCCGCTTTGAGCGTCAGTTTTCCGTTGTGCAGCGCAAATTGACGAAGAGCACTGTTAGACCCGTTGCTTAGCACGTAGAGGTTGTGATTCCAGAAGGCCATCGAGCCAAAGACGCCCCCGCCTGGGTTTAACACGGTTTGTATGATCTGACCATCATTGTTGGAACGGTGATGACCCATGTGGTCGCGGTCGATTAGGTAGATGGTCCCCTCTTTCCCGGCAATAACCACAAGATGCGGGTGGGGCCCACTCTGGGTTGGTAAGAGCAATGGACCTCCCGAACCCAGGTCGTTGTCATCAGCATTTAGTTTGTCAACGTTGAATGGCGCAAAATAGTCCGCGATCTTCAAGCTCTGGCCCTCCAACTTCAGCAGACTGTCCCCATAATCACGCCCGCCGTTGGCAGAATCAAAGCGTCCGTTTCCTGTCGCAACGAACAGATTCCCTCCGCCGTCAGCCGCTGGCCCCGTATCGCTTGCCCAGATGCCGCTGTCATCCCCGTCGGGAGACGTATTGAACACCGCTCGTCTTTCGAGGGAATGCGCATCGTAGGCCATCAACCAGCCGTGATAAGGGCCGACATCGCAAGAAGAAGCCCAGCTTAAATAGACCAACCCGTTTGCGAGCAGAAGCGAAGCTCTGGGATTTTCGCGCAACGGGTCGAAAGCCAGCTTCCCCGACTCGCTACCCGTCCCTTTTCCATTGATGGTCGCTCTGATCTCAATGGGGCCCCCGAATTGTTCGAGACCGGTCGTGACCGACAGCCCATGCAATCGCTGAGTGTATTGCGTAGACCGCGTTGTTTGCTCCTTCGTGCGTACGAGCACATACAACGTGCCGGTATCCGGATCGATTGCAGGTGTCGAGGTGATGCCGACTTCCGGCTCGATGTAGGGGCATTGAACATCGTCCGCTGGGACAGTCGTCACACCTTTCCTGAGAAAGCTCACGTGCCAGAGTGGCAATGAGGGATGGCCATAGGCATCGAAGGCATAGACACTGTCATGCTCAGTAGCGACGAACAACACATCGTGGCGCCCTTTGCCAGGAACGTCTAATCCAGCGAGGAACAGCGGCTGTGCATAGACGTCTCCATCGACTTTGAGCACGAACCTTTTTCCGAAGTGCCTTACGTTGACATTACGCGGAGTCAGGGTGCTTTCAAGTTTGTTAGCGCCGTTCCGTATATTGTCATACTGAGAGGTGGTAATATTTTGCGCGCAAACGGAAAACCCCGCGATCAAGAACGGAAAGGGCATGCATCGCATCGCCAGTCTCCAAAAAACGATCATTAGAATTGGCTCTCCCGTTCGCTGGAATTAAGGCTGCATTCGGCTATTCGAGCCTGAGGGCCGTCATTGGATCGACGCGAGTTGCTCTGCGTGCTGGAATCCAAATGGCAGAAAGTGCGACCGCACCAAGAAGTAGTGGAGTAAAGATGAAGGCGACTGGATCCCACGGCTTAACTCCAAAGAGAAAGCTGCTCAGAAAGCGTGTGAGATAAAATGCTCCGCCTAATCCGACGATCAAGCCGAGCAGAGCAAGCCGCATGCCCTGGCCAATCACCATTCTGCGCAGATCGGAGGCCTGCGCTCCCAGAGCCATGCGGACCCCCATTTCTTGAGTGCGCTGCTGAACGGAATAGGACATCACACCATACACCCCGATGGCGGCCATAAGTAATCCAGCGATGCCGAAGATCGTCAGCAAAACCATGTTGAAACGTTGACGAGCTGTGTCGCGCGCTTCGACCTCGTCCATGGTTCGCACCTCAGCAACTGGTAAGCCCCCAGTGGCTTCACCTAATGCCGATTCGATAGGTCCCCTCACGGAGTACGGGCTCACCTGACTACGTACGATCCACCACAGAGGGACGACCTGGAAGTTGAGGGCCGTCAACGCATCCGGCATCTGTGCGATAGGGATGTACATCGTAGGGAATGGGTCTCGGCTGACTCCAGCATCGCGAGTGTCCCCCACGATGCCGATGACCTGTCGCGTCCCGGACTCTAATGGCGGGCCGCCTGCTCCGATCTGAATGCGATCCCTCAGTGGGTCTCCATCGGGCCAATATTGTCGGGCCATTGCTTGGTTAATGATGATCACTCCAGGTGCTGCGCTACCATCATGCTCGGTGAATGAACGACCGCGTAGCACAGGAATTTCAAAGGTTGAAAAGTAGCCACTCGAAACGGAAAACAGACCTCCAACTCCGGTCGAGGGCGCGTTGCCTTTAGGACGTCCTGATACGTCAAAGCCCATACCGAAACAACCCTGCAGAGGGAGGCACGAACTCGCAGACGCATCGATTACACCGGGGACAGACAGAAGGCGCTGACGCCCGTCACGAACGATCCGGGCAACGGGTTCGGTTCTCTGAAAGCGGCTGGCGGTTATGGACATCGACGCACTTAGCACATTCCGGGTTGTGAAGCCGGGATTGACACTTTCCAGCTTCTGGAACGTTCGAATAAGCAATGCAGCTCCAATGACAAGAATCAGAGCTAAAGCCATTTGGCCAGTAACGAAAAGCGCACTGGCCTTTCCATGCCGAAGGCCAGTGCCAGAACGACTGGAGTTTTCATTAAGAGAAGAAGTGATATCTGGACGCGACGTAGAAATAATCGGGGCTAAACCAAAGAGAACACCGGTCAGGACTGAGATGCCAAGGGTGAAGAGCATAACCCGGTAATCGAGCAAAACTTCCGATCCATTTTCCCCGATTCGAGGTATGTCGCCCGGACTGATTCGCAGCAAAAGCCGCACACCACTGAACCCAAAGACTAAACCGAGGAGTCCACCTGTAATCGATAGCGTAAGACTCTCCATCAAAAGCATCCGAACAATCTCTCCGCGCCCAGCTCCCAGAGCCGTCCGGATCGCAAACTCACGTTTACGAACTGAAGCACGAGCCAGGAGTAGATTTGCCACATTCGCACAGGCGATGAGCAGAACGAAGCCAACGGCTCCAAGGAGAATCATTAGCGGAAAGCGGGTTGTACCAACTAAAGACTCTTGCAGGGATACCGCGCGGAATCCGCCGTGGGGTGGCAGAGCGTCGGGTCCATAGCCACGACGGAATTGCTCGGCAGCAAGCAATAGCTGCGCGTTTGCCTGGGCGATAGTTATGCCGGGTTTCAACCTCGCTGCCACGTTAAATTGGCGCGCCATCTCCCGCGAGTCCAGATTCAATTGAAAAGGTATCCACAAGTCGATCGGAGTATCGGTAACGAACTTACGACCGATGACGCCTATCACCAACCAGGATTGGTCATCTAGCTGGATACTAGAACCGACGATATTGGGGTTTGCGCCAAAGTGACTTTTCCATAAACCGTAACTCAGAACCACAACATGACCACCGTTGGGACTATCTTCTGATGCAGTGAACGTCCGTCCAGCGATTACCGGTGCGCCAAACAGTGGAAAGTAGTCGCTTGTTACATGGCCACCCCTCACCTGCTCGGGATGGCTTCCACCAGTTAGATTTATTCCTGCCCCACCCCAGTCGTATGCGGCGACCTGACGGAAGATGGCAGATTGTTGCTGCCAGATGTTGTATTCGGGAATACTTGCGATAGGAATCGGCTCGCGGTCACTCGTCGTTAGCAGTTGCACTAGAGTCTGTGGTTCGGGATAGGTCAGGGGCTGAAAGAGCACGGCGTTCACCACCGAAAAGACCGCGGTGTTCACACCGATACCCAGGGCAACAACGAGGGTCGCAATCAATGTAAAACCTGGAGTTCTGGAAAGAGAACGAATCGTCAACCGCAGGCATTGCCATTCATCTCCGAGCCAACCGAAAGGTTGCCATGAACGTATGGGCATTTATTCACCTCCCTTGGATTCAGTCAATCCCTCAAGCGGCACTCCGACGATTGCTAACGCACCTTCTCTGCAGCTATAGATTTCATGTTTGGTGGTGCCCCAACCGGATGGATTTCGGCTCTGGAGCCGTCTTTTTCAGTCAAAATGAATTGAAATCCGTCCTCCACGGTGACGTGCAAAGAGGCACCCTCTGGAGTTGCTCTGGTAATTTGCTTTGGCGTTGTGTCATCAGAAGGATCAGCTCGAAGCAGAGTGCCATCACGTTTCAGTGCAATCCGGGACTGGGTGGCAGACCCTGTATAGTTGGTTCCGCTTCGAACCAGGGTCATGGTGGCAAAACTTCTCCCTTGAAACATCCAGTGCCAGGTTCCCGCGAACTTCTCTCCCGGCGCTGAAAGGTCAGAGCTTGTTTGTAGGCTCATTGCGTGTGCAAGCACTGCTCCTACGCTCATCGCAATACTCGTTGCCAAGATTAATCCCGAAAGAGCGGCGCGGGATAACTGAACCCTGTTCTCAGTCAGCGCTCCAATCCGAGCCTCCAAATTGTCGCCATCGAACAATCCCATTGCAATGGCGTTGCCTCTCGAGGTATGCAGACTCAGAGACGCCAAACGTACGAGTGTGTTGGCATAGAATCGACGCTTTCCGAGACGTGTGGCTGCGTAGTCATCGCAAGCGAGCTCTCGCGTGTGCGAGATTTTTGACAGCAGGTAGTTTGTGCCGGGATGCCAAGAGACAGGTAGCGAGATCAATTCACACGCGACGTGAAACATAAAATCTCTGCGACGAACATGGCCATATTCATGCGCCAAGATCACCGAAAGGTCCTGATAGGCAAGGCATGGGAGCAATTTGCTTGGCAACACGATGGCAGGATGAAATGCTCCGATAGTCACGGGATCGTCGATAGCTGCTGATTTCAGGAGAGCGACGCGGTGTCTGCTCTCGAAAATCTGACTCGCCACGCCTAGATCACCTGACGAAAGCACGAGCGCTTCTCGTCTTAAGCGGCGGACCCGGCGAACGGCGCGGCAGAATCGAGTTAACCGAAAGAAGACAAGCACTGCCCAGGCGCCGATCATCAAGCTCTGGATTCCCGGTGAGGTAAGAAAACTCTGATGTTGCTCAAGGCTGTCTCGCAAAATCCACGGTTCGTAATTTCTTGCTGCGCCTCTGGACGAGATCTGCAGTGCTAAGCCTTCCGCAGCTCCTGTGGAGTGCCGATGCCAAAGTGTGTTAACTGCTGGGGCGACCAAAGAAACCAGAAGCACCAAGAGATAAAGGAGATACTGATACTTTGCCCTCGCTTTTGCAATGAGGCATGACAATGCCGCCGCTACGATCGCGAAAAGGGCTATTTGCACACACGCGTTGAACAAGAGATCGAATAGTATCGCGCGAGCTGGATTCATGTCGGTTCCTCCTCGTTGCTCTCAGCGTTCCTTAATCTCTCTTGCAGTTGCGCAAGTTTGCGGGCGTCGAGCTGCCGGCTCCGAACAAGAGTCAACAGAAGGTCATCCACGGAGCCTTTAAACACTCTATGCAAAACGTCTTTGATTGCGTGCGAGTCGGCAGCCTCTTGAGTAACGCTCGCTCTGTATTCGTATGCGCGTCCGACGAGCCTTCTCTTTACCTTCCCCTTGCGAAAGAGAACATTCAACGTGGTTTGGACTGTTGTGTAAGCAAGCTGAGGCTCACCCGACAGTCCCTGCAAGACCTTCTGAACATTTCCTGCGCCGCTGTCCCAGAGCACACGCATAAGCCGTCGCTCTAATGGGGTCAAGACTCCGGTTTTCTTCGGCATCGAGTCGATCCTCGCCTGTAACAACTATGCATATAGGAGTTCAGGAGCATTTGTCAACTATGCGCATAGGAGATGGACAGCGCATCGTAGCGCTGGCCATCGGTTGAATAGAAAATCAGTCAATTGGCGACTACAGGGCGACGCGCTCATTGAGCCTATATCGGTCGGGTGTTGGAGTACTTCCGAGGAAGGCGTTTACCGGGACTGATCGTGGTCTTCTAATCCACGTTTGAGGTATTCCCCTGGACTGGCTCCAACAATTCGCTTGAACGCCTTACTGAACGCAGCGTCGGACTCGTAACCGACCGACCGAGCAACGTCTATAAGCTTTTTGTCACGCTGTTCGAGTAACTGCATCGCCTTCTGCATCCTCCACTCGGTTACGTATTCCAACGGTGTTTGTCCGAGTAGCTCTTTAAAACGTGCTGCGAATGCGGAGCGAGACATGCCCGCCGCTTCGGCCAGGGATTCCACCGTCCAGGGTGTATTCACACTGTCGTGAACGGCACCCAAAGCAGTGCCTATTTGAGGATCGAAAATCGCACGAAGCCATCCTTTGTTGCGTTCCGGTCCCGACGCGATATGCGCCCGGAGTACCTGGATAAATAGAACCTCGGCTAGCCGAGTCGCGACGACTTCGGATCCCGGCGCCTGTTCTGCCATTTCTGACGCCAGCGCCTGCACCGTGTTGTGGAGAGCAAGCGTGCGTGCCTGATCGGCTTTCATCAGAATGAAGCTCGGCAATAACTGAGTGATCGGCTTGAGGCTGGCGCGATCGAAGCTCAAGGACCCACAGACGATGGTCGTCGGCGCGCCGCCACCTCCACAAAGAGCGACATTGCCGTTGGCCCCGGCCCCGATCTCGCGGAAGGTCCACCTCGGCCGTGTTCGCGGGCTGTCGCGCAAAACAATCGAAGTCCCCTTAGCCAGCAAAAAGCAGTCACCACCGGTGAGGGGAATGGGCTCCGCAATCCCGTCCACACTCAGCCAGCAGTTGCCGCGCGAAAGCATGGCAAAGTGCGCCAAATCGGAGGGTGGCGCTTTTTTGCCGGAAAGCGCGGGTCTTTCTTCCGCCTGATTTTCCTGTTTGATGCCCCACGGGGCTGTGGCTTCGAGCCTGTGCAGACCGAAAGCGGTTACGTGCATCGTTCTGAAGATGTCTGTTATCGGGTCCAACTGAGCCTCCATCTGCTCTTGAAATGCATAGTGTTCCGTGAGGACTGTACGAAACTGCGCAGCTTCGCTTGTCGGACAAGCGAAGCTGCAGGTAGAAGAGGCCTCACCTAGACGGACATTCTCCTTCCTTCAGCGTCAAAACTCATTTTCCTCGAGCCGCGCGTCCGAGCTCCAACAAAAAGGTGCAAGACAGCTCATTGTAGCCATCTTTCTGGACGAATAGACAAAAATCTTGGACTCCTGAGCAGTTTTCGTCCGCCGCCAAAGAATCTACCTTAGTGTACAGAATGCTTCACAATTTCCGAAGGGAGTAAACATGGGAAAGCTTCAAGGTAAGGTTGCAGTCATCACGGGTGGGGCTACCGGCATCGGCCGCGCCGCAGCAAAGCGCTTCATCGAGGAGGGCGCCTTCGTCTTCATCTTCGGCCGCCGGCAGGCAGAGCTCGACGCCGCTGTCGCTGACCTCGGGCCCAATGCCCGCGCGGTACAAGGTTCGATCTCCGATCTAGCCGACCTCGACCGACTCTACGCGGCGGTGAAGGCCGAGCGCGGAACCCTCGACATCGTTTTCGCCAATGCCGGGGCGGGAAGCCCGCTTCCGCTCGGTAAGATCACTGCCGAGCACATTGACGAAACCTTCGACACCAATGTGAAGGGTACGATCTTCACGGTCCAGAAGGCGCTGCCGCTGATGGGCAAGGGCGGTTCGATTATTCTGACCGGTTCGAGCGCCGGCACCACGGGCGCCCCGACAATGAGCGTCTACAGCGCGAGCAAGGCGGCAGTGCGGAACCTCGCACGGACTTGGGCGGAAGACCTGAAGGGCACCGGCATCCGGGTAAACGTGCTGTCGCCCGGAGCGACGACGACCGAACTCGCGAAGGCAGCGCTAGGCGAGGAGGGCCAGAAGGTCTACGCCGCGATGACTCCGCTCCAGCGCATGGCCGATCCGGCGGAGATCGGGGCTGCTGCTGCCTTTCTCGCGTCGGATGACAGCAGCTTCATGACTGCTAGCGAGCTCGCCGTCGACGGCGGCCTGGCGCAAATCTGACGCACTACGCCTTTCCGTAGATTCAACAGAAAAACAACGAAAACAAAAGGGAGAAAACATATGAGTAATAATCTTGGACAGAAATTGGCGGGCAAAATTGCGGTTATCACAGGCGGCAGCAGCGGGATTGGCTTGGCCACCGCCAAGCGCTTCGTGGAAGAGGGTGCGCACGTCGTGATCACTGGGCGACGGAAGAAAGAGCTGAAGGAGGCCGCAGCCATCATCAAGAGAAACATTACGACGGTCGTGGGCGACGTGTCGCGCTTGGAGGATCTGGACCGGCTCTATGCCGTCGTGAAAGAGAAACATGGTCACATCGATATTCTGTTCGCGAACGCGGGCGCAGGTACAATCGCACCGCTCGCGGTGGCTACCGAGGGACATTTCGACCAGACCTTCGATGTGAATGTAAAGGGAATGTTCTTTACGGTGCAGAAGGCCCTTCCCCTCTTCAAAGACGGCGGCTCGATTGTCCTGAATTCTTCTGTCTCAAACGTGCTGGGGCTTCCAGGCTTTACCGCCTACGCCGCCAGTAAGGCGGCTGTGCGCAACTTCGCGCGCGGCTGGACTATGGAGCTAAAAGACCGCAACATCCGGGTGAATTCGATGAGCCCCGGACCAATCGATACCCCGGCCTTGGCGACGACGACGGGCCTTACAGCTGAACAGGCCGAGCAAGCGGTCGCCCAGTTTACCTCGCAGATCCCAATGGGTCGCAGAGGCATGCCCGAGGAAATTGCGGCAGCAGTCGTATTCCTCTCCTCTGATGAAAGTTCTTACATCACCGGTGTGGATCTCGCCGTCGATGGAGGCATGGCGCAGGTCTGATCTCGGCGCGGTTCCGGGGCTGGCGCTCCAGCTCCGCCAGTCCTGGGATCACGCTTCTCAAACCTTTAGTTCTAACACCAGATCGGAGAACATGATGAGCTATGCAATTGTAGGATTCGGTAAGATCGGTCAGGCTCTCGCCCACGCCTTCGCTCGTAAGAACATTGAAGTCACCGTCGCTAGCCGCCGGAAGCCCGGGGAGTTAGCGCCGCAGGCTTGGGAGATTGGAGCCACGGTCGTCGCCAAGTCGCTGCAGGATGCACTCGACGCCGACACAATCATCTTGGCGGTACCGTTCGGGGAACATCGCGAGATTGCGAAAGCCCTGCCGAGTTGGAAAGGCAAGACGATCATCGATGCGATGAACTCGTTTCCAGCCCCACCTGAAGAGCTGGACGGCCTCCCTTCCTCCGCCTTCGTGGCGAAGTCGTTTACCGGCGCCAAGTTGGTGAAGGGCTTCAATCACCTAGGTGCGGCCAAGCTGGCTACCGACCCGGTTGTAGAGGGCGGGCATCGCGTCGTCTTTCTTTCGAGCGACGACGATGACGCGTTCGCTCCCGTGGTGGATCTGGCGAAACAACTCGGGTTCGCTCCCGTCAAGCTCGGAAGGTTTAACGAGGGTGGCGCGTTAGTGCACGCACGCGGTAAAACTTGGGGTCGACTCATCTTCCAGGATTTGTTCAAGAAGGAGCAGTAATCGATCGTCGACCGTGTGATTTGGCCCGAGAAGGTTGGTTCCGGACGTCCGATTCGATCGGACGCACTTGACCTAAGAGAAAAGGAGAGATTTCGATGAGCATCGAAAAGAATGTCCAGGTTGTGAGGAATTTTCTTGCGGCACTCGGCAGCCGCGATAAGCAAGGACTGCTGGCGTTGGCTGCCGAAGATATTGAGTGGATCGTTCCGGGCGAGAACTGGCCGCTGGCCGGCACGCACCGCGGGCACGCGGGATTGGAGAATTTACTTCAGAAGGCTAACGAAACGGTGGAAACTTCGTACCCAGAGCCCCCCCGAGTTCATAGCGCAGAGAGACCGGGTCCTGGTCATCGGCGTCGCTACTGGGAGAATCAAAGCCACGAATAAACCGTTTGAAGACCATTGGGTCTTCGATATCACGCTTCAAAATGGCAAATTGACGAAGGTTCAGGAATATATCGACACGCAAGCATTGGCGCGGGCATCCGAGACGGACGCGAGCCCCAGGCCCTAACCCATCGAAACTGATCGATCTCGGGCGTGCGTTTTCGCCGGAGCGCCACTGAGATGTGATCGCTATCGAGAGGTTGCTGATCGTCTCCATGCTCCTCTGACGATAAGGGCGTTTTGTATGAGCAGGTCCCAACTGTCAAATATTTTTCCTTATCAGGGCCTTTGCTTTTGCTGTTGTCGTTGCTTTTGATGTTGCTCTCCACCGGGTTTGTATTCGCACTCTGATGAGTCGGATGAGGTCTGGGCTCGGTGCCGGTTGGGGTTCGAGAGGAGAGTCGATGCTGCCATTTATCGGACGGCCTTGGAAAGCCAAAACGCCGACGCAGTCATCGGAACGCGGTGTCGATGCAACGGACAAACTTTACGCGGCTTGGTGATAGAACGGGATGTACGATTCCTGCGTAGTCCAAAGGTGATGAAGGAGCACAGCCAGCTTGCGAGCAACCGCCACGACGGACTTGTTCTTCGCCTGCTTGCCGCCTCTGGCGGCCAGGTGCAGGCCCCACTGTCGAAGCGCCGAGTCTCGGCCATGAGGTCGCAGGATATGGTTGGCACACTCGATCAGCAGACTTCGAAGATACGCGCTACCAGCCTTGGTTTTGCCGAGTTGCGGATCACGTTCGCCGGACTGACTGCGTCTTGGTCGAAGCCCAAGATAGCAGCCAACGTCTCGGCTGCATCTGAATCGTGCCTTATCTCCGAGCGTCAGCACGAAGGTTAGCGCAGTGATGTGGCCGACTCCATGAATCGTCATCATGGCCTCGGTCTCGGTATATGCGGTCTGAGTCAGACGTTGGATCTCACGGTCGTACTGCTTGATCTTCAGAGTCATGTCCGCGATCTGACCAAGGATCGGACCAAGTGCCAGCTTCAGCCCAGGCGGTAGCGCAGCCTGACCTCGTTGTGCGAAGCACTTGGTGGACGAAGCTGGCATGCGGTGACCGCAAGTCTTCGTCAATCCACGCACAGCGTTCACCGCTGCAGTGCGTAGTCGAACCAGAAGCTCTCGAGCACGAATAAGAGTCAGGGCTTCCTGCTGTTCAACCGTGCGATGCGGGATCGGCCGGAGGATCTCAGGATCGAGCCGCGCGTAACGGGCCAGCTTCTCCGCATCTACATCGTCGCTCTTACGATCGCTGTGTGAGATCGTCCGCAGTTCACGCACGTTGGCGACGATCACCTCGTGGCCCAGCTGTTCGAGCTGTTCGCTGATCCAGATCGAATGCACGCCGACCTCCATCGCCACTCGAGCATGAGCCACGTCGGTGAACCACTTATCGATGGCCTTCGGCGTGGTCCGAAAGCGGCCTCGATCGATCACTTCTCCTTGCTGGTTGAGGGTGCAGTAATGGCTCCAAACGTCGCCAAGGTCGATGCCGATCGTCAGCTCAACTTGGCCACGCTTCAGGGATACTTCCGCGATGAGGTGTTGCGCACGCTTCTTCATGGGAACAGTCTGCTCCTCCTTCGGAGGACCTGCTCATCCCATTTATCGGGAGGAATAATCATAGCTATCTAAGGCTTCTTGTCTCTGTGCCAGTGAACATAGGTAGTGATGAACTCCAACCCGGTCACTTTGCCTTCAGTATTCACATCGAAGATGACACGCGTCGGAGCGTCGCGGAGGAAGTATTGGGTGTTAGACTCTGGAAATAGCTCCTGCGCTTTTGATCCGAGTGGTATCTCCGCCATCAGATGGCTTCCGTCCTGGGTAACTTTGATGAAATCGTAGGTTCCAACGTAGCGATCGAATTTCGATGGCTCCACTGGCACCACGATATGCTCGACCGGCTTGAAATCAGGCCAGTCGTACGTTTGGGCAACGCTGCGAACAATCTGGTCCGAGAGAGGGCCGCCTTCCCCTCCGCTGGTGAGCACCACCACTCCATTCCCTGAGGGATATCCCACCATGTCGCATTGATAGACTGCAGACCCGCCATGCTCGAAGTAGATATTCGGCTGTGTGCCTCCCACGCGCACGCCCAGGCCCCAACGGATACTATCCGAGGGCCCCATGCCCGCAGTCACCATTGCCCGCGCCATCTTTTGATTAAGCACACGGTGAGATTCTCCGTCGTACTCTTTCTCCAACTCGATGATGAACTTTGCATAGTCGATCGCTGTCGTCCACAACCCGCCCGCCGCTGCATTTGGCTCCACAATTTGTGCGGGTGCGTACCCATTCGTTCCACCCTCGTCGTAAGCCGTAGCCGCGGTCGCTGCTTCCTCGGGAGAGAGCGGCGCTTTGAAGGTGCTGTTGTTCATTCCAATCGGCGTCAAAACCAACTCTTTCATCGCCTCTGCAAAGGGCTTACCCGTAAGCTCGGAGATCAAGAGTTCGAGGATCAGGTACCCGCCATTGGCGTATGCATACTTTGTGCCTGGCTCCCACTCCACGCGAACAGGAGGCGTCGTTGCCGGCGGCTTTCCATTCAAAATCTCAAGGATCGACGGCACACCCGTAGCCGGGTTGTAGATCATGCCATTGTGTGTGCCAATTCCCGACGTATGGCTTAGCAGTTCACGAACTGTGACGGGATGGTCTTTCGTGTACTCATTGGCTGAGATCTTCCAGGCCTTCAGGTAGGTGTTCACATCCACGTCCAGGTCGATCTTGCCTTCCTGAACGAGCCTTAGAATGGCCATAGCGGTCACCGGTTTGCTCATGGACGCGGCACTAAACAGGGTTGATGTAGAAACAGGCGCCCCGCCAAGGCGTACCACGTCGTAACCTTTGCTCCAGTCAATTCGCTTATCGCGAATCACGGCGATGCTCACCCCAGGCACATGTAGCCGCGACATCTGGTCCGCCAAGGACATTCCTGGATCAGGACGGCCTTTGATAACAGTCAGAAAGTGAAGATTTTCTTCCACGGCCTTTTCATTAGGCGCCGGTGACTGACCTCCTGAAATCTGCCCCGGCGCATTTCGGAGAAATAAGAAGGCTGCCAGCACAAACCAAAAGCGTGTACGCATCACCTCTCCTTGTCACCACTCTTGTATTTCAGGACGGTCGGCACTCGAGAGTCGAAGTCTTCACAACGACAGCAACATACTACATAGCTACATCTGACTGACGCTTCAGATCAGAGTGCGGTTCAAGTGAACATAAACAGTTTTCCGATCGGGCGGTAAATCGCTCACGCTCATCGAGGAGATTGGTAACGATAATGTATGGTCCGCCGCGTGACTGCAAGGATTAGTTCGAGCGAGAAGACAAGTCTGCGGCAATGTATTCGGCCTTTGATGGAGCGGCGTGCTCCTGGCCAGGATGAGTTCCGCTGCGTGTCTGTCCTTACAAGTCGGTCGGTCGTTGAGGACCATTATCGGTATCAGGTTGCAGACACGCCGTTGTGACTGTTCTTTCGTCCTTGCTGTTCCTGTGCAGACTTCGTGGAAGCTTGATTGCAGCGAAGGCGTGGTCTGCGCTCGACCGTTGCTCGCAGACGGTGCCCAAGCCCCTGGGCGCGGTCAGCATTACCCTCTGGCATCCTTACGAATGCGGTCCTTCCCCTTCGCTGTGCTGCTAGCTTAGCTCATGCCGCTGCCGTAGCGCTGATGATAGGCCGGTAATCTTCTCCACTGGAAAGCACGGCCCATGCGATGCGCGCGAGCTTGTTGGCCATCGCGACCACCAGCACGTTGCGAGGCGCTCTAGCTTCAAGTGCGTTCATCCATGTCCCGATGGTGAAGCGATCTCGTTTTATGCGCATGGCCGCGGCGCGTGCGCCGTGGATCAGCACCTTACGCAGATAGATGTTGCCGCGCTTGCTGATGCCCAGCAGCTTGGCCTTACCGCCCGTAGAGTGCTGTCGCGGAACTAGGCCGAGCCATGCTGCGAAGTCTCGGCCCTTGCGGAACGCTGCGCCGTTGCCGATGGCGGCAACGATGGCTGTCGCGACGATAGGCCCGATGCCTGGGATCTGGCGGATGCGGCAGCAACCCGCATCGCTGGCGGCGATCTGCTCAAGTCTGTCGGTCAGCTCGTCGATCTGCTGTTCGACGGTCTTCCACTCGTCCCACAGGATGCCGATCAGGTTGCGCATCATCGGCGTCAACGCGTTCTCTGCGTTCTCGAGAACATCTGCCATGGCTGCCTTCAGCTTCGCCGGCTTCTGCGCAAACACCATGCCACGTTCCAGCAGGAATGCCCGTATCTGGTTGATCACCGCCGTGCGCCGCGAGACGAGCCGGTCTCGAACCAGGTGGATCGCTTGCAGGTCCAGCTGGTCGTCCGTCTTGATCGGGACGAAGCGCATGTTCCTGCGCTCGACAGCCTCAGCGATGGCTTCTGCATCCAAGAAGTCGTTCTTGTTCGACTTCACAAACGGCTTCACGAACTGCGCTGCGATCAGCCGCACGTCATGGCCTTGCTGCCGCAACGCTCGACCGAGAAAATGCGCTCCAGAGCAGGCTTCCAATGTTGAATGCTTGTCTGTTCAATTCCATATTGTATTGCTGCTTTAAGTACGTCGACGGATCATCGGCCTCGGAATAGAACTTTTTAAGTGCCTTCAATCGGAGAGTTGGATTCTGCTCGCTTTGGTTCTCGATGAAATCGACCGCGCGTTTGGACGTGCCCTGCATTTGCTGTTCAAGTACTGAGAGAAACAGATCTTCTTTACTTTCAAAGTGCGTGTAAACAGCCCCTCTCGTCCGGCCCACTTCTGCTGCGATGTCATCAATCTGAGCTCGCTCGAATCCTTCTCGAACGAAAATCTTTCGGGCCGCTTGAAGCAAAGCTGTGCGTGTCGTCTCGCTTTGCAATTGATGCTTGTTGGGCCTGGGCGGCTTCATGGCGCAATCGTAAGACACGTACACAGTGCTTGTAAATGCGTACGCATGTGTATTGCTCTTCTCGCTTCCTTCCAGAGTCAGAGCAGACGGGTTTGCACTGGATCTCCTGGAAGCCTTCGAAACCCGACGGACAAAGGGGAGGAGAGCGGGATGAGGGTCCGGGAGAAACCGAAGCGGTTTCTCCCGGACCGCGCGGCATACTACTCCACAAGAAAGCCCCGGACGAATCCGGGGCTCAAAGGCAAGCGCATTGCTGACCAATAGGGTTAGGCTGCCTTCTGCTTCTTCACAGCACTCTTCTTCTGAGGAGCCTTTACGACCGTGGACTCTTCACCCTTGTTCGCGGTCTTCGGTTTGGGAGACTTGGGCTGCGGTGGAGCGAACGCCGCCTCGGCTTCTGAGAGTGGGTCTGGGTCTTCTCCGCGGGGAATGCCGACGTGATCTGTCAGCACGAGGCGCAACGCGAAGCCGGTTAGCTTGTCGTCTGCGGTGTTATCGAGTGCGGCGAGTACGATTTCCTCGTCGGTCTGCGGTACGTTCTCATCGCTCCCGGCGGTGAAGTGGCTCGCCACTTCTTCAAGGAAGCTGTAAGGATCGATGTGGACCAGCAAGCGCAGGAGGGCGCGAAGCTGCGCAGCGCTAAACATCGCCGGGACCTGGTCGAGAATGCGTTCGAAGGTTGCGGCACGGGCCTTGCTCAACTCCTCCCGTCGTTTCTGTTCGGCCTCGTACTCTTGTTGTTGGCGTTCCTGCTCGGCTTTGCGCTCCTCCTCAAGGCGCTGTTGTTGGGCTTCGTGCTCCAGGCGGCGCTGTTCGAACTCCGCTCGGCGCTGTTCGGCTTCCTCTTCTGTTTCCTCCTCCGATGCAGGTTCCATCACAGGGGCCGGGTTCTCGGCCTCCTGTCTGGCAAGACGGGCGGCGGTTTCAGGATCATGCACCGGGCAATGGCCGTCGGTGCAAACGGTGATGGTCTTTCCGGCATTTCGTCCGAAGACGATCAATGCGGATTTGGTATTGGGGCATGGCGGCTCGGCGTCCGGATTGTCGGGAATGTCGAGTTCCCGGTAGGAGTGCTTGGACAGAACGCCGGGGCGTTGTTCCTTAGCGGGTCGCCACGTCGTCTCAATCTGGACAAGATGAGGCCGCGCGACGAGTTCGCGGTCGATATGCGCTGAAACCTTGGTTTGATAGCAGACTCCGTCGAGGCACTGGTCCCCTTGCACGTCTGCGAAGAGTGAAGTGTTATATCCACTGCGGCGGGAGCAGGTCACGCAAGCTCCAGCGGCAGGGTTGAGAGTGATGTCTTCTACGTCGAACGGAGCGTCGGCGAGGGCAAGATAGAGGTTGGTTTCGATCCAAGCGGCAATGTGCTTGGCCGGTAGCAAGTGGGGTTCTTTGTCGTTCCAGTCCTTGCGCCAGCACTGCTCAAAGGCAGCGGCTTGATGCTCCTGCGGTAGGCGGGCGATAAGGTAGGCGTGGCTGGCGGTAATGCGTTCCTCTACAAATGCCTGTGCCACATCGGGGATGAGTTGCAAGAGGGAGAGACGTGCGTAGATGTGCGATGCGCTCTTGCCTGACTTCAACACGAGCGCGGCCACATCGTAACCGGGCATGTCGAGCAAGCGCTGGAAGCCCTGCGCCTCTTCGTATGGATGGATATCGACGCGCTGCGAATTTTCAACTTATCTTTAGTCCTTCAGAAGCAGCCTATGACGTACACGACGAGGGGTATTCGAACGTCGTGGAATCTTTATCTGTAGTGTTCTATGAAGTAGATCAGCCGGCATGGGCGCTGTGAGCGTAGCGAACTGCGCCCATGCCGGCTGATGCCCGGCTCTGGAGGCAGACCGTGGTGAAAGTACAGAGGATCAGGGTTCCGGACACGGGACATCTGAGTTGGATCGTCGTCGACGGGGAGCACCTCCCGGTCGCAGTGTTGAATGAGTATCTTCTCTACCTTCATCGGCTGGGGAGATCGCCCAACACGGTAAGGGCATATGCACATCATCTGCAATCGTTCTGGGCGTTCCTGACCGAGCAGGAGCATGACTGGCAAAGCTTGAAGCTGACTCAACTGGCGGATTTCGTGAGCTGGGTGCGATATGCGACGCGAACCGGTGGACAACATCGCTCCGATGCCACGATCAATCTGATCCTGGCGGCCATCGGGTCGTTCTATGAGTATCAGGACAGGCTTGGGGTAGAGACGGCGATCAGCCGCTCGCGCCGCTTTGGTGCAAAGAGCCCCTACAAGCCGTTCCTGCACCACATGAGCCGAACTCACTCGTTGCGGCATGCGGTCGTGCGGGTGAAATCGATCAAGCGTCTCCCACGTGTGTTCTCTCCCTCAGAGGTTCAATCCCTGCTCGATGCGTGTACACGTCTCCGGGACCGACTTCTCTTGTGCTTGTTGCATGAGAGCGGGATGCGGATCGGTCAGGCTCTGGGCCTTCGCCACGCCGACATCCGATCTTACGACGGAGCGATCGACATCGTGCCTCGCGCAAACAGCAACGGCGCTCGTGCGAAGTCGCGCTCTCCGTATGTAGTCCATGTCTCGAAACAGGCGATGGCGCTGTACGCAGACTACCTGGTCCATGAGTATGGAGAGGCTCCTCACGACTATGTCTTCGCGAACTGGTGGGGCGGCGAAGTCGGGGCTCCGATGCGGTATGCGACTGTGATCGATCTGTTCCGTCAGCTCTCGAAGAGAACCGGGCTGAAGGCGACGCCACACATGTTCCGTCACACGCATGCAACCGATCTTCTCCGAGCTGGATGGGATGCGGCCTATGTGCAGCGGCGGCTGGGCCACGCTCATATCCAGACGACCGTCAGCACCTATGCCCACTTGTCTATCGAAGATATGGGCGAGATGTTCGAGCAGTATCAGAAGGAGCGTGCGCGATGACCGCCAATGCTCACTGGACCCGCGCAACTCAGATCAAGCTCATCGCTGAGTTGGAAGGCTTCTGGGCAGCCGATCTATGGGACATGCACCACAGCCCAGTGAACGACTTGTCTCCCAATGCAAAGCAACGCCACCTGAAGTTCCGGTGCAAATCTCCGGCTCTCAATGGGGAGTTGAAGTATCTGTGCTGGAAGAAGTTCTCCAACGGCGACTGGCGAAGCACTCAAGAAATCTCCCGTGTTCATCGCATGATCCACTGGCTGAACAGCATGCCAACTTTGCCGCTGTCCCTGATGGACAGAGACTTCGAAGGATGGCGCGAAGTCTACCGGAATTATCTGATCGAGCTTGGGCAATACAAGACGGGAACGACGAGCCGCATGAACGCCCAGCAACATCCCGCTGTCACAGCACGAGACAGCGGCTTCGTTAGCACTCTGCGGCAGTCCTGCATCCTGCTCAAGCAGGCCTACGATCTTCGTCCCGCGCACCATCAAGATGTCTGGGATCTGAAACGCATGGGTGTGCCCACCAACCTCTCGCAATCGAACGGCAAGATGAGCTTTCTTGCGATCGAACAGGAATGGCTTCGTGCGGCGGTAAAGTCCTACTTGACCTACTGCCTGCCGCTTTACTCTGCTAGCACTTGCCGCACCAGAGTACAGTCCCTTGCATGCTTTTCGCAGTTCCTCGCAACGGAGAGGCCGCGTACGACGGGAAGATCCATCACACGGAGACTGCTTCTCGAATATGTCAGCTATCTGCAAGGAAGAATCAGCGTCGGGACGGCGAAGAACCACATACTCAATCTTCGCAACTTCCTTGAGATGGCGCATCGGGAGGGATGGCTTGCGGTTGGGCCGGACCGTCTGATCTACGACGAAGAAGTCCCGCGTCCATCCAAACCTCAGCCTCGTTACCTGCAAACAACGGTACTGGACCAACTGAATGAGCACCTCTCCGATCTGCAACCGTCATGGCGCTGCAAGGTGCTCATCCTCCAGGAATGCGGCATGCGCATCAGCGAACTGCTCCAGCTACCCATCGACTGCCTCACGCAGGACGCACGCGGCGTCTACTACCTGCGGTACATGCAAGGGAAGGTGAAGCGAGAAAACGCAATCCCCGTCTCAAAGGAGATCGCGCAGATTGTGCAAGAACAACAGGCTGAAGCGCGAAGCCGCAGGAAGCCTTCGATTTGGCTGTTTCCGAACGAGCGAGGAGGAGTCATCAAACAAGCCACCTTCTCAAACCGGATCAATCGGCTCGCTTACGACCACGATATCCGTGATGCCGCCGGCAAGTTGTTCCGCTTCCAGGCGCACCAGTTCCGCCACACGGTAGGAACGCGCATGATCAACCTCGGCGTTCCACATCACATCATCCAGCGCTACCTCGGGCATAAGGGGCCCGAGATGACGAGCCGTTACGCTCATATCCACGACGCCACGATGAAGGACAAGCTATCGGAGTATCTGAAAGGCACTCTGATCGATGTCTCTGGCAAAGTGGTTGCGGAGGAGGGGGTAAACGACACCGCCGATCTTCAGTGGTTCACCCGCAGTGTACTGGCGCAAGCTCTGACTAACGGCTACTGCGCGATACCCATCGTGGCAGGGCCATGCCCGCATCCAAATGCCTGCCTCAACTGCGCCCACTTCCGAACCGACGCTACTTTCCTCGAAGTTCATCGCGCTGAACTCCACGAGACGGAGCGCGTCATCGCCAAGGCCGATGCCAACGGATGGGTGCGACAGAGTGAGATGAACGCGCGGAAACGAACAAGCCTCATCAACATCGTTACAACACTGGAGACTCATCATGGTTAGGAATCTGGCAGGTCTGAAGCGCAGTACTCAATCGCGCAGCGACGGAGCGATGTCGCGCGCCACCGCAGCAATCCGAAAGATGCAGTCCGAGGAAGTTGAAATCAACTTCCGCAGCGTTGCCACACAAGCTGGCGTCTCGACGGCATGGCTTTACCGAACGAAGTCCATGCGGGACAAAATCATGAAGGCGCGAACCACCTCGCCGACTGTTGCCGGCGAAATTCCGCAGCATCGTCAGCGGCTCTCGCAGGAACGAGTCGTGGCAACCCTGCGACTCCGCATTCGAACTTTGGAGGTAATCAATCGCGAGTTGAAAGAGCAGCTCGAAGCCGTCTACGGCGAACTTGCGGTGGTACAACCGAAGCTGGAGTCCTTGCACCGAACGTCTCAATAATGAGGCAATTGTCTGCGAAGGATGTTCCGAGGCATTCCGGAGTGCGTGGTTGCCACAAACCTGACTTTCCGGGACTGGTTGGTTGCCGCGGCGCTTCATCAGGTCTGCGATTACGATTAAGGGTGGCAGTAGTCGGCCGGGGAGGGAGCTAGATGGACAGTCTTGCGTGGCTTCAAAATTGGTATACCGAACAGTGTGACGGCGATTGGGAGCACGCGAACGGAGTTCAGATTGACACCCTTGACAATCCTGGTTGGAGTGTCAACATCAACCTCCAGGACACTCGGTATAGCGAGGTATTGAATGCCGTGATCGTCGATGAAAACGTCGGAGACTCAGACTGGATTGTTTGCAGGATTGTCGATGGGAAATCCGAAGGTCGCGGTGACTCTCAAAAGCTCTTGGTAATTGTTCAAAGATTTCGCAGCTGGATCGATAACTTTTGAAGATGTTTGACCAAGTGACTTAATCTCATAGCTGGTGTTTAGCGACGTTGAACAACTGAATGTGCCTGCTTGGCCAGAACGTGTCCATCTCCCGCAAAAAGGTGTTGGGAGACTTCGGGTTGAAGTTGCCGATTGCCTGACTTCACGGGAGGTACACTCGTACGATGACCGAGCCAGATAATTTGAACGTGCCGATCATTGGGGGATCCAGCGGCACAACAGCGAGGAAGCTGGGGGTTTGGGTTCTCGAAATCCTAAGTGAGGCTATTGGCACATGCCTCATTTTCATTGCCTTCGCTTTCTTGCAGTTTCGACATGAAGAACCACCCTTGGGTAATGATCTCTCCCTATACAAGCTCTTTGGGATTTCGATAGTCGTTCTCATTGAATTCGCGATGACCGGGTATCTTGCGACCACGTTGATTTCACGGTTCGCTCTTCGAGGCAAGGTGCAGCGACTTTACCCGTATGCTTGCGCTGGCCTCTATTTGTTGCACTCTACCATCTTTTTTGTCGCGGCTGGAAATCCCCTACTTAGGCTCGAGGACTTGGAAATCCAGTTCCCCGGCGCAATTCTGACGTTAGCTTGCACATGGGGCGGAAATCAACTCGTTGCTCATTGGGACAAGGACAGCAGTGTCTGGCGCATTGTTCCCTGAAAACGGGGTTGCGGCAAGTTCTCCTGGTCCCGAGAAGCGCCAAGGCGCGGCGCGTCAATCCTCCGCCCGGCACGTCGATTACATATAAACGACGTGCCGGGCCGCATGAAGAGAAAGAAAGAACTTGCCAACTGTAGATAATTCGACCAACTGCCATTCTTGGGCGGCTACATCGTCCAGTTCAACGATGCGGGCAGGAATGGAAAACAACTCTGCCAACTGTGATGCGCGGAAGCGACGTGCGCCCGCGACAATCTCGAATCCGCTGGCGTCGGGCCTGACGGTGATGGGTTGGATGAGGCCATTCTGCCGAATGCTTTCGGCATTTTGTGGCGCTGATCGTTTTGTTGCCGATGAAGTGGGGAGCCGCATGGAAACAGGCGGCTCCCCTTCGTGATAGGCACATAACTATTACAGCGAGCTAAGCCATTTCAACAGCTCTTGATCGTCACGCCATCCTTTCGTTGGGTGAGCTGATTCCGAAGTTCCGGTTGGCGGGAGGCAAGCCTCCACAGCAGCCTGCTTCGTCCTTAAGGTGATTTCGACATAACGGTTGGTGGTCTCCAAGCTGACATGTCCCAGCCAGGCTCGGATGACATTGACGTCTACGCCTTGCTCCAGCAGGCCAACCGCCGTGGAGTGACGGAAAACGTGCGGAGATACGCTCCGGCGCCTCTTATCCGGAGTGGTGGGAGACAAGGCGGACGTGTGCCGCTTAACGATTTTGTAAATGCCGAACCGCGTCAGAGGCTTTCGCTGACGAGACATGAACAAGGGAACGCCTTGGTTCCCGTGTACGTCGGCTGTCAACTTCTTCAACAGTTCAGCAGTTTCAGGCCAGATCGGACAACTTCGCCACTTATCGCCCTTGCCGTGAAGACGTGCGCGCAGTGGCCCGTCGAGATCAACATCTTCGACTCTCAGGTCGGCCACTTCCTGCGCTCGCGCACCGGTGTTGTATAGCACCATGAAGAGAGCCCGATCGCGCAGCGCAAGGATGCCGTTGCGTGGCAAGCTCCGGAAAAGGGTTTCGATTTCGTCGTGTTCCAGGAACAGGGTGTGGGGAGGCGCGGTGCGTTTGACAGGAATCGCCTCCACTTGCTGGGCTTCAGCCAGCATCTCAGGATGCCTGAGAGCGAGGAAGCGGTAGAAGGTATGCAAGGCAGCTAGCCGCTGATTGCGTGTGCTTACACGATTGCCGCGCGTGGATTCCATGGTGCTGAGGAAGTCGCGCACGCGCTGTGCTGACAGGTCAGCAAGCGATAAGCGGGTGATCGGCCGCCGGCAACTGGCGGAGACATAGGCAAGGAAGAGCTTCATTGTGTCCCGATAGCTTCGAACCGAACCGGGCCGAAGACCCTTCTGCGTCTTGAGGTAGTCTTCGAAAAATGCGAACAGCACTCGCCCCACTCCGATCATTGTGCACCTCCTTTCGGGGCGAGCACCTGGAAGCGTTGAGCAGCCTGGTTGAGAAGCTCTTCGGTGATCGTCAGGTATACAGAGGTGGAAGTGGGATCGACGTGGCCGAGGAACGTGGCGAGGTGCATCAACCGGCAGTTGGGGTCGATGCCTTCCCGGTACCATCGAAGCAGCGTGGCGACAGCAAACGAGTGGCGCAGGTCATGGAGTCGCGGTGGCGACACGCCCGGCGGGATATGCAGTTCCAGCTTGGGCCAGAGGGCATGAAAAGTGATGCTGATTGTCCCTTCATCGACACCGCCACGCTTAGAGTTGAAGGTGAACATTGGCAGGTCGGAAGTTGGCGTGCTTCCATACCGTTCTGCCACGTAATCTTTCAGGCGCTGTGTAAGACGAGGTCCCATTGGCACATATCGGCTTTTGGCGAATTTCGTCTCCCGGATGAACAGCAGATTGCGTGTGAAATCGGCATCGCCCATCTTCAGTCGTGACACTTCGCCTACCCGCAATCCCAGACCATAAAGCAGAGCAAAAATCGTCTCGTACACAAGGCCTCGATAGGGCGCACGAGATCTCTCCGGCAGTTTTCGTGCTTCTGCCATTAGACGTCTCGCGGTATCGAGATCGAATAAGTATGGAATCCGGCTGCCGGTAATGCGGCGTGGACTAGCGGTCACAGGATTCCGCCGCGTCCACTGCTGCATAATTGCAAAGGCAAAGAACCGGCGCACTGCATACAGAATGAGGTTGTATCTCCTTGGCCCTACTGCAGGACGGGACGCCAGGAAATCATCGACTACAGCGCTATCGACGGCGTGCCAGTCGGCGATGTTGTGGTTGTAGAGATACCGGTCCAACAGGCGCAACGTATGCGCATCGTTTAAGTACTTGCGGTTCAGTGCACGCTTGTATTGCACGAACTGATGGAGGTACGGCGCCAGGAAGCTCTGGAAAAAGGGAGTGTTCATAGAGCCTCCCCATCGCCCATGGCAACCTCGCGCAGGGCTTCGATAGCGACTTTCGTATAGATGCGTGTGGACTCCGGCGAGCGATGCCCAACATAATCGCCGATAGTCTTAAGTGGAAATTCGGCGTCGATCAGGCGTTGTACGCAGGTGTGCCGGAAGGTGTGCGATCCTGCCCGTCGGACCTTGATCCCTGCCTTCTGAAGATAAAACACGGCGCTTGATGCAACCGCCGCCGGACTGATCGGAGCACGCGGCGCCACCACGCGGAAAAATAGATGGCGATCCTGCGTCTCAGGCCGCCCACGCTTGAAATAGTCGATCAACGCTTCAGCCACAACGCCGGCAAGCGGATAGGCAGTCGCATGGCCGGCCTTGCGTTCTGGTACCTGAAGGCGCTCGCGTTTCCAGTCGATATCCTCCAGCGTTAGCTTGGCAACTTCATGGGCGCGCAGGCCGTAGGTGACGAGGAGCAGCAAAATAGCATAGTCTCGCCGCCCCCGGATGGTCCTGCGGTCCACAACGTCCAACGTGCGACGGACTTCATCCCAGGTGATTGATCGGGGGACATCGGCCAGCCGGTATACCTGCGACATGCCCACTGCGCCGCTGAGATTCCTGTCCGTAATTCTCTGCCGATGGCAGAAACTCAGCAGCACCTTCAAATGACCGCAGAGCTCGCGGCGGGAAGTGGGAGCCAGCCCCGGTGCACAGTCAACGATGAACGATGACACCAGCGCCGGCGACAACTCGCCAAACGAAGTGATGCCAGCCTTGCGAAGGTATTCTCCGAAGACATGCAAATGGTGACGATATCCATGAATCGTACTTTCCATGAGCCCGCGTTCATCGCGCAGATATTCCTGAAAACCTGGAACTACTGACACAAGCGGAAATGGACGGCGATGCCGATTCGACATCACACGCCCATCTCTGGCGAGCCGCAGCATCTGCCGCAAGCCGTTGCCCACATCAATCGCATGTTTGCGCAACGCTGCGGCTGTCTTTGCTTCGGCTCCATGTTGGACTAGCCATTCGGATACGAACTCCTCGATTAGATCGAAGGCGGAAGCTACCTCTGTGCAGCCCCGCTTTTGTGCGAACGCGGCAAAGTGGTATACGTGTGTCACCCGGCGAAGAATGGTAGGCCGAGCGTAGCCGTTGGCCTCCAGCCATTCCACATAACTGTCGATTTGAGGCCCAAGCCAGGTGTCACGGATTCGGTCGATGGTTGAAGGTTTGACAAAGAAGTGCTCTAACATGAAAACCTCCATTCGGAAATTTCCGATGGACGCAATCATTCCACTACGCACTTGCCATTATGTATCCTTAAAATTGCGGATCTCGTGTTTCCACGCGGCTCCTCAGTTCCGCGGCAACAAAACGATCAGCGCCACAAAAGGCCGATTTTGTTCCCGGGAACAAAATCGGCAAGCTCTTCCAGTTTTGTTTGATCGAAGGTCACGCGCGGGTTGGTGGTAGACTCACGAATTTGGTCGATGGCAATAAATTGGAATGCGCTGCTGTTCTGCATGATGCCCTCCTTTGGGCGTGGTTGGGCTATGAGGTTGTGGAGCGGACGCGGCTTCCCATCCGCTCCAAGGCGGAACGGACTAAGCGCGTCGGCTCTGCTGGTGCTCGTAGGCGTACAAGAAGCCTTGCAAGCGCAGGTTGTTGTCCCACTCGATGGCGAATCGCTTATGCTGCTCGTGCAAGGCGGTCAACGCGACGTATCGACCGCGGACGAGATTGCGACTCCACTGCTCAACGCCGAGGTAGCCCGAAGGTCCAATTGCCCGATGAAACCGGCACGCACTTCCTGACGATCGGGCCTGCCTACCAGTCAGACGAGTAGATCGACGAGGGCCTTCAAGATCGCATAACCCGGTCCGGTGTCCGTATAGCTTCCAGGTCGATACGAGTGCCGGACCGTTTCTTCCGTACCTTATTTGCTTGATTGAGTCCCTGAGTCTTCCGCTTGCGCATTTTTTAGACGCCGTCAGACCTCATACTGATCGTGCTTGGCTGGATATGGATCCTCATACCCCCGCAACCAAAATCGAAGCCAACCGGCCTTGCCTGTGCGCCTTGGCTCGACCAAGAATCCGCGAACTACCCATCGATGAATGCTCCTACCCTTCCTTCACAATTTCCTTGAGACAGCTTCATTTTCTGCGCGATCACGAATATTAGGCCGCTTTGTCGTTCACTAGTTGCGTCGGCAAGCCCGGGATAATGTGTCCAGGGCTCTTGTCCGAGATGCCGGTTTTACGTCCACTTGGTGATTTCTACGCATATCTGCCTTGTCACGGCACTCCCGGGAATCTTCGGGAATCGAGGGGCACCGAAAGGAACACGCGGTAACGGTTGGAAATCGATAATGCGGAGCGTAGTTCAGATGGTTAGAACACCTGCCTATCGCGCAGGAGGCTGCGGGTCGTCGCTCTCGCCAGAATTGTTTGCGACACCGGCACTGCACTTGCTTCTTGAGGTCCGAGGGCTTGATCTCCGGCTACTTGAATCACCGGTGTGATGATCGATCCCCGCTCCCATTCTATGCCCATCTCCTCGATGTGCTTCGTCGGACGAAGCCGTTACGCAGTCATGTACCACCCAATCGCTTGCACTCGACCCTCCGAAGTTCCATCCTGCTGCGAGATCGTTCGTTCGACGCTTCTGCGCTGTTTCTCTCGTAATTGCAACGGAGCTTACCTGATAATCTCGTGTACCTCCGCGATGTATCCTCCTGGAAATTCGACCATGGCCGCGCGCCGGCCGTCTGAGGTATATGGTTGGACAATGATGCCGACTCCGAGCGATTTCGCCTTAGCCAGCGTATCGGTAAGGCTCACAACTTCGTAGCCGGTCAGCTCTCTTCCGTAAGGGTATGGAAGGTGCCCGTCTGTCATCAGGACCGTGAGTTTGCCGAAAAGGGACTCGACCCTAATCCGACGGAAGGTTTCGCCAGCGCGTCCAATTTCGACGCCGGCCGCGTGCGGATCATCGGATACGACTTTCCCGTGAGAAAAGGCGAGGAAGCTCTGTAGGAATTCTGCGACTCGGACGGACGACAAGTAAACGCGATTCTCGGGGACCATCTGAAATGGCTGATAAGAGGGTGTCTTGAAGTGCCAGTAGAGCTGAGTATTGACTCCACCCGGCCATTGGATGACGGCGTCACGACCAATTGGATCGGGAAACGAGTCAACGAGCACGTCGGCTCCCGTTGATTTTGCGGCAGCGATTGCAGCGTCAAAATCTGATACGAGGTATCCGGTCCTCTCGGCGCCAAAGGGATAAGGAACCGGCGTTTTGAACGCGAAGAGAGACACAGTGCCCACTGGCGTCTGCAGAAGCTGCGAAGTGGTACTGCTCGGTGTTGGTGTAACAGTAGCCACTACTTGCTTTGTACTCGTACCGCCGAATGTGCCGAGAAACGCCTTCACAAATGCGTCCACGTTCTCGGGCGCAACGTAGACATGCGTTGTGTCGTATTGAGGGGCGACAGCGATGGTTGGAGCGGATTGAGCTGAGCATATAGAAGCGCTGACGATCAGAAGAGCAACTGTGCAACGATGGACTAAGGACTCTCTCTGCATGAATCACCCCCAACTTGATCTCTGAATTCTTAGGACTTCAGCCATTACGATAGCGGCTCTGTTTCTTTCAGGCATTACCCATTACGGGCGAACCCTCTTTACCCTTTTGAGCGAGGATCTAGTGGAAGAATTCAGAGCAGGTTCTGAATGAGAGATCGACCGGCCTCTAGCTCTTGATCAAGGATTGTATGTGGCCTGCCGGGGTGGCGCATGAGTTCAACGCGGGCTCCCATTCGCTTCAGCTCAATAGCCGAGGCTTCCACGCGGGACCAGGGGACATGCGGATCGGGGTCTCCAGAACTGAGTAGAGCTGCCGTTCCAACGAGCGATCCTTCATGACGGATTCCGAGATCAGAGGGTCCTATTAAGCCCCCGGTGAATGCGATTAGAGCTCCATAATGTGTTGGATGACGGGCAACGGATTCAGCCGCGAGACACGCTCCTTGAGAGAAGCCGCAAAGCACAACGCGACTGAGCGTGACTCCAGCGGTCACGCAATTTTGAATAAGACCTGCAACTTTGGCGATTGCTGACGATAGCCATGGCTCATTCTGTTCGATAGGAGCGAGAAACGAATTCGGGTACCAGGTGTCGTTCGCGGCCTGGGGAGCGAGAAAGGATATGCGCTCATCGTAGAAGGCATCCGCAAGACGGAGGATGTCTTCTGCGGAACTGCCTCGACCATGGAGAAGGATCACCACGCAACCTGCGCCATGAAGGTCGTGTCCAGTGTAGGCGATAGGCGTGTCTGCGTGTGGATCAAGCATCGGCTTGCTCTTTCCGGAAGTGCGGCAAACCTATGGGCGGAAGCGATTGTTCAATATCTGCACGGTGTTCTTCGAGCCACGGCGGAAGTTTGAGGGCTTCGCCGAGGTGCTCGATCGGCTCATCGAAAGTGAATCCGGGCGGCTCGGTGGCAATTTCAAACAAAACGCCGCCGGGCTCACGAAAGTAAATGGAATGAAAGTAGGTGCGGTCGCGCACCGGAGTGACATTGAGAGTCACTTTCGACAGGGCCTGTCGCCACTCCAACTGAGCACGGTCAGTCGGTACTCGAAAGGCAATGTGATGTATTGTCCCGGCTCCCATGTCTCCGTAGACCAGTTCCGGCTGAACAAGAATGTCGACGTAATTCCCCGGCACGCTTGCCGACGACGTGAACCGAATGCGATTCTTCTCCCCACGTGCGTTTGAAAATCCCATTGTTTCGAGGACTGATGAGGTTAGTTCCACGCCCATTTCGCAAAGGGTAACACCATCAAATCCACGAATTGCGTGCTCAACAGGGACATCGCTGGTGCGTGGTGCTATGAAGTCCGGCGGATTCTCCCGTCCGATCAATTCAATTTGCATTCCGTCTGGGTCGCCGAGCCTGAGTACGGGGTCACCGAAGCGCTCGCCAACATGCTCGACGGGAGATCCATTGGCTAAGATGCGTCGTTCCCAAAACTCGAGCGATGATTGCGGTATAGAAAATGCGACAGAAGAAGTCTCCCCGACTCCGACTCGACCGCGTGGCGCATGCGGCCAAGCAAAAAATGTAAGGATTGAGCCTGGCGACCCTGCATCGTCTCCAAAGTAGAAGTGATATGAGCCGGGGTCGTCGAAGTTCACGGTACGTTTGACAAAACGGAGTCCAAGCACCTCACAGTAGAAATCAAGGTTGCGCTGCGGGTCCGAGGCGATTGCAGTTACGTGATGCAGTCCGACTATGGGCTCCGGCATCCAATCCTCCATCCCTGTCTTGAATCGCACAAATCATCAAGCGAGATAAGCCTACGCTTACTGTTTCGTATTTGGGTGAATCATGTCGCGTGCATATGTTAGCCCGATTCCGTATCCACCTCCGTGCTCTTCGACGATTTGTCGTGCACCTGCGTAGGTTTCGTGCCGCGTCCAATCACGCTGGAATTCGAGAAGCACCTGAATCCAACTCGTCAGCTTTGCCCCAGCACCTTCCATTCGATGCATCGCCAAATCATGGCCGACGGTCGTGAGCCCTCCACAGGCATCCCCTACTACGAATACTTCGAAGCCTTCTGATAACGCGGAGAGCACAGGAAACGATACGCATGCCTCCGTCAGCAATCCCGCGACCAGAAGGCGCTTTCTGCCTGTGGCCAGAACGGCGCTCCGTGCCGTTTCATCTTCCCATGCATTCATGTTTCGCCGCTCGATTGGCTCGACACCGGGCAGAACTGCATGGAGGACCGGAAACAGCGGCCCGCTGTATACCCGCGATGCCGAAGTCGAGACGATAACGGGTACATCGTAGACCTGCGAGGTGCGAGCCAGCGCGACCGCATTGTTAAGCAGTGTTTGCCGTGCCGTAGATTCCACACCAAACGCGAGTCCAGCCTGGAAATCCACGAACAACATTACACACTGCCCCGGACTTAAGAGTGTTTCAGCACCATTCATTGGAACCTCAGCCTGTATGTGCGTACGTGAAGTAAATTCGTCGAGTTTCCAGAATATGGGCCTGCCTTTTTCGAATCATCCCCCTTTCGGGTAACAGCGTCCGTCGCAAGCTTCACTGCTCAAAAGGGTAGAGTCGAACCGCCCACATTGAGGCAAGACGGCGATTGAATGGGCCGATAGCGTGATCATCAGTCGGTCAGTTTCCGATTTGATCTCGGCCTCAGTATCAGTACGAAGCGATTAGCTCCGAGATTACCCCTTTGAGTGAAGAAAATTCGCCTCGATTGGGAGTATCAGTCGCGGCTTAAATGCAGCAACAATCACGGCGGGGATTGGACTCAGCGGTAGCAAGAGCCAGCGAGCCACCTTCAGCAAATGAAGAACGGAGGAGACATGAAACTGCAACCGAGAAGTGAAAAGGGGCTGCTGACGCCAGATAACTGTGTCATCACCCTCATTGACCATCAACCTCAAATGCTGTTCGGCGTGGCAAGCATCGACCGGCAGTCTTTGATCAACAACGTCGTCGGCTTCGCCAAGGCGGCGCGAATCTTCAGCGTTCCTTTGATTCTGAGTACGGTCGAAACAAAGTCGTTCAGTGGAAATCTGTGGCCTCAGCTCCAAGCAATTTACCCCGATCAGACGCCGATTGAGCGCAGCAGCATGAATTCGTGGGATGACGAAAAGTTCGTTGCCGCTGTGAAAAAGACCGGCCGCAAGAAGATCGTGCTTGCCGGTTTGTGGACTGAAGTCTGCGTCGCATTCCCGACAATTCAGGCGATTCACGATGGATACGAAGTATACGTGGTGGAAGATCTGTGCGGCGATCTGGATGAGAAGACCCATCAAGCTGCCATGCGGCGAGTAGAACAGGCCGGGGCGAAGCCAGTCACCTGGATTCAGGTAATGCTCGAATGGCAGCGTGACTGGTCGCAGAGAGAAACCTATGCAGCCGTCATGGACGTTGTCAAGAATCACGCGGGCGCGTATGGCATGGGAGTTGAATACGCCTACACGATGGTTCACAATGCGCCGGCAACTGTTCATCCTGGCTGGGAAGTACCAGAAGAACTAGTGCACAGTTAGCCGAATCACGAGTGGGGCCGGCGATTGCCGGCCCTTTCATTTCCATGAATGAAAACGCGCGGAGGCATCTATGGGATCACTCAAGATCTTTCATAACGGCAAGATAGCTACGAATTCCAAGCCCTATTTTGTAGAGGCTATTGCGATTGAGGATGGGAAAATTGCTTCCGTCGGGCGCAATTCTGAAATTCTTCGGCTGAAGACTCCGGACACGAAAATAGTGGATCTCAAAGGTCACACGGTAATTCCTGGTTTGAATGATTCTCACCTCCACATCATTCGTGGAGGCCTGCACTACAACCTCGAACTGCGTTGGGATGGCGTACCGTCGCTAGCTGACGCATTGCGCATGTTGAAAGAACAGGCTGCAAGGACTCCCGCGCCGCAATGGGTGCGCGTGGTCGGAGGTTGGAACGAATTTCAGTTCGCTGAGCGGCGGATGCCAACGTTAGATGAGATCAATGCGGTGTCTCCGGATACGCCGGTCTTCGTCTTACACCTATATGATCGTGCACTCCTCAACGCGGCGGCGTTGCGCGCGGTGGGCTATACAAAAGACACTCCGAATCCGCCGGGGGGCGAGATTCAGCGTGACAAGACTGGCAATCCAACCGGAATGTTGATCGCGCGTCCGAACGCGGGAATCCTCTATTCCACTCTGGCGAAGGGGCCGGTTCTGCCCTATGAAGATCAATTGATTTCTTCACGGCACTTCATGCGAGAAATGAATCGTCTTGGTGTTACGAGCGCGATCGACGCCGGCGGCGGTTTTCAGAATTATCCGTCCGACTACAAAGTAATTTCTGAGCTCCACGAACGCGGTGAAATGACGGTGCGTATTGCATATAACCTCTTCACTCAGAGACCAAAGCATGAAATCGAAGACTTCCAGAACTGGACATCGACGACCAAACTCTTCCAAGGAGACCAGACATTACGTCTTAACGGAGCCGGTGAAATGCTCGTTTTCTCGGCAGCAGACTTCGAAGACTTCCTAGAGCCTCGACCAGATTTGGATGGAGTCCTGGAAAAGGAGCTTGAACGAGTAGTCCAACATCTCGCCGCGCAGCGCTGGCCCTTTCGACTCCACGCTACTTACAACGAATCGATCGAGCGATTCCTCAACGTATTCGAGAACGTGAATCGCGATGTCCCGTTCAACGGTCTCCACTGGTTCTTTGACCACGCAGAGACTGTCAGCGATAGAAATATCGAGCGTATCGCGGCACTGGGTGGAGGAATCGCAGTTCAGCATCGGATGGCTTTCCAAGGCGAATACTTTGTGGACCGCTATGGCGCAGCCGCCGCAAGAAGGACCCCGCCAATCCGGCGGATGCTGGAACTCGGCGTGCCTGTGGGCGCCGGCACTGACGCCACTCGTGTTGCCAGCTTCAATCCGTTTGTTTCTCTTTATTGGTTGGTTTCAGGAAGGACTGTTGGCGGTCTCGAACTATACCCGGAGGAGAATCGCATGTCTCGCGAAGAGGCTCTGAAGCTCTACACACAGGGCAGCAGTTGGTTTTCCACCGAAGACGGCAGTAAGGGAGGCTTGTATCCGGGACAACTGGCCGATTTCGCTGCGTTGAATGGAGACTATTTCGGCGTACCCGAAGAGGAGATCAAGCACCTGGAATCGGAGCTGACCGTAGTAGGTGGAGAAATAGTACATGCCAGCAACGATTTCATGACGATGGCACCACCAGCGCTGCCTTCTGCGCAAGATTGGGCTCCAACTGGGCACTACGGGGGCTACCACAGCGAGGTCAGCTCATCTACAGCGATTCACACGCATCGATGTGATATTCACGTTCGCCATGCGGCGCTGCAAAATAAGTTGGGCGAGGCAATTTGGGGCCTCGGGTGTGACTGCTTCGCGTTCTGAGCGAGTGTGCATCTCTGGAACTGCAGGTGCAAAAAATCGAGGAGAAGGAAGATGAAGGGTCTATTCATATCGTTTGCAGTCGGAGCTTTCGTTGGTTTGCTGTACGGAGTAATTAAGGTAAAAAGTCCCGCGCCTCCCATCATTGCTCTGCTGGGACTACTCGGCATGGTGCTAGGTGAACAAGTGGGTACTTGGGTCCATGCAAAAAAAGTAAATGTCGCGCACGCCGCTTCAACTTGCCTTACCGGTAAGCACTGGGATTCACCTCTCCAAGTAGCAGAACAGGCTTCCGTATTGCCGCGGGCTGAATGAGAGTGCATGTCGATCAAGTTGAGTACCCTCGCTCTTTTGTTTTTTTTGGTGCAACCGGGACTTTTCAAGTCGCTGGCCCAAACCGATGCGCTCAAGACCTCTCCTGATAGAGCGTATAAGCTCTTACGCGAGGATGAAGACTGGAGCTTCCTCGAAGACAAGAGTCTTCGCCAGGATTCTTGGGATCCGATTAAATACATTCACCTTCGGAACGGTCAAAAGGACTGGTACATCACCCTTGGGGGAGAAGCGCGCGAGGTTTGGGAGCAAATCGGCAACGAGAATTGGGGCGAATCACCCTTTTGGAACGGATATCTCAACGAGAGATACATGCTTTATACCGATCTCCACTACGGTCCTCATGTTCGAACATTCTTTGAATTGAAAAGTGGTATCAACTCCTGGCGAGCCGGCGGTCCGCGCCCCATTGATGAAAAGAGACTCGATTTTCAAGTGGGTTTTCTAGAGGTCAGGGACGCCACATCGTGGGGATCGATCCAAGTCCGCGCAGGTCGTCAAGAACTGGAGTATGGGTCGGGTCGGCTCGTAGATGTGCGAGAGGGACCGAATGTACGGCTTAGCTTCGATGGATTCTTATTACGGGCCCGAATTCATTCGTGGCAAATAGACGGTATCGCAGTACGACCCGATGAAGACAAGCCTGGTGTTTTTGACAATGCTCCAGATCACACTGCGAGTTTTTGGGGTGTGTATGGAACGCACCCGATGCCTGCTAAGTCTCTGCTCGATGTTTACTATCTGGGCCAGGATCGCAAGGATGGCGCATTTGAGAGAGGAACCGAGCATGAGGTGCGTCACTCCGTCGGAGCGCGGCTTTCAAAACCGGTGGCCAGTGAGCATCCAGGTTGGGACTTCGATGATGAGGCTCTCTGGCAGTTTGGAAGTTTTGGAACGGCCGACATCCGTGCATGGACCGTCGCGACAGAGACCGGGTACAGGCTTCCGAATATTCCTTTGCAACCGCGTTTCAGCGCGAAGGCAGATATCTCAAGCGGAGACCATCCATCTACGAACACGCTGGGTACATTCAATCCTCTTTACCCCAAGGGAAACTATTTTGGCGTGTTGGCGACAACTGGGCCCGGACCGATCAACTTCATTGATGTACATCCTCACGTAGAGGCGTGGACTCCGCACAACATCTCCGTATCTGCCGATTGGATCTTTCAGTGGAGACAGAGCCTGGACGACGGTGTCTATGCCGTGCCCGGGTTCCTCATCAGACCTGCAGACGCCAGTCGAGCCCGATTTGTTGGAAACAGACCTGGCACCGAAATCCGATGGCAGGCAGATCGTCACCTGTGGTTCCAGGGAGACTACGGAGTCTTCTACGCCGGAAAGTTTCTCAAAGAAACGCAGCCAGGGCGGAATCTTAATTATTGGGCGGTTTGGGCGGGCTACAAATTCTAAAGCGGAGCTCACATGGATTCTCTGACTAACAGTGAGCGTGTCCTGCACGGCTCTCTCTATTGCCTGACCTTCGTCACCGGACTCGTCGACGCCGGCAGCTATGTCGCGATGGGCCACGTATTCACGGCCAATATGACTGGAAATATTGTTTTCCTTGGCTTCGCTGTTGGAGGGGTCTCGGGCTTGTCGATCGGCAGGTCGTCAACCGCTCTCGGCTTCGCGCTCCTTGGTGGCTTCCTGGCCGGCAGGCTAGATGCTTGGCTCGGTAACGGACGCCGGAACTCTTGGCTTGCGGTAGCCTTGGCAATTGAAGCAATGCTTCTCTTCGGAGCAACTGCTGTTGCCAGGTACTTTGAACCACAAGGGGGACAGCATATTCCGACCGCACTCTATGGAATTATTGCTCTATCGGCACTCGGTATGGGAATGCGCAACGGCACTGTCAGACGACTCGCGGTGCCGGAGTTGACCACAACTGTACTCACGCTCACGGTTGCGGCTCTTGCCTTCGACTTTTCGCTTGTGCCGGGCAGTAATCCCCGATGGCGCAGGCGCGTTGGCTCAATCGTGATGATGTTTTCCGGGGCATATGCCGGAGTACAGCTGGTCCGCCATTCCCTGGCACTGTTACTCGGTGTGGCCGCCGTACTGACGGTTTTCTGTACAGTCGCCCAAATCTATCGAGATGAAACACAGCACGAGGCTGGGCTTCGAGCGCAGCAGCGCTGACCGGCGTTACGCGTGATTTGCGGGAGAAGTCCGGAGAAACGAGGAGCCGGGAGCTCTACAATGATGAGCGTCCCGGCGCCGTCTGATTAGCTCTTGATGAAGTTCAGGATGTCGGCATTGATCAAATCTGCATTCGTCGTCATCATGCCGTGAGAGAGCCTCGGATAGACTTTGTGCGTTCCGCTTTTAAGAAGTTTCGCTTGGAGCAATGCCGCATTTTTGAAGGGAACGACCTGATCGTCGTCGCCCTGCATCACGAAGGTTGGCACCGTAATCGCTTTCAGATCGTCTGTTTGATCTGTTTCGGAGAATGCTTTGATCCCTTCGTAATGGGCCAAGGCGCTCCCCATCATCCCTGACGCCACCAATTTTGGATTATTCCCTGGGAGGCCTTCGCGCCAGGTCTATTGAAGCCATAGAACGGGCCCGAGGGAACATCGAGAAAGAGCTGAGCCCGGTTGTCGGCTAAGGCTTTGCGAAAGCCATCGAATACTTCGATTGGAGTGCCATCTGGATTCTTCTGGGTCTTGACCATAAGCGGTGGAACCGCAGCGATGAGCACTGCCTTAGCGACTCGCCCCTGTGGCTGGCCAAACTTCGCAACGTAGCGAGCCACTTCATCTCCTCCTGTTGAGTGTCCGATGTGAATTGCATTCCTCAGATCCAGATGCTCTGCCAGAGCTGAGGTATCAGAAGCGTAATGATCCATGTCGTGCCCCGTGTCCACCTGCGTGGAGCGACCGTGACCGCGCCTGTCATGCGCGACCACCCGATAATCGTGGGCGAGAAAAACAGCATTTGAGCATCCCAGTCGTCGGACGACAAAGGCCAGCCGTGATGAAACACAATGGGCTGGGAATTTTTTGAGCCCCAGTCCTTGTAGAAAATAGTGGTGCCGTCTTTGGTGGTAATGGATGCCATGGAAGACTCTCCTTGATTTTGTGAAAGATCAAATGCTGTTAGAGGATAGTTCAGATCTGCGCCGTAAGATGTAGTGATAGATCGAAAAGCGTCGCCCCCAATTAGAGCTTCGCGTCCTGTTGGTTCGGCCATGTACTGCTTAGAGTCTCCCCACGCGTCTTCACAGAAGGGCAATCAAGTGAGGAGGTCAGTTAGGACCGGTTGTTGTTCAAAGTTTGCCCATCCGCAACATCCCGCGGGGCGCTGAAACTTCGTCCATTCGGGTAGTGCCTGCAGTCAAGGCGAGCAAAGCACGGCGATACCCGCGTGCTGTCATTGGCTCGTCACGTCTAGTCGCTGGCGACCAAACAAGATGGAGTCTATTGACCAGCAGCCAGGCCCCAGCATGGCGATCGCCACGTAGACACAAATGAGTAGTATCCCCTCCTTCGGCTTTTGGCAGCCCATTAAGACTATGAAGGCCTCGAGCAGCGCCGCGAGAATTCCAGCGACCGGTGTCCAGAGCCCAACGATCAGGAGCCCGCCAGGTATCGCTGAGATGAGCGCGAGTAGGCCTGGGCCGCGAGATCCAGAAGCTGCAATCGCGGCGATTACATCCGTAAGCAAATATCCACCAGACGCGATTCGGAGCACGAGCAAGCCTGCGCCCGGCCACCCATTTGGAAAGATCGAAAACAGGCGTTGCAAGGAGGCATCCCCCTTTTGCTCTCAACCGTACCTGCGAATCGAAGCCGCGTGAAACGCCAAGAAGAGTAAGCTGCAAATTACCCTTTCGAGTCCTATAGGTCGATAATTCCCCGTTTAAGGGCGATGGTAACCGCGTGCGTCCGGTCATTCGCACTCAACTTGGAAAGGATGCTCTTCACATGAGCTTTGACTGTGTCCTCCGTGATTCTTAGCTTGTCCGCCACCAATTTGTTGGGATTTCCGCCGGCGATTGACTGAAGGACGTCCATTTCGCGCTCCGTAAGATTGCTTTCACCTGCGTGGTCGGCAATCTGAGCGGCGATTTCCGGCGGAATTCTCTTGCGGCCTGCGTAAACCTTGCGGATCGTGTCCAGCAGTTCCTTGCGCAAGAAGCCCTTGAGCAAATAGGCCCTGGCTCCAGCTTTGAGTGCGCGAAGGATCTGGACGTCTCCGCTGTAGGTCGAAAGAACGATGAATTTCGCCTCCCGAGAATCTCGAAGGATCTCCGTCATTGCGTCAACGCCACTCAAGTCGGGCATGCGCATGTCCATCAAAGTCACATCTGGTTGGTGCAGACGAAAGAGTTCAATTGCTTCTCTCCCCGTGGCAGCTTCGGCCACAACCGTCATGTCGGATTGTTTAGAGACGAGTGATTCGACTCCCTCTCGTAAGAGAGGGTGATCATCAACGATGAGAATGCGGATGGGATCAGAGCCGTTCGACATCATGTGCCTGCTCCTTTTTGTGGGATAATCTGAACCGGACGCGCGATGGAGCCGCGTCGTAGGCAATATAAGCAGGAATCCTCAGCTCGATCTCGGTGCCGGCGCCTGGCTTGCTCCAGATGCTTAGGCATGCATGAATGTTTCTTGCCCTCTCATACATTCCCGTCAATCCCCAGTGACCTTCACGCCCGCGATTCTTCAGGATTTCTGAATCGACGCCGATTCCGTCGTCGCGAAATCGAAGACGGAGAAATTGATCCGAATAAGCAACTTCCAGCTCGATTCGTTGCGCACGAGCGTGGGAGAGTGAATTCAATAGTGCCTCCCTTGCGATCCTGCACACTTCCTCTACGGTCCACGAGTTCACTGTCCTCGGTTGACCTTCTGTCACTACTGAGGTTGTTAGGGGCGGCGTCTTGCCACAGCAAAACTCCTCAATCAAATCGTTCATCATGGTTTTGAGGGAATCGGCGAGACAGCGCCCCGCTGGAGCCACTGAACGAATTCCTTGAATTGCCTTTCTGCTCTCTGCCAGAGCTTGATCTGCTCTGCTGAGAGCCTGTTCCAACATCTCCTTCGCACACAGCGGATCGGAGAGGACTGTGTCGGTCGCTATTTGAAAACGAAGAATGAGTCCTTGGAAGCTCTGCAGCAAGGTATCGTGGAGTTCTTGTGCCATTCGGGTCCGTTCGGCAAGCCGTTCTTGAAATCGAATATTCAACTGGTGAGTAAGGAGAAACATGCGACACCGGTAGAAGAGAATCGCTGTTATGAGAGCTGACCCCAAGCAGGTTATGCGAAACCAACCGGATTGCCAGAAATCGCGTTTGATAGCGAACTCAACGGTGGCGTAGTCCGCACCCACCTGCGTGAAGTTTTTGCGAGTTGAGTCAGGTTGAACTTCGGTGAACGGAGAATCTCCGACAGGTTGTAGCCGCCGGATCGTTCTGTGTGCGGAGACGAAATTTTCTTGACCCTGCTGAGCTTCCGTCAATTTTCCACCGTTATATTCAGTCTGGTCAGGACCGCCCGCAAGTGAGCCTTGGGTGAATTTGATCGGCGGGTCTCTGGCCGAGTCACGTGATCGGCAGCCAATCCTGAATAGCAGAGGGGCCACCAGGAGTAGGCCTATCGTCGCCCATTGGACTGAGTGCGCCGCTCGCAAAAGAGCGCGATCGGCTTTTGACCGCGGGAATTCGGCGGCCCGGATCTTGCAGGGAAGACCGAGGCGTACTATCGGTGTGTCGGAAGAGCATCGCCACATGTCCGGGGTCTCGACTTCTGGACAAATACGGTTGGTCGTCGGGGAATTGTGCTGGTGATGGCCCGAGCGGATCAGACGACACTCAAAACGTGGATCGAATTTTTCATTGACTACCCTGCAGAACTGAAAGTTGTGCCTTGGCAGATTCCGTAAAGCTCCATGGACCATGCGTATCTCTGACTACCGCCGGGGTAAATGTTCTGCCGATGATTTGAGAGTGAAATCCGGGTGAAATCTGGAAACGCGTTGATTCTAAAGACAAGACCCAGGATTCGACGTTTGTCGAATGCTCGCTCTCATCGCTGTTAGGGAGGAGGCGGCCTCGACAGAGGCGGAAGCTGTTGCCATCGATCTGAACCTGCTTATGTGTCATGCTAGGGTTTAGTAGACATCGGCCCTTTTTTGTGGCTCCTATGGCAAACGTGCTTTCAGGTCGCGTCCGGTTGGGGGTCTTTGAAGTTGACCTCAAGTCTGGAGAACTGCACTCAATTGAGGCACCCGCAGCCAAGCCGACTCTTCTGAGGGAGCAGGTATTGCAAGTCCTGCGGCTATTGGTGGAGCGTAGCGGAGAGATCGTCACCCGTGAGGAGATCAAGAGCAAGTTGTGGGCCGATGACACGGTAGTGGAATTCGACCAGAGCATTAACGCGACCATCAAAAGCCTGCGGCGTGCGCTGGGGGATTCCGCGGATGAACCCCGGTATATCGAGACCTTGGCGCGGCGTGGCTATCGATTGATGGTCCCGATAGAGTACCAGGAGTCATCGCCAGAAACCACGTTGGAGCAGGACCCGGATCAGCGCGGGCGCACGGGCCGGATGGGCGAACAGGCGGCCAAAGTTCAGCGGCGGCTAAAGCCTGCCTGGTGGAAAATTGCGCTCCTGGTCGCGCCTGCCGTCATTTTGGCTGGCGTGGGCTACATTTCTTGGCGGCACTCTCGTTCCACAGCACCACCCACTGCAGAAAGAATCAGGCTCGCCGTGCTGCCGTTTGAGAATCTCACCGGCGACCCCAATAAGGAATACCTCGCGGATGGGCTTACCGAAGAAACGATTTCACAACTGGGCCGGCTTGACCCGAAACGGCTGGCCGTCATCGCTCGGACCTCCGTAATGGGATACAAACACAAGGACGAACACCTGGACCAGATCGGACGCGATCTTTCTGTGCAGTATGTTCTGGAAGACAGTCTTCGCCAAAACGGAGACCACATACGTCTTACCGCGCAACTCATTCAGGTGAAGGACCAAACTCATCTGTGGTCGGAGGATTACGACTATACGGCGAAGGACATACTTAATGTCGAAGACGACGTAGCCAGCGCGGTTGCGCAACAAATCAGGTTGCGTTTGACTTCGCAACAACAAGCAGACTTGACTCAATCGCATCCGGTTAATCCGGAAGCCTTCGATGCCTACTTGCGGGGGTACTCCTTATTCGAGCGAAACACCAGCAAGGATGCGGAAATGGCAGCGAAGTATTACGAACGAGCGACCCAACTCGATCCTTCCTACGCTTTGGCTTGGGTCGGGTTGTCTCGAGTGCACAACTGGGAAGTCAACATAGACCTCATTCCCGCTGAGGAGGGTCACCGGCTTGCGCGCGAAGAAGTGGAACGGGCGTTAGCTCTAAACCCGAACCTAGCAGAAGCGCATATTCAGATGGGACGGATTAAGCAGCAGACCGACTTCGACTGGCTTGGAGTGGACGCTTCTTTACGAAGAGCCATTGCTCTGGAGCCAGGAAATCCCGAAGCTCTAACGGGGGAGGCTAGTAACTTAGAGATCCTCGGTCGCTTCGAGGAAGCGATTAAGTTGGACCGCCAAGCCGTTGACTTGGATCCTCTGAATGCGGATAGTTGGCAGCGTCTTGCAGAGGTTGAGTATTTTATGGGGCAATTGGACAAAGCCGCGGCGGATTGCAAAAAGGGGCTTGAGCTAAGCCCCGATGCTTGGCCCGGTCCTATGCTGTTAAGCCAAATCTATTTGTTGCAGGGGCGGCATCAGGATGCATTGTCTGAAATCAGGCTGGTACGATTTGATGCCCCACGTTTCATGCTGTATGCGATTGCGTACCATACGCTTGGTCTTGAAAAAGAATCGGACGCCGCCTTGAGTGAACTAATTGCGAAATACCATGAAGAGCCGGTGCTTGTCGCCGAGGCCTATGCTTGCCGTAACCAGTCCAATAAGGCCTTCGAATGGCTTGACCGAGCTTATGCCCAACATGATTCCAGTCTGATTGCCACGAAAATAGACCCTCTACTGAAGAGCTTGCACAACGACCCGCGATTTGCCGAGTTGTTGAAGAAGCTCAACCTGCCGACTTGACGCGCGCATCCCGCGGCAATCCATTCCCTACCTGCATCCGCTACTTGTGTCTTCCGGATCCTACCAATCTGATCCGACCGTAACTCTTTTCTGTCCGTGGATGCGCTTGGCTAGATGGGTACGAGCGCGATAGAGCCTTGACTTTGCAGCGGCAACCGAGATATTCAGGGCGCCCGCGATATCTTTCAACGGGAGATCTTCGGCCAATTGAATCTCGACGGGCGCGCGCAATCGGGGTTCAAGCTTTCTGATCGCATGCAGGAGGCGGTTCCACCGCTGACGGATGTCGCACAGTTGCTCCGGGTTGATGCCTGGGTCTCTCACCTCCAACGAAGGCTGATCAGCCCCTTCCTCAGATGAGGAGATCACCACAATCTCAGGATGTGTGCGCCGTCTTCGAAGAATCATCAATGCGGAGTTCATCGCGATTCGCGTCAGCCATGAATAAAGACTCGATCTTCCTTCAAATCGGCGGAGAGACACATATGCACGGAGGAGGGTATGGTCTGCAAACGAGACGCTTTTGAACTGTTCCGTTCCAGTTCTGATCGTCCATTGCGAGCGCGATCGCGCATTTCCAGTACGGATGGCTCGGGAACTGGCCTCTCTTTGCGATCCCAAGGCAGAATTGGTGATCGTTCCGGAGCAGGCCCACAATGAAGCCTTTTACGATCCAAAGTTGTCTTATTGGCACTACGTTCTCGATCACATCGCTTCCGATGGTTCTCATAGCCCTGGAACATCAACTTGAGTCGCACTCCGCGCAGCGATTGTCGAAGCTTAGTTGCGGCAGCACCCGCGTGCTTCGGGAACAGGATTGAAACTGAAATAGGGCACATCGATCCATACGAGTCTCGACATATATTGATACCCTCGTTTCGCCTTTCCGGCGGCATAAGCGCCAACAGCGTCGCAATCACGCCGGAGAGACCCACGGGATCGAGAGGCCTGGTTCCAGAAAGCATTGACAGGAAGGCGCGTGTTGCCGCGCAGCTCAACAGCAAGCCACGGCCGAGGCTGAACAGCGCTGGGCACAGACGCAGACCATCGAACAGCATCAACTGCAAGAGCCGATCGCGTTGTGCACCGAGTGACTTGCACTTTTGCAATATTCTGCTTCGACCGTGGCTTGGGTACTCGTTGTCTCGCCCTCATCGCGAGCCACGTGGCAGGTGCCCTATGGAGTTTTCCCGAGGTGGTTCGCGAGGGGAAAGGAATACGCACCACATCCGGCGGCATTTTCAAACTCGATCCTCATAACGAGGTTCAAACCATTCTCAATGAGCGAATTGGGCTGAACGCAACAGCAGACATATTCATATGCCGCGCGGCGCATCGAAAACTGAAGGTCCCCAAAAACCAAGATCTCCGCCCATTCGCGCAAACGGCGCGCGATAAGGACGGGGTACCTGGTCTCTTGAGCTTTACTTCTTGGGCCGCGACTCCGGCGGCACAAGACCTGCGAGGCGGTAGTACACAACGAGCTGGCCGTAGTGTTCACCGCCATGTTCGATGATGCCGTTTGCTATGTCGAGAACGCGCGATTTCTGATGAGGGAAGTAAACAAACTCCGTCATCATGCCTTTTTCACCGTGCGACAGAATGGCGGCGGATCCGTCGGCAAAGGATTTCTTGACGAATGCGACGATGTCCGCCTTTGTTTTGTACTGGTCGCGCTTTGGATCTTCTCCCGCGGGAGGCTTCCGCCCCATCACCGTATCAGTGAAGAGGTAGTTTGAACCCGCCGCGTGCAGCAACTGCTCGGCGAAGCTCCGCTGCGCGGGTGTCGGCTTGAAGTCATATTTGTCCTCGGGAAAATCTTCGGCCATCGCGGTCAGCTTGCGGCCAATCTCATTCCAGGAATCGAGCACGACTTTCACTTCCGGATCGGCAGGTTTGACGGCTGCATCTTTCTTCATTGCGCCCTGGGCATGGGCGGGAAACGCGCATGCCAGCAGGACGATTGCGAGAAACGGTATTCCCTTCATTTCTTTCTCCACGATTGAGTTCGCGAATCAAAGCTTCAGCTTCTTATTTCGTCTGCACCAGTCCTGCAACAACGGCAGCAAGTTTATCGAGTTGCTCCGCCCAGCCCTCGAGTTGCCCGCTCTCGATTGCGTTCTGCATGGTTTCGTTTCCAATGAAAGTGAGTTTCGTCTGGCCGTTTCCAATATCCTCGAAAAGAATCACGTTGTGCGCGTCGTCTATTGCCTCAAGCTCTATTTCCAGCTGCTCAGGCTCAATCTTGTTTCCCTTCGAATCGGAAAAGTACATCGATGAGACGATCTTCTCGTACGGAACAATCTCATAGTATTCACCACTGTTCCAGCCCTCCCACCCATCCGGCGTTCTCATGCTAAGGAGAAATTTTCCTCCCACGCGAAAATCTATCTCGCAAAAGGGCGCAGTGAAACCCTTCGGCCCCCACCACTGCATCACATATTTCGGGTCTGTCCACGCCTTCCAAACCAATTCGCGTGGGGCATCAAAAACTCTCGTGATAACCATCGGCTCTGTTTCATTCACCGTGTTTTTTGTCATCTCTGACCTCCTCTTTCTTCATTTGCTTTACAACGGCATCCAGTTTGTCGAAACTCTCTTCCCAGAACTGGCGATAGCTGATCGCCCAGTCGCTGACAGTCTTTATCGCCTCTGGCCTGAGCCTGCAAATACTCTCTCGACCACGTTTCGTTTTAATCACAATCCGCGCCCGCACCAGATAGGCAATATGTTTTGAAATCATCTGCTGCGAGAGTGCGAAGGGCTCCGTCAAGCCATGCACGGTGGCTGGCCCTCGGGAGAGTCGTTCGATCATCGCCCTACGGGTGGGATCAGACAAAGCCGCAAATGTTGTACCCAATCTATCCACAACCATATGGTAGTGGATATTCGTCGCATGTCAATTGCTATTCTCGCGATCCCCGTTTTCTGTTCCCTGATCGGCGGGTGCGCCTCTTAGAGACACCTGAACCCTTGACTCACTCCGTTGCGGCCGGAAGTGTTCGGCCGCCGCAAATTCCTTCGTTCCATGACCTTGAGATTCAAGTTTCTGAAACGACGGTTATTGCCCAGATCGGGAGGGAGCACGGTGTGGGCACGCTAACACGCGAGAAGATCCAACTGCCTTAACGGGATTCCCGGGATAGGATGGGACAAGAGAGAGGCTTCCCGTGTCTGAGGATGATCGTCAACATTTGGACGTGCAGCCTGAGAGTATCTGGCTGGTGGACAGAATCGTTTCCCGGGCCGCCGGCACGGAATCCGCATTCCTGCGTGACGGGTCTGGCTTTCGCCTCGACGGAAAAGACCCTTATCTCCGCCTGCATTTCGTCAGCATCTACGTGAGCGACCAGGAACGGAGCCTGCATTTTTTCGTCGATCTACTTGGCTTCAGCTTGATCTCCGACTCACACTTTGCTTCCGGCCGCCGTTGGATCGAGGTTGCTCCACCCGACGGCGCGGCGATCCTGACTCTCGTGAAACCCATTCCGGGGCTAAACCAAGACCATTTTGTCGGGAACTCCGGGATGGCCACCTTCCTGACCGAAGATGTGGAAGCCAAATATCGGGAATGGTCCGGGCGCGGTGTGTCTTTCTCTATGCCGCCGCAAACACCGGCATGGGGCGGCACCTACTGCGCGTTTCATGACCCCGACGGCAACACCTTCGCGCTTGCCGGTTTCGACGCGACCACTCGTGAACTGGACGCGCGCCGCCGCGCTTATGCCGACCGCATTGAAGCAGACACGCGTGCCGCGCGAGAACTGGAAATCGCCAAGCAGGTACAGGCACGTCTCTTTCCCCAACGTTTGCCTCCGGTTCCAACGCTGGATTACGCGGGGCTTTGTATCCAGGCCCGCTCCGTCGGCGGAGACTACTACGATTTTCTGGAACTTGGGTCCGGCCGCTTGGCGCTTGTCTTGGCCGACATTGCAGGCAAAGGCATCGCGGCATCCCTGCTGATGGCGAATCTGCAGGCCAACCTGCGCAGCCAGTGCGCCGTGGCCGCAGATGACCCGCAGAGGTTTCTGAATTCGGTCAACCGCCTGCTGTTTGAAAACACGGCCGAGAACGCGTACGCCACGCTCTTCTTTGCCGACTTTGATCCTCGCAGCGGATGCCTGCGCTACGCCAACTGCGGTCATCTGCCCGGTCTCGTGCTGCGCCCCGATGGGACCATCGAGCGGCTCGACGCCACCTGTACCGTGGTCGGACTGTTCGACCATCTTCCCTGCGCGGTCTTGGAGAATCGCCTCGATCCGGGCGACATTCTGGCTATCTACTCCGACGGCGTCACCGAGTCCTTCAATGCCAATGGCGAGGAATTCGGTGAGGCGGGATTAACGAATGCTCTGATGTGTCATCGTTCGCTGCCTGCAGAGCGGCTAGTCGCTGCGATTGTGGAAGAGGTCAAGCAATTCGCCACCGGCACCCAGTTCGATGACATCACGCTCATCATCGCCAAGCGCAGTGGTGCGCTCTAGTAACTGCCAACTTGGCAAGTGAGTCGCCCACCATCCACACCATTTTTGAAGTCAGACGTTGGGATCGTGGTCGAATCACCCTCCATCCGTCAGTAACAAGTTGAGCAACAGCCATGCATGGTTTTGGCGATGGCGATTTTTCGATGCTCTGAAGCATGTGGGGCAGCGGTACGATGTCCAGTTTTTCTAGCCACAGTCCAACTCACACTTGATGCTGCCTGTCGACTTCCGCGTTCCGGAAAGCATTGACTGGAAGGTGCGTGTTGCCGCGAAGCTCAACAGCAACCCAAGGCCGAGGCCGAACAGCGCTGGGCGCAGACGCAGACCATCGAACAGCATCAACTGCAAGAGCCGATCGCGTTGTGCACCAAGTGCCATGCGATTTCTCAGCTCGGAAGTTTTTGGCGAGACACAGCGGGCTGGCAGGAGCAGAATATTCCAGGGCGCACTTATTGCGCCCTCAAAATCCCCAAGGGTCCTATTAAGTTATTGATTTGATTGGTTGCGGGGGCTGGATTTGAACCAGCGACCTTTGGGTTATGAGGGCAGTCATTAACTGATTCGAAAAGACTTAGTGCGGCGCGGATGATACGCAAGCACTTTTTGGAATCAGGAAGATACAAATCGGCCTCGGCACCTGCGCTCTCGTTTGCGCCCCCGTGTCTGGGGAATTTTAAGCTGAGCTGTGGCGATCGAACCGGCGACATTCAGCTTGGGAAGACGGCGATCAATTGAAAACAGAGAACATAGCGTTTCCCGGCATCTCGTTGTGGCAATAGAAATTACGGGAAATTTGCAACCCCGATTCTCCAAACCGCAAACGGAGCACAAATGGAGCACACGAGTTTAGCCCGCACTTCGTGTACGCCAACCCCACGCACCGGCCTTTTCGGGACAGTCAACCGAATAGAGGCTTTAAAGCACAAAAGGCTTTTGACGAATGCGACAACTATGCATACTTGCCTCCTAGATTATGGGGGAATCGATGACAGCGCCGATCGACGTGTCCGTTGCGAAACTCAGAAAGCAAATCAGGGCGAGCGCGGAAAAGATCAAGGCTTCTATCCTCGCCCATATTGAGAGGGAAACCGATCCCGTGAATCAAAATGCTGAGGTATCGATGGCTTTGCTCGATCTTGCCCTCGACCGATATGTCGAGCTGCATGGCGAGCCCGATGCCCGCCGTCTAGTTGATTCTGCGTTTAAGAGAGCCGTTGCTCGCTGGAAGTCAGGCATGAATTGACGGCGCAGAACACTGAAATAGTCTCTATCCATGTGAAGGTAAAGAGCATCGGGCCTCTCGAAGTGACGAAGGTCGATATTCGCTCGCACAACTTCCACTGATTACGTTCTTCACAAAGGGTGTGCTGTTGCGCCACCATTCATAAATGTCAGGAATTCGCCCTTACCAGAAAATCAAAAAGACTGGGCCATTCGATCTTTCGGCCATTTTGCCGGAATATACATCCTTCTCGCACCTGCTCGGTCACGCTGTCGGTGAACTGAAGGAGCTGCCGGATTTCTCCGAAGACACGAAGATCGCTATCATGTCCGACTTCAGCGGCGAACACAAAGGGGCCTCATACAACACCTATTCGTTCCTGATCATGGCCTATAACAAGGTCGGCCCATTCCAGGCCAAGGCGGAAGAGCTGCGCCGGAAATATGGTTATGGCGAATTCGCTTTTAAAGATCTGACTTATGGTCCCCGCAGCCGGGCGCTGCCGGAGTTCCTGAATTTGGTCGACAACTTCATTCACGGTGCGGTGGTCACCATCGCTATCGATAAACGAATAGGCACGGTCTTCGGGCAATCGAAGCAAGACACCCACCCCTACATCCAGAAGCAGCTTGCGGAATTGAAACTCGGAAGGTGGAAGGGAGAGATTGCCGAGAAGGTTCTGCGTGTCTGTCATTCGATTGCGCTCTTTACCGCATTGACAACACATGCGAACCAAAAGCTGCTCTGGTATTGCGACGACGATGCGATCAATCAGGACGCCCAGGAAAGGAGTTTCGAGGACACCCAAAATATCTTTGTCCGGACGCTCGGCATGTACTGCAAGCACGATTTTGAGCTTATCGGGTTTGCAAAATCATTCACCGATAAAACCCATCTTGACGATCTGCTGAGTATTCCGGATCTCGCTGCGGGTGCCGTGCAGGATATCCTCCACGCCCACACGACGGGCGATGATAACGTTCCGGGCGGTTCAGAGAAGGAAGCCCTTATCCGTTGGATTGCAAGCCAAGGCAAATTTCTATCCAAGATCACATTGCAAATCAGCCCGCTCCCCGGCGGTCAACTTGGAAGCGGAGTGGTCCACATCACTCCCAAGAGCACCACTCTTCAGTAGCTGCTCACCTTGCCTTCTTTCCTACCGTCCTCGTTCGGTTTGCATTGTTTTTGGTCGTCGTTCTCTGTTCGCGTGAGTGTTAGAGAAGTTAGAGTCTGTGTTAAGTAGTGTTACGCCCTCGACGACTCGGATTAACCCCCCGCTCCGCTTTATGGATTCCTTATCCGTGGTACCTGAAACCACGAAATTCTGCACCTGAAAACACGAATTGACGTACCTGATACCACGAAAATCCGCCCCCGATACCACGAATCCACGTCTGGTACCTGATAACACGAATCGCTTGACACGGTACCTGATACCACGAATATGGTCGGATGGCAGCTGATTCCGCGAATTCAAAAGACCACCTTCTCCCGCTGCGGCATAGCGAGGGTGATCTCTTTATTTGCGATGTATCCGACGCAATTCTGAAGGATGTTATTCCGCAGCTCGAACATCCGTTTTTCTCGCTTTCGAAGAAGCCGGAAACCAAAATCCGCCGTTATGAGCACAATGGCAAGTGGCTTGAGATCGTGCCGAGCGTCAAAGGCATGGCGACAATCTACGACAAGGACATCCTGATTTATTGCATCTCGCAGGTGATGGAGAAGCTCAAGCGCAATGAGCCGGTCGGTCCGCGTTTGAAAATCACGAGCTACGATCTGCTTGTTTTCGCCAACCGCGGTACGTCCGGGCGGGACTACATGCAACTCTGCGAAAGCCTCGACCGGCTTGAGGGCACTCGCATTAAGACGAACATCCGCAACGAAGCAGGGCGAGAAAGCTTTGGTCTCATCGATGCGTCGAGCGTCACCCGCAAGTTTGGACTGGACGGACGAATTCAGCACATTGAAATCAAGCTTTCGGATTGGGTCTTTGATGCCATCCGCGACCAAGAAGTCCTGACCTTGCACCGCGACTATTTCCGGCTCGGAAAGGCGCTTGAAAAGCGCATCTATGAGCTGGCGCGCAAGCATTGCGGCCGTCAAAGCACTTGGCACATTTCGCTCGAGACGTTGCTCAAAAAATCGGGTTCGCAAAGCTCAACAAAGCGTTTCCGGCAGCATTTGAAAGGGATCGCCCTGCACGATCATCTCCCGGACTACCGCCTCGTCTTCGATGAAGAGAAGGACATGGTGGTGTTTCTCAATCGCGAGAATGCATGGGTCGATCGCCCGCTGCCCTCGTCATCCGATGATGAGACGCTGCCGCTCCTTCCCGCGGAAACTTACGACCAAGCACGCGAAGCAGCTCCTGGCTACGACATTCACGCCCTTGAAAGCGAATGGCGCGAATTCTGGGAAAATTCCGGGAAGCCGACTCTCGCCAATCCTCCCGCAGCCTTCGTCGGGTTCTGCCGGAGCCGACACAAACGCGCGCCTCTTCCCCGACGGGGCACGAAACATGCCTAAGCCCCCTGCTCTGCCGTGAAAGCTGAAAGCGCAATAGAGGCGCAGGGATGCGATCAGAGTGTAATGGGCACCTACACCCTCCTACTTTTGAGATTTCCGGCTCCACGGCCAAATTTCGTGGCAAAGCGTCGATCTTGTCCGCCACATGGCCCGGTTAATCACCTGAATTCCTTGTCAATTTGTCTACTCATGGTTAACAAAAAGACGACGGTGGGCATTCTGTCTTCCAATGGAAGACCAAGAGTAATCCGGATGCCTTCCATCGTCCTGAGGTTTTTCAACAGTAGACAAACGATATTCGGTGTGCCGACCGAAGCCCTTTCGTCAACTGTCGGCCAACGATAGACGGATTGAATGCCTATTGTCTTCGGAGGGCAGACAGGTTACGTTCTGCGCCGCGAGTGATTCGGAGGAGGAAGGACCATGCCAACGATTGCGTTTGTGTGTCCAAAGGGTGGTGTGGGCAAGACCACCTCTGCGCTCCTGTGCGCCACGGCTCTAGCCACACTCTATGACGTCACAATCATTGACGCCGATCCAAACTATCCGATTCAAGATTGGGCAGCCGGTGGAAATGTTCCGCGCCGCTTATCCGTAGTGACGGAAGTCGACGAGGACACGATCATCGATGCGATCGAGGATGCGGCTTCGAAAACGCCGTTCGTGCTTATCGATCTGGAAGGAACGGCCGCGAAGATCGTCGTATACGCGATTTCGCTCGCGGATTTTGTCGTGATTCCGCTCAGCGGATCGGATCTAGATGCAAAAGCGGCAAGCCGGGCGGTGCGCGTCGTGCTGCAAAGTGAGAAGCTGTCGGGAAAGCGTAAGCCCTATGCGGTTCTCTTCACGCAAACCAAGCAGACAGCGCGCTCACGGATTCTCACGAATATCCAGAACAATCTCATCGACCACGGCATTCCGATGTTCGAAACCGAGCTGAACGACCGTGATGCCTTCAAGGCAATTATCTCTTTCCAGCAGACGCTCGATGGTCTCAACCCATCGGAAGTGCCGAATATCGAAAAGGCGAAACTCAACGTTTGGGAATTTATGGAGGAACTTGTACGGCGGCTTAAGGCCGAGCAGGACCGTGACAGAGTAACTGTGTCAACCAATGGAGAAGGGCCAGCATGACAACGCGCGTCAACGCTTTCGCAGAACTCGACGGTCTTCCGGACTTCGGCGTGAAGCCGAAAAAAGCGGCCCCGGTCCCCGAAGAAAAGATTGCTCAGATCGCAGAAGACAACAACTTCCCGAGCCGTCAGCCGCAGAAGCCGACACGACTGCAGAAGCGCAAACCGCGCGTCTACAGAACTGGCCGCAATCGGCAATTCAGTGCCAAGGCGACGGACGAAACCATCGACAAAATCTACAAAGCGGCGGACGAGCGCGGCGTTGTCATTGGCGAAGTCTTGCGGCTTGCGATGGATGCGCTGGAGAGAGAAGGGGACCCGCGCTGAGTTCGGCTCAGTGAGTGTTGAAGTCGTTGTACCGGGCGTTTAGCGCCAATGTGCAGTAGATCTCAAGTAGGGCCTGCGCGTTCTGATCGGTCTCTTCGACGAAGCGAAAGTCCATCCGTCGGATGCGAGCCTTAGCTTGATCGAAAGCGTTTTTGAATTCGAGATTCAACATCAGTCCTTTTCGGCTATCTTCTCCGACCCGGTAACTCGCTATCATTTTGCCGGTGGCGTTGCGCGCAAGCTTAAATGCAAAGGCAGCCATACGGTGCGTCGCACCTGGATTGCAATGGCGTCCATAACGATTGCGAATGTTGTTCGACCGGCCAACGTAAAGGTGTTCCGCGCCTTCGCTGAAAAGGTAAACGCCTTGCCGTGGGATGTCTTTCGGCAGATATCCGTGGCGACACGGCGTCATGCCGATCAACTGCTCACATTTCGGATGCAGGCCTTGAACGAGCTGTGCAAACGTCGAATGCATCGATCACAACGCCTGGTCGAAAATGTGTGTGAAATAAGAAGGAAACTTCTGAAGCGTTGCTCTCACCGCATCGGGATCGTCGCGCAGGCGCTCCCGAACTTCGCCGCGGTGCTCGTCCACCAATCCAAGCGTGGTGCAAAGTTCGGACACCACGGCGCGGTCCGCAAATCCCAATTCGTAGAGAGCGATAGCAGCAGGCGTCGGAAGGCCGTATTTCAGCATCTTCTGCAAGAGCCCCAGCATTTCGATCAGTTGCCCGTCAGGATCAGAACCGGCGAAGCCGATCAGCTCAGTGATCGCTCCGATGAGCAGGGCTCCATCATAGGAAAGACCGTTCTCGAAAATCTCGACGATATGCTCGATCGTGTAATCCCGAAATTTCGTGCCCCAGATCAGCTGGGCCTCTGCCGCTCGCAACATCTGAAAGAGGTCGGCGTAAGACCGTCCAGAAATCCAGGCCTGCGCCGCCACACGCAGCGCGTCGGGTTTGCTGCACTTCTGGAACGTTTCGTTCGGGATGTATTTTGAGAGAAGGGGCCAGATGAATTCGAGAAGCATGGTGGGGGCAGGGGCGGCCGCGAGCAGTACCTCAATGTGCGAGGTTAGCCACGCCTCAATTTCTTCTGACGTGAAAATGCCGTAGAGCGTTTTTCCGAACGAACGGCGGCGCTCCGGATCGACGATCTTACTTTCGATGTTTTCCGCGATGGTCGTGAACAGGCTTTCAATACGGGCCTTGTCGTCATCGCCGGCGAGATGATAGGCGAGCGTTCCGCGGGCCAAAGCAAGGATGGCGTCGGTGGAAAGAGGTATCTCGCCGGCATCCCAATGCGACATGAGAAAACTTTCGATGGCGCCAATTATGTTGAGTTTCCATGCAATCTGCTTGTCCATGCCTTGCCGGGTAAATTTCTTATCGGCGTGTGCGGTCGACACGGACTGGGCAAGCTCCGAAAAGGCATCCTGGCTTTGCAAATAACGTCGCAGAAAATCCATTGCATCAAGCTGCAATGTATATTTCGCGTCATCACTCTTGAACGGGTCGAAGAACGAGAGCAGGGTGCTGATGCATGGCTCGGACTTGCCGGGGTCGAGAAGCTCTTTAACCTGCCTCCAGCGCCATCTCTCATCTAGGTCGTAGCGTTTGTCGTACACATTCGGGTCTGCGAAAAGGATGCTGCCTTCCGTATGCATGCCAGCGCGCCCGGCACGCCCGATGAGATTGTGAAAGTCACGCACTTTGATGCGTTCGACTCCCTGATAGACACTCGTCACAATCAGGTAGCGGATCGGCAGGTTGACGCCTTGCGCCAGCGTCGAGGTGCAAATCACAAAGCGAATGGTGCCCTCACGCATCGCGTGCTCGACGGCGAGACGAATGCCGTGGGGTGTGTTGCCGTGATGAGAGAAAATGCCGAGTCCTGCACTCCGGGTCGAGAAGGCGTTGGGGCCAACATTGGCCGCAAGCAGATAGACGAGCCGCGCGGTCTCATCGGGATCGGACATGGACGAGGGAGGGGCGAGCTCGACGTTCCTTTCAAAAATTCCGACAGCACGACCGCAGAGATTGGCGGCCGTATCCTTGCGCCCGCAAAAGATGGCTACAGCGCCATTCTTGACCAGCTTGAGGCCGAGGAAAAGCGCGACATCTTTGCCGTCGGTGCGCTCGGGAAAAAGCCGCTCCTTTTCGCGCGGCAAGCGAAGGAGAGGCAGCTGCTCGACGACACGAGGCACATAGAATTCTTGCGTGTCGGGCTCGCCCGGGGCCACGAACTCAAGCCGTCCAAGGGTATCGAGCCAGCTGGCAAAGGCAACTGTCCGGAAAGTCGGGCTCAAGGTGATGCCGGAAACAATTTCGGAATCGGTACCGTTGAGCCATTCACCGACGGCCTCTGCGTTGCTGATCACAGCCGAGATGAGGACCTTTTGGGCGTCCACCCGTACCATCGACTTCAGCGAGGTCAGTAGCAATTCATAGGTAATGCCGCGCGTGCCGGAATCAAACTGATGCCCTTCGTCGAAGATGAGCACGCCGATGCGTTGAGCAAGCTCGGGAGCATGTCGCAAGACGTACACAAACTTTTCGGGCGTCACAACAAGGATCTGCCGGGTTTCTTCTTCGTCTTCGAAGAGGAAGTCCATTTGAGGCACGTCGGTGAGTTCATCCACTGTGACGGGCTCACCTCGAAAAGCAGCGGCAAAGCTGTTCTTGATTTCGTGGCAGAGCGCGCGAAACGGAGCGATGATAACCGCAAAAGAGGTACGGTCGGCAAGAAATGCGCTTCGGATAATCAACTCCGCGGCGCGGGTTTTCCCGGCGCTGGTCGGCATCTGGACAACGGCAGATCTGCCGCGCAACACGCCGGACCGGCCGAGCAAATGCTGAGCCGGCCAGAGTTCCCGCATGAAGGTGCGTTTCTGAAGGGCGGATGCCCAAAGATCGCGGGAGAGCGCCGTATATTCCGGCACGGCATGCCAGCTTGAATTTGCGAATTTCTTTCTGACAACAGATCGCACGATGTCCGCGAGGAGCAGTTGCCGCGGCGTCCCGGTGGCGTAAGCGGATTGCCTGAGCCCGTCGCAACGCGCGAGCAGGGCGTCGCCGCCTTGGCCTTCCGCGAAGTATTGCCGCAAAAGATCGGAGATCTCGCCGATGGTGGTTCCAAAGACCCTTTCTCCGCCCGAGATAGGTAGCGAGAAATCTCCAAGCAGGAGCCATCGCAGCAAATCTTCGAGGCCTTCGCCGCCTAAATCCGTGGTCTGTGTGCCGACCCGGCGGCCGAGCACAAGCGCGCTGCCGGGAAAGTCGCAGAGGTAAAAGGAAGCGGCGCCGAGCAGCGTGACATAGGGGTCGAGCGACTGATCGAAGCGCGCCTCCATATAGGCATCGAAGAAACGGGCGGAGAACTGGAGATCATTTCGAGTGTCTGTGCCGCTACCGTTGTCGGCAGCGGCCCCGCGCGCGGCTAGGTCGCCGAGAATGCCGATGGACAGTCGGAATAGGCGCCCTGGGTCTTGCGGGACCATGATGTGGTCGGCTAACGGCACGTCGTATTCGAACATCTTGGCCTTCGACCGCGTGATGCCAAGCAGTGTGTGCGATCTCTGTTCAGGCTTCATGCGCGGCCCTCTGATAGAGACTGTGAACCAGCGGCATCATGTCAGCGCCCCGTACCACAATCAGAGCCAACGAATCGTGATTGGGATGGGGCTTAAAGCCGTTTTCGCTCTTCGTGCAGGGTACTTTCTGGCAATCGGCGGCGCTGATTGCCGTGGATTGGAACTGGTCGGTTGAATACAGCGCCGCCGCGCCGAAGAGCTGACGACACGGAAAGTCTACCGGATTCTGAAAGCGCTCCACCTGCTTCGCCTGATCTGTCTGCCCCTTCTCGAACAGGCGCTGCTTGATGTAATTGAGGGATTCGTCGATGCGGATGTGATCTTTCGCCGAGTCATTGATCGCGTCCTGAAGGCGGTTCGCGGTAGAACCTGACGAGAATTTTGTCTTGGATTCGAAAACGGCGAGGGTGTCCTCGGGCGATGCGGCGGCAGGATTTTGCATGCGGAAGCCGATAACATCGCTTCCTTTCGACGACTCATCCCGGACCATCTTGGCGTTCCAGCGGAAACGCGGCACCCAATATCCCAGACGCCAGTGCAAATAATCGGCGATCAGGATCTCGCCGAAATCGCCGGCGCGAACACTTGGCCCCAAGGCTGAAGTCCGGGATGGAAACTTTATGTCCTCAAGATACTGCTGGCGCGTCCGTGGCGCGCGCAAGGCATCGATGTCGCTATCGAGGCAATAGTGATTGCGAAAATGTGTGGCCCACGCGGACAAGATTGTTTCGTCCGCCAAGTGACGGAGTTCCCAGACCTCGATCATTTTCCCATCGGCGGTCGTTAAACGCTCGCCGGTGTCGACCAGCCAGTCCAGATGGGGCGGTTTGGTTGCTGCAGAATGCGTGGAGCCTGCAGCGACTGCGGGCGTGGTGGACATATTGGGTCCCGGTACTTCTAATTAGGTTTGCGAAGTCAGGATGCATCATAATCGATGCATCCGCCATCTTCGCAAGATTCCGAAAGGACCCAAGCAGGCGTGCAGAGAAGCCCGCGCCGGGCTACGCCGGCGCGGGCCTCACTTTCAATACTCGGACGGTAGGAGAAGAGTGTTGTCGGTGAAATAGAACTGGATTTCAGCGAGCGGGAAGTCGGTGAACTCGATTTCCTTCGTGAAAACGAGATTGCCGTTGCCATCCTCGCAGGCCAGCGTGGCGGCGCGGTCGGCCCGAACCAAGAGTTTCCAGACCTGGAACGGTTCGGCTGCGACTTTCTTGTCGTAAGGCTGGATGAGCGCGATTTCATCGATGAGCCAATAGGCGCCGCCATTCTCGGCGACGTACTGCACGCCTTCGGTATAGAGGACCTTGCGATTGATCGGATGCCGGAACCAGGTTTCGGTGCCTGTGAATTGCCGGAGATCGTCGGCGGTGAGTGTTTTCGTGTTCGACATATGCGCCTCTTTCGGTTGAAGTGCCCCGTCGGCGGGGATGAGAGAGGCACAGGGCCGGCGCAACCGAGCGCGGCTGTCATAGCTTGTTGGGGGAACCGTGCCCGCAGGGCAGGGGGGAGCCAAGAAGCGTCATTGACGGCAAGCGGCGGCGGTCATCGTGCCGATTCCCGCCGTGCCGGGGCCTGCGAAAGGGCCTGATAATGCGAAGAGAAGCTCCAACGACGAAGGCGGTCATGGAATGTTCGGCAGCTTCCGGACAGGGACAGGCTCGATGGCTGGGGGTTATTTGAAGACGGTTGAGACCAATCGCCGGGGTGTCCTACGCTCGTGTCATCTGATGCGAAGGAGAACGTTATGACGATGCAATCGAGACCGGCGGAGCAAGAATTCGTCGAAGAAGTTACCGAAGCGCTGCAAAATAATCTGGGCGAAGATGTCCAATTTCGGATTTTCGATCCGCAGATTTGCGGGTCGTTCCAGCGGGACTGGCTGGCTGCCGCCTTGGAGGGGCAAGGCGTCGACGGCGCCGAACTCGACTGGATCCTGGATCAAGGTCTCTTGAGGCGCTCGAAGGCACCCTCGGGCGAAGAGGGTTTCATCCTCTACACCGAGCGGATGGCGGTTCTGGCCAAGAATCTCTGGGATACCGGGCGATACTCGGTGGATGAGCTCCGCCACATCTTCGATGACTGGTATGTCCGCGTGGAGATTATCTCGACGGAGCATCTAGCGTATGACAGCTTCGACGTGGACGATTATGACCATTTCCGCCGGCGCGCCGCCGAAATGATCGAGATCTCCGAGCACAGTCTCTTTGGCCTTGCTGAGAACAATCCGTCCTGGACGCCGGAAGTGCTGGCGGAACGGACGCGGGATGCGGAAACAAAAGTCTCCCGGTGGCGCTGGATTCATGGGCTGGTGTCGAATGACGCGGATGCCATCCTCGCTCCTTCTGTTCGAAAGCTCTGGCGCAAGCAGCTTTTTCAGCTGCGCTGGCTGGATGAGTGGTGCCGCATCATGCAGATCGGCGAATTCGAAACCCTGATAACGGACGGTTACAGCCCCGAGGTCACTTTTTACGGCACGCGTTGGGAGAATGGAAAAACGACGCTGACCAATCTGAACTGGTCCAGCACCCTTGACCGGTTCAGAGAAACCCTCAACGAAGGCGGAGCCTTTCCGCTCCGGACGCCGGGCTTCAACGTCACGGCGCAGGGACTGACATTCACGCGCCACCCTTCGCCGGAGGAATATCAGGCAATTTTCGAGAAGGAACGTCTCGATCAGCTCTTCGGAGAACTCGAGAGACGGGGACCGGGCTATTGGACCTGCGATCTGGAAGCCTCGGGCCGCGGACAGTGCGCCGAGTGCAAGGCGATCTTCGAACGCACCACATCATCCCGAAAGTATTGCAGTGAACGCTGCAGCAGCAGAGCCAAAAGCCGCCGCTGGCGAGAAGCCAATCCGGAACGTGCGCGCGAGTCCCAAGCGAAGTATTACCGCGAGAATTATCCGGAAGAATAAGTCAGGAAAGTGCGACAGCCCCGCGAACGAGGCTGCCGCGATACTGCACGTTATTCCGCCGCGATGGACTCCAGGGCTGGCTGAGGTTGCGGCAAACGCAACATCGCCGGAATCCAGCGGACCTTCGCGGCTTCGCGTTCGGCAAGGCTCGCCAGTTCGGTCTTCTTCATCGCAGTCCATGCCGGAGCAACGGCGCCCTTGATCTCCTCAAGGTTGCCGATGATCGTCGCTTTGCTTGCCCGGCCAAAGTAGTTCGCGCCGGTCGGCGAGAACCACAGGGCCATGTCGAGGTTGAGCAGCGCCGCGAGTGTCTCGGATTGCGCCATTCGCGGCGACGAAGAGCGCGTGTCTTTGCTCTGCACCGCATTCACCGTCTGCGCCACGCAGAAGGTAAGTAAGCCCTGAAGGGTAGCGACACTCTGCATGAAACACCAGCCAAGAAGAGCCTCGCTATCGGCCGGTAGACGCAACCGCCAAACCGCATGAGCGGACTCGATCGTGGCGTGAGCGGCCGAGCCTTCGACGCGATGGAACGACGCGGTTCGCGGTGTGATCTGCAACAGGCCATCATCGTGCGGCCCGCTGTAGAACACCGGGAGCGCAAGCCGTTCGACCAGCAGGGCAAGCGCGGCTTCCGGATGGTCAAGCAACGCAGCGCTGAGCGCGGCGGAACGCTGTGCCGTGAGGCTTTCGACCAGTGACACGGGCAGCGGGGATGCTCCGTCGCCGCTATTCTCGGTCACGTCAGGCGCACCTGCCTCGCGCCGGGATGTTTTTCGGGGCGCATCTTCGGGGCGAACGAGACCGTAATGCAGTTCGGCCTTGCCGTCTCGGCCAAGCGTGACGACCACGCCGGCGATCCCGAGAGTTTCGGGTGACCACACGGTTTCACGATCACCCAGTTCGGCGAGACGTTCCTCGACAGCATCGAGGCGCGTCACCTGGCCTTCATCCAGATCCTCGAGGGCCCAAAGCTCCTCGCGTTCGACGAGCAGCGCGTCGTATTCCGACTGCTCTTCCGGTGAGAAGGGTGTGGGCTCGGGGTGAAAGCGCTGGCATTTCGACCATGCGTCGTGATCGAAGATGGCCTCGATCTCGACCCACCTCCAGCCCTGCTTGCGGACAGCTGCTGCGACTGAATCAAGCTTCTTTGCGACCAAGCTTTCGAGCAGCACGGCGTCATCGATGAAAACGCCGTCGTCGCCCTCGCTAAAGAGATCGCGGCGTACCGTACCTCCGGCCTTCTCATAAGCCTTGACGGAGACGAACCGCACGCGGGGATCGGCGCCAGTGATCTCACCTTCGGTGAGCATGTCCCGGATCGCATCGGGATTGCCGCGCTTCCATGCGGCAACCTCACGCCAGACACGCTCCTGCGCCGCATGATCGTCTGTCACGGCGAAGGCCATGATGTGCTGCAGCGTCATCTTGCCCCTGCGGTAGGCGGCGACGAGCTTCGGGCTCACATGGGCAAGCTTCATACGCTGCTTGACGACGGTCTCCGTTACGCCGAAACGCGCGGCGACATCGGCGGGCGGCGTACCGCTTTCGATCAGCGCTTTGAACGCCTCGAATTCGTCGGCGGGATGCATGGCCTCCCGCTGGACGTTTTCGGCGAGGCTGATCTCGGTAGCGTCGGTGTCGAGACCGATGACGTTGCACGGCACCGGGTAGTCGGCTTCGAGCGTGCCGGCATCGGCAAGCGATTGGAGCGCAAGAAGCCTGCGGCCTCCGGCGACAACGGCGTATTTGTCGCGCTTGTCCTTTCGCACGACGAGCGATTGCAGAAGGCCATGTGCTGAAATCGATGCGGCCAGTTCATCGATGTTCTTGTCGGACTCCGTCTTGCGGACATTGCCGCCCCAGGCGAGGAGCTTGTTGAGGGATATGGTCGTGGTCGTTGTCATGATGTGCCTCTCTTGTTGAAGTGACCCCCACGGCGGGGGCGAGAGAGGCACGTCCTGCCGGCGCAACCGAGCGCGGCTGTCATAGCTTGTTGGGGGAACCGTGCCCCTCGCGAAAGCGGGGGCAGGGGGGAGCCAAGAAGCGTCATTGACAGCAAGCGGCGGCGGCTAGAGTGCCCTCGCCCTGCTGCTGAAGGGGTCACCGGGGAGAGGCCTATGCTGGAGACGTCGAAATATCGCCAAGTGACGGATGTGCGCCGGAGACGATTAAGAAAAAATGGGTAGTTCTTCTTAACGGGTCCTGCCAAGGCGCGATGCGTCGAATAGGGGGCCTAATCTACGCAAATTTGCGTAGATTATCCTTGCCTTTGCGTCGATTAGCGGCTAGATTCGACGCAGATGGTGCGTCGAAAAAGGGCAGGGACCTACATCCACGAGCAAGCAGGCTGGCCAGGCTTTCGCTGGGACCATGATCGGATTTCTGCGCGTCTCATCGATGTGCGGCACCGCCAGGGGCTCCTGATCGGCCAGATGAAAGGGCTTGGATTCCAGTTGAGGACGGAAGCTGTCCTCAACACGCTCACGGAAGATGTCCTGAAATCGAGCGAGATCGAGGGCGAAGTGCTCGATCGCGATCAGGTGCGCTCCTCGATCGCGCGCCGCCTCGGGCTGGACATTGGCGGGCTGGTGCCGGCCGATCGGAATGTCGAGGGCGTTGTCGAGATGATGCTCGATGCGACGCAGCGTTACGCCGATCCGCTGACAGGCCGGCGTCTCTTCGGCTGGCACGCGGCCTTGTTCCCGACCGGCCATAGCGGGATATCGAAGATCAGGGTAGGGGCCTGGCGTGACGATGCGAAAGGCCCGATGCAGGTCGTCTCGGGACCCATTGGCAAGGAACGGGTTCACTACGAAGCTCCCGCGGCTGACCGTCTGCGTGACGAGATGAAGGCGTTTGTTGATTGGTTCGAGAAAGACCGCTCGACCGATCTTGTGCTCAAGGCCGGGGTTGCACATCTCTGGTTCGTGACGATCCATCCATTCGACGACGGCAATGGGCGCATCGCGCGCGCGATTGCCGACATGGTGCTCGCCCGTTCGGAAGACACCTCGCAGCGTTTCTACAGCATGTCGGCGCAGATCCGGCAGGAACGCAAGGCCTATTACGACATCCTCGAAGCGACGCAGAAAGGCGATCTCGACATCACCCGCTGGCTCGAATGGTTCCTCGACTGCCTTGGCCGCGCCTTCGAGCGGTCCGAGACCGTCCTTGGGGCCGTCCTCGGCAAGACGCGGTTCTGGGAGCATTTTGCGAAGGTGGAATTCAACGAACGTCAACGCGCAGTGATCAACCGGCTGCTCAACGGCTTCGAGGGCAAGCTGACCTCGTCCAAATGGGCCAAACTCGCCAAGTGCTCGCACGATACAGCGCTGCGCGATATCGAAGACCTCATCCGGAAGAAAGTGCTGGTAAAAGACCCTGCGCGGGGCCGGAGTACGTCGTATTCTCTGGTACGAGTAAAGTGAGAGGTTCGCTTTAGTCTGCTTTCAAAGCAATCTTATCGCCTAGTTTGAGTAACGGGAGCGGCTGTGCCGGATGCGCGCGCCGCTGCCGTTTATGCGCATTCGAAGCACAGGTAAACTGACTCCGTAATGCGTGGAGGCGGACTGTTCATCCATGCCCTGACGAACGATATGCAGGGCGGCTTCATCGGAGATGAGGATCGCCGGCCCAAGCCAATTCGCCTCATCTTCAAGATCACGGTCATGGTTTCGGCAACCTGTGCTGTCGATCGGATATGTGAAAGGGTGGCCAAGCAGAATATGTGAGATTTCATGCGACAAATTGCTGCGCTGCCTAAGCGGATGGTGGGAATCATTATGGATAATGATGCGCTTTCCCGTATCGAACCGAATAGTCGTCGCTGAAAAGGCTTCCGAATCGATGATGGAGAGTTGCTGAACAGCTTCGGGGCTTTCTTCGGCAAAGGCCGACAGTGGCGCGATCTCAATCTCAAGACGCGCCGCAATAATCTCCAGATCGATCGGCGCGTGCGGCAGGCAATCCTGCCCGCGTCGTAATCGCAGAGATAACCGGTTAGCGCTTGCTTTGAAACCTCGCCTGAGGCTCATTTTGCTGGCTCCTTAAATCGCTTATATGCGGCTTTCAGTATTTGTTCGATCGCCTCAGCGCTTGCCCGGCTCAGACTCTTGTCGGCGCGCAGTACCGCGGTGATTTGGGCGATCGGTTCTGCTTCTTTCTTTTTGGTTCCCTCCTTGGCCGCGATAAACATCTCCGCTTTAAGTCCCGACCACCGCAAGAGCGCCGCCAGTCCGTCAACATCCGGTCTCTTGCCTTGCGCCATCCGGGTTAGGGTGGATGCGCTTACACCTGATTCTTCGGCTACATCTTTCCAGGTCATTCCCATCGCCAATCGCTGACTATCGAGTGCCGCCCGGAACGCCTCGGTGTCGAAATTCTCTGTCATGCATTACCCCCCCCACGAATTGCTAACTCGCAATCGCACACCACATGTGCAATTATGGTCTTGCGATTCGAGTTTAGCAACCGCAGTTCTTAATCGCAATTGAGGAGACGAAAATGGAACAAACTCAGTCATTCTCACACGAACCGCATGGCCATCCTCACCCGCATCATCATCCGCACCCCGAGCCGGTGAGATTCCATGTCAACGAAAAGCACGTCCACATGGAAGGCCACCATCACACCGGGCTTCGGATCAAAGAGGCCGCAAAGGCGCAAGGGGTCAAGATCGAGCTCGATTTTCTTCTGTACCTGGTACGCCACCACCAGCCCAACAAGCTGATCGGCGACGGCGAAGAAGTGCACCTTACGCACGAAAGCCGCTTTCACGCGATTGCGGATGACGACAATTCGTGAGGGCTCCAGGCCATGACGCCAGAAGTGCAGGAAGCGATTAAGGAGATATCCGAGGCGTACCCGGACTGCCACCTGGAATCCGTTGACGACGGTCAAGGTGGCGCTGTCGTTACAGTGCAGAACATTCCCCTTGAGGGAGCGCTGTACCTGCAGACGCAAACCTGGGTCGGATTTCATATCACTCACACCTATCCGTATGCGGATGTCTACCCGCATTTCGTGAGGCATGACTTGAGCCGGCGTGATGGGAAGGCGCTGGGGGAGGGCACGTCGATCGGCACCTTCCAGAAGACTCCGGCCGTGCAGATTTCCCGGCGCACGAACAAACTCGATCCAACTTCGCATACAGCGCTTCTCAAGCTGTGCAAGGTGCTACGATGGCTGACTTCTCGTCCATGAAACGCCGTTATCGTCTGATTGTCCCCGATGATCTCTATCGCCGGCTGGATCATCATCTATTCCCCGGCGATCACGATGAGCACGGGGCCGTTATTGTCGCTGGAATAGCCGAGAGCAAATCCGAAGTGCGTTTGCTCGCGCGCGAGCTCTTTCTCGCGGCGGACGGCATTGACTACGTTCCCGGCAAGCGCGGCTACAGGATGCTCAAGGCCGGCTTCATCGCCGATCGCATTGCGATGTGCGGCACGGAAAGACTTGTTTATCTGGCGATTCACAACCACGGCGGTTGCGACTCCGTCCAGTTCTCATCCGATGATCTGCGGTCGCATCAGCGGGGCTATCCGGCATTATTGGACATTGCGCGTGGTATGCCCGTGGGCGCCCTGGTGTTCGCGGAAAATGCCGTCGCTGGCAGCATCTGGCTATCGGGTGATCGGCAAATTGAGCTTTCAGAGATCGTCGTTGTCGGTCGTTCCCGCCGCAGGCTTACGGCCGCGCCGACCCGGCAGGTGAGTCTCTCTTCGCCGGTGTATGACAGGCAGGCGCGGCTCTTTGGAGATTTGGGCCAAGCCATCCTGGGCCGGGCAAAGGTCGGAATCATCGGCCTGGGCGGAGCAGGTTCATTGATTGCGGAGTACCTCGGGCGTCTTGGGGTCGGATCATTTGTTCTGGTCGATCCGGATCGCGCCGAACTTTCGAATCTGCCGCGACTGACCGGCGCCTCTCGTTGGGACGCTCTAGGCTGGCTTGCGAGCGAGAAATCTCCGAAGTGGCTTCAACAAATTGCTTTCCGCCTTGCGAAGCCAAAGGTCCTGATGGCGCGCCGGAATATCTTGCGCGCAAATCCAAGCGCAAAAGTCGAAACGATCATCGGCGATTTCCTTGAAGCGGATATTGCGGCTCGGTTCACCGATTGCGACTATCTGTTCCTGGCCGCAGACACCGCGCGCGCGAGGCTGCTGTTCAACGCAATCGTCCATCAGTATCTGATCCCCGGAGTTCAGGTCGGCGCGAAGGTCCAGGTCGATCGGAAAACGGGCGAGGTCACCGATGTCTTCAGCGTGGTCCGGCCGGTTACGCCCGAAAGCGGCTGCCTCCTATGCAACGGGCTGATCAATGCGGCGAAGCTGCAGGAGGAGAGCATCTCCGAGCAGGAGAGGAGAGGGCAACGCTATGTCGATGACCCCGACGTTATTGCGCCGAGCGTTATCACATTAAATGCGGTAGCGGTTTCTCACGCCACAGACGACTTTCTGTTCTATATGACCGGCCTGCGCGACCCCAATGCTCCAACCTCGTTCATGAGGTTTCATCCACGAGGTCGGCAGGTATGGTCGGACGAGCCTCGCAAGTCGCCATCCTGCCCGGAGTGCGGTCAGGGCCCACGAAGCCGTCTTGCGCGCGGCGATGCGCGCCGCCTTCCCGTCATTGAACGTACAAAGGTAAAGACAGCAGAGGCCACAGAATCTGGAATTCGGTTGCCGGCGTAAAGGTGTAGACGGTGGCGCCATCCAGCGCCATCTGACTGTGTTGCTAAATTGCGCGGTTTAGGAATCCGCGGCAGCCAGCGCTTCCCGCAGCTCCTTCTGAACCACCGTCGCATAACCCGGATGGAACCCGAGAACCATGTCGGCAATACGCTGAGCATCCGCGGCGGCGCGGAAGATCTCGCGCTTGTCGTCCTTGAGTGCCTTGATCCAGCTGGCGATATAGCTGGCATGGTGCGGGATGTCCGTCGGAATGCCGATTTCATTTGCAACGAACGCCGAAGCCAGCTCGGCGCGAAGCTCTTCCATCGCGTAGGCAGCAGAACCAAAACGGTCCTGGAGATCGCGGTTAAGCCGCGTTGGATGCCCGGTCCAGTGCGCCAGCTCATGCAGTGCGGTTACCGCGAATCCCAACGGCCCGCTGAAGGCCTGTTCCGGAGGCATTTGAATGTGATCGGTCGACGGCGAGTAGAACGCGCGATCGCCGCCGATCCGGATGACAGCGCCGCTGTTGCGGAGGATGATGTCGGATGCTTCGGGCTTGGCCAACGGGGCCTCCTCGATCGTCGCAGCTTCATAAGCCGGAATACCGTCGATCTGCGACGCATGGAAAACGGCAAAGTGTCGGAGGACGCTGACGGTCTTGGTTTCCTCGTCGGAAGCCTCGTTTTCGACTTCGTAGGATTTCGCGAAGAAGATGGTGGTCGAGCGCTCGCCCTTCTTCACCTGCCAGTCTTTGCCTTGCGCCTGCTGGTAGGTCATCCAGCGCGGATCGCCAGTCTGGAAGGCGCGCATGTCCATGCCGAGAATCAGGACATTGATGCCGTGATACCGCTTTCCGGTCACAGGATTGAAGGGCGCCTGCGGGCCGCCGGCTTTCTCCGGGTCCCACGGGCGGACCCACGGTTTCACGCCGCGCTCAAGCTCGGCGATGATGCGGTTTGCGAATTCCTGCATCGGATCGCGGGCAGGGCCGCTCTCCGGGCGACGCGCGTGCCTGCTTCTGTTCGAAAGCGGTTTCGTCATGGTGTGCCTCTTTCCGTTTGAATTGCCCCCATCGGCGGGGGTGGAAGAGGCACAGGAGCCGGCGCAACCAAGCGCGGCTGTCATAGCTTTTTGGGGGGACCGGCCCAAAGGGCAGGGGGAGCCAAAACAGCGTCATTGACGGCAAGCGGCGACGGCCAGAGTGCCGATACCCCGCCATGTGAGGGGCAGCAGGAAAGAGGTCATGATGCAAAACGCTTTGGTAACGGATCGCGGCTTCGCTGGTAGCGGGCGGCAGTGTAACAATACTGATGCATCCGACTGCAGAGTTAGAGCCGTCGTCGAGCGGCGACGGGGCAGCTATCCGCCGGCAACGGAAGGAGCTGAAATCGTGGCTCGCATGGCTATTCATGCGCATGTTGTGGGGCGCCGAGTTACGTTCTATCTTCCGGGATTAGCTCGCTAATTTGCCCCGGCGCGCGGTTGACCGAGCAGCAGGCTGAGTTCGGCGGAAGGCGAAGTGCAAGACAAACACGGAGTGGTGACAAAGAGTGGATCAAGCGACGCATAACAAAATTGTTTCCTTTATCTGGGGCATTGCCGACGACGTTCTCCGCGATCTCTTCAAGCGCGGGAAATACCCCGACGTGATCCTGCCGATGTGCGTCATTCGACGGATGGACGCCGTTCTTGAGCCGACAAAACAGGCAGTCCTCGATACCAAGGAGATGCTAGACAACGCAGCCATCACGGAACAACGGGCGGCTCTCTGCGAAGCATCCGGCCAGGCGTTCTACAACACATCGAAATTCACGCTGCGCGACCTGAAGTCGCGAGGGAGTCAGCAGCAGCTGTTAGCCGACTTTGAGGATTACCTGAACGGCTTTTCATCGAACGTCCAGGACATTCTGGATAACTTCAAATTCCGGAATCAGCTTCCGACGCTCTCGAAAGCCGACGCTATTGGCACATTGATCAATAAGTTTCTTGATCCCGATATCGATCTCTCGCCGACAGGAATCGACAACCACTCGATGGGGACCGTCTTTGAAGAACTGGTCCGCAAGTTCAATGAAGAAAACAATGAAGAAGCCGGTCAGCACTGGACGCCTCGCGATGCAATTTCCTTGATGGCCAACCTTGTTTTTCTTCCTGTAGAGCCGCAGTTGCGGTCAGGGACTTACTTGCTTTACGACTGTGCCTGTGGAACGGGCGGCATGCTTACCGTTGCGGAAGAGAGGCTTAAACGGATTGGCCTAAAGCACAATCGCGACGTCCGAGCCGTACTTTACGGGCAGGAAATCAACCCCGAGACCTACGCCGTTTGCAAAGCTGACATGCTGCTCAAAGGCGAAGGCGAAGTGGCAGATCACATCGTCGGCGGTGCGGAGTGGTCGACGCTTGCGCACGACGCGTTTCCTGCACAGGAATTCGATTTCATGCTCGCGAACCCGCCTTACGGAAAGAGCTGGAAGAAGGATCTTGAAGCGATGGGCGGCAAGGATGGCTTGCGCGATCCCCGTTTCAAGGTAATGCACGAAGGCGAAGAGCTTTCTCTTGTTACGCGCTCCAGCGATGGGCAGATGCTGTTCCTCGCGAATATGGCGTCGAAGATGAACCCCAAATCGGCCCTCGGCAGCCGTATTGCCGAGGTTCACAACGGCTCGTCCTTGTTCACGGGCGACGCGGGCCAGGGGGAAAGCAATATCCGACGCTGGCTGATTGAGAATGATTGGGTCGAAGCCATCGTCGCCTTGCCGCTCAATCTCTTTTACAACACGGGTATTGCGACCTATATCTGGGTCCTGTCCAATCGCAAGCCCGCGCATCGCGCCGGGCAAATTCAACTCATCGACGGCTCCGAATGGTTCAAGCCATTGCGCAAAAACCTCGGCAAGAAAAACTGCGAGCTCTCGGGCGACGATATCGAACGCATCAGCCGGGTCTTCCAGGAATTCACGGAAACGCCTCAGTCAAAGATTTTTCCGAACCAGGCCTTCGGCTATTGGAAGGTGACGGTCGAGCGGCCGTTGCGCCTGCATAGCCAGCTCACGCTGAAAGCAATCGAAAAACTGCGGTTTGCCTCGGGTGACGAGGACTTGCGTTCAACGCTTTATGACGAGTTCGGTGACGATCTTTTTGCTGACTTCTCAAAAATCGAAGCCCAGCTTGAAACGCGCCTAGCCGACTGGGGCAGTGACGATGAGGAGGCGGCGGACGACGACGAAGAGAACGGAAAAAAGAAAGGCCTGCCGGAAAAGAAAAAAAAGAAGATGCTCGATCCGAAGACGTGGGAACGCGACGGCCGGTTGGTCGAAGTGGCCACGGCACTGCGTAAGAAGCTCGGGGAAGCCGTCTTCGACGATCACAATATATTCCGTGATCGCGTCGATGAGGCGCTCAAGGAAGATGACACGAAACTCTCGGCCGCCGATCTCAAACTAATCCTCAAAACGGTGAGCTGGCGCGTTGAGACGGCGCCGCCGGTCATCGCAAAGATACACAAAACCGGCAAAGTCGGCGCTGATCCTCTCCGCGGGTTGTTCGAGGCAAGTATTGCGGGGAAGAAGGCGACGGTCGAATATGAGCCCGATTCCGATTTGCGGGACACCGAGCAGGTGCCGCTTCTCGAAGACGGCGGAATCGAAGCCTTCATCCGCCGTGAAGTGCTGCCCTACACGCCCGACGCCTGGATCAAGGAAAGCGCAACCAAGATCGGCTACGAAATCAGCTTTACGCGGCATTTCTACAAACCGCAGCCGATGCGGTCACTTCAGGAAATCAGTGCCGATATTGTGGCTATTGAGAAGGAGTCCGAGGGACTTCTCGACGGCCTGTTGATTGGGGGCAAGTAGGCCATGTCGTCGCAAAGATATTCGGTCACACCACATCCCATTGAAACCCTGCTTACCTGGGTAAAATCGGGCGAGATCGCTATTCCCGAGATCCAACGGCCATTCGTGTGGGAAGGGACCAAGGTCCGCAATCTGCTCGATTCCCTCTACCAGGGCTATCCGGTGGGCTACCTGATTGCGTGGCGCAACCCGAATGTGAAACTCAAGGACGGCACGCTGTCGGCGGGCAAACGAATTCTCATTGACGGGCAACAACGCGTCACGGCGCTTATGGCGGGGTTGCTTGGCCGCGAAGTCCTCACAAAAGACTATGACACGGTCCGCATCCGAATTGCTTTTCATCCGCTGGAGGAGAAATTCGAGGTGGCGAACCCCGCAATCAGAAAAGATGGGTCCTGGATCGAGGATGTCGCCACGGTGTTTGCGCCCGATGCCGATCTGATCGAGCTCACGGACTCTTATATCAGCAAAAATCCGCAGGCCGATCGCAAACATGTCGGGAAGGTCCTTCAAAAACTCCAGAAGATCATTAACAACCATGTCGGCCTGATCGAGCTCGCCGAGGATCTCGATATCGAAACGGTGACCGAGATCTTCATCCGCGTGAATTCGGCCGGCACAGAGCTCTCTCAAGCGGATTTCGTGATGTCGAAGATTGCCGCCAACGAAAGCTACGGTGGCAATACGCTCCGCAAGGCCATCGACTATTTCTGCCGCCTCGCGGTCGCACCCGAGTTTCTGTCGACGATTGAAAAGAGCGACAAGGTCTTCGTGGCATCAGAGTTTCTGCCGAAGATGCGTTGGCTTAAAGACGTCAACGATGATATCTATGACCCCGCTTATACCGATATGCTCCGCGTCGCCTTCACGGCCGAGTTCGGCCGCGGCAAACTGTCGGACCTGGTTGCCTTGCTATCCGGCCGCAACTTCGAGACGCGACAGTATGAAGCATCGATCGCCGAGGAGTCCTTCGGGAAGCTTAAGCAAGGGATTCTTCAATTCATAAACCAAACCCATTTCGAGCGGTTCACGATGATCCTGCGCTCGGCGGGTTTTGTAACCAGCGATCTCATTGGCGGGCAGAATGCCGTCAATTTCGCCTACATCCTTTACCTAAAGGGCAGGGCGGAGAAGATTCCGGCCCACGAACTCGAACAGCTAGTGCGGCGCTGGTACGCGATGTCGATTCTCCGCGGGCGCTTCACGGCTAGTCCGGAAACGGCCTTCGATCTGGATATTCGTCAGATTGAATCTGTCGGTCTCGTGCCGTATGTGAATACGGTCATCGAAACAGAGCTTCCCGCCTCGTTCTGGACGGGGATGCTGCTGCAGCAGATGGACACCTCCTCAGGTCAGAGCCCTTATCTGCTGGCGTACAAGGCCGCGCAGGTGAAACTCAAAGACAAGGGTTTCCTGTCGCGGGATATCTCGGTCCATGACTTGCTGATGAATCGCAGCGACGTGCACCATGTCTTTCCGCGAAACTACTTGAAGAAGCAAGGACTCGCCCGCGGCCGCTACAACCAGATTGCGAACTTTGTCTTAGCGCAAAGCGAGATCAATATCGTGATCGGTGACCGGGCTCCGGATATCTATTTCAAGGAACTGACAGAACAATGTGCCGGCAGTACCGCGAAGTATGGCGGCATCACGGAACTCGCAGAGATGAAGGCAAACTTTCAGATGAATTGCCTGCCCGAGTCGCTGCTGAATGGTCAAATCCCGTCTTACGACGATTTCCTTGAGGAGAGGCGTCAATTGATGGCCTTCAAGATCAAGCAATGGTTCGAGGTGCTGTGATGATTGCTGGCCTCAAACCATACCCCAAATATCAGGATACTGACCTGCCCTGGCTAGATTCGATGCCGTCGAACTGGTCCAAGCGAAGAATGAAGTTTCTCTTTAGGGAACGCGTCCAAAAGGGCTTCCCGCATGAGCCGCTCCTCGCCGCAACTCAGAGAAAAGGCGTTGTACGCAAGAGCGACTATGAAAGTCGTACAGTCACCGCATCGAAGGATTTTCATCTTCTCAAGCTGGTCGAAACAGGCGATTTTGTAATTAGTTTACGTTCATTCGAGGGTGGTATTGAGTTAGCCCACGCTCGCGGCATTATAAGCCCTGCATACACCATTCTCTGTCCGGGACCCGACGCGGTGCGAGCTTTCTATTCGCGCTTCTTCAAGTCGGCCGACTTTATTCGAAGTTTGACGCTCTTTGTCACGGGCATTCGCGAGGGCCAGAACATCGACTATGAGCGACTCAGCCGTGCCTACATGCCCTTACCACCGGCAGAAGACCAGATTGCAATAGGTCGGTTCTTAGACTGGAGCAGCGGACGGCTGGACAAGGCAATCCGGAGCAAACAGAGAGTGGTCATGCTCCTCAACGAGCAACGGCAAACCATAATCAACCACGCAGTTACCCGCGGAATAGATGCTAGTGCACGTCTCAAACCCTCAGGCATTCCTTGGGTTGGGGACATCCCGGAGCATTGGGATATTCGCCGCGCGAAATACATCTTCCACGAAGTTGACGAAAGGTCTCTTGATGGCGGCGAGGAACTCCTGTCCGTCTCTCACATCACGGGAGTCACGCCGCGAAGTCAGAAGAACATTACAATGTTCAAAGCCGCTTCGTACTCCGGCCATAAACTCTGTCAACCGGGCGATCTTGTAGTTAATACAATGTGGGCTTGGATGGGTGCGCTCGGAGTGTCGACCTATTCGGGAATCATTAGCCCCGCATACGCAGTTTATCGACCACACCAGAACCAAAGGTTTGTCCGAGAATATATCGACGGTTTGCTACGAAGTAGACCGTACATCTCAAACATCCTGTGTCGTTCCACGGGTGTACGATCTTCGCGGCTTCGAATGTACCCGGAGGAATTCTTCCGACTACCCATTATCCTCCCTCCGTTTTCGGAGCAACAGAGAATAGTTGAATCGATAGGAGTCAAGAGCGCCGGTGTCAACAAAAGCATCGCTCGTCTTGAGCGCGAAATCGAGCTGCTCCAAGAACTAAAGACAAGCTTAGTTAACGACGTTGTCACAGGAAAAGTCGACGTTCGTGGAGCGGGGGCTCAATTACCGAAAGACGTTATCGCCGAAGCGGCAAACTTTGATGCTGATCAAGAGATCGATGACGAGACTCTCGAAGAAGAGGTGTCGCTATGACCTCCCGCCCAGCTATTCCCATCGAAATTCGCCGCGACGTTCTGTTTGAAGCGCGCCATCACTGTGCGGTCTGTTGTGTGCCAACCCCCCTACAGCGCGCCCATGTGCGGCCGTGGAGCAAGAGCCATGAACACAGTGTCGCCAATCTGATCGCACTTTGCGCAAATTGCCACGCCCGTGCTGACCAGGAGAAATGGGGAGAAGCGGTTCTCGGCCGCTACAAGAAAAATCCCTGCATCCTCGCGGCAAACTCGCCGGTCGTCATGAGTGCCGAGCAAAAAGCGATCGTCGACCTCATTGTGGCGAAAGATCCCGATGCGATGACGGAAAAGGAACGGATGAGATTCGTGTCCATCGTCGCCGCTTATGCCGGGACGCGCATCGGGAATATCGAAGTCATTTCGGTTGCAGCGGCAAATAGTTCGCGGATACGGCTAAAGATGCCCATGACTGCAGCGGCAAAACTCGTCGGAGGTTTCGAGCGACACGACCCATTGCTGACGGAGTTCATGGAGGATTTCTCGCTGTTGAAGGTGGAACCGCCAAAACCTCTCGACGAGGCCATTTTTAACAGACGAACAACCGATACAAGTGAGAAGGGGCTCGAAACCATCATCGTCCGCCACATGACGGGCTCAGACGGTCTGGCCGTGACGCCGGGCGCAATGGAGGGAACTCCACACACCGCCGGAACCGGCTATTTTGCGGGCAGCGCGCGCGACTACGACCGCGGTCATTCCCTCGACGTCCCCCACCTATTTGCATTCTTGCGCGCGACTCAGCCGGATAGCTTTGCGAAATTGGCGATTGGCGATGATCCCAAAGATATCAACCGCCTTAAGTTTCTTACCCGGCTATCGTCCGAAATCGGAAAAAGAGGCGTAATCGATGTATTGCGGAAGGGATTGGATCATGGACCTCTACGTTTCGATCTCTTCTATGGCACGCCCTCGCCGGGTAACGTGAAAGCCGAATGGCTCAACTCGCTGAACCGATTTTCACTGACGCGCCAGCTTGCCTATAGCATGGATGAGAGCCGCCGAGCCCTTGACCTGTGTCTCTTTATCAATGGGCTACCCATTGCGACATTCGAGCTGAAGAATAGCCTGACGAAGCAAACCGTCGATGATGCGGTTGAGCAATACCGTCGTGATCGCGATCCGCGGGAGCCTCTATTCGGGTTCGGGAGGTGTGTTGTCCATTTCGCTGTCGACGACAGTGAAGTGAGTATTTGCACGGAGTTGAAGGGGAAGGCTTCGTGGTTCCTTCCTTTCAATAAAGGCTATAAGGACGGTGCTGGCAATCCGCCGAATCCAATCGGCCTGAAGACCGATTACCTCTGGAAAGAGGTGCTCACGCCTGCCGGACTGACCGATATTCTCGAGAATTTCGCTCAGATCGTTGAGGAGAAGGACCCGCGTACCAACCGTAAGAAGCGCAAACAGGTCTGGCCACGCTACCACCAGCTTGATCTCGTGCATAAGGCGCTCGCCGACGTTCGTCACACGGGGGCTGGGAAGCGCTATCTCGTGCAGCATTCCGCAGGCAGCGGTAAATCGAATTCCATCGCATGGCTTTCACACCAGCTAGTCGGTCTCAAGCGCAACGGAAAGGAGATCTTCGACTCGGTCATCGTGGTGACGGATCGTAGGATTCTCGATGATCAGATCCAAAAGACGATTAAACAATTCATGCAGGTCGGCGCCACTGTCGGCCATGCCGAGCATTCAGGAGACCTGCGCAAATTCATCGAGCAGGGCAGGAAGATCATTGTCTCGACGGTGCAAAAATTCCCATTCATCCTCGATGAGATCGCCACTGAGTCGGGACGGTCGTTTGCGATCGTTATCGATGAGGCGCATTCCAGTCAGGGTGGGAAGACATCAGCCGCGATGAGCCAGGCGCTCTCGTCGAGTGATGTTGAGGGCGACCACGACGCCGAAGACACCGTCAATGAGGCGCTAGAAAAGCGGATGGCGGCGCGCAAAATGCTGAAAAACGCCAGCTACTTCGCGTTCACGGCGACGCCCAAAAATAAGACGCTGGAAATGTTCGGAGAGGTGTTGCCGCCGGATGCCGAAGGCAAGGTCAAGCACAGACCGTTCCATTCCTACACGATGAAGCAGGCGATCGAGGAGCGGTTCATCCTCGACGTGCTGAAGGCCTTCACGCCGGTAACGAGCTATTACAAACTGATCAAAAAAACCGAAGAAGATCCCGAGTTTGACACAAAGAAGGCGAAGAAAAAGCTCCGCCGTTATGTAGAGAGCCACGATCATGCAATCCGCCTCAAAGCGGAGATCATGGTCGATCATTTCCATGACCATGTAATCGCCGCCGGCAAAATCGGCGGCGAGGCGCGCGCAATGATCGTCACGAGCGGTATCGAACGCGCGATTCAATACTTCCACGCTTTCAAGACTTACCTTGCCGAGCGCAAGAGCCCTTATCAGGCGATCGTGGCATTTTCAGGGGACCATGAATTCGGCGGTACGAAGGTAAGCGAAGCATCGCTCAATGGCTTTCCAAGCCGAGATATCGCGGACACCATACAGGAGGACCCGTATCGCTTCCTGATCTGCGCCGATAAGTTCCAGACCGGCTACGACGAGCCGCTGCTGCACTCAATGTATGTCGATAAACCGCTGTCTGGCATCAAGGCGGTTCAGACCCTGTCGCGCCTCAATCGCGCGCATCCGCAAAAATACGACTGCTTCGTTCTCGATTTCCAGAACAATTCGGAAGCCATTAACTTTGCCTTTCAGGATTACTACCGCACGACGATTCTGGCCGAGGAGACCGATCCCAACAAACTTCACGACCTGAAGGCAGCGCTCGACGGAGCGCAGGTCTATTCGCAAGAACAGGTCGAAAAGGTGGTCGAGCTGTTCCTCGGCGGCGCGGAACGCGACAAACTCGACCCGATTCTCGATCTGTGTGTCGCGGTTTATATCGACGCGCTCGATGAAGATTCTCAGGTGGAATTCAAGGGCAAGGCAAAGATCTTCTGCCGCACCTACAGCTTCCTGTCTTCGATCATTCCCTACAGTAACGCTGAATGGGAAAAGCTCTCGATCTTCCTCACTCTGTTAACCCCAAAACTGCCGGCGCCGAAAGAAGAGGACCTTTCCAAAGGAATCCTTGAAGCGATCGATATGGACAGCTACCGGGTCGAGAAGAAAGCGATAATGAACATCGCGCTGGCGGACACGGATGCCGAAATCGCTCCGGTCCCGATGGACGTTCAAGGGCATAAATCCGAGCCCGAGCTGGACCGGCTGAGCAATATCCTAAAAACCTTCAATGAGCAGTTTGGGACATTGTTCACCGATACTGACCGTGTTGCGAAACGCATTCGCGACGATATCGCTCCGAAAGTCGCGGCAGATGCGGCTTACCAGAACGCAAAAGAGAATACCCCTCACACCGCGCGCATGGCCCATGACCAGGCTCTGGCCAAAGTGATGCAGCATCTTCTGAAAGATGACACGCAGGTTTACAAGCAGTTCGTTGAAAATGAGTCGTTCAAGCGTTTTGTCGGCGATATGGTGTATGCGCTGACGAGCCAATAGTGTGTTGAAGCAAGCGCTGCATCAAGATGCTGAAGGGCAGGAGGCCGGACCCGGTTACTCTATGGATGAGGCACTCCAATCATTCGAAGCAATGCTCGCCGACGCATGCGCGGAGATCACTGGGGTATATTTCCAACTGCCGATTGCCGATGCTGACTCACTCTACCGGGAGCGGGTCTATTGCTACGAGCTCTACCATCAGCTACGACGCCGGTGGGACACATTTCCCTACAGCCTCGGCGGAGAAGTCGACAAAGCGGGCCATCCTCACTTTCGGAGGGGGCCTTATGCGCGCTCGAAACCGGATCTGTTGGTACACATACCCGGCGACATGGACAACAATCTTGTGTGCGTTGAAGTCAAGCCGTTGACGCGTCCGGTTGACGAATTCGTCGACGACATCAGGAAGCTGATCTGGTTTTGTGAAAATGCGCACTATTATCGCGGGCTATTTCTCGTCTATGGGACTGCAGACGACAACGCAATGCGCGATAATCTGCCCGGCAAGTTTCATGATTTGTTCGGGGCGCTCGAAGGCCTTGATATCTCAAGAATTCAGTTCTGGTTTCATCCGGCGCCGTGGCAGGCGAGCCGCAGGATTGAATATTGAGTATCGCGCCTCATGAACAGGGCCAGCCGGCCGTCTCTTGGCTTGATTTTCGCGGTCCCATAAAATAACTTGTCGCCCTTAGATGAGAACCAAAAGAATACGGTCCAAACGTGCTCAGGCTCGTCTTAAATCCCCATGACTATCAAAGTCGCATAACATATCTTATGACAAATTATCGTTGTATTTCAGATACTTAGGATGTCATGCGGGAAGAGATTATGTTAAATGGGCACAAGCTAAAATTCCTGTTCCCAGCGCGAGATCTAGCCCAGACGTTGCGTAGACATGCACGACTGAACATCATTTCTTTCCCTACTGCCTAACCTCATGCTCGATAATAAACGCGGTCTAGCATCGCGGCACTGGCAATGCTGGGATAAGCGACGCGCGATCGCAGAAGGAAGTCCAGAAAAGAATCCTTGTTACGGCGAGGAAACAGGCTCTCGACGGGACTCGGCAGCTTCCATTGCGTATGATTGCGCAGCCGGATCGCGACGAAGATTCGTTCGGCGGCTCTGTTCGGTGCTTGGCCCCAACCGGTGGCCAGGAAAAAAGCGTTCTGGGCCTTTGGCCGCTCACAAAGAAGCCAAGGTGGCGCGAGCTGTGAATCATCGAACAGGTCATTCTCAAAGGCACTCATGGCGTACAAGACCGGTTCCGCATCTTTGTCAAGCCGTGCGATTGTCGTCGTCCCCGTGGCCTTATCCACCGAAAAGCGGTGAAGGGCGAAGAGCAGCGCCACAAGGATATCCGATGTGACATCGAGTCCGACGCTAGGCAGGCCATAGTGCTGCGCCGTCGCAAAAGCCCAAAGCCGATACATGTAAGAACTGTGGAACTGTTGGCTCCCTTGAACGATGTCCTGACGTTGGCGGGTACCGGCGAGAGATTTCTTCAAAATCTGTTCGGCGATGTATGTATCGAGGATCGCCGACCACTGCTCAAAAACAGTTGTGAACTCGACCTTGAGACGCGCGCCAGATGATGGAAGAGAGGGCTCGCTGACCTGGGGTTCGCCATACAACCTCATGGAATCTTCTTCCGGCCGCGTGAGCAGATATTCGCGCGTCTGGCCGCGCCACATCAGCTTAAGACTGTCGTCTTTCGAATGGATCAGCGATGCGAAGGCGAGAAGGCCCTCGAGGCTGTGCGCCTCGAGAACGGGTACTCTGCGAAAGGGCACGCGCAGGAATACACCATTGGCCATGTGATCGATCGGCGACGGCTTGAAACGTGACGTGAGCCCGTAAACCGCTGCGCCCGGAGCGGGCACAAAAGACCAGGAATGGCCGCCCAGATCATCGACGAAGTAACCTTCGCCATCGGCAACGACGAGCTTCTCTGCCACAGCCGCGCTCGAAATGCGATCGCCCTGCCCGCGCAGGTTTGTGAAATGCGGCGAAAGCGGGATGGTGACCTGGCTAGGCAATTGACTCGAACATCCTTTCGGCGGACTCCTGTCCAATCTCGATAAATTTTGCATCGATCGGGGGATGCCCGACGACTTCGACCGATCGGTAGCCCCGGTTTATGGCGTTATTCGCGACCTCGCTATATCGTGGTCCCAGTTCGAGCCTATGGGCGTAAAACACAAGCGCTTCAACAAGAGCGGCCATAGAACCATCTGTATATGGCTGGTGGAAGATAACCGGGCCTTCCGACCCGTCCTTCGTTTCGTCGATGAGTTTCCTCATTTTGGACGCCGTTGGCCAAAACCGGCTAATGAGATCCAGAATGCAGCGAATTGGGTTCTGGATCACCTCAATAACATGCGGTTCATCCTCCACCACGAAAAATCGCTTGTCGCTGAACTGGCTTAAGCCTGGAGCAATCTGCGTGATCGTGCCGGCCGCTCCCATCGATATGTTTGCCCGCCACCTTAAATCGCGAAGTGTCTGGAGCGTCGATTCCTTGATCTCCGGTGCCTGGAGCGCCGAAATGCGTATTTTTGCTTCTGGGACTCGATAAGTAGGAATGAGCCAGCCAATGCATTTCGACAGGACCGCCTGGAACAGGTCGCTGTCGAGAAAGGGCACGATTAGCTTGGGAGAGAACACATCATCCCGCGTTGGCCTCTTTTCGAGGCATCGTGCAGCTGCCAGGCAATCTTGAACGGACGTCCACAACGACAGTTCTGAAAAGAGGCGCTCGCAATGATCGATTGGAAAATATTCCTCTTCACTGCGTTCTTCCTTGACGGCCATCCAAGCCTCCACAAGCCAAGATTATGCCATTTCTACCTCTCCGTGATCGCCTCGTGGCCGGCACGGCTGAGGGGCGACAGAAGATAACTGATGATATGCCGCGAGCCGGTCTTGATCTCGGCCGTCGCGGCCATGCCGGGTTCGAGATTGATCATGCGGTCATCGATCTGCATTTCGGAGCGATCGAGGGAGATGCGCGCCGAATAAACCAGCTCCTGCCCTTTGGGCTCGCTGCTGTCATCCTCAGAACCGGCCTGCTGCTTATTGTCAGTTTTATCTGCCGGTTTGTCGCGGGTGATGGCGTCCTGCGATACGGATATGACCCTGCCGTGCAACAGGCCATAGCGCGTGTAGTTGAAGGTATCGATCTTGACGGCGACCTCCTGCCCTTCATGCACGAAGCCGATATCCCTGTTCGGCACCATAGCCTCGATCTCAAGGCGGCTGTCGCCGGGCACGACGACCATGAGGGTTTGCGCAGGAGTCACAACGCCGCCCTCGGTATGCACGGCCAACTGTTGAACTGTGCCATCTACCGGTGAGGTCAGGGTCTGCAATCGGTATTTCTTCGAGGCTTCGATGAACTGTTCATGCAGGCTGGAGGCTTTCTGGGCAGCCTGTGTCAGATCGTCGAGGTTTTTATGTTTATATTCTGCTTCGGCCTGTTCGCGCTGTTCCTTGAACGATGAGACCTGCGCCGTGGCTTCATCGAGGCGCCCCCGCTGAACTTTTAATTCCTGCTGATGCTCCACGAGGTCCTGCTGGGCCGAATAGGCGTCCATCTTTGAGCCGATCTGCCGGTCGGCGAGAGACTGCCGCGCCCTGGCCTTCTTTTCGAGATAAGGCAGGGCTTCGGTGATCTTGGAGATATTCGACTGCACGGCGGCAAGGTTGCCGCCATATTGTGCGATCTGCCGGTCGAGGCCCGCCAGTTTGGCGCGTTGCTCGGCGACCTGGCTGGTGAGGAGCGATTTCTGAAGGGCTATCTGGTCCTCCGTCGCCTCTTCCGGAGCGATGAAGTCTGTCGCCGGATCATCAGCCGTACTTAACGATGCCTTGAGCCGGGCAACATCGAGCGCCGCCGTCATATATTCCTTCTGTAACCGATCGCGCTCGGCCTCACTGATCGTCGCATCGATCTCGATCAATACATCCCCGGCTTTCACTGATTGCCCATCCTGCACATGAATGGCGTGAACGACGCCGGTCTCGAACGGCTGAATGACCTTGCTGCGGCCTGTCGGCACAATCTTGCCTTGCGCCGTGGCGATAATGTCGACGGAGCCGATACAGGCCCATAAGAGAGCGATGACGAAGAAGACAATCAGCGTCCCAGCGATGATGCGCCCGGCGGGCGAAGCCGGCGTTTCGATAATTTCAAGCGCGGCCGGCAGGAATTCGGTTTCGGGATCGGGCTTGTCGAGATAAGGTTCGATGCGCCGCCAGAGCTTGTCGGACTTGCGCTGGATATACTCATTGGCTTCCTGATAGTAATCCCATGCTCTAAGCGCTCTTTGCCGAAGCGACATGCAACCCTCCCTGAAGCCGGAGGAGCGAAGCATAGCGGCCGTCGGTATTCACCAGTTCGTCATGACTGCCGTCTTCGACGATACGGCCCTTCTCGATCGTGATAATGCGGTGGCAGTGGCGCACGGCGGAAAGCCGGTGGGCGATGATGATGACCGTGCGGCCCTGCGCGATGCGGCGCATATTTTCCTGAATGATGCGCTCGCTCTCATAATCGAGGGCGCTGGTGGCTTCGTCGAAAATCAGGATGCGCGGGTCAGTGATCAGCGCGCGAGCAATCGCGATACGCTGCCTCTGCCCGCCGGAGAGGTTCGAGCCGCGCTCGCCGACATGCGTGTCATAGCCCTGCGGCAGTTCGAGGATGAATTCATGCGCGCCGGCCAGCTTGGCCGCCTGTATCACGCGCTCGGTTGGCATACCGGGATCGGCAAGCGCGATATTGTCGCGCACCGGACGATTGAACAGGATGTTTTCCTGCAGTACGACACCGATCTGCCGCCGCAGCCATGCCGTATCGACGGCGGCAAGATCGACACCATCCACCAGCACTCGCCCGCTTTCAGGCACATAAAGCCGCTGCATAAGTTTCGTCAGCGTCGACTTGCCGGAGCCTGATGGTCCGACAATGCCCATGACCTGACCGGGCGGTAGGGAAAGAGAAATGTCATGCAGGACTACCGGACCATCCGTCACATAGCGGAAAGTGACATGCTCGAAGCTGATGGCTCCTTTGATAGCAGGCAACGCTGTCCGTCCCGGCGAGAAACCCGGTTCCGGATGTGTGTTGAGAATATCGCCAAGCCGCGCAATAGATAGCCGCGCCTGATGAAAATCCTGCCAGACTTGCGCCAACCGCAAGACTGGTTGCGATACCCTACCCGCCAACATGTTGAACGCGATCAGCTCACCAACGGTCATATCGCCGTTAATAACGGCCTTCGCACCGAAGAACAGGATGGCGGCCGTCACGAGTTTACTGACAAGCTGCACACCCTGACTGGCCCAATTGCCGAGATTAAGCACCTTGAAGCTAGCCTTCACATAACCGGCTAATTGCTCTTCCCACCGCCGCTGCATCTGCGGCTCGACCGCCATAGCTTTCAGCGTCTCAATGCCGGTGATGCTTTCGACAAGGAAAGCCTGATTTTCTGCGCCGCGATTGAATTTCTCATTCAGGCGGCGCCGGAAGACCGGCGTCACCGCCATCGAGATGGCGATATAGAACGGGAACGATGCAATGACGATAATGGTCAGGAACGGCGAATACCACGCCATGACGGCAAGGAAAACAAAGGTGAAGAACAGGTCGATGACAAGCGTCAACGCCGAACTGGTCAAGAAGTTGCGGATATTTTCAAGCTCGCGCACCCGCGCAATGCTGTCGCCCGTGCGGCGCGCCTCGAAATAGGCAATCGGCAGCGCTACCAGATGCCGGAACAGCCGAGCGCCCAGTTCCACATCGATGCGGCTGGTCGTATGGGAAAAAACGTAGGTGCGAAGAGCCGTCAGCGCGCTTTCGAATATGGCGACGGTAACGAAGCCGAACACCAGAACGTCGAGCGTCGTGAGGCCGCGATGCACCAGAACCTTGTCGACCACCACCTGAAAGAACAGCGGCGAGACGAGCGCAAAAAGCTGCAGGAAGAACGACGCAACCAAGACCTCACCGAGCAACCGGCGATACTTATGCATCGCGCCGAGAAACCATGTGATGTTGAAGGTCCGGGCCACTTCCCCAAGCCCTGCCCGGCGCGTCATCAGCAGAAGATCACCACTCCACCGTTCCTCGAATTCCTTGCGCGGCAGGATTTGAGGGCGGTTGATTGAGGGGTCCTGAACCAGAACCGTATCTTCGGAGGCCTTGCCGAGAATGAGGAAAGTCCCATCCCGCATCCGGGCTATCGCCGGCAGCGGCGTATCCGTCAGACGCTCCCATCGGCTTTCGATGACACGCGCCTTGAGCTGAAACTCCTTGGCGCAGCGGAGCATTTCCATCGTGCCGAAAGCCGAGCCGCCGAATTTATGCGTCAATTGCGCCCGATCGGCCGCGATGCCGTGAAAACGAAGCAGAAGCACAAAAGATGCAAGGCCGGTATCGAGGGATTGTTCCGGTTTAGTCGCTTCTGAGGGGGCGGTCTGATCCATGTTTATTGGTGATTTGCGGTAGCCTCACCGCTGTCATCATCGTCCGAGAAGCCGATCCATTGGCTGCGCGCTGTCTGATAGTGCTTGTCGGGGTCGTAGAGTTCGACGGGTAGTTTCATGGCTTCTGCTTTGAGCAACCCGGTTGCCGAACGGATTTGCAGGATGGCAAGCGTAATATCATGCTCGGCCTGAATGACGGCGGTCTTGGCGTCGATCAGTTCCTGCTCGGCGTTGAGCACATCGAGCGTCGTGCGCGTTCCGGCCTTCGCCTCTTCCCGGACATTCTGCAAGGAGAGATCGGCAGCATCCCGCTCGGCTTCGTCAGCTATCAATGTGCTGCGGGCGGTCTCAAGGCCATGCCAGCCATCTGTGGCGTCTTCGTAAACCTGGTGCCGCGCTTCCTCAAGCTTCATGCGCTGTTCGGTGACCTTCTGCTCTGCGGCGCGCGTGCGCGAATAATCGGCGCCGGTCTTGTAAAGCGGCATCGTCACCTGCACAAGAACCTGCGAACTGTCCTGTCGGCCAGGGATATAGGTGCTCTGGTCCCACTGCTTTTGCGTCGTGCCGACAAGATCGACTTCGGGCAGAAGGCTGCCTTTGTTGAGATCGACCTCCGCATCCGCCTCGTCGTAATTTGCGGTGGCCGCCGCAATGCCGGGATTATGCTTCTTGGCGAGATTGAGCGTTTCATCGAGGCTGGCCGCGTCGGCCAGTTCCAGATGCGGCGGTTGCAAGGTGCCAGGAATATCGCCGACGAGATGGACGTAGGCAGCGCGGTGGCGTTCAAGATCGCTTTCGGCCTTGAGACGGTCTGCTTCGGCTCGCTTCAGTCGGGATTCCGCCTGATGCACGTCGGTCGTGCCGACATCTCCTTGCTTCAATCGTTCCTTCGTGGCATTCAACTCGTCACGCAGCACGCGCTCGTTATCGCGGTCGAGCGCGACCAGCGCCAGATCATGCACGACATCGATATAGGCCGTGCCGGTATCGAGGAACAGTTTCTGCTCCGTAACCTGCAGATTGGCGCGCTCGGCTTCAACCTGCTTCTCGGCGGCGCGCGTCTGCGCGACGGTGCGAAAGCCCCGGAACAGCGGCTGCGTGAACTGCAGGCCTGTACTGCGGGGTGTGAGGCCGTTGGATGACGTGGGTATAGGGGCAGATGACGGGTCGTGAACCGCCTGATTGCTGATCCCGGCATTGGCCGTCGCTTCGATATCCGGCCGCCAGTTACTAAGAGCTTGCGACACCTGCTCATCCGTCTCGCGCAGCTTGGCGCGTTCGGCAAGCAGGGTTGGATTAGTCTCGTAAACCTGCACCAGCGCCTGCTCGATAGTCTCGGCGGCTGCATATCCAGGAATGACCAGACCGGCGATCGCCACCACTCCCACACACCGCAGATACGACTTCATCGAGGGCCTTTTGGTAAACGTTACGCCGGTCAACCCATTCGTCAGCTACCACGCCGCCGCTATCGCATTTTGCAGAGTCGTATTCGTCGGCATGGTCGTGCCCGAAGTTTGCGGATTGAAGCTGGAATGAGCCGATTGATAGGTCGCCATCGCGGAAACAAGTGACGCCACACTCGAATTCAAGAGCGTCGAACCATCCGCCGTGAAGCTGCTGACCTGATCGGCGGAACTGTTGTACCACCCCGAGATATCGATTTGATCGGAGGTCCCCAGCAGATCGATCAAAAGATCGTTGCCGCTCCTCTTGAACCAGAGGTCCTCATCCGTGGTGCTGGAGGACGTAAAGTCGATCGTTCCAGCGGCGGCGCTGCCATTACCGGCATCGTAAATCGTATCCGCCGTTCCGAAGCTCGAACCGAATTCGTAGGTATTCGTGCCGCCATCACCATAGAGCGTGTCGGTTCCGGTTCCCGCTTCAAGTGTCGTATTACCCGAACCGGCGTAGACATAGTCACCCGCCCCGTTGCCCGCTTCGAGCGTATCGCTGCCCGAACCGCCGATAAGAGTCTGGCCGTCCTGGTTGCCACCAACGAAGGTAACGCTGCCGCTGGTGTATTGGGACGAAAGTTCCGATGCACCACTGCCCGACATCCCGCTGAGGTCGTAGGTGCCTGATCCCCAGACATAGAGTGTTGAGCCTGAGGCGTTGAGTGTACTGAAACCGGAAAGTTCTCCTGATGTCAGGAATAGATGGCTGGCGTCCACATTCAACGTCTGGACATCACTGATCGTCAGGCCGGTAAGATCGTCGGTATGCGCATCGAGGGTGTTATCGCTGCCGCTGCCGGTAACGGCCGTGCCGCTGGTGCCGTTGTAAATGACAAAGTCGTTCGTGCCGCTGCCCCCTTCGAGAGTATCGACGCCCGCGCCGTCAACGAGTGTGTCTGATCCCGAACCGCCGATAAGGGTATTCGTGCCAGATCCGGCATAAAGGTAATCTCCCGCGCCGCCTCCGGCTTCGAGCGTGTCCGTTCCTGAGCCGCCGATCAGCGTCTGTCCATCCTGATCATTGCCGATCAGCGTTACATTGGCGGATGTATCGGCGGCGCTGAGGTTCAAGGTGCTTACGACATCGACGCTGCTCAGATCATACGTTCCGGTGTCCGAGGCATACATCGTCACGCCGCCAGCATCGATCGTCGTAAAGCCGGCCAGTTCCTCAGCCGTAACTGTAATCGAATATCCGCCGATATAGAGCGTCTGCACACCGCTGACGGTCATACCGGAAATGTCCGTGACGGAGGAATCAACCTGCAGCGTGTTGCTTCCTGTACCGCCGGTGACGCTTGTGCCGCTGGTGCCATTCTCGATGACAAAAGTGTTTGTGCCACTGCCGCCTTCGAAAGTATCGACGCCTGCCCCGTCATAGAACGTATCGGAACCCGAACCGCCAACAAGCGTATTGTCACCCGAGCCGGCGTAGAGATAATCGCCGCTGCCGCCGCCGGCTTCGACCGTATCGGCGCCAGAGCCGCCGATCAGTGTCTCGTTATCTTCATCATTGCCGATGATTGTCACATCCGCAGTCGTGGTGGCGGCGCTGATCGTCAACGCTCCGGTGCCCCCGGCCGCGCTGATGTCATAGGTCCCGACGGGAGAGACATAGATCCCCGCAAAGCCATAACCGTTCCCGTTAATCGTGGTGAACTGGTCCAGTTCCTGCGCCGTCAGCGTCACATAACTCGAACCTTCAATATCGAGCGTCTGGATGCCGGTGATGACATCTTGCGTCAGATCGTCGCTCGTTGTCGCATCGTTCACGACGAGGATGTTGTTCGCGCCGGCGACGCCGGTGATGACAGCGCCCGGACCGTCGAGCGTGAACGTCACATCACCGCTGCCATCGGCGATACCCGGCAGCGCATGCAGTTCATCGACGATCGATGCCGTGATCGCCGCGCCGGCTGCGGAGAAATCATCCGCCAGCGCGCTGTCATATTCGCTTTGCGACAGACTGAGATCACTCGCCAACGTGTCCATGAACACGCCCATCGCACCGAGGTATTGAAGTGCCGTGGTCGTATCCGCGGGAACATTGTCACCCACCGCCGTGGCAAGCGTGGAAAGGTCCGTCGAACCCGTGAGGCTATCGGTATCGTAATCGTAGGTGACACCCGGCAGATATTGCGCCAGGGGACCTTGCGCCAAAAAGCTTTCGGTTTCATAGCTCAGGAACTGGCTGTAGGTCTTTTCCAGCGCCTGTCCTGTGCCCGCGGTGCCGGGGTTGGTCGTTCCGGAATCGGGGTCCTCCCAACTCTCTCCGTTCACCGCCTCGAGGACACCGAGATCTTGCGCATTGACGTATGATCCGCGGCTCGTTGGGTCGGTACTCGCCACACCTGCCCATTCGTACATGATCGTTTGCATCTGCTGGTTGAACGTCGCCGCGTCGGCGAGCGTGTCCGTCGCAAGGCCCTCCACTTCCCCAAGCAATGTCGGGTCGAGACTTTCGGCGATGTACAGATCAGGCATGGTGCCATAACCGCGAAGGTTAGGCAGCGCGAGTGTTTCGGGGTCAAACGTGTAGGAACCGGTATAGGTGCTGTCGAGCGTGCTGTTGTCGAAGAACGCCTCGGCGACCTGCCCAGTGCCTCCGGAATAAGTGAAGGTCGCCACCTGACCGATCTCGTTGCCGTTGACGATCTCGTTCTCGGGCGAGGTCTCGAGGCTGATCGAGGTGATGCCGAGCGAGGAGAGCCTTTGCACTTCACCGGGATCGACTGTGCCATTGCCGTTCGCGTCGACCCACACATAGAGGCTGGAGAAGCCGGGATCGCTGCTGTTGATCACGCCGTCGTCGTTGCTGTCGAGCGCTTGCAAGGCGGCGAAGCCGTTAGTCGAGGAATTGCCGAACAGATCGCTGATGCTCGTCGGATCAGTCGTGTCGACAAGGATGCCGGTTCCCGGTCCGACCCAGCCTGTGTGCACCGCATAACCCGTGCCAAAGAGATCGAAATAGGCCGAAGAATCCGCAAGCGATGTCAGCTGCACCCCCGTCGCGGTTCCGCCGCCCATGCCGCTCAGATCCAGAACGATCGGATCGATCATCGTTCCATTGAACCCGCTCGACGCGCCTAACGCTCCGGAGCCGTCTGATGTTGGACCACCGTCAGGAAGAGGACCTCCTGATATTAGCGAGGTATCGCCGGTGTCGGAATCGAGAGAGTAAGAGGTGCCCCCACCGCCGGAAGTCTGATAGTAAAGCGTCGGTCCACCTCCGCCACCGCTGCCGATATACACGGGACCAGAAGGCGAAATGGGACTGCTGCTTCCACCACCACCACCACCGCCGCCGACCGGAGTGTAGGTTGTTGTGCCATAGAGCTTATCCACGGTTAGCGTGCCGATCACGGTGCCGCTGCTGTTCGTAATGCTGACATCGAGCAGATAATCAACCCCGGGCGTCGCCCATCCATCAGTGTTATAAATTCCTGCCCACGTTCCGGGCGAAAGGACGGCACAGACGCTCCCTCCGTCGTCCATGATTACAAGTGAACCCGGGCTGATCGCATTACCTGTAAGACTGATGGGAGAACCGACAGCGTAGGCAGCATTGCTGCTCAGGCTATCGCTCCCCGAGCCGTCGATGTTCGGATCGTAGACGTAGCTCTCGTTGCCGGCCGCATCCAGATCGGACAAATCATCAAGTGTTGTCCCAGGCGTGTCTACTGCAGTTGGCACATATGCAACCGTGCCCGGAGCCATGCCCGACCAGGAGCCGCCATAAATTTTATTCAACCCCTCGCTTAGCCGTAGGAGCTCGCTTCCGTTAACGATGCTGATACTGTTGTTCGCAACAATGTTGTTCGCAGTATAAGCGTCTGTCGCACCAATATCTCCAGGCTGGGCCACGTAGTAGCCTTGGGAGATCAGATATTCTTCAAGCGACAAGTTGGCTATGTCTCCGGGGTCGGGGTCGGTGACGAAAGCCTGCTGAATAACTTGGGCCGCTGTCAACGTACCCGTGAATGAAGTTGTAGATATTTTTTGCTCAAACGTAATGAGAGATTTGAGATCAACAGAGCCGCTACTTATCGGAGATTCGGTGCTAGGTTGAAATCCAAGCATAAGCAGGGCTTCATCTATACGCCGGTTGGGCACATCGGTATTTGGGCTGAACGCCACATCATAGGCGACTGCGCCCCAGTTCTTGTCTGCTGTATCGGAAGCAAGATTTGGGATTCTCGTAAAGGCGCGAGGTGCGCCGTACAACACATCTTCAAGTCCGGCCCACACCTGCGGAGGCGTCGTTGCTGGATTTGCATAATTTTCAAGTTCCGGATCGACAACATCAGTGAAATAATTATCCGTGAGCCGTAGCGCTGTAGTGGCATTAATCGTCACTCCACTCCCCAGCGCAGTATTGAGGCTTGTATCGGAACCATCGGTTGTCGGGGGGCTAGTTGCCACAGCTGAGATGGCGACCCATTGAGCAGCTTCTATCGTAGGGTCAGATGACAAAATCCCTGCATTTTCTAATTGAGTTTCAGCGTCTATCGTGGAATCTAAATTATCTGTTATGTCGAACCCATATCCAACGTTTAATTTATAGCCGGTACTGGAATGATCGACATAAAATCCTGAAACGGTGAGGCCAGGATTCTCCTCTGAAGTTACAAATCCATCCCTGATACTGGTGTAGTCGGTCATCTCCCGCTCCTCTTTGTATAAGTTGAAAGATTATTCAGGGAATTACTCCGTCCTTCGGCATCGCTTTCCCTTCCGACTGCACGCATCCTCCGGTTAATACGATGGGAGGCGAATCTTCATAGGCGATGAAGTTTAGGTCGCTATGGCTGAATTGCAGAGTCTTAGGATTGAGCTTCCATCCCCGAATGTGTAAGATGAAGCGGCGAGTGGCCACCTCTTCCCCTTCGGGATTCATAGAGGTAGTTCGTTGGGTGAAGATAAGATCATTTTGTGCTCCCATCGGCAGCTCAATTGTGCCTTTAGCTACGCCACCTAGGTGACCTGCCGCCGCCATCCATAATTCACCGGTTTCATCATCCAAGCGCAATATGGTCTTCGCATATACCACGTTGGACTCCAACGCTCCTTCTTCCCATCTGAGCGCCTGTTTCGTCGTACATTCAAAGACGGCTGCGTAAGCCGAATTCGCAACCATCGAAATCAGAATTAAAACGATCGGCGAGATTTTCTTACCCATCTGCTCCTCGAAGCTTGAAGTTCGAATGCGCCTGCGCAACGGGAAGACAACGGCACATATAAAGGCGGGAACGGTGCTGCACGATGAAGGCTGCACTTCACATCGCAGCGTATGTAATCAGGTCATAAATTTATCGTCAACAACTTTCGGTAGTTTGATCGCGCGTTTCGTGACTTTTGCAATGCATACATTGCATGCAACATGGTCCCTGCAACTTTCTATCGCCGTCGCGCGCAGATGAGACGGCTTCGATGGCGATCCTCAATCCAGAAAGAAGTTTGTGTTTTTAGGTGGTTCCTGCGGCCATCGCCCCGGGGATCAGATCCCTTTATCGACGGAATCTCGGCTGGGATGCGATCGTCTCTGTGGTCGGTGGTAGCGGACTCAGGCTACCTCGTCCTGGCTCTTCGCACCTCCGGATGTGGCGGGACGCTGCGGTGCAGGATCAGGCGGCATGACGCCTATGGGTAAAAGCATGGTGTAGCCATTCCACCCGCCGATGCTGGTCAGGTGCTGAAAATTCTCAACCAAAATGTTGCCGCTGGGATCCTTTTCAACGCGCCCCTTGCCGACCGGCAGCCACTCGCGAAACTTCCCGGCTTCCCATCTCTGAAGCCAGAGGACATGCGTCAAGGGTTTGGTGCTCTGCATATCGGGGGTTCTAGCACAAGGAGAGTCACAGAGAAAGATGGTGATGATCGGAATACGAAAAATCCTCGGACGCTGCCGGCATGTTGGGTAGGTTGTTCCACTGCCACAACTCGGGTTCATAGAATTCCGGCGGGGGGATGGAAGGCCGACAGATGAGACGGCTCATGATTTTTCGCGTATGCATGCGGAATGCCCGTCCGGTGTCTTCGCCACGGCTGCGCCACTTCACCGGTTGAGGTTTGAGTGCCGGATTCGTCATCGCTTTCATGACTTCGTAGAATTGCAGTTTAAGCGTTTCGGCGAAGCTCGAGATCTTTCGGAGAAGAGTGGGTCTCTGGTCATCGCCGCGCTGTTCCCGAGTGGCGCGGCTTTCATCGTTCGCGTCCGCGTCTTTCGCGTTCCCTTGCCGCCGCGCGTTCTTCCTCTTCACGTTGCCGCGCAAGCATCTCGGTAAATTGGCTATAGTCGATCGACGCATCCCGTTCCGCTTCGCGCGTTGTATTTGCATGGCGCGCATCGCGTTTCTGTTCCGGCGTCATGATCGGCGAGAAGAGAGATTCAAAAGCATCACTGGCTGCATCGAAAGCCTTGCCCATAGTGCGGCTGGTTCGCATGTCGACTGAATTCGCGAGACGATCGCTGAAGGGCTCCCATTTATGCATCGGCCGGCCGAGCGACCCTGTCGGGCGTCCGTCCGGTTCCTGCTTCGTGTATCCGCGGCTCAAATCGCGGAAGGCCTGGCGTTCGATCTCAAGCTGAGCGCCGGCGATCTCCTGCGTTTCCTGAATGCCTTTCACTCGGCTCACATCAAGTGTGCGCAGGAAGTCCGTCACATCCTTGCGGCTTTCGCCAGTCGTGCGGCGATCGAGCGTGATGACGTGTCCGAGCCCGTTGACGGCAACGAATTCATCTTTGCGATATTCGGGTGCATAGCGCCCCACTTCCCGCGCAAAGGCAGCATTGCGGTGACTGAGATCCGCTTCCTCTTTCGTCGTGCGCGCGAGCCTGAAGCCCGCTTCCTCCAGATGCCGTTCGAACTCCGCCGGCGTCTCGCTGAGCGAATAGGCCAAGCGCACCGCTGCCCTCCGGTCATCGAGCTCTTTCTCCGTCCCTGCCCCCTTCTCTTTTTCCTGCTGCCCGCGCACTTTCGGCTCCGCATATCGGCCTTCGATCTTCTCTTTCGCAATCGCAGCGTCCGTGACAGCCTCTTGCCATTCCCTATCGCCCCGGTCACGGTCCCAGTGCACCGCTGTCTGTTCCTTAGCAACGCCCTTTTCCTTTTCGATCTGGCGCTCGACCTGGATCAACCGCGCCATCTCAACTGATGGCAGGTCCTCGCGGGCTATATCCCCGAGCCTTGTACGAATATCGGATGCGGATACATCGAGGATGCGCTTGCCGAGCGCATGCATGCCCCCTTCGCGGTCGATGACGATGAAGTCACGCTTCTCCCCGCGCGCGAGCACAAACCCCTCCTGCTCCAGCGCCGCCTGAAAGCTCATGCTATTGTCCGAGCGGTCCCAAGCCTGACGGATCGCGTTGCGGATTTCGTGAATGTTGAGACCGAGACGGCGCGCCTGTTCTTCCTCGGCGCGCGTCGGCGCAAATCGGATTTTGTCCGGGCGCCGGTTGGTCACTTCTTCGAGACCAAATTCCATCTCCAGTTCGCGGCTTATGGCTTTCAGCCGTCGCTTGAAATACGGCAGCGGCTTTGCCATCAGTGTCTCTTCATCAATCCGGCTGAAGGCCACATGCATGTGCTCGCGGCCCTTTTCATGATCGATGTGAAAAGCAATCGCCCGCGGCTGCCCTCCAAGGCCAAGCATTCTTTCAATACGATCCGCCGCATGTTCCCATTGCGCGCGCGTGAGCATCTCGCCCTCCCGGTTGCGCACCTGTACATGAAAGAACGGCTGCTCGCATTGGGTCCCTTGTGACATGATCTGCACATCGCGGAAGCCGTCCTTAATGTTCGTTGCCGCAAAGCCGCGCAGCTGCCAGAGCTCCGCAGTTTCGCCATCCTTGCCGGTCGTCATATAGACGGCAAGCCGCACGCCGTTATTGTGCGTCGTCCCCTTCGAGATCACTCGCGATCCTTCCGGCCGACGATCTCGCGTATGGCTGCCGCCGCCGCGCGCGCCTCGGCCAAAGCCGCAAAACATTCCTGCATCGTCATGGAGTAATTACCGGCATTAAGGCCGTGCGCGATCTGGTTGAGATTGCTGCCTACTTTATTCAGGGCGGCCGTCGCGCGTCCCAAAGCTTCGGCATTAACGGGCGGAAGCCGGCGGGCTCTCGGCCCCGGTGTGCCGAGCCCGCACGCGCGCAAGAAGCTCGCGAGGCTGAGGCCAGCATCACGGGCTCGTTCTTCGACGGCAATGCGCTCCTCGGGCAAGAGCCGCACGAGGATGGCGCCCTTGCCGCGCTTGCGCCGCTCGCTGCCGCTCCGGCTCTGGGTGAGCAGCGGCGCATTCTCATTCATGCTCATGCGCGCACCGCCTGACCATGAATGGCGGCGGGACGCCGCGAGCCTGAAGGTGCGGAAACCGGCAGAGTTTCCGTGGCGGCCCACGCCGCCCCGGTGAGGGATGCAACGGGAGAGGCCACAGCCTCTCCCTTGCCAAGTTGAGCCACAGCGCCCGGCGAAAGCCGGCGCCGTGTGGCGTGTCGCGGATTATCCGCGAACAACTTGCTGACGCTGTTATCAATAGCTGTCATCCGGCGACTGGAATCGAAGCTCTGATTCGCCGCAACGAAAAACGCGATGACTGCATACACCGTTCCGCAGCCGAATCGCAGCGCGGGCAGCAGGAAAGAAACGAGATTGCGCAAACGCGTAATAATCGAATCCGGAAGCGCAGTGAGGCGGGCAGTTGTGATGTGAACAAGAAAAAGGAGCACACAAACACCGAGCGACGAACCCTTCGGTTCTCCGTGGCAAGCCCGCGAATTCAAATCTGCCTCTTGCACAGGATTAAGTGGGACAGGACGCGCGAGCGCCCTGCCCCGGCTCTTTCTCAGAAAATCTTGAAACCACCGCATGTTTTCAGGAAGGCGATAAACTCGCGGACATCTTCCTCGGTGACGGCGGGATTGGCGAGGCCCGGAGCGCTGACCTCAGGGTTCCCCGTGGCTTTCGTCAAAGCCTTGACGAACCTTAGGGTCCTCGCTTGAAGTTCGGTGACGGGCGGTTCGCCGCTGTCCGCGATGTAAGCCGCGATGGTGCCGTCAGCTAACAACTCGTCAAGGCGATTGGCGAGACGGAGGGCATCGGCGGCATTGAGGCCGTGGCCATCGTTGACTTCCCAGCCTTTGCATCCTTTGCTTTCGCGGGGTGCAAGGCGGCGGCACATAGCGACGAATGGCGGCCAGTACCAGATGTTGCTGCGGTAATATTCTCCTTCCGGCGCGGTCGGTTTCTTGCCGTAGATGTCGTAACCCATGATGGTTTCCTTCTGACTGAATGCCCGCTCGTGGCGGGAATGGAACCAGAAGAAAATCGCCGTGACCGAGGGGCAGGCGGAGAATTTTCCTCTTCCGCCCGCAGGGTCGAAAAAGCTCGCGTCTATCGGCGAGCTTTTTTGAGGGCTTGAACGGCCGCAGCGCGAGCGGAGGGCGGTCAAGTCCCCGGAAAGGAAAATTTGTCCGCTTGAGGAACAGACGCGCACCGCGCGGGTGTTACGACCCGAGGGCGCGCCGGTTTTATTCTGGTTCTCCTTCTGGATTCGGGCTTTGTTTTTTCCGGCGCTTTGACGATGTGACCGCTGGGAGGAAAAAGAAGACAAGCGCGCTGCAGAGCACGGGACGGTGAACGACTCAGCGTGCGCGGCAGTGGTTGACGAGGTGTGATGCGTGACACAAAAAAGGGGCAAGGCGCGATGAGCGCCCTGCCCCGATTGGCGGTTAAGCTGCTTCTTCGTCGGGCTGCCGGTCAGCAGCGCGAAGTTCTCTGATCTTCGTGTCGCAAAGATCGGCGACCTTGGCCATGAGGAGCAGATCGCTCGCGTTGAATGTGGACGAGGTCTGGTACTTGCCCTTCTCGTCCTTGTAGCTGCGCTCAAAGGTGACGCTGTAGAACACGCCCTTCTGAGTGGAGTTGGCCCAGATCGCGGCTGATACCGGATAGAGGCTGATTCTTGCGGCGGGTTTCTTTGTGTCGGACATGGTTTTTCCTTTCGAGTTTGGGTTGCATGATCGCAACCGATGCAAGGACCAAAGCGCGCCCATGAGGCGGGCCTGTCCAAAGCGCGCAGCGGCATCGCAGAAATTTTCTCTGCGCGAGGAGCGCAGCGAGCACGCAAGAAAATTTCGAGAAGCCACCTTTGGACAGGACCGGCGGGTGCGCCAGGATTTGCATCGGATAAGGTTGCGATTGTGCGGCCCGTCAAACCGAAAGCTGGCCAGGCATGCCGAGACATGGATATCTCGCGCAGGACCTGAACAGTCGCAGATCGATCTCGTGCCGGCGCGGAAGAACACCTACAACTGTCAAACCGCTCGCGTATCGAGGGGCCGCTCATGGGTACATCTTGGCCGCACGAGCAGGCACTCCGAAAGATGGCTCATGGTGAGTTACAGGCGGTCGATAGTGACATCTTCAAGCGCGCTGAAGAGATCGGAGGCGCTAAGCGTCATCCTCAGGAAATGAGTTGATAAGGCTTTTCATTTTTGCGACGACGCGCGCCGAATCCTTATGGTTCAACCTGATCCAAGCCCTGTGTGCATCCAGCGACGGCAGTTGCATATAGGCGTCGGGTTTCTCTGCGAGCGGGTTCAGGCTTATGAAGTGCGTAAGCACAACCGAGATTTCGAGAAAGCGTTCGAGCGGGATCTGATGCAAATGCAGTTTTCCTGGAGTGTCGTTGAAGCAATCACGCAGATTTTGTATGCGGGATTCGCCCGCATGGCCCTGCGGACAGATATAGGTATAGTCGACATTGCGGAGGGCGTTGGATCGAACGACTTTCCGCACATAATCCGAATAGGCCGAGGTTTCGTCGCCTACGTTCGACAGATCCGACGCTGCAATCCAGATATCCGTCGTCCCTTGCGGCACTTTATCTTCGATATCCCGCATGAAGTCGGTGTTCGCGATCACGCCGTAATCGGGCGCAGTGACATCGGCGTTAGGTGCAGATTTATGGGCCGACAAGCCCGCATTCCATTTGAACCGGGGCTCATAGCCTCCACCCATTCCGCCCTGCAGGGTAATGATCAGGGCATCCTCTTTGCCCGGCCCGGCGTAATAGTCCTTTAGGGCGTCGATGAGTTCTCCAAACAGCTTTTTGCCGCTTGCCTCGGTGTCCTTGGGAGCAATGCCGCCTGTTTTCTTCACGGCGAACTCGTAAAACTCCGCGTAGATCGCCTTGGAAATCGGCCTCGGCGACTGTTCATATCTGCCGGACAATTTGAAATCGATCAGAAAGCGTAGTGCAAGACGTCTCAGGCCGCCCTGCATGAGACGGTCCTTGCCGAGTTCGCTCAGCTGCTGTTCGATTTGATCGGCGGTCGGCGCCGAAGGGGGTGCCTCTAATTCGGTAGGCATATCCCTCCCGGGGAGTAACGGTCCCTCACGGTGAGTTGTGCAAATAAGTGTAAGGGATTGAAGGCCGAAAAATCCAACAGCGGTGCTTACCGCGCAAATTGAAGGCTCCATCCGCCTCACTTCGGCTCACGACAAGGTGCCGTGAGCATTCTGGCGGCGATTTTCAAATCACGCGATGCTTGGTCATCGTGATGACGCTAGAGACTCAAGGGCCGGTTTGGCATTCCGCGGCGCTGAAGATGGCGGGTGGCGGCGCGCCTCATATTCGCAAGTTTTTCGGCGGTGTAGGGCCCTTGGTGCTGCAGCTTGTGATAGCGCAGGATGGCGCTCAGTATCCGGAGGCGGTCTTCCGGGATCAGCAAATGATCGCGCTTTCTGTTTTGGCTTTCTTCTCCGCCGATATCTACCGACTGCGAATGAACCACACCGAGGTCGAGACCGAATGGCGTCTTGCCGGCCTTCGCGTATTTCGAAAGCGTGGTTTCGCAGATGTTGTAGGTGCCGACCACGCGCGTGCCTTGGGCCACCGTGTAATAGCGATGCGCGCCAATCATAACGGCAGTCGGTGGCCATTTCTCTGTTTTGGGTGTCGCTTCCATCGCGCCATCAAGCCACATGCGCGTGGACCGTTCAAGCAGATTGTCCTCTCCGGATAGTTAAGACTCCAGAATTCTTGCCCCAATTTATTACCCATGAAGCATTAACCAAACACGACGTTTCGGAGGCTCAACATGACCATTCATTCTCTTTGCCCCTTCAACATTGATATCCGCAATGCTCGGCCAGACGACATTCACAATATCGGTGCACTTGTTCAGACCTGCGGGCCCTATCTGTCGCACCATCAGCCGTATCTCTATTTCATCTACACGCGGTACTACTTCGACACTTGCCTCGTCGCCACATATCACGGATCGATGATCGGCTGGTGCTCTGTTCTTTCCGTCGCGAGAGATCGGTATTACATGCATCAGCTCGGTATTGTTCCGGCCTTTCGGGGAAGCGGAGCCGCCTTCGATCTGTTTGCCAATCTGCTGGGCAGATTGAGGGCGAGGCACGGCGATGATTTCTCCCTTGAATTCACTAATGACACCCGCAACGGCGCGGTTCACCGCCTGAACCGCAAGATCGCCGAAACCTTCTGCATGGAACTTCAAAGGCTGCCCGACCTTGTCCCGTGCATGGAGGCCGGCGTAACCGAGGAGCTGTATCGCATGACGCCATTGCGTGAACTGAACGTGCATCTGGCGGATCGCCTGACTGTCGCGGCGTGAAGGTCGTGTCTGTCGGATTTTCGTGAGGAGGTTTCATGCGCAAGTTACGAAACACGCAAGACATCACGTTGTCGGCACAGAGCCCTAACCACAATCTGCGCGACACGCAATTATCGGATGACGCTTCAAACGAAGAACTCATGCACCTCCAGGCCGACGGGTTCTGGGGTTGCGAGAAAGGATTTCATGACGGTGAAGAGCATTGGCGGCAACAGCAGAATTGAGGCGCTGCGGAAACGCGAAGCGGCGCTACGCGAGGCGATCGCGATGGAGAAAGTGCGGCAACAAAAGAAGGACGAGAAAGACGATGCTCGCCTGCATTTGATTATCGGCGGCGCGCTTGTCCGTAACGCGGCGCAGCATTCCGACTACGAATTGATGCTCAAGAGCGTGCTTACCTCGATGACGACCTTCACTGACGGCGAGAAGAAGCTCCTGCGCGCGAAAGGCTGGCTTTGAAATGGACTTCATTTTTCTGCTGATGATGTTCCCGATCTTCTTCTATCTGTATCTCGTCGAGAGCCGGAAGAAACGTGTCCGTGCGGCTTATGATTTCAGGCCGCAAAACGCGCATGGTGGGTCTCGGTTCGCCACAAATGACGATTTGAAGAAAGCCGGCCTCTTCAGGCGGAAGGGAGTTCCTATTGGGTTCTCTCCGAACGGCCGCCGCGCCCTGCGCTATCCGGGATTCGGACACCTGCTGACTGTGGCGGCTGCGCGGACCGGCAAAGGCGCGACGTTACTGGCCAACGCGTTGCTCGCGTTGCGCCGGTCGTGCATTTGCATCGATCCCAAAGGTGAAAACGCCGCCATCACCGGCCACAAACGGCTGCGTTTTGGAAAAGTGTTCGTCCTCAATCCCTTCGGCATTCTTCTCGACGCAATGGAGGGACTGCTTCAGGCCCGCTTCAACCCGATGGACATTCTCGACCCGTTGTCGAACGCGTTTCACGCACTCTGTGACAAACTGGCTGCCGCGCTGGTCTGGGACGAAGGCAAGGAAGGCATCCACTTCACGACGGCGGCGCGAATCCTCGTTTCGGGCGTCATCGCCGCGCTCAAGCGTTATGGCCTCCGGCCGGAACAAAATTTGGCGACAGTCGCCAGAATCATCAACGGTGATGTCGCGGATTTCTGTCGCCGAACGGTGAAGGCGACAAAAGATCCGTTCATCATCCAGAAGCTCGGCCGGTTCGCCGCCGCCGATCCCGACAATCGCGAAATGAACGATGTTATTTCGACGGCGCGCACCCAGTTGGGGTTCATCGGCAATGCGGCCGTGGCGGAGAGTCTGAGCGGTTCCGATTTCCGCTTCAGCGATCTGAAGCGCACGCGATGCACTGTTTATATTGTCTTGCCGCTGAACATGCTCGATGTTTGCGACAAATACTTCCGGCTGATCCTCGAAACGGCGTTGTCGGACCTATTGAACGAGGGTCAAAAGGGAAATCGAAACCCCGTGCTCGCCATCATCGACGAGATGGCCCAGCTCGGCCCGCACATGAAGAGCCTCGAAAATGCGATGGGCATGGCGGCGGGCGCGGCCGGCCTTCAGCTGTGGTGCGTATTGCAGGACCTTTCCCAGTTGAAAGGCATGTTCCCGCAAACCTGGGAAACCTTCATCCAGAATTGCGGCGTCACGACCTGGTTCGGCGCGCGCGACCAGACGACCCGCGAGTATGTGTCGCGCCTGAGCGGAACCACGGAAGTGCTCAGTCGCTCGCGAAGCGTCTCGATCGACCGACACGGTGAGCCGCATGTGAGCGACTCCGTTAATCAGATCGGCAGGCCCCTGCTCCTCCCGCATGAGGTCGGACAATTGAAGCCCGACGAGATGATCGCGTTCGTCGAAGGCGTCCGTTGTGGGCCCGTGAAAGCAAAGCGGAAGTTCTATTGGAAAGTGTTCTGGGGCGGATATCGCAGGAACCCTTATGTCCGGAACGGCGGCGGGTTGTTTCGTTGGCTGGTTGGGTGAGTTGAACAGGTGGTAAAGGAGGCAGGAATATGGGCGTCAAAGCGACGTTTTTTTCAAAGTTCAAGAAAGTGATATCACTCGTCGGCTCCGACAATGATGGCGAACGCCATGCCGCTGCGGATCAGGCTTTCCGCATGTGCGAGGAAAATGACCTGAGCTTTCTCGAAGCGCTGGATGGGGTATTTGGCGGATCAGCGTCGGACTATGAGTTGCAGCGGGCGGAAGAAAAGATCGTGGAGTTGGAAGACGACAACCGCAAGATGGCAGAAGCAGTCGCTGCGATGAAGGATGAACTTGGCAACTTCGTCCCTGCGGACGCGGGGAAGAGGCTGGTGGCAAAGTTAATGGCTTACCCACAGGGAAGGCTCATCGCGCTCTTGCTGTATTTCGTCGCGCGCCTATGGGTCGTGATGTTTTACGTCGTCGATCACAAACCTTATGGCGATTTTATGCTTGGCCTTTTGTTCCTGCTGGATTGCTGCTCCGTGGGCTTCTTGGCATGGCTATTTCGCTTTTGGGCCCTAGCTGAATTCTCGAAACATGGCGCCGGTGTCGTGGCATTCAAAGGCACCGCAATTGTTTTGGGTTTCTATCTGTCCGTCTGGTCGTTTTATCGGACCGGATACGTTCGCTCGTGGATTTTGGCGAAACATACCTGGTTCAACAGCGCGTGGCCCTGGGCGGTCTGGATCGGTGCCGCCACGCTGCACAACGGCATACCGTGGCTGTGCAGACAGCTGGCGCATTCAAGACGGGAACCTTTCGCCACGCTGAGGTCGTGGTTGGCATGAGCGCTGCGGAGAAGATTCAGACGGGGACGGAAATCGCCATGAAATATGGCGAGAACGTTGAAATTCAGCGGCAGAATCAACCGACAAAAGTCGAGCCGACATACTACCGCGCGCAACTCGAACAAGAGGGTCGCAGCGGCTGGTCGGGCGGCTGGGCCGGAGGGAGAACACGATGAATAACGACATGATCAATGCGGCTCTGGACATTGGCGAAAAATACGGGGTGGCCCGGCGCGAGGCAACGATCACCGCCCCGCGTGTATGTGCGGTACACAATCGGCGCTATGCCGCGATCTATCTCGCGCTGCCGAACGGCCGCTACCGCTTTAAGGAATGTGTTCCCGCCGGCAAGGCCGGCGTCGGCGAAGCCAAGATGCAGACTGTCGAACTGTCGCAGATCGATAACGAATGGGTCAATCCAGAGAAATGCCTCTGGTGCGGGAACGCGGTTATTGCGCGTTGCGGAAAATGCACCGAATTCGTCTGCTGTGGCAGGGTCACAGGCAACGTCTTCAAGTGTTGTGACGCCTGCGGTTGCGAGGGGGCCTTTTCGGGCACTTATTCGTCGTTCACGGGCTCGAAGCAGGCGTTCACCGCGGCTTTGAAGGCAACTTTCGGTCACGCAGCCTTGAGGGCGCCAGGCAACACCCTCATGCTCACGCGTGGCGGCAAGAGATGACCACGAAACAAGTCGTTGCCGCGACCCTTGGTGGTGAACGAAATCTCGATTAGGATCGGCGCCGCAAAAACGGTGCGCGGGCAGTAGGAAAAAAGAGGTCGTGATGGAACAAGCGCAAGAGCTGGAAGCATTCAAGCGCGCGATCGATTTGCGGGAATACGCGGCGGCGCAAGGATACGAGCTCGACCGCAAGCAAAGCTGGCGCGGCACGGCGGTCATGCGGCATCCGGTGACCGACGATAAGGTCATCATCAAGCGCGGCCTTGATGGGCATTATGTTTATTTCTCGGTGCGCGACGACCGCGATAACGGCTCGATTATCGATTTTGTCCAATTCCGGAAGGGGCTGAGCATCGGCGCCGTGCGGAAGGAGCTGAGGCCGTGGGTGGGCCAGGCCCCCGTTCCCGTGCCGCTCTTCGCCGCGCTTCACAAGACCGAAAAAGACCGGATGAAGGTCGAATCTTCATTCGCCCGCATGAATGACGCCGTCGACGGTCATCCCTATCTGGAAAGGGAACGCGCGCTGCCCGCCTCCCTACTCGCGTCGGAACGCTTTGCGGGCCGTGTGCGCATCGACGACAGAGGCAACGCGGTCTTCCCGCACTTTGATGAGCATGGCCTCAGTGGATACGAGCTGAAGAACGCCGGCTTTACGGGCTTTGCATCGGGTGGCATGAAGGCTCTCTGGTTATCGCATGCGAGGCTCAACGACACGCGTCTCGTGATTACGGAAAGCGCAATCGATGCCCTGAGCCATGCGGTGCTGTTTCCCGATGAACATACCCGCTATGCCTCGATCGGAGGGAAGACCAACCCGCAACAGCCGGAGCTAATCCGGATGTCGGCCTCGGCAATGGCGCATGGCAGTGAGATCGTCGCGGCTATGGACAACGACGCGGAAGGCGCAAAGCTGGCCGAATTGGTGCGGAACGCCGTGGTGCTCACCGGCCGTCTCGATCTGAAATTCAGCGTGCATGAGCCGTTTGGGTTCAAAGACTGGAACGACCAGTTGCGCGCCCGGCCCCTGCCCTTCCTTCCCTACCGGACCGAGGAAGCTTCGCCGGGTTAAGACGAACCACTTTGACTCAAGCTGCACCGCTGCGAATCGCAAGCATAGTGTCAGACTCCCCAAAGTGAGATGGGCATGGCGGCTCAATTCCAATCCGAAGCGTTTGTTACACCGGAGGAAGCGGCGCTGTTTCTGCGCTATTCGCCGGTCACCGTGAAGCGACTTGCGCGCGAAGGGAAGATCCCGGCGCATTCGGTCACGAATGGTGTGCGTAAGCGCTGGAGATTTCTGATTTCAGAGCTGGCGACGGCGATGCAGGGAGAGGTATCGTTGAATCATCATCCGCGCCGCTTGCACAAGGAGGAAGCGGCACATGAGAGGTAAAGAGCGGCAAACCTTCCAGCATGGCTGGATCGTTCGGAAAGCCCGCAGCAAAGGACCGGATGTATGGGTGCTTCGCTGGCGGGAAGGAGATGCGGACAAGTCACGGACCCTGGGCACGACGCAGCAGCTCCGCACCAGGACAGAAGCGCAGCGGGAGGCTTCAAAGTTCACTGCGGAGATCAACAACTCAATTGAAATTGCAACCTTCGGTCAACTGGCGAGGCGCTATTTGCAAGAGGCAATTCCAGAACGTCACTCCACGGCTGGCCCGTTACGGTCGATGCTGACCGGGCGCATTCTTCCCGAATGGGAAAACGTGCGCGTGGTCGATATGGCGAAGGACCCGATGGCGGTGGAACAGTGGATCAAGGGATTGCAAACCAAGCCGCGAAAGAAGGGCGAGAAACCCCGCGATCTCGCGCCCAAGAGCAAGCTGCATACCCGCGCGGTCATGCACCGGCTGTTCGAGTATGCGATGCGCTGGCGCTATCTGGACTGCCAGCGCAATCCGATGGGCCTGATCGAACTGAAAGGAACGAACCGGCGGGTTCGTCCGATCTATTTGTTGACCGCGCAGCAGTATTACGCGGTCCTCTCTCACCTTGCCCCGCATGTCCGGCTCATGACCGTACTCGCCATGAACACGGGGATGCGGGTCAGCGAGATTTTGGGACTGAAGTGGACGGATATCGATTTCGAGCGGGCGACGCTCACGATTGAACGCTCGGTTGTGGGCAAGTACGAGGATGAGACCAAAACCCTGGCCTCCGCTTCCGTGCTTCCGCTGCATGAGTTGCTGATTCAGGAACTTAGAGCCTGGCAAGCGCGGGAGAAAGACGTGAACGGTTGGCTGTTCGGCAACATCGACACGGGCCGGCCGTACCATGCCGACTCACTCCGGCAGGACCATCTGGCTCCGGCGGGGAAGAAAGCGGGTATCCCGAACCTGGGATGGCACAACTTCCGGCACACCTACCGGGCGAGGCTGGGCAGTTCCGGCGTAACGCCCGAAGTGCAGCAGAAGCTCATGCGGCACAGTTCGATTGATATGACGATGAAGTATGGGCAGAACCACATGCTCGACTCGACCCGGCCCGCGAACGCGAAGCTGATCGAGGAACTGCTAGCAGCCGGGGCGCTGTCAGATGCGCCCTTATTGCGCCCTCAGATTTTGTAATTGGTTGCGGGGGCTGGATTTGAACCAGCGACCTTTGGGTTATGAGCCCAACGAGCTACCGGGCTGCTCCACCCCGCAACTTGATTGTAACAAGGCCTGGCGGGCAGGGTCAAACCGCGAGTCCGATCGCTCGATGTCACCGTAGCTCGTTGATAAAAATACATTTATCCAGAACCCCCCCCGGGCTTTTCCTCAGCCCGCGAGGTCTTTTTCATTAGAACCGCCGATTTATTCCGAGAAGATTGGAGAAAGCGCCTCCTCGGGCTCCGGCCTGACGCGAAAATCAGCGTGCGCCTCGGCAAAAAGAACCCGCCCGTCCTGGCCCAGAACATAAGTGGCAGGCATCGGCAGCCGCCAGCTAGCCTCGCCATTCAAGAACGGCAGATTCACCATAATCGATTTCAAATAGCGCTGGTGATACTCCGGCACCGTGTAAACCAAGTCAAACTGCTCCGCCAGCTTAGCGCCCGGATCATGTAGCAACGGAAACGGCAACCCATGCTGCTGGACCGCAAAATCCGACTGCCGCTGCGTCTCTGGGCTGATCGCCACCAGCAGCGCGCCCCGTTCCCGCAACTGACCATACCGGTTGCGCCAGGTCTCCAGCTCTGTCACGCAATAAGGACACCAACGCCCGCGAAAGAAATTCACCAACAGCGGCCCCACCGCCAGCAGATCCTGGCTCCGCACCAGTCGCCCTGACGAATCATGCAGCGCAAACTCGGGCGCCAACGCCCCTACCGGCAGAATCCGCTCTTCAATGCCGGTGGCAAACAACTCCTCGACAGCTCGCTCGCCCACTGCAAGCCGCTCCGCCTGCACCAGCTTGCGCGTGTTCGCAGTAATCTCGTCGAGCTGATCCTGTAGAGAGCTCATTACTTTATCGGCGTCCACTGACTTTCAGGTATTTAATTTCGCAACTCAATACAGTTCTTCATCTCCCGAACTTCTGCTTCGGTCCGCCGCCCATCATCCCAGCCATCCCGCCACGCATCATGCTCTTCGCCAGTCCGCCCTTGCCAAATTGCTTGAACATCTTGCTCATCTGCGAATACTGCCGCAGCAGCTGGTTCACATCCTGCACGCTGGTGCCCGAACCCGCCGCAATGCGCTTCCTGCGCGACCCGGAGATGATATCCGCGTTCAGCCGCTCCTTCTTCGTCATCGAATTAATGATCGCCTCCAGCCGAGTGAACTGGCTTTCATCCACATTCTTAGAAGCCTGCTGCAACCCGGCAAATGGCCCCACCGAAGGCAGCATCTTCAAAATCGACTCCATCGAGCCCAACTTCTTGATCTGCTTCAGCTGATCGCGAAAATCCTCCAACGAAAAGCCGTCGCCCATCAGCGCCTTCTTGGCAAAGTCCTCGCTCTTCTTGCGGTCGAGCGCGCCTTCCGCCTTTTCCAGCAGGCTCATCATGTCGCCATGGCCCAGAATGCGGCCCGTGATGCGGTCCGGATGGAACGGCTCAAAGGCATCCGGCTTCTCGCCCACGCCAATGAACTTGATCGGCTGCCCCGTCACATGGCGAATCGACAGCGCCGCACCACCACGAGCATCGCCGTCCATTTTAGTTAGCACCACGCCGGTCAGCCCCAGCCGCCGATGAAAATCCTGCGCGGAATTGACCGCATCCTGGCCGGTCATCGCGTCGGCCACGAACAGGATTTCCTGCGGATCAAGCAGTTTCTTGAGCCGCTCCATCTCCTGCATCAGCTCTTCGTCGATGCCCAACCGGCCTGCGGTATCCACAATCAGCGTGTCGCAACCCATGATCATGGCTTCGCGCTTGGCCTCTTTGGCCAGTCGCTCCACCAGGGCGGATCCGGGCTTCTCGCCCTTCAGATCACCTTCGTAGATGCGCGTCTCCGTCGACTTCGCGACAACTTTCAGCTGCTCCCGCGCCGCCGGACGGTACACGTCCACCGAAACCAACAGCGGCCTATGCCCGCCCTTCTTCAGCCACACCGCCAGTTTGCCGCTGGTCGTCGTCTTGCCCGAACCCTGCAAACCGGCCATCAAAATGACCGTCGGCGGCTTCGAAGCGAACTTGAACCGCGCCGTATCCTTGCCCAGCAGCGCCACCAGCTCGTCGTGGACGACCTTGATCACCTGCTCCGTCGGCGAAAGAGCCGTCAGCACTTCGGTGCCAACCGCCTTCACGCGGATCTGCTCGATCAGATCCTTCACCACATTCAGGTTCACGTCGGCTTCAAGCAGCGCCACGCGAATCTCCCGCAGCGCCTCGCCAATATTCTCTTCGGTCAACACGCCCTGGCCGCGCAGGTGCTTAAAGGCGCGCTGCAGCTTCTCTGTCAAATTCTCAAACATAGTCGTCTCAATCCAAGTGTATCGCGGGCCACGAGCCTCGCTCTTCCCCGTCAACGCTTGAGCAGCGTTCCGAACGAAACCGGCGTTGCGCCGGTCCCTGCGTCAGGATTCCGTTCTCCACCTAACCGGAAGCAGCCTGCTCTATTCCCTCCACCAGCCTGGCGATCGCCAGCCGCGACAGTATCAGGCCCCAGTAAGACAGGTCCGGCTGGTAAAAGGGCTCATTGTGCGAAACCTCCGGCACCAGGACAACCTCGGCGTTCCAGCCGCAGAACGCGTTCAGCTCCGAGGCCATCCGCACCGGAAACAGCTGATCCCGTTCCCCGTGCACAATCAACACGGGAACCTCGCAATCGCGCAGCGCCTCCTCCGCTTTCCAGACATGGGGCACCGCAAACGCAAACCTCTTCGGAATTCCAATACTGCACGCCGCTTCCCGGAAAGACGTGAAAGCCGCGCAAAGTACCAGCCGCTCCGCGGCAACCCGTCCGATAATCGCAGCCGCCACCCCGCTTCCCAGCGAATAGCCAAGCAGGGATACCGAAAAACCAGGCATCAGATCGCACAAGAGCTCAAAGGCTGCAATCGCGTCCCGTTCGCACTGGTTCACGTTGATCGACCCCGTACTGCGCCCATACCCTGAGTAATCGAATACCAGCGACGCCGCCCCATTGGCCGCAAGCAGCCGCTGCACCGGCAACCAGTGCTCGACAGTTTCGCCGATGCCGTGGCAGATCAGCACCACAGACTGCACCGGAACGGCCGCCGGCCTCACAAAAAAGGCGTCAAGGACGTTCTTCCCGCTTCGGATCGCATGACGGGAAACCAGCGCATCAGAGGTATCGGCGGTATCGCCGATGTCGCTTAATCGGCCCGAACCGATCCTGCCCATCAGCCGGTCCCGGAGGACCAGGGCACGGCTGATACACGTGATCGCAATCGTAAAGACACGGCTCATTCGAACCCCGCACCAATGCCCAGAATGCCTGCCCAGAACGTCCCTGCGATCCAGGCTTCCTCGCCTCTCATGCGTTGGAAGAGGCGGTAAAGCATTTCCGAAGAATCCTCGAACATAGCACTTTCGACTTCAGTCTACCGCGAACTCATTCCGCGCTCGGCCAGAGTTCGCAAACCTCAATTTCCCGGCTCAACCAGATACTGCTCCAGTTTCCCGTCCGGATACGTGTAAGTGGTCAGAGTCAGCCGCTTGCCCGGATAAACGATACGGAAAACGTGGAGCGTCATCCCGCCGCGCAACTCCTCAGCGGCTTGCTTGAATGTCAGCGGCTCTCCCAGCGGCCCAAGGCTGTTCTTGAAGTCCGCAATCGTCTGCTCCGAAAAGTAGTCATTCAAATTCGGAGACAGCAGACTGCGGTCAATCTTTCCCTGTTGCAAATCGCGATAGATGGCCAGCGCCTGCTTCTCGCTGTCGGACTGTTTTCCACTCCCGGCAACTGTCGAGGCAACCAGTTGCGCAATCTCCTCCGCCCCACCGGCCATATGGTTGGTGAGCACAGCAACCGCCACGCCGTCGTCTACCAGTACTTCATTGTCCGAAACAAACCCCGTCACCTCGCCGCTGTGCTCAATGGAGCGATGGCCGTCCCGCTTCTTCACACCCACGCCCAGCCCATACTCCGTGCCACTTCCATCCTTGAGCTTCACCTCGGTGAACATCTCCTTGTAACTCTCCGGCTTGAGCACACTTTGTGCAATCAGGCTCTCATCCCATAGCGCCAGATCATGCGCGGTCATCGCCAGCTCCCCTGCCGCAAACATCCACCCGGTCCCCTCCTTGGGAGCCAGCCGCATAGGACCGAGAGCATTCCGGACATAAGGAGTCGCATCCGTCGAGGTAAGCTTCGTCTCATCGGAATCCCACACCGACTTCATGCCAAGGGGATGGAAGATATGCTCGCCCAGGAAGGCAAAGAGCTTTTCTCCGCTCACCTTTTCAACAATCTCCCCAGCGATCACGTAGTTCGTATTCGAATACTGCCACTTCGTCCCCGGCTCAAAGTCCAACGGCTTCTTCGCCCAGGTATCCAGAATCTGCTGCGCCGACCCCGGCTTCATCATCGGGGTCATCAAGTAATCCTCCGGCCAGTAATCCTGATACCCCGAGGTATGGCTGAGAATCTGCCGTATCGTCACCTCATCACCCCGCGTGAGCCCCGGAACATACTTGCCCACCGCGTCATCCAGCGAAAGCTTGCCCTGCTCCTGAAGAAGCAAAATGGCCGCCGCCGTAAACTGCTTAGAAACCGACCCGATCGAGTACCGCATCTCCGGCGTCGCAGGCACATCCGGCGCAATATGTGCCAGCCCATAAGCATGTGTATAAACCACCTTGCCGCCTTGCACCACCGCAACAGACGCCGACGGAATGCCGCGCTGCTCCAGCACCTGGCTGGCAATCCGATCGATCTGCGCACGCAGAGACGGCTCAATGCCGTCCACTGTCTGCGCGTTTGCAGCCAGTGACAATCCCGCAACCGTCAGCAGGCAAGGCAATACCAAGCGAAACTTCCTCATGAGGCGACCTTCTCCCAATACTCTCTATAAAAATCTACCAGTCATGGCTCCTGAAACTCCATCCGCCGTCGCCTGCGCTGCCACTGTCACCCTCTGGGTTACGCTGAAATGAGACGGAGGCCGACAAGAGCGATGACGCAGATCAATGAGAAGGACAAGTTGGGCAAGCTCATCGAAGGTCACAAGCGCTTTCACCGCGATATCTTTCCTGGCAAACGCCAGCAGTTCCACCTGCTAGCCGAGATGCAGGCCCCCGAGTGGCTCTTCATCACCTGTTCTGACTCCCGCATCGTTCCCGACCTCATCCTCCAGACCGGCCCCGGCGACCTTTTTCTCTCCCGCAGCATCGGCAACGTAGTTCCCGTCAGCGGCAACGACGTCGACGGCGTCACCGCCACCATCGAATACGCCGTGGAAGTCCTGAAAGTAAAGCACATCATTCTCTGCGGCCACTCCGACTGCGGTGCCCTCAAAGCCGCATTAAACCGAAAAGGGCTGGAAAAGCTCCCCAAAGCCAGCCGCTGGTTGCACCATGTCGAGGGAGCCTTCACCCATCGCCAGCCGCTCAATCCAGCCGACGGCGAACACGCCGAACTAGCCTCGATCATCCGCGGCAATGTAGTAGCCCAGCTCATCAACCTCCGCGCCCAACCATCCGTCGACCGCGCTCTGGTCAACGGCCAAATCGAAGTCCACGGCTGGTACTACGACATCCTCACCGGCCAAATCGAGCAATACGACGAGCAGCAACGCAAATTCCTGCCGTTGCTGGCATAAGCCGATAAGAAAAAGACGCCCGATGTCTGGCACGGGAGGCAAAATGCACATCGAAATCACCGCCGAAGAAGCCGAAGCCAGATTCTTCGAGATTTTAGAGGAAGTGCAACAAGGTCAATGATTTACTATCACAATCGAGGGCAGGCCGGTTGCCCAGATCGGCCCCTCCGCCGAAGCAATTGCCGAAGCCGTCGAACGCCTGCGTAATCCCAAAATCTCAGGTATTTCGGGCGACACTGTCCTCGAATGGATTCGTGAAGGCCCGTAAGTAGCCTCGTTCGGCGGATAAACCGGCCCGCGCGGGCGCCGGACCACACCCACCCTTTACATCCAAACACTAAAGAATCCTTGACAGCAACTCACTCATCTATGACACTAAAAGAGCACAGAACTCGGAACCCCCAGGCAGGTATACACAACCATGGCAAAAATTATCGGCATTGATCTCGGCACCACCAACTCCTGCGTCGCCGTCCTCGAAGGCGGCGAGCCCAAAGTCATCGCCAACGAAGAGGGTGCGCGCACCACCCCCTCCATCGTGGCTTTCTCTAAGAGCGGCGAACGCCTCGTCGGCCAGGTCGCCAAGCGCCAGGCTATCACCAACCCCGAAAACACCATCTTCTCTATCAAGCGCTTCATGGGCCGTCGCTACAACGAAGTCAACGACGAAATGAAGATGGTCCCCTACAAGGTTGAGCAGCAGGGCGACCACATCGTCGTCGTCGCGCAGGGCAAGCCCTACACCGCTCCCGAAATCTCCGCAATGATCCTTCAGAAGCTCAAGAAGGCCGCCGAAGCCTACCTCGGCGAAACCGTCACGGAAGCGGTCATCACCGTCCCGGCCTACTTCAACGACGCCCAGCGCCAGGCCACCAAGGACGCAGGCAAGATCGCCGGTCTCGACGTCAAGCGCATCGTCAACGAGCCTACGGCAGCCGCGCTGGCCTACGGCCTCGACAAAAAGAAGGATGAAACCATCGCCGTCTACGACTTCGGCGGCGGTACATTCGACATTTCCATCCTCGAAGTCGGCGAAGGCGTCATCGAAGTCAAGTCCACCAACGGCGACACCCACCTGGGCGGCGACAACCTCGACCAGCGCATTGTCGAGTGGCTCATCGCAGAATTCAAAGCCGAAGAAGGCCTCGACCTCAGCTCCAAAGGCAACGAAATGGCCCTCCAGCGCCTCAAGGACGCGGCAGAAAAGGCCAAGATCGAGCTCTCGACCACCATCGAGACTGAGATCAACCTGCCCTTCATCACCGCCGACGCCACCGGACCGAAGCACCTCGTCCGCAAGCTGACCCGCGCCAAGCTCGAACAGCTCGTCGAAGACCTCCTCCAGCGCTCCCTTGAGCCCACCAAGAAGGCTCTCGCCGATGCCGGCATCACCGCCGCCAAGATCGACGAAGTCGTCCTGGTCGGCGGCCAGACAAGAATGCCGCGAATTCAAGAGCTTGTGAAGCAGCTCTTCGGCAAAGAGCCCCATCGCGGCGTCAACCCCGACGAAGTCGTCGCCGTCGGCGCTGCCGTCCAGGCTGGCGTTCTCGCAGGCGACGTAAAGGACCTGCTGCTCCTCGACGTGACCCCGCTCACCCTGGCCATCGAAACCCTCGGTGGAGTCGCCACGCCGATGATCCCACGCAACACCACCATCCCGACCAAGAAGTCGGAGACCTTCTCGACCGCGGCCGATTCGCAGACCGAAGTCGAAGTCCACGTCCTCCAGGGCGAGCGCCCCATGGCCGCGCAAAACCGCACTCTCGGCAAGTTCAAGCTCTCCGGAATCCCTCCGGCGCAGCGCGGCGTGCCGCAGATCGAGGTCACCTTCGACATCGACGCCAACGGCATCCTCAACGTCACCGCCAAGGACCAGGCCACCGGCAAGGACCAGCGCATCACCATCACCTCCAGCTCAGGCCTGAGCAAAGAGGAAGTGGACCGCATGGCCAAAGAAGCCGAAGCCCACGCCGCCGAGGACAAGGAGCAGCGTGAGCAGATCGAAGCCCGCAACGGCCTCGACTCGCTGATCTACAACATCGATAAGATGCTGAAGGAAGCCGGCGACAAGGTCCAGGGCGCTGAGCGCAGCGAAGTCGAATCCGCCCTAGCCGAAGCCCGCAAGACTCTCGAAGGCACCTCGTCCGCCGCTGAAATGAAGGCCGCCCAGGAGAAGCTGACCGCAGCCAGCCACAAGATGGCCGAGGTCCTCTACAAGGCCAACGCCGCTGCTGGACCAACCCCGGCAGACGGCCAGCCCGCAGCAGCCGAACCGCACACCGAAGCCAAGAAAGACGAAGGCGTAATAGACGCCGAGTACGTCGACGTAGAAGAGAAGAAGTAAACCAGCCGTTTAGATAACTCCGCATCGCGGCGGGAAAAACAAAAGCAGCATAGCTCAGGGGTAGGCGACAGCAATGTCGTCTACCCCATTTTCTCGCGTGGAACAATTGTGCTTCACGCGTTGTTCCACGTAGAACAATTTTTGGGCTCGAAACTCACTGCACAGTCTGTCAAGCAAGTTTGTTGCTTGTGGCGTGTTTTGTTGCAATTGGAATTGCGCGGAATTTGAATGGTTTGTGCATTCAATTCGGCTCGTGTGGAGTTGCGTGTTTTATATCTCCAATTGGCTATCGTCATAACATGACAAAACTAAGTTCTGAAGAGCGGAAGGCGCGGGATGCTGCCTTTGCCGAGCTACTTGATTCCATGAACCCGGTGTCTGCTTTACGAAAAGAGATGGTTTCGGCGCGGGTGCGAGCCGGGCTTTCCCAGCGGGAGCTGGCGCGACGGATGGGGACAACGCAATCTACGATTGCGCGATTGGAAGTTGGAGGACGTTCGCCAAGCATCAAGACTCTGCAGCGGCTAGCGAAAGTTACGAGAAGCCGGCTCGTTGTGCGCCTGAATCAGATCGAAGATTAGGATGACTCAGGGCAATGGCCAGGACTGGAATGGCGGCGTCTTTAGCCGAGGTAGCTACGAAATGGAGGAGCTTCATGCCGGATCGGGTCCGAGGGCCTGACTAGTGGTGGGTTTCGTGCCGTGCACGAATTAGGCCCAGGTCTCAGGGGCGAGACCTGGGGCACCGGACAACTCCATCTCGCGGCGGAAAAAACAAAGGCAGCATGACTAAGGGGTAGGCGACATCAATGTCGCCCCTCCAATTATTAGTCTTACAACGCATCTTCTTTTCTTCAATGGGCAATGCCACAGTTGGAGCTAATTCACCGTTAACTTGATAGTGGCTTGCTCTTGCAGAGAATTGGAAGTAGCAATAATGGTCACGGTTGCATTAATGGGCGTTGGTGTGGGATTGGAAGCAGCCTGCGAGGCGCCTCCGCCGCAACTAGATAAGAACCCAAGACCAAAAACAATCAAGATTGCCAACGGCCGCACCCGCAACTTGCGTTTCCATCTCAACGCGAAGAAGCATAAAGCCAACCCTAACGCCAGAGGTCTTGACTGCGGTAATCGATCTGTAGAATTTCGAGAAGCAAGCTGGTTGGAACTCGTGATCGTCAACTGTGTACTAGCCGCCCCACCGGACGGCGTTATGCTGGATGGACTGAAGCTGCATATCACGCCGCTTGGCAATCCTGAGCACAAGAAGCTTATGGCGGCATTGAATCCGTTTTCTGGTGTCGCCGTCAAAGTTAACGTCCCTGATCCGCCAGATGAAACCGCGAGCGATGCTGCCGAAGCAGAAAGGCCGAAGCTCGGCACCGGCAGATTGATTACGTAGTTGGCCACCGCGACGCTGCTGTTAAAGTCGCCAGGTGCCACGGCGATAGCTTGAAGGGTTTCAATAGCGGAAACCGTGATCGAACAGGAGTAGGCTGTCGACTTGGCCGTTGGAATACTTCCATCGACGGTGTAATAGATGATAGCGCCCGGTGCCGTGTCACTGATTGAAACTGTCTGCTCTGCAGTATAGGTTCCAGACGCAAGGCTGATCTCTGGCGTCGCTGCCGTAGCCGGAGGTGTGGCAAAGCTGTAAGTTGCGGTTGAGATAACACTATTGCTGAAACCGCTGGAGGCTGCAATCGCAGCAATGGTTTCAGTCGACGAAACTGTAATCATTCCGGCATATACCGATGAACTCGTCGTCGGCGTCGTCCCGTCAGTCGTGTAATAGATGGTGGCACCGTTCGTGGTGTCCGATAACGCCACCGATAGCACGGACGTGTAACTTCCCGATTGGACACCAAAGGTCGGGGCTGCAGCCAGCGGCGGGGTGGCCGCCAGCCCATATTCCCACAGGTCATTGGGTTCGCCATTGATGCCGTCGGCATCGTACCCTGAGCCGCCAAAAAGCCACGGGTTTCCATCTTTATCTGTCCAATTAAAAGCACCTGCGCGACTGCCAGGCACATTGGAGGCTGAGACAGTTCCTGGAGTTCCGTAAACTCCGGCCGCTTCAACGCCGCTGCTACCGCCCTCCCACGCCCATTCGTTGGTTGTTGGATTGAATTTCCATAAGTCGTTCAGCGCCCCGGCCGCAAGCGCGGCCCCAGAACCTGACCCTCCGAAAAGCCAAAGATTCCCGAGTCTGTCGGTCCATGTCACGCCGCTGGTGCGAGGGCCCGGTATGTTGCTGGCTGATGTCACTCCCAACGTGCCATAAGTTCCGATCACGCCAGATTCGTCATACCCGCCCATCCATGCCCATTCACTGGTTACCGGATTGAACTCCCATACATCGTTAATCAAACTTGGGTTTTGGCCGATATCGAAAGCATATCCTCCAAACAGCCAAAGGTTTCCGTTGGCGTCTGTCCAACTCTTTGGAGCCTGACGAGAGCCGGGATTATTGCTGGCGTCCGGGACGCCCAAAGTGCCATAAATACCCGCCAGCCCCCATGTTGGACTTTCACCTGAGCTATTACCGCTCTTCCATGCCCATTCATGCGTTGTAATGTCAAACTTCCATAGATCATTCAGATAGCAGTTAACGCCGGTTGCGTTGTAACCGATACCTCCAAACATCCATAGATTGCCACTGCTGTCTGTCCAACTTGCTGTTTCATAACGCGATCCCGGATAGTTTGTTGGAGCGGGCGTCCCCAACGTTCCATACACTCCCGATTCGCCATCAAATAGGGACGGCACGGTACTGCTTCCGCCCATCCAGGTCCATTCATTCGTTGACGGATCAAACTCCCACAGGTCGTTGAGGAATCCAAGCGTTCCTGCGGAGTCAAATCCCCAGCCGCCAAAGAGCCATAGATGGCCACTAGGATCGGCCCAACCTGTCGCCCACTCACGTCCTCCAGGAGTATCGCCAGCAGCTGGCGCTCCTAACGTGTCATAGACCCCAGGCTCGCCACAAAAAGCCGTTCCAGTGATCTGGATACAGGTCTTGGCGATCGAATTGCTTCCGCTCTTCCACACCCAATCATGCGCTACTGGATCATATTCCTAGAGATCATTAAGAAAGCCGCTGGTACTATCGGCATCGATGCCATTGCCACTAAAGAGCCAGAAGTGACCGTTGTGTCAGTCCAACTGACACCGAAGCTACGACCGCCGGGAACGTTCAAGGCTGCCGCGGTTCCCAGAGTGCCGTAGGTTCCCGGTCTGCCGCTGCCCGAAGTACTGTTGCCGCCCATCCAGGTCCAATCGTCTGTTTGCGCACAAGCGGCGGGGTAAGCAGAATAGAGAATTAGAGCCACGAGAACGAACGTTAAATACTGCGCAACCTTGCGCAGGACACGCGGAAAGCTTGTATCCTCGCGAAGGACGTCGGACCTAACTCCGCTCCAAACTCCCGATTGAAGCGAACAAAAAGATTGTGTCAATGTATATTCCCTCAGCAGCCCATTTCTTGAGGCAGAATTTTGCCCCTCGATCTAGTCAAGTAGATGAATTAGAGTGATGCACTAAAAGATGTCTTAAAGTTGGGATTCATCGTACATGCGCAGACCTTATCAACTCAACTTTTTTTAGACATAAGGCGGGTGGCCTATATCTGAACAAAAAACGGGAAGATGCCGCACGTCTCGCCTTTAAGACCTAGGTCTCAATCAGAACTGAACCGCCTATGCATCCACGGCTCGGGTGTCTAGCCTTCTGCACCCTTCGCAGTCATTTTTGCGCCCAGTTGAGCTACGCATTCGCGGTACGCGCATGGCGCGCCCTAATTCGATGGGGTCTTCACTGAGGCGGCGGTAGCATCGACTAGTTTACGCAGGTTATCTTCATTGGGCATTTTGAACTTCGGATCAAGTTGGGCTTTCACGAGGTCTGAGGCAACAATTGCGTCGAAGACCACACCCGAATTGGCCGAGATGACTGGACCCTTGCCGTTCCCTAAATTATCCGAGTTGATGGAAAATTCCCTGCCGCCGGGACCAACCGTTGTGATGGTGGTGCTGTTCGGGTTCACCGAGGTCTGGCCGTCGTGACCGAGAGTTATGCCTGAAAGTGCGGCGTTGCCCAAAACTCTGAGGCCGCCCTTAGCTTTTTCGCCCGCAGGAGTGCCATTCGCGACGCCGACGTACTGTAACTCGCCCACGCGTGCGCCGCTGGTTGTCTTATCGATAACATGGCTGCCGTTATTCTGAAATTCAACAACCTTGTCTCCGAATCGAACATCGATGGCATCGCCGTTCCTCGCGACAGTCCCATCAATTTTGCCGGTTGGGGCGATCGCGGTTTGCTGCGGCTGTTGATTGACGGCGGCCTGAGCACTCCCAGTCCCAGGAGGTTGTACTGAACTGCTTGCGGAGAGGCCAATTGCTTTCGCCTGTCCGACCGTCATATTGTCCATTACCTGCTCAAATTGCTTTTGTTCATCGGTATCCGAAATCAAAGGTTTGCCGTTCATAATAGTGCCGACACCCGAAAACCTTACGGTTGCAGCCTTATTCCGGATATCCTCACTATTTACCTTGATGATCTGAGCGATTCCGGGAGCGGCAATCTTGACGTAGTACGTGTTGCCACCTGTTTCACCAATCTTAATGGCGGATGCAAGCGCCGCCGCCGCCCCATTGGCGTCGATAGTTTGATACCGTGCTTCGCCAGAAGCCTCGGTGGCATAAGGACTAGTCGCTAAAGCAAGCCCAATAGTTGCAAGTGAAAATAACTTACGGGCTAGAGAGAGGCGATCCCCTGAAGTGGCCATGAGAAAACTCCTCAGAGCGTGAATTTGCAGCCGCGAAGCAGGATGGAAGCTATCGTAGGCTGGAGGCCTTTCTTTGGCAACCGAAATGACTTGACCGGATAATTTATTAAAATTAGCGAGCTTGCTGAAGACACGCAGATCCTTCGCCCGCCCGGCGTAACCACATTGTGATTGGCACACTCTACTAGCAACGCAAGCCGCCGACCCGCGGCACATAGTGGAAGCGGATTAAATAGATATTGTCGCCTTTGCCGTGCTTAGCTACTCTGAGCAGGTCCAGAACACCCAGAAAGCCCGACTCGCGCGCTAGTTCCGGAGTGATGTCCGGTAAACCGATCGGCTCTATCGAGTCCACCTCAATTTCGCCTTCGTCCATGCGGTAGCGCCCGCCTACTCGCACTTTGGGACGCATCCAGATGCGCACGCTACATGTGATCTCTCCTTGTTTAACTCTCGCTCTAAGCCGCTTGGTGAAGACCATGCGGAGAGTTTACTCTGGTCCAAGCCGGTGGGTCTTCGTGAAAGAGCAAATCCTCAACATCCGATTCGCTGTCGGGAGTCCTTGATAAGGTCGAAGGTTTGTCAAAGCACAGAATCTATGCGGAGTGCGTGAGCGTCAAGATCATCGTCAGAGAGGTTGAGGGCCAGAACTACGGGTGGATTCACGCTGCATCACCTAGACGGTTAGGCAACATAACTGCGGTTGATCCGAAGCCCCGAGATACAGCGGGCTAAAGGTCGCTCGGAAGACCGTCGGAACATCTGCAGGTTTTTGCGGTAAGGCGATTTAAAAGTCAGGCGGACTTGGCTGCCGCTTGTCCTGAGCCTTCGATGAGAGTGATGTAACAATTGGTCGGCAGATCTGTGAACCGCTCGGTCAACCCGCTGGGTTGCGGCCACTTCACCTCAACCCAGTCAATCTTCTGATGTGCGCCTGCGCCCAGGACGATGCGCGGATCATGCGCGGAAAGAAAGCTGCCGCCCCCTGTTTGGGCCCGATGGCGCGTCGTGTCTCCGGCCTTGTAAGTCACACGAGCCCCGATGGCGTCGGTATTGCACTTGCGTCCGACCAGCTTAACTCCCAGCCAATGATTCTGCGTCGAGCAATTGTTCTTCAACAACAAAGGAGCCGCGTCGTTCACGCTGATGAGCACATCGACCGCGCCATCGTTGTTGTAGTCCCCAACAGCCAGACCGCGTGAAGCAAATCTCTTCGCGAATGCCGTACCTCCGCGCTCGCTGATATTCTTGAACGAACTCCCATCGTTCTGAAACAGCAGTAGCGGCTCCTTGTAAGTTACATAGTGCGATTCCCGGTCAACAAGATCGTCCGGAAAACCATTGGAAAGTATAAGGTCCAAATTCCCATCGTTGTCGTAGTCGAAGAACTTCAAACCCCAGCCGCTCATCCAGCGTGTAGCGGCTCCGATGCCCATGGGCATCGCAACGTCATCAAAGGTTCCGTCGTGATTGTTCTTGTAGAGCGAGAAAATCTCTTCATTGATGTTCGCGACAAAGATATCGATCCATCCGTCCTCATTGAAGTCGCTGGCATCCACACCCATTCCCGATCGCGTCCATCCGTTAGGGCTGTAGGCGACGTTCGCCATAAATCCGGTCTCTTCAAACTTTCCGCCCCGATTCATAAATAAAAAATTTGCCACTGAATCATTGGAGACAAACAAGTCCATGCGGCCATCATTGTCAAAATCCGCAGCCACCGCTCCCCATGCCTTGCCCAGGTGATCGTTGATCCCTGTCTCTTTGCTAACGTCGGTAAATGTTCCGTCTCCGTTGTTATGAAACAGCCAGTTCGGAAGCGGCTTGAATGGGCGGGGAATGCAGTAGTGCCGCGTGCCATCCGGATCGACGGGGCAGCTCAGCGTCTTGTTGAATTCGCAGAACTGGCAGACGAAGAGATCGAGCCGGCCATCGTTGTCATAGTCGAACCAGACCGCACTTGTGCTCCAGCCCGAAACTCCGACGCCCGCTTTGTCTGTCACATCGGTGAAGGTCCCGTCTCCGTTGTTCCGGTAGAGGATGTTACGTCCATAGTTAGTGACATAGATATCGGGAAGGCCATCGTTGTTGTAGTCTCCCACGGCGACTCCCATGCCATACCCACCGCCGGCGACGCCTGCCTTCTCCGTGACATCGGTGAATGTCCCATCCCGATTATTGCGATAGAGAGCGTTGCGGAGCGATTTTGGAGGACTGTAAAAATCGCATTTTCCACTGTTGACCAAGTAGATGTCCATCCAGCCATCGTTGTCGTAGTCGAGAAAAGCGCAACCTGCGCCGCTGCTCTCCGGCAGATACTTCATTGGAGACTTGCCGGAGGTATGCGTCCAATGAATGCCGCTGCTGGCTGAAGATACTTCTTCAAATATTGCGCCGGAAGTTGAAGCGGAAGTTGCAGCCCAGCCAGGCGTTCGCGGAAGCAGCAATGAGCAGGTTCCCATTGCCATCTGTTGCAGGAGGAGACGCCGCGAAGCAGACTTTATATTCCTTTCGGGCTTTGTCATGATAGGCATAAACCTATTGAGTCCAATTGGGAAGATAGACCAAATACTGGACAGGAGGCTAGAGTATTGGAATGGCGGAGCCAACTAAACCAATCAACGTGCTCATCGTAGATGATCATCCCGTAGTCCGGCTTGGTTTGCGGACGATGCTGGAGAGCGAAGAGAACATTATAGTGACTGGGATGGCCGGATCTGCCAAAGAGGCACTGCTTGAAGTAGCGAGACTTCAGCCGGATGTGGTGCTGATGGATCTGCGCATGCCGGAGATGGAAGGCGCAGACGCGATTGCGGAACTGCGGCGTATCCACCCGGACATACGGATTCTCGTGCTGACGAATTACGAAGAAGATGAGTATATCTTTCGCGCGCTGCAGGCCGGCGCGATGGGATACCTTCTCAAGAGCACTCCCCAGGAGGAGATCGTTCAGGCAGTCGAAATGGTGCACCAAAACAAGCGCTGCATTCCGCCGAATATCGCGAAGCGACTCTTTGAAACAATCGGACGAGAGGAACTGAGTCAGCGAGAACTCGAAGTGCTCAAACTTGTGGCCAGCGGATTGACGAACAAAGAGATCGCGCAGCGCCTCTTTATCAGCGATAAGACCGCCCGGAATCATGTTGCGAGTTGCCTGGTCAAGCTCAACGCGAACGACAGAACAGAGGCTGCGACGACTGCGATCCGGCGCGGACTTATACGTCTTTCCGAGTGAACGATTCGTTGCAGATTGCCCACCGAGCGGGGACAACGCAACAGGGGATGGGAGAGCAGATACGTTAGTGCGCATTGAAGTCAGGTGGAGTGCTGAGTATTCTCTCCTTGAAAAATAAGAACAAACGCTTTTTGGGACTTTCCTGTTGCAGGCTGGCCCTCATGCGAATTTCGGTTCCGTGTCCAGGCGTGCTCAGTATCTGCAAGGCGCCCGCGACGTCGCTGGCTCTCTTTTGCATCCCCAAGATGCCGAATCCTGCTGCCTCCTGCTTGAATTCGAATCCGTTTCCGTCATCTTGTACTACTAGCTCAACGCTGCCTCCATCGAAAATTAGAGTAATCGCCAACTGAGTAGGATCGGAATGGCTGACAGCGTTCGCGATTGCTTCCTGGCCAATATGAAGCAGCGCGTCGGCAAGTCTTAAATTGAGCGGTGTTGAATATCCTTGCAGCTTGGTAACTGTCTTGATTTGATCTCCTGCAATTCTTCGCGCGGTACCTGCCAATGATCCGAGAAGGTTTTGTTGTATTTGTGGCGAGGAAGAGCCGAGCATTGCGATAGTTCTGCTGGCTTCCACATGGCACTTGCGCACAAGTTGGTAGGCAACGCTCAACTGGTCCGCGATGTGACGGGAGTCCTGGTGATCGCCTCGTACAACACTGCGCCGGATTCCTTGAATCTGATATCCGACTCCGGCAAAACTCTGCGCCATTGTGTCATGAATCTCATGAGCCAAGCGCTCGCGCTCCTGGATGATGGCGTAGGCTTTCCATCGCTGAAGACGGAATAGAGCGAGTTGAGCCAACAGAGCAAGCGCCAATGCGACGGCAAAAAGCATTCCCACATGCCACGGAGTCCACCATGGGGGACCAGGGAGTATCGCTGGCCGTTCGACTGAAGCTGCATGCCGTCGCAGATCCATGTAGTCATTCCATGTGGCAGGCGCTATGCCGATATGGCGCCACATGCCGCCTACATTGAGCGACCGTAATCCGATGCGCCCTGTTCGAAGGCACGAGGGCTCTTCAAACGCTATCCAGGCTGTCTGCAGGGAAGTCATATTCTGCACCGATGCTGCAATGTTGCAGCCGACCGCTGTGACCCGCAACCGATACCATACCGAAGTGTGAACACCCCCGGGGAGCGGTACTGGATTCGCTTCCATCCACACGAATGCAGATCGTCCAATAACCATCGTTCCGTCCAGAGTCCGAATGCCGACATAGTATCCGTTGTAGGTATCGGCACCCTCCTTTTTCTCGTCGCTGGTGCGGATGATGATGCCCATATCGGCGTTATCGCCGTTGAATCGAACGTCAGCCGTTACGGTGTAATCTCCCCACGCGCTAGACCCAGCGATGAGCTTCGAACCGCGATCATATGTTTTGTTGTAAATTGCGCCGTTGCTTATTCCCCAGCTTCCACCGACCGCTTTCCACTCATCCATGCGGCCGGCCTGCAACTCGTAAGTATGCGTTGGAACAACTCCTTCTTCACGCCGCCAATGGAGCCAAAGCCAAATCACAGCGGACAAGCATGCGATGGTGCACACGATCGCCAGCAGTCGTTTCGGAGTCACCCTGGGAAATCGCATCGCTGCGATCTCCGGCGATGGGAGCGAAAGCCGGGCTCGAATTGTAGATGTGCGATCCACTATACCTCGAGAGTTCGCATGATCTTACCTTGTCACCTTAGCAGTCGCAAGCCTTAGTACATCTGTACTACTGGCGATTGAGTACTCCGACATATTGTGCGTTGCGGTACGGAGCCCATACGATCCTCGCCGTAAGCAAAGCGACCCGTAGCTTGCTTTGTAAATGATTACATTGGCTTGTATGAAAGAGGCTAGTGCGAGCCGAACGCCAATTTTCAGGAGGCAACACATGCATCAAGAGACCGGGCAAGTGAAATTGTTGCAAAGCTTTCTTGAACTGAACATGCGACACGTGATTCTCGTAATGATGCTGGTCGTTATCGTCTTTTGCTCTGCTGCAGGTCGCGCGCAGAGTACGACGAGCGCTATCTCCGGCTCAGTTGCAGACAGTTCAGGCGCCGTCGTCGTTGGAGCCACCGTTTCGGTTGTCAATACCGCTACCGGCGTTGCATATCACACGACGACAAATAGCCTGGGTGCATACCACGTGACCCAGCTTCCTCCAGGCAGCTACACGATGGAAGTATCCAAGACCGGGTTTGAGACCCAGAACGTTCAGGCCTTCCAGCTCTTTGTCGATCAACAGTTTCAGCAGAACATTACCCTGGCAGTCGGCCAGGCCACCCAGACAATCACTGTCTCCGCGGATGCGCTGCTTCTCGATACGCAGACATCCAACCAGGGACAGGTCATTGAAAACCAACAGATTGACAACATGCCTTTGAACGGCCGCGATGTACTGCAACTGGCACAGCTATCGGCCGGTGTCACTCCAGTTGTTTCGGGCATGAGTTCGCCAGCCTCGCAATGGACCGGTACTGCGACTGTGGCTGTCGTCATCGGCGGCCTGAGAGAAGACGATGCAAGCTATCTCTATGACGGCATTGAAACCCGCAATGCGTGGTATGGTGCGGCGGGCTTGCTTCCTTCACCTGATTTCACGCAGGAGTTCAAGGTCGAGCAGTCCGGCTCCTCAGCCGCTTATGGAGACGGCGGCGCGTTCATCAACGTAGTGACGAGGTCCGGTACGAATGGGTTCCATGGCTCCGCATACGAGTACATCCGAAACAACGATTTCGACGCGCGTAACTATTTCGACCAGGGAGCAGCACCGCCATTTCATCAGAACCAGTTCGGAGCGAGTTTCGGCGGTCCCATCAAGAAGAATAAGATGTTCTTCTTCGGCAACTATGAAGGCTTCCGTCAGATATTTCCGCAGGACGAATTTGCAAACGTTCCAACCGCTGCTCAACTCGCGGGAAACTTCAGCTCCGACAGCCAACAACTCGTCAACCCGTTCGATATTGTGAATGGCGCCTACCAGCCATTTCCTGGAAATCAGATCCCGAGCACCTTGTTTAACGCCACGGCTCAGAAGGTGCTTGCGCTGTATCCGGCGCCGAACGGGCTATACCCGAGCGGTCAGAATTATCACTACGTCTCGAATACCACCGATAACTGGGATCAGGAGAATGTGCGGTTTGACTATACGATCTCACATAAAGACAGCGTTTTTGTGAGATTCACGAATCAGAATCAAACCACCAACGTTACGGACATAACTCCGTCAAGGGAGATTATCTATCCTTCCAATCCGAAGAACCTGGCGGTGGGATGGACGCATTCCTTCTCGCCCAATCTCGTCAATAACGTCCGATACGGCTGGTCTCATACAGCGGTGGGAGAACAACGGGCGGACGGATACAACGCTTCCGATGCCAACCCTCTGGGATTGATCAATGAAGTCGATCAGCCAGGTTCCTATGGTCCGCCTTCTATCGGCGTGACTAATTACGCTAACCCCGGGTCTACTGAAGGGACCGACATCGTCCGCGAAGGCATGAACATGTGGACGGAGTCGCTTCTATACCAGAAAGGCAGGCATCAGATAACCGGAGGTTTGGACATTCGTTACCAGCCGATTTTCATGTATGAGGATTGGGCGGCAACGAATATCAGTTTCAACGGGTCCTACACCGGAGACCCCATTGGCGATCTGCTCCTCGGCGTCCCGAATAACGGCTTTACCGCGCTTGGGGACCCTACCATGAACCTGAGAATGTGGTATCAGTCCTATTATGTCCAGGACAATATCCAGCTTAGTCATCGCCTTAGCGTGAACATAGGTGGACGCTGGGAGCACGCCCAGCAGCCGATCGAGCTAAACAATCGCGTCGGAAGCTTTGATCTGGCTACCAATCAGGATCTCACTTATCCGGATACAAATGTTCTAGGGCTTACGAGAGCTATGGTCAAGCCGATTTACACGAACTTCTCACCTCGCCTGGGCTTCAACTGGACGCCATTTGCCAATACCGATGTCAAAGGTGGATTCGGGATCTACTATCTACAGCCAAACATCAACCAATATGAGGTGGAAGTCGACACGACAAAGCTGTACCTGATTCAAAGTTACGGAAACGCACCAATCGGCAAGCCGCTTAACTACACGTTGAATCAGTTGTTCGGTTCGACTGTGCCCGGAGGCGGTCCAACAGCGTCGTTTATCCAGCCGAACGGTCACACTCCGTATACCTACGAATGGAACCTGTCGATCGATCACACTTTGAGGAACTGGCTCCTGGAGGTGTCCTATCTCGGAAGCGCGGCACACCATTATGAAGAGCGACCCAATCTCGATCCTGAAAATCCGGATGGAACTTATCCTTTGACCGGCTGGAATGGTGTTCAGGAGAATTCCATGTCAGGGAGCTCCTTCTACAGTGGACTCGTGGCCCGCGTTGAGAAGCGCTACAGTTCAGGTTTTTCTCTCATGGGCTCCTATACCTTCTCTAAATGCCTTGGCTGGCCTTGGCAGGACGTCTTCTCATGGCACCCCCTCGATATGGATCTCGATCGGGGTCACTGCCAGGAGGATATGAATCAGAACGTCGTAGCCAACACCATCTATGAGCTTCCCTTTGGTCACGGCAAGGCATTTCTCAACAGCGGTACTCTGAATGATGTGGTGTTTGGAGGCTGGAAAGTGGCTGCTATTGCCGCGCTTCATTCCGGTCCCTGGGAAACACTGGGGAGCAACCAATCCCTTGGTATCTTTGTCAATGGATTGCCCAACGTTACCGGCCCGGTGAACAATTCCTCGCTGCACGGAGGACTGGGAAAGCATGGCAAATTGGGGCCATACTTCAACACGCAGAATGTTGTGCCTGTAACTGCTGTGGGAACCCAGGGAAATTCTTCCGTGCAGGGCATATCCTCCCCCGGAAGCGCTGATTGGGATCTGTCGGGGGACAAGACATGGAAGTTTGCCGAGCAGTATGGTTTAACCTTCAGAGCAGATGTCTTCAACGCTTTCAATCGCGTCAATTTCTACGGACTGGATACGGGAGTCAATGACAGCAAATTTGGCTATGTCCAAAGCGCCAATGCCGCCCGTGAAATCCAACTCAGTTTGCGGTTCGAGTTCTGAAAGCGTGGAGCTACAGTCTGCGAGGTCGAAGAAGAATCGCGCTCTCATTGGCGCCCTTGCCGCGATAGGCTGCCTTCTCGGCAGTTCGATAGCGGCAGGGGCGGCTGCGCTGCAAAGTGCTCCGACGCCGGAGCAGCCAACTTCCGTGCACAAAACCGGATCTGATTCTGGAACAAAGGGGAGGTGTCCGTCGCAAAGGGACTTAGATGCGGCGTTGGCTAAGGCCAGCACTTCGATGCAACAGGCAAAGTATCAGGAAGCAACAGAAGCGCTGCAGCCATTGTCAGGTTCGGGCTGCGACCCGCGGGTGAGCCTGTTGCTGGCAGCGGCCTTCGAAGGAAGCGGGGATTTGAACAGAGCTGAGGAGGTGCTGCAGAAAGCTCATTCCATCTGGCCATCGAATAACAGCATTGCGGCTTCCCTGGCTCGAGAGTTCTACCGTGCAGGGCAGAAAGATAAAGCTCTTGAGGCGCTGGCGCATTTTCATCCGAATGCGACAACGCCGCTGCAGGAGATGGAACTCAGCGTTGTGGTGTTTCTGGCTGGCCACCAACTTGTTCCAGCACAAGGCGTAGCGGAGACGGCTTATAAGAATCACCCATCCGTTCATTCTCTGCTCATGCTTGCGAACGTGCTTCAATTACAGGGCAAGTTCAAGGATGTCATACATCTCCTGGGTGATGAACGAGGCAAATACCAAAGTTCTCCAGAGTTCCTGATTACACTGGCCGAGAGCGAGTTTGATGGGATACTTTATGATGCTGCGCGCGCAGATCTGGAGCATGCGATCTTGCTGGCTCCGGGGTCGTATCAGGGACATTTTCTGTTGGGAAATGTTCTTGCCAAGCTGGGTGAAATAGACAAAGCAATAGAAGAGTATCGGCTCGCGATCACGCTCTCTCCTGACCAGCCTCGGACGTATTATCAACTTGCCCTTGCATTGCAGGAAAAGAAGGATAAGGATGGAGCGAAGCAGGAGTTGGAGAAGGCAATCGCTGTCGATGGGCACTACGCTCCGGCGAGGGTAGAAATGGGAAGGTTGCTCCTCGGTCAGAGCCGGTTCTCAGAAGCTGTGGATCAACTTACGCTGGCAGTCAAAGACAATTCGTCGTCCGAGCAAGCTTATTTCCTTCTCGCGAAGGCGTACGCAGGACTGGGGGAGAAGGAGAAGAGTGATGAGATGGCAAGGCGTATGGTCGCGGTCAGAAATGCTAATTGGAAGGGCTCCGCAAGTGGGGATGCGAACAGGGCCACCGTGAACAGGGCAACGGGACCGTAACTTTGACTATCGGTGCATAGAGTGTTCGAGCCTGGAAAGAGAATTCGACGCTTCAGCTTGGCGAGCAAGGAGGGAGAGAACTTGATGACTTCGAGCGATGAGATGCAACGACGACGTGATTCAAGCATCGTTTCTCCAGGCGCTGACGTTGGAAATAGAAACTCGCCTTCTGCCGCGAGCCTTAGGCCAAGCACGATAAGAGATGTGGCAGGACTAGCAGGAGTTTCAACTGCGACAGTGTCGCGGGTCGTGAATGATGCAGGATATGTGTCGTGCACAACAAGATCGAAAGTTCTGACCGCTATTTCAAGGTTGCAGTATTGCCCGAATACGTATGCGGCCGAATTGGGACGGACTCCGCGTAAACATGGCATGAATGCGTCCTCGGTAGTCCGTCATGGTGGTAAAGCAGGGGTCTGATTCAGGAACGAATAAGTCGATTAAGTTTGCAATAAGAAGCAAATCGGATCGATTGAAGTCAGCGCAACAAACAAAAACGAAGCTCATTGTTGCGCAACCTGTCTATGAAAATCTGTTGTCGATAGAGGAGAGAATATTGCTGAAGGAGAGTCTAGTGAGGATTGTTGCGTCGGTTTTGACTTGTTTTGTTTTTGCCTGCTTTGGTGCCTCTTTTGCGCACGCTCAAGAGAGAGCCCCTGCTACCCCACTCATCGTACACGACCCTTATTTCAGCGTATGGTCTGCGACCGATCGCCTTACTGACTCCGATACAACCCATTGGACTGGCAGTCCGCAACCGATCTCCGGAATTGTGCGCATCGACGGCAAGCCGTTTCGCTTTATGGGCCACCATCCGGACAACATTCCTGCGATGACGCAGACCGGCGCCTCGATCACCCCAACTCACACTCGCTACGCGTTTCGCGAGGGCGGCATAACGCTCAATTTCGCTTTCTTCACTCCAGCGATGATGAGCGATCTCGATCTCCTTTCGCGCCCGGTCACATATCTCAGCTGGAGTGCGCAGGCGGTCGACGGGGCGACGCATAAGGTATCGGTTCTACTAGATGTCGATCCGGTAATCGCCGCCAACGACCGCAGCGAAGAAGTCGTAACCTCCCGCAATCAGACTTCATCTCTCAATGTCTTGTCGGTTGGATCGCGCGACCAGAGGATACTTAACCGCTCGGGCGATAACCTGCGTATCGATTGGGGCTACTTCCACCTCGCTGTTCCAAAGAATGAGGAGGCGACGATTGCTATTGCGCCGAATCCCGGTGAGTTATTCGCGAGATCGGGCACGCTTCCAGCGAGCGATTCGATGGACATGCCTCAGCCTGCCCATCGGGAAGGCCCTCATCTCGCAGCGGTTCTTGATTTCGGGAATGTCGGTGGAAAGCCAGTCGCACATCATCTCCTCGTCTCCTATACCGAGGGCTATGCCATTCAATACCTGGAGCGGAACCTGCGCCCCTATTGGCAGCGCAACAATACGTCTGTAGAGCAGATGCTTGACGCAGCCGAAGCGCAATATGTGGACCTTGAGAAACGCGGTAGCGAATTTGACACAGAGCTAACTGCCGATCTTACAAAGGTTGGCGGAGAACACTACGCTGCATTGGCGATCCTGTCCTATCGGCAGACCCTTGCGGCGCACAAGTTGGTTGCTGACGTGAATGGCGATCCGATGCTCTTTGCGAAGGAGAACTTCTCCAATGGCTGCATCGCGACGGTCGATGTGTTGTACCCATCCGCTCCATTCTTTCTCTTCTTTCAGCCTAGGTTATTGGAGGCGCAGCTTCGACCCGTGCTCGAATACTCCGCGCTCGCACGCTGGAAGTTCCCCTTTTCGCCACATGATCTAGGCCAATATCCGTTGGCTAACGGACAGGTTTATGGCGGCGGAGAAAAGACGGAAGAAGATCAGATGCCAGTCGAAGAGAGTGGCAACATGCTCATTCTCGTCGACGCGCTGGCGCGTGCCGAGGGCAATGCGCTGTTAGCAGAGCGCTACTGGCCGCAACTTACAAAATGGGCCGAGTACCTGCGCGAAAAAGGACTCGATCCGGAGAATCAACTCACGACGGATGACTTTGCCGGTCATGTTGCGCATAATTCGAATCTTTCCATCAAAGCTATCGACGCGCTGGCGGCTTATGCAGATCTGGCACATCTGCTCAAACAGGAGAACGTGGCGAAGGATTACAGCGCGACCGCGAAAACCATGGCTGAAAAATGGGTTGGCATGGCGGTTGAGGGAGACCATTACAAACTCGCATTTAACAGCCCCGGCACCTGGAGCCAGAAGTACAACCTGGTGTGGGATGTTGTCCTCGATTACAACCTCTTTCCAAAGAGCGTGCGTGATACCGAGATGGCCTATTACTTGAAAAAGATCAATCGCTACGGTCTCCCGCTCGACAGCCGCGCAGACTATACGAAGCTTGACTGGTCGCTGTGGACTGCGACGCTGACTTCGAGTCCGGAACAATTCAAAGCGCTCATGGACCCTATTTATCAGTGGATCAATGAAACTCCCAGCCGGGTTCCGCTGACGGATTGGTATGACACCAAGACTGGCAAGCAGATCGGCTTTCAGGCGCGGAGCGTAGTTGGCGGTGTTTTCATCAAAGCTTTGTCCGATAAACAACTTACGGAAAAGTGGCGACGCCTGAACGGCATCGCGAGTTCAGACGTGGATGCAACTCGTGGAGAAGCGCGTTGAAGCGAGTCGCTCTGTTCGTGCTAAATTGTTCACTTGCGACTGCATTGAATGCGCAGGTAAATACAAAAACGAGCTTGGGCTCCGACACGCAGGCATGATGGTAATTTCGGTGCGCGGCAAATGACTTGCGACGGCAACCAGAGTATCCGAAGAAGACTGATGAGAGGTAACACTTATGCCAAGGATGGGATTTCGAGAGGTTCGCCGCAGTCATCGCAATATCATTTGGATGTGCGGCTTGCTCTTGTCGGTTTGTGTTTTGGCACAAAGCCAGGGAGCGAGATGGACAGAAGACAAGGCCAATCAGTGGTACAGTCAGCAGGCGTGGCCTGTCGGCGCTAACTTCCTGCCGTCGACCGCTATCAACGAACTGGAAATGTGGCAGGCAGACAGCTTCGACCCCACGACAATAGATCGCGAGCTTGGCTGGGCGGAAGGCATCGGCATGAACACGATGCGGGTCTTTCTGCATAACCTCGTCTGGGAACAGGATCCCAAGGGTTTCGAACATCGCATTGACGTCTTCCTGACTATTGCTGCGCGTCATCATATTCGGCCTGTGTTTGTCCTCTTCGATTCCTGCTGGGATCCGCTGCCGAAACTCGGCCCTCAGCATCCGCCCATCCCCGGCGTTCATAACTCCGGTTGGGTGCAGGCTCCCGGCGCGGAGATTCTCGCCGATCCAACGCAGTACCCGCGTCTCGAGCGTTACGTGAAGGGCGTCGTTGGGGCTTTTGCCAACGATTCACGCATTCTCGCCTGGGACGTTTGGAACGAGCCGGATAATGGCAATGGCAGTTCCTACGGCAAGGGTGATCCCAAAAACAAGAACGAGATCATCCTCGGTCTGGTTCCACAGGTCTTTGCGTGGGCACGCTTCGCACACCCCTCACAGCCGCTCACCAGCGGCCTCTGGCATGGTGACTGGAGTTCACTGGCCGCTATGCCACCTATGGCGCGCATCCAGATCGAGCAATCAGACGTCATCAGCTTTCACAACTATGGCTGGCCAGAAGACTTCGAACAGCATGTCAAATTGCTCGAACAGTTCCATCGCCCACTTATATGCACCGAGTACATGGCCCGAGGCGCAGGCAGCACCTTCGACACGATTCTTCCCATCGCCCATCAACACCACGTTGGAGCAATCAACTGGGGATTGGTCGCGGGCAAGAGCCAGACCTACCTGCCCTGGGACTCCTGGCAACATCCCTACGTGAACGAGCAGCCGACTATCTGGTTTCACGATGTCTTCCACGCCGACGGAACGCCCTACCGCGAGCGTGAAGCAGAGATCATTCGCGGGCTGACAGGCAGGAAGTAGAGCGGACTTCCCGTGTCCTGGATTCGATTGTTGCGATTGAATCTGTGAATTGGCTCTATTCCCCTCGCAACGCCCGGATAGGATCAATCGACGCGGCTCGGAGCGCGGGAAGTCCGGAAGCCGCGACAGCCAGCAGTAACACAGCGATTGCGGCTGCCGACAGAGCAAACGGATCGAATGGGCTCATATCGAAGAGAAGCGACCGCATGAGCTGCGATGCGGCGGCGGCCCCTCCTAAACCGAGTACGCATCCGATCACAGCCAGTTTTGTACCCGACCGCAGAACTAGTCGCACAATTGCTGCCCGCTGCGATCCAAGCGCCATGCGGATTGCCATCTCCTGCACCCGCGATGCCACGGTAAACGAGATGACGCTGTAGATCCCCAGGACCGCGAGCAGCACCGCAGCAAAGGCAAAGCTGCCGATAAGAATTGTGTTGAAGCGTCGCGGAGCCTCGCTTTGCGAAACAGCCTGCTCCATGGTCTGTACCTGCGTCAGCGGTAACTGTGGATCGATAGACCGGACCGACGACCGCAACGCATTCTCCATCTGCTCTGCCGGAAGGGAGGACCGGAGCACGATAAATCCGCCGTTTCCATTCAGATCGGTAGCAGGGGAGGCGAGCGAGCCTGCGTCATCCTCTGCCTGGTCCACTGGTATGTAGTACTGCTCTTTCGAGGGGTCATCCGGCGAGGTAAGCTTGACATCCGCTACTTCCCCCACCACCGTCAGCCATGGGGTCTGCATCTCTTGTGTCCCGATGCGCAATCGTTTCCCGATCGGGTCCTGGCCGGGCCAGTAATGTTCCGCCAGCTTGTGATTCACAATCAGCGCGAGTTGTGTGCCGTGCCGGTCCGACTCTGTAAAGAAGCGCCCTCGGATCAGTGAAATCCCCATCGCAGGGAAGAAATTCCCCATAACCTGTGATACGGTCGCCAGGTTCATATCCGCCCCCTTGGGCGGTACATACCCTTCCACTACGAATGTTTGATTGTTATTGTTGCCTCCGGCTGGCAACAGGCTGGTCAGCGCCGTTGTGGTCACTCCGGGCAGCTGATTCAACTGTCTCAGCAGTTCGCGGTTGAATGTATCTACCTGTGACTGCTTCTCATACTGCTTCTGCGGAAGCGAGTACGAAGCTGTGGTGACATGCTCAGGCCGGAACCCAAGGTCGACCGACCGCATCTTTTCGAAGCTGCTTAGCAGCAGGCAAGAGGCCGTCAGCAGGACAAGCGCAATTGCAATCTCGGTCACCACGAGCGTTGACCGCAACCGCGCGTGACCTCCGCCTTCCGACCCGCTCCTGCCGCCTTCTTTCAGGTGCGCGTTGACATTAGTGCGCAGCGCCGCAAACGCAGGGGCCAGGCCGCATACCAGGCCCGTAACCACACCGAGAGCCAGCGCAAACCCCACGACATTCCAGTTCAGTCCAATTTCGCTGATCCGTGGCAAACTTTCAGGAAGGACACTCTTGCCCACACGAAGCGCCACCGCAGCCATCGTCAATCCGAGCACTCCTCCGCTCAGGCTCAGCAGCAGGCTCTCCAGGATCGCCTGACGCAGGAGCGCCGACGCCCTCGCACCTAGCGCCAGCCGCACGGCGACCTCTCGTTGCCGCCGGATGGCACGCACGAGCATCAATCCCGCCAAGTTTGCGCACGCAATCAGGAGCACGACCGCGACTGCAAGAAACAGCGTTTTCAACAGCGGCTTCGTCTGCTCTGTTGTGTCTTCCTGCAGGGGCCGCACCATCGCGCTGATGTGCAGGTTCACCATCATCGCCGGGTAGTTGCGCATGATCTCCTGCGCGACTGTCTCCGCGTCGCTCTCGGCCTGTTTGGCTGTAAGGCCCGGCTTCAGCCGCCCCACCATCTGGTAGCTCCAGTTTGCAGCCGAGGCAGGCGTCAATTCCGGCTCCGTGAAACTCATTGGAACCCAGAGTTCCGAACGGTTGAGTTGACCGGCCACGAGTGGAAACTCGAAGTTGCGCGGCATGACACCGATTACGAGATACGGTTTACGATCCAGCAGAATCTTGGTTCCGAGAATCTTCGCGTCGCGATGAAAACGGTTCACCCAGGTTGCATAACTCAGCACCGCGACCTGCTGGTGATGCTCGTCTTCGTCTGCCGTGAAGACTCGCCCGAGTTGCGGATTCACTGCGAGCGCAGAGAAAACTCCCGCCGTCAGACGCGACGCATTCACCTGCGCCGGCTCGCCTATTCCGGACAACTCGTATGCCGCGCCCTGGTACCCGCCCAGTGCGGTAAAGCCATGCGTCTCTCGGGTGTATGCCCGGATGTCCGGCACGGTCACGCCGACTTCATTGCTGCCGCCAACGTTCACGCCAGCCAGCCGGTCTGACAACACCATTACCCGCTCCGAATCTGGAAAGGGAAGTGGCCGCAGCAGCACTGCCTCGACGATGGAGAAGATCGCCGTCGTCGCACCGATGCCAAACGCGAGCATGAGTATCGCCGTGATGGTGAATCCAGGCGATTTCGCCAATTGGCGCGTGACAAAGCGAAGATCGAAAAGCAATTTCTGCATGGGGAACTCCTCAATGAGCTCAGGCTGAGTAATTACAGGAGCAATTATCCTTCCAGTTTCTTATCCGTTAAATCTCATGGAATGAAAAGCCGGACGTCACTTTCGCCCTCGACCGCAATTCGTACTGTCCAATCCTGGAAATAACTGTTCACAAATGGACGCGGTCGAAGCGGATTGATCCCTGCAATGTTCCTACGATTGCGTGGCCGGTTGAGTTCCATGGCAATTGTAGGTACGCCGCAATTGGCGCATTTTGGTTCCTTCCGACTATGGAATCACCTACACTGAAGACGCTTTCGGTTCAGACTGTATTCGACGTACGCTCAAGTATTGACGCCGTCACGGAAACGGAGCTGCTCTCAGGATAGAGAGCAGCTCCGTTTCTCTTGCGCGGCATTGACCCAAAGGCAATTGCTTCGGCTTAGTGAGTGCGATCAGGCTAATTCTCGATCGTTTGCTCTTCCGCTTTGGAAATGGCCTGGTCGCGCAGAAATTGGCTGCCGAAGACTCGGAAGTCGGTGACCTGCTTCAGTGAGAATGCCGGGCCTGATACGGGGCGGGGCAAACGCAAACGGAATAGATCGGCACCGTTGACGTCGACCAGCACGAATGCCGGGCGTTGGTCAGGCTGAAGCGTAGCGATTTCGATGTTGCTCATCTCCAGATTGCGCAGATGGCGCAGGAAGAAGCCGGTGGCGGGCAGAGCGCCGAACATCTCTGGGTCGGGATAGGCGGTTTCGCGCTCTTCCGGCTTGCGTGCGGCCATCTCGGCGTTGCCGCCGCCTGCTTGTTGCAGGAAGACATCGCTGATCTTGATGTCTTCTATCTGGTATCCCGGGACGCCGCTGAGAATGGAGGGCAACTGGGATGCGCCGGAGCTGGTGATGTTGCTGAGGATCACGCGCCGCATCACACCGGGCTTTGCATCGCGTGGACCGCGCATGCGCGTGCCGAGACGCAGAAACGTGGGAGCGCTGCGAATATCGCGCATGGTGATGCCGGTGAAGGTGACGTCCTCGACCAATGCGCCATCTTCGGACTCCAGTGCGAAGCCCTGGCAGCTTTCAAAGACGCAATTCGAAATCGTGACGTTGCGGAAGCCGCCGTTGGACTCGGTGCCGAGCTTGATGCGGCCGGTGGGAATTCGAATTGTCCCTTTCTTCCAGGTGCCGTCGAGCACGGAACCGATCTCGTATCCGCCGGTCACGTAGCAATTGGTGATGGTGAGGTTTTCGGTCGGGCGCGGGTAGCCGAGGGCGAAGGAACTCTTGGGGCAGATACCGTCGTCGATGGGGGAGTTTACGGTGCAGTTGGAGACGCGGACGTTGCGGCAGCAATCGATGTCGATGCCATCGCGGTTGGTGTCGATTTTGAGGTTGTCGATGGTGAGATTATCGACGCCTGTGGCGAGGACGCCGAACCAGCCACCTCTGAGGATCGAGAAATCGCGAAGGATTACGTTGTAGCAGTTTTTGAGCGCGATGGCTTTGTTGCCAACGCCGGGCTTGGTGGTGTCGGGCAGGTCGGTGTCGTTGGAGTGGCCGCGGCTCAGGCCTTTGCCCCAGATCAGTCCCGGGCCGAGGATGGAGAAGTCATGAATGTTCTCGCACCAGATCAGGCTGTTATGCCAATGATTGTGGCCGTAGTCCTGAAAGGCGTTCCAGTCAGGATTCTGGGGCTCGGCTGCATCGTAGCCTCCGGTCGCCGTGCCTTCGAGTGGCGTGGAGCCTGCGAGGATGGTTGCGCCCTGGTCGAGATAGAGGCTGACGAAGCTCTTCAGGTGGATGGAGTAGCTTAGATAGGTTCCTGCGGGGAAATAGACTGTGCCGCCGCCTGCGGTTGCCGCATGTTCGATGGCGCGATTGATGGCTGCGGTATCGATCGTCTGGCCATCGCCGGTGGCCCCGAAGTGTTTCACGTTGAGGATGCCGGAGTTTGCGAGGGCTTCCTTGGAAAGCTCTTGCGCTCCTGCACGGACTGCTGTTTGTCCAACTGCTGGAACTCCTACTAGCACTGCGCCTTGTGCGGCCATGGAAAGCAACTGTCGACGATCAATCACGGGGAATCACCTCAGTTAGGTTAGGGATTGATTTATGGTACGTGCGGGTATATATGCGGCGATATGCAGGATCGCTTGCATCCGAAACTGTGATGAATTGGAGTGTCAGTCTCATGGGCAATTGGCTGCATATCGCGCGCGTTTCTAATTTACTCGCAGCAGCAAGACGCCATGCGAAGGCACGGGAGCTGAATACGCTCCGCCTGTGAACTTTACGTCCTTGTGCGCCCACAGGTCATGTGCTTTTTTTACACGGTTCAGGTGCAGATCGGTCAGATGGATGGTCGCGTCGGATGGGGTAGCTCCGAGATTGACGACACCGACTGCGACGCCGCCATCGGCCATTGGCTTGACCCAGGTCTCAAGGTCGCCGTTCTTGATGGGCGAGGCCTGTTTGCCCAGGGAGTCCTGATCGACGGCGATGACTTCCTTATTTAAAAGGATTGATTTGGTGACAGGTGTCATGTCACGCACGTCGTTGCCGGCCAGCAGGGGCGCGGCTGTGAGCGCCCATAGGCTCATGTGGGAGCGGTATTCGTCGTCGGTCATATGCCCGTTGCCGACTTCTAGCATGTCAGGGTCGTTCCAGTGACCTGGGCCGGCATAGGGCGCCGTGGGCACCTGTTGCTCCACGTTGCCGATCATGCTCGACCACTCGTCGCGGATGTCGCCTGTTGTGCGCCAGAGATTGCCGCCGACCTCGGTGCCCCATTTTTCAACGTTGCCCCAGCCGTATTCGCACAGGCTGTAGACGATGGGACGGCCAGTAGATTTGAGGGCCGCACCCATCTTCTGATAGACGGGTTGCAGCGCATCGTTCTTGTAGATATTTCGGGCGCTGCACCAGTCGTACTTCAGGTAGTCAATGCCCCAGGAGGCGAAGGTCTTCGCATCCTGCTCCTCGTGACCGTAGCTGGCGGGATAACCTGCGCAGGTGCGCGGTCCGGGCGAAGAGTAGATGCCCAATTTCAGTCCTTTGGAGTGGACATAGTCGGACAGAGCCTTCATGTCTGGAAACTTGTGGTTGGATTGCAGGTTGCCCTGCGCGTCGCGTACGCCTTCCCAGGTGTCGTCGATGTTGACGTAGATGTAGCCTGCATCGCGCATTCCGCTGGATACCATCGCGTCGGCCATAGTACGGACGGTTTGGTCATCGATCTTTCCAGCAAAAAGGTTCCAGCTATTCCAGCCCATCGGCGGAGTTTTGGCCAGATCGTTGCCGGGCACTTTTTGCAGCGGCGGAGGTTCAATGTAGCTCACGGAGGGAATATCTACGGTCGCAGCGGCGGGAGTAGCGACCAGATTGTGATGACCGCGCTCGATGCCGTGCAACTCGCCGTTGACCAGGTCGCCGACGAGAAATGGCCTCGTGGCGCTCCATGCGGCAAAGAGCTCGAAGTGGCTTCCTGTCGCTGTGCCCTTCATTTGCACGGTGTAGTCCAAGTTCTTCATGGTGCCGGTCAATTCGTTGCCATTCTGCTTCAGTTCTATGAGTGATTTCGGTTGTTCGCCGTTATCCAGAGGCTTGGCAACCACCATCCAGCGCCCGGTGAGGCTTTGCCCATGTCCTGAAACCGAGCCGAATAAGAAACAAGACACCGCAAGGGCGTAAACGCTAACGGTTGCTAATACCCCATTGCGCAGCCAGCTCTTTTGCATCACTATTCTCCATATGGTTGGGAAATGTCGCACTGTCAGACACAGGATCGCTGTGTATCTGTCATCTCAGCTTCGACTTTCAAGCGGAATCGAATTGTATACGATTACATCAAGGTCGCACCAATTGAAAGCCTCCCTCGGAAGAATTGTAGATAAGGCGGAGGACGTGTCGCAGTCCCTTTGGAGCGGTGAGCAAAACTGACGCCGTCGCAGCTTGCTCAGACCCGGATGCCCTGACCTTCGACGATTGTGATGTAGCGATCAACGGCGAGATTGGTGAAGGTGTCGATGTGTGTGCTTGGTTTGGGCCAGTGGATTTCCAGGTGGTCGAGGATTGTGTTTGAGCCGAGGCCGAGGACGATGCGCGGATCGTGGCTGGAAAGGTAGCTGCCGCCGCCGGTCTTGAGTAGCGAGCGCTTGAGCGTGCCCGCGGACCAGGAGACGCGGGCGCCGATGGCGTCGGCGTTGCATTTCGTGCCGACTAGCCGAACGCCGATCCAGTGATTGCCGTGTGCGGCTTCGTTGCGCAGCAGGATGGGCACTCCGTTGTTGACGGAGACGAGGACGTCGACGGCTCCGTCATTATCGAAGTCGCCCGTGGCCAGGCCGCGAGCTGCGAATTGGTCGTGAAAGATGGGGCCGGCTAGGGAGCTGACGTTCTGAAGGCTCTTGCCGTTGTTGTGGAAAAGCAATAACGGCTCGCGATAGGTCACGCTTGCGGAGTGGGTTTCGATCTGGTCGTCGGGGTGTCCGTTGGCGATAAAGAGGTCGAGACTGCCATCGTTGTCGTAGTCGAAGAAGCGCATGCCCCAGCCGCTCATGGCGCGGGTGGCGCTGCCCAGGCCGGACGAAGCTGCGAGGTCGTCGAAGGTTCCGTCGTGGTTGTTGTGGTAGAGGGAGTCCATCTCCTGATCGACGTTGGTGACGAAGAGATCCTGCCAGCCGTCCTGATCGAGATCTGCGGAATCGACGCCCATTCCTGAGCGGGCGCGGCCGTCGGCGCTGTAGGCGACTCCGGATTCGAGGCCTTCGTTGCGAAATTTGCCCTCGTGATTGACGAAGAGGAAGTTCTGCACAGTGTCGTTGGCAACGAAGAGGTCCATCCAGCCGTCGTTGTTGATGTCCGTGGCGACGGCTCCCCAGGCTTTGCCACGAATGGAAGCAATGCCGGCTTGTGCGGAGACATCGGTGAATGTTCCATCGCCGTTATTGTGGAAGAGCCAGCTCGGCGCAGGCGGATAGACGCTGGGAATGCAGTAGAAGCGATTGCCGGTCTTCTCATTGCCGCAGAATTTGTTGTCTGGCTTGGCGAACTCGACGAAACGGCAGATGAAGAGATCGAGGAGGCCATCATTATCGTAGTCAAACCAGACGGCGCTCGAAGCCCAGCCGGGTGTGACAATACCGGATTTCTCTGTCACGTCAGTGAAGGTTCCGTCGCCGTTGTTGCGGTATAGGATGCAGCGGTTGTATCCGGTGACGAACATGTCCGGATGCCCGTCGTTGTTGAAGTCACCGACCGCCACGCCCATGCCGTACCCGGCGCCCGGAACGCCTGCCTTCACGGTTACGTCAGTAAACGTTCCGTCGCGGTTATTGCGGTAGAGGGCGTTGCGTAAAGGAGCGGTTGGCGTGAAGAAGTCGCACTCGCCGCTGTTGACAAGGTAGATGTCCATCCAGCCGTCGTTGTCGTAATCAAGGAAAGAGCAGCCGGCGCCGGTGGTTTCGGGCAGGTAATAAGCTGGGGAACGGCCATTGGAGTGCGTCCAGGTTACGCCGGATTGCGATGGCGCTATAGAACGGAACAACCCGGGAGCCGCGGCGGTGGCTTGGGAGAAAGCTCTAGGCGCGTTGAGACTGGCGATTCCGGCTCCTAATGTTGCGAGAAAGGCCCGGCGCGTTATTTGTGCCATATTTTCGCCGTTCCAGACCGTGAACGTTGCCGGTCAGATTGCAGCCTGAGATGGGGCCCGGGATTGCAGTGGGCGGGCGGCAAAAGGCAATTTAGCGGCGGAAAGGAAATTACACTCGGAAGGCATTTCTGCTCCGTTGCCGGCCAAGAATCTGGCGAGAGGTCCAGTCTGAAAAGTGAAGATCTATGATCGCGGGCAACAGGCATAACAAGTGTCGGAAGAATAGCAAACAATGCTCGTTGAAGAAAGATGTTGACAGCCGTCTTGGCAGTGCAATAGTGTTTCTGTCGATTTATCTGTGAACTTTAAGTCGTGCCGAATAACGATAGAACCATTCGGGTCGATAGAAAAGTAAACGATTCCATTCTGCTGACCGGGAGTGGTTTCCGCAAATAAAGAATGCAGTCAGATAGACCAAACAGTTGCGCTAACCCGGATAGAGAGACAACAGCCGCTTAACCAATACGTCAACCAGCACGACGAGAACGCCAATTCATCCAGGGGTCCGCTCCGAGGCAAGACTCGCCTCGCGAAGGTCTCTGCTTGCTCGCGAGCGTGGACGTTCACGCTTGCGGGCGAATGCCAACTCGCCGTAAACGGTGACTAATGCAATGCAAGCACCTCTTCAATGAGGGCAATGAAAACACAAGAAAAGTTCGATCTTGAAGGAGACATGATGCGAGATAACTTATCAAGAATTAGCCGGTACGTGAGAATGGCAATTCTTGGAGCGTTTCTGCTGTCAATGACCAACATGAGTTTTGGGCAGGATACCAATGCCTCTCTCAGTGGAACGGTGACGGACCCGAGCAATGCGGCTATCCCAGGCGCGAAGCTGACGATTACCAACCAGGCAACTGGATTCGAAGCTAATGGTGAAGCGGACGCCCAGGGCGAATATACATTTCGCAACCTGACGCCAGGTACCTACAACCTGTCGATATCTGCGCCGAACTTCGAATCAACCCTGCAAAAGGGAATCGAACTAGCGCTGAACCAGGTGGCACGCGTGGATGTTCACCTGACGGTCGGCAAGTCTGACCAGACCATTACGGTGACGAGCGACGCCTCGCTCATCAATTATGAAAACCCGACGCTTGAGGGCGGTGTAAGCCCCGAGACGCTGAAGGATATGCCGCTCACCATTTCGGGCATGCCACGTTCGTCGATCGGCCTCGCGCTCTTGATGCCCGGTGTTTCGACGGGCAGCAGCGGAAACGCATATGAAGCTCGTGTCAATGGCGGCATGGTGACAGGCGATGAAGCGCTGCTGGACGGCGCAACCATGACCGAAGGCTTCATGAACCAGAGTGGCATGGTTTCTCTCTACGAAGATTTCCAGATGTCCCCGGATATGGTGAGCGAAGTCCATGTGCTGACGGCCAATTACGAGGCCCAGTATGGGGCCACTACATCGGGGCAACTTATCGTCCAGAGCAAGGGTGGCGGCGAGCAGTTTCATGGCGCTGCTTTTGAATACCTCCGCAACGACAAATTGAATGCGACCCAATATGGGGCCACGGTTGTGGATGGTCATGTTGTCAAGCCGAAGGACAAGGAAAATAACTACGGGGCGAATATTGGCGGACCTGTCTATCTTCCATGGCTGCACGGCGCGAATTCGTCCAGGAAGGCATACTTCTACTTCAACTGGGAGGCATATCAGGACCATGGTGCGCCCGTTGTAACGCCCTTGTCCATTGCTTCCTTGAATGCTCGACAAGGCAACTTCAGTAACTACAAGGACAGCAGCGGCAACCTGATCCCGCTCTACTACCCTGTTGTGATGGACCGGACGAATCCTCTGTACAACTATTCCGGTCAACAGATCTCCCAGAACATCATTGATCCATCGATTTGGTCGCAGATCGAAGATCCGATCGCGAAGGCGTGGGTCGCCGCCATGCCGACACCAACCAACAACAACGAACTAAACAACTATCTGCCGAGCAATGGCGGGCAAGGCTCGTTGACCAACGCTGAAAACGTGTACATGACGCGCGAGGATTTCAGCTTCCGGGACAGCGATCACTTCTACTTCACCTACTGGCGGCAGTATTCCCAGCCCAACCTCAACACGTCGTTACCGAAGGCCTTATCCACGGCACAGCCGGCCAGTCCCGAGAATGCACCGGTGTCGCGTCTTAACTGGGAGCACACTTTCTCGCCTGTCCTTACCAACCACTTCACTTTTGGTTATTTGAATCGCAATGAAGGCTACTATGCGCTGAACGCGGGTTCGAACCTGCCAACAGTCGCGGGTGTGGCGAATGGCGATCTGCCGGAATTCACTTTCAGCCAGTACTCGCAGCTTGGCGACAATTATGGCGCGTCCGGTAACAGTAGAACAGAACGCCCGACATGGGCACTGAACGATGTGGTTACGTACGTTAGGGGCAAACACACCTTCACTTTCGGCTACGAATGGCGGAATGCGGGCGGCAACATTCGCAACGCCACGAATCAAGGCGGCACATTTGGTTTCTCTCAGAGCACTACCGGCATAGCAGGCACGAATTCGGGTGACGACATGCTCGCCTTCATGTTGGGCGCAACGTCCTCCGCGAGTGTGGAGTTCGTGAATGTCAAGAGCACTTATCCCCGCCAGTTTGGCTCGGCGGCTCACATTTCGGATGCATGGCGCGCCACTCCGAGGCTTACCTTCAGCTATGGCATTCGCTGGGATTACATCGCTCCCTCGGAAGACAAGAACAACCACTTCTCGTTCTTCGATCCGAACGGCGCCAATCCTGATGCGTGCAACACGGTGAATGGCTCGACAACGTGTCTGCCTGGTCGGTTGGCCTTTGCGGGCAACGGATACGGCAGCGCCAGCTTTGGAGCCCGCTATCCGGAGAATCTGGACCTCTACAACTTCTCGCCCCGCGTCGGTTTTTCGTACTCTCTGGATCAGGCCGGTAAGACGGTTGTTCGAGCAGGCTATGGCATTTACTACGGGCAAGCATTCTATCCGGGCTGGGGCGGCGGTATGAGCCTCGACGGCTTCAACACGGATGCTCAGGTATCGCAGATAGGAGTCGGGACCTCGGCAGGTACCACGGCTCAACAGCCACAGATGTATCTTAGCCATACCGGCTTTACTCCGTTTGTTCCAGCATCAACTTCAAATATTTCTTCCGGTGCGGACAACGGAATATCGCCGCTTTACCGTCCAGAGGACGCTAACCGCCGTCCGTATTCGTCGCAGTGGAACCTTACCGTAGAGCGAGAGTTGCCGAACAACTTCTTTGTGAGCGCCTCCTATGTGGGGACGAAGGGCACACACCTGCCCTCGGACAAGAGTCCAATCAATGTCATCGATCCCTTCACTGGGACCTTCAACACTCTTGCTTCGACGCCGGTTATCGGCGCCAACGGGACACAGGTGTTGGACACCGTGCTTAAGGCCAACTACAACGCAACTGTCGCTGCGAACGGCTATGATGGCCCGACTGTCTTCGCACAGAATGGCATCAGTCAGCAGCCGTACGCCGGCTGGGCTGGGCAGCTTCTGAATTGCACTCCTACACTCGCGCAAGCCCTGTTACCGTACCCGCAGTATTGCGGTAATCTTCAGGGAGAGAATGAAGGACATGGCAACTCAATCTACAACTCCTTCCAGGGCCGAGTGGAACGCCGCTTCAGAGATCACTTCTATGTCCTCGGATCTTTGACTCTCTCCAAGATGTACACCGACGCAACCGACACCACGCAATCTGGTAATGACGGATCGGGCGGAGACAAGATGTTCTCGCCCTTCAACATCAAGCCGCTGCGCGCCCTGGCCGAGGACAACACCCCGATCACCGGTTCGCTCGCCTTTGTGTATGCCTTTCCATTCGGACGCGGAGAGCGATTCCTGAATTCAGGACCGCTGACCAGCGTTGCCAGTGGTTGGAGGATCGCCCCGATTACACGGTATGAATACGGCATGCCGTTCTCATTCCACTCGAATAGTTGCAATGTGGTGAGCCAGACTCGTCAAGGCTGCCTGCCCGGAATTCTTCCCGGTCAGCAGGTGCTGATTCACGGCCGCAATGGCTTCGATCCAACAAAGAACGGTGGACAATACATCAATCCGAATGCCTTCGAGCCCGAAACAAACTTCTCCAAGTTTGGATACACGGGCTATGGCTCCGGTGTAACGACGATTTACGGGCCTAACTTCCGTGATACGGACTGGTCTTTAACGAAAGACACGAAACTTGGGGAGAAGATTGCTTTCAAATTGACCGCAAACTTCTTCAATGGGTTCAATAACCACTACTTTGTCAACCAAGGCAACAACACCGGCGCGTCCTACGCCTTTAACACGACGGTAGGCGATGCCCAGTTTGGTCAATGGAACGGTTCGGTATCAACGCCGCGTACGATCCAGTTCGCAGGGCGTCTGGAGTTCTAGGCGTATTCGTTTCGGGGAAATCTGGCAAGATGCCACTCGGCGGACAAACCAGTCCGGCAGAGTGGCATTTTTCTCTTTGCGGAAGTCTTCATCGCGCGGCGCGAATGGGAAGTTAATCCAACTGCGGATACGCGGGTTTGCAGCTATGGTCTTGACGGTGCGGCAGGGGCCGAGCCGCTGTTTGAGTTCGAATGTAATTTGAGATACGCCTGAACCTCTTGTTGGGCGGCGTCCGCCTTGCCAAGCTTTTTATAGATACGCGCGAGGGCCAGATGTGGCTCAGCGTAACGATTGTCGAGCGCTGATGCCCTTTGGAGTTCGTCGACGGCCATATCCAGGCGCCCAATATCCTCAAGGACGCTTCCAAGGCGATAATGTGCCGGCGCGAGCTGCGTATCGATTCTGAGAGCCTCATGCAGATTCGCTTCGGCGTCTTTGAGCTGGTTGAGCGACTGCAGCGTTACGGCTAGATTCAAGTATGGCCATGGCGAGCGATGCTGCGAACCGCGATCCAGTTCGATGGCCTTCCTGAAATTGTCGACGGCCAATGCGTTTTCGTTTTGGGAGTAGTAACAGAGTCCGAGGTTGTCATAGGCACGCGCCATTGTGGGTGATAAAGTCACGGCTCTTTGAAAGTTCTGAATTGCATCGGCATAGTGTTGCGCATCGTAATCAAGTCGACCCAGCCAGTACGGATACAGGGCTTCTTTTGGCTGCTGAGCGGCGAGCGATACGAGGACGGTTCGCGCCCAGTCCGGATACCCCATGCGAATGTAAGCCATGGCCAGCGAGAAGCGAAGCGATGGCGCAAGCGGGGTGATCGCCTCCGACTTCTTCCAGGCGATGGCGGCGCTGAGGTAGTCTGAGTTGAGGAAATAGATGTCGCCAGCAAAGTCGAGCAGGTGAGCCGTGCGAAGCGAGTGGGGATCGCGTTGAATTTCCTCAAGGAGAAGTTTTTCTGCGGTCACATAGTCGCGAGCAGATACTGCATTGCTCAACTTCGCAGCTCGTTCGGGCATCAGTCCAAGCGAAGATGCAGGGGAAATTGTCGGAGCGGGTTCGTCCATCGTAGATGGAATTGATTGGCAATAAATCGGCAGTGCAAGGCGATGGAAGAGAGAAAGAACGAAAAGGGAGCCGAAAAGCATCTTACCGTTCCGTGACATCATGATGGATAGTTTATTGGTTGCGAGGGGGCAACGGATAGTGCCAACACGCTGCCGGGAGCGCGTGCTGCTCGCTGCAATTACACGTTTGAGAGCAACGCTCCGCATCGTCCTGCCCTTGTTTGGGGTTGCGGTCCTCTTGCCGGCTGTGGTCGCGCAAGGCAGTGGCCAATCATACCGGCAAACAGTGCTGTCGATCCAGGAGCATATCAAGGAGAACGATCTGGATGGCGCCCGGGAATTGATCGCCAACGCAACGAGGCAGTTTCCGGCGGATGGAGGCATTGAGAATCTGTTGGGAGTGGTGGAGATTCAGCAGGGGCATGCTGATCGCGCGAAGAAGGCGTTTTCGGTGGCGATACGGCATAGTCCAAAGCTGGTGAGCGCTTACCTGAATCTTGGCCGAGTGATGATGCAGGATGTTGCCGGCGATTCAAAGGCACAAGAGGAAGCGCTTCGTGTCTACGAGAAGGCACTTCAGATGGAGCCTGCCAATGCGGAGGCAAACTACAATGCGGCAGTGCTTCTCATGTGGGCGAAGAGTTATCAACGCTCGCTTGATCGAGTGATGAAGATGAGCGCTGAAGATCGCCGCCAGGCAGGAGAGGAGGCTTTGGTCTGTGCCGACGAAGCGGGGCTAGGAGATAAAGAGGCGGCGGATCGCGCCGCAGCAGCTTTGGTTTCAAATCCCGGATTGACGGAACAGACTGCGCTGGAGATTGCCCCGACGCTGCTCACGGCGCAGCGTGGGGATCTGGTGGAGTCGACTCTTGCTGCGGTCGCAGGAGTCCGCCCACTCTCAGCCGAAGGGTTGCGTGCTAAGGGTCTGGCGCAGGAGATGGACGGAAAGAGTAAACTGGCACGCACTACGCTGGAACTCGCGTATGACAAGGACCCGTCATCCGAGGGGCTGCTCGTGGATTTGGCCAGCCTGGCGCAGGGGGAAAAAGACTACCAAGGAGCGCTAGGATACTTGGCTCACGCGCGCGATCTGCGGCCTCAGGATGCGAGTCTTGCGTATCAGTTTGGCGCAATCTGCCTGAAGCTGAATCTGCTGGGCGAGGCGCGTAAGGTTCTGGGAGAGGCGGTCAAACTCGCGCCAGAGAATCCGCAGTACAACTTCGCCATGGGGACGGTCTCGTCGTATGCGCAGGACCCAACCGAGGCCCTCCCTTATCTGGAAAAGTATCACGCACTACGACCGGCAGATACTGCGGGCATCCTGGAGTTGGGAACGACTTATTTTCGGGCACGGGAGTTTGAGAATGCATCGAGTTGGTTGAAGCAGGCGGCGAATGATGATGGCACGGCTGCCACGGCGCATTACTACCTTGGCCGAATTGCGCGGCAAGAGGGAAACCTGGAGGAAGCCGCCGCTGAATTATCCCGATCTTTAGCATTGAAGGCCGATCAACCGGAGGTGCTGGCAGAACTTGGTCAGGTGTACGTCTCGAAGAAGAAATATGCTGAAGCAGAGTCCGAGCTCAGCCGGGCTATCGAACTCGATCCTGACAGTTATGCTGCAAATTTCGGTCTGCTGCAACTCTATGCCCGCACGAGCGATCCGAGAAAAGACGAGCAGTCAAAGCGTTTCGATGCGATCAAGGACAAGAATGACGAAAAGTATCGTGAAATGATGCGTGTGATTGAAATTGTCCCGCAGGGCGAGGCCAGGAAATAACCTGAGTGTGTCAGGCGAAGCGTGTGCGAAGTGTCTCGCGCAATATCTCGATCTGCAAGCGAAGTAGGCGCGTCTACTTCATGACGCTCAATGCTGCATCGAGAATCTGCTCCAAATCTCCAAATCTCGCGTCGTAGTCACTCAAACTACGGCGGATTACTTCCAGTGCATCTTCACGGCCGTAGGTGTGGGTGATCTCGCATACACTCGAGGTCGAGCCGGGAGCCTGCTTGTAGGTGAGGAAGTAGTGCCGAAGGCGATCGAGCATCGATTCGGGCACGCTTGCGATGTCCTTCCAGGAACCATAAGTAGCATCACTCTTCAGGACCGCGATGATCTTGTCGTCGGCCTCATTATCGTCCACCATCCGCAAACCACCGATCGGGATGCATTCGACGAGAATGTTTCCGTGCTGTATCGGCCGATCCGTCAGAATGCAAATGTCGAGTGGGTCGCCATCTCCCTGAAGGTTACGGCCGGTCTTCTCAGAAGAAAAGGCAGCCACGCCTTCTCCGCAATAGGTCTGCGGAACGAAACCATATAGTACTGGGCAGATATTGGAGTATTTTTGCGGTCTATCGACTTTCAGATATCCCGAAACCTTGTCTATCTCATATTTCAGAGTGTCCGACGGTACCACTTCGATAAAGCACTGCAGGATTTCGGGTGCCTGCTCACCGGGAGAAACACCGTGCCATGGATGTGGTTTGAAGAGAACGCCGAGTAATTTCCAGAGAGGCTGTGTAGCATTCGTCACTTCGCTCGACCTTTGAGAAAACTCCGGGGGGAGTAATCGGTAATTTTCACTGCGAAACGGTAGTATACTCTCGGCAACTGAAATGTACAGGGCCAAATATCAGGAATCCGGAGTACTGCAGATGGGTTCGCCGGGCCGATCCTTTCGACCATTATTGCTGTTCGCCGAACGATAGTAATTTGTGAAGTTTGGAATCATCTTGCATAGTTGCGAGGCGACGGGATATCTTTTCTTCGACGGTCATGAAAAGCCACGGAGCCAACGAAGCATACGCGTAGAAATATCAAAGTACCTGGCAGTGGCAGATTCCGCATGTTGTGAAGACTGGCGAAAAGTGATGTGGCGGGAGTGTCCTGCCACCTGCTTGCGGTTGCAGCAATCCCGGCTTGCCCGCCGAAGTGGCAGGATGTGATAAGGCGTGAAGATTCTGCTCGTTGATGATGATCCGATCGCTCGCAGCATACATTCGATGCTGTTGAGTGTGCAGGGCCACGAAGTTCTGGAGGCCGCTGACGGTGAATTGGCCTGGCAGATGGTTAAGGAGGGTAACATCAGCTTTGTCGTGAGCGACTGGCTGATGCCGAACTTGGCTGGAGTAGACCTTTGCAGGAGAATTCGCGCTGCTGATTTTGATTGGTATGTGTATGTCATCCTTTGCACCTCCAAAGGAGCTAAGTCCGACCTTGTCGAGGGGATGGACGCGGGGGCGGACGATTTTCTGGTTAAGCCGATAAGTCCCGAGGAGTTCCGCGTCAAGGTTAGAGCAGGTGCGCGGGTTTTAAGTCTTCAGCAGGGACTTACGGACAAGAATCGTGAACTTGCCAGGATCAATGGTCAGCTTCAGTCGGCGCACAAACTGGTGGAAGATGACCTCAAGGCGGCGGCCTGGATGCAGCAGAGGCTTCTTCCTCAACCGGCTCAAGAGGTTCGCGGGCTCAAATGCGAATGGCGGCTGGAGCCATCGGGTTATATTGCTGGAGACATATTTAATCTCTTTTCTCTAGATGACACCAAGATAGGGTTCTATCTTCTGGATGTTTGTGGGCATGGAGTTCCTGCGGCAATGCTCTCGGTAACTTTGAGCATGATGCTTACTCCCGATGCGACGCAGGGAAGCCCTCTCAAACGCTATAACCGAGCGACTGGATTATCGGAGGTTTTATCTCCGGCAGATGCAGTCCATGAATTGAATAGGCGCTTTCAATTCAAAGATGACAGGTACTTTACGATGATTTACGGGATGTTCGATATTCGCAATCAAACGTTGAAGATTGCGCAGGCGGGACATCCCGGACCGGTCCTCATTAGACAAGGTGCCGAGCCCGAAATCATTGGTTCCGGAGGCATGCCGATTGGACTCTGGCCTGCAATTGATTTCGACTTCTTCGAGTTATCTGTGCGCCGGGGCGACCGGATTTTGCTCTATTCCGATGGGGTGACTGAGGGGCTGAATGAACAGAGTGAAGCGTTCGGGGAACAGAGGTTGTTGACGTATATTCGAGAGCGCGGATCGCAACCGTTGAAGGAATTGCTGGAAGGTCTTTTGGCGGAGCTTAAGAACTGGTGCAGCCCGGTCTTTGCAGACGACATCTCGCTGCTGGCTATTGAAATCGCGGAAGATCGGCGGCAGTGAAGATATGGAATCGGCTGGGATATAGCGAGTAGCTCGGAAAGAATGGAGGAGATTATGAAATTCGACGAAATTGCAATCGGAAGCGTATTGGTGGTGAAGGTGTTATCGAGCCGAGTTACGGCCGATATAGCGCCAAGTTTCAAAGCGGGCATTATTGACTATGTGAACAAGGGCAACCGCAAGATTGTTCTCGATTTGAGCGACGTGACTTTCATCGATTCGAGTGGCCTGGGAGCATTGATCGGTTGTCTCAAGGCCATCGGCGACGATGGCGCATTAGTTCTGTGTGGGGCTCGCGATGCCGTGGTGAGCATGTTCAAGTTGACTCGCATGAATAAGGTATTCCATATGTATGGCAGTCAGGAAGAAGCAGTATCTGCTCTTTCTTAGTCAAAGGGGGCTCTTGTGCCACGGCTCATGCTCTCCATCAATAGCGATCTCGAGGATGTGTCGCTGCTCGCTGTTGCGATCAACAGAATCTGTTTCTATCTTGGGCTTGGCAGTCCTCGTTCGAATGAGGCCGAGTTGTGTGTCGTCGAAGCGGTGACGAATGTCATTCGGCATGCGTATCATGGCGAGCCCGGTCATGCGGTTGAGGTTGCAGTCAGGACTGGGACAGATAGCGTGATATTCGAGATCAGGGACAACGGAACTCCTATGACGACCAAAGAGGCGGAAGTCCTGACGGATGGCACGAGAAGAGTTGAGTTTGAGCCATTGAACAGAGAGGCGCTCGCTGAAGGCGGAAGAGGTCTTCAGATTATTCATGACCTGATGGACGAAATTGCCTATGCCGCCGATGGGGAAAGGAACCGCCTAACGCTCACGAAACGTATTTATGATGTCATCCGGGAGTGAGTCTGGTACCTTATATCGAAAACGCGTAGTCTTGGCTGCGTCCAGGCGCGCTTTCGATGCCGTTGGAAACAGAATTATCTCTCCAGGTTCAACACCAGAAAAGCCGGATCTCTTTTTCGACTAACTTTGCATTGTGAAAGGTTACGCCAGACTTCACTCATGTTTCGACGCCCCATGTCGCTTTGCTGGCTGGTCGAGTCTTCGCCGCGCGTGCTTGTTATCTGGCGGTTCGCCGCAATCCTGCTCGTTTTTGGGTGCATTTTTTCCCGCGAATCGCACGGGCAATGCGCAGGGATCGCGACGACTCCTGCCTCTGCCGCTGATTGCGCGCGGCACGCAGTTCCGGTCGACCGGGAAGCTGTGCTCGATCCCGCGCATACTTATTCTCTTGCTGAACTGATTGATATTGCCGAAGGGAATAACCCTCAAACGCACATCGCATGGGAACAGGCGAAGCAGGCCGCCGACAGGCTGGGCATTAGCCGAAGCGCATATTTTCCTGTTCTCTCAGGATTGGCTGCGTTAGCGGATGAACGAACCATAGAGCCTTTTCCTGAGCCGCTTGCCCCGCGAGGCTATGTGATGGTGGAGGTGCCGGCGGCGGTGCCGGAACTCACTCTCGATTACCTCATCTTCGATTTCGGGAAACGAGAGGCAAAGGTGGATGCCGCGACTGCGGAGAAACTAGCGGCGGGAGCAAACTTCATTCGAGCGAACCAGGAAGTGGCATTTCGTGTGGCATCGGCGTATTACAAGCTGGTCACCGCGCAGGAGCGGCTCGTTGCTGCCCAGGAGACGCTTAAGACTGCGCAGACCACCCAGGACGCGGCAGAGGAGCAGTTGAAAAATGGGCGCTCTACGCTGCCGGATGTCCTCAATGCGAGGGCCGAGACTTCGCAGGCGGTATTTGATATGGAGTCGGCCGACGGGGATGAGAAGATAGCCCGTGTTCTGCTGACGGAGACTGTCGGAGCTGAGCCCTCGCCTAACATTGCGATCGACGGACAAGAGAAGGCTCCACTGCCGCAGGTGCTCACGATGTCGATCGACGCGCTGATCGATCGCGCGATCGCTGACCGTCCTGACCTGATGGCCCAGGCCTCGGAGATACGCGCCGCAGAACAAGAGGTGCGTGAGGCGAAATCGGAGTATTTGCCGAGCTTCGCACTTTCCGCAAACGGGGCGCAGACTTCACTCTGGCCAACGGTTGATTACGGCAAAGTGGGCCAGGTAACTGAGCCGACCTGGTCGGTGCAGCTTGGCGTCCAGTGGCGGCTTTTTGATGGTGGCGCCCGAAAAAATGCCCTGGCCCTTGCGCGCTCGAAAGGTCGCGAAGCCCAGGACGAGATGCGAGAGAAGCGCGATGAAGCTACCCGCGAAGTGTGGACGGCGTATATCGGCTTTCGTACAGCAATGCGTAAGCAGCAAGCGGCGCAGGCGCTGCTTGAATCGGCAAATTCTTCGTATTCGGCTTCGTTGGATGCTTACAAGTACGGCGTGAAGAATCTGATCGATGTGGTTACGGCAGAGAGGCAACTGGCGCAGGCAAGGCTTTCCGGAGTTTCTGCCCGCTCGGATCTCTTCCTGCAGGCTGTGGACCTTGAATTTGTTACCGGGAATCTCTTGCGAAAGCAGCCGCCTGCGACGCAAACACAGGATGGTACGAAGCCATGATCCAGAGGAACATGACGGCAACAACAAAAAAATTAGTTGTCGCCGTCTCGACGTTTGCGGTGAGCTTGATTTGCAGTGGATGCAGCCGCGCGCCTTCGGTGGATATTCTTGGGTCTTTTTTCCCGGTGTGGATGATATGCCTCACCACATCCGTGATTCTTATCTTCGGAGTGCGGTATCTGCTGGTGCGCTACAAGGTTGAGCAGGACGTAGGTCCGCTGGCTCTGTTTTATCCAAGCGCAGTTATTCTTCTCACCTGCCTGATGTGGCTCATCCTTTTTCGCTAGGGGTCGTGTATGACTACTGTTGATACGGAAAATGATGTTCTCAAGCGCAAGCGGCTTGGGCGCAGGATCGGCATTGGAGTTGTCGGTGGCGCAGTTCTGTTGTTATTGCTGGCCGTTTTGTTTACGGATATCTATCCTCGTACAGATGATGCCAGTGTAAGAGCGAACTACATCGGGATCACTCCGGAAGTCAGCGGGTTATTGGTGCAGTTGCCGGTCAAAGACAATGCCTACATCAAAAAGGGCGATCTTCTCTTTGAGATAGATCCTCGACCTTATCAATATGCGCTGCGGCAGGCTTTGTCCGATCAGGAAGCTCTGGAGCAGCAGATCATCGATGAGGAGCGCCGAATCGCCGCAGAGCATAGCGCGGTGGAGGCGGCGCAGGCGGGATTGCATCAATCGTCTACAGGAGTTAAGACAGCAGGCAGCACCATCGATGTTTCCAAGGCGACCGTGGTTCGAGCGCAGGCCGCATTAACAGCAGCCGAGGCGCAACTCAAGCTTGCGAAGAACAATGTAAATCGCATTGAGCCGCTTCTGGCGAAGCAGTATGTAACCGTCGAGCAAGTCGATCAGACTCAGACTGCGCTTCGTGTCGCGCAGGGAAACTACGACGAGGCACAGGCAGCGCTGGTGCAGGCGCAGGCTCAGGAGACGCAGTCCGTGCTGCGGCAGCAGGAAGCCGACGCCCTGGCTGCCGAGTCGCAGGCAAGGCTTGGCCAGGCGATTCATACTGTCGATACTGTCGAAACATTGAAATCGGAACGCCCAGCAAGGGCTTCGAAAGTGGACAGCGCAAGACTCGATCTGGAACGCTGTCGCGTAGTGGCCCCGTTCGACGCGTATGTCACCAACATGAATATCTCCGAGGGCGCGTATGCGCATCCGGGCGTGGCGCTGTTCACGCTGATTGATACACGCACATGGTGGGTCGTTGCGAACTATCGCGAATCCAAGCTGAAGCATATTCACCTTGGTTCGCATGTGGATGTCTACCTTATGGGGCATCCCGACCGGAAGTTTTCGGGTGTGGTCGAGAGTATTGGCTACGGTGTATTTCCGGAAGACGGTAATGTTGCGCAAGGACTGCCGAATATCGATCGCACTCTCAACTGGGTTCACCTGTCATCGCGATTTCCAGTGCGGATTCGCGTTGAGAACCCAGATCCATTCCTGTTTCGAATAGGTTCGACAGCTGTCACGGTAGTGAGGTAGCGACGATGGCAACAACCATCGCCAATCCTAATGCGAATGCGGCCGAGACTTGGGCGCGAAGGATCTGGCTTGATCTGCAGCCTACGCCGGGACGGTTGAGCGCATCTTTGCGCATCCTGCTGGCTTCGCTTCTCACGCTGATTTTTTTGCTTGTATGGCAGATTCCTGCTCTATCGATTCCGCTTTATTTTGTCTTTATTATTGGGCGAGACAGTCCTTCTGTTTCATTGCGCTCCGGTGTCCTCACCCTGTTGACGCTGGCCGCTGGCGTTGCAGCTGAACTGAGCCTCGTTGCGCTTTCTGATAACAGTCCTGTAGCGCGCGTTCTCGGGGTGGCAGTGGTCTCGTTCCTGGGCGGGATGTTGGTGCTGGCGGCGTCAGTTCCTACGTTGGGTTCGACCTGGGGATTAATCTTCTGCACGCTGATTTCGACGTGGGAAAGACATGTTTCCGAGAATACGCTGGTCAAGGGCTCGTTATGGTTACTGGCTGGAGCTTCCGTTGCCGTCGGATGTGCGATTGCAGTCGAATATGTCTTCGGCGCGCGCCATCCCGCGAGGGCGCTGATCGAGGAACGACGCAATCGCTGGCGGGCCCTGGTGGCCATGTTTACGCTGTACGCGCAGGGTGCGGAGCCAGAGGTGCTGCAACAGGCTGTGTTGCGGGTAGCGCGTCTCGCCGTGGCGGGTCAATCGGAAATGCAGCGGCTGTACAATGCCATCGTCGACCGCAATCTGGATTTCGGGTCATTGCCTATTGGAGCGCGGGTGCGCATTACGATGCTGGCGGAGTTGATGGATGTCTCAGCCGCCTTTGGCTCTCAGACCCCAATCGCGGATGATCCGAAAATTCAACACCGTTGTGCGCAGATTGCCACGGAGTGCGATGCGCTTCTTCACGATGAGGTTCCACAGCATGAGGACTATATGGCTCCCGGAATGGAGACCAATCTGACGCTGTTGGATCGAGTTGAGGGCAACCTGCATGTGATCGCGTCGATGCCGCACGATTTCAGTCCCGAACGCGACAGAGAACTTGTCGCGCTTCCGACAAATAAGGTTCCGTTACTGATTCCAGGAGCTTTCAAAGACCCGAATACATGGGCGTTCGGTCTCAAAATCAGCCTTTGCGCGACGCTTTGCTACATCGTCTATTGGGCTGTGGATTGGCCTGGGATTTCGACTTCGGTGATCACTGTGTTGGTTGCAGGCCTGGCCACCACGGGCGCGATTAAGCAGAAGTTTGCCTTTCGGCTGGCTGGGGCATTGATTGGCGGACTCATCCTGGGGTTGGGATGCACGGCGTTTCTGTTTCCCGAGATGGACTCGATTACTTCGCTGGTTGTGCTGGTCGCTATTGTCGCGTTCGGATCGGCGTGGATCGGGGGCGGGAGGCAGTTCAGCTATGTTGGTCTCCAAATTATCTTTTCCTTCTATCTGGTGGCCTTCGAGGACTTTCAGGCTCCGACGCAGTTAGCTCCAGCTCGCGACAGGTTGATCGGAATTCTGCTTGCTTTGGGAGTGATGTGGATTGTCTTCGACACGATGTGGCCTGTGCGAACTGTAACTGCAATGCGGCGTGCTCTTGCCTCAATCCTGCGCAGTGACGCCGAGCTTTTTCGAACTGAACTGACCTCAATCCCTCATGAGGAACTTATCCGGCAAACGGATGTGCTGCGTGATCGCATTGGCAAGACGATGGCTGCCATTCGCAGCATGAACGATGCGGTGGAATATGAGTTTGGCCTGGATCGCCAGAAGCATATGGATACCGCGGTTCACATACTTCGTTCTGCGCTGACGGCCGTAGCCCTTCTATGGAATGAACTGGCAGTTCTCCACAAGGAAGAGGATGCGGACTTTCTGGTTCAATCCAGCCTGAGGGATTTGCGCCGGAAACTGTCGGATCGATTGGACCAGCTTGCCGCCTCGGTAGTGGAAGAATCCGCGGTGTCTGCCGGGCAAGTTGCCTGCGAGGCAGATGCGGAAATCCTGGGGAATCCTCGCTATGGTGAATATGCGCGCCACGTGATCGCGCGCTATGAGGAATTGCAGAGCACATTGGCCGGCCTTGAATCGGCGCGCTGAGGTCTTGGGAATGAACTTTATGCTCTCTCCATCTCTCCGCAAGAAACGTCAACTTTCAACAGTCGTTGCAAATCCAATCGAGTCAAGCATGAGTATCATCGGCAATTGCCGACCTAAGCCCGGCATGGAGAAGCGGATATGGCTGAAGTTGAAAAATATGATGTCCTCGTTCTAGGCAGCGGAGAAGCTGGCAAGTACATCGCGTGGCATCAGGCCTCTGCCGGAAAACGCGCTGCGGTAATCGAGCGCAGATATGTCGGAGGATCCTGCCCGAATATTGCGTGCCTGCCAAGCAAGAATGTGATTCACAGTGCGAAGGTTGCCAGTTATGTTGAGCGCAGCGGCGAATTTGGCGTGGTGTTCGACACACCTCCTGAGTCGCACATCGATATGGTTCAGGTGCGGGAGCGCAAGCGGGCGATGGTGGAGGGCCTGGTGCAAATGCATCTGGGCAATTTCAGGAAGAGCGGCGCGGAGATCGTGATGGGATTTGGCCGCTTTGTTGCGCAGAAAACGATCGAAGTGGCGTTGCAGGATGGTGGAACCAGGCTGCTTCACGGAGAGATGGTCGTTCTTAGCACCGGCAGCCGCACGAGAATGGAGGTCATCCCTGGACTTGCCGAAGCTCAGCCGCTTACGCATATCGAAGCGCTGGAACTCGACGTCGTTCCGCAGCAATTGTTGATTCTTGGCGGCGGTTTCATCGCTCTGGAGTTCGCGCAGGCGATGCGGCGTCTTGGAAGTTATGTCACGGTTGTCGAGCGCCACGAGAGGCTTGCACGGCGCGAAGACCCCGATGTGTCGGAGGCTCTCGAAAAGCTGTTTGCCGACGAAGGAATCGATGTCATCACCGGTGCAAATGTGATCCGGGTGAGCGGAGTCTCCGGAGAACGCGTTCAACTTATCGCGACTGTCAACAACGCTGAGATTACTCTTGAGGGTTCGCATCTGTTGGTCGCAACCGGTCGAACGCCCAACACGGAAAACATCGGGCTTGAAGTGGCGGGTGTTGCCACGACTGTCCACGGGCATATCCAGGTCAACGAGCGGCTTGAGACAACGGCGCCGGGCGTGTGGGCAGTCCGCACTTTACGCACATCGCCTTCGACGACTTTCGCATCGTGCGGGATAATCTGGCGGGCCGTCATCGAGTTACGACAGGCAGGCAGGTTCCGTCCTGCGTGTTTACCGATCCGGAGCTGGCGCGCGTTGGACTGAATGAGACTCAGGCCAGGGAGCAGAGCATCGCCTACCGATTGGGTAGGATTCCGATGGAAGCTGCGCTGCGCACACGCACACTCGCTGAAACTCGCGGATTTCTAAAGGCGCTGGTTAGTACTGAAGATGATCGCATTCTGGGTTTTACCGGCTTCGGCGCAGGCGCTGGGGAATTGCTTGCTCCGGTGCAGCTTGCCATGAGCGCGGGCCTGCCATACATGGCGTTGCGCGATCTGATTCTGACTCACCCTACGCTGTCGGAAGGTCTTGTTGCGCTCTTTTCGACTGTGCCGCGGCTATAGGGTTTCTACGGCTGGCAGGCGTGCCGCTTCGGCGGCGATGCTGCGGAGTGTTGGCAATACGGCGCCGAGTGCAGATGGTGCTGCGTTGTGGGTGCCGAGAGAAAAGTAGACGTTGCGATACGCGTTATAGAGCCGCTCATAGACGGCGACAGCCGCCGGTTGAGGTTCTATGGTGCGGAACGGAAGACAGACTGCTTCCTGCGCGGCCTCGATTGTCGGGTAGACTCCGGCGGCGAGCAGTGCAAAGATTCCGGAGCCGAGGCTTGTCGGCACGCCTGCGGGGACCAGAACCGGCTTGTTGAGCACATTCGCGTAAACCTGGTTCAGCACTTCGTTCTTTTGCGGAATTCCGCCGGCGTTGATCACCCGTTCAACGCGGACGCCATGCTTAGCCATGCGTTCCAGAATGATGCGGGTGTGAAATGCGGTGCCTTCGATGGCCGCAAACAACTCGTCCTGCGCGGTATGGAGCAGGTTCCAGCCCAGGGTTACACCGCCTAGTTCGGGATTTACGAGCACAGTGCGGTCGCCGTTATCCCAGCTTAGCCGCAGGAGGCCGGTTTGGCCTGCGCGATAGCTTTCCAAACCCTGCGAAAGCGCCGATACGGTGCTGCCCGCGCGGCGCGCGATTGCTTCGAAGATATCGCCGGTCGCCGACAGGCCTGCTTCGATGCCGGTGAAATCCGGATGCACGCTGCCAGGTACGACGCCGCAGACGCCGGGAACCAATTCCGCCTCTTTGGCCATGGCAATGATGCAAGTTGAGGTGCCGACGACGTTGACTACGTCGCCCTCACGAATGTGCGAGCCGATGGCGTCCCAATGGGCGTCAAAGGCGCCTACGGGAATCGGGATTCCTGCGTGCAGGCCGAGTTCTGCCGCCCACTTGGGCGAGAGGTGGCCTGCGATGTGGTTGGATGTTAGAAACTCGCCGCCCAGTTTGGCGCGCACCCCGGCCAGCAGCGGGTCTACCGATACGAGGAACTCTTCGGGCGGAAATCCGCCCCAGCGCGGATTCCATAGCCATTTGTGGCCCATGGCGCAGACGCTGCGTTTGAGGTTCGCGGTTGAAGTTACGCCGGAGAGCGTCGCCGCGACCATGTCGCAGTGTTCGAGAGCTGTCACGAATTCGCTGCGCCTGGCCGGGTTGTGGCGTAGCCAGTGCAGCAGCTTGGCAAAGCCCCACTCATGCGAGTAAACGCCTCCGCACCAGTCGATTGCTTCGAGGCCCGCTGCGTGTGCGCGCGCCGTAATCTCCTCAGCCTCGGCCTTCGCTCGGTGGTCGCACCAAAGGTAGTATTCGTCGAGCGGTTCGAGGCCTTCGCCGACGGGAATTACGCTGGAGCCCGTGGTATCGAGGGCGATGGCTACGATGCCTGCGCCGGCCACGCCAGTCTCTTCAAGCACCGCGCGTGTGGCGCGCACCAGCGCCTGCATCTGATGGTGGTGCGATTGGGTGGCGAAATCCGGGTCTTCGCGACGGCGATGCAGCGCATACTCGGCCGATGCCGTGCCGATCGGACCTTTCTGGCTGTGAACCAGGGTAACGCGAACACTGAGGGTGCCAAAGTCAACGCCGGCAACGATAGGCATAGCAAACTCTCCGAGAAAACGATTACTGGAGCTTCCCGAAGTCTAAATTAATTGTCCGTACTTGTCATGAAGTAGACAGGATCGGCTAAGGCAAACGTAGTAACTGTTACGAAGGGTACTACCTTTGCGTGCCCATTGCGCCATCGACAAAAAGAAAAGCCGTAGCAAGATTAGAGATAGTTGAATGGCTTCTAATCCTGCTCGGCACAGATACTCAGGACCAGATCGGGTTTTGCCGGATGGCATCTCCACTCAACGAATCGTCAATCGGGTCCGCAGCCTAGTTTCAGTTGAGTCGCGGGAAGATCAGGAGGGTCCTTCATGAACGTTTGCCGCGGATCGTTGCTCAAGCCGAAGCCTGTTTTGGGGCTGCTCGCTGTACTCTTCACGTTCGCTTCCGGCACCGGTATTGCTTCCGCGGCCACGACCATCAAGATTTTGCGCGGCGCAGACCAGCAGACAACCTATGGAGCATCCTTTCCGGATGCGCTGGTGGTCTGGGTCACGGATACTGTTACGGAGCGTGCTGTAACCGGGCTTAAAGTGGACTTTGTGGCAGGAGCGGGAATCGGCCTGACCTCGACTTATGCCATCACGGACGAGTACGGCCTGGCTTCTGTTTCTGCAAGCGGTCTTGGGGCCGGCGATTCGGAAGTTAGTGCGGAGGTTGCGGGCATTCCTGGGACGAAAGTTACTTTCTATAACCTTGCTGTCAATAAGGCGCCGCTCTTCGTGGTTCCCGGCGATCTCAGATCGGTTGTGGGCAGTCCGATTCCGCCTGCGACGAGTTATCGCTTCAAGGGATTTGTGAACGGCGACACGGAAGATAGCGCGCAAATCACGGGTACTCCTGTTCTTACGACGACGGCTACCGACCATAGCCCACACGCTAACTACGCGATCAAGGGCAACGTTGGAAGCTTGTCAGCACCTAACTATACTTTCGTGCCTGAATTCGGAACCCTGGCGATCCTTGAGAGGCAGACATGGGACGGGCTTGCTTCCGGCGACGCGGCTGCAATAGAGGCGGCCGTCATCGAGCCGTCGGCCATCGAAGGCGAGAGTCGGGTGCATACGGCGTTTCTCGGACAGCTTGAGAGCTTGACGATGGTGCAGCCAAACTTCATTGCGGGACTCCGCGGCGAATCCGGCATATTTGTTCGAGCGGCAATCTGGTCAAATCCTGTTGCTTCTTCCGCTTACACGCAGAGTCTTCCGGCTCAGACTGCGATTGAGAATGTGCCGTTGGCTAACATGACAGCTTTGCCAACCTTTGCGGCCGGAATGCGAATCGGTTCGGACGCACCAGTGCATTCGGTGGTTTTGCCCCACGTTGTAACCGCCTCGACCCTTGCGAAGAGTTCCAGCACAAGGTCTGCAATACCGGCTGTCGTATCGGACAGTCGAAAAGGTTCGGATGCGCCTGTGCGGGCTGCTTTCGTCTCTAAACCGTCGATCGTTTCGGTAGCGGTGCAGAACTCCAACTCGGGACAGGCCATCCGCAAGGCATTTAATCCCCCCGGAAACGAATAAGCATCGGTTCGTTGGCGTTGCAAGAGACGTGCGACGCATTCGAACTGACGAAGCAGGCCGCCACGCCTGGAGATGCGCGGCGGCCTGTGATCATTTGCGGTCGAATTTCCGATCCTATTTTCGGTTCTATTTTCTGTCCAGGCGGAAGGCAGCAGCCTGGAAGTCACCGTGCAGGTCGAGATCGACGCCGTGATTCATCCACCACGAGCCGCTGGCTTGCGCCGGGGTTCCGGGTATGGCCTTGCCTTCGATGCTTGTCAGAGAATATTCCGCAGTGGGGTCAAGCCCCAGCAATTGCAGACGTGGAAAGCCGCGTTCTTCCTGCGTAGAGTGAGCGAAAGCGAAGAAGACAGCCTGCGACTTGTCCGGCGAGACTGTTTCCGTTGCTGAGAATTCGCTTCCGTTGGTCGGAGAAATCAGCCGGTAGAGGTCGCCCTGGGTGATTGTCTTTTGCACCTGATGGTACGCGGCTATCAGGCGTTTGGTAGTCGTCAGATCGGCATCGGACCACTTGTTCAAGTTCCCGCCGATGCCCAGCGAACCTTGCATGGAGACAAGCATTCGATAGGTGACTGAGGTCGTGCGCCCGTTGAGCCAATGTGGCGAATCGGTTACCCAGGCCATCATCACCTGCACGGGATAGGCGCGCGTGAAGCCATCCTGCTGGGTTAGCCGGTCGAGCGGGTCGGTGTTGTCCGACGGCCAAACTTCGTCGGTGTAGTGCAGTATGCCGAGATCGACGCGGCCACCGCCGCCAGAGCAGCTTTCTATTTCCACTCCAGGATGCTTCGCGCGTAACTCAGCCAGGATAGAGTAGAGATTGCGCGTGAACTGGACGTAAACCTTCTTCTGTTCCTCTGGCGGAAGCTGGTCCCAGCCGGGCTCGCTCCAGTTGCGGTTGTAATCCCACTTGAGAAAGGCGATCTGGTTTTCGGAAAGTAATTTGTCGAGGAAGCCGTAGACGTAATCGCGCACGTCCTGGCGGGCGAGATTCAGTACGAGCTGATTGCGCTGTTCCGTGCGCGGTCTGCCGGGGAAGTTCAGCACCCAGTCGGGATGTTGGCGATAGAGATCGGAGTTGGGATTGACCATCTCTGGCTCAACCCAGAGTCCGAAGTCCATTCCGAGTGAGTGGACCTTGTCGATCAGAGGCTTCAGCCCGTTGGGAAATTTTTCCTTGTTCACATACCAGTCGCCGAGTCCGGCGTGGTCTGTTTTGCGCTGGCCGAACCAGCCATCGTCCATCACAAAGCGGTCGATACCGAGTGCGGCGGCTTTTTCGGCGAGTGCTTCCTGTCCGGCTTCGGTCACGGCGAATTCGGTCGCCTCCCAGGAGTTGTAGATGACTGGTCTGGGCTTCGGATTGGGTCCTTCAGGCAGAATGTGGGAGACGGTGAAGTGATTCAGCAGTCGCGATGCGCCGCCAAAGCCGTGATGCGAATATCCGGCGTAGAAGACCGGGGTTTCAAGCTTTTCTCCGGTTTTGAGCTGGTAGCCGAAGTCGAAAGGGTTGAATCCGCCAGTGATGCGGACCTTATCGATCTGGTCCTGTTCGACGACGATGCGCCAGGAACCGCTCCACGCGAGTGCTCCGAACCAGGTTTCGCCGTGTTCCTCGTCGGCGTCGCCTTTGCCGATGGCAAACCACGGATTGGCTTGATGGCCGGTCGTTCCGCGCCGGCTTTCGAGCACTCGTTCCCCAGCCTGGATCGTCTCCCGATTCAGGGTCCATTCGCCGGCCCAGCGGCCAGTCAGGTAATTGAGGGTGTAGTGCGCAGGGGGCAGAGAAAACGACGCTGCCGCGGCCTGTTCGATCATGACCGGCTTTGGCTCGCTATTCTCTATAGTTGCCGAACGCGCGAGGATGCCGCTTTCGGGATCGATCTTGTAGTGCAGTGTTACCGTGATCGCACGGCTGATGTCTTTGAGCGTGATTTCGAGGGAATTCACGTCGGGCTTGGTGCTCGAAACGTAGTGCAGCACGAGGTCGCGATTGCCGTCGGCGAAGGTGACTTTAAGCGCTGGTTCCTGGAAGAGTCCCGCGCCCCAGCCGGCATATTCTTGCGGCGTGTTGTTGTAAGAGGAGTCGAAGGATGCCAACTCCTTTTCGGGGTGGGCCGGAGGGACCGCATCCTGTGCACTGATGCGTCCCCCCCAGTAAAGCTGCTGCAATTCTCCGCGCTCATTGACGCCAAATGCGTAGGTTGTGTCTCCGCCATCGAGGCGAAAGACGGGCTGCGATGGGGAGGAAGACTCCGGCTGAGCGAAAGCCTGGGTGCAAAAGGCCAGGAACGCCACGAGCGGCAGGGCAACCGAAATGGAAAGGTGGGTCTTTGGAAAGGTTTTCAAATTGCGAGGATTCATCAAGCACTTCTCCGTTCCGAGCCATGCTAACACCCGGTGCATCGACTTCAGAAAAGCCAAGGGACGGAGGTCGCCGTCTGGCGCTTCTTCCGCCCCTTGTGTCGAGATTGTCCTCGTACCTTTTGTTTTACTGCAGGGTTGCCGTCGACTGGTCCAGACTCGGATAGTCGGTGTAACCCTTCTCGCTTCCACCGTAGAAGGAGCTGCGGTCGGGCGTGTTCAGCTCGGTATTTCGCCGGAATCGCTCCGGAAGATCTGGATTGGCGATGAACAGCCGTCCGAAGGCCACGGCGTCCGCGTAACTCTCCGCAATGGTTTCCTCGGCAGTCTTCGCAGTGTAACCACCTGCCGAAATCAGAACACCGGCGAAGGCCTTGCGGAAGATGTGGGAGGTTCGTGGCTGGGAGTCATCGATTGGCGCGCCTGCGCCGGCAGCGCCAACCCTGGGTTCGACCAGATGCGCATATGCGATTTCGCGCGCGGAGAGCTGCTGCAAGACGTAGCTGAACAGGGCAACGGGGTTCGAATCTCCCATGTCTCCGAACTTGCCGTAGGGCGAGAGGCGTACGCCGACGCGTGCTTTGCCCCAGACCTCGACAACGGCATCAACCACTTCGAAGAGCAGGCGGGCGCGGTTTTCTATGGAGTCGCCGTAGGCGTCAGTGCGGTGGTTGGTCTTGTCTTCGAGGAATTGATCTAGCAGGTAGCCGTTGGCCGAGTGAACCTCCACGCCGTCAAATCCAGCGGCTTTGGCGTTTTCCGCGGCACGGCGATAGTCGGCAACGATTCCGGGAAGCTCACTTGTTTCGAGCGGGCGCGGCGTTTCGAAGGGAACCTGCTGGAAATCGGCTGTGAATGCCTTTGAGCCGTCGGCGGTCACAATGGCGGATGCGGAAACTGGCAGTCCTGTTTCGGGGTGGAGCGAGGTGTGGCTGGCGCGGCCGACATGCCAGAGTTGCAGGAAGATGAATCCGCCTTTAGCGTGGACGGCTTCGGTCACCAGCTTCCAGCCCTCGACCTGCTCGGCGGAATGGATGCCCGGGGCTGCGGGATAGCCCTTGCCCTGCCGCGAGATCTGCGTTGCCTCGGAGATCATCAATGCTCCCGGCGAGGTGCGCTGGCTGTAATATTCGGCATTGAGATGATTGGGGATATCGCCAGGTTGCGTGGACCGCAGACGAGTCAACGGCGCCAGCACGACGCGGTGCGAGAGATGCAGATCCCCAACTTTGAGGGGAGAGAAGAGGCGAGGATAATTCGACATATTTGGTAGATGCTCCTGGGGCGGTCGCGATGCAGGATCGATCAGTCGGCCAGAGTTCGTCGTGAGAATTCATAGGAACTAGGCCGGAGTCGCCGCATACCATCGTTTTGCCGATTGATATACTGCCCCCACGCGAGGTTGGTTTTTCGCGAGGGCGTAACGGATCTGTGAATACTCTTCCCCTGCTGCTGATCGTGCTGGGCGTTTTTGTCGTAGCTTACCGCTATTACAGCGCGTTGCTCGCGTCGCGAGCCTTTGTGCTGGACGACCGCAACATTACCCCGGCACATCGATTCAAGGACGGTCATAACTACGTTCCTTCGCCGAAATGGGTGGTCTTCGGGCATCATTTCGCTGCCATTGCGGGAGCGGGCCCGCTGGTGGGTCCGACTCTTGCTGCCCAGTTCGGCTTCGCTCCGGGGTTGATCTGGCTGGTCGCGGGAGCGGTGCTTGCCGGGGCGGTGCAGGATCTGACCGTGCTGATAGGCTCGCTGCGCCACAACGGCAAATCGCTGCCGTACATCGTGCAGCGCGAGGTTGGTCCGGTCACAGGGCTGCTGGCGATGATCGCGGTGCTGCTGATTCTGATTGTGGCCATGGCAGGTTTGGCGATTATCGTCGTCAGCGCGCTGAGTCAGAGCGCGTGGGGCGTCTTTACCATCGGCATGACCATTCCCATCGCCATGGTCATGGGTGTCTGGATGTTCCGCAGCAATCGCGGACAAGTCGTGGTTTTGGGGCCGTCGATCTTTGGAGTCATTGCGCTGGTTGGCGTACTGATCGGTGGCCATGGGATCGCAAGTTCGAGCTTCGCTCATCTGCTGCTTTTCAGCGGCCACCAGATTGTGCTGCTGCTCTGCGCTTACGGCTTTCTGGCTTCGGTGCTGCCGGTCTGGATGCTGCTGGAGCCGCGCGACTATCTATCCACTTACGTGAAGCTGACCACGCTTGCTGCGCTTGTCATCGGCGTCTTGGTTGTTCATCCTAATCTGCAGTTTCCTGCGTTTACGCAGTATGTGCATGGCGGCGGCCCTGTAATTCCCGGCAAGCTTTTTCCGTTTCTCTTTGTGACAATCGCTTGTGGCGCGATCTCCGGCTTTCACTCACTGGTTGCTTCGGGAACGACGCCGAAGCTGATCGATCACGAGACGGACGCGCGCTTTATCGGCTATGGGGCGATGCTGGCTGAGTCGCTCGTTGGCGTGCTTGCGCTGATTGCGGCTTGCTCAATGGCTCCGGGTGATTACTTCGCTATCAATGTGCCGCCAGCGCTCTTTGCGCATCTGGGAATGCATACGGTAAATCTGCCGGAGTTTTCGCGCGAGGTGGGCGAACAACTGGCTGGGCGAACGGGCGGCGCGGTGAGTCTGGCCATCGGCATGGCGCAGATATTTCGTGGACTGCCGGGGATGAAGGCGCTCACGGGCTACTGGTATCACTACGCAATCATGTTCGAGGCGCTGTTCATTCTGACCACGATTGACGCAGGGACGCGCGTGGCGCGGTACCTGATGCAGGAGCTGATGGGCAAGGTATACAAGCCGCTGGGGCGCACGAACTGGCTGCCGTCCAACCTGCTTGCGACCGGGATCATTGTTGCGAGTTGGGGATACCTGATCTGGGGAGGAACGATTGCTACGATCTGGCCGCTCTTTGGAACGGCCAATCAACTGCTGGCTTCGATTGCTTTGGCTACGATGACGACGTGGCTGGTGAATCATCGTAAAGCCGTGTATGCGTGGTGCACGATGGTGCCTGCGCTGTTTGTGCTGGTTACGACGGTTTCGGCTGGTGTGCTGTCGATCAATAATGTTTTCTGGCCAATGGCGATGCATCCGGGAAGCGAAGTTCAGGGCTGGATCGAAACCATCCTGCTGGCGATCTTCATCGCCGGAGCCATCGTGATTGTGGGCTCGGCGGGCGTCCGCTGCATTCGCACGCTGCGAGGAGTCGCGCCGCCCTCCGAAGAATCTATCGCTAATGAGCCGGGGAAGGTCTCGCTGGAGCCGGCTGCGCCGTACCGATGCTGTTAGGCACGAGACTTGCGGACATTTTTGTTACGCTGGTCTTTTCGCTCACGGGCGTCGCCGGGACCGACGCGTCGATCCGTTGGCCGAGCCATTGAACAATCAGCGAAATGCGTCGGTTTGACGGATCCATCGGGCTGTCTTTCACGCGGAGCAGTTGATCTGCGTAGCCGCGCACTTGGGAAATCTGACTCTTGCCGACGCCGTCCTGCTGCAGAAGCCGCCGCGCTGAATTGGCTCGGTCCGCGGAAAGCTCCCAGTTCGTGTAGCCGCCGTCATTCGAGTAGGGTTGCGCGTCCGTGTGGCCTTCGAGAAGCAGCTTGTTGGGCAGCGGCTTAAGCTGTCCGGCAAGCATGGTCAACAGCTTCTGCCCGCTTTCGCTTAGCTGGGCGCTGCCGCTTTGGAAGAATGTCCCGTTCTTGTCCTCGATCAGCTCGATGCGCAGTCCTTCCGGGGTAATCGTGATTTCGATCTGCTTGGCCAGCTTTTCCAAATCCTTCTGGGCGCTAATGGCCTTCTGAATCTGCTCTTTCAGCTTCTGCGCATTTTGCTTGTCGATGGGAATGTTGTCATCGTCTCCCGTTTTGGTTGTACCGGTCTGCGCCTGCGAACTTCTCGGGTCGCGGAAGTAGCCGGCCACGGCCTGCTTTACCTTCACGTTGGAGTTCAGCAGCCAGAGGACGATGAACAGCGCCATCATTGCCGTCACGAAATCGGCATAGGCTACCTTCCAGGCTCCGCCATGATGGTGCCGGTGCCTGCTTACCTTCTTGATCACGATGATGGTTGGCTTGATTGGCATGGCTGGTCGGATTTCCTATGCAGCTTCAACGTCGTCGGATGGAGCGCCGGTCGCGCCTTTGCATTGCTTTTCCATCTCGTCAAATCCGGGACGCACGTGAGCCGGAATTGCCCGGCGCGCCATCTCAATCGCGATGATGGGGGCATTCCCCTTGAGGAACGAGAGAATCAGCACCCGCAGAACCTGAAAATACTCGTGATGCTCTTCGGCGCCTTTGCTCATCTTTGAGGCCAGCGGCCCGACGAGCCCGTAGCAGAGCAGGATGCCGAGAAATGTTCCGACTAGGGCTGCGGCGACCTTTTTCCCGACCTCTTCGGGAGGGCCGCCTATTGCGCCCATCGTGATTACGACGCCGAGGACGGCGGCTACAATCCCCAGACCTGGCAGAGCGTCGGCGACCGTGGTCAGCGAGGAGATTGGCGCCAGTGCTCCATGATGATGCACCTCCATATCGCGCTCCATCATCTGGTCGATGTCGAATGGTTCCACGCCTCCCGTGATCGCCATGCGCAGCGTGTCGCAAACGAAGTCCACCGCATGATGATCCTTCACGAAGTCGGGATATTTTTTGAAGAGGACGGACTCCTGAGGCTTCTCCACATCGTTCTCGACGGAGAGCAGGCCTTCCCGCCGGATCTTGTTCAGTAATTCGAACATCATCTTCAGTGTGGTGAGATAGCGCGATTTGCCGAAAGGGGAAGGCTTGAGCACGCCTACCGCGCCTCCCACGATGGCCTTGATCGTATGTAGGGGGTTGGCAATGAGCAGGGTGCCGACTGCGGCGCCACCGATAATAATCAGTTCCGCCGGCTGCAACAGAACGAGCAGACTCCCTTTTTCCATTAGATATCCGGCCACGATGGCGCCAAAGACCACCACGATGCCTATGATTGCGAACATTCCGTTCTCCCGGTTTGCACGATATGCGTGTCGTTTCCTGCCTTGATTGTCTTGGTCGCTTATCGGCAGAAACTCAAGTAACTTGACGTGGTTGCGCGTGTCCGATTTGGGAACGGCTGGATGCCGCAATCGGTGGAGTTCTGGGTGCTTAGAGGGCTGTTCTCTGGGAACCAAACTGGATTTGAGAATGCGCTGATAGCTTGGCGCGGGCGGGGACGTACACTGAGATAAATGCTGCTTCAACCTGCTGTTGAAACTGATTATCCTGCAATTGTTGACCTCGCAAACCTGGCGTACCGGGGTACAGGAGAGTCGGCGAGCTGGAATGTCGAAGCCGGAATTATCGAGGGCCAGCGTCTCAATGGTTCGCTGCTGCGAGAAGAGCTGGCGGCTAAGCCCGACGCTCAGCTGCTCATCTGCCGGGATGCGGCCAATGGGCCATTGCTGGGAACTGTCTGGCTGGAGCCGAAGCAGGGCAGCATCTGGTATCTCGGGCTGCTTACTGTCCGTCCGGATATTCAGAACAGGCACATCGGCCGGGCGCTTCTGGCTGCCGCCGAGGAGTTTGCGCAAGAACGCGGAGCTGAGCGCATCCGGATGACCGTCGTGAATGTGCGGGACGCCTTGATTGCCTGGTATGTACGGCGAGGATATACGCTCACAGGCGAGACAGAACCGTTCCCCTATGGCGACGAGCGATTCGGCAAGCCGCTCCGGGACGATCTGCACTTCCTGGTGCTGGAAAAGAGTCTTTCGCTAAATTGTTAGATCGCCTGGCTTACGCTTTCTTCAGGCTGTCGCGGCTACGGCCTGTTGCGGAAGGCGAATGATAAACTGCGTTTCGCCGGGTTTCGACTCCACCTGGATCTGACCGCCGAAGCTCTGAGTCACGATGCGCTGCACGATCTCGAGGCCGAGGCCTGTGCCTTTACCGACAGGCTTGGTAGTAAAGAACGGCTCGAATATCTTGGAGCGCAGCTCTTCCGGGATGCCGCCGCCGTGGTCGACGATGCCGATGGCCAAAAATCCAGGCTCGCTCCAGGTTTGCACTTCGATCTGACCGCCTTCCGGAGACGCATCGATAGCGTTGTCGATCAGGTTGGTCCAGACCTGGCTGATAGCCACGCCTGTGGTATGAATACTAGGCTGGGCCGCGTCGAAGTGTTTGATTACGTTGATCCGTCTCTGGCGCAGCTTGTGCCCCAGGATTGTCAGCGTGCTCTGGATGCTGTCGTGGACATCCACGTCGCGCAAGGTGCAGCGGTCGTCATAGGCAAATTTCTTCACCGCCATAACCAGGTCAGAGACACGCGTAATGCTCTCTTCGATGGCACAAACGAGCGAAACGCTGGAAACCAACGCTTCCAGCCAGTTGAGCGCATCCGAGAGGGAGCTGGTCTCAAACACATCCCGGGCACAATCGAGCTCGTGCTGCTTGAAGCCGATGGCTACCAATGCCGGTCCTATCGTGTATGCGTTTTCTACACCGGCTGATTCCAGCCACTCGGACATCGCCTCTTCCGCATCGGCTTGCTCAAGGCTGCTCAAGGCTGGCGCATAGCAACTTCGCACCGCATGCTCCAGCAGATCGTGCATGCATTCCAGTTGAGGGGGAGTCTTGGCTTTGCTGCTCGAGCGCAGGCTCAACTCTTGCAGCCGCATCAGATTCTCTCGCAGTTGGGACGCGGCCCGCTTGGCCGCGGAGCCAGGATTGTGCAATTCATGCATGAGGCCGGCGGCAAGAGTTCCCAGGGAGATGAGCTTTTCCCGATGCGCAGCTTCTACCTGGTGCGCGCGCAGCCGCTGCGACATGTTATTCAATACTATTTTGCGTATGGGAAGGCTGCAGGCCATCAGGTTCCAGAAGCTGTCTTCGTTAAAGCGCAAACCTACCGATGGCTGCGCAGCCTGCAGGTACAACGAGGGAGCCTTGCCCGCGAGCAGCGTGACCTCGCCAAAGGAGTCGCCAGCCTTGGCCGTATAGACCCGGACTTTGCTGCCATCCGACTCCGCCTTGTCGGCGAGCACTTCGCCCTCCAGCAGAACAAAGAAGGCCCGCATGTTATCGGCGGGGTCGTGAAATGCTACTCCGGCAGGAATGCGAAGCAGATCTGCCTCGCCCAGTCCGCAGAGTTGGTCTGGCGTCAGGCCCTCAGCTGCAAGAGCCTTACTCAACTGCTCTGCGTAATCATCGAGCGAGACCCGTTCAACGGTGTACTGATTCTCGTTTTCCATAGTTGCCGTCTGCGCCGCAATTCCGGCTGAGACTTCCTTGGTCATGCTATCGTGGTCGCTATTGCTGTATTCATGGATGTAGCGTGCGGCTATACGCTGCGTTTCTTCCATCCCACTTTCGTTACGCCCCATCCATCCACCCCTTACTCCGGATTAGAAGCTTGCCAGATACTGGTGAGCAAACTGAACAGCGATCGAACCTTCTCCAACGGCCGACGCAGCCCGCTTTATCGACCCGTGCCGAACGTCCCCTGCCACAAAAATCCCCGGCACGCTGGTCTCCAACAGAAATGGCGACCGTTTTTCCTTCCAAACCGAGGCGAATTTGTTCAATGTCTTCGTTTCCGGCCCGGTCTGGTCTGCGCCGGTGAGGTCTGTTCCGGCAAGGATAAATCCCTTATCGTCCCGCAGGATAGAGTCCGGCAGCCATTCGGTGCCGGGTACCGCTCCGATAAACACGAACAAAGATGCCGCCATTCTGCAACTTTCTCCTTCGGGTCCGCGAATGTGCAGCGCCTGGAGATGATCCTCGCCATGGGCCGCCAACACCTGCGTGTTTGGCTCGACCACTATATTCGATGTGCGTTCGATCTCATCGATTAAGTATTTCGACATACTGGCCTCCAAACCATTTGCCCGGACCAGCATGGTCACCTTGCAGGCGAATTTGGCGAAGTGGAGCGCCGCTTGTCCGGCCGAATTGGCTCCCCCGACGATGTACACATCCTCATCCTTGCAGGCTGCAGCCTCTACCAGCGCCGCACCGTAATAGATGCCTCGGCCGGTCAGTTGCTCGGCCCCCGGAATATCGAGCCTGCGGTACTGTACGCCGGTGGAGAGCAGCAGAACGTGACTCGATACCTCGCGGCCATCCGCAAGCACCACAAAGCGATACTGGCCATCCACTCGCAGCCCGACTGCCCGCTGGGTCAGGAATTCCGCCCCAAATCGCACGCACTGCATATGCGCACGGCGTCCCAGGTCGGCTCCGGTGATGCCGGCGGGGAAGCCCAGATAGTTTTCGATACGCGAGGACGATCCGGCCTGCCCGCCAGGCGCGTCGGGCTCGATTACCAGTGTTTTCAGACCCTCAGACGCGCCATAAACCGCCGCCGCCAATCCGGCTGGCCCGGCTCCGACGACGACGATGTCGTAGAAGTCCTGGGCTGCCTGGGTGCGAAGACCCACGCGCGCGGCGAGGATTTCCTGTTCTGGGTCGACGAGCGCGCTGCCATCGGAAAAGAGCACGACCGGCAGCACTTCGGGGTCCAGGGAGCGCTCTTTGAGCAATTTCTGGGCATCGTCGCTGGCAGCCGCGTCCAGCCAGCGGTAGGGCACGTGGTTCCGGGACAGGAAGTTGCGCAGCTGATGATCTTTGAGCGACCAGCGATGCCCGATTACCCGGAGGCCTTCGAATTTGGGTTGATATCCGGCGTTCCAGTCCTGGAGCAAGTCGTCGAGTACCGGATACAGCTTCTCTTCGGGCGGGTCCCACGGTTTGGTCAGGTAGTAGTGAATTCGCGCCGAGTTGATGGCGCGGATGGCGGCTTCTGTGTCCGCGTAGGCGGTGAGGAGGACGCGTTTTGCCTTGGGGTAGATCTCCTGAGCCTTCTCCAGAAACTCGACACCGGTCATTCCCGGCATCCGCTGGTCGCTCAGTAACAGCCCGACGGCTTCTTCGCGTACCTTCAACTGTTGCAGTGTGTCCAGGGCCGCTTGCCCGCTTCCTGCGCGCAAGACCCGATAGGAAGACCCGTATTGCCGTCGCAGATCCTGCACGACCGCTTCCAATACGTTGATGTCGTCGTCGATGGCAAGAAGGATCGGTCTGTTCATACGTGATTCCCAGTTTAGACTGTCAAGTCCGGGGAATAAACTCCCCGTCGTCCATCCTCGATTTTTTCCACAGAAGAGACGTAAAGATCAATTTGATGGCGCAAAACTCAACATCCCTGTACTCTTGAGGCGGGAAGTGCAGTTACGAACGAGTTTCAAAGTCGTTAATAACTCTTACCAAAGGAACAGTCTTGCTCCCGAGGTGTCGCACAATAGATCAAGCCAAAGTAGTTTCTTAGATTGCCGATAGAAGAATAGGATCGTCCATTTAGGAAGTGCGGAGCGGTCATCCGAGTGAGTTGACATGCGCTGCGAACAATGGTGTGGTAAATTCGCGGCTGGATACGGGGGCGCTGCAGGGCCATGAACAAGATCATATTGGCAGACTCACAGGCGATTTTCCGTGCCGGCATGGCCAAAGTCCTCGGCACTGACGATGACTTCCGGATCATCGCTCAATGCTCCGATACGGAGCGCATGATGCATGCGGCCACAACCTTTCCCGGAGCGCTCGTCCTCTTTGCCTCCGTGCTCAAGCCGGAGCTTTCGCGTCTGAAGGTTCTTCTGGAAACAGTGGGCAGCCGGGGAATTGTGATCGCAGAGAACACAGAATCTCCACTTATTTTCGTGCAGCAGGGTTTCAGCGGAGTTATTCTCCGCAACAGTACAGGCGCGGCTCTGGTCGAGTGCGTTCGCAGAGTAGCCGCAGGAGAAACCTGGCAACCACTTCAGGCTGTGTTGGCGGATGCTTCTGTGGAAGACATGGTTGGCACGCGCGTCCGCGACCGTCTTACTCCCAAAGAAATGCGCATCGTAGCGCTGATTGTGCAAGGCTGCAAGAATCGCGAGATTGCGACCCGGCTCAAGACTACTGAACAGGTAATCAAGAATTATCTGCGGTCGATCTACGACAAGACCGGCGTCAGCGACCGGCTGGAACTTGCCCTCTTTACCCTGCATCATCGTGTGCTGGCCGAGGCTGCGGCCGACGTGGGCAGCCGTATTGAAGCAGAGGAACAGGCGGACTCGGCGAATACCGCCGAGATCTCCAAGCCGGGCAAAGTGCAAAGCATTGCGCGCACGGGCACCTAGGGCTCTCCGTTACTCCGTTCGCAGCGCCTCCATTGGGTTTAGCTTTGCGGCGCGCAGGGCTGGCAGCCAGACCGCGACCAGCGCAACACCGCTGAGCACAAGAGGCACACTGACGAAGACCGTTGGGTCCCAGTTCTTGACGCCATAGAGCAGGCTGGAAATCAGATGGGTCAAGGCAAAGGCGGCGCCTACGCCGATGGCTACGCCGGCGAGCGTCAGGCGCATTCCCTGCCAGACGACCATCCTGGTGATGCGCTTGCGGTCTGCGCCCATCGCCATGCGGATGCCGATCTCCTGCGTCCGCTGCTGCACGGAGTAGGCCATCAGGCCGTAAATTCCGATCGCAGCGAGCACCAGCGCCGAGCCGCCGAAGATGCTCAAGAGCAGCATGTTGAAGTCCTGCCGGGCGGTTGAACGAACGACGACCTCTTCCATCGAGCGTACCCGCGCCACCGGGAAGCCTCCGCTGGCCTTGCGTAGCTGTTCGGTAAGTGTCGCCGTCATTTGATGGGGATCGAGCCGCGTGCGGACGACCCACGACAGGGGTGCAACCTTGGAATTCAGCTCGGTCAGGCCGTCGGTCATCTGCGCGAGCGGCACCACCATCTTGGAGCCGGGGTTGCGATTCAGCCCGCCATCGCGAACGTCGCCTACGATTCCAACGATGAGCCGTGCGGGTTCCTCGAACTCGGGGCCGACGCCGTGGCCGATGATAATTTGCTGGCCTACTGGATCTTCGTCTTTCTTCCAGAATTCCTTGGCCATGGCTTCGTTGATAATCGCAACGCCCTGCGATCCGGCGGTGTCGTTGTCGGTAAAGTCGCGTCCGCGCACGATGGGTATCTTGAAGGCGTCAAAATACCCCGGCGAGACGGCCATCCAGCCCGCGCCACCGGTCGAGGGACCGTTGAGCGGCTTGCCCACAATGATGAAGGGCAGGCCGAATCCGCCGACGAGCGGCATGGAGTTGGTGACCGAGGCGGTAATCACGCCGGGAACCGCATTCAGTTGTTCGCGGCCGACGCGGACGACTTGGGCTACGCCCGCGGTCTTCTCGAAGCGCGGACCATTGAGAGCCATCTCGGCTGTCCAGACGTTGTGCGCGTTGAAGCCGGGATCAACTGCTCTTAATGCGACAAAAGTGCGAATCAGCAGGGATGCGCCGACGAGCAGCACCAGGGCCAGCGAAACTTCGCTGACGACGAGCAGGGAGCGCATCTTGTTATGCCGCAGGCTGGAACCGGAGCCCTTGCTGCTCTCTTTCATCGAACTGCTCAGGTCGGGTTTCGATGCCGCCAGAGCCGGAATCAGCCCGAATAGAATCCCGGTCAATAGAGAGATTCCAAACGTGAAGAGGGCGACGCGCCAATCCAGTCCTACGGCTGCGCCATCCTCGCCAATGCGCGGAATATCGCCGGGGCTGATCGCTAGGAGCGCCCGGACGCCGGTCATGCCGAGCACCAGCCCGAGCAATCCGCCGGTCAGGGCGAGGAGGACGCTCTCGGTCAACAGTTGTCGAATGATCCTCGCGCGGCCTGCTCCCAACGCGGCGCGAATCGCGAACTCGCGGCTTCGCCCTGCTGCGCGCACCATCAGGAGATTGGCGACATTGGCGCAGGCGATGAGGAGCACAAAGCTCACGGCGCCAATTAGTACCAAAAGGGAGGAGCGAATATCGCTTACCACCGAATCTTTGAGTAGTTGCGCATCAAAACCACCCCGTTCATTGGCTCCTGGATACTTGCGGTTGAACTCTAGCGAGGCTAGCTTAAGTTGAGCCTGCACCTGGGCCAGTGAGATTCCAGGTTTCATGCGCGCTGCAGCAACGAAGTAATGCGCCTGGTCCTTTGTGTTGGGATCGAACTGATATGGAATCCAAAGATCCGCGACCGGATCGGTGTCGAAATCCGGACTGGTTATGCCGACCACGGTGTATGGCAGGTTGGCAATCGAAATTGCCTTCCCGACCAGACTCGGATCACTGCCAAATTTGCGCTTCCACAAACCGCCGCTGATCACAACCACATTGCCGCCGTGGGGCCTGTCTTCTTCCGGCGTGAATGGCCGTCCCTGAACAAACTTTGCCCCGAAGATGCGGAAATAGGACTCGGTCACATGCACCCCATGCACCTGTTCCGGGACAGCGCCGGTCAGATTCATGCCCCCACCGAAGTCGTATCCGGCCACGTCCTGGAAGACGCTGGTCTGCTCCTGCCAGACATGCAGCTTGGTCGCCGAAGCGCCAGGACCTTCGCCGCCAGGCCCGGTCAGCAGAATCTGCACGATCCGATCCGGCTCGGGATAGCTGAGTGGCTTGAGCAACACCGCATTCACCACCGAGAAGATAGCTGTATCGGCTCCAATTCCCAAGGCCAGCGCAGCTACGACAGCGATGGTGAACCCTGGATTCTTCACAAACATGTGAAAGGCATGTTTCAAGTCAGTGCGGAAGTCACTCACAGACCCACCCCCGTAGGATTGTTTTAGTAAGACCAGTAGCCCGGCATTGCAAAGCAGAGGCAAGACGGACTTCTGCCTGCTACAACGCCGTCAGATACGAAACGGTTAACTACGCACAGCAGTTCAAAAATGTTCGGGAAAAGTTGATCGAATGAAAATGACAAGCTGAAGACGTTGCGTCTTCCTCATTCGTGAGCGGGCGAGCGCATTAAAGTACGAAATTTTACGTAGGGCGGGGTGGGAAAAACCGTTCAGGCGTCCGTCAGGCCGCCGAACATTTCCAACTGCGCAGTATCCGCTTCCGATGCGGTCTTTGAATCCGGGCATGGTTCTGCCAGCGAGGAGTCGTTGTTTCGTACGCTGTTGATCCGCGTGCTCACCTGCCAGGACTTCATCTGGTCCGAGTCGAATGGCCGTAGCAGATCGACCGGGGGCTGTTGCGCATTGTCATCGCGCAGCCAGCGTTCGTAGTCGGATCGCTTGATCAGGAGCGGCATGCGGTTGTGATTTGTCATGTCGTACACGATCTCATTGGGCTCGACGGTGACGACCGCGAAGGTGTCCAGTTCCGTTGCGCCGTCCGGTGAGCGCCAGTGCTGCCAGATTCCCGCAATTCCAAAAGGCTCGCCAGCCTTCATGGCGAAGACAAACGGTAGCTTGATTTTCGGGCTGACGCGCCGCCATTCTACAAATGCGTCGGCTGGAATCAGGCATCGCCGGTAGAGGAACGACTTCCGCCAGACTCCGCTCGAAAGCAGCTTTTCCGCGCTTGCATGGATCGTATCCAGCTTCTTCGGATCTGTGCAGAAGGGCGGCAGAAAGCGCCAGTGCATCATGCGCAGGGTGCGCATACCCGGCGCTTCGTCCCAGACGACGACTGGCTGCATTGTTCCCGGCGCAGCGTTGTAGTTCGGCGCAAGGCCCAACTCGACACCCAGATCGACGCTCGAATCCGGCTCATCGGGCGTTCCGAGTTGAAACGCTTCCGCGATTCTACGCTTATCCGACCGCCGCTGGTATCGCCCGCACATGCCTTGTTCTCCGTCTGCTAATGCCGCGAAACCCTCTATGCGAGGGTCGGCAGCGGAACTCCTACCAGTGCCGCGAGCTCTTCGGCGATCCCCGGAGCTGAGGCGAAGATGACGTTGCCTTTGAGCAGTCCGTCGCCAGCCAGAAAGTCGTTAACGCGGCCGCCTGCTTCTTCGACCAGAACGAGGCCGGCGAGGCAGTCCCAGGAGTACATATGCGATTCAAAGCAGCCGTCGACGCGGCCGGCGGCGACGTTGGCCACGGCGAGCGCTCCGGAACCGGCTCCGCGAATTGCAACTCCGGTGGCCATCACCTTGTCCAGCATGGCGAGATAGGTCGCCTGCGGCTGGCGCGAGGCGCGGCCAACTTCCAGCAAGGACTTGTCGAGGCTGGTGGTCGAGGAGGTCTTGATCGGTTCGCCATTCAAGGTTGCCCCCATGCCCCTGGCTGCGGCAAAGAGCTCGTCGGACATGGGCTGGTAGATGACGCCGATCGAAGCCACGCCCTTGTGCACGAAGGCGATTGAAACGCAGAAGTGCGCGATGCCGCGCGCGAAGTTCGAAGTGCCGTCGATGGGATCGACGACCCAGGTCTGGTCGCTCTCCTGGCCGCCGTCTTCTTCGCCGAGAAAGGTATCGCCGGGGAAGGCCGTCAGCAGACGCTCGCGGACGAGCTTTTCCACCTCGCCGTCGGTGGCAGTGAGGTAATCCTGTGGTCCTTTGAACTTGTAGATCATGTTGTCGCGGTCGAGAAACCGGCGCTTCTGGAGTGCTCCAGCCTCGCGCGCGACGGCGCAGGCTATCAGGAGCCGGTTTTGCAGGGAATTTTCGCTCATAATCTCTTTCGTAGGGGTGCGCGCAATCGCGGCGCGCAATTTTGTTTTATAGCTTTTCGGCAACGGATTTGGCCTGCGTGAAGAGCAGCAGATAATCCGGGCCGCCGGCCTTGGAGTCCGTTCCGCTCATGTTGAAGCCGCCGAAGGGATGCGCTCCCACCATTGCGCCGGTGCATTTGCGATTGAGGTAGAGATTGCCGACGTGGAACTCGGCTGCTGCATGGTCCAGCCGTGACCGGTCGTTTGTGTAGATGGCTCCGGTCAGGCCGTATTCGGTGTTGTTGACGACCGCGAGGCCCTCTTCGTAGCTCTCGACCTTGATCAGCGCCAGCACAGGCCCGAAGATTTCTTCCTGCGAAATCACGGCGTCGGGATCGATGTCGGCGAAGACGGTGGGTTCGAGGAAATAGCCGCCGGCATTCGTTTCAATTGCCGAGCCGCCCGCGACCAGCCGGCCCTCTTGCTTGCCCTTTTCGATATAACCGAGGATGCTTTCCTTTGCGCTGGCGTTGACCACGGGGCCGAGGTTCGGGTTCTCGACCGGATCGCCGACCGTGAGCTTTCCTACCCGGTCGCGAACCTTTTCGACGAGGGAGTCATAGACCGGCGCTTCGATAATCGCACGGGAACAGGCCGAGCACTTCTGGCCGCTGAAACCGAAGGCCGAGGCGACGATTCCGTCGGCTGCGACGTCGATATCGGCGTCGGCGCAAACGAGGATCGAGTCCTTGCCGCCCATTTCGAGGACCGTTCGCTTGATCCAGATCTGGCCGGGCTGCGTCTTGGCCGCTAGTTCGTGAATGTCCAGTCCGACCGATTTTGAGCCGGTAAAGGCAATGAAGCGGGTCTTCGGGTGGGCGACGATGGCATTGCCAAAGGTTGCACCAGATCCGGGGCAGAAATTGACGACTCCGGCCGGAAGTCCAGCCTCTTCCAGCACTTCCATAAACTGGGCCGCGATGGTCGGGGAATCGCTGGAGGGTTTCAGGATTACCGTATTGCCGGTGACGATGGCCGCTGCGGTCATTCCGGCCATGATGGCGAAAGGGAAGTTCCACGGCGGAATGACGGCTCCCACGCCGAGTGGAATGTAGACCAGCCGGTTGCGCTCGCCGGGGAACTGTATCGGCGTTGTGGCTTTGGCCAAGCGAAGCGCCTCGCGGGCGTAAAACTCAAGAAAATCAATGGTTTCTGCGACGTCGGCGTCGGCCTCGGCCCAGTTCTTGCCGACCTCGTAGGTGAGCCACGCTGCGAATTCCAGCTTGCGCTCGCGGATGATCGCCGCCGCGTTCAGAAGCAGCGAGGCGCGCACTTCGACAGACACGCGGCTCCAGGAGTGAAAGGCACGCAGCGCCGCATCCATGGCTTCCTGCGCGTGCTCCGCGCCTGCCTTCTGATGGACGCCGACAACCTGCGCGGGCCGCGCCGGGTTCAGCGATGTGATCTTGCCCGTTGTCTTCTCGCGATGGCCGCCGATGATCAGGTCGTACTCGCGGCCGAGTTGCGACTCCACATGGTTCAGAGCTGCGCGCATGGCGCGGGCATTCTCTGACTCTGCGAAGTTGACAAAGGGCTCATTCACAAACTCGCCGTGGGGCGAACGAAGTGCAATTCCGGAAACGGTGTCGAAACTCATACCTTACAAGTCTAGCTGAGGATGGGAATCGGCGTCGTACAGTGACTGCTTTCCATGCTGCCTGGTGTCCCAGGAACTCCCGTTTCGTCGCGTTATCTTCAAAGAAGAAGGATGGGAGATGAAACTTACATCGCTGCGGGCCGCTGGGGCTTCTTTGACACTGTTGACACTCGGTTTTGGAGCACTTTTATTCAGCGCAAGCGCTCAAATGGGTTCGTCCGGTCAATTTGACGGCAAATGGCTCCATCGGGTTCCGGACGAGGACCGTGCGCGCAGCAATCCTCTGGCGCATCAGCCGCAGGCAGCAGAGGCCGGTAAGGCGCTCTTTGCTGAAAACTGCGCCAAATGTCATGGGGCTGACGCCAATGGACGCACCCATCCGCCGCCGCGTCCCAGCCTGCGCAGCGCGCGAATTCGCCACGCCACGGACGGCGAGCTAAGCTGGATGCTTCGCAACGGCGATCCGTACCAGGGAATGCCTTCGTGGGCTTCTCTGCCGGAGCAGCAACGATGGCAGATTATCGCCTACCTGCGCACGCTGCCGCCGAGATCGTCCGCAGCGAAGCATTAGGAAGTCTCTGAACAAGTTCATTATGGCTGGAAATTGCGCCAGTCGAAATATTCCCTGGGCGGCTAAAGCCACGCCCTTTCAAGACAACCTGGTTCCGGGGCTTGTTCAGAGTTTCCTTAATCTTCCGCTGCGGGTGTAACGCTCTAAACACTTTCCATCAATTCGTCGGTTTGCTTGCTCATCTTGGCCGTGCGGGCGATCTTGTCCCAGTTGAAAGGCCGTCCGTCGATGGCGCGTTTCACGGTTTTGAAGAGCACTACGGAAAATACCTGGCGATAGGCGAAGCGCTGCAGCCAGATATGGAAGAGCAGCCAGACGTCGCCCTTGTTAGCGGGGTGCTTGCGCTCCAGGCTGAAGGCGACTGAGGAGGTGATGAAGTCGATCACCATGAAGGTCAGGAAGTAGGCCAGCAGCTTTTCGAACGATGCATTGCTCGCCGACTCAGGGTGATAGTAGCGGTCCCAGAAGAACTGCCCGACACCGAAGAGGAACATGATGTCGATGAAGGGTGAGACCAGCGGCAGCAGCATCTGAAAGACGATGATGTTGGGCAGTGCGAACAGTCCCATTGCCTTGTTGCGCACAAAGGCCGCGCGATGCTTCCATACCGCTTGGAGTGTTCCAAAGGACCAGCGGAATCGCTGCCGCATCAGGCCTTTCGCGTCGACCGGAGCTTCGGTAAACGCGAGCGACCGATCTTCGTAGACGACCTTAAGCCTCTGCTCCAGCAGACTCATGGTCAGATCGGCATCCTCCGCGACTGTGTTGAGAGGGTAACCTCCGGCAGCTTTCACCGGCGCGGTTCGCCAGGCGCCGATTGCGCCCGGAACGACAGTGACCACGTTGAAGAGGTCGAGGGCGCGGCGCTCGAAGTTCTGGCTGGTGATGTATTCAAGAGCCTGCCAGCGTGTCCAGAGGTTGACGCGATTGCCGACCTTGGCGTTGCCGGCGACGGCGCCTACCAGCGGATCTTCAAAATGCGGAATCAGCTTGGCGATGGCGTCGGGTGCGATGACCGTATCGGCGTCGATGCCGACGTAGAACTCCTCTGTCAGGCAATCGACGGCATAGTTGAGCGCAGCCGCCTTGCCACCGTTGGCCTTGGTCAACACGGCCACTTTTCCGGCTGCGATCTCGGGTGCGTAGGCTTCGCGGGCTACCTCGGCTGTGCGGTCGCTTGATCCGTCGTCGATCACCACTACATGCAGATTGGGGTAGCTCGAATTCAGGACCGAACGCACGGTGCGGACGATGACTGTCTCCTCGTTGTACGCGGGCACCAGTACGGCGACTCGCGGAGTAAAACCCGGAGTCGGCTCGCGATGCTTGCGTAGCCGGTCGATGATGGCGAGGATTCCCACCAGCACCAGCCGCGCGCTCATCAACACATCTCCAACGAAGAAGACCAGCACGATGAAGTGACCGAAGAAGGACAGAATGCTGAAGGCGACCGAGTCGGCACGCGCCCTCCAGTACTGCATTCCTGTGATTTTCGGCATCACTTCCGCTGTAGTCTTGCCCATCAGCGAAGAGACGGGCACGATCTTGTAGCCGTGGGCGCGCAGGGCATCGATCAGCACCGGCAGCGCGGCCACGGTGGGCGCGCGGTTGCCGCCGCCATCATGCATGAGAATGATGCTGCCCTGGAACTGCGGCTTGGTCTTCATGTTGTCCAACTGCGCAAGCACCGAGGCAGTGATCTCCTGTGGAGACTTGCGCGGATGCTCGTCCCAGTCGTCGGTGTCGATGTTGTCACCTACGACCACGTAGCCCATCTTCTCGACGCGGTCGGCAGGCTCGGCCTGATCATCGGTATCGGGGTCCTGGTCGATGTCGTACGGAGGCCGGAAATAAAGTGGCTGGATGCCCAGCTTGCTGGCAAAGAGCCGCTCGGTGAGGTTGAGTTCCAGTTGTAGTTGCCGGGACGACACCTCACTGATATCCGGATGGCTGTAGGTGTGATTGCCGATCTCGTGACCTTCGCGCACGAGGCGCTGCATCAGGCCCACGTTTTCCTGCGCCTCCGAGCCGATCAGCATGAAGGTACCTTTGACGTTCTTCTGTTTCAGAATGTCGAGGACCTTTGGCGTCCAGGTGGGATCTGGCCCGTCATCGAAGCTGAGAGCGACCTCGCCGGGATGGTAGCCGTAGTGCTCCACTTTGTAGCCCAATGGATAGGAATCCATGTGCTCGTCTATGATGAGTCTGCTTCGAGGATCGGTGTCGTCGGTGTCGAGTTCGATGGTGCGTCTCCCCGGCTTTGGCCTCTCCGTGATGCGGATAATGTCTCCGACGCCTTCATCGTCCAGGTCATGACCAGGGGGGACAACACTTAGTGCGTTCAGAGAATCAGGGCTGCTTGGCTTGTCCCAGATGCTCCAGAGCGAGCGGTCTTCCTGCCCCAGCGACCATAGCGCAAAGGTCTGAATACCCAACGCCCGCGCGCCGCGCATCTCATTGAGCATGGTCACGGCATCCAGAAACCAGACGACATGTCGGACGTGGTTGTCCTCGTCGATGAAGGAATAGTGCGGGTTCAGCGAGTCGTAATCCAGATCGAGATCGGCGTCCGCGTCCGAAGCCCGCTGCCATGCATCTTGGACGCTCAGGTCATCGGTAAAAAGCACCTTCGGCTTGGGGTGCTTTTTGTCTTTCGGGTCAGGGATCGAGATTTGCCAGTCGTAGCCGTAGTTCCCGACGGCGCAGATGATCTTTCCCTTCGGCACAACCTTCAGAACGCGCTTAAGGTTGTCGAGGAACCACGACTGCGAGGCGACGGGGCCCGGTTCGCTACCTTCTTCATGCTCGTCGTAGTTCATGACGAGCAGTCCGTCGGAGTTGGCCGCCATGCGCTTCAGCGTGTCGTCGTCGGTCGAAACCTCGACGTTGATATAGAGGCGCAGATTACGCGCATGCATATCTGAGTACAGCGCCTGGATGAACTGGAGGTAGGCTTCCTGGGCGTTGTCCGGTATGTTTTCGAGGTCCAGCGAGAGTCCGCGGTATGCCGGCAGACCGACAAAGAAGCTGATGATCTGCGAGCGCAACGCCTGACTCTTGACAGGGTCGGTCAGCACTCCGCCAATGGCTGGATCGAAGCTCTGATTTTGCGGGTTGAAGCTGCTCAGATTCGGGAAGATTTCGGTATCTTCCTTGGCGGCCGTAATCACGTTCTTGACCTTGTTCATCTCGTCTGGATCATGAACGCCGTGATTATCGACCGCACGATACTCCCGGCGGTCATCGCTGGATTCGTCCATCAGATTTCCGTCAGGCTCCGAAACGTGGAGCCAGACCGGAAAGAGAATATCCAGTTGATGAACGTGCTCTTTGAACGAGGAGTAGCTGGCCGCATTATCTGGCCGGTAATACGCAGCGCGGAGACTTTCCCCGGTGTTGAAGGGGATGTCGGAAGGTCTGCGCGCCGTCCTTCGCCGCGCCGGCTTTTCTTTAGCTTTTTCTGCCCGGATCAGATCCGATTGCCGGTCGCGGAGTGCTTTGAAGTTGTGCTTCGGACTGGACAGCAGCAGATCGGGAAGCTTCTGCTGGCGAAGCACATTGAAGATAAAGATTGCAACCACCACTGTAAACAGGAGTGCGGAAATGTCCAGAACGCGGCGGAGCCGCTTCCAGCGTTTACGATGCGGGTCGAGAAAAATCTGTTTGTCGGGTGTCATCTGTGTCTGGGGAACCTAATCTGGTTTGCCGAATGCGCCTGAATCAATCGTGCGTTGCGGATTCCGTCCTGAGCGTCCGAGGTTACACTCGAATCGTATGGAAGCAGGTTCGGTGCGTCAATTCAAAGCGAGACACATTTCTGGGCAAAACAAGGCTGCTGCGCAAAACGTGCAGCCTGAGGGTAAGGAAGTCAAATCCACTCCTGCGGCAAAACTCGAATCAACGCCGGAACCGGCGTCTACTCCTGTTCCCAGTGTAAGCTGGCAGGCCGGGCGTCCCGGCTGCTTTGGCTGGCGCTGGCTGGGCTGGCGGGCAATGGCCGCACTGATCGGCGGGCTGATTCTTCGCTTGTGGATGCTCTCCGCTTTTCCGCAGGATAACGGCGACGCGCTGATTTACGGCGGCATTGCCAGGAATATCGTTCTCCATGGAGCATTTGCCATTACCGACGGAAGCGGCGTGGTCCACTCAACGCTGATCCGGCTGCCGGGCTACCCGCTTTTTCTTGCGCTTTGCTTTCGTTTCTTCGGTATCGCCAACTATAACGCTGTTACATACTTACAGATTTTTCTCGAACTCGGAGCGTGTCTGCTGCAGGCTGATTTTGTCCGCCGGATCAGTTCGCCGAGGGCTGGTCTAAACGCGCTTTGGTTGGGCGCGATGTGCCCGTTCACGGCGGTCTATACTTCTGCTCCGCTGACCGAATCGCTCACTTTCGACGCGATCTGCCTAGCGATGTGGTCGCTGGAACGATATTCCAGCGGAATGGCGAAGGGCAAACCTGAACCAGGCATGAGGGCATGGAGCGCTCTGGGTCTCTTTACTCTTGCCATTAGTTCCGCTGCGCTTCTGCGTCCGGACGGCGCTTTGCTGGCCTTTACTCTATGGCCGGCTTTGCTGTTCTCATCGCGTCAAGCCGGAGTTTCACTGAGGCCGGCATTGCGCAATGCCCTGCGGAATGCTTTGCTGTGCGGCGTGATCTCGGTGCTTCCCTTTGCCGTGTGGACTGCGCGCAACTGGCGGACATTCCATGTTTTCGAGCCGCTTGCCCCGCGCTACGCCAACGATCCCGGCGAAGACCCGCACCTTGGCTGGCAGCACTGGGTCAAGACGTGGTGCCTCGACTTCAGTTGCACGTACCAGATTTACTGGAATGTGCCGGACAATACGATCGAATTGAGCGATCTGCCGAGCCAGGCTTTCGACTCGCCAGCGCAACAGCAGCAGACGGCGCAGTTGATCTCCGAATACAACGTGGATCAAGAGATTACGCCGGCGCTCGACGCTCGCTTTGAATCCCTGGCGCGGGAACGGGCCGCAAGCCATCCGCTGCGTACCTGGTTGCTGCTGCCGATGGGACGGCTGGCGGATATGACGTTTCGTCCGCGCGTTGAAAATCTGCCAATCGATCTGCGCTGGTGGCAATATTACCTGCATCACGCGGAAACGAAATTCAGCGTGGCCTACGGTTTGGTCAATCTGTTACTTATCGTGCTGGGGATAGCCGGGCTTGTCTGCCGCCCGCGTTACTGGCCGTACATGGCCGCGTATTTAGTGCTGCGCAGCCTGCTTCTGCTCACGATCGAAGCGCCTGAGACTCGCTATACGCTCGAATTTTTCCCGATGCTCTTTGCGGCGGGCGGGATCGCGCTTCAACGCATCTTCTCCGGGCAAAAGTCTGGAACAAAGTCTCGGCGAAAGCAATTGCAAACGTGACCGTCCGCGAACTTCAATGGTTGACGATCTGCGTTCCCGATGGGGTCTTGATCACAAATGCATCGTCTGGAATCTTTGAGTTGAGGCGAATATCGTTGTAAAGGAACACGACGTAACTGGCATCGCTGGAAAACTTCTGCTGCTTCACCGCGACGCCCTTGTCCATGTCAATCCAGAGCAGCACCCTGGAAGTGGTCTTGGCGAGACTCGCGTCGCGGGGCGTCAATTCCAGCTTTGTGGCGGCAACTCCACTTACCTGCTCTGTTCCGGCGTACGTTATGTTCCAGTTTTTCGCCAGATCCTTGCCGCTGCCGCCAAAACCGAGCGTCAGAAATGTCTCTAGTTCCGAGCGTTTCTCGCCGACCTGGAAGACCTGGAGCTGCTTCAGACGAGCTTCATAGAGCTTTCCGACGCCGTCAGAATAGACCATATCTTTTTCCAGCGGCTTGCCGTTGAAGGTCTTGAGATGGACAGCAATTTTCATCTGGCCGTCTTTCCGTTCAAAGATCGCCGTCCCCGTCTGCTTGTCGTCTTCTTCGATAGGCTTCGTTTGCACGTTGTCCCAGACAAACTGCGCCTGTGCGGACTTGAATTTTGCTGCGGAAGCATCGAGCTTTGTCAGAACTTTTTCCAGATCCGTCGGAGCTTTCGCGGGAGCCGGAGTTTGTGCGAAAACGAGGGGCGGCAGCGGGACAATGGCCGTCGCCTCAAGGGTGAGCCCGAATAGGAGCACTACATTGAGACCAAAAGATCTAGACGCGAGAATCATCATTCCACCTGCCAACTTGGACGAATAGGAAGCTGCAAAGTCCCCGAAAATAAAGCAGAACGACTAGCGATGTGCCCAGACTTTCCATGCGGTTGGCTTGCCATCGACGTAAGCTGTTGTTTCCCACCGTACCACCGCGACTGCATCCCCTGTGACTGGCTCGATGGCCTGGTGCAGCGCCCTGCGGACATGCCAGTCTCCGGCGGACGGGTCCACCCAGACATCCTTGTACGGGACAGTGACGATCAGACCGTGATCGCCATCACCGACAACCAGGGTTGGACCGGTAAAGCCCGCTTCGCGAAACGGCTTGTCTCCGTAGTTCCAGATATGGGGCGTGATGAAGATGAAGGCCAGAATCAGCGTGACCATCACGTCGTAGTGGAAGCTGCCCCGTTGGTGGGTCCAGAAAAAATAGCTCTTCAACGTCTTTTGCATCTGTCCTTCTACCCTGCTGTCCTGACTGACTTACTGCTGCTTTATTACTGTGAGGTAATCCGATCCAGGCCGCCCATATAAGGCTTCAGCGCTTCGGGAATTGCCACCGAGCCATCGGCCTGCTGATAGTTTTCGAGAATCGCCAGCCATGTTCGTCCCACCGCCAGGCCGCTGCCGTTGATCGTGTGGATGAACTCATTTTTGCCTTTGCCGCCCGGTTTGAAGCGGATATTCGCACGCCGCGCCTGGAAGGCTTCGAAGTTCGAGCAGGAAGAGATCTCCCGGTACAAACCCTGTCCTGGTAGCCAGACCTCAAGATCGAACGTCTTCGCGGAGGAAAATCCCGTGTCACCGCTGCACAGCAGCATACGGCGGTAAGGGAGACCGAGTGTTTCGAGAATCTCTTCAGCGTCGCGGGTGAGCTTTTCATGTTCGGCGTCCGATTCCTCGGGACGCACGAATTTCACCAATTCGACTTTCTGGAACTGGTGCTGGCGAATGATTCCGCGGGTATCCTTGCCGGCTGCTCCGGCTTCGGCGCGGAAGCAGGGTGTGTAGGCCGTGAGCAGAATGGGAAGCTTCGCGTCGTCAAGGATTTCGTCACGGTAGAGATTGGTCACCGGAACTTCGGCGGTCGGAATCAGCCAGTGATCGTTGTCGCGATACTCGCCCTCGACGAAGTCCGTCCCGTCACCGCATCGAAAGAGGTCATCGCCGAACTTCGGCAACTGGCCGGTTCCGAAGAGGCTCTTGCTGTTCACCATGAAGGGCGGCAGAATCTCGGTATACCCGTGCTTACTGGTGTGCAGATCGAGCATGAAGCTGATCAGCGCCCGTTCAAGCCTCGCTCCAACGCCCCTGTAGACGGCAAAACGTGCTCCGCTGATTTTGGCAGCGCGCTCCAAATCCAGAATTCCAAGCGACTCGCCAAGCTCCCAATGCGGCTTAGGCGTGAATTCGAAGGCTGGAATCGCGCCCCAGCTCTTGACGACGACGTTATCCTCTTCGGATTTTCCGGCAGGCACTTCGTCGCGGGTCAGATTGGGAATGCGCGCAAGGGATTGACGCATTTCGTCATCCAGAGCCGCCGCAGTCGTGTCGAGCGCGTCCAGTCGCTCTTTGAGCGCCCGGGTTTCTTCCATCACAGCATTTGCCGCTGCGTCCTGCCCTGACTTTTTCAGCGCGCCGACCTGCTGGCTCAGCTCATTGCGCCGCGCCTTGTATTGCTCAGATTGGGTGATTGCCTCGCGGCGGCTAGCGTCGAGGGAGTGGAAATCTCCCAGCAATAACGCCGGGTCGGCACCGCGGACGCGCAGCTTTTCTTCCACCAAAGGCAGGTTATTGCGTACAAATCCCAAGTCCAACATGGTTCTTCCAGCTTACTATGGCTGTTTCCGACGTTCCCCGGCAGCGACCGCAAGCGGGCGGGGAGCAGCTTCGTGGGCCGGCATTTGAGCGGGAATAGGATCGTGCGTGTCAGGATCATGCGGGTCGGGATCGTGAGGATCAAGCGCCGAACCGTGCGTCGCTTCCTCCCAGCCAGTCAGCCGCTGGTCGCCGGTAATCAGGCGGGCTCCATCGGTAAAGGTGAAGTAGGTCCAGGCCCAGGAGCTGAAAATTGCCAGGCGGCTGCGGAAGCCGATGAGGAAGTAGATATGCACCACGATCCAGGTCACCCAGGCCATGAAGCCGCCCCAGTGGGCTTTGAACGGCCACTCGATCTTGGCGACTGCCGCGTGGCGACCGATGGTCGCCATGTCCCCCTTGTCGAAGTAGCGGAAGTTGGGCCGGGTTTTGCCTTCCAGATCGGCGGCAATCACCTTCGCCACGTGGCGGCCCATCTGCATTGCGGGCTGGGCTACGCCGGGAACAGGACGTCCATCCTGTTCAAAATGAGCAAGATCACCACAGACGAAGACTTCGGGCAATCCCTCTGGATTCAACTGCTTGTCTACGAGGACCGCGCCGCGCTTGTCGACCGGCGCGCCCAGCATTCTGCCCAGCGGCGAGGCTGCCACTCCGGCGGCCCACAAGGTTACGACTGCCTCGACTCGCTCGTCGCCGATCATAACGTATCCCGCGCCCACGTCGGTGACTTGCTTGTCGGTCCAGACTTCGACACCAAGCCCTTCCAGTTGTTTCAGGGCCATCGCGGAGAGATCCTCGGGGAACGTCCCAAGAATGCGGTGCGCGCCCTCGATCAATAACACCCGCGCCATTCCGGGATTGATGTGGCGGAAGTCGTGGCGCATGTAGAGGCGGGCAATGTCCGACACCGCGCCGGCAAGCTCGACTCCTGTGGGTCCGCCGCCGATGACGACAAAATTCAGCGGCGGATGCCAGCCGTGTTCGAGCATGTGCCGCTCCGCCAGTTCAAAGGCCAGCAGCACGCGGCGGCGAATCTCGATCGCGTCCTCAATGGACTTCAGCCCAGGCGCGAATTTTGCCCACTCTTCATGGCCGAAGTAAGAGTGGGTTGCTCCGGTTCCGAGAATCAGGTAGTCGTAGTTGATCGTTGTGCCGCTGGCCAGCTTCAGTTGGCGATCAGTAGTCTCAATCTCCATCACCTCGTCCATCAGTACTTCGGTATTGGCGTTCTTGCGGACCACGGTGCGGATCGGTTGGGCGATTTGCGCCGGTGACAGAACTGCCAGGGCAACCTGGTAGAGCAATGGCTGAAATGTGTGGTGATTTCGGCGGTCGATTACTGTTACGTCGACGGGAAGCTTGCCTAACGCCTGGGCCGCGTTGAGGCCTGCGAATCCGCCTCCGACGACGGCTACGCGCGGCCTTTTGACAGACGCAGCATTGTGGGGGGCGGACGGCGGAGTCAGCTGGCTCATGTCGTTGATCCTCCCCCGTTGTGATGCCGGAATTCCCTCAAAGGTATCGCAAGATCAGGGCATCGCCGCGATTTGGCCTTCAACGGAAACGAGAGACGGGCTCAGCCGAGGTTTGGGTTAACGATGCTACTCGGGATGCTGCTCGACGGAGAATTTCAGGATTCCGTTGTTTCCGGTCGCCGCGAGCCCTTGCAGGTTGGTTGCGACTCCCGGGAGGGTTAACGGAGTGAGTGTCACTGTTCCGTCCAGCGCCGATGTCAGCTCGGTGGTCTGGCTCGCCAAAAGCTGGGCCTGGGCGCAGCGTCCACGGGGCGGACAAGGCGGAGACCAGGCGTAGAGCGCCTGACTCAAGCTCACGGTGCCACCCGCCATCGGGTTGCCATCCACGTCGAGGACGCGCAGAGTCACCGGGGACGGGGTCGCTGTATCCGGAATGCTCTGACTGGTTCCGGAAACTGCGGTAAGGGTTGCCAGTTCAGGGCGCGAGCCAAAGGTGCTGAAGTCGGCACAGGTGGTGGTTCCGCTCAGGCAGGCAGTTGAAGAGGCGGTTTGACCTTCGCCGAGCGGTCCGACCGTCAGGGTTGTGCTCGCCGTTCCGGCTGAGGTGGTTGTGACAGGGCCGGTTGGGGCTGAAATTCCCGCGGTGCTTTGCCATGCCACCTGCTGGCCCGGCAAGGGTTCGCTGCCGCTCAGCACCAGCACTTGTACCGGCCATTGAATAGTTGCGCCTGCTGCCAGATAAAGGGTTGGGTCAATGCGGACAGCGATGGTGGAGTTCCACCATAAAAGTGCGTCTGGATGCCGGCGCCGTTGGTCAGGGCCGCGGTAACGACCGCCATTGAAGTTGAGGTCGCGGTCACGGAGAGCGTCGCGCGGCCATCGCCGCTTGTCGTGACAGAACAGATGGATGTGCCGCATCCCAAAGCCGCAACTCCACTGGTGACGGAATACAGCACCGTCACTCCGCCTGCTGGATTGCCGTCGGCGTCCGTCGCGATTACGGAAAATGGCTGCGGAACATTGATCGGAACCTGATTAGACGGAGCCGTTAACAGCGTTAATGCGTCCCCGGTTGCCGAGTCGTAGCTCACGCCACCTGGGATGATCGCTGTGGCATTGAAGGAAGGCAGGTCGTTCACGGTGACATTCTGGGAGCCGGTTACGCCCGGACCGGCAGCCGGAACCACTGCGGTGATTTCGGTCGGCAGGACGCTGATCACCTGGGCGGCTGTGCTGCCAATCTGCACGGTGTCTCCCTGGCGGAAGCCGGTTCCGCGAATCACGATTGTTCCTCCGGAAGACGGCAAGTGGGTGGGGGAGACCGTGTCGGCGTAGAGAACCCAGCCCCGGTAGAGGTAATCCGGCCGGCCATCCCCGCGCTGATCCACAATCGCCAGCCTGACGATGTCGCTGGCGGTGGTTGATGCCTGCATCCATGTTTCTCCCGGTGCGACGCCGTCAGCGGCGGGAGCAGACCCGGCTGCGGCAGTGCCGATGGGGTCGAAGCCGTCCCAGACGCCGATGGCTGGCATGGCCTTGACCGCGCTGGGCGTGCCGGTTTCGTCGAGTGCCTGCGCAATGAAGGTGAAGGTGCGATTGGCCTGCACCGGAAGCAGAAACCAGTCGCCCTGGCCCACCTGACCGATGCGGCTGATCCAGATTCCGGTTGGGGGCAACAGCTCTGGGCTGGCCTCGGTGCCGATGGCTGCCGGGAGGGTGGGGGCAGTTGGCCCAATCGACCCGATCGACCCGATCAATTTGACCGGATTCACAGGGAGGCGATTCGCTGAGGCTGCCTCCGGTGCGTTGGCGAACTCAGAATACGCCAAAGGCCGGGGTCTGGGCAACGCGGTGACCGTGGTTTGCGGGGCTAATTCCGCTGCCGAGTCGGCTATGTTCAGCGTCAAGGTCCGAGAGCTTCCGGCCACAAGCCCAGTCACCTCCAGGGTCGGCATGGTGCCCGAGGGAGTTGGCGAACCAAGCAAATATGGGCCGACCGAGACGGAGTCAATATAGAGCGGACTGACCGCTTCGAAGGTTACCTGATAGTTGGCCGTTGTCATGCCGGGCGGCAAAGGCATCGCGCTCAGATCGAAAAAACCTTCGAGGGAGGGGTCGTTGCTGCCGAAGCGATCCAGCCGATTGCCGTTTGCGTCGGTCCAGCCGGTGACCGGGTTGCCGCGATTCCCGGAGAAATACGACCCTGAAACGAAGGTTACGGTGTACTGGTAGAGCGGATTGCCGTTGGCGTCGAGCGGCCGGGCGACGACATTGACTCCCTGCATGCCCTGTCCCGAGCGGAAATTGATTGTTCCCTCGATTGAGACAGTATTCGGGGCCGTCAGCATTTTTCCGGGAAAGCTGGCCAGATTGGCAGCCGTAACCGGGTAGAGGCGGTTGAGTGCGGCGATGTCGTCGAGGCGCAGCTCGCTGGGATTGGGAATGCAGTCGCCGCCGAAGGCGCTGCATTCGCCGTTGAGCGGCTCCATGACCGGCCAGCCGAGGATGCCGTTGGGTTCTGTCGAGCCAAGCGTCTGGGCATTGGGATTGACCTGCGAAAAATCGAGGCCGAGAATGCGCCCGAAGGCGCGCTCCAGTTGATAGCTCATCATAGCGAGCAGGTTTGCCGAGGTGGCGCAGCGGCCATTCAGCAGGATTACGCCATGAGCCAGGTTGGCGTTGACGCTCATGTTATCGATCCAGACAAGCAGGCTGTTCATGGAGCAGTTATCGGGTTCGCTGGCTCCCGCGCCTTCGAGCGCGTCCATGACGGAGCCGTCGGAGTCGAAGATCACGGCGACGGGTGTCGAAGTCGCGGTGGGAGCTACGTCGGCCGGGGCGTAGAGAAAGCCATTGCCTGCGAAGACATTGCTGCCGTTCACGTCTTCGGCGAGGCTGCCGGAGTCGGTGAGGTTGACTGCTGCTGTCGGCACGGCGCTCCAGATCGCGGCTGCGGCATCGACCATGGCGACGGCCTGCGCGTTCGAGACTGGTCCGAGCGGACCCTGATCGACGAAATACTTTACCTGTCCGCCGGGCCAGATCACCGGCTGGCCCATCACAGCGGGATTGAAGTAGCTCACTCCGGCGACGTACTTCGGGCCGCCGGCCAAGGCCGCAGATGGCGCGAAAAAGAACGCGACAGACGCTCCGATGAGCAGGCAACTGAACAGCCAAGGGGAGGGAAAAAGTCGCGGGAACATTCGAGCAAAGGCCTCCACCGAAGAAGACAGTGGAACTTCAACGGAACTTCAACGGCCAATGCTGGATGAACACGAGAACATCCGAAAAGGGCGAGCTACTGTGAGGGTTTTCTAACAGGAACGGATGCCGTTGGCGGACCACGTTCACTCCGCCCCTGACATCCCTCCCGCGCACTTGATACGAAGGTACCGGTCGATACCATCGTCCAATTGTTTTACTCCCTTGCCTCCGGCTTAATTGCAAGTGTTCCAGACGCACGTCACATCGGGTTTGGAAGGCTCTCTTTGCGGAGGAGAACACACGATGCCTGAACTTCTCAGGGAATCTACAGGCCTGCCGTGGATTGGCAGGTGGCGCGGAAATGATTGCCGTGTGGCGCTAGAACAGAATCTGAGGCTTGGAGTAATCATTGCAATGCTGGGCGCTTTGCTTACAGGTTGCACAGCGGACAAACATCCTTCCCAGGAGGAAAGCAACCTGGCCAATGCAGCTAAAGACGTTGCCATTCCATTGGAGGCAGGAAAGAAAAATAACCCCCTGCCTGAGACGGGCGAGGTCGTGAGCCAGGGGCAGGAAGTGTTTCTCGGGTCGTGCGCCCAATGTCACGCTCCCGACGGGCGCGGAGATACGAGTCTCGGGCACAGCATGGCCCCGCCTGCCATGGATCTCACCTCGGCCCACGTGCAGCACTGGAGCGACGCGGAACTGTTTTGGATCATACAGAACGGAGTTCGCCTCACAGGCATGCCTGCCTGGCGGTCGAGCATTTCCGAGAACGACACCTGGAAGCTTGCACGCTTCATCCACAGCCTTCCCCGGCTCGACTCCGCCTCCGCTTCCACAGCAGTCCCGTCACAGGCACAAGCCGCCATTCCTGCGCAGGACAAGTACGCCCTCAAAGTACTGAATGGCGTCGCGTTCTCCGAGTTCAAGGGATACGAAAGCTGGCCGGTGATCGCCATCAGTCATAACGGCAATACACTCGCCGCGATCCTCGGCAATCCGGCGATGATCAACGCCTACAAGGCGGGTATTCCCGGTAACGGCAAGCCCTTTCCCGATGGCGCCAAGATGGTGAAGGTCCATTGGATCGCGAAAGTGAATGTCGAGGAACCCGGTGCGCCGACAGTGCCAGGCACCCAGCATGACGTTGATCTCATGCTGAAGGACAGCAAGCGGTTCGCGGACAGCGGCGGATGGGGTTACGGCGCATTCGAGTATGACGCGGCGTCCAATGCGTTCAGGGCCGCCAACTTGAAAGACAAGCCGCCGCAGGGGAACGATGCCAAGTGCGGATTCGCGTGCCACACGGCAGTGAAATCAAAAGATTACGTTTTTACGGGCTACGGGCAGAGGTGAGCTCTCTTGAAGACGCCGTTTTCGGTAATTCGCAGATTTTGTTGACGAATTTAAGTTGCCTCCTTGAAGCGACCTAAAATGAGACTTTACGAGATGTTCGTTTCTGATCGGCCACACTACAATAGTCTTCGGTGATAGGCGAGCTAAAAATCCGGGAGCGACGACGCGTAGTCCGTCGAATCTGGTTTGTAAGGAGTTTTATAGCTCTCATGCTTGCATGTTTGGTCTTCGGTTGGATGAACGGTGGGCCGGTATTTCCGCGTGCCATAGGAACTTTCTTCAACCTGTTATGGACTGCTGGCTCGATAGCGTACCTTCGACAGCTACAACGGCGACTGAGGTAAGCTCGCCAATCAACCGCCCGCAAAACGACGTTTTCGGTAATTCGCAGAGGGCCGTCGAGGACTTCGCCGACGGCTCTGGGCCTGCTTAAATCTCCGGATAGAAGTCGAAGAAGGCGTCGATGCTCATGCGCAGCTGGCCCTCGATTTCTTCTCGGGAGCCTTCGAGTACGTGCATCGTGACATGCGCTTCTTGGCCATTGGCTAGTTTGAGGGTTGCGTCCTGCACCTGAGCGACTTCGCCCTCGGGCAGGAGGCGGAGACCGTAGATCAGAGTCAGATTCGCCATAAGCTTCATCTTATCTCCAGAAGAGAAGCGATGCGGTGCGGCTGGAAGTCGGGGATTGTTCCGGGTACTCCACTACAATTACCAAGTCCACATAAATCGCTGGGGAAAGATCACAATGCAGGAAATTCGCGATACCGTCATTCTGGGTTCCGGCTGCGCAGGCCTCACTGCCGCTATTTACACCGCACGTGCCAACCTCAAGCCGCTGGTGCTGGAAGGTCACGAACCGGGCGGCCAGCTTTCCATTACCACCCTGGTCGAGAATTTTCCGGGATGGCCAGATGGCATTCAAGGGCCGGAACTGATTGAAAACATGAAGAAACAGGCGGCGCGATTTGGCGCTGAGTTCAAGACGAGCCACCTGGTTTCGGTTGATTTGAACGTGCACCCGTTCCGGCTGAAGACGTCGAACGGAGAGTACGGCGCTCGTACCCTGATCATTGCCTCCGGCGCCAGCGCGCGCTGGCTGGGGCTGCCGAGTGAGCAGGCCTTGATCGGCCACGGCGTCTCAAGCTGCGCCACCTGCGACGGATTCTTCTTCAACGGCCAGGAGATTGCTGTCGTCGGCGGCGGCGATACCGCGATGGAAGAGTCGCTGTTTCTGACCCGGTTCGCGACCAAGGTTTACCTGCTGCACCGCCGCGAAAGCTTCCGCGCTTCGAAGGTGATGATGGAGCGGGTCATTGCTCATCCCAAGATCCAGATCCTGACCGACACGGTCGTCGACGAAGTGCTCGGCGTCGAGGAGAAGTCGGTCTGCGGGCTGCACATCCGCAATGTCAAGACCGGCGAAAAGTCAGTCCTGCCGGTGACAGGGTTCTTTCTCGGCATCGGTCATGAGCCCAATGCCAAGATGTTCCACGGCCAGATTGACCTGGACGACGAGGGATACATCCGCACGAAAGACAACGTGCTGACCAAAGTCGCAGGAGTCTTCGCTTGCGGCGACGTGCAGGACCGGCGCTATCGCCAGGCCATCACTGCAGCCGGGACGGGCTGCATGGCTGCGCTCGAAGCGGAGAAGTTCCTAGAAGAGCACGGACACTGAGGGCTGGCGTCGGCCACTCCTCAGTAGAACGTTGCTTACCATGGCTTGAAGACGAAGAACGCCGCGGCGACCAGGCAAAGCCCCGCCGCGGCGTGGTTCCATCGGAGCTGGGTTCCGAAGTAGAGCATGGTGAAGACGGCGAAGACGCAGAGGGTGATGATCTCCTGCATTACCTTGAGTTGCACCGGGCTGAAGCGTTCCGATCCGATCCGATTGGCCGGGACTTGCAGGCAATATTCAAAGAAGGCGATGCCCCAGCTTACGAGGATCACTTTCCAAAGTGCATCCTGGCGGTATTTCAGGTGTCCGTACCAGGCGATTGTCATGCAGATATTCGAGAGAATGAGCAATATTACTGTCCACATATCAGCTAGGATGACGGACGGTGGCCATGGGTTGTTGCATCGGGAGCGGGGGACATGAGCGAGCAAACAGAACGGCAGACGGTGATCCGGGAAGATCTTGCGCGCAATCTCGAACGGCTCGAAGACCTGATTGCAAGCTCGTGCCGTGCGGCCAATCGCGCTCGTTCCGAGGTGGAACTAGTGGCTGTCTCCAAGAATCATCCTGCGGAAGCGCTCGTTGCAGCCGTTGAGCTCCGCTTGCGCGTCTTTGGCGAAAACCGTGTACAGGAGTTTGCGGCCAAGTCTGTCGAGTTAGCCGCGGCCGGTGTTCGCGGCCGGATGCGGGCGCATCTGATCGGGCATTTGCAATCGAATAAGGCAGCGAAGGCTGTTGAGGTCTTCGACGCCGTCGATTCGGTGGATTCGCTGCGACTTGCGGAACGGCTCGATGAAGCCGCTGGGCGAATCGGCAAGCGGCTGCCGGTGCTGCTGGAGATCAAGCTCAGTCATGAGGAATCGAAGGCTGGTCTTGCCCCAGATTCGACCGAGCTGGCGGAACTGTTGGAAAAGCTGCCGTCGCTGCACAATCTGGAGGCGCAAGGTTTGATGACCATCGCTCCGCTGGATGTGCCGGAAGACGAGACTCGCGGCTGTTTCCGTGCGCTGAAGCTGCTGCGGGACCGTTTCGCGGTGGAGCATCCACGGCTCAATCTGCCGGTGCTGTCGATGGGCATGAGCGGAGATTTTTCGCTGGCCATCGCCGAGGGCGCGACCCGCATCCGCGTTGGAACGGCGCTTTTCGGGATGCGGCCCGGCTATCCGAAATGAGCGATGATACGGCGACGAGCTTTCTGCGAGATCATCCGGATGGCTGCTCGCTTGCGATTCGCGTTCAGCCGGGAGCGAAACGCACGGCAATTGCTGGCATCCACGGCGAAGGCGCCGATTCGCGGCTGAAAATCGCGCTCCAGGCGCCACCCATTGAGGGACGAGCGAATGAGGCGCTTGTCGATTTTCTGGCGGAAATATTCAGCGTTGCGCGCTCCGCTGTGATCGTTGCGTATGGCCAGACGGGCAGATCGAAGCTGGTGGTTCTAAGGGGCATTGCGCTTAATGTCGCCCGGAGCCGGATTCAGTCCCTGCTCTGACCGGCTCCGAGGCTTTTTCCGAGCCCCATCCGTTACACTCGCTTTAATTCGAGTCTGCGAAGGAAACGCCTGCCCATGTCGTCGCTTTACGTCATTCTGCTTGTTGTCATAGCTGCCGCGCTCATGGGCGTTTCGCTGTTTCGTGCCTCGCTGGTCAAGACCAAGGCGGATTATCTGGTTGCCGGGCGGTCGCTGCCGGCTACGGTGCTGGTGCTCACGCTGCTCACGTCGTGGATCGGTGCGGGGTCGCTCTTTGCCGGTGCGGAAAATGCGTACCGGAACGGATTTGCCGCGCTCTGGCAGGCTGGCGGCGGCTGGCTGGGCCTGTTGCTCATCTACTTCATCGCGCCGCGCGCACGAAAGTTCGCGCAATTCACCTTGCCGGATCTGCTGGAGGCACGCTACAACCAGACGGCGCGGGTTCTGGGCACGATCGCCATTCTCTTTGCCTACGTAGGCATCACCAGCTACCAGTTCAAAGGCGGCGGCAACGTACTGCACCTGATCTTTCCCGAGACCGTCTCGCCCGAGCTGGGCACCTACATCATCGCCGTCTTCGTCATCGTGTCGACGGCCCTGGCCGGCATGTCGTCGGTGGCGTATATGGATGTGGCTATCGGTTCGCTGGTCACAGTGATCTGCATCATCTCCGCACCAATGCTGTTTGTGAAGGCCGGTGGATGGACCGGTCTTCATGCGACGCTGCCGGAGACACATTTTCAGATACTCGGAAATCTGACCTTCTTGCGGGCGATGGAATTTCTTGTTCCGACGATGCTGCTGATGCTGGGCAATCAGGTAATGTATCAGAAGTTCTTCTCGGCGAAATCCGAGAAGGACGCGCGGATTTCGGTCATAGGCTGGATTCTCGGCACTGTTCTGCTGGAGACTTTGATCGTGGCTATCGCGGTCTTCGGTTCGGCGCTTTACCAGACTGGCGAGGTAGCAAAGCAGCCCTACGAAATCATCCCCTACACGGCGCGTCACGGGCTGCCTGCATTCATGGGCGCGTTGCTGCTCTCGGCGGTGTTTGCCAAGGTGATCTCCACTGCTTCGAATTACCTGTTTTCTCCGGCCACAAATCTGGTCAACGACGTCTTTGTGCGCTATATCGCGCCGGACGCGTCTCACAAGCGGGTGCTGATCATCTCACGGTTGGCGGTCGTGGTTCTTGGCTGCTGGGCGCTCTATCAGGCCATCTACGCTCAGAGCATTCTGCAGAAAATGCTGTACGCGTACACGATTTATTCGGCAGCACTGACGCCGGTGGTTCTCGCGGCGTTTTATTCAAAGCGCGTGACCGCCTGGAGCGCGGTCGCAGCCATCGGCACCGGAACCGTGGTCACACTGGCATGGGATGTTCCCGGCGTCAAAGATGTCTTCCCGCAGGTGATTGCGCAGCGCGATGCGATCTTTCCGGCGCTGATTGCCGCCGTCGCCGCGCTGATTGTCGTCAGCCTCTTTACCGCCCCGCCAAGCGCGGAGCAACTGGCAAAATTCTCCTAGCGCTGATATTCAAAAGACAATGCCCGTAGCCCAACTCACGCTTGAAATTCGCATCGAACACGCCCACTCGCTCAAGGATCGACGGCAGGTAGTGCGGTCGCTGAAGGACCAGCTTCGCCAGGGATTCAATGTCTCCGTTGCCGAATTGGATGAGGCCGTTACCTGGCAGAGCGCAACGGTTGGGGTCGCGGCGATCTCTGGTTCGCGGGATTATCTGCGCGGTCAGGTGGAAGAGGTTGAGCGGGCCGCGGCGAGAATGATCCGGGAACTGGGCGCGGAGATCTCCGACTCATGGTGGGACTTCCTCGAAGGATGAGCCCCGCGACCTCTGGTATCCTATGGGGTTTACCTGAAGAGGAAACGGAGGGATTGCCATGGCCGAGCCAAGATCGCGTGTGTACCACCGGAATCGGGTGGCGGAGACTTTGCGCGAAGAGATCGGAACCATGCTGGAGGGCCAGCTTTCCGATCCGAGAATCGCGTTCTGCTACGTCACCGAAGTTGCGATGAATCCGGGCAGCAAGTCAGCGCGGGTGTACATTGCCGTCGACGGCGGCGAAGAAGCGGAAAAGAACACAGTTGCGGCTCTCCTGGCGGCTAAAGGATACATTCGCCACGAGTTGCTGGAACGGCTTGGTGTGAGGCGCGTGCCCGATCTGAGTTTTCACGTGGACAAATCGGAGAAGTTTCAGTCCCGCATCGACGAATTGCTGGGACGGGCCAAAAAGCGGCAGAAGCCGGCTGCTCCAGGTGCGCTGCCGGAGCCGGCGGCTGCTGAAAAGCCTGCGGCCGATGCGTCCGCCACGGAGTAGCCGGGTTTACGGATATGGCGACACCGCAATCCATTTCGTATGCGCAGGGCGCAATCGCCGGGGGCGCTTCGCTGACTCCGATGCAGGCGATTCTGGCGGCTTTGCGAGAGGGCGAGCGGTTTCTGGTCTGTTCGCACTCACGGCCGGATGGAGATGCGGTCGGGTCCATGCTTGCCATGGGCATGCTGCTTCGCCAGATGGGCAAGAATGTGGACATTGTGGCTGCGGACCGAGTTCCGGCGGTATACCGCAATCTGCCGGGCGCTGGCGAGATCCGCCATGCGATGCGGGTCCATGGGCCGTATGACGCGGTAATTCTGCTCGAATGCGATGGCCTGCAGCGAACCCGGCTGCGCGGCCTGGAGCGGATGTTCCACATCAACATCGACCACCATTCCACTGGCAGGGAGTTTGGCGAGCTGAACTGGATCGACTGTAACGCCTGCTCGGTCGGTGAACTCGTGCACAGGCTGGCAAAGGCCTCTGGCTGCACGGTGACGCCGGAGATGGCGACCTGCCTCTATACGACGCTGCTCACCGACACAGGCGGATTCTGCTTCGGGGGCATTCATGCCAGCACCTTTACTCTCGCCGGAGAACTGGTCGAAGCGGGAGCCGATCCAGTGCATATTGCGCGAGACGTGTATTTCGCCAATCCGTTTTCCAAGATGCTATTGCTGGGCAAGGCGCTTAGCAATTTGCAACGCAACGGGGCAAACGGAACCCTGGCCTGGCTCTGGGTGACCCATGAGGATATGGTGAGTGCGGGCGCGGTTGAGGAGGACTGCGAAGGCGTGGTGAATTATGCGCTGTCGACGGTGGGAGTCGAGGCTGCGGTGTTTTTGCGTGAGCTGCCCGAGGGACGCATCCGCCTGAGCCTGCGTAGCAAAACCGGAAAAGACGGGTGCAGCGTGAATGTGGCACAGATCAGCGAGCGGCTCGGCGGCGGCGGCCATGAGAACGCTGCCGGATGCACCCTGGATGGACCGATGGAGCGGGCGAAGGAAGAGATCCTCGCAGCCCTGCGTCGGGAGATGGAATTAACGGGTAAGTGACCGGATCGGATGCGCCGAAAAGGGTACTGATGGCGACCATCGGGTCGCTCGGGGATCTGCATCCGACGCTGGCTCTGGCCCTGGAACTCAAGCGGCGCGGGCATCTGGTCACAGTCGCCTCGACCGGGTATTACCGCGACAAGGTGGAAGCGCTGGGATTGACTTTCCGTGCGCTGCGGCCGAACTGGGACCCCACGGACCAGAATCTGATTGCGCAGTGCGAGGATCTGAAAAGCGGTCCGGAGGTGCTCTTTCGCAAGCTGATCCTGCCTCATCTTCGAGATACATACGACGATCTGCTGGCTGCGGCTGCTGAAGCAGATCTGATGATCGCCGGGGAACTGGTTTATGCTGCTCCGCTGGTGGCGGAAAAGCTGAGACTACAGTGGGGCTCCGCGATTCTTTCGCCGACCTCGTTCTTTTCCGCCCACGATCCTTCGTATCTGGTGAATATTCCCGAGGTCTACCGGCTGCGCCGTGCTGGTTGGGGGATCAACCGGGCGATTCTGGAGTTCGGGAAGCTGCTGTCACGGCACTGGTGGGAGCCGGTGAGGAGCCTGCGCCGGGAGCTGGGACTGCGCGTCGCGTGTGATCCGGTTTTCAAGGACAAGTTCTCGCCGGATCTGGTGCTTGCGCTCTTCTCGAGCTGCCTCGGCGCGCCGCAGCCAGACTGGCCACGGCATACGCTCCAGCCGGGATTTGTATTTTATGACAGGCATAGCCCGCACAAGGACGATTCCCCGGAACTGGCCGATTTTCTCGCTGCCGGAGACGCTCCCATTGTCTTTACGCTGGGTTCGACGGCGGTCCATAACTCTGGCGACTTTTATGACGTCAGCATGACAGCGGCGCGGCAGTTGGGTCGACGAGGGGTGTTCGTTGGGGCCAAGTCAACGAGCACTGCGACTTCGGCGGATTTTCTGGCTCTCCTGTATGCGCCGTATTCCCGGATATTTCCCGGCGCGTCCGTGATCGTGCACCAGGGCGGTTCGGGAACGACGGGGCAGGCGCTACGCGCCGGGCGTCCGCAATTGATTGTGCCCTATGGGTGGGATCAGCCCGACAACGGAGCGCGCGTTGAACGGCTCGGTGTAGGGCTTTGTCTGGCACGGAGCGCCTATTCCGTGCAGTCTGCCGTCGAAAAACTGTCGCAATTGCTCGCGGATAGGCGATTTGTCACGATGTCGGCCGAAGCCGGAGCGCGGATCCGGAAAGAAGATTCGCTCCGGATTGCCTGCGACGCGATTGAAGCTCTACTAGACCGATAATTTTGCCATGATTTCAACTAGAAAGACTATAATTATGGCTGAAATGGTTGGAGGCTTGCATGGCGATCTGGCAAGTGCAGGAAGCGAAAACGCGTCTGAGTGAGGTGATCGAAGAGGCAGACAAGCGAGGTCCTCAAATCATCACCCGGCACGGCGCGGAAAGGGCTGTCGTTCTTTCCATTGCGGATTATCGTGCGCTTACGGCCCATCGACCGGACCTGCGGCAGTATCTGCTGGGCGGCCCGAAAGTGGATAGTTTCGAAGTAGAGCGCGAGCGTGACACCGGGCGAGAGATCAGCCTGTGAGCGGACGGCTCCAATATCTTCTGGATACAAACGTGTTGTCTGAGACGCGCAAAAGACAGGCGGACGAGCGCGTAATCTCATTTCTCTCCGAGACGGAGCCGACCGCAATCTACATCAGTGTTCTCACCCTTGGGGAGTTACGGAAAGGCGTGGCCCGCAAGAACCAAACCGATCCAGAGTCCGCGAAGAGAATTGGTTCGTGGGTCGAGGGACTGGAACTGAGTTTCGCCGATCGCATCCTGGGGATCGATACAACAGTTGCGAAGTTGTGGGGAGAACTGTCGGCACAACGTCCGAGGCCGGTGGTCGATACACTGCTCGCTGCCACTGCTATGGCGCACGAGCTTACCCTTGTCACCCGCAACGGGATCGATGTGCAGGATATTCCGGTTCCAGTGCTGGATCTGTGGAAACGACTGTGACGTATCGGCATCGCGTTTTGACAGAGGGGGTTCACCGGGACAAATCTGGTAGCCTAAGGGTCGGGCCAACCTCCTCCCTCTTTGGCCCCGACATTCTTAGACTTAGATGAGCGATCTGGGACTGAACCTAGTGGAGACACCTCTGCCACCATCTACTTCAACTGCGCGATCTCGCTGGCAGATGCCATCTTCCACAACCGTCTGGGAAGTGGTCAGCCTTTTCGGGTTCATGGCTTTCTTCCTGATCTATGGCGTTACTCCTCTGCTTGGTGGAGCAGGCCTGGGTCTTGTCGGCGCCGACGAGCCGCGTTATGCGCAAATCGCCCACGAAATGCTGCAGAAGCTGAACGGTGCGCATTCCCTGCGCGAACAGTTGAGCGCCTGCGTGACTCCATACCTCTATGGGCGGCCATGGCTGGAAAAGCCCGCGCTGTACTACTGGCGCGCGATGTATGTCTTTAAGGAGTTTGGCGTTTCCGACTGGGTGGCGCGCCTGCCTTCCGTGAGCTTTGCGCTCTGGCTGGTAGGGTTGACGTACCTGCACATGCGCCGTTTCCGCCGAGGTGGTCACCTGGATGCGGCGCTGATCATGGCGGCCTGCGCGGGCATTCTCGGGTTTTCGCGCGGCGCATCGACAGACATGCAACTGGCTGCGCCGCTGTCGATCGGCCTGCTGGGCTGGTATGCGTGGTACGAGACTAAATCGAAGTTCTGGCTCTTTGATATCTATTTCTTCACCGCTGTCGCGACGCTCGCGAAAGGGCCCGTCGCCCCGTTTCTGGTCCTGGTGATTGTGGGCTGCTTCGCTGCTCTGCGCAAGGAGTGGTGGATCTTCTGGAAGTCGCTGTGGTGGCCGGGGATTGTGCTCTATTTCGCGATCGTGCTGCCGTGGTTCATAGCAGTGCAGCACCAGAATCCGACATTCTTCCAGGAGTTCTTCCTCGAGCACAATCTGGAACGTTTCGCGACCAATAAGTATCAGCACGAGCAGCCTGTCTGGTACTACCTGGTGGTGGTGCTGCTGGCGATGATGCCATGGACCGTGATCGCCATGCGCGCCCTGGTGGACGGAATCAAGGTCTCGATCATCGAGTGGCGGATTCGCCACGCCCGCACGAGTGAGGCGGCCGCCAAAAAAATCGGCGTCAGTCAGCCGGGCGATGCGTTCCCGGAGTTTCTCGTGCTCTGGGCGCTTATTCCCATTGTTTTCTTCTCGTTTTCGCAATCGAAACTACCTGGCTACATTCTGCCGTCCCTGCCGCCGATTGCAATTCTGACCGGCGACTATCTTTTTCGCTCTCGTGCGCGCGGGCTACAGCAATGGGTTCTGCTTGGACACGCACTGCTGGTCGGCGTCGTGACGGCTGCGGTGCTATTGCTGCCCTGGTTTGTGGCTCACGGGACGAAGAAGATGCCACCTTCGCATGCGGCGGTTGTGGCTGGAATTTCCGCGTTATCCGCGGCGGTTCTGATCCTGCTGGTGGTGCAACGGTGGGGTGTGCGGCGGTTGCGGACGGCCACCTGCGCCGTGATGGTCGTACTTTTGCTGTTCATGTACGGAGTCGGCCCATTTTTTGGAATCCCAGGGGTCGATGCAAGCAAACGGACGATCGAGCTGCTTGATCGTTCCTACTCCGCTCGTCCCCTCGCCGAACGTATCGCGACGATTGTCCCAGCGAACGAGACGGTCGCGGTATTTCGCGTCCGCCGGGATATGGAGTACGGCCTGGCCTTTTACCGTAACCATGAAGTCGCGAATTATGACGAGGTTGGCGTTCCGTCCGAGGAACACATCCTCGTGGTGCGCGTTGCAGGGAAAGGAGGCGTCGACCTGGGATCGCAGGCGGCGCTTGAAGAGTATTTGGAAGGCCGGCACTATGAGCCTCTGTTTAGCTGGCCGGAACAGGAACTGGTGGTCTATCTGGTGGGGAGCCGGTAGGAATTCCGTTGACTGGATTTACCTGCAGAAATGAGGCCGCAAGGAACCAAAGGCGCTATAGCTTGAATTGGCACTGACAATTGAGAATTGACGCGGAATCCAAAATCGGGAGTTCCGAGTCTAATGAATCACTCCGGATATATTTCCGGATTGTGAATCTATTCCCGGCTCCAGTCTGAATCTGCTGTATGCTTTTTCACAATCCCTGAGTCGTCGGGTTGGGCTTTCCGAAATCATCCGGATCGGTACTGGGATCGGTATGTTTTCAGAGCTTGCCTGGGTTTGGGCAATCAGTTTTGAGGCGTAGCATGGCTTCCGGTCTTTCGCTCGAGATCCTGGACTTGCGGCACTTTGCCGCACCGATGCTGCGTCCGGTGCTGGAGGCGGAGAGCGCCATGTGGCGGGAGCGGCTGAACTGGGACTACCTCGCATCCGCTAAACTACTGCTCCAGTACCTCGATTCGCGTTCTTTGCCCGGCTATGTCGCAGTGGATGCCGGACGGGTGACCGGGTATGTTTTTTGCGTCTACGAGGATTCCAAGGCCGTAATCGGCGATGTTTTTGCGCTGCCGGAGGAGTCCGCTCATTCTTTGTCGATGGGGCCGGATGGACGCCGCGGCGCGGGACGGGAGGTAGAAGAAAGCCTCCTGCAACGACTGCTGGAGTTGCTGTTACATTCGCCGGGAGTGGATCGAATCGAGTCCCAATTGCTTCTGCACCGCGATGGCGAACACTCGGAGACATTTCTCCGGTCCGGTTTTGATGTCTACCGGCGCCTTTACATGCGGCGCAGTCTCATCGGAACGCTGAGCGAGGCCAGATTTGATTTGGCTGCGGAGCTTGAACTGCGTCCATGGCAAGACCAGGACCTGAACGCGGCAGGAAGACTCATTGCTGAAGCCTATCGCGACCACCCTGACAGCCTGATCAACGATCAGTACCGTACAGTCCACGGTTCACAACGGTTCTTGCAGAACATTGTGAGGTTTCCGGGATGTGGCGTCTTTTCGGTGCAGGCCTCGCATGTCATTGTCGATCGAATCAGCCGGGAACCGATAGCTCTGCTGCTGGGGTCGCGCGTCAGCTCGCAATGCGGGCACATTACGCAGATTTGTGTGCATCCGCAGTATCGCAGGCTGGGACTGGCGAGGTTGTTGCTACGAGTGGCGGCGATGCAGTTCCAAAGACTGGGAATGACGGAGCTGACCCTGACGGTCACAGAGGCAAATTCGCACGCCGTAGATCTCTATCAGTCTGAGCGATATGAGATCGCCCATAGCTTTAACGCAGCCGTATGGGTAAGGGCTTAGCGTGCCAGCAGAAACATAAGCCAGCTTAGGACGATTGCAGAGCCTGTGAAGGCGGCAAAGGAGACTGCTCCGTAGCGCAGCATCCTCTTTGGCGTGTCTCGCTGGGTGATAGCGAAGACGGTGGACGCGAAGAGCGCGAACAAGAGCACCGCGGTGAAGTGGGACGGCCTGAAGATCATTGTTTCCTGCCGGTATATAGATTATGCGCATCGACGGCTGCAATGACATTGAGCAGTCCGGCGACAACGATGAAGCGAGTGCCGTAGTCCGCCGTCGTGACTTGAACGGAGTCTGCGCCGAGGCCAAGCTGACGGCTGATCAGATAAAAGAGGCCGCTGCCGAGGTCGCCTGCGAGGCCCAGCATATCCAGAATATTCTGTGCGCTGGTGTAGAGCTTGCCCTGCATGGCCAGGCCGAGAAAAAACATGCCGCCGATGGCTACCAGCAGCAGTGTTCCGCGAACCCACATGCGCTGCATAAAATGCCCTGCGCCAGGCAGGAGCCAGCCGGCCAGCAGCGGCCCGTATTGGAATCCTGAACTGGCCGTGGTCTTGGATGTGGATGTCGCCATTTCTTCTTGATTCTACATGAGGGCGCTCGGGAGAGTCTGCCTAGCGCGTGACTGCTGGTTCCTTCAGGAAAGAAGCGATGTGCTCGTTGAGGAAAGTTTCATCGGCTGGGCTCGCTCCGGCACCAGCCGGGTGTCCCCAGAGAGAGGGAATCGGAAGCAGCGTGCAATGCGGAATGAACTTTGCCTCGTATCGGGCATCGCCGACGGGGAAATAGAGATCGGTCTCTGAAGGCATGTAGAGAACTAGAGCTTTGATGCTGGCGAGTGCCTTTTCCGTGTCGCCGTGAAAGCCCGGCGTTGTACCCACATCATGCTGCTCCCAGGTGCGCAGTTGCAGGATCAGGTTGTTGGCGTCGGCGTGAGGAATGAAGTTGGTCCTGTACTCGTCCAGCACCTGGGCAAGTGTGGCGCCCGGTTTGGCATCGGTCTTCCACAGCTCGCGCCGCCACCACTCTTGTCCGTAGAGCCACGCTGTCCAGACCAGCGAGAATGCTTGAATCCCTTTCTCCGGTTCCTCGGTGTACTCCCCGCCCTTGAAGGCCGCGTCGGTCGTGATGGCCAGAATTTCACTCTCGTTTCGCGCGATTCCGTGGCCGTACGTCTTGGCTGTGCCGGAGGTGGCTACAATGTGATCCATGAAATTGGGATACGAAACGGCCCACTGAAATGCCTGCTGTGCGCCCATCGAGAATCCGATAACAGCCTGCAGGTGATGCACGCCTAGCTCAGTGGTAAGCAGTTGGTGGACGGCCTCGACGTTATCGCGAATCGTCGTGACCGGGAAGCGCGGCCCATGGAAGGGCTCGGGCGTGTTGCTGGGCGATGATGATCGGCCGTTGCCGAAAAGCTCCGTCGCAATGAGGAACTGGCGCGTGGGGTCGAGCGCTTTGCCGGGGCCGATCAGCCACTCATAGCCGTGCATCTCCGCCATGTAATGCGAGGGCAGCAGCACGGCGTTGTCACCGGCGGCATTGAGATGGCCGTAGGTGCCGTAGACGACCTTGGCTTCCGGCAATACGACGCCACTTTCGGTGCGGAAGTTGCGCAGCACAAAGCTGTGTTCGACGGGCTCGATTTTTGCAGTTGTGGAATCCTGGGGCGCTGCCTGTGCGCTCAGCGAGGTAAGCGCGATAAGGGTGCATAGGAACAATTTCAAGCGATTCGATCTCCTGTAGAGCCTGACTGTCAGATGCGGATCAAATACGGACTAATTCCTGCTGGCGTGGGCCGGTGACCCAGGCGCGGCCGGGGATGGTGAGCATGTTGACTTCGCTGCGGATGCCGAACTGGGGGTGCGCGCCGAAGTTCGGGGGCAGGTAGATGCCGGGTTCGACGGAGAAGCAGGTGTTGGGCAGGATCAGGCGCTCGTCGTGAGTTTCCAGGTTGTCTAGGTGAGCGCCTGAGCCGTGGAGTTCGGCGGCGATGTTGTGGCCGGTCCGGTGGGTGAAGTATTCCGCGAATCCGGCTCGGCGGATGACTTCGCGGGCGGCGTCGTCCGGTTCGTAGCCGTGCAAGGGGCGATTGATGGCGAAGGCCTGCTCAACGACGGCGATGGCTGCGTCGCGGGCGTCGCGGACGGTCGAGAAAACGCGCTGCTCCAGTTCGGTGGGCTCGCGGCCGATGACGCCGGTCCAGGTGATGTCGTAGTGGATGCTGGGCAGGCCGGCGGCGAGAGCTTCGGTTTTGGCCCAGATGTCGATGAGCAGGAAGTCGCCGTTGCGGATGGGGCGCGCGCTGGCTGCTGTTGGCTCGTAGTGGGAGTCGGCGCTGTTGGGGCCGACGCTGACGTTGGGTCCGTTTTCAAAGGTGAGGCCTTCGCGGCGCATGGCGTCTGCGAACCACTGGACCATGTCGTATTCGGTGATGACGCCGGGCTTGCCTGAGGCTGGGTGCAGGACGCGGCCGATCTCACGAAAGGCCTGGGCGAGGATGGCGTCGATCTTGCGCTGGGCGACGTTGTGGCTGGCCATCTGGTCGGCGGTGAGGACGGCTTCGAACTGACTGATGAGGTCGGCGGAGCTGACGATTTCTTTGCCGAGCGAGCGCAGGAGTTCGATTGTGCCTGCGTCGACCATGGAGACGTACATGATGGCGTTGCGCGGCGAGTACTGCATGGCCACGCGGCGCGAGCCGGTGAGCATGGCGTCGAGGGCGGATTCAAGCTCCTGCCAGCTTGAGTAGGCGGATTTTGAGCCGGGAAGGCTGTCGAGGCGTCCGGCTTCGATGCGATGGACGAGCTTGCGCGGCTCGCCGATGGCCGGGACGAAGTAGTACCAGCGGCGTGTGACGTGCGCGTGCGGGTCCAGCCCGAGGATGCGTGTGGCGATGGGGTCGCGATGGTGGTGATCGTAGAAGAGCCAGCCGTCGAGTTGAGCGGCGCGAAGGGCGGCCTGTATGGCTTCCAGTTGCATGGGGACAGCATACGGCATTTTGCCTTAGCTAGAACAAGATGCGGGCTTGCTTGTCGTGTCTTATGGGTCGGGACGTGTGGGTCCTCAGAGCGTTCGGCGCGGTGAGTTGCGGGGCTTGCGCGATGCTTTTTGAGTTGTAAATGCCGTCAGTTTTGGCCCGAAGGCGAACAAAGAGGGAATGATACCCAGGGGGTGAGGGTGTTTTTTGTGTGTATGATGCACATTTTGCATGGCTTAGGGTTATTTTTAGGGTGCGAAAAGGGGCGTTTTTGTGCGGTTTTTGGCGCATAAATGCCCTCTTTTGCGACGTATTCGATGTGGCTCGCAGCTTGGTTCGGCTGTTCTTCTCTATTTTGCGCCTTTGGTGGGTAATTCCGCGCAAAGCCAGTTTGCAGCTTCATTTGCTGGCCAAGCAGATTCCTGCGGGGGAGTGACAGCCAGAAAGGCAAGGGCAACGGCAAGAACAGGTCCGGCTTCTGTGGTTTCCCACCCTTGCCGCAAAGGACGCGTCAAGGATGGGGCACCCGGCACCCGGCTAAGGATTCATATGATACAGAAACCTGAATAATTCAACGCAATAACCTGAATAATTCAACGCTATCGCTGCCAAGAGATCAGGGGATTTCGGGTAGGCATTTGTGGCGTTCGCCGAAACCCAGGTCTCAAAGGCGAGACCTGGGGCACCCTCGTGGTTATTCATTCAGACCTAGCTGTCTGACGGGTGAGATTAAGCCCGTCGATTTTTGTTGACGCGTATTGCAATCAGCGATACATTTATTCGCGGATTGCAATATTGCATTTTGCAATCTCGAAAATCGAGGCGGTTTCGGGGATGAAACTTGGGGAGAAAATCCGGTATCTGCGCGAGGTGGAGGGCAGTTTGCGCGGGATGGGCCGGGCGATCAATCAGCAGGAGCTGGTTAGGCTGATCGAGGGTGAGACTGGCGGCAAGTTGAGCCAGAGCTACCTTTCGCAGATTGAGAGCGGGGCGCGTCCGCACCTGACCAATACGACGCGGCAGACGCTGGCGAGCTTCTTCAAGGTGCATCCGGGGTATCTGGTGGACGATCCCGAGGGGTATCACCCTGAGCTGCAGAGCGATGTTCGCGGCATGGAAGACAAGCTGGATCTTTGGCTGGTGGCCGGGGCGGAACGGTTCCGGCGGGATGCGGTGCTGAAACATGCGCTGCTGACCGTGGCCCGGCATGAGCAGTCGCGGGAGTGCCTGCTGTTGCTGGAGGCGATTCTTGAGACTCCGGGGCTGATGCCGCGATTGATGGAAGTGTTACGGCCGGTTGCGTCGCCGGAAGACGTCGAAGGTGAGGCGGAACTGCTGAAGGCGCGCAAAGCCGAAGAGTCAAAGGCGCGAGGAGCGCTTGGGAAAAGGAGAAAGGTGGTAGAGCGATGATTGCGATTCTTCCGATGGCGGGGGTGACCGCAATTGCGATGGTGGGGGCTGGGATGAGTTTCTGGGAGGGGTTTTACTTTGCTTGTTTTGTGGCGGGGCTGCTGTTGAGCGTGGTTTCGCTGGTGGGCGGGATGGGGCATATTCACTGGCATTTTCATCTGCCTCATGCTTCGCATGTTCCCGTTGGCGGGCATGGGGTGGTGCATCCTGCTGCCAGCGGACGCGGTTCGGCTGCTGTTCCTTGGTGGAATGCTTTTTCGATCATGGTCTTCCTGTGCTGGTTTGGCGCGGCGGGGTATTTGATGACGCGCTATGGGAGCTTTGTGGCCGGGATCGTGTTTCTGCTGTCGGCGCTTTGCGGGCTGGTGGGCGGGGCTTTGATCTTTGCCTTCCTGACCAAGGTGATGCTGCCGTATGAGCGCGAGTTGACGGCGGACGAGACGGCGGTGACAGGTGTGATCGGGCGGGTGAGTGCGCCGATTCGCGCTCACGGAACGGGGGAGGTGCTGTATGAGCAGATGGGCGCGCGGCGGTCTGTTCCGGCTCGCGCGGATCTGGGGGATGCGATTTCGAAGGGGGAAGAGGTGTTTGTGGTGCGGTATGAGAAGGGGATTGCTTATGTCCGCAAGTGGGAGGATTTACCCGAGGTGACTCGATAGTCGAGTTCCATCCCACCCTTGCCACAAAGAACGTGGCAAGGATGGGGCACCCAGAGTTATTGTCCGACCCGCATCGCTGATCCCAGGTCTCAAAGTCGAGACCTGGGGCACCCAGATTGATTTTGTTTTGAGTAAGTAAGTTGAGTAGTTAGCCAGTAACGTTGTTCAACCAATGAAATGACTCTCCCGGTTGAAAGGACCGGGAATCCAATGGCAAACGTGATTGCTATGTATGTTGGCGTGGGTGTCCTTGTGTTGATCTTCTTCATGGGAATGATTGCGAAGATGTATCGCAAGGCGAGCCCAAATGAAGCATTGATTGTCTATGGTGCTCGCGGTCCGCGTGTTATCACTGGCCACGGCACCTTTATCTGGCCGATGGTGGAGAGCTGCCGGGAATTGTCGCTGGAACTGATGAGTTTTGATGTGGCTCCGCAGCAGGACTTGTATACGAACCAGGGTGTTGCGGTGACGGTTGAGGCTGTGGCGCAGATCAAGGTTCGCAGCGATCAGCCTTCGATTCTTACGGCGGCTGAACAGTTTTTGAGCAAGAATCCGCAGCAGCGGGAAGGGTTGATTCGGCTGGTGATGGAGGGCCATCTGCGCGGCATTATCGGGCAGTTGACGGTGGAGCAGATCGTCAAGGAGCCGGAGATGATGGGCGAGCGGATGCGCAATACCTGCGCCGGGGATATGAGCAAGATGGGGCTGGAGGTGGTTTCGTTCACGATCAAGGAAGTGCGCGACAAGAACGACTACATCTCGAACATGGGCCGGCCGGATATTGCGAGGATCAAGCGCGATGCGGATATTGCGATGGCGACGGCGGAGCGCGATACGGCGATCCAGCGTGCGGTAGCTGCGCGGGAGTCGGCGGTTGCGACGGCGTTGGCGGACCAGGAGCGGGTGATTGCGCAGACGGCTTCGCAGGCGCGGCAGGCTGAGGCGCAGCGCGATATGGACATCAAGAAATCGCAGTACGCCGAGCAGAGCCGCAGGCAGCAGGCGACGGCGGATAAGGCTTACGAGATCCAGACGAACATCATGCAGCAGCAGGTGATTGCCGAGCAGGTGAAGATCGAGCAGACGGAGAAGGAAGCGCAGGTGAAGGTGCAGGAGGCTGAGATTCTGCGTCGCGAGAAGGAGCTGATTGCGACGGTGCTGAAGCCAGCGGAGGTTGAGCGTCAGCGGATTGAGACGCTGGCTTCGGCGGAGAAGGCTCGTTTGACGACTGAGGCTGAGGGACGAGGCGCTTCGATTATTGCGCAAGGTGAGGCGGAGGCTTCGATCATCTTCCAGAAGGGCGAGGCGGAGGCCAAGGCGATGAATCTGAAGGCCGATGCGTACCAGGGCTGGAACCAGGCGGCGGTGGTCGACAAGCTGCTGACGAATATGGCGGATGTGGTGCGGGCGATGTGCGAGCCGTTGTCGCATGTGGATAAGATCACGGTGGTTTCGACGGGCAATGACTCGTCGGCCGGGGTGCATAAGGTGACCGGGGATATGACGAAGATTGCTGCGCAGGTTCCGGCGATCTTTGAGGCGCTGAGCGGGATGGATATCAAGAGCCTGATGTCGAATGTGCAGGCGATCCGGCAGAAACCGAATGGGAAGGAATAGCTGTTCGGGATGCGCCCCAGGTCTCAGAAGCGAGACCTGGGCGTCCTACACGTGGAATTTGCCTGAGGTGCGGGGTTCGGTGGTCACCCACCCTTGACGCAAAGTACGCGTCAAGGGTGGGGCACCCAGATTTGTGGATTCCCAGGTCACAAAAGCGAGACCTAGGGCACCCGCTCTTAGTTGGTTTATGAGCTGGAAGTTTGAAAAAGGAGAAGACCATGGCATTGCTGGAGAGAGTGAGCACGCTGTTACGGGCGAATCTCAACGACCTGATCGAGAAGGCCGAGGATCCGGAAAGGCTGCTGAAGCAGCTGGTGTTGGATATGGAGAACCAATTGATGCAGGTGAAGACGCAGGTTGCGATTGCGATTGCCGATCAGCATCTGCTGGAACGCAAACGAAGCGAGCATGAGCAGGAGGTTGCCGAGTGGAAGCGCAAGGCGGAGCTGGCTGTCGCGAAAGGCCATGACGACCTGGCGCGCGGGGCGCTGGAGCGGTCGCTGAGCGTGGAGCGGCTGGCGAAGGGCTTTGCCCAACAGGCGGAGGATCAGAAACTGGAGGCGGACACGTTGCGGCAGACGCTGCGCAAGCTGGATCAGAAACTGAATGAGACGCGGGCGCAGTGCGAGATTCTGATGGCGGAACATCGTCGGACGAAGATTGTGGGGCGGGCTACGCAGGCGCGGCAGACGGTGGGCGTGACCCAGGACGCGGCGCTGGGGCGGATGAAGAGCCGGGTTCGGCAACATGCAGCAGAGAATGCGGCGGCGGGGGAGATTCTGGCGCCGGAGACGCTGGAGGACAAGTTTCAGAGCCTGGAGGAGCATGAGCAGGTGGAACTGATGCTGGGCGAGATCAAGGCGCGGACGGCTTTGCCGGTACCGGGTCGGGAGTAAGGGCGGAATCGACGGCGGAGCCTGGAGGGTTGCTGGTCGATCGGCCTGGGAAATCGCGCCGGTTCGGAGGCCTTCCTGCGTTTCTTGTTCTCATATTTGCTTTTTGTGAGGGGAAGTGAAGGCCTTGGTGCGATTTTTCGTCGGCCACTGGGCGGAGATCTACGTCTAACTCACAGGATCACGATTGCTCTCGGGTTCACTATTCGGGTTTAGCGTTCCGGCTTGGTGTTCGGCCGCATCGGTTAACCTTAATTAAGACTTCCCGTTCGTGCGCGTGAAGGTGTTTTGACCGCGACCCGTCCCAGAATGTCCCTGGAGATCGATACCCGAATGACTTTGCGCCTTTCCCCTGTCTTTACCTGCCTGATGGTGGGAATCGCAGTATTGTGTATCCGGACTCCATTGAATGCGCAGGATTTCGGCCAAGACTCGGCTTCTGTGAAAGCACAGGTCGCAAATCTGGAACTGCCGGATGCTCCGGAGCCGCAGCAGGCTCAGACTCCAGCGGCGACGTCTCCAACTGCGACACCTTCAGCAACGGCAACGCCGGACGGGGGTCAGCAATCCGGTGCGGCTTCCAGTGCGAGTTCCGCGGCGGGAACGGCTTCTTCTTCCGGTCAGAGTGCTAATCCCGACACTGCCAAGGGCGCTACAGGAGGGAAGACACAGCACGAGATTGCGGAAGAGCAGTTGAAGCAGGAGAAGACGCAACGAATTGGCATTTTGCCCAACTTCAATGCCAGCTATATCGACGACGCTGTTCCGCTTACACCTGCACAGAAGTTCCGGCTGATGTTCTCTACCGAGAAGGATCCGGCGACCATTGGATTCTCTATGTTCGTGGCGTTGATCGGGCAGGCGGACGGGTCGCATGAAGGCTACGGCGGTGGAATTGGCGGCTACGGTGAACGATTTGGGCAGAATTACGCGGATACGTTCGATGGGGCTTTCTGGGGCAATGCAGTTCTGCCCTCCCTTTGGCACCAGGACCCTCGATACTTCCGCCTGGGAAAGGGACCGGCGATGCACCGCATCCTCTACGCGTTGTCGACGAACGTAAGAGCCAAGCACGATGGGACGGGGAAGTGGGAGCCGAACTACTCGAATCTGGTGGGGAACCTGATCAGCGGAGGCATTTCGAATATTTATCTGCCGGCGAAAGAGCGCGGGGTGGGGAGCACGTTTGAGGGCGCGTTCGTGGTGACGGCCGAGGGCGGCATCGGGTCAATGCTCGAGGAGTTCTGGCCGGATTTCATTCACTATCTGCAGCGCCGCAAGCAACAGAAGCAGGCGGCTGGCCTGGCTTGGGACGCTAAACCCTAGGCGCTATAGTTCGCCACCACTCGGGCCACTTTTCCGGTGGCTGACATCTCCATGAACTCGGCGGTGCGGGTTCCTTTTTGATTTGTGTAGTAGAGCACGACGCTGTTCAGGCCCCAGAGAACGTCCTCCAGTTGGAAGTGGAGTTCCGGGTAGGCTTCCAGCCCTCGCTGAAAGTAGGCTCGCAGGTTTGGTTTTCCGGCTACTTTGCCGTCTGAGACGTCCAGAAGCTGGGCAGCGACGGGTGAAGTCAGCTCGACTGCATCGTCATAGTGGGTCATGATCCGGTCGAGATCGTGACTGTTCCACGCCGCAGCCCAATGGTTGGCGAGATTCAAGGCCTCGTCTTTCGTCACTGCTGTTTCTCCAGTTTGAGGTTCAAGCTCACCCTTTGACTTTGCGGATAGCTGCCGTCAGTGCAGGGACGACTTCGAAGAGGTCGCCGACGATGCCGTAGTCGGCTACCTCGAAGATGGGCGCGTTCTCATCCTTATTGATGGCCACGATGCACTGCGAGCCCTTCATACCAACGAGATGCTGGATGGCTCCGCTGATGCCGACAGCGAGGTAGACTTTGGGCGCGACGGTCTGGCCGGAGCTGCCGACCTGACGGTCCATGGGAAGCCAGCCGTTGTCGCAGATGGGGCGTGAGGCGGCAAGTTCCGCGCCGAGGGCTTTGGCCAGTTCTTCGACGATGGGGAGATTGGCTTGCTCCTTGATGCCGCGCCCGACGGAGACGAGGATGGCTGCGGAGTTGAGGTCGACGGTCTGGGCCGAAGCGCGGAATGGTTCGCCGGGCTGGGTGCGGATTTGAGCCGCTTCGAGCTTTGGCAGGAAGGGTTCGAGGGTGGTTTCGCCCTTTTCGGCTTCGTCCGCGCGGAAGGCTCCGGCCTGGACGGACAGGAAGCAGATGCCGGTTCCGGAGTGATGGTATTCGGCGTTGAGCTTGCCCTGAAGAAGCTGGCGGATAAACTTCGGGCCGGATTCGATGCCGGTGACGTCGCTGATAAGGACCTGCTGAAAGCGAGTCGCGAGGCGCGGGGCGAAATCGCGCACCTGATAGGTGTGCGGCAAGACGACGTAGGCAGGTTTTACGTGCTCGATCAACTGCGCATAGGAGGCGGTGTAGCCGTCTGGCGTATAGGCGTGGAGCAGCTTGTGATCGATGGCGTAGACGGTGCGCGGAGGCTTGCCGTGAATCGTCTCGAAGATCGGATTGCCAGCGCTGCCGACGAGTGCGATGTTGACCGGCAGGCCGTGGCCTTCGGCGAGGGCGTGGCCTGCGGCCATGGCTTCCCAGGAAAGGCGAGTGATTTCGTTGTTCTTTGCTTCGAGGAAGATCAGTACGCTGGGCATCGGATCACTCATATGGCTCTCACCTCGAATTGAAGTTTTTCGACAAGTGCGGCGGCGGCTTCGGCTGGGGTTCCGCCGAGGATCTGGGTGGTGCGCTGCTTGTGGGGCAGGACGACTTTATCCAGAATGACAACCGGCTCTTGTTTGATTTCCGGGCTCGAAGTGAGCAGGTCTGCGGCGGAAACGACGCGGACTTCCTTGGTTTTGGCCTTCTTGATGCCCATGAGCGTGGCGTAACGGAGCTTGCTGTTGCCGGACTGGATGGTCAGCACGGCGGGGGCTGGAAGTTCGAGATGCTGGAACCAGCCGTCTTCGAGTTCGCGAAGGACTTTGATGCCGGTTTCGGTTTTTTCAATTTTGAGGATGAGGCTGGCGTGGGGAAGGCCGAGGAGTTCGGCCATGATGACGCCGGTTTGGCCGAGGCCGAGGTCGTCGGATTGAAGACCTGTCAGAATGAGGTCGGCTTGCTCATTTTTTACAGCAGCTGCGAGCAGGCGGGCGACACCGAGTGCGTCGAGTTTGGCCAGCGCGGTTTCGTCGGCGCTCTCGATGTGGATGGCGCGGTCGGCGCCTTTGGCGAGAGCCTCCCGGATAGTGCGGCCGACGCGTTCGGGTCCGGCGCTCAGGACGATTACTTCGCCGCCGTGAGCTTCCTTGAGTTGCAGGGCTTCTTCGAGGGCGTAGGCGTCGGATTCGTTCATGGTGAACTCGACGTCCTGCAGATCGATCCATTTGCCCTCGGTGTCGATGCGGATACGGGCATCGCGTTCGGGCACTTGTTTGATGGCTACGATGATTTTCATGGGTCTCTCGTGGTTTGGAGGATCGCGAATTCCGCGTTCCCTCAGGGGCTAAAGCCCTGATTTAAAGCTTGCGTTGATGTACGGGCTAAAGCCCGTACCCTTCCAAACTTCAAGCGTCATTTTCAAGACGGCTGAGTCTGCGTCTGCTTTGGCAACTGAGCGGCCGCAATTTGTGCGATGTCCAAAAGGCGCGGGGCGTTGTCTCCCTGAGATGCCAAGGCATCGCGGAACATGGTGTTACAGAAGGGACATGCAGCCCCAATTGTAGTGGCTCCGGTGGCGACCAGCTCCTGCGCGCGGACGCTGCTGACGCGCTGGCCGTGCTCTTCGCCGAGGAATGCGAGTCCGCCGCCTGCGCCGCAGCAGAAGCTGCGTTCGCGGGAGCGTTCGGCTTCGACGAGTGTTCCGGCGGATGAGATTACCGAGCGCGGTTCGTCGTAGACGTTGCGATAGCGGCCGAGGTAGCAGGGGTCATGGTAGGCGATTTTCTCGCCGGTGTTGTTGTGTGGAAGGCTTGCATGATGGCGGGCGAGAAATTCGCTGTGATGCTCGATTTCGGGCGGCGAGCCGAACTCCTTCCAGTCCTCCTGAATGGTGCGGACGCAGTGCGGGCAGATGGAGATGATCTTTTTCACTTTCTGCTGGGTCATGGCTTCGAGGTTGCTCTCGGCTAGCTGCTGAAAGACTAGATCGTTGCCGAGCCGACGGGCTGGGTCGCCGGTGCATTTTTCCTTGCGCATTACGCCGTAGCTCGTGCCGAGGTAGCGCATGACTTCGACGAAGGAGGTGATGATTTCGCGGCCTTTGGGGTCGTAGCCGCCCATGCAGCCGAGCCATAAACAATATTCTTGTGTCCCGTCGAAGATGGGGAGTTCCTGCTTCTGGACGAATTTGTCGCGCTCGGTGGCGCTCAAGCCCAGTGCGTTGGAGTTTCGCTCCATGGCGTTGAAGAGCTTGCTGCCGTATTCGTTGTCCCACTCGCCGGTGTTGGTGGCGCCGCGCCGGAGGCCGACGATGATTGGGACGTGCTCGATGCCGACAGGGCATTGAAATTCGCAGGCGCCGCAGGTGGTGCACTGGAAGGCTGATTCCTGCGAGTTGTATTTGCCGAGGAGCAGCTCTTCGGCGATTGGACCGTACTCGTTGAGATAGCCGCGAACTCCGAGGATGACTTCTTTGGGATTGAGGCTCTTGCCGGTGCTGGCAGCGGGGCAGTGCTCGGTGCAGCGGCCGCACTCGACGCAGGAATAGGCTTGCAGGCTGACGAGCTGAGTGAGGTCCTTGCCAGTGACAAGGCCGAAGTCTTCATCACCCACGAGCGCGGGAATCTGGCTGAAGCTGCCGCGTGAGAGGAAGATTGTGATGGGCGAGAGAATCAGGTGCAGGTGCTTGGTGTGCGGGACGAGCGGCAGAAAGACCAGCAACGAGAGAGTGTGCGCCCACCAGAGCAGCCGCGCCGCGAGGCTTGTGTCGGTGACAAAAAAGGCTGCCAGATAGGTGGCCATGAGCGCGAAGATGAGTCCGGCGATGACGCCGGATTCCCATGAGAGTTCGTGACCGGCACGCGATAGCCAGATGGGGCGGACGACGAAGCGGCGGATGAAGAGTCCTATGATGGAGACGGCGCAGGTGAGCGCGAATGCTGCGGCGACGAGGAAATAGAAGCCTCCGAAGGCTCCGGCGGGGTTGAGGAAGCCGATGCCGAAGCCCGTGGCGATGTGGTTCAGGGTGACCAGCGCGAAGGCGAGAAAGCCCCAGAAGACGAAGGCATGCGCGAGACCGGGCAGGGGCCGTTCGCGGATGACTTTGGCCTGGCAGAGGACTTCCCAGAAGAAGTCCCAGACACGCTTTCCGATGGGGAAAAGATGGAAGCCCGGGTCTTTGCGTGATTTCAGGATCTTGTCGACGACGATGCCGAAGCGCTTCCAGAAGAGCACCGCCGATGCAGCGATGAGTGCGGCGAGCAGCAGCTTTTCAAGCAGGGAGAAATGAACCGGTTCGGCGAGTTGAATCCTGATAAGGACGAAGTTGCCTTGCTGGAGATCGAGGAGGGCGGACGATGGCAATTTGATGGGCAGATGCATGGGCGTCCGTGGATTCCTCTCGCCTACCTTTGTAATTGATTCGGGGCAGCTTTGGCACTTTGCCCCTAGACCTTGCCGAGCACCCTGGTCAGGTTTTCGACGTGGTCTGAGGCAATTCTGTCCACGTTCTTCAATACGAGCAGGTACAGGGCGAAGGCCAGAATCGTAAGGACAGAAAAGATCGCGGCCGCCAGCCAATAGCCTGTGTGCAGAATGTGGTCAACCAATACCATGACGGCTCCTAAAGCGACGGCTGTTGCAACGACGAGAAGGCTGATGAGGCTGCTCAATCCGGAGACATTCTGGCTGCGGACTTTTGCCGAGTCGAGCACTTTGGGCGATGCAATCGAACGGACATTGCCGATGCTCAGGCTGACGAATAGCGTGAAGAAACTCCAGGCAATTGTGGCGGCGGTGAGATCGAGCGGTGCTGGTCTGGCGATGATTGCCGAAGCGATGTAGATGAGGATGATTTCGATGGCGAAGATGCCTATGGTCATGAGGTTCTTGCCGAGTACGACGTCCCTCATGCGCACGGGAGCCATGAAGTAGAACTGAATTCCCGTCCCATCGCCGCCAAAGGAGTTGTAGATGAGGCCGACGAATATCAGGTGCGTGTAGGCGCAGCCGTAGCTGAAGAGCATTGTGGTTAAACTGTGGCGCGATACTCCGGCGTAGTTCATGCCGGAGGAACGCATCGACACGAGAAAGACGAGGAAGACGGGCATGATCAGCGTGTAGAGCTTGGGGCCGCTGCGCAGCAGATAGCGGATCTCCTTGAGGAGGCAGGCGGCGACCGTGGGCGGAAGAAAGGAAAATGAGGCGTTCGCTGTGGGCGCTGCAACGGTTGGCTGGAGCTTGACAGATATAGGCTTGGGTTGCAGCGCTGCGGGTGCTTCGCTGAGGTCTTCGCCGAGGAACTGCGCGCGCAGCCGCAGGTGGAGCACGAGCAGGAAGCCGATGGTAATGGCCACAACACCGCCGAGTGCGGTCGTGGCGATCAGTGTGTCTCCGGTATGAAAGTGGTCAATCGACAGCGCGGTGAGGCCCGGCGGTAGCAGCCAATTCATGAAGACCATGATGTCGATTGTCTTGGTCAGCCATGGGCTTACAGGCGCGTGATTTCCATGATGGCTCAGGCGCTGCGCGTACTGAGCGACGAATTGGACGCCCAGGGATACTGCGAGGATGATGCCGGTGAGGAGTTCGCGGGTGCGCCGCTGTGCCAGCCATCGCTCCATCCATGAGTAGATCATTCTCGAAAACAGGATGTTGCAGACGCAATACGCGAAAAGAGCCAGCGCAGACCACGGCAGCAGCCATGGAGCGGCGATGGCGATGCCGACGCACATGCCCATGAGGCATCCGATGCCCGCGAGTGTCGGCGGGTCCATGAGGCCGAAGGAAAGCCGGATGAGCAGATAGTCGCGATAGCGAATGGGAAATCGAATGAGCGACGAGAGATCGAACGATGGCCCGGTGGCGGAAGTGTTGACGCCGATGAATTGCCAGAGGGCAAAGATGATCCAAAGAGGTATGGCGAGTAGATTGACCTGATCGTTGGTCACCAGGTAGTACGAAGCCACACCTGAGCCGATTGAGGGGCCGAGGATCACGATGGCCAGGAATGGATACGAGATGATTTTGACGACGAGTTCGCCGGCAGCGCCTTTGCCGCGCAGGGAGTTGACGAAGATACGCCAGCGCAGCCATGTGATTGCGGCAAACTGGCGGCGCGTTGAGACCTTTGCGGTGAGTTCCGATTCGGGCGAGGTCTCTAACCTAGCCATGAAAGCTCCTGTTCGGAGTGCTGATTGGCTGCTCCGTCCTCTTTGCCGCCTTCTTTTTCAATGATGCGGATGAATATCTCTTCGAGGGTAAGGCGCGTGGTGGTGTTATCGGCCTGGGTGTGAACTCCGGCGCGAAGCTCTTCCATGGAGCCATTTGCGATGAGTTCGCCGTGGTTGATGATGCCGACGTGGGTGCAAAGACGCTCTACGATTTCGAGAACGTGCGAGGTAAGGAAGATGGTGGCGCCGCGGGCGATCATTCCTTGCAGCATTTGTTTCAGGGTGCCGGCGGCGATGGCGTCCACGCCTTCAAAGGGCTCATCGAGGAAGAGAATCTTCGGTCCGTGGATGACGGCTGCGGCGAGGGCCAGCTTCTTTTGCATGCCGTGGGAGAAGTCGGTGATGAGCTTCTTTGTCTCGTTGGCCAGATTCATGAATTCGAGCAACTCTTCACTGCGCTGGCGTGTCGTGGCGTCGTCGAGGCCGTACATCTGGCCGACGAAGCGCAGGTATTCGGAGGCGGTTAGGCGTCCGAAGAGCGCCATGCCCTCGGGGACTACGCCGATCTGGCGCTTGACTTCGAGGGCGTTGGCGGCGAAGTCCATGCCCAGAACCTGGATGGTGCCTGAAGTGGGGGCGAGCAGCCCGGTCAGCATCTTGATGGTGGTGGACTTGCCGGCGCCGTTCGGACCCAGGAAGCCGTAGAACTGCCCCTGGACGACATTCAGGTTAACATTCTGAACGGCAACGAAATCGCCGAAGCGGCGGGTCAGTCCGGTGGTGGAGATAGTTGCGCTCATGGCTGAGATGAGGATACTGGAAAACTCCGCAAATGGAAGAGTACGCCTTGCAATGTCATACATTCAGCCGATCTTCTGCCAGCGCATTGATATACATTATTTCTGGTACAAACAATATCGAATTTGAGGTAGTTAGATATGCGCAGGCTTGTCTTTCCGGCGATCTTATCGTTGTTTTTGGCTGTGACCTCCGGGCTTGGTGCTCAAAGCCGCTTTGTGCATGCGGACGGCAAGTTTCTTGCGGATGCCCACGGGCACAAGCTTATTTTGCGCGGCACGAATTTGGGCAACTGGCTGGTGCAGGAGGGTTATATGTTCCGCCTGGAGCATGGCCCGCAGTCGGCGCGCGAGATCGAAGCCATAGTCAACGAACTGATTGGCCCTACGGATGCTGCGAAGTTCTGGCATGAGTATCGGGATCAGTACATCACTCGCAAGGACATCGATTTGATTGCCAAGGCTGGCTTCAACACCATCCGGATACCGTTTCATTACAAGTTTTTTGAGCCGGGAAATGAGGAAGGCTTTGCGCTGGTGGACCGGGTCGTTGGGTGGGCCAAAGAAGATGGATTGTATGTGATTCTGGATATGCACTGCGCGCCCGGCGGGCAGACAGGTGCGAATATCGACGATAGCTGGGGGTATCCGTGGCTCTATGAGGACGAAGCGAGTCAACAGCACGCGATGGATATCTGGAAGCGAGTTGCCGAGCATTATCGCAGCAATCCAACGGTGTTGGGGTATGACCTGCTGAATGAGCCTATCCCGACTTTTCCGAACTTGAAGCAATATAACTCGAAGCTGGAGCCGGTCTATAAGAAACTTGTCGCCGCGGTGCGATCGGTCGACCAGAACCACGTGGTTATTCTGGGTGGAGCGCAGTGGGATACTAACTTTACTGTCTTTGGTCCGCCGTTCGACAAGAACATGATGTACACGTTTCATAAGTACTGGATGAAACCGGAGCAGAAGGAAATTCAGTCGTATGTCGATTTCCGGGATAAATACAATGTGCCGATCTGGATGGGGGAATCTGGCGAGAATACGGACGAGTGGATCAGCCAGTTCAGAAAGCTTCTCGATGACAACGAGATCAGTTGGACATTCTGGCCCTACAAGAAGATGCAGGCGACCTCGGCTCCGGTGACCTTTGCACGGCCCGAACACTGGGATGAGATTGTTGCCTTTGCGGCTCAACATTTTGGAATGGGCGATACTGAGAAGGCAATTGCCGTGCGTCCTTCGCTGGATGACTCGCGGGCGGCGTTTCAGGACCTGCTGGTTAAGATTCGCTTTGAAAATTCAACGGTCAACGAATCGTATTTAAATGCTTTGGTATCGAATACGAAGTAATGGGCTTGGATTGAGCGAGGCGAGGACCTGACGCATGATCGTGAACTTAGCAGAGCGGGCACATAACCATAATTGGCAGCTCGACCCCATTACCCGCTCGCTGCTGGATACAGATTTCTACAAGCTGCTGATGCTGCAGTTCATCTGGAAGCATTTTCCTGAGGTGGAGGTTACGTTCTCGCTGGTGAACCGGAGTACAACGGTCTCGCTGGCGGAACGGATCAGTCTTGAGGAACTGCGCATGCAACTGGACAATGTGCGCAGCCTGCGCTTTCAGAAGTCGGAGCTGATCTGGCTGGCCGGCAATACCTTCTACGGTAAACGCGGCATCTTCGAGCCGGATTTTCTGGATTGGCTGGAACACGATTTTCGACTGCCCGATTATGAGCTATCGATTCAGGATGGAGATATAAGCTTGTCGTTCCGCGGATTATGGACACAGACTACGCTGTGGGAGATTTATGCGCTTGCCATCCTGAGCGAGTTGAAGACGCGCACCAGCCTGCGGGAGATGAGCGAGTTTTCGCTCGATATCCTGTACGCTCGCGCCAAAGCCAAGTTGTGGAGCAAGATCGAGCGCCTGCGCGGGGTACCAGGACTGAGAGTCGCCGACTTCGGGACGCGCCGTCGTCACAGCTTTCTGTGGCAGGAGTATGTTGTGAAGGCGATGCGGGATACGCTCGGCTCAAGCTTCACGGGGTCTTCGAATACTTATCTCGCATACAAGCATGACCTTGAAGCCATCGGCACTAACGCGCACGAACTGCCGATGGCTTTGGCTGCGATGGCTGAGACAGATGAAGAACTGAAGGCGTCGCAATATCGAATGCTTGAGCTATGGCAGAGTACGTATCAACGCGAGTTGCTGATTATGCTTCCAGATACATTTGGCACGACGCAGTTTCTTGAAGGCGCGCCGGACTGGGTTACGGATTGGACAGGGCAGCGCATGGACAGCAAGAGCCCGTATGTAGCGGGCGACGAATATATTGATTGGCTGAGGAAGCGTGGACGCGATCCGGAGAAGAAGTTCATCATTGCGTCGGATGGGTTGGATGTGCAGGATATTCTTGGTCTGCATGCCTATTTTTCTGGCGAGATACTTGGGGATCGGAACCCACAGGACTTTAACGACGCATCGGATTTTCTCGATTCGGAAAAGTGGAGCCCGAAGCGAAGAATTCGTTTCAGCTCCGGCTGGGGAACGCTGCTTACCAATGACTTTCGCAACTGCGATCCGAGCGGCGGCAGCGGCTTCGATCCGATCAGTCTGGTATGCAAGCTTACAGACGCCAACGGCCGCCCGGCTGTGAAGCTCTCTGACAACTACGCCAAGGCGATGGGAGATCCGGAACAAGTGGAGCGCTATCGCAGGGTCTTCGGCACGGCGGGACAGATCAACGTTCCGGCGCTTGTTTGATCGCGCCGGAACATCTGCGAGCGCAACTCCAGTGTATTGTCAAACGAAGCTGAGTGCGGCTTAGCTTGCTGCTTCTGTGGCCCGGTTCCATGCCTTCCATGCTGCCCAGGTGAGGACACCAGTCGCGGCCGCCATCCCGAACGCCGCACAAGCACCAGTCGCTAACGCTGCGAAGACGGCTGTTGCCGCGAGGCTGCGCCGCGGTTTCGCTGATGTTTCCTCCCGCACATGCTCCGGACGCACGCCCATCCCTACCGCATAGCCCACCGCACGCTGAATGCCTGGAATGCGTGCGGCAGCCTTCGCCTGCCAGGGCACATGGATCGGTCCGGGGTTTTCAAAGACGCGAGCGAGGCCTCGATGCGCCGTTAACTGGATCGCTTGCGTAGCGCGGGTTGGAAGCTCGCGCCGCTTCTGTACCTTGGCTAGCGTCGATTCGGGCACACGCCGCTCAAGGAGTGGCCGGGTCAATATGTTCGCAGCCGCGACGGCATCTTGAATTGCAAGGTTAATTCCGACTCCACCAGCGGGCGACATTGCATGGGCCGCGTCGCCAATGCACAGCAGACCCGGCCGATACCAACGCCGCAGCCGATTGATCTGCACGGTCAGAATCTTGATCTGATCCCAATCGTGCAGTTCGTTCACGCGATCGCCTAGATACGGAGCGATGCTGCGAATGTCGGCGCGGAATGCGTCGAGGCCGCGCGCTTTAATGTCTTCATAGGAGCCTTTTTCGATGATGAGGCCGGCTTGGAAATAATCCGATCGATTGATCAGGATCAATGCTTTGCCGTAATTCACGTTGCCGAGCACCTGCGCCGGATCGCCGGGCTTGCGGCTGATTTGAAACCACAAAACATCGATGGGCACGCCGTGCTCGATCACCTTGAGCCGGGCCGCAGTGCGCGCGCGGGAGTGGCGGCCATCACAGGCGACGACGAGATCGGCGTGGACGCGCACCTCTTGTCCGTTGTGTCGCGCCACTACTCCCCGGATGCGTTTGCCTTCTTTTAGCAGATCTGTCGCTTCGTGCTGCATGAGCAACTGAAAGGAAGGAAACCGATTGGCATGACTGGAAAGAAAATTCAGAAAATCCCATTGCGGCATAAGAGCGACGAATTTGCAGGTCGCAGGCACATGCCGAAAGTCAACAATGTTGAATTCGGAATCGCCGATGATCACGCCGAGCGACTCTACCTCCTCATGGGGCAAAGCCAGAAACTCTTTCAACAGGCCGAGTTCCTTGAGAACTTCAAGCGTGGACGGATGGACCGTGTCGCCGCGAAAATCGCGGAAGAAGTCCTCGTGTTTTTCGAGCACTGTAACCTGCACACCCCGGCGCGCCAGAAGATATGCGAGCACCATGCCCGCGGGTCCGCCACCCACCACACAGCAAGTCGTCTGCAAAACGTCGTTCGCCATGCCTGAATCACCTCCGGTTTCCAACTTACTTCATAACTTGGATGCTGAATCATCAATCTGCGGAATATGGTCCCCTAGTTTGCGGGTTCTTGAGATATTTACGGGAAAATCCGGATTTACTGCTGGGCGGGCCTAGCCCGCGATGAGTACATTGGAGTCGAGGTGTTTCATGGTCCAATCGAACAGCGGCATCGGCAATGTTACGCCGAATACGGGGCTTGTCGAAATGGCGATGGGGTATTCCCGCAGCCGGATGCTTTGCGCGGCTGCACGTCTCGGCGTTGCCGATGCGCTTGGAGATGAGGTGCGCAGCGTTGGTTTTCTGGCCGAAAAGTGCCAGGCAGACGCAACTGCGCTGTACCGGCTGCTTCGCGCTCTCGCCAGCATCGGCGTTACGAAAGAGACGACGCCGGAACACTTTCGGTTGACTTCGTTTGGCATGCCACTGCGGAGGGATGTGCCTCAGTCTGTCTGGGCAGCCGTCGTCTTTTGGTCGGATCTGCTTGCCGATAGCTGGTCTCTGCTTACCGACTGTGTTCGAACCGGCAAGCCGGCCGCTCAGGTCCGCGATCCCAACATACCTTCCCGGTGGTCGCAGGATCCCGAAGCCAGTTCCATCTTTCGCGCGGTTATGGGTACGGCTCCGGCGGAAGATTATGCGCCTATCGCGGAGGCGTGGGATTTTTCCCGCGCGAGTGTGGTTGCCGATCTTGGCGGGGGTGGCGGGTCGCTCATTCTTGCTGTGCTTGGACTTAATCCGCATTTGCGGGGCATGCTTGTCGATCTTGAAGATAGCGTGGACGCGGCGAGACCTCGTTTCGCGCAGGAAGATACCGCCTCGCGGTGCGAACTGATTGCCGCGGATCTGACGCAATCGGTTCCGGCGGGCGCCGATGTGTACATGATCAAGCACGTACTGCACGGGCGTCAGGACGAGGTTGCTATTACGATTCTCAAGAACTGCCGCGCGGTCATTCCTGAGAACGGCAGTTTGCTGATTGTGGAATTCATCCTGCCTCCGCTTGTCTCACATGCAGATCCGCAGTTGGAAGGTCTCCTGATGAGCGATCTCAATATGCTTGCTGTTACCGGCGGCAGAGAGCGCAGTGAGCGCGAATGGAAAGCGATTCTTGAGGCCGCGGGCTTCCTCCTGATCGGGGTATATCCGGTTGGAAGCGACGCTCTGATGGTCCGGAATGTCGGGATAGTCGAAGCGAAACCGGCTTAGGAAACATGGTACATTCTGGCGTGACTTAGTTGTTCGATAAGAGGCTGCTGGATGCGTCGTGTCTTGCTGGTTTTGGAATTGCTGATTGTGTTTATTGGGCTGCCGCTTGGTTACCGATTTTCACCGGTGCGGATTCCTGCTTTGCCTGTGCTGTGGCTGGTGGCGGGATATGCGCTGTGGCAACTGATGCGGGACAGGAGCTTTGATCGGCGGCAGCTTTGGAATACTGCGCCTCTGGCGGGGCATCTGGGTGCGATTCTCCTGATTTTTGCGGTGGTTGCGCTTGGGTTGTGGGTCGGCACGCATTGGATGGCTCCGCAACTGGAGTGGGGCTTTGTGCGGCAGCATCCGCGGCTCTGGGCGGCGGTGATGGTGTTGTATCCGGTGCTTTCGGTGTATCCGCAGGGGATTTTGTACCGGGCCTTTTTTCTGCATCGATATGCGGGGCTGTTTTCCGATACGGCTGTGGGCAGGTGGGTGCTGATCGTGGCCAGCGCCGCGGCCTTTGGCTTTCTGCACATTATCTTTCGCAATTCACTGGCGGTTGGGCTTACGTTCTGCGGGGGAGTTTTGTTTGCGTGGCGTTATGCGGAGACTGGTTCGCTGCTTACTTCCAGCGTGGAACATGCTTTGTATGGCTGCTGGCTGTTTACGGTTGGGCTGGGTCAGTATTTCTATCACGGGGTCTGGCCGGAGCCTAAGTGACACGGTCGGATGGTGGTGAGTCCGCCGTTAGATCGATGTATGGAGGCGAAGCTATCTTCGCGTGGAAACCTGAACTAAGTGTGGCTTCAGAAGGGCGCGAAGGCTTATATTTGCCTGAGAATCGAGACGACAATATGGAAACCACTGTGGAAATGGGTAATTTTCCTCAATCGCAGTCGCTTGCGGGTCCGGGGTACAAGCCGCGATCGATTGCGGAAACCGGTGTGCGTCAGATAGTGCTCGAAGATCTCGCGTTGAAGACGCTGTATCTGTCCGGCCCGTTTTCGGTGTATGGGCTTTCGGAGCATATTCGACTGGGGTTCGAAGTGGCCAACGAGTTGTTTGTCCGGCTACGCGAACAACAGTTGTGCCATGTGACCGGTATGCAGAACAACATCCCGATCCTTGCCATTACGACGCAGGGCCGGTCGCGCGCGCTGGAATTGCTCTCTCATAATCATTACGCAGGGCCGGCGCCTGTTTCTCTGGAGAGCTATGTCGAGCAGGTTCGAAAGCAAAGCGTTCAAGGGTTGACTGCGCGACAAGCGGATGTGGAGCGCGCCTTTGCTCACCTGGTGATTGACGCGAAGACGCTTGGACAGTTGGGTCCGGCGCTCAACTCCGGTACTTCGATCTTTCTTTATGGCCCTTCGGGGGTTGGGAAGTCTTCGATCGCGGAGACCTTATCGCGGGTGCTCGCAGAGAATGAGGCATGGATTCCGTACTCGGTGGAGGTTGATGGCCAGATCATTATGGTTTTCGATCCGGTGATTCATCGGCCTATTGGTGAGACTGATCTCCAGAGCCGCGATGAGAGATGGGTGCGGTGTCACCGCCCGACGGTGCTTGTCGGCGGGGAACTGACGGTCGAGATGCTGGATTTGCAATTCAATCCGGTTACAAAGTTCTATGCTGCCCCGGCTCAGATGAAAGCCAATAACGGCGTGCTGATCATTGATGATTTTGGCAGGCAGCGGCTGCGCCCGGACGAGTTACTCAATCGGTGGGTTGTTCCGCTGGATCGCAGGATCGATTTCCTGACGCTGGCAGGCGGCAGGAAGATTGAGATTCCGTTTGACATGCTGGTTGTGTTTGCCACCAATATGAATCCTTCTGAGCTGGTGGATCCGGCATTCCTGCGGAGGATTCAGACGAAGATCAAAATTGGCGCGGTTACCGAGGGGCAGTTCTGCGAGATATTTCGCCGTGTTGCGAGCAAGCATGGACTCCAGGCCGATGACGGCGTAGTTAAGGAACTAGTGGCAGTGCTTCGCGGGACGCTGAAGCAGGAGCTGAAGCCGTGTTATCCGCAGGATCTTGTGAACCAGGTTTGCTGGGCTGCGCGGTATGAAGACAGGGAGCCACAGTTGGATCGCGAGGCTTTGATGCGGGCGGTCGAGGCTTATTTCCTGAAAGATTCCTAAGAGCGAGGTATTTGCGCAGGCGTCCTCAGTTTGTGGAGGGCGCGGGGCTTTGCTGAGCTTCGGGTTGGCGTGTGTCGACAATCTGGAAGCCTTCAGGAAGCTCAAAGTACTTTGGATCGGGCTCGGTAACGGCGATGTCGCTCAGGGTGAAGGTTTGGGTGCCGATGCGCGGGTCGCTAAGGATGGACAGCAGGTTGATGCCGAGCTGCGTGGAGTGCCAGTATTCGCGGACGATTTTCATGGGTTCGTCGTTGCCCATGACGCCGGGGTTCACGGTTGTTGTGTCGCGAGAGCCCGTAGTCTCGATGCCCTCGATCATGCGGATTCCGAGATCTTCGTGAGTGCGGAAGCCTGCCTTTCCAGGCAGCGGGCCGCTCGTGACTTGAACTTCCTTTCTAACCAGGCCAGCGTATGCCTGCAACTCGCAATATCCTTTTTGCCTGCCCATGAGAAAGCAGTCATAGCCGGTGTGTTGGTTGGGGTCGTAGATCTGGAGGAGGTTCATGGCGGATGGGATCTTGCCGTTCTTTGGCACGAGCAGCCAACGCTCCTGATAGATGCGGCCGTCGCGGTCGCGGACAACTTTGCGCTGGTTGACTATGGTGGAAGATCCTCCGCCGGCCAGCGGCTTTGCCCACTCGGTATGCACCGTGGCGGTGAAGGGCGCGTTATGCAGAGGCGGGATGTAGATGCTTTGGAGAACTTCGGAGGAACCGCCGTCGAACGGCGCGGGAGCGGAGGACTCTTGTTGAGCGAAAACGACGGCGGAGACGGCGGTGAGAAGGAGGGCGATGTTGAGCTTGCGCATGGAGGACTCCTGCCGGGCACGAGAAGTATGCCATGACTTGGGTCATCCAGCGGAAAAGATGTTGATCTAACTAGGAACGAGCCAGATCGTTATCCGTCGGGAGTATTAAAGGTCGCAGCTCAAGTCCTTCCGAGTTAATCGACTGCGCAGATGAGGCATTTGAGGTATTCGGTTTCGGGGAGATTGAGCAGGACGGGATGGTCCTGGGCGGCTCCGCGACGTTCGAGCAAAGTTACGCGGCGATGGGCATCGATGGCTGCGGACGCTACGGCTGACTCGAGGTCGGTCCAGGTGATGTGGTGGGAGCAGGAGCAGGTGATGAGCAGACCGCCGGGCTTGAGCAGGTGCAGGGCGCGGAGGTTGAGCTCCTTGTAGCCGCGCAGCGCGCCTTCGACGGCGCGCTTGCTTTTGGCGAAGGCGGGCGGATCGAGGACGATCAGGTCGAAATCCGAGGGCTCTTTGGCTTCAGACCAGCCGCGGAGGAGTTCGAAGGCGTCGGCTTCGAGCCAGTCTACTTCTGTCTTGAGGTGGGATCGGTTTGCTTCAAGGTTGCGTTCGGCCACTTCGAGCGAGGCGCGGGAGGCGTCAACGCCGGTGACCTGTTCGCAGACCTGGGCTAGATGGAGGGCGAATCCGCCCTGGTAGGTGCAGATGTCGAGAGCTTTCTTTGTGCCGCGAGCTTTGGCCCAGGCTGCTGCGGCGGCGTAGTTCTGGCGCTGGTCTAGGAAGGCTCCGGTCTTCTGGCCGCTGTTGACGTCGAAGTGGAAGCTCAGACCATTGAGACGGAAAAGCGTGCTGGCGGCGGGCGATTCGGGATTGCTGGCGAAGAGCGGTGTGCTGGCTGGGGCGGACAGGCCTTCCAGTTCGCGGATCCGTGGATCGGGGCGCTCCCAGATGGTCAGAGTGTCTTTGATCGTGACGAGTTCCTGGCGCAGGGCTTGTACGCAGATCTCGCGGACGTCGGCGCGGTCGAGCCCCTTGGCGAGTAATTGAACGATCACGATGCCGGCGTATTTGTCGATGATGAGGCCGGGAAGGTTGTCGGCTTCGCTGAAGACGAGACGGCAGGCATCTGTGTCGGCATTCAAGAGGGGCAGGCGGCGGGCGATGGCTGCGCGCAGACGGGTTGCCAGAAGACTGAGCCATTTTGCCTGATCGATGGCTTCGCGCGAGACGAGGCGGAGAGCGATCTGGGAGGCTGGGCTATAGAGCGCTGTGCCGAGGAGCAGTCCACGGTTGTCGGCGACGGGGAGCAGGGCGGGAGCATCTTCGTTGCCTGTGAAAATCGACTCGATATCGGTGGCGTAGACCCAGAGATGGCCATTACGCAGGCGGTCGGAGGCGCGGCGGGTGATGCGAGCGCCGAACTCCTGAACTGGTGATGAGATATTGGCCGGGCGGGGAGTGGGTTTGGCAGGTGTGGGTCGGCCTTGCCGCGCTGCGTCGGCTTCGTTGCGCTGGGATTGCGGCTTTCTAGCCTCGCTTCGGTTCGGGGTTCGATCCGGTTTGCTCGACGTTTTCCGTATGTCCGGTCGCGTAAAAGGCGAGGTTGGCTTTGTGGCGGTCGGCGCCTTGGTGAGGGGAGGCGATTGCGGATTGCGCGGTTTGGCCATCCTTTCATTAAAGCAGTTCAAATGAGGCCGATTCCAGTGTTGCAGATCGCGTACAGCGGGGTTTGAGGGTGGCGAGAATTGACCAATTGGAAACAACGGTTATTGATCTGCTGGGATACTCTTAAAGATTTTGCTGCCGTATCGGCCTATAATGAAGCATGGCGACCCATCCGACCACCGCTCCGGCAGCCAGCCCGAAGCCAATTTTTCCCGAACAGGGTTTCGCGCGGCAGGTTCCAGAGATGGGGGAAGCGGTCGCAACTTCCGTTGCAGCCAATCCGGCAGGCGAAAGCCCCATTGGGAAGCGTTTTGAGCAGCTTCTGACGACGGTTCGCGCCAATCGACCCAATGAAGATCTAGCTCCCATCAAGAAGGCGTGGGAGTTCTGCGTGCATTATCACGAAGGGCAGCTACGGGCCTCTGGTGAGCCGTATGTTATTCATCCGCTTGAGGTTGCGGAAGTGTTGGCGGAGATGAAGCTGGATGCCACGGCGATTGCGGCGGGATTGCTGCACGATGCGGTGGAAGATACTCCGGTGACGAGCGAGGAGATTGCAACGGCCTTTGGCGAGCAGGTAGCGCACATTGTCGAAGGCGTCACAAAGATCGACAAAATTCAGTTTGCGAATCGCGAAGACAGGCAGGCGGAGAACGTCCGCAAGATGCTGCTGGCGATGGTTTCGGATGTTCGGGTGGTGCTGATCAAGCTGGCTGACCGGCTGCATAATATGCGGACACTTGAGCATCTGAAACCTGAACGGCAGGAGGCGATTGCCCGCGAGACGCTGGATATTTACGCGCCGCTGGCGCACCGGCTGGGCATGGGCAAGGTACGCGGCGAGCTGGAGGATCTGGCTTTTCGCTACACCGATCCGCTGAGCTACCAGCAGGTGTCGGAGGCGGTCGAGGCGCGGCGCGTCGAGGGTGAGCAGTTCCTGGCCGGGGTTGAGGACGCGATTGTCGAGCAGCTTCGCGAGAACAACATCCATGCGCGCGTGGAATGGCGCATCAAGCGGCTCTACTCTATCTTCCAAAAGCTGCAGAAGTCGCAGGTATCCGTCGACCAGGTCTTCGATCTGCTGGCAATTCGCATTATTACGCAGAGCCAGGCGGACTGTTACGGCGTGCTGGGGCTGATTCATTCGTTGTGGCGGCCTGTACCAGGCAGGGTGAAGGATTTTATCGCCATCCCCCGCGCAAACCTTTACCAGTCGCTGCATACGACGGTGATGGGCGACGGCGGGCATCAGTTTGAGGTGCAGATACGGACCGAAGAGATGCATAAGGTTGCGGAAGAGGGCATTGCGGCGCACTGGAAGTACAAGGCCGGCGAATCGGTGATCTCCGCCAAGGACGAGCAGCGGCTGGCTTGGGTGCGGAGCCTGGTGGACTGGCAGCGGGAGATGACGGACCCGAATGAGTTCCTCTCAAGTTTGAAGATGGATCTCTACCCGGATGAGGTGTACACGTTTACACCTCGCGGCAAGGTGGTCATCGTTCCCGCGGATGGAACGCCGGTTGATTTCGCGTATACGGTGCATACCGAGGTTGGCCACACCTGCGTCGGGGCCAAGATCAATGGGCGCATGGTGCCGCTGCGGACCAAGCTTCGGAATGGCGACATTGTCGAGATCGTCACGCAGAACGGGCACACGCCGAGCCGGGACTGGCTGACTTTTGTCAAGAGCCCCCGGGCGCGGAACAAGATCAAACACTGGCTGAATGAAAACCAGCGGCTACGGGCGATTGAGGTTGGGCGCAAGCTGCTGGAGCGGGAAGCTCGGAAGTTCAAGATCCCGATGGCTCGCCTGGATGACACGGATATGGCGCGCGTGGCGGGCGAATACGGTGTTGCGACCGCAACGGATCTGATGGCCACGATTGGCTTTGGGAAGCATTCGGCGCGGCAGGTTCTGAATAAGCTGGCCCCGGGGCTGGTCAGTTCCGCTCCGGGTCAGCCGATTGCCGATCCGGATGCGACGGATCAGAAGCCAATCAGCGGCTCGCCGGCGGCAATGTCGGATGCGGTGAAGAAGCTGCATCTGACGGGGTCGGACTCGCTGCAGGTCGAGGGGCAGAATGATCTGCTTGTGTATCGGGCGCGATGTTGTAACCCGATTCGTGGGGAAGAGATTATTGGTTATGTGACGCGCGGCAAGGGAGTCGCGGTTCATGCGCGAAGCTGCCCGAATGTGCAGAATCTGCTGTATGAGAGCGATCGTCGCATCGATGTGGAGTGGGCGAAGACCGGGGACGAGATGCCGGGGCGGGCGCAGCGTTATCCGGTGAAGATTACGATCCATTGCGACAACCGCTCGGGCATGCTGAAGGAGATGACGGCGATCATCTCGAACGACGACACGAATATTCGTTCGGTGGAGACGCGGGATGGCGAGAACGGCGAGGCGATCGTTGAGTTTGTCGTGGATGCCGAGGATCTGCGGCATCTGAACCGCATGGTGCTGGGCCTGCGCCGTCTGCCAGGTGTGCGCGAAGTGCAGCGGGCGCAGAAACTCTGACTGCCACTGTTGCTCACAATCGCCCGCTCTCCTGCTAACCTGAACGGGTGTCTTCGCTTCATTTGAATCTTGCAGACTGGCGGCCCGTGCCGTTGCCGGCTTCGGTTATGCTAACGGGCCGGTGGGTTACGCTGGAGCCGCTTTCGGCCGCGCGGCACTCTCATGCGATATGGCAGGCAGTGCTTGGACATGAAGAGGTCTGGCGATGGCTTGGCGATGGGCCATACCTGAGCGAAGAGGATCTTGCCGTTGCTCTGGCGGCCAAGGAGACTGGCGCGGCTGCGCGATTCTTTGCGATCTTGCCTAAGTCGGACCCGACGGCGAAGGGTTATGCGAGCCTGATGCGCATGGACCCGGCCAACGGAGTGATTGAGGTGGGGAATGTGATGTTTTCGCCTTGGTTGCAGCGAACACCGGCGGCGACAGAGGCGATGTACCTGATGGCGCGATATGTGTTCGACGAACTGGGCTATCGGCGATATGAGTGGAAGTGCAATGCGTTGAATCTGCCTTCGCGGCGGGCTGCGGAGCGGCTTGGATTTACTTTCGAAGGCATCTTTCGGCAGCATATGGTGGTCAAGGGACAGAATCGGGATACTGCCTGGTACGCAATGCTCGATTCCGAATGGCCGGCGCGCAAGCGGGCATTTGAGGCGTGGCTGGCGCCGGAAAACTTCGATGCGGAAGAGCGTCAGCGGAAGACGCTTTCGAGTCTTGCCGGTAATTTCTAGAGGGACTGAGTGGACGCTTGTTGGGTTCGGGAGTGGAGGCACTCGGATGCCCGGATCGAAGTTTCGCTGCGGATGGTGCCGGGCTCGGCTATACAATCGTTTCGAACCAAAACAACAAGGGAAGAATGCGACGCAGACGACGCTTTGGCCGATGGTGTTTTCTCCTGCTGCTTGCCGGAATCTCAACGGCGGGCCTCTGCGCTGCAGACGCGCAAGAATTTGTTGCCACTCGAGGAGGCTTGGCTCATCCTGCGGGGAGTGCCGTTGGTTCGACTAAGCTTTCGTCGGTGCGGCTGGAGCGGATGCTGCTACTGCTGCAACCTGACGCGGCGCAGCAAAAGGGGCTCGCGAAGCTGCTAACCGATCAGCAGACGCGGGGCAATGCGAGCTTTCACAAATGGCTGACGCCGGTACAATTCGCCGACCGGTATGCGTTGAGCGCCGGAGATGCGGCGCAGGTGGCCGCGTGGCTGCGTGCGCAGGGATTTGACTTGGCAGCGCTGCCGGCGAGCCGGGGGTGGATTGAGTTTTCGGGCAGCCTAGTTCAGGTGCAGAAGGCATTCGGCACAACGCTTAAGGCTGTCGACTCGGGCAGCGGAGAAGTGCGGTATCAGCTTGCGGGTGCGGCCAATTTTCCGGCTTCGATTTCTGGTCTGGTGGCGGGGCTGGTCTCGCTCGATGGGGTTCTGTCCGCGCCTGCCGTGACTGTTACGACGGAACTGAGCGGAAGCGCCGAAACGCTGGCTGCGGCGACTTCTTTGAACACGGCTCACGCGCTTACGCCATCGCTTGCGGCAAAGTGGCTCAATCTCGGTTCGCTTCCGGCGAAAGGCGCGACCGGAGCCGGGGAATCGATTGCAATTCCTGTGCGAAGCAATGTGCGTCAGGAGGATTTTGCTGCTTTCCGGAGGAGCTTTGGTTTGCCGGAAGCTACGCTGGGCGTGACGTTGGGCGGTGTAGATCCGGGTCGCACGAGTGATGAGGCAGCGGCTGTTCTGGCTGCTTCGTGGGCTGGTGTGACGGCGCCGGATGCACAGATTGTCCTGGTGCCTGCGGCCTCTACGAACGCTACGGACGGTGTCGATCTGGCGCTGGCTGCGGTTGTGGATGGCGCGATGGCGCACACGGTGAGTCTCGGGTATACGGCTTGCGAGAACAGCCTGTCGCCGGCGCATCAGACGTTTTACGCGGCCCTGTACGCGCAGGCTGCGGCCGAAGGAATGGCGATCGTTGCAGCCAGTGGGGACAGCGGCGCGGCAGGCTGTCATTCGCCGCTGGATGCGAGTCCTGTTGCGAATGGATGGGGCGTGAATGGGCTTGCCTCGACGCCATGGAATACGGCGGTGGGCGCGGTTGCCTTTACTGCGGATGGAACAGGATTAACGGGCTGGCAGCCGGCGAGGGCTGCCGACCCTGCTTATGCTACGGGCGGTGGTTTCAGTTCGATTTACACGACGCCGCAGTGGCAGTCAGCGGCGGGGTTGCCTGCTTCTGATCCAATGCCTGCGAATGCGCTCGGTTCGGTGGCTGCGCATCATCGGTATCTGCCCGATGTGAGCCTGCCGACCGTTTTCCATGCTGGTAATGGGAGCGGCATCCAGGGGTTGGCATTTTGTTTTGCGGGGGACGCGAATAGTTCGGGCGCCGATGGTTGCCACCTTGTGAGTGCCGGAGGCAGCGCGGTTTCGGCTGCGCTCTTCTCGGGGATTGCTGCGGTGTTGGCACAGAAGTATGGGCCGGAGGGGAACTTGGCGCCGAATCTCTATGCATTGGGCCGCGTTCGTCAGGACTCATCTGGCAGTTCCCAGTCCTCATCGGAGTCGCAATCTGCATTTGTGGATGTTACTGTGGGCGGGGCTAAGTTGCGTTGCGTGCCGGGCAGCGTGGGCTGCACGACTTTAAGCGATGATACGGGTGAGATTGGGTTTGATTCCGCAGCCGGATTCGATCTTGCTTCTGGGCTGGGTTCGGTGAATGCCGGGGTGTTGGTCGCTAACTGGACGACTCCGGATGCTACGGGCACGGCACCGGTTACTGTCGAGATGACGAATACAGGGGGAGTTACTTACAATCCGTCGGCGATCATTGCCCTGTCTGCGCGGGTTCTTTCCGGATCGGGCGGGACGGTGCCTACCGGCACGGTCCAGTTTTATGACAAGTCGGTGTCGGCAAACACCGGAACGCCGGTGACGCTGGATTCCTCGGGCAATGCGACTTACTCCGAGAACGGGCAGTTTACGGTGGGTGGGCATAATATTGCGGCTATTTACAGCGGAGACAGCACTTATGAGTCGGCGCAGTCGCAGCCGGTCACGATTAACATTCAGCCGAGTCCAACGTCGCTGGTGGTTGCTCCGTCGACCACAACGCCAAGCGGCGGAAGCACGATCACGGTGACGGGCACGGTTACGGCGACCAATCCGGGCAACTCGCCGCCGACGGGTACGCTGACGGTCAATCTCGATGGCTTGCCGCAGGGAAATGTGAAGCTTGCCACGTCGGGCCCGACGACAAGCGGCAGCGTCAATGTTGTGGTTCCGTCGGCTGGCGCGCACACGGTGCAGGGGATTTATTCAGGAGACGTGAATTACAACAACGCTACTTCTCCGTCGGTGACGATTACGGTGGCGAAGGGTGCGACGGTTACTTCGATCTCCGCTGCGCCGAGCACGCTGACGGCGGGTGTTCTGGAGACTTTTACGGCGACGATGGCCCCGGCAACCACGACGACGACTGCGTTCACGATTACCGGAACGGTTTCTTTCTATGACGGTGGGACGACGCTGCTGGGCACGGCGACGATTAGCAGTAATACAGCCATTCTTACCGGAATCGTGTTGTCTACGACCTCGGCGCATACAATTACGGCTGTCTATTCGGGAGACGCCAACTGGAGCGCTAGCGTCTCAAGCCCGCTGCTGCTGCAACCGATTCTGATGCCGGTGACGGTCACGTTGGCGGCTAGCAACAGTGTCTTGGCTCCGGGGCAGTCGGTGACTCTGACGGCAACTGTTACGCCAGTGAATTTGCCGGTCAGCACGGCCGAGCAGCATCCGACGGGGAACGTCTACTTTTATGCCGGAACGACGCTGATCGGGGAGACATCGGTGACGGCGGGACTGGGAGATACAGCGGTTGCGACGGTCTTTGTGCCGTCTCTGCCGGCAGGAGCGTATGTGATTACTGCTCAGTACACGGGAGATGGCACTTACGGCACGGCTGTCTCCAACTCACTGAATCTGGCGATTGAGGACTTCACGATCGGTTGCAGTGTTAACAGCGTAACTGTGGTGCAAGGACAGACTGCGACTGTTACTTGCTCGGTTGCTTCGCTGGGCGGTCTGACGGGACCGATTCAAATCGTTTGCGCCGAGCAAAACCCGCCGCAGAATGGGGCGATCAACTGCACTTTCGATCCGACGGTCATCAATGGCACGGGACGAACGACGCTTACGATAGCCACGGCGGCGGGGAATATTTCGCAGGCCAGCCTAAAAGCTAATCCGGATGCGAAATCGTCGCGTGGGCAGAGAGATCGGCATGGCCCTCCGTTATGGCAGGCTGCTGGTGGGGGAGTGGTGCTGGCTTTTGCGGGCTTGCTGCTTTCGCCGATTGGTAGGCGTGCGCGGTGGCTGCGGCGTGGTGGCGCAAGGATGCTTGGGCTGGCGCTGCTTATGATTGGTCTGGCTGGAACTGGCCTTGGGTGCAATAACTCCGTGACGCTGGCGAATAACGGTGGTACTCCGCTGGGTGTGAGTACGCTGAAGATTACGGCGGGGGCGGACGTGAATACGGTTACGGTGAGCCACTATGCGTATCTCACCGTGAATGTGACGCCGTAATTACAGAATGCTCCTTTGAGAGCAGCGCTGGCTTCAGGAGGCTGGGGTACGGCCAATGAGCTTGTCGGCCCATTGAAGGAAGTACTTCACGTTTGGGGCGTCAGTGTGGCCGCCGTCGTGCTGACGCCAGGCGAGCTCCCCGTCGAGAAGTCCGCTGTTGACTGGTGGCATCGTGGCCGTGTGGTAGTCGTCTGAGACGCCGAGGCCGTGTGCGCCGAGCAGTTTGAAGACTGGCTGCGCGGCGACGGTGGCCATGTAGCTGCCTTGCTGGTCGAGCCATTTTGCGTCGCCCATGGCGGGTACGCCGTAGCTGATGAAGGTGAGACGAGGCGCGCAGAGGGCGATGAGTTCGTGGGAATCGACGGGAAGGTCGCCTGGATTTTTGCTGCCGAAGGTTGCTTCGGATGTTCCGTATTTCATGAAGTTTCCGGCCATCCAGTAATATTCGCCGCCGGTGAGGCTTTCTACGGCTTCGCCGAAATTGCGGCGGTTCAGCTTTACGCCGCCTTCGCCGGAGGAGCCGATGAGGCCCATGGCGAAACGGGGCTCGAAGGCGAGCGTGACCAGCGCTGCTTTGCCGTAGCGGGAGACGCCCTCGATGCCTACGTGTTTTGAGTCGATGGCTGGGTCGGTTTCTAGGTAATCGAGGCCGCGCGCGGCTCCCCAGGACCAGGCGCGTAGTGCGCCCCAGTCTTCGGGCTTGCGTGGCTGGCCTTTGTTGACGAGGCCGATGATGCCACGGGTCAGACCAGCGCCATTGTCGGCCTGGATGCTGGCGGGGTTGATCAGGGCGTATCCCCAGCCGTCGGCGATGAGCTGCTGGGTGGTTGGCGGGTCACCTGCGGGCCTGGGTGCGCCGAATCCGAAGGCGGGAGCGAGCGCGTTGAGCGGGCTGTAGCCGGGATAGTCATGGAAGATGGCGGCGAGGGAAGGATCCTTGTCCACCAGTAGTGCCTTCACTGCGGCGTTGATCTTTTCCATATCTTCGGGCGGAGGCTGAGTGGGGTTGGGCAGGCCGGTGCGGCCGAACATCATCAGGAGTGGGACGGGACCTTGGGCGTTTGCGGGAACGACGAGGGTCATTGCGATGTCGACGGAGATCGCTGGGTAGGCGGAGTTGTCGACGTGGCCGACGAGCTCTTTTGCGATAACCGGCGTGAAGCCGACGAACTCGCGGTCGGTGACTTTGACTTCCCAGGTGACTTTAGGGAGGTTCTTCGGCAGACGGCCATAGACTTCCCGCTCAAAGTCTTCGACGATTTCAGGACGGCGCTGCTTCCACCACATCTCCGGGGTAGTCACTTTTTGGCCGTTCTTCAGTGTGAGAACGTCGGGCAGATTGGGATATGGATTGGCGTGGGATTCGTCGTAGTTGGCGTGATTCGGGGCCTTTTCGTCGCCGCTTGGGCCGGGGCGCAGAGCTTTGATGCCTAACTGGTCCATCATGTTCTGATGGTCTTGGTCTGCCGTGAAGGTAACGGGAGGGGGTGCGGAGGTCTGAGCTACTGCATATCCAAAAGGAAGGAGGAAAAATGCAGAGGCAGCGGCAAGACCATGCGTGAGTCTGCGAAAAGACTGGCTCTCGAACATCGAGGAGACCTCCCCTGCGGATATTTTCTTGGTGTCCCGAACAAAAGACATGCTACATGGCTTTTCCGGTTTAAGCTACTTGCTATGAAATTAACTAGAGATTTTCTCATAGGGATGGTGTTTGCGGTCGTGTTGTCGCCGTTGCAGGCGCAAACTAAGACGACTGGGCCTAGCTGGGTAGGTTCGTGGGCGGCATCACAGCAGCTTCCTGAGCCGCAGAATTCGATGCCTCCGGAAGACCTCAACGATGCGACATTGCGCCAGATCGTGCATCTGTCCGTCGGCGGGGCGACGCTGCGGGTACATTTGTCGAATGCTTTCGGATTTCTGCCGCTTCACTTAACCTCGGTTCACATCGCAAAGCCTCTCTCACCTGCCGCGGCGAGTATCGACCCGGCGACGGACAAGGCGCTTACTTTTTCGGGCAGGGAGGATGTAATTATTCCGGCGGGGGCTGAGTATATCTCCGATCCGGTGAGTTATCCGGCACCGGCACTGAGCGATCTTGCGGTTTCAATCCACTTCGATTTGCCGCCCGCGGAGCAGAGCGGGCATCCGGGGTCGCGGGCTACGTCTTATCTGGTGCATGGCGATGCAGTTTCTGCGGCGGAGCTTGCGGGTGCGCGGAAGTTCGATCACTGGTATCAGCTTGCGGCTATCGATATTGCCGCGGGGCCGGATGCGGGGGCGATTGTTGCGCTTGGAGACTCGATTACGGATGGTCATGGAGCGACTACCAACGGCAATGACCGGTGGACGGACGTACTGGCGCAGAGGCTGCAGGCGAATGCAGGGACGCGCAATATTAGCGTGCTGAATCAGGGAATTGGCGGGAATCATTTGCTTACGGATGGTCTTGGGCCGAATGTGCTGGCGCGATTTGACCGCGATGTTTTGGCGCAGACCGGGGTGCGATGGGTGATCGTGCTGGAGGGAGTCAACGATATTGGGGGACTGACGCGGTTGAGTGATCCTCCGCAGGCTGATCATGAGGCTTTTGTGCGGCGGATTCTTGCGTCGTACGAGCAGATTATTGCGCGCGCACATGCCGCGCATATCCAGGTGATCGGGGCTACGATTATGCCGTATACCGATTCTGGGTACTATCATCCGCCTGCGAGCAATGAGGCTGACCGGCAGGCGATCAATGCGTGGATACGAGCCGCGGGACACTTCGATGCGGTGGTGGATTTCGATAGGGCCACGGCTGATCCGAAGAGGCCGGATCATCTGAATCCTGCGTACGATTCCGGCGATCATCTGCATCCTTCGGCGTCGGGATACCGGGTGATGGGCGAGGCTGTTCCGCTGACGTTGTTTGCGCGGTGACTTCAGGTTGACATCGTGATTTTGTTCTTTGGGTTGACATTCTACCCAAATGAGCGAATACTTGGGTCGAATGGCTACCCAAGAGAACAACGACGACCGAATTGCCTTGTTGCAGGGCACGCTTGACTTGCTGATATTGAAGACGCTGGTGCTGGGACCGTGCCATGGGCAGGGTGTGGCGCGATTGATTCAACGGCAGTCGGAAGACGTGTTTCTTGTCGATCATGGCTCGCTCTATGTTGCCCTTCAGAGGCTGGAAGACAAGAGGTGGATCAGCGCCAAGTGGGGCGTCAGCGAAAACAATCGCAAGGCGCGGTTTTATTCGCTGACGCCGAAAGGGCGCGCGCAGCTTGTGGAGAAGGCCAGCGAGTGGCGGCGGCTGACGCGCGCGATGGGACTGATTCTGGACTCGAACAGCGGAATGCAGGGCGAGGAGGCATAGGCATGTTCAGGCGCAGGCGAAGTGCGGAGGATTTTGCGGAAGAGATCAAGGCGCATCTGGAACTTGAGGCTGCGGACCTGGAGGGTGAGGGCCTGAACAGGGACGAGGCGCGGCGGATGGCGCGTTGTGAGTTCGGAAATGTCGGCGCGGCGCAGGAACACTTTTATCTGAAGGACCGATGGGTGGGTCTGGACAGGTTGCTGCGCAATGTGCGATTTGGAATGCGGTCGCTGCGGCAGAGTCCGGGATTTGCGGTGACGGCGATTCTGACGCTTGCTCTTGGAATTGGCGCAAACACGGCCGTCTTCAGTGTGATGAATGCTGTGCTGCTGCGGTCGCTGCCGGTGTACGATCCTGATCGGCTGGTGTATTTGAGGACATCTAATCCGCCGCGCGGAACAGGGACTATCGATTCCAACAAAACGTTCTCTTATCCGGTCTACGCTGCGCTGCGGAAGCAGAGCAGCGGACTTTCGCCTGTGATGGCCTTCGTGCCGCTGTCGGGCAGCAAGGTCGCAGTTCGATACGGTGCGCAACCGGAAGAGGCAGAGGGCGATATGGTGAGCGGCACCTTCTTCTCCGGGTTGGGAGTAAGTCTGCCGCTTGGCCGCGGATTCAGCGAGGAAGATGAGACTCGCCATGCTCCGCTTGCCGTGCTGAGCTACAACTACTGGACGCGACGGTTTGTCCGGAACCCGGAGGTTTTGGGAAAGACTCTGTATGTGAATGGCGTGGCTATGACCATTGTGGGAGTGGCCGCGGAGGGCTTTGAAGGGGTCGAAGGCGGTGGGTCGACGGATTTCTGGATTCCACTGCAGAGCCGCCGGGAGCTGAATGCGTGGGGCAATCCTCCGGACGAGGGAAAGCTCTATGATGCGAATCCGACGTGGTGGTGTTTGCAGATGATTGGGCGGCTTGCTCCCGGTGTGACGCGAGCGCAGGCTGTGGCGCAGATGCAGCCGGTGTTTCAGCGATCTGCTTATGTGGGTCTGGGCTCGCCGATGGAGGGTGAAAAGCCGCCCGTGCTAAGTCTGGCGGATGCGAAGAGCTTTCCCGGATACGACCAGCAATATGGCAATCCGCTGCGTATGTTGATGGCGATGGTGGGGCTGGTGCTGCTGATTGCAATGGCGAATGTGGTGATGCTGCTGATGGCGCGTAATGCTGCACGTCAGAGGGAGTTCTCATTGCGGCAAGCGTTGGGGGCGGGACGCGGCGAGTTGCTGCGCCAATTGCTTACTGAGGGTCTGATCCTGGTGACGGCGGGCGGTGTGCTGGCTTGGGGTTTTGCGGAGATGGCGACGCGGGTGCTTGGCCGTTGGGCGCAGATTGAGACGAGCCTTGCTCCAGATAGCACGGTACTGCTCTTCACGCTGGCGGTGCTGGCGATTGCCGGGATTCTGTTTGGGCTTGCGCCGTTGCGCGTGGCGCTTGCCGGCGGCGCGGAACTGGCGCTCAAGACTTCCGCGGCGACATCGAACACGAATGCGGGCAAATCGCGTGCCGGTAGAGTCATTGTGGCGCTGCAGATGGCGCTTTGCGTGGTGCTTCTGGTGGGCGGTGGGCTCCTAGTCAGAACAATGCGCAACCTGGAGAACATTCCCCTGGGAATACGGGTCGATGGGCTGGTTGTTTTTGGTGTGAAGCCGAATATTCCATCGATTCCCGAGGGTGTCGCCTTTTACCGGAATCTGATGGACAAACTGCGGGTTCTGCCGGGTGTAGAGTCGGTAACCGTGTCGGAAGAACGGCTTGGGTCGGGGTGGTCAGACAACAGTGACATGCGGGTGGATGGGAAGTTGCCGGAAGTGGCGAATGGATCATCGAGAACAGTACGCAGCAATGTTGTAGGGCCGGAGTTCTTCGGCACGCTTGGCGTACCGGTGCTTGCGGGGCGTGATTTTTCCAACTCCGATACGGCGACGTCGCCTCATGTGGGCATTATCAATGAGCAGTTCGCGCAACGGTTTCTTCCCAATCAGAACCCATTGGGCCACACGATTGGAACCGAGGATGGACATTACACGATGACCATCGTTGGCGTTGTGAAGGACCACAAGTATCGAAGCATCGACGAAGAGCCGATTCCGATGGCGTGGTATATGTATGCACAGATTCCGATGGTTGGGCCTATGCATGTCGAGATGCGTGTGAAGGGCGAACCGATGGCGATTCTGCCCTCTGCTCGTAAGGTGGTGCAGGAACTGGATCCAAATCTTCCGCTGATTCGGCCGATGACGCAACGCGAGCAGTTCGATACGACGATCTCGCAGCATGTGTTGTTTGCGCGGCTCGCCGAGTTCTTCGGCTTTCTCGCAGTTGCGCTGGTGGCGACGGGACTCTATGGAATGCTGGCGTATCGCGTGAGTATGCGGACAGCGGAGATTGGGGTGCGCATGGCCGTGGGTGCACGGCGTGGGCAGGTGGTTTGGATGATCCTGAAGGACAGCTTGCTGCTGACGATGGTTGGGGTGGTGATGGGTGTTCCGCTGGCGATGCTGGTGGGGCGCGCATTGGCCTCGTCGCTGTATGGCGTGAAGCCGCTGGATTCGTTGAGCTATCTGCTGGCGGTGGCGGGGGTAGCGGTCGTTGCGGTGGTAGCGAGCGCGGTGCCTGCGGGTCGTGCGGCGAGCGTCGACCCTATGCGGGCGCTGCGCACGGAGTGATGTTTTGAGGCGCGGATGGTTCGTGCTGGCTTGTCATTCTTCAGGTTGGTTCTGAAAGCGCAAGCTCTACGATTGGAGGCGCCAGAAGTTAGTTTGAAAATTCGCCAAAAATGACAAAGCCCGGGTCGAGAACCTGGGCTTTGCTGTTTGAGTGTAGGATTGGCAGTCAAAAGGCTACGGAAGCAGCGCGTGGGCTTACGCCACTTAATTCGGCGGCGCGGGCTTCGGCGTAGGCTGCTGCGCCCAGCAGGGCAGCCCGGCTTTCGAGGATTACTCTTACTGGCATGTTGATCAGGAGCTGGCTCAGGCGGCCCTTGTCGGTGAAGGAGCGCATGAAGGTGCCGTCTTTCAGCTTCTCCAGGATGCGTGGAGCGATGCCCCCGCCAATGTAGAGGCCACCGACGGAGAGGATCTTGAGGGCGAGGTTGCCGGCTTCGGCTCCGTAGGCGGAGACATACATGTCGAGGGTTTTTTCGCAGAGCTCGCTTTTGGCGGAGAGGGCCAACTCGGTGATCACGGCGTTGGGGTCTTCGCTGGCGATGCGGTCGCGCAGCCAGGCTGGCTCTTCCATGCCGCGAACGTCGCGCAGGAAGTCGTAGATGTTAGTGATGCCCATACCGGCGACGACGCGTTCGTAGCTGACGCGGCCGTGGTACTTCTGCTTGAGGAAGCGGAGCAGATCGATCTCGTCTTCGTTGCGCGGACCGTAGTCGGTGTGGCCGCCTTCGGAGGGCATGGGGACATGGATCTTGCCGTTCCAGGCGAGGATGCCTTCGCCGAGACCGGTGCCTGCGGCGATGAGGGCGCGATTGCCGATCTGGCTGGCGTCTCCTTCGGCGAGGGTGTAGATCTGGTCGGCTTTGAGCTCGGCGACGCCGTAGCCGTTGGCTTCCAGGTCGTTGATGAGGAAGACGTGGTCAATCTTGAGGTGCTGGGCGAGCTCGCGGCTATCCAGTGTCCAGGGAAGGTTGGTCAGGCGCAGGCGGCCGTCACGGACCGGGCCGGGGACACCGAAGCAGGCCGAGGTGGGCTGATCTGCGCCGAGAAATTCGCGGACGATTTCTTCGAGGCCGGTGTAGTCTTTGGCCGGGAACCGCTCGTCGCGGGCGTAAGTAAGGTTGCCGTTGATAAAGTCGTACAGCGCCAAGTGAACTTTGGTGCCGCCTACGTCGCCTGCAAGAATCATCGAGATCTCTCCAAATGGCCTTTGCCGTCGGACCCAGGGGGCGGAAGTTGCGCGGCGGCAGCCTTATCCAAAATCAAAGTGAGTATACCGCTTGCGGGCCAGATGAGTTGAGACGGGAGGCGTTCGACGTCTTTCGGGCCGAGGAGGACTTCTTTGAGCCGGTCGGCTTTGTCGGCTCCGCCGATGAGGAAGAAGACTTCGCGGGCGTGGTTGATGACAGGCCAGGTGAGAGTGATACGCCAGGTGTCCTTTTGCGGAACCTGGTTGGCGACGACGAGACGGCCCATTTCGTCGATGGCTGCGGTGTGAGGGAAGAGCGAAGCGGTGTGGCCGTCGTCGCCCATGCCGAGCGTAACGATATCGAAGCGCGGGGCTTCGGCGCCTTCCAAACGAAAGGCGCGGCGCAGTTCGAATTCGTACTGGGCCGCGGCAACTTCGGGCTCGAGTTCGCCCTTCATGCGGTGAATCTGATCGGGGCGCATGCTGACTTTGTCGAGGAGCGTTTCTTTTGTCATTCGATAGTTGCTGTCGGGGTGGTCGGGCGGGACAGTGCGTTCGTCGACAAAGAAGAGCTCAAGTGCGGACCAGGGCATGCGGCTCAGGAATGGGTGAGCGGGGTCGGCGAGCAGCGCGAATGTGGCTTTGGGCGTCGATCCGCCGGATACCGCGATGCGGACGCGGCCACGGGCGGCGACGGCTTCTTCGGCCAGTTCAACGAGGTGCAGGGCCGCGTGCATGGCCAAGGCTGCAGGGTCCGGCTCGACTACGTAAGTGATGTGCAGCTTCGAGGACATGAAAGCTCCGTGTGGGGAAGTGGTCGGTGATCAGCCGTTAGTGTGAAGTGCGAAGTGTGGAGTCGACTCACACTTCGCACTGTCTTGTTACAGTTTGCGCCAGGTATGGCCGTCGCGCTTGAGCAGTTCGTCGGAGCACTGCGGGCCAGCCGAGCCAGCTGCATAGTTGGGGAAGGTTTTGGGCTTCTTGGCTGCCCAGGCTTCCAGGATTGGGGTGTAGAGGGCCCAGGTGGTTTCGACGCCGTCGCGATGGGCGAATAGTGTCTGGTCGCCGAGCATCGCATCGAGCAGCAGACGTTCGTAGCCATTGGCGGAGTTCTTGCCGAAGGCTGCTGCGTAGTCGAAGTCCATGGTGACAGGGCAGACGGACATTGCCTGGGTGGTGGGCACCTTGGCGCCAAAGCGCAGGGAGATTCCTTCGTCGGGCTGGATGCGCATGGTGATGACGTTCGGCTGGATCTCCCCGCAGTCGCTGACGGAGGCGTTGCGATTGAAGATGAGTTGCGGCGGCTGCTTGAACTGGATGCTGATCTCGGTGTAACGCCGCTTCAGTCGCTTGCCGGCACGCAGATAGAAAGGGACGCCTGCCCAGCGCCAGTTGTCAATGCCGAGCTTGACGGCGGCGTAGGTCTCGGTGCCGGATTCGGGGTCGACACGTTCTTCTTCGCGGTAGCCGAGGACATCCTTTCCGGCGATCTGGCCAGGGCTGTACTGGCCGCGGACGGCATCGGTCATAGGGATGGCGGGGATGGCCTGCCAGACCTTGAGCTTTTCGAGACGCACGCTCTGCGATTCGAAGGACGTGGGTGGCTCCATGGCTACGAAGGAGAGCAACTCCATGACGTGGTTCTGAACGACGTCGCGCAAGGCTCCTGCTTTTTCGTAGAACGGTCCGCGGCCTTCGACGCCGAGTGTTTCGGCAGCGGTGATCTGGACGTGGTCGATGTAATTGCGGTTCCAGACCGGTTCAAACATGCCGTTGGCGAAGCGGAAAACGAGGATGTTTTGCACCGTTTCCTTGCCGAGATAGTGGTCGATACGGAAGACCTGACGTTCGGCGAAGACGGAGTTGATCTGACGGTTGAGCTCCCGGGCGGATTCGAGGTCGTGGCCGAAAGGCTTTTCGACGACGGCGCGGACCGCTCCCTGAGCGGGCTTGGCAAGGCCGTGCGAGCCGAGGTTCTGGACGATTTCGTTGAAGTATTCGGGTGCAGTCGCGAGATAGAAGAGGCGATTGCCGCCGATGCCGTTGGCCTTGGCGATGCCGTCGAGTTCCGACTTCAGACGGGCGTATGCGGCGCCGTCGTCGAAGTTCATGGCGAAGTAATGTACTTTCTTCACGAACTCTTCGAGGTGCGGCTCATCTGCTGTGACGCCGCCAAACTCGAGGATTCCGGAACGCATGTCCGCGGCGAATTCGTCGCCGAGCGGGCGGCGGGCCACGCCGACGATGGCGAATTCCTTCGGCAGGAGACCCACCTGCTCCAAGTGAAAGAGCGCGGGCAGGAGCTTGCGCTTGGTTAGGTCGCCGGAAGCGCCAAAGATCACGATGATGGTTGGTTCAGGGATGCGTTCGCTGGGGGTGGTTGGGACATTGGAGAGATCTTCGGGAGTTACTTTCATCTGCGCTGTTGCCATGTTCTTTGCCTCGTTGGACAGCTTCTAGCTTTTAGCTTCCAGCTCGATGCTGGGGCTTGAATCCAGTTTGGTATCCCACCCTTGACGATAAGGCTGTCAAGGATGGGGCACCCGGTTTTGTGGTTGTGCTTTCCCATCCTTGTCGCGATAAGGATGCGCCAAGGATGGGGCACCCAGATTTGTGAGAAAAGCCCGCATCTCAAAATCGAGAGTGGGTATCCACGTTTTAGTCTTTCTTGACGGCGTGGCCGCCGAAGGCGTTGCGCTGGATCGCGATCATGCGGTCGGTGAAGTTGTTTTCTTCGCGCGAACGGATGCGGCGGATCAGGGACTCGGTGATGACCGGAGCCGAGACATTCAGGTCGATCGCTTCGAAGACGGTCCAGCGGCCTTCGCCGGAGTCGGCGACGTAGGCTTCCAGGCCATCAAGCGTGGGGTTCTTGGCCAGCGCCTCAGCCGTGAGGTCGAGCAGCCAGGAGCGGACGACCGAGCCGTAGCGCCAGATTTCGGCGATCTGAGGCAGGTTGAGGTCGAGCGACTCCTTCTTTTCAAGGATGGTGAAGCCCTCGGCGTAGGCCTGCATCATGCCGTATTCGATGCCGTTGTGGACCATCTTGGTGTAATGGCCGGCGCCGGATGGTCCAACGTGTCCCCAGCCCTTGTCTTTAGCGGGGGCGAGAGCTTCCCAGATGGGGCGAAGGTGCTCGACTGGCTTCTTGTCGCCGCCGATCATCATGCTGTATCCCTCTTTGAGACCCCAGACGCCGCCGGAGGTGCCGCAGTCGACATATTGGAATCCCTTGGCGGTGACCTGGCCGTGGCGGCGGATGGTGTCTTTGTAGTTGGAGTTGCCGCCGTCGATGATGATGTCGCCGGGGGAGAGCAGCTTCTCGAGTTTGGCGATGGTTTCGTCCACGGGATCGCCGGAGGGAACCATCATCCAGACGGCGCGGGGCGCTTGGAGCTTGCTGACCATGTCTTCGAGACTGGAGGCGCCGACATTGCCGGATGCGGTGAGTTTGGCCACGGCCTCGGCGCTGAAATCGAAACCAACTACCTGATGGCCCGCGAGTCGAATTCGCTCCGCCATGAATCCGCCCATTTTGCCTAAGCCGATAAGTCCGAGTTGCATTTGCTTCTCCTTTTTTTTTTCTTCTTGCGAGTTTTTCTCTTAGAGAATTCCAACTTGTTTCAGGTCGCGGCGAAGTTGCTCTTCGCCTAGAAATTGAATGGCATGTATGCCTGCGGCTGCCGCGGCGTCTGCGTTGCCCTTGCGATCGTCGATGAAGAGGACGCGATCGGCGGGGCGGCCGAGAATGTCGAGGGCGCGGCGATAGATGTCGGCGTCGGGCTTGCGGAGTCCGAGATAGCAGGAACTGAGCTGAATGTCGAGATGCTTCTCGATGCCGAATTTTTCCATGCGGTATTCATGCAGAAGACGCGACTCGTTGTTGAGCAGGCCAACGAGCCAACTATCAGATGCAGCAATTTCGCCAAGGACTCCTAACGCATTTGAGTGAATCGGCTTGGACTGGACCTTCATGGATGCGATGAAGTCGTCGGGGGTGAAGGGACGGGGTTCGTAGAAGATGGTTGCGTTGAGGTAATCCTGCATGGTGATGGTGTCCCGTTCCAGTGCGTCATAGGGGTCTGGATGGCGGGCTTCGAAGGCTGCGCGGTCGAGTTGAAACTGATCGAGTACGGTGGCTCGCTCCACGTGGTCCCAGCCATTGGTCAGGAGGACTCCGCCGACGTCGAAGAGGACTACTTCGAACTCATTGCCGGATACGCTCAGGGAAGAGGACATGCTCAACATACCTTTCGGGCAATCTCGAAGAATAACCGGATGTTAGAGAAGGATAAGGTTCCAACGAGACGGCACAAGGATGAGTTACAGGAAATTCATCGTGACTGCGTTGAAATTGAGGACGCAATCACGAAGTGGTCTTGGAGTATTTGGCTTCGATGGCCAGCACTTTGTTGAAGCGGCGGACGAAGCGCGGCTCGCTAGAAACAAAACTGGCGGCCAGGAACGAGTCGACAACATCATGCGCGGTTTCGGTGCCGATGACGCGCGCGCCGACGACCAAGACATTCATGTCGTCGTGCTCGACGCCCTGGTGTGCGGAGTAGTGGTCGTGGCACATGCCGGCGCGAATGCCGGGGATCTTGTTGGCGGCTACGCAGACGCCGACGCCTGAGCCGCAGATGAGCACGGCGCGCTTCGCGACGCCGGATTTAATAGCTTCGCCGACGGCTTCCGCGGAATCCGGGTAGTCGGAGGGTTCGGTGGAGTGAACGCCGAGGTCGACGACTTCGTGGCCTTTGGTGGCGAGGTAGGCGCGGACATCCTCTTTGAGGGAGAAGCCGGCGTGGTCGGAAGCGATGACGATTTTCATAGAGCCTCTGGCAAGCTAGCAGGTTAGCAAGTTAGCAAGTTAGCGGGTTAGCGGGTTAGCAAGTTAGCTGCACTTGCCAACCCGCGGATTCTGGTTATTTGCCCAGGAGTGTCTTGGCGTGAGCGGCTACGTTGTCGGCGGTAAAGCCAAGTTCTTTGAGGACGGTTCCTCCGGGAGCGGAAGCCCCGAAGCGGTCGAGGCCGATGACTGCGCCCTTGCCGCCGACAAGATACTTCCACCAGCCAAGGGTAGCGCCCGCCTCGATGGTGACCTTGGGAACGCCCGGCAGCAGGATGGAGTCACGGTACTCGGCCGGCTGTTCATCGAAGATCTTCCAGCTTGGGAGCGAAACGACCCGGGCTGCGATGCCGGATTCGGCCAGGAGTTTGGCCCCATCGAGAGCCGGCCAGAGTTCAGCGCCAGTGCCGATAATCACGATTTCGGGATTCGGGACATCCTTGACCACATAGCCGCCCTTGCTTACACCGGCGTACGTGTCGATGGTCGCCGGATCGAGCACCGGCAGATCCTGACGCGAAAGCGCCATGAACGAGGGACTGTTGCGCTCCAGGGCTACGCGCCATGCCGCTGCGGTTTCGTTGGCATCGGCGGGGCGGAAGTCAGTGAAGAATGGAAGGGCACGCAGCGCCAGCAGATGCTCGATGGGCTCGTGCGTTGGACCATCTTCGCCGACGGCGATCGAGTCATGGGTGTAGATGAAGAGCGAATGCACGCCCATAATGGCCCCGATACGCAATGCGGGCTTGCAGTAGTCGCTGAAGACGAAGAAGGTCGAGCCGAAGGGAACCAGGCCGCCGTGAGCTGCGATTCCGTTGACCGCCGCGCACATGGCAAACTCGCGGACACCGAAGAAGACATTGCGTCCGGTGGGGTCGGCAGCGAAGTGCGGGCTGTCCTTGAAGATGGTCTTGGTCGAAGCAGTGAGATCCGCTGCACCGCCGAAGAGCTCGGGAACGGTCTTTTCCAGAGCGTTCATGACGACCTGACCGGCATTGCGCGTGGCTACCGGCTTGGTTGTCGGGAAGCTAGGAATGGCCTTTTCCCAATCCGCCTTGCGCTCGTTCTTCTGGGTGCGCTCGAACTCGGCAGCCAGCTCGGGGTATTCAGCCTTGTAGGCTGCGAAGAGCTTGTTCCACTCGGCCTCATATTCTGCGCCTTTATCGACGGCCTGACGCCAGTTGGCGAGGGCATCTTCGGGCAGGTAGAAACTCTGGTCTTCCGGGAAGCCGAAGAACTTCTTGGTGGCCGCGGTGGCCTCGGCTCCGAGAGCTTCGCCGTGCACCTTGTTGGTGCCAGCCTTCGGACTGCCATAGCCGATGACGGTGCGGACGCCGATCAGCGTGGGCCGCTTGGTGTCTGCCTTGGCTTCCTTGACGGCCGCTTCGATGGCCGCGAGATCGTTGCCGTCATGCACGCGCAGCACCTGCCAGCCATAGGCCTCGTAGCGCGCGTAGACATTCTCGGTAAAGCTCCACTCGGTGGGGCCGTCGAGCGAGATCAGGTTGTCGTCGTAGAAGAAGATCAGCTTGCCCAGGCCGAGGGTTCCGGCGAGCGAGGCGGCCTCGTGCGAGACGCCTTCCATATTGTCGCCGTCGCCCATGATGCCGAAGGTGTGGTGATTGACGATCTCAAAGCCGGGCTTGTTGTAGACTGCGGCGAGATGCTTTTCGGCCATCGCCAGACCGACAGACATGGCGAAGCCCTGACCGAGCGGCCCGGTGGTGACTTCAACGCCGTCGGTGTGGTGGTATTCGGGGTGTCCAGGGGTTTTCGATCCCCACTGGCGGAAGCCCTTCATATCGTCGAGAGTGATCTTGTAGCCGGATAGAAAGAGCGTGCCGTAGATGAGCGCCGAGGCGTGGCCATTGGAGAGAACGAAGCGGTCGCGGTCGGACCACTTGGAGTTGCCCGGGTTGTGCTTCATCAGCTTGTGAAAGAGCAGGTAGGTGATGGGAGAGCAGGCCAGGGGCGCTCCGGGATGGCCGCTTTTGGCCTTCTCTACGGTGTCAACGGCCAGGATGCGCAGGGTATCGATGGAAAGCTGGTCAATGTCTGTTGCGATTGCGGGCATAAGCTTAGTAATCCTTTCATTCGTCTGACGCTGGTCGTCCAAAAGGCGTCGCCTTCAGGGGAATCGCAGAATGCGGTACAAAGACGGGACGCCAGCTAATTGCGTCACCCCTGCCTATTTTAGGCTCGTCCGCTGCCGTTTTCTGGTTGTTCAATCCGGATGTCGTAGTTGTGGCCCAGCCAGTGATCCTCTTCTGGCCAGAAGAAAGTTAATGATAAAACAGCGGGTAGCTCGCGCTCCGCCGGAAGTATGTCGGCGGCGAAACCGGCGCTGCCCAGGCCGCGGCTTTGTGTTGAGTTTGTGGTCTGCCATCCGTTGTCGGACCAGACCAGAACGAAGCGTTTGTCTGCAAGGACCCGAAGTGTTGTGTGAGGCGTGATTTCCTGGATCGGCCGGCGCTGGCTGAACATTTCGATGCACTTTTCGTGGGCGCGGCCATGGTGCTCGGACCGGGCGTGTTTGTGCTCGGACTGGAAGCGGCCGTAGCGCCGATAAACAGGTTCGATGCGGTCGAAGACTTTGCCGTCGAGGGCGGAACGCAGCAGCTTCAGGTACTCGGCGTGAGCCCACACCAAGGGACAGGCAGAGCCGGCGGGACCGCCGAATTTGAGGTGAAGATCGGGACAGTCGGCGACATCCCAGACTTGCTCGGGAAGCATGTTTCCGGCGGTGGCGAAGCCTTCGTAGGTCTTGATGAGATCGCTTACATCGTTGCCGGCGGCGATTTCGAAATGGGCGCGCTCGCCGGTAAGCAAGGGCCAAACGCGGCCCTGCCCGGTGCCGTGATAAGGGCCGCCATCGGAGGCCTGGCCGTAACCGTCCCAGTTGTAACGCAGCCAGCCGGGCCCCTGGGGCAGGTCGCGCTTGAGGACTGCATCGACTACTTTAAGGGAGTCGATCATGAGCGGATCGTCGGCGCGGCGTATGCCGTAGCGGACGAGTTCGAGGAAGCCGCCATCAATGATTTCGCGGGCTTCAAATTCGTATCGTGTGCCGGGGGGGCGATTGTTGAGGTTAATCTTTTCCGTTCCGGGGCCTTCGTGCTGAATAGCGTGGCCGTTTTCCGGCGGACGGATGCGCATGTAATGGCGCTTGATTTCCGGGAGCAGGACGCCGTCGTTGGTGACGGTCCAATCTTCGAGGTGCAGTTCGATCCAATCGGCGTACTCCTCGAGAAATTCGGCGAGTTCGAGGGACTGGTGATCGCGGGCGATTTCGGCGGCGCAGATGAGGCCGCCGATGACTGCGGCGAGGGTGGACGGCGAATAGCCGGAGTTTTCTTCCCAGCGCTCCTGGTGGGTGACAGGCGCGTTTCTGACGAGAAAGCCCGCGGCACGTTCGATGAAGGGAAAAACATCCCAGTTACCTAGGCCGCCCGCTTTCCAGATACGCCAGGTGAGGATGAGCGGGAAGGCGACTTCGTCGAGTTGAACACCGGTCCAGTAGGGACGGCCGTCGATCCAGAAATTCTGGGCAAAGCTGCCGTCGGGGCGCTGGGTGCAGGCGAGATATACGAGCGCACGGCGTGCGGTATCGACGCGTCCGCAGGCCAGCAGCGCCGAAGCTGTCTGGACCATGTCGCGGGTCCAGACAAGATGGTATCCGCCGAGATCGTCGTCGCCTTTGGCCTGTCCCCAGGGGATGGAGGCGGAGGCGACGAAGGCTCCTGAGTAGGTCTTGTCTTCGTGGGCCAGCAGGATGTTGTGGCTGGTTTGCATGAGGAGGCCGCGGTCGCCGGATTTCGTCGCCAGGATGTAGGGGCTGGCGGCGCGCTGCCATTGTTCGAGGAACCTAGCGGCGTTCTGCGGGAACGGTTGCGAAAGCGCGCCCATGGTCTTCGACAGGGCTGAGTGATGGCTGTCGCCGACACCGATGCCGAGGGTGAATTCGCGACTTCCGCGCAGATTGAGCTCGCCGGTGAGGGCGAGGTTGCCATTGAGGGCGGAGCCGAACTGCCAGTCCATGTGGAAATTGTCGGTGAGGTCGCGCCAGCCGTCGCTGAATCCGGCGAAACCGCAACTGACGCGGGCGAATCCGCAGTCGGCGGACATGGCGAGGGTCCAGCGATTCTTCCAGGCGAGAAGCACCTTCTGTCCGGCGACGTCGACTGCGCGGGCGGAGTTACCGGCGCCGCCTCCATCCATGTGCGGAGCGATAAGGGCGTAGATTTTGAGGGTGTCGAGGAACGCCTCGCTGCCGTTGGGGCCGGGCTGGAGATGGACGTGCATCAGGACGACGCTGTGGTGCGGATCGCAGATGATTTCCTTGACGAGCTGGTAGCGGCCATCCTTGTCGCGATTGGTGTAGCGGACGCCGAGAGCCTCGGAATGAATGTATTCGAAGGTCGGGATCAGATCGCGTTTTTCTTCGTGAACGAAGCTGCTTCCGTCGCTGACGAGCAGTTCCATGTCGCGGGTCTGCGGGCAGTCGATGGTAGGGTGGTAGATTTCGTTCAGAATGCCGTGGGAGACGGTGAACCAAATGCGGCTGGACGCGGAATATGCAGTGCCGACGGCATCCTTTACGCTGGAGGTCCAGCGGGGTTTCATGCCGGGGGATCCGAAGGCTTCGCCGTGCTGATCGAGCCATCGGTACAGGGAGTCCTGGGGTGTTGCCTGCAACGTATCCTGAATCAAGAACGGACCTCTCGTCGTTTTTTTTGAACAGACCCTATTTGTATGCCTGTCAAGTTGAACAGGCGATGAAATTTCCGGACCTTCCGACGTCTGCACCTCAGATGTTTCAAACGGGGCAGAAGTTCCTTCAAAGTTGGAGGTACCTTGCGATAGAAGGATCGCGGCAAAGGATCGCATCTATCGAATAGCACCTCCAGCATCGAATTCTGAAGCGGAATCGGTCTGGCCGTATCTATGAGAGTGCAGCGGCGGGAATGGTTACGGTTATTCCGCCGTGTTGGATCGGAAGTGGCGGACTCAGACTGAGTTGGATGGGCTGAACTGGAAGCGGAATCTGAATTTGATGCAACACTCAACCTGGGCTCGTGGCGGCCCAGTACAATCCAAGTGAGGAGAGACACCAAGATGGCTTACGAACTTGCACCCCTACCCTATGACTATGCCGCTCTCGAGCCTTTTATCGATGCGGACACGATGAAGTTCCATCACGACAAGCACCATCAGGCATACATTAACAATGTGAATGCCGCGTTGGCGAATCATCCTGAACTGGCGGCGAAGCCGGTAGACGCCCTGGTGCGGGATCTGGCATCGGTTCCGGAGGAGATTCGCGCGGCAGTGCAGAACAACGGCGGCGGCCACTCCAACCACACGATTTTCTGGAACATCATGGGCCCGGTGGGTACTGCCGGTATCGGGGGCGAGCCGACGGGGGCGATTGCGGCGCAGATTACCGCTGATTTTGGCGATTTTGAGAGCTTCAAGAAGGCCTTCAACGATGCGGGCGCGAAGCGGTTCGGTTCGGGCTGGGCGTGGCTGGTATTTGCCGATGGCAAGCTGAAGGTAATTAGCACTGCGAATCAGGATTCTCCGCTAACCCAAGGGCTGTATCCGATTCTGGGCAATGATGTCTGGGAGCATGCGTACTACCTGAAGTACCAGAATCTCCGTCCCAAGTACCTGGAGAACTGGTGGAACGTGGTGAATTGGACCGAGGTCAACAAGCGGTTTGCGACGGCAAAGGGGTAAAAGGCAGGGAAAAGGGAACATGGAACAGGGAATAGAAAATCCCTGCTGGTCTGAACTTTGTTGCTGAATGGGGGTGGGCGCTGGCTCGCCCCCATTTGCTTTTGCGCAACCAATGCTGTGGAATTGGGTCCAATTTAATAGGAGTGAATCATGATGCGTTGGATTGAGCGTATTGCCGTGATTGGCGTTGTCTCTTTGGTTGGAGCGGTGGCCGGTTCTCAAACCGGCCTGGCACAGAGTTTTGAGATCAGTCAGAACGGCAAGAGCGTTGGAAAGGCGAATTTGAAGGTTGACAAGTCGGCCGCCGGTTTTGATGCAATTTCCGACGCTGATATCAAAATGCCGGGGCTCACTTATAAGTTCTCGGAAAAGGAGTCTCTGGATACGGGCTACCGGTTGACAAAAGTGGAGCTGAAAGGCGAGGTGAATGGAGCTAAGGCGACGGTTGACACCTCGAAGCTGGGCGCCCAGTTTCTGATGAAGATCGATGCGAACGGCGGCGTGACAACAACCCCGCTCGTGATGCATCCGCATGCTGTGTTTATGCCGGATTTCGATCCGGGAGCGTTGCAGGTGCTGCTGAATCTGGGTGCGGCGTACAACAACGCCAACATGTGGGCGCTGGTGCCGAAGCAGACAGGTTCGATTTCGGCGATGCGGATTGTGACGAATGCCGATATGCAGGGAACTTTGAATGGCAAGCCGCTTACCGTGCACCATCTGACGATGAGTTACGATGCGAACAAGACGGAGCTGTTTTCAAGTCCAACGAATGAGTTGCTGCAGGCGGAATGGACGAGCGAGGGATTTGCGCTGGTGCGGCAGGGATTCAAGCTGACGCCTCCGGCTAAGCCTGGAGCGCCGCCTCCGGCTCCCGCGCAGCCTGCGCAACAGCAACCGGCTCAGCCACAGGGGCAGGCACCGCAGCCGCAGCAACAGTAGACGCGTCTCTGAAAGGCAGGTCCTTCACTTTGCTCAGGATGACAACTTCTGTGGGCTTGATGACTCAGGATGCTTAGACTGCTTTACCAGCGGCGACGGCTGAGGCCCAGGCCCATTGGAAGTTAAAGCCGCCTAGGTGGCCGGTGACATCGACTACTTCGCCGATGAAGAAGAGACCCGGGACGTTGCGCGATTCCATCGTGCGGGCTTGCAGGTGGGCGGTGTCGACGCCGCCGGCGGTTACTTCGGCTTTGGCGTAGCCTTCTGTGCCGGTGGGATAGAACGGCCAATGATGGAGGCTGCGTTCGCAGGCTTCGAGGGCGGCGTTAGACCAGCCTTGAGGTGCGGCGATTTGGGCGAGGTGCTCGGCGAGACGCTGGGGCAGGTGTTCGCGCAGGGCTTTGAGCAGGGTTGGAGCGTCGCGTCGGCCTTGCACGACTGGCGCTAGAATCGCTTGATCTGGTGTTAAATCCACGAAAATTGGCTCACCGCGTTTCCAGTAGGACGAGATTTGCAGGATTGCCGGGCCGCTGAGACCGCGATGGGTTGCGAGCAGCTTTTCGACGAAGCTGGTTTTCGTTGACGGAGCGCTGGCTCGGACGAGGGTCGAAACTCCGGCTAGCTGGGTCCAGCTTGATTCTTTTCCGCCCAGAAGCAAGGGGACGAGCGCGGGGCGTGGTTCGACAATCCCGAGACCGAATTGGCGGGCCAGGTCGTAGCCGAAGGCTGTCGCTCCGAGCTTGGGAATGGACAGGCCGCCAGTGGCGACGACGAGCGATTCACAGCGGAACTCGCCTTTGGCGCATTCGAGACGAAAGCCGCTGCTGGAGCGCTCGACCTGGATGCTGTGGGCGTCGGATACGTGATCGACGCGGCCCTTTTCGCACTCGGCGAGAAGCAGGTTCAGGATGGCGTGGGCCGAGTGGTCGCAGAAGAGCTGGCCGAGGGTTTTTTCATGATAGGAGATCTTGTATTTCTCGACCAGTTCGAGGAAGTGGCGCGGAGTGTAGAGCGCCAGCGCGGACTTGGCGAAATGCGGATTGGCGGACAGAAACCGGTCGGGCGCGCAGTGGATGTTGGTGAAGTTGCAGCGGCCTCCGCCGGAGATGAGGATCTTGCGTCCGGGCAGGCTGCCGTGATCGAGCAGGGCGACGCGCCGTGAGCGCTGCCCGGCGACGGCGGCACACATCAGGCCCGCGGCACCGGCTCCGAGGACGACTACGTCGTAGCTTCGAATCGGATCAGGCATGCGATGGATGGTCTTCGGGGAGCGGAAATTGAGTGCGAATCAGGTGCAGAGCTTCTTCGGGAGTGTGGATTACGCTTTCGAGCTGGGCTTCTTCGACGGCGTGGAGCATGGTTTTGAAGGCTGTTCCGGGACGATAGCCTGCGGCGATCAGTTCGCGCCCCGTAAGCAGCGGCTTGGGACGGACTTCGTCGGGAGGCATGGATTCGTAGTGTTCGCGGGCGAAGTGGTAGTTGTCCAGGTTGCCCTTCATATCGAGGCTGGACGCCAGGCAATCCATGCGGTGCAGGGCGAGGTGTTCGGGGAAGCGGTCGAGGCGGAAGAATCGCTTGAGGGTCGATGGTTTCATGCGCGGGGCATCGGCGAAGCGCATGTGGTTTTCGATGAGGGCGAGGATCTGTGCGGTTTCGTCGTTGGAGAAGCGTAAGCGGCGACAGATTTCCGCACCGATGCGGACGCCGACTTCGACATGGCCGTTGAAGCGGATTCTGTCACCTGGGCCTGACGGAGGCTGGTAGGTTGCGGGTTTGCCGATGTCGTGGAGCAGCGCGCCCCAGGCGAGGGTCATGGGGCAGCCTGATTCGAGCTGGGTGAGGAGCAGGAGGGTGTGGGTCCAGACGTCGCCTTCGGGGTGGAATTGCGGCGGCTGGTTTACACCTTTCATGCGGGAAACTTCGGGTAAAACCTGTGCGAGAAGGCCGGTTGCGTCGAGTCGTTCAAAGGCGAGGCGGGCGTGGCCTTCGGTCAACATGCGAGTGAGTTCGTCGCGGACTCGTTCGCGGCTGACGGCTTCGATCTTTGGCGCGAGCGATTGTATGGCCGAATGCGTGGCGGGGTCGATCTCGAACTGGAAGCGGGCGGCGAAGCGGACAGCGCGCAACATGCGCAGGTGATCCTCTTCGAAGCGGCGGTGGGGTGAGCCGATGGCGCGGATTAGGCCGGATTGGAGGTCGGCGAGACCGCCGACGTAGTCGAGGACTGCGTTGCGGATGTTTGCTTTTTCAGTGAGGCCGTCCAGTAAAAGACCGTTAATGGTGAAGTCACGACGCTGGACGTCTTCTTCCGGACTGGTGGTGTAGCGGACCTGGTCGGGATGGCGGCCGTCGGAGTATGCTCCGTCGGAGCGGAAGGTGGCTACTTCGGTGAGGGTGGGTACGCCGTCGAATTCAGCGGAGACGAGGACTACGCCAAAATGTGCGCCGACGGCGAAGGTGCGCGCAAAGAGATCTAGGACGATGTCGGGCGTGGCGGAAGTAGCAACATCGTAGTCTTTGGGCTCGCGGCCGAGGACCAGATCGCGCACGCAGCCGCCTGCGAGGTAGGCCTGGTGCCCCTCATTCCGCAGCTTTTGCAGGATCGTTCTGGCCGCCGCAAGGCTGGCTGCGGCAAGGCCGGCGGCGGATTGTAGGCCTGCGGAAGACATCACTCTCTATTGTCGCCCGGATGGTCTGTTTTGGACGGCGAGAAGATATTCCCACCGGAATGACCAACCTTGCTCAGGCGCGGATTGCGGGAAATCCTAGGTTGTTATGAGCAGGCAACGGTTTGGCCGGAGCGTGGATTTTACTCCGGCTTGGTATTGGCCAGGCGATACGAAAGAAAAGGAGAGAGCAAATGACTCTGATCATCATTATTCTGTTGATTCTGCTTCTTGGCGGGGGCGGCGGGTACTACGGGTATGGCCGCTGGGGCTACGGCGGTGGAGCTGGAATCGGCCTCGGGACGATTCTGCTGATTATCCTCATTGCCTATTTGCTCGGCGCTTTTTAACAGCCCGAGATTATTTGGTGCCGGGCGTGAACCTGCGAAGCACGAACTCCTGGAGAACGCCATTCGCCATGTCGGCTGCCACGTTCACAAAGAAAGTTCCGAAGACCAGCCCGGGGCCGCGATTCGACACGGGATAATACGTGTTTGCAATGGCGCCGGAGCCCAGGTAACCGCCCATGGAGGAATAGTTCGGTTGCCAGCGGCCGTTGTCTCCCTTGCACCAGAACGGAGTGGTGAGTGCGTGGCGCAGCCGAGACTTGGTTGTGCCGGTTCCCTGGTAGAAGTAGCGCGGGTCCTGGTGCAGGAGAGAGGGCAGAATTGCGCCGCCGATCATGATATCGGTCAGGCCATTCGCATAATTTGCGCCGAAACGCTGCCCGTATCCCTTCACACCCTGAACGTAGTTGGGAGTGCCCGCCGCTTGATCGATGCCAGCAATGAAAGCGGAGCCGGCAAAGGTGACCGGATTTATTGAGGTCTTGAAGGCGAGCCTGAACTTCAGTTTTGACGTGAGTGGGGCCGCGTTGGGATCGTAGACCACGTAGTAGTTTGGGATGAAGCCCAGCACGTGCTGTTTCTCTTCGATCTCGACCTGCTGGGTCGCAAGCTGCTCAGGAGAAACAGCGGCGACGGTGGTTTCGACAACTTCAATTTGCAGCGTGATGTCCCCGAGGTTAAGGAACTGGCCAGGTTTGAGGACGATGCTGGCAGAGGACCAGTTCGCAAAATCCTTTGCTCTGACGGTGATGTGATACGGTGTCGCCGGTTTCAGACGGTCAATCTTAAAGAAGCCGCTCTCATTCGACTCGACCGTCTGACGATCGCCGGGAGAGGGGCCATCAAGGACCACCGTTGCGCCCGGAATCACGCTGTCATCAACCGCAACCACAGTCCCGATGATGGTTCCGGTCTGTGGCCCAGGCGCTAAGACGTTCTGTGTCAGTGCCGGAAGCGCGACCGACACGAGGATCAGAAGTGTGCCAAGCGATCGGTGAGTGCCCACGTCGAAGAGCGTCCTCCTCACGCAACTTAAGACAGCGGAGAGTGGACGTTAGGTGCAAAAATTCGCTGGGAACGAGCGGTCACTGCCGCAAAATCTTAGTTTCTTTATCCGACGGCGGCGCCTGCCCAGCGCATTTTCCCGTTGGCGCGTTTTGCGGCAAGATTGCAGATACTCAATTCGGGAAGCATTCCACGTAAACTAGAGGCTTATGGGTAGCGGGCTCATTCTTGGCATTGAATCCTCGTGTGATGAGACGGCCGCAGCGGTGGTCGAGCGCGGTGCGTGGACGCGCTCGTCAGTGGTGGCTTCTCAGATTGCGATGCATGCGCCTTATGGCGGAGTGGTGCCGGAACTGGCCAGCCGGGAGCATCTGCGCAATATTGTGCCGATTACCCGAGCTGCACTGACTGGGGCTGGCTGCGGTCTGGACGATCTGGAAGCGGTCGCAGTTACCAATGGACCGGGGCTGGCCGGGGCTCTGTTGGTGGGAATCACTTACGCGAAGGCGTTGGCTTTTGCGCGCGGGATTCCTCTGATTGCAGTCAATCATCTTGAGGGGCATATTCACGCCGTGCTGCTGGAGGACCGGCAGCGAAGGTTGGGCGGAACGAGTCTGGCGGGTTCGGAGGAAATGGGGTTGCCCATGCCGACGCTGGCGCTGGTTGTTTCCGGCGGGCATACGCATTTGTTTCTGGCGCGGCCTCCGGTCTCTGGAGCAGCTGAATTCGGTGCGTGGCAGTACTCGCTGATTGGCAGAACTCTGGATGATGCGGCTGGCGAGGCTTTTGACAAGGTTGCCAAGCTGCTGGGTCTGGGTTATCCGGGCGGACCGTGGATCGATCATCTGGCGCAGTTCGGCAACCCCAAAGCCGTGCCGTTTGGGTTTGCGCAGATCAAGACCAAGGCGCACCTGGAAGGCAAAGCACCGCGAACCAAGGGGGCGCGATCAGCGCCGATTGCCGATCTTGACCGGCATTTTCTGTTTTCCTTTTCAGGGATCAAGACGGCGGTGCTTCGCTATGTGGAGTTGCATGGGTTGCGCGAGAGCTGCGAAGTTCGGCGGCGGGCGCTGATGGCGATGAGCGAGTCCGGCCGGCATCCCACATGGCTGGATGCGCAGGGGCTGTGCGACCAGCAGACGCTGGACCTGATTGCGAGCTTTCAACATGCGGTGGTGGGTGATTTGTTGCGGAAGGCCTTCGCTGCGGCGGAGGCGGTGGGTGCGGCTTCGGTGCTGGTTACGGGTGGTGTCGCGGCTAACCGGGAGCTGCGGGTGAGATTTACGGCGGAGGCCGCGGAGCGAGGGCTGCCGGTGGCTTTCCCTACGCTGGCGCTTTCGACAGATAATGCGGCGATGATTGCGGCTGCGGCATGGCCGCGCTTTCTGGCAGGAGAGTTTGCGGGATGGGATCTGGAAGCCAATCCGCGGCTGGCCTTGGCATGAGCGGTGTCAGGGTTTTGTGAGCTGGTAGTTGGGGAGCTTGGGGGTAAACCGGCGAACGAAAAATTCCTGAAATATGTTCTGGGCGGCGCTTCCGGCGATGCCGAGGAGAGTCTCATCAATCGTGAGAGTGACTCCGTCGCGATCGCTGGCTGGGTAGTAGAGGTTGGAGATGCCGCCGGCTGCGAGGCTTCCGAGGATGCCGGAGTAATTCGGCTGCCACTGTCCGTTGTCGCCTTTACAAACGACGGAGTTGGCGATGGCGTAAAGGACGCGGGAGCGGACGGTCCCGGTGCCCTTGTAGAAATAGCGGGGGTCCTGCTTCAGGATCGAAGGAAGTATGGCGCTGCCAATCATGGTGCCGATGAAACTATCGGCGTAGTTGGCTCCAAATCGCTTGGCGTATCCCTGCGCACCCTGGCCATAACCGCTGAATCCGTTGTCGGCCTGCTCGACTCCGGCGAACGCGCCAGAGATCGCAAATGTGAAGGGATCGATGGAGGATCTCCACGCGAGGTGGAATTTTTGCCGCGTGTTGAGCGGCGGGGCATCGGGCGCATAGACGACGTAGAAGTTGGGGATGACGCCGAAGACGCGCTGTTGTTCCTCTTCGTGGAGCTCTTCCTGGGCTACCTCGACCCTGGATGCAGTGACCTGAACTTCGCTGGTGGCGGTTGCGAAGGCTAATGCGATGGCTGGCGCCTGGTAGCTCTCGCCGGGGTGCAAAACCCCGGAAATGATCTGGGTGTTGAATCCTTGCGAGGAGACTGTGAGTTTGAACGAGCCTGGTGGGACGTTTGAGAACTGAAATTGTCCGTTGCTGTCGGATGTTGTTGTGTTCGCTGGAGTGGGACCAGGAACTGCCTGGGTCAGAGTGATTTGAACGCCTTGGTAAACGGCCCCATCGCGATCTGCGACGACACCGTGAATGCTACCTGTTTGGGCTTCATACGACTGGTTTGAGGGTGAAACCTGGGCTGAGGACTGGGATGCAGCTTGCGCTTCCGGGGCATCTGGAAGGTACAGGCTCGGGGCTGAGGTTGAGCTCTGCGACCACGCGAAAATGTTCGATCCGAGGAAACAAAGGACAAGCAGTAGGGCGGGGCGCGCCGGGCGTGACAGGCGGCGATTCCGCAGGGTCTGACTACGCAAGCCCCTCGCGCTGTTGTCCAGAGTTATCTTGTTTCCAACCGGTTGCCGCATTAAGCGCGGAGCCTTGGGGGTGTCATATTCAGAGAATAACCGCCAATAAAAAGGTCACTGTAGAGTTAGACGGAAATCGTAGCTTGCAGATGCAGGGGAATCCGCCAACTTTCAACAAGCTTTGATCTTTCTTTGACCTTAGGCGTGATGATCAGGAGCAAAGATCCCGAACGGCCGATTCGAGTTTGGCTGTCAACTCGGCGGGGTCGGTTGTTTCGTCTACTGGAATGATCTTGCCGATGCGGATTTCGAGCGAGCGCGAACGGAACCAGCGGGTCCGGTACATTTCATCGAGCCCGACAAGTGTGACTGGAAGTATGGGAATCTGCGCCTCCTGCCCGATTAGGCCGATTCCCTGGCGGAAGGGCCGCATTTCGCCTTCGTGGTAGCGGGCGCCTTCAGGGAAGATGAGAACGGAATATCCTCGGTCCATGGCTTCGCCTGCGTGCTGAAAGCTCTTACGAAAGCCGTGCATGCGGGGCATTGGGAAGACATTGAAAAGCGCTGTGACGAGCCAGTATTGCGGTGGGGCGAGCAAGTTGAGCAGGAAGTTCCCCTGGTTGCGGCCGATCCGGTAGTCGAGCAGCATCTCGCCGGACATGGCGATGGCGACGCGTCGACGGAGCTTGCCGGGCAGTGCGTAAAGGACGAGTGCGCCATCGTATGCGCTGCGGTGGTTGGCGATGACGAGCAATGGGCCGTTTGGAATCTCGCCTGTCAGCCGAACGATGCGTGGAGCGCCGAGCAGCCATACGAGAGGCCGCATCAGGAGTTCCAGAAACACGCCGCGGATCATGGCAAAAGGCCAGCTTAACGGCCACTTCGGATAGAGCGGCTCGGAGGTAAGCGATTTCAGATCGTTGTCCGGGATGCCAGGTGCGCGGTTTTCCGGCGCTGGCGTATCCTCGGCTGGGACTGATCTGGTTTCGTGCACGGCTTGCGTATCTGCGACGACAGACGCTGTCCTGACCTGTGCAGGCATCTGCGTCGGCGTTTGCGGTAATTCAGGGGCGACTGCGCTTGAGACGATTGCTCGCAAATCGCCGAGCGTCTGGATGTTGGCTAGTGCGTCGTCGGGCAGTTCCCGGTCGAGGCGTTGTTCGAGGGCTGTCTGGAGCTGGACGCGGCCAAGACTGTCGAGGTGAAGATCTTCCGTGAGACGCAGGCTGTCGTCATCGGTTGCGGAGGGTTCACCGGTGACTTCAGCGATCAGGTCGAGGAGGAGGTCTTTTCCCGTTTGAGCCGAGTTCCGATCGGACTGTCGCTGGGTCCGGACTGACTGGGATGCCCATTCGGCGACTTTTCTTCGCAGGAGCTTTCCGGTGGAGGTGAACGGGAATTGCGGCTCGGGCCATTGGAGCGCCCGGCGAATCTGCTGGAAATCGGCGAGCTCCCGGTTTGCGGCGAGCAGCGCGTCGTGAAGCTGTGCTTCATTCCCGGAAGACAGCACGACGGCGACCGGCTCGACGCCATTCGAGGTTTCGAAGGGGATAACGACGCACTCCCGTATGCCCGGCTGCTTTTTCATGGCTGCTTCGAGATCGTCCGGATGCACATTCATGCCAGCGCCGGTGACGATCATGTCGCCTTTTCTGCCGAGGAAGCGAAGTTCGCCGCGTTCGTCGCGTTCGCCGAGGTCGCCGGTGGCGAGCCATTCTCCTTCCCGTTGACGCATGCCGCCGCCTTGCCACGTAGCCGTGGCCAGCATGTCGCCGCGCACGAGGATCTCTCCGTCTTCACTCAGGCGCACCTCGCGCCCTGGGAGGGTCTTGCCGATAGAGCCCTGGGAGATCTTGAAGGGGTAATTCAGGGTCACGAGCGCAGTGGTTTCGGTCATGCCGTAGCCCTGGATCAGGCCAATACCCATCTTGTGCCAGAACGTTTCGAGCTCGAGAGGTACGGCGGCCCCCCCGGAGATGACTGCCCAGAACTTCCATCCGAAGGCCTGACGGACTCTGCGAAAGCGCCACCATCGCCTCAACCGTGAAGACTCGGGGCCCTGCTCCATCTGCTCCGCGAGGCCTTCGAAGCGCTTAAGGAGATGTGTCCGCAGCAACTGAAGTACGCGCGGTACGGCGACAAGAACGGAAATGCGCTCGTGGCGGATGAGTTCGGTTAGACGTCGCGCTTCGACCTGATCGGTGAAGTGTATCTCGCCGGGCAGCAGCGGAGGGAGCCATAAACCCATGAACTGTCCGAAGACATGGCTCAGCGGCAAGGTATGGAGAAAGCGGATGGGATGAACCAGGCGTTCGAGGAAGCGAAACTTTGCCATCTCGCGCTCGATGGGGCTGGAGCTGGCAAGGACATTGGCGTGGGTGTGGACGATTCCCTTGGGTTCAGAGGTGGTGCCGGAGGTGAAGACGATCTGAAAGGGGGTTTGGGCGGTGACGGATTCGCTGACTGCGAAGTTTGGCTCCTGAGGCAGATGATCGCCGAGTTTGGAGAGCTCAATGTGCGGGAGATTGTCGATGTTCGGGATAGCGCGGAGCAGATTGCGGTCGCCGATGATGAGTTTGGGGGCGACGTCCTTGACTACACGGGCGGAAAAGTCAGCGGAGCCGGCAGCATCGAGCGGTACGGCGATGACGGCGCGGAGCAGGCAGCCAAAGAACGCGGCCATCCACTCGGCCGAGTTTGCGCCCCAGATAACGACGCGCTCACCGGGGACCATGCCGAGGCGGTCGAGCTCAGCGGCGAAACGGCCTGCAAGCAGGGCTAATTCGCCGTAGGTGGTGCGGTAACGCCGGATTCCACGGTGAGCGACCACGGCTGTCTCGGCAGCGTGGCGGCGGAAGTCCTCGACCAAGCTGGCGAGATGAGTGCGCACATTAGCATCATATCTTCGGCAATTGGGGTAATCTCATCGGTACGATCCCGAATCCTGCGCTGATACAATCGAAAAGGCTTAAACTGCGGGGATTCTGACCGTAGCCTCAAGCAAGACTCAAGACACATGCCTCTTCGCCTCTACAACACCCTCAGCGGACAATTGGACGAGCTGACTCCCTCCGACGGCAAGGAATTGCGGATGTATGCGTGCGGGCCGACGGTATACGACTACGGGCACATCGGCAATTTCCGGACTTTTCTGCAGATTGACGTCCTGCGGCGGTTCCTGCGTTTGCAAGGGACTCGCATCCGCCATGTGATGAACATTACGGATGTGGACGACAAGATTATTCGCAATGCAGCCGCGGCAGGAGTGCCGATTGGCGAGTACACCCCGTTGTACGAAAGGGCGTTTCTGGATGATCTGGCGTCCCTGCGGATCGAGCAGCCCGAGATTTTTGCACGGGCTACGGAGCACATTCCGGAGATGGTTGATCTCGTTGAGCGGCTGGCGGCGGTCGGCGCAGCATACCGGACGGGCGATGGCGCTGGGGACGGGACCGATCACGGATCGTGGTATTTCCGGCTGGCGGCGTTTCCGACGTACGGCAAGCTGAGTAAGAAGGATCTGGAAGGGATTACGGACGGAGCTCGCGTGGATGTCGACGAGTACGAAAAAGACTCGGCGCGCGACTTTGCCTTGTGGAAGGCTACGAAGCCGGGCGAGACAAGCTGGGAGACGGTGATTGGCACTGGGCGTCCGGGCTGGCATTTGGAGTGCTCAGCGATGGCGATGAAGTATCTGGGTGAGAGCTTCGATCTGCATGCCGGTGGCGAAGATCTGATGTTTCCTCACCATGAGAACGAGATTGCGCAGTCTGAATCGGTGACGCGCAAGCCATTGGCGCGGCACTGGATGCATGTGCGTTTTCTGCTGGTGGACGGGCGCAAGATGTCGAAGTCGGAGGGGAATTTCTACACGCTCCGAGACTTGCTTTTGAAGGGATACAAGGCTTCGGCGATTCGAATGGCGCTGGTTTCTGTGCCGTATCGGCACCAGCTCAATTTTACGTTTGAGGGGCTGACCGAAGCCACCAATGCCATTGATCGGCTGCGAACCTTTGTTGCGCGTCTCAAGAAAGCTTCGCTGTCTGAAGGGACGACCGTGGCGCTGCAGGAGGCGGCGGACCGGGCGGAAGCTGGCTATTTCGCTGCACTCGAAAATGATCTGAATACGGCAGAGGCGCGAGCGCCGATTTTCGACCTGGTGCGGATGATGAATTCGGCGCTTGATTTGGGGACTGTTCTGGCTGGAGACCGGGAGCGGGTGTTGGCGGTGCTCGAGAAGTTTGACGCGGTCTTTGCTGTGATCGCCGATCAAGACGCGGAGCCGACGCGCGCGGCGCTGGCCTGGGCGGAGAGCCAGGGACTGCTGGATAAGGTTGCTCCGGAAGTGCTGGTGCAGCAGGGTCTGACTGATGCGGATATCGAGGCGCTGATTGCGGAACGGAATACGGCGCGAAAGCAGCGGAATTTCCGGCGGTCAGATGAGATTCGGGACGAACTGGCGGCCAAGGGTGTAATCATTGAGGACGCCAAAGACGGCGTCCGCTGGAAGCGGAAGTAGCAGGACGAGTATGGGGGCATGGAATGGAAGCCAACGAAGCAGGGGAGTTGCAGGAACACGCCGAGCACGGCGCACACGAGCCTTCGATGCGGCCAGTGGCCTTCACGATGAGTGTGTTGGCTGTGCTGGTGGCCATCACCACGGTGCTGGGGCATCGGACGCACACAGAGGCTGTGTTGACTCAAAACCAGGCGACGGACCAGTGGAATCTTTATCAGGCGAAGAAGATCCGGTCGAGCGATACGGCGCTGGCTGCCGATCTGCTTTCGGTGATCGCCCCTACAGACGCCAAGGCGGCGCAAAAGATCGCGAAGAGCTACGCCGACCACCAAGCGAAATGGACAGACGATTTGAAGGAAGAGCAGGAGAAGGCCGAGGCGCTGGAGACGAAGGTGGAACACGCCGAAGCCAAGGCAGACCGCTTTGATTTGGGCGAGGCGCTGCTGGAGATTGCTCTGGTGACTGCGTCGATTACTCTGTTGACGCGCAACCGTGCCTATTGGCTCCTTGGGCTGATTTTTGGCGCCGCTGGAGTTATTTCGTCCGCTTCTGTATTGTTGCTGAAATAGATATCGTATTTTTTCTTGCCTGAGCGCTCTCCATTCGTAAGGATGGAATTAGAAGTGCTACCGCTTTTCGGTCGCGACGTGCTATGCTCACGCCATCTGGACTTCATTCAGAGGGCTCAATGCACACGTATTTTTGCCATGGTCGACTCGCGACCCCTGCCAGGAAACGCTGGAGCAGGTTGAGGGCGCGTGCGATAGGACCACGGCGGCATCTGCGTGTGCTGCCAAGCCGGACCAGGCCGAGCCTTTACGCCGGCGACTAGTTTGCTGGCTCCTTCATCGTCTACTTTATCCAATCCATTTCCGCGCTATTGCTTTCCTGACTCCTGAGAGCTGGGAGTGGCGGGATTTCTACATATTGCTGAAGCTCATTTCTTTTAAGGAGATTTTGCTATGTCGCATGCTGCTTTATATGAAAAATTTGGACCCAAACTGAAGTGCTCTCTGCCGGGACCGAAGGCCAAGGCTGCTGTGGAACATGATGACCGGGTGATTTCCCCGAGCTATACCCGCTCCTATCCGCTGGTGGCCAAGCGTGGTCGCGGCATTCGTGTGGAGGATGTGGACGGAAATGAATTTCTGGATTTTGCGGCGGGCATTGCCGTTAATTCGACAGGGCACTGTCATCCCGAAGTGGTCGCAGCCATTCAGAAGCAGGCGGCGGAGCTGATTCATATCTCGGGGACGGATTTCTACTATGAGGCGATGGCCGAATTTGCAGATCGGCTTTCCGCAGTGGCTCCCATGCCGGGGCCACACCGTTTTTACTACGGAAACTCTGGCGCGGAGGCGGTTGAGTGCGCGTTGAAGATTGCGCGGTATCACACCAAGCGGCAGCAGGTGATCTCGTTCTTTGGGGCGTTTCATGGGCGGACGATGGGTGCATTGTCACTGACGGGGTCGAAGCCGCAGCAGAAGCGACGGTTTTCGCCTCTGGTGCCGGGCGTGACGCATATCCGGTATCCGTATGCGTATCGCGGATGTTCGGGTGGGCCGGAGGCCGAGGAGGCTTTCAGTCTGGGCTGCGCGCGGTATATCGAAGAGAAGCTGTTCAAGACGATTCTGGCCCCGGAGGAGGTTGCGGCGATCTTCCTGGAGCCGATTCAGGGCGAGGGCGGCTATGTGGTGGCTCCGGACAACTTCCTGCGCGAGATTCGGGAGATCTGCGATCGCCATGGGATTCTGTTGGTGGCCGACGAGGTGCAATGCGGCGCTGGACGCACTGGCAAATGGTGGGCGATTGAGCATTCCGGAGTGCAGCCGGATATTATCTGTATCGCCAAAGGGATTGCTTCGGGTATGCCGCTGGGTATCTGCATGACTAGAGCCGAGATTATGGATTGGGTGCCTGGTTCGCACGCTTCGACGTTTGGTGGCAATCCCGTCTCGATTGCGGCGGCGATGGCGACGATGGATATTCTGGAGCGCGAGGCAATCGACAACGCGGGGCGCGTGGGCGGCCAGATGCTGGAGCGGCTGGCTGGCTGGAAGGACTCGCATCCCCTGGTGGGCGATGTGCGCGGACGCGGGCTGATGATCGGCGTTGAGCTGGTGCTGGACAAGGAAACGCGCGAACCGGCGACGGCGCTGCGCAACCGGATCGAGACGATCTGTTTTGAGAAGGGACTGCTACTGCTGGGTTGCGGCGAGACTTCTATCCGGTTGTGTCCGCCGCTGATTGTCAACGAGGATGAGGCGACGGTGGCGCTGGATATTCTGGAAGAGGCGTTGACCCAGGTTGAGCATGAACATGCGCGGGCGAGGGAACTGGAGACTGTTGAAGCGTAAGAGCTTAAGGTTCCTGATGGGTGGTCTGAAGATACTTCGAAAATGAGCGTTCTTTCAAATCTGGGTATCAAGGCCATTGAGCGTGGTGTCGCCGGATTGGATTGGCTGGCCGAACGCCGTGGCCGTTCGTCTCGGTTGCCGAAGCACTTGCAGACGGGGGAACGCGGCGAGGAGGCTGCGTTCTTCTTTCTGCGAAGGCAGGGGTTTACGGTGGTGGCGAGGCGTTGGAATGAGGGACCGTTACCGGGAGACGTGGATTTGATTGCCTGGCAGGGGGATGTGCTGTGCTTTCTTGAGGTGAAGACACGGACCAGCAACGAGGTGGCTACGGCGTCTTCGGCGGTTGACAGGAACAAGCGGCGGACCCTGAGGCGGCTGGCGGGGCAGTATCTGCGCCGGCTTCCGGAATCGGAGCGGCCTGAGACGCGTTTCGATATTGTGACGGTGTATGAGCTGCCGGGAAAACCGAGAGAAATTCGGTTGATCCCGGCGGCTTTTGGATGGAGTGAGTGACGCTCAGGCCAGAGACTAGCCTTGCGCGTCCTGCCACTCTTCATGCCACGCCATCTGGATGGCTTCGAGGCGGCTTTCGTTGGATTTGGCCGGGTCGTCGGCGAAGCCTTCTAGTCCTGTAACGTAGCTGTGCAGGTCGGTGAAGCGAACTTTGAGCGGGTCGATGTCGGGGAACTTTTCCTGCAGTTGTATGCCGATCTCTTCGGCGTCGGTCCAGAGGATTTCGCGGGGCATGGGTATTTCTCTCCTTGGGCTGGAACAGCAGATCCTTCACTTCGTTCAGGATGACAACGGGGTTGACTCTACTTGCTTTCGGCCAGGGTCAGCGGCTTGCCTTCGGAGACATAATTCCGGTTCCACTTGGGAATTTCGACGATATAGTTGCCCGGCTTGGTGATGATGGCCTGGCAGCCGAGGCGCGAGTTGAGCTGCTGGTCGGCGGCCATGTCGAGGCGGTCGATTTCGTCGTCTTCGGCTTCGCTGATGCCGCCATCCTGCTTGATCCAGAGGTGGCAGGTGGTGCAGGCGCAGACGCCTCCGCAGGCGTGATCGAGGAAGACATCGTGGTTCTCGGCGACGTCGAGGAAAGACATCGGCTTGCCGTGGTGCTCGTAGGGCATGGTGCCGAATTCGAACTCGACGACGCGGCCCTCGGGCTCGAAGGTCACGCGGACGAGTTTGTCGGCTGGGATGGGCTTTGTTGTTGCGTCGCTCATAACTTGTTCCTTCTTGAATCTACTCGAATTCAGCTGGTGCGAAGACATGGGGTGCGTGGATTTCGTTGTTGCTGAGTTCTTCGCCTGCGATTTGCATGGTCTTGCCGCGCATGGCTCCAGAAACGGCCGCGTCCATCATCTTTTCGGCGAAGTTCTGCGTGGCTTTGTCGAGGGCGCTGGTGGCTTCGCGGATTGTTTTCAGGTCGCTGCCTGATTTAATGGCCTCTAGATGCAGGCGCGCGGCTTCGATGGCGGCTTTTTCCTGATCTGAAATGAGCTGCCAGGCGGCGTGCGCTGGAGCTTTTTCGACAGCAGAGAGAATCGTTTCGGCTTCGAGGCGGGCTTCGATCAGTTGACGGGCTTCGAAGTCGCTTTCTGCGTTGTCGAAGGAGTCGAGGATCATGGTTTCGACTTGCTCGTCGGTGAGGCCGTAGGTCGGTTTGACCTCGATCTGGGCTTCAAGGCCGCTGCGCTGTTCGCGGGCTGTCACTTGCAGAATGCCGTTGGCGTCGATGAGGAATTTGACTTCGATGCGAGGCAGGCCCGCAGACATCGGCGGAATGCCTTTGAGGTCAAAACGGGCTAAAGAGCGGCAGTCTGTTGCCAGTTCGCGCTCGCCCTGGAGGACGTGAATGGCGACGTTGGTCTGGCCGTCGACGCCCGTGGTGAAGTGCTCGGTGGCCGAGGCGGGGATGGTGGAGTTGCGCTGGATGATGCGCGCAACTACGCCGCCGAGGGCCTCGATGCCGAGTGAAAGCGGTGTGACGTCGAGCAGCAGGAGTTCGTCGGTTGTGGTGGAGCTGCCTGCGAGGATGCTGGCCTGCACGGCTGCGCCCAGGGCGACGACTTCGTCGGGGTTTAGCTCGGTGTGGGGCTTCTTGCCGCGCGCGGAGAGTTCGAAGAGCTGATCGACGAGCTTGCGAACGGCGGGAATGCGGGTCGAGCCGCCGACGAGGACGAGTTCTTCGATCTGCTCTGGCTTGATTCCGGCGTCGGCGATGGCCTGGCGGCACGGTCCTGCGGTGCGGGCCAGGACTGGTTCAATGAGCTGTTCGTAGACTTCGCGGGGGATTTCGCGCTGGTAGCGGGCGCCGTCGGGAAGTTCGATGTCGAGTTTGGCAGAGGGTTCGGACGAAAGCGTGATCTTTGCTTCGATGACGGCTTTGCGCAGGGCCTGGATTGCATCCGCTTGTCGGCGGAGATCGACGCCGTGTTCGTTGCGGATTTCGTCGAGGGCTACGGCGAGGAGCAGGTTATCGATGTCGTCGCCGCCGAGGTGCGTGTCGCCGTTGGTGGCTATGACCTCAAAAATGCCGTCGTTGAGCTTGAGGATGGAGATATCGAATGTTCCGCCGCCGAGGTCGTAGACGGCGATAATTCCTTCCTTGGCGCGGTCGAGACCGTAGGCCAGAGCTGCGGCGGTCGGTTCGTTGACCAGGCGAAGGACGTCGAGGCCAGCCATGCGTCCGGCGTCGCGAGTGGCCTGGCGCTGGGCGTCGTTGAAGTAGGCGGGAACGGTGATGACTGCCTTGGTGACCGGCGCGCCGAAGTAGCGCTCGGCATTGCGCTTGAGCTGGCGCAGGATGTAGGCGGAGATCTCGGGCGGAGTGAACTGCATCTCGCCGAGCAGAATGCGGAGGACTTCACCGGGTTCGATGTCGTCGGCCAGGCGGAATGGGAAGAGTTTCAGCTCTTCCTGCACGTCTTCTAGGCCGCGGCCCATCAGGCGCTTCACGGAATAAATGGCCCGTTCGGGGTTTTCGATCAGGGAGCGGCGGGCGGAGTTGCCGACGGTGACAGTGGCGCGCGCGCCTTCGGCGCTGGGGTCAACGACGTCAAGGGCGACGATTGAGGGGACTAGATTGGAGCCGTCCACGCCGGGGATGACCACGGGTTGGCTGCCTTCCATGTAGGCGACAAGGGAGTTGGTGGTTCCGAGATCGATTCCGACAATCCGCTCGTTTGGGCGTTCTTCAGACATTGATTCAGGATTCCTAAGCTGCTGGGTTCGAGAGAACTGCGTTGACGTCGCGGACGAGATTGCGCAGGTAGCGGCGACGATCCAAGAGCGAGGCCATGGTGTTGGCGGCCTTCTGGCGTACTTCGCTGCTGCCGCCGTCCCACTCTGCGCCTCGGGCTGTGAGGTCGGTGTCGACTGCGGCGAGAAGGTTTTCGAAGCGGGTGCGGGCTGCGGTGAGATCGGCCAGAAGAGCCGGATCGTTCTCGCCCATCTTTTGATTCATGCGCATTTCTTCGAGCTGCATGTTGAGTTCGAAGACTTCTTCGAGCAGGTCGGCAGGAGGTTGGCGGTCGGCGCTCTTGCCCTTGCCGGAGTGCTCCTCGCCGATTTGCAGGCCTTCTAGACGCAGCAGGTATTCCGTTCGCTGGATCGGATCGCGCAGAGTGCGGTAGGCATCGTTGAGCAACGCCGTGTTGGCGAGGCTCCATTGCTGCTCGTCGGCTGAGGCACGGGCGAAGCGATCGGGATGCAGGCGGCGACTGAGACGGTGGAAATCACGCTCCAGTGCTGCCGTGTCCAGAGTGAGCGCACGCGCAAGTCCGAAGACCTGGAAGTAGTCCGCCGCGGAGACTGGCTGTACTTTGCCGCAGGTAGGGCATAGCAGCGCGGATGTTGCGAGCGCTGCGCTACATGCCCAACAGGCTGCTGGGGCGGAAGTTGTAAGTGCTGTGGACATATGATTTGCGGAGCTTTGGCGTGCTGTTTTAGGAAAACGAAGACCCGCATCCGCAGGAGCGCGTCGAGTTCGGATTGATGAAGTTGAAGCCCTGCTTCAGCAGAGTCTGCTCGTAATCCAGGATCATGCCATGAAGATAGACGAAGCTCTTGGGATCGACAAAGATGCGGATGCCTTCGAATTCGTAGACGCGATCGCGCTCGCGAGGCCGCGTGTCAAAGCGGATGCTGTAGGAGAGCCCGGAGCAGCCGCCGCCGAGAACTCCGAGACGCAGGCCGCCTTCTTCGGGCGAAATGCCCTCTTTGGCCATGCCGCTGCGAATATGGGCCAGGGCGCGTGGGGTTACTTCGATTCCCTTTGCCGCAGCCTTTACCGGAGCGGACTGGGCCGAAAGCGCAGCTGCCTGACTGGCCTGTTCCGGCGTCTGAATTGTGACGAAGTCCTGCATCGGTCTCTTCTTCCCGTAGGTTCTTACATCTGTGATCCCACCCTTGACGATGGAACTGTCAAGGGTGGGGCACCCATTCTCGCGGGGATGCGGTCGAAAACAAAGACGATGTCGCTTAGTGTGCGGCGACAGCGACTGCGCCGGTTGTCTCTCCGACGCCATTCTTCTTCTTCCAGTCGCCGATGGCTGCGCGGATGGCGTCCTCTGCCAGAACCGAGCAATGGATCTTGACGGGGGGGAGGGCCAATTCCTTCACAATGTCGGTGTTCTTGATTTCCATCGCCTCGGAGACCGTCTTACCTTTGACCCATTCGGTGGCGAGCGACGAACTGGCGATGGCCGAGCCGCAGCCAAAGGTCTTGAACTTGGCTTCTTCGATGACCTGGGTTTCAGGATTCACGCGAATCTGAAGGCGCATGACGTCGCCGCACTCGGGTGCGCCGACCAGGCCTGTGCCAACTTCGTCCGAGCTCTTGTCGAGCTGGCCTACGTTGCGGGGATGATTGTAGTGGTCGATAACCTTATCGCTGTATGCCATGTGACCTCCTTAGGTCTGTAAGTCATCTGATTCAAATGCCGGGCCCGGGATTCTATCTCCGGGCCTATGGGACTTAGTGGGCGGCCCACTCGATCTTGCTCAGGTCGATGCCTTCCTTGACCATTTCGTAGAGCGGAGAGAGCTCGCGAAGCTTTTGGACGATGCCGATGACCTTGTCGGCCACATAATCCACTTCCGCTTCTTTGTTGAAACGGCCCAGACCGAAACGAATGGAACTGTGTGCGACATCGTCGCCGAGGCCGAGGGCTTTGAGCACGTAGGAGGGTTCGAGAGTGGCCGAGGTGCAGGCCGATCCGCTGGAAACCGCGACATCGTTGATTCCCATCAGCAGGCTTTCGCCTTCGACGTAGACGAAGCTCATGTTCAGGTTACCGGGCAGACGATGCTCCCACGAGCCGTTGATTTCAACGTAATCCAAGGCCGATTCCAGCTTGTTGCGCAGGTGATCACGCATCGCTTGCAGACGGGCGGCTTCGGTAGCCATTTCGGCGCCGGCGATTTCGCAGGCCTTGCCGAGGCCGACGATGCCGGGAACGTTCAATGTGCCGGAACGCATACCGCGCTCGTGGCCTCCGCCGTCGATCTGGGCGGAAATCTGGACGCGGGGGTTGCGGCGGCGGACGTACAGCGCGCCAACGCCCTTGGGTCCGTAAATCTTGTGCGCGGTCAGGGAGAGAACGTCAATGTTCATCGCGTTCACGTCGACAGGTACCTTGCCAACGGCCTGCACGGCGTCGGTGTGGAAGATGATGCCCTTTTCGTGACAGAGCTTGCCGATTTCAGCGACTGGCTGGATGACGCCGATCTCGTTGTTGGCAAACATGATCGAGACCAGGATCGTCTTGTCGTCCATGGCGCGCTTCAGGTCTTCTATGTCGATGAGACCGTCGGCCTTCACCGGCAGGTACGTGACGCGATAGCCGTATTTTTCCAGACGCTTGCAGGTGTCGAGGACGGCTTTGTGCTCCGTAACCTGGGTGATGATGTGGTTGCCGCGCTCCTTATACATCTCGGCGATGCCCTTGATGGCCAGATTGTTGCTTTCGGTGGCGCCTGAGGTAAAGATGATTTCCTTTGCGGATGCGCCGATCAGCTTTGCAATCTGCTCGCGTGCATTTTCAACGGCCTGTTCTGCTTCCCAGCCAAAGGAATGATTGCGGCTTGCGGCGTTGCCGAATTTTTGTGAAAAGTAGGGCAGCATGGCTTCGAGTACACGCGGGTCCAGGGGGCTGGTCGCATGGTTGTCCATGTAAATGGGCAGGTTTACACCTGCGGGAACTGCGACGGGGGTGTCGATTGCGCTCATCATCTTCTCCACTTCGAATCTTGCTTTTGAAACTAAACTTTGACCCAACTCTTGAGCCGGCCCGAAACACCATTGAATCCGGCTGATGCTTCTACATGGGTACGGTCAGTGAAACCAGCTGATGCAACTGCGACGCGCGCGAGACTGCTGTTTCATGATCTACAAGGTCATATACTGTGATGCTTCTGAGAACGTCGGCGATGCTCTCGTTCACTCGCGCCAGGGGCTCTTTCACGGTGCAGTTGGGCTCTAAATCGCAGGATTTACTACCCTTGGTGCAACTTGTAATGAAGAGCGGCCCGTCGATTGCGTGGATAACTTCAAATGCCGTAATGGCGCGTGCACTCTTCGACAGGGCATATCCGCCGTTCATCCCCGCATGGGAGCGAAGCAGCCCCACCTTCGCAAGCCGCTGCAAGACCTTCGCGAGTAATTGCGCAGGAATTCCATATGTGTCGGCGATATCTTTTGCGCTCACGGATGGCGTTTCCGGATGCTCGGCGAGGTACTTGAGAGCCATCAGGCCGTAATCCGCTTTTTTAGTGAGCCGCAGCATAAGTCCGACTCCATCGGTCTGGATTTAGTATACGACCGTTTCTGTCGCTATTTCAATTGGGAGGAAAAGAAATCCCGGGCTTGCACCAATACCAGGAATAGAGAGCATTTATCCGTCGAGAGGCTGATCCTGTAAATCTTTATCAAATCCCCCTTGGACAAAGGACCAAGGCTCGATACAATCTGGCGCAAAGGCCTCCTGCGAAGAACGGTCAAGAACCCCAAAATGGCGATCCCCTGCAAACACCCCAGAGTCCGTGTCGTCTCCCGCCAGGAAGACGTGGAATATGTCGAATGCCTGGAATGCGGCGAGGTCTTTGACTCCGACGAATTCCGCGATATGGAGATTGAAGAGAAGGTCTCCAACCCGCAGCATGAGGATGGTGTCGATTGAAAGAGATTTGAGACCGGTTGGCGATTTCAGGTAGAAGCGGAGCCGGAATCGGCCTCAGAATCCGACAGTTTGCTGATGCGGGTCGAAGCGACCCATGCATAGTGGAAACCTGATGCTACTGTCAGGAGGATGGTGGCGTCGAGCATAGCGACTCGCGTTGCTGCGACCCATGGCCGCTGGTAGATGAGGTTAAGCAGCACTACGCCGAGAGCCCCTACCTGACTGAAACTGTTGGCTTTGCCGAGCAAAGAGGGACGAAAGTCCCGCAACTTCGCCATCTTGTACAGGATTGCAGCGGAGAGCAGCATCCCAATATCCCGGCCGAAAACAAGAACCGTAACGCGCGGATCCAGAATCCTCATTCGGGTGAGGGCGAGAAAAAGCGAGCTGAGCAGAAGCTTGTCAGCGATGGGATCGAGATATTGTCCAAGCATGGTGCGTAGGCGGAGCCATCGTGCCAGAAGTCCGTCCATTGCATCCGTTACGGCGGCCATCAGAAACAAAACGAAGGCCATTTCAAATCGACGTTCCAAAACGGCGAGTATGATGAGTGGAACCAGGAAAATCCGCAGAATCGTGAGAAGGTTCGGGGCCATGCGCAACGGATGCCCTCGCCACGCATTTGCGAGCGACTGGACATTGAGGCCTGTCACGTCTGGGCTCGTGCTCATCACCAGCATGTTAACGCAGTCTTACAAGAGCTGCCCAGATTTGGATAAGGGACATCATCGCGAACCGCATCGGTCAGATGACCGGGTAGTCAACGAAGTTGAGATGAAGTTGGCTCCTAGGCCAGCTTGCTGCTAGACTGAATAGGTCGGTTTGCAGGCGCGTAGCTCAGTTGGTTAGAGCGCTACCTTGACACGGTAGAGGTCAGGAGTTCGAGTCTCCTCGTGCCTACCATATTTATCAAGCACTTACAGCAAGTCATTCCGAAGCGTGGGTAGCATTTAGTAGCAAATCGTCGGAAACCTGCTGGACTTCCCCTTCTTATCGCCATCCTAAAACCGACTGGCCTCGCCGATATTCTGGCGGGATTCGCATGGTCCGCAGAGTTGGGGAGCTGTTGTGAGTCTCAACGGAACCCCTCCATGAAGTCCACAGTCACGAGCTGGCAACGAAATACATCATCTCAACTCTCTGACTTAATCGCGAACACCAAGCTTTCTGATTGCAAGAAAGGACGTGTATAGAGCAACAACTAGCCTGCTTTGAACTCGGCTTTATTGTCTATCTCCTTCATGCCCCGCATATTCTCTCAGGCACCGCTCGAGAAGTGCAGGCCGCGTCCAGTGACACTGCGTAGCTCTGCTTTTTCGGCTTTCAGGAAATCTTTTCGAGAAGAACTCGCAACGAGCACGGGAAAGAAATGATTTTCCGAACCTTCCGAAAATGCGCCACTGGGTCTTGCGAGCAGCCATCTCTCGCGCCCTTGCGGGAGGGTGTCCTGAGAGATCACTCCGGCGCGGTAATCGGCCCCACCCCCGGCACGGTTCGAAGCCGCCGTAGCCGCTCCTTCAGGAACGGATCACGTTCCAACGAACTGACCAGCGCGTAATCGAGCTTCTGCGAGCGGCGGATCATCTCCCTGCTCAGCTTCAACAGCGGCCGTATGCTCTCGTCCACCTCTTCGTTGGTCGTCATCAGATCGGCGAAGTAGCCGACTTTGTGCAGTCGCTGCTTGTTGTAGCTCACTCCGGTCTCCATCAGCAGGCCGGAGATTCGGTTTTTCATCTGCGCCGTCTGCCTGACCAGCAGGTTCCGATAACGGAGCGCCCGGCTTCGGTCCCGGATCTCCGTCGAAGCCATATGACACTCCGGCAGGAAATCGCATCGCAGACAGTCAGCGATCTTGCCGGCATCTATTTTGTCGTTCTTCTTCTTGGCCGCCGCGATCGCCCTCAGCATCACTGGATGCGCGACCTTCACCTTCTCAGCATGAGGAAGCAGGTAGTCATAAATCCACCCGGTAAAGATCGTCGCTTCCATGGCGATCATGCGGGGCTGCGGCATCGTCTGGATCCAGCCGTCCAGTTCCCGGCGAGTTGATCCGATCTTGCCTTCCTGGTGCACACGGCCAGCTGCGTCCTTCACGCAATAGCTGATCGTCTTCTTGTGAACATCCAGTCCAATGAAGTACTTAGTCTGAGGAGCCTCCAAGGTCGTTCTCTGAATCAGCTGGGTGCTGAGTTCAGCGTCTTGCAACACCTCGTGCTCCTCCTCGACTTAGCATTCAAACAATACGGACATGTGCTCCTGGTCTCAATGAGCGAGTTGGTGATTTGGCATAAACCGAGAATGGATCGTTGTGGTAGTCCTGACTACATGGAGGATCCGCCCATTCGAGGCGGAACCCCGCTGCCTCAGTCTTCGCGCAGCAGGATCAGGGGATTGACGGATAGCGCACGCTGCGCGGGAATCCACGTAGCCAGCAATCCCAGCGCAGCCATTGCTAGAACAACGCCGATCAGCACCACTGGATCGCGCGGTGTGGCCTGATAGACGATAGAAGCGAGAACCCTGCCAGCCAGGATTCCAAGCACCAATCCCGCCGCCGAGCCAATCGCCAACAGTTTGAACGCACGTCCCAGCGCGGCCTGCAACACTTCCTTGCGTTGTGCGCCGAGAGCCACGCGAATTCCCAACTCCTTGAGCCGCTTGCTCACTGAGTAGGCAGCCATTCCGAAGATACCTGTGATCGAAAGCATCGCGCCCATTATGCCCAGCACACCCAGCGATACTGTTGCCATGCGCGAGGGGAACAAAGTTCCCGCCAGTTCTGTGCTCCACGGTCGAATCGCCAGAACCATCCCAGGATCGATGTCCCGAAGCACACTCCTCATGGCCGCGGCAAGTTGCTGCGGGTCGCGGCTCGACCGGACCACCAGCCATATCCAACTGGCTGGCGATTGTAGGAGGGGAAAGAACATCGCGGGCTTCTGGCCTTCGGTGAGGTTCACGTATTTTCCGTCTTCGACCAGACCCACCACCCGCACGCGCGTGCCATCTTGCAGCTTGAAATACCGGCCGACAGCGTCCGGTACGGAGCCCAGTACCTTGCTTGCGAACTCCCGGTTCACCACTGCCACGCGCGGGGCGTTTGTGTCGTCATGCCATGAGAAGGCTCTGCCCGCCAATAAAGACGTCCCGGATGCGCGGAAGTAGTCTGGAGATATGTTGAACATATTAGGGTCGGCCGCCGCTTTCGATGGGCTTAGATCCGTGGTTGTGTCGGTATAGACGATCCCTTGCCAAGTACCGGGAGGTTCTAGCGGCGGATAATTCACCGATCCTACGGAATCAACGCCGGGAATCGCTTGTATGGCATCGATCATGCGCCGTTGCATTGCAGGTACTCTTTCGCCGCTGTAGCCTGCTGCCGTCAGATCAGTATCCACCAGCATCGCGTTCTGCGGCTCAAAACCGAAGTTACTGTGCATAGAGCGCATGAGTCCACGCACAGCAACCATCGACGAAGTGACCAGTACGGCACAGATCGCAATTTGGACGACAAGCAATACGTCTCGCACGGTAATTCGGCGCCCGAACGCGCCTGTCGATCCCGCTTTGACGATCTCGTATGGATTGGCCCGGAGAATCTGGCGCACGGGAATAATTCCGAATAGGACTCCGCTGACCAACGCCAAGACCAAAGCTACCAAATAAACGTTAGCATCCGGACTTACCGGCACATGGAGGGGGAATCGCGGAAATGGCTGCCACACGCTCAACCGGCGCAAAAGCAGAATGCTTGCTATGAGTCCTGCAACGCCTCCAGCGAGCGAAAGCAGCACGGATTCGGTGAACAGCTGGCGCAAAATGCGATTGCGGCTCGAACCAAGAGCCAGGCGCAAGGCCACTTCGCGAGAACGGTCGGCGGCCCGCGCCGCAAACAGGCTCCCCAGGTTGGCACAGGCCGCCAACAGTATCAAACCCGAGAGGAGCATCAACCCGGTGAGAAAAGCCCGTGTTGGCCCGTTCAAATAGTCGCCATGAAGACCAGGCCGCGCCAGTGTATAAGGGTCATTACTTTCTTCTTTGGGATAGCTTTTTTTAAGATACGAATCCACGGAGTTCAGATCGGCAGTGGCCTGCGCCGGAGTGACTCCCGGCTTCAGACGTCCCACCATCTCAAACATCCAACGGATCCCGCGCGCGTTCAATATCGTCTTGTCGCCGGATAACTGCTCATGGTTCACGATGGGCACGAAGATATCCGACGCGAAAAACAAGACGGTCCCCTGGAACCCTGGAGGTGCCACGCCAAGGATGGTGAATGGATGCCTGTTGAGCCGAACAACGCGGCCCACCATGGTGCGATCGTCCTGAAAATGGTTGTGCCAATATGCGTAGGAGAGCACGACAAACGGCGCGCTGTTTGGGCCATGCTCATCGGAAGCGTGGAAGAATCGCCCAAGGTACGGTTGAATGCGCAATACGTCGAAGTAGTTTCCGCTGGTTTCGTATTCCCAGACATTGGATGGATCTTTGCCCGTGTCCAGCCCTGCCTGAGAGATGGCCCAGGCAGCCACATCGTCGAAGCTACGATTGCGCTGGCGAAGATCGAGATAATCGGGATAGGAGTGGGACCCGACGTCGCTCCCATGTTGGACTACGAAAAGGCTCTCTGCCTGAGGCACATTCAGCGGACGCAGGATGAGCGCATTCAATACGCCGAAGACGACTGCGTTGGCGCCGATGGCCAGCGTCAGTGTCAAAACGGCAGTGATAGTGAAGCCGGGAGACTTGCGCAGTTGGCGCAGCGCAAATCGCACATCGGCCCAGATCGATTCCAGCGTCGGCCACTGCCACACCTCGCGGCTGCGTTCCTCAAGCAGCATCCGGTTGCCGAAAGCTCGCCGCGCCGCCCGCGCCGCTTCTTCGGCACTCATCCCCTCACACATCAACTGCTCGGTACGTTCTTCAATGTGGAGGCGAATCTCTTCGGAGAGATCTTCGTAGAGCTTACGGCGGCGGAAAATCTGCGGAATCCAGTCCATTGGAGATTCCTTTCAGCTGGCCCCATCAACTTGTTGTGACTTTACCCGGGTTCAAGACCAGTGAGATGCCCTCAAACATGCGCTCAAAGCTGGAAATCTGCTGCTCCAGGCGGCGCAGGCCTGCAGCAGTTATCTGATAGGTTCTCACTCGGCGATTGGTTGAAGAGAGTTTCCACTCCGCCTTCACCAGCTTTGCCTTCAGCAACCGCTGCAACGCTGGATAGAGCGAACCCTCTTCCACTTGCAGCAGGTTGTTGGACCGTTGCTGGATGTGCTGCACCAGCGCATATCCATGGGCCGGCTCACGGCGAAGCGACTCGAGGATCATCATCTCGAGCGCGCCCGGAAACAAATCGCGTGAATTGGTTTCTGTCATAGACTTGTTCACTGCAGGCATAGAGTAAACAAGTATAGAGAGATTGTCAAGGCACACTTCCCATTGTCCGTGAACGACTGATGGGATCAATTGTTGCCAACAGGCCAACGCGAGCATTGACCTATTCAGATCGATGCCTGCTTCGCCAAGCTTCTCTATCAGGGAGATAACAAGACTCTTTTTCGATCGGTGTCAGTCCCTGAAGATACGAGCACTTCAATCATCAACATCTGGCAGGTGCGCGACTTGGGCAGTGCTTGATAGTGCAGATCAACCCTGAAGTCGCTTGGTCCCAACGAAAGGAAACGTTGGAAAAGGTTGTCCTCTGATATCCAGCAGCAATGCTTGCAGCATGGATAGCTCTGGAAAGGCGGTCTTTATCATTGATTGGCCCATTGGACTTCATCGTTACGGTAAACAAGGGCATAGAACCTTCTGATTGCTGGATATTTCTGCCTCCCGAGATTTCATGAGCTCCCATCTCGGTTGTTGATTCTTTATGAGCAGTTCGCAATCCATTGCGGCAGATCTCGAAGCAGGCTCTACCGCTCTTGAGGTCTTAAAGGTAATGATCTGTTTTTCGTTAGGCTCAGCGTGAATACGGTCCTCTCTCGATTCGATTCTTCGAGGCAGACGCTGCCACCGTGTTCTTCAGCTACTCGACGAGCCAAGGCGAGACCAAGGCCTGTTCCGTTGGGTTTTCCTGCGGTCACGAAGGGCTCGAACAATGTTCTCCGGACAGAGGCAGGTATGCCAGGACCATTGTCCAGGATTGTGAGGTAGATCAGTTCATCGACTTCAGTAAGTTGGATCTCCACCTCAGGTACGTGACTTGAGCGTGTCGCAGCTTGGCAGGCATTGAGCAGCAAGTTGTATATGGCACTTTCAAGATTCCTTACATCCATAACTGCCTTTGCCGGCGGGAACTCGCCGGCTCTGACGAACACGTTCCGCCCGTCTGGATGAAACTTCACTGCCGCAACGGCTTTCTCAACAACCATAGAAACACGCTCATAAACCAGCGGATTGTTCCGTCCACTCCCGCCGAATTGCAGTAGTGAATCAATGCGCTCCGTCGTCGCTAGTATTGCTTCCTGAATTTCGAGCAGAAGATCAGCACGCACGCTCGCACATAAATCGTTGCGCTCGAGAAACTCGGCGTTCGCATAGATCGCCGAAAGTGCGTGGCGCATATCGTGGAATATTGAGCATGCCATGATGCCAATTGCTGACATTCTCTCCGTCTCAATCAGTCGGCGCGGTTCGCCCTTCTGCATCTTGTTTTCCAGATCCGGACCAAGGCCCTTACGAAACTCGAGGACATTGCCGCCGTCTGAAACTTCTGGCTTCCTAAGGTGCGTTCTCACTGTTCCCCCTTGTGATCCGGTTCTTGGTGCTCGCGGCCGGTTGCCTCAAGACAATCGGCGAGGTAAACACAGCCGTCGAAAGGCATCTTCGTGCGGCTCAAATCCAGCGGATGTGTTTTTGTGCCTCACGCTACGTTGAACTCTTCATAGATGATTCGCGACCGTTATTTATCCTTCTGACCGTGGTATGGACGACTAATCATTGGTCCCAAGCATTTCGCCGATCTGGCCTGGCGCGAATAAAACCTTCCGATTGGCAAAGCCCTATTGCGGAGGGCTCGTCGATGCGGCCCGAGAATTCTGCTCAACCAGTCACACTGCAAGAGAAAGGGATTCGGCCCTAAGAATCGAATTGAGGACGGCGGAGTTAGCCGCGATTCACGAGCTGAGCTATCACCTCACGAAGCGGCGTCGCTCCATTTACATGCTCTGTTCCTGGGACGCCAAAGTGAATCCAACCAGAATTGAATCCATCGACCATCTCCGCTCGAGGCGCCGTTCGTCCCTCTGGCATCCCCTGTGAAACCCATAACGTCTCCCATTCCGCCCTGGGAACGGCAATCGCCTCGACGGGACGTCCAACTGCTTCTGCGGAAGCATTTGTTATGTCGAGGGGGCTGTAACCTTCCGGGCCCGCAACTTCGATATGGCGAATTCCGGTCCAGCTCTGGGTAAGCGTTTGTGCACCCACCTTGCCGATGTCCGCGGTCGCAACGAGGGGAAACTTTCGGTCAAGCGGATGGAGCTGAAACCGGATCTTACATTCATTCCGCGCGCTCGGTAAGTCACCGGCTGAGTTCTCAATGAACCAGCCGGCGCGCAGAAATGCATGAGAGAACGGAAGATCGCTCAACGTCTCTTCGAGGAGATGTGAGCTTGTGATCAAACCCAATCCACTGGCCTGTTCCGCTCCTATGGATGACAGATAAACCGCCTTCGACGGCAGAGATCTTGATAGTGCCTCATGCAGGACCTTCAACGTCGCCTTGGTCTCGGCGAAGCCTGGGGCCGGTGCGAAGTTTGGAGGAACCATGACGAAGACGCCAGCGACACCGGTGAACGCGGTCGTTAGCGCATCCACATCGTCGTAGTCGGCTTTGAAGAGCCCCACACCTCGCCTCTGCCACTCCTCTGCTTTCTCGGGATTCCTTACGATCCCTCGAACCTTCTCGCCCTTTGCAAGAAGGGTGCGCGCGACGGCGCCGCCTACCTTCCCTGTGATTCCCATGACTGCGTACATGTTGATGGCTCCTGGTTTCTTTTGTTCTTATGGGTGACACCGCCAATCGAAGCCGCGTCGTCACCAAAAAATCCTATCAAGCCCGCTACTCGGGCAAAGCGATACCGCTGAGGCGCTCGCAGATTGCGAGGAGCCGATCTTGATTCGCAATGTCGTGGGCAGTTGGAAGAGCACCCTTCCTCCTTAAGTGATAGAAGTACTCTCCAGTGACGAGTGCCTCAGCTTGATCGCTTGAGGAAGCCCAACCTGTGTGCATGTGCCTCATTCGAGATTAGGGGTTGATCGTTCTATCTTTTTTCGCTACTGTTGCTTTGAAACTGTTGACTGCGTTGAATACCTGCGATCGTGCTATACGGTGGCCAGCTCAGCAGGAAGATCGGCTATTAAAGCACTCTTGCAACCGTACCCATGGCTGGGCCACCGCGAAATTCGCAGGTCCTTGTACCTATTCACGGTGAGTCGAAAACTAAAGGCCACCTATGCGTCATAACAACCTGTCGATTCTGAGATAGGCGGAACAACGCTGAGACGATCGATCGCATGCTTGACAAGTCCTTGCACCTCAAATGGCGACAGGCCGAGAAACTTCGCAACCTCTCTTTCAGGCGAATGGATGATCAATCTCAGCATGAATGCCAGGCGGGGGAGATCGGGCAAGCTACCAATAGAACTCGACTGAAAAAACTGGTTCTCATCTTCCTCTCTGCGCGCGTCCGACAGTACCGCAATCGCCTGAGTGATGAGAACGTCTCGAACCTGACTGTAAGCGAGTGCCGGAATAGAAGATTCAAATGCAGTCACATCGAGCTTCGCCATCGTGCGCGCGAATGTGTCTTCGACGAGCTTGCCATCTGCTACGAGATGCCAAACCAGCGTTGCGAATTCATCCAGGTGCTCGAGCAGCAGGAAGCACCATGATGCGCTTTTCGGTGATGGGGTAAATGATACGGATGTGAATGAAGTTGCCATGGCTGTTATTCCTAGCTTCGTAATGGGGAGGGCTGAAATCCAATTGACTGCGGAGACGTCATGCAGCACGGCCTTCCGAACGGCTGGTCGCCTCCGCAGCACGGCGGTCTGCTCTTGGTTTTGAGCAGCCGAACCGCTCGAAAACGTCGTTCATCGTATCCTGCAACCGAGTGTTAGGGCGATGCATTTTGCGGGTTGCCTTTGCTATCAGCCGAGTGAGTAAATAGCGATTCGATGCATGGGCGAGAGCCATAAATGTTAAGTCAGCACGCATGGTGTTCCTCCGGATGCCCGATCTTAGTTGCAGATGTTAATTTCAGGATTGATGATCTGCTATATGACGATGGCAGCCCTTTTTGAGGGGCACCATTATGGCAGGTACGACGAGCGATTTCTGTCGCTGCGCCTGATCTGGATTTGCGTGTGTTCGTTCCTTGAGCCACGATCGCACACTGAACGCGTATACGCCGATGCAAAACAGGTTCGCGGGAAAAAGGCCAAGCTGTGACGTTCGCAATCCAATTACACAAACGATCAAGCTGTTGGCTGTTGCGACAAGGAGTCCGATCCGGGATTTTCGTGCGAGCAGTATTGTCGCTAGGACGGTGAGGAAACAAGAGAGATAATCCAAATGGAACATCGCGAAAACCGAACCTCCAATTGAAGCTTCACCCGATTCAGAGAATCGATGATTCGTGATTCTCTGATTTGTCCTCCGTGCTCGATACTGCTGAAGTGACTATGAAGGAAGACTCGGACGAGTGCATCCCGCTAAGGAAGGTATTTTCAACGCTAATGATGGATGGGTATCGGATACCACTATTTAGGGGGATATGATGCCCAGGCATCGGGACAATTATTTGCGTTCAATCTCAATCAAGTGGAGAATTTTTCTGAGAATCATCGACGAGTTGAACGCGGCCTTCAGGAATAATGATTTCGCGACGACCGAAGAGACGCGCATCAAGTGAAAAAGCGCCCGGGCCAAGCAAAACAAGCGCGGCGGATATCGCAGCCAGATTGAATGCAGTTAACGCACTGATGTGGTTGTTCGCTTCAGTCATCAAAGACGGCGAAACGCCCGTCATAAGATAACCAACTGTTGCCGCGGCGCTTGCAACGGGTGTGAGAAAGCCGACGAAAATCGCTGCTCCAACAGCGATTGCGAGCGATCCAACGACCCAAGCGCTAATCGAATGACCGTTGGGTCCAACGAGCGCTTCAATTGCGTAAATGATTGCATTGACAGCAACAGTAAGCCGCAGAAAGATGAGGCCGATGCCTGGCCAACCCTCCGGGAAGCTGGAAAAGAGCCTTTGCAGCCGGTGCCTCCTCAGGCGCAAAGACACGCCAGAAGAAGACTAGCCTATTTCGCTGCGAAGTGGACCCCCAGAACGAGTGCTTTTTCTACACCACTTGGAAACTCGAAAGCACTCGGAAATGCAGGTAAAACTAGAGATGTATGATCCCGCGTCTAATTCCGACAGCGACGGCCTCGGTGCGATCGCTTGCGCCCAGTTTTTCCATGATGTGCTTGATATGTCCCTTCACCGTTTCTTCAGAGATGAAAAGGAGCGCTGCGATGTCGCTGTTGCGATTTCCCCCCGCGATCTTCTGAAGGACCTCAACCTCTCGCTTGCTCAATGTTTCATCTCCAATATGCTCGATGAGGTGAATTGCGACCTCGGGAGGGATTTGTTTCTTCCCGGCATACACATTGCGGATCATATCTACGAGCTGCTTTCTGGGCATGTTTTTGAGCATGTAACCTTGCGCTCCCGCCCCCAGCGCGCGCTGAATCTCGGCGTCTCCTTCAAACGTCGTTAGCATGATCACTCGGGCATCTGCAAACTCTGTGCGAATGGCAAGCAGTGCGTCGATGCCCCCCATATCCGGCATCCGGACATCCATGAGTGTCACGTCGGGCTGATGTTCACGAAATCCCTGAATGGCTTCGTGTCCAGTTGATGCCTCTGCAACCAATTGCATGTCAGATTCATTCCTGATGACGGCCGCAATGCCTTCCCTCATGAGAGGATGGTCGTCAACGCAGAAGACTCGAATCCTTGGGGTAGCGCTCATTTATGTACTCGCTTCGCTTTGTCATGCTTCGGTGTCTCGAGCCTCTCTCGGCTGAGCCAACGGAACCACTGCGATATCGGGCCATTCGAACCTTTTTCGAATGCGATCGTGCCGGGAACCGTTAAGTCTATTTCAGTTCCTGCGCCAATGCGGCTTCGAAGTCTTAGATTAGCGCCAATTCTTTCGGAGCGCTCTCGGATGCCGGCGAGTCCCCAGTGCCCCTCACGACCTGTATGCAGCACTTGAGGATCGATTCCACGGCCATCGTCGCGCACCAGCACTTTAAGATGTCTACTCGCATATTCTACTTCGACTTCGATGCGGTTTGCCTGTGCATGCATAAATGCATTCAATAAAGCCTCGCGGCCAATGCGATAGACTTCATCGCGGATCAGCGGCCGCAATGGACGCGTGACACTATCAACGATAACGCGGAAATCAGTTTTGTCGTCCAGGGGAAATTCCTGTCGTAGTCGCGAGAAGGCAGTCTCAAGGCTTTGGTTGCCCGATTCCGTTGTGCGTAACCCACGCAGCGTATTTCTTCCTTCTTCAGTGACCGTACGCATCAATTGCAGGACCCGTTTCAAGAGAGGCTTGGTCGGAGAGTCCTCCGGGAGTTGGTCTTCAGCTACATCAAGCTGGAGAGAGGCGCTCAGGACACCTTGCAGCAGTGTGTCATGCAATTCCTGCGCAATGCGCGTACGCTCGGCGAGCCGTTCTTGGAAGCCAACATTCAATCGTTTCGTCAATTGGTGAATGCGTAAGTGATAAATGGCGAGGATCGTCAGGCAACACCCTGCAAGACAAGTCACTCGAAACCACCACGTTTGCCAGAATGCAGGTTCGATCAGGAAAGGGACAGAAGTCTCCGGACCATTCCAAAGACCGACACTGTTGGAGGCAACAATACGGAAGAGATATGTGCCAGGGCCCAGGTTTTTATAGACAACCTGCCTTGACGCAACGATATCGCTCCAACCTTGATCGGAACCATCGAGCTTATAGCGAAAACGGATGCGTTCTCGCGCAGCCAAGTTCATATTGTCGTAATTCAAGGTAATGCTCTGAATTCCAGAGGGAATCTGGATGGGGTTCTGCGCATTAACCTGATTTCCGCCAGCGGACATAGATTCGATTCGCACTGCGACTGGGATCGAATTTCTGGAGATGACGATCGGATCGGCCATGGACAAACCCGACTTAAGCGAAATCCAGATGCGTCCTTCAGGATCAGCAACTACGGTGCGGTCGCGACTCACGCCTTCCACCCCCTGGAGGCCGTCGTAGATTCCATAGCTTTGAACATCGGTATCAGAGAGCAATCCGCTCAACAGCCCGTCCCTATTGACGCGAAGTACGTGATCTGAGGTGGTGAACCAGAGGGAACCCATCCCGTCTTCCGCAACTCCGAAGATCTGCTCCCGTAATGCCTCAGGCAGCCTCGGTGGAACTTTGATTTTTCCGGAGGATATGTACGCCAGACCGCCGGGAGTTACTACCCACACCACATGTTTTGTGTCTTCAAAGATTGTTCTTACTATTGACGATGGTAGGCTGTCGCTAGCTGTGTAAATCGTCCAATGCCGATTTGAGAACGAAGCTAAACCGCTGGGGGTAGCCAACCATGTTGTCCCATCGAAGCCGTCGACTATGGAATTGACAGCATTCGAGGGGAGTCCACTGGAGTCCGAATAATTGGTAAATTTCCCGCCATTCAATCTGCTTACACCAGCACTTACAGTCCCAGCCCAGATCGTCCCATCGCGTTCACGGTGCACGGAATAAACGCTGTTCTGCGCAAGGCCATCCGCCTGCGTATAGGTGTGGGCCGTAAATGAATCGCCCTTTCCGGCCAGCACTGTGAGACCGCCATGTTGCCGGCCGACGCAGATTTCACCGTCGCTACCGCTAACGGAATACACAACATCGTGTTCCAGTCCATCGAGAGTTATATGACCGACTTGCCCTCCCTTCATCCAGTAGAGGCCACCCGAGAGCGGCGCAAACCAGATCCGGCCCGTGGAGTCCGGGTAGACTGAGCCAATCCCTGTTGACGGAAGACCGTCAGAAGTCGAATAGGTTGTAAACATTCCATTTCGCAGCCGCTCGACTCCTCGCGAACCGCCAAACCAAATATCTCCGTCGAGATCTTCATAGATTGCTGTTACTTCAAACCCAGGCTTTGGGTTGAGCAGGTCAAGCGAAACAGCGCCGGATGGAGTAATGCGCAAGATGCCATGGTTCGTTCCAATCCAGATGTTTAGGTCACGATCTCTGGCCATCGCCAGAATCTGTAATTGCTTCAACGAAGAAGTCAAGTTAAGGGTGGCCAGTACGCCACCCTCCCACAAATGAATGCCGTTGTCGGTTCCAATCCATAAGCCGCCGGTGTCTGCGGGCAGAAGAGCATTGATCTTCGAATCCTTGAGCTCCTGCGCAACTGTGGAAATGTGTCTCTGACTCAGACGAAAGAGACCGTTATCTTGTGTGCCGAGCCAAATACTCCCGTCTCGCGTCGCAGCCAGGGAGATGACAATACCGGGATTTTGCTCTGCACTGACTATTGTCTCCAGGCGTCCTCCCTCATATCGGAATGTCCGATCCCCGAGTCCGGAGAGAATGACGCGCCCCTTGTCGTCGGAAGCGGTCGCTGTAAAGGTGATGTCCTGAAGATCGAATCTTGTGTATGGATCCTCAAACTTCCGGTCATGATAAAGAAGCATGCGGGGACCTTCGAGACGAATCCACAGATTCCCGCTGGCATCGGTAACGAGGCCGCGCACGGGACTAATCGGAGGCGAATCTGGAAGAGGCCGCTGAATCAAAAGGAAATTGGACCCGTCGAATCGAACCAGACCTCTTTCGGTTCCAATCCACAAATAACCATCGGCCGATTGGCGAATGGCGTAAATCCTTCCTCCAATAAATCCTTTATCTTCGCCCCACTTGTCATGTACGTATTGTGAGATTCTCCGGGTGGGGTCTAATCCAAAAGCAGTATTCACAAGACATAAGAGCGCGATCCCATTTATGAGTCCTTTGCGTAGCCGATGCCTCTGCATCACGATTTCACGGAAGGAATTCGAATTTTTCAATCACAACCTCGACTGGTTGTTGAGGTGAAGTCTTCGTAGGTCGATAACTGTACAAGCCCATGTGAACCGTTTCCTTGGCAGGAGTCGGAACTCCCGAGGTAAAGATGTGTTCACTAATGGTCGCGGCTCCGGGGCCTATCCCCGATCCGCGGACAGTCTTAAAGGAAACGCGTCCGGACTCCCAACGTAACATGTGGGTCAGCACTCCGGCCGGGGCCGTGAATCGAGAGACGTTTTCAGGGACATAAAAAGGTTGGACAACATATTGCGCATTCTTGCTGTCTGTAATACCCCAGCGGCTCAATTCGATGTCAAGTTCACCAGGGATGTCATCCGTTCGAAAGTCATCATTTGTATATAACCCCAGAGCAGCAGATGGGCCAAAATGACCGGTATCTTGAACGACAAAGATGTACGAACCATAACCAAGACTGCGGGTCAGATTAACCTCGGCACATGTCCATAGGCCATCGTGCTCCTCCATGCGAAGATGCAGATAGCCGTTCTTATCGGTCCATACATTCGAGGGATCGTAGGAGTTGGGTTGCCCTCCTCGGTCGCTCGCCGCGTTACGCACGCTCCAGTCATATCCACTAAAGTGGATGACCTTAGAAACAATCGGTGCAGCAGGCATGCCCTTCGAAGTAGCGATTGCGACCACGCCGTTGCCTTGTGCGGGCAAAGTCGCAACCTTGGTTGCAGGGTGAAAGCCGGGCTCAACTAAGATCGCTGCATAATCGGTACCGAGATGGGTCGCGTTTCTCCATGTCGAATCGGGTTGAATTTTCGTAAAAGGCTGATTCGCAAAAGGTTGAATCCACCAAATGTCGCTACGTGCGTAAAGTACGATCTGTTGACCGGGTTTCACGCCGCTTGCCCGTCCTTCAATAAAATCCAGTTGTACCGGACCTCCAGGATTGGCGGCGGGGACTAGCGTGATTTGAACGTTTGGTTTGGGAGGCACCCTATTCGAATTGCAGGCAGAGAGAAGGACGCTCACGAACAGGAGGAGTCTATTCGATCGATGCTTTTTGATGGAGGAAGTGCAAGGGGAAGGTTTCATATTCCTCCAAATGTTAGCAATATTTGACTGTTAGCCCGCTATCGCACCACGTTTTTGGATTGTCGTAGCGGTGTTCTCAGACGTCAGTCATATATATATACGCTTCGACTGGGAATACCAATGCTGATCTATGGAGAAAACAATAGCGGTGTTCTGATGATAATTCCACATCCCGCTCGGACATCCAGCTCACACAAAGGCCGGATACATTCGCGCAGACCAACAAGTCATCCGCATTTTTCGCTTGCAAAACGGCGACGGACCATACATCTGGATCGCCGACCAGCTGCGAAACCGTGAAGATGCCGACGTGCTTCGTCTCGAAATCGCCAACTGAAGAAGAAAAGTCCCACCTGCCCCGAAAGGCGACTTCCGTGTAAATCACTGTCAAGGGAAAGGCACGAAATTTCTTTGAGCGCGCTCGGAGAGCGCTACCGCGACACGGTAGAGGTCAGGAGTTCGAGTATCCTCGTGCCTACCATATTTATCAACTACTTAGAAGTTTTGACGATCGAACTGCTGTACATCGGTTCGATAACTATCTTCCGCACCGCAGTTTCAGCCCGCCAATTTCGATCCATCAGCGCGTCCACGACCCGGCTCCGTCTCTTCTTGGCCGTGAAGCGCCAAGTGTAAACGTTCATGGTTGTTACGTTAGCGTGCCGCATCAATTCCCGCACCACTTTGACGTCGTCTTCATCTGCCTGAGGCAAAGTGGAATAGGTGTGCCGAAAGGTGTGGAATCTAACCCACTTTGATTCTGTTGATAGATAAGAACGTTCCGACTTGCAGATCGCCCGCCCAGAACCGCAAGAATGATGCGAGCCGAAGTTGGAACGCGGTTTGGCTTGTTGGCTTCAATCGGAGATCACGCCTGGACAGACCGGCGGACACTAGATGACTTCCGTTATCTTTCCGGAAGCACACAGCGACTCTAACGTGCAGAGTTTAGCTGTCACGTGCCGTGGGGGATGAGCTCAAAGCGGAGTTTTCGCCCCTCGCGTCCAAATTCCAAACAATCATGAATCAGAAGTGCGGTCAGGCTCGCATGGCTGCCGGTCCGGATTCCGCTTGATTTACATGGCGGTGGCTTGCGGCGGCGTGTTTACTATACAATGCGATGCCATCGGGCGGGATGGGCGTAGTCCGCGAATCCCTCCGCCATGGAGGGACTCGTGTCAGCTCCCGATGTTGTCTGGAAGAACGGCAAATTTGGCCAAACATCAAGGCGCGACGCCTGGTGGCTTTCTCCGGTGGCAGTCTTTCTAGGTTTCGCCTCGTTTCTGGTCTATGCGAACTGGGCGGCGTTCCAGAACAGCCACTACACCTACGGACCTTATATCTCACCGTTCTATTCCCCCGAGCTTTTCGGCAGTTCCCCGCACGCCTTGTTTGGCCCGAAACCGAGTTGGTATCCGAACTTTCTACCCTTTTCCCCGGCTCTGTTCATTCTCTGGATACCTGGCCTGTTCCGCTTGACCTGTTACTACTACCGCGGCGCGTATTACAAATCGTTCTGGGCCGATCCACCGGCCTGTGCGGTGAGCGAGCCGCGCAAGAGTTATCTGGGGGAACGAACCTTTCCGCTTATTCTGCAGAATTTTCATCGCTACTTTCTGAGGCTCTCGTACATCGTCTGGGGCTTTCTCGTCTACGACGCCGTGAAGTCGTTCTTCTTTCCCGAGGGATTTGGGATCGGGATTGGCAGTCTCGTTCTCGTCGTGAATGTCGTACTCCTTGGCGGATATGTATTCGGGTGTCATGCGTTCCGGCACCTGATCGGTGGGACATTTGACCGTATTTCGAATCACCCTGTACGACACAAGCTCTACGATTGCGTAAGTTGCCTGAACGCGGGGCACAAGAAATGGGCCTGGGCGAGCCTGTTTTGGGTTGGGCTTTCCGATATCTACATCCGCCTCTGCTCGATGGGTATCTGGCATGACTGGAGAATTCTCTAGATGCCAGAATTCCAACGGTTTTCCTACGATGTTCTGGTGATTGGAGCAGGCGGAGCAGGCCTGCGCGCCGCCATTGAGGCCGGAGCTAACGGCGCAAAGGTAGGAGTGGTCTGCAAATCGCTGCTCGGCAAAGCGCATACCGTGATGGCCGAAGGTGGCATCGCAGCGGCACTTGCCAATGTCGACGATCGCGATAGCTGGCGCGTCCATTTCGCCGATACGATGCGCGGCGGTCAGTATCTCAATAACTGGCGCATGGCCGAACTGCACGCCAAGGAAGCGCCGGAATGCGTGCGTGAACTCGAGGCATGGGGCGCGCTCTTCGATCGCACGAAAGACGGCAAGATTCTTCAGCGAAACTTCGGCGGACACAGGTATCCCCGGCTGGCCCACGTCGGCGACCGCACCGGCCTGGAGATGATACGCACACTCCAGGATCACGGCATCCATACGGGGATGGAAGTCCACATGGAATGTACCGTGCTCAGCCTGCTGCTTGACGGAAACCGAATTGCCGGAGCGTGCGGATACGACCGCGAGAAGGGTCGGTTCCAACTGTGGCAGGCGAAGGCAGTGGTGATGGCCACCGGCGGAATTGGGCGTGCCTTCAAGGTGACGAGCAACAGTTGGGAATACACGGGCGACGGCCTCGCATTGGCGTATCGCGCTGGAGCCGAACTCCAGGACATGGAATTCGTTCAGTTTCACCCGACCGGCATGGTCTGGCCGATTAGTGTGCGCGGCATTCTCGTAACAGAGGGCGTGCGCGGCGAAGGCGGCGTCTTGCGCAACAGCGAAGGCTGCCGGTTCATGTTCGACGACATTCCCGACCTCTACAAAGAGCAGACTGCAGACTCTGAAGAAGAAGGCTGGCGGTATACGCAGGGCGATAAGGATGCGCGGCGTCCGCCCGAACTGCTCACGAGAGATCACGTTGCGCGGTGCATCAATCGTGAAGTGAAGGCAGGCCGTGGCTCTCCGCACGGCGGTGTCTTCCTCGATATTTCCTGGATCAAAGAGCGCATGCCGAAAGCAGCGGAGCACATTCAACGCAAGCTCCCAAGCATGTACCACCAATTCAAACAACTCGCCGATCTGGACATCACCAAAGAGCCGATGGAGGTTGGTCCCACGACTCATTACATGATGGGTGGAATCCGCGTTGATGGCGATTCGCAGATGTCCACTGTGCCAGGACTTTTTGCAGCCGGAGAAGCAGCGGCAGGATTGCACGGCGCGAATCGGTTGGGCGGAAACTCCCTGTCGGACCTCGTCGTATTCGGACGGCGCGCAGGACACTTTGCCGCAGCATTCGCCAATGCCAACGGCCCGGTAACCGTCGACGAAGCGAAGATACAAGCCACGGCAGCGGCGGCCCTTGCGCCCTTTGACCGCGGTCCATCCGGCGAAAATCCATATCAGATTCAATACGATCTGCAGGAGACCATGCAGGACCTTGTCGGGATTGTGCGTGTCGAGAGTGAAATGCGGCAAGCGCTCGATGCAATCGGGCAATTAAGCGCAAGAGCAGAGAAAGCGGGTGTCACAGGCAATCGCGAGTACAACAATGGTTGGCACACGACGATTGATATTGAAAATCTGATGATGGTGTCGGAAGCGATTACCCGTGCGGCGCTTCTGCGAAAAGAGAGCCGCGGCGCGCAGTTCCGCGAAGACTTCCCCAACAAAGATTCGGAGTGGGGAAAGTACAACATTGTCATCCGGGGCGGAGCAGACGGTGAAATGCAGGTCGAGAAGCGCGCACTTACGCCGATGCCTGACGAATTGAAGTCAGTGGTTGAGGAGATGAAATAGCGGGAGACGAATCGATGGCCACATCAACGACATTTCGCATTTGGCGCGGAAATCCAGCAGGCGGCGCATTCCAGGACTACACAACGCCGGTTGAGGAGGGGATGGTCGTCCTTGACGCCGTGCACCGCATCCAGGCGCAGCAGGCGCCCGACTTAGCGGTGAGATGGAACTGCAAAGCCGGCAAGTGTGGATCGTGCTCTGCCGAAATCAACGGCATACCCAAGCTCATGTGCATGACCCGACTGAGTGCAATCAATCTGAACGCGCCAGTGATTCTGGAGCCAATGCACGCGTTTCCGATCATACGCGATCTGGTTACGGATGTTTCTTGGAATTTCCGGGCCAAGAAGACGATCAAGCAATTCAAGCCGCGCCCACCCGATGCAGCCGATGGCACATGGCGCGTGCAGCAGGCCGACGTCGAGCGCGTGCAGGAGTTTCGCAAGTGCATTGAATGTTTTCTCTGCCAGGACGTGTGCCACGTTCTAAGAGAGCATCACAAGCACGAGGAGTTTATCGGTCCGCGTCTGCTCGTCTATGCTGCTGCACTCGAAATGCATCCGCTTGATATCGAAGACCGGGTCAGCGATTTGAGGCATATTCACAACCTCGGTTACTGCAACATCACGACTTGTTGCCGGCAGGTGTGTCCCGAATCGATCACGATTACCGAGAATGCGATTATTCCGCTCAAAGAGCGCGTGGTGGATCGTTACTTCGATCCTCTAAAGCGGCTCTTTCGAATCCTCTGACTGAAACTCGATGCTCAATGTGCCGTGGAGATTTGCTATCTTGGCGGGGCGTCCTGGGCGTCCAGGGAAGCGAATTCCTCTTCCAATCCATCCCATTCATAGGCTGGATTTTGCAGCAGACGAACACAGCGATTCCAGCGAAGGATGGCATCATCGTTTCCTTCCGGGCGGATCTTTTCAGCCTCAGCAAAAGAGCGTAGGGCCTGGTCGAAAAGCGCTAACAGAGAAAGTGGCAGTTGCCCGGCGTTGAGCTGCGCTTTCGCGCGTCGCTCGTGCAAAATCCCTGCGTAGTAAAGCCGTTCATACGGATCCTGAAGCTGCCGGAAGAGCTCTTCGGCTTCCCGGTAACGATCGGACCCGCGGCCGGTGAACTGATCTGTCAGTGCGAGGCCGAGTAAACGCAATGCAAGCTGATGCTGCGGTTCGACGGTCAAAATATCGAGGCAGATAGATTCTGCCTCCTCCGGCTCGTTGAGCGAGCGATATAGCTCCGCTTTCGCAATGGCCTCGCCGATCCCGGCTGTTGAAATACGCTTAATCGTATATTTCATGCTCCTCTTCCTCCTCGCTCGAATTTCCCTGACATCGTGAATCTTGCGAACCAAGCCACATTCTCCTGCCTCGCAATTCCACCTAGCGGCCAGATCAAAAGCCGATGCGCCTGCATCCAACCGCACGTCAAGCTCAACTATGTCGGGGATCAGCAGTACACGGTAGTCGGCTGCCGCTGCAGATTGCTGATCGCCCAGGAAACTCCTTGCGCCGCGCTTGTGAACGAGCCTTCGGTCCTGTTCAGCCTCTCTGTCTTGTTCCAATATCCTCTGCGAAGAAATACTTCAGATCGCCCTCCATCTCAAGGACGCTGGTTTCAACAATGGTTGACGGACCAGCCTTCTTAACCACGACATTATGCTTCTTTCCCCAGGCATAGTCCAGACTTGATTCGACAACGCGGTTACGCTCACTGAAGGCCCGTTGCAGAATCTCCCTGCCATCGCCAGACATCGTGTCGCGAAGCTGCAAACGCTGGTCGCCGGACGCATGCACATCGGCTATCGCGGCGGTAAATGCGACCCTTGGCCATCACGTAGTGGGCTTTGCCGAGTAGAGACTTGCACGCGTGCCGATCGGCATCGCTGGGCTAATTTTCAATTGCACTGCGAAGGCGCGCACCGTCAGCGTAGATTGATGAGCACCTCGTACTTGTGAGCTTCGTATTTGGGAGTCGCAATCGATTGACATAACGATACCAGCGAACCACAGGCAAGCTCAATTTAGACACAGACTGAGTCGACCAATTCAACCAGAGCATCTCCGTCAACTGGTTTTCTGAAGAAGCCTAAGGCACCGCTTTCCAGATAAAACTCTTCCGATCGTTCCGACGGCTTTCCTGTAATGATGATTACGGGGACGGCGCAGTTGCTGTTTTTCAAATGTTGTAGAAGGCCGAGACCGCTCATTTGTCGCATCTCGACATCCGAGATGATGCAGTTCGTTTGGGAAAGTGTACCGGATGTTAGAAATTGTTCTGCGGATTCGTAGGTCTGGGCACTATACCCAAATGAGGACAATAGGTTCGCGAGTGATTCAAGAACTCGGGGATCGTCATCTATAACCGCGATCGAACAGGCCTGCGCACTCATGGGTAACCCTCGAGTCAACCAAATAGACTCTACTCAATCTTGCGGAAAAACTGTCTTACATCTTCCCATGGGATGTGCTCATCATCTCGAGCTCGAGCTTGCCTGCCAGCTTGACCAATGTCGCAAAGGAGTCGGCCTCCATCTTTCGCATTATGTGCCCACGATGGATTTGGACGGTGTACTCGGTGATCCCCAATTCAAAGGCCGCCTGCTTGTTCAGCAGACCTCTTGCCAAAAGTGAAAGGACCTCTCGTTCGCGCGGGGTCAGGGATTCATACCGAGCCACTAGCCTGGCATACTCCACTGCCTCTTGACGGGTCGCGTAATCTTGCCGCAAGGCCCGCTCGACTGAAGCGAGAAGCGCATCTTCATCAACCGGTTTGGTGAGAAAATCAACTGCGCCCCCTCTCATCGCTCTCACGGTTGATGGGATGTCGCCTCGCCCGGTGAGAAAGATCACAGGTATTGAAGTCTTTGTCGAAATCAGCTTCTGGACCTCCAGGCCACCCAATCCGGGCATCTTGAGATCGAGGATGAGACACGCGCAAGAGTCTCGGCGGGCAAAATCAAGGAAGTCCTGTCCAGACGTAAAGATCTGCACGCGCTTGCCGTTAGCCCGTAAGAGCGTAGACAGCGCCTCTCCGACGCTGGTCTCGTCGTCCACGATATAGACAAGCTCATTCGCCGGTTCCATGAATGACTCCTTCCGAACAGGCACTTAACGGTCAGCGGCCCACCGATAACGGTGCGATCGAGACGCGCCTTGCGAAATCCCTTGACGTTAGGCATTATACCTGCAATGCCAACCCAGAATGCGTTTACCTCGACGGCGTGGCATTACATAAATATGGAATAGCCTCGGACGATGTTTGCGGTATAAGGGCCTGGACTCGGCACCCGGATTGCGATCTGGAATCCTCCTCGATACAAGTAGCGGTTCTCATCGGAAGTCGTGGTTCGATCCTACTGATCGGAAATCTCGGTACTGCACGCAGTTCCTGGTGAGGTCCCGAACCTTACACATTAACGATTGAAGCGGTGCTTCGTAGCGGTGGACAACTCACTTGCGGGGCTTGGAGATTCCATATCTCGCAAGTGAGGAGCGCAGCCTCACTTTCCCCCGCAGAAGACGAGACTTCGCTGCGGCCAAAGAGATATCCTGCGCCTTCGCCGTTTCTTCCAGGGAACACTCAGATCCGTAATAGTGGTTGACGACGGAGCGCAGCCTCGGGGGCAACTTCTCAACTTCTCGCCTCACAAGAAGGATGGTCTGTTGTTTCAGACAGATCCCTTCAGGTCCTGGCGATCGATCTACGAACTGTTGTAGTTCCACTATTCCCGTGTCCAAGCTGTTCGTACAAGCAAAGGTTTCTCTGCGAACTCTTCGTTTCCGCATAATCATCAATGCCGAATTCACTCCGATGGCTGTGAGCCAAGTGGAGAATTTGCAGGACCGGCGAAAGGAAGTCACATGCATACAGGCTCGCAATAGAGTGTCCTGAAGTGCGTCTTCTGCGTCCTCTTGGTTCCGCACGATCCTGAGTATCTTGTTTCTTACGATTGAAGAATGCCGTCCACACAGTTCAACAAATGCCTGCTGATCTCCGCCTTGTGCGGCAGTGATCAAATCATCGTCTGAGACATTAGAGTCACCATACGCGTAATTTCCATCGTGAAAGCTCGATGGTGACAACGGTTGCGAGCCGAGGAAATTGTCGGCCTCCGACTCAACGTTCGTGAGACTCTGTCTGCGGGGTATTTCAGCCGTTGGGATATTTCCCTCATTTGGATTGTAGAAAGTGGTACTCATTTGTTCCTCCACTGTGAACAGACCGGGTTAACGCATCGCGAAACGTTGTGAAATATTGCTGAGTTCATCGATTTGGCTTACTTGATTGTTGACCCGCTGTCGCGCCTTGTTTATGTCTCGAGGTGGCCTACCTAGCAGCAATGCGCAGTCACATATCGAATAGCGTTCGAGAACACAAATAACGAAAACAAACCGATCCAACTCCGGAAGGTCGAGAATCGCTTCAGACTCTGCAATTGCACCTAGCGAGTCATCTTGGGAGAATGCGATTAATCCGTTGTCCGCTTCGTCGTTCGTATTGATGAACTGCTCACCTCCGGAGCACATGACGTGGCGGATGGCATTGCGAATAACCATGCGACGTGTCCAACTGAGGACCCATTCCTTGGAAACTGAACTACTTGCCATGCATTCTCGAAAGGCACGAATCAAGCATCGCTTTGCGGCTTCCGAGTTCGCAGTGAGCAACAGGGCCAGTCTTTGCAAACCTACCCGTTCGCACTCGAATATCCTGACAAACTCTTCTTTGCTGGCGTATTCACATCTGTCGCTTATTGTCTTGCTGAACCAATGGACCTTCATCACATTAGTTCCTCCGTATGCCCACATCGTGGTCCGGGTCCTTCGGTTTCATTTCGCGATGACTAGCGTTTCAAGGAAGCCACAATCTTTTGAGTGTCGCTCTGGGATCGAGGTCGGACGAACATGCTCTTCAAACGGTAATGTCGGTCTGACTATGCATTTCCTTGCTCTACCTGAGCACTCTCGCTTTCACTAAGCCGCAGATCACGCTCGGTTCAAGGTGACCGTCCATTTGGCCTCATCGTTCTTTCCGTACAAGGCGATCCTACTGCCGAATCTGCGCCCAGAACATTACATGTTTCTGGTAACCCTATCGAGTGACAGTCATCCATGCTCCTTGTTCCGAGGGCTGCGGCGGGTGCTCGCAAGCTCAAATACGTATCTGCAGTCTCAGTCGGCGGGGTCTTGCGAACGAATGATCCCTTCGCGGTACAGTCGGTTCAACACACGAACGCGACCGACGGGGATGTCTACGGTGTGGCAACGGAGTTGTTTACCTCTGGGGAGAAGTTCGCGTTTCTGCAGTGCCGGTGTTCGCGGTACCCACGCCACATCAAATATGTAGCGGCTGCTCATTTCCCAACAGACGTCATCTACGCAGTGAGAGTATCTCGATATCCGAATTCCAAATGGACCTTCGATGTTGGGACCGGTCATGTGGGAGCTACTTTGGCGCAGGGCACTAACATCAGGGTCAATAATGCGGTCGCATTCGCAGCCGACTTCCGCTTCCAGGAACGACCGGCGAGGTATAACATTCACAGGAACAATGGGACGGAACGGCGCTATATCGCGCAGATCCTTCGCGGACATATCATGCGGAAGATAGAAGCCGATTGTTTCGCGACTCTAGCCAAGCTAGCAAAAGGAAGTTTGCAAGAAACCGCTCCCGAACTGAATATCTCGCGCTACTCGCCTCTCCAATTAGCTCGCGTGTAGACCGCGCGAAGTTCAGATCTGCACTTCAGCGCGAAATCGTTGAGAGGATCTGCGTGTTGCTCCAGAGCGGCCGATTTCATCTGGTCGAGGCTCATGTTCTTCTCGCCGAACCTTTCGACGAGCTTCTTTACAAACGCTTCTGCCGCCTCGAGCACGCTGGAGGAGGCGAAGAGCCTGATCCGGTTCACCAGCGCGTACATCGCCACGATCTCATCGAGATTGTCCAGGCTCTGCGAAAGCGCCTTGGCATAACATGATGTTCCCTGTCGTATGAACTCTGAGTAGAGTTCTTCGCGTTGCGCGATTTCTCGATTAGTCAGCTCTCGCTGCATCACGCTTCGTTGGAGAACGAAATTGCTGAGGACCGGAGTTGTAGCGCCGATAACAGAACCGCTGAGCGCCGCCAAAACACTGGTCATAGTACTATCCATGGAATTCAACCTGCCTTTGCGTGGGAACCGTCTTTCGTATGAAATCCCCTCTACTGAGGCATCTGGCCGATCGTCCTCTTCAAGTCAGCCTCCGCCAATGAGAGGCCACAGTTAGCTTCCAGCAAGGATGCGGTTGCGCTTGCCAGGTCAGCATGGCTCTGACTGCGGGCGGAGTCGAGCGCCGCAGTCTGCTCAAACTGTCGATCGGCAAGCCTGGCCGCTTCTGTTCGGACCTTCAAAACCTGTCCAGCAACATCAACCATCTGCCTGAGTTCGTCGACTCTGTCATAAATGCCTTGCACCTGAACTTCAATCTCAGATTGCAGCTTGTCCACTGTAACTTCCGCAGAGTGGACTTCACTCCGGGCTTCCCGGACTTTGGCTTCGCGTCGCCCGCCGTCGAAGAGATCGTAGCCCAGTGAAAACCCGAATGTTCCGAAATTATGGACGAGAAATGGCACACCGCTCTGATAGCTGTACCGGGAGAGAGCTGTCACATCGGGTATGTAAGCATCCTTGGCTGCCGTCAGGCCCGCTTGGGCTTTAGTAAGAGTTTGTCGAGCCGCTTTGAGGTCCTGGTTCTGATCCAATGCGATCCGTATTGCGTCAGTCCGCGATGGAATGTCGAGCGCAACCGCAGCCGCTCCGGGATCGAGATCAATTGGTGTCTCAACCGGGAGTCCAAGAACATCTGCAAGTTGACGCTGCAAATCGTTTCCTTGCAGACGTAAAGTCAGGCTCTCCTGCTGCACTTGCAGTATGGCTGCCTTGCTCTGAAGAGCCGATATTTCAAGAGCGTTGCCCCTCGCTACATCGTTTCGGCTCTCCTCATCCTTGATCTGGGCTGCGGCTAATTGGTCCTGGGATGCCTTCAACTTTTGTTGGTTGATCAATATGTTGTAGTAGAGCTGGCGGACTTGCAGTGCAATAGAATCCTGGGTTTGATCGAGTTGTGTCTTGGCGATGAGCAAATCTTGTTTTGCAGCAACGTTCGCCTGGTGGATGCGAAACAACTGAGTAAGAGGCTGCTCTAAGCCCGCGGCCCCGGTGTATCCAGTGTCACTTCCTTGATCGACAACGAGCGGCTTTGCCGGTACCGGCCCTGTCGCCGGATAGTTTCCAAACGCGCCTTTTGGAATCTCAATGCCTGCCAGCTCTGTGATATGAAGAACACTGCCGCTCGCTTTGATTTGAGGCAGATAGTCGGACCTCGCTTCGTCTTTCTTACTCTGCGTCTGCTCGACTGAGAGACTGCGGAGGTGAATAGAATGATTTTGCTTTAGAGCAAGATTGATCGCTTGCTCGAGCGTTAATTGCATCGGATTCGCAGAGGGTTGTTGCGCTACAGAATTTGTGACGAATGTCGAACCTAGGAGTACCAGGGGTAAGCACAGCCTGGCTGCTGCGCGTAGCTCTCGGCGTACTGCAGAGCCTGCCTTCATAATCTGTCCCCTTTCGTGGAGTTTGCTTCTCATTTGGCGTCCACTGGTGCAGCAGTGACTTGTCGATACTGGGTTGGCACTGTGGACATGAAGGCAACCACGGCGAGGCAAGCTACGCAGCACGTAGCCAGGAGCAGAAAGCTGTCGGAGATTGCCAGCGTAAAGGCTTGCTGGCGAACCTGCAGCCCCAGTACCTCCGCGGCGCGGCCCGCTGCGGTGAGGCCAGTTGAGTATGGAGCGAATGCGTGTTGAAGGCCGAGGAGCCTGTAATCCGTGGGGCCATTTCCAAGCTGGACATTCAACCCAAGCATGTTCGAGTGGAACTGTTCTCGAACAGCGATGAAGTGCCCCATAAATGTTGACCCCATCTCGCCCCCAAACAAACGGGTAACCTGGAAGAAGCCTGCAAAGGTCAACACGTCAACGGGCCGTTGCAACGCACCGGTGTCAAAAAGTTCGAGCACGATAGCGCCAACCATCGAGTTGAAAGCTAACGCCAGCCCAATGGCCATTACTGCCTCGGAGATTCCAAAGTCGGGCCCTGCCCACACCGCGGTGATACGCGCATCGAGCAAACATGCGACCCCTACCAGGCTGAATCCGGCTGTAAGGATTAGCCGGGGATCAATTCTCCGCATCAGAGCCATTGCAGCTACGCCGAGCACGAATTGCGGAAGCGCCACCCAAGCCAGGACGGTGGCTTCTTGCAAAGGACGGAATCCTCGGACCGAGCCAAGAAAGCTGGGAATGCTTACAACTGTAGCAAGCATGATGAAGCGGAAACTGATAAGGATCGGAGCCAGCAACAGCGTGTTCCTGCGCATCAGGAACCGAAAATTGATCAGAGGATTGGGCAACAGGAAATGCCGAACTATCGCTGTTAGTATCAGCATGACTCCTGCGGCCACCAATCCTATGATGAGCGACGAATGAAACCAATCCAGTCGTTGCCCCTGGTCGAACGCCGTATAGAGAAGCGCAGCCCCGAGGCTCGCATACAGGAAGCCCCTCCAATTCGGAGTGGGATGCCCCGGCTGCGGTTTTGGAAGCGGCTGCCAGGGAATACCAAAGTAAACCAGGACAATCATGATTGGAGTCAGGACGGTGCCGTTCCAGAATATCCAACGCCAGGAGAGATGTTCGATGAAGAATGATTCCCATGCCTGCGCCATATCTGTCGTAAAGATGATGTCCGTCGCATACATCGCTATCCCCATCAACACAAAGCGTATCGGCAGGTTCCTGAGCACGAAAGATAACGTTAATGGATAGAACGTACCCGCGCTAAGGCCAGCGATGATAAGCAGAGCGATGACCACTTCGAGTGAATGGCAAAGAGGGATCAAAAAACTTACTGCGGTGAATATCCATGCACAAGCCAAAAGTACTCGTCTGGGACCGAGGAGGCCCCCCAGATATACAGAAAAAGGACCGATAAACATCATGGACGCGTTGAACGAGGTATTAATCCAAGACGCCTCATCAACCCCGAGATGCAATGCGCCTCGTATGTCAGCCAGACCTACGCTCATTAGTCGCCCCGTGCATGTCGCGATGAGTGCACCGAGGAGCACGCCAGCGACGCCAAGCAGTGGATGTGTTGTGACTACCGGGTGTGTGTCTTGGGCGTTAGTATCAGGATCTGTCATTGGCCACCGTCCAATCGTCCTCCAGCCTTTCCGGTATGAACGGTCACAACTGCCGAGAACCCCGGCCGCAACTGGTCCAGATAAGGTTGCCCCGAGAAGAAGACGACCTTTACGGGCACGCGCTGAACCACCTTGGTGAAGTTGCCAGTCGCATTATCCGGCGGCAACAGGGCGAACTGAGAGCCGCTGGCGGGAGACAACTGCTCAACCTTGCCGTGAAACACTCGACCTGGAAAAGTATCGATACGGACATCCGCCGTGTCGCCAACTCGCATATTAGTCAGTTGAGTTTCTTTGAAATTCGCCTGCACCCAGACCTCGTTTTGAACCAGATCGATCACCTGCGTTCCGGGAGCGACCAATTGGCCGACGAGTGCGCGGCGCTCCCCGACCGTCCCATCGGTCGGTGCAGCGATTTGCGTGTAGGCCAGATTCACCTGGGCGACGACAATGGCAGCCTTCTTCGCCGCTATATCAGCCTTGTAAACATCATCTTTTATATTCAGCGCCTCCCGTTGGCGCTTCGCAGTCTCAAGTTGACTTTGGCTGGCAACCAGGGCTCCCTCGGCGCGCGCGAGATCCGCTTTACGCGACTCAACCACGCCGCTGAGCTGGCCCTTCTGTGCGGTGGCAATTTCCAACTGCTGGTGAGTTGCCGCCTTTGAGTCGAACAGAGCCTGTTGACGCTGCAACTCTGTCAAAGCGCGATCAAGTTCGGGGGTTGCCGAGGCAATGGCAGCTTTGGCGGCGTCGATGGCGGCTTCAGCCTGTACAATCCCTGCCTTCGCCGCTTCGATTTGAGCGTCCTGTATTCTCTTCGCCGCCTGATTGTCTGCGAGGGAGGCTTCAGATGCGGCTAGTGCGGCCTGGGCCTGATTTAGGGCCGCTCGATAGTCGTCGTCGTCAAGCTCGATAACAGCCTGGCCCGCTTTGACGCTCTGATAGTCACTAACGTTCACCTTGCGGACTGTTCCGGAGATTCGCGTGCTCAGAGGCGTCATGTCAGCCCTCAGGTAGGCGTCATCCGTCACCTGATCAGGACGGTTTCCTTGCCAACCAGTCCAGTGACCCGCAATGCCGAAGAGAAGACCCGCAGCAGCCAGCAAGACGATCAGCGGTATGATCCACGATTTTTTACTCATGCCGTAAAGCCTCCGAGCCTAAATCAATTTCGACTGAAATAATACGCCGCTGCTCTTGACCAATGCGCTCAATGCACACCGAGCACGCCGCAGGGAGCTTCTTGTGCGAGGTCATATACGAAACTCCAAGGACGGGATAAATAGAAGTCGTGCCGATGGAGACCAATGACGAGCAGATCTGCACTTTCCGCCCTGAGATAGTGAAGTATGGCCTCTACCTCTTGACCTTCTACGATCGAGCCTGTTGCGTGAACTTCATGCTCCTGCGCTAAGAGTGACGCCTTTTCATGCAATTCACCGTGGACTCGGCGTCGGCCGTCCTTCATTGCGCTGGGGGCGCTTGGATCGACAACGATGGCGAATGAGGCATAGGCGGGAAGATCTCCCAGGTGGGACACCGTTGCGAGCTCGGCATTGCAGCCCCGTGCGAGGTCAATCGCCGCGCGAAGCGCACGCTGCGATTCAGGCAAATCATTCAAGGCGGCGACTATCTTGGAGAACATAGCGACTTAAGCGGAACCGACACGGATTCTATCGTATGAGTCCAGCTCAAGTCGTCGCTATTACATATTTCTGGTATAGACCGTGCGGCCTTGAAAAACTGGGTAGGCGCGGATTCGTCTACAAGGAGCATGTAATTTATCGAATTCGGACGGCTTGCTACGATCGCACTGTTCTTCTGCTGGAATATTTCATTCCGGCTGCGTGCAACTCAGAATCAGATTGTCGCAGGCCCTTTCACGACTGCGGTTGGCAGAGTGAAATGAAAGGTTGCGCCTCGTCCGCTGTTGGATGTGGCCCACAAACGGCCACCATGCGATTCCACGATGGAACGACTGATCGCCAACCCCATGCCGCTGCCTTGAGGTTTAGTGGTGAAGAAGGCATTGAAGATCTCGTCCGCTTTTCCGGCCGGCAATCCTACGCCGGTGTCACTGACTGAGATCAGCACCTGACCGCCCTCGCCAGGTCCCGTTTTGACCGTGAGCACTCCGCCGGTCTCCTTCATCGCTTCGATACCGTTGAGCATGAGGTTCATCAATACCTGCTGCAGTTGCACCCGGTCCGCCGTGATTTTGGGAAGATCGGTGGCAAGGTCCGTACGAATCGAAACGGCGTACTCGTTGGCTTCGCTCCGCAACAGCAGGACCATTTCGCCGATGACGTCGTTTATCGCGACCAACTCTCGTCTGGGAAAGGACTTTTTGTACAACGATCGCAAACGGTCAATAATCTCCGAGGCAAGGACGCCCGCTTCGATGATCCTTTCGGTCCCTTTGCGTACTTCCGTCAGATCGGGCGGGTCGCGCTGAAGCCAACGCAAAGATGCCTTGGCGTTGGCGGTTGTGACCGTGATTGGCTGTGCGAGTTCATGCGAGATGGAGGCGACCAGTTCTCCCATCGTGCTGACCCGATTGGTGTGTGCAAATTCTGCCTGCAGCTGTTCCGCACGCTTGTGATCTTGAATGTCGGTCGCCACGCCATACCATTTCACGACCTTTGCTCGCTTGTCCCGCAGCGGCACGGAACGGCACAAAAACCACCGAAACTCCCCGTCGGTGCGGCGTATGCGCATCTCTTCCTCGAACGGCTCGCCACTGGCAAGGCTCGCGCCCCAACGTCGTACAATTCGGTCCCGATCTTCGGGATGAGTAGCAGATTTCTCGACTCCCTCCGCCTTTCCCAACTGCGACAGGCCGGTATATTCAATCCAGCGTCGATTCCGAAATTGAACGGCCCCATCGCGTCCAATGATCCAGGCCATCGCCGGAATAGTCTCAATGGCTTCGCGAAGTTTTCCTTCCTCCCGCCGCAATTGTTGCACTCGGAGCTGATGCAGCCCCCAAAGGACCGCCAGAAACGCAGCCACGCACAACAAGCGGAACCAGTAAGTTTGATAGTAGGCCGGGGCGACGTTCAAAGCGATCGAAGTTTCAGGCCCGTTCCACAGCCCCCTGCTGTTGCTGGCAATTAGCCGGAATCGATAGGAGCCGGGGCCAAGGTTCGTGTAAATGGCTTCTCGGGCTGCAATCGGCTGGCTCCAGCTACTGTCGAAACCTTCGAGAAAATATCGAAAGCGGATCCGCCCTGGCTCCACGAGGCTAAGCCCCGTGTACTCAAATCTGATTCGCCTGGGAGATGGAGGAATTTGAACAAAGGCGGCGAGGTTTGCGATGTTGTCATCGGCGGTGATTGCATCGATGTGAGGTAGCGTGGGAACTGAATCGTCATTGATCTGGGATGAATTAACAACCGACAAGCCGCTGCCAAGTGAAAGCCAGATCATGCCCGCTGAATCCGAGACCACCGATCGGCTCCGCTTCACTCCTTCAGTGCTCTCGAGACCATCGGACTGGTCATACTCACGAACGTCGACTGCTTTCATAACACCGCTCAGCAGTTCGTCGCGCGGAATGCGCAAAACGTGGTCTGAGGTCGCGATCCAAAGCCGGCCGTTTTTGTCTTCTTCAATGCCGAATATTGGTGCTCGCAGGGACTCAGATACTCCGCGGGGTACATACACGTGCCCATCTCTGAGGTAAGCGAGACCTCCAGCCGTTCCTATCCACAGGATTCTAGTTGAATCATGCAGGAGGCAGTTGACATCCTCGGAGGGTAATCCATCGTTGCCGGTATAGGTTCGCCATCCCTTCTGCGACATGGCACTGACGCCCTTCGGGGTCCCGAACCACATCGTTCCGTTTGGGCCCTCGGCAATCGACGATATTGTGTTCGCCGCTAACCCATCTGAAGTCGTGTAATTTGTGAAATGACCGTTCTTTAGCACGCTTACACCCTTGCTGAGAGTACCGGACCAGACGGTACCATCACGGCTCTGATAGACCGCGTACACTCTGTTTTGTGCGAGGCCGTCTGCCTGCGTGTAGGTCTTGGCTCTAAATGAACTGCCTGAGTAGCGCAGATGGGTGAGTCCACCCTGTTGTCGTCCCACCCAGACATCATCCTTGCCGGTGCCGGTAATGGAGTAGACGACATCGTTGGCGATCCCATCGGCAGTGACAACCGCACTTTTTCCTTCCTTCAGCCACCGCAAACCACCCTGGATGGGCGCAATCCAGGTGCGGCCGCCGGAGTCAACGTGCACTGGTCCCATACTCTGCGATTTCAAATTGGGAAGGGAGTACGTAACGAAGGCGCTGTCTCGCAGTCGCTCGAGGCCGTGTGCGCTACCGAACCATATGCTTCCTTCCCGGTCTTCGAAGAGCGCATCTACCGGTCCAGTGGTACTCAGGAAAGAAACCCCGTTTGCGTTGTACCGAAACAGTCCGCGACTCGTGCCAACCCAGATGTTCGAGTCCCGGTCGCGAAGCATGGAAAGTACCTCGATATTGCGAAGGGAAGGCGGTACACCAGCCGAAGTAAGCTCTGTTCCATTCCAGCGCAGCACACCCTTCGCTGTTCCGACCCACAATTCTGAGTTTTGAAGAGGCAGAACGCAGTTAATCTTTGTATCATCCCGTCCATTCGATACGCTCGAAACGCGGCCTTCCTGGAGATGGAAGAGCCCTCGGCCTTCCGTGCCAAGCCAAATCTTGCCGTCATCAGTCTGTGTCATGGAGATCACCAGCGAGGACGGCGCCGCCAAACGATCAAACCAACTGAAGGGAGTTGCTCGCTGGTCAGGAGCTTCGTTGTACGCGGCTCTTGCAGCGTCGGCCAGAAGAGTTGCGGACGACAGGGTTCGAAATCGGTTGTCACTGTATGTGACTGTTCCCTCAGCTAATGATGAGAGCAAAACCGCACCCGATGTTCCGCGTGCCATTGCCGTTGTGCCGTTCTCAGACCAGCCGCGGATAAGCTCGAAGTTTCCATTGTGATAACGAAAGACGATGGTGTTTTGTAACAAGATCCAGAGGTGATCGCTTGGGTCGACCAGGAGTGTTCGCACGGGACCAATCAGCATAGAATCAGGGTGGGCTTGCTCGAACTGGTGAAAATTCAAACCGTCGAAACGAACAAGACCTTTATCTGTCCCAATCCAAAGATAGCCATCGGAAGTCTGTGCGATAGCAGTTATGGATCCGCCCGGCAAACCTCCCTCCGTTCCCCACGAGTCGTGGAGATATTGCGACACGGTCCGGGCGGGATCGAGCGCAGACGCCGAAACAGCGAACGAGAGAACCGCGAGTCCGGCAATGGCATACCTGAGAAACCGGCGCCCTCCAAAAGCGTCCTTACGGAAGGTATTCAAACTTCTCAACCACAACCTCGCTTGGCTTCTGCATAGGATTTTTGTCGCTCGCAACGGCGAAAAATATCAGACGGAGGATTGCCTTACCCGGTTCTGGTATGCCAGACGTGAACTCATGTTCAGAAACGAGTTGCCCTCCGGCATCAGCCGATCTTCCGCGGAAGGTCTTGAAAGTTGCATGTCCAGATTCCCAATGCAGAGCGTACGTCAAGGTGCCTGAGGGTGCCGCAAAAGCGAACAGGTTCCCAGGAATGTACAACGGTTGAATTTCATCTCGGGCATTGTTCTTATTCGCAGAGTCATGCCTGCCGCCGACCTCTACGCCCATCTCGCGAAAGTGCTGATCGGTAGCCCATTCGTCGAAGGTGAACATACTGAAAACAGCTGCGGGTTCTAAATGAGAAGTATCACGTACTGTTACCGAATACGTGCCGTACCCGAGACTGCGATTTAAGAATATTTCTGCACACGACCATCTGTCCGATTTCTTCTTGATCTGCATGTGGAGCGCCCCGCTCGCATCGGTCCATGCATTTTCAGGATCGTAGAGATTGTTCAAGCCTCCCTTGACACTTGCAATCATGCGAACACGCCAATCATAGCCGCTGAATTTAAGCGATCCGGTCGGGTTAAGCTGCGGCGTGCCAACGCCCTTCACGATTGTCACGAGAGCAATGGAGCCGCCTTGGGCCGGAGCTGTATCCATCACGGGCGGTGGACTATAATCCGGCTCCACGAGTAGCGCCGCATACTCAAACCCCAGATGGGTTTCCGTGCTCCACGTCGAGTCCGCTTTTATGGGAATGAAGGCATGATCAGGCCAGGGCTGCACCCACCACGACCCGGCGTGTGCATAAATAACAATCTGCTGTTTTGGTCGAGCGTTTCTTACCCGCCCTGAGATCGTGTCGACTCTTTCTCGTCCACCTTCCGCCGCCGGCGGAAGGTGAGTGAACTCGATCGAAGGTCCGGAATCGGCATTATGCGACTGGCAACTGCTCAGCGCAATGCAGAAAACCAGCAGCAGCGATCGATGCACGAAAACTGGGAGCAACCATCGCAGATGCATGTGACCTCCCCAATAGACTGCCGGATGCGCGAGGTGAGAGGCTCCGTGCAGAGTGCTTGGGCCGAATTTTACCGCACTGGTCCCCAGTGTGCACCTTCAACGAGGTCCGTCCAGTTGACACGGTCGAGGTCAGGAGTTCGAATATCCCGACACCTGCCATATTTTTTCAGTTAGTTAGGGTTTCCCCTTCCAGATCAGGGCGCATGATCAGTCTCTCTTCATTTTCATTGCGAACGCAATTCGACTACAGACAGTCGCTCAAGCCTGGCCGAGCCGCTTCGATCAAAAGGAGAACCGTACTCCAACTTCGATACGTCGCGCGGTTTCGGCTGCGATGGGCTGCCCAATGCTCGAAGATGCAAGGACGGTGTTCACCGCAGTCACGTTCGTGTGGTTCAGGATATTGGCACTGCGTGCATTAAATGTGACTGTGCGGGGGCGATCTTTGTCCGCCGGATTCAGGATGAAGGCTCGGGTCAGGTTCAGGTTGAGATGAATGGGACCGGGCATGATTCCAATGTCGCGTGGGACGTCGCCGTCGACTGTATTGTTGGTGAGAAGACCAAAGCGGGTGCTGTAAACGCCGGGTCTAGGAGCAGAAGCGTATGCGGGACGGTCGTTGAAGTTGCCGTCACCATTGTTGTCCGTGCCTGTAGTGATGCTGTAATGCGGACCGTCTCCGGCATCGAATTGTGTGTCCAGCTCAACTTTCAGAGGGAGAATCAGATTTCCCGTAAGACTGTAGTAGTTGTTTCTCGACCATTCCACGCGGGCTGTCTCACCTTGAGTGGAATACGTCGATTGCGGACTGTTCAGGCCCGTGTCGACTACATTGGCCTTGAAGTTCTGGTGCGCATATCGGAAGGATAGGCCGAGATGCTTGTAGTCATGCTGGTCAAGATTGAAGGAGATGAGATTGCCCGCAAGGTGGCCTGAATTCTGATATTGCAGGATGTTTTCATTGGGCGCAATGGGCCGCGGCGCGAGTAGGGCAGCAGAGGGGTTCGGCGCGGATCCGATGCTGCTGGCCACCATAGGCGCATTGATATTCAGAATGCGCAAGCTGCGCCAATCTTCTCCGCTGAAAAAGTTGATCTTTGCGTGCCAATGCTGAGGGAACTCGTGCTCCACGTTGAGATACCCAAGAAACGTGGACATCTGGGAGAAAGAGCGTGGGAACTGGTTCACTGTGTTGACCTGAATGGATCCGGACGTGGGCGTGAGCGGGTCGTTGTAATCCGGTGCATAGATAATCGTCGATTGTTGGCGCGTACCGTTGAGGCGGTAGACCTGAGAGACTGCACTGAGGTCCGCTGCAGCGCGAGGAAAGAAGCCGCCGCGAAGGTGAATAATCCACGTCTGCTTCTTGTTCAAGGCCCAGGCAAAGCCCATGCGTGGGGCAAAGTTTGCAAAGCTGTCCGGTGCGGTCTGTATCTGGTAGCGGAAGCCGGCATCCATTGTTAGTTGTGGTGACAGCTTCACGCTGTCATTTGCATATATCCCGAGCTGCCACTGTTGGAACGGAACTAACGGCGTGCCGGTTGTGACTTGATATGTGGTGGGCGTACCTCCTGGAAGATTGCGCAGCGCACGACGATATTGCTCAAGGCCTGTGATCGTGGTGGTCTGGCCAGTGGAATGGTTTTGCGCATCCAGAGCGGGTGCACTGCCGCCGCCGAAGACATACGCGCCGTTGAAGGTATCCGGATCGTAGTTGTGAACGAAGTAACCAAGCGACTGCGCGCCAAACTTGAAGGTATGTCTTCCATGCGTGAGCATCCCATCATCATCTACTTCGAGATCGCGCTCGCGATCGTTCAGGTTCTGGCCTGCCGCACCGCCGCCGGTGAAAAAGCCTGCGACTTGCAACGCGGGTGCGGTTGAGTTTGGCGTCTCCCCGGTTCGTTTCCAGCTATATCCGATCCGGGTTTCATGCAGCAGATTCGCATTGGGAGTGTACGTATTGGTGAACCGCAGATCGTACTCACTCGCGAGGCTGGAATAACCGGCGTCTGCGAGAACCAGACCGCCAACGCCCTGGTTGCCAAGACTGTTGACATTCGCGGAGTAGGACAACGTCGCAATGTCGGCTGGCATAGCCTGCCAATCTGCGCGCGCCGAGGCGATCCAAAGACGCTGCGGCGCAGTTACCGTTTGCTGCAGAGATGCTGGAGCTCCCGCTGCATCAAAAGCGGTGGCATTGACGACGTTGAACTCATCGATATCGCGCTTTTCGAGCGCGAGCGTAAAGCCGCTCTTCTGGCGCACGATCGGGCCGCTCAGTTCGAAGCCGTATCGTTGTTTGCCGGCAGGAGTTGCGGTCGCTGAGAACGGGTCGGTTGCGTTGAATACTCCGTTGCTAACGGTGAAGAAGAGTGCGCCATGCAGCGAATACGCGCCGGGTTTGGTTATGATTTCGATGACGCCGCCGCCGAATGGAGGCCACTGGTACTGGGCTGAGAAGAGATCGGGGTTGATGCGGACGGAGGCAATCGAGCTTTTCGGCGGTAAGGCGCTCGTGTTTTGAAAGCCGTCGACGGTGACAACCGCTGACGAAGGATCACCGCCAGCGGCGGAAGCCAGAAGCTGAAGTTGCCGCAGAAGGTCATCGGGGTCGTCCGGCAGCCTCTGCACTTCGTCCGCAGTCAATGTGGTGCTGCCTGCGCTGTTATCGCTGTCCACATTGGTCGTGCCGGCATTGACCTGAACATCGGTCCGCGTAGAGGCAATCGTCAATTGCAGATTGACCTGAGCGGTTTCCCCGGGACGGGCGTGCACTTGTAGCGTGCCTTCTGCAAATCCCGCAGCCATGGCTGTTATCGTGGCCGATGTTACCGGGAGACATCCAAGAACGAATCGGCCGGATTCGTCGGTCACTGCTTTCTGACCGGAGGTGGATTGCACCTGGGCGCCGGGAATCACAGCTCCTGCCGGGTCCGTGATTGCGCCATCGATCCGGATACCGTTGGCGCATGGCTGCTGTGCTAACGCCAGGTGCGACATAAATACTCCAAAGAGGATGACTGCAGATCGCGAACGCGTGTGCACGCGCATTTCCCGGAACCATCGAATGTCCATATAAAATTGCTCCTTCTAAGGAGCAATTTCCGCCAACGGACGGAGGCGATCCAGCAGATTGCAGCGAAAGTGGAAACCTTGCAGGGAGTGTTGAGGGCTATGCAGGCAGTGAACGGCGGATGCGGCGGTTCACTGCCTGCATAAAGTGTCAGGAGCGGCTTGCGGCCAGCAGGGCCTGCCAGCCTGTCTTGCTCATCTTGAGGCGTTGGCCGCTCGCGAGGAGAACCCAGCCCTCATTTCGTCCTTCACGAAGCACTTCGCGCACATGGCCAAGGTTCACAATGGCGGAGCGATGGACGCGCACGAAGGTGCGGGGATCAAGCGTATCCGCGAGTTGCTTGATGGTTTCGCGAAGCATCAGGCTTTTTGTGCCCACATGGAGGCATGAGTAGTAATCGGCTGCCTCGACCCATTCGATGTCGCCTACGTTGACGAAGGAATCCCGGCTGCCGCTGGGCACGACCAGCCGCTTCGGATACTCGCGCTGCCCACTATTCAATGAGTTGTTCAATGCAGCCAGCACCGACTTGAGCTGTTCGTGCGTTTTGACCGCATCCTGTGAGGCGATGCGCTCTTTCACGCGTGCCAGCGTTGCCATCAGGCGTTCCGGCTCCACTGGTTTCGTAAGGTAATCGAGAGCACTTACTTCGAAGGCTTTGACTGCATAGTGATTGTGGGCGGTCACAAACACAGTAGTGGGCATTTGCGCCGCGCCGATCTGCTCAACGATCTCGAAACCGCTGCCGCCCGGCATCTGGATATCAAGGAAGAGAACATCGTAGTGGTTCTCTTTAAGCTCGGCCATCACCTCTCGGCTGTTTCGACATTCCCCGGCTATCGCGATCTCTTCATCTACGGCGAGGAGAAACCTCAACCGTTCCCGTGCCAACGGTTCGTCGTCGGCGATGAGTGTTTTCAGTTTCATTCAATTCCGTTCGTAGGGAATCGTGATCGCAACTTCAAAGCCGCCCCGGTCCAGCGGTAAAGCATGCATGTCATAGCCATCCCGGTAGAAATGTGCGAGGCGCTCCCGCGTGTTGCTCAGGCCGATGCCGCTGCCTGGCTTAGGACGCTGGTTGATTCCCGATCCGCTATCGCGCACACATAACCGCAACAGATCACCGTCGCGTCGGGCGGAGGCTTCGACCAGGCCGTCGCTCTCGCAGTTCGCAATGCCGTGCCGGATCGCGTTTTCCATGATGGGCTGAAGAAGGAAACAGGGAACGAGGCCGTCGAGCGCGCCTGGTTCCACTTTGATCTCGATGCGCAGCCGGTCGGCGAATCGGGTTTGCTCAATTGCGAGGTAGTTCTCGACAATCTCTAGTTCCTGCGACAACGGAACTTTCTCCGGTGTTGTTCTCTTCAGGGTGTTCTTGAGGATGGCATTCAGATGCGTCAGCATCTCCGCGGCTTCCTTTTGCCGGCCAAGTTCGACAAGTGCGGTGATTGAGTTGAGCGTGTTGAACAGAAAGTGCGGCTCCAACTGCATCTGCAGCGCTTGCAATTGCGCGGCTGAGAGCTGCCGTTCCAGTTCGAGGGACCGCATTGCGTCCCGCTGGGCGCGAACCTGATTTTGAAGGACACTTACGATACCAAAGACGAAGCCGTAGATCAGGATTTCGATGCCGTAACGGTTCACATTGAAGAGATAGTGCGCCACGGACGCGGGAGTCTGACCGCTGTGCCACCCGAGAGGGGTGAACCCAAGACTCCACAGGAAAGCGAGATGGGTTGCTCCGAGCAATGCGGACACCGGGACATGGATTGCGGTCGCTTTGACTGTGAAATTCGACACGGACGGCTGCAGTTTACCGAGTTTCCATAGCGTGCTGGCAATTACACCCCACCAGCCCCAAAGCACAACGCCATAGATCAACGATGCCGGATGCGTGATGGATTGACACTCGTTGGCGGTGACCAAAGCGAGCAGTGCCGCAATGGCGAAGGTGATGAGGTGGCCATTGAGATGAACGGGTAACCTTTTCGCCCTATCTACAGTCCTCTTCCCCTTGACGGGCCCTGCTTGCTGCGCGGTGTCCAGGTGCATGACGGTCTGGCGCGATGCGATCTCACCACTCGAGCTTTGGCACCAGTTTTTATTCCAGCTTTGATCTGTTCCCATCGGCGAATCCCCGATCCCTAGAATCCTGATCCCTATCGTATAAGTTTTGTCCTAACGGGGATGTTGCGCCAGGATTTTGCAGCGAATGCCGGTTTCCTTGCAGGGAATGATCGGAAGACACATACTACGGCATGGGATGAGAGGCTGCCTTGACAGGCTAAAGGCGAATAAAAATGGCCCCCCCCCGGGGGGGGGCCATTTTTGCGACTTATCATCAACTGAATGTGCGGTTTACGAGCAGTTTAGGGTGCAATTTGTGGCGGTTTTTCGCCGTTTTTGTGCACTTTTACGCGAATGGATGCCAATCAGTCGTGGAGCAGAGGAAAACTGAGTGTAACCGGGAACGCTGCGGAGCGGTGCCGGTGCTCCTAACTCCACCTCAAGTATGCGCCGGACAGGGGTAATTTCACGCAAATGGGGCGCTGTCAGCGCGACCGGCATCAGCCGATCTTCCGCCTGGCTGGGACGTTGCGCGCGCCTTTGTGCGGTTTTCTCGCGACATGCTTGTTATAAGACGCGGCTCGTAAAGGCCCTGCTGTGCTGCGCCTGCGCCGGTGGACGACGGCAGGACGCAGTGAGACTGCAACTCGCTGCCGCGCCCCGGCGGGGTCTGCGGGGTAATCCGGATCAAACATGGCGATTACGATTGAAGCGCGGCCCGTATAGAGCGTTGCCCATTGGCTATCGATCAGAGTGTGTTGTACTGTCTTCCAATGGTCCGGGTTGGATGAGTCGGCGGGTTGGTCGGTGATGGCCGAGTGGGACCGGGCAGAGTCAGCGTTAAGAGTGTCGAGAAACAGGACGAACTCTTCCATGTTGACGCCCATCTGGAAGACCATCTGGCTTAACGCCATCTGCTGCGAAGCTGTCATCTGGTCGAAGCCACGACAGTAGGCTCTGGCGTTGTAGATCGCCTGGATGGCGGAGATGCGCAGCAGGCTTGTCGCCTCTTCCTCGGTCACCTCAGGCTTGATTGTCCGCGCCAGAATCTTTCTTCGATACCTCTTCGCGGTCCACTTCGTTCGATCGCGGTCGTATTGGTCAAGGATCTGTTGCAATCGCGTGGGTTCCAGTCCGGCGGCCTGCCATAGCTGAGCCGAGGACGGTTCCAGGAACGGGTGCGGATTGAGCGGATCGCGCTGGGGGTGATCCACGGCCTCGATGTCGAGGCTGAATCCCGCACCAATCAGCGGCCGGCTTGTTTTTGGATCGGGATAGGCTGTCAATACCCATCCTTCGTGCCTGCGATCGCGAAGGGTATCCATGAGGTTCTGCAGGCTGAACTTGATCTCCGATTCGTGGAAATCGAAAAGCGGTTGTGGCGTTACTACGGGGCGTGATGAGATGTCAACAGGGTGCAAAGGTAGAGTCTGAGCGGCTGCGGAGGACACTACCGCGAAAATCAGTGCCGAAACTGACAGGAAGCGCTGCTTGATTGTCATCTCTCTCCGGTGGCCGAAACGGGATTGCCCCTGTGATCAACGTTGACGGAAAATGGGGCGAATGACAATACCCCAAAAGAGAAACGTACGGAGGGGGAATCCTGTCGGATATTGCCTGACAACCTCCTGACGGCTTCGCGGAAATCAGCCTTGTTGAAGTTTTCGCCAGTATCTCTGTTGGTGTGGATGGTATTGATGGTATCGTCGCATTTATCCCGTAAAAGCGAATGGCGGGGAATGTTAGTTTTACGACGAGTCTGATTTCAGCCGCTTCATCCTGGGCATTGGATCTGGATTGGATCCAGCTGCGCCCTGGCATCTTGCGGCGCAGTGCACAAATTTCGACGCGCGAGCTTTGAAACCCACCAAAAGGCGAGGACACGCGATGGCCCATTCCTACGAGGAAACCGATGCCAGTCATGTTTTGACTCTTGAGGAGATCACGAACCTCACTGAGGAGGGTGGCAAGCCCGCCGATACCCTCATGAATGTAGTTGCGTTGATTGCTACCCGGTTCAGGACCGATGTCTGCTCGGCCTATTTGCTTGAGCCGGACCGATCGCACCTCGTGCTGGCCGCGACCCTTGGGCTTCATCCGCGTTCTATTGGAAATCTGAGAATGCCGCTGCATGAGGGGCTGACGGGCATGGTGGCGGAACTGGTGCTCCCGGTTGCGGTCGATGACGTGGCAAGTCATCCCCGTTTCAAATACTTCCAGGAGTCGGGGGAAGAGATATACCACTCGTTCCTGGGCGTGCCTCTGGTTGATCGGGGGATTCTTCAAGGTGTCTTGATTGTTCAGACGAAAGAGAAGCGAGTCTTTCAGGAGGCCGAGATTCGCATGTTGGCCGAGGCGGCGAGCCAGGTTGCGCCGGTAGTGAGCGAAGCCCGCACGCTCGATCGCTTCATTGCTCCTATCCAGGAACGCCTTTGGTCGCTGGCGCGGAATCTCTGGTGGAGTTGGGACCACGATTGCATCAGCATCTTTCGCGATCTCAATCCCACCCGCTGGCGGGAACTGAATCAGAATCCAATATCGCTGCTCAGCGAGATGCCGCTGCGCGAGGTTGAGCGCCGAGCAACTGAGATGGTGTTACACGGCAGAATCAATTACGTCTATCGACGCCAGCTTGAGTATTTGAAGGCCGATCGCACATGGGGAGCAGGGAACGCGGGTGTGCTGCGGCCTCGCCCAGTCGCGTATTTCTCCGCGGAGTTCGGCCTGCACGAGTCGCTGCCGATTTATTCGGGCGGTCTGGGAGTTCTGTCTGGGGACCATATCAAGAGCGCGTCCGATCTGGATATTCCGTTGATCGGAGTTGGCCTGTTTTATGGGCAGGGATACTTTCTGCAGCGGCTTGACCAGAGCGGATGGCAGCGGGAGGAGTATCTCCGGACAGACGTGAATCAACTGCCGATGCAGCCGGCGATTGGCCAGAATGGGGAACCGATTGTGGTCGAAATTCAAACGCGAGGCGGTTCCATTCGCGCAAAGGTCTGGCGGATCAAGGTTGGACGATGCGACCTTCTGCTGCTTGATTCCAATGTGGCTGGAAATGCGCCGGAGGACCTGGAACTTACCTCTCGTTTGTACGGCGGAGATGGGCGCACGCGCATTCGTCAGGAGCTTCTGCTCGGTGTTGGAGGTTTGCGGGCTGTGAGGGCGATGGGAATCACGCCGGGGGTGCTGCACCTGAACGAGGGACACAGCGGTTTTGCGGTCTTCGAGGCGATTCGCAATCGGATGCAGGAAGAAGGAATGCCTTTTAATAGCGCCGCACGTGAGGTTGCGAGGGAAGTGGTCTTTACCACGCACACTCCTGTACCGGCGGGTCATGACCGCTTTAACGCCGATCTGATTGAGGAGCATCTTGGGCCACTGCGGGAAGAACTCGGAATTTCCCACGAGAATCTGATGGGCTTTGGCCGCGAATATCCCACGAACTGGCAGGAACAATTCTGCATGACGGTTCTCGGACTGAAGCTTTCGCGACGGGCCAATGCAGTTTCTTCGCTGCATGGAGAGGTTTCCCGCGCGATGTGGGTCAGTCTTTACCCGGGCAAGCCGGAAGACGCGGTGCCTATCGGTCACATCACGAATGGAGTCCACGTGCCCTCGTGGCTTGCTCCGCAGATGTGCCGTCTCTATGATCGTCACCTCGGAGTTGGATGGCAGGAAAAGAGCGGATCCGCGAAAACGTGGGAGCAGATCGAGAGCGTCGACGATGGTGAGCTTTGGGAGACGCATCTGAGCCTGAAAGCGCAACTGCTCGACTTTGTGCGACGCCGTGCGCGCGAGCAGGCCGAGCGGCGCAACGAGCCACAGGAGTCCCTGCTCAAACTCGGCAAGGTGCTTTCGCCGGACGCACTGACGATCGGCTTCGCGAGGCGATTTGCGACTTACAAGCGGGCGAATCTGATTCTCGCGGATATCCAGAGGCTGGCCGCCATGGTGAACGATCCCAAGCGGCCTGTGCAGTTCCTGTTTGCTGGCAAGGCGCATCCGCACGACGAACCGGGGAAGAAGGTGCTGCAGCAAATTGCCGAGCTGATGCGCGACTCCGAATTTGCCGACAAGTTTGTCTTTGTTGAGGACTACGACATCAACGTTGGCCGGCATCTGGTCCAAGGTGTCGATGTGTGGCTGAACAATCCACGGCGGCCGCTCGAAGCCTCGGGAACGAGCGGACAAAAGGTCGTGCTCAACGGAGGCCTGAATCTTTCGGTGCTGGATGGCTGGTGGGCGGAAGCATACGACGGCCTTAACGGCTTTGCCATCGGCACGGGCAGGACGCACTCGAATATGGACGTGCACGATCGCCGCGACGGGGATGATCTCTACCGCGTACTTCGCGATGAGTTGATTCCGCTGTACTATCAGCGCGATAAGGATGGCCTGCCGCGAGGCTGGATCAGCCGGATGAAGCGGACTATCCGCACGCTGGGATGGCGCTTCAATGCCGATCGCATGGTGATGGATTACACGCAGAAATGTTACATTCCTGCGGCGGGAGGCACGTCGAGTAATATGAGATCGCCTGGCTAGCGGAGCCTGCGAATTACTCAGAGCGAAGCGCCTCTACCGGGTCAACCCTGGCGGCACGAGACGCAGGCACAGCCGATGCTACCACTGCTGCGACCAGGATCACAACTGCGGATGCGATCAATGTTAGTGTGCCAGGCAGTTGCATTCCTGCAATGTATCGGTCGATGATGCGTGTGCAGGCGAAGCCGACCACCAGACCTGCGGCCACGCCGATGCTTGCGATCACGAGGCCTTCCGAAAGAACAATGGTGAGAATGCTGCGCGGCGGAGCTCCCATAGCCATCCGAATTCCGAATTCGCGCGTACGACCGCTGACGGAAAACGCCAGCACGCCGGCAATTCCCACGACAGAGATCAGCAGGGCTACGCCGGCAAAACCGCCGAAGACAATGGCATTCAGGCGATTGGGTGTGAGAACTTCCGCGCGAATGTCTTCGAGGGTGCTGGCTCTCTCCACGGGCTGGTCAGACGCCATGTCGTGAATCGTGCGCGTGATAGCGGGAACCAGTGCGTACGGATCACGCTTCGCACGGACGAACAGGCGGCCATTCCATCCTTCCTGCTCAACCGGCTGATACACCGCCATGGCCGGCGACGGAATGATGTTTTCATCGTCGAAGTCAGGCACCACGCCGACGATCCTTCGCGGCTCGTCGCTGATACCGATGAATTTCATTACGCCATCGGTCCAGCGTAGTTCCCGGTTGAGTGCTTGCTGCCCGGGAAACAGATTTTGGGCAAGACTCTGGCTAATGATGACCACGCGCTCGGAGCCGTCGCGATCGGATTCCCGGAAATCGCGGCCTTCGATTACGGGCATTCCCAATGTTTCGAAAAATCCGGGAGAAATGGACCGGAACCGTGCGCGCAGATCGTCCTGGCCGTTCAGACGTTTCGCGCCCTCCACGGCGAATTGGAAGCTGATGTCGAGCGCTCTTCCATCGCGCCATGGAACACTGAAACCGGATGAAGCGTGTTCTACTCCGGGCAGATTGGCGATGCGGCGCTGCACATTTCGATAGAAATCGCGCACCTGTTCGGGTGTTCGCCCATAGGACATCACCGGTAGGTTCACGGCGAGAACACTGGCGGTTTGGAAAGGCGGCTGCGTTTGCTCCAGTACAAACAGAGTCCTCATCAATGCAGCCGCGCCGGCAAGCAGCAGGAACGATGCTGTGATCTGTGTAATGGCGAAGATGCGAAGACGCCGGCTGCTGCCTCCGGTAACCCGCGCTGCGCTGCTCGCCTGCGAAAGGCTTCCAGACGCGTTTGCGGACGGCAGCCTGGGAACGAACGCCAGGGAGACGGCTGCAATCAATGCGAGTGCAATCCCGAACCAGACAAGGCTGAAATCAAGCGTGAGGTCGTTGGCGCGCACAGAGAATCGCGCGGCGTATCGGCCCAGCACGGTCACCATCGGGGCGGCGATGATCAGGGATGCCAGCACGCCGCTCCCGCACAGCACGATGCTTTCCGTCAGCAGCGACCGGCGCAGTGCGGCGGTGCTGGCTCCCAACGCCGAGCGCACTGCGAGTTCGGACTCGCGGCGCACCGTTCGCGCCAGCACAAGATTGGCAACATTCGAGCAGGCAATTACGAACAGCAGGCCGGAGGCCGCAAAGAGCACCCACAAGATGGTATTGGCGCGAGAATTGATCTGGTCGTGCATCCGCGTTACATCGATCTTGTAACGGTCACTTGGTTTGTACACCTCAGGGTGCGCGGCCAACATTGCCGCGTAGACCGTTTGGAGCTCCGCTCTTGCTTGTTCGAGGTCCGCACCAGGGGCCAGGCGCGCGAAGACTTCCGTCATGCGATGTTCGCGGCCGGTCACCATGGTGGCGGAGAGATGATGGGGGCTGGTGACGACGTTGGCAATGATCTCGGTTTCGACCGGATACGGCACGGACGGCTGCAGAACCCCAACAATGACCGCGTTGCGTGCTCCTTCGTAGCTTCCGAGACGCACGGTCTTACCAAGCACGCTGGGATCGGAGTGCAGCGATGTAGTCCAGAAACGATAGGTCAGCACTACCGCGCCTGCGGCATTCGGGCCGTCGTCGGCGGAGGTCAACAGACGCCCAATGACAGGACGCAGGCCCATCACCTCGAAGTAGTTACCGTCTACCACGCCTGCGTGGATCTCGCGTGGCGTGCCGAGTCCCACCACCGTGAAATCGATCTCTGAAAACGTGCCAAGCTCCTGGATGGTCTTGAGCCGACTGCCGATATCCTGAATCTCCGGAATGGAGAAAGTCGCGTTATCAACGCGAATGCCTTCAGCGCTCTGACGGAGATAGAGCAACCTGTCTTCGTCGCGATTTGCGAGTGGGCGCAGGAGTACGGCGCGAACGACGCTGAAGATTGCTGCGTTTGCACCTATGCCGAGAGCCAAAGTGAGAGCCACCGTGATCCACAATGCGCGAGCCCGGGCCAAAGAGCGAATTGCAATCTTCAAGTCACGCAGGAATGCCATACCGGTCCTCCACTTGAGTAGGTTGCTCCACGGGGGCAGCGATTCGCCTGAGGTATCGGAAGTTCTTGTGCTGTTAAGACTTCGAAACGATATCCGGAGGCGTCGTCAATGAGTCGGCAGTCATCGGAATGCTTGCTGCCTTGGGTTATCCCTGAATACCTTGACAACTTACGTTGATATCAACATATCGGGGTCGTGTCAAGAGTTACGATCGTTTCTTAGGGGACCGCGGTACTGTTACGCATCGGATTGGGGGCGCAGAGGCCTATGCTGAATTGACAGAACAAGAGGTCGAAGTCTGCCAGGAAATGTCACTCATATTCGTCGCCTTGGGATTTGACTAGATGATTCGTTGAATTCGGCAAAAAATCGATGAGGAGTTAATGCTTCTCTGGCGTCAGCACTGGCGCCCGAAGAGGCGTGGTCTCTATCTCGATGCGGGTGTTCCTGACGAAGTCTACGTTGTGTCCGGGGCGAAGAAAGTTTTCATAGACCGAGAGCGCGGCGGCGTAGTAACCGATTCCTGCGGCGAGATCGCGATTGCCCGCGGCGACCCCGACAACCCGGCCGACCAGGCCAAAACCGTTGGATGCAACTCCTGTTTGAACGGTGAGATTGCCGTCTTCGTCCAGTGCTCGGCCTGCAAGCGCAGTGAGCAGCAGCGGGGCGATGACGCTGGACTGGTTGCGAGGCGAGACTGTCCCTTCGGCGTTGAGCGAGAGACCTTGTGCGCTCGCGGTTGTGGCTCCGGCCAACAAGCCCTGGACTGTGCTCTCCGAACCTTCGGGAAAACGCACTTGCTGGAATGTGAAGCGTAGTTTCCCGTTCCGGCCGAAAGAGCGGGCGGCCTTTGACGCGGTGACTCTGCCGATGAGAATCGAGTCCTGGGGAACGACGAGTTGGCGATTCTCATCGAACACCGGCTCGACTACGAGAGCCTGGACAGGGTCGCCGACCTTGGCCGTTGCCGAGGTTACTTCGGAGGTGAGCAGTGCGTTTACGGACCATAGCTCTGGCTTGCCCGGGCGAGCTGGAGCTGCGGATGAGGGCGTCTCAGGCAGCGACCCTGGCAGTGCGAGCGGGGCAGCAAAGTCGAAGGAGTACATGGTCTTCGCCTCAATGCGCTCGGGGTGATAGGGAAGCTGATGGTAAAGCAACTGCAGAGCTCGATCGCCAAAACCAGGCGCGGTGAAATAAGCGATCCTGTCGTGTAACTGGGTTTTTGTCTGGGCCCAATAGCGAGAGAAGATTGATCCCTGCGTGGCGGAGCCGCTTGCCTGAAGGTGAAGTACCGGAGCGCCGGTCGCTAGCCCCGTTGTGGATATAGCGACCGCGCCGCTGGGCAGGATAAGTTGATCGAATCGGACCTGGGGGATATGAAACGGGGTGAAATCTCCCCGCAGTCTTCCGTGCCAGCGCGTCTTTGTGTCGGCGGTTAATTTAACCACCGTACCGTGGACGGGAGTATCTTGAGGGATTGCCAATTTTCCTTGAACAAAGATGGGATGGAGAAGCCGAGCTTCGATTGGTTGATTCGCCTTCATCGGATAATGGCGCGTGATCTCGACTTGGAGGTTCGTTCCCTGGGCAAGAATCGGCTGCTCGTAGGCCTGCGATGGTTTGTTTGTTGGGATTTTGGGAGTGTCGGAAGAACGGGGTGTAAGAGTTTGACAACTCAATCTCGCAGCCACGCAGAGAACAATCAGGATCAGCAGGCCACGAGGGATGAGTTTTGCATCGTTACGCATGGGATGGCTCCTGATGGATGTTGTGCGTTGCGCCGCGAAAGTTAACCGCACCCCCTGTTCACGGATTTCCGGCTCAACGTCGATGCGGTTTCGGCTGAGATGCGATCTGGACCATTGTGAGCCGGTCCAGATCAATTCGCAGAAGACAAGTGGCCTACGAGAGCAAGATCGATATCGACCTCTTTGGCGACTTTGAGGATGAAGACGCTCGGGTCCTTAAGGCCCCACTTTACGTATGGAACGACAAAATGCGTCTTTGCCGTGCAATTTGTTCCGTCGATGTGAACTTGTACGGGAACGGTCAAATCATGGGGTGTTCCGTGGAGTGTGAAGGTACCAGTTATCTGGATGGTGGAGTCTCCCGATGGCGCGATCGCTCCCTGGTAGCTCTGCGGGACAAACGAGACCTCGGCAAAGTGGGAAACATCGAGAACATCGTTCTTCATTTTCTTGTCCCGGCCGTCGTTGCCGCTGTTTCCGCTGCCGGCCGCGACGACCACAGAGCCTGAGATTTTCTGAGTACCACTATCGAAGTCAATTGAACCACTCTGCACATGAAATGTTCCCTTGACGGCATGATCGCTGCCGCCGAGAGTGAATGTTACCTGGCTTGCATCGGCGGCTATGGCAAGGGTCTGATGTTGAGCAAACGCCACAGGTGCGAAAGCGAGTGGCAGTACAAAAAGGAGTGAGCGGGCGAAACTCTTCATTGTCGTTCTCCAGAGATTAAGACTCTTTGTTGATTCTTTTCTGGCAATGCGATCGTCTGCGACAGCCAGAGGCTGATGGAAGCAATCTCCCGGTCACGGAGATACTCGTGGCCGGGCATATCTGTTTCTGCAATGCCGAATTTTGTAATTTGGGCCAGGCGATCTACGAGAGTGGCGCGCACTGCTGCCGTGTCCGGTGTCTGCAGATGCAGAAACGGCCCCACGCGCATATCTGGTGGAAGCCTCTTGAACTGGGAACGCCACTTCTGACGCGCAAGGCCTTCGGTGGTATGACAGGTGGCGCAATAGTTTTGGAAGAGTTTCGCCCCCTCGTCGGCGTTCGCTTCAGCCACAGACTCCAGAGGCAGGCGCCAGGCCAACTCCGCAAGGAGATGTTTGGAGGAGTCGGAAGTCTGCAAACTGCTTACATACGCCACCAAATCGTCGCCTCGCTGGTCGCGAAAAAGATAAGCATAGGAAGGCATGATAGATGCGTAGCTAACATCTCTCGGGTTGAAGAAGTGCGCTTTCAGCCAGAGTGGAGACCTGCGAGTTCCCACCTCGGAAAGGTCTGGTCCTTGACGACGATTGCCGATCAGAGGCGGGTGTTGCCGCCGAAGCTCTTCCACGGTCTGAACGGGTCCCCATAACAATACATCGGAGGTGTTGGGACGCACGTATTGCGAATGGCAATGAATGCAGCCCTCCGAGATGTAGACCTGCCTGCCGCGTTCTGCGGCTGACATTGCTTTGACTGAGGTGTTTTGATTTCGAGTGGCAAGGTCAATTAGAAAAGCTGCGCCGAGAACAAGTCCCACCAACGCGATCTCACGCAGGTGCGCTCGAACCCGAGAAAAGAACAAAGGCGCGATGATTACGACCCCGGCGAGCAAAACGAAGTTCGGAGGAACGTGACCGAGGTTCTGTCCCATTCCGATGCCCATCGCGGAGCCGAACCAGCCCGCGATTGCATAGATCCATCCAGCCTGGCGGCCCCGTTGCGCAATGGAAGAAGCCGGCGCGAGCAGCGATGGATAAGCAACCAGAGCGACGGAATAAAGCGATACACCAACAGGATAGAGGAGTGACGCCGCGGCAGCCCGGCCTGGATCAAGCAAGAGCAAACAAGCTGAAGCGAGTGCGAGGAATGCGAGAATCAGGACGAGGCGTAGTCCGCGCCGACGCAGTAACCACGCGCTCCCCAGCGCAGCGCCGAGGTGGAGGATGCCATTGAGCCAAAGGTGGAGCGTGCCTTGCCATGTTCCCGCCTTGAGTGCCGGCGTGCTCTGAATGATGAAGAAGGCCGCCGAATCGAGCCAGACAAGCGCCGTAAAGCCAACCAGGACCGCCGCGAAGGGAACGGTGCGCTCAGACGGAATGATCGGATGCCGGGAGAATTCAGTTTGCGTCGTTAACTCTGTGGATTGCCCTTGCCGGAAGGGAACAAGAATCCCAGCGAAACACAGCGTTGCGGCCGCAATCGCCTGAGTCTGCGGCGAAGCTGTAAAGAGCGCAGGAAGATTGCAACACAGATAACCGATGCCGGTGCCAAGGCCAACCTTCATCAGAGGATCGTGGTCTCCGAGGGTGAGCCGCAGGTGAGTAACGAGTGTAACGGTCAGAAGCCCCAGACCACTTCCGATGAGAGCTGAAACGACGATACTGCTCAGGAGATTGAGAGGTAGCAGCGTCAGAAGGGCGGCAATGGCGCAGGCAGCAAGCGATTGCCGGATGCGCAACTGTGGTGACGGATGAAACGAGATCCTCGGAGCAAGCAGGCTGAGCGTAATGCCGCCGAGGGCCATTGCGCTCATCACCAGCTTGAGGTGCGTGTCAGCGATGTTCAGGTCTTGAAGGCGTTTCAGAAAAGCGAATTGTGCAAAGATGAGGAAATAAACATAAGTGATTGCGACGAGGGCAACGCCACCCCATCCTGCGCCGGATGCGCCCGAGTGTCGCGTGTCTAAGGCGCGAGCTTCAGACGGCGTCATCGCTCAGCCAGCCTTTCCTCAGGCCGATCACCTGGATCACAGCAAGGACCCCGTCCGAGACCGCAACCGTCAACCAGCCAAATTCGAGGGTGTTGGACAGGATGCTCACAAGTACGAATGCAGCCACAAGCCCACGCGTGAGTGCGGTAAGGAGCCACACCATTTCAAGTCGTTGTGACACATCGTGGCGGCCCGCAAGCCAGGCCCCGAAGAGACAGCTCACACCTGTTGATAGGACGAATGCGCCGATGAACGAAAGAAACGGCAACGCGTCCTCAGCTACATGCAGTCGCATAAGGTGCAAGGTGAACCCAGGCTCCAGGATGAGCAGGATGCCCGTTCCTGCATCGGAGAGACCGGTCAGGAGTTGGTATGCGAAAAGTGCCCGCCGCCTCACCGCGCTCTCTCCGTCGAATACGAGAATTCAGGGGCGGAGGAAGTTCGTAACAGTTTCCCTGCATCGATTAGCCAGATTGCCGAGGCGCCCAGCATCAGCAATCCGGTCCCGAGGCGGGCAATATACAGCAGGTTGCGTTCTAGGCCTGGAATCATCGTGTAGGACGGATCGAATCCCTCGCGCCATCCGGTGTAAAACATCAACAATACGTAAGCCAGGACACTGCCTTGCCATACATAGAGCGAACGCGCTCTGTTCAGTATCCAACCGTCTTCTCCCAGGAGCTGAACCAAAACGAAGATCAGCAGACTGGTGACGAAGCCTGCCATGGCTAAGAGCGAATGACCCACCAGGCCATCGGTGAACTTGAAGTGGTCCAGAACGCCGGGAAGAAAGAGCACCCATCCCGTAGGAACCAGCAAGGACCACCACGCAAGCATTGAAATTCGCCAGCCGCGAGTATTGGGATGCCATTGAAAGGCCGCGAAGTAAGCAGGCGTCAGCGGCAGCCATATGAGGAGGCTTCCAAGGCTGATGTACTGCACAGGGCGATGATGGCCGACATCCGCTCGTCCCAGGCCGAAGCAAAGTATCGACTCCGCTGCGAGGACGATCCATGCCGAGTTGATCTGCCATGATCGGCCAGTGCGCCGCTGCGTCAGGCCGAAGGGAATCACTAAGAGAATCGCAATGATCATCAGCGTCGATTCAAGTTGGCTTGCGCCGGTCGGGCCACCCGAATCTGGATTGATAGGCGGGTAAACCGTGGGGCTTGACGCGAAATAGAGAACTGCCGGAATAGCCAGCAGCAGGCACAGACCAAGAACCTTCGCGATCCGGACAACTAACCTTGCATTTCCGCTTGAATGCCATTGTTGTATCAGCGAGGTTGCAAGAAGAGTCCAGAGTGTTGCCATCGCGATCGGGAAAAGAACCCGAGGGTAGCCGGTCCAGTCGAGAAAGAGCTTGCCTGTCGCGTGGCCGTTGAGCCAGGAAACTGAGCCGACGGCGAGTGCGATGGACCAGACCCAGAGAACTGGGCTGCACCACTTCGCGATTCTTCCATGATCGGCGTCGTAGACCTTGAAGAGGAAGGCCATCATCGGCAGGCTGCACCAGCCGTAGAGTTCCAGATTCATATGCACCGGCATCCAACGACCGTAGGACCATTCGCCCAGGGTACGGTTGAGCCCGGGCACGATTAGCAATAGCGCAATCAGAACTCCGATGGCATTTGAAATCGCAAGCCATAGCAGGCTGTGCCAGACCGCTTGCACTATTGGTTTTGCTTGAATGTCGAAGCTCGCAGATGGCGAGATGCTTTGCGACGGGTGTACTAAAAACTCGTTCGAGGTGAGAAGCTGGATCTCAGGAAGACTCGTGCTCATGGATCCTCCCATCCCGCATTTCAACGAGGCGATCGCATCGCTGGGCCAATGTCTTGTCGTGCGTGGCCATCACGAGCGTAATCCCCTCGCTCGCGACAAGTTCGAGGAGCAGGTTAAAGACAGCAGAGCTGGTCTTCTCGTCGAGTGAGCCCGTTGGCTCATCTGCCAGGAGAATGCGGGGACTGTTCATGAGGGCCCGGCACAAGGCCGTGCGTTGCCGCTCTCCTCCCGAGAGTTTCTGGATGCGCTGATCAAGCCGGTGGCTTAAGCCCGTGCGATCTGCGAGTTGCTTGAGCCTTGTGCGGGCCTGCTTCTGGTCTATGCCTGCTGCAACCGTCGGAATCAGGCAGTTCTCTGCGAGAGTCAGATCCGGAATCAAATTATGAAGCTGGAAGACAAATCCAATTTCGTGTCGCAGAAGACGGAGCGGACTGCGATGCCGATTGATCTCAACGCCATTGACCGACACTGTGCCCTTGTCCGCGTCGTCCAAACCGCCGAAGAGGTGCAGGAGCGTGCTCTTGCCGCAACCAGATGGCCCGCAGAGCGCAACAGTCTGGCCTTCGAAGGTTTCGAGGTCCGCGCCCTTCAAGACTTCAATGGATCCTTCGTCGTAGCTCTTCCAAACGTTTTTTGCACGGAGGACAACACGCCTGTGCCCATTTTCCGAGGATGGTGAGAGGCTCATTCGAATCGAAGCGCCTCCACCGCACGGACCCGCATCGCGTACGCGGCCGGATAGAGAGCTCCGGCAATCCCTGTAAGCAATGCCAGTAGGATGACGAGCAGCATGACTCCGGGTTCGATTGACACGTCTACATAACCGTGCAAGGCCGGTATCAGCTTGAGCGTAAACAAGAGGGCAGAGCCGATGAGCAATCCGATGACAGCGCCGACGACTGAGACCACAGAGGATTCGCCAAAGATCATCAACGCGATTTGTAAGTTCGAGAATCCGTTCACCCGGAGAATGGCTATCTCGCGAATTCGGGTGAAGACGGACATGATCATGGTATTCGCGACCCCGAGGCCGCCCAGTAGCAGGCCACATCCGCCAACAGCCCAGGCCGTAGCTTTCAATATCTTGAATTGGGAATAAGAGTGCTCGAACTCAGAGTCCTCCAGGCCGATCAGGCTGGGGTACCTGGCCTTCACCATGCTCTTGAATGCTGCTGCGTCATCCTTGTTGCGAAGTTTTATAGTGATCACGGACGAAGTGCCTTGTTTATGAAAGAAGCTTTGCGCCAGGTCGAGCGGCATGAAAACTCCGCCATCCTCGAAACCATTGGCCGTCTTCACGATGCCGATTACATGGAAGGTTGCATGCCCGATGGGCACGTGGCTGTCGAGTTTCGCTGCGAGAAACTCAGCCGCGCGTTCGCCGAGAACAACATCGTCCGAGTGTTGGGCAAATGCATCTCGATTCCCCTCGATCCAGGTAGCTTTGCGGATACGAGCATCATTTGAGGTTACGCCGAAACAAGTGATGATGGGATGATCGGCGCTGGAAACAATGCCGAACAACACCGGGTCAGCGTGGAGAACCATGGGCCAGTGCGCGATGTCATTGTTGGCCGATGCCGGAACGCTGCTGAAGAAGAGATCGGATACGTTCCTTTCGAAGACGATCATTTTGCTGTCACTCGAAAGTATGCCAGAGAACATTCCGATCGCTCCCTCAAGTATCGTTACGACTGTTAGCATGGCGGCGACGCTGAATGCGATTCCGGCAATGCTGATGAGTGTTCGGAGCCGATGACGCCGCAGGTTGGTTAAGATCAGTTTTAGAAAGATCATGCTCTCAGTTCAACCGGCTCGTCACAGCATTTTTCGGTAACTCGCACCAATTCCTCCTGGAGGTCGCTTCTCAATTTACGGAGAAAGAACAGGGCGGGCCTCATGACCAGGAGACGCTCCAACGTTCTGTCGCCAAGGTGAATGAGTCTTGCGAGCCTCTCAACAGCTCCCACGGTTCCAATGACAGAGGCAATGTTCGGCCGGTCAAGCAGAACGTCGCGAGCGCCGGTCTTTCCGCTTTCCTGGTCGCTTTGATGCATGTCCTTCAAGTCATCGACGATCTGGTAGCTCAAGCCCCAGTACGTCGCAATGCGCTCCAGAAGATGCACTTCCAGAATTGATGCGCCACCGAGAATTGCAGGCAGTACGAGTGCCAGCCGGATCAGGGATACGGTCTTGCCGTGTGCGATCCGCTCCGTTGTTTCCTCATCATGGGGCAGTGTTGCGAAATGGAGATCCAGACTCTGCCCATTCAACAGGCCATCCACTCCAAGACGATGTTCGAGATAGGCAAGTGCTTCTGCCTGGGCCGTCTGGGAGCAACGGGAGACAGCACGCCAACTCAATGCATATGCACGATTGATCAGCGCGAGCGCGGCAAGAATTGCTCCCGACTCGCCAGACTGGAGGTGGACGCATGGAGCGCCACGACGCTGCGTCGCATTGTCCATGCACGGCAAATCATCAAAAAGCAGGGAAGCCGTATGGAAGTACTCGAGCGCGATGGCGAGATCTTTTGCGTGTTCCGTGGCCACTCCGTAAGCGGTCGCAACTTGATACACGATACGGGGACGCACAAGGCTGCCCGGGTTGTCGAGCACATGACGCAAGGCTTCTTCAAAATGCCGGTCAAGATTTTCGGGGAGGGGCAGAAAGGACCGAAAGTCTCTTTCGAATAAACCTCTATCCAATACATCCATATGCCTTGCCGCCCTCGATTTGATGCCGATTTTCTTTCGACGATTTGTCAATCTTTCCATTCTTGAAGCCGTGTTTGCAGGGTCTTTATAGAACTTCCTTGTCATCAGCTCTAATTGTGAGACGGATTTTCAGTTCGATTGGGAGCACGACCAGTCTGTGGATTCTATGACGATTTGTTCATCTTGCCTGATGCTTCGGATGGAGAGCCTGTTTCTCTGGCATTGATAATGGCCAGTGTGGGCGCGTCAAAGCAGGAACCAAGCTGCATTCACTTTGCCGACCACTGATCAATCAACGCTTTATCATCGCCCGCTCTTTCAGAATATGCAATGATCGTGAACTATGGTTTGAGCATGACAGGGTGATAACAATTGAATGACAAGCCCTTCATCTTTGCTTCGTCAAAAAGTCGGATTAGAGTACTGCGGGATTGTAGAGTGCAACTCATATTTGTCTGCCAATTGGACTAATATCCAACTATGCGACTTCTGCTCGTTGAAGACGAAATTGACATCCAAAATTTCCTGAAGAGCTCGCTGAAAGAGGCTGGGTATTTCGTCGATGCCGCCTCCGACGGCAGGAGTGCCGAGCAACTTGCGATAGAAGGCGAGTACGACGTACTAGTTGTTGATCTCGGCCTACCGGACCAAGACGGTATATCCCTGATTTTGCGTCTGCGGCAACTTGGAGTCACCGCTCCAGTGCTCATTCTTTCTGCGCGCCGGTCAGTAGACGACCGCGTAAGAGGCTTGGAGCACGGTGGGGATGATTATCTGACGAAGCCCTTCGCACTGGCAGAGTTGATCGCAAGGCTGCGGAACTTGCTCAAACGGAACAGCTCTTCCGGAGGTGAGGCTACCAAATTGCGGGTCCTCGATCTCGAACTGGATCTGCTTCGGCATGAGGCTTTCCGGTCCGGTCACGCGCTTCAGCTTACTCCCCAGGAGTTCACGCTCCTGGAATATCTTTGCAGGAATGCCGGCCGCGTCGTGACGCGTTCGATGATTCTCGATCAGGTTTGGGGAATGAGAATTCAGCCCGATACCAATGTCGTTGATGTCCATATTTACCGTTTACGCGGCAAGGTAGACGGCAAGGGGCAGACTCCGTTGATTCGAACCTTGCGAGGTGTAGGTTATGTCCTCAAGGATCAGTAGACCCGTATTTCGATCGGCAGCTTGGAGGATTTCTCTTTGGGCTACGCTCGCCTTTGCATTTGGCACGATGGTCGTTTTCGTTTTCCTTCATCGATTTGTCGCCAATGACATTCAGAGGAGGAGCGACGCGTGGTTGGCGGGCGAGGTCGAAGTTCTTGGTGATGTCGCCGCTCGGACACCGAAAGATGCTTTGTATGGCCGAGTCGTCAGGGAGGTCGCAGAGCTGGCAGGTCGCGAGGTACCGAACAAGCTGCAATCCAATGGTGATGGCGCGCGGAATGACTCGGTCTTTTTTCTCCAGGCAGGCCCTGATGATTCGCTGCGGTTATGGGTAGGCACCGGTACGGGAGAGCCCAATCTGCGCGCAATTCGTTCGACTCAAATTGCGCCGGATCACCCCACTGATTTACGGGTGAGCGGTTTTACCATTCCGTTTCGGGTCGCATCCGTTCGCATGCAAGATGGGAGCCGGATTTATCTAGGACTCTCTGAGCGTGATGAGCTCCGCGTACTGAGAAGTCTTCGCTCTCGTTTCTTTCTATTGTGGCTCCTGATCGTGCTACTTGGCTTCTTGATCGTTTTCTTCACTACGCGGCGGATGTTGAGTCATGTTCGCAGAATCAGTGAAGCCGCATCCAGGATCGGCCATTCCGATATTCATACTCGCGTCCCAACCACCGGGCGCAATGATGAAGTAGCGCACCTGGCACTGACCCTGAATGGGATGCTTGATCGTATCGAGAATTCGATGCATCAATTGCATTCGATTACAGATTCACTCGCCCACGACCTCAGGAGCCCGCTAACTGCGATTCGAGGCCAGCTGGAGATGTCTCTCACCGATCCGAGGCATGCTGATCCGAGTCTTGGCGAGACATCTGAGCCGATCGTTACAGCCATCGAAGAACTGGATCGATTAACCGAGTTTCTGAACACGTCTCTAGATGTGGCCGAAGCGAAAGCGGATGCCCTGCGATTGACACGGACAGAAATAGATCTGGATGATTTGCTCAGATCGATGGTCGATCTGTACGAGCCATGCATGTCGGAGAGGGGCTTGCGAATCAGGCTAATTAGTGCGGGTTCTCTAAAGATAGAAGCAGATGCTGCGTTGATCCATCGCATGATTGCAAACCTGCTGGATAATGAACTGAAGCACCTTCCCGCTGGGTGCGTAGTGACGAGCCGGCTGCAACTTGTGGATGGTCACGCGGAGTTGATCCTGGAAGATAACGGCCCAGGCTTTGATACTGAAATCAGTGCGCATTTGTTTGAGTGCCGCGTGAAAGGCAAAGGCTCCAAAGGGCACGGATTGGGCCTCGCATTTGTGGAGGCTGTCGCGCGTACTCACAGCGGAACCGTTGAGGCATTGAATCGCAGTCAGGGTGGAGCGATGATTCAGGTAAGGCTGCCTCTTTCGTCCGGTCAGAAAACCGAGAATGCAGTTTCAAGACTAGCGACTGCAAACTGACCGTTAGATCGGTTCATCGAATGTAACCCGGCGTAAGGTCTGGCAACCCAAGGAGAACAACGATGAGCCACCAAGTGATCGCACGAGCTCTGCTGGCGCTGCTAAGCGGTGTCCAAGGACTCGCGACGCTGGGGGTCGACCTGAACCGGACTCATGCCACCAATCCATCCTGGACACGCCATGCACGATTCCATCTTGTATGGCAGGCATCTAGCTGCGCGTTTCTATCAGGTCTCGGAATTGTGATTGTCCTGCTGCCGGGTCCCTATATGACGAGCTGTTTCTATATCGCCGCAGCCATGGCTGCTATCCCGATGGTGAGTTGCCTGTCCGCGTTTCTCACCCGCAGGCTCTATGGCGGTGCGCTCTTCGACCCTAACGGAATTCCACCGGTTACGGTCAGAATTTTCGCGCGGGCCAGGCAAATTGATATAAATCTCGCGACCGAGATAGTAGCGCTCGGAATGTTGTCCGGGATTGTGGCTATATTCCGTTACAGATGAGCCTGGTCTGATTGTTCTCTTGTTGGGCCACACGGCTAAGTTATATGGCCCGGTTCTGTGAGTCGTCGCATCCGTTGACACTTAATTTCTTGTGAGCTAGCTCTGGATAGCTATCTGCGAGGCGGAGCGCTCGCGCGATCGTCCACGGGTGAAGTCGGGAAATTTCATCGGCGTGCTGCCGCTTGCGACGGAAGCCCGGCTAAGTGGCCCTGGCGCGGACCAGGCTGCTGCATCGTACACGTCCATATCGGGGATCAGACCGTCCCGCAAGCACTGCATCAGACGATAGAGCATGATGTAATCCATCCCTCCGTGACCGCCGAGTTTCTTCGCAATCTCACCTTCCTGTTTCCAGAGTGGGTGCTCATGTTCCTTCCAGCTATCGAGATTACTCCAGGATTCGCCGCCGGCCTGTCCGTCGAAGTAGATGCGCGACGGGTAATCCGCGAAGACGCCCTTTGTTCCGCCAATCACGTTGATTCGATCGTAAGGATGTGGATTTGAGGTGTCGTGTTTCAGGGTAATTGTGAGACCTTTCGCAGTCTTGATAAGCGACGTATTCATATCTCCGGTTACATAGCGTTCGGCCCATCTTGCGTCGGACGATGGCACATGCGCCTTTCGGTATTCGTCCAGTCCGCGTTGTGGCGTGCTCATCGAAACGATGTAGTCGAAGCTATCGCCTCTTTGAATGCCCATGTAATTGGCAACAGGTCCTAGCCCGTGCGTTGGATACAGGTTGCCGTCTCGCTGGGTGTGAAAGCCACGCCGCCACAAGCCTTCTCCCTTGCTGGAGAAGAGCTCTTCCCGCAGGTCGTGAAGATATGCGCCTTCGCCGTAGAGCAGATCGCCGAACAACCCCTCGTGGATCATCCTGAGGATCAGAGTTTCGTTGTATCCATAACAGCAGTTCTCAAGCATGATGCAATGGCGACGGGTTTGCTCGGAGGTGTCGACGAGCTTCCAGCAGTCTTCGATCGATGTGGCAGCCGGAACCTCGACCGCGGCATGCTTTCCGTGCGTCATGGCTGCGACGGCCATCTCCACATGCCAGTTCCAGGGCGTCGCGATGATAACGAGGTTCAGATCCTCTCTGGCTACAAGAGATTCGAAGGCATGATCGCCGTTGGTATAAAGTTCGGGCGCGCTCTGTCCGGACTTCACGACCAGCGATTGAGCGTGCTCCGCCTTCTCACGCACAACGTCGCATAGCGCGTGAACCTTGATATCGGCGGCGAGGAGATTTTGCAGCAGGCTTGTGCCTCTGCCACCTGTGCCGATGATGCCGATCTTCGGATCGACTGGCGCGAACGGTATTCCGATCATGGTGGACGGGTGCGAAGTTGGGGATTCGGCCTGCATTGCCGGCATGGTCAAGCCAACGGCAGTCAGGCTACTGAAACGAAGGAACTCCCTCCGCGACAAGTCAGCGATGGGATTGGACGTATCGTCGCTCATGCTTCTCCTGATATGGGTGCGGCATGTACGGCTTTGGATGCCGGTCAGATTCTGCCACTCGACCACTATACATTTGCTGGATACGAAGGAAGTTCATTTCTCGTTTTGCGATCGCTGAAATTGCTTCTGAATTCTTTTGTGGCTCTGGCGAAATGACCTGTGCTACCTTACGAACTTCGATAACTTTCCTGATTTTGCGAGAGCCTATTGCAAGACCGGAAAGCAAAACAACCGGTAAAGGCGACATGCATGTCCGAGATAGTTACAATGGAGGCCGCTGAGGCTCTCCCATCAGACGTGGAGAGATTGATTGCGAAGACCGCGCCGCAACGCAATGCCGCTGTGGACGCCTATCGCGGGCTCGTGATGCTGCTCATGATGGGCGAAGTATTGCAATTCGCTGCTGTCGCAAGGTCGTATCCGGATAGTCTCTTCTGGCATGTTCTTGCCTACAACCAGACGCATGTTGAATGGGCTGGAATGGGCCTTCACGACATGATCCAGCCGTCCTTTACCTTCCTGGTCGGTGTCGCTCTTCCTTACTCCATCAACAGCCGTTTGAGTAAGGGAAAGAGCTTTGGCAAGCTTCTATTGCATACGCTGTGGCGAAGCCTCGTGTTAATAGCCCTTGGTATCTTTCTTCGCTCCACTCATAGCGCGCAGACGAACTTTACCTTTGAGGACACGCTCACGCAGATTGGTCTGGGATACACATTCGCTTTTCTACTCGCATTCTGCAAGTCCAAATCGCAATGGGCGGCGCTGGCAACGATACTCTTTGGATATTGGCTGGCGTGGGCGCTCTATCCAGCTCCCGGGCCCGGTTTCAATTACGCAGCCGTTGGCGTTCCTTTGGGCTGGCATCACAATTTCAGCGGGTTTGCCTCGCACTGGAATAAGAACAGCAATCTTGGCCAGGCCGTGGATGTCTGGTTCCTCAATCTCTTTCCCCGGGAAGCGGCGTTCCGCTACAACGGCGGTGGCTATCTGACTCTGAGCTTCATACCGACTCTGGGCACAATGCTCCTCGGACTTCAAGCGGGCGAATGGCTTCGCTCAGACGCGCCGAAGATTCCAATGAAGCGTTTCCTGATCGCGGGAACGTTGCTGATAATTGCTGGTCTCCTGCTTCACCTGACCGGCATATGTCCTGTTGTCAAACGGATTTGGACGCCGAGCTGGACGCTATTCAGCGGAGGCATATGTTTTTATTTCCTCGCGGCATTTTCCTGGGTAGTCGAAGTGAAATCCCAACGACGATGGGCATTCCCGCTGGTGGTTGTGGGAATGAATTCAATTGCCGCATATCTGATTGCGCATCTATGGGAAGACTTTATTGTCGAAAATTTACATATCAACCTTGGTTACGGTGTCTTTCGACTCTTCGGGCCGGGACTCGAACCGCTGATGCTTGGGATTGCCGTGATGTCGATCTATTGGCTTGTTCTCTATTGGATGTACAGGAGGAAGATCTTCCTGCGAATTTGATCGAACGGGCCCGGCGGAGTTCCAAAATTAAGTAGGAGGGATACTCTACGAGTTCCCGAACAGGGCTCGCGGTGCGAGTCATTTTCGACGTGGATTCCGCTGTTAGCCAGCGACCCCAGAATTCCAGAAAGGGTGTCTAATAAGATCAGGAAAGCGCAAATATATGGATATTTCGGGAGTTGCCCGGGTGGAGCGCGCGTAGTAGTGACTTCCAAGCAAGCGAGTGCCAGAGTCTCGGAGGTGGACCGTGGCCAGCCAACTTCAGCGAATTCTCGGGTTTTCATCGTGGCGTAGGAAAGTCTGGTGCGTGTGCTCCAACCTTGGTCTCGTAGCAGGTGCGGCTATGGGGCTGGTTAGCCAAGCGCTGCCTTCCGACCAAACTAGTGCGTCGGAACGGGATCAGCCGGGCGGAGGAATGGCGCACATGTCGGGCCACATGTACATGACTTCGCTCAGGACGGCGAAGCTTGGCGATCAGCAAAAGGCAGACGTGGTCGTTGAGGCCGCGAAGGCCGCCATGGCTCCTTACCAGGATTATCACAAGGCTTTGGCTGACGGTTATCAGATCTTTCTTCCTGATATTCCTCAACCCCAATATCACTTTACAAAGTACGAGGACGGGCGCGAGGCGTGGTCTCACTTCGATCCGCTCAAACCGACCTCGCTCTTGTACCGGAAAACTGCGGGCGGAGGGTACAAGCTCATCGGCGCAATGTATACCGATCGGGTCGATGCACCCGAGGATGAGTTAGATAACCGGATTCCTCTGAGCATTGCGCGCTGGCACCAACATATCAACTTCTGTAAAGCGCCCACCGGGCACCGGGCCGAATACTTTGGTCCGCAGGCGAAGTTCGGACTATTGGGCTCCATCACTACTAAGGAAGCCTGCGAAGCGGCGGGCGGCGAATTTCATCCTCACCTTTTCGGATGGATGGTGCACGTTTACCCGTATGAGACTGATTCAAAGAGAATCTGGTCCACGGACGATGACGGTGAGGGCCACGACAACATGGATCACTCCGTCATGCCCGGCATGAAGATGAACTAGGAAGTGGTGGAATCGCTATTTGATGCACCATGGCAGCCCGTTTGCCTTCTGCCTCGATCAACACGAGTCAAAGGAGAACTCAATAGCGCGAGAGGATTGAGCGCGAATTTCCTACAGGCCTGAATCTTAGAGAGTTTGCCCGATGGTTGATAAGATAGCGATTGGGAGTGAGTCCGCATGAAGGTTGAAGCGATCAACGAAGAGGTCCGCGAAGCACAGACGCTAGGTAAATCCCCGGAAGCTCTTCAATTGCTGGACGTTTTAATCATCCTCGCGCGTCGCCGGAGATTCATTGCGGGTTTTACTCTAGGAGCGGTAATTTTGACCGTCATTTTTGTGATGGTCGTCCCAAGCAAATTCACGGCGTTGACTGTGCTTTTGCCACCCGCGCAGAACTCCTCAATGAGTTCCGCGTTGCTTGGCCAACTGGGAGGGGGAGGTGCAAGTGCTCTTGCGTCCGTCGCGGGCGCGGGTCTGGGTATCAAGAACCCGAGCGACATGTATATTGCACTGTTTCGGAGCCGAACGATCGAGGATGCCATGATAGGACGTTTTGGCCTCATGGAACGGTACCACGCAAAGAAGTTGTCCCAGGCGCGTGCCGCGTTGGAGGGACATTCTACCGTGATTCTTGGGGCTAAGGACGGGCTGATTCGAGTTACTTTCTCAGACCGCGATCCCAAGATGGCAGCCGAGTTCGCCAACGGCTATGTCGATGAATTTAGAAAGTTGTCCGCCACTTTGGCGATCACCGAGGCATCGCAGCGCCGTACTTTTTTCCAGCAGCAGTTGCTTGAGGCAAACGAGAACCTGGCTAAGGCCGAAGAGGCAATGAAACATACCGAGCAGTCAACTGGCGTGCTGCAAATTGACAGCCAGTCGCGATCGCTGATCGAGTCTGCGGCGAATCTGCGGGCACAGGTGGTGGCGAAAGAGGTTCAGCTCCAGGGGATGCGCTCGTATGCCACGGAAGACAATCCAGACGTCGTATTGGCCCAGCAGCAACTTGCGGCCCTCAAGTCCCAACTCGCGCAACTCGCTGGCACGGGCCAAGGGGACAATACGGACTTGATTATGCCGAAGGGCAAGATTCCAGAAGCGGGGATGGAGTACATACGCAGTCTGCGTGATCTGAGATACTACGAGACGATCTCAGAGCTCATTGGCAAGCAGTTTGAGATCGCCAAGCTCGATGAAGCACGTCAGGGTTCCATAATTCAGGTTGTCGACCTGGCGATACCGCCAGATAATAGATCTTTCCCGAAACGCACTATCACAGTTGCTGCAGTTGCGGTGCTTAGTTTTTTCATGGCTTGCGCGTGGTGCGTCTTCTTTAATGGAATTCGCGAAAAGAATCAGGATCCGGGTTCGCGCGAGCGCATGGAAGCTCTTCGAGCCGCTCTACGAGAATAGATAAGCTGATTTCATTTCCAGCAGTGAAATGCCGTGGGAGTAGTTCATCCCACGGCCAAATTAAGCAGACGATTAGATTTTCCGATTTTGTCAATTTCCGATACAGATAAAGTAGACACCGATGTAAGGTTGCCCGAAGACGACGATCTGATTTGGATATGGATTTGACGACAGCATCCGAGGCGCAACAAGTTGGGCGCCCGTCTGGTAGCTTATCGTGCAGGTCGGCGTCTGAGAGAATCGCGCCTCCGATGCAAACGGGACGGTGGCCTGCCCGCTTGGCGGAAGAATGACCTTGCCAGTAGTGATATGCGGGTTCAGGATTTGGGAGCCAGACGAATTATAGGTCGCAGGCGATGCGTTCAGATTTACAGGTGGAGTATGGCTCGTGACCACAATGGGTGGAGTACCGTCAGGCACGGTGCTCTTGAAGACGCCGTTCACGACCCCTGCATTGCAATTGTACGTACCGGCCCCGATGGCGGCCGCTCCATTGGAACAAAAATCAAGCTCGTTTGGTCCGGTTTCGCGGAGTTGCATACCGTAGTAAGAGTTCCCGGTTCCAGTCCATAAGTTAAAGCCTACGATCGGGTCGTACCCATCGCCCCCTATTTGTACGACAGGGGACTGACCATCCGATCCGTAGGTCTGGCTAAAGGAGAAGGGGGCCTGTGAGGTTACTTGGTCTGTGGCGTCCTGGCCGCCCAAAACCCAAATATAGGGGTTTCCAGATGCTATAACATATTGCGCCTGTGCCGCTCTCAGGGGCGCGTCAGCAATTAAGGTCAAATATGGCGAGCCGTTGATCAGCAGGTTTGTGGGTACATTTTTTGAGCCATCCAAATTCACGGAGCGCATCTGAGTAATTGTTACAGTGGGGCCGCCATCCAACTCAATGAATGACGGGGGATACGGGTTGTTCTGGTCATTGTAGAAATCCGGTCCATCCATTACCACATCAGTCGCAGCAGTGTAAGCACTAAGTCGCACAAATGGCTCAGTTCCGGATCCGCTCCCTGGATTTTCAAAGTGCGGGGCATATAGTCTGATAGATCCCGCCCCGTTATTGATTACTAATTGAGCATCATCGAAGTTGCACGAGACAAACGTTAAATTATTCAGGTTACTGAAATCGCTATCTGTATAGTCGTCAAATTCTACAGAGTTGGTAAATGTGCCGCCTGTGAATGTGACGCTGTCAAATTCCATATTTTCTCCTCCGAAATGGAGAGAAGAAGCCCAATGAACATTCTGGGCATTCTGCGAGAAGATTGAGTGTTCGATTTTGAAGTTCCAAACACCGCGTTGGAACTGCAGCCCTAATCCGAAGTTGCTGATGGTCAGACCTGATCCATAAAAACCTACTGAATTACTAGTGCCGCCGAGCGCGATACCAGTCTGGCCATTTCCAGTTCCAGAGCCCAGCAAAGTTAGGTCTCGCAGGCCAAATCCATCTGCATAGATACCTCCTGATGGGAATGCTGTGCTATTTCCATACAAGCTGACGGCCACTCCGGAGCCGGTGAAGCTCAGACACGTTGACGGCCCTTGGCCCGCGAGAATGATAGCCTTCGAGAGCACAATTGGAACACTGAAGGAATAGCATTGCCCACTGACTGGGGTTTCGATCACAATTTTTCCGCCATTGGCAGGCAGCGCGGCGACGGCTGCATTAATTTGGGCACCGATATCTCCATTGTTAGTTGGTAACGTCACCTGCGAGAACGCGATTCCTGGGAAAACCAGTGGAAGAAGAATCAATGCCAGAGAATAGAGCTTCTTCATGAAGGTTAGCCTTTCCGGGCGTAATTAGTTTTCATGTTGGACGACAACAATTCAGACTACTGCGTTAGCTTCGATATTTTACATGTGCAGACTTGCTGCATTCGAGAGGGATCGCTTTCATAAACACTCACGAAGCGCCGCCCAATTCCCGGTACATATTAATATGCAATGCCGCGATGGTTTCCCAGGAGAATTGCCGCGCATACTCTGTGGCCTGTTGCGAAAGCCGGAATCGTTCAGTTTCGGATGCCATCAGGCGTCTGGCGACTTCGACAGCCTCGAATGGAGAGGCAGCCAACACCACAGATTGGGCCAGTTCGAGCGGAGTCTGAGCACTGCTTGTTGTGATGCACGGAACTCCCGCCGCCAAAGCTGCCTTCAAAGACCCTCGTCGCTCAGACGCTCCATCGGGAAATGGCAGGTAGGCGAGTCCTGCTTTTGACAAGAGATCCGAAACTTCGTCAGCGCTCCGATCTAAGATCAATTGCACTTTATACGCCGCGAGGGAAGCAATCAGACTCTGCGCATAGGCTTCCTGGCCCGGGAAGATCCTTCCAATGGCAAGCAGATTCCAATTGAGGTTATTCGCGCGAACCTGCCGGGAAAACTCCAGAAAATCTTCGAGCCCCTTCCTTGGGGTGAGCAAGCCGAAGTATATAACGCTTTGTTCGCGGTCCATCTGAGGGGCGGCATGGGGATAGATATTACTGCCTATAGGAATGACTCGTACTCGACTCTTTGCCCATGGCATCCTCTGCACTAAAGCATCTCTTTCAAATTGAGATGGCATTACAATACAGGGCGAGCGCAACGTGAAGGGAAATAGCGAAAGCTTGCGGAGGGGATGGGCAAGGCTAAATTCGTGAATGGTTACAATGCCCTGTCTGGCCAAGAGACATAACTGAGGACCGAGACTGTATCCATATCCCAGAGAAGGATATTGCATATGTACCAATGCCTTACGCGCTGCCACTAGGTTCAATAGTGCCTTCGATGTCCCGGTCAGGCTCCAATCTCGATGGCAAAACACTTCCACTTGTTGTCCTGCGTTTTCTAGTGAGTCAGCCAGTGACGCGGTGTAGTCCCCAATTCCGCAGGGATCCGGAGGGGCCGATCCCGTAACCAAAATGATCTTCGGATTCATGCTGATTCCAAACCATGTTTTCTTTCTTGTGCCCCGTCTGATTTCCAACTCACTGCAATCGCCATACCGACAACAAGCCAGAAATTTCCAAATACCAGCGGGAATTCGATCAGTATGCTTGTGGCTAGGAAGACGGCGAGGCTGAGGAACCAAGCCGAGCGGGAGAGACTTGAAGGAATGCGTAACGAATCTAACGCTCGCCAATCAGCGCGTATCACCGAAAACATCGCACCAAGGAACGCAAGCGTTCCGAGAATGCCTACGTTGGACAAGAGTTTGATGATGAGATCATGCGATGTCGCACTACCCCACCCGATTCCCAGAATCGGGTACTGCACAAAGTACCCATAGGCGAGAGCAATCGTCATCGCGCGTTCGATGCCGGAACCCGAGGTCGACTTGCTTAGAATGGCGGAGTTTACCATCTCACCCACAATAGGAACAGAAAGCACGGCTGCAGCCAATAGACCCGTGGTGGCCAGAGCTCCAATCACGATTAGCAGAATTGCCTTTCCTTTAGAGATGGCACGAGTTCGTACCAACAGAGGTACGAGCAATGCACCGAAAATGAACACGCCAACATAAGCCGTGGAGGATGTGCTCAGCAGCAAAAGGAGAAGGAATAATAAAGAGGCTAGTCGGTCGATCGGTACAGAAAATACGGAGCCGTTCCTGAGCCAGGCGGGAAGAGTTAGTGGCAACAGTGTGATCAGACTCTGCGCCAGGACGGAAGGCTCTACGGCGGTTGAAGAAACCCTGCTGATTCCGTTATCCAGCGTTTGCAAGAAGCCCTTACCCGAAGCCGATCCAGAGTTGTTGAATATGAAGTCCGGATAAGGCATGCCCGTAACATTGCAGAAGAACTGAAAGAGACCCCAGATTGAGATGAAGATTGCCGAGATCATGATTACTTTTTCGGTCTCGTGCCTATCTTCATCACGCAGATTAACATGCGCCACGCAAATCGCGACAAGACCACCAAACACCAGATACAGCAGTTGAGTGACATTGTGCGAGCTGAGATAGAGCGGCGTCTCTGTGTTTTCGCCGAGGATTGGAGAAGAGATTGTCAAGCGGCCGTTGATATAAGCCGGCATGACGAGGGATATGCCCGCAACAGCCAGAAACCCAATTAGCCAAAGGCACAAACGAAGGACTCGACGATCGATTGCAAAAGAAAGCGTCGAAAGGCGTTCGAGCAATAAGCGGAGAAGCCATAAAAAAGCAAAAACCATCCACACTTGCAAGGCTGAGCCGCTGTCACTATCGCCCAAGTTTATAGCAGACGAGGCGGAGAACAGAGTCCAGAAAACAAACAGTCGATAAAGCCACTTGGCGGATAACAAGAGCCCTGCGAAACCGACGGGAAGAAGGATATATCCTAGGGGAGTCATCTGTGCTTCTTTCCAGAAGTCGGTATTGTCAATCCTTGCAGCATGAACGTAAGCATAGCCAGTGCTCGCTCCCTATCCCCATGCCAAAACCTGTCCACTGCGGCGAGAGAAACAGATGCCAAGACAGATGGGAGAGCCCAAGGGAAAAATCTCTTCGTAAACAGAACTCTGCTTCGCGAGAGGTACTTGTCCGAAACCAGGCTGCGTTTTATCCGGTCCGGATGGGACCCGATGGACGCTCCCTCTTTGTGGTAAATCACACTTTCGCGTGCGTAGCTTAGCGCGAACTTCCCCTTAGCGCGCATTGCCCAGTCCAACTCCTCAAAATAGAGAAAATATGATTCCTCCATCAGCCCCACTTCCTCGAGGAAGGTCCGGCTTACCATGGTGGCCGCCCCATTGACGAAGTCTATCGCAGGGGCAGAGGAATCCAATTCTTCTCGAGTCAATTTGGGCAACTTGTCCACTCGGGATGTCCAGCGGTTGTATGTCTTGCCTCCCAACGCCTGGATGTCTTCGGGGTCGTGGTAGGAAAGGTTCAGGGAACCGCAAAGGCCAACCTTGGGGTGCTCATTCATTTCTCGGACGAGAGCTTCCAGAGCGTCAGGCTCAACCACTGTGTCGTTGTTGAGGAGCCAAAAGTGTTGGCAGTCACTGATACCCAAGGCGTATCGCAGTCCTACATTGTTGCCTGCGGCGAACCCAAGATTCGCGCCGTTCTGAATCAAAGTGAGCGACTCCTGGACCGTCACGGCTCCGGACTCAGCTTGTTCTCGGCTCAATTCCACGTAAGGTATCGGTTTCGGAACAGCTGGAACAGTTAGTCTCGAGAGTTGTGGGCTTTCTGAGGTGGCCTTGATCTCGCCTCTGGCCCACGCTTTAATTCTTTGGAGTGAGTTGTCGCGGGATCCATTATCGCAAACTACGACTCCGACATCCTTAGAGGTGAGTCGAAAAAGTGACTCCAGGCACTCAATCGTGTCGGACCACCCATTCCAGTTGAGAAGGATGACGCAGGTTCGCATACGGTTATCCTATATTGGGAGTCGACCACGGGAGTATCCCTGACGGTTTAGCTCGGTCATCACACATTTGCAATTCCTGCAGCGCATTGCGTTCAACGTACGCGGTCGGATGAGTCTGACCTATCAATTTGCAGAAGGGTTTTCGTGAACCGATGGGAAGAACATATCTCGAAGCATGCTGATAGGACCACGCGCATATCGTTCATAACCGCGCCATAACTTGAGGATCGACCAGACCCGTCGAAGTAGCGAGGCATGCAGAGAGGACCTAGCAGTGAGATGTAGGATTTTCCCTTCAATCTCTGAAATCAATTCAGAATACTCATCGTCGTGCTCTCTTTGGCGCAAATATCGCTTGAGGTCTGTAAATCGATCGATTAGCGCAAGATGTCCCTGGCGTCCGTTTCTTTTTGCGAATGCCAAACGAGCGGAAAAAGATCGGCTCTCCAAACCAAGCTGCTGTCGCGAATGAATGCGATACGAAATTGTCACACCTGGATGTACGGCCAAACCGCTCTCAAGGGCTGCAAGCCATGCAATCCATGCGTCATGCACCCACGAGTCAGGTATCGGAACAAACTTGCTGCGAAAGCAAGTTCGAAAAACCATGGTTGCTCCAGTGGCCACGTTATTCAGCTTGAATAGAGTGCTTAGAATGCGAGTATCTAAGTACGAAACCTGAGATGCCGGCGAAAAGTGGACACTCCTCCAAAGTTTGCCACCGATTGAGACGGAGTGACTATCGATGAGATCCGCGTCGCCAAATGCTGCGAGAGCATATGGAAAATTATTGAAGAGACGTTCAAAGATTTCCAATTTGTGGGGCAGCCATTCGTCATCTTGATCAGCTAGAGCTATCAAGTCTCCTTCGCAAAGTCCAATTGCTCTTTCAAAGTTCTTGGTGGTGCCAAGATTATGCTGATTCTCGAATATCCGAACGGGAAATCCGGCTGTCCGGGCAAAGTTGCGGATAAGGTCCAGTGTGTTGTCTTCTGATCCGTCATCGCATACGACTAATTCGCATGGTGGACAAGTCTGTCTGGAAAAGCTATCCAGCTGTTGTTGCAGGTGCTTCCCGCCATTGTAGGTACACATTGCGATCGAGATTCGCATCGGCTTAAGGTGCGACCTGTTTTTGCATCTCAGGTGCAGACGGCGTATTAATTTGATTTTGGACGATTCGTTCGTTCCGAAACCAATATCGAAGCATCATCGGAATAACGCGTATGACGCGATTTAAGACTCGGACGAACGAATACCACAAACGTGCCATGGCAAGCGGAAGTTTAATTAACGGATAGACATAGAACCAATAGCGTCCATTCGTCTTATAGATTGGCTCGAGTAATTCGCACATATTTTCGGAATTCAATTGGCTCCCCGTGCCTTCGCGAGACTCCATGATTGTACCCGGGAACCAGTTCTGTAGTGTATGATTGCAAAGTGCTGTCACGATGTCTCTTCGATCACCTATATATTGTTCAGCTACACGTTTGAGATTGATTCCAAATACCTGACAAGCTCCCCATCCGCTGCAGTTTCCACCCCTGGCTCCAACAATCCGTTCCCAGATATACAGATTACTCACACTCGAAGCAACTACCGGGAGGAGGTATCCCAATTGCATCAAATTCGTCCCGATGAGACGGTCCATGGGGGGATGCACAGAATTAAGATAGCGGTCCTTATTCACTATCATTGCGCTTATGAATGTCACCATAGCGCCAATTCTCCGAATTAACTCGAGTCCGCCCGTAAGTGGTTCTGCAATCCTTCCAAATTTGTCCCAAGTTCTCTCTGTTACGTAATCATTGCGGAACTCGTATGTGCTTACGTAAGCTATCGCGTAATCCTGTCGATCCAGCAACGCGAGTATTCGAGCGACTCCGCCTGGAACAATGACATCGTCATCGCCGAAGAGCCAGAAATACTTTCCCTGCGCCTGTTCAAAACACTGCATGAAGTTTGCATCCGCACCGATATTGGTCTTATTGCGAATATTCCTCAGTGGAAGTCCGCGCTTCACGAATTCCTCGATTACTTGAGGCGTTTCGTCGGGCGAAGCGTTATCGGAGATAATCAGCTCCACGCGCGGTTCGGCGACGAGTTGATCGAAGAGGACGGATAGCAGTTCTCTCAGGTAGCGCGCCCGATTGTATGTCGGGATGGCTATTGTCAGCACTGGCCGGGAATCAGTTTTAGCTTGGATTTCCTCGATCATACGTATCTGGCCTTCATGAACGCTAAGCCTTCACTCCTATGGTGTGATTGTGCCATTCCCGGCGCTTGCGAATGAAGATGTACGTTGCGGATGGGAACCCGAGAATTATGCCGATGGCGAAGTAACCCACCGTCACGGCATTTGCGCCTGAAAATTTGCCGAGAAGGAAAGTTGTGCAGCCGAGAACGATAGCTGTTACCACCGTTTGTCCCAGGAAGGGTTCGCGTTTGTGTGCGCGCAGGTAAAGCGCCTCGCTGAAAACGATGTGATTCATGATTGTGGTGAGCAGCAGCAGCGCGAATGTCCACGGCGGTAGAACGCGCATGGCGAGATGCGGGAGCTTATAGCTTGCAACAAGTAGAACCACGAAGAAAGCTGTGGCTCCAGCGGCAAGGAGAGCTGTCGATTGCCAGAGCGTGCGAAAGAACAGGGAGTCGAGTGCGGCGATCTCGCCGCGGGCAACCAGGCTGCCGAAGGGCGACGCCTTGGTGTTCATCCAGGCCATTGCCACTGCTCCGATGGAGGTCGCAATGCTGAGCGACATTCCCATGCGGCCGGCGGCGATTGGTCCCTGGTAGGCAAACAGAACCGGGTTGAACAATTGGAAGATGAAGTATCCGCAGAGCCAGCTGATGGCGATTCTCCATTGGAACGGCCAGATCTCGCGCCGCCAGCCGACAAAATGTTCGCCTACTTTATAAAAAAGAAGATTCTTCAGCAGCCGTCGTCGAGGCGAGGTGAGCAGAAATGCCGATCCCACAGTAGCCTGCCCCAGGATCATCATTGAAGGGGAGAACAACCCGTGATGGGTCGCCATTGCTGTCCATGCCAGAAGACTTCCAAGAATAGCCTGGCCAAGCCGCATTCGGGCAACTTGCGAGACGGACCCGCATCCCTCAAGGAACGAGAACACGGGGTCGAGCTGGAAGATGAGCGCCGCCGCAAGCACCAGGAGGCACCAGGGAAGCTTCCAGGCAACTTCAGCTCCCGCGTGTTTATTTACGATGAAGAAATAGAATCCGGTCGGAAGCAATGCCAGCGCCATGAGCACGGCCGCGACTGAATACCAGCGTACGGACTTTTGCAGTATGGATGCCAGGCGCGCATGGGAAATTGCATTGCCCGCAATTTCACCGTCTGGCAGAAAAGTCAGTTGGGCTCGTTCATGGGCTGCTAACTGCAAGATAACAAACGAAAATCCCAGTTCGAAAACGATTTGAAGCGCTACAAGGCTGGAGAAAGTGTAGTAGTAGCCCTGTTCTTTGGGTGTGAGGAACCGTGCGATCAGCAGCACCGTCACAACGCCCGCGGTGGCTGACCAGAAGCGTGCCATCACGGTGAATGCGATAGCGCTGTCCAATCCCAACCAGTGCTTGAGTTGGGCTCGGAACGATCGAGGAGCAACCGCTGTATTATCACCAACCGCAGTCTTCACGAAAACTCCGCCCCCCAGAATCTCGCGAGGCCGCTACTCGCAAAGACAGAAATGCAACTCCGGGCACCGACTGAATCGCCGCTTAGCGGCAGATTGTCTTCAATGCAGCACGAAGCGATCCTTCTGATTATAAGTGGTCTCGCATAAAGAACTATAGATGATCCGAATCCAAGGAATAGCCATGCCACATGACGGTTCGCCGTATCGCGTCTTCAAGAGTTATTTCGCACTCAAGTCCGAGTAGATCCCTTACTTTTTGGACGCTTGGGATGTACTGCCGGATTCGTGCCCCTTCGGTCGCGGGTTGCATGATTCGAACTTCAGCATTTGAACCGATTGCTGCGACGACCGTGTGCGCCAGTTCCGAGATGCTGACGGCCTGATTCGAACCGACGTTAAAGGCCTCCAGTGGCGGGGCGCGGAACAGGATCGCCCACAGCCAGATGGCGAGATCGGCCGCGTAGAGATACGACCGCTTCGGGGTTCCATCTCCGTTTACACGGATCGAGTCACCCCGCATGGCGTCGCGAATGAAGTTGCCGATGGCAAAGTGGGCGCCCAGAGGGAGATGAGGGCCGACGAAGGCAAAGCATCGAGCAATCTTGCATTCCAGAGGGTGAGTTGCGCCATAAATGGAGCACATGAGTTCAGCGGCCCGCTTGCCTTCGGCGTAAACAGAAGCGGGATCGAGCTGATTCGGCGCGCCTGGATAATCTTCTGCAAGGTGCGTGATTGACGGGGGCTGTTCGCCATATACAGCTCCCGAACTTGTCAGCAGGAACTTCTGCGTACCGCGAGCCGCGGCAAATTCGAGAGTGCGCTGGGTTCCCTGCAGGATTGTGTCCAGCATTTCCAGCGGCTTCTCAGCGGAAAGTTTGGCGCTGGCCTCCGTTGCTGCATGGATTACAAATCGAAAATCGCCTTCGGGGAAGGGGAAATCGGAAACGTTCCCTGCCAGCAGCGAAAGGGCGGGGTCAGATGCCAGGTGCGGACACTTCAGCGCAAACGCCGCCGGATTTCGGGTTAGAACCGTACATTGTGCACCCAGTTGCTCGACGCGATTAATGTGGAGAAAGCTCTCCACCAGCCAGCAGCCAAAGAAGCCCGTGCCGCCCGTGATGAAAATCCTCTGGCCGCGCATTTCGGACCAAAGGTCTCGTGTTCGCGTGCGGATGTAGTCAAGATCGTCGAACGAAAGTGGTTTAGCCAACGTTTTTCCTGTGCAGTCCCTGTATCCAGAATGTCTCCATTATTGGGCTTCCGGGATGGCTATCACTAGCGGCCATTCGAGCCCTGACTGGACAGTGGTCTTGCAGCGGTACCCGTAGCCTTCCAGGATGGAGATAACGGCCTTGTCCGAAAACACGCCATCGATCGTGTGAGGTTCAACAATAAGCTTTGGCCGGAAACGCTTGAAAAACGACTCTGCCCCTGTTAGGACTTCCAGTTCGGAGCCTTCTATGTCTATCTTAATGAGGTCAATTCTCTCAAGGGAGCAGGTATCCGCGATGTCTTGAAGTCCAAGTGAAGCGATTTCAACTGAGACTCCGCGATTGTCGTTCACGATGGAGGCATTGGCCGCTCCCATGGTTCCGTCTGACGCGAAAGAGATCATCCCGCGTCCTGATCCTGCCGCGTTGTTCATGAGGACGATGTTGTCAATCTTGTTGATCAACACATGGCGTGCGACGTTAGTCTGCGCCGCTGCAAAATTGATTGGGTCCGCCTCCAACGCGATAACCTTTCCCGAGGGGCCAACTTCTCTGGAAAAGGCGATGGAAGTCAGACCGGAATAGCATCCCAGGTCAAGAACGATGTCGCCTGCCTTGAGCTGGGCGTACTTGAGGTATTCCAGCGTGGTGACATACGGCTCTGTGAAGCTGGGACACAGGATTGGAAATTCCGGGAAGCCGGAGACTTCCTGAAAGCGAGGAGTTGAAAAATCAACTACGTTGAAGGTGGTCCCATTTGCCGAAATCCTGATTGGGGTTGCTGACCCGTAGTAATAGTCGAAGCAATCCGCCAGATGCGGTAAGTAAATTGCATTCTTCCGACTGACCCTTATCTTGCGACATTTTTTCCTGTCAACGATGTCGAACCAGCCTGGTTGGGTCTCCAGGCTGAGAGATGCGCGAGCCTCCGGTGAGGCCATTTGGAAAACGCGCCAGGGCCTGAATCTCGCATTAAAGGCTGATGCATATAGGTGATAAAGCTTTTTCGCGGTCGACATTCAAGCCCCGTAATCTAAATCTCTTCCTACAGCTCACCACTATAACAGTGCGCGAATCCTATGTTTCGCTCGCTGCGGCACTGATCATCCGGAGAATTGCATGAACAGAGAACGAGGCGAAATTACCCTCAACTTTCTTGAAAAGGCGAAGAAAAGGAGTGGTACGGGGGGGGGGTAGCGATCTCTGGGTGTATCCATAAGAAAATAATAAGCTTATGGGTAATTTCATGCCCTATTTAGGGCGCTTTTCTCGTTTTTTGCGCTTTGGCGTATAGGATTTTCTGCCCCCTGGGTGGTCTGCCGCATCGAAAGCATCGGCTCTTTCTATTGTGCACCGTTGGATGGTAATTCTCGGCAACGGTAGGTTCGAGCGTGCTGGCCGATCCTGTGATTGCCCTTCACAGATGATTCGAACATCAAATAGAGGGCAGTATCTTGCAACCTTGACCACAGGTGAACCAACATGACTGCGGTTTTGGGCTCGCAATCCGTGAGGGTCGGTCTCGCGTAATCGGTCTTGCGAATATTCGCAGGCGAGGTCGTGAATATAACTCTCTCAGACGAACGTTGCGTGAGATGCGGAGCTAGCTGAACCTGTTCAAGTAGGGGAGGTTACTATAAGAGTATGCCCGTGTAGCGTTTGTCCTCTTACGGACTACGTCAGAGTGAGACTCGCTGGGATATGAAGACTATGATGAAGCTATCCGATTATCTTGTTGAAACTCTGGCGGGATGGGGTGTACGCCACGCCTTCCTGGTGACTGGCGGCGGCGCCATGCATCTCAACGACTCCTTTGGCAAAGCCAGCGGAATCAGCTATCTGTGCACCCATCACGAGCAGGCGGCGGCGATTGCCGCCGAAGGTTATGCGCGCGTCACCGGCACTCCCGGAGTGCTGAATGTGACGGCCGGCCCGGGCGGCATCAATGCTTTGAATGGTGTTTTCGGCGCATGGACCGATTCGATTCCGATGCTGGTGGTTTCTGGCCAGACGAAGCGCGAAACCTGCATGGCGACCTATGGGCGAACCGACCTGCGACAGTTGGGAGACCAGGAAGTGGACATCATCTCCATGGTCCGCGGAATCACCAAGTATGCTGTGCTGGTTCAGGATCCGGCATCGATTGCTTACCATCTGGAGCGCGCGTGGTTTCTGGCCTCCAATGGGCGTCCCGGCCCGGTCTGGCTGGATATCCCTGTCGATGTGCAATCCGCGCAGATCGATCCCGCGACGTTGCGGCATTATGACCCCAGCGAGGACGCGATTTCAGGCCTGGTTGAAGACGTAGCGGAGGAGGTAGCCAGTGTTTTGGCACTTATCGCCAGGGCTGCGCGGCCGGTGATCATGGCAGGGACGGGCGTTCGTCTGGCTCACGCCCTGCCGGAGTTTGAACGGGTCATTCGGCAACTGCGCATCCCGGTCACAACGGCCTGGACGCATGATTTGATCGCCTCGGATGACGAACTGTTTTGCGGCCGTCCGGGAACGATCGGCGAGCGGGCGGGCAATTTCACGGTCCAGAATTCGGATCTGTTGCTGGTGCTTGGTTCGAGGCTGAATATTCGCCAGGTGAGTTATAACTGGAAGTCGTTTGCGCGGGCAGCCTTCAAGATTCAGGTGGATATTGACGCCGCGGAACTGGACAAGCCGACCGTGCGCGCCGACCTGCCGATTCATTGCGATCTGAAGGTATTTCTGGAGGAAATGGCTGCCCAGTTGGAGCGCGGCGGGATATCGAAGACCTCCGTGGATCATGAGGAGTGGCTGGCGTGGTGCCGCGAACGCCGCTCGCTCTATCCGGTGGTGCGGGATGCGCAGAAAGAAGACGGCCCGCCGATTAACTCCTATGGGTTCATTCACAGCCTCTTCCAGAACCTGAAGGATGACGATGTCGTGGTATGCGGCAATGCGACGGCGTGCATTGTGCCGTATCAGGCAGCGGATTTGAAGAAGGGGCAGCGGCTGATCTCAAACTCCGGCTCTGCTTCGATGGGGTACGATTTGCCTGCAGCGATTGGAGCTGCCGTGGCGCGGGACGGGGCGCGGGTGATCTGTCTGGCCGGGGATGGCAGCATTCAGATGAATGTCCAGGAGTTGCAGACGGTGGTTCACAATCAACTGCCGGTGAAGATATTCGTCCTGGAGAACGGCGGCTACCTTTCTATCCGCTCTACCCAGTCGTCCTTTTTTGGCCGGCTGGTGGGCGAAGGGCAAACCTCCGGGGTTTCGTTTCCTTCCATGGTCGAACTGGGCAAGGCGTACGGCATTTCGAGCTTCGATATGTATTCGATGAGTGATTTGCCGGCAGTGCTTGCGGAACTTGAAAAGCCGGGTCCGTCTCTCATTCAGGTTCACCTCGACGTGAGCCAGGGATTTGAGCCGCGTCTTCGTTCGCGGCAGCAGGCCGACGGAACAATTGTGACGCCGAACCTCGAGGATATGTACCCGTTCCTTTCTGAGGAGGAACTGGCGAAAAACATGATTGGCATTCCCGAGGAAGTGAAGAAGTAGACGAATGCCAAGCGGTTTTGCGCCACAGAACCTGATCTTCGACCTGGATGGAACGCTTGTTGATTCTCTGCCTGGGATCGCGTCTTCGATTCAATACGCCGTGCGAAACCATGCGCCGGGTGTGTCCCTTGCGGAACTTCGCAATCTTGTCGGACCTCCGGTGAGACAGATACTGCGCAAGTTGCTGGCCCCTGTGTCGGACGCGCAACTGGACGACCTTGAGGGGGAGTTTCGCATTGCGTATGACTCCTGGGGGTGGAAGGAAACAGAAGCGTTTCCGTCGGTTCTTGCCACTTTGCAGTCGCTGCACGGGCAAGGACTGAAGCTGTTTCTCTTCACGAACAAGCCGGAGTTTGCCGCGACGAAGATCTGCGAAGCGCTCGGGCTGAGGCAGCTCTTTGAGGCCATGTTGAGCAAGGATTCCAGGCAGCCGGAGTTTGCGTCGAAGACGGAGATGCTGCGGGCCCTGGTGGATGAATATGCATTGAGCAAGGACGCCTGCCTGGTTATCGGGGACGGCCAGGACGATTATCTGGCCGCCGTCCAACTTCAGATCGCATTTGTGCACGCGAGCTATGGGTATGGCAGACTAACAACAGTAGATTCAGTGTCGAGCGCGAGGTCGATTGACCGGTTCAGCGCGTTGCCTGAATTCTGCGGGAGGCAAAATTTCGCATGATTGACAGGGATATTTTCGAGGATTTGTTTGTTCTCGAAATGGCAAACAACCACTGGGGCAAATTGGATCGAGCCCTTAAGATAGTCTCCGAGTTTTCCAAGCTCGTCCGCTTTAACAATGTTAGAGCAGCCATCAAGGTCCAGTTTCGCGATGTGGACGGATTCGTTCATAGGGATTTTCGGGATCGAACGGATATCCGCTATGTGAATAAGACACTGAAGACGCGGCTCAGGGACGAGGAATTCGCAACGCTTGTCAAAGCGATTCGCGAATCGGGGTGCATTCCCATGGCGACTCCGTTTGATGAGCGATCGGTGGACTTGTGCGTTGAGCTTGGCATTCCCATCATCAAGATTGCGAGTTCGGACCTGAACGACTGGATGCTGATCGAGAAGATTGCAACGACCCGAAAGCCCTGTATCGCATCCACGGGTGGGTCTTCGCTGAAGGATATGGACGATCTCGTAACTTTTTTTGAGAATCGCAATATTCCTTTGGCGATCAACCACTGTGTGTCACTGTATCCGTCGGAAGACTCGGAACTAGAGCTTAATCAGGTCGATTTTCTGAAGAACCGGTATCCGAAGCTGACCATTGGATTCTCAACCCATGAGTATCACGATTGGACTTCGTCCATCATGATTGCCTATGCCAAAGGGGCCCGGACCTTTGAACGGCACATCGATATTGACGACAACGCCATCCAGGTTTCCCCGTATTGTTCGCTGCCGGAACAGGCTGATTCGTGGTTCAAGGCATTCCTCAAGGCGAAGGAGATGTGCGGAGCGCCGGGCACGCAAAAGCGAGTTCCACCCCGCCGTGAAGTGGAGTACCTTGATTCGCTGGTGAGGGGAGTCTACGCAAAGACGGATCTGCCGGAAGGGCACATTCTCGCGGACAAAGATGTCTATCTTGCGATTCCGCTGCAAAAAGGGCAAATTTCCTGCCGGGAATTGATGCGTGGAGAAGTGCTCTTGAAACCGGTGGCCAAGAATGCGCCCGTTCGGATCGATGATATCGATAGCCCTTATGCGTACATTCCGTCGCTCAAGAAGCTGATTTACAATCGTGGGCTTGATCTTGGGACCGACGGAGCAAAAACAGCGCCGCAGGCGGTCAGCGAAGGGAAGAGTCAAGAGCCAGCCTGAGAAGGCTGTTTCGTCTTAAATGCCGCAGGGCCTTCGTTGCTGAAAGCCCTGCGGGAAAGAACACCAATTGCCGTGGCCGTTACCCGACGGCGCACCGGCTGGAGACTTCGTTCAGGCTCTCCACCACGTAATCCAGCATCGGTTGGGTCAATCCTGGGTAGACGCCGATCCAAAAGACGTTGTGGGTGATGAAGTCCGAGTTGGGAAGGTCACCGACGACGCGTTTTTCGATGTCTCGATAGGCTGGCTGACGCAACAGGTTCCCGCCGAAGAGAAGCCTTGTTCCAATTTTGCGCCCGTTCAGAAACCGGATGACTTCGTCCCGTTCGAGACCCGATTCCGGCCGCACCGCCATAGGATAGCCGAACCAGCTCGGAACCGATCCGGGTGTCGCCTGGGGCAGAAGGAATGTCTTCGAGAGGGGCTTGAGCTGCTCGGTCAGGTAGGCGAAGTTGTTCTTGCGTGCTTCGATAAAGCCTTCGAGTTTTTCGAGCTGGGCTACTCCGGCCGCTGCCTGCATGTCGCTGACCTTCAGATTGTAGCCAAGGTGCGAGTAGGTGTACTTGTGGTCGTACCCATGCGGCAGAGTTCCCAACTGCCAATCAAAGCGCTTGCCGCAGGTGTTGTCTTTGCCCGGAGCGCACCAGCAATCCCGGCCCCAGTCGCGGAAGGATTCGATTAGCTTCGTGAGTCGCGGCTGGGAGGTACCCACGCATCCGCCCTCGCCCATGGTGATGTGGTGAGCCGGGTAAAAGCTGAAGGTCGCCAGATCGCCAAATGTGCCCACGCGTCGTCCAGCGAATGTGGAACCGAGAGCGTCGCAGCAGTCTTCAATGAGCCACAGATTATGTTTGCGGGCGAACTCCGCAACGGCTGCGACGTTGAAGGGATTGCCCAGCGTGTGTGCGAAGATCAGTGCTTTGGTTCTCGGACTTAGAGCCTGCTCCAGCATCGACACATCGACGTTGTAGGTACCCAACTCAACGTCGACGAAGACCGGCACCAATCTGTTTTGGATGATTGGATTCACGGTTGTCGGGAAACCCGCGGCAACGGTGATGATCTCGTCGCCGGGTTTGAGTTGACGTTCTCCCAATGTGGGAGAAGTCAAAACGGAGACTGCAACCAGGTTTGCGGAGGAGCCTGAGTTGACCAGTCGCGCATCCCGCACTCCGACAAACTTGGCGAACTTGAATTCAAATAATTCGGCAAATCGACCGGCCGTGAGCCAGAAATCCAGTCCGGATTCAATCACGGCGAACATGTCGCGGTCGTCAAAAACCCGCCCAGAAACAGGCACAGGGGATTCTCCGGGGGTGAACGACTTTTCGGCGTAGGCTTCTTCGTAGTATTCGGTTGTCAGTTGACGGATCGCGGCCCGGATCTCATCTTTGCGGTTTGCGCTCACGCCTGTACTCCGTTTGATCCAGAATTCTTGACAGCCCGCGCGAGCGCGTGGTCGCCGCGATCTTCATACGCCTGGATCTGCGCGATGGTGAACTGATGCATATCGTGTTCCTTCGATTTTAGTCTGTACCATTTTGCGGTCATCGCAAGCGCCTCTTGAAGCCTCAGTTTGGGAGCCCAGCCAAGGCGATGTTGCGCTTTGGACCAATCGAGCTTCAGAGTGTGCGCTTCATGCGGCTGTGCTGTATCTTCAAGTTCCCAGCTTGCGCCGTCGCCCCAGACCTCGGCGAGTTGGCGCACGATCCACTCAACCGGTTGCGCGTCCGATTGCTCCGGCCCGAAGTTCCAGGCCTCGCCACCTGCGACGCCCTCGTCGTATGAGGTCTCTGCGACGCGGATGTACCCTCGCAGCGGCTCCAAAACATGCTGCCAGGGGCGAATCGCGCGGGGATTTCGTATTCGTACAGGGCGCCCCTCGATGAATGCGCGGATGATGTCGGGAACAAGCCGGTCCTCAGCCCAATCCCCTCCGCCGATTACGTTTCCTGCGCGAACGGACGCGATCGCGACTCCGTGCCGGCTGTAGGCTGCCGGATTAAAAAACGAATTTCGGTAGGCGGACACCACCAACTCGGCGCACGCCTTGCTGTTGCTGTAAGGATCGTAGCCGCCCAATCTGTCCGTCTCACGATAGGGCCATTCCCACTCCCGATTTTCGTAGCACTTATCTGTGGTGACAACGACAACAGCACGCACACTGTCGGTATTGCGAACAGCGTCCAGTACGCTTGCAGTACCTATTACATTCGTCGTGTAGGTGCCAATCGGGTCGTCATACGAACTGCGCACGAGCGGCTGCGCAGCTAGATGGAAGACAATTTCGGGTCGATGCTCGAGCAAGGTCTTCTTGACCAGGTCGGTATTTCGTATGTCTCCAATCACCGAGCGCATGCCACGTTCTACCGCAGCATCCTGAAAGATATTCAGCCTGGTTGGAGGATTCAGCGCAAGACCGCAAAGTTCCGCGCCTTTCTGCTGCAGCCACAAGGACAGCCAGCTTCCTTTGAAGCCAGTGTGCCCGGTCAGTAGCACCCGTTTGCCGCTCCAGTTCATTCCCAAACCTTCCAGGGGGCTGAACCGCTGCCCCAGAGAGCCTCCAGAACGGCGCGGTCATGGACAGTATCCATAGGCTGCCAGAACCCGGGATGCTTGAAAGCTGCGACATTGCCTTCCTTGGCGATCGTCTCTATTGGCTCTCGTTCCCAGATGGTCGAATCGTCTTTGAGGTAATCACCTACTTTGGGAGACAAGACAAGGTAGCCGCCATTGACCCACCGTCCATCCCCCTTTGGCTTTTCGGCAAAAGACAAAACAGTTCCATCGTCGTCCAAATCCAACGCCCCGAATTTTCCAGTGGGCTGCACTGCGGTGAGACTCACTAACTTGCCGTGCCGTTTATGGAATTCGATGAGTTCTGCTATGTTGACATCCGCCAGACCGTCGCCATAGGTAAAGCAGAACATCTCTTCGTCTTTCACAAAGGGAAGAACACGCCGTAGCCTGCCGCCGGTCATCGTCTCTGCTCCGGTGTCAACCAGGGTAACGCGCCATCGTTCAACGCCACTCCTGTGGCACTCGGTGGTGCCTTTTTCCAGATCGAAAGTTACATCGGAAGAGTAGATGAAGTAGTTGGCAAAGAACTCCTTGATCATGTAGCCCTTATATCCCAGGCAGATGACGAAGTCATTGATTCCAAAGGAGGAATAGATCTTCATGATGTGCCATAGGATCGGCTTACCGCCAATTTCGACCATAGGCTTGGGACGGAGTGTAGTTTCTTCACTTAAGCGGCTGCCGAGCCCTCCCGCCAGGATAACTGCCTTCATTCTTCGTTCCTGATTCTTTCCAGCACCAATACTGTGCTAATCATTTGCCGCGCGGCGACCGCGATTCGAACAGCCTTTTCCGATTTTAGATGAGTCTGGCGATCAGAGATACCTCACCTAAGCGCTTGGTATCATGGATATGGAAAGAAAGCTCGGATGCTGCCCTTTCGGATATTGGCCTGCTAGTCCTCGGCGCTCCTGGCGAAGGAAAATCTGACGACGCCGGGACCATCTGCCTTGTGTAGATACGCGGGAACAAGAAGGGAATCATGAAGCGGGGTAAAGCGACCAACAGGCTTGTCGATTTCTATCTCGGGATTCCGGTGCTCAACTCCTTGGCGACTGTCCGGCGAAAACGCAGTCTCCCCAGAAATCCCGTTCGGATAGGTTTGCTTTTCAATCCCGCTTTAGGCGATACTCTGCTCGCTTCCGCAGTCGTGCAGGACATTCGGGCTCTTTATCCGAACGGGAAGCTGATCTTGTTTGCTACCACCGCGAATGCGGCAGCCGCCAGATTGCTCCCAGAGATAGATGCCATCGAAACTCTTCCGATTACGCGTCCACTTGAAGCCGTGCGAATGCTCCGCCGATCAAGACTGGATCTTATGCTAGATTTCAGCGCCTGGCAGCGGATCACGGCACTGTATACGCTCTTGTCGGGAGCCAAATTCACTGCGGGATTTGAGCGCAGGAAACAGTATCGTCACCGTGGATACGATAAGACGGTGCCTCATCAGGGAGACTGTCATGAATTGGAAAATCTGCGCCGGCTGACGCGCTCTCTGGGAGCCATTGCTCATGCCGCACCACGGCTAAAGATCCCGGATGTGCCACTTCCAGAGGTTTTCTCGCAAACGGAAGAAGTCATTCTTTTCCATCCGTGGGCCTCGGGCGCAAAGAGCTGGCTCCGGGAGTGGCCGGAGGAAAACTGGGCAGGCCTTGCACGAGAATTGATGGCGCCCGGGCGCAGCATCCTGATTACCGGCGCGCCGTCCGACGAGCCTCGTTGTCAGACACTCAGCCGAAGGCTGGCCGCCGATGGGATCGCAGTGCAGATTCTGATCGGGCGTACCGGAATCGGTGAAGTCGCTTGCGTACTCAAGCGGGCAAAGATGCTCATTAGTGTGAATACGGGGATCATGCACCTCGGCGCAATCCTGGGTACTCCCACGATTTCCATCAATGGTCCAACCTCCGCAGAACGTTGGGGGCCGATCGGACCCAGGGTAGCGAACGTCTGTCCTCCCGATGGCAGCGGCGGCTTTCTCGATCTGGGTTTTGAGTATCGGGGAAGACCTACGGATGTAATGAACAAAATCTCAGTTGTCGATGTGATGTGTGCCGTGAACAGTTACGCGCAATTACGATTGGCGCCGAGCTAGTTGTTGGCGATTAGTCTCAACGGAGTTTAGCTCAGGAGTTCGGCCCAGATAAGATACGATGCAAAGCGAGGTTGAGACCGCCTGACTACGCGGCCTCAACCTTGCCTTGTTCCTTACTAAAGGAGTTGGATTGCGGCGACGCCAAGGGCAAGTTGCGAGAACAATTGGGACCAGTCCAGGAAGCCGCGTAATGCCGTGGGACGTAAGACCTTGTCCGGCACCACAATGGTATCTCCCGGATTCAACTTGAGGTCGTTGAACGTATTCCCCCACGGTCCTTTGACGGAGTTGTGAGCGACGACTGAACCATCGGCCCGAATCACGAAGGTACGCCGCCAGTCGGCGTCGCGATCAGGGCCGCCAGCCATGCGAAGGTAACTTCCGGCTGAACCACGAGCGTGATAGAGGAATGAATTCTGGTCATATACGGCGCCTACGACGTTGATCGTCGCCGGCACAGGGGGAACCGTGAAGCGGTCCCCGTTTTCCAGGCTGATCTCAGGCACTTCGTCGATGCTTGAGCTGGTCGACTGGAAGTTCAATACAACGCGTCCGGTAGCCCGGATTTGTTTGAGACGGTCGATTAGATCGCGTTCCGCGGTAGCAGCGCCAGCAGTGTTGACAGCACTGCTGGAAGTCGAGGAGGCGGTTAATGCAAGGGTGCCACGCCCAGAGTCGATACCAACGCGGCGAATGTATTCGTCGATGCGTTGTTGCTGTAATACCCGCGTCGATTCGCGATCGAATTCGGAACCGTAGAGATAAGCCTTACTGGTGAAACCTCCAGCTCGCCGAACCAAGTCACGCAGAGTCTCACCAGGTTGTGCGCTGTAGACGCCAGGATGCGCGAATTCCCCTTCCAGATGGATGTATTTGGTCTGTTCAGCCAAGGGAACCCGGATGTCTGCCTGTGAGAACACGGTAACCGTGTCGCCGGGCTGGACGGCCAGATCCTGGGCTGGGTCATGCTTGAGCACGAGTTTTCCAAGATCGAAGGGAATCAGCGAAGTTCTGAGGGTTTCGGGGTCCAGACGTTCGATGACTGCGTAGTTCCAATCGATCTCAGGAGCTGCTATCCGTACATCTGTCCGCTTTGTCTGTGTCGGATTTCCAGGCCCTGACATCAGATCGAACTGCGAGGCTACCGTGCCCCCAACGTTAGACGGACGGGAACCCTGAGCTTCCACGCCGTAACCGGCAGAATCTTGCCTGTCGCTGGAGGCCAACCCGGAAGTCAGTGCTTCCTGAGCCTCGGGAGAGGTGAGATCGCGATTGTAGGGCTGTTGATTGGTTGTTGTATTCGAGTTGTTTGAGTTTGAATAGTTTTGGTTGGAATACAGGCATGGATTCTCAGAATTCAGAGTGCTTTGAGAAGTCTGCGCAAGGTTGTCGGAAGTCGGATTGATCGACGACGACAGATTATTTCCGTTCGGAACGCACGGATAGTACGTCGGAGGAGGTCTTCGCAGATTTGCTTCAAAGTTGGCGATAAACGGCTCGAATTCCGGCGCCGGCAATCCGAGATGGCTTCGCTTCCACCAGTAGTCGCGGCTCAACAACGAGTCCCGGTCGGGGATCAAGTCGCTCAGGTGCATATTGGCGTGCCATGCAAAACGTCCAGCATTGGCCACGTCTCCGCGCAGGGTAACGGTCTTCTGATAGGAAGGAACAATGGAGAAGACGCGTAAGATATCACCGCCTGCCAGGGGCGCTGACAAACCAGAGGTATCCAGAGGGAATTCCATCGCTTGACGAATTTGGTGGTCACCTAAGCGTTCGAGTGAGATCCGAGAGCTTGAGGCAATCGTAGTGGTTTCGCCAGCCGCTTTAATTAGATCGTCGATGGTTTCTGTTCCGTTTAGTTCATAAATGCCCGGGCTATGGATACTGCCAATAATCGCTACCTGAGCTCCGGCTGGTGGGAAATAGAGAACATCTTCCGGAAGCAATCGGGTGTCTTTTGACTTATCCCCATGGATCAAAAGCGCGTACAGGTCGAAGTCGCTGACAGTTTTTCCGTTCCGGCGCAATTCGACATGACGCAGAGATCCCTGTGCCGACGGCCCACCAGTCGCAAAAAGGGCGTCTACAAGAGAGCTCAATGAGCTCACGGTATATGCCCCAGGACGACGTGCCTGTCCGGTCACGTAAATCTGCATCGAGCGGATTCGCCCGATGTCGACGGAAAGATCGAAATTTCGATACATTCTGCCGACTGCGGAACGCAGATGCTGGTCTACCGCAGAGAATTGCAGGCCCGCCACGTGGACTGAGCCCACGTCGGGGAGATAGACATCACCCGACCTGTCAATACGCAGATTTCCGGAGTAATTGATCTGGCCCCAGATCCGGATTCTCAGTTCATCGTCAGGGCCAAGGACGTAGTCGGAAGTTACGGGAGCGAGATCATTGGGTGAAAACGTGGATGGAACATTCCGAAAGAGATTGGCTCCATAGATCGGCAGAAGTTGACCGATCGTAGCAGCCACAAATTTTTGGAACTCCGTTAGTGGCTCTTGCGGCAAAGTCCGGTTTTGAAGCGAATTTCCGGTGCTTGACTGCCCGGTCAGATCGGCGCCTTCAGCGGCACCCGCCACGGTATTTCTACGGTTGGCCGGTTCGGTGACGTCACGGGGCGTCAGCTGCTGTTGCTGCGAGGTCGACTGGCATCCAAGACTGCCGTCCGCCATCGTTGCCGCGGGAGAACCGTCAGGGCAAAGAGAAGTCGAGTTCTGCTGCCCGTTTTGCGAACCGCTTTGATCCGGGAACTGGGGGAAGGTTTGAGATTGGAGTGCAAGAGGAGCAGTCAGGAGCAGGAGCGCGAACGGTGCGGAAAAACGCCTAATCATAGATGGACTTCATTCTCTGAGATTTGATCCTGCCGCTGCAAACATAATCCGACTACACCGGTCTGGTTTCCGGAGGAGACCAGACCGGTGCCTGACAGGGACTCCACTTGAATACCTTATTCAGTGCGTGCTTGGAGCCAAATTGAAACAATCGGATTAGCGGTTTCTACTCGAATACAAATTCCGGCCTGAATGGAGAAGACCAAAGAGCGGAAAGTTCGACTGGACAATGCGTCCCTGGCCATCGATTTAGTGTTTACCGCGCTCCGACCCGACCAAGGACTGCAGGAATGGTCCGCAAGAGAATGCCGAAATCCGATCGCAGACTCCAATTCCGGACATAGTGCGCATCAAGATCCGCACGCGCTGCAAAGCTGATGTTGCTTCGTCCTGAGACTTGCCACAAACCCGAGAGCCCGGGGGTAGCTGCAAGATAAAAGTGCTGCAGATGTCCATACAAGGGCACCTCCGCATCGATCACCGGACGAGGGCCGATAAGCGACATTTCTCCGCGGAGGACGTTCATTACCTGAGGAAGTTCATCCAGGCTCCAGCGGCGAAGAAAACCGCCGACCGCCGTAATGCGGGGATCGCGCAGGTTCTTGTGAACTCTCCAGTGCAGGAAATTTCCGCTGGAAGGACCGGCTTTCACGACCTCGCGCCACTCGGCCTTCTGGCACATCGAACGGAACTTCCAGATGCGAAAGGGTCTGCCACCGCGTCCAATCCTCATCTCTCTGTAGAAGATTGGGCCTTCCGAAGTAAGAGCGATGGCTGCTGCAATAATGACGCCCGGGATGATCGATAATGCAATCATCAGCAGGGAGCCCGCGATATCGATCCAACGCTTGATGTGCAGGTACCGCCAGGAGTGAATATGCGTCCCGGTGGATAACAGCGGTAATTGCGAACTGCGAGCTTCAGAAACAAAGGCGTTTCCTTCGAATGTCACGCCCGCATAGTCATACTCAGACTGAACCTGAGCCTCGAGCTTTCCCATTGGACCTCTCTGGAAAATGATCGTCTAAAATGTCGTTCTTACAAGGCAATGAAGCAAATGGATCGGAGACTCAGTTTGAATTCTGCCCTGAAATGTTGGACTCAAATAGCGGGCAAAACGGTTCAAGAAGCAGCAGCACATCCAAGAGTCCGTGTGCTATAAGTGGCTTGTTTTCATTCGCCTTCACGGGCCCAATCGACAAAGTTCTAGCGAGTCGACGCGTTTGACGCTTTTGGCATTCATCGGTCACCCTCGACGTCACATTATCTTCCCGCTGTCAAAGAGAGTTGCGCAATTCCGTACAAGCCAAGCGTGAAACTGAGTGTTCTGCATTGTGAACCGAAAGAGCACATTGCCACAACCAGACAAATTTACCGGAAAAATCAATGCGAGCGCTCATAAGGCCTTTCCATTAAATTGCCTGGCGACCTGACGTGCGATCGGTTGTAGCCCTTGCTTAAGAGGAGCATAACACAGCACTAAACCAAGCCGTGAGTTACATTTCGAGGATCATGATTGCACCGCGCGAGCCAATCTGCTATGAAATAGCTTTCGTATATACTACTAAGTACATACGAAAGGGCATTTTTCACGCATCAGGGGTGCTATCTTCAATCAAATTATCACAGATTATTTACTATATTGTAAATACAGAGATTCCTATTACTGTGTGCAAGAAATCACATAAGAACCGATAAGTGCAAAGAAAAGCCAAGGTGTGAGTATCTGCACGACCCTGTGGGATCTCGACGCCGTCAATGATGCGGCTAACGTGACGGACTGGTTGTGCGATTCTGAAAGGTGAGGATCTCGCACTCGATGGAGATGTTTCCTGTCTTTTTCAAGCTCGTGGGGCGCCCTTGTCTTGTTGTGGGCGCTGGTACGATTGCCGCGCCCAAAATTGTCAGCCTCTTGCGCGCAGGCGCCGCTGTGAAAGTTGTCGCGCCAAAGGCCCGCCCGGAGGTAGAGATGCAGGCCCGCACAGGCGAACTGGTATGGCACGCGCGCGAGTTTGTGGACACGGATCTTGATGGAATGTTTCTGGTGATCGCTGCAACAGATTTGCAGCGAGTGAATCATCAGGTGGCAGAGTTCGCACGGGTACGCAATGTTCTTTGCAACTCTGTCGATGATCCTCCTGACTGCGACTTTTTCTATCCCTCCGTCGTGAGGCGAGGCGATCTGCAGATCGCGATATCGACCGCTGGCAAGAGCCCCGCGCTGGCTCAACGCTTGCGCGAAGAAATAGACGCATTGCTGCCAGAGGATACCGGCGCTTGGCTCGATCAACTGGGAATCACGCGGTTGAGGCTTTTGGCTGCTTTCCCGAGCAGTGAGGAGCGCAAGCACGCGCTGCATTTGTTGGCCAGACGGGATAGCTGCGATCCCACGATGTGTCCAGTGCAGCAGACACTTGATCGCCTTCTTGAGCATAAAGATGAGGACGCAGGGCAATGAACGGTTTGACACGCGCGGAGCAAGGCAAAGTCTATCTGGTCGGAGCTGGTCCTGGCTCGTTGGAATTGCTTACCCTGCGGGCGCACTCTCTAATTTCGTCTGCAAGCTGCTTGTTGCATGACGATTTGGTTTCAACGGAAATCTTGTCGCTCGCCTCGTCTGACGCCTTGGTGCGCAATGTTGGCAAGCGCTGTGGCGCGAAGACCATCACACAGGAAGAAATCAATACCTGGATCGTCGAGTACGCCGAGGCAGGACACAGCGTTGTTCGCCTTAAAAGCGGAGATCCTTTGCTCTTTGGCCGCGCTGCTGAAGAAATCGATGCACTCCAACATGCGGCGATCCCATTTGAAGTTATCCCGGGTGTTTCTGCTGGCTTCGCGGCGGCTGCGGTCGCTGGCCTTCCACTCACGGGCCGCATCACGAATTCGCGAGTCCTTTTTGCAACCAGGCACCTGGCAGCTGGCGCGACCAACGGCCTCGCAGGCATCGCGCCCAATGTCAGCCTGGTGCTTTATATGCCAGGGCGGGATTACGCTGCGATAGCCAAGGAGTTGAGCGCCAACGGTTGGCCAGCCAATACGCGCTGTCTGGTTGTATCCTCCCTTGGCACGCCATCGCAGCAATGGAAGAAATGTGACTTGAGGGACTTACCGCACTTGGCACACTTGCCTGCGCCGGTGCTCATGCTTTTTGTCCCGGCAGAAAAAGAAGCGTTTGAGCAACCTGGATAAATGAGGCCTGTTGCAATCGCATCGTGAATCATTGCCCAGCTAAATTGGAGCAAGCGGACGATTCCTGACGGTGGGGCTTCCCATATGCAAGTCGTGCGATTTAGGCTTTAAGCTCGATTGCGCGGACTGATAGTACCGCATTCCTGCGCATTGAATCGTGGGAGGAAAGAGAACCGTGGCAAAGCCATCCTGTGGACATATCAAAGATCATGTGAAGGCGGTAAAGCCCTCCGCAAAAGGCTGTGAAGACTGCCTCAAGACCGGCGATTCCTGGGTTCATCTGCGCATGTGCCTGGAATGCGGGCATGTCGGTTGCTGTGATTCTTCAAAGAATCGTCATGCGCGGGCTCACTTCGGCGCGACGAGTCACCCCATCATTCAATCCGCGGAGCGCGGCGAAAAATGGCGCTGGTGCTATGTGGACGAGATCTATCTGGACTAGCAGCTTTGCTTATTAGTCCGGGACTTCTCTAGAAGCTGTCAGGATCTGTCAGCCCCAAAATGCAGATTAATTGCGGGAAGCAGCGGCACACGCGTCGAATGCAGCAGTTTCGATTGTGTTGCCATGCTTCATCTGCACAAAGATGCGGTAAGCGCCGGCAGCCGGGAATCCGTAAGGGAGGCCGACGGTATTCGGAAGTTTGGTGGGAGCGTTGCTGGCCGCCGGCATTGCCATGCCGGGCATCGAAGCCATCTCATCGGCCTTAGATGCGCCCGTTCGATTTTGCGCCGCGGCCATCATCAGCGCGGCCATTGAGACAGTGCCCGATGGATGTACATGCGCAAAGACTGTGCCGTCATCCTTCACGAATGCGGCATGACCCAGCATGCCCATGTAGAGCGCGGTGTCCGAGGCTGGCTTGCCTTTGACATCCAGGAGCGAAAACCCGAATATCTGCGGTGTCTTCGCGGGTAAGATTCCGGGGTTGTCCCAAACCATCGTGTATCCATCCGGCAGAGGGAAGCTCGATCTGGTGATCAAACTGGCTGGGCAGGAGTTTCCATCGACGCGCGCCGGATTCAGAGCTTGCGCCAAACCCTTCGCGTCATCTCCCGTCAAAGGCCGTCCGGCGATCACCGGCAATGTGAGTTGAGCTACCAGCGTCTCAGGGAAGCCGGTAGCGTGCACCACATCCGCGTACAAACTATAAGTTCCCGCTGGTATAGAAGGGAGCGCAAGTTGGAACTCTCCCGGAGCAATCTGCTCTGGATGCAGATGGTAGACAACATCCATGCCTGGTTTGCGAATGAAATAAAGATGCATCAGGTGATCGTGATCCAGCACCAAATCGTCGATCTTGCGACTCTTGAGCCAGCCTGGATCTTCAATCTTAAGTTTCAGCGATGGACCCGCATTGGGACTCTGTTCAAGCAGAGCCTGCATTGTCAGCGGCTTGTAGACGTAGCGGGCGTAGTTGTCCGCTTCGCCCTTCCACCAGACATTCCCGAACCAGACGGCGGCAATCATGAACACCAGAGCGCCACCCATTGCTATCCAGGCGCGTTTGGTCGCCTGCCTCGAAGCTACCGCGCCCGGGGGCAACTGAGCATCGCGCGCCGCCGCGCCGACAATACCGATTACGCCTGCGACCAGCAGCAGGCCTAGACTGCCTAGCAACACTCCTAGTCCGGTCTGCATTCCGCGCGTCGAAGATGAGGTTGCGGGGACTGGAATCGATAGCACTCCCGCGCCCTGGCTACCCTGAACAGTGAAGCGCACCTGCCACGAGCCGCTCGCCATGATCCAAAGCGCGCCAGTGAAGAAATGTTTGTCCTGCGCGGACTGCTTCATTGGATCTGCTACAGGAGGGTGCAGGGAAGCAGGGCCGGTCAGTGGAATCGGAGCGATCTGAATACCGGAGATCGCCGGAGCGTCTGTTCCCGTATCTTCTGCCCGAACTTCAATCTCCGCGACGCCAGGAATTACCAGCGGAGGCCGAACTGTTACGAAGAGCCGGTAGGGACCGGCTTTGCCGTCGGCGTAGATGTCGGGACTGCCCACATGCGCCCGCGCCGGAACTGCTCCGGCCAGGATCGCGATAATCGTGAACAGGAAAAGTCTCTCAGACCACTTCCCGGCGCCCGGTTTCTTCCGATGCCGTCCGAGAGAAGTCGATGTTCTAGCGCTGAATGGCACGCATCCACCTTCCCAGCGCGATGCCCAGCCATGTACTCAAGAAGGCGAAGAGCATGGCCAGCGCAAGCCCGTTCCATAGCGTCGCGCCATGTTGCGGGTCGACGAAACGCCGCAGGACATCGAAAGAAGTTGGAGGCTCGGGATAACCGAAATAGGTAGTCCCGAAGAAGCGGTTGGCCGCTGCCTTGGTCATCAAGAAGTCCGCGAACGGCCACTCCACGGCGACGAGTGATAAGACGAAAACGGGTCCGCTCGCCAGCGCTGTCAGCCAGGGCTTCCAGGTGCGGGTTGAGTTCCAGAGCAGATCCATCGCAATTGCAGGCACGATCAGCAGGATCGGAAACTTGGGCGGGATAAAGTGCGTGACCTGTTGGAAGACCGGCCCTAGTTTTGGCTCTGCGGGAAAGAGAGGCAGAATCAGTACGGCGGCTTCCAGAAATACCGTATAAATCAGCGTTGCCCATGTGCACGCCCAGCGGCTGCGCGAAGATTGCCACAGCACCGCAAAGAGCGTCGGCATGCCGATGGCTATCGCCTCGTATGCCGACGCGCCGTGCAGGTAGACGTCCCAGGTGTACTCCATGCGGAAGAACATCTGAAAGACCACCATCAGCCCGCCAATATAAAGAAGCATCCATTGCAAATGCCGCGCCAACATAGCATTGCCTGCCTGTTCCGCGCGGTTCATTGACCCCAGCAGCATGATCAGCGTGCCAACCGAGACCGCGAAGACGCCGAGCATCAGCAATGTATGCGGCGGACTGACAATCTTCACATCGAGTCCGTAGGCGTTGTGCCACCAGTTATCGAAAGGGGCTGAGGTAAGCATCGCTATACCGCCCCAAGACGCGATGAAGGCTCCCAACGGCGCGCGGAAGCCGAAGATCTCTACCGAAGAAGCTACCATCGACGCGGGTTTGCGAAAAGTTGTAAACAGCACCAGATAGCCGCAGGAAATGGCGGCCAGCACGCCGCAGGCATAGATCGCGATGTGTGCCGGCGTCCAGAAAGTGTCGCGCCCAATCGAGCGATGCCAGGAGACATCCCAGTGCGCCCCGATCGAGACCGATGTAACAGCCAGCACGGAGCACCAAAGATACCAGGGGATGGAATTTGCAGACTTCGATCCCGTATCGTCCGGGACAAGATTGGAAGTATTCCAGGTGGTTGCCATTTCGGGAATGTCCCCTTTGCCCTCATCTTAATCCGGGAAAGCTTGGAAAGTGCTTTCATGCTGATTTAAGATAGTGCGAATCCTCCCAGAGCACTTTTACAGCGTCCAAGAGAACTCACCCACTTAGGAAAGGTACAGCACTTGAAAGGTTCATTCGCGGGGCGCATGGGCGGGTTTCCGCTCCTTGCAACAGGTGTCATTTTCGCTCTCATCTGCACAATCGATTGCGGCCAAACCTTTTCTCAGGAAGCAATACCTTCGGGCACAACAGGGACCGTGCATACCAGCACCGGAGCTGCGGTGGCCGGGGCAACGATTGAGATAAAGCTCTCGAACAACAGGCTAACAGCCGGCACGGCAACAGATGGCAGCTTCCATTTCAGTCAGATTCCACCCGGCTCTTATAGTCTCAACCTGACGTTGAACAAACGTAGATACGCCTATAGCGGAGCAATAACCTTTCCCCTTAATTCCTCCACGCTGGCGATCACACTCCCCGCGCCCAATGCGAGCTCCGCATCGCTTGCGGTTGCATTTGTTCCTTTGGAGACCGAGAAGGGCGATCAACCCGCTACCTCGGGAGGCGAAGAACTCTCCAGCCACGCTGTCAGTTCGCTGCCCCTGAACAAGCGCGACTTCAGCCAACTTCTGCTTCTCGCAGCCGGCACCATGACCGACGCCAACGGAGCCACTAACTTCACGCAGCAGTTCGCCATCAACGGCCAGCGCGGTGTTGAAGCCGTTTTCGCGATGGATGGCTCCGATACCAGCGACCCGGAGATGGGCGGCGCGACCTTTACCAACTTCAATGTCGACGCGGTCGAGGAGATTCAATCCAGCTCCGGCTGGATGGCCGCCGAGGTAGGCCGAGGCGCAGCCGGATTTACCAACATCATCACGCGTTCGGGCAGGAGCGGCTTCCACGGGTCAGTTTTCGAGTTCGTTCGCAACTCAGCCTTCGACGCCCGCAACTTCTTCGACCATGCGACACCCGCTACTCCAGGGCGCATCCCACCCTTTCGCCGTAATGAATTCGGCTTCACGAACGGCGGTCCAGTTGTATTGCCCCACATCTACAACGGAGCAGGGAAGACGTTCTATTTTGGCCAATACCAGGGCTTCCGCCAAGTGCTAGGAACTACCCAGGTCTTTCCGGTTCCGACGGCAGACCAGCGCCCGTCGGCTGCGAACAATGGCGTTGTCTCCGATCCGGTCAAGTTCCAACAGCCGGATGGCTCTTATGTCACCGACACGCTTTATGTTCCCGTCAACAGCCTCATCAGCCCGATCCTTGCGCGTTATCCGCTGCCCAATCTGGCAACGGGGGCCTATGGCGTGAATACCTACGCGGCTTCCTCCAAGGTGGTCACGAACGCCAACCAGTTCTCCTTTCGCATCGATCACGCCATCGCCGCGAAGGATCAGTTCTTTGCCCGCGTCAATTTCGACGATCTCACCGGACCCACCACCAACCCTGACCAGACGGCCATCGATCCGAGCTTCGGCGTCACGTACATCGACCATCAGCGCAATGTAGTCGGCACATGGACCCATACTGCTTCGCCCCGCCTTGTTCTTGAATCGCTGATTGGCATAACGCGCAGCACGCCTGGCTTTCCGACACCCAATCTCGTCGATCCAGCGGTCAAATTCAACGACGGCACCTTTGAGGCCTTCAACTCCGCAGGCGGGTCGGTCATGCAGGCTTACGGGAATCTCTTCCACGGCCGCGAAATGGTGACATGGACCAGGAACGGCCACGTCCTGAAGGCGGGCGTCGAGGCGCGTCTCAACCGCGACACCACTTATTTCGGGATCAGTCCGAACGGGGAATACGACTTTGGCGGCGGTTCAGCATACGCAACGGAAGCCATCCTATCCCAGAGCGGCACGCACGATGTAGCCCCAGGCGCACTCCTGCCCGATACTGTCAGCGGATTTCTCTCCGGCAGCCCGGCGGCCTACACCGTGGCGATTGCCTCGAACCAGTTTTCTGACGGCGCTCACATCGGGCCTGCGGCTATTAACCGCAATTCTTACAGCGCATTTGCGCAGGATACCTGGAAGGTCACCAGCCGCTTCACGCTTGATTACGGACTGCGCTGGGAGATTTACACTCCGATCACCGAGCGCGCCAAGCGCACCTCGGGCTTTCTCCGCGTGGATGGAAAGCAGGAGTTTGTGGTCAATCCTCAGCCTGGTTACAAGACGGACTGGAATGGCTGGGGTCCCCGTGTCCAGGCGACGTGGCAAATATCCCGAGACTTTCAGGCGCACGCGGGCGGCGCAATCACAATCATTCCTCCGAATATCTGGCAGGATAACTTCCTCACCGGTTCCACGCCGTTTGCCGTCTATCCCCGGCTTGTCGCCGCTCAAGGCGCGCCGGTTGCGTATGGATTTCGCATCACTCCCTCGCAGTTGCCGGTCGCTGTAACGCCGGCCGGGCAGCCGATATTCGCTGCCGGCAACTCCAAGCGCGTTCCGGCCAATACTGTCATGGATGTGGATCGATACGAAAAGGAAATCGCCAGCCTTAGCGCCAGCGGTGTGGTGAGCGATCTGAACCTGAGCGGCGTTGACCGCTCCTTTTCGAATGCGCGGCTTTATACGTGGAGCACCGGCATCGAGAAGCGTATAGGCGGGCTCACAGCCGACGCAAACTACGTCGGCACTGCGTCCAACCACCTGCCGCGCACCAGCTTTCCGAACGCGTACCCTTATGCCAGTCCTGGCTTCGCACCCGATACGACATTCAACAGCTCGGGCTCCGTCACAGGCGGGCTAGGCGTCGAAAATCTGATTACCGCGACAGCTCACTCTACTTATCACGCGCTCCAAACCTCACTCTCCGGAACGGTGCCGCATGGCGGACCCGGCATCCAGGCAAGCTATACGTGGGGCAAGTCGATTGATGATACAAGCCAGGTCATCGGCGGCACTGGTTCTACGGGCGCAGTCGCTCAGGGCTTTCCCCAGAACCCCACGGATACGCATCCGGAAAAAGGCCCATCCGCCTTTGACGTAACCCACGGCTTCGCACTCAGCCTCGCCCAGGATCTGCATGGCGAAGAGGTCGGGTTTCTTCAGTCCATTCCTCGCAAAGTTACAGGTGGTTGGGAGCTTCTGAGCATCTCAAGTATCGCAAGCGGTTCTCCATTTACAGTTTTCTCAGGCGAGCAGCAGACCGGCTACGGTTCCAATGGTGTCGACCGGCCGGATCAGATTGGCAAACCGAATCTTTCCACCGCGAGGCAGAATCGCGCCGATTACTTCGGGCTTGGGCTCGATAACAGCAGCTATTTCTATATACCGACTAATATCCCTGGTGGCTCGGGCCCGAATCAAGGAAGGTTTGGAGCGCTGGGCCGCAATACTTTCCGTGGTCCGGCTTACTATGACTTCGATTTCGCGCTCATTAAGGACACAGCATTCGGCCAGCGCAAGAGCGGTATGGAACTTGTCGACCTTCAATTTCGATCGGAGTTCTTCAACCTGTTCAATATCGTGAACATGGGTCTTCCCGCCAACATCATCACAGGCTCGGGCTTCGGCGAAATCAGTAAAACCGCCGGGACATCGCGCCAGATCCAGTTCTCGCTCAAGCTGATCTACTAGCTGAACCTAATGCGACTGCGACAGCCGCTGACTTGCCAACTCGCTAACAAGCTAACTCGCCAATCACAGCCTGCAAATCAGCAACTCGCGCTCGTAAACCATCTCTGGAGGCAGGTGGTCGTGAAGCGCCAGAAACAGCTCCTCATGGCTCATCACTTCCTGCTTCCACTGCGCGCGGTCCACGGACTGCAATTCATCGAAGGTGGTTCGGGGAAAATCCAGTCCATCCCAGTGGATATCGTCGTAGTAGGGAGTCCAGCCGATCGGCGTCTCCTTGCTCAGGGCCCGTCCGCGAACGCGATCCACAATCCACTTCAACACCCGCATATTCTGCGAGAACCCTGGCCAGAGAAATTGCCCGTCTTTATCCTTGCGGAACCAGTTCACATGAAAGATCCGCGGCGTGGACGTCAGATTGCGCTGCATCTTGAGCCAGTGCCGGAAGTAATCACCCATGTGGTAACCGCAGAAGGGCAGCATGGCCATCGGGTCGCGGCGAACCTTGCCCACTGCACCGGCCGCAGCGGCTGTTGTTTCGGAGCCCATCGTCGCGCCAGCATACACGCCGGAAGACCAGTTGAAAGCCTGATAGACCAGCGGCATCGTCGATGGTCTGCGCCCACCGAAGATGATGGCCGAAATCGGCACCCCCTCAGGATCTTCCCATGCCGAATCGATGCTCGGACACTGACTTGCCGGAGCCGTAAATCTCCCATTCGGGTGCGCGGCGGGTCTGCCAGTCACCTGTCCAATCAGCGGAGTCCAGCGCTCGCCGCGCCAATCCAGGCATTCGGCAGGAGGCTCGTCTGTCATACCTTCCCACCACACGCCGCCGTCAGGCGTAAGCGCGACATTGGTGAAGATCGTGTTCCGGGCCAGAGTGGCCATCGCATTCGGATTGGTCTTTGGGCTCGTCCCAGGCGCGACGCCAAAAAAGCCCGCCTCGGGATTGATCGCGCGCAGCTTCCCCGTAGCATCCGGCTTGATCCAGGCAATATCGTCGCCGACCGTCCAGACCTTCCATCCCTCAAAACCGTGAGGTGGAATGAGCATCGCGAAGTTGGTTTTGCCACAGGCCGAAGGGAACGCAGCCGCGACGTAAGTTTTCTCGCTCTTGCCGTGCTTGTCCGCCGGGCTTTCCACGCCCAGGATGAGCATGTGCTCAGCCATCCAGCCCTCATCGCGGGCGATGTTCGAAGCGATCCGCAGCGCAAAGCATTTTTTGCCCAGCAGCGCATTGCCGCCGTAACCGGAACCATAGCTCCAGATCTCACGTGTCTCGGGGAAGTGCACGATGTACTTCTCGTCATTGCATGGCCAAGACACGTCCTTCTGCCCCGGAGCAAGCGGCACGCCCACCGAATGCATGCAGGGGACGACGCGTTTGGTATCTTTGTCTATCTCCGCAAAAACCGGCGTTCCGATCCGCGCCATGATCCGCATATTCACAACTGCGTATGCGGAATCCGTCAGTTGCACGCCAATCTGCGACATGGGAGAACCGATTGGACCCATCGAATACGGCAGAACATACATCGTCCGCCCGCGCATCGCCCCGCGAAAGAGCTGCTTGAGCTTGCGCCGCATTACATACGGGTCTTCCCAGTTGTTGGTCGGTCCGGCAGTGTCCTTGGAAAGGGAACAGATGAAGGTGCGGTCTTCTACGCGGGCCACGTCATTGGGAGCGGAGCGGGCCAGATAGCAGCCCGGCCACAGCTTCTCGTTCAGACGGAAAAACGTGCCCGCAGCGACCAGCTTTTTGCAAAGCATCTCGTACTCGGCTTCGCTTCCGTCGACCCAGTGAATACTGTCCGGCTGGGTCAGATCCGCCATCTTCTCGACCCAGCGGATCAGATGCTTGTTGGTCGTCGGCGGTGAAATAATGGCGGTGCTGGACATAAATAAGGCTTCCTCAGCGAATACACAACCATCGCGCTACAGTGAGTAGCACGGGTGGACCGGAATACCAAGGCAAATCAGACAGAACTCCCGAAAGCGCCTAGCTGCCTTCGCGCGGGCGTCCCGGTGCTGGCTTCGGTTTGGGCTGTGGTTTCTTCTTCGTTTCGCGCTTTGGTGCGTCTTTGCTTCCCATAGAGACAGTTTACAACCCGCCATTCCATTCGTATTCGAGGCAGAGCAAAAACAGCCGCCATGTTGACTCTTTCGGGTCAGTATGGCGGCTGTTTTGATTTCTTCGATGAGGGAATCAAGCCTTGGCAGGCACCAGATTTCCCAGCCGCTCCTGCAGCAACTCTTCGCCGCGAGCAAACAACTCATCGACTGGAAGCTTGCCCGCGTCCACATCGGCCAGGATGGCCTTCTGCGCCTGGTACTCCTTGTTGACAATGCCTGACTTTGATTGCAACATCCGCCACGCCTTGCGCCGCTCCACACAGAAGAGAACCAGTTGCCGCGAAATCGCCATGTACGTCGGCTCGCCGCCAGCCTTTGCCGGAGCGATCTGGATATACACGCCAAAATCCGGGATAAACGAGCGATGTTCCGGATGCAGATAGCGTCGGTAGACCGCATCCTGCTGCGTGATGCGCACCAGCATGTTGTCGAGCGAAATGAGCTTGGCAATCGCGTCCTTCTTCACCTTCTTCAGATGGTTGCGGAAGCGAGCTTCGGTCGTGCACCAATGGGCTACGGTGTATCGGCTCGTTTCGCCGGTAACCTTGTCTTTCGTCGAGTACCAGTCCATATCGGGTGCCGGATTGCCCTTGACGTCGAGCGCTTCCTGATATGTCTCGCCCATCCGAGGATTGAAGATGAACTCCGGCACGCCGCGCGAGTCACGCACACGCTGCGCCTGGGTCAACGCCATATCGTCGGCCACGCCATGCTCGGGCTGGCAGGTGGTAAACGACTGGATGAATGCCGTCCCGCGATATTCGAGGCCGTCCAGAATCGCCCGGTACAGCTTGGGCGCGTTGGCCATTGAGATCTGCGCCACAAACGGCGATCCATGTCCAGCCAGGAAGGTTTCAGCGACTGTTTTCTTCTCGTTGTTCTTGCCCTGCGTCGCCGAGCCGAAGACGTTCATGTCGTTGCCGCCCAGCATCGGCGTCGAATCCGAATTCTGCCCTCCAGTGTTGGAGTAGACCTGTGTATCCAGCATCAAAACCTTGACGTTGGGCCGGTTCTGCAGGATCACCTTGGAGGTGTTCTGATAGCCGATGTCGCCAATGCCACCGTCGCCGCCCACTACCCAGACCTTGGGCAGTTCGATGATCTCCTGATCCGTCATCGTGGCGTCGGTAAAGTGCGTGAACTCATAGTATTCGCGCTCCGAAATCACATTCTCGTCGCGCGTCAGAATCGCATCCGTCAGCCGCTCCGGAATCACGGACCGCCGCGCATGATCCACAATGAAGCTTTCGCCCATCAGCCAGCCCACCGTCACGCCATCCTGGAAGAGCGAGTTGATCCACGGATAAGGATGCGGATTGTTCGGCGCAGTCGAGCCATACACGGTATTGCAACCGGTATGCGCAGCCATCGCCATGACCGACATGCCGTTGGCCAGGCGTCCATCCACCGGCTGCAGGCTCTTGTGGTTGAAGGCTTCAGTCAAGAGAATTGCAGCCAGCGACTCCACAATCTGTTGGTCAGTGATCGGCCCATTCGCGGCTTCGTGCGCGGCAATCCTCGACTTGGTGTCCTCGGTATTCTCACCGCCCAGACCCAGAATCAGATGAGACGTAAGCTGCTTCAGAATTGCGTATTCTTCCGGGTTACGTTCGGCAAGTGCGGCCAGTCGAGAAGCTCCGACCTTTTCCAATTCGCCTGCCTTGGCCAGGAAGCGATCGCTCTTTGCGTGGTAGACGGGCCGCATATAGGCCTCGGTCACAGCGGCGATTGCGCGGAGCACAGATTTTTCGCCACAACCCGCGCAAGCGCCGTCGCCTGAAACCAGCGCGTCGTAGTTTGAGCGCACCATCAGCAGATTGCGCAATGTAGCCGTCTTCGACTCCGCTGGATTCGCCGCGTTGAACAACCCAAGGAACTTCTGCGAAGTATCCGGCAGCAGATCCAGGAACGCCGTTCCCGTCTCATGCTCCGCATTCACGTCTTCGGTCTCAGCCACCATCTTCAGAGCTTCGTGATCGCCGCAAGCCGTCACGCAAGCGCCGCAACCCTTGCAAAGATCCGAAACAAAGATGGAGAAGACGCCGCCCGAGCCCGGCTTCTTGCGCTCCGGCGAAGAGAAGATCGCGTTTACCTTGGTATAGGCCAGCGGCACCTTCCGGATGATGTTGGCGAACTGAGTCTTCGCTCGTTCCGAGAATCCCTCAATTTCGTTTGTGACAGAAATCAGAATCTCCGGCAGCGGCGTCGAACCCTTCTTCGCAACCACATCGTTCATCTGAACGCGGGCGCGAGACTCAATCTCTGGAATTCGCGACAGCATCTGAGCACGATCGCCGAAGTCGGTCACGTAGCGCATCACAGCCGTGCGCAGCACCGTCTCAAGCTCCTGCGAAGTATTTGGTAGCGCCGTATCCGGGCAGGCCGCGATGCACTCCATGCACTGCGTGCAGTTCTCTGGAATATAAAGCGGAGTCTCGCGCCTCGCGACATACTTCGAAGCCGTGTCGCCGGTCGCGGCAGCAATCATGCCCAACGCTGCCAGCGGAGTCGCTGGCTGGTCGTAGCCGTAATTCGAGCGGAACTCCTGATCGAAGGTCGACAGCAGATTGATCGGCGCGCGTTCGGCCTGGCCCGCAGGCAGAGCATGGGACCGGCACCCGCTGCCGCAGCTCGCGCCTTCCGCAACATCCACGAGCACCGGCAGCAGCGCAGGCCCACGCAGGCTCGATCGATCCGGAGCGGAAAGCTCGCCGATGTTGATCTCTGTGACCATTTCAAAGCCCTTGATCATGACTTCCATGTTGGAAGCCACCACCGCCTCGCCCAATTTGCCAAACTTCTTAACGTACTGCTTGTGCACAACCTCGCGATACTTTTCCTGCGAGATGCCGAACTCCTCCAACAGCGGCGAAACCGCAAAGAAAGCTCCCAGAAACGCATTGCCCTGCATGCGAAGCTGCAGATCAGCGCGGTCCGTAGCATTGCGCGCAATCTTGAAGCCCGGCAGCGTGAAGACGCGAATCTTGTTGTCCACAATCTGCTTTCGCGCCCATTGCGGCAATCGTTCCCATGCTTCCTCGCCGGTCTCCTCCGATTCCCAGACAAGACTTCCGCCCTCGGCCATTCCATCGAGAGGATTGCAGTGCGTAAATGCTTTGGGATCGCAGCAGAGCACCACATTTACATGGCGCAGATCGCAGTTCACGCGGATACGATCCTTCGCCGCGACCATGAAGTAGCTGGTCGGCGCACCCTTTTTCTCAGAACCGTACTTGGGATTGGCGCTGACGTGAATGATTTCCTTGGGATTGCCAAGTTCGTCCACCAGCCCGTCGCGCTCAAACAACGTATCGTTCAGATCGCCAAGAATTGCGCCCAGGTTTTTGCCCGTGGTGATCGCGCCCCACCCTCCGATGGAGTGGAAGCGCACCGCAACCGCGCCTTCCGGCAATAGCGAAGGACGCTCTGGCGAGTTGACTTCGTAGGGATGATCGATGCCGAGGACGATGAAGGATGCGCCGTCCGCTGCTGTTTTTCCATCCTTGCGCGCCCTGCCTGCCGTGGCATACTCGAACGCGGCAATGATGTGTTCAGGACGGAAATCGCGTGAACCTAGGCCGTAGGTTCCGGAGAAGATGCGCGGCATTTCTTCCGCAGTGATTCCGGGCAGCGTCTCTTCCGCCGGATGACTCGCGTAAAGAATGGCCCCCTGCGCAGCCTTGTTCAGCGCGGTGCGAATATCGCGGCCCAATGGATTGTCCCCGGACATCGCTTCATCTGTGCGCTCCAGAATGATGACGTTCTTCTTGCCCTTGAGCGCCTTCACGATTGCTGCTTCGGGGAATGGCCGTATCACGTTTACGTGGATCGAGCCGACGCGAGCCACATCCGCTCCACGCGTCTCACGCAGGTAATCGACTGCAGCCTCGACGTTTTCCGCAGCCGACCCGAGCGAAACAAACACCGTATCCGCGTCGTCGCACTTGTACTCCGAGAGCAGCCCGTAGTACCGACCCGTCAGGTCGCCAAAGTCCTTGTAGGCAGCCTCCAGCATCTCCAGAATAGGCTCGACGAAGTTGTTTCGCCGCGCCACGACGCCTTGCATGTAGTGTTCCTGATTTTGTACCGGTCCAAGCATGAGTGGATTGGCGAGATCGAGCATTGCCGGAACCCGGCGGCGTTTGGGTCCGAACAGTACACGCTGGCTCTCGGTCGGAGTATCGATCAGATCTTCCGGAGCGCCGAGATACTCGCGAATCAAATCCGACTCATGCTTATAGAATGTCCGCTCCAGGTGAGAGGTAAGGAATCCATCCTGAATATTCATGCCTGGCGTCAGGCTCAGCTCCGTCACCCGGCGCAGAATCAAAGCCTGATCGGCCGCCTGCTGAGCGTCTTTGCCAAAAATCATGATCCAGCCTGTGTCGAGAGCGCCGTAGATATCGTCATGACCGCAGTGCACGTTGAGCGCGTGTTTGGTTAGTGCGCGTGCGCCAACCTCGAGCACCATCGTCGAGCATTTGCCGGGCGCATGGTAATACTGCTCCACGCCGTACACTATCCCTTGTCCGGAGGTGAAGTTCACGACACGCTTGCCGCACACTGAGTGGGCAATCGCGCCACCCTGGGCAGCATGCTCGCCCTCCGTTTCGATGGCGATCGTGTTGTGGCCAAAGACGTTCAGGTTGCCTTCAGCGTAGGCCTGCTGAAACAGCTCGCCTCCCTCGGTTGAGGGAGTAATTGGATAGAAGACGCCAGCGTCAGCAATGCGAGTTTCTGTATGATACGCAATAAGTTGATTACCGTTAGCCGTAATTCGAATGCCGGGATAACGTGCTGCCTGCTTGCCTGCATTGGTCGTCATGATTCTCTCCATCGCGCCTTGAATTGCCTTGGCAGTTATTTCTGTTGATTCCAGTAGCTTATCAATTTCAACGTAGCTGGATCAGCCAAACTCTTTGTTCTCAATAGTTCGACTGGGATATCGAAAGCCGGAATCGACCCGCTTTGTGCGGTCTTCGTGCTTGAATGAGATGGGGAAACGCTTCCGATCCGTGCCACAGATTGTACGGCTGCAACGGAGAGAGCCGCAACCGGCCGTGTTACCTGTTGGGATGGCCGGCAGTTTCCCGAATTGAAAGCCTAACTTGCATCGCGGCTCAGCTTCTCCGGGGCCAGATCGAACTGCCCCGACGCCGATCCGCCTCACGTTCAAGGCGTCTTTCGCGTCCAACCCCGGCAAAGGAAACAATGAGATCCGTCATTCTTCCCCTGGCTCTTCTGTTTATCCTCCTGGAATCCGTCTTCCCGGGCCTGCCGTCCTTTGCCGCTGATCATCCTCAGCCTCTTTCGGGGGCCTTCGCGACGCCGCTGACCGATGCGGCGGTTGATAACGCATCTTTTGCCGAATGGTTCGGCGGCTCGGAACACCCGTTGGCGAATCCCAATCTTCTGCGGCAAATTCTCTGGACGCAGGCCACAATGCCAACGTCCGGCGGCTTTGTGACCTACGGAGTCTCCAATCAGCCGGGCCCTCGCTATCTGCGTCTTGGGTTTAAAGTCCCAGTTGCAGTTGGCACCGTTCTCGTCCGTGGCGGTGACCAACTCAGCGTGCTTCGTCCCGACGCGCCTTATCCGGGAAACCTGGCAGACGACAGCCAATGGATTCCAGCACAGCGCGTTTTCAACCGCGCGGTTACGACCGCCGAGGTTGGCCAAGGAAGCTACGCTCTTTGGGATTTGCCGAAAGTCGCTCAGGTTCGCGCCCTGCGATTCACCCACATTGCTGCGGTTACAGATTCCAATTACTCCGGGGTACTCGGCGGAGTGTATCTTCTCTCCGGCCGATTCGCTAATCTTGCCCCGCAGGCGTCCGTTATCACAAGTGCCAATGCTGGTGCTGCCCCACTGCTCATCGATGAAAAGAACAACTCCTGGGCCACCTGGGACAATGGGCCGGAATTCCTTCATCCCGTAACCTCTGCCTCTCCAGAGTGGATCATCCTGAGCTGGCAACACCCGGTCCAACTGAGTGGTCTCGTAGCCTTGTGGGCTGGTTTCAATGCAGCCGACGCAGAGGTATTTACCGGCCCGAGCGACGCACCGCTACGGGGAGCCCCCGATAGCGAATGGCATTCTATCGGTCAGCCATTTCAACTGCGGAACCAATACCCGCTCCAACTTGGCGTCGATTGGCTCGATTTCGGCAAGACGGTCGAAACGCGAGCCGTTCGGCTTCGCCTGACGCAGCCCACCAACGAGTCGCGTGATCCGCAGCACCTGACTGGGCGCACGAACAACGGCAAACGCGTCTGGCTGGGCGAACTGATGGCGATTACGCCTCTGGCTGATGGAGACCTCAAAGAGGCTCTGCTGCCCGTTGCCCCCGCGGCCCCAAATCCACCCATTCCAGTTCGATTCACGCTCCCGTCGCCCAGCTATGTATCGCTGGTCATTGACGATGCCCAGGGCAATCGCGTGCGCAACCTCGTCTCCGATACGTTATTTCCTGCTGGTCCCAACACGGTCTGGTGGGACGGTAGCGATGATCTCGGACGCGTCCCCGATGCCGCCGCGCATGGCCTCTATCTGATACCGACTCACTTCGTCTCTCCCGGCCGATACCAGGTACGCGGAATCTACCACCAGGCAATCGATCTGCGCTACCAATTCTCTATTTACAACGCCGGCCATCCAGCCTGGGAGACGCCGGACGGCACCGGCGGCTGGCTCACGAACCACACGCCTGCATCCAGTGCGCTCTTCGTGCCTGCCGATAAGGCTCCCGGCGGTAAGCCGCTCGTCTATCTTGGTTGCTGGGTCTCGGAAGGTGGCTCCGGATTGGCCTGGGTAGACCTCGACGGAAACAAGCAGGGAGGCCGTGGATGGATCGGCGGCGCGTGGACCGCTGCCCAGTTTCTGGCGGGCGATACAGGGCCTCGCGCCAACCCCGATATCTACGCCTATGCCGGTGCGGTATTTGGCGAAGGTCTAACCAAAACGACCATTCGTGTTACCGGTCTTAGCGGCCACGGCGACAAGGCCATTCTCAATTACACCTTCGACCTGGATGAGAAACCGCGAGATCGAACAGCCTCGGTCGCGTTGTGGAAACAGGAATTAGGAGGTCTGGCAATCCATAATAACGTCGCGGTTGTGAGCCTCACTTTGTTGAAAAAATTGCTGTTTGCTGATGCTACCACTGGAAAGATCCTGGGCGAAGCGCCTGTAGATAGCCCACAAGGCCTGGCATTCGATCTTCAGGGAAATCTTCTGGTGCTCTCCGGCAAGCACCTGCTGCGATATCGCTTATCTTCGGATGGGGCCTCACTGCATCCCGAACAACTCGCGGCGCCCCAACTTGTGGTTGCCGAAGGACTCGACAGTCCGTCCGGACTCACGGTCGATGATAACGGGAACATCTACGTCAGCGATCAGGGCAATTCCAACCAGGTCAAGATGTATTCATCCGCGGGCAAATTTCTTCGCGCCATTGGTCATCCCGGACCCTCACATGCAGGACCATACGATCCAATGCACATGAATAATCCCAAAGGCATGACGGTTGACAGCAACAACCGTCTATGGGTTACCGAGGATGATTTTCAACCAAAGCGAGTCAGCCTTTGGAGTCTCGATGGCAGTCTGATCAAAACCTTCTATGGGCCTCCAGAATACGGCGGCGGGGGTTCACTCGATCCCAAGGACAAGACAAAGTTCTATTACCATGAGATGGAGTTCAAGCTCGATTGGAAGACCGGTAGTTATGCCATAACATCGATCCTCGATCGTCCAGATAAAGATAGCTTCCCGTTTCCGCGATTTGGATCGCCGGAGTCCGTAGAATATAGCGACGGCCATCGCTATTTCGACAATACCTACCTCGCCTATCCAACCAACGGTGTCAGCATCGCCGTATTGTATCTGGATACTGGCGGAGTCATCCGTCCCGTCGCGGTCCTCGGCAAAGCGAATGATTGGGACATCCTGAAGACAGATGCGTTCAAATCTAAATGGCCAGCGAATACTGATCCCTCCAGCCGGCAACCGAAGGACCAGATCCTGTTCACATGGTCGGATATCAATGACAATGGCAAAGTAGATCCCGACGAAGTCACTTTCCTCAAAGCCGATAGCGGTTCGATCACTGTAATGCCGGATTTAGCCATGATCGATTCCTACGTCGACGGAAAGGCGATGCGCTATGAGCCCGTGAAGCGAACACCCACGGGCGTTCCGATTTACGATCTTCGCGCAGGCCAGGTAGTCGTCGATGGTGCGCAACGGAACATGTCTGACGGCGGCGGTCAGGCACTCTATTCAGCCGATGGCACCGTGCTGACCACTGCGCCAACGCCGTTCGCGCGGGATGCGCTCGGGGGAGTCGATCGTCTCGGTCATCGCTGGAGTTATCCGAGCCTTTGGCCGGGCCTGCATCCGAGCCACAGCGCGCCCGTTCCCGATCGCCCTGGTGAATTAGAAGGAACCACGCGCCTCCTCGGTGGATTTGTCCATCCCACCGGTTCTGATGCTGGTCCGCTGTGGGCGATCAACGGAAATCTCGGCGAAATGTACCTCTTCACAGCAGATGGCTTCTACGTAACGCAGTTGTTCCAGGATGTGCGGGTCGGCAAAACGTGGAGCATGCCTCAGGCTCAAGTCAATATGCTGCTCAATGACATCACTCCGCATGACGAGAACTTTTTCCCCTCGATTACGCAAACTCCAGATGGAAACATCTATGTGGACGACGGAGGCAGAACGAGCATTGTGCGAGTGGATGGCCTGAACAGCATTCGCCGCCTTCCGTCATCGCCGCTGGTCGTGACGCAAGACGAACTTGACAAGGCGCAAACCTATCTCAAACAGACGGAAGCATCCCGCCAAGATCGCCTCGGTCCGCAAACACTGGAAGTTGGAATCCGGTCCGGCGCTTCTCAATCATTACCCGATCTAATGGAAAGCCTGAAGATGGCGCAATGGGCGACCATCGATCATCGCATCGCGCAAGTTGGCTGGAACCAGAAACCCGACTTAGCCGAAGCCGCCGTCACCATTGCCGGAGGACGACTGATTGCAGCCTACCGCACTGGCGATCCAAATCTTCTCCGTAACTCCGGCGCAGTAGCCAACGCACCCTTCAAGACCGGTGGCGCACTCGATCTGATGATTGGTTCCGATCCGCACGCAAATCCGAAACGCACTACTGCCGTTGCAGGCGACGAGCGATTGCTCGTCTATCAAGTCGGCGGAAAAGTTCGAGCCTTGCTGTATCGCGCTGTAGTCCCTGGTACGCCCCATCCAGTACCCTTTTCCTCGCCTTCTCGAACGATCACTCTGGACGCAGTCGAAGACGTCAGTACTCTCGTAGAACTGCAGGCACTGACCGGAGACGCAGCGGGGAGCTTCGTCTTCTCGATTCCTCTCGAAGCCCTCGGACTCAAGCCGGTTGCGGGACAAAGAATCCGAGCGGATGTAGGAATCCTGCGTGGAAACGGCACGCAGACGGTGCAGCGCGTCTATTGGAGCAACAAGGCCACTGGCATTACTTCCGACGTACCGTCGGAGGCAGAGCTTTCGCCCAACCTATGGGGCGAGTGGATATTCAAAGCCGTTCCGTAACCGCCTCATTGTCATCCAATTATTGAAGACGAAATGGTTCACACCTATTCATGCGCGGTGCCTTGCGTTACTTCCGGACGCCGGGAGTGAGCGGTATTGGCCAGATTACTTCAGCTCAGTTCTTTACCCTCAAGAATTAGAAGTAAGTCCATCCCGCTGCGCAAAGTTACAAAACCAGCAGTAAGCCTGCCAAAGCCTGAGGGGGCAAGGAGAATGTCGAGCACGCCATCGATCGCACCATCTAACCAGATCAAACCGAATCTAATCTGGGGAACGTTTGAGTGGTTTGGTGAACTCGGCATCTTTGTGTGGCAGGTCTTGCGTGCAGCCGCCACGCCTCCCTTTCAGATTGCGGAGTTCATTCGTCAACTCGACGAAATTGGCGCTAAATCGCTGCCGCTGGTGGCCTTGGCCGGTTCTGCAGTCGGCGTGGTGCTTGCGCTCGAAGCTCGATACAGTCTGGTGCGATTCGGCGCGAAATCGCTGCTTCCGTCTGCCATTGTATTCGCCGTTGTCACCGAGATGAGTCCGATTATGACCGGGCTCGTCGTCAGCGGCCGCGTTGGCGCGGGCATCGGAGCGGAACTGGCCGCGATGAAAGTAACTGAGCAAATCGATGCCATCGAAGCTTCGGCAGTAGATCCCCGTAAGTTGCTCGCGGTGACGAGAATCGCCGCCTGCATCGTCGCGCTGCCACTGCTCACCCTTGCCTCATCCTTCTGCGGAGTTGTGATGGGCTGGGTGGCATCCACCCTGGTTGAACCGATCTCGATCGTGCGGTTCATCAACACAGGATTCAAAGGGGCCGGTTTCAAAGACTTCCTACCGCCAACGTTCAAGACCTGCGTCTACGGCATGATCATCGGCACCGTAGCCAGCTTCCAAGGGATGCGGGCAAAGGGCGGTGCCGAGGGAGTTGGCAGCGCCGCAACGACTTCTGTGGTGTTGTCTTCTTTATTTGTGATTCTCGCGGATGTGATTCTTGTGAAGGTCATCCTATTGCTCTTTCCATAAGGCACGTGCAAGTGAGGAAACCAGGATGCAAGCAGCTCAGGCAAACGAGACAGCCAACACAAGCATTGCGGAGAATAACCAACCCGCGATTGTGATTCAGAACGTCACTAAATCATTTGGCGCCCAGCGAGTTCTGGATGGAGTATCTTTCACCGTTCCGCGAGGCGAGACTCTGGCCATTCTTGGACGCAGCGGCACGGGCAAGAGTGTGTTGTTGAAAATAATCGTTGGCCTGCAACGACCGGATACGGGCGCGGCGCTCATCCTTGGGACCAATATGGCAGAGGCGGATGATCACGATATTGCCGAGGCGAGAAAGCGGATGGGATTTCTCTTCCAACACGCTGCTCTGTACGATTCGCTCACCGTGGAAGAAAACGTCGCTTTCCCGCTGTTGCATCATCGCAAAGAGTTATCCGAGTCCGAAAGACACGACCGCGTCCAGAGCCTGCTGCACGAAGTAGGACTCGACGGACATCTGGACAAAATGCCGTCCGATATCTCTGGTGGCATGCAAAAGCGCGTGGGACTGGCTCGCGCGCTCGCTCTGGAGCCGGTCATTCTGCTTCTCGATGAGCCAACGGCGGGCCTCGACCCAATCAGTTCTGGAGAGATTGATGAGTTGGTCCTGAAACTGCAGCGCGAGCATCAACTTGCGTCGATCGTCGTAACCCACGATATGGTGAGCGCAAAGACCATCGCCACGCGGATCGCACTGATGGACAAAGGAAAGTTCGTCATAGAAGGCAGCTTCGAAGAGCTGCAGGGGAGCGATGAACGCTTTGTGTCGCAATTCCTTCACCGGGATTCTTAGGAGCCCAAATGTCTAGAAATGCGCGCCTCGGCGTCTTCATCCTCGGAACGCTTGTCATACTCGCAACCGGAATTTTTATTATCGGTGGGAAGAAGTACCTGTTTACAGCAACCTATACGCTGAAAACTAACTTCGCAAATGTCGCCGGCCTTGACGCAGGAGCGGATGTGCTGATTGGCGGCGTACACAGCGGAACGGTTCGAACCATTGATTTGCCGAATAAGTCAGGCGATCCGATTACCGTTGTGATGGAGTTGAACGAGTCCACGCGGCACATAATCAGACAGGACTCCGTCGCTACAATCCAAACGGAAGGATTGCTTGGAAATCAATATGTCGCAGTATCTTTCGGTTCCTCAGATAAGCCTGAAGTAAAAAGTGGGGACACAATCGCCAGCATTCCCCCGCTGGAGATGAGCGCGCTCTTGGACAAGGCAAACGGGCTGCTCGGTCAGGGGCAGGCTGCCATGGTGAACATCAATAAGGTAGCCGAGCATCTCAATTCGGTTACGGCAAAGGTTGATAGCGGCAATGGTACCGTTGGCGCATTAGTGAATGATCGAGCGCTTTACAACAACCTGGATCAGACAGCCAGCAGCGCGCGCGCGGCCGCTTCTTCTGCACAAACCGGTATTAAGGACTTTCAGGACAACATGGAAGCCTTGAAGCACAACTTTCTTTTGAAAGGTTACTTCAAGAACCGGGGTTATGAAGATTCTGGAGATTTGGGCAAAGACGAGATTGCAAATTTACCGCAGGCAACGACGATCAAAGATTTCACTTTTCAGGCCAAGAACCTCTTCGATAAGCAGGATTCCGCCAAGTTGAAGGGGCAAAAGGCTCTCAACGCCGCTGGCGAATACCTTGCCGGCAATGACTTTGGGGTTGCCGTGATCGAAACATCGACCGGCAAGGCGGGCAGTTCCGATAGCGATCTTACCTTGGCGCAGGCTCGGGCAATGGTAGTACGCGATTACATCGTGCAGCACTTCGGTTTTGACGACACAAAGCTGAAGACCGTCGCACTGGGCAAAGAGACCAGTGATACCTCGAAAGCGGACTGGGGTCTGATAAGAGTCCTCATCTACCCCAATGGAACACCCATTCCTCCCGATAAATCGGCCGACAGCAAGCCGCAGGAAAATTCCCCGGCCGCTTCGAAGTAGCCGGGGAATTGCCCAAAAGAGTGCATTGAGCTTTATAGGTCAGATAAGTTCTTGTCCTTCGTTAACACTGATATGTGAGGTGAGTGTCCGGTATCACCTCTCTCCGCAGCTTGCGCTAAGCAGTCCGTTGGGGAGCAACACCCCTTAGCTCCACAGATTGCTTAAGGATGGATTTATGAAGATAGTTTCGATTGTGGTCGCAAGTGCCCTCGCTCTCACCAGCGCAAATGTCTGGGCGGCATCCGGACGAGAGGACTCCGTCGAGCGACTCCAGGCGGCGGCAGAGGTCATGCACAGCATTCAAGAGGCTCCGGATCACGGCATTCCAAATTCCGTTTTTGATGACACAAAGTGCGTCATTGTTGTTCCTCATCTGATCAAAGGCGGCTTTGTCTTTGGTGGCAAGCACGGACGCGGCGTTGTAACCTGCCGCACGCCAGACGGCTGGAGCGCGCCTGCATTCATTTCGATTGGTGGAGGCAGTTGGGGTCTTCAGATCGGTGTGCAAGAGGTCGACCTGGTCATGCTGGTCATGAATGACCGTGGCGTGCAGCACCTGCTTTCCAGCAAGTTCGAGCTGAGTGGTGAAGGATCGGTAGCTGCGGGACCGGTAGGTCGTCAGGCAGTAGCCGGAACCGACTGGAAATTGAACTCCGAAATTCTCAGCTACTCGCGTACAAGGGGTATCTTTGCAGGGTTAACCTTGGAAGGCGCAGTCGTCGAGCAGGACAACGATTCGACTTTCGCTATCTATGATCACGAGCCATCGTTCCGGCATGTTCTTTCCGGCAGAGTGGCTGTTCCTGCCTCCGCCGATGGGTTCCTGAAAGAAGTGAGGCACGACTCGGCTCGTGCGCGTGAGGAAAACAAGTAGGTCTGTTCGACCGTTTGGTTGAAGTTGGTTTGTTAGAGCTTGTCGTTGAAGTCACGAAGACTGGCCGGGCTGATTCAGCGGCACGGCCAGCAATGATTCCACTAAGGAGAAAGAGTCTATGTCGTTGATGGCAGTGTTCGTCGCGCCGCTTGTTGTCGGTACGCCGCTGTTAAGTGTGCTGCTCACGCTGGTTGTCGTGGGTATCCTACTTTGGCTCGTGAATCTGATTCCGATGCAGTCCACCATCAAGTCCATCTTGAACACTATCGTGGTAATCATCGTCGTGCTCTGGCTATTGCAGGTATTCGGACTATTCTCAAGCCTGTCGAATATTCGCGTCGGGCGATAGCCGCACCGTCGTTAACCAGCAAGTGGATCTTTGACAGTGAAACCAGACCGCACGCTATGAAATGGCAGAAGGCAGGATGTCTTCTGCCATTTCTTCGTAATGACGCTCAGCCAGCCTCGTACTGCTTGGCTTCCAGCTCGGCCCATCTGGCGTACAGCGCATCGACCGCATTCTGCGCCGCTTCCACGTCCGCAAGTGCAGTCTGCAAGCGCGCCGCGTCCGTAACAACCTCAGGCATCTCAAGAACTGCCTGCTTTGCCGCAAGCAGTTCTTCGCCCGCCGCAATCCTGCTCTCGATGGTTGCGTAGTCCCGCGCGTCCATATATGAGAGCTTCTTTTTGCCGCCCGAAGTGCCAGCGGTCTGCTCGGCATAGGCAGGTTGTCCGGCTGCTGCCGATCTGGCCGTAACTCCTATTGCCGCGTCTGCCCTAGCCGTCGCTGTCTTTTGCTTCGCCTGCCATTGATCCCACTGCGAATAGTCCGCAAAGCGTTCAGCGTTGCCCATGCCATCCAGACCCAGCACTACATTGGAAATTCTGTCCAGCATGTACCGGTCATGAGTAACCAGAACTAATGCTCCCGTATACTCCAACAGGCTCTCTTCCAATATCTCAAGCGTCGGAATATCCAGATCGTTCGTAGGCTCATCCAGCAACAGTAAATCCGCCGGTTGCAGCATCAGGTTAGCGATCAGCACACGTGCCCGCTCACCGCCGCTCAAACGCTCCACGGGTTGATTCAACTGCTCGCCAGTGAAGAGAAACCGCGAAGCCCACGAAGCCACATGAATCACGCGATCCTGATAAATCACTGAGTCGCTCTCCGGCGCCAGAGCCCTGCGCAAAGTCACCTTCTCATTCAGCACACGGGTCTGATCGAAGTACACAACGCGCAGCATGTTAGCCAGCTTGATCTCACCCGCATTCGGCTCCGTCTGCCCAAGCAGCAATCGCAGCAGCGTCGTCTTGCCGCTGCCATTCGGTCCCACGAGGCCCACGCGCATTCCAGCCGTAATATTAAAGTCCAGCCCCGCCAGCAGAGTCCGCTCGCCAATGCTGTAATGCACATCCTTTAACTCGACTAGTCGCTTGGTCTGCCGCTCCGTCGCGGAAAAATCGATGCCTGCGGTCGAAACCTGTGCCCGGCCTTTCATATCCTTCAGCTCGCCAATCAACTCCGTTGCGCTGTCGATTCGCGCCTTGCTCTTGGTGGTGCGCGCCTTTGGTCCGCGACGCAGCCACTCCATCTCGCGCTTCACGCGATTTTCAAGCGATTCCTGCCGCTTGGCTTGCGACTCCAGAAACTCTTCCTTCTTCTCCAGAAACTCGCTGTAATTTCCATGGACGCGCAGCAATCCCTGTGGATACTGCCTGTTCAACTCCACCATCTCCGTCGCAACATTCTCAAGGAAGTAGCGATCGTGGCTCACTACCACGCAGGCAAAGGGAGCCGTCGAAAGCAGCTCCTCCAGCCATTCAATCCCCGCCAGATCAAGATGGTTCGTAGGCTCGTCAAGCAGCAAAACGTCCGGCTGCTGCGCCAGCGCCTGCGCAATCGACAACCGCTTCTTCCAGCCTCCGGAGTAGGTTCGGGCTTCCGTATCGAAGTTTTCAAATCCGGCCCGACCCAGCGTCTCCGCGATCCGGGCTTCCCATTCGCTCTCATGCACGTGAGCCCGTTTCAGCGCCTGCTGCACCACATCGCGCGCCGTCACCCCGGCAGGAAACTCGGAGACCTGGGCCACGTAGCTCAGCTTCGTCAGCTTGCGCTTCGCCACTTCGCCTTCGTCCGGTTCAATCTCGCCAGCCAGCACGCCCAGCAGCGTCGATTTCCCCGACCCGTTCGGCCCGATCAAGCCAATCCGGTCGCCCTCATCTACCACGAAGCCGATCTCGCGAAAGAGCGCAGCAGCTCCAAAGGCCTTCGTCAGCCCCTGTCCGTTCAATAATGTCGCCAAGGTTTTTCTGCTCTCTATGCGGGGAATTCGTCCTACACTTCAATTCTAAATGGCGGTGAGTCTTGAATGCAGACTCGGATTGATTCGCGGTAATCGTAGCGACTGGAGCATAATTCTTTACATGCCATTCCCTGCTATCCAGAGGCTGTTGCGCAGATTTGCTCCTCGAGAAGAGCCATGTCTTCGGCTGATGTTTAGCGACCCGGACCCGTTGGTCTCGCACAGCGCACAGTACCCGGAGGTTCCTGTGCCAGATGATTCTAGATCTCTGATGTTCGTTGCCGCCCGATGGGCGAGCCACGATTTGTATGGAGAGGATATGCCAGGCGTTGCGGCTGACCTTCTTGAGCTTGGTTACGATTCACCTTCGCTAAGAAGACTCGCCGGAGAGATAGAAATTCACAATTCAGCGGACGCCGAACCGCTAGTCGCAAAGATGTTTCATGAACTCGACGTTTGCTACCCATCTTCGGAGCGTATGTCGAAACTCATCACGTCGCGCCAGATTGCAAGGGAGGTAATCGCTGGCCTTCGCGACCCATGGAAGGCGGCAAGCGACCTGGGCCCAGTTTGGCAGTGGCAGCCAGGTATCCCTGAATTACAAGACATTGATTCGATCCTTGATGAAGCCGACTGGTCTCGCGAACACCGCCGATCTTCCCCGGAGTTAAAAGTCGCGCTACTGGACGCTTTCGCACGCCTCGGCACCATGAATATACCCGAAGTTTAGCTTCAAACTATTCCGGAAACCCATCTCAGCAGCTATCCTCGTAGCCATGTCGACGTCCGCTTTTAGGCATTTCAATCCAGATGAACCTGGACAGGCGTGTCCAACGATGACCGTCGTCCTCTTCGCGACCAAGTCAGGATGCCACGTCTTCTCGGAGTCAGTGAAGACGCAACCAGGAATCCATTGTGTCGATCCGCATCGCCTGTTACCGTAGTTACTTCCGGGCTCCGTAAATATGCCGCAAACAGTAGATTCGCCAAGTCGCGTTTCCGAAGAAGAGGTCACGCCGCGCACCGAGAGTGAGGACTCGTCTCCAGTCCGAAACCGCCTCTCGCGATTTTTCGCGGACTTCCGGCATCCAGGCCCGTGGCATGTCCTCGTCATCACCGCTATTCTGGCGCTCCTCGGCTTCGGCGGACTTTTCTTCTGGCGCTGGATGCATCGCCCTGCGACCCAGTCGCTCAGCGTCGTCATCGCGGATTTTGAGAACTCCACCGGTAACCCCCAATTCGACCTGGCCCTCAAGACCGCTCTCACCATCGATCTGCAACAATCGCCGCTTCTCGCTGTTAGCTCTCGCGGAAAAGTTCGCCAGACCCTCGTTGAATTGAAAGCTCCCGTCGATAAGCCGCTGACCCCGGAGGTTGCCCGCGAGGTCTGCTCCCGAATTCACGATCAGACCTACCTCTCCGGTTCAATTCGGCGCTTTGCCCGGAAGTACATGGTTTCCGTCGCGGCCTTCGATTGCTCCTCGGGACGTTCCCTGGCCGAGAGTAAAGGCATCGCCGAATCTCCCGACGGCATCGTTGCAGTTCTGGATAAAGTCGCCGTCGATCTCCGAAAGCAACTCGGCGAGCCTTCCGATACCATTACACGCTTCAGCAAGCCGCTCTTCGCCGGTCGCACCCCATCGCTCGAAGCCCTGAAGGCCTACGCCGACGCCAGCCGTCTGGGACTGGAGGGCAAGCTTCAGGAGTCCGTGACTCCGTATCAACACGCCTTGGAGCTGGATCCCGAGTTCGCGCTGGCCTTCGCGGATCTCGGCGTCGCATACTCCAATCTTGGCGAGCAGGATCTTGCCCGGAAAAGCCTCACCCGGGCTTATGAGCTGCGGGACACGGTCGACGAGCCGGATCAGCTCTTTATCGTCTCCACGTACAGCAACATCGTTACGGGCGACACGCAGGCCAGCATCCGCAATGACAAGGAATGGAGCGCGGAGTATCCGCGCAATCCGGTGCCGCTCCTCCATCTCGCCGACCTTGAAAACCGCATCGGCAAGCCAGCGCTGGCCGTCGATCCCGCTAAACGCGCTCTCCAACTGAATCCGGGGGATGCCTATCCTTACATCGTCCTGGCCCGCGCACAATTGCACCTTGGGCAATTCGAGCAGGCGGTCGACACCTGCCAGCTTGCCATCGAACGCCATCTCGACAGCGAGCAAATCCACGGATTTCTCTTCCAGATCGCCTTTCTGCGTCTTGACCAGGCAGAGATGGACCGGCAGATCGCGTGGGCAAAAGATCAGCCGGCCGAGCCCTACCTGCTGCAGCAAGTGGGTCTCATGGACTTCGCTCTGGGCAAAGCCAAAAACGCGCAGGCCGTGCTCGAAAGCGCGGCGGACGAGTACCGAAGGCAAGGCGAGAGCGAACTCGCCAATCAGATGGTGAGCCGGATTCCACGCATCGAGGCGGAACTCGGCCTCACCTCAGCCGCGCACACCCTGCTCGCGCGTTTGCCGAAATCCAGTGAATCATTGACGGGAGACTCCGTCGATGTCCCGGTTGCATGGGCTCATGTCGGAGAGACTGCGCGGGCCGATGCGTTGGCAAAGCGAGAACTTGAGTCTCATCTCACCACAACGCTCTGGCAGGAAGATTTCGGACCCCAGATCAAAGCAGCCATCGACCTGAACCAGCAGCGGGCCGAAGACGCGATCGAGGATCTCAAACCGGCCATTCCATACGATTTATATAGCTTCGATGGGCCCGGGATGCGTGGCCGCGCCTACCTTGCCGCGAAACAGCCAGATCTTGCCGAAGTCGAGTTCCACAAGATCCTCGACCACCCGGGCATCGAGCCGCTGTCGCACAATTACCCGCTGGCGCAGTTGGGTCTCGCCCGGGCGCTGGCGGCACAGGGTAAAACCGTGGAGGCCGGATTCGCCTACAAAGTTGTTCTGCAAATCTGGAAGGACGCCGACGCCGATCTGCCGCGTCTCAAGGAAGCTAAAGCAGAGTTCGCCCGCCTCGCCACCGAACCGGGCAGGACCAGTGGCGAGACCGGACGAGCCACGACGAAGCCCGCACCTTCAGCGTCGTCACCCCGCAAACCTTCGGCAAGTAGGCGCTGATTTGGCTTAATTGCTGACGGCGACCGCTTCTTTCTCGGAACTGGTTGCGACGGCCCCATTGGCGGTCGCGGCGGAAGCCTTTCCAGCCTTCGGAATGCCATCCAGCTCGGCTTTGCCTTCCGCAAGCCGCATCAAAAACTCCTGCGAATTGAATCCGCCATGCGGTTTCCGTCCATCGGTGGCGCGGGTATAGCTGCCATCCTCCTGCATCAGGCGAGACTTCGCGGTATCCGCCAGATACGCCGGGAGAATCTCGTCATGAATCCGCGCCCTGGCCGCTTTGTCCCGAACCGGGAAGACCACTTCGCAGCGTTCAAAGAGGTTGCGGGGCATCCAGTCGGCGCTGCCCAGGTAGATCTCTTCGCGCCCGCCGTTCGCGAACTGGTAGATGCGGCTGTGTTCCAGGAACCGCCCCACAATCGAGCGCACGCGAATGTTTTCGCTCAACCCCTTCACGCCCGGCCTCAGCGTGCAGACACCACGAATGATCAAGTCAATCTGCACCCCGGCCTGCGAAGCCGCATACATCGCCTCAATCACCTTGGGCTCCAGGAGCGCATTCATCTTGGCCACAATATGCGACGGTCTGCCTGCAGAAGCGTGCTCTGTCTCGCGCCGGATCAGTTGCAGAAAGTTCTCCGCCATGGTCAGCGGTGCGACAAGCAGCGGTTTGTAATCATCGATCTCCGCATGAGCCGTCAGGTAATTGAAGACCATGTGAACCTGTTCGGTAATCGACGGATCGCTCGTCAACAGGCTCAAGTCGGTATAAAACCGCGCCGTCACAGGGTTGTAGTTGCCTGTGCCCAGGTGACAGTAGCGCCGCGTTACGCCATCTTCGTCACGCCGCACCAGCATGGCCAGCTTGCAATGCGTTTTCAAGCCGACTACGCCATAAAACACCTGCACGCCCGCGTCTTCCATGCTGCGCGCCCAGCGAATATTCGACGCCTCATCGAAGCGCGCCATCAGCTCCACCACGACCGTAGCTTCCTTGGAAGCTGCAGCCTCAGTCAGTGCCGTAAACATCGGCGAATCCGTGCTGGTGCGGTAGAGTGTCTGCTTCATCGTCACCACGCGCGGGTCCACCGCTCCCTGCTGGATAAAACTCACCACCGGGTCATATGAGTCATACGGGTGATGCAGCAGAATATCCCGCTGCCGCAGATCCTCGAATAAGTCCGAAACTTTCCGGCTCAGGTGCAGTTGTTTGGGAACAAACGGCTGGAATTTCAGGTCAGGCCGCTGAATATCCCCGTAAAAGAACATCAGCCGCGCCAGATTTACCGCCCCATCCGCCTGGTAGATCTGCGACTCGTCCAACTCAAAATTCACCCGCAGCTTGTCCACAATTTCCGGATGGGCATTGCTCACAATCTCCAGCCGCACGGCGTCGCCCTTGCGCCGGTTGTGCAACTCGCTGCGAATCGACTCCAGCAGCGACCGCGATTCTTCTTCCTCGAAGTAGAGGTTCGAGTTGCGCGTCACCCGGAAGGCCGCGTGAGCCAGCACCTCGTAACCCCTGTACATGCCGCTCAGGTTCTGTGCCACCAGGTCCTGCAAAAGAATGTAGTCGTAGCTTCCGTTCGCGTCGGCCAGCCGCACAAACCTCGGCAGTGCCCGCGGTACCGTCAATACTCCCAGAACCACCGGCCCGGAACTGCGCCGTTTGGCCCGCAACAGCATCGCCAGGCACAGGGCCCGATTCAGCACTCTGGGAAACGGATGCGCCGGATCGATGGTAATTGGCGTCAGCAAAGGGTCCACTTCACGCTGAAAGTAAGCCAGCGCCATCGTCCGTTGCTCGTCGCTCAACTCCTCCCATTGCAACAGCCGAATTCCATGCTGACGCAGCCCCGGCAGCAACTGCTCATTCCAGCAGCGGTACTGCGCCGCCACAAACTCATGCATCGCCGTCGTTAATATTTCCAGCGACTCCTGCGGAGGCAATCCGTCGTATCCCGGCTCCGTGTGACCGTCTTCTGTCCGCTGCAGCAGCCCGGCCAGCCGAATCTCGACGTATTCGTCCAGGTTGCTGCCCGTAATCGCAAGAAATTTTACGCGCTCCAGAATCGGGTTCGAGTCGTCTTCCGCTTCTTCCAGCACCCGCCGGTTGAACTGCATCCACGATTTATCGCGCCCCGCGAACTGCTTCTTCCGCTGTAAATTCCTTGCCATGCCTATCCTCTTCCGCCCTGCGGCTCGTCCGGGTTCGCGCTGCGACCTCAAACGGTGGAGTCCCAAAGTCTAGTGCTTTTCCCGATCTCCAGCAATCCCGCCGGTTTGATGGCCCACAGTCATCTCTCATCTCTTATCGCATTCCGCATTCGCCGCGTGTTAACTGCCGAAGAAATCCTGCGGTAGGGCGCATCTTCAATCTGACGCGACTCGTCTTGACGCAACTTATCTTGACTCAACTTATCGTCGGGCTTGAGGATAGTGACAGGGACATTCCGGCCCAGCGGCCATTTTTTCCACTCATCTCCGCCGGCCCATCCCTTCAGGAGCGACCATCATGCCCTCAAATTCCCCTTCACCCGATCAGACCATCATCGCGGAAGAGCAGCTTGCTCCCGGGAGCGCAGCCTCGTCCAAAGAGTCTGAGATGCAGAGAGGGAATTCCCGAAAGCCGGAGCCGGAAGCCGAGCCTGCCAGCGGCGACGCGTTGCTCGAGAAGATTGCCGCCGAGCTCTATGGAATCAGCTCGATGCTCCTTGGCGAGGGCGAGGAAGCCGTCGGCCTCATAGAGGGGGTAGTCGCAAACGTAGATCTGCCAACCTGTTGCGACACCGCAGAGGCACGGCGCAAAGCCCGGCTGCTTCTCGCTGCGGACGCGATTACGCTTTTGGGACAACGCGACGCTTCCACGAATGAGGCTTTGGCTGCTCCGGGAGACGACTCAGGGCCGGCCGGCTGCATTGAAGATGACGATCTCTCCGCAGCAGGCGTCACCCCTGACGAACTCGAAAGAATGATTACCGGCCCCGAACACCATCGTCTGCGCGACTGGCTCGAAGGTCTTTCCGACTCGTTGCGGGTCATTTTCGTTCTGCGCGCCATCGCCGCCCTGACTTCGGTCGAAGTCGCGGAGCTCCTGTCCAAATACGGTGGTTTGGCAGCTCGGGGCTGGACTGCGGAAGCCGTCCGCAGCAACTTCCGCCAGGCGCTCTGCTCCCTGGCCTCGCAGCTGATTCACGCCACGGCTACCAAATAAGGCGTCGAAATTCCCCGAAAAAAGGCAAATTTACCACGATTCGGCCTTCCGCTGTCGCCGCCGCCGACCGTTTGCACTATTCTTGTCCTTTGTTTTGGAACCTTTCTGAGATCATGTTGCATCCATTACCAGACCAATCTGAACGAGTAGAGTGAGAGTGATACCTGCCGCCATGCAAAATTTGCTCCATCCCCCAGCCGTCTCCAACAGGACAACCCTGTTCGCGACGAATCTGGTCATCGCCGCGCTGGCGACTTTTTCGATTCCCGCGACTGCCCAAATTAATCTCAGTGGCCAGCAATCGGCCCCCACGCCTCCGCCAGCTTCCAGCTATCAGGGCAGCGTGACCAATGGAGCTGCGACGACCGGCATACTCTCGCTCACCCTGGATGAAGCAGTTCAGCGCGGCCTTCAGACCAACCTCGGCCTCCTGCTTTCAAATACCAATATCTCGGGTGCCAAAGGCCAGCGTCTTCAGGATCTGCAAGCCCTGTTGCCGTCGATCGATGCATCGGCAAAGGAAGCCTATGAGCAGAGCGATCTGGCTGCCGAAGGGCTCAAAATCCCCGGTTTCCCCACGATCATCGGCCCATTCGGCTACACCGACATTCGCGCCAACCTCACCTGGTCTGTCCTGAACCTGAATTCGCTCAAGACCTACATGGCTGCCCGCCACTATTTCCAGGCATCCCAGCTCTCCGCGGACGACGCCCGCCAGATGGTCATCCTCACTGTCGGCAACGCCTACCTGCGAGTGCTGGCCGATCAGGCTCAGATTGAATCCACCCAGGCCCAAGTGGAAACTTCCAAAGTCTCCCTCGACCAGGCCGTCAGCAATCACTCCGCCGGTACAGCTCCTCGTCTCGACGAACTCCGCGCACAGGTCGATAATCAGAGCCTCCAGCAGCAGTTGATCGTAGCCCGCAACACCTGGGAAAAAGACAAGTTGGCTTTGGCCCGGGCCATCGGCTTGCCGCTCGCTCAGAATTTTGAACTGGCCGACAAGGCTCCCTATTCGGCCTTCGATCAGCCTGACGTCCAAGTGGCCATCAAGCAGGCCCTGGCCAACCGCAAAGACCGCCAGGCCTCCGCCGAGTTGACCAAGGCAAATGTAGACCAGCGAAAGGCAGCCACCGATGACCGTTTGCCTACCATCAAGGCCGAGGCCGATTACGGCGATATTGGCGTAAACGTTCGTCATTCGCATGGCACAGTCGACGCCACGGGCACCATTACCATTCCGATTTTCAAGGAAGCGCAGTTCCGAGGCGAAGCCCAGGTCGCGCAATCCCAGCTCGACCAGCAGCTCGACCAGCAAAGCGATCTCGATGCCCAGATTGAGGCTGACGTCCGCGACTCGCTCCTGGATATCGCCTCGTCGCAGCAGCAGGTAGAGGTCTCGCACTCCAATGTCGAGCTCTCCAACGAAGTTCTCTCCGAGGCCCAGCAACGGTATTCCGCAGGCGTAAGCGATAATCTGGCCGTTTCACAGGCTCAGCAAACAGTGGCCCAGGCCAACAGTCAGTACATCAACAGCCTTTACCAGCACAATCTCGCCAAGCTCAATCTGGCGCGTGCCATGGGTGTGGCCCAGAACTACAAAGAATATTTGGGAGGTAAGTGATCGTGGCGGAAGCAACTCCAGCCTCCGGCGAGAAGCCGGATCAGAAAGCTCCAGAGGCTCCTAAGAAAAGCCGTCGTGGTGTCATTTTCATTGTCCTCGGCGTTTTGATTATCGCGGCGGGCATCTTTTACTGGCGCTCCACCTTCAGCGAAGACACCGACGACGCCCAGATCAACGGCCATCTCATCCAGATCAGCTCCCGTATCAACGGGACCGTAATCAAAATCAACGTTGACGAGAACCAGTACGTCACCAAAGGCACGGTTATTGCCGAACTCGATCCGGCTGACTATCAAGTCGCAGTCGAAAACGCCGAAGCGGCTGTCGCCAGCGCCAAGGCCAATGCCGTGGCCGCAAAGGTGAACGTGCCCATCACCTCGGTCAATACCGGAACCAACCTCCAATCTGCCGGTGCCGATGTGACCGGCTCCCGCGCCTCCGTCCTTCAGGCCGAAAGCCAGTTGCGCGCGGCTCAGGCTAAAGTTGCGGAAGCCAAGGCGAATAGCGTCAAGGCCGATCAGGATCTGGAGCGCTATAAACCCCTAGTAGCGAAGGATGTCATCAGTAAACAGCAGTACGATGCCGCCGTAGCCTCAGCCGACTCCAGCAAAGCTTCGGTCGCCGACGCCGAAGCCGGCGTCCAGGCCGCCCAGGAAGCCGTCCGCGTCGCCAACCAGCGCGAGGTTCAGTCGCAGTCCTCCTACAAATATGCTGAAACTGGTCCGCAGCAGGTGGCAGCGCAAAATGCCCGCGCACAGCAGGCTTTGGCTCAGGCCGAGGGCGCTCAGGCTCAGCTCGATCAGGCCAAACTCAACCTCAGCTACACCAAGATCGTGGCCCCGGCCAACGGCATCATCACCCGTAAGACCCTTGAGCTCAATCAGAACATCTCCTCCGGCCAGAACCTGATGACCCTGGTTTCGCTCGACGACATCTGGGTCACCGCCAACTTCAAGGAGACCCAGCTCAAGCACGTCAGTGCTGGCCAGTCCGTTGAAGTAGACGTCGACGCCACAGGTAAGACCTACCACGGCAAGGTCACTCAGATTGGCGGCGCCACCGGCTCCGTTCTCTCGCTCTTCCCGCCCGAAAACGCCACAGGCAACTACGTCAAGGTCGTCCAGCGCGTCCCGGTCCGCATCGACTTCACCGATCTGGCGGACCAGGACAAAGACCATGCGCTTCGTCCTGGTCTCTCCGTCGAGCCCAAAGTGCGCGTCAAGTAATCCGTGGGCGACGCAACAGACAATTACTGTGCTGCAAAAAGGGGTGGGGCTGGAATTAGCTCCGCCCCTTTTCACCTGTCGAAGTGTTTATCCGTGCCCGGAGCTGTAGCGAACGCCCATACAAACTACTTATGGCCGTTTTGCTTTCAATGAATTAGCACTGTTGTCACACGGCGTTCAAAGAGCGTTTACGTTAGGAAACTACAACTTTCATGTCATTGCTCTCAGCATTGGCCTGGAGGTTACATGCGTAAAGTTCTTGCAGCTTCCCTATCCGCGATCCTCGTTGTCGCGACCATTCCCACCCCATCGTTCGCCGCCGATTATCGGAACGAACCCAAAACGGCGACCCCGATCAAGCATGTCGTGGTTATCTTTGGCGAAAACATCTCCTTCGACCACTATTTCGGCGCCTATCCTAAAGCGCAAAACAACGCAGGTGAAACTCCCTTCAACTACGAGCCCTCGCGGCATAGAGGGAACGACGTCGCGAACAACCTGATTACGCCGCTCGATCCCACGAAGGGCTTTGAGCCTGTAAAGGGCGTGAATCTCCTGACAGCCAATCCGAACGGGCCATCCGGCTCTGGCGCTGCATTCAACGGCGCGAGCGCAGCCAATCCGTTCCGCCTGGCTCCGACGCAGGCCGCCACCGCCGATCAGAATCATGCTCCCAAGCCCGAGCAGACTGCGTATGACAACGGCAAGGTCGACCAGTTCCCCGGCTCCACCGGAACCGCCGGCCCACCGCCGGCCGCCACGGCAACGTCCGATGCCGCTCTGACCAAGGGCCTGACCATGGGCTACTTCGACGGCAATACAGTCACAGCCATGTGGAACTACGCCAACCACTACGCGTTGAATGACAACACCTATACGTCGCAGTTTGGCCCATCCACCCCAGGAGCTATCAACCTGATCTCCGGCCAGACCAACGGCTTCGCCCAATACACCAACGTTGTCAGTGGCGGCGTCCTGCTGCATAACAGCCACGAAGTCTTCGACGGCCAGGGTGGTTTCACCCTCATCGGCGACGCTGAGCCCCTCGGTGACGTCTGCTCCAACACTTCCTCGGATAACGTCAGCTTCGCCGGCAAGAACATCGGCGACCTGCTCAACGCGAAGGGTCTCACATGGGGCTGGTTTCAGGGCGGCTTCAACCTCGAACTGACCAACCCCAACGGCACCACCGGCTGCGCTCGCTCCACACCCAATGTCGTTCCCGGTTACGGCGGTGTCGCCCAGAACGACTACGTTGAGCATCACGAGCCCTTCCAGTACTACGCTTCGACCGCCAACCTCACTCACGCACGCCCAAGCTCCCTTTCGGCCATCGGTAGCAGCTATGAGGCGAATGGTCACAAACCTGACCCAGCCAACCACCAGTACGACACCGACGACTTCTTCACCGCTCTTAATAACGGAATCCTGCCCTCGGTCACCTTCCTCAAGGCTCCTTCCTTCGAGGATGCTCACCCCGGCAACTCCGATCCCACGGACGAGCAGGCCTTCGTCGTCAACGTCATCAACGCCCTCCAGCAAAGCCCATTCTGGGAATCGACCGCCGTCGTCATCACCTATGACGACTCCGACGGCTGGTACGACCACCAGATGCCCTCCATCGTCAATCCCTCCACCAGCCCCTATGTCGACGTGCTCAACGGACCGAGCAACTGCTCCGTCGGCGCGCAACAGCCGGAAGACGGAAAGATTCCGCATCGCACTGTTCCCCTCAACGGCGTAGGCGGCCTGCCCGTCCTTGGCCGCTGCGGCTACGGCACCCGAATGCCCCTACTCGTCATCTCTCCCTGGGCGAAAGAGAACTACGTCGATCACACGCTGCTCGATCAGTCCTCCATCATCCGCTTCATCGAAGACAACTTCCTCGGTGGGGAGCGTGTCCAGCCCGGTGGCTCCTTCGATAGCATCGCCAACTCGATCGCGCCAATGTTCGATTTCGACAGCCATCGTTTCGATGCCAAGGGCGATAAGTTGATCCTCGATCCCAACACCGGCGCCATCGTCAAGCACGACAGAGGTGATAAAGACGGCCGGGACAACAAGGGTTACTGGTAGGCCTCGGTAACTCTCCTCTTCAACCCGCTGCGCGCATCTCCTCCAATGCGCGCAGCGGATTTTGCGTGATTGAAACAAAAGAACGGCATTCTGTACCTATGGACGCTTCCCGGCGAAAGCTTCTGCTCCGCGGCGCGAGACTGATGGCGACTGCGGCAGCAGGGCAGACGGGCCTGCTCGGCAACCTCGCCCTCCTTGCACAGCAGCAAACCTCGACCCCGATGCCCGCGCCCGGCATGGTCTACGAGGCCCCTGCTCCAGTTGCCGGAAACCAGACGACAACCCCGCCGCGTCCATGGCTCCATCCCGAACATCTGGCGCGATTCGTCGATCCGCTGCCTATTCCGCAGACGCTCCGCAGCACCGAGACCAAGCCGCACCCCCACCTACCTGGCGTCCAGATCCCTTACCACCGCGTTGTAATGCGCAGGGTTGAGACCAAAGTCCACCGCAATCTGCCTGAAACAAGCGTCTGGAGCTATGGCAGCTCCGCTCCAGGGCCAACCATTGAGGCCCACAAAGGCCAGCCTCTGCTGATCGAGTGGGTCAATAATCTGCCCACACAGCACTTTCTGCCCATCGACCACACCCTCCACGGCGCAGGCAAGGATCAGCCCGATGTGCGCACCGCCGTCCATGTCCACGGCGCAGTCGTTCCGCCTGAAAGCGACGGCTATCCGGAAGACTGGCAGACGCCCGGCCAGAGCATTACCGCTCTTTACCCCATGAATCAGGACGCTGCAACTCTCTGGTATCACGATCACGCCATGGGAATCGAGCGCCTCAACCAGTACGCCGGCCTTTTCGGCTTTTTCCTGGTGCGCGACGAGGCCGAAGATGCTCTTAATCTGCCGCACGGCAAGTATGAGATTCCCCTCGCCATTTGCGACCGCTTCTTCTACGCTGACGGCCAGCTACACTATCCCGATTCAGGCGACCCCGCCGCTCCATGGGTGCCGGAAATCTACGGCGACGTCATCCTCGCCAACGGCGCGATCTTTCCCTACCTTGCAGTCGAGCCGCGTCTCTATCGCGTCCGCCTGCTCAACTCCTCCAACTCCCGCGCTTATCTCTTCTCGCTCTCAAATGGCCACACCTTTCATCAGATCGGTTCCGATCAGGGACTGCTCGCCGCTCCCGTCGAACTGAAAGAGCTGATGCTCTCGCCGGCCGAGCGCGCCGACCTCTTGATCGACTTTTCCTCGCTTGCCAGCACAGAATTCACCCTCCAGGACCAGAAACTGACTATTCTGCAATTCCGCGTAAACGGTACGGAAACGTCGGCGAACCCTATCAAAGCTCCGCAACAATCCCCTCAGTTTCCAGCCATCCTGCGCACCATCGACCGCATTCCGGAGTCCGCCGCCGTCCGCACCCGAACTTTTACCCTCAACGAGTACATGCACCCACAATCCCGCATCATGCTCATGCTCTTGAATGGTCAATACTGGCATGAGCCGGTCACCGAGAAGCCGGTGCTCAACACCACCGAGATCTGGAGCCTGGTCAATACCACCCAGGACATCCATCCCATTCACCTGCACCTCGTCCGCTTCCAGATTCTCGACCGCCGTCCCTTCGACGTGGATGACTACCTCAACTACAAGAACTTCCACTACATGGGCGATGCCGCCCCACCCGAGCCTAACGAGCGTGGTTGGAAAGACACCGTCAAGGCTCATCCCGAGACCGTCACCCGAATCATCATCCCTTTCCAGGGCTACGCGGGTCGCTACGTCTGGCACTGTCATCTCCTGGAGCACGCCGCCAACGAAATGATGCGTCCTTTTGAAGTCGTCGCCGCTCCGAAGTCAACCTGATCCTTGTCTTTCGCATATCGTGCGAGACGGATCATTCACCCGCTTGCTCTACGATGGTTTTCATGAAGATTCTCTCCGCCGCCGAAATGCAGACCTGCGACCGAGTCACGATCGAGAAGTTCGGTATTCCGTCGACGGATCTCATGCGCTCTGCGGCAAGGGCGGTAGCCGACTTTACTCTGGCTCAATTTCCCGCGGCAAGACGTGTCACCATTCTCTGCGGACGAGGCAATAATGGCGGTGACGGCCTCATGACCGCTCGTCTGCTAGCTGAAGCCGGCCTCACGGTAACCACCCTGTTGCTTGGCCACCCCGAAGGCCTGAAAGGCGACGCCGCGCGGGCCTGGGCCGAACTAATGGGTTCGAATCCTTCCACCGACTCCGTTCGCGTAATCCGATCTTCGCAGGAACTCTCGGAAAGCGTCGATTCGCTATCCGCCGACCTGATCCTCGACGCAGTCGTCGGCACCGGCTTCAAGCCTCCCCTTCGGGGTCTGCCACTCGAAGCCCTCGAGTGGCTGAAATTCAGCGCCGCTCAAGCTCCCATATTGGCTATAGACCTGCCCTCCGGCTGGGACGCCGATTCGACCGCGTCCACCCAGCAAGGCCCCGTCTACCCCGCCGATGCCGTCGTCACCTTCACCGCGCCCAAGCCGGCCCACGTCTTCGGCCAACTCACCCGCAGCCTCCTTCAGCCAATCGTCGTCGCGCCCATCGGCTCACCCGAGGAAGCTGTCGTTTCCAGTCTCAATCTCCACTGGTCTGGCTCTTCCAAAGCAATCACCGACCCGCCGCGTCCGCCCGATTCGAACAAAGGCATGTACGGCCATGTCCTAGTCGTCGGTGGCAGCCCCGGCAAATCCGGCGCACCCGCGATGGCTGCTCTCGCAGCGCTGCGCACAGGAGCTGGTCTGGTCACGGCGGCGGTGACATCCTCCGTCCTTCCGCTCGTCGCCGCCATCGCGCCTGAGTTAATGACTCAGGCCCTCGTCGCAACATCCACCGGCGAAATCTCACCCGAAAATCTGTCTCCCGAAGCGCTCAAATCTCTGCTCCATCGCATTACCGTTCTGGCCATTGGTCCCGGGCTCGGAACCAGCCCCGAGGCAATCGATTTCGCCCTCGGCCTGCTCTCCCAAACGCGCCTGCCCGCCGTAGCCGACGCCGACGCGCTCAACGCCCTGGCCACGCAGCCCGATCTGCTTCGCAAGATCTCCGCAGGCCGAACTCTGGTCCTGACCCCGCACCCGGGCGAAATGTCCCGCCTCACCGGCCTGTCAACGGCCGAAATCCAGGCCAATCGCATTCAAGTAGCCCGGGACTTCGCGGTCAGGAATCAGATTATTCTGGTTCTCAAAGGCTGGCGCACCCTCATCGCCCATCCCGACGGCGCAATCGCGGTCAACACCACTGGCAACCCAGGCATGGCCAAAGGGGGCAGCGGAGATCTCCTCACCGGCATGGTCGCGAGCCTCCTGGCCCAGCACCCCAACGATCCACAGCGGGCCGTGGAAGCCGCCGTCTATCTTCACGGCCTCGCCGCCGACATCACGATCCGCCAGCCCGGAATCGGCGGCGACCAGCATACGCTGCTTGCCACGGATTCTCTCGCAAATTTGCACAGGGCTTTCCGCTATCATCCGTCAAGCATTCGCAAGTACGCCGATTCCGGCGCCAACGCCGGGTATTGTTGGCTTCAGGGGATTTCTCCAGAATTCGCCCTTCACCCCGGCTTCGACCAAAGCCCACCTCCAGGAGCGTCATGAGCAAAGTTGCCGAAACCAAGAGCGAATCCCTACAACCCGGACCTCAGACGTACGAGTACGAGTCCAAGTCCAGCGCCGGAACTATCGCCATCGGCCGCAAGCTTGCTGCTCTGCTTGCTCCGCCCCGGCTCATGATCCTGCGCGGAGATCTGGGCGCAGGTAAAACCACCCTCGTTAAAGGCATCGCCGCAGCCCTGGGCGCAGCCGAGCCGGACGAAGTCACCAGCCCGACCTTTACGCTGGTCCATGAATACGCAGGCGAGCTGGAAGGTCGTCCCGTCAAGCTCCTGCACCTAGATCTCTACCGCCTCGACGCCGAGCGCCAACTCGATTCCCTGGGTCTGGAAGAGATGCGCACGCCAGACGGCATCGTCCTTGTCGAATGGGGCGAAAAATTCAAGAGCGTCCGCAAACATGCCGACGGAGAAATCGTCGTCACTTCCGCCGGAGGAGATGCTCGCAAAATCGTCGTGACCTTGAACTGAGACAAGAGAACGGAAGCACAGGCCTCGATTCCCCTGTCGAGAATCGAGGCCTGTGCTTCTAGATTCGCGGTTAGACGGCCTCGAGTGCCTGGGCAAGATCCGCGATCAGATCTTCCTTGTCCTCAATCCCTACCGAAAGCCGCACCAGCTCCGGCGTAATTCCGATCGCCTGGCGCCGTTCTTCTGTCATGCCCGCGTGGGTCGTGGTCGCGGAGTGCGAAGCCAGCGACTCGACCCCGCCCAGCGATTCCGCATTCAGGAAAATCTTCAAAGCAGAGAGAAACCGCCCCACCGCATCCTTAGAATCCAGCTCCAGCGTCATCATGGAGCCAAATCCCTTCTGCTGCCGTGCCGCTAACTCGTGCTGTGGGTGCGACGCGAGGCCGGGATAGAAGATCTTCTGCACCTTAGGGTGAGCGGATAGAAATGCCGCCACTGCGCGCCCATTCTCGTCGTGCTGTTTCATGCGCAAAGGCAGAGTCTTGATGCCGCGCAGCACCAGAAAACACTCAAACGGCGAAAGAATGCCGCCCAGCGCCTTCTGCATCAGAATGTAACGGTCGCGATGTTCCGGCTTGGTTCCCACCAGAACTCCGCCCAATCCATCCGAATGTCCATTCAGAAACTTCGTCGTCGAGTGCATCACAATATCGGCACCCAGCGCCAGCGGACTCTGCAACACCGGCGAAAGAAACGTGTTATCCACGCTGACCTCAGCACCGGCCTTGTGCGCCAGCTCTGCGACCGCCGCGATATCGGTAAGCTGCATCAGCGGATTCGTCGGCGTCTCCACATGCACCAATTTTGTATTCGGCTTCAGCGCGGCAGCCACCGCATCCAGATTCGCGAGGTCCACATACTCGACCTCGATACCGAAATGGCAGATTACCTCGTCCAGCAATCTTGCCGTCCCGCCATACACATTGTGCGAGCAGATCAGGTGATCTCCCGCATGCAGTGGAGCCATCAGCGCCGTCAGCGCCGCCATGCCGCTGCCGAAGGCATGAGCGCTGCTTCCGCCCTCCAGCACCGCGAGCGCCTCTTCCAGCCGGTCACGCGTCGGATTGCCTGCGCGCGAGTAATCCCAGCCCTTGTCTGTGCCAATCCCGGTCAGTTCAAATGTGGAAGACAGATAGACGGGAACATTCACCGCGCCGGTCTGCGGATCAGGATACTGCCCGGCATGCACTGCAAGAGTCGAGTACTTGTATTCAGCCATAAATGAGTTAGAAAGACGATCTCCTGGTTCTTAGCTTATCGTGCCGGGCTGTGCGCACCTAAACTCCGCCATCAAAGATATTCTTCGAGAGATATCGCTCCGCCGAGTCAGGAATAATCAGCGCAATCCGTTTTCCAGCCCCCAGCTCGCCGGCCAGTTGTGCCGCGGCAAAGGCGATCGCCCCTGCGCTTGAACCTCCCAGCAATCCCTCTTCCGCCGCCAGCCGCTTCACCATCGTGAAAGCATCCTCATCGTTGACGGCGATAATGCGGTCGCAGAACTGGCGATGGAAGGTCTCCGGAATAAAGCTAACGCCGATGCCCTCCACCTTGTGCTTGCCGGGCGCGCCGCCCTGAAGGATGGAGCCTTGCGTCTCTACTGCGACATTGATCACGTCAGGATTCCGCTCCTTGAAAAAGCGCGCGATGCCTGAAAACGTGCCCCCGGTCCCGACTCCAGCGACGAAGCCGTCCACGCGGCCCTCCATCTGTTCCCAGATTTCGGCAGCGGTCGTGTCGTGGTGAAAGTCCGGATTGGATTGATTCTGAAACTGCAGCGCAACAAAGGCTCCGGGAATCGCCGCCGCAGCGTCTCTCGCGCGCCGGATCGCCCCGCCCATCCCTTCGTCCTCAGGAGTTCGCACCACTTCTGCGCCAAATCCCCGCATCAGAATGCACTTTTCCTCGGCAAATCCCTCCGGCACAAACAACAGCACTTTGTAGCCGCGATTTACGCCGATCAACGCCAGGCCCACGCCGGTATTGCCTGCGGTGGCCTCAATAATCGTGGACCCGCGATGCAGGAGACCGCGCGCTTCCGCATCCAGAATCATGCCCAAAGCCGCACGGTCCTTGATGCTCCCGCCAGGATTCAGAAACTCCAGCTTGGCAAAGAGATCCGCGTCGGAAGCAGGCGCAATCCGCCCCAGCCGCAGCATCGGCGTCGAGCCCACCAGTTGAGTGATATCGTCAGCAACGCGCAGAGCAGAGGGAATCGAACCGGCTATGGACATGCGGTCTTCAGTTTATCGCACCCGCCGTCGGTGACCTGATTGCGATCGTCCGTGCAAACTTCCCTAATGCACGATAATTTGATCTTCTCTCACGAAGTTAATCTGTGACAATCACCTTATGGCCATTACTCATCCCCCGGTATCTGAGCCGCCGCCTGTTAGGAGCCTGCATCGCGCACTTAGCCGGACCAGGGCTATCTCTCTTATAATTCTCGCCTCGCTCCTCGCACTTTGTTTAGTCTCTTTTTGGATAACACGCGACTCTATGGAGCATCTGCCCTTCCTCAAGGGACAGACTGGCGTGAATCTCACAACCGGCGAGACGAATACGCTGGTCGATCTGCGGCCGTGGCAAACCATTGAGGCTCTTGCCCCTCTGGCTGTAACGAGTGAAGAGAATGAGTATGCGCATCAGGCGGAGCGCCTGGCCGATCATGAAGTAGATCAGGCTTTTGCGTCAGCTCTGCGGTTGGCTACTGTCAGGGTGCAGGGACGGGTGCTAAGTGGGGATGCGCTTGCCCTTTCGCAAGAAGTCGCACAGCTGCAGCAACTCGTGCAGGATGACCAGGCGCAGGTTAAGAGCCTGTCGGGCGTCTCTGGCAATTCGAGCGTATCTACGAACTCTGGCGACCAGGGGAGCAGCAATGGGGGCGATCTTGAAATTGCAAAAGCCCAGTTAGGCCTGGATTCGGATCAATTGGCAGACGCGCAGCAGGATCTTGCTCGCGCCTCCGGAGATGATCGCGCGCAGATTCAGAGCGAATTGACAGAGCATGAAGCTTCGATGAAGAAGTACGACAGTGAATCGCGCGGAGATACACAGGTAGCGGTCGTCTCCGCGGCGCGGTTTGGCACGCTGGCATCACGAATAAGGGCATGGAATAGCCAACGGGCTCGCTACCGGTTGATACTTCAGGCGTTGCTGCAAGCCCAGAACGACGTTAAATCGCTCACTGTCGAGCACAATGCACTTGAATCTCAGGCAAACACGCTCGCCGTTGCCCCCGCAGCTGCGCAGGATCGTGCGACGAGGTTGGCCAGCATTCGGCAAAGAAGCGTGCAGCGCCAGCTGTTAAGTCTTTATGACGATCGCATCCAGACGCAGCAGCAACTCGCCGCCGTATACGAGAAGTGGGCGGCACAGGTGCTTTTGCAGCACCGCATTGTCATGCACCTGATGTTGGGGTCGATGGCGTTAATCGCTTTCGTCCTCATTAGCGTCATTGTTGGAGATGCGCTGGTGGTGCGGCTGATGGCTCGACCTGGACTGGACCGGCGGAGAATGCAGACGCTCCGCACGATCTTACAACTGGGGATACAGTTCGTCGGTATTCTAGCTGTCTTGTTAGTTGTATTCGGATCGCCGGAGCAGATGCCTACGATTCTGGGCCTGGCTACCGCGGGCTTCACTGTAGTTATGCAGGACTTTATTATCGCTTTCTTCGGATGGTTTGTCTTGATGGGTAAGCATGGCATTCGGGTTGGAGATTGGGTAGAGATCAATGGTGTAGGCGGAGAGGTGACGGAAATTGGTCTCTTCCGGACAACAATGCTTGAAACAGGGAACTGGACAGATAAGGGGCATCCAACTGGGCGAAGAGTCACCTTTATTAACAGCTTTGCGATTCGGGGACAGTATTTCAACTTTTCTACTACCGGGCAATGGATGTGGGATGAGATTTCAGTAAGTGTGCCCGCGTCGGATGATGCCTATGCCATGGTGGATAGCATCCATGCGGTTGTGCAGCGGGAAACAGAGAAAGATGCCCGGGTTGCGGAGGGGGAGTGGAAACGGGGCACGCGCCAGGATGGCTTGAGCCAATTTACCGCCGATCCGACCGTCAGCCTGCGTCCTTCAGGAGCCGGCATCGACATTCTGGTGCGCTATGTTACACGTGCTTCCGACCGGTTTGAAATGCGGAATCGTCTTTGCCAAAAGGTAATTGACGTACTACATCCGCCGAACGTGGCGGCCGAAGCGGAAAATGTGAGTCCCAGTTGATCTTGCTGTAACGGAGTCTCCCGGATTTAAGTGGATGGCCCAGCCGGTTATTTTCTGCCCCAGGTTTCGCGGCTAAATATTGAGTCCACATTGCGGGCGGACAGAACCCGGCGGGCCGAACCGTCCCTGCCAGAGGCATGCGAATGGCTTCCGTCTGCAGCTTCCTCCTCTTATGGAAGCCTGTAAACGGACGTATCTGCCAGGCCTGCCGGGTATACGGGAGGTTACACTTCCGAATCGCGACGGATTGGCAATGCTGTAATTCCGCGAAGTTACGGTCGGCGCTAACTTGGCAATGAACTTGCTACTACCAAGCAACAGAAGCCAGGGCTGGGCTGCGAATTCTCATCTCCCAGCTCGTTTCTAGCGTGAGGAGAGTTCTATGCTGGGTCGTTTTTGCTTGAGGGCGTTGCTTTTGGCCAGCCTCGCAGTGCCATTTATCGGATGTGGCAGTAGTACCACCGTGGATTCCATTCAGGTGACTCCAGCGACTGTATCGCTGGCAACGGGCACCACGGCGCAACTCACGGCCACTGGGACGTACGGCCACGGAAGCCATCCCTCTTCCAGCCAGAACATAACCAGCGCGGTCAGCTGGAACTCCAGCGCCACGTCCGTCGCGACCGTCAGCCCCGCCGGAGTGGTAACCGGCGTGGGTGCGGGCACAACGACGATTACGGCCAGTACCCAGGGCTTTGGTGGCCTGATCACCAGTAACGAGGCGTCCATCACGGTCACCGGTGGCGGCACTGGCCCAACGAGCAGCACCCTGACCTCGCTTGCCATCATTCCCGGCACCCAATCGGTTGCATCCCCTGGCCAAACCAGCCAGTTCATCGCCATTGGAACGACTTCCTCGGGCGCTACAGAGAATTTAACTGGCTCGGTGGTCTGGAGTTCCAGCAGTGCACAGGTTGCAACGATCAGCGTCGGCGGGCTCGCCACCGGAGTGAGCCAGGGTACTACTACCATTACGGCCATAGCGACCAACTCTGACAAGACTGTCGTTACGGGTACTGCGACCTTCACCGTGACGGGCGGGACATCCGAACCGTTCACCGCAATCACTATCAGCCCGGCTGCGGAAACGCTCTCTGCAACGGGTCAAACCGGGCAGTTTACCGCGATTGCAACTGCCAGCGGCGGGCTTAATCAAGATGTAACAAACTCGCCACAGGTTAAGTGGAGTTCTAGCATTCCTACGATCGCGACGGTCACAACTAGTCCTGCTCCGTCAGCGGGGACGGTTGCGGGAGTTAGCCCGGGCTCAACAGTGATCACGGCGACGCTGACCAATCCCGATGGGACCGTATTGACGGCGAACGCCGCCATTTCGGTAACTGCATCCTCGCAGGCGGAGCCGTTGCTTTCCATCACCATCTTGCCGACTTCAGTTTCTACCGGCAACCTGTATGGTACGACGCAATTCCTCGCCTATGGAACCTTCTCCACTCCACCAACGGTGCAGGATATTACGAACGGTATCACCCGGGACGGGTTCACTTCGCCGGTGTACTGGATTTCCGATCTGCAAACCGAATTTCCAGTCACGACAGCATCGGGTCCTCTGACTTACCCGCCCAGTACTCCGCTGACCGACGGCGGCCTCGTCACCGCGTATGCGACCGGGAACACGAGCATTTACGTGACGGCAACGAACCCGGACGGAACCCTTGTGTACAGCCCGGCAGTGACCTTCGCTTGCCCGTACATAGCGCCAACACCGACGAATGTAGGATCGTGCAACAATGAAACTATCGCAGATCCCCTGCTGGTGACTCTGACTGTTTTCAATGCCGGCCTGAATCCGAATGTTACGGGTAACTGGCTAGTCACAGCCCCGTCTGCCACGGGCACCCCCGACGTCATCCACTGCGGACCTGGCTACGCTGCGGCTGGCTTCACCTCCTCGGTTTGCTCGGCGCCATACCCGATTGGCGCCACAATCACTTTGACTGCTCCAGCCCAGAAAGGGGTCGCGTTCGGCGGATGGTCGTACAACTGTGCCGCAACCGTGCCCATAAACGCAGCTGGACCAAACAGCTGCTCGGTTATTGTCGGAAACGACACATCTACTACCAACCCTACCTCCAACGTATCGGTGGGAGCAATCTTCAACTAAAAACATAACTTATAACGAAAACCGCCGGTCAGGTCTGCTTTCCTGACCGGCGGTTTGTCTTCCGGCAACAATTCAGCGCACCTCAATCCGGAATATGCAGCACCAGAATCGGGCAGGAAGCCTCCGCAATAACCTGCGTAGCTATGCCGCGCTGCAGCCGCGTCGCCGCGTGGGAGCAGGCATGCGCTCCGATCACAATGAAGTCGGAGTTTCTCTCTCTCGCCTCGGAGACAATCGTCGCACACGGCGAATGGAGCGCTGGCACAGCCTGAAGCGCCGCGACTGGAGTATCGCCCTCCGGCAAAATCTTTGTGATCGCCTTCTCAAAGTCCTCCCGAGTTTTGCTTGAGTGCTTCGGAGTTCGAGGCTCTACATGAAGGAGCGTGAAGGCGGCTTCGTACTGCCGCGCCAGCCGCCACGCAAAAATCGCAGCGTCGGCGGACTCGGGGCGGAGATCGCTGGCGCAGAGGATATTGTGCGGATGCCACTCCTGTTCCGGCGCAGGACGGGCTTTCGGGCCGACAACCATCACCGGGCAGCCGGCAGTGCGTAGCAGGACTTCGGAATCGCAGCCGAAGAGAAGGCGCTCGATTCCGGAGTTGATGTCGGCCCCCAGCACAATTAGATCGCTGCATGCCTGTTGGGAGCAGCATGGAATCTCTTCCTGAAGTAGCCCGCTGAGCGCCAGCGTTCGCGCGTTGATGCCCTCGGTTCGCAGCTTGACGCCTATTTGTTCCAACTGCTGAATTTCTTTGTTTTGTGCGGCTTCCAAGTGATACCACGCGGCTTCGGGAACGGCCATGGGGCTGACCGGCTGCGTTACGTGGGCGAGGATCAGTTCCGCTCCGTGTCGCTGAGCAATGCGGCGGGCGTACCCCAAGGCAAGGTTCGACAACGGGAAGAAATCGATTGGCACCACCAGACGATCAAGCTTGATTCTGGCGGGAGTTGCGGTGGGTACGGAAGCAGCCATGGCGCCCTCCTGACCTGTTATTCGCGGTGCTGTGGCACTGTTACAAATTTCTCAATTGCAGCAACAATAGTACGAATTCCGCGCGATGGGAAGGCCGCGTTTGCAACGCCGAGTCACGACCTTGCATCTGCTTCCCCAGGCTGGATATCTTAGTGAGGCGAGTCAAGCAATTCGCCAATCGAGCAATTCCCCAAAAGAGGTTCATGGACGTTCTAAAGCGGCTTTTCGAGCAGTATTACCAGTTACCGGCCGAAGAGGTTCAGCCGCTACAAGGTGAGCTTGGTGGATCGGGACGCGCCATCGTCCGATTGACCGGCGGACCATTCAGCGCCATCGGCATTCTCTATTCCGTGCACGAGGAGAACGTCGCCTTCCTCGAATTCTCCAGGCATTTTCGCCGGCGTGGATTGCCTGTCCCACAAATTTACGCGGAGGCTTTGAGTGAAGGCGCCTATCTGGAAGAAGACCTAGGAGACACGACGCTCTTTCAGTTCCTCAGCGCCAACCGCACGGGCGCGGTCATCGCTCCGCCAGCGGTCGAAGCATATCGCAAAGTGGTGGCGGCATTGCCGCGTTTTCAAGTCGAAGCGGGCCGCGATTTGAATTACAAAGTCTGTTATCCGCGCGCCAGCTTCGACCGCCAGTCCATCGCCTGGGATCTGAACTACTTCAAGTACTATTTTCTCCGGCTCTCCGGAGTGCCGTTTAACGAACAGGCGCTGGAGCATGATTTCAGCCGTTTGACCAAGCTTCTGCTGGGCGCGAACCATGACTATTTTCTGTATCGGGATTTCCAGTCGCGCAATGTGATGCTGCGCGACGGACAGCCATTTTTTCTCGACTATCAGGGCGGCCGCAAAGGCGCACTGCAATACGACATTGCCTCGCTTCTCTACGATGGCAAGGCCGATCTTCCGCCAGAGCTGCGCCAGGAACTGCTCGATCATTACCTCGATTGCCTTTCCAATTACATTGACGTCGATCGCGCAGCCTTCATGGAGCACTACTACGCCTACGTGTACATCCGCATCCTGCAGGCTTTGGGCGCATACGGTTTCCGGGGCTTCTACGAACGCAAGGCGCACTTCCTGCAGAGCGTGCCCTACGCGCTCAAAAACCTGCGCTGGCTCGCCCACAACGTCAAGCTGCCTGTTGCCCTTCCCGCTCTCATGGACGCGGTGAATGCCATGCTGGCGTCCGATAAACTCCAGGGTCTTGCATCCTCCGCCGACAAATTGACGGTACGCATCTTCAGTTTCTCCTTCCACCGTCAAGCTCCCACGGATGACTCCGGCAATGGGGGCGGATTTGTCTTCGATGGCCGCAGTCTTCCAAATCCCGGCAGGGAAGAACAGTTCCGCCCGCTGACCGGCAAGGACGCGCCGGTAATCGACTATCTCAATCAGCAGGAGAGCGTGCACCACTTCTTTTCCAGCGTTCTATCCCTCGTGGATGCAAGCGTAAGCAGTTATCAGGCGCGCGGCTTCAAGAACCTCATGGTCTCCTTCGGTTGCACCGGTGGCCAGCACCGCTCCGTCTACCTGGCGGAGAAGCTGGCAAGGCACCTGCGCCGCAGCGGCGGCGTGGAAGTGGTTCTCCGTCACATTGAGCTGGAGAAGATGGGCAAGTGAGGGCAATGATCCTGGCCGCCGGCCTCGGCACGCGCCTGCGGCCGCTCACAGATGACCGTCCGAAGGCGCTCGTGGAAGTTGCGGGTCATACGCTCCTTGAGATAGCTCTCAACCGCTTGCGGACCTTCGGCGTGCGCGATGTGATCGTCAATGCGCATCACTACGCCGACAAGATGATCGAGTATCTGAAGGCCAACGCCAACTTCGGGATGCGAATCGAAATCTCTCGCGAGGAAGTATTGCTAGATACAGGTGGCGGCCTCAAGAAAGCCGCGCATTTCTTCCTTGAAACGGACGAAAACTCGCGAGAGCCATTCCTTCTGCATAATGTCGATGTGATCAGCACGATCGATCTCGCTCGCATGATGCAGTTCCATCGAGCGAATGATGCGCTCGCTACGCTTGCGGTTCAGGCTCGGGAGACTTCGCGGTATCTGCTCTTTGACGACCGAGGCGAGCTCTGCGGCCGTCAAACCGTGAGCGCGGCGAGTGAGGAAGCCGAATTGGTGCGGATTGCTGAAGATGCGGAGCCATTGGCATTTTCAGGGATCCACGTCATCTCACCGCGCCTTTTCTCGAAAATGGAAGAGGACGGCGTATTTTCCATTATTTCCACGTACCTGCGCCTCGCGGCCCGCGAAGAAAAAATCCTCGCTTTTCGCGCGGACGATTCGTATTGGCGCGACCTGGGCAGGCCGGAGCACATTCTGCAGGCAGCCGAGGATATCCGCGACGGGCGGTATTCACTGGCTTGAGGATGCCGGTTTGGGTGTGTTCTTGACGCTTGGGAAGTAGCCCGTGCGGGTGCGGACGTTGAGCTTGCCCTCACCCTTGGCTTGCGCAATCACCGTCACCTTGCGGAATCCGGGTTGACTTGTCGGTTTGGTGCTGTGGTAGGCGAGGGTGTATTGGCTTCGGATATCTCGGGCTACCTCCGCGGCTATCTGATCAACCTGGTCCAGGGACTTCGGGAAGAAAGCGATTCCGCCGGTTTCGCCGGAGAGCATCTCCAGCGCGCGTCGCGCGTGGCGCACTTCGCCCCGGGACATTTCGTCGCCAAAGAGGAGGCCGATTGAGTAAATGACAGGCCCCGAAAGCTGCTGGACCCGACGGATGGCCTGTTCGAGGTTCAGAGTGCTGGCGTTGTCTTCGCCGTCGGTGATGATGACGATGACTTGCTTGGGGCGATGGGCGTCGGCGGCAAGTTTATCCGCGGACGCGACGACGGCGTCGTAGAGGGCGGTGCCGCCGCGGGACTCGATGTGGCCGAGGCCGTCCTTGAGCTTGTTGGGGTCGGAGGTGAGGTCCTGGTCGATGTAGGCGTCGTCGGCGAAGTTGACGACGAAGGCTTCGTCTTTCGGATTGGAGGCGAGGATCAGGTCGAGCGAGGATTTGTTCACCGACGGGCGCTTCTTGTACATCGAACCGGAGTTGTCGATCACCAGGCCAATTGAGACTGGGATATCGGCATGCTGGAAGCTGAGGAGGTTTTGCTGGACGCCGTCCTCGAGTACGCGAAAATCATTCCGCTTTAGGTCCTGGACAATCTGACCATGGCCGTCGAGTACCGTCACGTTGAGCGAGACTTCCTCCACGTCGGCACGGACGACGAAGCTGCCGCCTTCCTTGGAGACCTCGCCTGTCGTGGGCTTGGTGACGTCGGCGTCGGGTGATCGAACCGGGTCGCGGTCGACGGTGAGGGGCGCGGGGTGCTGCGCTGTTGATTGCGCTGTCAGGGCGTCGCTCGGAAAAAAGAGCAGTGGCGCCGCGAGCACGATCATCCCGCATCTCAGCAGCGAGAAGCGAGGCGCACCGTTCCTCCAGGTTTTGGAATGCGAAATGTTGAGCACCCGGAGTTGTGGCGAACTGGACGAAGTCGAATTAGTGGAGCGGCGCATAGTAACCGGTACGGGCATGGACAGTCAGGGGAGGCAGGCCCTGCGGTGGCACCAGCTTCACCTTCACTTTACGCCACTTACCGTCGCGTTGCATGGAAGTTGGGTGATAACCGAGCACATACTGGTTGCGGAGTTCGGTGGAAATCTTGATGGCGATGTCGCCCATATCGGCCAGGTCGTCTACGCGGAACATGCGCCCGCCGGTCTCTTCGCTCAGGTCATTCAATAAAACCGGCCCCATGCGCTCCTCCGTTGTGGGGGCATAGGGATCGAAAATGCCAATGGAGTAGATTTCGACGTCGGATTCTCGCACCTGTGCTTTGACTTCCCCTTCGGTGTATCGTGAGCGGTTGTCGCCGCCGTCGGAGACAACGAGCAGGGCCTTGCGCTCGTGCTTGGCGGTCTTCATCTTGTCCATACCGTAATAGATGGCGTCGAGCAGGGCTGTGCGATGGCCGGCGCGGACGGTCTGGAGGCGCGCCTCGATATCTTCGACGGAACCGGTGAAGTCCTCGATCAACTCGGGGCGGTCATTGAAGCCGATGACGAAAAATTCATCCTGCGGATTCGCGGTCTTCATAAACTGCAGGATCGAATCGCGGGCGCGTATCAGCTTGGAAGTCATGGAGCCGGAAAGATCCATGATGATGCCGATCGAGACAGGCGCGTCTTCGCAGGAAAAAGTCTTGATCTTCTGCTGGCTGTTGTTTTCGTAGACGAAGAAGTCGTTCTGTTCCAGGCCCGTGACGAGGCGGTTCATTGGGTCGGTGATCGTGACCGGCACCAGGACCAGGTCGACGTTCATGGCGATGCGGGAGCCGGGGGACATTTTTAAGGCGTCGGTTCCGGTAAGCGCCGGGGCCTCAGCGCCAGCTGGAGCTCCAGTGGCTGGCGCAGCCGCGGCAGGAGGGACGGGAACATGGACTTTGTTGAGCGGATCGTCCTGTGAGTGTGCCAATTGGGGAACGGCCGCCAGAAGCAGCAGCGAGGCGCAGGCCCAGTAGCAATTGAGGGAATTTTTTTCGCGGCGCCCAAGCGATCCCAAAGAAGACGTCGTGTTGATTTGCGTTGAGTTGTGGAAAGCGAGTGTCTTCATCGTCTGCCCCTGATTGTGGAGAGGATGTTAGCACGATTGAGCATCGTTAGTTGTATCGGAAATGTCATCGCCTTTTGCGATATGGAACCGAAATATATCTCTCCATGATTGGAACGCACGAGAAGCAATCTGGATTCGAACCAAACCAGTTAAGTAGCGCCAACGCTCCGACGGCTCTGGGATACAATCGAGCGAAGGTTGACAGCCTTGGACATTGACCTCCCTTGTCATAAACCTTGTCTTGAAGCTTGTCATGAATTTGGCAATGAATCCTGTCATGAAAGCTACGGCATCTCAGATGACTTGGACATATCCACTTTACGGCTGGCGCTGCTGTCCGGTTAGCGTTTTTTGTGCCTGTCAGAGGCATCGGGTGCAGCGGGGGCAGCAGGTGGGAGTAGCAGCGATTTGACCCCTATTTTCAAGCACATGCTGAATCGCGTTGCGCTCTGTTTTATTGCCGCCGGCGTGGCAGGGACGCTAATTTGTTCGGGACTCGGCCAGCGTCCGGCAGGTTCCGTCGGCCAGAGCGTTCCCGCACCGCTGCAAAAGACCGCTCCCCCCGCACGGTTTGTGGTCGTGGTGGATGCCGCGCATGGCGGGGATGACGGCGGAGGCCAGCTTGGCGCTTCCGTCGCCGAGAAGACCGTGACGCTGGCGCTGAGCGTGCGGCTGCGCTCTCTCCTGACGGCGCGAGGATTCACGGTAGTGACCACTCGCGAGGGAAATGTGAACCTGAACAGCGACGCGAGGGCGCAGATCGCAAACCATGCCACAGCGGCCACAACAGCCTCGGGTGGCGCGGCTTGCCTCAGCCTCCATGCCTCCGAGGCTGGATCAGGGGTGCATATATTTGTTACTTCGCTCGCTCCGGCCCAGTCAGCGCGATTTCTGGCATGGAAGACGGCGCAATCGGCATACGTCGCCCGAAGCCTGAAGCTGGCCGGGACGGTCAACAGCGCCTTCGAGCACAGTTCCCCTCCAACCGAGGGTGAGAACAGCGACGCAAATGCCGGGCCGATTCCGGCGACGCTCGCGCGGGCTTCTCTGCCGGGCGTCGATAGCATGACCTGTCCGGCAGTGGCCATCGAGGTTGCGCCCATTCGCGGCGCAGACCGGAAGGTGGTGACCGACGTGACCGACCCGCAGTATCAGACGCAGATCGTGGAGACGCTGGCTGCTGCCCTGCTGGAATGGAAGACGGACGAGGAGACAGATTCCCGGCCCGACTCGCGGCCAGACTCGCATTTGGTCGGAGGACGGCTGCCATGATTCCGCGCTATCAAAAGATTGTCTTCGTGGTGTTGCTGGTGGTTTCAATCGTCATGGGCACGATCCTCGTGCGTCTGCGGGAACAGGCGCATGATCGCCTCCTGAAAGGCGAAGATCTCGCGCCGACGGTAGCCCCGGCGGTGGCTCCGGCCGAGCAGGCCACTCTAGTTGTGGCTAATGATTCCGATGGCACCCTCGTCGAAGAAGCGCAGTCGCTGCCGCTTCCCAGGGACGCCGAGGCGCGGGCGAGAGCCTTGTTGGATAAACTGCTTGAGATGTATGCTGGCGCGGGTTCCCTGCATCCGGTCCCCGGCGCTCCCAAGGCGGTGTTGCAGGTCTTTCTGTTACCTGTCGCTCGCGCCTCGGAGGCGAAACTCCCAAACGGCGGACAATTGGCGGTAGTAGATCTGGCCGGGGCGTTTGCGGATGGACATCCATCCGGTATCTTGACCGAGTCTCTGACCGTGGAGTCGATCTGTGGCACTCTGCGCGCAAATCTGCCGCAGATTACCGAGGTTCGCTTTCTGGTTGACGGGCAGCCGAGGGCGACACTGGCGGGCCATGCCGACCTGACGCGGACCTATCTGACGGCGGATTCGCTGGCAAGTGCAGGAACCACCAGCAACCCTGTACCCCAGCCTTGAACCGGTCTTGAACCTGCTTTAAACCAGCCTTGAATCAGATTTGAACAACCATGGACGATGGAGAGAAATGCGTGAATAGTCGCGAGGAAAGGACGGAAGGAACTGGTTCCGGGCCGGTAATTGGAGTCTTTGATTCTGGATTCGGCGGTCTCACCGTGCTCAAAGCGCTCCTGTGGCGGATGCCCGGCGCGCGATTTGTCTTCCTGGGAGATACTGCCCGTCTGCCCTACGGCTCCAAGTCCCGCCGGACAATTGCACGGTACGCGGCCGAGAGCGCACGCTTCCTGGTGAACCAGCAGGGCGCGGAGTTTCTCGTGATTGCCTGCAACACAGCCAGCGCGCTCGCGTTGGATGCTATTCAGGAAGCGGTGCCGATCCCGGTGCTTGGCGTGATCGAGCCTGGGGCCGCTGCCGCTGCGCTGGCTTCGAAAACAAAAGATGTTTTGGTCATCGCCACCGAGGCTACGGTCGCGAGCCATGCCTATGCGGCGGCCTGCCGGACGCGGGGCTTGCGCGCAGTTGAAAAAGCCTGTCCGCTACTTGTCCCACTCGTGGAAGAGGGATGGATCGAACATCCGGTCACTGCCGAGGTGGCCAGAATTTACCTGAATGAAGTACTGGAGGAGGCTGCGGCTGCGCGGCAATCTCCGGATACGCTCGTGCTCGGCTGCACGCATTATCCGCTCCTGCGCGGCTTGCTTGAGCGCGAGATTCTCGAACTGTCCACGTCAACCGCAATTCGGGTCATCGATTCGGCCGAGGCGACGGCCGAGGCTGCGTCGCAACTGGTCGCTGAGGTCTCAAAAGCTGGAGCTGGCTCCAGAACTGAGTTATCCGCATCCGGAAGTCCCGGAAATCCATCCATCCACTGCTTCGCGACCGATTCCGTGGAGAAGTTTGAGCGCCTGGGCTCGCGGTTTCTTGGCCTGCAGGTAGGAAAAGTCGAACTGGTCGACCTGGGCGGTTAGGAATTTCCATTGCGAGAGGTGGGACGATTGCCAGTCGGCTGAAACCTTGGCGTTAGCCGGACTGGTATTCTGGTTTGCGTTTGCAGGGCCGCGGGGTCATACCGGGCCTGTGTGCAGCGAAGTGAGGAATGGAAATGCCTGAATTGATCAATCTTGATGGAAAGACAGCGGTGATTTTTGGGCTGGCGAACAAGCGTTCGATCGCCTGGGGCATCGCGCAGAAGTTGCATGAAGGCGGCGCAAAGCTCGCCATCTGCTACCAGAACGAGCGCATGAAATCGGAAGCCGCAGGCCTCATCGAAGCTTTGCCAGGCGCGGACGGCTTTCAGTGCGATGTTTCGAGCGACGCCGAGATCGCGACGCTCTTTGAGCAGCTAAAAGAGAAGTACGGAAAGCTCGACGTTGTTGTCCACGCTGTGGCTTTCGCTCCACCGGAAGACTTGCACGGAGATTTCCTAAACACCAGCCGCGAGGGCTTCCGGATTGCCCACGACGTCAGCGTCTACTCGCTGATCGCTGTTTCGCGCGCCGCAGCCCCGCTCATGCCGGAAGGCGGTTCGGTCATCACGCTGACCTACTTCGGCGCGGAGAAGGTCGTTCCCCATTACAACGTCATGGGCGTCGCAAAGGCTTCCCTCGAAGCGACCGTGCGCTACCTGGCCAATAGCCTTGGTCCGCAGAAGATTCGCGTCAATGCCATCTCCGCGGGACCGATCAAGACCCTCGCCGCGCGCGGAGTCGGCGCCCTCGGAGAGATGTTGAAAGTGCATTCGGACAAGTCGCCTCTGCGTCGCAACGTCGATCAGCTTGAGGTCGGCGGCGCGGCGGCATTCCTAGCCAGCGATCTTTCCGGCGCGATCACCGGCGAGACGATCTACGTCGACTGCGGCTACAACATTATGGGGTTCTGAAGAATCGCTTCGCCGGAAGCCAGTCTTTTTCCGTTCTTCAGGATGCCAACGCCTTTTGCAAGAATGCCCGCGAGAGATGAACTCCCTCGCGGGCATTCTTGCGTTTGCGCCCACTCCTGTCAGCGGATGTCGATGCTGGTCGCAAGGTCTAAGCTGCGCGATGAACTGCCGACGAGCACGGCGCGCGGACCGGTTGCGGTGGTCCACTTGCTGGCCTCGGTTGACCAGAATTGCAGGCGGCGCAGCGGAACGGTGATGCTGACGCGCTTCGATTCTCCGGGATCGAGGTGGATGCGGTCGAAGGCGACGAGCGCGTGCTCGGGGAATTCGCCGGGAAATTTGTGCTCTGGACGACCTAGGTAGATCTGCGGCACTTCGTCGCTGGCTACGGGGCCGGTATTTTTGACGTCGAACTCGACCACGATGCCGCCTTCGGCTGCGGGCTCTGTCTTGAGGTTGGCATAAGCGAAGGTAGTGTAGCTTAGGCCAAATCCAAATGGAAATTCCGGCGCGATCTTTTCCTTGTCGAACCAGCGGTAGCCGACGTTGACGCCTTCGCTGAAAGTTGTCTTGCCACCCACGCCCTTGGAGGAGCGTTCGGGATACTTGGGGTTGGTTGCAGGATAGTCTTCCAATCTCTTCGCCCAGGTAAAGGGCAAGCGGCCTGCGGGACTGGTCTTGCCGGCCAGAATGTTCGCCGTAGCCCATCCGCCTTCGTCACCCGGCCACCACATCTGCAATACGCCTTTGACCTTGCTCAGCCATGGCATGGCGATGGGCTGCGAGACATTCAATACGACAACGGTGTTTGGATTGACCGCGGCGATCTCTTCGATCAGTTTGTCCTGATCGTAGTCCTTCCCATTGCCTGGTAGAACGAAGTCGGTCTTGCCGCGCGACCACACGAAGACAACAGCGGTTTTGGCCGCCTTGGCAGCCGCAATCGCGGCATCGTGATTGGCCTTGCGCTGTTCAGGTGTAACCCAGGCCAGTCGAACCTGCGCGGGATGGTTCGAGGTGTCGCCCTCGATTGTCACCTTGACTGCGTGTTGACCGGCGGTGAGTTCCACCGCTGTCCGAAGGTTATCGAGCCCGTCTGTCGTGGGCATCAGACCGTCTTTGCCGCCGAGAACAGTGTCGCCATGCACGCCGCCGCGCATGCCGTTGGCTCCGGCCACGCGCTTGCCGTCAATCTCAATTGACCCGGCTGCGCCAAGCAGTTGCAGGTAAATCCAATACGACCCGGTTGTTGGAACGTTGAGCTTCCCGTCCCATGTCATTGCGCTGTTGGCAGGCAATGCCGTACCAGCCTTGGTGGTGAAATCGAGGATCGCATCTGTCGACTTAACGCCATCCTTAGTCATCTGTTGCAAGCCAGGCTTGCCGTCTTCGCTGGTCCACTGGCTTGCCGGGATTGGTGTGCCGGTCATATCGTCTTCCACGGCATAGGTCACCTGGATCTCCGGAGCGACCTTCGCAATCGCCTGCACCGTGCCGATCTGCCGCCACGGCCAGCCAATCGAGCGCTCGCCTGCCGTGCCGATGGAGACCGTCTGACCAGCGCCAGGGCCAATGAGGGCGACAGTTTCAGACGATTTGAGCGGCAGCACGTGATCCTCGTTCTTGAGCAAGACCGCAGCGTCTTCGGCCGTCTTCTGAATGACCGCAGCGTTGGCTTCCACGGCATGAACGGGAGGCTCCTTTGGTCCGGCCTGGCCTGGCGTCGGGTGATCGAGGTAGCCAAATTTGTCGATTTCATACAGAACGCGGCCAGCGGCGCGGGTAATCGTTGCGTCGTCCAGCTTTCCTTCCTTGCGCAGGTTCCAGAAGTTGGTGTGTGCATCGCGCATCGCGCCGATAGTGCCGAAGTTGAAGGGTTTCGGCTTAGGCTCTTCGGGCAGCGTGCCGCCCAGAAAGCCGGCCAGCAAGGCGGTATTGAACTTGGGCGGCGGCTCAGACTTTGGTTCCTCGGTCGTGAAAAAGGAGTACATCATGCCAGCCAAAGGGCTGTCTTTGGGACCAGGACCGGGCATCTCCATATCGAGACCATTGTTGATGTAGTTCGCGGCATGAACAGCTCCCCAGTCCGAGGTGACGAAGCCCTTGAAACCGACTTCATCGTGCAGAATCTTGACGAGCATGTCCGGGTTGCCGCAGGCCTGCGTTCCGTTGACTTTGTTATACGAGCACATGATCGACGAAACACCCGCCTGGACTGCATCGATGAACGGCGCGATATAAATCTCATGCAGAGCCTGCTGGTCGACGAAGACGTTGCTTCCGTCCGTGTCATACGCAACGTAATGCTTGGCCTGGGACATCACACCCTGCGACTGGATACCTTGAATGAGGCTCGCGCCGATGACCCCGGTCAGCACCGGGTCTTCGCCCTCCGTGTTGTAGCCGCGCTCGAAGGTGATGTCTCGGTCAATGTTGATGAATGGCTCCAGCACAACGTCAATGCCCAGAGATTTAGCCTCACGTGCGATGACCTCGCCGTTCTGTTCCGCATCTTTGACACTGAAGGTTGCGGCGACACCCATCGTGGCGGTCTCGGCCATGGAGGGATTGCGCGTAAGAACACCCGGAGGCCCGTCCGACATGCGAATTGACGGAATGCCGAGACGCGGAACTCCAGTGAGGTAGCCGGCTTGACCCTGGTTGGTGGCAGATGGCTCCGATGCGCCGCGGATAAGAGCCATCTTCTCGTCGACAGTCATTTGGCTCAGCAGTTTGTCGACTCGCGGAACGCCAGTGACAACCGGGACGGAATCCTGCGCGAATGCCGACACCGTTGTAAGCGCGAGGGACGGGACGAGCAGAAGGGAGAACAGAAGGGCACGCGAAGATTTGCGGCCGCTCTCGGACGTGCTGGATTGGGGGTCCTGGGAAGGGATCAATTTTGGCTCCAGAATTTTGGCTGTGTGCTGGGACGCAAGCAGAATACGCAATCGAATGCGTGCTGCGTTCCTCTGGAGACGTTTACATGGAAATAAATTATGAATTGAACTTTGTTTGACTCTTGAAGTTTCGCGCCATCTAGCCTCGCTGCTATGATTCGCTGTGCAAAAACGTTTGAGTAAACAGGGGGCGTATGCGGGGGAGTTCGAGGCGTGGGTTCTTGAAAGCAGCTTCGGGTGCAGCGGCCTTGGCCGTGGCGAGAGCTGTACCGGGGTTGGGGGCAGTTGATTCTTCGGGGCCGGTGCGGGTTTGGGCGACTTATCGGGACCGGCGATATGCGGCCGGTGAGGCGCTGATCTGGAAGCCGTTGACAGAGATTGCAGCGGATGCGATCGTGCTCGATCCGGCGTCAACTAAGCAAGAGATTCTGGGTTTTGGCGGCGCGCTTACGGACGCCACCTGTTACGTGCTGAGCCAGTTATCAGCCGAGGAACGCGGCGCGGTGATGCACGATCTGTTTGCTCCGCGCGAGATGGACATGAACGTCTGCCGGACCACGATCGGCGCGAGCGACTATTCGCGATCTGTGTATTCCTACGATGAGAGCGATGAGCCAGACCCGGAGTTGAAGAAGTTTTCCATCGACCATGACAAGGCCTATATCCTGCCCATGCTTCGCGAAGTGAGAAAGACGAATCCCGAGATGTTTCTGTTCTCGTCGCCGTGGTCTCCTCCGGGCTGGATGAAGTCGGGTGGCTCGATGCTGGGCGGAGCGATGAGGAAACCAAGCTATGCGCCCTACGCAAGATACTTTCTGAAGTTTCTGGAAGCCTACAAGGCAGATGGAGTTGAGATCAACGCAGTTACAGTCCAGAACGAGGTGGATACCGATCAGGATGGGCGCATGCCGGCTTGTCTCTGGGGACAGGAATATGAGATTGAGTTTGTAAGAGACCACCTTGGGCCGGCATTGCGCGCGGCAGGATCTAAGACCAGGGTATGGGTGCTGGATCATAACTATAACCTCTGGGGCCGCGCGATGGACGAGTTATCGGATGCCAAGGCTTATGAGTACATCGATGGCATTGCATGGCACGGTTATTTTGGCGACGCTGCGGTAATGACTCGTTTGCATGAGGCGTTTCCGGCGAAGAGTGCTTACTGGACCGAGGGCGGTCCTGATATTGCTGCTTCGGACTATGCTACGGATTGGGCTAAGTGGGGCGAGACATTCAATGGTGTCCTGAATAACTGGGCGCGGTCGATAACTTCGTGGAATCTGGCGCTGGATGAGAAAGGGAAACCGAATATCGGGCCATTCTCCTGTGGCGGAGTGGTTACGGTGGAAAATGGGTCGCACAAGATCACCAAAAGCGGCCAGTATTGGGCTTTCGCGCACTACTCGCGGCATGTGAAGCGCGGAGCCAGAGCGTTTGCCACAAATGGGACTGAGGCTGCGGCTTCCGGCGGACTGTTGGAAGACCGGGTGGCCGGCGGAGTGACGCACAGCGGCTTTCGCAATCCCGATGGCAGCATGGTTGTTGTTCTGGCCAATCGCGGGGCAGAGCGGCGGGTGCAACTGGTGCATGGAGCAAATGCGCTGGAAGTCGATTTGCCCGCGGATTCCCTGTTCACTCTGCAGTGGAGTTAGAGTCGCGAGCGAAGAATTTCAATAGTCTGCTGAAGCCGCTTAGAGCCTATGGGGTGAGCAGGGAAGTAAGTCTCTGCATTTGTGCCGGATTGTAGTAGGAGATCGGTCTCGTCCAAGGGGGTTCGTCCTTCGCGGTTTCGAAGGCTCGGGTCCGCTCCGAAATCGAGCTGGATCTGGACAAACTTTGCCGGGTCGACAACCGGCCGGCTGGCGATGACGCGATGCATCGGAGTATTGCCCGCTTCATCGCGCCAGTTTGGGTTCGCTCCGTGTTCCAGCAGTATGGGTGTGACCGCTGTTGAAGCGACCATGGTTGCTGGTCCCCATGCATACGAGTCGTATGGGTGACAATCGGAGACTGCTCCATACTGAAATAAAATCTCAGCCGACTTCGGTTGTTGGCCAAAAATGGCCCAGCCGAGAGCGGAGTTGCCGGTCGTCAAATCGTTTGCAGTTGTTGGATCGCGCTGCAGAATTTGCTGCAGTTTGTCGTGCATTCCATAGGCTGCAGCCGCGCAGACGTCGGGCACAGCCCCGGCCTCCAGCAGAATCGTAGCGTAATCGTCGTGGTTCAGTTCGAAACAGTCGTGCAGAGGCAGCCGGCCATCGTGGTTGCGCACGTTGAGGTCCGCACCGCGATCAATCAGGAGCCGCAGAACTTCGACCTTGGCTTCCGCGATTGCCAGGTGAATCAGCCGCATGGCGAGTGCGTCGCTGGGCCTTACGCGTAGAGGTATATCGGTGCTCGCGTTGACCAGTTCCGGATGGATGTCCAATATCTTTCGCATGGTGCTCAGGTCGACAGAGCGAACCGCGTTGATCAGTTGTTCGCCAACGTCGTGCAGCGCATCGACGTAGGACCTGAGCTTGCGCCAGCTTGGAAAGCCGTAGCTGCGCGCGACCAGAAGCTGCGCGTCGGAGAGTCGTGCGGTTGAACTCTCCGCCTGCATCGTTTTGAAGCGCTGTTTTGCTTCGTTTTTAAGATGTTCGAGATTGGCGCGTGCGGGGAGATTGTTTGTTGCAGGTGTGGGACGATTTCGCGAGTCGCTCATGGGGCCTTCCTTCCATATTTGCCCGGTGTCCGCGGTTTTCGGGCTGGAAGTCAGGTGAGATTGCAAGTACTGCCGGGTGGGCTGCGCCCTTTACGCGGACAGACTGCCTCCCGCAAGGCCGAAAACAGCATAGACAACATCGAAGTTTGGCGCAAGCGCGAAGCGAGGCTCAGATTTGCAGGGAAATGACTGCAGCTTACAAGGCGAACTTGAGGGGCGGGTGATTGTTCCACGTAGAACAATTCAAGTCGAATGGGAAGGGTTTTTGTGGAGTTTGTTGTATCTGCTCTGTTTTCTTGAGCTTGGGTTTGCGTGTTATTGAGTGCTTTTGTGCCTTGTTGCAGCGGCTGGGGATTCTTGCGCTCGGAGTTGGTGTGCTGCATTGTTGAACCTCACAGTTGCTGCAGAAGACATTTCAGAGATTGCGGCCGGGGATGGGATAGAGAAAGGCTGGGCGGCCCGCCTGAGTCGAATGAAGCTGGCAAATCATCCAATTCCAGTCTTAGTTAGTTGAGGTTGGGAATAGGGATGCGCGTTACACACTTAGGGTTTGGCAAGATGGCGCAAGCTGTCATTCCGCACGTGGTGAAGGCTGGACACACGGTAACAGTTTGGAATCGGAGCCTTGTCTCCGCCGAGAAATTTGCCGGGTTGGAAGTCACGGTTGCGCGAACCGCTGCTGAGGCTGTGGCTGGGTGCGATATCGTTTTCACTCTTCTGCTGAACGATGAGGCTCTGACGGAAGTGCTGTATGACGGCGGTGTGCTGGATGCCATTCCGGCAGGTGCTGTTCATGTTTCGGTGAGCACGATCAGCGTGAAGTTGGCGAAGCGAATTGCTGTGGAGCATGCAAGGCGCGGTCAGCGGTATGTTGGTGCGCCAGTCTACGGCCGGCCTAACGTTGCCGCGGAGGGAAAGCTTTGGACAGTTGTAGGCGGAACGGCGGATGCCGTAGAGAGCGTGCGACCGCTGCTGGAGTGTTATTGCCGGGGTATGTCTGTCATTGGTGAAGAGCCATGGAAGGCGCACATGGTGAAGCTGATGGGCAACTTCATGGTCGTAACGATGATGGCTGGGTTGTCTGAGGCCATGACGGCGGCTGAGCTCATGGGTATCTCCAGATCGAGTGTGGTTGAGACGATTAACAGCGGGATATTTCGCTCTCCGGTGTACGAGGCTTATGGGTCGATGATGTTGAACCCGCCGAAAGAGGCTTCCGCGAAGATTGATCTGGGCGAGAAGGACTTGCGGCTCTTTCGTGATGCGGCGGCGACGATTGGCATGAAGGCCCATCTGGCGGAGTTGATGCGGGATAACTTCGCGGAAGGGATCCGGTCGGGCTTACAGGAAGAAGATCTGGCCGCTGGTTACTACAAGCAGGCCCGCAGCAGATACTTGCGCGAGGCTGGAGTCGAGGCCTGAGAACGGGCCTTGCGGCGCACTGATGATTGGTCCCCGTGGGACAATTCCTGGCGAATGGGACGGCATTTGGCGCTGTTGCAGCGAATGGGAAATTTGGGTGCTGGGGCGGAAAGCAGCTTTCCTTTTTAACAGATAGAAAGGCAAAGGAAGAAGCAAGAACAGGGCAGGCTTTTTGTGATTTCCCACCCTTGACGCAATGAACGCGTCAAGGATGGGGCATCCGGATTCGTGGTTGGGCTCGTAATACTGGAGGCTGAGACACCCGCCATCCGGCAGGTGTTCCGGTATTATTCTGTGGCTGTTGAGCCGTAGTTGTCGGCTGGCGGAGCGGTGCCGCGAATCTGCTCGATGAACAGCGGGACTTCTCTGTCGATCAGGTCGGTGCGGTCGATCTGGACGTAGTGGCCGCTGTTTTTGGCGATGATTCTGCGGCTGCGGGTGGAGAGCTTCTTGAGGTCTTCCTGCATCTGGCTCCAGACTGTCTCGACCTTCTTCTGGGCGGCGTTTTCGGTCGGCAGGGACTTGGTGGGGTCATGGGAGAAGACGAGGATCGGCAAGTCACCGTAGGGGCCGGAATGGACTGTCTCCAGGCCGGACTGCTCCATGCTGCGCATCTCGCTGATGGACGAGGCGGGGTTCATCTCGCAGAAATCTTCGGCTCGCATTTGCGCGGCCTCACTGTCGGGGCCTGAGGTGTGACTGGAACATCTGCCCATCAGGCGGGGAACGCCTACGATGAACGCTGTTTTGGCTAGCGTGAGGATGTACCAAGGCGGCAATCCCATGCCGCCCACAGCCTTGATTGCGGGGTTGTCCTGCTGCATGGGGGTTGAACCGTCGACGAAGATGAGGCCTGCGAGGTCTTCGGAATAATGCGCGGCGTAATCGCGCAGGTAGATTCCAGCTATGGAATGGCCCATGAGGACGACGGGGCGCGCGACGTTGGCCTGGATAAGGAGACTGTGCAGTTCGGCGGCGATGTGGTCGGCGTCGCGCGGGGCCGGGCGCGATTCGCTGAGGCCGAATCCGGCGCGGTCATAGGCGCAGACGCGGGTGGTTTTGGCGAGTGCGGGCTGAACCTTTGTCCAGATATCTGAATGATCGCCCAGGCCGGCATCCAGGACGATGGTAGGCGAGCCGCTGCCGGTGCAGTCCATGTACATCTTGCGGCCATCGACGGTGTAGGTTTGGCCGGGAGTGGGATGGTGCGCGTGGAACCAGAGTTGGGCGACGGCGTTGTAGCTGGTGCTGACGGTGATGACGGCGGCGAAGAGGACGACGAAGGACAGCACGATTCTCTCGGCGACGCGACGCCATTTGCGTATGACTTTGGCCCGGAGCGAAAGGATGCGGCGAAGGCTCAGCCAGATGACAAGAATCCCGATGAGCAGAATGAGCGCTGGTGCGATCTGGTAGTCGAATTCCACGAAACACCTCGGCGGTTTGGTTCGGGGAGGGATGACTGTCGGACATTGTTGTAGTGCGGCGACTCACATGCCACGGGATTGAGGCGCCGCCCCGGAATTTGGGCTGCATAGTTGAGAAGAATACTACATAGATCATGGGTACTCCATAGTTTTGCTGGAAATTAGCCTTGATGTTGCTGGTTGGATCGGTGGGGAATTGTGCTATCCCATCCTTGACGCAGAGAACGCGTCAAGGATGGGGCAACCAATTCGGTGGTTGGGGTAGGAGATCTGAAGGCTGGGCGAGCCACTACTCGGCCGTTACTTTGGCTGGGCGCCGGGTTGTGGATAAGCCTCGACTCGCTCGCCGGAGTCGGGGGTGGTGAAGTGGTTGACCGGACTCTTTACCTCATCGCTCTTTCCATCGCCCTCCATCGAGTCCACTGTGTAGTAGTAGGTGGTTCGTGGGCTCAGGCCGTCCAGGCGAACACGGAAGATCGTCTCGGGATGTTCCTGGTTGAGCCTGACGTGAGATTTCGCTGTCTGGTTCAGTTGTTTGGGATCGGTACCGTAGTGCACGACGCCGAAGTGATCGTCCGATCCGCCAGGGTTGTTGGATGTCCATCTCACAATGACCAGATCGTCGGTTGCGGATTCAAGCGTTGGGCCTTGTTTGATTTCGACGTGCGCGGCTCTCTTTGCTGGGGTAACTACCTGAGAAAAAGCTGCATTGGAGACGAGCAGACTGCAAACTATCGCAGCCATTTTGATGAGCATTTTGTTCACTGCGAAACTCCTTCCGTAAAACATGAATTGACCGGGCATGGCGCCGCACGCGACCCCATGCCCGTATATCGAGTTTGTCCGCTATCCAGGCTCCAAGCTATGGAATCGGATATGGCCCCGGCAGCGGTGGAACATCACAGATCGCCGACGCGCAGGGTGGCAGTGGAGGAGTCGGAATGAGGCTGCTGTTGCCTTGCGTTGCCGAAGTCCCACCGGCCATGCATTGACCGGTAAAGGTATTGATGTCCGGGTAAGGAGTTGTAAAGCCGTCCGAGAGTGTTTGCAGGAAGGCCACGATCTGATCCTCCTCCTTATCCGTCAAGCCGAGATTGCCAGTCGTCATGTCGATGTTGTTTGGCACCTCGGACATTGGCCAGCAGTTTACTCTCTCCGTCGTTCCCGCCGGGCAGTGTCCCGAAGTGACGCTGAATCGATAAACGTCCCGCGTGTTGTAGAAGTGGACGAGTTGCTTGAGGCTCTTGATGTAGCCGTTGTGGAAGAACTCCTTCTGGAAGTATGGGCCCGGGGCCTCGGTGGTTGGACACTGTGGGGGAGCCAGGGCCGCATTGCGCGCGGTAGATACCTGCATCTGGCCGTCGACCGAGGGAGCCTGTGTTATCCAGCTAGCGTTTGGATTGGGGGCTGAACCGAAGCCGCTTCGGAGGAAATTGCCGAGTCCCAGATCTCTGTAGGCGAAGCCATAAGGATTGGGAGTAAATCCGAACCGGTCGGGCTTGTTCTCATAGAAATAGGCAACTCTGGGATTCAGGGGCAGTCCCTCGTTCGCGTATCCGAAACAGCTGAATACGGGGTTGACCTGGGCTGTTGTGCCTGTGTCTTGCAGGCTTGATGAGTTGCTGGCGCAGCCATATTGCTGGTCCACGCAGAGGGTGGATCTTCCGTCGATGTGGCAGGAATTGCAGTTGCCTTTGCCATTGAACAGCTTGTAACCAGCCATCTCGTCTGTCGTCATGGTGTAATTGCCCTTCAGGAAGGCGTCGAATTTTGACGAAAAGGCGCTGACACGCGGGGAGCCTTCGAACTTGGAAATGGACTGGCCCCAGTGGTCGTAAATGTTGTTTGCCTTGGCGCGCTCTGTGGGACTCAGGTCAATTGGCGTGGCAGTTGTGCCGAGCGTCGCCGCTCCTCCCGGAGTGTCGCAGATCGCCTCGGCATCACTTGGGAAATTGATATTCAGGGAGTCGCCCCATACGGCCTCAAAGAGGGGTCTGTACTCGGCCGTCTGGAGCCGCAACGCGATGCAAGCCGTATCAGGGAAACCCATCTCGCCGGTATCGACTGGCGGGTGCTGTGCCTGCTCGGAGTCTGCACTCTGCAGCTTGTATCCAGTTGAGCGCGCATCCCAGAAGTTTCCGCCAAAGAACAGGCCTTGCTCATTGTTGAATTCGAGGACAGGGAAATTGGGCGAATATGTGTATCGCTGCGCTGTCCGTTTGTTGGCCCGGTAGTGATAGGTTCCGGGATAGGCGATCATCGTCAGGTTGACGGACGGGATCGGTCCGCTGAAACCGGCATATGGCAGGTGGCAGAAAGCGCAGGCCGTGTCCTTGAAGGGTGACATGTTCTGGTCGTAATTCAGGATCTTCCCGAGTACTACTACTGTCCTATATCCACTGCCCTGAATGGTTGGCGGGTTTCCTTGCACATTTATCGGTGGTAATTTCTCCCACTCTGTGAGAGCTTCCTTTTCGATGAAGTTCACCTCGCGCCGAACTCTTTGGATCTCGGAAGGTAAATCGGGTGGCAGAATTCCAGGTGGGTACGGATTGTAGGGTGGAGGCGCCAGGACGGATTGTCCATGCACGCCATGAGTGGTGCAGATCATGGAGATCACTAATACCGAACAGGTTGCACTCAGGGCAACCAATGTCCTCGTCTGTTTCATACACAACCTCCCTGCAATGGCTAAGGTTTGGGACGCACGTCCGCGTTTCACCGAAGATCCCGGTGACTGGGTGGACGATGAATCTGCATTTAACTTCTAGATAGAACCTGGATGATTTACCCGAGTGGGTATCTTGATTTGTTGCGGCTATTCACAAGGCAATCAACTTGGTCAGTCGAGTAACTGACCTCGAAAAAAAGATGGCCCGTTGATATCAAAGGAAGGGGATGGACCATCCCTGCATTCTCGAATGGTGGGCCGGATTGAAAGTGACTGTCAAGGGTGATAAGGCCGCTAAATTGTTGGCTTTAGTCGGAGCAGGCATTATCTGCTTGATTATTGTTTATCTGATAGGGGTTGCGTGGCGTTGGTATATTTCGACTTAGGATAATATTTATTGATTCTTAAATATTTATATACATCGCTACATATTCGGCACGTGATCAACAGCCGCTTTGCAGGCGAGCCAGACGACGATAATCCGCTTTGGTTTGATTGCAAACGCTGTTTGTGATGTCGATAACAGAGTTGGGTTGAGCAGGTTGTACAGGGAAGGTGGTTCGGCGGATTCGATTTCTCACGTGCGGTGAGGTTGTGGTGCTATCTTCATGCGGAACGTGAAGTTGGATCGTGTCTCTGTTTGCTTGGGAATTGCTGGCGGGCTGGTGGAGAAGCAGATTCGCCTAGGGAATGACCGGGGGTAAGCCAACCGGCGTCTGTGTATGACTGGGCCCCAGTCTCGAGATCGAGAACTGGGGCTCCGGTGTTGGTTAGATTGTTGGTTATTACTGCTCCCTGAGCCTTGAGATAGGTCCCTTGTCGAAAGACACTGTCCCGGTGACATAGCCATCGGTGAGCGTTTGCAGGAACGCTACGATGTCGTCTTCCTCCTCGCTTGTCAGGCCAAGATTGCCTAACTGCGTGGTGTTCAGGGTTGCCGGATACTCAGGCTCTGGCCAGCAAGTTACTTTCTCGCCGGGCGAACCCTGAGCGCAACGTGGCAGCGCCTGGGAGGTGTTGTAGAAGTGAACGACTTCCTTGAGGCTCTTCAGATACCCGTTATGCATATACTCTTTGATGAAATCTGGTCGAGGCCTCATGTCGACGTTGCGCACGGTTGCGGTTTGGAACATCCCGTTAAAGAACGGGGCCAGTTGCTTCCACTGCAGGAGATTGGGATTCTCTGTGAGGTTGGTGAGCATGCCCCCAACTCCATAATCGACAAAGTTGAAACCCATGGGGTTTGCGATGTATCCGTACTGATCCGGCTTGCTTTCGCAGTAGTACGGCAGCGCGAGATTCTTGGGCAGGCCGATGTTGTTGGCGGTGAAATCGCTGAAGAGAGGCGCAACATCGGCTGCTACCAGGGTATTGGGTGTGTTGACTGCTGTTCCGCTGAGATGGCATTGGTTGCAATGTGCTTTGCCATTGAACAGTTGATAGCCGGTCAGTTCAGCACCTGACAGAGTCGCGTTGCCGGCGAGATAGGCGTCGAATTTCGAAGAGAAAGCGCTGACTTCCGCAGAAGCTTCAAAGGATGCGATCGAAAGCACCATGTGCTGGAAGGTGGAGTTTGATGTTCCCCTGTCAATTGCGCTGAGATGCACAGGGAACGGATCTGTCGCAGGCGCGGGCCCGGGGTGGGCGCACACGGTTGCAACATTGGAGGGCCAGCGGATCGCGAAGGACTGAGCGCCCCAGATGCTTACGATTAGCGGAGCGTAACGGCCCTGCGATGCCTTCCATACCCAGCAAGCGGTGTCCGGATTTCCCATTTCGACTGGATTTACCGGTGGTCCTTCTGCCTGTTCTGCGGCGGGATTGTCGAGGGTGATCCCGGTGGCGCGCATATCCCAGAAGTTGCCTCCATAGAAGCTGTTCTGAGTTGCGTTGTAGTGGAGGATGCCCGAGAACGGGGCGTACGCGTAGCTCTGGGGATTCCTTGCGCTGAAGCGGTAGTTTGGTGCGGGGGGAACGGCGTTGGTGACGGCGGTGCCGCCAGGTTGCGATGCGGTGGTCGCATTGAACAAACTGGATTGTCCCCTGAAGCCTGTGTACGGTACGTGGCAGGTTGCGCAGGCGATGTTCTCGAAGGGGGAGAGGGTTGTGTCGTAGATCTCGGTCTTACCGAGCAGAGTGATTTTGTGGTACAGGTCAAGCGAAGACGCTTGTGCCACTTGCTGGAGCAAGTCGTCTTCCGTAAGCGTGATGAACGCAGCGGCTATCGCGACATCCGGATCTTCATGTGCTCCACCGGGAAGGTAGGATGCGACGTTTACGTTCCCGCTGCATATAGCGAAAGGCGGTATCGGGGTGGTGGTGGCAGCGGAGCGGATTTGACTTTGACCATGCACACTGTGAGTGGTGCAGGTCATGGAGATGACCAATGCCGTACAGGTTGCACATAGAGCAACCAGCGTCCTTTTTTGTTTCATAGATAACCTCCCTGAAACGGCTAGGGTTTGGAGACGAGCCTGCTTTTTCACCGGAGGGCCCGGTGAATGGCTAAACGATCTATCTAGAGTCGACTCTCTGGAATGAGCCCGGAGGATTTTCCCGAATGGGTATTTTGGTTTGTCGCAGTTGTCCGAAGCAAGAAACCCGATCAGCCGAGTGGGCGGAATCGGAAATGATGGCTCGGTGAAACTACTTCGGACGAGACCGAACCACCACAATATTTCCGATAGTGGTCTCGATCAAAAGGGGCTGTCAAGACCGATCATGTTGTTGAATCGTTTACTTTTTGCGAGAGAGGCAGTTATCGGTTTGAATATTGCCTTATTAATGTGGAACAGGCGCGTCCTAGTATTTCGACCAAGAATGAAATCTGTTGATTCTTAATGGTTTGTTTGCGTCGATATGTATTCGACGCGTAATCAATGGCCACTTTTCGAGCGCGGCGGAAGGTGTTGAATTGCTTTTGTTTAATTGCAATCGTTGTTTGTTATATCGATAACCGATAATTCAGGTCGTACTGATTTTCGGGCTGCGCTCGAATCTGATTCCAGGTCTCAGGGCGATGTGATGTGCCCGGCGATGGAAGAGGCAAGAACAGCGTGGGTTGCCTGCCTAGTGGACGAGTTCTAGGGCAGAGGTGCGCTTGGCTGGGCGCTTCATCAGGAATGGAAGTGGGATTAGGCAGCCGGTCAGCGCGACTAAGATCCAGATTACGTCTACGTAGGCGAGGGTTCTGGCCTGGGATTGGATCATGCCGTAGATTTGTGCCCCGGCGTGGAGGGTGCTGTCTGGGCCGTGCCAGCCGTTGCGGGTCCACATGCTGGCCATGCCTGCTCTCATGCGCTCGAAGGGGCCGTTGCCTTCTACTGTGTGGCGGATCAGCATGGCCTGATGGCGCTGGCTGAAACGCGAGAGCAGCGTGGTGACGAAACTGATGCCGACGCTGCCGCCGAGGTTGCGGCTAAGCGATGTTAGGCCGGAGACTTCGTTGTTCTTTTCCTGCGGGATTCCGGCGTAGCAGAGGGTGTTGATGGGGATGAAGAGGAATGGCAATCCTATGGCGATGACGGCGCGCCAGCTTACGGCTAATCCGAAGTTGATTTGCTGGTTGATGTTGGTCATGCGCAAGAGTCCGTAGGTGGTGATGATGAAGCCAACGGCTACGAGTTTGCGTGGGTCGAATTTGGGCGCGAGCGCTCCGGCGATGGGGAAGAGGACCATGAGGACAAGGCCGCCGGTGGAGATGGCCATGCCGGCCTGGCGGGCAGAGTAGCCCATGACTTCCTGGAGGTATTGCGGGATGAGGACGGTGGTGGAGTAGAGGCTGGCTCCGACCATGAACATCACAAGCTGGGTCATGGCTACGTTGCGGCGCTTGAAGAGACGCAGGTCGATGATGGGGTGGTCGACGTGGAGTTCGCGCCAGAGGAAGATGGCGAAAGAGATGGCGGCGAGGATGACGGCGGTGACGATGAAGTTGGAGCTGAACCAGTCGTCTTCCTGGCCTTTGTCGAGCATCATCTGGAGGGCGCCGATGAAGACGACCAGCAGGCCGAGTCCCCAGTAGTCGACGCCTTCTTTTTTCTTGCGGATTTGGGCCAGGTACGGCGGGTCTTCGACGAGACGCTGGGTGAGGACGAGCGAAAGGATGCCTACGGGGATGTTTAGGAAAAAGAGCCAGCGCCAACTTGCGTTGTCGACGATCCAGCCGCCGACGGTTGGCCCGAGAGCGGGTGCGAGGACGACGGCCATTCCGTAGACGGCGAAGGCCATGCTGCGCTTTTCGGGCGGGAAGGTGTCGGCGAGGATGGCTTGTTCGCTGGGCTGGAGTCCTCCGCCGGCTGCTCCCTGGATAACGCGGAAGAGGACCAGCATGGGCAGCGTAGGGGCGAGCCCGCAGAGCAGTGAGGCGATGGTGAAGCAGAAGACGCAGCTCATGTAGAAGCGTTTTCGCCCGATGCGATTGGCGATCCAGCCGCTGATGGGGAGAACTACGGCGTTGGCGACGAGATAGCTGGTGAGCACCCATGTGGCTTCGTCGACCGAGGCCGAGAGGGTGCCGGAGATGTGAGGCATGGCGACGTTGACGATGGAGGTGTCGAGCGCCTCCATAAAGGTGGCGAGCGTGACCGTGATGGCGATGACCCAGGGATTGGCTTTGGGACGCCATGTATCGTGGAAGTTGAGAGTTGCCGCCGCCAATGCTGGTGCCTCGTTGCCTCGGGAAAATGGGTAGTGACGAGTGTCAGATTATCAGTTTTGCAGGAGCCGGGAACGCAAATGGATATGGATGGAGCTGGTTGAAGCCGGTGGTTGAGGGAGAGGGGAATTGAAGGACGGTGGGATATTGCTGGGTGTGGATACTTGTGGGCCTTCGGGGTCGATTGCGCTTGGGCGGGTTCACGCCGGGAAGATTGAGTTGCTGGGACAGACCGAGATAGCGGGCGGGGAGTATGCGGCTCGGCTGGTGCAGGGGATTGTGGAGTTGCTGGCGGCTGCTGGGGTGACGGTCGGCGAGCTGGCGGGGATTGTCGCGGTGGCAGGGCCCGGAAGTTTTACTGGGATTCGGATCGGGCTGGCGGCGGTGAAGGCGATTGCCGAGGCTGCGGGGTTGCCGGTGGTGACGGTTTCGCGGCTGGCTCTGCTGGCGGAGGTGGGTACGGCTGCGTGCGCGGTGCTGGATGCGCATCGGGGGCAGTTTTATTGCGGGATGTATGGCGATGGGGTTGACGGGGCCTCGGGGTTGCGGGAGATGCTGCTGACGGCGGGTGAGATCAACGCCATGGGCGGGCTGGCAGGGCGGGTGGCTGTTTGCGAAGAGACTGTGGCGCAGTTGCTCGAGGAGCTTTACGGAGAGCCGGAGTTGATTCGAGTCGCTGCACCGACGGCTGCGGCTGCGCTGCGGTTTTCTCTGGCGAAGTGGCTGGATGGGGAATTGGCTGATGTGGCGACGCTGGATGGGTATTACTTGCGCGGCGCGGATGCCAAGGTCAATTCGAGGCTGGGCTAAGGGATGTCGCATCTAGATCCACATCGCGATCCAGGAACGGGGCTCACAATTCGGAGTATGGTGGAGTCCGATATCGATAGTGTGATGATGATTGCGTCGTTACTCCCGACGGCTCCGCAGTGGAGTCGCGGAGCATATGAGACTGCAATTTCGGCGGATGGGATTCCAAAGCGGATTGCGCTGGCGGCGGAGTATTCCGGCGAGTTGAAGGGTTTTGTGATTGCGCGGTTCCTCTATTCGCTTGCCGAGATCGAGACACTTGGAGTGGACGTAAGCGCGCAGCGGAACGGTATTGGTACATCGCTCTTGGTTGCGGCGCTTGATGAGCTGAGGCTCGCTGGTGTGGATGAGGTTGAGCTTGAGGTGCGGCCTTCGAATGAACGGGCTTGGCGGTTGTACGAGCGGATTGGGTTTAGTGAGGTTGGCCGGCGGCGGGGGTACTATCGGGAGCCGGTCGAAGATGCGATCTTGTTGCGGCTAGGCCTAGCGAGGCAGGCTTTCCCTCAGGGGCTGAAGCCCCGTTGATTATTCTGGGTTTATGTACGGGCCAAAGCCTGTACCCTTCGTTAAAGCCTGTTGCCCGCAAGTTGGATTCCGGATTGGATTGATTCTTCTGGATTTGCGGCTATTTTGAGCGGGGTTATCCACATCCGTGTGCAAGAAATTGCCAATCGAGCCTTGCCGGTCGTGATTCATCGGGCGTATACATAAGTGGTTCCACTCTCGACGAGGTGCCTCTATGGATGAATTACTCGAATCGCAAGTGAGCGCCGAAGTTCAGCGGCTAATGACCGAGCATCAACGGTATTCTATGCGTCTGAACGAACTTCTTACGAAGCCATATCTTTCTTCGGAAGAGCAGTTGGAGGAGGTTCGGCTGAAGAAGCTGAAGCTTCATGCCAAGGATCTCATCATGGCGATCGAGCATCGCGCGGCGGCTACGGCTACAGCGTAGTTGCCTGCAGGACCCAGCCTTTGCGACCGGCACGGGAAAGGCTGAAAGTTGGGACAAGTTGGCAGGCATGACTCGAAGTAGCCTGCGGCAGTGGTTTTCACGCTCGTATAATCGTCAGAAGTTATGGTTAGAGACGGTTACTTCTACGGTGTGGGACTGCTCGCTGCGGCTGCGCTCCTTTTTTGGCTGGCCAGCTGGCCTTTGGCGCTGATTCCCGCATTGCTGGCGGCTTTTTTTCTGTGGTTTTTCCGCGACCCGGAGCGAGTGATTCCGAGCGGTGAGGGGTTAATTGTCTCGCCGGGCGACGGGCTGGTGACGGAGGCGATCCGGTTGGAGACTCCGAATGGCCCGCGGCAGCGGATCAGCATCTTTTTGAGCGTGTTTGACGTGCATGTGAACCGCTCGCCGATCGCCGGGACGATCTCTGCGGTTCGATACCAGAAAGGCAAGTATCTGAACGCGATGAATCCTGCCTCGGCGGACCAGAATGAACAGTGCATTGTTACAGTGAGGGATGGCGAGACTGAAGTCACCTTCAAGCTGATTGCCGGTCTGCTGGCGCGGCGGATTGTGTTCACGCAGGCGACGGGCAACGTGATCGGGCGCGGCGACCGGGTGGGGCTGATCAAGTTTGGCTCGCGCGTGGATGTGTTGGTTCCGGCTGAGGCCGAGTTGCGGGTGAAGCCTGGGGTTCGGGTGAAGGGCGGAGCTTCTGTGCTTGCTGCGATGCCGGTTCGTGATGAGGCGCGCTCGTGAATTCGCCGTTTGCCGGACGGTTGCACGGCGAGGATCGCGTCGGCGGACGTGCGGGCGCTCGCGCGGCCCGGATGCGGCGCGGGATGTTTCTGCTGCCGTCCCTTTTTACCGCTGGAAGTATAGGCGCGGGATACTTCGCGATTACCCAGACAATTGATTCCGTCAACGTGGCTGGCGGCGGAGCGCAGCATCTGGACTGGGCCGCGATTGCGATCTGTCTGGCGATTCCTTTTGACGCGCTGGACGGACGCATTGCGCGGATGACGAACACGACCAGTGAATTTGGCAAGGAACTCGATTCGCTGGCAGATGCCATCACCTTCGGCGTTGCTCCTTGTCTGCTGGCGTTTGTCTGGGGATTTCACTCGCTGCCAGAGGCGATGAATCCGGATCTGCGGCGGGCGATTTTGCAGATCGGCTCGTTTGTATGTTTCCTTTATCTGCTATGCGGAGTTTCGCGGCTGGCGCGGTTCAATATCAGCCACGATCCGCAACCGCGTAATCCTGGCCGGCTGGACCGGAAGTACTTTGTGGGCATGCCGATTCCGGCGGCGGCGGGGATGGTCGCGTCCACGGTGCATTTCTGCTATGGGTTTCCTATTCCGTACTGGTGGCTGGCGGTGCTTTGGATTGGCCTCGTAGGGCTGCTGGGCTTTCTGATGGTGAGTACCTGGCGGTTCTGGTCGGGCAAAGAGATCAACTTTGGGCGCAGGCAGCCGTTTCAACTGCTGGCGGTGCTAGCGATTGTGGTGTTTGTGCTGATCCGGTTTTCGAGCGGAGCGCTGTTTTTTGTGGCCCTGGTGTATATGTTTTCGGGGATATGGGCGCGGGCGGCGTATTCGTGGTCGCGGCGGAGGCGTCAGATGCCGCGAGATGAGGCGGAGACAAGAACCGCTCCGGCGTTTACGGCCGAGTATGCTCAACAGGGGAATGCGAGTTCTGGCGTGAGCGCGGCTGAGCAGGAATATGCCCGTATGCATCGCGAGCCCCAGATGAGCGATGCCGGAGTTGGGGAATCTGGAGAAGATTTGAGACAGGATTCGAGGTCCGATGGCTACTGATTACAAAATTGCGCTGGTCGGAGCTTCCTCGTTGCTGGCGAAGGAATTGAAGGAATGCCTGACGGAGTCTCCGCTGGCGGGCGCCAGCTTTGTGCTGCTGGATGTGGAAGAGGCGCAAGGGCAACTGGAGCAGGTGGGCGACGAAGTTACCGTGGTGCAGGTGGTCGGCGAGAATTCGTTTGAAGAGATCGATTTTACGTTCTTTGCGGGCAATGAGAATCTGACGCGGAAGTTCTGGCGCAATGCACTGGCTGCCGGATCGACGGTGCTGGATCTGTCCGGCGCTCTGGATGAGGAGCCGGGGGTGCTGGTTCGCGCTCCCTGGGTGAGCGACGGGACTGGTTCGGGAGCGGGATCGCCGGATCTGTTGACGAAGGCGGTGGTCCCAGCCAATGCCGCGTCGCTGGCGTTGGCGCTGATGATGGATCGGCTGCAGGAGATTGCAGAGGTTCGATTTGCGGCGGCAACGGTGCTACAGCCGGCTTCGGAGTATGGCAAGGAAGGCTTGGATGAGCTGCACCAGCAGACGGTGAGCTTGTTGAGCTTTCAGAATATGCCGCGTGCGATCTTTGACACGCAGGTGGCCTACAACACGCTGGCCAGCTTTGGTGAGAGCGCAGCGGCAAACATGTCGCGAGCGGAGGGCCGCATTCGCAGGCATTACGCGGTGCTGGCGGGGGAAAGATTGCCGGAGCTTCGGTTGCAGGTGCTGCATGCGCCGGTCTTTCACGGACACACGTTTTCGATTTGTATTGAGCTGGATCGGGCGTTGCCGATTGCGATTATCGAGGATGCGCTGGGCGGCGACCATCTGGATCTGGTGCTGGAGGAGACGGATTCGCCGTCGAATCTTGCCGCAGCGGGGCAGAACGATGTGCTGGTGTGGCTGAAGCCGGAGCCTCCTGTCGAGCGATTGAGCGGGGAGACTAGCCGGTTCTGGCTTTGGGCAGCGAGCGACAATCTGCGGCTGGCGGCGCAGAACGCGGTAGAGTGCGCGCTGGATATGCGGCGGCTGCGGCCGCATGGAAAGGTGCAGTAGATCGCTTGGTCCCGCTTGAATTTGTAGTTGGGAAAAGCGAGAGCAAAAGCAAGAACAGGGCTGGCTTTTGTGGTTTCCCACCCTTGCCGCAAACTGCGCGTCAAGAATGGGGCACCCGGCAGTTTGGTCTCGATTTTGGACCTTGAGACCTACGCAGGCTTCCCCATCTCAATTTTTCCGATTGAATTCCTTGTGTTTTTGCCAGGCTTGCTCGATGTAGGCGTCGGTCATGCCGGCGATGTAGTCGGCTACGGCGCGGGCTACACCTTCTTCGGAGATGCGTGCTCGATGGTCGGGTGGAAGCAGTTCCGGATCTTCTATCCAGGCGTTGAAGAGGGATTTCACGATGTGGTCGGCGTGGGCGTGTTCGGCTTCCAGTGCCGTGGATTGATAGAGATTGGCATATAGATAGGCTTTGGCCTGACGGCGATGGTCTTCCATTTCGGGACTGAGTTGGGCTACCCGGCGGGATGCGTGGCGGAGATCGTGAAGGGTGTGGATGCCGAGGCTGCGCGCCTGGCGCGTTGTTTCCTGCATGAGGTCGGTGACGAAGGCATTGAGCATCTGCTTGAGTGCTTCGTTTGAAAGCAGGCACGGCTCGGCGGCGGGGAATTCTTTTTGGGCATTTGCGTAATAAATGGCGAAGAGCTGAACGTGATGCTCAACTTGCGCCAAATCGAGGATTCCGGCTCCGAGGCCGTCTTCGAGATCGGCGGTCAGGTAGGCTATTTCGTCGGCGAGATCAATGAGCTGGGCTTCGAGCGGGGGGAGCTGATCCAGGAAATATTCGCTCAATTCGGGGTATCGATCTGACGGATAATCGCGGGAGTGTTTGATGATGCCTTCGCGGACGCCGAGGGTGAGGTTGAGACCGCGGAATGCGGCGTAGCGCTCTTCGAAGCTGGTGACGATGCGCAGGGCGTGGAGATTGTGATCGAAGGTTAGATTGTGGACGCGCAGGGCTTCGTCAAGGGCGTGTTCGCCGGCGTGGCCGAAGGGCGGATGACCGATGTCGTGGACAAGCGCGAGGGCCTCGGCGAGGGACGCGTTGAGGCCGAGTGTGCTGGCCATGGTGCGGGCGATCTGGGCGACTTCGAGGGTGTGAGTGAGGCGGCTGCGCGAGTGATCGCTCTCCGCGGCGCGGCGGGTGAAGACCTGTGTCTTGCCGGCGAGGCGCCGAAACGCCTTTGCGTGGAGGATGCGGCCGATGTCGCGCACAAACGGAGAGCGGTAGGGATGAGCTGATTCGGGGCAGGCGCGGCGCGAGAGGGGATCGGCCGCCGAATCCGGAACAGCGAGCGATTCCGGTATTGCGAGTGGAGAATCTGGGGCAAAGAGGTCTTCCATAGCCGGGTCATTCACAGGGTAATTTGTTTGTTGTCACACTGTTGGTCTTTGTTGGACTTTGAGATGCAAGCGGAGTACACTTCCGGGTACTTTCGGGAAGGGTTGGCGAGCGACGCGAGAGACGCGAGTTTGACGTCGTACGAGAGTTCGCCGGGCAGTAACACTTTTGGACAATCACCTACGGAGGATTACGACATGCCATCGGTCAGGAAACTCGTTGCATTTGCGCTTACGCCAACGCTTCTGCTGCTCACGAGCTGTGCACGGCACTCTCAGTCCGAAGTTTATTACCTGGTTGCGACGAACATGAGCCTGTCATATTGGAAGACGGCAGTAACAGGCTTTAACGCCGCAGCGACGCGGTACAAGGTGACGGCAAAGATTGCGGGTCCGGATAATTACGATCCTCAGGCGGAGTTGCAGGAGTTGAATAAGGCAGTTGCGGCGAAACCGGCCGGGATACTCATTTCAGTGGCCGATGAATCGCTGCTGAAGCCCGGGATCGACGCGGCTGTAGAGGCCGGGGTTCCTGTGATCACGATGGATTCGGATGCGGCAACGAGCCGCAGGCTCTTCTTTATTGGAACCAACAATGTTGCGGCCGGGCGTTTGGGTGGACAAAGGATCGTGGAGAAGCTGGGTGGGAGAGGCAACGTGGTTTTCTTCTCGATGCCTGGGCAGCCCAATCTCGATGAGCGCCTGCAAGGGTTCAAGGATATCTTCGCAACGCATCCGGATATCAAGATTCTGGATGTGGTCAACATCAAAGGCGATGCGCGCAATGCCTTTGACAATACGGAGCAGTACCTGACCCAGACGGGAATTGCCAGGGTCGCGGCGTTTATCTGCCTGGAGGCGTCTTCGGGAAAGACGGTGGCGGATGCGGTACGGCGGCAGAAGGCGACGGACCGTGTGGTGCTGGCCTGGGACGTGGAGCAGGATACGCTGGGTGAGATCAAGGATGGAACAATCGAGGCGACGATTTCGCAGAAGCCTTACACAATGGGATTTGTGGGGTTGAAGGAGTTGGACGAGATCTTCCACAACAAACCCAGATCGCTTACCAAGGACTATAGCGTGGATGCTTTCTCAGAGTACCCAGTGTTCATCGATACCGGCACGGCGCTGGTGGACAAGGCGAATGTCGATATCTATGCCAAGTCTGCCGCGGAGCATCAACAGTAGATTTCGAAGTTACACCGACAAAAAGAAGAGCCGCAGCAGGGTCTCAGCCGCGGCTCTCGTTTTACCGTAATGTTTTGTTATTTCTGGAATGGCGGAGTTACGGCTGTTTGTCGTCTCCGATGTGGCTTTCCTGCTTGGCGAGCTTGACGCGCGCGCCTTCGAGCTTCTTCTGTACTTTGGCGACTTCGGCGGGTTCCACGTCGGCAGGCGCAGATTTGGAGAACTCCGTGATGGAGATCTCCCATTGAGCGGCAGCGAGGCGGATGCGGCCTGTCTTTTCGTAGAGGTCGCCGAGGTGGTCGTGGACCGTGGGGTCGGTTGAGGTGCGCTCGACGGCTTTGCGGAGATTGTCTTCCGCTGGCTCATACTGACCCATCTTCAAATAGACCCAGCCGAGCGAGTCAAGATAAGCGCCATTCATGGGCTCAAGCTCGACGGCTTTGCGGATGTACTTGAGCGCGTCGGCGTAGCGGCTGGTCTTGTCGGCGAGCATATAGCCGAGGTTGTTGAGAGTGATGGCGTTGTTGGGGTCGATTTCCAGCACTTTGTGGAAGAGCTGTTCGGCCTGCTCGTAGTGCTTTTCGCGCTCGGCGAGAGAACCTTTCTGGAAGAAGAGATTTGCTTTGTCTTCATCCTTGATGGCAAAAGGTTCGGCTTTGGTAAGTGCGTCTTCGGCTTCCTTCCAATGCTTCAGACGGAGCTGGATCTGCGAGATCTGGAGGTAGACTTCGCGGTCGCCGGCCTTTCCGGTGAGAAGGCCGTTAGCCATGGCAAGGCCTTCGTCGAGCTTGCCGGTGTCGGCGAGTTCCCAAGCCAGCAGGAGCTTGAGATCGCGGTCATCGGGATTGGCGGCTACAGCCTTGCGGCAGATCTCGGTAGCCTTGTCGAACATCTTGGCGTCGCGATAGGTATCGACTTCGCCCTGGTAGCCGCGCTTGGCCGGGTCACCGCCGAGCGCGATCATCTTCTCGTAGGTGGCGATGGCTTCCGGAGTCTTGTTTTCTTCGTGGTAGACGGCTGCGAGGCGTTCGAGGAAGATGCTGCGATTGCCCTTTTCTTCCTGCGTGTAGGCGCCGTTGGCGTGCTCGGTGAGCTCTACCATCTTCTGATAGGTGGTGACGGCTTCGTCATAGCGGCCGAGAACGTCGAGGAGCAGGCCTTCGTTATATCCGGATTCGAGGGAGTCAGGATTCTTGACACGGGCCTTGCGAACGGTGGCCAGAGCCTCGGTGTAGTTGCCTTGACGGCGCTCAATCTCCGAGATGCGGTCGAGCGAGGAGGTATCTTCCGGGTCGGCCTCGGCCAACTGCTTGAACTGCTTGAGAGCTTCATCGAGCTGATTGTCGGCGAGGAGCGCCTGGGCGAGCGATCGGGCCGCGTCGAGGTTTTCCGGTTCCATATCGACGGAGCGTTGGTAGGCGGCGATGGCTTGTTTCAGATCCTTGAGCTGCTCATAGGCAGCGCCGAGGGCGAACTCCTCTTTGGTGGTCCGGTCGCTGACGGGAACGGCTTCCAGCAGTTGGGCAGCTCGCTTGACATCACCACCCTCGGCGTACAGACGCGCGAGGTTCAGGACAACATCCTCGGAGGCGGGTTCGATGGTCTGAGCAGCCTTGAATTGGGCTTCGGCTTTGGCGGTGTCGTGCTTGACAGTGTAGAGCTGGCCTAGGAGCAGGTGATCTTCGAGGCTTTTCGGCTCCAGCGAGACGATTTTGGTGAACTCGGCGATGGCTTTGTCAAGGACGTCATTGGCGGGGCTGGGCTGACTGCCTGGGCCCTGATTCTGGCCCTGGTTCTGATCCTGGCTCTGGCCGAGCGAGCGCAGGTAGATGCGGCCCAGAAGCTTGTGCGCATCGATATTATTGTCGTCCTTCTTGAGGAGCTCCCGGGCTGTCTGGACAGCTTCGCTGATACGCCCGGCGCGGAAATAGAGCTCGGCAAGGCCGACAGCCAGCTCCGTGGAGTCGGGATCGGCGTTCAGGGCGAGCTTGTACTCTTCAACGGCGCGGGTGACGAACTCCTGGCGGCCGTAGTTGGTCGCCATATCTTCGTAGGTGTCTGCGAGAGCCGCGTGGTAGTAAGCGGTGGCGCGGTCGGGAGTAGTCCCGGCAGATGCCGGCGCGGGAAGATCCGCAGATTTCGAGGTGCTCGAAGGCTTGGCGGGGATGGGCGCGACGTCAACCGGAGAACTCTCCGGAGGCGTGGCCTGCGATTGCGCCATTAACGTGACTGGCAGAGAGCAGGCGAGAGTGGCGGCAACCGCCAGCATGTTGAAATGCCTTCGGTTGGAAATCTGACTATGGCTGGGCGGTTGCGATTCCTTCATAATTCGGCTGTCCCACACTCTCTTTCCCATGCGCGGTATTCCGCTTGCGTGGTTCGATGGCTTGCTCGTTCAACCGTGACCGCCGGTAAGGGCGCTCCCGGCAGGCAATCGTCCCGTCAGACCGCGACCGGTCACGTTTTTGGGCAATCCCATCAGCTTATTGGACGATTGTATCTCGCAAAAGGTTCGGATGGAGCAAAACGCTACACAGGTTGGATGTGGGGCATATTTTGGCAGGATTTGGAGAGATGGCCACTGGCTGTTTGGAAGGTGAATGAAGTGGAGCCCGGTTCGGCGGAGATAAGACTGCGCGTCGCATGGCGTTCGCAGTCTTATCTGCTTCTAAGTGGTTGTTTTCCGGGACTTAGTGGCGGAAGTGACGGATTCCTGTGAAGACCATGGCGACACCAAGGCGGTCGGCGGCTGCGATGACGTCGGCGTCTTTTACCGAGCCTCCGGGTTGGATGACGGCAGTTGCGCCGGCCTGAACGACGGTTTCGAGGCCGTCCGGAAATGGGAAAAATGCGTCGGAGGCGGCCACGCAACCCGCCAGAGGAAGGACAGCCTTCATGGCTCCGAAGCGCGCGGCGTCGACGCGGCTCATTTGCCCTGCTCCGACGCCGATGCTCTGGCCGTCTTTGGCGTAGACGATGGCGTTGGATTTGACGTGCTTGCAGATGCGCCAGGCGAAGAGCAGGCTGGCCAGCTCCTCGGGGGTGGGTTGGCGGCTGGTGACGATCTTGAGGTCCGCGGCGGTGATTTGGCCGGAGTCGGCGTCCTGCAGGAGCATGCCGCCGGAGACCTGTTTGGCGACAGGCTGGGGCTTGGCCGGTTTGACTTCGACGAGACGGAGATTTTTCTTGGCGGCGAAGATGGCTTGTGCTTCGGGGGTGAAGGACGGCGCGGCGATGGCTTCGACGAAGAGCTTGGCAATTGCGGCGGCTGCGGCAGCGTCGACCTCGCGGTTGATGCCTATTACGCCTCCGAAGGCGGAGACGGGATCGGCGGCAAGGGCTTTTTCGTAGGCTTCGAGGACGGTTGCGCCAGTCGCAGCGCCGCAGGGGTTGGTGTGCTTGATGATGACGACGGCTGTTTCTGGGAACCCGGCAAATTCTTCGGTGAGCGCCCAGCAGGCATCGAGGTCGACGAGGTTGTTGTAGCTTAGCTCTTTGCCTTGAAGCTGCCGTGCGTTGGCGATGCCGAGGCCGGAGCCGTCGGCGTAGAGGGCGGCGCGCTGGTGCGGGTTTTCGCCGTAGCGCAGGGACGCGACCTGGGGCAGGTTGATTCGGAGGGTCGAGGGGAGGGGACCGGTCGCGAAGATGGCGGGGGATTCGGGTTCGGGAGCTTCAGCAATTGTGTCGAGTGCGTTGGCGATGGCGGTGTCGTAGGCGGCTGTTGTGGCGAAGGCTTTCTTCGCCAGATTCCAGCGCGTAGCGCGGCTCAGTCTGCCCTGGTTCATCTGCAACTCGTCGGCGATAGCGGTGTAATCTGCGGCGAGGGTGACGATGGCCACGTCTTCGAAGTTCTTGGCGGCGGAGCGGACCATGGATGGGCCGCCGATGTCGATGTTTTCAATCAGATGGCCGAAGGCTACGCCGGGCTGGGCGGCGGTTTTCTCGAAGGCGTAGAGGTTGACGACGACCATGTCGATGGGCAGGATGCCATGCTCGGCGACGGCGGCTTCGTGTTCGGCTTTGCCCCGGATGTAGAGCAGGCCGCCGTGGACGCGAGGATGCAGGGTTTTGACGCGACCGTCGAGCATTTCGGGGAAGCCGGTGAGTTCGCTGATGTCCTTTACGGCCAGGCCGGCGTCGCGGAGGGTGCGGGCGGTGCCGCCGGTGGAAACGAGTTCTACGCCGAAGCTGGCGAGGGCCTGAGCGAAGTCGACGAGGCCGGTTTTGTCGGTAACGCTGAGGAGTGCGCGGCGGATTTGCTTCAATTCGGTGTTAGCAGACAAGGCTGATGCTCTCTTACTCGAGATTTGTGCCGGCTGCAGTTACTCAGCCATCTTCCTAAGTCGAGGGCGAATGCGGGCAGCGCACTCTTCAGGTTACATCGAGTGGCAGGCGGGTCGAAGAATGCGATTTCTGGAATTCCCAGGTCACATTGCCAGCGCGCCCTAAGCCAACTAGAGTAGTTCTATGGGAAGTTATCCCCCTTCTTCTGGCTTTTCGACCCACTCGCCCGAGATTTTGCCGCCCGAGGGGAAGGACGACGCTGCGCAGCAAGAGGAATTGCGCGCAGTTCGCGAACGGTTGCCGGGGCAGCGTTCGCAGGCCGGACCGCGCTCGTGGGCTTACGCGCCTGCGACTTACCTGCTGGTCGGGATCAACTGCCTGGTCTATCTGGGGATGGTCTTTTCCCACGTATCGTTTGCCAATCCTACGGTAGAGGATCTGGTGCGCTGGGGGGCGAATAATTCTACTGCGGTCTTGTATTACGGCGAGTGGTGGCGAGTTGTCACTGCGATGTTCGTTCACGTCGGGATTTTGCATCTGGCGACAAATATGTGGTGTCTTTGGAATCTGGGATTGCTAGGCGAACCGCTGATTGGACCTTTTGGGGTGTTTGCCGCGTATCTCTTATCGGGGGCTGCGGGGAATTTGCTTTCCGTTGGGTGGAACGCGCTTCGTCATCATGATTCGGTTGGCGCGGGTGCTTCGGGCGCGGTTTTTGGGATTGCCGGGGTGTTGATCGTGCTGCTGAAATCGCCAAGGCTGCCGATTCCGCCGAAAGAACTGAGCGGATTGCGGCGATACGTGATTTACTTTGCTGCTATTAACTTCGTGATTGGCTTCGGAAGTATGGCGGTGGGCTCGATTGTGCGGATTGATAATATGGCGCATCTGGGCGGATTCCTGGGCGGAATCATCTTTGCGCTGCCGCTGGTGCCGATGCTGGGTTCGCCGAAGCGGTTGTTTCTGGTGCGCCGACGCCTGGCGGTTGGGCTACTGAGCGCGGTGCTGGTTTTCTTCGGGTTCTATCTCAGCTCGGTGTTTCCGGGGTCGGCGTGGCCGATACGATAATCTAGCCAACAAATCTAACGCACTGCTGTCGCCGCGAATTTTTTAACCATCGCGAGGAGTAGTTTTCGGTCGCTTTCATTGAGATTCGTCGAGTATCGACGAATCTGGGTGAGGAAACGCAACTCTTCGTCGGAGAGCTTGGTGGTGTTTAGTTCCCGATTGAGCGAATCCTCGGCAAAGAACTGTGCGATGGGTAGGTCGAGCGCTTGGGCGATCTTGGAAAGCGTGTCGAGTGACGGGATGGTGTGGCCGTTTTCCACCCGCGAGAGATAGCAGCGCAGCAGGCCCGTTTTTTTCTCAATATCCCCTTGTGACAGGCCTTTTTGCAAACGATGGCCGCGAATCGTGGTCCCGATTTTCATCATTTGAAGCCCCAAATCCCATTCTCCGGAGAACGAAGTCTCACGGTCGCAACTGGTGAGGTGTTGCTTCAATAGTTAACATGGGCCGATGGCGAAAGCAAGAGCTTTCTGGTGGCTTTATAGGGACTTTCGCATGTAGATGATCCCGTTTAGGGAAGGGCCACTGTATGGCGGGCATTCGACGAATCCGAATTGCAGGTAAAGCCGGTGCGCGGCGGCCATAACATCGGGGGCGGTGTCGAGGAGGATGGCTGATTTTCCGTTGGCGCGGGCGCGATCGAGCACGGCCTGAATCAGAGAACGGCCAATGCCGGAACCACGTGCTTCAGGGCGAATCCAGAGACGCTTCAGTTCCCAGGAGGACGCGAGTTCCGGGGCGGCGAGCGAACGCCACGCGACGAAGCCGACTGGTCGGCTGTGCGAGAACGCAACGATTGCGCCGCCGCCTCGATCGAGATAACTTTGTGGCAACTTCGCTGCCTCCTGTTCCAGAGTGCCGAAACAGAAGCTGGCGACGCTGGGGTGCGAGGCTACGAATCGCCCGTACTCGAGGAGCAGTTCTTGCGTGGCGGCCAGGATTGTGGCGGAGGAGTTAGCTGTGAGTTCGTGAAGAAAGTCTTGCGGCACGCTGTGAGAGCCGGGCCGGCTGAGTAGGGCGGATTGGGCATTCGGAGCGGACATTTTGCGGGCTACGGCACACTCGGAGTGGAGAGGGGATGGGCTGTCAGCACGTAAACCTTATTCTGCGCCAGCACGTCAGACGAATGCAAGCAGCTAAGAAAGCCGGAGTGTGGATTGGATGAATCAAACATTTGCGACCATGGGCTACGATCATCGGCTCGGATCGAGAGGATTGTGATGCTCGGAACGACGTTCGTGGAGATGTGGGGCGAAGGGCAGCCATGCAAATGCGATTGATTCGTCGAGTAGTTTCCGTCTGCCTTGCGGCAGGATCGGTAACGGGGATGGCGCAGCAAGCCGCGGCGCAGACGGCGGCGCCGTCAACGCCGAGTGTTGCGACGCCATCGGTGCCATCCGCGCCTGTTGCGGTGACAGCGGCGGGAGGCACGCTGCATGGGGTGATCAAGTCGGGGAATATTCCTCTGCCGGGCGTTGCGGTGACTGCGACCAATACTTTGACAGGCAAGAAATTCGCAACGACCACGGATATTACCGGCGCGTGGTCGATGACGATTCCGCAGAATGGACGGTATGTGGTTCGGACGGAGTTTGCGGCATTTGCTCCGAGCTCACATGAGGCGCTGTTGAATGCCAACTCGCATGACCAGGCGGTGAATTTTGATCTTGCTCTGGCGTCGCGGGCGGCGCAGCAGGATGCGCGTGAGGCACAGCAGGGACAGACTCAGCAGATTGCGCAGGCGATTCGGCAACTGGGCGCGAATGGAGCCGAGAGCCTGAACCTGATCAACTCGATGGCCGCCGGGACGGATGCGGCGGAGGGCGGAACGAGCGCTGCGGGAGTGGCGCTGCCGGGTGCGGCGGGAAGCGCGAGCTTCAGTGCGGATTCGGTGGCGGTGAACGGGCAGTCGGGCCAGGTGAATCCACTTGCGGGCGTGGATGTGGACCGGCTTCGCGATGCGCTTGAGACGGCCCGGGCGCAGGGAGGGCTTGGCGGTGGACTCTTAGGTGGCGGCGGCTTTGGCGGTGGTGGCGGTGGATTTGGCGGTGGGGGTGGCGGATTTTTTGGCGGACGAGGGAATTTTCGCGGGTTTCGCGCGGATCAGCCGCATGGAGCGATTTACTGGAATGGCAGCAATTCGGGGCTGAATGCGGAACCGTATGCCTTGCGCGGACAGCAGGCCGATCAGCCGACGTATGGCTCGAATCAGTTCGGGTTGACGTTCATGGGCCAGCCGTTCATTCCGAAGGTCACCAAAGCGAGCGGGAAGGATACGATATTTCTCAACTTCTCGGGCACGCGGTCTTCGACGCCTTTCGATCAGTATGCGGTGGTGCCGACGGTGGCGGAACGGGGCTCGTGCGCGAATACGATTCTGGCAACGCAGTCGGCGGCGTGCAACCTGCTTACATTCTTTCCGATGCCGAACCTGGCGCAGAATGATGGGACTTATAACTACTACTACGCGTCAACGGCGCAATCGAATACGACTCAGGGTGGATTTCGCTATATGCGTGCGATTGGGCCGAATGCATCGCTGCCGACTGGCGGCGGGCGCGGCGGTGGCGGACGTCGCCAATCGCAGAACCAGGGTTTGCGGCAGAGCGTGAACGCCAATTTTAACTACAGCGACTCGGCCTCGGATAACCTGAACCTCTTTCCGGAACTGGGTGGTAAGACGGCTACTCATAACTATTCCTTGCAGACCGGTTACTCGCTGGGTTACCACAGATTTAATAACAACCTGACGGGCGGATGGAATCGCACCGTTGGTCAGGTGACGAATTTCTTCACCGACAGGCAGGATATCGCTACGCAAATTGGCGTTCTGGGGCCGGATGGAGCGCCGCTTAGCACCAGCCCTCTGAATTATGGCGTTCCGGATGTGGTGTTCAGTGGGACTACGGGGTTAAATGAGCAGCAGCCCAGCTTTCGCCTGCAGCAGACTATTTCGGCCTCAGATGTGCTGAGTTATGGGCATGGCAAGCATAACTTCCGGTTTGGCGGCGATTATCGGCGGGTGCATCAGGATATTCTGGGCAGTTCGAATGCTACCGGGACATTCGATTTTACGGGGGATACACCCGAAGAGGCTATTGCGAATCTGGCGAATGATCAACCGGCGGGAAGCTCAATACAGGCTTCGCTTTCGAAGAGCTACCTGCGTCAGAATGTCTGGGATTTGTATGCGCAGGATGACTTTCGCGCTTTCTCGTATCTGACTTTGAATTACGGCATTCGCTATGAGTATTTCTCGCCATACGCGGAGAAGTACAACCATCTGGGGGAACTGGCGACGGATAGCGGATTTACCCAGGTGGCGACAGTCTATCCAGGATGTACGGGGACTTTCTGCGGAACGGTGCCGAGGACGATGGTTTTCCCCTTCCGCACCGGGTTTGCTCCGAGGGTAGGAGTGGCGCTCCGGCTGCCTAAGTCGACGGTGGTGCGTGCGGGTTACGCGATCAACTTCACCAATGGACAGTACTCGACGTTTGCTACTGCGCTGATTCACCAGCCGCCGTATGCGAATGTGCAGACGAATACAAATCCTGCTGACATTACTTTAGAAAATGGCTTCCGGACGCCGGAGGCGAGTCAACCGCCTAACTACTCGGTTGAGCCGCATTACTCGCTGCCTTATGTGCAGGTCTGGAATGTCGATGTACAGAAGACCTTTGGGATGGGTGTTGTGCTGAATGTCGGGTACAACGGATCGATGGGTACGAATCTGGATGTTACAAGCGCTCCGCTTCCTACGGGGCAGGCGAACCCGTTCGGACTTACGAATGTGCTCTTCAAGTACGAACAGTCGTCGGCGTTCTCCAGGTTCAACGACGGTACGGTACGGTTGCGCAAGCGCTTGTCGAAGGGCGTTTCGCTGGGGGCGTATTACCAGTATTCGCACTCGATCGACGATGCGGGATCGCTGGGCGGCACGTCGACGGTGGTGGCGCAGAACTGGCAGGATCTGGCGGCGGAAGAGGGGAATTCGAGCATCGATCAACGGCATCGACTTACCGGCGACTATCTGTTTGAGCTGCCGTTTGGCAAGGACAAGGCTTTCCTGACGGGCGGGGGCGTGGCGTCGAAGATACTGGAGGGGCTTTCGATCTCCGGGACGTTTACGTTTGCTACCGGGACGCCATTGACGCCGAGTTATCAGGCTTCCGCAACGGAGATTTTGAGCAACACGGCAGGGTCGGAGAGGCCGAATCTTGTGCCTGGTCAGTCGCTGACGGCCGGCGGAGGCTCGGTGCTGAAGTGGTTCAATACCAGCGCTTACAGTGCCCTCGCTCCAACGAACGGGATCGGAAATGCGTCCCGTAATTCTATCCCGGGGCCGGGAACTATTTCGAATGCCATGTCGCTCTCGAAGACGGAGCAGTTGGGTGATACGAGGAGCTTTGAGATTCGGGCGACGGCAAACAATGTCTTCAATACTGTGCAGTATTCGGGCGTGGATACCAATGTGCAGTCTGCCACGTTTGGCCAGGTAACTTCGACTGCTCTGATGCGGGCGTTCACTTTTAAAGCCCAGTTCCGGTTCTAAGTGCTGAAGGGTGACTTCAAAAATAGTGTGACTTACTTGGAATGGGAAGGAATATCGTGATTCAGCAGGTACAACGCGTTTCCGCTTTGGGGCTGGCACTGTTGCTGGCGATGCCTGTGTCTGCGCAACAGAGCGCTAATCAGGACACCGGCTTTGTTTTGAGGGCTGAGTCGGACCTTGTTCTGACCAATGTTGTTGTTCGGGATGCGAAGACAGGCGAGGTTGTGAAGGGGTTGAAGCAGAGCGACTTCACTATTTTGGAGAATGGCAAGCCGCAGCAAATTTCAGATTTTGATTTTGAGAGCGTGGATGTGGCCAAGCCGCTGAATGAGGCTACGATCAGCGGGCTGGCCTCTTCGGTCAATGGCAAGACTGCGACGAGTGGGGTTAGGCCGGAGGATCTGAAGGATCATCGGCTGATCGTGTTTTTCTTCGATCTGACTTCGATGCAGCCGGAGGATCTGGATCGCAGTGTGGATGCGGCGCGGGAGTTTTTGAAGCATAAGATGCAGCCTGCGGATCTGGTGGCGTTGGTGTCGCTGGATACCGGATTGAAGGTCGATCAGGACTTTACTTCGGACAAGGATCTGCTGGCGAGCGAGATCGGGATGTACAACGGGACCGAGGGCGCAGCGTTTGCGCAGGGCGCGAATGCTAACTCGAATCAAGTCGAGGACGCGAGCGGTTACACCGCGGATGAGTCGGAATATAACGATATCAATACAGATCGTGAGTTATATGCGCTGCGGGCTATCTCGAAGTCGCTGGAGAGGATCAACCAGAAGAAATCGCTGCTGTATTTCTCGGGCGGGCTGTCGCGGGACGGGATCGAGAATCAGGCGGCGCTGCGGTCGACGATCAATGCGGCGGTGCGGGCGAATCTGGCGATTTATAGCCTGGATACGCGGGGATTGCAGGCGGTTACGATAGGGGATGCGTCCACTGGGAGCTTGCGCGGGACGAGTGCGTATAACGGCGCGGGGCTTCAGAATAGCTTCAATGCCAACTTTGCTTCGCAGGAGACGCTGACGTCGCTGTCAGTAGATACGGGCGGTAAGGCATTTCTGGATAACAATGATTTTGCACCGGCCTTTGCGCAGATACAGAAGGACAGCTCGGCCTATTATGTGATTGGATTCCATTCGACGAACCCTGCGCGGGATGGGAAGTTTCGCAAGTTGACGGTGCGGGTGACTCGGCCAGGGGTGAAGCTGGAGTACCGGCCTGGGTATTATGCTCCGGCGGATTTCAAGCACTCTGGCAAAGAAGACAGGGAGCGCGAGCTGGAGGATGAGTTAGCCAGCGATTTGCCGGCTACGGACGTGGCGCTGTATCTGGATGCTTATTACTTCCGGCTGGATGAGAACCGGTTCTATGTGCCTGTTTCGCTGATTGTGCCGGGTTCCCAGATACCGTTTGTGAAGGGCGGAGATAAGGACAAGGCGACGCTGGATGTGATTGGAGAAGTGATCGACGAGGCGAAGCGGCCGATTGGGCATGTCCGCGAGACGGTGAAGCTTTCGGTGGATGAGAATCAGCAGGTGCGGCAGAAGAATATTCAGTACTCGACGAATTTCAGCCTGCCGCCTGGCAAGTATCACCTAAAGTTTGTCGTGCGCGAAAACGAGAGCGGACATATGGGCTCGTTTGAGACAGATATTACTTTGCCGGATATGAAGAAGACCCCGCTGAAGCTTAGTTCGATTTTGCTGGCGTCGCAGCGGGTGCCGACCAAGGCGAGCAATCCGCTGGTGCATGATGGTCAACAGTATGTGCCGAATATCAGCCATGTTTTCCGGCAGGGGCAGCATCTGTATCTGCTGTATGAGGTGTATAGTCCGGCGAAGGTGAAACCCGCAGTGGATGCTTCGACGGGGGCGGCGACGAAGGTGGTCAAGGGCAGCATAGATCTTATGAGCAGTCTGGAGCTGATTCAGGGTTCGACGAAGGTATTTGAGACGCCGGTGGTGCAGGCTACGGCGCTCAACGTGGCGGGGCGCGACGCGGTTGCCGTGCAACTGGATGTGCCGCTGGATAAGTTGAAGGCTGGCTCGTATATTGGCCAGTTGAATGTGGTGGATGATGCGGGCGGGAGCTTCGCTTTCCCGCGGTTTGCAGTGTTGGTGCGGGAGGATCAGGTAGCGCCTGCTGGGGGCCCGGTGGCGGGTCAGGTTACTGCTCCGGCGCAGAAATAGCCGCCTGCCGATGGATTATTCCGCGGGGTCTGGTTCTTTCTTGAAGCCGTAGGGGCAGTGACGGCAGCCGGATTGGCAGCACCATCCGCGGCGCAGGTGATAGGCCTCGGTGAAGACGATGTATGGGCCGTCGAAGTAGAACTCACCGGGCTCTGGGGTGGGAGCGATGCGGGTCTCGGGCTTTGGGGATTGCGCGGCCATGCTACTATTTTCGCCGATGGCGGGTTAGCTAGTTAGCGGGTTAGCTGGTTTGGTGGGGATTCCGGGCTAATGTTACTTGTTTGGTTAGTGCGGTTTTGTGGCTGAGGCCAGGGCCTGGTTGGGGTGAGCCATCATCCATTGCTGGGCGTGCTGGATCTGGGGTAATTGCGGGTCGGCGGTCTTCCAGGCGGTCAGGAATTCGTTGTAGGCGGCGGAAGTTTTGGCGGTGTCGCCGGATTGCTCTGCCAGAACCGCCAGGCCGTAGAGCGGGAAGCCGGATTTGGGGCGGTCTTCAAGGGCTTGCTTCCAGGCTTTTTCTGCTTCGGCATTCTGCTTGGCTGCGGTGAGGAATTCGGCTTCCTGCTCGGCTACCGGCTGGATGAAGGCTGGCGGCTCGCGGTAGCCGAGGTCCTGCTCTTCGCGGCGGGCTTGTTCGAAGAGGGCTTTGGCTTCTGGGATCTTTGCGGTGTCGATGAGGATCGAAGCGCGGAGTTCGAGCGACAGGATGGAGAGGTTCTTGAGCATGGTGGGCAGGCTCGGGTCTGTCGGCTGCGGCTGATTGGCCGGAGTTGCGGTCTCTTTCGGTTTGATCTTTTCTGCGGCCGCTTCCTGATCGACTTGTTTGGAGACTCGCCAGAGCTGGGCGTCGAGTTCGGTGGAGTGTTTCTGCGCCGATTCGAGGTCTTTCCGGGTTACGGATTGCATGCCTTGGGCAAATTCGGTAAGGGATGTGGCGAGGAGTTGCAGGTTTGGCAGCGTGGCCGGGGGCTTTGCGGTTGCCAGGAGAGACTCGACGTGGGACCAGTCGCCGGTGCGAAGGGCGATGGGCAGCAGGGGATTGAGGCGCGTGATGGAGTCGCGGGTGGACCAGGGATAGAGCGTCGAGGCGCGGGCTCCGCGGGCGTCGATGAGCTTCTCGGAGACGTGTGCGGCGTCGGTCATGCGGCCCTGTTCGAGCAGGTTGGCGATGGAGTACATGAGGTTGTGGACGTAGTTCCAGTCGTCGTCGGCGGCGACGTGCTGAGTCTTCATGTAGGTTTCGTCGACGGTGGTGGAGAGGTCGAAGGAGACCTGGGCGCGGGCGTAGTTGCCGGTGCGGAAGAAGATGTGGCCGGGCATGTGGGTCATGTGGCCGGAGTTGGGTGCGAGATCGGCGAGAACGTCGGCGGAGTGCAGCGCCTGCTCGGGATGAGGGCTGGCTTCGACGGCGTGAATCCAGAGGTGGTTGGCGGCGGAGTCGTCGGGCTTTTCTTTCAGGATGGCTTGCAGGATCGTGATCATTTCGGCGGTGCCGGGGCGGGCTTTGCCGGTGTCGCGGTCGTAGCCGTCCTGGAGGGCTTCGGCGAGGAGCAGGCGGGCAGTGAGGTCTTTGGGGTATCTGTGGACGAGCTGGCGCAGGATTGCTTTGGAACGATCTTTGCTGCCGTCTTCTGAGCCGGATTCGGCCTGAGCTGCATCAATGTACGTCTTTTCGCGTTTGTCGGCGTGATTGCGGAGGGCGATGGCTTTGGTTAGCTCGTCGTGGGCGTAGCCTGCTACCTCTTTGTTGTGGATGCCGAGGGATTCTGAGAGCGCCCAGTGGCAGATGGCGCAGCTGGGGTCGGTGCGGATGGCTTGTTCGAAGGCGCGGTTGGCTTCGTAGTCCCAGAAATCGAAGACAAGATTGATGCCCTGATCAAACCATGCCTGGGTTTCCGGGTTTTTGGAGCTGATGGGGAAGTGCAGGTTGCCGATGCCGGTAAGCTTTTGCGGGACGGGGAGTTTTTCTGGCGCAACCATGTCGGATTGGGTCGGCATCGCGTGGCAGGCGGGCATCTGCATCTGGGCGGGCGAGGCTGCGCTGCGACAGACGATGAGCGCCAGAGCGGCGAGTGGAACGGTGAGTAGTGCTGTGGGGTTTGCGGAAGCGCGCAACGTGTTCTCCTGAGCAGGGTTCGCTTGCGAAAGTTTATATCGTTCGGGTCGCGACGCGTTGAGTCCTGACCACGGGTAGGCCTGTGCAAACGGCGGAACGAAGTCAGTTGCTGTTCTTCTTCGGCTTGAAATTACACGCCGAAGTCTTCAGAGATACAATTGTCGCGTAGCCGCTCACCTCAACCGGAGGATTCAATTCGTGAAACAACCTACTTCCGCCGATCGTCGCAAGTTCCTCAAAACAGGCGGCGCTGTTGCCGCGGGTATCCTTGCTAGCGGCGCCATGCCAGCGCGGGCTTCCGTCACGACGTTGCCTGCTTTGCCAGTAAACGCACGGACGCAGGCAGAGATGCCGACCCGCAACCTAGGCAAGACCGGATACAAAGTTGGTATTTTCAGCCTGGGCGGGCAGGCGGCGCTGGAACGGGCTAATAATTTCGATATTGCGGTGCCGATTATTGAGCGGGCGCTTGATCTCGGCGTGAATTACCTCGATACTTCGTCAATTTATGGTGGCCCGGAGCGCTGGAGTGAGCAGTATGTGGGCCAGGTGATGAAGACGCGGCGTCAAGAGGCGTTTGTCGCGACCAAGACCAAGGAGCGGACGCGCGATGGCTCGATGCGCATGATCGAAAAGTCACTGAAGCTGCTCAATACGGATCATGTGGATCTATGGCAGTTGCATGATGTGGGTCTACCGGAGGATGTGGACGCGATCTTTGCCAAGGGCGGCGCGATGGAAGCGCTGATTGAGATGCACGACCAGAAGGTTGTGCGCTTTCTCGGTGTGACGGGGCACTATCGGCCTGAGGCGCTGATGGATGCGGTGAATCGTTACCCCTTCGACACGATTCTAATGGCTATGAACGCTGCGGATGCGCATATTCACAGTTTTACGGATCAACTGCTGCCGCTGGTGGTGGAAAAGCAGATGGGCATTATCGGGATGAAGGTTCCGGCGCGGGGAAGGCTGCTGTCGTCGTGGACTCCACCGTCGCTTGAGCAGCAGCAGCACTCGTGGGAGGGATCGGCGATTGCGACCAGTCCTGGGGTGATGAAGATGCGCGACGCGATGCACTTCACGCTGACGCATCCGGTGAGCACGGTGATTATCGGGTGCGACAACATTGCACAGCTCGAAGAGAATGTGCAGATTGCGCGGGAGTTTACGCCGCTTTCGCAGAAGCAGATGGCGGCACTCAACGAGCTTGCGGCTCCGGTCGCGAAGCAATCGTTGTTCTTCCGCTTTACCGATCGGAGCAGGGGTTAACGCAGGATGCCGGATGAGGTTGCGATAGCTAGTCTCGAATCGAAAAAACAGGCGCTGTACGCGAATCTGCGGAGTGCGGGACGGCTGATGGTCGCCTACTCTGGCGGAACGGACTCGGCGTATCTGGCGTATGCCGCGCACCAGGTGCTGGGCGCGGAGATGCTTGCGGTGATCGCGGATTCTCCGAGTCTGTCGCGGGCGCATCTGCGGGACGCCGTGGATTTTGCCAAGAGCCAGGGTATTCCGCTGCGGGTGATTGACACGCATGAGCTGGAGGATGTGGAGTATGTGCGCAATGACAGCTCGCGCTGCTTTCACTGTAAGGATGAGCTATTCAAGGTAATGTCCGAAACGGGCGGACCGTTGCAGTTTACGGCCGTGGCTTATGGCATGAATGCGGACGACCGCGGAGATTTTCGACCGGGACAGAAGGCTGCGGCGAATCACAAGGTTCTTGCTCCGTTGGCCGAGGTTGGGCTCACCAAGGAAGAGATACGCACGTTGGCTCGCGAGGCTGGGCTGCGCGTATGGGACAAGCCGGCGTCGGCTTGCCTTTCTTCGCGCATCGCTTATGGATTGCCGGTGACGCGGGAGACGCTTGAATCCATTGAAAAAGGCGAAGAGGTGCTGTTTTCGATGGGATTCCGGCAGTTTCGCGTGCGACATCATGGGGAACTGGTGCGGATTGAAATTGCTCGCGAAGAACTGGCGCGAATGCTTTCGCTCGCGATGTTTGAACAGGCGAGCGCGGCGCTCAAGCGGCTGGGATACAAATATGTGACCCTGGATCTCGAAGGTTATCGATCGGGTTCGATGAATGCGCTGCTGCCGATTTCGGAGATTGGGTTGATTGGCGCAAAGCCTTCTACTACAAGTGATGGTGTGAATTGAAAATAGCTTATCTGGATTGCTTCTCTGGTATCAGCGGGGATATGTTTCTGGCAGCGCTCGTGGATGCCGGGGTCCCGTTCTCCGTGTTGCAGGATGCGGTTTCCGGGCTTGGGCTTGAGGCTCGGCTAGAGCTGCGCCGGGTGGAGCGCAGCGGGATTGACTCGGCCAAAGTGGATGTCGTCACGCTGCAGGGCGAGATTGCGGAGACGGCTCACGCGGGTCACCACGACCATGGGCATTCGCATGGACACGATCATTCGCATTCGCACGAGGATGGCCATGCGCATGATCATCATCATGATCACGGGCACGACACGCCTCATGAACATGCTCACGTACATGGGCGCTCTCTGCCGGCGATTCAGGAGATTATTCGCAACTCACCCTTGCCGGTGGAGGTGCAGGCGACTGCGCTGCGAGCTTTTCTGTTGCTTGGCCATGCGGAAGCGAAGATACATAACGTGCCGGTCGAGAGCATTCACTTTCACGAGGTGGGTGCTGTGGATGCGATTGCGGATATCGCCGCTGTCTCCGCCGGTTGCCATTGGCTGAGCACAGAACGCGGCGTAGAGCGCTGGATATGTTCTCCGCTCAATGTTGGCGGCGGCCATGTGCATTGCGCGCACGGGACATTTCCGGTTCCTGCGCCTGCGACGCTTGAATTGCTGCGCGATCTACCGGTCTATTCTTCTGGTCCCAAGAAGGAGCTGGTCACGCCTACGGGAGCAGCGCTGCTGCGGGCGCTGGATGTGACTTCTTCGGAGTTTCCGGCGATGAAGGTGCTTGCAACCGGATATGGCGCGGGATCTCGCGATCTGCCTGGCAAGCCGAATGTTCTGAGGCTTGTTATCGGAGAAGCTTCGGTGCCGGCGGCCTCGCAGCAGCAAGGCCATGCAGGAATTGAGGAGCGCGTTGGCATTATCGAGACGACGATTGATGACGCCACGCCGGAGCTGCTGTCGTATGTTGCGGACCGGCTGCTGGCTGCGGGCGCGGCGGATGTGTATCGGACGCCCATTCAGATGAAGAAGGGGCGTACCGGGATGCAGTTGACGATTCTCTGTTCGCCGGACAAGGCTGGGGCTTTGCAACAGATGGTCTTTGCCGAGACGACGACGCTTGGGCTTCGCTACCGGGAAGAGCAGAAGATTGTTTTGTCGCGAAGCTTTGCTTCGGTCGATACGGAGTGGGGCGCGGTGAGGATCAAGATCGGGATGCTGGGGGATGGCGAGGTTGTGAACTATGCGCCGGAGTTTGAAGATTGCCGCCGGATTGCAGAGGAGCATGGCGTGCCTTTGAAACAGGTGATGCAGGCGGCGGCGACCGCGTATCTGCTGAAGGAAGCGACCGCGTGAACCGGGACCAGTTGCGTGAGTTGATGGAAGCGGTGCAGGGCGGCGAGATTTCGCCGGATGCTGCGTGCGACCGGTTGAAGAATCTCCCCTTTGAAGACCTTGGATTTGCCAAGGTGGACCATCACCGCTCCGTGCGCACGGGGATGCCCGAGGTGATCTATAGCAAGGGCAAGACCTCGGAACAGGTAGCGGGGATTTTTGCGAGTCTCGCGGCTTCGGGAGTGAATGTTCTGGCGACGCGCGCGAGCCGCGGCCAGTTTGACGCGGTGCGGCTGGTTGAGCCGCGAGCGGTCTTTCATGAGGCTGCCGGATGCATCACGCTTCAGCAGCAGGCGCTGCCGGTGCGTACGGGCCGGGTGGGTATTGTCTGCGCTGGAACGAGCGATCTGCCAGTGGCCGAAGAGGCTCGCGTGACCGCGGAGCTGATGGGCAACGATGTGGACATGGTGGTGGATGTCGGCGTTGCCGGGTTGCACCGATTGCTTTCGCAACACATGCGGCTGCAGGAGGCTACGGTGCTGATTGTGTGCGCGGGAATGGAGGGCGCGCTACCCTCGGTGGTGGGCGGTTTGGTTGGAGCGCCGGTGATAGCGGTGCCGACGAGCGTTGGGTATGGCGCGTCGTTTGGGGGCGTAGCTGCGCTGCTGGGGATGCTGAATTCGTGCTCGCCGAATGTTACGGTTGTGAATATCGATAATGGATTTGGGGCGGCGTACGTCGCGACGCTGATTAATCGAGTTGACCGCGTGAAGTGATGGCCTCACCTGAAAACCGAGTCGATAAAGAAGATCTACTTTGATGTCAGTGCAACCGCATGTGATTGTCCTCGGATTGGGTGCGGCCGGCAGCAGCATTGCTGCGACGCTTGCGCGGCGGGGATTGCGAGTGACAGGCATTGAGCAGTTTTCGCCGCTGCATGAGCGCGGTTCGTCCCATGGCGATACGCGGATCTTTCGCCGCGTGCCGCATGAGGGCGCGGTCTATGTAGAGATGGCGACGGCCAGTTTTCATGGCTGGAATGCGTGGAATCGCCTGGCCGGCGAGAGCTTGCTTGTGGAGTGCGGCGGTATCGACGCGGGGCCGCCAGAGAGCAGGCTGGTTAAGGCAGCAGAAGAGCTGTGCGAACGATATGGCCAGCCCTTCGAGTTGCTGGATGGGGGCGCGTTCAATCGAAGGCATCCTCACTTTCGATTGCCTTCGGATTGGCGCGTGGTGTATCAGCGGTTGAGCGGGTTTGTCAGGCCTGATGCTACGCGTAGTTTTCTGCATAAAATGGCTCGCGACGCCGGCGCGAGGCTGATGCATGGCACGGCTGTGCTGCGGATTGAATACGCGGCGAATGGAGTGCGAATTCGCACGCAGGACGAGACGCTGACTTGCGATTTTCTGGTGGTTGCGGCGGGGAGCTGGCTGCCAAAGCTGATGCCGGAGTTGCACCTTGAGCTTTCGACCGAGCGGCGAGTGCTTGCGTGGTTTCAACCTCGAATTGCCGAGGAAATGACAGGTAGCAGCTTTCCAATCTTCTGTCTGGATGCAGGCGGGGGCTGGTATGGGATGCCTACGCCCGATGGCAGGGTAAAGATTGGACACGATAAGCACCTGCGCCAGCGGATCGATCCGAATCTGGAGCCGATCTTGCCGGATTTGACGGACGCGGCGTTGCTTTCCGGTTGCGTCAGGGAGTATCTAGCCGGTTTCGACGAGCAACCCTGCGAGATGAAGCCTTGCATTTATACGCTGACCGAAGATCATCACTTTCTCATCGACCGGCATCCGGAACATGCGAATGTTCTGGTCTTCAGTTGCTGCTCGGGTCATGGGTTCAAGTATGCGCCGGTTTATGGGGAGATAGCTGCCAACCTCATTGAGGAAAAGCCGAGGATGGATCTGGAACTCTTCCGGTTGAATCGCGGACACGTTCCAGTGACGCGGTTCAGCTAGTGGGCTGATGCATCGGAAGACGGTGCGGATGGCTTCGTTGGCGAGTTTCGCCGCACTCTTAGATTGTCCAGCGCGTAGTCGACAAAGCGCGGTTCGAAATGCGGCGGTTGGTTCATGAACCGGCAGGTTGCAACTACCTGATCGACGATGAATCTGGGCTGAAATGCGGCGAGCTCCAGGCCTTTTTCATGGATGAGCTTGTGCACGATGATGTGGAATATCTCGTCAGGGAGGGTTATTCCCTGGCGCTCGCATTCTTTCTCGAAGATGCGACGGTATAGCTCCAGCGATGGTCCGCCGACCTCGATTTTATAGGGCAAACGGCGCAGGAAGGCAGGGTCCATCAGGTCTTCGGGTTCGAGGTTGGTGGAGAAGATCACCATCTCTTCGAAAGGGATGACGAAGCTCTTGCCGGTGTGCAGCTTCAGGTAGTCGACGCGGCTTTCCAATGGCACGATCCAGCGGTTGAGCAGGATGGTTGGAGTGACCATCTGGCGGCCGAAGTCGTCGATCAGGAAACAGCCCCCCAACGCCTTGACGTGCAATGGGGCTTCGTAGAAATTGGACGAGGTGTCGTAGCGGAGATCGAGCATCTCCAGCGTCAGTTCGCCGCCGGTGACGACAAATGGGCGGCGGCAGGGAACCCAGCGGGCGTCATATTCTTCGTTTCGAACGAAAGAGAGGAAGTTTTCGCGGCTTTCGGATGTGGTGACGAGCGGAAGATGGACGCTTGGGTCGTAGACGCGCATGATCTGGCCTTCGACGACCACCGCGTAGGGCACGTAGATGACGTCGTTGAAGACGCTGGCAAAGCTGAGTGCAACGGATGTCTTGCCGTTGCCGGGCGGACCGTAGAGGAGCATGGCGCGGCCGGAGTTCAAGGCCGGCCCGCTTTGTTCGACGATTTTGTCGTCAAAGGTGAGGTCGCCCATGGCTTTACGAATGCGCTCGTAGGTGATGACTTCGTTCGTGATCTTCTGCAGGTTGACCTGGAGGTTGAACTCTTCGATGGTCACGGGCGCGGGTCCCGCGTAGCGCAGCCGTTCGAGAGCATCGAGAACCCAGCGTTTGCCCACCTCGGTAAGCGCGTAGCTCATGTCGAGCGGGTTCGCGGATTCACGCGAGCCGAGCGCGTGGAGCAGTTGCCGGTCGGTGGCCATTTGCACCAGGTCGTGGACGATGTGATACGGGAGCTTGATGACGTCGATGAACTGACGCATGGTTCCCAGATGGCCGACGTAGATCTGCTTCATCAACAGGCTGAGGAGGTCAGTCGCTTCGATTTTTGTGGCGGCAATGTTTGCCGGCTCGGCGGGAATGCGGTGGAGAAAAGTCTCAAGCGCCTGCTGGGAGATGGCTCCGGTGGCGACGAGATGATCGCCGAGGCGGCCGCCGCGTTCTGTTTGAACTTCGAGGGCGTAGGCTACTTGCTCTGGCGTGACTAGCTTCGCCTGGATCAGCAGATCCCCCAACCGCAATCTTGTTTTGATGGCGCCCTCCCGGCGTAGCCTGATTGATCGCTGCTTTGTTCGTTCAGTGTAATTGCTGGGATGCGTCGCGCAAGCTGAGGGCTTGACTTAGATGGCCAAGTCCTTCGCGAATAGGAATGTGAATTTGCGGACGTGCTCGGGCTTTCTTCGCTAATTCACATTTGTCGTGCATTCTGGTGAATATGACTTATAGACAAGTCCTGGTTACCGCCCTTTGCTCTGTTACCCTCGCTTGCGCTCCATCCTTCGTACCTGGCCAGCAAGCTGCCGGAGTGGGACTCAGCGCGATTCTTCCCAACGGGCGTCAAATCCGTCCGGCCGGCAACTGGATTCCGCTGGCTCCGTATCCGTTCGCAATTGCGCTCAAGCCGAATGGTTCGCAGGCTGCGGTGCCGTCGATTGGCTTTCCTTTTGCGCTCAATGTGATCGAGCATCCGGATGGAGATACGCCGGCGGTGCGCAGGAGGCCTTCTGGTGAGAATAACGACCCGGCGATCGAGACGCATGCCGGTCTTGCCTACTCGACCGATGGCCGGACGCTCTATGTGGCGACGGGGAACTCGGGCAAGATTGCGCTGTATTCGACCGCGGACTGGCGGCAGGCAGGTCAGATTCCACTGGATGCCAAGGTTGGCGGGACCGATTTTACCGGCAGTTTTGCCGCTTCTGTGCTTGTCTCCGGCGACGGACGCACGCTCTTTGCGCTAGATCAGGGCAACTGGCGTGTCGTGGTGATCGATGTGGCTCAGAGCCAGGTCATCGCTTCGATTCCGACTGGCGCGTATCCATTCGGGCTGACTCTTTCTCCCGACGGCAACCGGCTTTACGTGACTAACATTGGGTTGTTTGAGTACACGGCGATTCCGGGAGCGAAGCGCGAAGACGCGCTCGGAACCGGGTTGAAATTTCCGCCGTTCGGCTATCCCTCAAAAGAAGCTCGCGAGGGAGTGACGCTTGACGGCCGCAAGATTCCCGGGTTGGGCGATGAAAATTCCGATCGAGGCAGTTCGCTCTGGACGTATGACATTCACGACGTGCAACGCCCAACACTGTCTGCGAAGCTTCATCTTGGCGACCGTATCAGTGAGGCGCGCAACGGCGATGTTGGTGGGAGCGCGCCGACGGGAGTGGTTGCGGATGGCAACGCGGTGTATGTCTCGCTGGCGCATCAGGATTCCGTCGCAAAGGTCAGCGCGGATGGCTCGAAGGTGCTGGCGGAGACGCCCTTGTCTCCGTTTACCGGAAGGCGATTTGAGGATGCGCAAGGACGCCCGCTTCGGGGCGTGATGCCGAGCGGCCTCGCGCTCGGGGATGGGCGGCTTTACGTTGCGGAGTCGGGCATCGACGCCGTTGCGGTTTTGGATGCGAGCACGATGCGGGTTCTGGAACACATTCCGGCGGGATGGAATCCCAGCGCGGTGGCTCTTTCGCCCGGAGGCAAGACACTTTACATTGTTAACACCAAGGGCAAGGGCGCAGGACCTAACGCCGGCAAACTTCACGCAGAGAGCTCCCCAACGTATGTAGGCTCGCTGGAATACGGCAGCCTGACGGTGGTGAATCTGGCAAGTTTGCCCGATGCGCAGACTCTTACCGGTGAGGTTCTGGCAAACAATACCTATGCGATCGCCAAGCGGCCAGAGCTGCCTCGGCTTAAGCACTGCTTTCTCGTGATTCGTGAGAATCGGACGTATGACGAGGTGCTTGGGGACATCGTGAATGCCAATGGAGATCCGGCGCTGGCCCGGTATGGGCTTGACGGCTGGGCCGAAGAGCGGCACCAGACGAAGATTGAAGCGGACCATCTCAAGGTGACGCCAAATCTGCATGCCATTGCTCAGCGATACGCGATCAGCGATAACTTCTATGTCGACTCGGATGTTTCGGCGGACGGACACCGCTGGGTGGTCGGGATTAATCCCACGCCCTTTTTCAATACGGCCTGGTCGAGCGGCTACGGCGGACGACGGAGTGCCGATGCTGGCGCGCCGCAGCCCGGCCGTCGCGCGCTCTTTGGCGGAGCCGATGCGCCTATGCCGGAGGATGAACCACAATTTGGATCGCTGTGGGAACATATCGCTGATTCGGGGCGGGGGATTCTGAACTATGGGGAGGGCTTGGAAGTCGAGGGCAATGATGAGATGGCTGGGGCTGCGCCGGAGGGCCAGAGACTCTTTCTCAATGCTCCGGTGCCGAAGCCAATTTTTGAATCAACCGACCGCAGCTTTCCTACCTTCAACGTTGGAATTCCGGACCAGCTCCGTGTGGAGGAGTTCAAGCGTGACTTCAGCCGGAGACTCGCCCAAAACAAGATTCCGGGGCTGATCGTGATTCGGCTGCCGAATGACCACACGGCCGATCCGCGACCTGGAGACGGCTACCCGTATCGGGCGTCATATGTAGCGGATAACGATCTTGCCCTTGGCCGCATTGTGGATTACCTGTCGAAGACCAGCATCTGGAAAGACTCGGCACTCTTTGTCACGGAAGATGACGCGCAGGGCGGCGTGGACCATGTAGACGCCCACCGCAGCATTCTGGCGATTGCCAGTCCTTGGGCTACGCCTGGAGCGGTGAGCCATCAGCACTCCAGCATGGGCAGCATTACACGGACGATCAACGAATTGCTGGGGGTTGGAGCGCTGAACCTGGAAGATGCGCTGGCTGGGGATTTTATCGGCGTTTTCGCTGCATCGCCAAATCTCGAACCGTTTACCTTCCAGCCCAGCGATCCGAAGGTCTTTGACGCGACAAAAGCGAAACCCGCCAAGCCCAAGACCAAAGTGGAGGCCGCTGCCCTGAGGGATATGGATGACGCGCCGGAGATTCAAAAGCAGATGGAAAAGAGTAAGTCCAGTCTAAGCAGGCCTACGGCAGTGGATTAAGCGCAGAATCCGGAACGGTGGCAGGAGCGAGTTCTCGCGCATCGTCGTTCCAGCGAGGAGCGACGATGGCGGCGGCTATCAAGGATGTGATCAGGAAGAGGTTGAAGAGATTGTCCCAGCCGTAGTGGCGGGCGAACGAAGTGACCAGGAGTGGCGAGAGCATCTGGCCCACGGAGCCCGCTCCGTTAACTGCCGCGATGGCTCGGGCGGAACAGGCGAGCGGGACGCTTTCAAGCACAGCCACCGAGACCATCAGCGCGTCCACGGCGTAGACCAGCAGGCCCATTGCAGCTACGCTGATGGCCGAGACCCACCAGCCCATGGCCGTGATGAGTGGCTGGATGAGAGCCAGAAAACCAAGCCCAAAGAGCATGATCGCGGCTACGGGATAACGCCGCGACTTGAAGTATTGAATGGAAAGATGCACGGCGAGCAGGGCTCCAGCGAAGCCGAAGAACTCAAAGAGCGCGGCCGTGGAAGCGGCTCGATTTCTGGACAGGTGCGTGGTTTGTACAAGGTAAAGAGGCAGCCAGAAAAGGAGCGCATACCGCGTCATCTTGAGAAAGAAGTACATGGCCGCGATTGTGCGGATGTGGCCGTTGGATAGTACGGCCCACCAGCCGGACCAAATCCCGGCTGTACGAGGATTCCGGAAAACTGCTAAGTCTTCCTCGGGTGGGCTGATGGGCTCAAGACCGGCGTCCGCAGGTTCGTCTCTTGTGGTGAAAAAGAAGTAGGCAGAGATCAAGGCCAGCAGAATGGGCGGGAAGATGAAACATCGCTGCCATCCCCAGGACGGCATAATGAGCTGGGTCGTCGCGCACCACAGGGTGAGGCTGGCGGCGAGGACTCCTCCGAGCGAGTAGCTGGCGCTCCACCAGGCGAGGACATTAGGTCGTTCGGCGCGGCTGAACCAGACGGCCAGCATACGGCAAAGTGCGGGGAAGCCGAGCCCTTGCGCAAAGCCGTTGAGCAACTGGAGCGCGAGCATTGCGTGTGGCGCTTGGGCGAAGAGCATGGCTGCGGTTGCGATGGCCGAGACGAGTCCGCCGGTGAGCGCGGTTTTGCGAGGCCCGGCCCAGAAACGCGGCAAGTCGGCCAGTGTGCCCGAAACGAGATGGCCAACGACATAGGCGAGTGCGAAGTTGAAGAGCAGCCCGGTCAGGTCATCCTGAGCCGGTGGCGCGCCGGGAAGAGTGCGGACGGTCCGCATGTTCTCGCGGCACAGGTAATAGCCGGCATATAACAGCCAACTCGAAGTGAAGGCGGCTGAGCGCCAGTGACCATATCGAGCTGATTTGGAATCCTGGTCCGATAGATGCATTACGCACCACCCCACGAGATGTTGCGGCGCCATTCGCCGGCGGTGTCGCGGTAGACCAAGACCTGCACACCGTGGCGGCCGTCAAGGTGCTCGACTTGTTCGACCAGGCCGGAGGGGAAGTTTCGCTCGACAGTCAGCTCTTCGAGCAATCGCCGGATGGCGTCCGCGTCCGTACCCTGAATGCGCAGGGTGGAAGCATCTTCGGAAAGTATGGTGAGCAAGGCGGCTGAAGATACGGACATCGCAGATACCGATGTGCCTGAAGGGTGCCCGTCCAAAAGTTGCGCTGGAAGTTGTGCAGAAGCCTTGGGCAGACTGGAAGAGGCGTCCGGATTCCGGACCGCAGGAATGGTGAGAGTCCATCGTAGGCGACGGTCGGCAATGACTTCGCGTGGGGTGGCGTAGCTGACTCGAACCGACGAGGTAGCGTCCGGCTTGGCGTCGGTGAGTGAATCCTCCTGCATTGTTGCGTCTACGCCGTAGCGGCCTGCCACCCAAACCAGGGGATAAAGGCTGGAGGCAAGACTGACCCTGTCTTGCGGCGAGACCGAAAGGACCATCGCGCTCCGTCCTGACAGAAGCCGATCCCAGAAGCGCAGGTATTCTTCGCGGTTCTCCATTTGGTGGCGAAGGAGCAACGCGCAAACGAGCAAGGCAAACAGCGCCGGACGCATCAATGTCAGCGCCTGCACTGGCGGGACGACTGAGCCGATGGGATGCTGCGGCAGAACTGCGAAGGGTGAGGCTGGCGCCGACGGAAGGTCTAACGAAACTGGTGCAGCCGGGGACGCCGTGATGTAGTTTCCCTGGAGCGTCCCCTGCAAGACTAACGAGACGGTATTGGCTTCGACCGGAGTGAAACGCGGAACGTAGCTCCCGGTCGGCAACTGTATTTTGAGAGAGCAAGTCTCGGCGGCAGCAACCGATGAGGCGTAATAGGATGTCAGCCGCTTGCGAACTTCGTTGGCGCGAACGCGGACAGAGGCGTCGGAGCTAGGTTCGTAGGAAGTATCGCGACCGAACAAATCGATCCCGATGGTTCGCTCTTTCAACGAGTCCATTCGACCGTCAAGGGTGACTCGGACGATGTACCGCAGGAACTCGCAGGATCGCTTACTGGTACGGAAGTGTGCGCTTCCGCATATCCTCTCTAATTCCGCTTCGACGGCGACGTGGTGGCGCGCAGCATCCTCGAAACTCTTGGGGAGCGGAGGGGAGGCAGCCAATGCGAGTCTCCTTGGAGTTGGATCAAAATCTATGGATTAGCATAGCGAAACTCTGTGAAAGCGCCTTGAATTACGTCAGGAATCGATCAATGACTTTAACAGGGGCATGAACATCACGCGAATTGTGAGATGGTAAGTCCTTATATATCAACAAAAGTGTCTGATGCTGAACCGTTAAGAACCTGCAATTTGCCGTGAAAGTGCTCTTAGATGAAGCTACGTTTTCAGTTTTTTGAACGTGTCTCTAAGGATTTCGCTTTCCCCAGCAAACTTCTCTTTTTCGGCAGAGTTTCTGTTTTCGATTGCCGCGGTAGCAAAGACAACCAATAACCCGATTGTTTTTTTTTTCATCTCAGGAGGCAGCACCGATGCAAGAAGCCATCCATCCATCTCCGCTAAACCGCATGTGCTGGGCAATCCGATTGCTCACTATTGTGGTTGCGATTGCGCTGGGAGGCGCGATCGGCTGGACGCAGTCCACGCAGGGATCCATTCTTGGCACAGTCAAGGACGCCAAGGGAGCAGTCATCCAGGGTGCTCTTGTGACCTTGACGAATACCGACGCAGGCGTCGTACGTACCACCACGACCAGTGGCAGCGGAGATTACCAGTTCCTGGACGCTGTAGCCGCTCATTATGATGTCGAGGTCGCGGCGCCTGGATTCGAAAACTGGAAGATTAACGGAGCGCAGCTTGCGGTTCGCCAGCAACTACGTATCGACGTCTCGCTGGCGGTCGGCGGGGTGCAACAGACGGTTGAGGTTTCCGGTGACAATGCCAGCGCGATCGAAACGGACTCGGCTTCGATCAACGCCGTTTACAGTGCGGACGACGCGATCAATCTGCCGACCAACTCGCGGGCCGGCTCGAATGGCACCAGCGGTCTGAGCCTGATCGGCACACTGCCGGGCGTCCAGACGGACGGCTCGGGCAGTTCAGCTACGTACTCGCTCCAGGGCGGGTTGCCTTTCCAGACGGAAGTCGCAGTAGACGGTATCACGGTGCAGAGCGCTACTGGGAATTCTCCAATTCAAGATGCATTTCCTTCCACCGATGCAATCGCTGAGATTCGTGCAGACGGCGTTTTGAACAATGCGGAGATCGGCCAGCCCGGTGAGGTTACGATCACCAGCAAGGGCGGCACCAACAAATTCCATGGGTCGACTTACTGGTATGCCCAGAATCAGGATTTTGACGCAATTCAGTTCGGCGCGGGCTCTAAGCCACACAAGGTCGGGAACACCTTTGGCGCACGGTTTTCCGGTCCGGTAGTGATTCCTCACCTTTATGATGGACATGACAAGTTCTTCATCTATGGCGGGTATGAGGGCTACCGTTTTCCGCAACAGGCTCCCAACCAGTACACCGTGCCAACGGCGGCGATGAAGACGGGCGACTTCACTGACTATACGGCTAACGGATTTACGGGCCTGAGCAACCCATTCTCGGGTGGATCGTACGGAAATGCACTGCCTTCTTCGGCAATCAACTCAGCCTCGAAGCAGTTCCTGCAGTTCTTTCCTGATCCAAACCACGTTGCGACTCTGACAAACGGCGGATCTGTTCCGACCACCTCGTATGTTGACGGTGAGTCGCCAAACTACTACGTCAACCAAGACGACAGCCAGCATTCGGATCAGTTTGATATTCGTCCGGACAAGTACTTTGGCGCGAACCAGAAGTTCCTGCTGTGGGGGCGCTATTCGTACAAGAACTTCCCAGCCAACTCGGCGGAGGCTCTGAATGTGCCTTCCGCGCAGAACACGAATCAGAATAACAGCCTGACAACCAGCTTCAACTGGACGATCAAGCCAAACCTGATCAACGAATTCCGCTTTGGCTTCACCTTGCAGAAGACGGGCAAATCCGATTCCTTTAACGGTACGACGTTTACGCAGGGCCTGGGACTGGTGGGTCTACAAAATCTCTTCTACAACGGAATTCCAGAATTGGATTTTGGCCATCTCTCCAGCCTGAATGCGGATCGTCTTACCTCGCTCAGCCAGTCCAAAACCTACGTCTATACCGACGCGGTGAGCTGGACGAAGGGCAAGCACAACTTCAGATTCGGCACGGATATTCGCTCGCTGGAAGCCATTACGCCACTCGGTTTCAACGGATCGGACAACTACGGAACCTTCGGCTACACCAATACAGGTAACGCGGTAGGCGAGTTCACTGGCGTTGACTTTGCCGACTTCCTGGTCGGTGTTCCCAACAACACGTTTTACGACGTGGTGCAGCAGGACAACGACGGCAAGTCGATTCACTACCATTTCTATGCTCAGGATGAGTGGAAGGCTTCGCCGAGGTTGACCGTGAGCTACGGCGTTCGCTATGAATATCACCCCGGCTACTTCGATCCACACGGGGACATCGGCAACTTTGATCCTAGCCTTCCTCTCGCGGGACGCGCGATCTATCCGGATGGCAAGTCCAGCCTGCTGGCGCAGTCCTTTCTGGAGAGCGCGAATGCCTGCGATGCTGATGGCGTGCATAACACCAATTCCGCAATCGTCAACGGCGCGCCCTGTATGCCTGTTCTCACGAATAGCGCGGCTGGGTTTCCGTCTGGTTTGAAGAAGGTTCCACACCTGCGCTTCATGCCGCGCTTCGGTATCGCATATCGCCCGTTCAACAGCGACAAGACGGTCTTTCGCGGCGGCTACGGCATCTACAACATCACTATGCTGGGATCGAATTTCTACTCGCTTACGGGTACGTTGCAGGCCCAGACGACGCAATACGTGAACACGTACAACTCCAATACGCACACGATTGGCTACCAGTGGCCGAACATCTACGCCGGTGCCGGTAACGGCGGTTGCACTACCTGCTATGGCCAGGACTACTTTGGAACGGCTAACAGCACCATCTGGAAAGATCCTTACACGGAGCAGTGGACGGCCAGTATCGACCATGACTTCGGTGGGGGATTTGCAGCACGTGTCTCCTACATCGGCGCTGAAACGCACGACCTGGTCTGGGCTCCGGATGAAAACTCTTTGCCCTTCTCGTCGACGGTTTCTGCGTACAACCAACCCAACAGCGCGCGTCTGTTCCCCAACTGGGGTGTCATCAATACTCGGGACACCGGCGCGAATGCCAGCTACAACTCACTGCAACTGGATGCAAGCCATCGCCTGCAGCACGGACTGCAGTTTGACACCGCATTCACATGGGCCAAGGCACTGGCTGACAATCAGGGACCAAGCAGCACCAGCTTCGCGGGAGAGAGCGGCGGTCAGCGCTCGACCTCGATCTTGGATCGCGGCGCGGACTTCGGCAACGTGGTGGGGACTCGCCGTCTGCTGTGGAACACGACTGCTCTCTATGATCTGCCTTTCGGTCGCGGAAAGCAGTTTGGCGCAAATATGCCCAGGGCTCTGGACGCAGTGGTTGGCGGCTGGCGCTTGAGCAACATCTTCACATGGCAGAGCGGCGCGTTCCTCACACCTTACTTTGCGGGCGGCGAGGGTGATCCTTCAGGTACGGGTTCTGGTCTCAGTTCGAGCCTTGCCGGATGGACCCCTACGGGACGTGCGCAGCATGCTGATAACGTTGCTGGGGTAGGCTGGAAGCCCTCCGGCCAGAATCGTAACAACTGGATCAATTCCGGCGCTTTTGCCTGCCCCGGAATGCCCTCATGGACTCCCGGTACTGCCTGCACGACCGGCGCTGGATATGATCAAAACGGCAATGCTCTCAGCCCGAATCCGCTTCCGATTGGCCGCTTTGGCAACTCGCAGGTGGGATCGATTGTTGGCCCCAGCTACATCAACCTGAACACCGGCCTGGTGAAGACTTTCAGCATCACGGAAGGCCTCAAGCTGCGTGCCGAGGGTACGTTTACCAACGTGCTCAATCACATCAACCTGGACGAAAGCTCGATGAACCTCGATCTAAGTTCGACGAGCTTCGGCACGTTGACAAAGGGGCTCGCACCGCGCGTCGGCCAGGTGTCAATGCGTCTAGAGTTCTAACAGACTGCCGAACTACCTCTCTGTCTGGCGTGGACCCTTTGGGGTCCACGCCATTTTTTTAATGACTGAAGGAGCGTCTCGACTGTGGTTTCGATTCAGTTGCCGGTAGATTTCACGGTTGTGGAGCTCGGCGTGATCGTTTGCGGTGCGATGTTCCAGCCTTCGAGCTGTACAACCGGCTGGACGGACACGCTATCGGGAAGCAGTGCAGTCAGCGTGCGCGACTCTCCCGGAGTCAGTTCAATCCAGTTGTCAGACCAGAAGATTGGCGCGATCAGGCCGCCGGACTCGGTGCGGATAGCTCCGTGTAGCTGGAAGGCGAGCGCAGCGGATGAGTTATCGAGGTGCAGGTGCAATTCGCGGCCGCGCGGGGTGGTTTCTATCTCTGCGGTAGCATTCACTTTGGTTGCGGGCAGCGTCATGAGCGCGGTCAGGTCTTCGTGGCGGGCGGCGGGTGTGTGCGTGTAGTCCGTTTTTGGCCAATCGAAGGTGGTGAGCGTGCCGGGTACCCAATAGAAGTTACGGCTCAGGAGGTGGCCAGAAGCGTCGGTCAAGGTGAGGTCGATGAAAAAGATTCGTTCCGGGCTTGTATAGAGAGCTTCCGGAATCGAAAAGACGCGCTGGGAACTGTCAGCGGACGATTCGAGAGTGGCCTCGGAGCTGAACAACTCCTTCCATGCAAGGTTGTGCACATGTACGCTGGCGTGGAGACCGGCAGCGGCCACATATGTGCTGTTGACTACCACGATCGAAGCGTCGTCGTAGGAGTATTGAATGTGCAGCGGCTCACATGCCTTTTTCGTTGCAAAGTAGCCGGCTCCGGCGTCGAGGTAATAGTCGTACAGGTGCCAGATCATGGAGGGCCACGCGTTGTTCAGCATCCATTGAATGACACCGGTGGATGTGTACTTATTCTTGCTATAGGCCTCGAACATGGCGCGCTCGGAATCGTACTCCATGGTTTGCGCTATGCGCTCGTATTCAGCGGCGGATTGCGGTGTTGCGTATACCGCATCCATTGAGTCATTGAAGGCCTTGAGGTTGACGAACTCTCCGCCGCCGTAGTGAAGACTCCATGTAGTGGATGGCGGCCATGCCTGTGCATCGGGCAGGAATTTTTCGCGGCTGGCGAGGGAGGGAATCGCTGGTCCGGGGCTGGTTTCGGTGTTGAATCCGAAGGCGCCGCCGTTGTGCTGGTCGACGTACCAGTAGCTGGGGGCGACGTAGTCGTATGGGCCGGACATTTTGACGCCGCTGGACCCGGTTACGCTGGTGGGCGTACCCGAGGCTGAAGAAATCACGGGATTGGGCCAGTGGGTTTCGGATTCCACTTGCAGATAAGCGCGTTCGACATTGGGAGGCGGCGGATTGTCGCTGCCGTTCAACCAGACGAGCAGGCTCGGGTGCTGGCGCAGACGCAGAAGTTGTGCGCGCAAGGATGCCGTGGCTACGGTCAGATTTTCCGGAGTCCAGTCTTTCCAGTGCTCCCATTGGTCGCAGCAGCACCACCCGAGCATGACGAGAATGCCTTGCTGATCGGCCAGATGGAAGAAATCCTCCGTTTCGAGCTTACCTTCGAGCCGGATGGTGTTGAGGTTCATGTCTCGAACGAGATGGAACTGGTCGCGGAGACGGCTTTCATCGGAACGCAGGAGCATATCCTGCGACCAGCCAGCGCCGCGAATCAGAATTGGCTTGCCGTTGACGCGGAAGAGGCGGCTTCCGTTGGAGGTGAGTTCAGAGGTAATCTCGCGGATGCCGAACTCGACGCTTTGTTCGTCGGTAACCTTCCCTTCGATGGCAAAACTGACGGACAGCCGTTCGAGGTTTGGCTTGCCCATCTGGTAGGGCCACCAGAGTTTGGGATCGTGAATGCGCAGTTGCGGAAAGTCTTTTGCGGTGAAGACCACTGTCCGGTCTTCATGCGGCGAGAGTTCGACTGGTTGCTCGAAGCGGACCCCGGCAGCGGAGCCGGCGACCTGGCCCTTGACGGGATGATCGGCGGCGTTGTGCAGCTCGGCGTATACGGTCACTTCGGCGGTATTGAGACTGTCGTCGGGAAAGTGGGTGACTGCCATCGGCGAACGCACGGTGACTGCTCCGGTGGTGACGAGATCGACTGCGCCCCAGAGCCCCATATCCTTGTCCGGTGGGCAGGGATTCCAGTCGACCCAGTTGATACCGAGGTCCTTTTCGGTTGGGGCGAAGGTCTCGACCGCGAGCACGTTTTTCTGGCCGGGCTTGAGGAGATCGGTTACGTCAAAATCGTAGGTGCGGTAGGCTCCGGCGACCTTGGTTGTGTCGGCGATCTTCTGGCCATTGAGCCATACATCAGCGCGATAGTTGATGCCGCCAAAGTGCAGCCCAAAGCGCTCGGATTTCCCAGCATTTGCGGGAGTGGAGAACTCGGTGCGATACCACCAGCCGCAGCGGTAGGGACTGTCATCGGGCATAGGCAGATTGGAAAAATTATGGCCAATCGGATAGCTCACGCCGGGAAGATTCCGCAAATTGTTGCCGTAATAGGGATCGGGAATTGCTCCGGCCGCAGCCTGGGCAGCTACGACGGTGCTGGGCACGGCGGTCTTCAGCCAGCCCTCGGTCGAGAGTCCTGGAGCGGTAATTGTGGCTCCGTCCGCCTGAAGCTTGCAGGCCGATTGCAAACGCCAGTCTTCGCGCAGAGGCGTCACCGTTCCGGCGTTGAGAACAGAGGGCAGCGCCAGCAAAGCGGCCAGCGAGAGCAAAATCTTTCTGCGATTCAGGACCATTCTAAAATTCCTTCCCAATAAGGAGTTGCTAGCAAGATGCTGTGGAAAGATCGTGTTCGAAATAGGCTCAGTCCGCTAATCAAAGAAGCACATAGAACAACGCCTCCGGAATGATCGATCGAGGCAGAGTTCCTAACAGCAGTATTCAATCGCTTGAATATCGCAATATGAACGTGTCTCCCCGGCTCTGTCAAGCGGGATTTTCCGGTTCGCCCTCCCCCCGCCGGGGTGTGTCCGCGATCGGCCGGAGTTGACAATGACGGCTGAAGCTTATTTTTGCCTTGACATGCAAAAGTATCAGACCTATAGTTCGTGAAACATTATTGAAACGCTTGAATATCAATGTTGAGGGGGAATGCCGTATGAAAAAGTTGCTGATTACCCTAATTGCGAAGAGCTTCCTCGGTGTTGTGATTCTGATTCTAAGTACCGGATTGAGTGCTTTTGGCCAGGCAGGCAGAGGCGGTATCAATGGTTTGGTGACGGACCCTTCTGGAGCGGTCGTTTCAGGCGCGAAGGTTACCGCGCAGGATGCGGCGACCGGCGTCTCCAGTTCTACGGTTACCACTGCGGCAGGCCTGTATTCCTTTGTTTCGCTCACGCCCGGCTCCTATAACGTGACGGCCATCCAGAAGGGTTTTGAAACCGTCGTTCAGGACAACGTGACAGTCAACGTGGACGAGGTAAGCACCGTAAACATCGCCTTACGCGTTGGCAGCGTAAGCGAAGTCGTGACTGTGACGGGGACAACGGACCTTACCGAAACGAGCAATTCCACGGTGGGACAACTCATCGACTCGGCGACCATCGACCGCGTGCCGCTGCTGACGCGCGACGTCTACGACCTGGTGCAGTTGAGCGCTGGTGTCACACCAGCCAACGGCGCGCCTAATTCGTCGAGTTCCTTCGCTATCACGAACATATCGAGCGGACGGCCTGGAGTCGATGTTTCGTCCTATACGATCAATGGCGCCATCGTAGGCTCGGTCTATTACATGGCCGACGGCAGCCCGCTCGGTATCGCGGAAAACAACGCGGCTGCTATTATCCCTGCACTCGACATTCCTGAAGATGCCGTCGAAGAGGTTCGTGTCGAGACTCAAAATACACCCGCCTCCTACCTCAGCGGCGGAGCCGGCGTCATCAGCCTGGTCAGCAAGTCCGGTAGCAACGAATTTCATGGCGACGTCTTCGGAGTCTTCAGGCCCGATGTATTAGCAGCGAATGAGTATTTCAATAAGCAAAGCCAAATAGCAAACAGCCAGGCGAATACACCTCCCTCGTTCCATCGCTATCAGGAAGGTGGGTCCATTGGCGGCCCGATTCTGCATAAGAAGCTTTTCTTCTTTGGCGATTACGAGGCCACGCAACAGCAGCTTTACGACGGCTCCAATACTTTTACCGTGCCGACCACTGCGGAACGAACTGGCGATTTTTCCGCGGATAGCTTTACCATCTACGACCCGACCCAGCCGGACATTGCGACCGGGCCGAATGCCGGCACACGCCAGCCATTTGCGAATAACATAATTCCTAACCCAAACCCCACTGCGTTGAAATTTTTATCTGAGTACCCTAAGTGCAATTACCCCAGCCCGTCAACGTGCGACTCCAGTTCCGACGACACGGCATATAACTTCTTCAAGCCAGGCCTCGATCCGACAACAGCGCAGCGTTTCGACGTTCGCATCGACTGGGCCAAGAGCGAGAAGCAGCGTCTATTTGGCCGATTTTCCTTTGACCGGCTGTTCACCTCGACCTACAACGCCTTTGGCAACATGTGGGATCTGAACTATGCGCAGAACGTTACCAATGGGCGCAATATTCTTGTCGCTGACGACTATACACTGAACCCCACGACTGTTCTGCAATTGCGTTATTCTTTTACCCGGCATTATGAGAATCAGGGCGGAGACCCATCGCAGGTGGGCTTCGACATTACGTCGCTGGGCTTTCCATCTTCCCTGGCTGCTCAGGAGGCCTACAAGCTTCTGCCCTTCGTTGTCTTCAACGATGCAATCGGCGGAATCGGTGGCACAGCCGATTACAACACCCTCATCTATGCCAGCGAAAACAGCGACGCCAACGTCGCCGTCACGAAGGTTTTCGGAAAGCATGAGATCAGCACCGGCTTTGAATATCTGAAGCGACTTCTCAATGTAGGTCAGCCTCCGGCACCGTCCGGTTCCTATCTCTTCGATATCTCAGCGACCGATCAGTCCACGTCGAATGGTGGAGGCGGCAGCGACTTCGCCTCCATGCTTGTAGGAATGGGTACTGTCCCAGGCACGGAAAATACGGACTATCCTAACTTCACGAAAGATATCTTTGCCGCCGAATCCAGCCCTTACTATGCGGCCTTCGTCGAGGATAACTGGCATCCGACAAAGAACCTGAACATCACTGCCGGCTTACGTTGGGATATCTTTGGTGGGCGCACCGAGCGGCACAACCGGCTTGAATATTTCAACCCAACCATCGCTGGCGCAGCGGATGGGGTTTCATATAACGGCGCTGAAATATACGTAAACGGGGGCAACCGTTCTCCGTACAATGCCAACCTGACAAACTTCGGGCCGCGCCTGGGCTTCGCCTGGCAGGCCTCTGAACACTTTGTGGTGCGTGGCGGTGGCGGCTTCTACTACGGCCCGAGCACGCAGATGGTTGCGAGCGCCACATTCGACAGTGACGGATACACGTCCCAGACGGAGTGGAATTCTACCTGCTATAACGCCGACGGTAATACAGTCTTCAACGGCTCCTCAGCCTGCGCGGGTGCAGCGCCGGGCAGTTCTGCTCCCAGCACGACGGGCCTCTATTCTCTCAGCAATCCCTTTCCCAACGGCGTGGTTCCTCTGATCACTAACCCCACCGGGCTGGCTAACAACCTAGGCACGACGATCAACACGGTGTTGCATTCGCAGCGTACGCCCACCATTTATAACTTCAATTTTGGCTGGGAGTACGAGTTTCCGCATCAGATTGTGCTCAGCGCCGGCTATGTTGGCAGCCGCGGACTCTTCCTGCCATTTGCTACTGCCGATCTGAACCAGTTGGATCTGGGCACCATCGCCAGCAATCAGGCAGCGCTGGTCAATAACTCGGTCCCCAATCAATGGGCGGCGACCCAGCCCTCTACCAATGCCAACTACGGTTCATCCACCGTCCCGCTGTGGGTGTCTTTGCAGGAGTTTCCCCAATTTGGCAATGGCGGCTACGGTTCGGGCAACGGCGTGATTATTCATGGTTATCCCGGAGGCGACTCCGACTACAGCTCTTTGCAGACGAAAGTGCAAAAGAAGCTGAGCAGTCACGTGACCGCGCTGGTCAGCTTCACCTGGGCGAAGCTGATTACCGACGACGGCAATCCTCCGCTGGGCTTCGTCGGTTCTCACCTGGGCGCGGCTCAGGACTGGAAGAACCTGAATTTCGAACATGCGGTCAGTCCGCAGGATGTGAAGTATCAGTTCACAGGATCGGCTTCGTATGACCTGCCGATCGGCAAAGGCCGCGCGCTCAATCTCAATACTGCCGGGGACGCGATACTAGGCGGCTGGACAATCAATGGGATTGTGTATCTCAGCACAGGTGTTCCGATCGCCTCACCCACCGTTGGAACGTATCCTGGGGCGCCGCAGGGTATCTCCTTCTTCAATCAGCGACCTAACCTGACATGCGATCCTAATAAGAACGCTCCGCATACGGCTGCAACCTGGTTTAACCCGAACTGCTTCGCGTATCCGGCCAGCCCCTATGTGGCGGGGAATGCTCCGGCTTACCTTGCAAATGTCCGTACGATGGGGGCGAACAACGTCGATCTCTCGCTCTACAAGAATTTCTCTCTGGGAGAGAAGAGGGATATTCGCATTGAGATTTCCTCGTATAACATCGCCAACCGCGCGCAGCTCGGAATGCCGAATATACCCAGCATCTTTGCGGTCAACACGGAGGCTGGACAGGCTGCCGCCTTCGGCCAGATCAGCAACACCGTCAACACGCCGCGCCAGTTCCAGTTCGGGTCGCGCTTTACTTTCTAAAATATGACGGATCTCTGAGGATGGCGTGTCCATGAGTCAAGGAACGGGTACGCAAGTGACTACCGAATCAGACCTGGCGGGCGGCGTGGATCATGCGCAGCCAGGCCTGCGTCGGTCCCTGAAGCTGTGGCACCTGATCGTTTACGGCATCATCATCATTCAGCCGACGGCGCCGATGGGAATATACGGCGTTGTCAGCAATGTGGCGGGCGGCCATGTTGTGACGACGATTCTCATCGCTATGATCGCGATGCTCTTCACGGCCTTCAGTTATGGACGCATGGCGCGCGTCTATCCCAGCGCTGGCTCGGCTTACACGTATGTAGGCAAGGAACTGAATCCGCTGCTTGGCTATGTCGTCGGCTGGTCGATGTTGATGGACTATCTGTTGAACCCGATCATCTGCGCGATCTGGTGCAGCGCGGCGGCGCAGAACGTGATTCCGAGCGTTCCTTACGCGGCGTGGGCTGTGTCCTTTGTGGTCCTTTTTACGGTACTTAACCTGCGCGGGGTTAAGACCTCCGGGCGCATGAATGCGCTGCTGGCTATCGGCATGAGTATTGTGGTCGTCATCTTCCTCGCGGAGGCGATTCACTATATCGCGCTTGTCGTTCGGCCCGTTGCGGGACAGTGGCTGACGCCCTTCTATGATCCGGCAACATTTACAGCTTCCCGTGTGCTGCGCGGCACGTCGATCGCTGTGCTCACTTACATCGGCTTCGATGGGATCTCGACCATGTCAGAGGAGGTCGAGAATCCGCGACGCAATATCATGCTGGCCACGGTGATGACATGCCTGGTGATCGGCATTTTGTCCGCCATCGAGGTCTACGCCGCGCAACTGGTGTGGCCCGCGCACACGCCGTTTCCTGACTCGATGATCGATACGGCTTATGTTTTCGTCGCTCGACGCGTGGGGGGAGTCTTCCTCTTTCACTTGCTGAATGCGACTCTGCTGATCGCCAACATGGGCTCCGGCATGGCCGCGCAGTTTGGCGCGGCACGTCTGCTGTATGGGATGGGACGCGCGAATGCACTGCCAAGCCGAGTATTTGGCGCTATCGACGCACGCAATGGAATTCCTCGCAACAATGTGCTGATTGTCGGCGCTTGCATGCTGCTTGGGGTCTTCCTGATGACATACGAAAGCGGTGCTGAGCTGCTCAATTTCGGAGCCTTCATCGCCTTCATGGGCGTCAATGCGGCGGCGCTCGTTCACTACAAGTTCCGCTCCAGCGAACGGGTATTTCTCGCCGCAACTATGCCGATTCTCGGCTTTGTGGTGAGCGCGTTCATCTGGTTGAATCTCAATCACAGGGCGCAATTGCTGGGCGCGTCGTGGATCGTGATTGGGATTGCGCTGTACTACTTTATGCGGCGGGCGGGCGTGGGCCCCGACAAGCTTCTTGAGATGGACAGCGCGCTATGATTTTCCTCCAATTACGAATTCGCCGGTGTTTTGAGTTATGAGAGGAACAGGAGTAAGATTCGCGTCATCTCTCCGGTGCTTACGAGGCGACGGATGGTAGCTCGGCATACCAAATCGACGCATGTCACACTGGCCGACGTGGCGCGTGCGAGCGGGTTTTCTACCTCAACTGTCTCAATTGTTCTGAATGAAGCGCCGCTCTCGCGATATGTAGCGGCAAAGACGAAAGAACACATTCGCGAGAAGGCTGCCGAGATGGGCTACCATCCGGATGCGCTGGCGCGTTCGCTGAGCCGCCGCCGCAGCCAGACCATCGGCGTGCTGGTCTTCGATATCTCCGATCCTTTCTGCATGTCGTTGCTGCGCGGCATAGAACGCACGCTGTATCAAACGCCATTTCTGCCCATCATCATGGACGCCGACAATCGCCCGGAGCAGTTTAACCGGTATCTGGATATGCTGATAGGCCGCCGCGTGGAGGGCCTGATCCTGGTGGCGAACTGGCTCTTTGCGGAGATCGATGCGCTGTCCAAGATCGAAAAGAACCGCATTCCGATTACGGTCGTAGGCGGCGATCTGACGCGCCGGTCGATTCAGTCTGTGGTGGTGGACAACGAGGCCGGCGGCTATGCGGCGATTCAGCATCTCTATCGCTTGGGGCATCGAAAGATCGCCATTCTGCGAGGCCCGGAAGAATTAGATGACAGCACGTGTCGATGGCGGGGAATTGAGAAATTTACGGCGGAGGTTGATCTGCGGCTTGACCCGCGACTGACGCTTCAGCTTTCCGCATCAATGGACCCGAACTCCGGCTTTGAGGGTGGCTTGCGGCTCACTTCGCAACTTATCGGAACGAAACTCGATTTTTCCGCGATCGTCGCTTTCGACGATCTCACGGCGCTTGGTTCCATACGCGCGCTTTCACTCGCTGGCCGCCGTGTTCCGGACGATTGCTCAGTAATCGGGTTCGATGATGTGCCTCACGCGGCTTTGTGTACTCCGGCGATTACCACAATTCGTCAGCCTATGCTCGATATGGGGAGCATGGCTGCCAATCTTGTGCTGGAAGAGATTGCCGCGCCCAAGCCTGCGCTCTCTCATACAAGACTGCTTCATCAGTTGCAGCCTGAGGTGGTCGAACGCGATTCCACTCGCAGGCTGGTGCGACGCAGTACCATGAAGAAAGCGCTGGCGGCCAGTTCCTGAGGCGAGGAGCATTGCTTTGCGCTGCGGATTGAATTCTCAACTTTACGTAGGGGTAAGATGAGCCAGTTTGATGTGGCACTCGTCGGAGAGTTCAATCTCGACGTTGTTCTTTACGGGTTACCGGAGTCTCTGCCGCCTGAGCACGAACTGCTGGCGAGTGATATGGCGTTGCTGCTCGGCGGTTCCACTGCGATTACCGCGAACAATCTGGCGAGGCTCGGAAATCGGGTCGGGTTGATCGCGCCGAAGGCAGAGGATATGTTCGCCGGATACTGCGTCGCCGAACTGGAAGACGCCCGGGTTGACTTGTCGCGTACTGTCGCCGCGCCGCATGGTATTAGAACGGGAGTGTCCGTCCACCTTCAGCATGAGAACTTTCGCAGATCGCTGACATATACAGGCAGCACGGCGTGTCTGCGCTTTGACGATCTCGACCTTGCATACCTTTGCAGTGCCCGGCACTTTCATCTGGCGTCGCTTTATCTTCAACAGGGCCTGATTGACGATGTTCCGAGGCTGCTTGCTTTGCTGAAAGAGGCGGGATTGTCAACTTCTCTCGATACGAATGACGACCCAACCGGCGCGTTTGCGGGCACAATCTCCGAAACGCTGAAGTATGTCGATATTTTCATGCCTAATGAAAGGGAAGCCATGGCGCTGTCCGGCGAAGCGTCGTTCGAGCGCGCCGTCGCTCGATTGTCGAGTCTCGTGCCTGTGGTGGTGATCAAGCGTGGAGAGCGCGGCGCTTTAGTCGTCGATCGCGGTCGGAGAATCGAGCAGCCTGCCGTGTCCGTTCAGCCGGTCGATGCTGTGGGTGCGGGGGATAGCTTCAACGCAGGATTCCTGCATGGCTACCTCCAAGGCTGGGTGACGGAGGAATGCCTGCGCATGGGAAATCTGGCTGGAGCCTACTCCACAACACAGATTGGCGGCACTTCGGCATTTCGCGATCAACGGGCGATGGGAGCGTTCTTTCAAGGGAATGCTCCGGATCTTTACCGCGTCGCATGATACGCATAGTCTCTTTTTTTCAGGTGACCACGCGCGGCCAGCACTACTGCTCAGCCATCTGAGTTGAGGAAACGAAACTCTTCACATGCGCGAATTCAGGTCGCGTGGACTGCGCGCCATTATCGGTCGACTTTAGCAGCGCTGCGTAATACTGTTGCGCCTTGGCCTTGTCTCCCATCGCCTCCGCTGCGAGACCGGCATGGTAGAGCCCGTTGAGCCGGTTGGGGCTCAGCTTGAGCGCTGTCTCATATTCTATGAGCGCCTTTTGCGGCTGATGCAACTCGAGGAGCATGTCTGCCAGCATCTCGCGCGCCGGAATATCGACCTCGCCCTGACCAACCTTGTCTTGCAGGTCAGCGGCGATTCGCATATGTTCAAGCGCTCCGTCCTGCTTGCCCTCCGCAAAGTGAACCCAACCCAGAATCTCTTCCCGCTCGATTTTTACATCGGTTCCTTCGGTCAGATAGGCATTCTTGCCCTTCCTGATCTCGTCCATAAGTGCGTCGTAGCGGTCCAGATCGGCTAGAGCCTCGTTTGGCTCGCGCAGATGGCCGTGTGCGATGCTGCGCGCCCAGACAGTCAGCGTCGCAACATCTGGAGGCGATCCGGCTGGCGGTTCAAGCGCCGTTGCGGACTTCCAGTCCCGCATCTCGAGCGCGTAGAAGACTGCGTATTTGCTGCGATAGTACGGCACCATGCCGGTCATGCGATGACCCGGCATGGCAGGCATGGTAGCGAGCTGGTTCAGCAACGAATCGGTCTGATCCAGGACCCACCTGGCGCGCTCGTCCTGACCGCTCTGCATGTAGGCGTAGAGGAGAAAGTCGTAGGCATGTGGCTCGTCCATGATGCCGCTGCCGTATTTCGCCTGCGCGGCTTGCGCTGCGGCAACTGAACCCAGATTGGCTTTGATGTCCTGTGGCCACATGCCAAGGCGGGCATAGATGTGTCCGGGCATGTGGTAAGCATGGGCGCCGGATTGCGCTATCTCGCCGTAGTGGTCGGCCGCGACAAGTCCGTCCGCCGCCATCGCGGGATTGTCGCAGGCGTGAGTGATGTAGTGGTCAAGGCCGGGATTGTCAGGATATTTGGAGAAGAGCGGAGCCAGGATGGCCATAGCCTTGTGATTTGCGGTCAGGGTGGTGTCGTCCGGCGGCGTTGCCGCGAGCAGAGCGAGCGCGTAAAAGGCGCCGGCGTCGATATCACCGGGATATTGGGCGTAGAGCTTGCCCATTGCTTCCTCGTAGGTGTGAATTCGCTCTGGAAATTGCTGTTTACCGGGGCGATAGAAGTCGGTCAGGGCTGCGATGTAGGCACGCTCTCGCTGTGTATTCGCCGCCGGAGACTGGGCTTGCTGCATTTCAGCCCACCCTTTTGCATTCGCGGTCTCGTCCGGCCTACTCCATATCTGATGGAAGTAGCTCATTGCAGCACCCCAATGAGCCATGGCACAGCCTGGGTCAGACTTGGCGATTGCCTCGAACTGCCGCTGTGCCTCTTCATACCAGAAATCATGCAGAAGCGCGACGCCGCGATTGAAGGGCGTCAGCACATTGGGCGCACACGAAACAGAAAATGAGACAGTTCCCAGGCGTTCGATAGTGGTATCTCCCGTCTGGGCCGGGCGGTCCATCGCCATCTGGGCGGCGCAAGGCAGGGAGATAAGAGTGAGCAGGGACAACGCGAGTATCTTCATCGCGCTTGATTATAGGGCGATGCGGGTCGCCTTTGTTTGGTTTTTGTTCGTGAGGCGGATCTTAGGGTACGCCAACCTTGGACCTGGGCATAGGACTCCTGGAATCGAACCTAAATTGAGGTCGGAGACGTAAGAGAATGATTCGAAGAGCTTTATAGAAAGCGGGAAAAAGGCCTTGACTGCGTACCAACTAGTAGGTATGTTCATATCAAATGTTGGTGCGCGATGAGCCCGACGGAAATACGACACGAATCCAAAACCAAGATCCTCGACGCGGCCATGCACGTCATTCGCGCCAAGGGGTATTCCGCGACGCGTATCGAGGATATATGCGAAGCCGCAGGCGTGACCAAGGGAAGCTTCTTCCACCACTTCGACAGTAAGGAAGAGTTGGCCTTGGCTGCTGCCGACTACTGGATCGAAGGCACTGCCGCTCTGTTTCTTTCGGCACCCTATCACGCCCCCGCCGACCCGCTCGATCGCTTGCTGGCATACATCGACTTCCGCAAGTCTCTTTTGCAGGGTGATCTGCCCGACTTCACCTGCCTTGTCGGAACCATGGTGCAGGAGGTCTATGACACGCACCCTGCCATCCGCGACGCCTGCAATCGCAGTATCAGCGAGCATGCTGCGACGCTGGTTTCGGACATCGAAGAAGCCATGTGCCGGCGGGATATGCACCCGGACTGGACTGCGGAGAGCCTGGCGCTCTACACCCAGGTCACTCTTCAGGGCGCGTTCATTCTCGCGAAAGCGAAACACAGTCGCGAGGTCGCTGCTGCAAGCATCGACCATCTGCGGCGGTATCTGGAATTGTTATTCAGCCAATCCTCATCGGCAAAGGAGAACACAATATGCCAGGCACAATAACCAGGCTGTGCACCTCTCTGAATCTGGAAAACTGTGATTGCCGAGTGGACGTGTGTCGCTGAACCAGTGCTAATGGGGTAAAGACGAGTAGGGATGAAGGATCGGACTGCAGCCTTACTGGCTCACAATTCGCTTTTTCGCGTAGTACGCACGTAAGGATGTCAACCGTATACATCGAGTGGCATGCGGCTTCCTGTTCGAGTGGCTATGGACGATCATGGATTTCCGCAGGCAAATTGGAGAATGGCGGCGCGTCGGCTCTCAGCTGATGTGAGCCGTGCGCAATGACTTTTCTCCAGTGAATGCAAGAACGCAACCTCACATGCTTTCCCGGAGAACCCGATGAGTCGAAATGGATTTGCTGCACTTACCTCGTTAATCCTGCTCCTCAGTTCTGTCTGTGGTACCTCGCGACAGACGTGGGCACAGAGTGCCATGACTCAATACCCGAGCATGGCGCCGCTTGACCAATACTTGATCGCGGATCGGAATGCCGAGATAGCACTTGCGCGGAGCGCGGCGCCCACATCTATATCGCGCGATGCAACCGTTCTCGTCTTTGAGAAAAGCGGCTACCAGACAGTAGTCGAAGGGAAGAATGGGTTCACATGTCTGGTTGAACGCTCGTGGATGTCGCCATTTGATCGTCCCGAATTCTGGAATCCGAAAATGCGTGGGCCAATTTGTTATAACCCGGCCGCGGTGCGGACAATTCTTCCCTACACGTTGAATAGAACGAAGCTTGTATTAGCCGGATTATCCAAAGCACAGATGCGGGAAAGCATCACATCCGCGGTCGGGAAGAACGAACTCCCGATGCCTGAAGCGGGCGCTATGTCTTACATGATGTCGAAAGAAGGAAACCTCGGTGATTCCGTCGGACATTGGCACCCACACCTGATGTTTCATGTTCCCAAGACAGACGATGCAAGTTGGGGAGCAGACCTGACAGGCTCACCAGTGTTGTACGACAACGAACACCGCGACGTCCCAGAGCCGGAAACCATTTTCATGATACCCGTTGTCCATTGGTCAGACGGCACCGCTGCGTCACATCAGGAAATTGATTAAGTCCCCGGATATCTAGCCGCCGAGTGCAATGGCGGCATTGAATGTGAGGGACCGAACAGGAAACAGGAAATCATTTAGGAGGCAAGCAATGAACATCAATTCAATTACACATCATGAGGTTGGTTCATTCCAAAAGCACGGATTCAAAAAGCGAAACGAGATGTTGCGCCGCGTCATGGCTCCCAGCATTTTGAGCGTGTCTCTCATACTGGGGCTGACTCTTCTCACGTCGACGCCGCTTCTCCAACAGGAAGCTCACGCGCAAGGGATTACTACTGGAAGCATCTCAGGGACAGTGGCCGATAATTCGGGAGCTGTGATTGCCGGGGCCACCATCACTGCAACCGCGAAAGCTACGAATATCACTTTGACAACAACCTCTGGAGGTGATGGCAGCTTTTCTTTTAAGGACGTGCCGATCGGCATCTATGCGGTCGTCATCTCCGAAAGCGGCTTTGCGGGTCTTACGCTGAACAACATCGAGGTGGCATCCAGCCGCGAGCAGGCACTTGGGGTTCAAAAGCTAAGTCCTGGTGGCACGGAGGCAGTCGTCGAGGTTTCTGCTGCGCAAAATATTCTTGAGACTGCTCAGTCCCAGGTCACCACCACCTTTGACTCCGAGCAAGTCACGAACCTCCCAACCGCTGGCGGCTTCGATGAACTGGCCCTCCTTATTCCGGGCGTTGTCGACACGCATATGGACAACTTTTCTAATACGAATGGAGCCAACTTCTCCGTCAACGGCGAGCGCGGCCGCGCCAACAACTTCGAGATAGACGGCCAGGCCAACAACGACACCACGATCACCGGACCTCAGGTGTTCTTCGGTAACGACGAGGCTATCGCTGAAGTCCAGGTCATCACCAACAGTTTTAGCGCCCAGTATGGCCGTAACGCCGGTTCGGTGGTCAACTACATCACCAAGTCTGGCACCAACACCATACACGGGTCGGCAATCTATAAATATTCGGGCGATTTCACCAGCTCTCTCGCACAAGGCGTATCGAAGGGAGAGCAGTTCGGTTTCTGCGGTCCTGGACAAACTCCCGCAGCCGACGGCTGCGCTGCGGCCGTCGTGCCCCGCTATGTAGACAACTTTTATGGCGGAACTTTGGGAGGCCCAATTCTCAAAGGCAAGCTCTTCGCATTTGGCTCGACTTACTGGGATCAGGAGACCGAGTTTGGCGCTCTCGTCACTAGCAATGGCGAGCTCTTTCCGACGACGGCCGGCCTGACGCAGCTGGCCTCCGCCTATCCGGGCAATTCTTCCGTAGCAATTCTGCAACAACTAAACCCATACACAATCACAGTCGGCAATCCTCGTCAGATTGGACCAGTCACCTACGAGACTATTCCCGGCGCGGGCGCTGTCCCGTTTGCTCAATTCGGCCGTCAGGTGCCATTCCTCTCCTCGGACGAAGAAAATCTGGGCCGCATTGACTGGCAGGCCACTCCGAAGGATCGTATCTACCTCCGCTACTTCTACCAGTCGAATCCGACCGCGCCTGATGGTGCTACAGCCAACGGCGGCTACGTCAACGTCACCGGTGTGACTCACTCCGTCGGCGCCGACGAAACCCACACCTTTGGCCCACACTGGGTAGATCAACTTCGCTACAGCTTCCAACAAAGCACAATAGCATTCGAGGGCGGCGGTTTCCCTAACTGCACCATCACCTCATTCAACACCTGCCCGACCAATCTCAATTCACTTACCCTGCCTGACGGAAGTACCTTGTCCAGCCTGGGCCTTCCCAACGTCTTTCCCGACGGCCGCATCGTCAAAGTCGGTCAGGTGCAGAACAACGCCAACTGGACCGTCGGGCGTCACGCCATTACATTTGGCGGGGAATTCCTTTACGAGAATGCGCCGAACGTCTTCCTCCCCAACGTACAGGGCACATTCACCTACGACACTTTGACCGACTTCCTCGCAGGCGGCTGCCCCAACGGCGCGTGCAGCGTTTCCGTGACCGAAGGGAATCCAACTATTCCTTTCAAGGAGAATGACTTTGGCCTCTACTTCCAGGACGATTGGCAAGTGAGACCCGGCTTCACTCTCAATCTTGGCTTACGGTGGGAATTCTTTGGTCAGCCGATCAACTACTTTCATAGTCAGAGCGTAGCCGCGCAAACCGGGCCCAGTCCCTTCTGGAGCACCTCGCTTCCGCTCTCGGAAACCACAGTTCCGGCCATCGCCAACTACTACAAGAACTTCGAACCGCGCATCGGTTTCGCCTATAACCCTGCATTCAATAAGAGGCTGGTGATCCGAGGAGCGTATGCGATCAACGTAGACCCCGAGTATCAAAACATCGGTCTGAACGTCGCCGGCTCCGCACCTTCGGTCGCTTCCGGAGCGCTCACCTGCAACGCCGGCACCGCGAACTGCATCCCCACCGGAGGGGCTACCTTTCTCACCGTGCAACAGCAACTCGCTCCCCAGCTGCCAACTGGCGGCAACCCTGCCCTGGACAGCGTGACCACGGCTCCCACGAACTTCCGCAACCCCCTGGGTCAGACCTATACCCTGGGGCTGCAATACCAGCTGCACAACTCGGCTGTTTTTGAGGTTCGCTACGTCGGTAACCACACGGGTCGACAGTTTCAGTCAATCGACGCGAACCCGTATCTTGCGACCGTGGCCGCCGCATTCCCCAACAGAGTTAACCCGGCAAGCCTTTGCTCCGCCTCAGGAAGCACGCTCGGCGGGGCTGACGTGGGCTTCCTGAACTGCGGCCACACCACCGTCGATGAGGTTGAAAATACAGCCTTCTCTCAATATCAGTCCGTACAGACCAATCTCACCACGCGCACCTTTCACGGCATAACCGCCAACGTCGCCTACACCTGGAGTCATAACATCGACAACACCAGCGAGATCTACTCAACCGGCACAGGCGGAAACACAATCGCTTACGCCCAGAACCCTTTCAACACCGACGTGGGCGAGCGTGCCAACAGCGCTCTTGATTTTCCCAACTCCGCCAGCATAAGTTTCACTTACAAGCTGCCCGACTTCCACACTGGAAATAACCTGCTTAGCAGGCTGACCGATGGCTGGCAAGCCAACACCATCTGGATCTACAACAGTGGTCAGCCCTACACAGACTTTCAGGGCATATCCAACAGTTCGCCACAGATCAATCCAGATGATGTACGCACGTCTGAGTCCTATAGCGATATTCCTTTCGAAGAGAACTTTCTCGGAGTAGATGTCGCTCGTCCTATACTTTCTAATCCCAAAGCGCCCGTCGGCACCCTCGGGATTTATACGGACACCACGGTTACCCCCGCGACAGCAACCACTCCGGCCGTTTTCTCCACCCCTGTTCTTGAAGACTTCAAGACTGGAGCCCCTGTCTCCCCGTCGGATGTCCGATTTATCGCGAACAATCAACTCGCCGCCAATATCCTCAATAACCCGTACCCAGGCTCAACACGAAATATCCTCCGCGGCGACACCTTCAACAACGTCGACTTCAGCGTCTTCAAGAATACGAAGATCAGCGAGCGCGTCACCTTCCGCTTGGAGGTCGATGCCTACAACGTGCTCAACCGCGGATATTATGGAGCACCCGGCAACGCTCTGACCGACTATGCGGCTCCTACGTCGTACTTCAACAATTTCTATGAGAGCCAGGCCACCGGAGCTAGCCTCGTGACTCCCGGAACAGGGCTGCGCAACCTGCTCTTTGTAGGCAAGATCCTCTTTTGATAACACTCGGCCCAGCTAAGCCGAACATGTGGCGATGATCTGCAACAGACATGGTTGCTCAACAAAACCGGGGGCGCGCCAGCGCGCCCTGGCCGCTTTAAGCGGCTTACAAAAAGATGCTTTCGGCTCTGCTGGGGTAATCTCACGCGAGCGGAGTGCATGCGATGGCGGCGCGCGCTCAGGTCGGTGGGGGCTTTGCGCTTGAGGTGTGAACAAAAAGCCCTCTCCCCGGTTACCGGAGAGAGGGCTTCTTCCAGCCGGAACGCGATTTATTTATTTGTCGTCGTCATCGTCGTCTTTCGCGGGTGCAGCGTTGTTGAAGTCGCTCGCCGGACGCACCTTCTTCTCGCCGGGGAAGGGGCGCGTGTAGTTGGTGGCTTCGTACCAGATCATATGGTTGACGGTGTCCGGATCCTCTGAGTCAGGCTTGGAGTATTTGCCTGCGAAGGTCTCCGACTTCTTCTTCATCCAGCCAGCCCGCAGAGCCTTAACTGCGGGGCTCTCGATTGCGTTTGTGCGAGGCGTGACCGCGGCTATTGTGCCCGGGATGGGCTGAGTCGGTGTCTGGCTGACGCCCGTAGTCAGCGCGAGGCCGGCCGGCACGTGAGTCCAAGGCTTGAAGTTGTCCGCGGGCGGATCGTCCACGAAGGCTGTCCGCATCGGCGAGGCCCAGAGGTCGAACTGGTTCATCGGCTGCAGACCGAGAATTTGCTCGATCGTACGGGTCATGTTGACCTGCGTGTAGAAGGTGCTGTCGGTGACTCCGCCCTGCAGGGTATATGGGCTGAAGATATAGCCCGGACTGCGGTGACCGTCGACGTGGTCGACGCCGGTCTGCGCGTCGTCTTCCGTAACGAAGATCGCCGAGGAAGACCAGATGGAGCTGTGGCTGATGATGTCGACAAAGCGGCCAAGTGCCAGGTCGTTGTCGGCCTGCATGGCCTGCGCGGTCGGCGGGCCACCCGTGTGGTCGGAGCTGATCCACAGGATCTCCAACTGAGGCACCGTACCGGCTGTCACATCCTTGGCAAAGTCCTGCTCCCAGACATCGACGCGGAACTGGTCGGGAATGCCGAGGTCGAACTGCGGGTAGTTCTGGACCGTGTTGTTGATCAGGTTCGGGAGCGGAGAGTGCGATGCGACAGTGTTGTAGTTGTAGAGCTGCTTCTCCTTGCCAGACTCATAAGCCAAAGTGTCGTTGTAGAAGTCGATCCATTGTGGCTCGGTGGTCGACCCGGTCGGTGTCAGGAACGTGTTGTACTCGATGTACTCGCCAAAGTTCTTAAACGAGATGCCAGCCTTTGCGGCCTGGTCCCACAGGTGGCCCTTGGCCTGGTAGGCAATCGCATCGCCACCGTTGGAGGGGTAGTCTCGGAGCCAGTCTGGCGACTGGATGTCATCCGAATAGGGAGCCATGGCCTGGACGATCCAGTTGTGACCGTCTGCTGATTGGCGGCTCGGGTTGTAGTAGTTATCGAAGAGCGGGAAGCGTTGCACAAGCGCGTGCGCATTGGGCGTGATGCTGCCGTAAGTTCCGTTGTCGCCGAATACCGCCAGGGAGGCGTCGCCATTGCCGTGGGTCACATCGCCCAGAATCTGGTCATAGGTGCGGTTTTCACGAATGATCAGGAAGACGTGCTTGATCTTCGACGGATCGCCGATCTTCTCCGGGATTGCCAGCGGCTTGGCATGGCGATTGCCGCCCGCGGCCGAGAAGATATTGTCAGCCAGATCCCAGTGGTTGTTCTGATAGACCTGCTGCGTCATACCCAACAACGCATCGATTTTCGGTACGGGAACGATGCTGACGGTTCCAAGGTCCTGATGGGTGTTGAGGCCGGTGACACCAAATTCGGTTGCCGACGAATTTTGCGGAGAAATACCTGTGGTGCCGATGCCCTTGTCGTTGGCAACGAGCAGCGCGTTGTCCACGCTGTCCAGCACAACCGAACTCGGCGCATAGCCGACGGGGATCAGGCCCATGACGGGATTCGACGCGCCGTAAGTGAGGTTAACCACGGCGATCGCGTTGGCGTTGTAGAGGGCAACGTATGCGATCCAGTTCGGACCATCGACGGCGATCGAGTTAGGGCCAGCTCCATAGGCGGGGTTGCGTTGCCCGGGCACGCCGATGGGCAGCCCCAGGTTTATAGTGCGCTCCACTGTGTTGGTCGTCGTGTCGATGACCGAGAGGGTGTCGCTATAGGCGTTGGCGACCAACAGGCGGTTGCTGCCCCAGAAGGCCATGCCGGTTGGGTGCAGGCCGGTGTTGATGCTGCCGGTGACCTTAAACGAGTTCAGGTCGACCACGGAAAGAGTGCCGGTGGCCGTCGAGCCAGTTGGATACTGAGCAACGACCGGGGTGCCGTTGGAGTACCCCTGGAAGTCCTTCTCGGTAGCAATCCGACCGGCCTCGTTGGAGACGTAGGCGGTCTTGCCATCCTGCGAGATCACGACGCTGTGCGGCACGTTGCCGACGCGGATCTCCGTACCCTCGACTGGTGTCGCCTGGGTCAGGTCGATCTTGGTCAGCGTATTGTTATTGTCCAACACGACGTAGGCGGTCTTGGAATCCGACGAGATCGCGATGCCGGTAGGATAGGAAGTGGATGTACCATCCGAAACAAGCGAGACAGTCTGGCCACAGGGGATTTCAGAGCTGCCCGTGGTCCCCGGAGGGCTGTTGGGGAAGCATTGTACGGTGGTCAGATTACCATTGCTGTCGACGTCCATCGGAACGCTGACCTGGGCATGGTCTGAGAGCAAGCCCGTCGTCGCATTGACGCTTGCGATGGTAACGTGGCTGCTGTCCTGGCTGAACACCAGGTACTTGCCATCGGGCGTGTAGTGGATGCCGAGGTTGCTGCCGGTCGAGTCTTTTCCATTGAAGCTGTAGCTCTGCAGAACTTTGCCGGTCTGGGTGTTGAACACCTCGACGGCCCCGTTGCCATTGCTCGGCGACGTGCCCATGGTAAGGACGGCGGCGGTGTGATTGCCCTTGGGGTTGACCGCAACGGCCTTGGCACGGACCCGGATGCCGAGGTCGACCTGGGTACCGGCGGGGGTGATGATTGTGCCGTTGCTGACGACGTAAGTGCCGTTCGACTGCGGGCCGACTGTGTACGTCGGGAACGGCACGGACTGTGCAAACGCCGAAACGCTCAACCCTGCCGCCAGCAGGCCGATGAGCATCGGTTTGATTCCAGAATTTTCTCGGAACATGTCTAGTTCTCCTATTACGGTTTCTTCCATTACGCAACCCGGAATCGGCCATTCAACTTGAAGCCATTCCAGCAAATGGAAATTCATGTACTTTGGGGGAGACGACAGGCAGATCGAACCCATGACGCACCGCTTCTCATGATTGTGGAGAGTCATCGTCGACCGTTCGTTTACGCAAGTAGTTGATCCGCAGCGCGCACGTGGTGCTCACCCACGCTGCATTCCGTTTCCTGAAAGGACCCAGCTTGCCCTTCGACATGCCGGAATGTTGAGTCTTGGAACGAGAACAATGAGACAGGCTGATTCTTTCTTTCCGATTGCAGGACATGGCGCCGCGGCAAAGCAACGCCAACGGGCCAAGTCTAGGACCGCGAAAAGGACACCAGCATTACGTCAGAATTACAGTTTTGTCATTTCGTTACTGCAGCGTGAATGCGTCTGCGACAAGCGTGCCACGTTTGTGCTTCGCATCATTCGCTATTTCATTTGCTCTGGACGATACCTGCGTTCGAGAAATTGCTGGTCGCGCAAAGATGGGTATTTGATCGAACCTTAACTTCAGTGTCATCTGCGCATAACAACTCTGGATTACAAAATTGTCATCTGCTGAATTCGCGGCGTCCCTCGGTGATCGTGCTGGCGAGGACGTCATTGAGCGCGATCGATCGCCGTACAGCTGCAACGTTTGAATGCCCGTTGCAGGAGAAGCTGAAGTGGTTCTCCGCCTGCAGCCGGGAACTGTGAAACGTGTTTCCAACTGTCACAACTTGAACATCCGGATTGCGATTCCGATGCGCGCAACGAGCGGCGACATGACGCGGAATCTTTCTACTTGCTCGTAGCCGTATTGTTTTTCTTGAGGGAGTCATGCATCGCACGAAGAAGCAATTCCCATTCGTTACAAGTTCCGCGACGATTCGACACCTTCGCTTTTCGATCGGATTGAGCGCATTGCTTTTCCTCGCCAGCCTCTGTGCCGCGCAGGTGGATCGCAGCGGATTGACGGGTACGGTCACTGATCCCTCTGGTCGTCTGCTGCCGCAGGCACACATCACTGCCGTGCAGAATTCGACCGAGTTGCGCCGCGAGACAGTGTCGAATTCAGCTGGCCGCTACGATCTTCCCGAGCTGCCGGTGGGCGTTTATACCGTCACCGTCGATCATCCGGGCTTTAAGGCTCTGACGTTCGTCGATGTGGAGCAGGTGATTGGAAGGACGCGCACACTGGATGCGACTTTGCGGGTAGCAGGCGGCGAAGAGCGCGTGGAAGTCCCGGCCAGTTCGGCTCTGATAGATCGCAACACCAGCGCGGTGACGGGTCTGATTGAGAAAACGCAAGCCGAGGAACTGCCGCTCAACGGCCGCAACTGGTCGGAGCTGACCGCATTTGTCCCCGGCGTGGTGGATATCGGTGGCAGCAATCAGCGCTCGGTCCGGTTCGCAGGACGCGGCACCGACGACGACAACTTCAGCTATGACGGCGTCGACGCCACCAACATCGTGAATCAGGCACAGCGCGCCTGGGTGCGGCTTGCCATTCCGCTTGACGCTATCCAGGAGGTTCGCGTCGATTCGCTGCTGTCGCCCGCAGAGGCCGGAGCAACGGGAGGGCCGCAGCTAGCCGTCACCTCGCCTTCGGGCACAAACCAATTCCATGGGCGTCTCTTTGAGTACCTGCGCAATGACGACTTCGATGCAACCGAGCCCGCCTGGGCCTCCGGCGGCGAAGCTCAGCAGCCGCTTCGTTTGAATCAGTTCGGGGGATCGCTCGGCGGACCCATTGTGCGCGACAAGACCTTCTTCTTCATTGCGTCCGAGGCCTACCGGCAAAACTGGGGATATCCGGTTATCGGCTATGTGCCGACTCCGGCCTTTCGCGCGACAGTTGCCAGCAACTCGCCGATTTATCCAATCATCAATGCCTTCCCGTTGGCTGGCCCGAGAACGATTCTCATCCCCGGTGTGAACAGCGACCCGAACATCGACGAACTCGTCTGCGCATGCGAGCAGGTGGTCAACGAGAGCTCGGCGATGATACGGCTGGACCATCGTTTTTCCGCCAAGACCACAAGCTTCATGCGTTTCAACTACGACCGGTCGGTTGATACGCAGCCGTATGCAGTGACCGCGTCCGACCTGCAGCAGCAGGTTTCGGCGCCAGTTAACGGAGCCCTCCAGTTACTGCACATCTTCAATCCCCATCTGGCGAACGAGGCCAAGTTTGGATTCAATCGCGACACCTCGAACACCTACAGCTACAGCGAGAACGGTACTTATTATCAGGTTGCCGTTACAGCCCTCAGCACCCAAAATTACAACCGCGTCAGCATCGGTGTGGGCAACTCGTTTTCCGGGATCGACAACCTGACCTGGGTTCATGGCCAGCATACGGTGAAGGCTGGCGTGGAGATCCGCCGCATTCAAATGAATCAGGGAAAAACGATCAGCGGAAAGATTACCTTCACCTCGGTCGAGAATCTCGCCGCGAACGAGGTGAGTAAAGTCACCCTGAGCGACGCTTTGCCCATCAACGGGTTGCGCAAGACCGATTACATCGGCTACATACAGGACGAATTCAAATGGCGGCAGAATTTCACCCTGAACCTGGGCGCGCGCTATACCGTCTTCGATGTCTTCCACGAAGTGAATGGGAAACCCAACCCCTTCGACTTTGCCACCTGCGGATCGCAGGGATTCTGTGGTGTGGGCGCGAGCTTCGGCCAGCAAAACTACGGAGATTTCGATCCACGAGTGGCCTTCTCCTGGTCGCCTGACCGACCCGGCAAGACAGTGATTCGCGCCGGTTTCGGCATGTACCACGAAGACGGACAGCTGGATGATCAGAACCTGCCGGAGAGCAACGAAGTCGGCTCTTATTCGCTGACGAAATGCCTGGGCGCCAAGCTCACCTATCCGATTTCCACATCGTGCTTTACCGGTCCCGGAACCATCTCGCCGCAAGCCCAGGATCGGCGGCGCAAGGACACCTATACCGAGCAGTGGAGCGCCTCTGTGCAGCGCGAGCTTCCCGCGGACTTCGTGGGCACGCTTTCTTATGTCGGAAGCCACGGCCTCCACCTGCTGACTATCTCTCAGGTGAATATGATCGATCCGGCCACCGGAACTGCCCCCTATCCGGCCTTCGCTCCGGCAATCAATTGGCGTGGCACCCAGTTAAGCAGCACGTATAACGGATTTTTGGCTTCGCTGAGACGTCCGTTCACGCACGGGCTCCTCGTGGCGGCCAACTACGCGTACACGCACGAAATTGATGACGACTCCGACGGCAGCGGCGACGGCGACTCGCAGGTTCCGCAGAACGTTGCGTGCGCGTCGTGTGATCGGGCCAGCGGCAACTGGGACGCGCGCCACGTGTTCAATGCGAACGCCGTCTATCAACTGCCCTTCGGCATGGGTAAGCCGATGCTGAACCAGCGCGGGATTGCAAGCTCCATCGCGGGTAACTGGGAACTGACGACGACGGCGCTGGCTCGTACAGGCTTCCCGATCAATGTGATCTTGCCGAGCAGTTACACCGCCCCGGACGGGAATAACGCAGGCACGCAGCGTCCCGACCTGGTTCCCGGCGTTTCTCTCACTCCGCCGGGCGGCAAGAGTGTCGCAGAGTGGATGAATCCCGCAGCGTTTGCTACCCCGGCCGGAGAATTCGGCGACACACCGCGTAACTTCCTTCGCGGACCGGGCACGTGGCAGATGGATTTCGGCGCCAGCAAGACGATCCCATTGCGGGAGCGCGCGCTGCTGCAATTCCGCTCGGAGTTCTACAACATCTTCAATCACCCGCAGTTAGGCCAGCCGCAATCCACCTTCAACCCGTCGAACACCACAGGCTTCGGCAGCATCCTCAATACGGTTAACTTGAACACAAGCATCGTGTCGCCCATCACCCCGGTCGGCTCGGGAACGCCGCGCGAGATGCAGTTTGCCCTGCGGCTTGAGTTCTGATTCCCAACAAATCCGCGGGTGACAGCGTGGTCGCCTTGCGGATCGATCGAGAACTGCGAATGAGAAAGAGCAACCTATCGATGTTTCGCTCTGTGAGAATTTTCCTCGGTATCCTCCTGCTCTCAACAGCAGCGGCCGTTGCGCGATCGCAGGGAACGCCGGATTTCTCGGGCCTCTGGAAGCAGGACAATGATCGTTGCCAGCCGAAGCGCAATGGCGACGTCACACTCCGCATCGAACATCACAACCCGGATCTCGCGGTGGAAACATCGATCTCACGCAATTCTGCGAGTTCGCGGCACGCGGTGCAGAAGTACACAACCGATGGCAAGGCCTCCGTGTCAACCGGAGCCGACGGAGACGAGTTCGACACGTCCGTCGTATGGAAGGATTCCAGCCTCGTCTTCTCAATCGAGGAACATGAAGACGGCCGCATTTTTCTGTCGAAAGAGACATGGTCGATCATTGAGGGTGGTGCAACGCTCGAAAAGATCCGCGAGCATCCGAACGGTGAAGAGCAGACTCTCTTTTTTCGCCGAATCCTAGTCAGCCGATCCGATACCAAATCCGGACTTGTAAAGGTGCGTAACAAATGAAGATCCTGGTTATCGAAGACGAAGTCAAAACGGCCAAGTTCCTCAAGAGAGGACTCAGCGAAGCCGGTTACGTCATCGACGTAGCAGCCGACGGTCTGGAAGGCCTGCACCTGGCTCAGGAAGTCGATTTCGACCTCGTCATTCTCGACGTGATGCTTCCGGTGCTGGACGGGTGGCAGGTGCTTGCGCGCCTGCGCGAAACCGAGCAGAAGGCGCTGGTTCTGATGCTTACGGCGCGCGATGCCGTGCACGAACGCGTGCGTGGGTTCGAGTTGGGAGCCGACGACTACCTTGTAAAGCCGTTCGCATTCTCCGAGCTCCTGGCGCGGGTACGGTCGTTGCTGCGCCGGTCCACGCCGCGTCCGCAGGACGCAATCCGCATGGCCGACCTTGAGATCGACCTGCTGCGCCATCGCGCTACGCGGGCCGGCCAGAAGCTTGAGCTCACTTCCAAGGAATTTACGCTCCTGACGCTGCTGGCACGTCGTGCCGGCGAGGTCTTGTCGCGCACGCTGATCGCGGAGTCGGTCTGGGATATGAACTTCGACAGTGATACGAACGTCGTCGATGTCAATGTGCGCAGGTTGCGTAGCAAGGTGGACGATCCCTTTCCCGTAAAGCTGATTCACACGGTGCGGGGCGCCGGCTATGTCTTCGAAGCCGAGCCGTAGCGCCTGGCCTGCGCTGCCCCCGCGCAGGACCTTGGCGTTCCGGCTATCGGCGGCCTACTCGTTAGCTGGCTTGTTGCTGGTAATTCTGGCCACAGCGAGTCTCTACATCGTCCTGCGCACGGAACTGGACCGAAGCACGGAGCTGTTCCTTGCAGACAAGCTGCACGTGCTACGCACCATGCTGCGGGAGCGGCCAGACGACGAGGATGCTCTGCGCGAAGAGATCGAGCTCGAGTCTCAGGCCCGTCGGTACCAACAGTTCTACATTCGTCTCCTTGATGAGCATGGCGTGCCGATCATGACGACGCCCGGCATGACCGAACAGTTGGATCTTGCAGAGCTTGTGGGTCGAACCAGCAGTCGCTCCGAACGTTCGATTGCGATGGCGGGCAGACATGGGCAACCATTCCGGATCACAGGCGCTACAGTTGCCGTCGGCACGCCGGCGACTCACAGCGACACGGTTCAAATCGCCATCGATGTATCGCAGGAAGAGGAGCTGCTGGCGCGCTACCGTCTGTGGTTCTGGGGCATTCTACTGGTGACGTCGATTCTCTTCCCGTTGGTGGGATACCGGATTGCGCGGCACGGCATTCGGCCTGTCGAAGAGATCGCCGCAACCGCGCGGAGAATCACGTCGACAAATTTGCGCGAACGGATCGCATCGCAAGGCTATCCGTTGGAGCTTGAGTCGCTGGCTGGAACATTCAATGAAATGCTGGGGCGGCTTGAAGAATCGTTCGAGCGCATTTCGAGGTTCACAGCGGACATCGCGCACGATCTGCGCACTCCCGTCAACAATATCCGTGGAGAAGCCGAAGTGGCTCTCGCCCGCTCACGGACGGTCGACGAGTACCGTGACGTGCTGGAGTCTTCCCTGGAAGAATCAGTCCGGCTTTCCGAACTGATCGGAGATCTCCTCTTTCTGGCTCGCGCGGAGAGTCCCTTAACCGAATTACACCGTGAGAGCGTGAATATCGGCGAGTTGCTGACCACGGTCCGCGACTACTACGAAGCTTCTGCGACCGACGCGGCAATATCGCTTGTCGTGAACGATGGGACCGAGCGGTTCAACGCGCAACTGGATCGCTCACTGATGCTCCGGGCGGTGAGCAACCTGGTCTCGAACGCCATTGCGCATACGCCGCCTGGAGGAACCGTGACGCTGGCAGCCACGAACGAGGACGCCGCGATTCGCATCGAGGTCTTCGACACCGGCGTCGGAATTCCCGCGGAAGCGCTGCCCAGAGTATTCGATCGCTTCTTCCGCGTCGATCCATCGCGCTCCAAGTCATCGGGCGGCACAGGGTTGGGCCTGGCTATCGTGCAGAGCATCCTGACGCTCCACGGCGGCAGTGCGGAGATCACCAGTCATCTCGGCCGTGGGACTCGCGTCATGCTACGCATGCCAGCCCCAGCCATCGCAACGCGATGACAAACCGCAATACCTGCGTCATGCTGGTGTCGTTGCTAAGTCTTGCGGTGCTAAATGCCCGTAACCATGCTTTACGGTTCGCTGGCAGGACAGTAGATTCTCTAGCCAACTTAGAAGACCTATCGTGCGATTAAAGATTCCGAAGGGCTGCGATAAAGTTTTCGACCTTGCGATTGGAGGATGCTTTCCCAGATTTCAGGTTGCGCTCAATGCATAATCCGGAAAAGAAGGACAAGACCATCTCCGCAATTGCGGAAGGAGCCATCCTCGGCTTTTCCGCTTCGATGTTCATGGCGAGAAGGTGCTGTAATAGCGCTCGATTCTCGGTGATGGCGCCATAAGCCTCATCCGGAAGGATAGCGAACTCCCGCATAGAGTTGATGGCGAAACATCCCTGTTGCTCCTCTTTGTTAAGGGGGCCATTCTTGAGAAACTTCTCGACGTTCTTCCAGCCTAGAGGCTCCCTGGTGAGAAGTCCCCTCTTTCCCTGGCTCTGAAGGTAGTGGCGCAGGCACGCCACAAAAAGATCTTCCTTGCCTCGGAACTCGGTGTATAGTCCTGACTTGTTCACGCCTGTGGCTCGTTCCAGTTCCTGAAGGCTCGTGTCCGCGAACCCGTGCTTCCAGAAGACCGGCATTGCCTTCTCCAGCACTTCCTCCCTGCTAAAGCCTTTCGGACGCCCCATGCGTCTATTGTCTGATAAAAAACTAAATAGTTCAATATCTCTGCATCCTCGCCGCGCCGCCGTCATCATATCGAACTAAGCGGTCCAGAACCGGCCGGCGGGCCAAACGAGGTCGCCGTCAATCGAATCAGCGAAGTGGTGAATCCTTCACCGGAAAGCAAGGAGATACCTATGTCTAAGTTGGCAAACAAAGTAGCACTCGTAACCGGCGGTTCCCGGGGAATCGGCGCAGCGATTGCAAAGCGCCTGGCAGCGGATGGAGCACGCGTCGCCATCACGTACGCGAAGGATGCAGCCGCGGCTTCCGCCGTGGTCAAAGCGATTGAACTCAGCGGCGGAAGGGCCATTGCGATCCAGGCGGACGCCGCCGATGCCAAAGCCGCCAAAGGAGCGGTTGAAAAGGCCGTCGCAACTTTTGGTCGACTTGATGTGCTTGTGAACAATGCAGGCACGGCTATCCCGAAAACATTTGAAAAAACGACGCTGGAGGAGATGGATCGGGTGATCGACATCAATATCCGCGGCGTATTCGCAACCACGCAGGCTGCGCTGGCGCGCATGAAGGATGGCGGCCGCATCATCATGATCGGTTCGGCGGTCGGAGAGCGCGCTGTCGCGCCCGGGCTTGTGCCATACGCTGCCACGAAGGGAGCCGTCAAGATGTTCACTCAGGCGCTGTCCAGAGAGGTAGGGAGCCGGGGCATTACGGTCAACAACGTTCAGCCGGGTCCGATCGACACAGACTTAAATCCCGCGTCAGGTGATTGGGCGGTACCGCAGAAGGCCGCTACAGCGCTCAATCGCTATGGGCATGTTGAGGAGATCGCAGCAATGGTGGCATTTGTAGCCAGCCCTGAATCCTCGTACATCACAGGAGCCAATCTAACCGTAGATGGCGGAATGAACGCCTGAATCTGCAGATGCATTCGATACAAAACCCGGTGAGATGCATCCGCACACGTAATGAACGAGAGGCAAGGAAGAGAGCAATGATTACACTTCAAAACAAAACGGCGCTTGTGACGGGCGCATCGAGAGGAATCGGTCGCGCGACGGCTGTGGCGCTTGCTGAGGCAGGGGCGCACGTCCTGGTTCATTATGGCCGCTCAAAGCAGGAAGCGGAATCTCTGGTTGCCGAAATCCGTACGAAAGGTGGGCAGGCGGATGCAATCTCAGCGGACCTGGTAACTCCGGAGGGGGCCACACTGCTGGCGAAACAGGTACGTTCTATCGTCGGCGATAGATTGGATGTCCTTGTGCTTAACGCCGGAATCAGCAAGTTGGCCCGCATCGCGGATCACACGGTGGAGGATTTTGACAACCTCTTTGCGACTAACGTCCGAGGCCCGTTCTTCCTTGTGCAGCAACTCCTGCCCATACTGGGTGAAGGTTCGAGCATCGTTGCTGTCTCCTCCGCTGTAGCCCGCACAGTGGTGGGCAAGCCTGGGTTGGAAAACCCTTCAATTCTTGCCTACGCCTCTACCAAAGGAGCACTCGAGACTCTGGTGAAGAATTGGGCTGCCATTCTGGGACCGAGCGGCATACGCGTGAATGCCGTGGCGCCAGGCATCATCGACACGGATATGTCGAGTTTCACGAAAACCGAAGCGGGCCGCGAGGTTGCGCTCGGAATGCAGGCGCTGAAGCGAATCGGCAAACCTGAGGATATCGCCGACGTAGTCGTTTTTGTGGCGTCAGACGCGGCGCGCTGGATCACGGGTGCCAGTATTCCCGTCGATGGCGGTTCGAAGCTGTAACTGGCAACGTGAGGAGCGCAATGGATACCACTTCGAGCAAAGGCAAAGAGATCAAAATTCCTGGCCCAGACCATCCCATTACGATTTCACCAGTTGAGGGGACGGTCCGCGTAACGGTCGCTGGCAGGATCGTCGCTGAATCGACACGATCTCTTCGGTTGGAGGAGAAGGGATACCCTCCCGTCTACTACTTACCGCGCACCGATGCGGACATGTCACTGCTTGTCCGGACCACACACTACACCTATTGTCCGTACAAGGGCGATTGCACGTATTACAGCATCCCCATCGGAGAAGCGAAATCGGAATATGCCGTTTGGACATACGAGAAGCCATATGAGGCAGTCGCCGGAATCAAGGAGTATCTCGCGTTTTATCCCGGACGTGTCGATGCAATCGAGCTGATCTCTTAAGCAAGTTCAATCGTTTTGTGCAGGAGCTTATGTGATGTCGAATCAACCGCTTTTCACACAATATCGAATGGGAAACCTCGATCTTCCTAACCGCATCGTCATGGCGCCGCTCACGCGGATGCGTGCGCAGTCGCATGATCATGTGCCTACGGCCTTGCAGGCAGAGTATTACGCACAGCGTGCTTCCGCCGGGTTAATTATCGCCGAGGCCACCGCGATCAGCCCGGAAGGATTTGGCTGGGCGGATACACCAGGATTGTGGACGGAGGAGCAAGTCCGCGGATGGCGACGTGTCACGGATGCCGTCCATGCGGCTGGCGGTCGCATCATTGCACAGCTCTGGCACACCGGTGCAATCTCGCATCCTGAGCTACTCGGCGGCGCGCAGCCCGTGTCTGCGTCGAACGTCGATCCGGGCCAGATCTCGGTCACGCCGACGGGAAGGAAGCCCACGGTAACACCGCGGCCTCTGACGAAGCAGGAGATTCAAGCCACGGTTGCTGATTTCGCGCGAGCTGCAAGGAACGCGAGGGAAGCCGGCTTCGATGGTGTCCAAATCCTCGCCAATTATCTCTATTTGATCTCGCAGTTTCTGAACGCAGCTACCAACCTGCGTAAGGATGAATATAGCGGAAGCCCGGAGAATCGCTCGCGGTTTCTCTTCGAGGTAGTCGAGTCGGTTCTGGGTGAGGTCGATGCGCAACGGGTAGGAGTCAAGATCAGCCCCATGCACGAAGGCGGCGCGTTTCAAGCCAACAACGAAACCCTGCCTGTCACTGAATACGCAATTCAGAAACTGAGTTCCTACAATCTTTCGCACTTGTTGCTGATGGGGAATAGTACCGACTTCACCAATACGCCACTTGAGAAGTTGGCCGATGATGGCATGTTTCGGCATTTCCGTCCTCTGTTCAAGGGCACGCTGATCGCGAACGTAAAGATGGGCCGTGATCGCGGCAATCGTCTTATCGCGGAGGGGCTTGCAGATTTGGTGGCGTTCGGCCGTCCTTATATTGCAAATCCCGACCTGGTCCACAGGTTTGCAGAGAATGCCCCTCTTGCTGAAGTGGATTGGGAAACCGTCTATGCCTCAGGGCGGCACGGCTATTCCGATTACCCGACCTATCAAGCACCCGAACACAACTCCAGGAGCTGAACATGCCAAAGACAACACCCGAACAGAACAAGGCGATCGTTCTAGAGGCCTTCGACACTCTCTTCAACAAACGCAACTACGCGGCAGCAGAACGCTTCTGGTCGCCAAAGTACATCCAACACAGCGCGCACATCGCGCCGGGACGCGAAGGACTGTTCGCCCTGGTCCGCTCGACGCCAGATACGCTGCGCTACGAAAATCAACTCATCGTCGCAGAAGGCGACTATGTAATCGCGCATGGCCGTTTCACTGGAATCGGAAGGCCCGCGGCCTGGATTGCCGCCGACGTTGTCCGATTCGAAGACGGTCTTCTTAAAGAGCATTGGGATGTCTTGCAGGACGAGGCGACTAGGGCCGAATCTCTAAGCGGGCTTCCCATGTTTGGTAAAAGCTTCCCGTCATAACTGTTCCCATCCACATTTTTGGACCAACTGAGAGCAAGGGGAACAGAGGACACCCACCGATGACCAAAGCTAAAAGGCTGCAAGGGAAAGTAGCGGTGATTACTGGTGGCACGACCGGTATAGGGTTGGCTACCGCAAAGCTCTTCGTAAAAGAGGGTGCCTACGTCTTCATCACAGGCCGTCGCCAAAAGGAGCTCGACGGGGCCGTGCAAGCAATCGGTAGCAACGTCACTGGCATTCAGGGAGACATTGCCATATTGACCGACTTGGATCGTCTCTACGAGGTGGTCGCGACCAAGGGCAGAATCGATGTCGTTTTCGCCAATGCCGGCGTCGCTGAATTTGCTCCCCTCGACAAAATCACTGAGGAGCATTATGACAAGCTCTTCGACATCAACGTCAAGGGAACGCTGTTCACTGTGCAGAAAGCCTTACCTCTGCTGAATGATAGTGGCTCTATCATCCTCAACGGATCGGTAGCGAGCGTGAAAGGTACGGCTGCCTTCGGCGTCTATGGCGCGACGAAGGCGGCCCTCCGTTCCTTCGTCCGAACCTGGACCTCGGATCTTAATGACCGTCATATTCGTTCCAATGTTATTAGCCCTGGACCGACCGATACGCCGGTTATCGATGGGCAGCCTGCAGACGCCATTGCACGGATTGTGTCCACCATCCCCATGGGACGCATGGGCAATCCCGACGAAATAGCTAAAGCAGCGTTGTTTCTGGCCTCGGACGATTCTAGTTTCGTCACGGGTATCGAACTGTTTGTTGACGGCGGCAGAGGGCAAGTCTGATCGAGCATCCAATCAAATGGTCTGGCTGAATACAAGGTGCCTACAAAGCGCCAGATCTAAAACAAAGAAACTAGGTCAAATTGGCCTCTCAGATTTTGAGAGGCCAATTTCGTTTGGCGGCAGTTGGTTTCACCAGGACTATGCGGGAAAGCAAGAGCCGGCTGAATCTCGACGAGAGAGTGTCCCATCCCTCTCGTTCTGACCGAAGGTCTTCAGACTGTAAGAACGACCCTCCCGAAGGGGCGGTCTTCAACGAGGTAACGGAGAGCATTAGCTGCTTCTATCAGAGGAAAGGTTTTAGCCACGATCGGTTTGATCGCACCGGATTGAAGGAGCGAGACAATAGCGTTCCAAGCGTCAGTAACCGTGGCCTGCGGCTGACGGAACATGTTGAGACTCCGGATGCTGGCTTGTGGCACGATGAGATCTGTCACGTCAATGGTCGTCTTACGGCTTGCGGAATACCCCAGTGTTGTGAGGCTTCCTCCTAGCGCGAGCGTTTTGAGCGCCTCGCTCAAGACTTCACCGCCGATCCCGTCGATGATGATATCCGCGCCGTAGCCATCCGTGACACGACGCACGCCGTCCTCCAACTTCTCCAGGGAAGTATCGATGACCTCATTGAATCCGAGCGCCTTCGCGTACTCGGCTTTCGCATGGCTGGTCGTGCTCGATATGGCGTGTTTGGCTCCCAGAGCGCGCGCCAATTGTGTCACCGCGTTACCGACCGATCCCCCGATCGCTGGCGCCAGAACGGTTTTGCCTGGGCGAAAACCAGCCAGGGTTAGAGCCACTTGCGCCGTAAGATACGCGACCGGAATTCCCGCGGCGCTTACGTCATCGATATTGTCAGGAATCCGGCAAAGATCTTCCTTCCGTACGGCAATCCACTCACGGTAGGTTCCGTCCTCAAAAGCGCCATAGGTGCCCCAGAACATCACGCGCGCGCCAACGGGAAAGTCCGCTCCTCCTCCCTCTTCCACCACGCCCGCTCCTTCGTTGCCCAAGACGAGCGGCTTCTCCGGGATGTGAAAATTGCCGAAGAGAATCGTATGATCGAGCGGCGTAACGCCGGCCGCAGTGATCCGCACCAGAACCTTCCCATCTGTGACCGTTGGTTTGGGAAGCTCGACGAGCTTCAACGCCTCATAACCACTAAATTGCTCCGCTCTCATTGCACGCATATTGGTTCTCCCTTTTTCCCATATCACTCCTGGTCTGCGGCGCTAGGCCGCTACCCGGAAATTGTTAATGTCGGTCGAGACCACCTGCAGGTCGCGAATTGATTGCGTCCTGGCCTTCGCCAAGCCATCAGGATTATTGTTATAATCCTGATGTAAAATTAGATTCCTAATCCTGATTTGGTCGCAGCTTATTTTGGGGAGGTTGATATGGGCTATTCCAAGGCCCAGAAGGAGGAAACTCATAAGCGCATCGTTGCCATTGCCTCAAAGAGATTCCGCGAAAGGGGCCTTGCAGGATTCGGAATTGCGGAGTTGATGAAGGAGGCCGGCTTGACGGTGGGCGGCTTCTACAAGCACTTCGACTCGCGAGACGAACTGGTGGCCGAGGCAGTCAGCGATGCATTCGGAGTCTGGCAGCGCCAAAAGGAAGCCGCTGAAGCTGGCGGACAACCGCTACTCTTTGAGAAGCTCATCGATGACTACTTGAGCGATGCGCACCGCAAGAACCCAGGTGCGGGCTGTGCCTTCAGCGCATTGGCGCCCGAGATTGCTCGCAGCGATAAGCGGACCCGCACGCTTACCTCTGAACACGTCAGGGATGACATTGAGCTGATTGCCGGGTTGCTGCCAGGCAAGGACAAGCGCGCGGCCAGATCGAGAGCGATCTTGACTTTCAGCGCGCTCGTCGGAGCGATGTCGCTGGCCCGCGCCGTATCGGATGAGGTGCTTTCACACGAAATCTTGAAGACAGTGGCAGACCTTCTGAAGAACCCCGCCTGAGAGTTCGGTCATCAAGGCTGTCATCCGGTTGTCGCCCTCACTTCCGGGAAACCGACTTTGCAGTACTCATCCTCGGGACGCGCTCATCGCGCGGTGTCCTGGAGCGCAAAGAGGCTTTGCTGTCAACTCTATCCTCATTCTCTCTCCAGCCCGAAATGTGTCGTGTATCTGGTCTTCGACGATCGCTAGTCCGCAGGCTGGGAGGGGTTGCAAAAGCGCGTGATTCGTTTGAGAATGCGTTGGCCCAGGTTCGGTGCGGGCCAGAGCATCGGTTCCTCGCAGTGCGGCTGAAGGAATTGCAATTAAAAATTGACTCTGCTGTCGATTTTCGCGGTGCCCGGCGACTATAGGCTGAACGAGCAGTGCGCAAGATTCCGCCGCTGGCCCCCAACATGAGGAGACGGGCGATGAAATACATCTGTTTGGGATACCTCGAGCCAGGAAAAATCGAAGGGATGACCGAGGACGAGCGAAACGCAATGTTCGACGAATGCTTTGAGTACAATGGCTATCTGCGCGCCAACGGACATATTGTTGCCGAAGTAGCTCTTCAACCTCCGGAGACCGCGTTGACCCTGGACTGGAAAAACGGCAAAATCGCCACGACCGACGGCCCCTATGCGGAAACCAAGGAACAGCTCGGCGGTCTTCATATCCTTGAGGCGCGAGACCTCAATCACGCCATTCAGCTTGTCTCACAGCTGCCAGGCTTTAAGTATGGACTTGGACCGATTGAGATACGGCCGGTTGCGGATTTGAGCGAGATCATAAGGGAAAGCGAGCAGCGCCGACGAAAGAACACGGCACGTTGAGAGCCAGCCGCCGGAAGAATGACCAGGATCGTGGCAGCGCCGGCCTGCAGCGACGAAGACCAGTCGCCGGGAATCCTGGTTTGTATGGGGCAAAGAAAATCACCTGAACGGAGGTCCGATATGTCGTTCTTTCGCGATTTGAAAATTGCCGTGCGTTCCCTGGCGCGAGTTCCTGCGCTGTGGATTACAGTCGCCCTTACGTTGGCATTGGGTATTGGAGCCAATGCCGCAATCTTCAGCGTGGTACGTGCAGTGCTGCTGCGTCCGTTGGCGAATCGCGACGAAGATCGGTTGCTTTACCTGCGCCAGAGCGCTCCGGGCATCGGCGAAGACAACGCAGCGTTTTCGGTCCCCGAGATCCAGGACATCGGCAATGGTCTGAAGTCAATTAAGGACCTGGGCACATTTTCAGAGATAGATTTTACGGTCGTGGGTCTCGGCACGCCGCGCGAGATTCCAGCGGGCGTGGTGGATGGACACTACTTCGAGGTGATGGGTCTGCGCCCGGTGCTTGGACGCCTGCTGACTACGGCCGATGACGGTCAGAACGCCGCCGGAGCTGTGGTCCTGACCTATCACTTCTGGAAGACGTCGCTGCACTCCGATCCCAGCGTGATTGGAAAGACGGTACGGCTGGAGAGCTGCTGTGGCGCGCGCTCCGCGACGGTGGTTGGTGTTCTGGAACCATCCGTTCCCTATCCGGTGGCAACGGAGATCATCGCCAATATCGTCACCAGCCCGCATCATCTCTCTGCCACCATGGTGACGGGGCGCGAGCATCGCATGACGGAGGTCTTTGCGCGACTGGCTCCCGGCGCGAGTGTCGACAATGCGCGAGCGGAGCTGCGCAGCGTATACGGCGCCATGGTGGCGGCACACCCGGAAGTGTATAAGCCGGAGGATCACTTCAAAATCGACGTAACGCGCATGCATGAGCAGATCAATTCGCGCGCCAATACGATCTTGTGGATACTCTTCGCGGCATCTGGCTTGCTTTTCGTCATTGCAAGCTCGAACGTTGCCAATCTGGTGCTGGCGCGAACGGTGCGCCGCGAGCCGGAGCTGGCGATACGCTCGGCGCTCGGCGCAAGCACTGCAGTGCTGCGCCGTTCTCTGTTGGCTGAGAGCCTCGTGCTATGCGGAAGCGGGGCAGTGGCGGCAGTGGCGCTCGCCATACCGATGGTAGCCGTGCTGGGTCGTTATGCATCGCGCTTCTCAGTGCGCGCCGAGGAGCTCACGCTCGATTTCAGCCTGGTGTGGTTTGGAATTGCGCTGGCGTTGATCGCGGCCGTCTTCCTGGCGTTCATTCCGCGGCTTCCCTCGTCAAACGCCCCGCAAGGCGGCCTTACCGGCCGGGGAACACGTGTGGCTGGAGGGAGCAGCCAGCGTCTCCGCATCTTTGCTGTTACGCAGATCGCAGCCTCATTCCTGCTGCTTGCCGGAGCATGTGTGCTGATGAAGACTCTCTTTGTGCTGGAGCAGACGCGGCCGCCGTTTGATTCGGCCAACGTTCTGGCAGTGAATCTTCCGAAGATGTCGTATGGGCGGACACCCCAGCAGGTGGAGGAGTTCTATCGCGAGGTGCAACGCCTGGTCAGCGCGCTGCCGGGAGTGGAGCACGTGTCCTCCGGTTTCGCCGCTCCCTGGCGTGACGATCATTTGAACGTCAGCTTTCAATTTGCCGCGCAGGGCGCAAGACGCGCGGATGGTCAGGACTTTCGCGGAAAGTTCCGGGTGATATCGCCGGGATTCTTCGACACCTTCGGAGTGCCGATTCAGGAGGGTCGCGACTTCAATGATGGCGACAAGGGCGGTTCCGAATGCGTGGTAATCATCAGTCAGAGCCTTGCAAAGATGCTCTATCCTGGGCAGAACGCAGTGAACCGTAAACTGTGGTGGACGGACGGGGTAATGAAGTTTATCGGCATCAGCACCGAGCCAAGGCGAATCATCGCCGTGGTACCCGACTTCGACGATGAAAATATCATCCCGTCTCCGTCCATGACGATCTATGAGCCGAGCGAACAGGAACAAGGATGGAACGGTCGCCTGTTCGTGCGCGCACATCAGGATGCTTATGCTCTGGTCCCGGCCATCACACAAACCATTCGCGGGATATCGGCAGACCAGCCCGTGGAAAAGGCCAGCACGCTTGGAGATGTTCGCGCGGAGGTGCTGTCGCCCGACCGCCTCAACGCGATTGTGTTTGGCGGATTCGCCGCCGTCGCACTCTTAATCTCCGTGGTGGGCGTCGCGGGCGTTCTTGCCTTCTCTGTGAGCTGGCGTACGCGCGAATTCGGAATCCGCATGGCCCTGGGCGCTCTGCCGCGCAACATTCTCACCATTGTTCTCATAGAGGGCGTGGCGATGGCCGGCATCGGGGTAGGCGCAGGTGTGATGGTGGGCTTTGCTCTGGCACGCACAATCGCCAAATACATAACGAATATCAATCAGCCGGACCCACTTGCGTTTGTCGGTTCCGCCGTGATCATTCTGGGTGCGGCCGTAATTGCTTCAGCTGTGCCTGCGGCGCGTGCCGCAAGAGTGAACGCGGTGGAAGCGCTACGTTCCGAGTAACTCGCTCATGGACCCAGAATAGGGTTCCTTTTCGAGAACTAGTCCGCGTAAATGCTGTTCTGTTGACTACAGGCGCGAGGACGACCTCAGCGAACCTATATGGAAGCGGTAAGGAAGATCGGTTTCACCATCGCTTCAATTTTGGCAGCCATTTCCTCAGCCGGGATGCGGTCAGGTGTCTGATACCATCGCCGAGCGGCCCCGAAGATGGCCCAGGCAGCTGTGGTCGCCAACAGTTTAGGATCGGCGCCAGGCGCCATCGCGTGATTCGCGGCGCCTTCCTGAAACATGCCCTCCACTACCGGGATGATCGAGCCTTCGAGGGGCATCTTAGTCAATTGGCCAGGGCAGCCCGTAGTCTCGGAGAGATAATCGCAGACTCCCAGCGCAATGGCGCGCAGCGCCCCATCGCAGTTTGTAAAGGAAAGACCGCGGCGCGCGACCAGACCACGGAAGCGTTCGACTGTCATGGCTTGCAGCAGAGCGTTCTTGTCTGCGTAATGGAGATAAAAGGTAGCCCGGTTCAGGGTGGCTTCATCGGCGATATCCTGAATGGAGATATCGTCGAACTCCTTGCGAATCAATAGCCTGAGTAGGGACTCCATCAGCATCTGACGGCTGCGGAGGACTCGGGGGTCCGTATTTTCTGCTGTGTTACCGGTTTGGACTGTCTCTGCCATTGCGCCTATTAAGGATAGCCTCCTCTGCAGCAATAGATGCATAAACGACATGTGTCGATTTATTGAATCAACATATGTTGATTAAACATCATTTGTCGCATAGGAGGTTTTCTCACATGTCCACGCTTCTCCATATCAACTCCAGCCCGCTGTATGGGCGATCCGTCTCGCGTCAGCTTACCGGTGCGTTTGTTACCCAGTGGAAGTCTTCGTACCCGGATGGAGCCGTCGTCGACCGCGACCTTAACGCAACCCCGATCCCGCCTGTCACCGCTGAATGGGTGGGCGCTGCCTACACCCCGGAAGAGGCGCGCACTCCACAGCAGAAGGAACTGCTGACGCTTTCGGATGTGCTGCTCACCGAACTTGAGCTGGCCGATGAGTACGTCTTCGGAGTGCCGATGCATAATTTCGGGGTGCCCTCGGTGCTCAAGCTCTGGATCGACCAGATCGCGCGCGTGGGCCGAACTTTTTCCTATGCGGATGGAACGCCGAAAGGACTGCTCACAGGCAAGAAGGCGACCTTCATCATCGCGACCGGTGGCATCTATGATGCGCAGACGCAGATGGCCTCTTTCAACTTTGTCGAGCCATATCTGCGGTCGGTCTTTGGCTTCCTCGGTGTGGTAGATGCAACTTTCCTCACGACCGGCGGAACCGCGGCGCTCAACTACGGGCAGGACCGCGATGTGTTCTTAGCGCCGCACCTTCAGGTCGTGCAATCGCACGCGCAGTCAATCTAAAGGAGACACCACATGAAGATAGTTTCTGTCATTGCGCGCTATCTGTTGGGGCTGCTGTTTACGGTCTTTGGCCTGAACGGATTTCTGAACTTTATCCACCAGCCGCCGCCGACGAATCCCCTTGCGATACAGTTCTTTATCGCGATCAGTTCTTCGCATTTTGCCGCGTTCTTCTTTGCCGTGCAATTGATTGGCGGGCTGCTTTTGCTTTCGGGCCTCTTTATACCGCTCGCGCTCACGCTGTTGGCGGCGGAGCTGTATAACATACTCGCGTTTCATCTGATGTTTGCGCCGGCGAGCATTGCTCCAGCACTGGTAGCGTCCGTGCTCTGGATATTGGTCTTTCTCCAATATCGCGCAAGCTTCAAGGACGTTCTAGCCGCGAAGCCTGCGATGCAGGAATAGTGGCTTCGTATTGACAAAGCCAAGGCCGTAAGGGTGTCCGGGCTACGTGGAGATGGCTGTAGCTCCTAACAGGAATGGAAAACTAGTTTGTATGAAGAAAATTGGATTCCTCTCATTTGGTCATTGGACACCTTCACCGCAGTCGCGAACTCAGTCTGCGGGCGACGCGCTCCTGCAGTCCATCGATCTCGCTGTTGAGGCTGAGCGCCTGGGAATGGACGGAGCCTACTTCCGCGTGCATCACTTCGCTCAACAGTTGGCTTCACCATTCCCGCTGCTCGCCGCGGTTGGTGCAAAGACCCGGCGGATTGAAATTGGCACCGCCGTGATCGACATGCGGTATGAGAATCCTCACTACATGACGGAGGACGCTGGTGCTGCGGATCTCATCGCCGGTGGGCGCCTGCAGTTGGGAATCAGTCGCGGTTCCCCCGAGCAGGTCATCGATGGTTGGCGCTATTTTGGCTACCGCCCGGTTGAAGGCGAGAACGATGCAGGCATGGGCCGGCGGCACGCCGAAGAATTTCTCGAGCTGATTTGCGGGAAGGGCTTCGCGCGGCCGAACCCGCGTCCGATGTTTCCCAATCCTCCGGGGCTTCTACGCCTTGAGCCGTACTCCGATGGATTGCGTGATCGGATCTGGTGGGGGTCTGCTTCCAACGCAACAGCTGCGTGGGCTGCGAAGCTGGGAATGAACCTGCAGACCTCAACTCTCAAATTCGACGAGACCGGTGAGCCGCTCCACATCCAGCAAGCCGCGCAGATTCGCTCCTTCCGCGCAGCCTGGAAGGAAGCCGGCCACACGCGGACTCCGCGTATTTCCGTCAGTCGCAGTATTTTCGCGTTGCTCAACGACCGCGATCGCGCCTATTTCGGACGAGGCTCTCAGGCAGAGGACAAAATCGGTTTCCTTGACGAAACCACACGGGCCATTTTCGGCCGCAGTTACGCTGCCGAGCCAGATATTCTCATCGAGCAGCTTAGGAAAGACGAGGCAATTGCGGAGGCCGACACCCTATTACTGACCGTCCCAAACCAGCTTGGTGTTGCCTACAATGTGCATGTTATGGAGGCTATTCTCAACACGGTCGCTCCAACCCTCGGCTGGCGCTAAATCCTTGCCCCATTCATTGAGTCACGGGATGACTATCGAAAAGCTAACTTACGAGGAGTAAGCTGGCCGGCTGAGTGCATTGGCGCTTTAGCGTGAATCCGTCAGCACTCCCGTTCAGCGAGCACTTTTTGACGTGTGCCTCTTACCTTTTGCGGAAGCAAACACAGGCGCGCAGGTGGACGATCGAACGATCAACTCAGGACGAACACGAATGTTCTGCACGCTTTCATCCTTCGCGAGCTTGCGGATAAGGAGTTCCGCCGCAGTCGCACCCATTTCCTGCAATGGCTGGCGAACGGTTGTCAGTGTCGGATATGCGATGCTTGCGAACTCGATGTCGTCGAAACCGATGACCGAAACGTCTTCAGGTACTCTGTGGCCGGCTTCTCGTAACGCAGTCATAGCACCGAGGGCCGAGATGTCATTGAAAGCGACGAGAGCGGTGAACGGCCTGTCGCGACGGAGTAAGTCCTCTGCGGCGATGCGGCCCGCTTCGGTCTGGCGCGTGCCCGGTTCGAGTCGCTCCAACTGAATCGTAAGACGGTCGTCTACTCGAACGCCAAGGGCTTTGCATGTTGAAAGGACTGCCTCCCAGCGTTCTTGTGTGTCGCCGCTTCCTTCAGGGCCTTTGATAAACGCGATCTTTCTATGACCAAGGCTCGCGAGGTGATCGATGGCTTTACGAATACCGAATGCATTGTCGATGGAAATCCGCGTACTCCATATGGGGCAGCGGTCAGTGCAGATCGTCACGGCGGGGATTCCCGGTGATTCGCTCGGGGTTGAGTTGATCAGCAGCAGCCCCTCGACGCCTCGGTCGCAAAGAGTTTCAATATGGCGTCGGAGAAGTTCCGGCGACCAGAGGTGGGTTGAGACTAAGGATGTGTAACCTGTGCTCAACAGACGGCGCTCGAAGCCGCTGAGTACCGCGGCCTCGAAACCGTTACCGAAATCGGGCGCAACGACTCCGATCAAATATGTGCGCCTGCTCCCAAGCGAACGAGCGAAATAGTTGGGGCGATAGCCAAGTTTTTTTGCGGATTCTACGACACGCTGCCGAGTTTCCTCCGGGAAGCGTGTCGCCTCAGGGACGTCGTTGAGAATCATCGAAATCGTCGTCCGAGACAGGCCGAGGTGCTCAGCCAACTTTTTCAATGTGATTCGGTGACCCGAATCAGCCCGTGACGCGCGTTGGGAAGCGGTAGATTTCATAACCTCGATTGCATTTAAGGCCAGCGTATCACGTTCGATTCTTTCGCCTTGACAATCTTCCTGGCATGAGATTCAATGAGTGCATTTAGTGAACCGGTTTACTTAGGCCAGTGGCACGGTTCACTTTGATTGAATGACCACGTATACCGGCCGCGTCTCGGAAGGTCGAGCATCGTGTCCACATCGATCCACAAGATCCGCCAGCTTTCGCTGCTGATCATTTTGCGAGTTACAGGCGTTGATAGAAGCAGTAGATGAATTCGAGCAACCGAAACCTCATTAATTCGTGCGGTCAAGTTGGAAGTCGTCTCTTATCCCCTTGCCTCCTCGGGGGCGCTCCACCGTGGGCGTCCCCTCTTTTTCAGGTCTACGCGCCTGGAGGATAGAAATGCATCGTGGTAACTGCATTGCTCGAAGCCGTTCACTAGCATTGACGGAACAAATGATTTCTAAATGGAGGAATCGACGAACATGGAGATAACCCGCAGGCAATTCGCCCTGTCCATTGCAGCTGCCAGCAGTCTGCCTTCCTCTTTGTTCGAACCCACATCTCCTTTAGGTGCTCCCCGCGGTATCGTTCCCGGCCGGGTTACCTGGGCGCACGATCCGGCAGCGGTAACCTGGGATGGGACCGGTTCCTGGTGGACAGACACCAACAATAACCAGTCTGTCATTGACCGCATGGTCTCCCGCTCCATCCGCAGTCTTACCAACCAAAAAGACGATGTCCAGGCGTGGAGCGCGATGTTTCATCACTTCAATCGCACTCATGGTCGCGGTAACGCAGGCTACAAGGCCGGCGAAAAGATCGCCATCAAGGCCAATCTCAACAACACGACGGACCATGGAACGATCGACCGTCTGAACTCGTCTCCCCATTTGCTTCTCTCACTCGTTCGGCAGTTGACCGGTCCAGGAAAAGTACCGCAATCATCGATCACCGTCTTCGATTCCAGCCGGTTCATCCCGGGCAATCTCTACGACAAGATTCACCACGAGTTTCCAGGCGTCGTGTTCGTGGATCATATCGGAGGCGACGGGCGGCTGAAGGCCGAGTTCAAACCCGATGCGATCCCTTTTTCGATTACAAGCCGCAATGCTTCGGGACTCGATACCGTGGTAGTCGAAGCTACCTATCTTATAGATGCGGCCCTATTGAAAGGACACGTTAGCTCAGGTGTGACTCTCTGCGCGAAGAATCTGTTCGGAGCTACAAGCATCAATCCCGACTGGCGCAAGAACGCGCACGATGGCTTCCGTCACAACAACGACGGTTCAGCAAGTTACTCTGCATTCGTCGATTACCTTGGGCACAAGGATCTTGGCGAGAAAACCATGCTCTTTATCGTCGACGGGCTCTATGGAAGCGACAACGCAGATGGTCCACCGCAACTCAAATGGAAGATGGCCCCTTTCAACGATGCCTGGCCGAGCAGCATCTTCATGTCGCTTGACGGCGTTGCCATCGATTCGGTCGGCTTCGACTTTCTCACCTCCGAGTGGCCCCGTCTCGTGGATATTTCGAATGCCGACAACTATCTGCGCGAAGCCGCTCTTGCAAACGATCCGCCTTCCAAGACTTTCTACGATCCTGAACGCGACGGTATCCGATGCCGCAGCCTCGGTGTATTTGAGCATTGGAACAATGCGGCGGAGCGGAAGTACTCGCGCAATCTAGGAAAAGCGAATGGGATCGAGCTATTCCAGGTCAGTTGATCGGCACCAGGAGGAATTGGAGATGAGCCGGAGAGTGTTTGCTATGTGCTTGACTGCCGCATCGATGTTGGCGACAAATGCGTTTTGCCAGTCATTCTTGAGCCAGTACAAGGGCCTTCCCTATCGCGACACCCGCTATCAAGGCGGTCCACAGAAAATCCCAGGTCGGGTCTTGTGTGCCTACTATGATCTGGGTGGCGAAGGAGTCGCATATCACGATACCGACCCGCAGAATCACGGCAGTGGAGAGTTAAATCCGGCCGATGGGACCTACCTCAATGAATTTCGCATTCATGAGGGGGTGGATACTTCCTATACGAAGTTCGACCGGAAGCCGGACTCAATTGACGACAACCCCTTCGACAAGATTGTTCCTCCTCGAGACTTGCCTTACGTCGGTTGGACTGAACCTGGAGAGTGGTTCAACATAACCGTTGACGCGGCGCGCGAGGGAACCTACGATGCAGGCTTTCTTTACACCTCCAACCGTGGCGGAACAATCTCAATAGACGTAAATGAAAAAGAAGCAACCGGGCCGCTGCAGGTCCCAACGACATATGACCCTGCAGATCCCGTGGCCTGGCGTCAGTGGCACCATTGGAACTTGGCTTCGAGTTTCTTCAAGATTCGCCTTAGCAAGGGGAAGAATATCCTTACTGTGCACATCCTGACCGGAGGCAACATGAATTTGGCCTATTTTGACTTCAAACAGGATTAGTTACGAATGTGATGCTAATTGTTACATCTCGGCTTTCACGTTTATGACTGGTTGCAACGACCTTGCCAGCCTGATAGTCGGAGATCCCCGGCACTCCGCTGCGGCATCCGCTAAACAGACGATGGTGGATCTTGTCAATCGCCATCGAGACCGGCTGCTTGCAGGGGGCGGTGGACCATCGGCGCTCAACTGTGGCGGCCTTCGCGTCGATTTCGACTACCCCGCTTATATCTGTGAGATTCGCATATACCTTCCCGTCGCCGGCTGAAGCGCGATATTCCGGCTTGCCGCCACCTGCGGAAATTCTTTCAAGAGATGCTGCTGCTCGGAATGGACAGACAATCAATTTACCAAGCGTGGCTGAAGATTCCCTGAAGGAGCAAGACATTTCCCCCCATCTTCAGCGTATCTTCAGATTCGCTCGCTAGAATCACGGTTGGAGTCCCCGGGAGCATCCGGACCATCGCAGGGCGGTTGAGCAGCTAGCTGGAAGGTTCATTTTCTCCGATTGCCCTTCGCCACGCAGGAAACAGGGTGCCAGGGCAGCAAGCTTCACGACGAGGCCGGCAGTCGCTAGCAGATACCTATTTTCTATGTGCTGAGGTCCCCTACTGCATGGTGTCCCGTGTTCTGGCAATGGCTTTCTTTTTCTGGATCTTCTCTGGCTCCCTGTTGGCACAGGCCGCAATTTCTCCGCTTCCATCCGCCTCGCCGCAGCCTCCGTCCGAACCCCACACCATTGCATTGACAATTCCTGCCGGCACCTCATTGCAGATAGCCCTCGACAAGGAGGTGCGAGTCCGGAAGGTCGGCGAACCTATCACAGGGCGTGTCATGCAGCCCGTCTATGTCTTCGATCGTCTGGTCATTCCTGTGGGCGCGGTCGCAACCGGGAGGATATCGAGGATTGATGCCATTCCGGCCCGCACGCGAGCTCTGAGCGCTCTGAATGCCGATTTCACTCCGTCTCATAAGGTCGATGTGGAATTCGACGAACTCACTCTGCCGGACGGCCATCCTATCGCCCTGCACGCAACCATCGTTCCCGGGTCGGGGCAGGTCATCCGGCTCGTGACCGCGGACCAGCACAAAAAGAATGCTGTAAAAGATGCCACTACTCAAAAGATGGATCAGGCTCGCGCTCAGTGGAACAATGCCATGAAGCAGGTGGAGGCGCCCGGTCGTATGCATCGCTTCATGCGCTATGCTGTGGCGCAGCTTCCAGCGCACCCGCAGTACATCGACGCCGGGACCCTCTACTCAGCGGAACTGTCGCAGCCACTCGACTTCGGTAGTGAAGTTGTCTACTCCGATAGGCTTTCTGCCATCGGGACCCAGCCCCCGCCCGGAAGCCTTGTTCACGCCGTCCTGCTGACTCCATTGAACTCGGCCACCACCCCGAAGAGCTTCGATGTGGAAGCAGAGCTTTCACAACCGCTTTTCGACCAGGAGCGCCTGATCCTTCCTGCCGGAACTCGTCTCCGCGGAGCCGTGCTTCAGGTGCGGCGGGCCAAAAGCCTACATCGCAACGGACAACTGCGCATCTCCTTCCGCGAAGTCGTCCTTCCGAACGGAGCGGTTCAGCCGGTGGACACCCGACTCCAGGGCGTTCAGTCCGACTCGGCAGACAATGCCCAGCTTGATGCCGAAGGCGGTGTCAAATCTACCCCCTCGAAGACCAGATACCTCTCAACCGGCGCGTCCGTGGGTTTGGCCCTGATCGGAAGCGGAGGTCGGAACGACGTCGGAGACGCAAGTCCGATCGCAGGCGGCGTAACAGGATTCAAGCTCATCGGATTGATCGTAGGCGTCGCCTTTCGTTCTCACACCTACGGCATTCTCATGAGCGCGTACGGCGGGAGCCGGTCCATCTATAACAACTTTCTCGGAAAGGGACGAGAGATCGTCTTTCCGAAAGACACCGTGATGGAGATCGGCTTCGGCAATAGAACGTCGCTTCCCATGCCCGGCGTGAACCCGGGAGAAACAAAATGATGAAGGCGTCCCTTCCGTTGGCGTTCTTCACAATTCTGATCGCAGGCTCAACGTCCATGGACGCGCAGAGCGGCGCGACTGCCATATCAAGTCAGCCTTCCAAGCTTGGCTCATCCGGTCCGTACACGCTGCATGTCAACGCCGAAGAAGTCGTCCTGAACTGCACTGTTCTCAATGACAAAGGAGAACTCGTCAACGACCTGACCAAGAACAACTTCAAGGTATTCGAAGACAAAACCATCCAGACGATCATCTCTCTGCAGCACCTGGACACTCCTGTTTCGATAGGCCTACTGATCGATGATTCCGGCTCGATGAGCAGCAAGCGAACTGCCGTCTCCTCTGCCGCGCTCGATCTGGTGAAAGCTTCCAACCCTCAGGATGAAACCTTCGTCATCAACTTCTCCGACCAGGCTTATCTCGATCAGGATTTCACCTCGGATCTCGACGAGTTACAGAATGGTCTTTCGCATTTGAGCCTGTCCGGGGGTACCGCACTCTACGATACTGTCGTGACCGCAGCTGACAAGATGGAGCGATCCGCTACGCGACCCAGGAAGGTGTTGATCGTGATTACCGATGGCGATGACAACTCCTCGAAGCTTACCCTGGATGACGCGATTCATCGCGTTCGGGACATGCAGGGTCCGATCATCTACTCCATCGGTCTTCTCTTTGGGGGCGATCGGTCGCGGCATGCCCGACATGACCTGCAGGCGCTCTCCAGCGAGACAGGTGGGATCGCCTTTTTCCCCGGTTCCCTTAAAGACGTCGATTCGGTGGCCGCCGAAGTTGCTCGCGATATCCGGAACCAATACGCCATCGCCTATCACTCAGTACGAGCCTCTGCTGGTGGATATCACTCCGTCAAGGTTGAAGCGCGTGCTCAGGCACAAGGCAGGCTTACTGTTTATACCAGGTCCGGTTACCTCTCAAAGCCTTCCTCGAGCCGCGGTCCAATGGCCGATGAGAAGTGACCGGGACAGTCACACTGTGGCGAAACGTCACTCCTCATGGTCGAGTATTTGGCCATCAGATCCTATTTGAATCTCCGAATGCCTTTTCCAGGTTCTTATCTGGGCCCCATAGGCCAGGATCTCCCCGTGCTGCGTCAATGATTCGATCTTCGTGATCGTACCGTCCGACCCAGCTGGTTACGAAGCTGAAGATCGTTCAGTTGACACGGAGCCGGGTGCGAACATTGCAGTTGTGTGAGCACGGAATAAATGGCAACCAATTTGTTCAAGTGGCGGCGTGCCTTCGATCGAGGAGAACTGATCGAAGCAGGTGCCGCATCTGCGGCATTGCCTCTGGTTACACTGAAATCTGCAGGGTTTTGAAGGGTGGGAGGGATTGATGCGTTCGTACCAACGGTATTTCTTCTGGTTTGCCGCACTCGCTATCGCGGGGGCAGCGCCGCGAGCTTTCGTATTTGCCGAGGATACGCCGCCACTGAAATTGGTCAAGACCAT